>JAGIBN010000003.1 GCA_017744315.1 Porphyrobacter sp.
CCGGCCTCGCCCGTCCGCTTGTTTCTCTCCCGGCGTTAGGCCCGCACTCGCCAGCGGGTGGTTTGGTGTGTCTGAAATCCTCCCTGTGAGCGAAGCTCATGGGGAGGGGGACCGCGCTGCGCAGCAGCGGGGTGGAGGGGCCGGCGTCGTGGCTCTAGCCCCTCCGTCAGCCGCCTGCGGCGTCTGCCACCTCCTCATGACGGCTGTGCCGCCACAGGGAGGATTTCCATCTCATTCAAATCCTCCCCGAGCTTGTCTCGGGGAGGATTTAGCTCAAGTAAGCCGGCCGCGCTGTCTCAAAAGATAGACATAAATGATCTGCGCGCAGAGCAGGATCGCCAGCGTCCCGGTCATCCCGCGCGATTCCGGAATGCTGAGCAGGAGCGATGTCCCGATCGCCAGCTCGTACAGATTGGCTGCCGCGAGAATGGCCAATTGCGTGACGAACAGCGGCAAGGCCCAGCGCGATTGCAGTAATAGCGCCACCGCCCCGGCCAGCCCGGCGAAAGGACCAAGGTCCGCCAGCAGCACGAACCACAGCGGCTGCGCCTCGAAGTAGGCCGAGGCAACCGCGTCGGCCGCAGGCATGCGGGCGGTCTGCGAGGCAACGGCAATCGCCACGCCCCAACCGTTCCACAATACCAGCATGAGTCCCACTACCCAGAGGTGGGCCGGGGCCCGCTCTGGGTAGGGGTAAATAGGTTGAGCCTCGGTCACTATCGCGGGGGGTCTCCGAACCTGATCCCGCAATGGCTCACAATTGGCTCAGAATGTCAAAGGTTTGCAACCGGCCCATCGAGCAGGATGGTCTTGGTCTCGACGTAAGGCCACAGCCCTTCCTCGCCACCTTCGCGCCCGATGCCCGACTGCTTGAAGCCGCCGAAGGGCATGCCGAACTCCATCCGCATGCCGTTCTGGCCCATCACGCCAGTGCGAACCCGGCGGCTGATGTCGTAGGCCGCCTGGACGTCGGTGGTGAAGACCGAGCCGTTGAGGCCGTAGTTGCTCTCGTTGGCGATGCGGATCGCATCTTCCTCGTCCTCGGCCGGGATCAGGCACAGGACCGGACCGAAGATCTCTTCCTGGGCAATACGGCTCTGGTTGTCGACATTGGCGAACAGGGTCGGCTCCATGAAGTAACCCTTGTTCATATGCGCCGGACGCTGGCCGCCTGTGACGAGGTCGGCGCCGCTCTTCTTGCCTTCCTCGATATACATCTCGACCCGTTCGAGCTGGCGCTTCATTGCCAGGGGTCCGAGCTGGGTTTCGGGATCGTCACTGTTGCCGATCTTGATGCCCTTCATCACGCCCGCAATCGCTTCGGCGAGTTCGTCATGCCGGTGCTTCGACACGATCGCGCGGCTGAGCATGGCGCAGACCTGGCCGCTCATCACGGTGATGGTGTTGCCGAGGATGCCGGCGGCCGCCTCGATCGGGAAGTCGTCGCGCACGATGGCGGCCGACTTGCCGCCGAGTTCGAGCGAGCAGCGGGCAATGCGGCTGCCGCAGACTTCGGCGATGCGCTTACCGGCGCCGGTCGAGCCGGTGAAGCTGACCTTGTCGACGCCCGCGTTGTTGACGAGGTAGTCCGAGGCTTCACGCTCGCCGGTGACGAGGTTGACCGTGCCCGCGGGCAGGCCCGCCGCCTCGGCTGCCTCGGCGATGATGTAGGCTTCGAGCGGGGTTTCCGGCGAAGGCTTCATCACGATCGTGCAGCCCGCGATCAGCGAGTAGAACACCTTGTTCGCCATGATCCCGAACGGCGCGTTCCACGGCGCGATGCCGACGACGACGCCGACCGGCTCGCGCGCGAGAACGGCGGTGTCGACCACCATGCCCTTCTTCTGTTCGACCCACTTGAAGCTCTGCCCCAGCGCCGCGATCCCGCGCAGGCCGGCAACGCCGCCGCCGTGCATGACCGGAGCGAAGCTGGCGAGACCGCCGACCTGGGCGGTCCAGGCCGCGCACAGTTCGGGGACCCGGGCTTCGAGGTGGTCGATCATCTTCATCAGCGCCGCGCCGCGCTCGGCGGGCGGAGTGGTCGACCAGGGGCCGTTGTCGAACGCCGCGCGCGCGGCCGCGACCGCGCGATCCATGTCATCGGGACCGGCCTCGCCCACGCGGGCGACGACTTCCTCGGTGTTCGGGTTGACGATCTCGATCGACGATCCGCTCATGGGAGCGACCCATTCGCCGCCGATGAACAGCTTCTCGGGATATTTGATGTTCACGCCTTGGGGGGTCATTGCGTCTCTCCGCTAAAATCGAAGCCGGACTATCGGCTAGAAGTTGGACAAAATCGTGAGGCTGCGGCTGTCGAGCGGCTTGCCTTGGGCTTTCAGCTGCAACTCGCGAGCGCGCAATTTGGTCTGCTCGTCGATCAGGAAGGCGTGAATTGCCTTTACCTGGTCGGGCTTCAGCAGGTCCTCGAAGTGCGGCATGCCGTTGGGCGTGAACAGGCCTTCGAGAACGATCTGGTTGAACGCCTCGTGCCGGGCCTTGTCGAGCCGCCGCAGGTCCGGCAGCGGCGCGCGCGGCTGGTTCGAGTGGCAGATCGAGCAGTTCTCCGTGAACAGGCCCGAACCCATAGCGATCATCGCAGGCGTCACGCCGGGCAGCTGAGCAGGCGCTGCGGGCGCGGGCTCGATCGGCGGGAGGTCGGCCGGAACGCGCGTCTCCCCGCCGCCGATCTTGAACACCAGCAGGCGGTTGGCGTTACCCTTGGCATAGGCCGCGGCGTACGGCGGGACGAAGCCCCAGCCACCCCCGCCCCAGCCGGCCTGCACCGCGACATACTGCACGCCATCGACGCGGTAGGTCATCGGCGCGGCCAGCATTGAGCTGCCGGTGTCGATCGACTTGAGCACCTTGCCGGTCTCCGCATCGCGCACGATCAGCTTGCCCGCCAGCGTGCCGTGGATCACCAGCCCGCTCTCGGTCGCCAGCACGCCGCCGCGATCCTGCCAGCCGTCGAAATCGGCGGCCCACTTGGTCTTGCCGGTCAGCGGGTCGATCGCGCGGATCTGCGAGGAATAGGGCAGGTCGAGCACTTGCTTCCACTGCGGCAGCGCCTTGATCTGCGCCTGCATCGGCGGCGGCAGGGTCGCAGCGGCAGCCTCCAGGTCGGCGGTGAAGATCAACGCCGCGGAGGGATTGAGGAAACGCTCGCGCCGTGCGGGGTTCTCCTGGCCCGGCGGAATGAACATCAGGTTGCCCATGTCGACCACGGCCGCGAAGTAGAGGTTCCGCGTCGGGTCGTAGGCCGCCGGGTGCCAGTTGCGCGCGCCCGAGGAGGCCGGGAAGACGATCTTCGGGCCGGTCGAGTAGTCGGAATACTCTGGCGTCAGATTCGGCTTGCCGGTCTTGAGGTCCCAGCCGCTGGCCCAGCTCGTGCGCACCAGCGCGTTGGCCGCCAGGGGCTTACCGCTCTCGCGGTCGACCACGAAGAAAAAGCCGTTCTTCGGCGTGTGCAGGATGACCGGGCGCTTCTTGCCGCCGACTTCCATCTCGCTGAACACCATCGGCTGGGTCGCCGTGAGGTCCCACGAATCCGTCGGCGTTTCCTGGAAGTGCCACTTCATCTCGCCCGTCTCGCGATCGAGCGCGACCAGCGAGTTCAGGTAGAGATTGTCGCCGCCCTTGGGAGAGCGCGTGTGCAGCGGATAGGGCCCGCCGTTGCCGACGCCGATGATCACCTGGTCGAACTGCGGATCGTACTGGATCGCGTCCCACACGGTGCCGCCGCCGCCGATGTCCCAGCGGCTCTTCGGGTCCCAGGTCTTGAGCGCGGCTTCGAGCGCCTCGCTTTCCTGCGGGCCATCCTTGGGATCGCGCGGGATGGTCCAGAAGCGCCAGGCCTCGCTGCCGTCCTTGGCGTTGTAGGCGGTGACATAGCCGCGCGTGTCGTTCTCCGCGCCGGCGTTGCCGATGATTACGAGGTCGCCGGCAATCTCGGGCGCCCCGGTAATCGTGTAGCCGCGCTTGCGGTCGGCAATGGTGTCGACCTTCCACGCCACCGCGCCGGTCTTGGCGTCCAGCGCGTAGAGGTAGCCGTCGAGTGAGCCGACGAAGACCTTCCCGCCCTGCACCTGCACGCCGCGGTTGGCCTGGTCGCAGCAGGTCCAGCGGTTGGCCTGCATGTCGACTTCGGGCTCGAACTTCCACAACTGCTCGCCGGTCGCGGCGTTGAGTGCGTAGACCCGGCCGAGATTGCCCGAGGTGTACATCACCCCGTCAATCACCACCGGCGTCGCTTCCTGCACGCGGGCGGTGCCGAGGTCGTATTCCCAGGCGAGGCCCAGATCACCCACGTTGGCGGGGGTGATGTCGGTCAGGCGCGAGAAGTGGCTGCCGGCCCAGTCGCCGCCGGGGTTGTCCCAGTTGTCACCGGCCCCGATGACCGAGGTGTCGACCTTGGGCGGCTCACTGCTTTGCGAACAGGCGGCGAGTCCAAGCAGCGCCGCTACGATCAGTCTTTTCATTGCGGCCAGGCACCCTGGTACTGCTCGAGTACCGAACGCAGCGTGCGCGGTGCGCGGCCGGTGATGCGTTCGACGTCGTTGGAGGCGATGTCCATGAACCCTTCGCGGATCGACTGGCCGAAAGTGACCATGCCTTCGCTGGCCCAGGGGATCGGCCCGTCGGGCACGATGTCCGAAGCCTTGCGCGCCACGCCGAGCGAATCGAAATAGGCGTACATGCCCTCGTCATCGACCAGCTCGATCTCGATCGGCTTGCCGGCCATCTGCGAGACCAGGGCCATCGCATCTGGCAGCGCCCAGAGTTCGGGCCCAGTGATGTCGTAAGCCTTGTTGGCATGCCCGTCTTGCGTCAGCACGCCGACCGCCGACGCGACACAGTCGTCGCGGCTGACGATCGGCACCAGGCCCCGGCCGGCGTTCTCGGGCTTGTGGCCCGCCGCCAGGGCCGGGATCGCCATCGCGGTCGCCACGGCTTCGGAATAGAGGCTGTCGCGCAAGTGCGTCCAGGCGAGGCCGGACTTCTCGATCATCTGTTCGGTGGCGAGGTGATCGAACTGCTCGACCGAGGGATTATTCGGCGCCCCGCAGCCCAGGATCGAGGTGTAGACGACGTGCTTCACGCCCTTCGCCACGGCAGCCTCGACCGCTGCGGTATGCTGCTCGACACGCGAGCCGACCCGCACGGTCGAGATCAGCAGCATGCGTTCCCCGCCCTCCATGGCAGGCAGCAGCGAGGCCGGATCGTCAAAGTCCGCCTGACGGATATGCGCCCCGGTTTCCGCAAGCTCCGCCAGGTTTTCCGGCGTGCGCGACAGGAACACCAGGTCCTCCGCCGGGACCTTCTCAAGAAGCAGCTTCGCAGCCGCATTGCCGAACTGGCCGGACGCGCCGGTGACGATGATCTTTCCCAAGGTACTCTCCCGCTTTCCCGCAATCATAACGAGTGTTACGGTTGTGGCAACATGAGGAGAGAGACTGCGTGACGAGATTGACGATTGAAGACCGGCTGGGCCTGCAGGACCTGATCGCCAACTACTCCTGGGCGCTCGATACCGGCGACGCCGAGGGCCTGGTCGACTGCTTCACCGAAGACTGTGTGATGAGCGAGGAAGTGTTCGAGGATCCCGACATCTGGGAAGGCCACGAGGGCATTCGCGGCCTGATGCGCCACTACGCCAACGCCCCCGGCTTCCCCGGCCGCCAGCACCACGTGACGCAGACCCAGTACAAGCCCCAGCCCGACGGCACCGTGCTGATGAGAAGCTTCGCCTTCGTCACCGAATGCGAGGGCGAACCGCCTTACGTCCTCCGTTTCACCGGCTGGTACGACGACCACGCGGCCAAGGGCGCCGACGGCCAGTGGCGCTTCCGCCGCCGCACCGTGCGGCTGTGGGACGGCGAAGTGCTCAAGAACTTCCCCGGCCGCGGTCAGTGGGTTGCAAGGAAACGCCCGGATTCGCTAATCATCCGCAAGTGAGCAAGGCGCCGATCCGCTTCCGCACCCAGTTGCTGTGCAACGACCCGCGGCTCGGCCTATGGTTTCAGATCCCCGCTCGCTTCATCCGCGAATGGGGCCTTACCCAAACAACGACGGTCGAGGGCAGCATCAATGGCCACCCCCTCGGCCGCCGCGCGATCAAGGATAGCGGGCCCAAGACCGACGATTGGTACATGGGCCTGACCAAGCCGATCACCAACGCCATCGGCGGCCGGGAGGGCGACGAAGTCGAGATTGAGCTGTGGCTCTCCGACATGACTTTGCCGCCAGAGATGACCGCACGGATGAACAGCGACGCGGCCTATGCCCGCGCGTGGGAGGCGCTGAAGCCGAACCACCAGCGCGCGGCTATCGAGCATTACCTGGAAGCCAAGACGCCGGCGGGACGTACTGCGCGGCTTGAGAAGATCTCGAGGTCGATCAAGGCCCGTGGAGCGAAGGCCTGATCTTGAAGAAGGGAGCCCGATGAAGAAAGCGACACTGTCCCTCCTGCTCACCACACTGGCCGTTCCGGCATACGCTCAGTCGTCCCAGGTCCCGCCCACTCACATCATGGGCGAAGGCGACAACCCGAACCTCGCAAGCTGCCGAGTCTCCTACGCCCCGATCATCGATGCCATCGCGGCGGAGATGAAGGTCATCAAGGTCCCGCCCGCCTCACGCCAGCAGAGCATCGATGGCAAGGCGCTGGTGATGTACGTCAACGCCAACGTCTCGCCGCTGCGGTTCGAGGGCAAGAACACCACCACCTGCACCGGCTACGTCGCGCTGCAGCTCTACGTGCCGCGAGTGATGGCCGACCCGGTCTCGCGCAAGCAACGCCGGACTTCGCTCACCTACTGCAACGAAGGCTTCAACCTCACCGCCACGCGCGGAGAGATGCAGGCGGAGATCAACGAAAAGGTCCGCTACCTCGCGGCCCAGTGCATCAACACTTACGTGCAGAGCGAGATTGGGGGGTAGCCGGCATACCCTGTTTCCGATTTGTAACACGTTCAGGTAAGAAAGGCCCTATACTGCGGGTTTGCCCCGATATTTTTGTCACGCAATTGACATTTATAGGCTTCCTGTTTCCCTACACCCGATCGTGAGAGTGCTGCCCAGAAGAGCAGGCTCAGAGTTTTGGTTGTTACTGGAGATGGAATGACTCGTCGCATCTTAGCCGGGATTATGGCGTTCAGTGTTGCCGCGTGTGGCGGCGACGACAAACAGGCGCCACCTCCTCCGGCGCCCAACGCAGCTCCTCAAATTACATCGATGGGAGCAGCCACTGTTACACAGGGTGCGACCGGCGCAGTCTACAAGGCAACGGCGACAGATCCTGAAGGCGCCCCCTTGGCGTTCTCGATCGTCGGGGGTGCGGATCAAGCTCAGTTCCAAATCACGCCTCAAGGTGCACTTACGTTCCGCAGTCCTCCCAACTTTAGTTCGCCGGCGGATCAAAATCAGGACAATATCTATCTTGTTCGAATTGCAGTGTCTGACGGCAGCAACAGTAGCTCGCTCGATCTCACGGTAAACGTCGTTCAGAACAGAGTCGGTTTCCGGGTGCGACGCGTCACGAGCGGCCTTGAGTTGCCCGTGTTTGTCGCGCCGGTACCCGAGAGTGATCAAGTTTTCGTGACGGAGTTGTCCGGCAAGATTCGGGTTCTCGATCCGAAAACGGGGGCCGTCGCGGCAGACCCGTACTTAGATCTAAGTTCGCAAATTTCCCGACTTGGCGAAGGTGGGCTGCTGGGATTTGCGACGGCGCCTGACTTTTCGACCAGTCGGGCCGTCTATGTTTATCTCGTAAATTTGCAGGGTGTGATTGAGGTACGTCGCTATCGCAGCTCCCAAAGCAATCCGAACATTGGCGATCCCTCGACGGCAGAAACAATTCTGACCATTCCGCATCCGGACTCCAATGTTCATTACGGCGGCTGGATCGGCTTCGGCCCAGATAAGCTGCTCTATATCGCTTCTGGTGACGGCGGCTTGGGTGCTAGCGCAGCGGATCGATTTAACTTGCTGGGTAAGGTGCTGCGTATTGACCCTTCCAGTGACGCGTTCCCTGGGGATAGCAGCCGGAACTACGCGATTCCGGCGACAAATCCGTTCGCGGGCGGTGGCGGCGCGCCGGAAGTGCTCGCTTATGGTCTCCGCAATCCCTTCAGGAACAGCTTCGACGGCGATCGACTGTTCATTGGTGATGTCGGGCAGGGCTCGGTCGAGGAAATCGACATTCTCCGAACGACTGATGGCGCAATCAACTTCGGCTGGCCGGTCCTGGAAGGGACTTATGTCGCAAGCTCCGGAAGCACCATCGGACTTACGCCGCCCGTCGCCGAGTATTTGCACGGCCAGGGACCGCTGAATGGGAACGCGATTATCGGCGGGATTGTGTACCGCGGGCCAATCGCCAGTCTACAAGGCAGCTATATATTCGGTGACTTGTCTCAAAAGCTATGGGCGATGCCGGAAACGAGCCTAATTCGGGGGCAAACGCAGCCAAGCAGCACGTTCATCGACCGTCTGGCAGTGTTCGCGCCCGACCAAGGCGCGATTACGACGCTTACGAGCTTCGGGACCGATCGGGCAGGCAATCTATACTTCGTAGATCTCGATGGAGAGATCTTTGTGCTGGAACCCGACGTTTAGAAGCGGGAAGAACTGCGCAATCCGACCGAATACCCGGACAAATCTGAATCGCGTCACGGCCCGAATGGCTCTATTGCCGTTCGGGCCGATCGCCCGCTTCCCGTGATCAATCAATCTTGAAAACCGGGCCGGGCCCTAAGCTGTCTGAAGGCTCTGTCGAAACGGAACGGAGAATGCCCTCTCGGCTCTAGCCGGCAAAGCGTCCACAACGGATCGCCGACCATCCGTAAACAGCGAGATAAATTCCCGATTCTTTGCCACCCTAGACAACCAACGTGAGGTGGAAAGCGGGCTTCACTCCAGATCAGCCGGGTTGGATATCAAGCCTATTGCGACATTCCGCTTCTGACCCTCCTTAATCACGCATGCGATCTTCGGCATGTCGCCATCAGAAATGGATGCCTGTCCTTTGAGCGCCCCAACCGGCAGTCCGCAGATGCCCTCGATTTCAGCCGCCAGTTCAGCCGTAAGAACTCGAGGTTGAGCCTCCCGGTCATTGCCGGAGCAGCCGGCCAAAAGGAAACAAGCGGCTGCCACACGCGCAGGACAGTTCGAGTTGAAGAAAGCCCTCATTCGTCCGTTCTTAACGGAGCTTTGCGATATCTGCCACGCGTCTTAAGCAGACGGCCAGACCTCTAGACGCGAGGGACCAGCACCCAACCAAGCACCAGCCCCAGATCCCCACGCGGCGGAAGTGTGCTAGCGACCGCAGTGCCGGCCAGCTCTCCCGGCCTCACGGCGTAGTCCGCCAAGGCCTCGATCCAGTTGTCCTCTGCTGCCCGCGCCAGGCGCCCGAGCGCGTTCCAGCCGGGCTGGCATTCGTCGCTGCAAGTCCGACCCCGGCCATGAAGCGCTGCCACGGGAACATAGCCCGCTTCGCGCGCTACTTCCTCGATCATCAACGCATCGGCGTGGCGGCTGACACCCGCGATCAGGGCGGGCTTGCGCTCCAGCACCGTGCGGGCGAGGCGGATGCGGTCGCCTTCGATGGCGACGACCTGCCCCCCACGCGCGGCGCCCGCTTCGGCAAAGCGGCGACCTGCCGCCAGCGCCGGATCGTGCACCAGCACCGAAGCCTCACCATGGCGCCAGCGCCAGTGCGCCAGGCCCGCCACGGTCGGCACGGCGAGGGCCCCTGAGAGCACGCCGCGGCGGCTCGCGCGGATCACTTGGCGGCCTCGTGCGGACCGGCGGCGAGGTATTCGGCGATCGCCTTCAGTTCCTCGTCGCTCACCTCTCCGCGCGGGATCGAGGGCATGTTGCCGATGCCCTGCCGCGCGGCGATGATCACGTATTGCGGCGAGAGGTTGTCGCGCAGCTCCAGCAGCGCGGGTTGAATCCGCCGCCCGAGCAGGCCGGTGCCCATGCCATTGGGACCATGGCAGGAGATGCAGTGCTCGACGTAGAGCGCTTCTCCGCCGGTGGCATTGGGCCGCGCGGCCAGCGTGATCGGCCTCGGAGCGGGAGGCGGGCCCTGAGCGATGGCGGCCGCGCCGCCCGCGAGTGCCAGGGCCGCAATGAGGATGCGCCGCTTCATGCCCGTACTCCCTTCGGCCAGATGCCGCTCTTGCCCGGCGCCAGGATGCCGTTGGGGTCGAGCGCGTCCTTGACCTTCTGGTTGAGCTTGCCGAGCGCCCCGCCGTTCCAGTCATAGCTCGCCGCCACGACATCCATGTAGTCGAGGTGCGTGCGGTATTCGCCGTACCCCTGCTCCTTCGCGTCAGCCACAAGCTGGCGGAAGAACGGATCGACCTTCTGCATCATCGCCGGATCGTCCTTGTTGAACAGCATGGCGTTGACGTTGGTCAGGTGCCGTTCGCCGAAGGCGAAGCTGCCCTGGTAGTCCATCCCGTATTCCTTGTACCGGGCATAGGTCCGCTGGAACTGTTCAAGCGCCTTGGTGCCGTTCTGCGGGATGATCGGCGAGAAGCCGATGTGCCCGCCGCGCCCGCCGTACCAGTTGACGTTCTGCATCGGGAAAGTGATCGGCGTGCCGGTCCAGCCCGAGTATTCGAGCGGCTGGCCCTTGACCCAGGTGGTCGGCTTGATCGCCAGCGGACCGATGTCCGTCATCGCCTTCTCGAGGATCTTGTAGGCCGCCTTGTTGACGTCCTCCCGCCCATAGAGCCGCAGAGAAACGCCCCACCAGCCGAGGCCGAAGCGCTTGCGGATCGCATCGATCACGCTGTCGGACAGCGCGCCGGGCTTGTCGGTCCACTCGTCACGCGTGGTGGCGACAGCGGCGGCGCGCAGCCAGTTGCCGATGCTCGGGCTCTGCTGCAGCACGCGCTCGCGCCGCAAGGGTCCGATGGCGTCGACCATGGCCTTGAGGTCCTCGGGCTTGTCGAATTCGACGTCCATGCCCATCAGGCTCTCGGGCTCAGGCATCAGCCACATGCCCATCTTGGTCACGACGCCGAAGTTCGACTGCACGAACATCTGATCCCAGCCCGGGCCGAAGCCGAAGGGATAAGCCTGCCAGGTCGGCGCGTTGGAAAAGGCGCCCATGCCGGTGCGCACGACCTCGCCCGTCGGCAGCACGACTTCCATGCCGCAGATGTTCTTTGTGTGCTCGCCATAGGGCGTGTAGCCGACCCCTCGATCGAGCGCGTTGCCGACCACCGAGCCCCACGAGTTGCCCGGCGTCGAGAGCCAGTAGGGCAACTGGTGCTGGCGAATGTAATCGTAAAGATCGTAGAACCCAACGCCGGGTTCGAGCACCACGGTGCCGAACTCTTCGTTGAATTCGATCTTCTTCATGCCCGACAGGTCCATCACCACGCTGCCCGAAAGCAGCGGGGCGGAGCCGCCATAGCCGAGGTTCTTGCCGCGGCTGATCGGCCAGACCGGCAGGCGGAACTGGTTGGCGACCTTGAGTGCGGCCTGCACCTCTTCCACCGAGGTCGGGGCGATCGCGCCCGCCGGATGGTGCGCCGCGTCGTTGACCGCGAACTTGTCGCGGTACGTCGTGCGGTCGAGGTCCTCGAAGAACACCTTCCCCGCCCCGAGCGCGCTTTCGAACGCGCGCTGGGCCTGGGTCAGTTTCTGCAGGGTAAAATCTGGTGGGAGGGGCGTTTCGGCCATTCTCTATTCCTTCAGCCGGCGGACCACTGGGTCCGCGCGGGCGGGCGGGTGCCGGCGTCGAGCCGGATTACGTCGCCGTTGAGCAACGGGGTGCGGATGATGAACTCGGCGACTTCGCCAAACTCGTCGGCCCGGCCGGCGCGCTTGGGGAACTCGGAGTCCTTGAGCAGTTCGGCCAGGAAGCTGTCGGGCAGGAAGCTGACCATCGGCGTCGCCATCAGGCCAGGCGCGATGCCCATGACGCGGATGTTGTACTTCGACAGGTCGCGCGCCCAGACCAGCGTCAGCGCCGCGAGCGCCGACTTGGCGGCGGTGTAGGCGCCCATACCTTCCTGTCCGCCGAAGCTGGCGATAGAACAGGTGTTGATGATCACGCCGCGCTCCCCGTCGGGGCCGCCGGGTTCGTTCGCCGTCATCCTGTGGCCCACTTCGGCCACTACCGTGGCGGCGCCGAGCAGGTTGACCTCGATCACCTGGCGGAACGCGGCCATGTCGCCCGGACCCTCGGCCGTGGCCACCGGACCCGTGCCGCCGATCCCGGCGTTGTTAAGCAGGATGTCGATGCGCCCGAACTTCGCGATCACTTCAGCAACGGCCCGGGCGACGCTCGCCGGGTCGCTGACGTCGCAGGCGACCGTGGTCGCTCCCTCGGGCGCGGTGCCGTCGCGGTCGAGCGTGACCACCGTCGCGCCAGCCTTCGCCAGCCGCAGCGCCGCGCCTTCGCCCAATCCTGAATTGCCGCCCGTGATGACGGCGACCTTGCCAGCCGGATCCATTAACTCTCCCCGCGCCATGGCCCGTTCGACCTTGCGCTGCGCGACTTTAACGACCGTTACTTTTCAGCTAGCACCCCCACAAGTCAAGCGAAGGAGAGGGTCTTGACCACACGCGAAGAGCTTTACGAGAGCCTGGACCGGTTCACATCAGCCCTCGTCGCCGGCGATCCAGGGCAGATCGAATGGGCGGGCGGGCTGCACTATACTGAGAACAACGTCGCGCTCGAGCCGGGCGATGGCTTGTGGAACACGCTGACCGCGCTCGGCCCGTACGACTTGCGCTTTGCCGACGCGAGCCACGGCCAGGTGGCGCTGTTCACCAGCGTTACCGAGACCGACGCCACCAGCCCCTGCGCCATCCGCCTCGAACTCCGCGGAGAGGCGATCGCCGGGGTGGAGATCGTGGTCGCCCGCAACAAGGACGAAGGCTTCCCGTTCCTCGGCCAGACCTTCGAGGACAAGCCGATCATGCTGGCCGAAGTGCCGCAGGGCGAACGTTCGACACGCGAAGAGCTGGTGCGGATCGCCAACGGCTATTTCGAAACCATCGAGCGCAATGACGGCGGCATCCGGACGAAGTTCCACCCGCACTGCAATCGCGTCGAGAACGGCGTGCAGACGACCAATAATCCGGACTTCCCGCTGCCGATCGCGCGCCTGGGCTGCGAGGCGCAGTTCGCACTCGGCTGGTACCGCTACGATGACGAAATGCGCGGGCGCCGCTTCCCGCTGGTCGATATCGAGCGCGGCATCGTGCTCGCCCACGGCTTCATCGATCACGCGGGCAAAGTCGGCGAATACGAGCTGACCGACGGCACGAAAGTTTCGAGCCCGGTACGAAGACCGCACAGTTACTACCTTGCCGAAGCGTTCAAGATCAGGGACGGTGCAATCGAGCAAGTCGAGGCGGTGTTCCATTCGGTGCCGTACAAGATGCCGAGCCCGTGGGAGGGGAGAGTCTAGAATATGCAGGGGTCGTCCGCTGAGGCCGTCCCGCACCCGGCAACGGGTGGGGAAAGCTCGATGACGCCGGCACGCCGCGTCGTATCGCTGGTGCTGCTGGGCGGCGTGTTCGTGATGGAGGGGTTCGACATCAACGCGATGGCGCTCGCCGTGCCTCGTCTCGAGGGTGCGCTGGGCCTTTCCCCCGCGAGTTTCGGCTGGGTCTTCTCCGCGCTGCTGATCGGGCTGGGCGTGGGTGGCGCGCTGCTGGCTCCGCTGGGCGACCGCTTCGGACGGCGGCCCTTGATCGTCATTGGGTGCGTCGCCGTCTCGGCCTCGACCCTGGCGACAGCCACGGCCAGCACTACGACCGAGTTCCTCGTCTGGCGCCTGATCACCGGCATAAGCCTCGGCGCCTGCCTGCCCAACGTCAGCGCGCTCTCAGCCGAACTCGCTCCCGAGAAGCTGCGCGCGACGCTGATGGCGGTTGTCTCCGCCGGCATTCCGCTCGGCCTTGCCGCAGCCGGGCTGTTCGCGCCGCAGATCGTGGCGGGGAGCGGCTGGGAAGGCCTGTTCATCGTCCCCGGGATCGCCGCCGCGCTGCTGGCATTTGCCCTCGCCTTTACTCTCGCCGGAGGACCCCCGGAAACCCGGAGCAAAAGCGACAAGCCCGCGGGCAAGTTGCCGCAGCTTGCGCTCCTGGAGAGCCCCTGGCTGCTGCCCTTCGCCGTCTTTGCCGCGATGCTCTCGCTGAACGCGATGAACCTCTACCTGCTCAACTCCTGGCTGCCGACGGTATTGCCGCAAGCGGGCCTCTCGCTCGACGATGCCGCGCGAGTTGCAGGCGTTGTGCAGCTGGCCGGGCTCGCCATCGGCGTCGCCGCCAGCCTGCTGATCGACCGCTGGCGCGCGGGGCCCACGCTGATCGGCATGTTCGGCCTGATGGCGCTGTGCTTCTTCGCCATCGGAGCCACGGCTCCCGACGCCTCGCGCTGGACGCTGCTGCTGATGGTCGGCGTCGGCGGCGCCTCGGCCGGTGGCATGGTCCTGCCCGCGCTCTGCGCCTACCTGTTCCCTGCCCGGCTATTGTCCTCGGCGGTCGGCGTGGGCGTGCTGGTGGCGAGGCTCGGCGCCATAGCCGGTCCGCCGCTAGGGCAGGTCATGCTGGTCAACCAGGTCTCGCCGCAGTTCTTCCTCGCGGCAGCGGGCGTCCCGGCGGTGCTCTGCGCTCTCGTGGCCCTTGCAGTCCCCGCCGCCCTGGCGGTGCGGAAGCGCGAGGAGACGACCGAAGCGCTGGCCTAGGCCCCCTTCGGCTTCTTCTGCACGTTCAGCGCCACGGCCTCGCGGACCAGCGCCTTGAACGCTTCCGCATCGATCACATCGCCTTCGCGGATGTCGATCGCGCGGCGGGTGTTGCCTTCGAGGCTGGCGTTGAACAGGCCGGTCGGGTCATCGAGCGCGGCGCCCTTCGCGAAGGTCAGCTTGACGTAACCCTTGTAGACCTCGCCCGTGCAGAGGATTCCGGAGCGCTCCCACACCGGTACGCCCGAGGGGTTGGTCGGCTTGCGCCACTTCACCTGCTCCACCACTTCGGGATCGGCCTCGAGAATGAGCTGACGCATGCGGCCGAGCATTTCGCCGCGCCAGTCGCCCAGGCTCGCGAGCTTCGCGTCGATCAGCCCGCTGGGGGAATCTTCTGCGTGTTCCGATGCACTTGTCGTCATGTCTTTTAGCCTGCCTGGGGTGTGGGGACGCCGAAACAATGGTCGAACCCGTCGTCATCGGTCATGAAGAACTCGGTTTGGCCATAGTCCCGCTTGTGGATGTCGGACGCCGCATAGCCGAGCCCGAGAAGGTGTTCGCGCAAGCCGTATAAGTCATCGGGGTTCCAGTAGAACCGGATGCCTTCGTAACCCTTCGGCCTGTCCGGTTCCCCCGCTCTTATGTTCAGCATGAACATCATTTGGCCCTTGCGGATGCCGGCGCCGACCAACACGCCGTCGCGGTGGTCTTCCCACCATGTCTCGGTGAATCCCAGCCCGTCGCGCCAGAGGCGCAAGCTCTTCTCAAGGTCCACGCTCGGTACGACCGGGATGCAGTTGTTGACTGCCATGTCGAGGCGCCTTGCTAGGCCATCCAGCCGGGCAGCTTGGCCGCTTGCGCGATCCAGTCGGCCAGCTGTTTCTCGTCCACCGGTTCGTCTTCGAGAATGTGCAGGTACCGCACGTCGGCATCCTTCGACGCGACCGGCGGCGGCGGGTTCAGCGCGGCGCCCTTGAAGAAGGTCACCTTGATGTACTTGTTGAAGCAGTGAAAGCTGAGGAACCAGCCGAGGCCCTCTATCCCATAGAACGGCGAGTTCCACTTCACCGCCTTCCGCACATCGGGGACGGTGCGCACCACCAGCTCATCGAGGCGGCGCCCGGCCTCGTTCTTCCAGCCGGGCATCGCTGCAATGTAAGCCTTCACCGGAGCATCGCCGTCACCCTTGGGGATCTGCGGGTTGCCGCCGGAGAGAAGCTTGGGTTCGGTCACGGCCGGAAATCTAGCCCGCCAACCCTTTCGGCGAAACGCCAGCCGTCGCGGGTTCGCACCAGCTTGTCGGTAAAGGTGCCGATCAACGGGGACTTCGGATCCTGCACCGGCAAGCCGCCGTCATCAGCGGCATCGCCCATGTAGAGCACGATCACGCTGAACGCCCGCGCGTGGTCGGCATCGTCGACATCGACCACGGTGTTGGCGATGACATGCCGCTGTGCCCGACCCGGGCGCGCGAGAAAGCTGGCGAGGATCGCCTCGCGCCCTTCGATGAATATCCCCGGCTGGCTCGGCCGGGCAAAGCGCGCGTCCTCGGCATAGAGCGCGGCAACCGCGTGCCAGTCCTGCGCGTCATTGAGGTTCACGTAGAGCTTGATCAGCCGCTCGCAATCCTGCTCGATCGCGCGGCGTTGGTCTTCAGTCATTCATCGTCCTCTGGCCTGGTCCGCTCGAGGAACAACGAGCGGCCGCCGTCATCCTGGGCTTCCAGCGTGTTGATCAACCGCGTCAGGATCGTATCGAGCTGGCCGACCTCGGCCGCCGAAAGATCGGAGAACAGATAGTTCGCCACCTGCTCGCTGCGCGGGCGCATGATTTCGTAGAGCCGCCGGCCTTCCTCGGTCAGCGTGAGCCATTTGCGGCGGCGGTTCTTGGGGTCGCGCACGACCTCGATCCGGCCATGACGCTGCAGAGTCGATACCGCGCGCGAGACGCTCATCACGTTCACGCCGGTCAGCTCGGCCAGCTCATGGCTGGCGGTCTGGCCCAGCGCGCCGATCGTCATCAGCATGCGAAACTCGTTCAGGCTGATGCGGTATCGGTGCGCCAGATGCGTCGAGAACGGCGCCATCAGGCGGTTGGTCAGCTTCAGCAGCTGATGCAGCATCACAACCTTGATGCCCTGCTCCGTTTCCGCCTCCGTGCGTTTGAGCACCTGTCAGTCCTTCTTTTGAGCGCGCGCAAAGACACGCCCGCCCTTCCCTTCGATTATAACAGCCGTTAGCATTTCACCATGCCATTATGGCTCAGAATCACCGGGAGAGTACCTAGGCCATGACTGCCTTTCCGCAGACAATTCACTTCATCGGCAGCAATTTTCCGCGCCGGGCCGAAATTTCCGTCCGCGACCTGGAGGTCGAAGGCGAGATTCCGGCCGAGATCGACGGCGCGTTCTTCCGCGCCGTGCCGGATAACGCGCACGCGCCGATGTTCGAGGATGACATCGCCCTCAACGCCGACGGCATGGTCGCCCGCTTCAACATCGAAGGCGGCGCGGTCGATTTTGACATCAAGTGGGTAGAGACCGAGCGCTACCAGGCCGAGAAGACGGCCCGCCGCTCGCTGTTCGGCCGTTACCGCAACCCGTTCACCGACGATCCCAGCGTCGCGGGCGTGGATCGCACGGTGTCCAACACCACCCCGGTGTGGCACGCCGGCCGCCTGTTCATGACCAAGGAAGACGGGCGCGGGTACGAGATCAATCCGCACACGCTCGAGACCGCGGGCAAGTGGGACTACTACGGCGCGATGAAGTCGGAGACCTTCACCGCCCACCCGCGCATCGACGCGGCGACGGGCGAGATGTTCTTCTTCGGCTACGAAGCCGGTGGCCTGTGCACCGACGACATCGCCTATGGCATCGCCGACAAGGACGGCAACCTGATCAGCGAGCAGTGGTTCAAGCAGCCCTATATCGCCACGATCCACGACTTCGTGATCACCGAGAAATACGCGATCTGGCCGATCTTCCCGACCACCGCCGATCTCGACCGCCTCAAGGCGGGCGGCGCGCACTGGGCGCATGAGCAGGACCGCGAATCCTGGCTCGCAATCATGCCGCGCTACGGCAAGGTCGAAGACATGAAGTGGATCAAGGGCCCGGTCGGCGTCTCGGTGTTCCACGAGGTCAACGCTTACGACGACGGCGACCTGGTCCACATCGACTTGTGCCTGACCGATACCAACGCCTTCAGCTTCATGCGCGAAGCCGGCGGCATCCACCGCGACCAGCGCGAAATCCAGGGCGCCCTCACGCGCTGGACCATCGACATGTCGAAGGACGAGCCGCAGATCGAGGAGCGCCCGCTCGGCCCTCCGGGAGACCTGCCGCGCCTCGCCGACGTCGACCAGGGCCGCCCCTACAACCGCGCCTGGTACCTGAGCATGAACCCGCAGGGCGGGCCGCCGATGCCCGGTGGTCCGGTCGGGATCAACTTCAACGCCCTGATGCGGATCGAGCCCGGCAACGGCCGCCTGACCGTGCTCGGCGTGCCGCCGGGCGCCGCGATCAGCGAGCCGGTGCACGTGCCGTCGAGCGAGGCCGGCCATGGCGGCTGGCTGCTGACCGTGGTCGACGTGCCGAACGGCCCTCCGGGTGCCGGCCCGCCGCAGGACTATTCCTCCGAGCTGTGGGTGGTCCTGGCCGACGAGATCGAGAAGGGTCCGATCGCCAAGGTGAAGACCGGGCTCGCGCTGCGCAGCCAGGTCCATGGCTCGTGGGTTGACCGCGACAGGCTCAACCACAGCAAGCTGCAGGGCTAAGTCAGCTCAACAGCTTGAGCAGAGCACTGACCAGAACAATGCCGAGACTGCCGATGGCCACGCGCCTGAGGCGGTCTCGGAAGCGGCAGACCGCAGGCGGTCGCGCCGCTCGCACGGCTGTACCTTTGTAGTCCATGATTCCCCCCTTGGGATGAAACTTCCATCTAGCTTGGGTGGGGAGCGGGCGACTGACCGGTAACGCCAAGTATTTAGCCACCGGTGACTTCAGTAACCGCGTGCATCGCTGTTGCATGCGGCGGTTTCTGCGTCATACTCTCCTTAAAAAACGGGGAGAGATACGATGAAGCTGCGCCTCTTGGCCGCTGCCTTGCCCTTGTTATTCGCTGCGCCCGCCTTTGCCGAGGACCCGGTTCCCTCGGCCAAGGACTATCCCGCTCCGCCCGCGGGGTGGAAGGTGGCGCGCACCGCCTGGGGCGACCCGGATCTGCGCGGCCAGTGGCCGGTCGACTACATGGCCGCGACCCCGCGCGAACGCCCCGCCGACCTCGGTACCCGGACCGAGTGGACCGAGGAGGAATACAAGGAGCGACTCGGCGCCGCCGAACAGCGCATCGGGCTTGAGGCCGCGCAGGACCGCGTCGGCATCCTTGGCATGGGGCACTGGCGCGAAGACGGCCGCCCGCTGTGGCAGACCTCGATGATCGTCGAGCCCGCCAATGGCCGCTATCCGGCGCTGACCGAGGAAGGCAAGCGCGCCGCCGCCGGGGTCAAGACTTCGTGGAACACCGTGGTGTTCGACAAGATCAGCGACTTCGGCGTGTTCGACCGCTGCCTGACGCGCGGCATGCCTTCCTCGATGCTCACCGGCGCCTACAACATGGGCATCCGCGTGATGCAGAGCCCCGGCCTGGTGGTGATCGGGCTCGAGATGATCCACGAGACCCGCAAGGTCTACCTCGACGGCCGAGCCGCCCCGCCGCCCGAAGTCACCGACTACCTCGGCTATTCGCGCGGCCACTGGGACGGCGACACGCTGGTGATCGAGACCACCAACTTCACCCCCGGCATCAGCAACGGCCCGGCCCCGAACAGCGAGAAGATGAAGGTCATCGAACGGCTCACCCCCGTCGGGCCCGATCAGATCCGTTACGAAGCCTGGATCGAGGATCCGGTCATGCTGGCCGAGCCCTACAAGATCGACATCCCCTGGCACCGCAATCCGGCTTACGAATTCTACGAATACGCCTGCCACGAAGGCAACGTACAGATCCGGGGCTATATCACCTCGACCAGCCCGCGCTTCGAAGCGCAGCGGCAGGCGAAGTGGAGCGCCCAGGGAGAAGAAGCACCGGGCCCACCTGAGATCGCTGTCCCGCCCGGCTAGTTCCTGAAAGGCTACAATGATATTCAAATGGACCTACCACGCCAGCCGCGTGGTATTCGGCGGCTGGTGGCTGTTCTCCGGCCTGATGCACTTCCTCTGGCCGGACATCCAACCGCTGGGAGACGAGCCCGCCGCGATCGCCTTCACCAAGGCGCTGATGGCGAGCGGGCTGTTCGACTGGATCAAGGTGATCGAGGTCGTGCTCGGCGTGACCATGCTCCTGAACCGTGCGATTCCTCTGACCATCCTGGCGCTGGTCCCGCTCAACATCGTGATCATCTACTGGAACTTCGTGCTCGACACCGGCGCGGTGGAGTGGACCTTCGGCGCGCTGAGCATCGTGTTCAACGCGGTGCTCGCCTGGCCCTGGCGGCGCTATTTTTGGCCGCTGTTCGTGTGGCGAGGCTCACCCGACTACACGCTCGAACCGGGCTTCTGAGGGAGGAAAGCGGCGGGCCCCGGACTTGACCAGTTGAGGGCCCGCCGTCCCCATTCACCGGAGCGCGAGGGAGCGCACCCCGGTGCCGATCCTTGATCTAAGCAACGCCTCGTAGTTCCCGCCCGCGACCAGCGGCTGCAACGCCGGAGCGATGCTGTCGCGTAGCTGGCGCAGCAGGAACAGGCCGAAGGGCCACTCCCGCAAGTTGGAGTCGCTGTTGATGTGGCCGAGCCAGCCCGCGTCGACGAAGCGACTCTTCCAGATCCGCGCCAGCCGCCGCGCGCGGCCGAAGGCGATGTAGGGATCGTCCCGACTGGCGACGACGATCGAGGGGAACGGCAGCGACTGCTTCACCACCGGAGCGAACCGGGCGAGGCGATCGTCGAGGCCGGGGTTTTCGACCTCCGGCGGCGCGACGAGCAGCGCGCCCTTCACCGGGCCGTTCGGATCCGGCCGCTCGTACTCCGCCCACCACGACACCGCATGGCAGCCGAGGCTATGCGCGACCAGGATCACCGGCCGCCCGGCGCTATGGATCGCCAGGTTGAGCTGGTTGACCCAGGCGTTGCGCTGGGGATCGTCCCACAGCCCCAGCTCGACGCGGGCGCTGTTGGGCAGCTGGCCTTCCCACTGGGTCTGCCAGTGGTCGGGCCCGCTGTTGAACAGCCCGGGCACGAGCAGGATCAGCGGTTCTTGCGCCTCGGCATAAGTCCTCAGCATGGCGTGAGCTCCTCGATTGGGGGAGTGCGGGGCTAAAGCCCGAGGCGGGACCAGAACTCGCGCGCGGTGATCGATGCCACGCGCTCGACCGAGTCGGTGAGGCGGCCCCACGAAGGATGGGGAAGCGGCGTCAGCGCAGCGTAGGAACTCCATTGCTGGCCGGGAATTCGTTGGGTGTTGGGCATTCGTTTTCTCCTGTGGGGAGCACGAGCCCGCGTGGTCGCGTCGGTCCGTGCGCTTTAGCCGTTGGTGACGCGGAGCAAGCTGACATCGATCAAAAGCCGCGGCCTGCATGATGCAGACAATGCCTTCTCAACCATTTTGATTGAGAATAGGCAATAGAGAGTCGCTTAAGCATGGCGAAGAAAAGTTAAGCCGCCCGGCGCGATGCGCGGGCGGCTTATCTTATTCACCGGGAACGCGGCCTCGGCCGCGCTCGGATTTAGGCGGCTGGCTTCTTGGTCAGCGCGTTGGCCAGCATCTCGGAGACGAAGCCGAACAAGGCGCCGATGATCACCGAAACGATGGTCGGGATGATCGCCTTTTCGGGCGCCATGTTCGCCAGCAGGATCGGTCCGGCGATGGCGGCAAAGCCATAGACGCTGGCCGGGATCGTCGAGAGCAGCGACACGGCGCTGGCAAGGCAGATGACCGCCGCGCCAAGGCCGACCGCGATCGGAGCGGCGAAGTTGCCGGCGCCGGCCAGCGGACCGCTCGCGAGCATCACGGCAACCATGCCGACCAGAGCGCCAAAGCTCATGCCGACGACTGCGGTGGTGCTACCCTTGACGCCGCCACCCGAATGGAAGTGGCAACCCCAGGCGATGAACGAGATCCAGACCAGGCCCGGCAGGAACGTGGCCAGCGGCACGACGAACAGCCAGGTGTCGAGAACGGCGAGCAGGCCCACCGACGTGGCGAGTGCGAATAATGCAGGCATGTGATGAAACTCCCCCAGAACGAGTTTTGTTATATTTCGCGGCGTCCGGATCCCGCGACCATTGGAAGGCCCGTCCGCACCGGGGCGAAGCTAGCCGTGTTGACGTCAAAGTCCAGCGCGAGTGGCCGAGTGTTCACTGTGGGGGACCACTTCAGATCCTCCCCGGAACGGGGAGGTGGCGCGCCGCAGGCGTGACGGAGGGGCCGAAGCCTGTCCGTCGAGCGCCAAGGCCAACCGATAGCTCCCGACCCCTCCGCCCCTGTGGGGCACCTCCCCGTTCCGGGGAGGATCTTGATCACGCAAAGGCGCAAAGAGATCGAGCAGGCCGATGCCGCCGCCTATCCTCCCCCCGTCATCCTGAACTTGTTTCAGGACCCATTCCTCAACCCCCACGGAGCCGTCGGCTCAAACGCGAACCGAGAGGTTTGCCCTCAACCGGCACGCTCCAGGCTTGATGGTGAGATGGGTCCTGAAACAAGTTCAGGATGACGAGGTGGTGAAGCAGTGAGCCACCTCATCTCCCCCTCCTTCTTCGCGCCTTAGCGCCTTTGCGTGAGATCCAATCCTCCCTGTCGCGAAGCGATGGGGAGGTGGCAGCCCGCCGGGCTGACGGAGGGGCTAGTGGCACACCCCCGCCCCTCCACCACGACACCTACGGCGCCGCGGTCCCCCTCCCCATGAGCTTCGCTCACAGAGAGGATTTACGGCACACCAAACCACCCGCTGGCGAACGCGGGCCTAACGCCGGAAAGAATAGCGGACGGGCAAAGGCCGGCGCCGCCCGGGCATCACGGGCTGCCTTGCGCGAGCATCATGCGAACGGCGGCGAGGGCTGCGTCTGAACTCGCTGCTCGGCCCTACAGGTACGAGGCGGTGGCGGTCAGGGCTCGCAGGTCCCGCCATGCCGTTGTCGTCGGACCGTGGTTGCTATCCCGGTGGTCCTGACCTCGTATCCTTGCGTGACACCCTCTGACGATGTCGAGGGGGCGCCGGCCTTAAGTGCGGGAGTGAAAGAGCGAAGCGCTAACCGCCCCCGCACCCGTCGCTTGTCAGTGGTTAGCTGACGGCGGGTCATATAACCGATTTGGTTTGTTTTGTCAAGAAGATCCGTAGATCAATCAGACTCCAATCGACCCGACCTAGCGTTCCACGATTGTGAAGCCGGGCACTGGCCGATCCTCGGCGTAGCCCGAGTGATACATGTCCATCACCACCATCGCGGGCTCGGAGCCGCTGCAAGTCACCTGATAGAAATCAACGATATTGCCGTAGGGACTGTCGCCGCCACTTCCCTGGCGTTCGTATTCAGGTGCGTTACCGTCAGCGCAGCGCAGGCGGGCGAGATAAGCCCTCTCTCCCGGCGGCATCGAGGCGCGCACCGGATTTTGCTCGCTCCCCAACGGATGACTTGCTGCCTTGGCGAGCGCCGCATCGAGTGCAGCACCCTGGACTTCGGATTCGCCCGCCATCATCCGACCGAGCCTCGCATCGAATTCAGCGTCGTCCTGCGACGAAGCCGTCGCACAACCCGCGAGTACAAACGCCAGCAGGACTGCCGGCAAAGCGCGCTTCATCATGATTTCCCCCTTCATCTCTACCGAAGTTGTATCAGCCCGGAGATGTTTGGGAAGTAAGGGTAATCCGAGGCAGTGGCCTTGCGAAAACACTTAAGGTCAACTAGTCGCGCCCGCCGTTCAGCAAGAGGAGGCGAACATGCGCAAATACTACGATCCCGACACGCTCCCCTGCTTTCGAGCGGACCAGCAAGCGGCGTAAGGGCTACCCGAGCGAGACACGCGTCAAGCGCGGTCATCGGACGATCAAGGGCGGCGAGATAGAGCTGCTCGAAAAGCTCGGCCGCAACGACCCTTGCCCGTGCGGTTCAGGGAGCAGCTTTCAAACGGTGCTGCCTGACTTCGGGCCGGTTTCGACGGCGCGGAGCGGCGGGACTATTGGCGGTGAGGTGGCACGCTTGGAGTTCTCGAAAGGCCCAGGAGGGACTCGAACCCTCACCCCCGAGTTTGGCGAACTCGGGCCAATCCAGCTGGCTGGGAGATGGGGGCCTTTCGAGCGACATAGATGGTGCGTCGATTGGCAAGTTCAAGAGACGAGAAGTGGAATGGGATGAAATCCGTTTGCGGACGAGGTTGGCAATTTAAGTCGCACCTTTTCGCCAAGAAAACCAATTCAGGTTCCTGAATCGTCACGTTCACCGATTGCAGAAGTCCTTAATATTATGACTGGTGTGGAAGGCACCTTATAGCGCGCACTGTTGGAGGGGCAACGAATAGCCCATATTATGCTCGGAGCACTTCGAACGACAGAAATTGTGACTATTGCCAACACCCACATCTGCACGTCATCCATCTGACTGCTCCTTTTCCAAGGCTCGCAGTCGCTCTGTCATGCGCTCTGCTATTTGAGGATGGCTTCTTCGATAGTCGGGAATGCGTCTGCGAAGATGTTCCATGCGTGTCTCACGGATATCGATCCCCCAAATCCCACGAATGATCGATCCAATCGCGATAAATATCGCCGTGTCGGACTGCGGGTGGTTAGTGAACTGCGCGCTTGGCTCAGGCTGTGAGCTGATTTCCCACTCTCCTGCGGAATTCTGCCAAATGAGCCACGAAGGATCAGACCAGTCGAGCCCGTCCATCACCGTTCGGACCTCAGCATATGCCTCAAGCCCCATTAGGTCACGCGACGTCAGCACACGCGCGAAGGCCACAATATCTTCTGCCGGATCGTGGTCGGTCTTTTGAGCCAGAAAGTCCCGCTCGATTAGCGAAACGCTATCTGCAATTCTGCCACCAAACTCCGCGTCTTCTCCGTCAGAGACAAAATAGACGGAGACGCTCTCACCAAGCTCAAACTTAACTATGCGCCTTTTGAGCATAACCGCTTCAATAAGGCTTATCGGATGAAGATGGCAGGATTCCCCAACCCTTACACCTTGCTGTAGGAATTCGGAGAACGCTTTTAATGATGCAATATTTACACCAAACTGCTGCAGTCGACCCAATATTGCCGCTATAGAGGCCTGAATCGGCTTGAACTTCTTATGGCTTCCTTTTCCGGCCCCTCCGGAACTTGCAACTAAAAGGTCATTCTTTAGCCAAAAAGCGAGTGTTCCTGGAGAGACGCCACTAATTTCGGCGATCTGTCCACGCGTAAGCAATACCGACTGAGCCCATGCGGAAGCCATCACAACTCTATAAAGGTGTGATGGCCCTTTGTAAAGGTCTGAAAGCCCTACTCCGCCGCCTGCACCCCCGGCGTCTCGCCAAACAGCCCCGGCTCATCGCCCGCGCCCTCTTCGTTCGCGGCGACGTTCTTGGCCTTGTTGCGGCTGTCGAAGCTGGACCACACGTCGTTCCAGTTTCCGCGGGTCGCGGCCTTGGAGTATTCGGTGGCGCGGGTTTCGAAGAAGTTGGCATGCTCTACGCCGTTGAGCAGCGGGGCGAGCCAGGGGAGCGGGTGGTCGTCGACCATATAGATCGCCGGCAGGCCGAGCTGGCCCAGGCGCCAGTCGGCGATGTAGCGGATGTACTTCTTGATCTCCTTCGCCGTCATGCCAGGCACCGGGCCCTGCTCGAACGCGAGGTCGATGAAGTTGTCTTCCAGCCGCACGGTCTTCTGGCAGGCGTCGATGATGTCTTCCTTGACCGCCTTGGTCAGGCAGCCGCGTTCGGCGCAGAAGGCGTGGAACAGGCGGGTAATGCCTTCGCAGTGCAGGCTCTCGTCACGCACCGACCAGCTGACGATCTGGCCCATGCCCTTCATCTTGTTGAAGCGCGGGAAGTTCATCAGCATGGCGAAGCTGGCGAACAGTTGCAGCCCTTCGGTGAAGCCGCCGAACATCGCCAGCGTGCGGGCGATGTCCTCGTCGCTGTCGACGCCGAATTCCTGCAGGTAATCGTGCTTGGCCTTCATCTCCTCGTATTCGAGGAACATGCCGTATTCGCTTTCCGGCATGCCGATGGTGTCGAGCAGGTGGCTGTAGGCGGCGATGTGCACCGTCTCCATGTTGGAGAACGCGGCCAGCATCATCTTGATCTCGGTCGGCTTGAACACGCGGCCGTATTTCTCGTGGTAGCAATCCTGCACTTCCACGTCGGCCTGGGTGAAGAAGCGGAAGATCTGCGTCAGCAGGTTCCGCTCATGGTCCGAAAGCTTCTGCGCCCAGTCGCGGCAGTCTTCGCCCAGAGGCACTTCCTCGGGCATCCAGTGGATTTGCTGCTGGCGCTTCCAGAACTCGTAGGCCCAGGGGTATTCAAAGGGCTTGTAGGTCTTGCGTGCTTCGAGCAGCGACATCTTGTGGTCTCCGTTGGCCGGTCGGCGAACCTCCTACATAGGGAATCATGTCACTGATTCGATAGCAAGGAACAAAATTAGAGCCGGGGATAACCCGCTCAAACCTCGGTCCGCCTAGTGCTCCGCCTAGTGCTCCGACAGCTCCTCCCGCACCTTGCGTTCGCGCCCCCGCACGCCCTGCAGCCGCCCGACACCGGGCACCGGGCGGTCAGGACGCCAGAAATAGACGCTGCGCAGATAGCCGATGTCGAACGGGGTCAGTTCGTCGGGCCCTCCCCCGGCCTCGTCCTCGAACAGCGCCAGGATCGTCGCCATCGGCTCGTCGCCGGTCGCCGGCCGGGTGTGGCTGAGGCCGCGCATCGTCGCGTAGTCAGCCAGCTGGGTGACGGACATTCCGACTACCGCCTCCCGATCGAAGACCACCAGGGCGAAGTTGATGTCGTTACGCGTGGGCAGGAACAGGTCGGTGCTCCCCCGCACGGCCGGCCGTTGCGGCTTGCCGCGCCAGTAGGAAATCGGAGCGCCGTTGCGGAATTTGGTCTCGACCACGTTCCACACGCGCACCGGCGCTTCGGCGGCGAGGAGCTCGGACTGCTCGGATTCCTCCACCAGGTTGAACATCTTCGGGTGACTTTCGGCGAGGTCGTTGAGCAGCTCCTGTCCGTTGTCGACGAACGTCACGAGGATATTGGTCGAACACCGGCTTCCACCCAGCCGCAAGTTCAGCCGCGCGGCATTGGCGCGGATGCGCTCGACGATCTCTTCGGCCAGTTCGGGCTTGAGGCCGTCGACGGCCGGGCAGATCGGCGCGGTGATCCGGGCCAGGGCTTCCTCGTAGAGACGGTTGGGATCGACGCGGCTCACGTCGAGCGCCTGCTGGTAGACCTCGTCGCGCGACGGCGGGGCGACCTTTCCGGTAACGATGATGCTGTTCTCGGCCTCGGCAGGTTCGGAAGCCGGTTCGTTCGACGGCGGAGCTTGCGGGTCTTCCGCAGCAGGCTGGCGGGCGTGCGCCGTTGTCGCGACCAGGATCGCGAGCGGTAACATTGCAGCGCGCCAGACAGAGAGCATTCCTGGCCCCTCTCAAGAGAGAACCGCAGGCTGACCTAAATCGCCGCTCCGATCAACCGGGAACCGGGTTTACCTCAGGCGAGGGCCTGTTCTACCGGGAGCAGTTCGTAGCCGAGCTCTTCGGCCACCGCCGGATAGGTCACTCGGCCGGCATGGACGTTGAGCCCTTCGGCGAGATGGGGATCGCGGCGCATCGCTTCCTTCCACCCGAGGTCGGCGATCTTCAGCGCGCGGGGCAGGGTCACGTTGTTCAGCGCATAAGTGCTGGTCCGCGCCACCGCGCCGGGCATGTTGGCGACGCAGTAATGGACGATGCCGTCGACCACGAAGGTCGGATTGTCGTGAGTGGTCGGGTGGCTGGTCTCAAAACAACCGCCCTGATCGATCGCCACGTCGACGAGGACCGCGCCGGGCTTCATGCACTGGAGCATGTCCCGCGTGACCAGCTTGGGGGCCGCAGCGCCCGGAACCAGCACCGCGCCGATCACCAAGTCCGCACTGCAGATCGCATTGGCGATGTTGGCCTGGTTGGAAAAGCGCGTCTTGGCGCGGCTTTCGAAGTGGATGCCGAGCTTCTCGAGCGTATCGGGGTTGTTGTCGAGCACGGTCACGTCGGCGCCCAGGCCCACGGCCATCTGCGCTGCGTTGAACCCCACTACTCCGCCGCCGATCACGATGACGACGCCGGGCATGACGCCTGGAACCCCGCCCAGCAAGACGCCCCGGCCACCGTTCTCCTTCTCGAGCGCGGTCGCGCCGGCCTGGATGCTCATGCGTCCTGCGACCTGGCTCATCGGCTTGAGCAGCGGAAGAGTGCCGCCGGGGCCGGTCACAGTTTCATAGGCGATCGCCGTGACGCCCGACTTGACGAGATCGGCAGTCTGCTCGGGATCGGGTGCAAGGTGGAGGTAGGTGTAGAGTATCTGCCCTTCGCGCAATTGGGCGCGCTCTTCGGGCTGGGGTTCCTTGACCTTCACGATCATTTCGCACTCGGCGAAGATCGAAGCCGGTCCCTCGACAACTTTGGCTCCTGCCTCCCGGTACTGGCTGTCGTCGGCACCGATGCCGAGGCCCGCTCCGCTCTCGACCCAGACTTCGTGCCCGTGGCGGACCAGTTCCTTGGCGCTTTCGGGCGTCAGTCCTACCCGGTACTCGCGGTTCTTGATCTCTCGCGGGCAGCCGATCAGCATGAGCAATCTCCTTGGGACCTTTGGTATGTGAGCCGTAATGTGGGCGCAATCAATTGGAGGTAAACCAGTGAACGGAAAGGGACTTGCACGGACAGGGTGCGCGTTGCTCCTCGGCCTGGCGATCGCATTTCCGGTGGGGTTCATGCTTGGCGGACGGAACAGTTCCCATGAAGTGCAATTCAGGCCGGCGTCGCAAACGGCGACCAGGCGCGAAGTCTATTCGCCCAAAATTCTCACCGACCCCTACTTTTTTGACCAACAGCGCAGGAACGTAGAGGCTCTGGAAGACGTTTGCAGGCGGACGGGACAGTCCTGTCGCGAGGCGAGGGAAGCGCGGCACTGGCTTGAGAAATTTCCCATTAAGGAATAGCGTGCCACTTGCCTGGCTCGCGCGTCGCATGACGCAGTCTCTTGAATTTTGGCTCCGCGAGTGCTTATTGGGTGGCAACATGGTGAAAAGAAATCAGTACTTTAGCGCGGTTCGCACCGGGATCTGGCGGGCCGTGCTGCCGATGGCATTGGCCGCTTCGGCCTCGCTGCCGGCTTATGCGCAGGGGGCTGGTTCGCTCCAGTTGCACTCGCTTATCGTCGAACAGGCCAAGGGCGATATGCTCGCCTTCTACACTCACCGTGACGGTCAGGTGTGGATAAAGAACGGGCAGCTCGACCCTGCGGCGCACTCGCTGCTGAAGCTGGTCGAGACGGCAGAGTTCGACGGGCTCGATCCGGCTGCGCTCGGCGCGCCGGAGCTGGCGAATGCGATCGCTCTTGCCGAACAGGACGCCTCGCCGGCCAACCTGGCGAAGGCCGAGGTGCTTCTCTCGCACACTCTCGCCACGTACGCGGCTGCAGTCAGTAACACTGGAAACAATTCCATGTTCTACGAGCATGACGTGCTCAAGCCGGTCGAACCGGCGGCGCACACCGTGCTCGATGCCGCAGCGGCCGCGCCGTCGCTTACCGACTACGTCTCGCACATGCAGTGGATGCACCCGCTCTATGGTCAGCTGCGCCAGAAGCTGATGGTGCAGCCCGACGCGGCAACGATGATGGTGCCGGCAAAGGCCAGCCTCAACCGCGTTCGCTCCCTCCCGGCTCCGCCGTGGGCGCGCCATGTGGTGATCGACATCGCGAGCGCGCGCCTGTTCATGTACGAAGGCGGCCAAGTGGTCGATTCCATGAAGGTGGTGGTCGGCAAGGCGGATACGCAGACGCCGATCATGGCGGGCTACATCCGCTACGCCACGCTCAATCCGTACTGGAACGTGCCGGCCAACCTGGTCCAGAAGACCATTTCCAAGAACGTGCTCGACCAGGGCGTGACCTACCTGCGTACGCGCGGTTACGAGGTCATTTCGGAATTCGGCCCGAACGCCCAGGTGCTCGATCCGAACTCGGTTGACTGGCAGGCGATCCGCAATGGCTCGGTCGAACAGCCGGTTCGCCAGAAACCCAGCGCGGCCAATGCGATGGGCAAGGTGAAGTACGAGTTCCCCAATCCGATGGGGATCTACCTGCACGACACCCCGGACAAGAAGTTGATGCTCGAGAGCGCACGCCAGTTCAGCAATGGCTGCGTGCGACTGGAAGACGCGGCACGGTTCGGCCGCTGGTTGTTCCAGGGTTCTCTGCCGACCGTTGGACCGTCCCCCGAACAGCGGGTCGATCTGGCGGAGCCGGTGCCGATCTACATCACTTACCTGACCGTACAGCCCAGCGGCGACCAGCTGGCCGTCGGTCCCGATCCTTATGCGCGCGATCGCACTGATATGCCTGCGCTCGCGCGGCTTCCGTAATTGTCTCCGTCCGCAAACCGTTGCAGCAATGCAACAGCAACGTACCTATGATGAAAAACTAATTTTCCTCAGGAACCGCAGCGCGGGCCTGTGAGTCCTGAGGAAGACTGTCGCCGACGCGTGGACGGGTGTGGGATCCGTCGGGGCGGCAGAAGATTTGAAGGGGAATCCAATGCGAAAGATTGCATTAGGCCTCGCAACTGCCGCAGTCGCTCTGTCGACTCCGGCGTTGGCGCGCGAAAATGCGGTTTACGCCGGTGTTGAATTCGGTGGCATGATTACGAACGACCTCAAGATCGACGTAGACGGTCTGGACGACGCAATCATCCTCGACACTGACTTCGGCTATGACGGCGATGTCATCATCGGCTACGACTTCGGCGGGTTCAGGCTCGAAGGCGAAGCGGCCTACAAGAAGGCTCGGATCGATGAACTGAGCAGCCAGGTCGTATTGCCGGGCAGCGGCGCAATCCAGACCACGACGGTTCCGGCCGGCGGTGGCAGCGCGAGCGCTCTGAGCTTCATGGTCAACGGCATGCTCGATTTCGGCGACGATGACGGCCTGTCGGGCTTCGTCGGCGGCGGTGTTGGTTGGGCTGAAGTCGGCCTCAACAACGCACGTCTCTATGACAACGTCGCGCCGTTCCTTGATGACAAGGATTCCGGTTTCGCGTGGCAGATCATCGCTGGTGTCCGTCAGGCGGTCAGCGATAGCGTCGACGTGACCCTGAAGTATCGTTACTTCAATGCAGGCGGTGTCGATCTCGACGATGGCACCCGTCTGGGCGAGACTTCGTTCAGCTCGCACAGCTTGCTCGGTGGCGTAGTGTTCAACTTCGGTGGTGCGGCCCCGCCGCCGCCGCCGCCCCCGCCGCCCCCGCCGCCTCCTCCGCCTCCGCCGCCGCCGCCTCCGCCGCCGCCGCAGACCAAGACCTGCCCGAACGGCCAGGTGGTCCCGGTTACGGCAGCGTGCCCGGCTCCGCCGCCTCCGCCGGTGGCTCCGGTGGGCGAACGCGGCTAACGCCAGGTTCGGACCTGAAAGAGGGGTGGCAGGCCAAGCGCCTGCCACCCTTTTTTTATGCGGTCTGCGCAGGGTTGTCTTGCGGGAGAAGAGCTTCGAATTACGCAAAGGGGCCAGGGACCGACGCCCGGTTTTACCCTCGCTCTCTTCCCAAGAAGTCCGTGGGAACCCACAGACCCTCTCTCTTCCAACTGCGGACCCGCTAACCTATCGATTTCGGGTTGGACGAGCGGGGAGTGGGGGGATGGCGAAGGCAAGCGGTGCGATCACCATGACGGAGGGGCCGCTACTGAGCATCCTCATCAAGGTCGCCATCCCGATTACCCTGACCAACCTGGTCCAGTCGAGCTACGACATCGTCAATGCGCTGTGGCTTGGGCAACTGGGCGAGGTGGCGATTGCCTCGGTAGCGGCGAGCGGGCCGATCTTCGGGGTGCTGATCTCGCTGGGAAGTGGGCTGTCGACGGCAGGTGCGGTCCTGATCGCCCAGAATGCTGGCGCCAAGCGGTTCGACGCGCTCGATCACATTTCCGCGCAGACCTTGCTGATGGTTGCGATCATGGCGTTGGCGTTTACTGGCATCGGGATCCTCGCGAGCCAGCCGCTGTTGCGGTTGATCGGTGTGGAGCCGGAGATCGCAGCGCTCGCCGACACCTACCTGGCCATCCGCTATGCCGGGATGATTCCGATGTTCGCCTTCATGGCGATCCAGGCGATGCTGCAGGCGGTCGGCGAAGTCCGTTTCGCGATGCGCGTCCAGATCGGCAGCCTGGTGTTCAACGCCCTGCTCGATCCGATCCTGATCTTCGGCTTCGGACCTTTGCCGCCCTTTGGAGTGGCCGGCGCGGCAGCGGCGACCGTGATCGCGCAAGTGGCAGCATTGGCGATCGTACTGCACCATATGCTCACCGGACGCTCTGCGCTCCACTTGCGGGGGCATCATTTCCGGCCCGATGCAGGCCATATCTGGCTTGCTACCGGACTGGGCGTGCCGGCATCGATCGAGCAGGCGATCCGGACTTTCAGTTCGCTGTTGTTGATGTCGTTGGCCGCCAGCTTCGGGACGCTCGGCCTCGCGTCCTACGGGGTGGGCACGCGCCTGTTGTTCTTCTGGTTCTCACCGATCTTGGGCTTGTCGATCGCGGCGGCGACCGTGGTCGGGCAGAACGTCGGCGCCGGGCTGGCCGATCGCGCCGAACAGGCTGCGCGCACTGCGGCCTGGCTCGGTTTCGGTGCGTTGACATTGGTCGGCTTAGCCCACCTGCCGTTCGTGCCGCAGATCATGGCGGCGCTGGCTCCCGGCGAGGAGCAGGTGATCGCGAACGCCAGCACCTTCGCCTATATCTTCCTCCCCCTTATGGGGGTCGGCACCGTCGGCCAGGTCATGCTCGGCGTATTCCGCGGGGCCGGCAACACACGGCAGTCCATGACGCTTTCGATCGCCCAGCAGTGGCTGTTCCAGATGCCGGCGGCGTGGTTGCTGGCGCTGTGGACACCAGCGGGGATCGCGGGAGTGTGGTGGTCCTATCCGATCGGCGGCGCAGCGCTCACCGCCATGACCTTAGCCTGGTTCCATCGCGGACCCTGGCGTCGGCAGTTGGTTGCCGCCGCCTGAAGCTGACGGCGGGAGGTCGTCCTCCCCGAGATTAGCTCGGGGAGGATTTGGCCTCAGTTCTTCTTGAACAACCCCAGGTCGATCGAATCCCCGACCGCCTTCAGCCCGGCATCGCTGCCGTGCAGGTGGTCGCCCATGTGGTAACCTTCGCGCATCTGCCGCGGGTCTGCCGGATCGGCAAACGCGGTATCGAGGCGCACGGTGGCATCGAAGGTGCCGCTGTTGAGGATCCAGTCGTTGATCTTCTGACGGGCAGCCTCACCCTCTTCCGACCAGTAGCTGGCACCCTTGTACGGCCCGATCGGGGAACCGATCACCTTGATCCCCTTGGCATGGGCGCGGGCGACGATCTGCTTGTAGCCGGCGATCATCTCCTCGACCGTGATCGGCGGCTGGTCGAGCCCGGGGAGCTGCGGACCGCCGGCGCGCACGCCGAACCGGTTGCCGATGTCGTTCACGCCTTCGAACACGATGATGTACTTCACGTTCGGCAGGCTCAGCACATCCTCGTCGAAGCGCGACAGGGCGCTTTCGCCCATGCCGGGGCTGAGGATCCGGTTGCCGCTGATCGCCTGGTTGGCGACGGCCCACTCCTTCCCCGCGTCCTGCAGCCGATTGGCCAGGATGTCCGGCCAGCGGTGATTGGCGCCCGGTGTAGAACCGACACCGTCGGTGATGGAATCGCCGTAAGTCACGATCGTGCCGAGCGCGTCCGGCGAATCCACCTCGATCCCCGAGAGGAAGGCTCGGAACTGCTTGCGATCGACCGGCTCGAACGGCTTGCCGACGAAGTTGCCCGGCGGCGACACGGCGAGTTCGTCCGAACCCGTGAGGTGGCAGGTGCAAGGTCCGGTCGCCTTGGGCAGGTAGATCTCAACCTTCATCCGCGCGAGGTCGGGCACATCGACGTCGACCGCATCGCTCACGAATGGCGCCCCGCGTGGGATCACCGCCGAGGCATCGCCGCCAAAGGTCAACGTGCGCGCCGTTCCGGGCACTTCCTTGCCCGCAGCATCGATCTGTACGATCCGCGCCGCGCCGATTTCCAGCGGAGCCGGACCATAGCGGTTGGAGAACCGCACCCGCAGCTTCTTGCCGCCTTCGCTCAGACGCAGGATCTGCGACAGCGTGACGTTGTCGTAGGAAGCGGCCGCGAACGGCCCTTCGGTGCCGAGCGGCGCGTGCGGGGCGGCCGTCCAGCTTGCGACCCATTCGGCCTGCGCCGGTGTAGCAAGCAGAACTGCGGCGGCCCCTGCGAGCCAGTAAGTTGCCAATCTCATGCTAGTCCCTCCCAAGACTTCTCTTCGGTTCCTCGCGTCAGCCGCGATAGACCCAGTAATTCGGTCCCATCCTGGCTTCCATGTCCGCCAGGCACTCCTTGTGAATCTCACGCACCCGTGCCGGGGTCATGGCCTCGGCCGGATCGATCTCTTCGATCGTCAGGGTGGACTTGTCCTCGTAGAGGTGTTCGCCCGTCAACAGGGCGCGATCGTTGTAGGGCCAGATGAACGCCTGGCGGCTGGAGACGAGGTAGAGCCCGTCATCCTTGTCCACCTTGTGGCCGATCTTCTTGAGCTCCGCCCCGGTCGACATCTGGTGGAACCACATCTCGTCGGCGATGCCCCAGTCGGCGACCGCGATCTTGTCGCCCGAATTCCACAGCACGATGTCGCCGATGCTCGAATAGAAATCGAACACGCCCTTGCGCCCTTCGACCTGGAACGGGCTGTCGCCCCAGGTGATGTGGTACTTCGGGTTGTCGGCCATCATGTCGGGCGCGGTGATTTCCTCGAACATGGCCGCGCCTTCGAGGTGCACGTGGCGCCAGTAGTTGAGCAGGATCGCGCGGTGGAGCGGGCTTTCGGTGCGTTCGTAGAGCTCAAACGTCGAGTCCATGCAGTGATAGACTTCGGTTTCGTACTTGCTGGTCATGGCCTCTCCGCCGGTTGTGTTTGACGCGACTATAGGGAGATGGGCGTGGGAGAGCGAGAGCTGACACGGCGCGGGATCAAGATCACAAAAAAGCCCGCAGTGACGCGGGCTTTAGAGCTTTGGTGCTATGGGCCAGCCGACGCGAGCGCCCGGTCACTCCCACTCGATCGTGCCGGGGGGCTTGCTCGTGTAGTCGTAGACCACGCGGTTGATGCCTTTGACCTCGTTGACGATGCGGGTCGCCACGCGGCTGAGGAACTGACCGTCGTAGGGATAGACGTCGGCGGTCATGCCGTCGGTGCTGGTGACGGCGCGCAGGGCGCAGACGCTGTCGTACGTGCGGTAATCGCCCATCACGCCCACGGTCTTGACCGGGAGCAGCACGGCGAAGGCCTGCCAGATCGCGTCATAGAGCCCGGCGGCGCGGATTTCCTCGAGGTAGATCGCGTCGGCCTTGCGCAGGATGTCACAGCGTTCCTTGGTCACTTCGCCGGGGATGCGGATCGCGAGGCCCGGGCCGGGGAACGGGTGGCGGCCGACGAACGCTTCGGGCAGGCCCAGCTCGCGGCCGAGCGCGCGGACTTCGTCCTTGAACAGCTCACGCAGCGGCTCGACCAGCTTCATGTTCATGCGCTCGGGCAAGCCGCCCACGTTGTGATGGCTCTTGATCGTCACCGAAGGACCGCCGGTAAAGCTGACGCTCTCGATCACGTCGGGGTAGAGCGTGCCCTGGGCGAGGAAATCTGCCCCGCCGATCTTGCGCGCTTCTTCGTCGAACACGTCGATGAAGGTCTTGCCGATGAACTTGCGCTTGGCTTCGGGGTCCGTGACGCCCGCCAGGCCGCCGAGGAACATCTCCTCAACGTCCCGATGCACGAGCGGGATATTGTAAGTATTGCGGAACAGGCTGACGACCTGCTCGGCCTCGCCCATGCGCATCAGGCCGTGATCGACGAACACGCAAGTCAACTGGTCGCCGATCGCCTCGTGGATCAACACGGCCGCCACGGCGCTGTCGACGCCGCCGGAGAGGCCGCAGATCACCTTGCCGTCACCCACCTGAGCGCGGATTTCCTCGATCTTGGTCTTACGGAATTCGGCCATGGTCCAGTCGCCCGCACAGCCGCAGACGTGGCGCACGAAGTTGGCGATGAGCTTGCCGCCGTCGGGCGTATGGACGACCTCGGGGTGGAACTGCGTGCCGTAGTACTGGCGCGCCTCGTCCGCGATCACCGCGAACGGCGCGCCGTCGCTGGTGGCAACGATGCGGAAGCCGTCGGCGAAGCGGGTGACCTTGTCGCCGTGACTCATCCACACCTGATGGCGCTCGCCGACCTGCCACAGGCCGTCGAACAGCGCGCAATCTTCGGTGACGGTCAGGAACGCGCGGCCGAATTCGCCGCCTTCGCCGGTCTCGTGCCCCGGACGGACTTCACCGCCGAGCTGATGCGTCATGACCTGCTGGCCGTAGCAGATGCCGAGGATCGGCAAGCCGCTTTCGAACAGGACCATCGGCGCCCGGGGGCTGCCTTCTTCCGGTACGCCGGCGGGTGAGCCCGAGAAGATGATCCCCTTCGGCTTGAGCCGCGCGAAGGCCTCTTCGGCCATCGTGAAGGGAGCGATCTCCGAATAGACCCCCGCTTCGCGCACGCGGCGGGCGATCAGTTGCGTCACCTGGCTGCCGAAATCGACGATCAGGATGGAATCGGGAATGTGCTGGGCGTCCATGGCGGGCAGTTAGGTGCCTGCGCCTCGCGTGTCTAGCCGGGGTGTAACCGAGGTCTGTCCGGGCGAACCCGCACTTCGCCGAACCCCCGTTACGCTATTATGAAAAACCATGTTGCAAATTGCGCAACACCCCTTGCCTTCTTCGCATTTGCACATTTTCATGCTGCGATGCACAAAGATCCCGCAAGCAAAGACGGGGCCCGGGCCGAGTAAGGCAGGAACCCAAACCGAAGGAAACAGCCATGCGTAAGTCGATCGTTACCGTACTCGCCGCCCTGGCGACCTCCGCCGCTCTCGCCACCCCGGCCCTGGCCGCGGAGACCGAAGTTGTGGTGTCCTATTCCGACCTCGACCTGACCGATGCCGCTGGCGCCGCCAAGCTGGAACAGCGCGTCGATGCCGCGGCCGAACAAGTCTGCGCCAAGCCGGATCTTCGCAACATCAAGGGCATGGTCGCCTTTGAAGCCTGCAAGGTCGAAGCCAAGACCAATGCTCTCGAGCAGGTCTCGGTGCTTGAACCCTACCAGAGCATGGCTCTCGCCAGCGTTTTCTGAATTCACGAACCGGCCCGCCGCTGATCCCACAGAGCGGCCGCCCACGGAGTTACCGATGATCACTTTCTTCAAGCGCGTCTTCAATGCCTACGTCTCTGGCGCCGGCACTTATCCTCTCCCGATGGTCTGGACCTTCTGACCCCGGGCATTGATTGCGCGTGTAACGGCCGCCTTCGGGCGGCCGTTTTCGTTTGGGGCCTTAGCCGGCGTAGGCCTTGACCAGATCGTAGAGGTAATCGCGCCCCGTGAAGAGCGAGCGCACCTCGAGCCGTTCGTTCAGACCGTGAGCCCCGTTGCCGTCGGGGTCGCCCCACAGGCCCAGCACACCGTAGACCGGAATGCCCACCGCCGAGAGGTAGAGCCCGTCGGTAGCGCCGGTTGAGATCGAAGGAATGACCGGAACGTCCGGCCAGTAACGCTTCGCCAATTGCTCCATCGGCCCGATGATCTTGGGGTCCAACGCGGGCGAGATCGCGAGCGGCTTGTCGGTCCGCGCAGGGCGGATCGAGATCGCCTCGTCGCCGATCACCTGCGCCAGGACCTGCTGCGTCTGCGCCGGGGTGTTGCCCGGGAATATCCGGCAATTCACATTGGCCTCGACGCGCTGCGGCAGGGCGTTGCGGGCGTGACCGCCGTCGATCATCGTCGCTACGCACGTCGTCCGCAGCAGCGAGTGCAGCTGCTTGTCCTGGTTGACGATCGCCTCGGCCGCGCTGTCGCCGGGATTGGCCGCGAGCCGCTCGGCCGCCTCGCCAATCTCGCCGGGACGCAGGTAGCGGCCCTTGGCGAACATCGCCCGCGTGGTGTCGTTGAACTGCAGCGGGAATTCGTGCTGGCCGATCTTCTCGAGCGCGGCGGACATCCGGTAGATCGCGTTGTCCGGGACCGGCATGGAACTGTGCCCGCCGGGGTTGGTCACGCTGAGGATGAAGTCCTGGTAGATCTTCTCACCGACCTGAATCCCCTGGATCGCCAAGCGACCCTGCCCATCGGTCTTGCCGCCCCCGCCTTCGTTGAGCGCGAACTGCGCATCGATCAGCTCGCGACGGTTCTTCGCCAGCCAGTCGGCCCCGTTGAACGCGGTGTCGGTCTCCTCACCGCAAGTCAGGGCGATTTTGACGGCGCGCTTGGGCTTGTAGCCTTCCTCGGCAAAGCGGATCAGCATGTCCGCCCAGATCGCCGACATCGCCTTGTCGTCGACCGCGCCGCGGGCATAGAAGTAGCCGTTCTCCTCGATCAGGGTGAACGGATCGCGCTCCCAGTCGGCACGATCGGCTTCCACCACGTCGATATGCCCGAGCAGCAGGATCGGCTTGGCGCTCGACGATGAGCCAGGGAATACCGCCACCAGGCCGCCTTCCTTGGGATGATCGGGCGCGCTGAACACTGTCACGTTGGCGTCCGGAAGACCGGCCGCCTTGAGCCGCGTGGCGAGCCGCTGCGAGGCGAGCGTACAATCCCCGGCGGAGAGCGTCGTGTTAGTCTCGATCAGTTCCTTGTAGAGATCCCGAAAGCGCTGCTGGTCGGGCCGCAACGGCCCCATCGTCCCGGTCGGCACCTGCGCCGCGGCGGACGAAGCCAGCACGGCACTCAGAACAACAGCAGCGACCCGGTTTCTCATAGTTCATGCCCCCGAAAACGACGGGTGAATGGACCACGTTTCGATTGTGGATGGAAGAGGCGCCAGCGGGTTCCGTAATCCGACTTCGATGCCTATATGATGGGCATGACTGAACCAGCCGAGAACACCCCCAACGCCAACGCCTACGGTGCCGATTCGATCAAGGTGCTGAAAGGCCTCGACGCCGTGCGCAAGCGCCCGGGCATGTATATCGGCGACACCGACGACGGTTCGGGCCTGCACCACATGGTGTTCGAAGTCAGCGACAACGCCATCGACGAAGCGCTGGCCGGGCATTGCGACCTGGTGCTGATCGAGCTCAACCCCGACGGGTCGGTCTCGGTGGAAGACAACGGCCGCGGCATCCCGACCGGAATTCACGCCGAAGAAGGCGTCTCGGCGGCAGAGGTCATCATGACCCAGCTCCACGCCGGCGGTAAGTTCGAGAACACCAGCGAAGACAACGCCTACAAGGTTTCGGGCGGCCTCCACGGCGTGGGCGTCTCGGTGGTGAACGCGCTCAGCGAGTGGCTGGAACTCACGATCTGGCGCGACGGCGAAGAGCACTGGATGCGCTTCCGCCATGGCGACGCCGAAGCCCCGCTCAAGGTCACCGGCCCGGCGCCGGCGGGCAAGAAGGGCACCCGCGTGACCTTCATGGCTTCGACCGACACGTTCAAGAACGTGACCGAGTTCGATTTCGAAAAGCTCGAGCACCGCTATCGCGAGCTGGCGTTCCTCAACTCGGGCGTGCGCATCCTGCTGCGCGACGAGCGGCATGACGAACCGGTCGAACATGACCTGTTCTACGAAGGCGGCATCGCGGCGTTCGTGAAGTTCCTCGACCGCAACAAGCAGGCGCTGCTGCCTGAACCGATCGCCATTTCGGCGGAGAAGGACGGCATCGGCATCGACGTCGCGCTCGAATGGAACGACAGCTATTACGAAAACGTCCTCTGCTTCACCAACAACATCCCCCAGCGTGACGGCGGCACCCACCTGGCCGCATTCCGCGCCGCGCTTACGCGCACGCTCAACGGCTATGCCGAGCGTTCGGGGCTGCTGAAGAAGGAGAAGGTCGCGCTTTCGGGCGAGGACATGCGCGAAGGCCTGACCGCGATCGTCAGCGTCAAGCTGCCCGATCCCAAGTTCTCCAGCCAGACCAAGGACAAGCTGGTCAGCTCCGAAGTCCGTCAGCCGCTTGAAAGCCTGATGGGCGACAAGATGAACCAGTGGCTGGAGGAAAATCCGGCGCACGCGAAGGACGTGATCCAGAAGGTCGTCGATGCTGCCGCGGCGCGCGAAGCCGCCCGCAAGGCGCGCGAGCTGACCCGGCGCAAGGGCGCGCTCGACATCGCCAGCCTGCCGGGCAAGCTCAGCGACTGCCGCGAGCGCGATCCCTCGCTCTGCGAACTGTTCCTGGTCGAGGGTGACAGCGCCGGCGGCTCGGCCAAGAGCGGCCGCGACAGCCAGTACCAGGCGATCCTCCCGCTGCGCGGCAAGATCCTCAACGTAGAGCGCGCGCGGTTCGACCGCATCATCAGCTCAAAGGAAGTCGGCACGCTGATCCAGGCGATGGGCACCGGCATCCGCGACGAGTTCAACCTCGAAAAGCTGCGCTATCACAAGATCGTCATCATGACCGACGCCGACGTCGACGGCGCGCACATCCGCACGCTGCTGCTGACGTTCTTCCACCGGCAGATGCCGGAGATCATCAAGGCCGGGCACTTGTTCATCGCCCAGCCGCCGCTGTTCAAGGTCAGCAAGAACCGCAGCGAGGTTTACCTCAAGGACCAGGCGGCGCTCGATCGCTACCTGGTCGAGGCCGGCTTGCAGGGCCGGGTGCTGGAGACGTCGGGCGGCGCCCGCGGTGGCGCGGACCTCGCGGCGATGGTCGAGCATGCCTTGCGGATGAAGAGCCTGATGGCCTTCGTCCCGCGCAAGTACGATCCCACCGTGGTCGAAGCGATGGCGCTGGCCGGCGCGCTCGATCCGGAGATGTCGAACGCCCAACGCAGCGAGGCGCTGAACCGCGCCGCTGCGCAGCTCAAGATGGGCGATCCCGAGGCTAGCTGGTCGGGCGAACTGCGCGAGGACGGCACGATCCGCTTCGACCGTGTGTGGCGCGGGGTGACCGACGCGCACCTGATCGAACACGGCTTCATCGGCAGCGCCGAAGCGCGCAAGCTGCACAAGCTGACGCAGGAAATGGCTGAAGCCTATGCCGCGCCGGGCCGCCTCTCGAAGGCCGGTGCGGAGCCGGAGCCTGAAGTCGAGGCCGTCGCCGACGATGAAGGCGAGACGGCAGCCCCCGTCGCCGTCGAAGGCGCGATCACGCGCCCGAGCCAGCTGCTCGAAGCCGTGCTGGTCACCGGCCGCAAGGGCCTGTCGATCTCGCGCTACAAGGGCCTTGGCGAAATGAACGCCGAGCAGCTGTGGGAGACCACGCTCGACCCCGACAACCGCATATTGCTGCAGGTGAAGGTCGAGGACGCGGACGTGACCGACGAGATCTTCACGCGCCTGATGGGCGACGTGGTGGAACCCCGCCGCGACTTCATCCAGCAGAACGCGTTGAACGTGGCGAATTTGGACGTTTGATAGAGGAGATAGGTCTGCGCTGAGCAGGCAGGCCTCGACCCCTCCCGCGACACCTCCCCGTTCCAGGCAGGGTTTTCCTAGATCCTCCCCGGAACGGGGAGGGGGACCGTTCGCGCGTCAGCGCGAATGGTGGAGGGGCCGCAAGCCCTCGGCCAAGCGCAAGATCGCGTCCGCGGTAGCAGCCGGATCCGCAAGCACCCGCCCCGCCGCAATGCGCACGACTTTCCAGCCCTTGTCTTCAAGAATGCGACTGCGTCTCTCGTCCCGCTGCGGCCGATCGCCGGTGTCGTGAGAGAAGCCGTCGATTTCCAGGATAAGCCGCGCCTCGGTACACGCGAAGTCGGCGATGTAGCCAGCGATTGGGAACTGCCTGCGAAACTTGGGTTGTTTGCCGCGTAGCTCCCTCCAGAGAAGCACTTCCGGCAGCGACATCGAGCGACGCAGCTTTCGCGCGTTAGCGACGTTCCGGGATGAAGCGCCGAGGGTTCTGTGGTGGCTTCGGAAGGTTTCGGTTGCGGGCGTTTCGGCCCCTCCACCATGCTTTGCATGGTCCCCCTCCCCGTTCCGGGGAGGATCCGCGGGTGATCCTTGCTTCAACCCATCACCTCGAAGTGCAGCACGCCCGGCTCCTTCTCCAACAGGAACCCTTCATCGAAGTCGTAGTACTTCGCCACGCCCACGTCCTGACCCGCAAAGCGTTTGATCGCGGCGAGGTCATCCCAGAACGTCAGCATTTCGACATGGGTCACATCGCCCTCGACCCGGCTTAGGCACCAGGCGCCGCGATTGCCTTCGGTCGAACGATAGTCCGGCAGCGCCACGTCCTGCATCAGCCGCAGGTATTCATCGGCAAGCGAGTTAGGCACGCGCCCGTGCCAGCGGCGAGCGATCATCGCGGCCTCCGTGGTTACATCCTGAACACACCAAAGCGCGGCACCTCGGGGATCGGCGCCTCCAGGCACGCGCCCAGCGCCAGCCCGAGCACGTCGCGCGTCTGCACGGGATCGATCACCCCGTCATCCCACAGGCGGGCGGTGGCGTAGTAGGGATTGCCCTCGGTTTCGTACTTCTCGCGGATCGGCGCCTTGAATGCTTCGGCCTGTTCGGGAGTCCAGCTTTCGGCGTCGCGGTGGACGGTCGCCAGCACGCTCGCGGCCTGCTCGCCGCCCATGACCGAGATGCGCGCGTTGGGCCAGGTGAACAGGAAGCGCGGGGAGTAGGCCCGCCCGCACATGCCGTAGTTGCCCGCGCCGAAGCTGCCGCCGATGACCACGGTGATCTTGGGCACTTGCGCCGTCGCGACCGCCGTCACCAGCTTGGCCCCGTGCTTGGCGATGCCTTCCGCCTCATAGCGCCCGCCGACCATGAAGCCGGAGATGTTCTGCAGGAACAGCAGCGGAATACCGCGCTGACAGGCGAGCTCGATGAAGTGCGCGCCCTTGAGAGCGCTTTCGGAAAACAGCACGCCGTTGTTGGCGAGGATCGCCACCGGCATTCCCCAGATATGCGCGAAGCCGCACACCAGCGTGGAGCCGTAGAGCGCCTTGAACTCGTGGAACTCGCTGCCATCGACGAGGCGGGCGATGACCTCGTGAACGTCATAGGGAGCGCGCACGTCGTCCGGCACGATCGCGTAGAGGTCCTCGGCATCGAACTTCGGCGGCCGGGGTTCACGCAGGTCCAGCCGGGCCCCTTCGTTTGCGCCGAGGTGTGAGACGATGTCGCGCAGGATGGTCAGCGCATGTTCGTCATTCTCGGCCAGATGATCGGCCACGCCGGACTTCTTCGCGTGGAGTTCGCCCCCGCCAAGGTCCTCGGCGCTGATCTCCTCGCCCGTCGCCGCCTTCACCAGTGGCGGTCCGGCGAGGAAGATGGTGCCCTGGTTGCGCACGATCACGCTCTCGTCGCTCATCGCGGGCACATAAGCCCCACCGGCGGTGCAGCTGCCCATGACGCAGGCGATCTGCGGGATGCCCAGCGAGGACATCTGCGCCTGGTTGTAGAAGATGCGCCCGAAGTGATCGCGGTCCGGGAAGACCTCGGCCTGGTGCGGCAGGTTGGCGCCGCCGCTGTCGACCAGATAGAGGCACGGCAGCCGGTTCGCTTGCGCGATCTCCTGCGCGCGCAGGTGCTTTTTCACCGTCAGCGGGTAGTAAGTCCCGCCCTTCACCGTCGCATCGTTGGCGACGATCATGCACTGGCGGCCCGAGACGCGGCCGATCCCCGCGATCATCCCCGCGCCGGGGACTTCGTCTCCGTAGAGACCGTTGGCCACGAGCTGGCCGATCTCGAGGAACGGCGAACCCGGATCGAGCAGCCGCTCGACCCGCTCCCTCGGCAGGAGCTTGCCCCGCGCCGAGTGGCGTTCGCGGCTCGCCTCCGGCCCGCCGAGAGCGGCCTCCGCTACCCGTGCCCGAAGCGCTTCGGCCAGGGCCCGATTATGCGCCGCCCGCGCGCGAGCGTCGGTCCCCTCCAGGTCGATCGAGCTGGAGAGGACCGGTGCGCTCATTGCTTGTCGAGGTGCTTGGCGAAGAACGGAAGCACCACGTCGGCGAAACGCTCGCCGATCTTGTCGGTGTGCGTTCCGGCGTAGACCGCCCAGTCGTGCTCGATGCCGAATCGGGTGAGCTCTTCGTGGATCATGGTGTCGTCGCGGATCAGGCCATCCTTGTCGCCCACATCGGCGCCGATGGCGTCGAAGCTCTTCAGCGCATCGATGTGCGAGGCGACCATCGCCAGCGGCGAGTTGTTGGCCCACTTGGCGATCACCAACGGATCGACCGCGCCGTCCTTGATCGGGAAGTCGACGTAGTACGGCGGGTTCTGCGGGTTTGGCGCCCAAGCCACCGCCGAAGCGAGACCGGCGCGCATGCCGAAGCCCGAACCGTCGACCTTGTCGAACGGCACCGCGGCCATGGCGGTTGCCGATTCCACCGTCTCGGAGCGCGGCGAGACGCAGCAGGCGCTCTGCGCCCAGATGCTGTCGAACACTTCGGGATAGGTCATGCCCACGACCCAGGTGCCGTATCCGCCCATCGAATGCCCCGCAAGACCGCGTCCGCCGCGCGTGGCGATCGTGCGGTAGTGGCTGTCGATATACTGGACGAGGTCCTTGGCGATGAATTCGCGGAAGTTCCCGGTGGTGACCGAGTTCGAATACATGCTGCCGCCCATCTTGGTCAGCGTGTCGGGCACCACGACGATGAACTCGTTACCCGCGGCGGCTGCCTTGGCGACGGCTTCGGGCACCTTCATGAAGTTGTAGAAGTTGCGCCCATCGATGGCGAAGCCGTGGAGGTAATAGACCACCGGATAGCGCTTGTTGGGGTTGGTCTTGTAGCTCGGCGGCAGCACGACCATGACCTCGCGCTCGAGCGCGTTGCCTTCGAGGTTACCCTCCAGCGAGGCGCCGTGGACCTTGGGCGATTCCACCGTGATGCCGGCCGGAATCGTCGGCGCCGGCGCGGTAATGTTTTGCGCCGCTGCAGGCAGGGCGGCCAGCGCGAGCAGGGCGGCGGCAGTGGTGGTAAGTGACTTCAACATCCCCATTTCCCTCAATTACTTATCCAGGTGTTGGCCGAAGAACGGCAGCAGATCGGAGCGGATCCGGGCGTTTACGCGATTGCCGTGATCGCCTTCGAAAACTTGCCATTCGTGCTTCACGCCGAAGCGGTCGAATTCCTCGTGCATCCAGGTGTCATCGCGCAGGAGGAAGTCCTTGTCGCCGACCTCCAGCCGGATCGCCTCGAGCGCGTTCATCGCCGGAAGGTACTGCGGCAGCAGCACCAGCGGCGAGTTGGCGTGGAGCCGGGCGAGCAGCAGCGGATCGACCACGCCGTCCTTGACCCCGGTCGAGACATAGAACGGCGGATTCTTCGGATCCGGCGCCCAGGCCGACAAGGTCGCCGGGGTGGCGAGCGCGAAGCCCTGCGCGGTTGCCAGCTGCTCCGGCGTCAGCGCGGAGACCGCCTGAACCTGCTCGGCGCTCATGTTCGAGGGCGAGAGGCAGCACGGCGCCATCGCGTAGATGCTCGAGAACACGCCCGGATACTTCATCGCGATCTTGAGCGTGCCGTAGCCGCCCATCGAATGGCCCGAGAGCCCGCGGCTGTCGGCATCGGCGATAGTGCGGTAGTGACCGTCGACATAGCTTACGAGGTCGTGCGCGACGTAGCGTTCGAAGTCGCCAGTGGTGACCGAGGCGCCGAACATCGCGCCTTTGAACTTGGTGTACACGTCGGGCATGACGAGGATGACCTCGTTGCCAGCCGTGGCCGCGGCATCGACTGCCTCCTGGAACTTGGCCAACCCGTCATAAGCTTCCGCCCCGACCGAATAGCCGTGCAGGAAGTAGACCACCGGATAGCGCTTGTTCGAACTGCTGTCGTAGCTCGGCGGCAGGAACACGTAGACGTCGCGATCTGCCGAGTTGCCTTCAAGGTTACCCTCCAGCGCAGCGCCGTGGACCTTGATCTTGTCGGTCCGCGCCTCCGCTGGAAGAGCAGCGAGCGTTGCGAGCGCGGCGGCGCTTGCCAGTATCGTCTTCAACATGGACCCTCCCAAGTCTTCCGTTTTTTTGAACGCCCGGTCTCGTCCGTAAGCTAACCGATGTCGAGCGGAATAACGTCGCAAATCATCGCAAGGCTCAAACCCCGATCAGCTCCCGCCCGATCAGCATGCGCCTGATTTCGTTGGTGCCCGCCCCGATGTCGAGCAGCTTGGCGTCGCGCAGGTAACGCTCGACCGGCCAGTCCGTCGTATACCCCGCGCCGCCCAGCGCCTGGACCGCTTCGCCCGCCACGCGAAAGGCGTTCTCGCTCGCCACCAGGATCGCGCCCGCCGCATCGTGGCGCGTGGTCTCTCCCCGATCGCACGCACGGGCCACCGCATAAGTGTAGGCCCGCGCCGACTGCAGCGCGACGTACATGTCGGCGACCTTGGCCTGGATCAGCTGGAACGATCCGATCGGCTTGCCGAACTGCTCCCGTTCCCGGACATAAGGGATCACGGTATCGAGACAGGCCTGCATGATGCCGAGCTGGACCCCGGCAAGAACGGTGCGCTCGTAGTCGAGCCCACTCATCAGCACCTTCACGCCCTGTCCGACTTCGCCGAGCACGTTGCCTTCGGGCACCTCGCACCCTTCGAACACCAGCTCGGAGGTAGGCGAGCCACGCATGCCCATCTTGCCGATCTTTTGCGCCGGCTTGAAACCCCGCATGTCCTTCTCGATCAGGAAGGCGGTGATGCCTTTCGACCCGGCTGCGGGATCGGTCTTGGCATAGACCACCACCACCTCGGCCTCATGCCCGTTGGTGATCCAGAACTTGCTGCCGTTGAGCACGAAGCCGCCTTGCACTGCGTCGGCCTTGAGCTTCATCGACACCACGTCTGAGCCCGCACCCGGCTCGCTCATGGCAAGCGCGCCGACGTGCCCCCCACTGATCAGGGCGGGCAAGTGCTTCGCCTTCTGCTCGGCCGTGCCCCAGCGCGCGATCTGGTTGACGCAGAGGTTGGAGTGCGCGCCGTAGCTCAACCCTACCGAGGCGCTCGCCCGGCTGACTTCCTCGATCGCGATGACATGTTCGAGATAGCCGAGGCCCAGCCCGCCATCGGCTTCCGGCACGGTGATACCATGCAGCCCCAGTTCACCCATCGCTGGCCAGAGCCCGCGGGGGAACATGTCCGCACGATCAACCTCTTCCGCGATTGGCGCGATTTGCTCGTCGGCGAAGCGGGCGACCGAATCGCGAATCATCTCCGCATCTTCGCCCAGGCCGAAATCGAATTTGGGAGTCGCTTGCATCCGGATCCCCTTTCGAACCCGTCATAGCAAGCCAGGAGAGACCCGAAAACGGGTTCAACCCGAGCCGAGCAAGGGTTTTTCCCGAGGAGTCCCGACCTTCCTAAGGTTTGGGCTTTCGTTTAACCTCACCCCTCGGAGGGTTTAGTGAACGCGACGTCCACTCAGTTGCGGGTTGCTGAAAAGCAGCCCACCCAAATTGACCCGGAAGAGGAAGAGCGCCTCCGCATTCTCCGGGCCTATGGGCTGGATTCGTTGCAAGACGATCCGGAGCTTTCAGCCATTGCAGCCTTCGCCGCGAAGTTGTGCGAAGCGCCGGTCGCGCTCGTCAGCCTGGTAGAGGAAGAGCGGCAACGCTTCCTTGCCCGCGAAGGGCTCGACCAGCGCGACACCCCGCGCGATGTCTCTTTCTGCACTCATGCCATGATGCATGGCGGGCTGATGGAAGTGCGCGATCCCAAGTCCGACCCGCGCTTCGCCAACAATCCTTATGTGATCGGCGAGCCGTTCGTGCGCTTCTACGCCGGGCAGCCGCTGCTTTCGGAAGAAGGCATCTCGCTCGGCGCGCTGTGTATCATCGACACGCACGAGCGCCCGAACGGCCTGACCGAGATGCAGCGCGACGGGCTGGCGATCCTCGCCCAGGCGGTCATGCGTCGCCTGCGCTCGCGCCGGCACAGCATCGCCGCTCGGCGCGAACATGCCGAGCGTGAGACTTATCTGCGCACCCTGGCGGACTCGATCCCGGCAATCGCCTGGTCGGCCGATCCCGGCGGCAACTTCGATTACTTCAACCAGCGCATGGTGGAATTCACCGGCGAGCCCGACGATACCAACGGCGCCGCGTTCCATCCCGAAGACTGGAAAAAAGCGAGCGCCGCCTGGCGCCACTCGCTGGCGACTGGCGAGACTTACGAGATCGAGCATCGGCTGCGTCGCCACGACGGCGAATACCGCTGGATGATCTCGCGCGCGGTCCCCGTCCGCGATGCCGAGGGCCAGATCGTTCGCTGGTTCGGCACCGCGGTCGACATCCACGACCTCTATGCGGCGTCCGAATCCCGCGACCTGCTCGCCAAGGAGCTGTCGCACCGGATCAAGAACATCTTCGCCGTGGTCTCTGGCCTGATCTCGCTCTCGGTCCGCAACCGGCCCGATGTGAAGGGCTTCGGGGACGAACTGATCGGAACGATCCGCGCCTTGGGCCGAGCCCACGACTATGTGCGGCCTGCGCAGGGCAAGCGGAGCGGAACGTTGAACGGCATGCTCAAGGACCTGTTCGGTCCCTATCGCCGCGAGTCATGCGCCAGGATCACCGTCCATGGCGACGACCTGGCGATCGCCCCGCGCAGCGCCACGCCGTTGGCGCTGGTGTTCCACGAATTGGCGACCAACTCCGCCAAGTACGGGGCGCTCTCTTCCGACGAAGGCACCGTGGACCTGACCGTAACCGATCACGGCGAGACCTTGACGCTCCGCTGGGTCGAGCGCGGCGGACCGCCACCGAAGGTCAAGGTCAAGGAAGGCTTCGGCTCTCGCCTTGTCGAGATGAGCGTGACCGGCCAGCTTGACGGCTGGTGGGAACGGAAGTTTGAACCGGCCGGGCTGGTCTGCGAACTGACTGTCTCGCGCGCGGCGATCGAACGCTAGCGCTTTCGCGAGGGCGCAGTCTCGCGCATCAGCACGAACACCGGCAATACGGCGATCGCCACCGCGGCGATCATGATCCCCGGCATGGCGGGCGAGCCGGTGCTTTCGACCAGTTGCTGCGCCACGAACGGGGTCAGGCCGCCGAAGATCACGGTCGCGGTGGTGTAGCCGATGCCAAGACCGCTCGCGCGGCTGGTCTCGCTGAACTGTTCGCCCGTGGCGATGGCGCCGACCGCACTGGCGCCTCCCGCAACAAGGGCAAGGACAACGGCTCCCAACAACGCATGGCCTGTCGAGGCTCCGGCCATCAGTGAGAACATGGTAATGGGCAGGGCGGCACCGAGGATCGCCAGGCCGATCAACACCGGCCTGCGGCCCACGCGATCCGCCAGCAGGCCGATGAAAGGCGTGACCGCGATGACGGCCACCGCCGCGATGGTCGACAACCACAGAGAGGCCGCCTCGCTCACCGGGCTGACCGACGTGAGGAACGCCGGGACGTAAGTGATGCCAACATAGTAGGTGATCGAACCGAAGGCCGAGATAGCGAACGCCCGAAGCAACCCACGCCATTGGTGTGAGAGGGCATGACCCAACGGGTTCGGAGCCAGTTCTTTGGCAGCCTGCAGCCTGATGAAATCGGGCGACTCTTCCATCATCGAGCGGGCAAACCACACGGCGCCCGCCAGAACCGCGCCCAGCAGGAACGGAATCCGCCAGCCCCATGACTGCAGCTGAGCCTCGGACAGCAAGCTGACCGTCAAGGCCGCGACCGCCACCGCCAGCAAGGCCCCGACCTCGCTGGCCGCCGCCGCAAGCGAGGCGATCAGCCCGCGCCGTTCGGGGCGGGATCCTTCGAGCAGGTAGGCGATGACGCCGGTATATTCCCCGCCGACCGAGAAGCCCATGACGCAGCGCATCGCCAGCATCAGCACTGCCGCCGCCGAGCCGACTTGCGCATGCGTCGGCAGCAGCGCCGTCGCCAGCATGGCGAGCGACATGATCGCCATGGACAGCAGCAACATGGGCCGTCGGCCCCGGCTGTCGCCGATATGCCCGAACACCACCGCACCCACGGGCCGCATGAGATAGGCGACCGCGAATCCACCGAGCGTCGCCAGCAACGATGCCTCGCCCCCGCCGAAGAACACGCGCGAGAGGACGGTGGCGAAATAGAGATAGAGCGTGAAGTCGTACCACTCGACCACGGTCGAAAGCGCGGCCACCAGGATCGAACGGTTCGAAACGCGATGGCTACCCGGCATTTAGAACCCCGCCCCGTCGGGCCATTGGGGCCCGGCCAGGCCCATAACCTTGAACAGCTTGCCCATCTGCTCGTCGTCGGTCAGCCGCTCCTTCGCCCGCATCACCGTTTCGAGGTGCTGGGGCGAATTGCCCGCGAGCGTTTCAGCACGCCTGTCGATGCCCATGGCGCGCAGCCAGGCGCCCTGCTCGCTCGTCCCAAGCCATCGCGCGCCGCGGGACGAGGCGATCTCGGCCAGGATGGCGAAATCGACGTGGGCGGTCAGGTCCGCCTCGCCGGGCAGAGCGAAGGGATCGACTTTCCGGTGCTTGGCCAGTGCCTGCAAAGTCGAGCCGGTACGCGGCTGGGCGTAGCCATAGTCGATGAACAGCGCCGCCCCGCCTTGCTGGGCAAGCCGCCCCGCCGCCTCGGACATGACCGCCGCCGCGCCGGGGCAGGTCTCGATCACAGTCCCTTCCTCGGCTTCTCGCCGTTCTTCCGGCACTGCAGCGTCCATCGGCTGCGGCCCGGCGACTGGCACGAACGTGCCATCATCGTCCACAGCGACCATGACCTCGCGCCAGCCCTCTGTCGTGCGGACGAGCTGCCGTATCGGTAGCGCATCGAGGAATTCGTTCGCTACCAGCAGGAGCGGGCGATCGGTCGGGACCGTCGAGAGATCCTGATGGAACTGCGCCTGCGGCACCGCCTGCTGCTGCTGGCACCTCAATTCAGGCGAACCTTCGACGAGATGCACCTCCAGCTCGAGGCCGAAGCGCTTCATCGTCCGCAGCGCGTCTGTGGCGAGCGTTCCGCGACCGGGGCCAAGCTCCACATAGTTGGCCTCCGCCGGACGCCCCGCACGGTCCCAGATATCGGCCAGCCACAGCCCCACCATCTCGCCGAACATCTGGCTGATCTCGGGCGCGGTGATGAAGTCGCCCTCGGTGCCGAGGGGGTCGCGGCTGGCGTAGTAGCGCGCGTTCGATTCACCCATGAACTGCGCCAGGCTGATCGGTCCGGTGGTCGCGATCAGCCTGCGGAAAGTCTCGGCCAGCGAGGCCGGCTCGGTCATGCCGCGGCCGGCTTGATTCCGCTGCCAAGGGCCGGCCGCTTGAGCGACCAGATGACCAGCGCGAGACCGGCGAGGATCAGCGGAATGCTGAGCCACTGACCACGGCTGAGGCCGGTATCTACGACCATCCACGCCAGTTGCGCATCGGGCTCGCGGAAGAATTCGACCACGAAGCGAGCGCTGGAAATCAGCACCGTGAACACGCCGACGAGCAGGCCCGGCCGATAACGGGCGCGGGTGCGCCAGAACAGCGGCAGCATTATCGCGATGACCAGCAGGCCTTCGAGCGCCGCTTCGTAGAGCTGGCTCGGGTGGCGCGGCAGTCCGAAGGGATCGCTCGGGAAGATCATCGCCCAGGCGACGTCGGTCGGGCGGCCCCAGAGCTCTCCGTTGATGAAGTTGGCGATGCGCCCGAAGAACATGCCGAACCCGACATTGACCGCGATGTAGTCACACGCACGAATGAAGCTGAGCTTCCCGCGCCACGACACCCAGGCGATCGCCAGAGTCGTGCCGATCACGCCGCCATGGAAGCTCATCCCGCCGTCCCACAGGCGCAGCAGGTCCCAGCTCACCGTCTCCGACGGCGTGAAGGTGGTGAACAGGTCCGGCTTGTAGAAGATCGCATAGCCGAGCCGGCCGCCCAGGATCACGCCGAGGGTGCAATAGAAGAACAAGTCGTCGACGTGACGCTGGGCCATCGGGCTGCCGGGAGCCTTGGTCATTTTCGACAAGTGCCACCACGCCGCGAGGATGCCCGCGAGGTAGGCCAGCGAATAGAAGCGCAGCGTAAAGAAGCCGAGGTCGATGCCTCGCGTCAGGCCCAGGTCTTCCCAGTGGATAGCGTTCTGGGCGGCTGCGGCGAGCAAATCGAACATGGTGAGTTGGGCTCCCTCTCGTGTGGCGGGCTTTGGCACGGAACGCGCCGCCAAGCAAAGGCTCTGCAGAGACATTGCAACGCAGGGCTTTGCCTATATGTGCTGAACGAGTGAGCACACCGACCATCCCCAACCAGCGCGCGGTCATCGATCGCCGGGTCCTTGCGGCCTCGATCGCCGACACCGTTGCAGAGGCTGGAGCGCAAGCTGCGCGTCCCCGGATTGTCGAGCTGCTGCGCGAGGCGCTCGAGGACGGGCGGACCGAGCTCGCCCGGCGCTTCGCCGAACGGCCCACCAAGGGCTACGAGGTGGTTCACGGCCACGCGTTCCTGATCGACCAGCTGATCCGCGTGCTGCACGACCACGTCATCGCCGACCTCTATCCGGCACCGAACCGCTCCAAGGGTGAGCGCCTGACGCTGATCGCGGTCGGCGGTTACGGCCGCGGCGAAATGGCCCCGTTCTCGGACATCGACATCGCCTTCATCACCCCGGGCAAGACCACGCCCTGGTGCGAGCAGGTGATCGAGGCGCTGCTCTATTACCTGTGGGACCTTGGCCTCAAGGTCGGCCATTCGAGCCGTTCGCTGGACGAGATGGTGCGGATGGCGAAGGGCGACCTGACGATCCGCACCGCCATCCTCGAAGGCCGCTACCTGTGGGGCGACCAGAAGCTCTACGACGACGCGAGCCGCCGGTTCTGGCAGGACGTCGTGCCGGGCTCCGAAGCGCAGTTCGTCTCCGAAAAGCTGGCCGAGCGGAACGCCCGCCACAAACGCATGGGCGATAGCCGCTACGTCGTCGAACCCAACGTGAAGGACGGCAAGGGGGGCTTGCGCGACCTCCAGACGCTCTACTGGATCGGCAAGTACATCCACCGCGTGCGCGACGCCGCCGAGCTGGTCGATGTCGGGCTGCTGACCCAGCGCGAGTACCGCAGCTTCCGCCGGGCGGAGCAGTTCCTGCTTGCGGTGCGCAGCCACCTGCACACGATCACCCGCCGCGCAGAAGACCGCCTGACCTTCGACCTGCAGCGCGAAGTGGCCAGGCGGATGCAGTTCGCCGACCGTCCGGGCAAGAGCGCGGTCGAGCGGTTCATGCAGTACTACTTCCTCCAGGCGCAGCACGTCGGCAACGTGACCGGGGTGTTCCTCGCCCACATCGACGAGCAGATGGGGCAGCGGAAGCGGCCCAAGGGCCTGCTCGCCAGCTTCCGCAGCCGCCCGCGCATGTTCAAGGGCTACCGCATCGTCGGCGGCCGCATCTGCGCGCCGGGGGACGAGTGGTTCCGGCAGGACCCCGTCCGCCTGGTCGAGATCTTCCAGATCGCCGAGGAAGAGGGGCTGGAGATCCACCCCGAGACCATGCGCATGGCGCGCCGCGATGCCGAGCTGATCCGCGAGGACACCCGCCGCGATCCGCGCGCCAACACGCTATTCCTCAAGCTGCTGACCGGGCGCCGCGACCCTGAGACCGTGCTGCGATGGATGAACGAGGCGGGCGTGTTCGGCCGCTTCGTGCCGGACTTCGGCAAGGTCAACGCGCAGATGCAGTTCGACATGTACCACCACTACACGGTCGACGAGCACACCATCCGCGCGATCGGCCTGTTGGCGCAGATCGAGCGGGGCGAGTTGAAGGACGACCACCCGCTGGCGACCGAACTCCTGCCCCAGCTCGGCAACCGCACCGTGGTCTATGTCGCCACGCTGCTGCACGACATCGCCAAGGGCCGCGGCGGCGATCACTCGGTGCTCGGCGCCGAGGTGGCGATGAAGCTGTGCCCGCGGCTCGGCATGAGCGCGGATGAGACCGAGCTCGTGGCCTGGCTCGTCCGCTGGCACCTGTTGATGAGCGCGACCGCCTTCAAGCGCGACCTCTCGGACCCGAAGACGATCACCGACTTCGTGGCGCAAGTGCAGACGCTCGAACGCCTGCGGCAGCTCGTCATGCTGACGATCGTCGACATTCGCGCGGTGGGCCCCGGGATCTGGAACAGCTGGAAGCGCCAGTTGCTGGGTGAGCTTTACGAGCTGTCGGAAGAACGCTTGCGCCTCGGCCACAAACGCCACGGCCGCAAGGAGCGGATCGAGGCCAAGAAGGCCCGCGTGGCGGAACTGCTGGGTACCGATGCCAACCTGATCGACGACCTCGAGGATCGTTTCGACGATGCCTACTGGATCGCCGAGCCCGAAGACATCATCGCTCTCAACGTCCCGATCTACGCCGCCGCCAAGGAGGCGGAGGAACGGCTGACGATCTTTGCGCAGTACTATCCGGCCCGCGGAGCGACACTGGTAACGGTGATCGGCGACGACCACCCCGGCCTGTTCTACCGCATCGCCGGCGCGATCAGCCTTGCCGGCGCCAACATCATCGACGCGCGCATTCACACGACGCGAGTGGGCAAGGCGGTCGACAACTTCCTGGTGCAGGACCCGCTCGGGAAGCCGTTCCAGGAGAAAGACCAGCTCAACCGGTTGCAGACCACGATCGAGGATGCCCTCGCCGGCAAGATCGAGCTAGTCCCGCAGCTCGCCAAGCGCCCCCTTGCTCGCCCTCGCGCGGAAAGCTTCGAAGTGCGCCCGACGGTGCTGTTCGACAACAAGGCGTCGGGCCGCTTCACCGTGATTGAAGTGACCGCGCGCGACCGGCCGGCGCTGCTCAACAAGCTGGCGCGGACGCTGTTCGAATGCCGCTTGATGGTGAACTCGGCGCACATCACCCACTACGGCGAGCGGGCGGTCGACAACTTCTACGTCACCGACTTGCTGGGCGGAAAGGTGACCGCGCAGGACCGGTTGAAGGAAGTTGAGCGGGCGCTGCTGAAAGCGGCCGGAGAGCCCGCCGAGGTCGAAGCTGCCTGAAATCCTCCCTGTGGCTGCGCAGCAGTCATGGGGAGGATTTGCTTAGTCCCGCTCACCAAACAGCGCCGTGCCCACGCGCACATGCGTCGCGCCGAGCGTGATCGCCGTTTCGAAATCCCCACTCATGCCCATCGAGCGACCCACCAGGCCATTGTCGCGGGCGAGCCTGTCGAGAAAGGCGAAGAACGGTGTCGGCTCGATCCCGAACGGCGGCACGCACATCAGTCCGGCGAGCGGAATTTCCAGGGCCCGAGCCTCGGCCAGTAGCGTAGGCAATTCCGCGATGGCGCAGCCGCCCTTCTGATCCTCGTCACCGACATTCACTTGCACAAAGCACGGAACGGCCTTGCCCAACTTCTGCATCGCCTGTGCAATCGATTGGGCCAGGCTTGAGCGGTCGAGCGAATGAATCGCATCGAACAGGGCCACGGCATCTTCCGCCTTGTTCGATTGAAGCTGGCCGACGAGATGCAACTGCACGCCCGGAAAGCGTTCGCGCAACTCCGGCCATTTGGCCTGGGCTTCCTGCACGCGGTTCTCGCCGAACACGCGGCATCCGGCGGCGATCAGCGGTTCGATGTCTTCGGGCGGACGGGTCTTGCTCACCGCGATCAGCGTGACTTCGCTCCGCTCGCGCTGGGCGATGCGGCAGGCGTGAACAATGCCGTCTTCGACCTCGGCAAGCAGAGTGGCTGCGCTTTCCATCGGGCGCGCTATAGCGGCGCAATGCGCGGACGCCAGAGTTCAACTTTCCCCCTGCCCGACCTGTGGCTGATTTCAGACGAGCGCAACGACGCCGGTCTGGAGCTGGCGCTGCGGCGGCTGCCGTGCGGATCGGGCTTCATCTACCGCCACTATCACCTCGAGCCTGAGGCGCGCGTGGCCCGCTGGTTCGTCCTGCGGGATATCGCCCGCGCCCGGGGACACCTGACGATTTTGGCGGATAGCGCGCTAACCGCCCTCGAGTGGGGTGCTGACGGCACATACGGCGCTCCCAGGGCGCTGTGGCCGACGCGCGGGTTGCTCACGCTCGCCACGGCGCATGACCTGCGGGATATCGCGCTCGCCAATCTCAAGCGCGCCGATGCTGTCCTGCTCTCGCCAGTGTTCGCGACACGCTCGCATCCGCAAGCCGAGGCACTCGGTTCCGCGCGCTTTCGCCTCATGGCAGCTCATGCCACGATGCCGGTCATTGCGCTTGGCGGGATGAACCCGCACAGCGCCCGCCGCCTCCGCTGGCCCCGCTGGGCGGCGATCGACGGGCTATCTTACCCCTGATTCTTGACGGCGAGTCCGCCGAGGAGGATTATGGGGGTCACAAGGACGTAGAGGGAACTTCACATGGCCAGCCGCGCAATGACGGGGGCGCAACGGGCGGATTGGCGCGCCGCGTTCCGGCGCTCGCTCGCCCGCGCCGTGCAGCTTGCCGGCGCCGCCGTGCTTGGCCTGGCAACGGTGTTCCTCGCACTCGCGCTTGCGTCCTACACCCAGACCGACCCTTCCGCCTCCACCGCCGCTGGCGGTGAAGTGGCCAACTGGATGGGCCGTCCGGGCGCCTGGGCAGCCGAGCGGGCGCTGTTCCTGTTCGGTCTCGTCGCAGTGCTGTTCCTGCCGATGCTCTATGCCTTTGCCAGCAAGCTCTGGCGCGACGCCGGGGACGAGCAGACCCCGCATGGCGGCCGCTGGTGGCGGACCTTGGCGCTGCTGCTCCTGGCGATGGCCCTGATCAGCACGGCAATCGCGCTCGCCACTAGGGGCAGCGCGGTCGAGGCGTGGTTCGACATGCCCGCCTCGCTCGGCGGCATCTTCGGGCTGCTTGGCTCTGACGGGATCCACGCCATTGCTCGCCGCTTGCCCGAGGCAGGGCAGTTCTGGACCAACCTTGGCCTTGGCCTCGTATGCCTCGCAGCGGGCGCCGTACTGGCCGCGCGGGTCTTCGCGCTCGATTGGGCACGGCTCATGTCGCTCCCCTCGATCCTGCGCCGCGCTCCGGCGACCTCCGACCGCGAGGTCAACGTTCGCAAGCCCCGGCAGGACCGCCGGGTGCAACAGGCCGAACCGCTCGACGAAGCGGACGAAAGCGCCCCGCCGCGCAAGCCGCCCGAGATCGCCGACACCCGCCAGCCGCCGCGCCCGGCCAAGCTGACCGGCAAGGCACAGAAGGACTTGTTCGACAGCTACCAGCTGCCGAGCCTGGATCTGCTCGCCGACCCGCCCAAGGACACCGCGCCCAAGCTCGACAAGCTCGCGCTCGAACGCAATGCGCGCCTGCTCGAGAACGTGCTCGACGATTTCAACGTGAAGGGCGAGATCACCGCAGTCCGCACCGGTCCGGTCGTCACCATGTACGAGCTGGAACCGGCCCCTGGCATCAAGGCCAGCCGCGTGATCGGCCTCGCCGAAGACATCGCCCGCAACATGAGCGCGATCAGCGCCCGCGTCAGCCCGATCCCGGGCAAGACCGTGATGGGCATCGAACTGCCCAACGCCGTGCGCCAGATGGTCAGCTTCAAGGAGCTTGCCGCGTGCGAGGCCTTCGCCGACAGCAAGGGCAACCTGCCGATCATCCTCGGCAAGGACATCGCCGGCGAACCGGTGGTGGCCGACCTTGCCGCGATGCCGCACTTGCTGGTCGCCGGCACCACGGGCTCGGGTAAGTCGGTTGGGCTCAACACGATCCTGCTGTCGCTGCTCTACCGCTTCACGCCAGCCGAGTGCCGCCTGATCCTGATCGATCCCAAGGTTCTCGAGCTCAAGACTTACGACGACATCCCGCACTTGCTTTCGCCGGTGGTGACCGAGCCGGCCAAGTCGGTGCGCGCGCTCAAGTGGGCGGTCGAGGAGATGGAGCGCCGCTATCGCATGATGAGCGACATCAGCGTGCGCAACATCAACGGCTTTAACGACAAGGTTCAGGCCGCGATCGCCAAGGGCAAGCCGCTCGGCCGCCGCATCCAGACCGGGTTCGATCCCGACACCGGCGAGGAACTGGTCGAGGAAGAGCAGCTCGACTACACCGTGCTGCCGCAGATCGTGCTGATCGTCGACGAGCTGGCCGACTTGATGGTCACCGTCGGCAAGGAGATCGAGGTGCTGATCCAGCGCCTCAGCCAGAAGAGCCGCGCGGCGGGCATCCACCTGATCATGGCGACGCAGCGCCCCTCGGTCGACGTCATCACCGGCGTGATCAAGGCCAACCTGCCGACGCGCGTCAGCTTCCACGTCACCAGCCGCATCGACAGCCGCACCATCCTGGGCGAGCAGGGGGCCGAACAGCTGCTGGGCAAGGGCGACATGCTCTACAAGCCCTCCAGCGGCGCTCTCCGCCGCGTGCACGGCCCGTTCGTCAGCGACGAGGAGGTCGAGGAAGTCGCCAACCACTGGCGCGGCCAGGGTGCGCCCGAATACGTCGATTCCGTCACCGAAGAACCCGAAGACAGCTTCATGAGCTTCGAGGACGATTTCACCGCGTCCGACAACCCCGAAGAGCGCAAGTACCGCCAGGCGTGCCAGATCGTGTTCGAGGCGCAGAAGGCCAGCGGATCGTGGCTGCAGCGCCAGATGGGCGTGGGCTACAACACCGCCGCCAAGTGGATCGAGCGGATGGAGGAAGACGGCTTGGTCGGCCCCGCGAACCACGTCGGCCGGCGCGAGATCTATCGCGATCGGGACGGCAACCCGCTTTAGGCCCCGGCCGGCGGCGCGACACAAACAGTGTCAGTCCCGCGCCATATCGAGTAATGTTCGCGCCTCAGTGGAGAGGGGAGGGTGGCATGCTTCGCAGGGTCCTTGCAGCAGTCTCGTTCGCTGGCGCCGTTATGGCGCTTCCAGGTGCGGCACAGCAGGCCGCTTCCGAACCGGTGGCCGACCAGGCCCCTTCTCCTTCAGTGCCACGGTTGGTGCTGGAGCGCTATGTAGGGCGCTATGAGCTGAACGGCACGACCGTGACGGTCGCCCTGACCGACGACGACCGGGTGACGGTTCAATTGGCCGGCCAACCGGTCAGCTTGCCGCTGCGTACCGTCAGCGAGAACGAATTCGCGGGAGACGCTGCGGGAGTTCGGCTGATCTTCGAAGGCGAAGGCCCGAAGGCCACCCGGATCCGGAGCCGCTACGCCGGAAACGAAGTGGTCGGCACGCGACTTTCCGATACCGCCGTCGCACCGCGATCCGTCATCTACTCGCCGCGCTTGACTACCATCCCAGACACGCCCGCTGGTCGCCAGTTTGCCGGCTGGCTCAAGGCCTTCAACAGTGACGACCCCGACGCGTTCGACGCTTACATGCGACAGGAGTTTCCAACTCTGTCCGCGCCCCCAGGGGCCAACCGCAACATTCGAAACCTCGTGGGTGGTTTCGAGTCCCTTGGTGTGGAATCGGCGAGCGAGAGTCAGATCGTCGTGCTCTTGAGGGAGCGCAACTGGGAAGACTCTTACGCCCGCCTGACGCTGGACGTGGCGCCGGAGCCGGGCGGCAAGATAACCGGAGCCCGGCTTCAAGGCGTCCCTCCACCGCCCGACGCCACACCGACCCAGCGGATGAGCGAAACCCAGGCCCTGGCCGCCATCAAGGCCAAGCTCGATGCCGCGAGCGCTGCCGGGCAATTTACCGGCGCGGTGCGGGTGGCGCACAACGGCGACACGGTATTCGACTACGCCAGCGGCCAGGCCGATCGCGAACACGGCGTGGCCAATACGCTCGACACGCTGTTCCGCATCGGGTCGATGAACAAGATGATCACTGCGGTCTCAATCCTGCAGCTGGTCGAAGCGGGCAAGATCAATCTCGACGCACCGATCGCAACCTACCTCCCGGACTACTCCAACAAGGACCTCGCGTCGCGAGTGACCGTGAGGCACCTGCTCACGCACACCGGCGGCACTGGCGACTTCTTCGGCCCGGAATTCAACCAGCACCGGCTCGAGCTGTGCGAGCATTCGGACTACCTCAAGCTCTTCGGAGCGCGCGACGTGTTGTTCACGCCCGGCGAGCGCTTTGCCTACAGCAACTACGGCTTTCTGCTACTCGGTGGGATCATCGAGGCGGTGACCGGACAGAGCTATTACGACTACGTGCAGGAGCACGTCTACGCACCGGCAGGCATGCGCTCGACCGCCTCGTTGCCCGAAGCCGTCGAGGTCCCGGGCCGCTCAGTAGGCTACACCGCTCAAATACCGGGCTCCAACGGCGTGTTGCAGCCGAACACCGATACGCTGCCCTGCCGCGGAACCTCAGCCGGAGGCGGTTATTCGACGGTCGGCGATCTGATCCGGTTTTCGGAAGCCCTGCGCACCGGCAAGCTGATCTCGCCGCAACTGTTTGAAGAGGCGACCAAAGCCCAGATGGCGATGGGACCGGGCGCCGGCTACGGCTTCGGGTTCGCCGCAAACGACGTGAACGGTACTCCTGCCTTTGGCCACAGCGGCGGCGCTCCGGGCATGAGCGCGGACCTCACGGTGTTCCCTGAACTCGGCTACGAGGTCGCGGTCGCCGCCAACATGGACAGTCAGCTGGTCCCGCGTTTGGCGGCCTACCTTGGCGCGCGGCTGCCTGTGCCTCACAACGGTTCCTGATTTCCGTGACGGGGAACTCCTTTACTCACCAAACGATTGCACATTCGCGCGGTCCATCTCGCCGCGCACCGTGGAGATCCATCCCATGAAACCAACGCTTGCCCTGCTGGCCGGCGCGACCGCTCTTCTGGCGGCGTGCAACAATTCGAGCACCGATAACGCCAAGGATCAGGTCGGCAGCACTGCCGAAGCGACGACCGCTGTTGCGGAACCGGCACCGGGGGGAGCGTTCGGGCTGACCGAAGCGCAGATACTCGATGCCGACCTGCTCGGCACCGACGGCACCGCGCGCGGCGACATCGTGACCGTCGTTCGCGCCCACGATGGCCGGGTGACCGGCCTGCTCGTAAAGGTCGAGGACAGCGATCCGGAGCGTTTCGTGGAGATCCCCGCCCAAGGCCTGGTGGTCCTCACGCGCGGCGACAGCACCGACCTCGTCACGACGCGGACCGCGGCTGACTTCGACGCCCTGCCTGCCGCCACCCTTCCCGCGGCCACACCTGCGCCTACATCTTCTCCTACGACCTAGTCACTCCACACTGCCCGGAGAAGAGAACTTGAAAGCTGCTGGTGGCGGGGACGCCGCCCGATGAGGGATGTGCTGCAGATCCTGATCGAGATCGTGCTCGGCATTGCCGGGGCGGTCTTCTTCGGGTCGTTGACGGTCGCCCTCGTGGCGGTCGCGGTAGGCTGCGTGGCTTTCGGCAGTTGCTATGGCTTCCTCGGCTGGCGCAGACGCCGGGCCGCGCGTTTGCGCGATCGGAGTTGATCGCGCGCGCCGATCGGTGGGTCGTTGAAGTCGCGCACGATCCAAACCATCCCGCCCCCGTTCGCTTGGGCAAGTACAGGATGCCGCAAAAGGAACAGTGAGACCGAGCATTCCTGGAGCAGGGGCTTGCTTCGGCGACCTTGCCTCCCCAGAATCGGGCTCTGAAAGGAACCCTATGCGGATCGCAGCCACTGCCCTCGCCCTTGCTCTCGTCCCTGTGCTGGCGAGCTGCGGGCAAAACAACGCCCCCGTTGCCTCTGCCCAGGCGCACGAGATCGCCTGGCGCGAAGGCGACGTCGACGACGCGCTGGCCGAGGCCAAGGAGAGCGGCAAGCCGGTCATCCTCTACTGGGGTGCGGTCTGGTGCCCGCCGTGCAACCAGATGAAAGCCACCCTGTTCAAGGATCCGGACTTCATCGCCGAAACGCAGAAGTTCGTGCCCGTCTACCTCGACGGCGACACCAAGGACGCGCAGCGCTGGGGCGAGCGGTTCGGGATCAGCGGCTATCCGACGGTGATCGTGCTCCGTCCGGACGGGACCGAGATCACCCGCATCTCCAGCGCCACCATGGCATCCGAGCTTCCTCAACTGTTGCAGGTCGCCGCGGGACGCACGACTTCGATCGAGGACCTCCTCAAGAAGGCCGAGGCCGACACCGCCAGCCTCGACGCCGACGACTGGCGCATCCTCGCCGGCTTCGACTGGCGCAACGACCCGCGCCATTTCGCCGATCAGGCCAAGGCCGGTACCGTGCTGGGCAAGCTGGCCGCGGCGGCCCCCGACCCCGCGCTCCAGCGCCGCTTCGGGCTGCTGGCACTGGCGGTCGAGGCGGAAGAGGGAGATGACGGCAAGGTCGCGCTGACGGCGGCTCAGCAGGCCCGCGTTGGCGAGATCCTGACGCCGATCCTCGCTAGCCAGAGCGAGATCATGGCCAACCGCCAGGAACTGACCCACGACGCGCCCGCGCTGGTCTCGGCGCTGCCGAGGTCACCGAAGCGCGACGAACTGAGCGGCAAGCTCATTGCCGCCGGGGACGCGATCTACGCCAACGAAAAGCTCTCGCTGACCGAGCGGGTCGAGGCGCTGAAAATCGACGTTGCCCTGGCAGAGGCCAACGGCAAAATCCCCGCCGACGTTCTCGCCAAAGTGCGCGAGCGCGCCGCCTGGGCAGACAAGACCGCGACCGACAAGATCAGCCGCCAGTCGGTGATCGATTCCGCCGCCTACCTGCTGTTCGACGCCGGCGACCGTGCGGGAGCGAAGAAGCTGCTGACCGCCGAACTCGAGCGTTCGAGCCAGCCCTATTACTACATGAGCAGTCTGTCCGACTTCGCCGAGAAGGAAGGCGATAAGGCCGCCGCCGTCGAGTGGGCTCGCAAGGCCTACGATGCCGCGCAGGGTCCCGCCACGCGTGTGCAATGGGCGATCCTCTATTCGAACGCCGTCCTGCGCCTGACGCCTGACGACGAGGCGGCGGTGAAGAAGAGCGGCGAGGCGGTAATCGCAGAGCTAAGCAAGAGCCCTGACAGCTACTACCAGCGCACCCGCGTGAAGCTGGCTGCCTGGGGCGACAAGCTGCGCGAATGGAGCGAAGCGCACGACGGCGCCGACGTGCTGTCAGGCCTGCGCACGAAGATGTCCGAAGCCTGCGCCGGACAGGGCGCGCAAGCGGCGGCCTGCAACTCCTGGTCCAAAGCTGCCTGATCCTCTCATCCGGAAGGCCGAGGCGTCTGACTCGGCGCAGCTTGCGCGGCTGATCGGCCAGCTTGGCTACGACACTGCGCCGGAAGAGGTGGCGGAACGCCTTGCCCTGCTCGATGCCGAGGGACGCATCGTTCTCGTCGCGGAACTCGATGGCGCGGTTGTCGGGTGTCTGACCACGTCGGTGATGCGGGTGCTGCATCGGCCTGCGCCGGTGGGCCGCATATCGATGATGGTGGTCGATGAGGCCGTACGCAGCCGCGGTATCGGCGCAGTGCTGGTGCGGGCGGCGGAGGAAGCACTGGCCGGGCAGGGCTGCTACATGGTCGAAGTCACCAGCCACGTCCGGCGAACCGAGGCGCATCGCTTCTATGAGCGCCTGGGCTACGAGAAGACGAGCGTGCGCCTGGCGCGGGAGCTTTAGGCCCGCCTCACCAGGCGAAGCCGGACTTCACCGCCCTTTCCTCGGCAGGCGTAGACCTGCGGCCGAGGACCTTGTTGCGATGGGGGAAGCGGCCGAAGCGCGCGATCATGCGGTAGTGGCTCCGAGCGAAGGGCATTCCAAAGCGGCGGCCCAGCAGAGCAAACAACTCAAGACATTCGAGCTGATCGGCAATGTGTTCGCTGTGCATCAGCGGCATGTACAGGAACTGGCGCTCGACCCGCGAAAGCTGCCTGTCCCATCCGCGCGCGCGGGCGCCGTCGGAAATGGCCCGAGCGAGCCCGTCGTAGGCAAAGGCGCCGGGCGTGCCGCGATAGAGATTGCGCGGAATCTGGTCGAACAGCAGGACGGCGGCCAAGGCGCTCTGGGGATCGGTGAGGAATTCGCCCGCGGGCCGATTGCCCAGCGCCTGAAGATCGCGTTCGAACCGGCTGCGGAGTGCGTTATCGACACGTGAGCCGGGACGAAACCAGTCTTGCGGACTTAGCTTGTGAAACCAGAAGTGGAGCAGCTCGGCCGCCCAGCGCGTGCGCCCAGCGGCCAAGCTCTCAGCCCCTACGGTACGGGACGAAGTCGCCCATGAACACGACGCCTGTGAAGCGGCCATTCTGGTCGACCGTCCGCGTGATGTCCTGCTTGCAAAGCTGGCTGCCGAAGCGGTCGAAGATCGGAATATCCGTCCAGGTCAACGTCCTGGGATTCTGCGCCCGCGACACCCAGATCGTGTCGCCCGCATCATAGACGATGCCGACATAGTCGATGACCTGCAGGTCGGTGCTGCTACGCAGGGTCGAAATGCACGAGGTTGGTTCGCCGGCTACCCGGCCTTCGAGCATCTTCGCGAGGCGAGCCTCGTTCTTTTCCTGGCGGGTTTCAGCCGAAGCGGCCGTCGCGCCTGTCAGCGCCAAAGCGGCGCCGGCAAGGATCGTGGCAATGGTCTTCATCTGCAATCTCCCTATCGGCGAGATCATGCGACAGATGTGGTGAACTGAGCCTGACCGGTCAAGCGCCCCTGATAAGCGACGACCTGTCAGGGCCAGAAGCGGTCAGGGCCAAAAACGGTTAGGGGTTAACCGAGCCGCCCGGCACTTCGTCGGATTCGGGCAGGTCGCCCACGGCGATCTCGTGGATACCGCGCTCTGCCGGACCGCCCCGCAGGACGAAGCGACGGTCGCAATAGCCGCAGTCGGCATAACCCTGCTCGTCGATCTGCATGTAGACGCGCGGGTGGCCAAGAGCCGCCGGGCGATAGTTGGCACCGCCGCGAATGTCGCCGGCGCCGTCGCACCATACTCGCGGAGCATCGACCAGAGTCGTTTCGGGGACGTTTTCCATCGCCGCCGCGCTTAGCTGTGTCGGCGGTCTCCCGCAATCCCGCCTGGACAGGCGAGTGGCCTGAAGATCAGTTGAAATTGACCTCGAGCTGCAAGGTGCCGTTGTAGGCCCCGCCCTGCTGGTTGGCGTTGACGTGCAATGTGCCGCCAATGCGGAACCTGGCGGTCCCGTTGTTCGACGTGATCTCATGCCGGCCGAGATTCCATCCACCGGCGCCGTTGATCGGCGTCAGATCCGTGGTGCTCAGCGAGATGTTCGTCACCTGCATCGTCGCACCGCCCGGACCCAGCAGAGTGATGATTCCGCCATTCTGCTCACGCATGCGGATACGACCCTGCTTCTGGCCCATCACCGCGAATTCGGCGGGTTGGCACGCGCCGGTTCGCACGAGACCTCCCGTGACGTTGCAGGCGGGGGATGCCGTCGGCACCAGCACGACCGTGCCCGCGCTCGCCGGCTTGGCGATCTGGCCGAAGTTCATGTCAGCGGTCTTCACCACCGTTCCGGGGTCGAGGATCGCGGCTTCGGCCGTCGCGCTGCCCGTCGCCTGCGCGAGCGCGGGCAACGGCGCAGCAAAGGCTAGCGCGGTCAGGCCAAACCGGAGAACGAGCCCCATCGCCGTCTAGTTGTAGTTGATGTCCAACGCGTAAGTGCCTTGGTAGACGCCCGCACGTTGATTGGCCGCCACGTTCAGGGTTCCGCCCATGCGGAACGTGAAAATGCCACTGAAGTCGACCACGAGGTAACGCTGCTGCGTGGAACTGGAGCTCGTGAGCCACATTCCTGACTCGCTTCCGAACGTGAAGTTGTTGACCCGCATGGTCGCGCCGTTCGGCCCCGTCAGGAAAATCTGGCCCCCGACGGGCTTGGTGATGATCACCGTATTCAGGAAGCCCAGGTCGCCGCGGAAATAGGCTGACTCGCATGCGCCGCTGTGGACGAGCCCGCCGGTCGTGGTGCAGTTGCTCGAACCGTTAGCCGGGATCACGACGGTCCCGGCGGCGAGGGGCTTGGCGATGTCGCCGAAGTCCATGTCGGCCAGCTTGATGACGGTACCCGGACGGAACAGCGTGGCCTGGGCCTCTGCGGTGGCGGTGTCGCTCTGAGCGAAAGCCGGTAGGGGCAGCGCGAGCGCAAGCCCGGCGAGCAGCACGGAAACCGCTCGCCGAAGCCCTGCCAATCGCCGATCACGGCGAGACCTAGTGAGTTTCCCCAACCCCATCGGTAACGCTCTAGTCACCAAGCGATGAAGGGCCTCGCTCGAAACATGGTTAGCGCGAAGTTAAGGATTGCCGGCAACCATTCGGGGCGCGCTTCGTCAACGCCTGCTCTTCCCTACCGGCGGGACTGGCTCTAAGGGCCGCAAATGCCCGATGCAGCGATCGAAATCCGCGATCTCGTCAAGGAATATGCCGCCCAGGGGGATGCGCCGCCCAAGCTGGCGTTGAAGGGCGTCAGTTTCGACGTTCCCGAAGGCGGGATTTTTGGCCTGCTCGGCCCGAATGGGGCGGGCAAGTCCACCTTGATCAACATCATGGCCGGCCTGGTGATGAAGACCAGCGGCACGATCCGCATCTGGGGGCACGACATCGATCGCGATCACCGCAACGCCAAGATGTGCATCGGCATCGTGCCGCAGGAGATCGTGTTCGATCCGTTCTTCACGCCGTTCGAGGTGCTGGAGAACCAGTCGGGCATGTACGGCGTGGCCAAGCACTTGCGCCGGTCGGAAGCGCTGCTGAAGGCCGTCCACCTCGAAGACAAACGCAATGCCTATTCGCGCTCGCTCTCGGGCGGGATGAAGCGGCGGCTGCTGATCGCCAAGGCCATGGTCCATTCGCCGCCGATCCTGGTGCTCGACGAGCCGACCGCCGGCGTCGACGTCGAACTGCGGCGGCAGCTTTGGGAACTGGTCGGAGAGCTCAACTCCGAAGGCGTGACCGTGGTCCTGACCACGCACTACCTCGAAGAGGCCGAGGAGCTGTGCGACCGGATCGCCATCATCGGTAACGGGGAACTGATCGCCAACAAGCCGACGCGCGAACTGGTGAACATGGCGCGGGAGAAGATCGTCCGCGTCACCGTCGACAAGGACCTCGCCGGTCCGCCGATGGAGCTGGACTTCCTCAAGGCCGAGGTGCTCGACCCGCGCACGGTCGAGATCACCTATAACCGCGACAAGAGCAGTGCCGGGCAGGTGCTCGCGCTAGTGCAGCAGCATGGCTACGCGATCGAGGACGTCACGACGCGCGAGGCGGATCTCGAGGACGTGTTCGTGGAGCTCACCAGCCAGCGCTCATGACTTACGATGTCCTCATCATCGGCTCCGGAGCGGCCGGCCTGACGGCCGCGCTCTCGTTGGCGACGAAGCACAAGGTCCTCGTCCTCGCGAAGGGTCCGCTGACCAGCGGTTCGACAGCCTGGGCGCAGGGCGGGATCGCCGCGGTGCTGGACGCGGGCGATACCTTCGAGGAGCACATCCGCGACACCATGGTCGCCGGTGCCGGGCTCAATCGGCGCGAAACGGTCGAGTTCGTGATCGAGCACGCGCCCCAGGCGATCGAGCGGCTGGTGGAGCTCGGCGTGCCGTTCAACACGGACGGCCCCAAATTGCACCTGACCCGCGAAGGTGGCCACTCGCACCGCCGCATCGTCCATGTGAATGACGCGACCGGCTGGGCGGTTCAGGCCGCGCTGCTCAAGGCGGCAGAAGAGAATCCCAACATCACCCTGCTGCCCGACAGGAGCTGCATCGACCTCATCACCGGACGGCATGAGGAGCGCTATTCGGGCTCGGGCCGCGTGTGGGGCGCCTATGCGCTCGACACGGTGACGGGGAAGGTAGAGGCCTATACCGCGCGGGCGACGATCCTCGCCTCGGGCGGAGCAGGGCGTGTCTACCAGTTCTCCACGGCGCCGCGGGGCGCCACGGGCGACGGCATCGCCATGGCTTGGCGCGCGGGGTGCCGTGTCTCCAACATGGAGATGATGCAGTTCCACCCGACCTGCCTCTACAACCTCGAGGTCAAGAACTTCCTCATCACCGAGGCGGTGCGGGGCGAAGGCGGGCGGTTGATCAACCCGCGAACCGGCAAGCGCTTCATGGAGTTCTACGACTCCGAGCGCATGGAACTCGCCCCGCGCGATGTCGTCGCGCGGGCGATCGACGCCGAAATCAAGCGCTTCGGCCTCGACTATGTGCATCTCGACATCAGCCACGAACCGCCGGAATTCGTGCGCGAGCACTTCCCCAACATCTACGAGAAGCTGCTTGGCCTCGGCATCGATATGACCAAGCAGCCGATCCCGGTGGTTCCGGCGCAGCACTACACCTGCGGCGGCGTCCTGATCGGGCTCGACGCGCGCACCGACCTGCCGGGCCTGTGGGCTGCGGGCGAGTGCACCGAGAGCGGCCTCCACGGCGCCAACCGCCTGGCGTCCAACAGCCTGCTCGAATGCTTCGTGTTCGGCGAGGCCGCGGCGCAGGACATCCTCGAGTGCTGGGACAAGCTCGACGAGCCGCCCTCGATCCGGGAGTGGGACGAAAGCCGGGTGAGCGATTCCGACGAGGAAGTGATCATCAAGCAGAACTGGACCGAGATCCGCCGGTTCATGTGGAACTACGTCGGCATCGTCCGCACCACCAAGCGCCTCGAACGCGCGGCGCACCGGATCAAGCTGCTCTATGACGAGGTGGGGGACTACTACGGCCACTTCCGCGTCACGACCGACCTGATCGAACTGCGCAACCTGCTCCAGTGCGCCGACCTGATCGTCCAGAGCGCGCTCAAGCGGCACGAAAGCCGCGGGCTGCACTACACGCTCGACTATCCGCAGACCGATCCTGTGGCCAAAGACACGGTGCTGGTGCCCTAACGGGCGACTTAGCGTTCGGTCGACGAAGGGACGAACTTCTCGCGCGGCGTGCCGTTCACATGGAACAGCCGCTCGCTCGGAAACTTGATCGTGAGCCCCGTCTTCTCAAGCTGGTAATCGTAGATGGCGCCGAGCAGCCCCGCCATGGGCCCGCCCTCGACGCGCCCCCCGATCGCATCGAAGCCGACGGCCAGCCCCTCGCCCATGCTACCGGTCCAACGGCCAACGCGCACGGTCACCGGCCCTTGATGGTGCTTGCCCAGGCGAGGCAAGACTTGCTCCAGCCACTGGCGGACAATGCCGGTTTCGCGTTCTTCGCTCGGCAGGGTGTGCAGCTGGTAACTGGTCGGCTGGTCAACGAACCAACCCATGATCCCGCGAGCGACGCTGGTGTTGCCGCCGCTCGGGGTATCGGTCAGGTCGAGCACGATCGGCTGGCCGGGCTGCGCCGTGGCCATTGCGGCGTCGAAGGCCCCTATGGTGGCGCTGTCGCCGAGCGAGTTGTTGAACCGGATCACGAGGCTGTCGCCCTGGTTCGCCGTAGTCACTGGCGGTCGATCCGGAGAGGCTACGGCATACAAGTTGGGCAGCGACAGCTCTCGCGCTGACGCACCGCCGCGGGCGAAAGTCAGCTGTCGCGCCACATTGCGCCGGCCAGCGGCAAGGACACGCGCCGCGTAGTCGGCGCGCTCGGCCGTGACGGGCAAGCCGAGGTCGGCCCAGAATTGCTCAACCGCCGTTGCCGTCGGCACTCCCCGGACCGCAACCAGCTGGTCGCCGACCGCGACGTTGGCCTGTTGCGCTGGTGAGCCCTCGCGCACCGCCGTGACGATGTACTCCGCGCCGCGCCGCTCGATCCACAGATCGGAGTAGGAAGGCACCAGGGCCCAGCTGTCGTCCAGCGAATTGCCGGTAGTCGCATGATGGTCGGCAAGCGCGCTGAGGACGCGCTCGGCATAGCGGATCAGGGCAGCACGGCTCCCGACTGCCTCGGCCTCGGCTCGCAGGCGATCGCTCATCGGCATCCGGGAGTCATCGAAGCGATCGAGATAGGCGTAGTTCGCGTTGATCAGGGCCTCGATCGAATGCGCGTCTGACTGGTAGTCTTCGGGTGTGGGCGGCTCATTGGCGCCCAGCAGCAGCGGCGCGAGGACGGCCAGGGCGAACAGACGGAAGGCAGCCATGCCCGTTCGTAGCACGCCTGGTTCTCAGGGAAGATACGAAGAATGCGCGAGCGAAATCCATCGTCAAGCGGCTGGGACCGAGGGCGTCCCTATCCAGCCAGTTCCAGCTGGGTGAACCGCACGGCGATGCCCGGTTGCATCGAGATCGCGCCACCGGCGTCCTTCTCGATGACCGTCAGCTGCTGCACGTCGGCACCGCCGAGAGGGAGGACCATGCGGCCAGAGGGCCGCAATTGCTCGACCAGATCGTGCGGCGGCTCTGCTGCGGCTGCTGTGACGAGCACGGCATCGAAGGGGGCATGCTCGGCCCATCCGCGCGAACCGTCTCCGACGCGGACTTTCACATCGTAGCCGAGCACCTGAAAGCGCGATTCGGCGAGCTCGGCGAACTCCTCGACCACCTCGACGCTGAAGACCGTGGCGCCGATCTCGGCCATGACTGCGGCCTGGTAACCCAGCCCGGTACCGACCTCGAGCACCCGCATCCCGGACTTCACCGACAGCAGGTCGAGCATCAGCGCGCCGATGAAAGGCTGCGACAGAGTCTTGTCGAAGCCGATCGGGACGGGGCTGTCCTGATAGCAGGCGAGGATCATCTGGGAGGGAACGAACAGATGCCGCGGCACGGCCATCAGCGCCCGCCGAAGTTCGGGGTCGAGCGTTCGTCCGCCGGTCTCGTCGCTCGCCAGGTCGAAATGCATCTCGACTATCTCGACCATATGCCGGCGCAGGATCGCCAGGTGCTCTTCGGTCAGCGGTTTCATAGGAAGGGAACGCGCGAGACGGCACTCGTTCCTGCGCGTTACTCCGGTTTCGCGTATTGCTCCGCCAGCGCCGCCACCACGCGGCCGATCAGCTCGATCGGCAAAGGCTCGGAATGCGGGAAGGCGAGGTTGCCTTTCGGGCCGCGCCACGGCGTCAGCTCCTCGACCAGCTCGGCCGGTTCCTTCACCGGCGGGTAGATGCCGAGGTGTTTCTTGAACGTGGCGACGTAGAAGAACACGCGTCCCTTGCGCAGCGCTGGCATCTGGTAGGCGATGCAGCGCTCGGCATCGGGCACTCGCCGCTCAGCCTCTGCAAGGACCGCCTTGAGCCGGGTGCGCGAGTCGGGCGGGCAGGTCGCCAGGTAATCCTCGTGCGTTTTCATACACCGCTCCGGCGCAAAGATTGCGCGGCCGGATTCTAAAGATTTAAGTCCGCGCAACGCACAGATTTTTTTCGACAGAGTCATTTTGCATCTTGCGCCCCACAGCAGTGACGCTTTGCCCGCGCGTCGCGCTGTATTGCCCGTCCAATACAGTGACGTTTTTTGCCATGGTCGGGGCTTTCGCAAGAGTTAAGCCTCTTGAATGCGAATCCGGTTCGATTCACTATGGATTGTGGTTGGGTTGCGTAGGGTACCCACAATACCTAGATATCCGAAACGCGCTGAAAAGCGTCGGCAAGTTTCGGATTCGAAGTGTTCCGGGACCCTTCCGCAACCCCGACCGGGGACAGGTCGGGGGATAAGTTTTTCCCTGCCGCCGCATGCGAATTGATAGGTTGGGGGCGAGCCACCGATTCGAACACATGCGGAACATCGGTTGGGTCCTGAACGTTCGGGACCAGGGTTGTCGGACATTTGCCAGGGGGCTGCAGAGCATGGAATTTCGGAACGGGGACGACGCGGCGATGGGTCTTGGCGACAACGGTACGCTGGAGCTGGACGGCCCGGTTGGTGACAGCAAGGCTCAGGCCAAGGCGGTGGACATGGATCGCAAGGACGCAGGAACCGACGAACTGGTAGCCGACGCGGCCGCGGCGGCGATGGCTGGTGCCGTGGCGGAAGCTGCCAAGGCGATCGAAAAGTCGGTCGGCGATTCCAAGTCGGTCAATCCGCGCCGCTTCAACGTCGTCACCGATTCGTCGCGTGACGAGCTGCTGACCGAATTCGGCAAGGACACCCTGACCGACCGCTATCTCCTCCCCGGTGAAAGCTATCAGGACCTCTTCGCCCGCGTCGCCGATTGCTACGCCGACGACGAAGAGCACGCTCAGCGGCTCTACGACTACATTTCCAAGCTGTGGTTCATGCCGGCGACACCGGTGCTGTCGAACGGTGGCACGGGCCGCGGGCTGCCGATCAGCTGCTATCTGAACTCGGTCGACGACAGCCTCGAAGGCATCGTCAACACCTGGAACGAGAACGTCTGGCTCGCCAGCCGCGGTGGCGGCATCGGCACCTATTGGGGCAACGTGCGCGGGATCGGGGAGCCGGTCGGCCTCAACGGCAAGACCAGCGGCATCATCCCGTTCGTGCGCGTGATGGACAGCCTTACGCTCGCGATCTCGCAGGGTTCGCTGCGCCGTGGTTCGGCCGCCTGCTACCTCGACATCAGCCATCCGGAGATCGAGGAGTTCCTCGAGATCCGCAAACCTTCGGGCGACTTCAACCGCAAGGCGCTCAACCTGCACCACGGCGTGCTGATCTCCGACGCCTTCATGGAAGCCGTTCGTTCGGGTTCGGAATGGCAGCTGACCAGCCCGAAGGACGGCTCGGTCCGCGCCACCGTCGATGCGCGCAGCCTGTTCCAGAAGCTGGTCGAAACCCGCCTCGCGACGGGTGAGCCCTATATCGTTTTCTCCGACACCGTGAACCGGATGATGCCCAAGCATCACCGCGAACTCGGCCTCAAGGTCTCGACTTCGAACCTGTGCTCGGAAATCACTCTGCCGACCGGCCGCGACCACCTCGGCAACGATCGCACCGCGGTCTGCTGCCTCAGCTCGCTCAACCTCGAGAACTGGGAAGAGTGGAAGGACGACAAGACCTTCGTCGAAGACGTCATGCGCTTCCTCGACAACGTGCTGCAGGACTATATCGACCGCGCTCCGTCAGCGATGGCGCGGGCCAAGTATTCGGCCATGCGCGAACGCAGCGTCGGCATGGGCGTGATGGGCTTCCACTCGTTCCTGCAGTCCAAGGGCATCGGCTTCGAAAGCCCGATGGCCAAGGTCTGGAACCTGAAGATGTTCAAGCACATCTCGGCCAAGGCCAACGAAGCCTCGATGGTCCTCGCCGAAGAGCGTGGCGCCTGCCCCGACGCGGCCGAACAGGGCGTGATGGAGCGCTTCAGCTGCAAGATGGCGATCGCGCCGACAGCCTCGATCAGCATCATCTGCGGCGGCACCAGCGCCTGCATCGAGCCGATCCCGGCCAACATCTACACCCACAAGACGCTTTCGGGCAGCTTCGTGGTCAAGAACCCGTACCTGCAGAAGCTGCTCGCTTCGAAGAGCAAGGATTCCACCAACGTGTGGAACTCGATCCTCGAGAAGGGCGGATCGGTCCAGCACCTGGACTTCCTGACTGTCGAGGAAAAGGCGGTCTACAAGACCAGCTTCGAGATCGACCAGCGCTGGCTGCTCGAATTCGCGGCCGACCGCTCGCCGTTCATCGACCAGGCGCAGAGCCTCAACCTGTTCATCCCGGCTGACGTCGACAAGTGGGACCTGATGATGCTGCACTTCCAGGCGTGGGAGAAGGGGATCAAGTCGCTCTACTACCTGCGCAGCAAGAGCGTGCAGCGCGCGGGCTTCGCCGGCGGCGTGGAAGCGGATAACACCGCCGATGCGCCAAAGTACGAACTGAGCGCGGCGCAGACGGACTATGAGGAATGCCTCGCCTGTCAGTAAGCAGATGGACCCGATAAGCCCCTTATGGGTGGGGATCGGCGGAACCTTACTTGCCGCTCTGGTCTTCCTCAATGCTCTCCGCTTGCTCGACAAGGATATGAGCAAGCGGAAAATGGGGCTATTTCACCTCGTGCTTAGCCCCATCTTCGTGGCCATGCTTTGGGCGATCCTCATCGGCAAGAATCTAGTATAGGGGAATGGTGAGGGTGATCGGGAGACCTGATCATCACCCTCACCTGCTTCTCCCGAGGGGAGAGGAGAGCTCAGTCCCCCTCTTCCTCAAACGTCACCGCATTCGCGCCGGTCGCGCTCAGGCGCACTTGGTCGCCTTCGACGTCGGCTACCAGGCCAATCGAGACGTAGTGATGGTGCCCGTCATGTGGGCCTTCGTGTCCGGCGACGGCTTCCTGCTGGCGGGTGAGCTTGATGCGGTCGCCTTCGACCTTGTCGACCGTGCCGACATGGGCTCCGTCGGCCCCGATAACCTCCATGTGTTCCCTGATTGCACTTGCGTCGGCCATGGGTACTCTCCTGTTGGATAGACCGAGGAAACGTCCGAGCACGCGAAAGGGTTCAGGCCCGATACGATTCCGGAAAAATGAGAGGAAAGACGATGAGCCATACCCTCCGCGTCGTTGCCGTAACCAGCCTCATCCTCGTGCTCGCCGCCTGCGCGCGGCAGGTCCCGGAAACGGTCCAGCACACCGCAGAGACGCCGGGTTTCCTCTGGGGCCTGTGGCACGGGTTCGTGTTCCCGTTCGCGTGGATCGGATCGCTGTTCGACCCCAAGATCGCGGTCTACTCGGTGCCGAACAACGGCGGCTGGTACGACTTCGGATTCTTCCTCGGCATCACGGTGCTGGGCGGCGGAACCCACTTCAGCTCGAAGGGCCGCAGAAGGTCGGATTGATCGGCTAGCCCGCTGCCATGGTCGAAAAGTACCAGACATAGAACGCAGCCCAGGCGAGGCCGAACACGATCCACAGCCATCGTCCGGGCAACCACCGGCGGAGCGTCGGGCCGGCAAGGCCTCCGGCCAGCGCAACGAGCATGAAGCGCGGCAACCGCGCCAGCAACGAGGCGAGGAAGAACCCCACCATTCCTGCGCCGCCGACGCCCGCTGCGTGGGCGTAGAGCTTGTAGGGCTCTCCGCGGAACGAGCCCTGCAGCATCGCCCACGCACCGCCTTCACGCCAGGCAGAGGCCGCCTGCTCGAACATCTCCGGACCGATACCCGGCAAGCTCTCGATTGCCGCGCGGCTCTGTTCCGGAGCAGCGGCGGCCCAGGCCATCGTGACGAGACCGCCGAACGCTGCCGCCAGCGCCGCGATTAGCGCCGCACCGACCGCACGGCGCACGCCAAAGCGGATCCCGATCGCCATGATCGGCACGTCCGCCACGATGAAGAACAGCGTCGCTTCGGCAAAAGCCCACAGGGCGACCGCAAGAAGCATGGCGCTGAAGCTAGGCTGCGAAGAAGTAGTTGGTGAGGTGGAAGAACACCGGCGCGGCGAAACTGACCGAATCCATCCGGTCCAGCGCGCCGCCGTGACCTTCGATCATCGTGCCCCAGTCCTTGGCCCCAAGCGAGCGCTTGATCGCCGATAGGACCAAGCCGCCACCAAAGCCGGCCAGCACGATGGCGAGGGCCATGCCCGCTGCCTGGACCGGAGTGAACGGCGTGATCCACCACAGGCCGGCCCCGATGGCCGTGGCCGATAGCCCACCCCCGACCAGTCCCTCCCAAGTCTTCGCCGGGCTCACGCGAGGGGCGACCTTGTGCTTTCCGAACAGCTTGCCGAACACATACTGCAGTACGTCGGACAGCTGGACGATGGTGATCAGGAAGAACAGCAGCAGGAAATTGTTCGAGAAGCCGTCGAAATCCAGGATCAGCAGCGCAGGCGCATGGCTGATGCAGAACACCGTCAGCATCAGAGCCCACTGGATGCGCGCGGTGCGTTGCAGGAACTCTTCCGTCTCGCCCTTGATGACGGCCAGCAACGGCAGCAGCAGGAAGGCCCAGACCGGGATCAGGATGTAGAACAAGGTCTGCCAGTCCGTGGCGATCAGCCAGTACTGCACCGGAATGAACAGGTAGAAGGCGACTGCGACGGCGCGGTGGTCTTCGGGCCGAGTGGGCGTGATCGAGAGGAATTCCCGCAGGCAGTAGAAGCTGGTGAGCGCGAACAGCACGATCGTCACCGTCTTGCCGAACAGGAAGGCGATCGCGAACAGCGCGACCATCAACCACCAGGCCTTGATCCGGGCGTTGAGGTTGTCGACCGTGGCGCGACCGTTGTCGGTCTTCACCTTGCGGGACAGGATGAAGCCGATCATCGATGCGACGAGCAGGATCGCCACGACCCCACCGATCAGCGGTACCATCGGATTGGAAAGCGCGAGGTCGAAGTTCATGCAACGGGTCCTTCGGCAAGGGCGCAGACCGCTTCGCGCGCGCGGGCGAGGAAGGCGGGCTTGGTTTCGCCGTCTTCCAGCTTGATCGGCGTTCCGAAGTTGACGACGCAACTGATCGGGGCCGGCAGGATCGCGCCCTTAGGATAGGCTCGGGCGAGATTGGCGAGGTAGACCGGCACCAGCTCGGCTGCGGGATAATCCCGCGCGAGGTGATGGAGGCCGGCTTTGAACTCACCCGGGAGGCGCTCGGCCTTGCGCGTGCCTTCCGGGAAGATGATCAGCGAATCCCCGCGTTCGAGCTCCGCCCTGAGCGGTGCGAGCAGGTCATGTCGGCCAGCGCGGTCGACCAGGACCGCGTTGAGCACGCGAGCGGCGATGAAGCGCATGAAGGCGTTGCGCCCCCAATAATCCTTCGCTGCCACCGGATGGGTCGTCCGCCGCAAGGCCTTGGGCAGGGCGGCCCACAGGATCACCGTATCCAGGTGGCTCGCGTGATTGGCGAAGTAGATGCGCTGGCCAAGCTCCGGACCGCAGCCCCGCCATCGCGCGTGCCCGCCGACGAGGAACCGAGTGAGGGCAAAGGTGCCCTCACCCATGGCTTGCGCGATCACTGAGTGCGGGCTTTCAACAGGGCGGCGATCCGCATGGTGCGAACGACACAGGTCGCCGCGCCGCCAAGGGCGATGATCCACAGCGCAATTTCGATGACCGGCTGATCGGGCAGGAACGCAGCGAGTACCGCACCCACAGTCAGCACGAACATCCGATGCTGCTTGGCCATCGGGCCGACGAAGTCTTGGGCAAAGCCCAGCGCTCCGCCCGTCGCGCGAATGTAGGCCGTGGCGAAAGCGAGCAGTGTCGCTCCGTAGCCCAGTGCTGGCTCGCCCACGGCATAGGCCGCGGCGATGATCAGCAGGGCATCTTCGATACGGTCCGGCAATTCGTTGAACAGAGGCCCGCTCGAACTCGCCTTGCCCCCTTCGACAGCGACAAGGCCATCGAGCATGTTTGCAAGCAGGCGCAATTGGATGCCCAGCGCGCCGCCGAGCCAGAACCAGCGGCTTTCCGACGTGGCCAGCATGGCCGCCGCGCCGGCCGCAGAGAAGAGAACGCCGATTGCCGAAATGGCGTTGGGCGAAAGTCCCGCCTTGCCGAGGAACCGCGCCAATCCCTGTGCCCAGGGCGCCGAACGCGTCTTGAGTGGCCGCCTGCTGCCGTTGTCCGCCATCTGCCCCCCTTTTTTGCGCCAGGTTTCCCGTAGCCCGCCGCGCCGTAATCCTATCTGTTGATCGGAGCCGAGTCATCCACGCAAGCGGCTCTCTTCGCCAGCAATAGAGCGCTGCCAGGTAACGAAATTCTTACCATTTCCGTGTCACGCTACGCCCATGACCGCGAAGAAGATCAGGAAGACCCCGCATCATCACGGTTATGCCGAGCTTGGCATGAGCCGTTATTTTGCGCTCTATCTCGCCCAGGCCGGCTGGTTCGCGCTCGGATTTCTGCTGTTCTCGCGCGCCTATTGGCCCTCGGCCTGCCAGCCGAAGGACTTTCTCCATGTCTACGAATGTTCGATCCGCCTCCCCGAAGGACGGGGCTGGGTGGAATCGTCGCTGATGACCTGGCTGTGGTCGACGCCGCTGCTGATCATTCTTGAAATCCAGCGCCGCTTCCGAAACTTTTCCCGCTAGCTCAAGTCAGTCGTTTCGATCGTAGCGCCCAGGATCGTTGGGCGCCGAGGGCATGTCATCATCCTGCGCTTCGGCCTGGCGTCGTTGCGCTGGCGAGCCCTGTTGCTGCTGCTGTTCGACAGCCACGGTCGCTTCGATCTCTCCGCCCCGCTCGTCCTGATCGAGTTCGGTCTCGCCCGCCTGCTGTTGTTGCGGGGCACGGCTCTGCGGCACTTCACCCGGAGCGCGCGGTCGGCCTGACGGTCCCTTGCGTGAGTCGCGCTGCCTGTCCCGGCCCATCGCCTACTTTCCTTCGGGCAAGGGCAAGGCATCGAAGTCCGCCTCGTCGTCCTTATCCGATCCAGACAGGGTGGCCTTTCGTTCAGTCACCGGCGGCGAGGGCGCGGTCGGAACATTGTCGCCGCCGCGCTCGATCGGGCTCGCCGGATAGGGCGCACCGGGCGCGCCGACACCAGCCTGCTCGTGGTCCTGCGCCGAGCGATCCTTGACCGCTTCGGGCGGAGCCTCTGCATTCTTGTGGGTCGGGAACTGGACGCCGCGCTGCTGTTGTTGCTTGTGTAAGGTCCACATCGCCCGCTTGCCTCCTTGCAAGCGCTACCGGCCGAATAGATCGGCTGGCGAAGAACGAATGCGGATGAGGGGCGATGGGTTCCAAACTTGCCATTGGGCAGTGTCAGCCGCTCAAGTGCCGGGAGAAGCTGGAATAGCTCGAACCTGAGCGGGCGTGCAAGCATCAGGACAGATCACAATGCGCTGATGTTTCGCAACCACTGCTCCACCTGTGCAGGCCATTGCGTGGTAATCGGGTCCGAAGTTGGACGCAGTCCAAACGCATGACCTCCCCCGGAGTATATGCGCAAGTCCACCGGCACTCCTGCCTTTTCGAGCGCCAGAGCATAGGCCATCGGATGCCTCACATCGTTGACCGGATCGTCCATGGCATGGATCAACAACGTCGGCGGCGCCTTTTTGCTGATGCTAACCCAAGGGGCGAGTGAAAGATCTGTTGGCGCATTCGCAGTGTACCACAGGCGCCCGGTATACATCATGATCGCGAAATCGGGTCGCGACGAAAGATCGTCGGCATCGTCGACCTTTGGATAGGTTCGCGTTTCGGCATTGCTGACAGCCGCGGCAAGATGGGCTCCTGCTGAAAAGCCGATGACGCCGATCTTTGAAGGGGCGATCCCGAAGCGGGCCCGGAGCAATCCAATCGCACGTTGGACATCCTGCAGGGCCAGCAGGACCTCTGGAGGTTCTCGAACTCCTTCCTCATTTCGTGGCCAATCCTGTGGAACCCGATATTTCAGAATGACGCAGGTCATGCCTTTCCCTGTCGCCCAATCACAGATCTCGGTCCCTTCGAGATCCATGGCCACAGCAGCGTATCCGCCGCCCGGAAGCACGAGCAAGGTGGTGCCGGCATCTTCACCCTTGGGCCGATAGATCGTCATCGTCGGTCGAGTGACGTAGCTCGCCCATTGCCAGGGCTTTCCGGCAACGGGTTCGGAGCCGTGGCCGACTTCTTCGGGATGGTTGCCTGTGTCCGGTTCACGAAGGGCCAGGTCTTCGGGCCACAACGCCACCTGTGTGCCTCCCGTGTCAGGTCGCCATTCTCCTGGCTTCGATGCGATCTCGATCGGCGCGACAGGGTCGGTCGTTTCATTCGATCGACCCGGGCCACTGCAAGCAGTCCCCAGCGAAAGCAAAAGCGCCGAAGTCCAGAAGCGCACTCGGGCGTTGGAAATGCCTATGAACATGCCGCTTGAAACCCCCCTCACCGAGAACACCAATCATTGGTGTGCATGATGGCGAGCGTTCTAAGCCAAGGGTCACGCGGGCTTAAAACCACGATTCCTCAACAGAGCCATTAGAATAACTAATGGATATTCATGGATCGGTTATTCCGACGGTCGTCTTCGCGAAGTCCTGACGATCGGCTGCTTCCGAGCGGCCTGCCAAGTAACCGCAAGTGGCGTGAACGAGTGGCCGGTCAGGACTCAGCCGAGCAAAAACGGCGCCGCCACTTCCGGCGGCACCCGCAGCAGACGCCCGGTTTTGCGATCGATCATCGCCCAGGTGGTCTTGGCCTTGACGATCGCCTTCCCTTTCGTGTCGGTGAAGGTGAAGTGCCGATCGAACCGCGCGCCGGTCGGCTGGTCGAGGATCTCGGTCACGCCTTCGACGCTCTCGCCCAGCTCGATATTGCCGCGGTAATCGATCTCGTGCCGCGTCACGACCCAGGCATAGGCCGCGGTATGCGCGGGATCGGCATCGCGCATCCAGTGAGCCGTCGCCAGGTCCTCCATCCAGCGGACCCAGACGGTGTTGTTGACGTGTCCGTTCTCGTCGATGTGCTCGGCCAGCGCCGTGAAGGTCAGGGCGAAGCGGTTGCTCAAGCGTCTATGCCCATCTGCCACAGGATAAAGGCGAATTCCTCGGCGGTTTCCTTGAGGCTCTCGAACCGCCCCGACTTGCCGCCGTGCCCGGCGCCCATATTGGTCTTGAGCAGCAGTTCGTTCTGGTCGGTCTTCACCTCACGCAGACGGGCGACCCACTTGGCGGGTTCCCAGTAGGTCACGCGTGGATCGTTGAGCCCGGCGGTCACCAGCAGCGGCGGATAGGCCTGCGCCGTCACGTTGTCGTAGGGCGAATAGGACTGGATCAGCTCGAACGCCGCGCGGTCCTCGATCGGGTTGCCCCATTCGGGCCACTCGCCCGGCGTCAGTGGCAGCGAGGCGTCGAGCATCGTCGCCAGCACGTCGACGAACGGCACATGCGCCACGACCGCGCCCCATAGGTCCGGATCGGAGTTGATTACCGCACCCATCAGTTCGCCGCCCGCCGACCCGCCCGAGATGCTGATCCGCCCGGCCTCTGTCAGGCGGCGATCGATCAGGCCCTTCGCCACATCCACGAAGTCGGTGAAGGTGTTGACCCGGCTCTCCAGCTTGCCTGCCTTGTACCAACGCCGCCCGAGATCATCCCCGCCGCGGATGTGGGCGATGGCATAGGCAAAGCCGCGATCGACCAGGCTCAGCCGGGTGGTCGAGAAGCCAGGCGGGATGGCGATGCCATAGGCGCCGTAGCCATAGAGGTGCAGCGGCCCCGCCCCCGCGCGGTCCTTGCGGTACATCACGCTGACCGGGATCGCCGTGCCGTCGCGCGCGGTAATCTCCAGCCGCTCGGTGGTGTAGAGCGAGCGGTCGTAGCCCGAGGGGATCTCCTGCACCTTGAGCAGTTCCAGCCGCCGCTCGGCGACGTGGTAGTCGTAGGTGCTCGCCGGGCTGATCATGCTCTCGTAGGAGACGCGGATCACCGTCTGTTCGTATTCGGGATTGTTGCCCGTCCCGGCGGTATAGCTCGCCTCGGGGAACTCGATCGGTTCGACCCGCGCCAGGTTGTCGTAGTAACGGATCTCCAGCCGATCGAGGCCGTTCAGCCGTCCCTCGACGATGTAGAAATCGCGAAACAGCTCGAACCCGGTCAGGTAGAACTCGTCCGATCCTTCGATCAGCGTGGTCCACTCGCCCGGCCGCTCGATCGCGGCGGTGGCGATGCGGAAGTTCTCGTGCGTGTCGTTGGCGTGGATGAACAGCGTGCCTTCGCGCTCGTCGACGTCGTATTCCAGACCCTTCTCGCGCGGACGAACGAGGATCTGCTCGCCCAGCGGATCGGCGGCCGGAACCAGCCGGACCTCGCTCGTCTCATGATCGCCGGCCGAGATGACCACCCACTGCTCGTTGGCCGAGAGCGAAGCGCCGACGCGGAAGCCCTCGTCATCCTCGTGGTAGAGCTCGATGTCCTCGGCAGCAGGCTGGCCCAGCCAATGCAGCCGGGCGTTGTCGGTCCGCCATTGCTCGTTGGCCAGCGAGTAGATCAGGCCGGTGTCGTTCGCGACCCAGATCAGCGAGGACAGCGTACCGGGAATCTCGTCCGGCAGGTGCACTCCGCTGGCGATGTCCTTGATCCGCGCGGTGAAGCGTTCCGAGCCGTTGTCGTCGACCGAGTAGGCCAACAAGCGCCCATCCTTGGTGGTCGAGATCGCGCCGAGCCGGAAATATTCCTTCCCTTCGGCCAGCGCGGTTTCGTCGAGGATCAATTCGTCGGCGCTGCCATCGTCGGGCGCGCCCACCGCGCGGCGCCACCATTTCTTGTACTCGGCGCCTTCCTCAAACTCGATCCAGTAGAGGAAATCGCCGTCCTTCTGCGGCACCGACTTGTCGGCTTCCTTGATCCGCCCGCGCATTTCCTTGAACAGCGCATCGATCGTGCCCTGGTGCGGAGCCATGCGCGCCTCGAACCAGGCGTTCTCCGCCGCGAGGTGTTCGAGCACCTCCTTGTCGGTCACCTCGGGATAGCCGGGATCGCGCAGCCAGGCGTAATCGTCGGCTACCGTGATCCCGTGGTGAGTCACGCTGGAAGGCTTGCGAACCGCGACCGGAGGCCGCGCCGGAGTGGCATCATTCATGCTGCGCATCTATGTAGGGTTTGAAAGGACCGCAACATGCTCATGCAAACCCACGAAGCCCGCCTCGACGCGCTGAGGAAGCAACTCGAGAAACAAGGGATCGACGGGTTCGTCATTCCGATCTCCGACGAGCACCTTAGCGAGTACGTCGGTTCCTACGCCCAGCGGCTGGCGTGGCTGACCGGATTCGGCGGTTCGGCTGGCACGGCGGCGGTCCTCAAGGACAAGGCGGCGATGTTCGTCGACGGGCGCTACACCCTGCAGGTGCGCGACCAGGTCGACGGGCGGCTCTACGAATACAAGTCGGTCCCGCAGGACAGCCTGGCCGAATGGCTCGCGGCAAATGCCGGAAAGGGTGCCAGGATCGGCTTCGACCCGTGGCTGCACACGCGCGGCTGGGCGAAAGCCGCGGCCAAGGCGCTTGAGGACGTTGGCGCAGAGCTTGTCGCGGTTGAGAACAATCCGATCGACGCGGTGTGGCAGGATCGCCCCGCCCCCTCCGCCGCACCTGCGTTTATCCAGGACGAGGCGCTGGCCGGACGATCAAGCGCCGACAAGCGCTCCGAAGTGGCCGAGTGGCTCAAGGCCAAGAAGCTCGATGCCGCGGTGATCTCGGCGCTCGATTCGGTGGCCTGGCTCCTCAACATCCGCGGCGCCGACGTGGAGCGTACGCCAGTGGCGCTGTCCTACGTCATCGCCCATGCTGACGGCACTGCCGACTGGTTCATCGAGCCGGGCAAGGTTCCGGCGGAAGTGTCCGCCAAGCTCGGCAACGCGGTGCGCATCAGGCCTCGCGCCGACTTCACCCCAGCACTCGCCGAACTCTCCGGCAAGCTCGTGGCGGCCGATCCCGAGCGCGCTGTCGCCGCGATCTTCGCGGCGCTTGAGGATGCGGGTGCTACCGCCGTGGCGCTGACCGATCCGGTGGTCCTGCCCAAGGCGATCAAGAATTCCGCCGAGCAATCCGGCCACCGCGCCGCCCAGGCCCGCGACGGAGCCGCCGTGGCGCGGTTCCTGCACTGGCTCTCGGTCGAAGGTCCCAAGGGCACGGTCGATGAACTCTCGGCTGCCGAACAGCTCCACGCCTTCCGCCGCGCCACCGGCGACCTGCGCGACCTGTCGTTCGACACGATCTCCGGCGCCGGCCCCAACGGCGCCATCGTCCACTACCGGGTGAGCGAAGAGACCAACCGCAAGCTCGAACCCGGCAGCGTCTTCCTGGTGGATTCCGGCGGGCAATACCCCGACGGCACGACCGACATCACCCGCACGGTATGGGTCGGCCCGGGTGAGGCGCCGGCGGAAGTCCGCGATCGCAACACTCGCGTGCTCAAGGGCCACATCCGCCTGGCGACGCAGACCTTTCCGACCGGCACGGCGGGCTCCCAGCTCGACACGCTCGCCCGGCAGTTCCTGTGGGAAGCAGGGGTCGACTATGCCCACGGCACCGGCCACGGCGTCGGCAGCTTCCTCGCAGTGCACGAGGGGCCGCAACGCATCGCCAAGGCGCGCGGCGGACAGGCCGGGACCGATCAGGAACTGCTCGCGGGCATGATCCTCTCCAACGAGCCGGGGTATTACAAGACCGGCGAGTACGGCATTCGCATCGAAAACCTGGTTTTGGTCGAACCGCGCGCCATTCCGGGCAGCGAAGGCCAATGGCTCGGCTTCGAGACGCTCACGCTGGCCCCGATCGACAAAGCACTGGTCGAGCGTTCGCTGCTCTCGTCGGCGGAGCTGGAGTGGTGGAACACCTACCACGCCCGTGTTCGCGAGGTCCTCGCCCCGCAGCTCGAGGGGGATGCCCTGGCGTGGCTCGAGGAGGCTTGCAGCCCCTTGTAAAATTGGATTTGTTCTACTAATGTTCCGTTTGTTCGAGTCGCAAGGGGGAGAGTGCGATCATGATCGGTTACGTTACCTTGGGCACCAACGATCTTGAGCGGTCCGCCGCTTTTTACGATGAGATCGCGGGCATTCTGGGCCACTCGCGCGTCTACACCACCGAACGCACGGTCGGCTGGGGTGCTGCGGGCAAGAACGTGATGATGAGCGTCATCACGCCTTTCGACGGCGAACCCGCCACCGCGGGCAACGGATCGATGTTCGGCCTTCCGGTCGAGCGCGAGGAGCAAGTCCAGCAGATCTACGACTTCGCCCTCGCCAATGGCGGGAAGGACGAAGGCCCTCCCGGTCCGCGCGGGGAGCAGTTCTACTGCGCCTATTTCCGCGATCCGGACGGCAACAAGCTGATTGCTTACCTGATGCGAAGCTGAAGAGGAGCGTGTCGATGGCGGGGACGAACATTCAAACCCACCCGATCCACCTCGGCAACGGCGGCACGGCCGTGCCGCAGCCGGAGTTCCCGCGGGATGAGCGGGCGATGCAGTGGTACATGGACTACGGCACGCGCCATGCTGAGGATGGCACCGATGGACGGCTCGTTTCCTGCTTCCACTTCACCGAAGACTGGGCCGGGTGGGAGATGCATCCGGCCGGCGCGGAAGTGGTGATCTGTACCGAAGGCAGCATCACCCTGATCCAGGAGATCGACGGGGAGCACGTCCGCACCACGCTCTCGCCCGGAGAATACGCGATCAACCCGCCGGGCGTCTGGCACACCGCGGATGTCCATGGGGAGGCGACCGGAGTGTTTGTCACGCCAGGAGTAGGCACCCAGGGTCGCCCGCGTTGAATCGGGCTCTGTCCGCTTTCATAAGGATGAACATCGCCATTCGGGCGCGACAATTTGCGACACTTTTTGTCTCTCCCGGCAAACCGGTGCGACATAGCATTGGTAAAACACAATTCATGGGCAGCGGGGCGCCGAATCCTCTGCTTCCCTTCAGGTCGGCGCCCCGTTGCTCACTCAGACCGACATGGGAGTATGCTTGATGCGCAAGACGCTCACCCTTTCGCTTGCCGCGGTTGCGGCCATCGCTGCCGCCAGCGCCGCGTTCGCGCAGGAAGCGCCGAAGCGCGAGCCGCGCCCACCAATGACCCGCGCCGATGTCGAGCAGCGGACCACCGAATCCTTTGCCCGGATGGACGTCAACAAGGACGGCGTCTTGAACCAGGCCGACCGAGACGCTCGCGAAAAGTCCGCGTTCGACCGGATCGACAGCAATCACGACGGCTCCATCAGCCCCGAAGAGTTTGCCGCTCGGGGTGACGAGCGCCGCGAAGCTCGCCAGGCGCAGGCCGAACCCGGTCAGCGTTCGGGGCCCCGCATGGGCCGCCGCGGACCTGGCGGACCCGGAGCGATGGGCATGGGCCTCGCCCGCAACGCCGACACTGACGGCGATGGCTCAGTGACCCAGGCCGAATTCGCTTCGGCCGCGCTGACCCGCTTCGACACTGCCGATACCAACAAGGACGGCACTCTCAGCCGCGAAGAACGCCGTGCTCAGCGTGGCGATCGAGGCGGACACCGTGAACACCGCCGCCCACCCGAGGCCGGATGAACAGCAATAGCGTAACCTCCGCGGCCCAGGCAGCCGCGACTCCTGTGCGGCTTCTGCTTGTCGATGACGAGCCGACCCTGCGTGAGCCCCTGGCCGAGTACCTGACTCGCCAGGGGTTCGTCGTATCGCAGGCCGAAGATGCCGCCCGGGCGCGCTCGGCGCTACTCTCCGATACGCCCGACCTGGTCCTGCTCGACATCATGATGCCGGGCGAAGATGGCCTGTCGCTGTGTCGACACCTCACCGAAACCAAGAACCTGCCGGTGATCATGCTCACCGCGCGGAGCGAAGCAACCGACCGGATCGTCGGGCTCGAGATCGGGGCCGACGACTATGTCGTGAAACCGTTCGAGCCGCGCGAACTCGTCGCCCGCATCCGCTCGGTCCTGCGCCGCGCTACCCGCCCGGCTCTCACGCCCGAAGAAGACGCGCCGTACGAGTTCGAGAACTGGAAGCTCGATCCGCTCAAGCGCCGGCTGTCCGATCCGCAGGGCATCGTCGTACCCCTGTCTTCGGCGGAGTTCCGCCTGCTCATCGCCTTCCTCAACCATCCGCGCCAGGTGCTCGACCGTGACCGGCTGCTCGATATGGTGCAGGGCCGCGAGGCGCATCTGTTCGACCGCGCGGTCGATAACCAGGTCAGCCGCCTGCGCCGCAAGATCGAAGAAGACAGCCGCGATCCGAAGCTGATCCAAACCGTGTGGGGCGGCGGCTATCGCCTTGCCGCCGACGTTCGTCGTCTCGCCCCCGAACGTGATTAGGAACTAATGCGTAAATTCCTGCCGAAAAGCCTGCTGGGGCAGATGCTGCTGTCCGTGGCGCTGGCGCTGCTGGTTGCCCAGGCGATCTCCGCCGTGCTGCAGTATCGCGAGGCCGAACAGCGGCGCGAGATGATGGCCGCCAACGGCCTCGCCTTCCAGCTCGTGACCGAACCTCGGTTCGATTTCCGCCGCCCACCGACGCACAATCCCGACAAGGCCAAGCGGGGGCGCTGGCAGCGCCTGCGCGTCGAACGGACGTCGCAAGAACCGCTGCACCAGGGCGAAGTGCGCGACACTGTGCGGGAAGACCAGCTGCGCACGATCCTGCTCGACCAGGGCATCGACCCGGCCGCGCTGATGGTCGTGACGCGCCACGTGTCCGATGACGACTACGTCATGTCGCAATTGCGCGGGCAGGAACGTACCGAGTGGGCGAACGGACGCATGCTCGTTGCCGGACTGAAACGGCAAGGAGAGAACGAGTGGACGGTCGCGCGTTGGGCCCTGGCCGAGCGGGAGCCCAATCAACTGGGCTCGTTGATCGGGCAGACGCTGCTGCTTTACGTCGTGCTGGTCGGTGGTCTGGCGCTGCTGTTGCGGCGCATCACTCGCCCGCTCGCCGCGCTGACTCGCCGGGTCGAACACTTCGCCGCGACGCGCGAAATCACCGGACAGATCGAGCCAACCGGCCCTGACGATACTCGCCGGCTTATCGTCGCGCTCAACCTGATGGAGTCGCGCATCGCCGCGCTGCTCGATGAAAAAGACGTTATGCTCGGTGCCATCGGGCATGACCTGAAGACGCCGCTTGCCGCGCTGCGCGTACGCATCGAATCCGTCGAGGATGCAACCGAGCGCGCCAAAATGGCGGCGAGCATCGAGGACCTCTCGCGTTCGCTCGACGATATCCTCTCGCTCGCCCGCGTCGGACGGCCGAGCGACCCGCTCGAACGGACCGACCTTTCGGCCCTGCTCGCTTCGGTAGTGGAAGAATACGAGGACATGGGCGAGCCGGTCGAGCTCGGCGCGACCCAGCGTGTGGCCATGGCCTTGCGCGCGACTTGGCTCCGCCGCGCCCTGCGCAACCTGATCGGCAACGCCATTCGCTATGGCGAGCGCGCCCGTGTCTCGCTGGTGCGTCAGGGCAATGAGGCGGTGATCACCATCGAGGATGACGGTCCGGGGATCCCCGAAGGCGACATCGCCCGCCTGATGGAACCGTTCTCGCGCGGGGAATCCTCACGCAATCGCGAAACCGGCGGCGCGGGCCTTGGCCTGACGCTCGCCCGCGCAATTGCAGAGCAGCACGGCGGCACGATCTCGCTGCGCAACCGCAACGCCGCGGTCGGCAAGCCCGCCGGCCTTATCGCCGAATTACGCCTGCCGCTCGACTAGCGGCTTGGCTGGGGCGGCTGCACGCTGCTAGTCCGGTTCCCTCGGAAACGATCGGAGCCTTTCGTTGAAGCGCACAGCCGCCGGCGTCCCCGCCGTCAAAGCCCTGGCTGCCCTGTTCCTCGCCGGCAGCACTCTCGCCTCCGCACCGGTGGCGCTGGCGCAGCCCGTCACGCTCGCTCCGCTGCCCGATACGGTGCCGAGCGACCTTCCGCGCACGGCCCGGCCGATCCACTATTCGATCCACATCGAGCCCGACGCGCAGAAACTCACTTTCAGCGGTACGCAACAGGTCGATCTCGAAGTCTTCCAGCAAACCGACGCGCTGACGCTTCACGCGCTGGAACTGGATATCGGCCGTGCCGAACTCTCCCGCATCGACGGCACCGGGCGTGTCACGCTGACCCCTGAGGTCAACGCCGAAGCGCAGACTGTGCGCCTTGTCGCGCCCACACCGATCGCGCCAGGCGAGTACCGCGTACGCATCGAATACACCGGCAAGATCAACACCCAGGCGACGGGCCTGTTCGCGCTCGACTATCCCGACAAGCGCACCGGAGAGACCGTGCGCGGCCTGTTCACCCAGTTCGAAGCCCCCGATGCCCGCCGCTTCGCCCCGATGTTCGACGAGCCGAGCTACAAGGCCACCTTCAACCTCTCCGCCACGGTTCCCACCGGGCAAATGGCCCTCGGCAACATGCCGATCGCCAGCGAGAAGAAGCTGCCCGACGGCCGCAAGCTGGTAACGTTCGCCACCACGCCAAAGATGTCGTCCTACCTGCTGTTCTTCGGGCTGGGCGATTTCGAGCGGCTTTCGGCCAAGGGCCCGGGCGGGGTCGATCTCGGCATCGTCAGCCCCACCGGCAGCGGCGAGCAGGCGCGCTACTCGCTCGACCTGATGGCGCCGCTGATCGAGTACTACACCGACTACTTCGGCGTGCCCTATCCCCTGCCCAAGCTCGACAACATCGCCGCGCCCGGTGAATCGCAGTTCTTCGGCGCGATGGAGAACTGGGGCGCGATCCTGACGTTCGAGAAGTACTTGCTCGACGATCCCACGATCACCAGCCCCGCCACGCGCAACTACATCTACACCGCCGGCGCGCACGAGATTGCCCACCAGTGGTTCGGTGACATCGTGACCATGGCCTGGTGGGACGACCTGTGGCTCAACGAAGGTTTCGCCAGCTGGATGGAGACCAAGGCTTCGGCCAAGTTCAACCCCGACTGGTACCCGCTGATCACCCGCGTCACCGGGCGCGAGACCGCGATGGGCTATGACGGGTTCGCCACGACTCATCCCGTGATCCAGCCGATCCGCACGGTGTCCGAAACCAACCAGGCGTTCGACGCGATTTCCTATTCGAAGGGCGAAGCGGTCATCTCGATGCTGGAGGCCTATGCCGGCGAAGACGTCTGGCGCGAAGGGATCCGCACCTACATCCAGCGCCACCGCTACGGCAACACCACCAGCGAGGACCTGTGGCGCGCGGTCGAGGAAGCCGGCGCGGCGAACCTCGTCGCCGTCGCGCGCGACTTTACGCTCCAGCCGGGTATCCCGCTGGTCAAGGCCGAGGCCGGGTGCCGCGAAGGCGTGACCCACCTGACCCTGACCCAGAGCGAGTTCAGCCGCGACCGCAAGGACGAGGTCGGCGCCAAGCCGCAAAGCTGGCGCGTGCCGCTGCTGATCCAGGCCCAGGGTGCCGACCCAAAGCGAGTCCTGCTCGAAGGCAGCGCGGCGCTTGAAGTCCCAGGCTGCGGCGCAGTGATCGTGAACGGCGGCCAGCTCGGCTATTTCCGCACGCTCTATTTGCCCGCGATGTCCGCGCAACTGGCCAAGGCCATGCCGGACCTCGATCCGATCGACCAGCTCGGCCTGGTGCGCGACAGCCTGGCGCTGGCCGAAGCTGGCTACCAGCCCCTGGCCCTCGGGCTCGACATGCTCGCCGCCGTGCCGGGCAACGCCAACCCGGTAGTGGCCGAAGGCGTGGTTGCCCGCTGGGGTGCGATCCATCGCGTGGCCTCGGTAGAAGATCGTCCTGCCATCGCAAAGGCGACCCGCGAGATCTGGCTCCCGCGCCTGCAACAGCTCGGCTTTGACGCGATGCCCGAGGAATCGCTCGCCGATACCCTGCTTCGGGTCCAGCTGCTCAATACGCTCGGCAACATGGACGATCCGACAGTCGTGGCGGAGGGACGCCGCAGGCTCGCCCTGCTGGCCGACAATCCCCGCGCCCTCGACGGGCCGCTCAAGACGACATGGCTCGCGATCGCCGCGCGCAACGCCACCGCGGAAGAGTGGGAGGAGCTATCGCAGCTCGCCGCCAGCGCCCCGAGCGCGGTGGAGCGCCAGGCCTATTACCGCCTGCTCGGCGCCGTCAGCGACAAGGCTCTGGCACAACGCGCGCTCGATTTCGCGCTGACCGGCAAGGCCGGCACTTCCAGCGCCACGATCATTGCCGCCGTCTCCGAACAGCATCCCGATCTCACCTTCGACTTCGCCCTCGCCAACCGCGCGGGAGTGGAAGCGCTGCTCGATTCGGGTGGCCAGCCGACCTTCATCGCCGGCCTCGCCAACACCTCACGCGACCCCGCGATGGTCGAAAAGCTGGAGCGCTTCAGCGAGTCCGTCCCGGCGGACGAGCGGCGCCCGGTGCAGACAGTGATCGCGTCGCTCAAGCAGCGTCTCGAAAGTGAGCCGAAGATGCGCACCCAGGTTGGGGAATGGCTGGCGGCGAATCCCAGCTAACGCATCAACCCACCGACCAGGTTGCGCACGAACCGCCCGAAGAACTGCCCGCCAAGATCGGTCGCGATCGATCCGGCGGCCGAGGTAGCGGCATTGCGCATCGGGTTGGAGCTGGACTTGCGGCCGGTGATCGCCGCCGCCGCAATTGTTGCGGCCGAACCGGCCACCGCTCCGGCCGCGCGCTTGCCCGCCCTATCCCAGATGCTCGGGCTCAGGCGCTCGCGCTTGCCGACTTCCTTGCGGCCTTTCTCCGCCACTTCATCGGCCGTAGCGGCGGCATCGGCGGCTTTCCTCGCCAGCACTTCCTCGGCGCTGTCGCGGTCGATGGCGGTGTCGTATTTGCCGACGAAGGGACTGGTCGACTGAATCACGGCCCGCTCGTTCGGTTCTAACGGCCCCAGCCGCGAGCAAGGCGGCTTGATCAAGGTCCGCTGGACCACCGATGGCGAGCCATCCTCCAGCAGCATCGAAACCAGCGCCTCGCCTGTCTTGAGCTCGGTAATCGCGGTTTCGACATTCAGGTCGGGATTGATCCGGAACGTCTCCGCCGCAGCGCGGATCGCCTTCTGGTCGCGCGGAGTGAAGGCGCGCAGGGCATGCTGCACCCGGTTGCCGAGCTGGCCGGCGACCTTCTCCGGAATGTCGATCGGGTTCTGGGTGACGAAGTACACGCCCACACCTTTCGAGCGGATCAGGCGCACAACCGTCTCGATCGTGTCCTGCAAGGCAGCCGGTGCGTCGTCGAACAGCAGGTGAGCTTCGTCGAAGAAGAATACCAGCTTGGGCTTCTCCGGATCGCCGACCTCGGGCAGCACCTCGAACAGCTCGGCCAGCAGCCAGAGCAGGAACGTGGCGTAGAGTTTGGGGCTGCGCATCAGCCGGTCGGCGGCGAGAATGTTGACGATGCCCCGCCCCTGATCGTCGGTGCGGATGAAGTCCTCGATCTCCAAGGCAGGCTCGCCGAAGAACATCCCTCCACCCTGGCTGTCGAGCGCGAGCAGCTGGCGCTGGATCGTGCCCACGGTCGCCTTCGAGACATTGCCATACTTCGTGGTCAGCGCCGCGGCGTTCTCCGCGGTGTGCAGCAGCATTGACTGGAGATCGTCGAGATCGAGCAGCAGCAGGCCCTCGTCGTCGGCGTATCGGAAGGCGATGTTGAGCACGCCCTCCTGCGTCTCGTTCAATCCCAACAGGCGCGAGAGTAGCAGCGGCCCCATCTCCGACACCGTGGTGCGGATCGGGTGGCCCTGCTCACCGAACAGGTCCCAGAACACCACCGGGTTATCGGCATAGGCATAGTCGGTCATGCCCAGCTCCGCCGCCCGCTCCTCCAGCTTGGCGGCGTTCTTGAAGGTCGGCGAACCGGGCATGGCCAGGCCACCGAGGTCTCCCTTCACGTCAGCCAGGAACACCGACACGCCTTCTTTGGAGAAGCTCTCGGCCAGGCCCTGGAGCGTTACCGTCTTCCCCGTGCCGGTCGCGCCGGCGATCAGGCCGTGGCGGTTGGCCCGCGACAGCTCGAGAACCTGCCGCTCGCCGTTGGCGCCTAGTCCGAGGAAGATTGCCGCCATGATCCGCTCCTTTGGTGTCTGCGAAAGGTCTGCTCAGCTGCGCAGGTGCGGTCAAGCAATAGACACGCGGCAATTTGCGGTTAGAGCGCGAAAGGATGGTCAGCACCAAACCCTTCGTCCTGCTCGACGACGCGCGCACCGAAGGTGCGAGCGAGGCGCAGCTGTTCGAAGACCCGCGCGAGATCTTCGTCGCACGACGCCCAGAGGAAGTCCTTCCAGTGCTCGAAGCCGCCGAAGCGGCGCGCGAGGCGTCGGGCGGAACGCTGGCAGGCTATCTCGCCTATGAAGCCGGACTGGCGCTCGAACCGAAGCTGGCGCCGCTCGCTGCCGCACGGACCGGGGCCGAGGGGCCGCTCGTTTGGTTCGGCCTGTTCGACGCCCCGAAGCTGATTCCCGCCGATCAGGTCGCCGGCTGGCTGGCCGAGCGGGCTGGCTCAGGACCCGCTTCGATCGGCCCGCTCCAGCCGCAGATCTCGACCGGCGCCTATCTCGATGCCTTCGCCACCTTGCAGGAGGCGATCCGCGCGGGCGACATCTATCAGGCCAACCTGACCATGCCGCTGGCTGGCGCCGCGCGCGGCAATCCGCTGGCGCTCTATGCCGCAATCCGCCCCGCTGCCGATGCCGGCTATGGCGGCGTGATCTTCGACGGATCGCACTGGCTGCTGAGCTTCAGCCCCGAACTGTTCTTCAGCCACAAGGGCCGCGCGGCCAAGGTCAAGCCGATGAAGGGCACTCGCCCGCGCGGGCGTGACGCCGCGGAGGACGCGGCGCTGGCCGCGGAACTGGCTGCCTCGGTCAAGGACAAGGCCGAGAACCTGATGATCGTCGACCTGATGCGCAACGACCTCAGCCGCGTGGCGGTGCCGGGGTCGGTGCGGGTCGAACAGCCCTTCGCGATCGAGAGCTATCCCACGGTGCACCAGATGGTCTCCACCGTGCGGGCAGAGCTGCTGCCGGAGACGGGCGCGATCGACCTGATCCGGGCGCTGTTCCCCTGTGGCTCGATCACCGGCACGCCGAAGATCCGCGCCATGCAACTGCTGAGCGAGGTCGAGCGCGATGCTCGCGGCCCCTATTGCGGCTCGATCGGACGTATCGGCAACGACGAGGCCGCGTTCAACGTCGCCATTCGCACCATCCGCCTGACCCCCGGCGAGAACGAGCGCCACCAGGCCGTGCTCGGCGTCGGCGGGGCGATCGTGGCCGACAGCGACGGCATGGCCGAATGGCGCGAATGCCTGATCAAGGCCGGCTTCGCGCGCGAAGCGGCGGGCGGCCACGACCTGATCGAGACCATGCGCTTCGATCCGCAGGAGGGCATGCCCCTGCTCGAACTGCACCTCGAACGGATGAAGGCGAGTGCGGCCGAGCTTGGCTTTGCCTTTGACCGGCACGAGGTGCGCAACCGCATTCACGCGCTGTGCTTCGAACTCGATGCCCCCGCCAAACTGCGGCTGGTAGTTTCGCGTCGGGGCGAGGCGGCGCTCGAAACCGCGCCGCTGCCGCCCGCTCCCGAAGGCACTGTCGAGTGTATCGCCCTGCCGGTTCCCGTCGTGCCCGGCGACTGGCGCTTGCGGCACAAGACGACCGACCGCGGCTTCCACGATGCCGCGCATGCTGTCGCCAAGGATAACGGCGCCTACGAAGTGATCTTCGTGCTCGACGATGGCGAGGTCACCGAAGGCAGCTTTACGAATGTGTTCGTCGAACGCGACGGCAAGTTGCTGACCCCCCGGGCCTCGGCCGGTCTGCTGCCCGGGATCCTGCGCCGCTCGCTGATCGAGGAAGGGCGCGCCGAGGAAGCGCGGCTGACGCTCGACGATCTCGCGGGCGGGTTCTTTATCGGTAATGCCCTGCGTGGCCTGATACCTGCCCGGATGAAACCATGAGCCACGAACACCTGAGCCCCGCGCTGCGCCGGATCGCGCCTTCCGGCACCACGGCAATGACCGACCGCGCCACCGCCCTGCGAGAGGCGGGGCGCGACATCATTTCGCTCTCGGTGGGCGAGCCTGACTTCCGCACGCCCGACAATGTGATCCTGGCCGCCAAGGCTGCACTCGATGGCGGCCTGACCAAGTACACCCCGGTCACCGGCACCATGGCGCTGAAACAGGCGGCCGCGCTGCACTTCCGCCGCGACCTCGGCATCGAGTGCCGGCCGGAGCAAGTCATCGTCACATCCGGCGGCAAGCAGGCGATCTTCGAGGCGCTGGCCGCGACCGTGGGCGAAGGCGACGAGGTGATCGTGCCGAGCCCCTGGTGGGTCAGCTACCCGCAGATCGTGCGCTTTGCCGGGGGCAAGGTGGTGCCGCTGGTCACTCACCCGCACCACGGCTTCCGCTTCGAACCGAGCGACCTTGAGGCGCTGATCACTCCGCGCACCACCTGGCTCCTGCTGAATAGCCCTGGCAATCCGACAGGTGCGGTCTACCCGCGCGAGATGCTGCTCGGCATTGCCAGCGTCCTGCGCCGGCATCCTCAGGTCCTGGTGATGTCGGACGATATCTACGCGCCGCTCAACTACACCGGAGAGCCGCACGCCACGCTCGCCGCGCTCTGCCCCGACCTCGCTGATCGCATCTGCACCGTCTCGGGCGTGTCCAAGAGCCACGCGATGACCGGCTTCCGCATCGGCGTCGCCACCGGCCCCGAATGGCTGATCGAAGCCATGGGCCGGCTGCAGTCGAACGGCAGCGGCAATCCCGCGTCGATCAGCCAGGCCGGCGCGACCGCGGCGTTCGAAGGGCCGCAGGACTTCCTGCAGGATTGGCGCGAACGCTTCCGCACGCGGAGAGACATGGTTGTGAAGGCCATTCGGGATATCCCCGGCCTCTCGACTCCCGTGCCCGATGGTGCGTTCTATTGCTTCATCGACGCTAAGCCGCTGATGGGCCGCTTCGACAACGACGACAACAAGCTGGCGCTGCACTTGCTCGAACACGGCGTGGCGGTTGTCGCAGCGAGCGCCTTTGGCGGACGCGACGGCTTCCGCATCAGCTTCGCCGCGGACGACGCGGTGCTCGAAGAAGCGCTGCGCCGAATTGCGAGAGCGCTGACATGAACCAAATACCCATCCTGTTCGAAGACGGCGAAGCGCTGGTCATCGACAAGCCGGCACGCCTACCGATCGAGACTCCGCGCGCGGGTGGCCGGTCGCTCGAAGATCACCTCGACGATCTCAAGCTCGGCTTCCAGCGCCCGCCGATTCCGGTCCACCGGCTCGACACCGACACTTCGGGCTGCCTGCTGCTCGCGCGCAATCCCAAGGCGCTCAAACGATTCTCCGCCGCGTTCGAGGCTCGCCTGCCGGCCAAGCGCTATCTCGGGATTCTCGCCGGAGTGCCCGAGACGACCGAGGGCACGATCGAGCTTGCGCTGAGCAAGATCAGCAGCGCCGAAAAGGGCTGGCGGATGATCCCGGCGCGCAAGGGGAAGCCAGCGCTCACGCGTTGGCGGGTTGTGGCCGAGAACGAGGGCCGGACCCTGGTCGAGTTCCTTCCCGAGACCGGGCGTACCCACCAGATTCGCGTCCACGCCGCGAGCGGCATCGGCATCCCGTTGTTGGGCGATCCGGTCTACGGCGACGGTCGGGGCGCACCGCGCACCATGCTCCATGCGGCCGGGCTGGAAATTCCGCGCGAGGGCAAGCCGCCGATCGCGGCAGTCGCGCCGCTTCCGGCGGACTTCCTCGCGCTCGGCTTCACCGATGGATGACATAACTGCCCGGGCGCTGGAGCTGGTAGAAGAAAGCTTCATCGCCGCCTCCGGCCCGGGCGGTCAGAACGTCAACAAGGTCGCCACGGCGGTGCAGTTGCGGCTCGACGTCTTTGCGCTGCGCCTCGAACCCGCGGTGTTCCACCGCCTGAAAGCGCTCGCCGGAAGCCGGATGACGGCCCGCGGCGAGATCGTGCTGACGGCGCGCAACTTCCGCACGCAGGAAGCGAATCGGGAAGACGCTCGCGCGCGTCTGACGGAATTGCTCGAACAGGCGCAGGTCGAACCGAAGAAGCGGGCCAAGAGCCGGGTCAACCGCGTGGGCAAGACCGAACGCCTCAAGTCCAAGAAGGCGCGCGGCACAGTGAAGGCCAATCGCGGCAAGGTGGACTGGTAGGGCAGCGCCCTCCCGCCTTGACTTTTGGCCTCTGCCGCCGCAAAGGCGCGCCGGATGGGCGGCGCTTGCGCGTCGCCCCTGTTATTTCGGGCCTAACGTGCCCTCACCGATTTTTGGGAATCAGACGATGGCGAAGCCCGCAACGATCAAGATCCGGTTGAACTCCACTGCGGACACCGGCTTCTTCTACGTGACGAAGAAGAACCCCCGCAACACGACCGAGAAGATGACCTTCCGCAAGTATGACCCGATTGCGAAGAAGCATGTCGAGTTCAAGGAAGGCAAGATCAAGTAATCCAGCTGGACCGGTGAACCTGGCGGGAACACGCGGGTTCACAACAGGTTCAATGCCCCGTATCTAGCTCGGGGATCATGGATATCTTGAACAAGCTCATCGCCACGCCTCTGCGCACCGCCATTGCCGGTGCGCTGGCCCTTGCCGTGCCTGCCGCGCTCGCCATTCCGCTGGAGCCGGCTGCCGCCCAGGGCGATCAACTGGACCAGGTCGTCGCCGCGCTGCGCGGGATCACGACCATGAAGGCCGACTTCGCCCAGACCGACCGCAACGGGCAGACGCTGCGTGGCGTTCTGACGATGAAAGCGCCGGGGCGTATCCGTTTCGAGTACGAGAAGAGCGCCAACATGCTCATTGTCTCGAACGGCCGTTCGATCACCTTCATCGACTACGACGTGGCGCAAAAAACGCGCTGGCCCATCGGCAATTCTCCGCTCGGCGCGCTGCTTGATCCCAGCAAGGACGTGAAGCGCTACGGAAAGCTGATCCCGACAGGTAATCCGGACGTCCTTAGCATCGAAGTGTTCGATCCGAAGAAGCCCGAATATGGCCGGATCACGCTCATCATGACACGTTCGCCCGATTCTCCGGGCGGGCTGAAGCTGAGCAGCTGGGTCGCCCTCGACGCGCAGAACAAGCGGGCCACGGTGCGCCTCTCGAACCACCGCTATGGCGTGCCCGTGGCCGACAGCGCCTTCACTTACCGCGAACCGCGCTCCGCCACCGGTCGCCCCAACTGAACGATTGTCGGCAAGGCGCCCGCGCCTTGCGACCAGTCGCTACCGGTCATTCATTTACGAGAAAGCCCGCATTCCATAGAGTGCAATTGTAAGCCGGATGGAGGCGGGTTTCCCCCCTGTTGCCCTGTCCTCACGAGAGATGCCGGCTTGCAAGCGTGACGAACGCTCAAGATGAACCCCCGTCCCAATGCCCCCGGGACGGGGGTTTTTCATTGCCCGGTTGCGATGCGCGGTGGCCTTGCAGCACGCCCAAGCCATCCCTATCCCCCCACCGATGGTGAAGATTGCAACTTGGAATATCAACTCGGTCCGCCTGCGGATCGAACAGGTCGAACGCGTGCTCACCGAACAGGCACCCGATGTGCTGTGCTTGCAGGAGATCAAGTGCCGGGAAGAACAGTTCCCGCACGCCGCGTTCGAAGCGGCCGGCTACACCCACCGCGTGGTGCACGGGCAGAAGGGCTATCACGGCGTTGCCACCGTCAGCCGCATCCCACTGCGCGAAGTCGGGCGGCACGACTGGCAGGATAACGGCGAGGCCCGGCACGTCGGCGTAGAGCTGCTCGGCCCCGGGCAGGGCATGATCCTTGAGAACGTCTACATCCCGGCAGGCGGCGACATCCCCGACCGCGAGCAGAACCTGAAGTTCGGCCAGAAGCTCGACTTCCTCGATCGCATGACGCGGTGGGCCGAAGCGCTCGACCGGCCGACACTGATCGTGGGCGACTTCAACATCGCCCCGCTCGACTGCGACGTCTACGACCACAAGGCGCTGCTCAAGGTCGTCAGCCACACGCCGATCGAATGCGCAGCGCTCGACCGATTCCGCGATGCGCACGGTTGGGCGGACCTCGGGCGGCAGTTCATTCCGGCGCCCGAGCGTAACTACTCCTGGTGGAGCTACCGCTCGTATTGGCGGCAAAAGGACCAGGGCCGCAGGCTCGACCACATGTGGGCCTCCCCTGACCTCGCAAAGCAGGCCCGCGCGCACAGCATCGTCGAGGAAACGCGGCGGTGGGAGCAGCCGTCCGACCACGTGCCGCTGATCACGGAGTTCGATCTCTGAGCTCCAGCTCGCCTTCCCGGCGGGCGGCGCAGGCCGTCGATGCGCTGCGCCATGGCTGGCCTATCGCGATCGGCGGCGCGCCGGTGTTGCTGCCGGTCGAGACGGCGCCGGGACAGGCGCACTCTCCACTCGCGCTGATCTCCGCCGCCCGCGCGGTCACCCTCAAGCTCGCCAACCAGCGCGAGGCGGCCGATCCGCATTCGCCAGTGCTGCTGCGTTCGGGCGAGCCGATCGACCTCGTGGCCGCCCGCCCGATCGCCGATCCGGCGCTGGACCTGGCTGCACCGCTCAAGGGGCCGTTCCTCGCCGAGCACCTCGACTGGCCCGAGGAAGCCGCCGCGGCGATGGAGCTGGCACGGATCGCCGGCATCCTGCCCGCGTTTCTCGTCGCTCCTGAACAGGCCGGAGAGCCCGTTGCAGTCGAGGTGGCCGATGTCGCCGCGTTCCTCGACCCGGCCCACCTTGCCATCGCCACGCGCGCGCGTCTGCCGGTGGCGGCGGTGGAAGAGGCGGAGATCGTGGTCTTCCGCAGCCCCGACGACACGCGCGAGCATGTCGCGCTCGTGATTGGCCGGCAGACGTCGGAGCGGACGCCGCTCGTTCGCCTGCACTCCGAATGCCTGACCGGGGACATCCTCGGCTCGCTGCGATGCGATTGCGGTCCGCAGCTCGACGCGGCGTTGGCGGCCATGGCTGCCGAGGCTGCGGCCAGAGGGTGGGGCATTCTGCTCTACCTGCGGCAGGAGGGGCGCGGCATCGGGCTAGTCAACAAGCTCCGCGCCTACGAACTGCAGGACCAGGGTTTCGACACGCTCGAGGCCAACCGTCGTCTGGGCCTTCCCGCCGAAGCGCGCGACTTCCCCGTCGCCGCGCGGATGCTGGCGCTGCTCGGCGTCAGCGAGATCCGCCTGATGACCAACAACCCGGCCAAAGTCGCCGCACTCGAACAGGCCGGGATGATCGTCGGCGAGCGTGTGCCGCACCAGCTGCCGGCCAACCCGCACAACGAACGTTACCTCGCCACCAAGCGCGACGCTGCAGGACATCTCCTTCGATGAGCGATCTGATCATCCGCCCCGAACGCCCCGGTGACGAGGCGGCCATTTTCGCGGTCACCGAAGCCGCCTTCACCGGTCACCCCCACAGCGAAGGGACCGAGCCCGCGATCGTCGATGCCTTGCGCGCCGATGGCGATCTTGTCCTGTCGTTGGTGGCGGAGCGGGCCGGAGAGATCGTCGGCCACGTCGCCTATTCTCCGGCGGCGCTTTCGGGTGGCGATGAGGGCTGGATGGCGCTCGGTCCTATCTCGGTGCACCCGAACCAGCAGGGACAGGGAATTGGCCGTGCCCTCGTCGAAGCCGGCAGCAAGCACTGGCAAGAAGCCGGTGCGAAAGGGGTGGTCCTGCTCGGTGACCCGGCACTCTACGGCCGGTTCGGCTTCGTGCGTGAAACTCCGCTGCACATCACGGGCCCGCTCGCCGAGTATTTCCAGACGCTGCCGTTTACCGCTGAAATCCCGGCGTCCTCGGTCACGTTCGCCCAAGCTTTCCGCCTGGCGCGACCGACGAACCGGTAACACGATAACCCGCGATACTTGCGCGAGAATCCTGTAAGGTGCCCTTCACGGGGCAAAGGGGCAGCATGAAGAAAGTTCTCGTCGCTTTACTTGCCGGTTTCCTGCTGACGGCCGCGGCGCCGTTTGACGAAGCATGGCAGTTGATGGAGCAAGGGCAGGAGGCGGAAGCCTTCGTTGTCGTTGAACAAGCGGCCGAGGATGGCGATCCGAAATGCCTCGATTACCTCGCTTGGTTCTATGACGAAGGCATCCAGGTGGAGCAGGATCTGGACCGTGCGGCGGAGCTTTACCGCGAAGCGGCCGGTCTCGGGGTCCCCCACGCCCAGTGGCGCCTTGGTGTCATGATGGACACCGGAGAGATTTCCGGCGGAACGGCCGAAGAAGCCGTGGCTCTATTCAAAGCCGCAGCGGCACAAGATTTCACTAGTGCGATGGTTAGCCTGGGTATCATGCAGGCGGGAGGCCGGGGAACGCCGCAAGACTTTGCTTCCGCAAGGCAGAGCTTCGAAGCAGCGGCCCGGCTGGGAAATGTGCATGCCTTCAACGAAATCGGAGTCATGTATATGCTGGGCGAAGGGACTGCCGAAGATCCTCAGGAAGCGCTGGCATGGTTCATTATTGCCGCGACGGCCGGCGACGAGTCTGCGCAGGACATTCTCGGGAAGCACTTCACGGATATCGACGTCGACGTGCCGCACGCCGCTGAACGTGCCGAGGAAATCGCGCGGGATTTCGGCGTCTTTGATGAAGACGACGAGCCAGTTAGCGACGCTCAAACGGTTTGAGGCCGGCCCCAAGCCTGTTCTGGCCGAGGGCCAGTTCATCACCCGTCCAATCGGCCACGAACGTCGTGCTGCGCTCGACTCCAGGAGCGAGGCGGGCGTCGTTGCCGAGGATCGACAGGCCGACACTGGTGTGGCCACGGTTCTCGGCCCCGACCGCGATGAAGGCGGAGTAGTTCTCCTTGTCGCGGCCTTGGACGAACCGGTTGTTGCTGATCTGACCGACCGCTCCGTCGGGCAGGTCGATCATGTAGTTGGTCGCCTGACCGCGCGAATCGTCGAAACTCGAACTGGCGATCTCGACCTTGGCGGCACGGCTCTTCACATAGTGGCCGCCGCGCCCTTCTTCGAAGCGGCTGTTGGTCACGCGCAACTGCCCGTAATCGCCGATGTAGATCGAATGCGCGCAACCGCCCGATCCCTCGCAAGTGCCGAGGCGGGTGAAGGTCGAGTGGTCGATCACGATCACGCCGCCGGGATTGGTCGCGGTAAGGATGCCTTGCTGGCTATCTCGGAACCAGCTCTGCGCCACCGTCAGGTTGCCGCTTTCGAGCCGGATGCCCGCGCCGTTGAAGTCGGGCACGCGCATGTCCTGGAACACCAGGCCGGACACTTCCGCCCCGTACCCGCGCAGAACGAGCGCCGCCTTGCCCTCGCAAGTCTTGCCGTCGAAGATCGCGGTACCGGGCTCTGTCGCCACGAAGCTGACCACACCGGCGGTCTGCACCGCGCACTGGGTGTATTTGCCCGGAGCGATGGTGATAGTGCCCTGCCCTTCGCCGATCGCGTTGACGGCCAGTTGCAGACTCTCGAACCCGCGACCGGTTTCGACCACGGTAAAGGGCCGCACGCGCTCCTGCGCGAACAGGGCCGCGGCAGGAATAGCCGCTACGGCCAGCACCGCGAACAGGCTGACAAGCGCTAGCGAAGGCCGGCGAAGCGTAAGGTGGTCGACCGAATCCATCGGCCTGGGAGCTAAACGATAAAGGTAAACGGCCCGCTAAGACTTTGCCGCGAAGGCCGGCATGACCTGCTCTGCAAACAACTCCGCGGAACGGATCACCGCTTCCGCCGGCAGGTCGCCAAAAGCCAAGGCGGACACGAAGTAGTTGATCCCGCCCGCCTCTGCTTCGCGCTGCACGAAGGCGCGCACGGTCTCAGGCGAACCGGCACAGCCGTGCCCCATCGCCTCTGCCGCGTCCCATTCGAGCGGCAGATGAGCGGCCAGGGGGAAGCCGTTGCCGCGATCCTCCCACAGCTTCGCCATGCTCTGGCGCCAACGCCCATAGGCGGGGCGGACAAGCGCCTTCGCTTCCTCATCGGTCGGCGCCACCACGATGTGGCGGCTGACGCCCATCAGGGGAATGTCTGCCTCCGCGCCCTGCCACTCCGAACGGTACAATTCAGTCGCCTGCCGCACTCGCTCACCGAGAGCCAGGGTGACCATGTTCACTCCGTTCTGCGCGCACCAGCGGATAGAGTCCGGGCTGCCCGCGCCGTACCACAGCGGCGGGTGCGGGCGCTGGACCGGGCGCAGCGCCATTGGCACGTCGTCAAAGCGGTAGAACTCTCCCTGATGGTCGAGCCGGTCCGACGACAGTCCCTTGAGCAGGATCTCCAGCGTCTCGTCGAACCGTCCGCGCTGTTGGGACATATCGAGGCCGTAGAACCCGAGCTCGATCGGCGAGACCCCACGGCCTACGCCAAGCTGGAAGCGCCCCTGAGAGAGCCCGTCGAGCATCGCCACTTCCTCCACCAGCCGCAGGGGGTGATAGAGCGGAAGCAGGTAGACTAGCGGCCCGAAACGCAAACGCGTGGTGCGCTGGCTCAGCGCCGCGAACAGCACGCCCGGAGATGGCGCCAGGCCGAGCGGTGTGCCGTGGTGTTCGGCGATGTGATAGCAATGGAAGCCGCCGCGATCGTAGGTTTCGGCGAAGCGAAGTCGCGCTTCGAGATGCTCGGCGAGCGGAAGGCCGTTGTCATCGACATGGTCGAACACCCCGAATTTCATGGCTTGCAGGCCCTCCCGTATTTTTGGCGCAGCCTAGCGCCTCATCCCCGGGGCGCCAGCCTCATTCGGCATCCTGCTTCGGCGGCCGCCCCCGGCGCGGGCGTTCGCTCGTCGGCACCTTGATCCCCCTCCGGCCGAGCGCTTCGCGCAGCAGGACTTCCAGTTCGGCATTGACCGAACGGAACTCGCTCGCCGCCAGACGCTCGACTGTCTCGTAGAGCGCCGGGTCGAGCCGGAGGGGGAAGGCCTTCTTGGGGGATTGCGGCACTGGCTGGGCCCTACTGGTAGAGCGTTCCAGCGTTGAGCACCGGGCTCACTTCCCGCTCGCCGCAGAGGACGACCATAAGGTTCGAAACCATCGTCGCCCGGCGTTCGTCGTCGAGCTGGACGATCTCTTCCTCGCTCAGCTTCTCCAGCGCCATCTGGACCATGCTAACAGCACCGAGCACCAGCTTGGCGCGCGCGGCAATCACCGCTTCCGCCTGCTGGCGGCGCAGCATCGCTCCGGCGATTTCGGGTGAATAGGCCAGGTGAGTGAGGCCGGCCTCGTCGACCAGGATACCGGCGTGCGAGAGGCGCTCGTTGAGCTCGGCACGCAGCTCTCCGTTCACGATGTCGCCGTGCGAACGCAGTGTCGTCTCATGCTCTTCGTAGTCGTCGTAAGGATGGCGCGAGGCGACGGTCCGCAGCCCGGCATCGATCTGGATGTTCACGAAGGCCTTGTAGTCATCGACGTCGAACGCCGCCTGCGCGGTGTCGGACACCCGCCAGACCACGTTGCAGGCGATTTCGATCGGATTGCCACGCAGATCGTTGATCTTGATCCGCTCCGAATGAATGTTGTTCTGGCGGACCGAGATCTTCTTCCGGCCCATCCATGGCCAGACCCAACGCAGCCCCTGTGTCCGCTCGGTCCCCCGGTATTCGCCGAACAGCGTGACCACAGCCGAAGTGTTCGGCTGGATCATGAAGAACCCGCACACGATCAAGACGAACGACAGGATCGACCCGAGGAATAGCCAGCCGCCAAGGGCAGTCGGCGGCTGCGTGTTGAACAAGACGATGCGCCAGATGCAGACCCCGATCGCACCCAGGCACAGCAGCAGGAACAGATAGCCGTTAAACGTTTCCGCCGGCCGTTCCTGGCTCCTCACCATGGCGCCCTTCCCCTCAGACATGACGAATCTCCTTCAACAAAAATATGATATCATATTTATATCAGAGGAGGTGAGAGTCAAGCGGGGGCCAGAGTCCTCACCCAGCCCTCTCCCAAAGGGAAAAGACTGATGATCAGTGCTGCTTGATCACCGCGAGGAAGGCGTCGCCATAAGCCTCGAGCTTGCGCGCACCGACGCCGGATATCTCGCCCAAGGCCGACAAGGTCCCGGGCTTCATCAAAGCCATCTCGCGCAAGACCGCATCGTGGAAGATCACGTAAGGCGGGACCTGCGCCTCGTTCGCCAGTTCGCGCCGGAGCCCGCGGAGCGCTTCGAACAGCGGATCGTCCACCGGATTGGCCGTGTCACGCCGCTGCCGTCCCTTGCGGCTCGGGGGAGGCGGCTGGACGATCTCGACCGTCGCTTCTCCCTTGAGGATCGAGCGCGCATCGCCGCCAAGCTTGAGCCCGCCGTGCTCGGTAGCAACGAGCGTACCGCGCGCCTGCAACGCCCGGCTGAGCGCCTGGAGCAACCTCGCCTCATCCCCGCTGACGATGCCGAACACGCTCAGACTGTCATGCCCGCGCTGCGTCACGCGCTCGTCGGCATTGCCGGTCAGGACTTTCTGCAAGTGCCCGAAGCCGAAGCTCTGGCCGGTGCGATAGACCGCCGAGAGCAGCTTGCGCGCCAGCTCGGTCGCATCGAGCACGCCAGGCGCCTCCAGGCAGTTGTCGCAATTGCCGCAGCGCTCGGGCGGGTTCTCGCCGAAGTGCCGCAACAGGATCGCCCGGCGGCAAGTCGGCGTTTCGATCAGCGCGGCGAGCGCATCGAGCCGCGCGCGTTCACCGCCGCGACGCGAGGGATCCACTTCCTCGAGCCGCTGGCGGGCCTGCGAGAAATCCGCCGCCGCCCACAGCATAACCGCCACTGCGGGATCCCCGTCGCGCCCCGCACGGCCCGTCTCCTGGTAGTAGGCCTCGATCGACTTCGGGATCCCTGCGTGAGCCACGAAGCGCACGTCCGGCTTGTCGATCCCCATGCCGAAGGCGATCGTTGCCACCATCACCATGTCCTCGCTGGCGACGAAAGCGGCCTGGTTTGCAGCGCGCTGCTCGGGCGGAAGGCCTGCGTGATAGGGCAGCACCGGCCGTCCGCTCGCCGCGCCTAGTGCTTCGGCCAACTGCTCGACCTTCTTGCGCGTGGGGGCGTAGACGATCCCCGGACCCGGATGGTCCTTCATCAACTGCGCGAGCTGACGCGCGCCGCTCTCGCGATGGCGGATGGCGTAGCGGATGTTCGGGCGATCGAAGCCCGCGACGATCAAGCCGTCCTCGGGGATGCCGAGCTGGGCTAGGACATCCGCCCGAGTATGGGCATCGGCCGTGGCAGTGAGTGCGAGCCGGGGTACCTCCGGGAAGGCATCCATGAGCGGCCGCAGCTGCCGGTAATCGGGACGGAAGTCGTGACCCCACTCGGAAACGCAATGCGCCTCGTCGACCGCGAAAAGGGCCGGAGGCGCAGCCGAAAGCAGCGAGCGGAAATGCGGCTGGCTGGCACGCTCGGGCGCGACGTAGAGCAAGTCCAGCTCGCCGGCGCGATAGGCGTCGATCGTGGCTTCGCGGTCATCGTCGACGCTGGTCAGCGAGGCCGCGCGGATCCCGTTCGCGCGCGCCGAGCGCAGCTGGTCGTGCATCAGGGCGATCAGCGGCGAGATCACCACGCAACAGCCCGCCAGCATGGTCGCGGGAAGCTGGTAGGTGAGCGACTTGCCGGCGCCCGTCGGCATGACCGCGAGCGTCGACCGCCCCGCAAGGATGCGCTCGACCACTTGCTGCTGCACGCCGCGGAAATGCTCGAAGCCGAACACCCGGCGCAGCGCCTGCTCCGCCCCTTCGATCACCGCCACTTCGTCAGCCATGGAAACGCTCTGGCAGAACCCCGCCGCAAGGCAAACCGCGCGTGCCCGAGTTTAGCCATTTTCTTGGCTGGCTCGCTGCGGTAGCGTGGTCACGTTCATGAGGAAGCGGCACTGACCTGCTGCCCGATTGCCAACGAAAGGTTTCGAAGAATGAAGAAAATCGCCCTGATTGCAACCACTTCCGCTTTCTCGCTGGCGCTCGCCGCCTGTGGCGGTTCGGGCGATGCGTCCGAAGACGCGATGGCCGACAGCGTCGAACTTCCCGCCGACGAGGCGATGAGCGACGTGCCCGATCCGAGCGCCGCTGCCGTGTCCGATGCCGCCGAAGACGCGACCAAGACCGCCGAAGCGGCAGTCGACACCGCTGAAGCCGCCGGTGACGCTGCTGCCGCCGCCGCTGCCGACGCCGCCGCTGCGGCCGATGCTGCGGCCGCCGTGCCTGCCGAAACGAACTGAGTTGCCGATTGCAGGCTTTCACCGGGCGGGCGGGAGACGACTCCCGCCCGCCTTGTTCGTCTGCGCGCTGGCGGTGGCGACACTGACCGCGTGTGGATCGGACGACGATCCCGGTCCGGGCGGCGTAACCGCTGGCGAAGCGAAGACGCTCGACGAGGCGGCGGAGATGCTCGACGCCCAGCGCCTGCCGCAGGACACGCTCTCGACACCTACTCCGGAGCCAAGTGCGAGCGAAACCGGGTCGGACCAAGGCTAGGGACCCAGCCCTCCGGTTTGGCCGTTGTGATAGCGCATGCTATCTTGCGACCGGAGAGTTCATGGCCACCATCAGTCAACTCGAACCGGACTTCGCAGCACTTCCTGCCGTGTCGCCGGACGTCTTTACCGCTCCGCTCAAGCGCCCCTCCCATGTCGGTGAGGACTGGCTGGAGCCGGCGCAGCGCAACTATTCCGCGGACGACGACACCATCTGGGACGACCTGTTCGCCCGCCAACTCGACATCCTGCCCGGCCGGGCTTGTACCGCCTTTCTCGCTGGCCTCGACAAGCTCGATCTGGGGCGCGGCGGCGTGCCTGAGTTCGGTCGACTGTCGGCCGAGCTGGGGGCGATGACCGGGTGGAGCGTGGTGCCAGTGCCCATGCTGATCCCCGATCACGTGTTCTTCTGGCACCTCGCCAATCGGCGCTTCCCGGCGGGCAACTTCATTCGCACTCGCGAGACGTTCGACTACATCCAGGAACCTGACGTGTTCCATGACGTGTTCGGCCACGTCCCGCTGCTGACCGATCCTATATTCGCGGAGTACATGCAGGAGTACGGCAAGGCCGGCTGGAAGGCGATGCGCTACAACCGGCTCAAAGCGCTCGGCGCGCTCTATTGGTACACGGTGGAGTTCGGGCTGATCCAGGAGACCGACGGGCTGCGCATCTTCGGTGCCGGCATCCTTTCTGGCCCGCGCGAGGCGGTGTTCGCGCTCGAAGGCCAGTCACCCAACCGCATCATGCTCAATGTCGATCGGGTCATGCGCACCGACTACGTGATCGACGATCTGCAGCCGACCTACTTCGTGATCGAGAGCTTTGCGGATCTCTACCACCAGACGGTCGATCGAGATTTCGACAGGCTCTACCATAGTCTCGACCCCGGATTCACATATGCCAATTCGGCAGTGATCGACGTCGACGACGTGCTGCACCTCGGCTCGCAGGAATATCACCTGCGCGGTGGGCGCGGGTCGGGCGCTAAGCCCGTCTAATAGCAAAAGGCCGGCCCCGGAGCTAACTCCGGGACCGGTCCTTCGGCATGCAACATTGAATGACTTACTTCGCCTTGGTAGCGGCCTCGGTGGCGGCGGCGCTTGCAGTCTCGGTGGCGGCGGGGGTCGCGGTACCAGTTTCGGTAGCGGTTGCCTGAGGAGCAGTGTCAGCCATCGCATCAGCCTGCTCGGCTCCGCCGTCCACCGCGCCCTCTTCCGTCGGCTTTTCGCCCTTGCAGGCGGCAAGGCTCAGGCTGAGCACAGCGATCGATGCGACGGCGATCAATTTCTTCATTTTTACGTCCCTTCGTGATGTACGAGGAGACCCAGGCGGCCCCCGCGGTTGAGATCTCCATCATCGCAGCAAGCGGCCGCGATCTAGGCGAGAATGGCGCTCACCCTGTCGATCAAAGATGTCGGGTCAGAAACTTAGTTGAGACAGTGAGATAGCTTCAACGCTGGCCAGCGTTGGTACGCTTGTCACTTCTAAGCGGACTTTCGGGAGCGCGACATCCGCAAATATACTTATGCGTGCCGTGGCAATCGCGACGTTCGCCGAACAGCAAAAAGCCGGCCTCGGGAGAGAGTGCCCGAGGCCGGCTTCCGGCATGCTACCGTGAATAGCTTAGTTCGGGGCCGAATCCATCTTGTCGGCCTTGTCTTCCAGTGCGTCGGCCTTGGCCTCGCCCGTGGCTTCGACGGCGTCGGCCTTGGCGTCGACAGCCGCTTCGGTGGCGGTGCCTTCGGCCGCGTCGCGCATGGCGTCTGCCTGGGCGTCAGCTTGGTTCTCGACCGCGTCAGCCTGGTTCTCGACGGCGTTCTCCTGAGCGCTGTCGCAAGCGGCCAGTCCGAGCCCGAGGGCCGCGACGGAAGCTATGGTGAGCAGTTTCTTCATTTTACACCCCTTCGCAGTGTAGGAGACAACCTACGCGACCCACCGCGTCTGAAGTCTCAGTAAAGCCCAACGTGGGCAGGTCAGCGGGTTTCCCGGCTGCGCAAGACATTAAGCAGGCAAAGTACGGCGACCGCTCCCAACGAAGCCGTCAGGAGGCCATCGACACTGTAACTGCCCTCGACAATGCTGCCGCCATTCAGCAGCGGATTCAGCACGATCCCGGCGAACATCGCACCAGCGATGCCAACCGCGATATTGAGCTGAATGCCGCGGCTATCTTCCGCACGCATCACGATCGCAGCGACCCACCCAAGAATTGCGCCGACGAGAAGCAGGAAAATCAAACCCATATGCGACACTCAAAACCTCGATGAGGTCTAGAATCCGCTGAGGCGGGCTTGGTTCCGAGAATGTGGTGGAAAAATGGCGCCTAGCGGCTCCAAAGCCACACTATTGCCACCGTGCCCGCGACGATGCGGTACCAGGCAAAGGGCGCGAAACCATAGCGGCTGACATAGGCGACGAAGGCCTTGATCACGGCGAGCGCGACCACGAACGAGACCACGAAACCGATCGCGATTTCGCCCCAGCCTACGTTCCCGTGCACGGCCAGGCCGCTGTCGAGCAGCTCTAACGTCGAGGCGCCGATCATCGTCGGCACCGCGAGGAAGAAGGAGAATTCGGCCGCGGTCTTGCGGTTGATGCCCATGGCCAGGGCACCCATGATCGTCGCGCCCGAGCGGCTGACGCCCGGGATCATCGAGATGCACTGGGCGAGGCCGACGCCGATCACCTGCTTGAGCGGCAAGTCGGCGACGGTCGTGTCGGGACCCGGCTTGGCCACCCGCTCAATCCCGAGGATCGCGAGGCCACCGAGGACCAGCGCCCAGCCGACCACCGAGGGGCTGCCGAGCAGAATGTCGATATAGTCCTTGAACGCCAGCCCGAGCAGGGCCGAGGGCAGGAACGCCACCAGGATATTGCGGGCAAAGCGCAGTCCGTGCGCCTCCAGCTTCAGAACCCCGATCCCGGCGTCCCAGAACGTCCGCCAGTACTGCACCACGACCGCGAGGATCGCGCCGAGCTGGATGATGACGTTGAACTGGGCCCACTCCGCCGCATCGTAGCCGAGCAGCTCCGAAGCGAGGATCAGGTGGCCAGTGGAGGAGACCGGAATGAATTCGGTCAGGCCTTCGACGATGCCGAGCAGGATGGCGGTAAGAGTCAGTCCCATTGCCCCCGCGTGTCGAGCGCGCGGGCGGCGAAGTCAAGCAACGCCGCCCGCGCCCTATCGCATTCTTACCAGATGTGAACGCGCTCTTCGGGCGGGAGGTAGAGCTTGTCGCCCGGCTTCACGTTGAACGCCTTGTACCAGGCGTCCTGGTTACGCACGCCGCCGTTGGTGCGGTAATCCTCGGGGCTGTGCGGATCGGTCAGCAGGCGCTGCCGGCCCGCCGCCTCACGCTGCGCCGAGCGCCATACCTGTGCCCAGGCGAGGAAGAAGCGCTGGTCTCCGGTCAGGCCGTCGATCACCGGGGCTTCCTTGCCGTTCAGCGACATGCGGTAGGCACGGTAGGCGAGGCTCAGGCCACCGACGTCACCGATGTTCTCACCCAGAGTGAAGCGGCCGTTCACGCAAGTCTTGCCGTCATCGTAGGGGCAGTAGGTGTCGTACTGGGCGGCCAGCTTATCGGCGAGCTTTTCGAACTGCGCGCGGTCGGCGTCGGCCCACCAGTTCTTGAGCGCGCCGCTGAAATCGTACTTCGATCCCTGGTCATCGAAGCCGTGACCCATCTCGTGGCCGATCACGGCGCCGATGCCACCGTAGTTGACCGCCGGATCGGCGCTCGGGCCGAAGAACGGCTGCTGCAGGATGCCCGCCGGGAACACGATCTCGTTGAACACCGGATTGTAGTAGGCGTTCACGGTCTGCGGCAGCATGCCCCACTCGGCCCGGTCGACCGGCTTGCCGAGCTTGGCGCGGTTGTCGTTGATCTCCCAGTCGATCGAGCGGACGCGGTTGCCGAGGGCATCGCCGGGCGTGATCACGAGCCCGGCGTACTGCTCGAACTCGTTCGGGTAGCCGATCTTCGGGTTGAACGAATCGAGCTTGGCGACCGCCTGCTTCTTCGTCTCTTCCGACATCCAGGTGTTCTCGGCGAGGCTGACGCCGAGCGCCTTGCGCAGGTTCACGACCAGGTCGTCCATCGCGGCCTTGCTGGCCGGCGGGAAGTACTTCTGGACGTAAAGCGCACCGAGCTGTTCGCCGAGCTGGCCCTCAGTCGAGGCGATCGCCCGCTTCCAGCGCGGGCGCTGCTCTTCCTGGCCCTGGAGAAACTTGCCGTAGAAGGCGAAGTTGGCGGCATCGATGTCGCTCGGGAGAACCGAGGCGTTATCGCTGATGAAGCGCGCCGCCATGTAGGCCTTGAGCGTATCGAGCGGGGTTTCGGTCAGCAGCTTCATCATCGCCGGAGTACCGCCGCCGATCTTGGCGACCATCTCGGGCGTAAGCTCGAGCTCGGCGATCTCGTCCGCGGCGGGCGGCAGCTGCGGCACGTTGAACGTCTGGACGTTGCTGAACTGGGCAGCGTCGAGCAGCTTCGCCATCGGGAAGCCCGGATAGAGCGCCAGCAGCTCGGCGCGCGAGAGGTTGTTGTAAGTCAGGTCGCTGTTGCGCAGCGCCGTGCGGTCCCACTCGAGTTCCGCCACCTTGTGCTCGAAACCATAGACGGTCTCGGCCATGGCCGTCGGGTTGGCGTAACCGGCCTTGCCGAGGACGAAGGCGAGGTATTCCTTGTACTTGGCGCGGATCTCGGTGTTCCGCTCGTTGTCGACCAGGTAGTAATCACGGTCGGGCAGGCCCATCCCGTCGAAGCCGACGATGACGAGGTAGCTGTTCGGATCCATCTCATCGACATCGACAGAAGCGCCGATCAAGGCCGGAATTCCCGCCTTGGGGAACAGCGACACGAGCGAGGCCAGATCGGGCGCCTGCTTGATTTCCTGCAAATACGGCTGCGCCGGAGCGAGGCCGGCCGCGTCGATCGCGGCGGTGTCGAGGAAGGTGTTGTAGGCATCAACGATGCGGCGTTCGGGCGTTCCGGCGGCTGGGTTGGAAGCGACCAGGCTGGCGACGAGTGTCTCTACGTCGGCAGTCGACTTCTCGCGCAGGATGTTGAAGGCGCCGAAGCGGGTGTATTCCGACGGGATCGGGTTTTCCTTGACCCACTTGCCGTTGGCGAAGTCGAAGAAATCGTCGCCTGGCTTCACCGACTGGTCGAGCGCGGCAGGGTCGAAGCCCCAGGACCCGAACTCCATCGTCGGGGTCGGGGTGCGCTCTTCCTCGGCGGCGGCGGGCAGCGACAGGGCAAGAGCGGCGGCGGAGACTCCAACGGCGAGAATGCTGCGGAACATGCATGGCCTTTCAATGGGCAGGATCCGCCTGCGCGGACCGTAGATATGGTGCTAGTGTTTAGCGCCCCACGCACGCATGCAGGGGTCGCTCGTCGGTTGCAATTGATACTTTGTCGATTAACCGCACCTTATGCGGCGGCAGTGTCATCAAATTGCAGCGCCGCGAGCCTGGCATAGAGTCCCCCTGCAGAGCTCAGACGGGCGTGGTTCCCTTCCTCGACGATACGGCCATGGTCCATGACCACGATGCGGTCCGCCGCGCGCACGGTCGCCAGGCGGTGAGCGATGACCAGCGTCGTGCGCCCTTCCATCAGTCGCTCGAGCGCTTGCTGCACCAACCGTTCGCTTTCAGCATCGAGCGCGCTCGTCGCTTCGTCGAGCAGCAGGATCGGCGCGTCACGCAGCAGCGCGCGGGCAATGGCGATACGCTGGCGCTGCCCACCCGAAAGTCTGGCACCGCCTTCGCCAAGGAACGTGTCGAGGCCTTGCGGAAGCTCGCGCAGGAATTTCTCGGCATTGGCCGCCTGGGCCGCTTCCCAGATCGCCTCCTCGCTCGCGTCCCAGGCGCCGTAGCGCAAGTTGTCGCGCGCGCTGGCGGCGAACAGCGTGCCTTCCTGCGGGACCAGCGCCATGCGGCGGCGGATCTCGGCCGGATCGGCCTGGACCAGCGGCACGCCGTCGAGCCGGATGGTACCGGCCTGCGGATCGTAGAAGCGTTCGGCCAACTGGAAGATGGTCGACTTGCCCGCGCCCGAGGGGCCGACAATGGCGACGGTTTCGCCAGGCTCGATGGTCAGGCTGAACTCATGGATCGCCGGAGCGTCGGGCCGCGTCGGGTAGCGGAAGGTGACGTTCTGGAACGAAAGACCGCCGCGCGGCGGCTCGGGCAGGTCCAGCGGACGCGCAGGCGGCGCGATTTCCGGCTTCTTGTTGAGCAGCTCGTTGAGGCGGCTTGCGGCGCCAGCCCCGCGCAGGAGGTCGCCATAGACCTCTGTCAACGAACCGAAGGCTCCGGCCACCAGCATGCCGGTGAGCACGAAGGCGGCGATCGTGCCGCCCGAAAGCGTGCCTTCCGCCACCTGGATCGCCCCGCGCCACAGCAAGAGGGTTATCGCACCGAAGATCAGGGCGATCACCACTCCGGTCATCACCGCACGCAGCATGATCCGGCGCCGCGCGGTATCGAAAGTCGCCTCGACCGTTCCGCTGAAGCGCTGCTGCTCACGCGATTCCTGGTTGAAGCCCTGGACGATCTTCATCGCCCCGAGCACTTCCGAAACCCGTGAGCCGACGTCCGCCACACGGTCCTGGCTTTCGCGCGAGACGCTGCGCAAGCGCCGTCCGAACCACACGATCGGCAGCAGCACCACCGGCACGCCGATCAGCAGCATGCCGGCAAGGTCCGGCGCAAGATAGAGCAGGTAACCCACCCCGCCGATCGCCGTCAGCGCGTTGCGCAGCGCGACCGAGATCGTGGTTCCCACGACCTGTTCGATCTGCGCGGTGTCGGCCGTCATGCGCGAGGAAATCTCGCTCGGCGCGTTCTCTTCGAAGAACCCGGGCGAAAGACGCAGGAGGTTGTTGTGTACCGCCAGACGGATGTCAGCGACGACTCGCTCGCCCAGCCAGCTCACGAAATAGAAGCGGCAGGCGGTACCCAGCGCCAGGACGATCACGATCATCGCCAGATAGCGGAACCAGCGAGCGATCTCGGCCGGATCGGACCCAGCCGCAAAGCCGCGGTCGATGATCAGGCGAAAGCCGGAAGGAATCGCCAGCGTGGCCGCGGCCGTGATCGCCAGCGCGACGAGCGCCAGGACGACCTTGCTCGGATACTGCGAGGCAGCGGCAAAGATCATGCGCAACGGCCCGAGGGAGGTTGCGGGTTCGACGTCGGGCTTGGTGGGGCGGCGGGCCATGGGCGGGCATCTAGTGCTTGCGGACCGGCGCGGCAATGGCCCGCGCAGCACCAGGTTTGTCAGGATCGGAGAAATGACGGTCTCGAATGGTGCGTTGCAACTTAACGCCTAAGGGCGTCTAATCGCGCCATTCTCACGGCCGACTCCGACAGGGGACCTCTATTGCTCTACCACGCCTATGAAATGCAGAAGTCGCTGTTCAGCAGCGCGGGCAACTGGGCAGCGATAGGTGCGCAACTGCTGAACAACCCGGCCCTGCCGATGGGCTACTTCGGCACCGGCCCGATCATCGCTAGTGCGCTGCAGGTCTTTGCCCACCTCTACGAAGAGCGCGGCAAGCCGGTCTTCAACATCAAGTCCGTCGAGGTCGCGGGCGAACAGCGTGCGGTCGAAGAATCCGTGGTGTTCGAAAAACCGTTCGGCGCCCTGCGCCACTTCAAGCGCGAAGGCCTGCCCAAGGGATCGCCCAAGGTCCTCGTTGTCGCGCCGATGAGCGGGCACTACGCCACCCTGCTGCGCGGCACGGTCGCCCGCCTGCTCGAAAACCAGGAGGTCTGGATCACCGACTGGGCCGACGCGAAGATGGTCCCGGTCGATGCCGGCCACTTCGATCTCGACGACTACATCGACTACCTGATCGAGTTCCTGCGCTTCGTCGGCGAGAACACGCACGTCCTTGCCGTGTGCCAGCCTTCGGTCCCTGCTTTCGCGGCCACCGCAGTCATGTCGGCGGACAAGGACCCCTGCCGCCCGGCCTCGCTGACCATGATGGGCGGCCCGATCGACACCCGCGCGAGCCCGACCTCGGTCAACGACGTCGCCATGGCCCGGCCGCTCAGCTGGTTTGCCAACAACGTCATCGCCACCGTGCCGCTCAACTACCCGGGCGACGGGCGCGAGGTCTATCCGGGGTTCCTGCAGCTCGCCGGCTTCCTCTCGATGAACATTGAGAGCCACATGATGAGCCACTACGAGATGTTCAAACACCTGACCCTGGGGGACCAGGAAAGTGCCGCCTCGACCAAGCGGTTCTACGACGAATATCTCTCGGTCTGCGACATGACCGCCGAGTTCTACCTCCAGACGATCGAGCACGTGTTCCAGAAGCACAGCCTGCCCAAGGGCGAGTTCGTCCACCGCGGCAAACCGATCGATCCCGATGCGATCCGCGATACCGCGCTGCTCGCGATCGAGGGGGAGCGCGACGACATCTCAGGCATCGGCCAGACCCGCGCCGCGTTGGATCTTGCCGAGCACCTGCCTGCCGCGAAGAAGAAGTACTACCTGGCCGAGGAAGTCGGCCACTACGGCATCTTCAACGGCAGCAAATGGCGGACCCGCATCGCCCCGGTGGTGGAAGACTGGATCCGCGCCAACTCGCGCGGGTGATCAGGCCGGCCGGCCCCCGGCCATAGGGGAAACTACGAATAGGCCATCCCGGCTCGATGCTGTTGGTGGATAGCGAGTTCATCATCGCTATTACCGCCGGGGATTCCATGCGTTCGTTACTGCTGTCCGCGTCTGTTGCATTGCTGTTCCCCGCCATCGCGCAAGCCCAGACTTGCGAGGACACTTTCGTCAAAGGCGGCAACGTCATCTCAGGCTCGCGTTTCAGCGCGTCGGCCACGATCGCCGACCTTTCACCCAAGGACGCGATCGGTCAGTTGAACGGTATCGTCCTGTCGCAGGGCTACGTAGTGATCGCCGCCGAGCCCGAGGACGGCAGCCTGCTGTTCGAACAGTCCATGACCAGAAACGCGCGCGGCTTTCCGCTAACCGCAACCGCCACGGCCCAGGGCAGCGCCACCACTGTTACCGTGGAGGCAAAACTACCGCGCGGCATGACTGCCAGCGTTGATACGGCCAAGTCACAAACCTGTCAGATTCTCGGGGCACTCAAGGGCGGTCGCGAAGGCAAGGCTGCAGCCGCCAAAGGCCTGGTGGCGACCGGAACCGCCAGCCCGATCGTGACCACCGCGTTCGACCTGTCGCACCAGATCTCGAAGGACACCGAACGCAACCCGGCGGCCGCCGAACTCCGTTATCAGAACAGGAGCTTCGTGTTGAGCGGCAACGTGGGTGAGCTCGACAAGTTCGAAGGCGATTACGGCGTCCTGTTCGATATTCCCAACCCCTGGGAGGAGGCATTGCAGCTTCCCAATGCCGCCCCCTTCAAGACCGATATCATCTGCAAGATGGCGCCGGGCCAGACGGCCTTCTACCTGCAACTCAAGCCAGACAAGAGCATCAAGCTGAGCGGCGACTTCGATTCGTTCGATTCTCGTCATCACGTGCTGGTTCTGCGGAATTGCCGCTCGGCCAGGTGAGCGGCGCCGCGCAGTCGATGGGCTGGCGATCCGATTGTAGGTCCTGGCACTAGACTGGCGGGTCTGCTGGCGGGGCCGCTGGCGATCGGGGCCGTAACAGGCTGCGGATTACGCGGCGCGCCAGCAGCAGGAGCCAGATCGCAAGCGCCAGTAGCGTGACGGCGACGGCTGCGGCGATATAGGGGTGCTGATAGACCAGCCACAGCAAGCCGACGGTGGTCACATCCTCGACTGTCGAGACCGCGACGTTGCTGACCGGCTCTGGGCTGGTGTTGACCACCGCGCGAACGCCGGCCTTGCCGCCATGCGCCAGCAGCGCGCCTCCGCCGCCAAGGAGGAAGGCTATCGCCTGGGTCGCCGGATCGCCCGGATCGACGATGGCGAGCGCCAGCATGGCGCCGCCGAGCGGGCGTATCAGCGTGTGCACGGCGTCCCAGATGCTGTCGATCCAGGGGACCTTGTCGGCAAAGAATTCGCACAGCGCGCCGATTGCGGCCACGCCCATGACCCAGGGATTGGTGAGGATCTGCAGGCCCATCAGGTGTTCGGGAAGCGGAATGACCCCGCTCCGCATGGCGATCCCGGTGGCGAGCACCACCACGTAGAGCCGCCACCCTGCGAGCAGGCTCATGCTGGCGGCAATGCCGAGGATCTCGGCAATACCCAAGGCGGGCTGCGCATCCATCGTGCGCGCCTTATCGCGCGAGCGGGTGCCCTTGGGCAAGCCCGAGGTAGAACACCCCTTCCCGTACTTGGTAGAGGGCTTGAGTTAGTCGACCAGCTTGCCGCCCTTCACCACCGCCGACACGTTGGTCAGCACGGTGACGTCCGCCAACGGATCGCCATCGACCGCGATCAGGTCCGCCCAGGCGCCCGGCGCGAGAGTGCCGACCTCACCCTTCTGGTCGAGCGCATCAGCAGCGTTGATCGTCGCCGCGCTGATCGCTTCGAGCGGGGTCATGCCGTAGTCGACCATGATGCGGAACTGCCCGGCGGCGCTTTCATGCGGCATCACGCCGGCGTCGGTACCGAACACCATCTTCACCCCTGCCTGATGAGCACGGCGGAAGTTATCGCGCTGGATCTGCGCGACCTGGCGGTCCTTCTCGAGGTTCTCTTCGAGCACCCCGTTCCGCTTGCCTTCGGCCTGGGTGTACTCGGTGTTGAAGATATCCATCGTGAGCCAGGTGCCGTGCTGCAGGGCGAGGCGAATGCCCTCGTCATCGATCAGGCTGGCGTGTTCGATAGTATCGATCCCGGCGCGGATCGCTGCCTTGATCCCCGCGGCGCCATGGGCATGGGCAGCGACCCTCAGGCCCCAGAAGTGCGCTTCGTCGGCAATAGCGCGCAGCTCTTCCTCGTTGAGCTGTTGCTGGCCCGGCTCAGTGTTGCGCGAGAACACGCCGCCGGTGGCGCAGACCTTGATCACCTCGGCCCCGTACTTGCGCTGCTCGCGAACATGGGCGCGAAGTTCTTCCGGTCCGTCGCCCGCGCCGGGACTCTTGGCGTGGAAGCTTGGCGGAAGGTAGGTTTCGTCGCAGTGCCCACCTGTGGCGCCGAGCGCATAGCCGGCGTTGACGATGCGCGGCCCCGGCACCCAGCCCTCGCCGATCGCCTGGTCGAGCCCGGCGATGTTGTAGTCCTCGTCACCCACGTTGCGAACGGTAGTGAAGCCCGCGTGCAGCATGCGCCGCGCGTTCTCGACCGCGAGCACGGTCCAGAAGCGGTCGGTGAACTGGAGCGAGTTGTACCCGCCGTACTCGGGCCGCCCGTCGAGGTGGACGTGCATGTCGATGAGGCCGGGGAGGATGGTCTTGCCCGAAAGGTCGATCACCGTCGCTCCGGCGGGAGCCTGACCGCTGCCCACTTCGGTGACCTTGCCGTCGTCGACCCGAATCAGCGGCGCTTCGACATAGCGGCCCCGCTCGACATCGAGCATGCGGGCGGCGGTGACGTAGATGGTCTCGGCCTGCGCGGCACTGGCCAGGCCAAGGGCGGTCAGCCCGGCAATCAGGTAACGCATCTTGGAAAGCCCCCCGGTTTAGATCCTCGTAGCGGTGACAATGTAGTTGAGCGAAAGATCGGCCGAGAGGTGCAGACCCTTCATCGGCGAGAAAGCGATGCCCCGAGGTTCGCCCATTGCCAGGCTGGCCTCGGCGAGAAGTTCGCGCAATTCTTCGGGCGTGACGAAATCGTCCCAGTGGTGCGTGCCGCGCGGAACCATGCCGACCGCTTCGGCCGCGCCGACCAGCAGCAGGCGCGATTGCGGGGTGCGGTTGGGGGTCGAGAGCACCATCAGCCCGCCCGGCGCGAGGCGGTCGGCCAGTTGCGAGACGAACGCCGCCTTGTCGGCGACATGCTCGATCACTTCCATCGAGGTGACGAGGTCGAACTGCCCAAGACCGAGCGTGGCGAGCTCGCCCGCCATGTAGCGAATGTCGAGGCCCGCACCCTCGCAGTGGTGCGCCGCGGCCTCGACGTTTTCGGGCGCGGCATCGACGCCGGTCATGTCGGCGCCGAGGCGGGCGAGCGGCTCGCACAGCAGGCCCGCGCCGCAGCCGACATCGAGCGCGCTCTTGCTGGAAAGCGGCTTCAGGCTGGTGGAATTGCCGTCCCAATGGCGGTCGATCGCCTCGCGGACGAAGGACAGGCGCACCGGGTTGAGGCGGTGCAACATGGCCGAGCTGCCCTTGGGATTCCACCAGTCCTTGGCCAGCGCAGCGAAGTGCGAAGCTTCTTCCGGACGGATGGTTGCATTTGCGACAGTTGCATCGGGCATCGCGCATCCCTAACAGCGCGCGGAACTTGAGACCAGCAGGAGCGCTAATTCGTGGCCCGCATTGTGATGAAATTCGGCGGCACCTCTATGGCCGGGACCGAGCGCATCCGTCGCGTGGCCAACATCGTGCGCAAGCAACAGGCGGCCGGGCATCAGGTCGCGGTGGTCGTTTCGGCGATGGCCGGTGAGACCGATCGCCTGGTCAACTTCTGCCGCGAGGCGAATCCGCTCTACGATCCGGCCGAGTACGACGTGGTCGTCGCCAGCGGCGAGCAGGTGACGAGCGGCCTCCTGGCGCTGACCCTGCAAGCCATGGGCTGCAAGGCGCGCTCATGGCTCGGCTGGCAAGTGCCGATTCACACCGCCGAGGCGCACGCCAAGGCGCGCATCATGGAAATCGATTCCGACGCTCTGTGCGAAGCGATGGCGGGCGGCGAGATCGCCGTGATCCCGGGCTTCCAGGGTCTTTCCGCCGAAGGCCGCGTTACTACGCTCGGCCGTGGCGGTTCGGATACCTCGGCCGTTGCGGTAGCCGCGGCGATCGGGGCAGACCGGTGCGACATCTACACCGACGTGGACGGGGTCTACACCACCGACCCGCGGATCGTCGCCCGGGCGCGCAAGCTCAAATATGTCACTTACGAGGAGATGCTCGAGCTGGCCTCTGTCGGCGCGAAAGTGCTGCAGACCCGGTCGGTCAGCCTGGCGATGAAGGAAGGGGTGCGCGTCCAGGTGCTCTCCAGCTTCATCGATGAGGATGCCCCGCCGGCAGACGACCTGCCCGGCACGATGATCGTCTCCGACGAGGAAATGGAAGGTTCGCAGATGGAAAGCCAGCTGGTCACCGGCATCGCTCACGACAAGAACGAAGCCCGTGTCGTACTCACCCGCGTGCCCGACAGGCCGGGTGCCGTGTCGCATATCTTCAGCCCGCTGGCCGAAGCGGCGATCAACGTCGACATGATTATCCAGAATGTCGGCCGCGATAAGGGCGAGACGGACGTGACCTTCACCGTCCCTCAGGCCGACCTCGCCCGCGCTCAGGCGCTGCTCGAGGACAAGCGCGAGGCGATCGGCTTCAACCGCATCATCACCGACAGCAAGGTCGCCAAGATCTCGGTCGTCGGCGTCGGCATGCGCAGCCATGCTGGTGTCGCGGCGACCATGTTCCGCGCACTGGCGGATCGCGGCATCAACGTGCAGGCGATCTCCACCAGCGAGATCAAGATCAGCGTGCTGATCGACGAGGACGAGACCGAACTCGCGGTCCGCGTGCTCCACACCGCTTACGGCCTCGACGCGGACGAACCCGCGGAGTGAGCTGACCAGTTCCCCTCCCGCTTGCGGGAGGGGTTAGCGGTGGGCCTGTAGCGCCCCCTCAACTCTTCGGCATCATCGCTTCCATCACGCGGTCGATGCTAAAGCTCGCCGGCTTGGCGCGCGGGGGGAACTCCTTGAAGCTCTCCAGCCACTGCGCCAGCATCGGCGGCGCGGCGTAGAGCAGGTAGTTGTTCTCCAGGAACCACTTGTTGTAACTGATGCTCTCCTCGCCGCGTTCGAAGGGGTCGGCGCGCAAGTCGTAGAACTTGGGAATGCGCATCTCGGCGAACGGCTCGCGCCAGCTTTCGAGGCCCATGGCGCGCTGTTCGGCAAAGGTGACCTTGAAGCGGCCCACGCGGACCGCAAGGCAGTCGCCATCGTCGCTCCAGTAGATGAAGCCCTCGCGCGGCGACTTCTCCTCCTTGCCTGACAGGAACGGCATCAGGTTGTAGCCGTCGAGATGGACCTTGTAGGTCTTGCCGGCCATCTCGAAGCCCTTCTTCACCTTATCCACCAGCGCCGTCTCGCCATTGGCGGCGGCGAAGGTCGGGATGAAGTCCTGCAGGCTGGCGATCTCGTTGATGACCTGCCCGGGCTCGATCACGCCGGGCCAGCGCATCATGCATGGCACACGCCAGCCGCCTTCCCAGTTGGTGTCCTTCTCCCCGCGGAACGGCGTGGTGCCGCCATCCGGCCAGGTGCAGACTTCGGCGCCGTTGTCGGTGGTGAAGACGACGATCGTGTCATCGACAACGCCGAGGTCATCGAGCTTGGCGAGCAATTGCCCGACATAGCCATCGAGCTCGACCATTCCGTCGGGATAAGTACCGAGGCCGGTCTTGCCCTTCGATTCCGGCTTCAGGTGCGTGAACACGTGCATCCGGGTCGGGTTGAAATAGCAGAACCACGGCTGGCCTTCGGCGTGCTTGCGATCGATGAAGTCCAGTGCAGCCCCGAGGAACTCCTCGTCCACCGTCTCCATCCGCTCCTTGGGCAGCGGCCCGGTGTTCTCGATAGTCTGCTTGCCGACCTTGCCGAACTGCGGATCGACCGTGGTGTCGTCCTTGTCGGTAGCCTTGCAGCGCAGCACCCCGCGCGGGCCGAACTTCTTGGTGAAGGCCGGGTCCTTGGGCCAATTGTCGTAGTACGGCTCTTCCTCGGCGTTGAGGTGATAGAGGTTACCGAAGAACTCGTCGAAGCCGTGCACGGTCGGCAAGTGCTCGTTGCGGTCGCCCAGGTGGTTCTTGCCGAACTGGCCGGTGGCGTAGCCGAAGTGCTTCATGAACTGGCCGACCGTGGGGTCGTCGAAGCCCAGACCCATCGTCGCGCCCGGCATGCCGACCTTGGTCAGCCCGGTGCGGATCGGAGACTGCCCGGTGATGAACGCGGCGCGCCCGGCGGTGCAGCTCTGCTGGCCGTAGAAGTCGGTGAAGTTTGCCCCTTCGCGAGCGATCCGGTCGATGTTGGGCGTGCGGTAGCCCATGATGCCGTTGTTGTTGCAGCTGACATTGAACCAGCCGATGTCGTCGGCCATGATGAAGAGAATGTTGGGTTTTCCGTTAGGCATCTCGGCGACTCCCACTAGGTGTGGGCGAACCTAAGCCGCGCCTTCGGACGACAGCATTGGGATTATCCCGGATTTCAGCGCGGGTCCGCCCCGAGCGGAGTGACCAGCCTACTCGGTCGTCTTCCCGTCGAAATGCTCGTGCGCCTTGTGCGCATCCTCGCAAGTCACGTGGACCGTGCCGTCGATGTGTTCGGGCGGGCCGTAGATGGTGTAGACCTTGAGCGGGGTGGAGCCCGTGGCCTTGACGTTGTGCCGCGCGCCTTGCGGCACGATCACCGCGTCATCGTCTTTCACCGCATGGTCGACGCCGTCGATCGAGACGATTCCTTCGCCGCTTTCGATGCGGAAGAACTGGTCGCGATCGTCGTGGACTTCGGCGCCGATCTCCTCGCCGGGATTGATCGACATCAGCACCAGCTGGATGTTGTGGCCAGTGTAGATAACCCGGCGGAAGTCGGTGTTATCCAGCGTCAGCTTCTCGATATCGTCGACGAACCCCTTCACGCGCGGTCTCCTGCTGCTTGTGCGATGACTATGCGGCAGGAGCGGGAATGGTTCCGGGAAATGGGGCGGCGGCGCGAAACCGCCGCCCGCATCAGCCTCAGTCGAAGCGGCCTGCGTTCATGACCTTGGTCCAGGCTTTGACGAAGTCCTTCACGAACTTCTCTTCGCCGCCCTTCTCGGCATAGACCTCAGCCACCGCCCGCAGTTCCGAATTGGAGCCGAAGATCAGGTCGGCACGGGTCGCGCGCCAGGTCTCTCCGCCGCCAGCACGGTCGGTTGCGACGTATTCCTCGTCGCCCGAGCCATCGACGGCCTTCCAGACATTGGTCATGTCGAGCAGATTGACGAAGTAGTCGTTCGTCAGCTGGCCCGAACGCTTGGTGAAGTGGCCGTGGCCACGCTCGCCGTGGTTGGCGCCGAGAACGCGCAGGCCGCCGATCAGCACCGTCATTTCCGGCACCGACAGGCCGAGCAGCGAGGCCCGGTCGAGCATCATTTCCTCGGTCTTCACCGCCAGCTTCTTCGGCAGATAGTTGCGGAACGCATCGGCCTGCGGTTCCATCACCTCGAAGCTTTCGGCGTCGGTCTGGGCTTCGCTCGCATCGCCGCGGCCACCGGTGAACGGCACCGCCACGTTGGAGCCGCCATCCTTGATCGCCTTTTCCAGGCCGACCACACCGCCGAGCACGATGGCGTCAGCCAGCGACATCGAGCCGCGCAGACCGTCCAAGGTGCTAAGCACCTTGGCGAGCGTCGCAGGCTCGTTGACTTCCCAGTCCTTCTGCGGAGCGAGACGAACGCGCGCGCCGTTGGAACCGCCGCGGAAGTCCGACTTGCGATAAGTGCTGGCCGAAGCCCACGCGGCCTTGATCAGCTGGCTCACCGTGAGGCCGCTGGCGGCGATTTTGTCCTTCACCGCCTTGACCTCGGCGTCCGAGGGCGCGGTGCCCTTGGGAACCGGATCCTGCCAGATCAGGTCTTCAGCCGGAACTTCCGGCCCGAGGTAGCGAGCCTTGGGGCCCATGTCGCGGTGGGTCAGCTTGAACCAGGCGCGGGCGAAGGCATCCTTGAACGCCTCGTGATCGTTGCGGAACTTCTCGCTGATCACGCGGAACTCGGGATCGACCTTGAGCGCCATGTCGGCGGTGGTCATCATCGTCGGGACCTTGATGTTCGGATCCCACGACGCCGGCGCCATGTCCTCCGGCTTCTGGTTCTTGGGCTGCCACTGCTGCGCCCCGGCGGGCGAGCGGACCAGCTCGTAGTCATAGTCGAGCAGCAGGCGGAAGTAGTTCTCGCTCCACTCGGTCGGGGTGTTGACCCAGGCGCCTTCGATGCCGCTGGTCACGGCATGTTCGCCGATGCCGCCGCTTTCGTGGCTGCTGACCCAGCCGAAGCCCTGCGCGGCGAGATCGCCGCCAGCCGGCGCCGCGCCGAGCAGCGAGGCGTCACCATTGCCGTGCGCCTTGCCGAAGGTGTGCCCGCCCGCGGTGAGCGCAACAGTCTCCTCATGGTTCATCGCCATGCGCTCGAACGTTTCCTTGATGTCGCGCGCCGATTGCAGCGGATCGGGATTGCCGCCCGGACCTTCCGGGTTGACGTAGATCAGGCCCATCTGGATTGCGGCGAGCGGGCCTTCGATCTCGTTCAGGCTCTTCTCGGGGTCGATGCGGGTCTGCACGCCTTCGTTGACCCACTTGTCTTCCGAACCCCAGTAGATGTCGCGTTCCGGCTCGAACACGTCGGCGCGGCCGCCGCCGAAGCCGAACACCGGGCCGCCCATGCTCTCGATCGCGACGTTGCCGGTGAGGATGAACAAGTCGGCCCAGCTGATGTTCTTGCCGTACTTCTGCTTGATCGGCCACAGCAGGCGCCGGGCCTTGTCGAGGTTTCCGTTGTCGGGCCAGCTGTCGAGCGGGGCGAAGCGCTGCTGCCCGCTGTTGGCGCCGCCGCGCCCGTCAGCCGTGCGATAAGTGCCCGCCGCGTGCCAGGCCATGCGGATGAAGAACGGGCCGTAGTGGCCATAGTCCGCCGGCCACCAGGGCTGGCTGTCGGTCATCAGGGCAGTCAGGTCCGCCTTGAGCGCCTTGTAGTCGAGCGTGTTGAACGCTTCGGCATAGTTGAAGTCTTCACCCATCGGGTTCGACGGGCCATTGGGATTGAGGATCTCGGTCGCCAGCATTTCGGGCCACCAGTCCCGATTGGTGCGGCCGAGCAAACTGCGTACTCCACCGTCATGTCCCATCGGGCAACCGTCGATCGAGCCAGTCTTCGCATCCATGATCCATCTCTCCTCTGTTGGCGATTCTTGTGTGAGGCTAACTCCGCCTTTGCATCGAGCGAAGCGATTAACTTGCGTCACCGAGTGCGGAAAAAGCGATTAATCGTAGAGCAAGCTCCGCTGTCGAGAGCGCTTGCGGCGGAAGCAATCGCCCACTAAGCGGCGCCGATGACTGCCTATCCCAAGACATCGGCCCTGATGCGCCGTGGAGCCGAGTTCCTCGGTAGCGAACATGCGATCCTGTGCGGCGCCATGAGCTGGGTTTCCGAGCGCAATCTCGTCTCGGCGATCAGCAACGCCGGCGGGTTCGGCGTGATCGCGTGCGGTGCGATGACGCCCGAACTGCTCGACGCGGAGATCGCCGCGACCAAGGCGCTCACGGTGAAGCCGTTCGGCGTCAACCTGATTACAATGCACCCGGACCTGTTCGAACTGATCGAGGTTTGCGGCAAGCATTCGGTCGGCCACGTCGTGCTCGCGGGCGGCATCCCGCCCAAGGGCAGTGTCGAGGCGATCAAGGCCTTCGGCGCCAAGGTCATCGTGTTCGCGCCGACCCTGGCGCTGGCGAAGAAGCTGCTCCGCTCCGGTGGTGACGCGCTGGTGATCGAGGGCATGGAAGCCGGCGGCCACATCGGCCCGGTGGCGACGAGCGTACTGGCGCAGGAATTCCTGCCCGAGCTCGCCGATGATCATGTGGTGTTCGTCGCCGGCGGCATTGGCCGGGGCGAGGCGATGGCCGGCTACCTGGAGATGGGCGCAGTCGGCGTCCAGCTCGGCACCCGCTTCGCCTGCGCGACCGAATCCATCGCCCACCCCGACTTCAAGAAGGCCTTCTTCCGCGCCAACGCCCGCGACGCGGTGGCGAGCGTGCAGATCGACCCGCGCCTGCCGGTGATCCCGGTCCGCGCACTCAAGAACAAGGGCACCGAGGAGTTCACCGCCAAGCAGCGCGAAGTCGCCAACCTGCTCGATGCGGGCTCGGTCGACATGGGTGAGGCGCAGCTGCAGATCGAACGCTTCTGGGCCGGTGCCCTGCGCCGCGCCGCGATCGATGGCGACGTCGAGAACGGCAGCCTCATGGCCGGTCAGTCGGTCGGGATGGTCACCAAGGAAGAGCCTGTGACCGAGATTATGGCTGCCCTGATGGCGGAAAGCGAAGCGGCGCTTAACCGCCGATAAGGCTGAGTGAGAGCCGGCGGCTCTCACTTGTGCCTATCGCGCAGGGGCTGCCGGAGCGGGCACCGGAGCGACCGCAAGGTCGAGCAGGATATCGCGCAGTTGCTTGGGCTGATCGGCCATCACGAAGTGGCTCGAATGGCTGTCATGGTATTCCCAGCCGCCTTCGGCCTGCACTTGGTCGCGGAAGCGGCCGAAGGGGGTAGGCTCCCAGTTGCTGGCGAAGATATAGGCCCGGCGGGGGATCTTCTCTTCCTCTCCGGTCAGGCGCACGGCTTCGGTCAGGGTTAGCAGCGGGTGACGGCCGATCTGGCCGGGCACGGGCTCGAAATCGACCGAGCCGATCGGGGCGACGAGGCCCGGCGTGTATTTCTGGCTGTCAATGTACCAGTTGTGTTCGAACTCGCCGGTGATGTCCCACAGGGACTCGCCGTCGGCCGGGAGGAAGGCGTCGATATAGGCGATGGCGTCGATCTTGGAGCCGAGCCGCGCGGCGACGCCGGTTATGACCATGCCGCCATAGGAATGGCCCGCCAGGATGAAGCGTTTGTAGCCGGCGTCTTCGATCTGCTCGCAGACGTCGCTGATATGGTTGGATAAGGTGATGCCGGGGTGGAGCTGGGCCGAACGTGTTCCCAGGCCCGTGAGAGCGGCCACCAGGACCCGATGCCCCGCCTCGCGCAGGTCGCTTGCCAATTGCTCGTAGCCATGCCCGCCGCCCCAGGCGCCGTGGACCAGGACATAGTTCGCCATCGCACGCTCCTCACTTACCGTCCCCCCTGCGGGGGAGGAGCCGTCCCGAGAACGGTGCAGGTGTCGGAAATGGCCCGGTGCAACCCGCTCGCCGAACCGATCCGCCATCCTATGGATGCCCCGCGGTAACATGCCCTGATGTTGGCCGTTGCCAAGGGGGACTTACCCCCAAAGCAATGGCCCATGAACCCGCAGGGTCCATGGGCCATCTTCGGGTAAGGCCTCGGGGGGGAGTGAGGCCTTGCCTAGCTTGTTGGGCCTAGCTGGCCTTAGGCCGGAACGGCGTTCCGGCTGGTGCGCCAGCCCGTGGCGTAGGTGTCAGCAGCCATCTTGCCGTACGGAACCGGCGAAGCGATCGCACGGACGTTGAGCTGCTTGTGCGGCTCGACCGTGGTCTTCTTCGTGCCGCCATTTTCCTCACCCCACACAACGTGGAGCTCGGTGCCGAGCGGGATTTCGTGGTCGATGGTGGCCAGGCTGAGCGCCTTCTTCTCGTTGTACGAGTAGCCGGTGAACAGCGACAGACCGACAACGTTGCCGTCGGCGTCCACGACCTTGTCGTAGTTGCTGTTGGCGTAGTTCGCGAGCGGAAGATCGAAGAACTTGTACTGTTCGCCCTCGGGGTCGAACATCGAGCCCTGGATCTTCTTCATGTCGTCCGCGCTCCACTCGAGCGTGACCTTCTTGCGCTGGGTCGCCGGATCGAGCTTCTTCAGCGCGTCGGCGCCGATGAAGTCGTGGTCGAACTTCACGAACGGGCCGTAGCCGAGTTCCCACGGGTTCAGGTAGTAGTCTTCGATCGACTTACCAACGAACGAACCGCCGATAGCGCCGGTGGCTTCGTAGCTGTCGGCACCGAGCCACTCACGGTAATCCTTGAGTTCGTCGCCGGTGTAGATCGGAGGCAGCGGGCTCGGGATCCAGCCCGATTCCAGCGTGTTCGACGGATAGGCGCGCGAACCGACGGCGATCAGGCCGAATTCTTCACCAGCCTTGAGGATCTCGTCGCGGATGTAGTCCTGCTCTTCGTACGGACCCCAGAGTTCGAGACCTGGCGAACCGGCCATGCCGTGACGCAGGGTGCGAACGGTCTTGTTGCCGATCTTCATCGAGCTCATGTTGAAGAACTTGAGCTTGTCGAGCTTTTCGCCGTTCAGCTTTTCGATGACGTCCCAAGCGCGCGGGCCCTGGATCTGGAAGCGCCAGGAGATGCGGTTGACCGGCTTGCCCATCGGGCGGCTCGGCGAGCGCGGATCGTTGATGATTTCGACGTTGTAACCGCCCTTCTGGGCCTGGAACATCAGCCAGTTGGCAGCCGGCGCACGGCCGACGTAAACGAACTCTTCTTCAGCGAGGTAGAAGATGATGCCGTCGCCGATGACGTGACCGGCCGGGGTGGTCGGGACGTACTGCTTGGCCTTGTTGACTTCCCAGCCAGCCGGCGAGTTGACCATGGTGTCCGAGAGGAGCTTGAGAGCATCCGGACCCTTGATGTACAGGTCGAACATGTGGTGCGACTGGTCGAACAGCACTGCGCTGTGCTGCCAAGCCCACTGCTCCGAACGCCAGTTGGAGAATTCGGGAGCAACGACCGGATAGACGTAAGCGCCGATCTGGGAGTTGCGCAGCTTGCCCACGATATCGGGCGTATTCTGCAGGATCTGTTCAAGATTCTGGGCCATCAGAGTTCCTCTCATCTGTGAATGAATCACGTATGCGAAAATTGTATGCGCCGCATACAATATTGGGCTAGGCACGCAAGCGGAAAGCGGCCCTCCGATGCGAGAGAACCGTGAGAGGAACAAGCAGCATGAACGTCGAAGCGCTCGATCACGTGAATATCATCACCGATAGGCTTGATGAGACGGCAGAATTCTACGGAAAGCTGCTCGGCCTGATCCGCAAGGACGCGCCCCCTCCCCTGACGCCGCAGACGGCCACGTGGATGTTCGACGCCGAGAATCGGGCGATTATCCACATCAATTCGCTCGACTGTTACCGGACCTACGATCGTGAGGTTGAGCCCGGCTCGCTGACAGGTGCGCTGCACCACGTGGCGCTGAAGTGCGTCGGCTATGACGAGGTCAAGGGCCGGCTCGACGCGATGGGCGCGGAGTACCAGGAGAACCTGGTGAGCGCGATCAACCTGCGGCAGATCTTCACGCCCGATCCGAACAACGTGCTGTTGGAGCTCAATTTCTTCGCGGATTGATGCTCGACCTCCTTTTCGATTGGCTTTTCGAACTCCTGCCTCGGTGGGTCCAAATCGCGATCGTTATCGCGTTCGTCGGGCTGATCGCGCTGGTGTTGGCATGGATCTACTGGCCGCAGCCCCACTAGGCGCCGCGGTGCACGTGGCGCCTGGAGCCGACACTGCTGCTCGGCCCCAGGCGTTGTTCTGAGAGGTTACTAAGTCGCCGCAGCGGTTGGCGTAGCGGTTGCCGCCACGGGCCTCACCGTCACCGGATCGCCTTTATCGGGCGTGGCCGTGAACGACCCGTCCGCGGCAGGGGCGGTTTCGACGTAGCACAGTGGATGCGAGCCTTCGGTGCTCGGCGTGAAGCACGTCTTGAAGTCGACGGTCGCCCAGGTCCCCTGCTCGGTCACAACGCCCTTTGCATCGGTGTCGGTGTAGGTCCCGTCAGGCGCAAGCACAGTAGTGGTCACTGTACCGTCCTTGGCTGTGACCGCGTAAGTCCCTGCCGGAGATCCATTGGCCGAAACCTGGGCCGCAACGGGTTCCGCAGTTGGCGTGGGGGTTTCTGTGGCTTCGGGTTCTTGTGCGGGCTGGCTGTTACAGCCGGCCAGGACGAGCGGTAGCATTACCATCATCAGCTTGCGCATGGATGCACTCCCATTCCGGGAAGCGACCGCGGCGACGCCGTTACCACGTTGAGACCTGAGAAAAAACCGACTTCGCGAGAATCAGACCGGCTTCGTACCCGCCGTCGTCGTGCGGTACATCTCGCGCCGATAGCCGTCGTAGTCGTTCGGCCCGAGGTGCATCGCGCTGCGGTTGTCCCACATCGCCACCATCCCCGCCTCCCACCGCAACCGGCAGCAGAATGCCGCCTGGGTGCAATGCGCGACGAGGAAGTCGACGATCGGCTTGGCCTCGAACGTGGTCATGCCTTCGAAGCCGGCGGTGTAGGTGTCGCAGATGTAGAGCGATTCCTCGCCAGTCTCCGGATGGGTGCGCACCAGCGGGTGGTAGGTGCCGCGCTGGCCCTGCTCGAACTGCTCCTTGTCGGCGAACGGAATTGCCTTGCCCATCAGCTTGGTCTGCGTGGCGTAGTTGTTGGCCGCGCTCATGTGGACGCGCAAGGGGCGCAGCATGTCCTGGTAGGTCTTGCTCAGGTGGCGGAAGGCGAGCGCGCAGTTGGCCCAGCTGGTATCGCCGCCGAACGGAGGGACCTCAACCGCGCGCAGGGTGGTGATCGCGGGCGGCTCTTCGAGGAAGGGCGAGTCGGTGTGCCAGCCGCCTCCGAACAGGCTGGCGGACTTGGTTTCGGCTTCCTTGATGATCGGGTGGACCTCGCGGTGTCCCGGAACACCTTGGGTGTAAGCGTCGATCGCGAAGGGCCCGAGGCGCGCGCCGAATTCCTCATGCTCGGCATGCGTCAGGAACTGGTCGCGCAGGTAGATCATCTTGTGGCGATAGAGCGCCTGCTTGAGCTCCTCGAACGCCGCATCCGACATCTCGGGCAGGCGCACGCCGACGACTTCCGCCCCCATCGCGCCCGAGAGCGGCTCGACCTTGATGTGCTCGTATTCGAGAGCATGGTTGTCGAAGTCACCGGCCGGGGTGACGCGGATTTCCCACATGGTTCAGGCTTCCTTTGGCGCTCCGGCGATCCGGGGGGCGGTCTCCTTCAGGAACAATGCCGCGAACCCGGCCAGCAAGGCAAGCGCGATGCAGATCATGAAGACCGACGACAGGCCATAAGTGTCGGCGACCTCGCCCGCGACGGGCGGCAGGATTACCCCGCCAACGAACTCTGCCGTACCCATCGACAGACCGACCGCGGTCGTGGCTAGCGCCGGGCTGACGCTCTCCGCCGGGACGGTGGCACAGTAGAGCGGAGCTATCCCGAGCGGCAGCCAGCCGATCAGGATCGCGCCCGCCAGCAGCGTCGGATCGCCCGGCAGCAGAAGCAGCGCGAGCGGGGAGCCGACACAGGCGAGCGAGCCGAAGATCAGCACCGGCTTGCGACCGATGCGGTCCGAGAGAAACGGAAGCCCGATCCCGCCGACGATTCCGGCGATGCCGCCCATCGAGATGACCCAGCCTGCGGTGGTCGGCGAGAGGCCTTTGTCCTCGGTCAGGAATAGCGACAGGAAGGTGTTTTGCAGCACCAGCCACGCCGTCACGCAGGCAGCGACGGCAAGCGCTACGCGCATGTTGCGCAGGCCCAGCAACGTGCGGAGCGCCTGGACGAAATTGCTCGCCGCCTCGTCCTGCACCGGAGCGATCTTGGGGTCGGGCCGCATGAACACCGCGAGCAACGCCACGAGAAGCAAGCCCGGCAGGATCGAGAGGAACATCGCTGTGCGCCAGCCGTGGTCGTCCGCCAGTTGCGTCGCCACGATCGGGCCGAGGAAACCGGCCAGGCCGAACGCGCCGACCATCTGCATGAAGCCCATGTTGACCCCGCGCCGTTCGGGCTTGCTCGTCTCTGCGATCACGGTCTGGCCGATCGGCACCATCGGCCCTTCGGCAATGCCGAGGGCGAAGCGCGCGGCGAGCAGGGTCGTGAAAGTCAGCGCCAACCCGCCGGCTCCCGAGCCGAGCGAGAACACCAGCGTGCAGATGATCAGGATCGTCTTGCGCCGCCCGGTGCGGTCGGCCAGCCGTCCGCCGAAGAACGCGCTCAGCGCAACTGCGCCCGAGAGCGCTCCGGCGAGCCAGCCGACTTCCGCGTTAGAGAGCCCGAGGTCGGCGACGATGTACGGCGCCAGGAACGCCACCGTCAGCCTGTCGAACGCGACAACGCCGTTCGCCAGCGTCAGAAGCAGCAAGAGCGTAAGTTCGTAGCGCCGGGTTATGGGCGCGGCTTGTGTGCCCGCTTGAGCGACTGTGGCCATCCTCTCGTTCCTCCCCATCACTCGTCGTTGCGAGCGAAGCCATCCGGGGCGGTTCTATGCCGCCCCTGGATTGCCGTGGAGGATGGGGGAGGGCTGGCCCTCCGTCAATCCGATCAGACCAGCTCGATCACCGTCTTGGAGAAGCTCTCCGGACCCCAGGCGTGGGCATAGGCGTCCTTCGCCTGTTCGAAGCCGAAGCGCTGGCCGATCAGCGGCTTGATGCCGTTGGCGTCGACCGCCGCGTTGAGGCGCCGGGCCATCGCGGTGGAGCCGACGAAGATGCCGCGCATCGTGCCCGCGGTCATCATCAGCCCGCGCGGGTTGGGTCCGCCCTCGGGGGAGAGCACGCCGATCAAGGCCACCTCGCCATGGGTGCGCAGCGCCGCCATCGACTGTTCCGCCGTCCCCGCGCCGCCGACTTCGACGACCTTGTCGACCCCGCCCAGCTCCTGGCCGATGAAGCGGCCCCAGTCGGGCATCGCCTTGTAGTTGACCGTATGCGCGGCGCCGAGCTCGCGGATCCGCTCCAGCTTGGTGTGCGAGGAGGAGGTAGCGATGACCTCGCACCCGCCTGCCCGTGCCAGCTGCAGCGCCAGCATCGACACGCCGCCGCTGCCGAGCACAAGGACCTTGTGCCCCGGAAGCAGTGCGCGCGGCCCTTCGTAGAGCGCGTTCCACGCGGTCACGCCGGCACACGGAAGGCAGGCGGCTTCGGCATAGTCGAGGCTCTCGGCCATCGGTACGACGCCAGCTTCGGGAAGCACCACCAGTTCGGCCAGCATGCCGGGCGCGAAGCCGTCACCCAGCGCCGGGCCCATGCGCGGCGGGCCGTCTTCCCAGTTCATGAAGAACGAACCCTGGACCCGGTCGCCTTCCTTGAACTTCGTCACGCCCGCACCGACCGCGACCACCTGGCCCGCGCCATCGCTAAGCGGGATCGCGGGAGCCTTCAGCGCACCGCCGAAGTACTTGCCGGCCGCGACGGCGAAGTCGCGGTAATTGATTGAACAGGCATGGACTTGAATCAGAACTTCGCCCGGTCCGGGCGTCGGGTCGGGAAGAGTCTCGACGTAGAGCTTGTCGAACCCGTCCGAGTTCGCCGGCAACATCCATGCACGCATATATCGGTTTCCCCTTGGTCTTGCCCATTGCGCTCACCCGGAGGAGGAAGAGCGCTACGGCGAGCAGTTTTCTGCCTAGCCGCTATCGGGAGGAGGTAGCAGCGATGGCTCCCCTCCTCCAGTCATCCTTGCCGGGGTTTGCTCAGCGATCGCCGCTCCAGGTGCGCAGGCCGGGAGCCGTGCGGTCCTCCGCCTTCAGAGCCTCGGCCACCGCAGGGCGCGTCGTAACCCGCTCGCGCCATTCGACAAGGCGCGGATAGTTCGCGGCGACGTCCTTTTCCGGGAACATCCGCTCCACCATCATCCCGCAGTGCGAGTAGAAGTTGATGTCGGCGAGAGTGTAGTCATTCCCCGCCAGCCAGGCGGTTTCGCCGAGCTGCTTTTCGATCTTGGCGAGCGCGTAGTCGATCTTGTCGCTGGCGTTCTGCAGGTCCGCCTCGGAAAAGCCCGAGCGCGCGGTCGACCACTTCTTGCGCTGGTCGGGCAGCGGGATGTGGCTCAGCAGTTCCTCGAACGTCCCCTCGTCGATGTTGCGCGCGATCACGCCGACCAGGCGATGCCAGCCATGCATCGAGACGTGGTTCATCACGTGCTCGTCGACGAACTTGTTCCAGTACCGCATCCGCGCCGCGCCAACGGGATCGCGGGGCCGAAGAGGAAGCGCGTCGGGGAAGGCATCCTCGAGGTATTCGTTGATCACCGTGGTGTGGGTGATGATCGTCCCGTCATGGTCGAGCACCGGCACCTGGCCTTCGGGATTGATCGCCACGAACCAGTCCGAATGCTGTTCGAACTTGTGCAGGTCGACATAGATGCTCTCGTAGGCGAGCCCCTTTTCCTTGAGCGGGATCATCGACTTGAGCGAGTTCGCCAGCGGTTCGGCGTGGTAGTACTTCAGTGCCATCGTGCCTCTCAGTTTAAGTCCGTTATTCGGATTGAATCGGTAAGGTCAGGTCGTTGCCGCATTTGCTGCAACGTCTTGCTGGCCACGGCACGGTCCAAAGAAGGCCGCGCATGAACACAGATCGATTGCATTGCGGGCACGCGATCAGAAACGAGCCAAAACCAGAAAAAAGCACCCAGACCACGGCCAAGGGCAGAATTACCCAAGGCAACGCCGAGCTGGATGGGATGCCGATCAGGGCGGCAGCAAATGGAATACCCCAGATAATCAGGACCGCGCCTGCGATGGAGGTCAGCATGTGACGCCTACCCCGTAGGTACACGGTCATCGCCTGACGCGGTTCGGCCATCAGACCTCGATGCTTTCCAGAACGCCGCCATCGACGGCCCAATCCTGCCCCGTGACGTGGCTCGCCGCGTCGCTCAGGAGGAACGCGGCGACTTCGGCCAGCTCCTCGGGCGAGCCCATGCGGCGCTGGGGGATGCGGGCTTCGATCTTGCCTTGCTGCTCGGGCGGGATGCGGTCGAGCGCTTCGGTGCGGATGAAGCCGGGGATGATGCAGTTGGCGCGGATATTGTGCGGCGCCATTTCGACCGCGATCGCGCGGGTCAGGCCGAGCACGCCGTGCTTGGAGGCGACATAGGCCGGGTTCATCGCCATGCCGCGCTTCGAGCCCATCGAGCCGGTGACGAGGATCACGCCCTTCTTCGCCTCGATCATCGCCGGCAGGACTTTCTGGATCGCCCAGAACACGCTGGTCAGGTTCACACGGACGGTTTGTTCGAACACCTCCGGGTCAAAGTGGACCGCCGGAGTAAAGCCTCCGGTGAGGCCGGCATTGGCGAACAGGCCGTGGATCGGGCCGAAGTGCGCCGCGGCCACATCGAGCGCGGCTTCGAGCTGGGCCTTGTCGCCGACATCGGCGGCGAAACCGGCGGCATTGGCGCCGATCTCTGCGACAGCCTCGTCAAGCATCTCCTGGCGGCGGGCGAGTAGCGAGACCTTGGCACCGCGCTCTGCCAGCAATCTGGCTGCGACGAGGCCGATCCCACTGGACGCGCCGGTAACGACGATATGCTGGCCGCCAAAATCCATCAGCTGTCACTCTCCCGTATGAAGGCCGCCCAGGCCGGTGCGGCCGGGTGGTCGTTGTTCTCTGGCGACCATTGCCGCTCCATCAATGCCCGTGCCTCAGCCTCCGCCATCCCGCAAGCATCGCGGTGGTAGCGGTAGAAGAAAGCCGACACGCGCCAGTTCATGATGCAGTGAACATGAACCGGGCCTTCCACCGCAGCGAGCGCTTCGCGGAAGGCGCGGTAGTGCTCTTCGCTCGGGGCGTCGAACGGGACGGGGATCGGTGTATAGGCGAGGCCCGCCGCCGCAAACGCCGCTTCGGCGTCGGGAAGCGCCTCGGGGTGATCCGGCAGCGCGAGGTTGATCACATGGCGCACGCCGATCTCCGCCAGGCGCGCGGGATCGGGCTCCTCGAGCCGACCTGAAGTGGTGATGCGATCGGACAGCCGCTGCCAGGCGCGGATGTCCGTCGGATCGTTCACGCGAGCCCCAAAACCTTGGCCGCGTTGTCCTTCATGATCAGCGGCATGACTTCCTCGCGGAAGCCCACTTCGGCTGCGGCAGCCATCCACTTGTCCGGGTGGATCAGCGGGAAGTCCGTGCCGAACAGCATCTTATGCTTGAGCTGGGTGTTGGCGTACTGGATCACCTGTTTCGGGAAGTACTTCGGGCTCCAGCCGGAAAGGTCGATGAACACGTTGGTCTTGTGCAACGCCATCGACAGGCTCTCATCGACCCACGGCCAGCTCGGGTGGGCGAGGATGATCTTCATGTCAGGGAAGTCGACCGCGACATCGTCGATCAGGATCGGCTGACCATACTTGAGGCGCATGCCGCCACCGCCACGCATGCCGGTGCCCATGCCGGAGTGGCCGGTGTGGAAGATCGCGGGCAGCCCGTATTCGGCGATCACTTCGTAGATCGGATAGGCCATGCGGTCGGCCGGGTGGGCGTTCTGGGCGATGCCGTGGAACTTGAAGCCCTTGACCCCATAGTTCTCGATCAGGTCGCGCGCTTCGCGGGCGCCGTACTTGCCCTTGTGCGGATCTATGCTGGCGAAGGCCATGCAGATGTCGTCGTTCTTGGCGGCCTGTTCGGCGACCTCGTAATTGCTGACGCGCTTGGCGCCCATGCCGCTTTCGCAGTCGACCGTGAACAGCACGAGCGCAATGTTGGATTCGCGGTAAAGCTCGATGATCTCGGGCATCTTCGGCCGTTCGCGCGGCGCCTTGAAATAGGCGCTGGCGGCATCGAAGAACTTGCCCATCACCGGGTCTTCCGGATCGTGGCACGACACCTCTGCATGGACGTGGACGTCGATGGCGCGGATCTTGGCGAGGTCGATGGGCACGTCGGCAATTCCTGAATCGGTTCGGTTGGCTGCCCCCATGCATTCGGGGGCCAGGTATGACAAGGCCGGCCCGTCACGCATTGTGACAGGGCCGGCCCCGTTGCTCCCGCCCGTGCGGGAAATCAGGCTACCAGCTTAGAGCTGGATGATGACCGTCTTGGTCTCCTGGTAGCATTCGAACCCGGCCTGGCCCTGTTCACGGCCCAGACCCGACTCCTTATAGCCGCCGAACGGCAGCGCGGTGTCGATCGTGGCGTGGCAGTTGCCCCACACGGTGCCCGATTTGATCTTCGAAGCCAGGCGATGCATCGCGCTGACGTCCTTGGTCCAGACACCGGCGCCGAGGCCGAAGTTGGTGTCGTTGGCCATCTTGGCGACTTCATCGAGATCCTCGAAGCGCTGTGCCACCACGACCGGGCCGAAGATCTCTTCGCGAACCACGCTCATCTGCGGGTTCACGTTGGCGAGGATCGTCGGGTTGACGTAGTAGCCGCCGTCGCTGGCCGGAGCGTCGCCGCCCATGACCACGCTGGCGCCGTCACGCTTGCCGGCTTCGATGTAGCCCAGCACCTTCTCGTGCTGCTCCTTCGACACCAGCGGGCCCATGTGGCCGGCGGGGTCGAGCGAAGCGCGCGGGCTCCAGAAGTCGGCGGTCTTGGTCATGCCTTCGAGCACGTCGTCGAAGATCGACTTGTGCGCGAACAGGCGCGAACCGGCGACGCAGACCTGGCCGGCATTGAAGAAGATCGCGCCGGCAACGCCCGGAGCGGTCGTGGCAACGTCCACGTCGGGCATGACGACGACCGGGCTCTTGCCGCCCAGTTCGAGCGTCACGCGCTTCATGGTGTCGGTGGCGTTCTTGTTGATCACCTTGCCGATCTCGGTCGAGCCGGTGAAGGCGATCTTGTTCACGTCGGGGTGCTTGACCATGCGGTCACCGGCGGTGTGGCCGTTACCGGTGATGATGTTGATCACGCCCGCCGGGAAGCCGGCTTCCTGAACCAGGTCGGCCAGCTTCAGCGCGGTGAGGCTGGTCTGTTCGGCCGGCTTGAGCACGGTGCAGCAACCCGCCGCGACCGCCGGGGCGATCTTGAGGCAGGCCATCAGCAGCGGGAAGTTCCACGGCACGATCTGGGCGCAGACGCCGATCGGCTCCTTGACGGTGTAGCTGAACACGGTGCCGGTCGGCATGGTGTAGGGGTTGATCACCTGACCGCCGGACTTGCTGGCCCAGCCGGCCATGAAGCGGATCTGGCTGATCGCGCCCGGGATGTCGACCGCGCCGGCCATGCCCTTGGGCTTGCCGTTGTCGATCGCTTCGAGTTCGGCGAACAAGTCGGCGTCGCGCTCGAGCAAGTCGGCCAGGCGGTGCATGACACGCTCGCGCTGCATCGGCGGCAGGCCGTACCAGCGGTTGTCGTCGAACGCGGTGCGCGCTGCGGCGACGGCCCGATCAACATCCTTGTCCGAAGCGTCGACGATCTGGCCGACGATCTTGCCGCTCGACGGGTCTTCGACGTCGAGCGTCTTGTCGTGCGAGGAATCGACCCATTCGCCATTGATGAACAGCTGCGGCTTGCGCGCCAGGAAATCCTTGGCGGCCTGCGAGTACTCCCGCTGGGTGCGGTCGATGGTGGTGACTTCGTTCATTTACAGGTCCTTTCCCGAAACGAATCCCTGTTTGCGCCGAGACTAGCAAACGCGGGGCGGGCGCGCCAAGACGCGCCTCTTGCTAACGGTCGTTACAATCGCTGTGCGGCCGTGTCGATTCCTATCCGCTAGGGGCGAATGGCCGCCTTGCCCTCCAGCGCCTTGTCCTCGTTCGCGCGCTTGAGCACGTATTGGCGGATCGCCTCGGCGTCGGCCGCGGTGACGACCTCCTTGAACGAGACCATGCCGTTGTGCTGCAGCGCTCCGTCGATCACGACCGAGCGGACCGCGTCGGCACTGCCGATCGCCGGTGACAGGCGCAGGTCGGGGTTGAGCGTGCCCGAAACCGCGGCGTCGCCATGGCAGACCGAGCAATAGCGGCCGAACAGCGAAGCCCCGCGCGAGACTTGGGCCGGTGTGCCGGTGAAGGCCGGAGGATCGAGCACCAGCTCCTTCATCGGCGGGGCCGGCGGAAGCTTGCCCGTGCCGCCGAGCTTGAACACCAACAGGCGGCTGATGTTGCGCGGACGGCCGGACTTGGACGAGAGGATGCCAGGCGCGATGTCCCATACCCCGCCCCATCCGGCGAGGATCGCGACGTACTGTTCGCCGTCGACGGAGTAGGTCATCGGCGCGGCGATGATTCCGGTCTGCGCCGGGAACGACCACAGCTTGCGCCCGCTGTCGGCCGCATAAGCGACGAACTGCTCACGCGCGTTGCCCTGGAACACGAGGTTGCCCGCCGTGGACAGCGTGCCGCCGTTCCACGGCCCGTCGAAGTCGATCTTCCACGCCTGCTTCTTCGCCACTGGATCCCACGCCACGAGCGAGCCCGTGGTCGAGCCGAGGATCTGCTGCCGCACTTCGGCAACCGCCGGCATGGCAGTAGCGGCGGAGTTGATGCCGGTCTGGAAACCCATCGAAGACGGCTGCCAGTCTTCCTCGGCAAAGTAGGGGAAGCCTGCGTTGTTGGCCGGGATGTAGACCAGCCCGGTCTTGGGGCTGTAGCTCATCGGCTGCCACGAGTGCGCACCGCCCGCGCCGGGCAGCGAGACCCACTGCTTGCCGGTCAGCTCGTAGCGCGCTTCGGGGTTGATCGTCGGCCGTCCGGTGACCGGGTCGATCCCGGTGGTCCAGTTCTGCGGGGTCCAGGCGGTGCCGTTGAGGAACCTCCCGGTCTTCGCGTCGAGCATGTAGAAATAGCCGTTCTTCGGCGCATGCAGCACGACGCGCTGTTGCTTCCCGCCGATGGTCAGGTCGGCCAGGGTGATCTGCGCGTTGGAATCGTAGTCCCAGCGATCTTCCGGGGTTTCCTGGAAGTGCCAGACGTACTTGCCCGTGTCCGCGTTCACCGCGACGATCGACGAGGTGTAGAGGTTGTCGCCCGACCCTTCGACACCGGCAGCCTTGTCGCGGCCATTGGCGCCCGGGTTCCACGGTTCGGCATTACCAGTGCCGAACAGGACAAGGTTGGTGGTGGGATCATAAGTGATCGAATCCCACACGGTGCCGCCACCGCCGAGTTCCCACCACTTGCCGCCCCAGGTCTTCGCCGCGCTTTCCATCGCGTCGTTCTCGAAGCCGTCCGCGGGATTGCCCGGTACGGTATGGAAGCGCCACAGCTCGTCGCCGGTCTGCCAGTCATAAGCAGCGATGAAGCCGCGGGCGCGGTATTCGGCGCCGGCCGAACCGATGAGGATCTTGCCCTTCGCCACGCGCGGCGCACCGGTGATGGTGTAGCTCACATCATCCGGCACGACCTTCTTCGACCAGACTTCCTTGCCGGTTGCCTGGTCGAGCGCGATCAAGCGCCCGTCGAGCGCGGCGACGTAGACCTTGTCGCCATAGAGCGCGACGCCGCGGTTGACCGCGTCGCAGCAGGCGCGCGCGAGCGTCTCGCGCGGGACCTTGGGATCGTAGGACCACTTGAGCGCGCCAGTCTTGGCATCGAACGCCTTCACCATCGACCACGCGGTCGAGACGTAGAGCGTGCCGTCGTGCATCAGCGGCGTCGCTTCCTGCCCGCGCGCCGTTTCCATGTCGGCATACCAGGCGAGGCCGAGCTTGGAGACGTTGGCGTCGGAAATCTGCGTCAGCGGGCTGAAGCGCTGTTCGGCATAGTCGCGGCCGTAGGAGAGCCATTCGTTGGCGTCGGCGGCCGCGATCATCGCATCGGTCACGCCGGTAGTCGGCAGGGCTGACGGCTGCGCGGCCTCTTCCTTACGGTTGCAGCCCGCGAGCGCGAGCGCGGCGCAAGCGGCAACGATCCACTTAACAGACTTCATGCTGAACAACCCTCTCCCGCCGCTTCCGTTCGGAACGGCTCTGTTGTGCTGTTCGGTGCCTAGTGTCGCCGCGCCCGTCCGGTCAAGCGGCGCGACGATACGGATTTTTCCCCGTTGCAGCGCAGCATGAGTTGGGCTTATCAAGTGCACGTCAGTCGAGCGCGAGCCCGCGTTATGACCCTGGCCTAGCATTGAACGTTAGCCAGACAGGACACTTCCATGACTACAAAGCTGCCGTCTCGCGCCGACCACGTCGGCTCGTTCCTCCGTCCCCGCAGCGTGATCGAAGCGCGCGAGCATCGCTCGGCGGGCAATATCGATTATTCCGAACTGCGCGCCATCGAAGACCGGGCCATCGCGGACCTGGTCAAATGGGAAGAAAGCCTCGGCCTCAAGGCCATTACCGACGGTGAGTTCCGCCGGTACTTCTTCCACACCGACTTCCTGCTCCAGCTCGACGGCGTCGAAGAGCATGGCGGGATTGCCAAGGCGTTCAAGAACGACACCGGCAAGGACGTCCACTTCGCGCCGCCGAAGATGGTCGTTTCGGGCAAGGTCAAGCACGTGAAGCCGATCCAGCTCGCGGACTATCAGTACCTCGCCAGCCTGACGAGCCAGACACCCAAGGTTGCGATCCCCAGCCCGACCATGTTGCACTTCCGCGCCGGCCGCGAAGGCATCCCGCAGGACGTCTATCCGACCATGGATGAGTTCTATTCGGACGTCGCCGCCGCCTACCGCGCCGAAGTCGACAGCCTCGCCGCCGCGGGTTGCCGCTACATCCAGATGGACGACACCAACCTCGCCTATCTGTGCGATGATACACACCGCGCCGATGCGGCTGCGCGTGGGGTCGATCCGAACGATACCCCGCGCCAGTATGCCAAGCTCATCAACGAGAGCTTCAGGAGCGCTCCGGCCGACATGATCAAGGCCGTGCACTTGTGCCGCGGTAACTTCCGTTCGAGCTGGGCCGCAGAGGGCGGTTACGAGCCGGTCGCGGAGATCATGTTCAACGAGCTCGATATCGACGCGTTCTTCCTCGAATACGACGATCCGCGCTCGGGCGATTTCGCGCCGCTGCGGTTCCTGCCCAAGGGCAAGACCGTGGTGCTCGGCCTGGTCACCACCAAACTGGGCGAGCTCGAAAGCAAGGACGACATCAAGCGCCGGATCGACGAGGCGACCAAGTACGCCGACATCGATCAACTGGCGCTGAGCCCGCAATGCGGCTTCGCCTCGACCGTCCACGGCAACGACATCACCACCGAACAGCAGGCCGACAAGATCCGCCTGGTGGTGGAAGTGGCCGAGGAAATCTGGGGCCCGGTCCCGGCGATGGCGGACTGATAAAGACGGGGCGGCTCGACCTGGGCCGCCCCGCACCTGCCTCCCGGTAGCGCTACCAGCGCGTAACTGGTAAGCCCTCCCTAAAACCTGGGGAGGGAAAATGCCGAACAACCGCATCGACATGGTCGATGCCCTGCGCGGCTATGCGCTGCTGGGGCTGTTCCTGGTTCACTGCGTCGAGCGGTTCGAGCTCTACTGGCTCGACCCCATGCCCGACCCGTGGTTCGACGGGGTCATGGCAATCTTCGCGGGCAAGTCGTTCGCGATCTTCGCCCTGCTGTTCGGCTTCAGCTTCGCTACGATCATGGCCAACGAGAGGGAGCGGAAGAAGGACTTCACCCTGCGGTTCATCTGGCGGCTGGTGCTGCTGTTCGGGATCGGCACGCTGCATGCGCTGATCTATCGCGGGGACATCCTGCAGGTCTTGGCGGCGGTCGGCCTCCTGATGATCCCGTTCGACCGCGTGCGGTCGGACAAGGTCCTGCTGGCCCTTGCCTTCCTGCTGTTCCTGCAGATTCCCCTTCTCGCCCGCGCCTGGTTCGCGGGCGATGCAGCGTGGACTGCCGCGCAGCCTTATTTCTTCGGTGACACCGGCCTCGGCACCCTTGCCACTGGGTCGTTTGCGGAAGTGCTGCACGTGAACGCCGGGCCCGGGATGACCGGGAAGTGGTCGTTCTATCTGGAGACCGGCCGCGTGCTCGAGGTCGCAGGCCTGTTCCTCGTCGGCATGGTCCTGCAGCGCCAGAAACTGTTCGCTCAGGCAGCCGAGCGGCGCGAGGCGTGGCTGGCCATTGCCGCGGCGGGTGCCGGGGTCTGGATCCTGGTCAGCCTGCTCGAGCCACGCATCCTCCCGCCAGGCCCGGACGCGGGAGGGCTGCCGATGCAGCGCCAGGCGATGGAGTGGTTCACCGGCCAATGGCGCGCCCTATCGGCGATGGCGCTGCATGTTTCGTTGTTCGTGCTGGCCTGGCATTCACCGCTCGGGCGGGCGCTCGCCACCCTGGCACCGGCCGGGAAGATGACGCTGACGCTCTATGTCGGCCAGTCGTTGGTCGCCGCGCCGCTACTCTACGGTTTCGGGATCGGGCTGTTCGACGACTTGTCGTCGGCCCAACTCGTAGGGCTGGGTGTCGTCACCTTCGCGGCACAGATGGCCCTCGCGGCGCTGTGGTTCCGCCACTTCCGTTATGGCCCGCTCGAATGGTTCTGGAGGGCGGCAACCCGCACCGATTTCCGCCTGCCCCTTCGCGCAAAGTAAAAGGGCGGCCCCGAGAGGCCGCCCTTCCACATTTCGTACCTTTGCGAGGACTTAGAAGTCCTTGCGCAGGCTGATCCGCCATTCGCGCGGAGCACCGACCTGAGCGTAGGCCGTGCCGGCCAGGCTGTAGACCGCGTCGAAACGCGACGGCAGGTAGTACTTGTCGAACAGGTTGGTCACTTCCAGCGCCACTTCCAGGTCGCTGTCCGGGTTGCGGTACGTGAGACGCGCGTTACCCAGCCAGTAGCCCGGGGTGTTCTGCCAATCCGTGCTCACTGCATCGAGGCCGTGACCCTGGAAGGTCTCGCCACGATAGGCAATGTCGAAGCGCGGCGTGATCGAGCCCTCGTTCTTGAACTTGATCTCGTACTGCACGCCGGCGCTGCCGGTGACGCCCGGCGAAACAACCGGATCGTCCAGCGTGACGCTGGTGCCAACGGCCGGCGACAGGCTGGTGTACTTCGAGTCAAGCACGCTCAGCGAGCCGTCGATCATCAGGCCTTCGATCGGTTCGGCGAACACTTCGGCTTCGACACCCCAGATCTTGCCGTCGCCAGCGTTGGCAACAACACCACAGGGAGCGGCTACACCACCGAACGCAGTACAGTCAGACAGCGGGGTCTGGATGTCCTTGTAGGTGTTGTAGAAGCCGGCAACGTTGAAGCGCACCGCGCGGTCGAACAGGTCGGTCTTCAGGCCGCCTTCGTACGACACGACGGTTTCCGGACCGAAGATGCCGAGTTCCGCCTGAGCCGGGATGAACGGACGGGCGCTGACGCCGCCGCCCTTGAAGCCGGTGCCGACGGTTACGTAGGCGAGGACTTCAGGCGAGAAGCGGTAGTCGACCGACCCGCGCCAATCCCAACGGTCGCCGTTGTAGACCGAGGTCAGGCCGTTGAGCGCACCGAGACCGAACGGATCCGGGGTGAGCGGAGCGGTACCGTCGATGTTGCGACGCGAGAACGTGTAGTCCTTGTGCTCGTCCGTGTAACGGATGCCGCCCGTGAGGGTCAGGGCATCGGTCGGGTGGGCGATGACGGTCGCAAAGCCGGCCTTGCTGCTGGCGTTGATCGGGTCGTTGCCCTGGAACTGCAGCGGAACGCCCGGCACGATGTAACGGATGTCCTGGACCGTGTAGTAGGTGCTGCGCTGATCCGAATAGAACCCGCCCAGGGTGTAATCCACCAGGCCATCGGCGATCTCACCGTTCAGGCGCAGTTCCTGGCTGAAGAACCAGAAGTCGAGATCGTTGTAGCCGCCAGCAGCGCGGGTCAGCGTCGGCGTGAAGTCGTCGTCGGTGCCCCAGGTGTTGGTGTACTCACGGTACGCCGTGATCGACTGGAAGTTCAGCGAGTCGGTCAGGTCAATCTTGAGGTGACCCGAGACGCCCCAGCCCTTGAACAGGTTGCGGTTGCCCGTGTTCCAGTCACCGAGCTGACCCATCGCCGGCAGGTTCCAGCTGGCGTAGGTGCAGAAGTCGCCGCACAGGAAGTTCGAAGCGTCGCCGGTGGCAACGATCGGAACTTCGGCAGCGCTGGTGCGGTACGAGCGCTGGTAGTCGGCAATGACCATGAACTCGACGTTGTCGGTCGGCTCGGCCAGGACCGAGGTACGGATGCCCGAGTAGTTGATGCCGCCGAGCTTATCGACAACGCAATCCTGCGCCGCGGTGCGAGCCGCGATGCCTTCCGGGTTGCCCGGGTTGGCACAGCCGTAATCGACCTGGTCGACGTAGCCGTCCTGCTCCTTGTGGACGCCCGAAACGCGAGCGTAGAGGCCTTCCGCGATCGGGAAGTTCACGCCACCGCGCAGTTCGAGACGGTTGCGGCTGCCGTAGCTGCCTTCGACGAAGGCCGACGGGTTGGCGTTCGGCTTCTTCGAGAAGAGCTTGATGGCGCCACCGATCGAGTTACGGCCGGTCAGCGTGCCCTGCGGGCCGCGCAGGATTTCGACGCGCTCGAGGTCGAGCAGGTCGAAGTTCGCGCCGGTCAGCGTCGGGTAGTAGACGTCATCGACGTAGAGACCAACGCCGGGCTCGTAAGCCGGATTGAAGTCGAACTGGCCGATGCCGCGGATCGAGGCACCCATGGACGCACCGTAAGCGCCGCCCATTTCGTTGAGCGTGACGCTCGGAGCCTGGCGGGCGACTTCTGCGATGTTGTCCTGGTTACGCGCGCTCAGCAGCGCGGCGTCGACCGCGGTGATGGCGAGCGGCGTATCCTGCAGGCGCTGTTCGCGGAACTGCGCGGTGACGACGATGTCGCCCGTGACATTTTCGTCAGCGGGAGCGGCTTCGTCTTGCGCGAATGCCGGGGCAGCGACCGTAGCAATGGCTACGGCAGTAAGGCTTGCGACCGAGAATTTGGCAATACGGGAATGCTGGCGGAAACTCGCCATTCCTCTCTCTCCTGAATGTAAATCGACGGCGGGGGGGTGCCGTCACAATTGTCAGTAGTGCATACAAATCAGGCGCGGCAAGCGCCGCGCCCGAAACGGCCGAAACAGGCCGCTGAGTGATGCAATTGTGTTACATCATGACAATCAGACCGGCAGCCGGAAGACCTTTTCCGCGTTCGTCTGCATCAGCATCTTCTTGAGTTCGGGCGATATTTTCATGCGGTCGTAAGCCGCGACCTCGTCGGAGCTCTGCTGGTAGGGGTAGTCCATCGCGTAAAGCACGCGTTCAGGTCCGAGGACTTCCATGCAGAATTTGATCGCCGGCTCCCAGCCAACGCCGCTGGTGGTGATCCAGATATTGTTGCGGAAGTAGTAGCTGACAGGGTGCTGCAGCTTGACCGGCTCCTGACCGCCGCGCAGCCCCTGGCGATTGTCCGCGTTCCCCTGCATCCAGTCGAAGCGATAGAGCTGCAGCGGCATGCATTCGCCCATGTGGCCGATGACGAGTCGCAACTTGGGGAATCGGTCGAAGGCGCCCGAGAAGATCAGCCCCATGGTGTGCAGCCAGACGTCGTGCGGGAAACCGCCGAGCGCGCCGAAGAAGCCGCGCGATTCGTAGTGCGGCGCGTTGAACGGCGCGGTCGGGTGGATGTACAGCGCAGCATCCATCGCCTCGAGCGCTTCGAGAATCGGGAAGTACTCGCGCTCGTCGATGTAGTGGCCCTGGAAGTGCGAGTTGAGCACCGCGCCATTGAGGCCGAGCGTGCCCATGGCCCGTTCGATCTCCTTGACCGAGCCCTTCACGTCGCGCGGGTCGAACGCCGCGCAGGCGGAAAAGCGATCGGGATGGCGGCGGCACGCGTCGGCGGCGATGTCGTTGGCCTCGCGGGCGAGAGCTGTGCCCTCTGACGGCCGCACGACCTGGACGCCGGGCGCGGTCAGCAACAGCAGCTGCCGGTCGATCCCGTATTCGTCCATGTGCGACAGTCGCAGGTCGCCGAGATCCTGCATCATCTCCTGCAGCGACGGCATCTTGGAGAACATGGCCGCCATCTTGAGGCTGTCATCGTTCGGCGCCTGGCCGCTTTCGAAGTATTCGACCTGCGCCTTCACCAGCGCCGGAAAGGTCCACGCCTCTTCGGTGGCGATGCGCTTGTAGGGCGCGTTGCGATCGACGTGCCCGGCGCGCGGGGCCATGCCGACGCGCGTGCGGTGGCTGAAGTCTTCCTTGAAGTGACCCTTGAGTCCCTTCTCGCTCCCATCTTCGAGCAATGGCATCCGTTATTCCCCCATGCCGGCCTTTGGCCGGTCAAAACATGCTGTTGTCGTTCTTGGCCGTCGAAGGATCGGGCACTTCCTGGATCACGTCCCAGTGTTCGACGACATAGCCGTCCTTGATCCTGAGGATGTCGACCACGGCATAGCCGGGCTCGTCCTTCTTGCGGCGGAAGTGGTGGTGGACCGCGACCATCCCCTCGCCGTCTTTCTCCTCGCCATGGATCACCCGCTTCACGTCGTGCGTGAGATCGGGGTTGGCGGCCATGGTGGTGCGCATCATGCCCAGCGTCGCATCGCGCCCGGTCGGGGCGTTGGGATTGTGCTGGATGTAGTCCGGATGGACCCACGTCATGAACGCGTCCTCCGGATTGTCCTGGTGGTGGAACAGCTCGATGAAGCGTTCCGCAATCTCGCGCACGGAGAGGTTGTGGCGGTTGGAGTTGTCCCGCGGGTCGAAGGCAGTCATCGCCTCAGAACCCGCCCGTGGAGGCCGGCGCCCCCACTATTGCGATAGTGAGGGCGCGGCGCATCAGGCTTTTTCCTGTCCGGCGAGCAGCGCGCCGAACTTCGGGTGCGCGAAGTGCATCGGCACGTCCTGGCGATGCGGCCAGGTCTTGCGGTACTCTTCCTTGGGCAGCAGCCGGTCCGGACCGAGCGGATCTTCCGGGAACAGCTTTTCGGCCGGCTGCAGGTGAGCGGTGGTGTGCGCCCAGCCGGCTTCGTAATCGCCCTGCCACTGCATCTTGTAGTCGAGCCGCTTGATCTTCCACACGCCGTTTTCGCGAACGTAGTCGTTCTCGTAGATGCCGGCTTCCATGAACTGCTGCGGCATCATCTCTTCGCGGGTTTCCTGGAAATCGTCATGCCAGCCGCCGAACAGCACACCGCGGAAACGGCCCTTGGCGGTCTGCCGGTCGGCCGAAACGGTGATGATGTCCTGCATCTGGAAGTGGTCGAGCAGCAGCCCGTCGACCGGGCCCGGCTTGCCGCCGGTGAAGCGCCCCGCGATCCAGTCGCCATAGAGGCGCACCACGCCGGCGCGGCCGACGTATTCGCCCGAAAGGAACACCACCACGCCGTCTTCGGCGAACAGGTCTGCCACTTCCTCGGGACGGTTGAAATCGATGTAATAGCCATAGGCCCAGTGCAGGCGGCGGATGGCATTGATGTCCTCCAGCTCACCGACACGATGTTCCACCGCGGCAAGGCGCTGTTCGACGTCACTCATTGATCGACTCTCCCAAAAAGGTTTGTATGCAACACTAACGATCGTGACTGTTTTGGCGAGAGGTTTTGGCAAAAATGAGTGAGACAGGACGTCCCTGGGAAGGGCGCGTAGCCTTCGTAACCGGCGCAGTGACCGGGATCGGCCTTGGCGTGGCGCAGGCCTTCGCAGACGCCGGAATGCGCCTGGCGCTCAGCTACCGCAACGAGGACGACAAGGCGCGCACCGCCGAATGGTTCGCGGCCAAGGGCTACGAACAGCCGCTGTTCCTCAAGCTCGACGTGACGGACCGCAAGCGCTTTGCCGAAGTGGGTGAGGAAGTGGTCGCGCACTTCGGCGAGGTCCACGTGCTGGTGAACAACGCCGGCGTCTCCGTTTTCGGCCCGACGGACGAGGCGAGCTATGACGACTACGACTGGATCATGGGCGTCAACTTCGGCGGCGTGGTCAACGGCCTGGTCAGCTTCCTGCCCAAGATCAAGCAGGCGAGCGGCCGCCGCCACGTGGTCAATGTCGCTTCGATGGCAGCATTCCTGCCGGGTCCGCAGGCGGGCATCTACACCGCCAGCAAGTTCGCAGTGCGCGGGCTGACCGAAAGCCTTCGCTACAACCTCGCCCCATACAAGATCGGCTGCTCTTTGTGCTGCCCGGCGCTGACCCGCACCAACGCCTGGACCAGCGCGATGAAGCGCCCCGATGGCTTCGGCGAAAGCGGTTTCCCGGACATGCCGCAAGAAGCGCTCGAGCAATTCGGCACCGCCTTCGAGGAGGGGATGGATCCCTACGAGGTCGGCACCAAGATCCTCAATGGCATGACCGAGCAGCGCGGCCTGATCCTGACCCATCCCGAACATGGACCCGACTTCGAGGAGATCCACACCGCGGTCATGGCCGCACTGCCGATCGAGGACGCCCCTGAGGGCCGCCTCCGGATCGAGCAGCTGCGTCGCGATGCGATGAAGGCAGCCGAAGAAGGCCTGCATTACAACATCGACGACCTGACCTGAGCCTTCCCTTCTATCCCAGACCTTCGTCACTGCCGGGCACTGGCTCGGCATTGACGAAGGTCGGGAGATTGGACGCACCTTACTGGCCGACACAAACCCGTTCTGGACCTCTCGCCCCAAGCCGCTATCCTCCTGGCCCGAAGGGATAAGTCGAGGAGCCTTGGAAATGTGTGAGCTGGACCAGTTGAGCGATATGAGCCGCGTAAGCCGGCGGCAGTTCGGAACCCTGGGCGCTGTAGCCGGCCTCGGCGCGGCTTTTACCCCGTGGGCCGTAGCCAATGCGCAGGGCGCAGGCGGCCTTACCGAAAACATGGTCAGCTTCCCCGCACCGGGCGGAACCATGGACGCGTTCTTCGTGCACCCTTCGTCGGGCAAGCATCCCGCCGTCATTCTCTGGCCGGATATCGCCGGTCTGCGTGACGCGAAGAAGGCCATGGGGCGGCGCCTGGCGAGCGCGGGCTATTCGGTTCTGGTGGTCAATCCCTTCTATCGCAGCACGCCAGCGCCGCAGTTCAAGGACTTCGCGGACTTCCGTGACAACGGCGGCTTCCAGAAGGTCGGCCCGTGGATGGCGCAGAATACGCACGAGAACGTGACCGAGACCGCCAAGGCCCTGGTCGCCTGGCTCGACCAGCAGGCTTCGGTCGATACCTCCAAGGGTATCGGCAACCAGGGCTACTGCATGGGTGGTCCGTTCACCGTTCGCACGGCAGCGGCGGTGCCGAGCCGGGTCAAGGCAGCGGCCTCGTTCCATGGCGGCGGGCTGGTAACCAACCGCGCCGACCCGAACGATCCCAATGTCCCGATCAAGCTGATCCCGCAGACGCAGGCGAGCTTCCTGATCGCCATCGCCAAGAACGATGACGCCCAGGCACCGACCGAGAAGGACCAGCTCAAGGCCGCTGCAGAGGCCGCCGGACGCCCGGCGGAGATCGAAGTCTACCAGGGCGACCACGGTTGGACCGTGCCCGACAGCCCGGTCTACAACGAGGCTGAAGCCGAACGCGCCTGGGGCCGGTTGCTCAACCTCTACAAGACCGCGCTCTGACCTGAAGCATGCGATCCTTCCCGGGCCCGGCTCGGGGAGGATTTTGCCCACTCCTTCCGCCTGTTGTGCCTCTTTGAGGTCGCGCTGCAATGGGTTATTCTCCCGCCCGGGAAACGGATGCGAGGGAGGGGAGTCATGTGTGACCAAGACCATCTTGCTGACATGGACAAGCGCAAGGGAAGGCACGGGAAAAGCGGCGGGCTGAACCGCCGCGAATTTGCCGCGATGAGTGCCGTGGCGACGCTGATCGCCTGCACACCAATGGATGACGTGGACGCAGCCGGCAGTGAGACCGAGCAGACCGTCAAGTTCGACGCGGCCGGCGGCAAGATGGATGCCTTCTTCGCTCACCCGGTAGACGGGAAGCATCCCGCCGTCGTGGTCTGGCCCGATATCGCGGGCGACCGGGATGCCTTCATGTCGATGAGCCGGAGGCTGGCGGGCGAAGGCTATGCCGTGCTCGTGCTCAACCCCTACTTCCAGGACAAGGAAGCGCCGCAGTTCGATGACTTCGACGACTGGCGCAACCAGGGCGGGATGGAGAAAGTCGGCCCCTGGCGTGCGAAGCTCACGCCCGAAGTAGTATCTGAGACCGCGAAGGCGGTGGTCGCATTCCTGGACAAACAGGCTTCGGTCGACACCTCCAAGGGTATCGGTGTCCAGGGTTACTGCATGGGTGGCCCCCTGGCCGTGTGGACAGCGGCCGCCGCGCCGGAGCGGGTCAAGGCCGTTGCGACTTTCCACGGTGGCGGCCTGGTCGGAGAGGATGCGACTTCGCCTTCGAAGATGCTCGGCCAGACCCAGGCGAGCTATCTCTTCGCCATCGCGCGCGATGACGACAAGAAGGCGCCGGGTGACAAGGACGCCCTGAAGGCTGCGGCAGCAGCGGCCGGTCGGCCGGCGGAGATCAAGGTCTATCCGGCCGACCACGGTTGGACCGTGGCCGATTCCCCGGTCTACGACTACGATCAGGACGACGCTTCGTGGACGCGCTTGCTTAACCTGTACAAGACGGCCTTGTGACGCCTCGACAGGGACGGCCCATCGGGGCCGGACGCTCGCGATCGCTCGCGCGGGGACTGGCCGTAGGCGCTGCCTTGCTCCTCGCCCCGTCCGCGGCGCTTGGCGCCGGCACCGGGTTCAACCTCGACGGCAAGCGCATCGACGCTGAGCTCCGGGATATGGTCGAGAGCGGCCGTGTCGCCGGGGCCGAGGTGCTGGTGTGGAAGGACGGGCGAGAGGTCCACTACGGCAACGCCGGCCTCTCTGATCTGGAAGCCCGGCGTCCGTTCACCCGTGACACGCTGGTGCAGATATTCTCGATGACCAAGCCGGTCACCGGCGTCGCGCTGATGCAGCTGTGGGAGCAGGGTAGGTTCGGCCTCGACGATCCACTCGATCGTTATCTGCCGCAGTTCGCCAAGGTCCAGGTCTACGACGCGAGCCTGCCCGATGGCGCACCCAAGTTGCGCGCGCCGAGCCGGCCGATCACGATCCGCGACGTGCTTCGCCAGACCGCGGGCTTCACCTACGGCGATGCCAAGCACCCGACCGATGTCATCTGGACCGCGCTCCAGCCGCTATCACCCAACCACACCCTGGCCGAGTTCGCCGAACTCATGCCCAAGGTGCCGCTGCTCTACGATCCCGGCACCCACTGGCATTACAGCGCGGCAGTCGATGTCCAGGCGCGGCTGGTCGAGGTGCTGTCGGGCCAGCCGTTCGACGAATATGTGACGGCCCATATCTTCGCCCCGCTCGGGATGACCCAGTCATGCTGGAAGTGCAGCCCGGACAAGATCTCCCGGCTCGCAGCGATCTACAACACCGGGCAGGACGGCAAGCTCGAGCGGATGGCGCGGGAGACCTGGCTCGAGCCGAATTTCGCGGGGAAGCCGATGACCATGGGCGGGTCGGGCATCGTCACCACGATCGACGACTACATGCGTTTCGCCCGTATGCTCCTCAACGACGGTGAGCTCGACGGTGCACGCATCCTGCAGCCCGCCACCGTGCGCCTGATCTCGACCGACCAGCTCGATCCACGGATTGGGGACAAGGACCGCCTGTGGCTGCCGAGCAAGGGTTCGGGCGGTTTCGGCTTCGATGTCTTCGTCCGCACCCGCCCGCCCCAGACACAGCAGGAGAACCGCGGCGCGGTGGGCGAGTTCTTCTGGGACGGCTATCCCTCGATGCTGTTCTGGGTCGATCCGCTGAACGACATGGCTGTCGTGTTCGCGACGCAGAAGATTCCGTTCGACGGAACTCTGCATCACGACATCCGCGATGCCATTTATGGCGCGGGGTACACCGGCCAGTGATCCGACTCGGCCGCGACTCGGATGCCGAGTCGCGAGGCGAGGGATGCCTCAGACCCTCCCAGACCGACTAACAAAAATTGCTTCTGGCAATCGGCGAGCCCTGATTACAGCTGAAACCATTGGATTATTAAGTTTCGACCCATGTAAATTACGCCATATTATCAAAAGTTACTGGATCATTTTGCGAAACAGAGTCTTAATGCTCTTGCGACCCAAAGGGCTCGAAGCAGCGATGCGACGGGTTCTACTCGTCAGGGCGGCTCTTGAGGGGTCGCCCTTTTTTTAGGGCGATTGCGGCGGAAGCGGCGCCCCCCGAAGAGGGCGCCGTCCCAATCAGAAATTGACCCGCGCGCCGAAACGGAACGTCCGGCCGAAGGTGTCGAAGTAGACCGGGTTGGTCGGGAAGCCATTGCCGCCCGGCGCGATCACCGGATCGTTGTCGAACAGATTGTTCAGCGATGCGAACACCTGGACTTCCTTGGTCACGTCGTACGAACCCGACAGGTTGATGTAGATCGCATCGTCGACGCTGTTGTCGTTGATGCTGTTGGGGTCGGTCGTGGAGTATCCCGGATCACCCGGCTCGACCGGCGCGCCGCCGCTGGCCGTGACCGTGAGGTACCGTCCCCCACCGACATAACGTGCCTGGATGGTGCCAGTGAACGGTCCCTGGTTGTACGTCACGAAGGCATTGCCCTGCCATTTCGGCGCCGTGTTGAAACTGCCGAACGCGGCGGTGGGACCCGACTGGCCTGCGTAGTTCGTGGGCGGAAGGGGTTCGTTGGTCGTCGGATTTTTCAGGCCGGTGTCGAACAACTGATCGTAGAGGTACGATGCCAGCATGCGCACCGACAGCGATCCGCTTCCGAGCGAGGTATTGTATTGTGCCTCGAAATCGATGCCGCGGGTGGTGAAGCCCTGCAAGTTGGCTGCAAGGTTATCGATCGTGAGGATATTCGCCATTGGGAAAGCCGGATCGAAACCCGGGTCGCCCGGTCCCGAGAACGTCAAGAGGTCGCAAAACGTCTGGTTCCCTTGAAAGCAGCCATTGATGATGTTTTGCGAACCGATACCGAACGGCGGACCGACGATCGCGTCCTTGATCTTGATTTGATACCAGTCGGCCGAGAAGCGGAAGCCGCGCAGGGCGCCTTCTGGCGACAGCACTAGGCCGAGCGTGAGCGTGTCGGCCTTCTCGGGCAGCAGGTTGACGTCGCCGCCGCTATCGATGTTAGCCTCATCGTTCGTGGGCGCGCCAAGTGGACGCCAAGGGTTGTTGACCGTGCCGAACGGTCCGCCCACCGTCGTCGCGTAAGTCTGGAACAACTCGCGGAACTGCGGGGCGCGAACGTCGCGCGAACGGGTACCGCGCAATCGCAGCCAATCCGTGACGTCCCAGATTCCACTCAGCTTCCAGGTGACGAAATCGCGGCTGGCCGACTGGCCGTCGTTGGCGCCGAGCGTGCCGGTGCTCTTGTTGTGCGTCAGGCGCACGGCACCGTCGACCTCGAGGTATTTGCCGACGGGCGAGTCCCGGAAGACCGGTACGTTCACTTCGGTATAGCCTTCGAGGACTTCGGTCTTGCCGCCGTAATCGAGGCCGTAGCTGAGCGTGTAGCCCGAGTACCACGGTTGGTTATCCAGGTCGTGAGTAACCGTCCCGCTTTCGGTGCGCCACTCGACACCGCCGGCGAGCTTGACCGTACCCGCGCCGAAGCCTTCGAACAGATCGCCCCGCATGTTGAGCGCGGCCACGTCCTGCTTCTGGGTCGAGAACTCGACCAGTGTCCGGAACGCATAGTCGATCGCCGCCTGATCGGCATTGGCCGCGCCAAACAGATTGAGCGGCACGCAGGGGCCCGAGGCTGCGGCCAGCGCAAGATCGGCTGAGGTGTAAGGCAGGCCGGTGTTGGGATTGATGTGCCCTGGCACGTCGATACCGCAAGCGATCCCGCCGGGCGTATTGACCGCGTCGAGCGAGAAGCGGAGCAGCGGGTCGACCACGTTGTGGTACAAATGCTGGTCGTTCTTATTCTGGCCGTGCGAGTAGTAGGCGTCCCAGCTCCAGCTGCCGCCGAAATCCCCGTCGAGCGCGGCAACCAGGCGCCAGGTTTCGTTGTTGGTTTCGTTCTCCGCGGTCTGCAGGTTGTTCATGTTGCGGCCGAGGAACGCCCCGTCCGGCCCCAAAGTGGCCGCCACGCTAGCCGGCAGGAACGCGTTGTCCGGAGCGATGTGGTAACCCACGAGCGCTCCTCCCCCGACATCGAAGGCGTAGGGCCCGATGGCGCCGGTCGCGACCGGGTTGTTGGCCTCGCTGCGGGCGTATGACCCTTCGAGCGATGCTGTGATCGACGACCCGACTTCATACTCCACGCGGGCGAGAGTGCTGAGCTTCTGGACCGCCACGCGCATCGTGGTTGCGTCGTAAGCGCCTACGGACAGATCGTCCCCACCCTGGCGGAACCCGAAGATGCCCGCGCCGGCTGAGTAGAGCCCGGGATCGAACGGAACGGTCGAGGTGCCGTCCGGGTTGAACTGGACCGCCGGCCCAGTGGCGGCGGGCGCGTAGATGCACACGCCGACAAAGGCGACGCAAGGTATGAGCACGCCGGTCGAGCTGGTGTAGGCCGGGCTCGCGTTGGGGCCGATGATGTAGTGCGGCTGACCATTCGTGGGGTGGTCGGTGTTGGTGAACATCGCATAGTTCTGCGAGCACCAGTCGCGTTCTTCGGAGCAGTTGCCGATCGCCGACGTGTCCTGATACTCGGCGCCCACGATGAAGTGCCCGCGGCCGTCGGCAAAGGCGGTACCATAGGCGCCGGTGATGTGGAAATCGTCGCCGTCGCCATGAGTGGTGATGGTGTAGTCGGCCTGAGCCTTGATCCCTTCGAGCTCCTTGTCGAGGATCACGTTCACGACACCGGCGATCGCGTCGGAACCGTAGACCGCTGAGGCGCCGCCGGTGACGGTATCCACCCGGCTCACCAGCATCGATGGCACGAGCGTGATGTCGACGCCGCCACCCGTGGTGGTCGGCACGACGCGCCGCGTGTCGATCAGCGTCAGCGTGCGCGTGCCGAAGAAGGGATTGAGACCGCGCAGGTTCACCAGCTGCGCGCCGACGTTGAAGTTGCCGAGGCCGACGTTGTTGGCGGCAAAGAAGTTGGAGTTCTGCGGCAACTGCGACACCACTTCGGCGACGTTGTTGAGCCCCAGCGCCTGGATATCTTCCGCGTTCAGCACGGTGACCGGGTTCGGCGTTTCGAAGGTGCTGCGGCTCACGCGCGAGCCGGTGACCACGATCTGATTGTCGCCTTCTGCCGCGGCAGGAGCCGGAGTGGAGGGAGCCTGGTCTTGCGCCAACGCGGTGGCGGACCAACCTGCTGCAAGACCAATGGTGAGCGTAATTCGGCTGAGCTCGCGGCACAGGATCGTGCCGCGGTGTCTGTAGACCCGCATGTCTTCCCTCCCCTAAACCACCCATTTTTTGGGCGAATCTTAGCGGCCTTCTTCCGCGGCTACTTCCGGATCGAAGACGTTCCGGGCCGCCGCGGGGGCGTGTCTTTGGGTAGAATAATGCCTTAACTGCGTTCAATTTCAATAGGTGTTTGGAAACAGGGCTCTACGCGGTCCTACATTGAGTAATGTTGGCACCCAGTGCAAAACGCACTCTGCATTCGATCACGATCGAGAGTGAGGTAGAAGCTCGGTCGGCGTCGCATTTAGACAGCGCAGCGGGCGCCCTGCATCAGCGCTTTCCGCCCGCGGCGCCCACTATGACTTGGTCGAGTCCGTCGACAACTCCTGACAGTGCGAACGTGAATCCGGCCTCCTCAGCCGCCGGGCCGAAAAACGCTCCATCAAAAGTTCCGGTCAGCGGATTGCCATTGCCGGTCAGAGTGCCGGAAAAGAAGGGTGTTCCGGATGTGATCGTGCCGGTGCCACTTGCCCTGTAAAACGTCATTAGAGAGGCGCCGTCGAAGTCATAGATCGAGAGGGAATTGTCGATCGCGCCGCTAGCGAAATCGACCGTCAATTTCGCCATCACATCCGGCTGCTTACCGAAGCCTCTCAACGTGGAAGCGAAGCCCTGAGCATTATACACAGCAGTGCCGAGATGCGGCACGTCCGCGCTAGGTGTCGGAATGCCGAACAGGAGGGCTGTCGTCTTGTGATCTGCCGTGGCAGCATCGTTCTCGTAGACAAAAGCAAAGCTAAGATAGTGCAACTGCAGGAACGAATTGTTGGTGCCGGTTCCGGTCTGCAGGTTGTTGAGCAACACCAACCGATCGTCATCTCCATTGCTCAGGGACACGAGCCGCGTGTTGGGATCAGGTGACGGTGACAGATCGGGCAAAGTGAAGGCCGACGTCGTGCCGCCGAGGTTCACTGTGTAGACGCCATTGGCATAGTCGGGCGTCACGGTGATGGTGCGCGCGTCGGAGAAAGGCTCAGTCCCAGTCGCGCCTAACGCGATCCCCCCAGAAAGGGTTGAGCCGGTATGGCTCGTGGTGGCAGCAACAGTCTCGAAGGTCTGCGCGGAAGCCAGCGGGAACGTACTTCCGGCCGGAGCCGGCGGCGGCGGCGGTGGCGGCGGCGGCGGTGGTGGTGGCGTGGGGGAGGTATCCTTACCGCCAACCACTACGCCCCCGCCGATGGCCGATAAGTCGGGCTTGTTGATCCCGAATGTATAGCCGAATTCGTCCGCGTCAGGGCCGAAGAAACTACCCAGTATTGAGCCTTCATATCCGGCGGTGGAGCTTGTCCAGGTGCCACGGAAGGCGTTCTCGCCGCTCGTCAGTGTGGCGGCCCCGCCAAATGAACCCAGATCGATCGGGCTACCGTTCGTGTTGTTGACCCCGTTAAGAAGCAGCGTTGTCGTTATGCCGCCCGTACCGAAATCGGCAAGAAGGGTCGCCGTCCCCTTCAAATCGTAGACCCCCGACATATCGTATACTTTACCCTCGGCGATCCCGGCGTAGCTCGCCGTGCCGGTGCGAGGGATATCGGACTTCGAAGTCGGAATGCCGAAATAGAAGAAGGTGTCGAACTGGTGCTGATCCTCTACGTTGGTAGCGGGATCTGAGCGGCCAACCGAGGAAACATACCAAATCCCATAGCTGACGTAGGTCAGCTCAAAGTTAGGGAAGCGGCTATTCGTCTCTCCCGGCAGCATGTATTGCAGACGGCGCCCGACTTCGACGGTGTTGAGGCCCCATCCCTTGTATCCGTCGCCGATGGTCTGGGAGCTATCGGAAAATGAGAAGCCGCCAGCGAGCGTGTCGTAAGTGGTGTAAGTTCCGGTAGTCGGATCGACATAGAGTTTGAGCCCACCGGGCAAACCGTATGTGCGATTGGCCGAGCTCAGCCAGCCCGTTGAATAGTTGCCATCGAGCTCCATCGAGCCAGTGAGAAAGCCCTGCGGCGACTGCATAGCAGCTTTCAGAGTGCCGGACGATGCCTGAGGGATAACCGCCGGAGGCGACGGCCGTTGCAGGATAAAGGCTGAGGGAGTCGGCGTCGGCGTCGGAGAAGGCGTTGGCGCCGGTGTAGGGACTGGTGTGGGTGTGGGTGTGGGTGTGGGTGTGGGAACTGGAGCCGGCGCGCTGGCTACACCCCCGCCGCCACCACAACCGGCAAGCATGACGCAGCCAGCCAATAGGATCGAAATCCGTGCCATTTCCATTAGATACCCCCCAAGAGGGCGGGTCTTGCGCGAAAAATGCCGATCGGGTCAATGCCGAATTTGCAGCAGCGTAGAAGGTGGTGAGCAAGCGCCCTTGCATCGTCAGTGTATTCGCCCGCGCTCGATTACAGGGCACTCCAGCCCTTCCCCCACAGCCCGCGCATCGGTAAGCGCCCCGCACGAAAACTGGGCTTCGGAGTACACATGCCTTTCGCGGTTTTCCGGCCGATGCTCGCAGGAGCGCGGTTGCCGGATCGTCTCATCGCCTGCGTCGGCGCGGTCATTTGCATCGCGTTGACGATCGTCGTCTGCGGCCAGTTGCCGATCGCACTCGAGAAGTTGCCGATCATCGTGGCCCCGCTCGGCGCCTCGGCCGTGCTGGTGTTCGCGGTCCCGGCGAGCCCATTGGCGCAACCGTGGTCGGTGGTCGGGGGGAACACGCTGTCGTCGCTGGTCGGGGTCTTCGCGTTCCAGGTGATTCCGGACCACACCCTCGCGGCAGGCGTGGCGGTGGGGCTGGCTATTCTGGCGATGACGCTATGCCGTTGCCTGCACCCTCCCGGAGGCGCAGCGGCGCTGACCGCAGTGATCGGCACGAGCGACATCCATGCCGCGGGTTATGCCTTCGCCTTTGCGCCGGTGGCGCTCAATTCGATCGCGCTGGTTTCGCTGGCGATGTTCTTCCACCGCTTCTCGGGCCACAGCTACCCCCACATTCCGCTGCCGCCGGGAGATTCGTTGCAGGCCTCAGGCCTTCACCTGGAGGACATCGACAAGGCGCTGGCCGAACTCCCTGACCACTTCGATATCAGCCGCGAAGACCTCGACGTGCTGCTGACTCACGCCGAGCTTCACGCGATCGAGCGGCGTGGCAGTGGAAGGCCCTAGGGCCCGGTCACTTCGGCTAGTTGACGAAGTAACCGGCCACCTGCCAGCCAGAGCCTTCGCGGACGAGCACGACGGTTTCGGCCGCTCCGCTCTTGTTCGCGAAGTTCGTTTCGAAAACGACATGTTCGTATTCGCCTGCCGGGGCACCCGGCTGTGTGTCTGTCCTGGTTACACTCCGAAGTGTGCGTGAGGATACGGCCCCCAGCGCCTTCCGAAACGGCTGGATTATGGAATTCCACTGGGCGGCGGGCAGCTCGGATCTGAACAGGGTTCCGGTAGTGCGCCAGCTTTCATCCCAGCGCTCTTCGTCCAGCAACGCCACCCATTCGCGCGCGTGGCGGGTCTCGGCGGTCTCCGCGGAACTTACTGACGTAGTGGCAACGGGGACTGCCTGAACCTGGGTAAGGCTCGCCTCGCCTCCCCGAAGCAGGGGCGAGAGCACGAGAGCGGCGATTATGAGCGACATGACAAGCATACCTCCACTGAGCCAGGCGAGGGATCGGCCCGCGCCTTGCCGGCGATCCGGCTGCTTGTCTTTGCGCACGTCAGGGTCCGTTTCGGCGACCCCGAATTGTTTGTCCGTCAAGGAATCGGGGGTGCCGCACTCAGCCTCGCCGAGCTGCCGAGCGGCCTCGCGGCTGCTCGAGACTCCCAGTTTCCTGCGGGCATCGCGCAGCCGCTCGTTAACCGTGTGGACCGAAAGGCCGAGATCCCGCGCGATGGACTTCGCGTCGTGGCCGCGCAGGAGAAGGCGCAGGGTGTCCTTCTCGCGCTCGCTCAGGGTCTCGATTCCGGGGTTCACGCCCACGGCTCCCGCAGCCCTGTGTTCACTCGAACCAGTAACAGGTCCCACGCATTTCGAGGCTGACCCGGGCCGGGGCGTCCTTGCCCGCGAGCGGGTTGTCGAACGCGCCGTGCGGCATGCACTGGGCGCGGGCGGGGTCGCTCTCGCTGGTGGTGAACACGATCGCCTCGTCGGGCGTCATGTTCGAATAGTAGTACCAGCGGTGGTTGGGGTTCGGCGCCAGCAGGTAGTTGGGGAAACCCCATTCCGGGCTGCCGTCTGGCGGATCGAAGATCGCGTCGCAGTCGAGCAAGTCTTCCGGGGCGACGCTGGGATAGGCGCAGAGGCCGAGCGGGACATCCTGCGGTGCTCCGGAGAGCGCGCGCCAGACGTTGTACTGGGCGCTGCGGACCACGGTCTTGCCGGCGGGCGCCGCTTTCTCGCGCATCGCGGCGGCGGCTTCCTTGGCCATGTCGACATGGACGAAGCGCGCGGGATGCGAGTTGTCGTGCGCCTCGTTCTCGCCGAGCTTTTCGGAGAAGCGCAGGATACCCATCGGGGTCATCACCACTTCGTCGCAGCCGGTCAGGCCCTTGAGAAGCTCGGCGATCTCGCCGCGATGGACCTCTGCAACCGCCTTGAGGTCGGTCAGGTCAGCAACCGCGCTCTTGTGTTCGACCAGGGTGAAGCCCTCGCGATCGAGCGTGCAGCCCAGGCCCCGCGCATCGGCGATGGCGACTTCCTCGGGCGCCAGCGGGACGAAGTCCTTCTCGTGCGCGTTGGCGTAGAAAAAGGGCTTCTTCTCGGTGCGTTCGGAATAGCCGATCTGAGCGCGGACTTCTGTCATGCCGGTTCGAATTCCTCGGTGTCGATGGTGGGCCTGATGGCATCGTGATAGCGATGGCCGGCGACCGTGTCTTCGTTGATCAGCGCATCGGCTGCTTCGAGCACATCCCCAGGCAATGGCAGGCCCCAGGCAGCGTGGTTGTCCGCCAGGTGCTGCAGGCTGGTCGTGCCGGGGATCACGTGGACGTGGTCGCCGCGCGAAAGCACCCAGGCGAGGGCAAGCTGGCCGGGCGTGACGCCCGCTTCCTCGGCGAGCGCGACCAGGCTCTCGATCAGCGCCAGGTTGTGCGGCCAGTTCTCCGCATTGAAGCGCGGCATCTTGGTGCGCAGGTCGCTCTCCTCGAGCGTTGAGGGATCGCGCAGCACGCCGCCGAGCGCTCCGCGGCCGACGGGGGAGAAGGCGACCAGCGGCACGCCCAGCTCGCCGCAAGTGTCGAGCACGCCCAGTTCGACGTTGCGGGTCCACAGCGAGTATTCGGTCTGTACGGCGCCGACCGGGTGAACCGCATGCGCCTCGCGGACATGGGCGGCGGACCATTCGGACACGCCGTAGCCGCCGATCTTGCCGGCCTCGATCGCGCGGGCAAGCGCGCCGACCGAATCCGCGATGCCGACCTTCGGGTCGAAGCGGTGCATGTAGTAGAGATCGATGTGGTCGGTACCGAGCAGGCGCAGGCTCTCGTCGATCGCCTGGTCGATCGCTGCGGGCGAGCAATCCACCCCGCGCTTCGGACCATCGACCACGATGCCGCACTTGGACGCGAGGAAGAACTCGTTGCGACGGCCCTTGAGCGCTTCGCCGATCAGCGCTTCGTTCTTGCCGCCGCCGTAGATGCGCGCGGTGTCGAGGTGGTTGTAACCAAGGTCCAGCGCCCGGTTGAGCAGCTTGGCGCCGTCTTCGGGGCTCGGCGGGGTGCCATAGGCCCAGGACAGGTTCATGCATCCAAGGCCCACCGGGTGGAGCGCCCTGCCCGAGATAGTACGGCCGGAGATGGTGCGGGTTTTGTCAGTCATGCGCGCCCCTCTGCCGGAGGAGGCAGAGGAATGGCAACCCTCACAATCTCAAATCCTCCCTGTCGGCGAAGTCGATGGGGAGGGGGACCGTCTGCGAAGCGGATGGTGGAGGGGCAAGCGGTGCGCCAAGGGCCCCTCCGTCACGCGCCTGCAGCGCGTGCCACCTCCCCATGAGCTTCGCTCACAGGGAGGATTGGGCGTTTTACAGGGTTTCGAGCACCTTCTTGGCCCAGTTGTAGAACGCATCCTGCTTGCGTCCGAGCTCGTCGGTCGAGCGGCGGTAGCCGATGTGGTCCTCGTCGATCTGGGTGCTGCGCCACTTCGCCTGGTGCTGGGCCAGGGCCTGACGCATCTCGAAGAACTGGCTTTCGAATTCGTGGGCGACTTCCGGGCGCGCCTTGAGCCGGGTGTCTGCCTTGATCGAGCCCATCATCTCCGCAATCAGCGTCGCGAAACGTGTGCGAAGGCGGACGATGTCGCGCACAGCCCGCTCTTCAGTGGACTTTGCGGCTTGCTGCATAAGCAGGTGCGTTTCCTGAGCTTCGCCCAGGATACGATCCAGTTCAGCCATGAGGCTCCCCAACTTTGTTCTCGTTTTCGTTGGGGAGCCCTCTAGCATACTATTGGGTCAACAATACCTTAACGGCACGCCGACCCGAGTGGAGATCAGGACCAGCCGTCCTGAGCTTCCAGGCTCGCGGCGAGCTCGCCGATCACGCGATAGCAGTCGAGCACCTGGGCGACCGAGCTGTTCGGCTCACGCCCTTCGCGGATCGCGGCGATGAATTCGCGGTCCTGCAGCTCGATGCCGTTGTTGGAGACGGTGACGCCGGTCAGGTCGATCGGCTCTTCCTTGCCGGTTACGAGATCGTCGTAGCGCGCGATGTAGGTCGCGGTGTCGCCGATGTAGCGGAAGAAGGTGCCGAGCGGACCGTCGTTGTTGAAGCTGAGCGAGAGGGTGCAGATCGCGCCGCTTTCGCTCTTGAGCTGGATGGACATGTCCATCGCGATGCCGAGTTCCGGGTGCTTGGGACCCTGGATGGCATTGGCGGTGACGATCTTGCCGGCCTGGTAGGCGAACAGGTCGATCGTGTGCGCGGCGTGGTGCCACAGCAGGTGGTCGGTCCACGAACGGGCTTCGCCCTTGGCGTTCATGTTCTTGCGACGGAAGAAGTAGGTCTGCACGTCCATCTGCTGGATCGACAGCTCACCCGCGACGATCTTGTTATGGACGTACTGGTGGCTCGGATTGAAGCGGCGGGTGTGTCCGACCATGCAGACGAGGCCGGTTTCCTGCTGCTTCTTGAGCACGGCTTCGGCATCGGCCCAGCTGTCCGACAGCGGGATTTCGACCTGGACGTGCTTGCCGGCGTTCATGCAGGCGATCGCCTGTTCGGCGTGCATCTGCGTCGGGGTGCAGAGGATCACCGCGTCGACATCGTCACGCTCGAGCGCTTCGCTCAGTTCGGTGCCGGAATGCCTGGCGCCATACTTGGCGGCGACTTCCGCGGCCTGTTCGGCGCGGCGGGAAATGATCGAGGTGATCTCGACGCCGTCGATGTTCTTGAGGCCGTCGAGGTGCTTTTCACCGAAAGCGCCGGCACCGGCGAGAGCAATGCGCATGGGGGAACTCCTAATCAAGTGCCCCTCCCGCACGCGGGAGGGGCTAAAGGTTGGTCTGTCCCCTCCCGCCTGGGAAGGGGAGCTCTAGATCAAGCGTCGACCTGCTCGCGCACGGACGGCGGAGCAGCGCCGATACCCTCGGGCTGCAGAATCAGCGCGCCGAGCGCGGTGTTCGAAGCCGGGATGTGGTAAAAGCGATAGAGCTCTTCCACACCCTTATCGCCCAGCGCACCACGCATGATCAGCCACATGACCAGTTCGATGCCTTCCGAGCCCGCTTCGCGCAGGTACTCGATGTGCGGCATCTTCCGCAGGCGTTCCGGATCTTCGATCAGGTCGCGGATGAACGCGAGGTCGAAGTCCTTGTTGATCAGGCCGGCGCGCGGACCCTGGAGCTGGTGGCTCATGCCGCCGGTGCCCCAGACCTGCACGTTGAGGTCTTCCGGATAGCTTTCGACCGCGGCGCGGATGCTCTCGCCGAGCGAGTAGCAGCGGTTGCCCGAGGGCGGCGGATAAGTGACCACGTTGACCGGGAACGGGATGACCTTGCACGGCCACTTGTCCGGCTCGCCGAAGATCATGCTCAGCGGCACGGTGCAGCCGTGGTCGACGTCCATCTGGTTCATGATGGTCATGTCGAATTCGTCGAGGATCAGGCTCTGGGCGATGTGCCAGGCGAGGTCCGGGTCACCGACCACGTCGGGCACGGGGCGCGGGCCCCAGCCTTCGTCGGCCGACTTGAAGGTCTCGGCGCAGCCGATCGCGAACGTCGGGATGATGTTCATGTCGAACGCCGAAGCGTGGTCGTTGTAAACCAGGATCACCACGTCCGGCATGTTGCCGGGCTGCTGGATCCATTCCTTGATCGGCTCGTAGCCCTTGAACACCGGGCCCCAGTAGTCGTTGCCCGAAGTTCCGGTCTGGATCGCCGCGCCCAGCGCGGGGATGTGGCTCGAGGTGATGCCGGCGGTAATGCGGGCCATGTCAGAAACCTCCCTTGATCGAGCGCTGCCCCTGCGGCGAACGGCCGCCCTTGAGCATCATCTCGGCATATTCTTCCTGGGTCATGCCGGTCATCGAGCCGGCGGCGAACTGGAAGCTCTTCTTGTCGGTCGAGAACAGCTTGGACAGGAAGTAGATGTTCCCGCCTTCGTCGATCATCGCGTTGTAGTCGCGGTTGAGCACGGCCTGCTTGGCGGCTTCCGAGATCTGCCATTCGTCGAGATAGGCCCGCTCGTCGGCCAGGAACCGCTCGCGGTTCTCGGCCTTCATCAGGCTCATCGCGAACTGGTTCAGATGATAGCCCTGGCGCGCACGCTTCGCGGTGAAGACGCGGGTGCCGGGGATGTCATCGAATTCCGCGAGGTATTCGTGGATGTCGATACGCTCTTTCTTGTCGCTCATTGGTCTTTCCATTCGTAGGTGAGCGGCGCTTCGCGAAAAGCGAAGCGGTCGATATGCCGTTCGATCACGCCGCGCATGTGAACATTGCGCTCCGCGTCGCCGGTGGTGAGGGTGATGGCAATGCCTTCGGGCCGCGCGGTCATGATCGCCGTCTCGGTGTCCGAGAACGGGAACACGCCCATCCCATCGCCGTCGTCATAGCTGGTGGCCATCTTGTGGCCCCAGTGGCTGACGAGCTGCTGGATGTACCGCTCCGGTTTGGCGCACAGGGCCAGGCCCGTCGCCGTGAAGGAGGTCTCAGTCTCGGTCATTTTCCCATTGCCTTCAATTTTGCATCGAGCCGTGGGAACACCTTACGCGCATTGCCTTCGAAGATGGCGTGTTTCTGTGCGTCAGAGATATCGAGCGCGTCGATATAGCGCTTGGTGTCGTCGAAATAATGGCCGGTGGTCGGGTCGATCCCGCGCACCGCGCCAACCATCTCGCTGCCGAACAGGATGTTCTTGGTCTCGATCACGTCGGCCAGCAGGTCGATGCCCGGCTGATGATAGACGCAAGTGTCGAAATAGACGTTGTTCATCAGGTGGGTATCGAGGCTCGGCTGCTTCAACATGTCTGCAAGTCCGCGATAGCGGCCCCAGTGGAATGGCACGGCGCCGCCACCGTGCGGTATGATGAATCTCAAAGTCGGGAAGCGGCTGAATAGATCCCCCTGCAGCAGTTGCATGAAGGCGACCGTGTCGGCGGCGAGGTAGAAGCCGCCCGTCGCGTGCATCGCCGGGTTGCAGCTGCCCGAGACGTGGATCATCGCCGGCACGTCGAGTTCGGCCAGGACCTCGTAGAGCGGGAACCACGATTCGTCGGTCAGCGGCGGGTGAGTGAAGTGGCCGCCGCCCGGATCGGGGTTGAGGTTGCAGCCGATGAAGCCGAGTTCCTCGACGCAGCGGCGCAGTTCCTTGATCGAGGCGGTCAGGTCCGCCTTCGGGCTCTGCGGCAGCATGCACACGCCGGTGAACACTTCCGGATAGAGTTCGGTCACGCGGTAGATCAGGTCGTTGCAGGCGATCGACCAGGCTTCGCTCACCGCCTGGTCGCCGACATGGTGCGCCATGGTGGAGGCGCGCGGCGAGAAGATCGTGTGATCGGCACCACGTTCGCGGATCAGGCGCAGCTGGTTCTTCTCGATCGTCTCGCGGATCTCATCATCGCTGATCGCCGGATAAGCCGGCGGAGCCGACCCCTCCTTGAAGGCCGCCTTCTGCGCGTCACGCCAGACGTCATGCTGGGACGGGGCAGTGGTGTAGTGACCGTGGCAATCGATGATCAGCGTCATGTCCGCTCAGTTCCTCTTTTTTCTAGTTCCGCGTTTGAGCCGCGCGGCGCTGCCGCTCGGCCGTATTGCGAGTCATCAAAGGCTCTACGCCCAGCGCTTCGAGCGTCCGGGCCGATTCTTCCATCTCGGCCGCACGCCGCAGGCCATGCAGGTGCATCCGTTCGAGATTGTAGGCGATGCGATCCGCCCAACCGATCGTCTTTTCCGAGGCATCGAGCGAGGCGACGACCTCATCGAACACGCCAGCGGCGTTGGCAGCGGCGGCGCATTCATCGCTCAGAGCTTCGATGCCTTTGACCATGACCGAACGGATCAGCTTGATCGCAGACGCACGGCCCACTTTGTCGCCAGCGATGCTGACGTTGGTGAAGCCGATCGCGCGGAGCAGTTCCTCCGCTTGTTCGCTGTGCGGGCCCGACAGCAGCAGCGGCACCGCCAGATCGCGATTGACCGGAGCCATCACCGCCACGTCGATATAGCGCCCGCCGGCAGCCTCGACGATCTTGGCCGCGGCCTGCTTGGTGTCAGGGGCGATCGAGTTCATATCGCACCAGATGGCGCCTTTGCCGAGCAGCGGGGCACATTCTTCGGCCGCGCCGAGCGCCGCATCGGCGGTGACCAGCGAAATCGCGATGCCGGCGCCTTCGAGAGCGCTGCGGGCATCGTTGGCCGTCTCGACCCCGTACCGGGCCATCAGCTCGCGGCGATCCGACTTGATGTCCCACCCGCGCGCACGACCGCCCCAGTGTCCGGCGCTGGCAAAGCCTTCGCCGGCCTCGCCAAAGCCGATCAGCGCCAAACGGGGCGCGGGAGAGGTTGCATTCGAGTCAGACATCCTATGGCTCCGCCGTTACTGAATGTATGTGTTGCTTACAAGTTTGCCAGAGTTCGCTCGGGACCCTTGACGCAAGGGGCCGCTCGGGTCCACCGGGCACCGCGTAACTGCTGCCCGGAGGAGTCGCACAGATGAGCGGTGTCGTCGTCCAGAATATCGAACGCGCGGACCTTGAGGTCGTCAACGGCCTTGGCGCCTGCGGGGTCGCCACCGTCCATGAATCGCAGGACCGCACCGGTCTGCTCGCCAGCTACATGCGCCCGATCTATCCCGGCGCCCGCATCGGCGCGACGGCGGTGACGATCAGCGTGCCCCCGGGCGACAACTACATGGTCCACGCCGCGATCGAACAATGCCGCGAAGGCGACATCCTGGTTATCGCGCCGACCAGCCCGTGCGAAGACGGCTATTTCGGCGACTTGCTCGCCACCAGCGCCCAGGCCCGCGGCTGCCGCGGCCTGATCATCGATGCCGGCGTGCGCGACGTGCGCGACCTGCACGAAATGAACTTCCCCGTGTGGTCGAAGCGCGTGTTCGCGCAGGGCACGATCAAGGCCAGCCTCGGCAGCGTCAACGTGCCGGTCGTCTGCGCCGGCGCCTATATCGAGCCGGGCGACGTGATCGTGGCCGACGATGACGGCGTCTGCGTGGTCAAACGCGCCGATGCGGTGAAGGTGCTCGAAAAGGCCCGCGCCCGCGAAGCCAACGAGGGCGATAAGCGCGCCCGCCTTGCCTCGGGCGAACTCGGCCTCGACATGTACGGCTTCCGCCAGAAGCTGACCGACATGGGTCTGAAGTGGATTTGAGCGTGTCGTCCGCTCCCGTGATGTGGATGCGGGGCGGCACCTCGAAGGGGGGCTATTTCCTCGCTTCGGACCTGCCGCAGGACGTGGCCGAGCGCGACGCCTTCCTGCTCGGCGTGATGGGTTCGCCCGATCCGCGCCAGATCGATGGCATGGGCGGCGCCGATCCGCTGACCAGCAAGGTCGCGGTGGTGAAGAAATCGGAGCGGGAAGGGATCGACGTCGATTACCTGTTCCTGCAGGTCTTCGTCGACCAGGCGATCGTCACCGACGCGCAGAACTGCGGCAATATCCTCGCCGCCGTCGGCCCCTTCGCGATCGAGCGCGGGCTGGTCTCGGCCACCGGTGATGAGACTCGCGTGGCGATCTTCATGGAGAACACCGGGCAGGTCGCTGTCGCCACGATCCAGACTCCCGGCGGCGTGCCGACCTACAAGGGCGAGGCCAAGATCGATGGCGTGCCGGGAAGCCATGCCCCGATCCCGCTCGAATTCCGCGACACCGCCGGATCGAGCTGCGGCGACTTGCTCCCCACCGGTAACGCGGCGGACGTGATCGAAGGCGTGCGCTGCACCCTGATCGACAACGGCATGCCGTGCATCGTGTTCAAGGCTGAGGATGTCGGCGCAACCGGGTTCGAAACCCGCGAGGAACTCGAGTCCGACAAGTTTGCCGGCCTGCGCGACAAGATCGAGGCCATCCGCCTCACCGCCGGTCCGCTGATGAACCTGGGCGACGTCAAGGAGAAGTCGGTCCCCAAGATGATGCTCGTCGCCCCGCCGCAGCATGGCGGCGCGGTGACCGTGCGCAGCTTCATCCCTCACCGCGCTCACGCCACGATCGGCGTGCTCGGCGCAGTCAGCGTGGCGACGGCCTGCCTGGTGGAGGGGTCGCCTGCCGCCGAGGTGGCGAATATACCGGAAGGCAGCCGCAAGACCCTCTCGGTCGAGCATCCGACCGGCGAAATGAGCTGCGTGCTCGAAGTGGATGACACCGGCGCGGTCCAGACCGCGGCCCTGCTGCGTACCGCCCGCAAGTTGATGGATGGAGTAGTGTTCGCGTGACCGACCGTATCGTTTCCTGGCACCCCAATCCCTCGAAGCCGACTTTCGTCCCGCCCCCGGGCGCGGTCGATGCGCATTGCCACGTGTTCGGTCCGATGGCGCAGTTCCCGTTCAGCGCGAAGGCCAAGTACCTGCCCGAAGACGCCGGCCCGGATAAGCTGTTCGCCCTGCGCGACTACCTCGGGTTCTCGAAGAACGTGATCGTCCAGGCGAGCTGCCACGGCACCGACAACTCGGCCACGCTCGACGCCATCGCCAAGTCCAACGGGAAGGCCCGCGGCGTCGCGGTGGTCGATCCGGCGATTTCCGAAGCCGAGCTCGCCAAGCTGCACGAAGGCGGCATGCGCGGCATCCGCTTCAACTTCTTGAAGCGCCTGGTCGACGATGCGCCGAAGGACAAGTTCCTCGAAGTCAGCCGCCGCCTGCCCAAGGGCTGGCACGTGGTGATCTACTTCGAAGCCGACATCCTGGAAGAACTGCGCCCGTTCATGGACGCGATCCCCGTGCCGCTGGTCATCGACCACATGGGCCGCCCCGACGTGACCCAGGGCCCCGACGGCGCTGACATGCGCGCGTTCCGGGCCCTGCTCGACAGCCGCCCGGACATTCACTTCAAGCCGACCTGTCCCGACCGTCTCGATGGGACCGGCGACCCGTGGAACGCGTTCGCCGAGGCGGTCGCGCCTTTAGTGGCCGACTATTCGGACCGCTGCATCTGGGGCACCGACTGGCCGCACCCGAACATGCAGGACAACACCCCGGACGACGGCCACCTCGTCGACATGATCCCGCGCATCGCGCCGACAGTCGAACTTCAGCGAAAGCTGCTGATCGACAATCCGAACGCGCTCTACTGGGCGGACTGAAGCTCCGCCGGAGCCGCGTAAGCCTCCGATAGCTGGCGGTAATAGCGCGAATTGAACGCGACGATTGCCGTCAGCACGCCGAGCACTCCGGCAATGCTGAACACCAGCGCCATGCCCCGGTCGGGGCCGGTGCCGTACCAGTAGCCGATAGCCTGGGCTCCGCCGCCGGTGGTCATGAACGGTATCACCAGGAACTCCGTCAGCGGCCCGACCACGAAGGCGGTCAGGGGTGCAGCGGCCTGTTCGACCGACTGCGCGAAGCCGAACACCCGGCCCTGCCGCTCGAACGGCACGACCTTCTGCAGCGTGGTCTGCTCGGCCGCTTCGGCGAAGGGGTTGAGGAACAGCCACAGGAAGCAGGCGATCGCCAGCATCACCACCGACGACTGTAGAGTGAAAACGGCCGCGATCGACCACACGATCATGTTGACCAGGAGCAGCGTGCGCAACGGGTTCTTGCCGAGGCCGGTCTTGGCGATGACTAGGCCGCTGATGACGAAGGCGCATGAGGCGAAGGCCCAGAGCAGGCCCCACTGCTGCACTTCGAGCAGCGAAAGGCCGTAAGCGTCCATCAGCGCCATGAACACGCCGCCGAGCAGGTTGTTGAACGAGGCGAACAGGATCAGCGCGAACAGGCCCGGCACGGCGGCGATGACCTTGATCGTCCCGCGCAGGTCCACCTCTCGCCGCGCGCCGCTTTCCTCCGCATGCGGGGCGGGTTCGTCGAGCCGCAGGAGCAGCAGGTGCACGAACGCCAGCGCGGTCAGGCCGAGCGCCACTGCCAGCGTTGCGGTCATACCGCCCCAGGCGACGAGGAACCCGCTGACGGCCGAGGTCATCACGAAGCCAATGCCCGTGACCATGCCAACCAGGCCATTGGCCTTGTCGCGCCGATCTTCGGGGATCAGCGCAGTCACCAGCGTCGGCAGCGCGATCATGCGGATGTTCCCGCCGATCACGCCGAGCATGACCAGCAGGATGAACAGCCAAAGCTCCCAGCTATCGACCTTTGTGAACGCGGCTTCGGGCATCAGGAAGTAGAACGCGAACGAGACCGCGTAGAGCCCGAACGACACCGCGCTGGAGGCGAGCATTATGCGCCGCTTGCGGTGGTGGTCGACCAGGCTGCCGAACCAGATCGCGAACCCCGCGGTCATGATCAGATAGATCCCGCCGATCGTTCCGGTGACGAACACCGAACGCGTTTCCAGAAACGCCCAGAACACCAGCGCGAACCACACCGTGAAGTTGGTCACGTTCTGAATCAGGTTGTTGGCAAGAATCTTGTGAAAGGCGGTCATCGCGTGCAGCTATCGACAGGCCGGAACCACAACGCAAGTTGCGGGTAAATAAGCCGGACGGCCACGAGGGTGAAACAGGCTGAGAAAACAGGGAGTAATACACTGCCCCAGACCCAACTCCTTCGCCGTGCGGCCTTGATTGCCGGCACACTTGCAATTGCCACCGCCGTCCCCGCTTTCGCGCAGGACGAAGGCGCCTCTCAGGAAGGCGCCACTCAAGAGGCCAAGGAACCGCGGCGCTACCGCCTGACCGCCGGCCTGCAGTTCTTTCCGCGCTATCCCGGATCGGATGAGTTGCAGCCGAGCCCGATGATAAACTTCGACGCGGTCCGGGGTGACGAACCGTTCAAGTTCGAAGCGCCTGACGACGGCTTCGGCATTGAAATCGTTCGCGCGGGCGGGTTCGCCTTCGGGCCGATCCTCAATTTCGAGGATGCCCGGACAGCCAAGGACGTCGGCACCGAACTGCCCAAGGTGGACTTCAGCTTCGAAGTCGGCGGAGTGGTCAGTTACAATCTGGGCGATAACTTCCGTGTGCGTGGCGAGTTGCGCAAGGGCGTGACCGGTCACAAGGGTTGGGTGGGAATCGCGGGAGCGGATGTAATCCTGCGCGATCAGGACAAATGGCTGTTCTCGATCGGCCCGCGCCTGACCTGGAGCGACAACCGGTACCGGGACGCCTATTTCAGCGTCGCCCCCGAAGATGCGCTGGCGAGCGGCTTGCCGGCATACGATGCCAAGGGAGGGATCCAGGCCTACGGGGCCACCGCCTCCTTCCTGACCCAGTTTTCCGAACAGTGGGGCATTGACGTGTTCGTCAAGTACGACCGGTTGACCGACAACGCGGCCAATTCCCCGATCGTCCAGACCTTCGGTTCCCGCCATCAATTCGCCGGCGGCCTGGGGCTGACCTACACGTTCCGCGACGCGAACCTCGACAAGATGTTCTGATCGTACCGTTCGGGGGAAACACCGGGATTCCCCCGACTGACAGCGGGTTCGGCCTGTGTCCTATTGTGCGCATCGTGCCAGGAGAACCTCGCCCGGGAGAACTTGTCGATGCGCATGACGTGGGTAGCTGCAGCGGCCCTAGGCATCGGTACGGCGGTGCTGGCCCAGGAAATCGTCGAGATTCCGGCGGACGAGGTCGACATCTCGAAGCCGGAGGATCTCTACAAGCTCCCTCCCGGCCGCTGGCATCTCGCCAAGCAGCTCTGGGCCGGATCGGAACCCTGCATGCCGACCCAGTGCGAGGCCGGGTTCACCTCGGGCGACCTGGTCGTCAGTGCCGAGCACAACGCCGGCAGGGTGACGATAATCGCGGCTCTTCGAGGATGCCCCTCCACGGCGTTCAGCGAACTCGATATTGGCGACAAGGCTTCCGGCTCGGAACGCAGCAAGGTCGCCAAGCAGGTGCAAAGGGTGGTCAAGGGTCTGGGCAAGACCTGCAAGGTCACCCCACCCACTGTCCCTGCGCTAACCGGCGACTGGCTGTTTCCCGACAAGGCCGCTTGAGGCCGATCCCAGGCAAAGGAGATCCTAATGCGAGCCCTCAAATCCCTAGGCGTTCTGTTACCGCTGGCCGCGCTCGCCGCGTGCGCAACCTCGGACCAGTCTACCACCGGTCCGCAATCGCTTTCTGGCAATGCCTGGACGCTGTCCTACTTCCAGTCCGCCGATGAAGCGAAGGGCCGGGAAACCCCGCCGCGCCCCGAGAACTACTCGGTCGAGTTCATGACCGACGGCACCGCCGCCTTCCGCCTCGACTGCAATCGCCTCACCAGCCAGTGGGCGAGCACCACCAGCGGCACGATTTCGTTCAGCCCCGGCGCGATGACGCGGGCGTTCTGCGGCGAGACCGCTTGGGATACGCGGATCGCTCGCGATCTCGCATCGGTCCGGAACTACACGATTGTCGGCGACACCCTCAGCCTCACGATGGCCGGAGAGTCGGGGACTTACGTGTGGAAGCGGTGACAGACCCAGGGCAGCATGGTGGAGGGCACGGGCCGCCAAGCGCTCCCTTGAGAGGTTAGAACACGTCGAGGGTGCCCCTCCACCAACCTGCGGTTGGTCCCCCTCCCCGTTTCGGGGAGGAATGGGCTTACTTCGTCGGAACCGAGAACGTCCCCGAAACCCGCCCGCTCTGCGAACCGCGCGGACCGGCGCCGCCGTCGACGGTCGACAGGCCGCTGTTGAGGTCGATGACCAGGCGTCCGCCATTGAGCGTATCGGTCCCGCGCTTGAGCGAGACCCCGCCCGACAGGATGATGACCCGCCGGTTGAAGTCATAGACCCCGGCCGCGCCCTTCGCGACCTCGTCGCCGCGGGTCACGGTCACGCCGCCGGTCGCGTCGATCCGCTGGATCTGGAGCGATTCCTCGTTGGTGTAGGCCACCGTCGTGCGCGCGGCCGTCAACTGCAGGTCGCCCTGGTTGATGACGACATTGCCCGACAGGATCACACGGCTCTGCCGGCCCTGCAGTTCGATCCGGTCGGCCGCGTAGTTGACCGGCTGGTTCGAATTGAAGCCCGCGATCCCCTGAGCCCCCGCCAGCGAGGAAAAACACAGCGCCACGAGGCCCGCTGCGGCAAAGGCCCCCGCGAACGAGCGCGCGGCAAGGCTGGAAAGCGAACGATTGCTGACGGTCATCGAGCGGTCCTTACGCGGGCGGCGGGTTCTTGCAAGACCGTGGTCATGTCACCCATCTGGCCGGGCACCATCCGCAACCGGGCGTTGCCGTCTAGTGCGACCATGCGTTCTTCGAGGTCGGCCTCGATCCGGTCGGCAGAGAACGTCCCTGCAGGAACCGCTCCCTGAACCCCTCCCGCCCCGTGGACGGTGCGGTTCGGGAGGTCGACCGAAACGTTGCGCATAACCATGTTGTAGCCATCGGCGGCGTTGAAGCGAACTAGGCCGTCGAACGCGACCCGCTGGTCTTCGATGTAATAGCGCCCGGCTGGCGCGACCAGCAGGGCCGGCCCACCGGTGAGCTGCATCTTGGCCGTCAGGTTCGAGAGCTGGACCACGGGATCGGTGGCGCTGTGCTGGACCGCCTCGCCCGCCTGCAGCGTGTAGGGCCGATCCTTGTTGTCCCGCCCGCGATACATCGCGTTGTCGACGCGCAGGCGATCGTCGGCGATTTCGGCTTTGTTGCGGTCGAGCATGAAGCTGACTTCGCCGCGCGGCCCGAGCGGGGTGATCAGCATCAGCGCGGCGACAGCGCCGACCAGCGCCGGCAGGCCGATCGCGAGCAGCCGGATCGTCCGGTCGAACGAACCGCCCGGTGCGGCAAACGCCCGGCGCCGGTCGCGGATATTGTCGGCTTGCTGGCTCATCGCTTCTTACCGGTAATGATCTGGGCCGGTTAGGCCGTAAACTCAGTCGTGAGTGAAAATGTCCTTGTCGGCCCAGCCCGAGAGATCGAGCGTGGCGCGCGTCGGCAGGAAATCGAAACAGGCCTGGGCCATCCCGGTGCGCCCTTCGCGGGCGAGCCGCAGCTTGAAGATCTCTACCATGCGATGGAGATAGCGCACGTCCGACGCGGCGTATTCGCGCTGCGCGTCATTGATGACCGGGGCGCCCCAGTCGCTCGACTGCTGCTGCTTGGAAATCTCTTCGCCGAGCAGTTCGCGGACCAAATCCTTGAGCCCGTGTCGGTCGGTGTAGGTCCGCGTCATCTTGCTGGCGATCTTGGTGCAGAACACCGGCGCGGCCATCACGCCGAGGTAATGCTGGATCGCTGCCAGGTCGAAGCGGGCGAAGTGATAGAGCTTCACCCGCGCCGGATCGGCCAATACGGCCTTCAGGTTCGGCGCGTCGTAGGCGCTGCCCACGGCGAAGCGGACCAGGTGTTCGTCACCCCGCCCGTCGCTGATCTGGACCAGACACAACCGGTCACGCGGGGTGATGAGCCCCATCGTTTCGGTGTCGACCGCGACCGGCCCGGGCGCGAGCACGCCTTCGGGGAGGTCTTCTTCGTGAAAATAGACTGCCATTCCGGGCAGCCTTAGGCGGATTGGGGATAGAGGGAAAGAGGCGCTGGTCGCCCTTGGCTCCGGCACCTAGTTTGGCCGCGATGAGCGAGACTGTTCCCGATAGCTGGCGCCCGGCGCTCGATGCCGTGCTGCAGACCCCCGAAGCGCGGCGGCTCGGTGGCTGGCTCAAGCAGGAAGAGGCGAGCGGCAAGGCGATCTTCCCGCCACGCGGCCAGCGCCTGCGCGCGCTCGAGCTGACCCCCCTCGACGAGGTGCGGGTCGTGATCCTGGGGCAGGATCCCTATCACGGGCCCGGACAGGCGCATGGGCTGTCGTTCTCGGTGCCGGAGGGGGTGCAGGTGCCGCCTTCGCTGGTGAACATCTACAAGGAGCTGGAGAGCGATCTCGGCATTGCCCGGCGTTCGAGCGGAAACCTTGAACACTGGGCGAACCAGGGTGTGCTGTTGCTCAACAACTCGCTGACAGTCGAGGCGGGTCAGGCCGGCAGCCATGCGGGCAAGGGCTGGGACGCGATCACCGACGCCGCGGTGGCTGCCGTAGCTCAGCGCGAGGCGCCGAGCGTGTTCATCCTCTGGGGCAATCACGCGCGCAAGAAGGCCGCGCGGGTGGCGGAGCTTGGAGCAGGTACGCGCCATTTGGTGCTGACCTCGCCGCACCCCAGCCCGCTTTCGGCCTATGCGGGGTTCTTCGGGTCGAAGCCGTTCAGCAAGGCCAATGCGTTTCTCGAGGCGCAGGGCAGGGGCGCGATCGACTGGTGATCCTCCCTAAGCCGCTTCTTCCAGCCCCATCCACTTGTACGCGCTGGTCTCCGGCCCGCTTTCATTGACGGTCGTTCGGCGCATGTCGCGGCGGTAATCGTTCGAGAGCAGCGGAGTGGCCGCATGCATCGTGCAGCGGTTGTCCCAGATCACCAGGTCATGCTGTCGCCAGTGGTGGCGGTAGATGTACTTGGCCTGCGTGGCGTGAGTGTAGAGTTGTTCGACCAGGGTCTCGCCCAGGGTCTCGTCGAGGCCGATCACGCCGATGCAATGGCCGCCGACGTAGAGCGCCTTGCGACCGTAGGGCATCTGGCGGACGAGCGGATGGTCGACCGGGGGGAACGGGATGACCTTGCGCATCTCGGGCGTGATCTCGCCTTTAAGTCCGGCGCGGCGGCGGCCTTCCCAGAAGTCGTGGACGCCGATCAGGTCCTCGATCTGGATCTTGGTACTGCCCGGGAGGTCGTCATAGGCGGCGCGGGCATCGGCGAACAGCGTGTCGCCTCCGGCCTCCGGCGGCGGGGTTTCGTGGCCGAGCAGCAGCGACCACTTGGTCGGCATGGTGTGGAACGAGCTGTCGGTGTGGAACCGCTCGGCGCCCTGGGCCAGCTTGTAGCCTTCCGAGCCGTAGGCGATGATCTCGCCGTCCTTGTCGAGGTTGCCGGCGTAGAACAGGTCGAGGTCGATCTTGCGCTTGCCCATCGGGCGCGCGGCACCGGGAATGCGGCTGGGGATTTCGAGCGGGCCGAAGGCGCGGCTGAAGCGCTTGTGCTGCTCGTCGCTGATCCGCGCGTCGCGGATGACCAGTATCCCGTACTGCGCCATCGCCGACTCCACCGTGTCGATGAGTTCGGGCCCTGGCTCTTGCGCAAGGTCGGCGCCGGTCAACTCGGCGGCGAAAAGGGGGTGCAGCGGGGTCACTTCCATGTGCGGGAAATAGTTGATTGGAACAACTGTTGCAAAAGGAACCGCCTCGGCCGACACGGTTGGGCGTGGAAAAGACACTTGATTGGGGGATCCTCGAAGGATCGGTCGGGCCGCGCGTGCGGCTGTTGCGCAATGCCTTGTCGGCGCGTTCGATTGCGGTCTCGGCGCCGCATGGCTTGCCGACAGGATCGCTGACGGTTCTGGCGTTGATCGCGGCCAATCCCGGCAGCTCGCAAAGTGCATTGGCCAAGCGCTCAGGGCTCAACAAGTCGGCGCTGGTCGGGATCGTCGATCAGCTCGAAACGCGAGGGCTGGTAGAGCGGGGGCGGGTGGCGAACGACCGCCGGCGCTATCAGGTCTCGGTTACCGCCGAGGGAGAGCGCACGATGCAGACGCTGTTCGCGGCAGTGAACGCAGAGGAGGACTCGATCCGTGGCGCACTGGGGGTGCGGGACATGGCGACGTTGCTGGGCCTGCTCGACCGGGCAATCGAGTCTTTGGAAAGCTGACCTCGCCCGTCAGGGCAACAGCGTTCCGTTGGTCTCGCGCACCGGTATGCCGACCGGGTCGAAGCCTTCTAGGCAGAACACGTTGATCCCGTAGTGGTCGGGCAACATGCGCTTCTTGTGGAACGGGTAGATGCCGCAAGTGCCGCAAAAGAAGTGGCGGGCGACCTGGGTGTGGAACCCGTATTCGCGCAGTTCGTCTTCACCGGCGAGCAGTTCGAAGCAATTCTCGTGCACGGCGACCATCAGGGCGTTCTTGCGCTTGCAGATTGAGCAGTCGCAAGTGGTCAGCTCGGGAAAGTCCGTTGTCACGGCGAAGCGCACCGCGCCGCAGTGGCAGCTTCCTTCGTAGCGGGTTGGGAGGCGGGAGCTCATTTTGCTGATCTCCCGCCCAAACCTCAGCGCGGCAGTTCGCTCACGCCCATCAGCGCCTCGTCCACCGCGCGGGCGCACTGGCGTCCTTCGCGGATGGCCCAGACGATCAGCGACTGGCCCCGGCGCATGTCGCCGCAAGCGAAGACGTTTTCTTCCGAAGTGGCATAGTCGATCACATTGGCGTCGACGTTGCCGCGGTCGGTCAGCTTGACGCCCGACTGGGCGATCATGCCCGGCTTCTTCGGACCGAGGAAACCCATCGCCAGGAAGATCAGGTCCGCCTTGATCACGAACTCGCTGCCCGGGACTTCCTGCATCTGGCCGTTGACCCACTCGATGCGGGCGCACTTGAGGCCGGTGACCTGGCCGTTCTCGCCGACCACTTCCTTGGTCAGGACCGACCAGTCGCGATCGACGCCCTCTTCGTGGCTGGAAGAGGTGCGCAGCTTCATCGGCCAGTCGGGCCAGGTCAGCTGCTTGTTTTCCTTCTCCGGCGGCTTGGGCATGATCTCGATCTGGGTCACGCTGTTGGCGCCCTGGCGGTTCGAGGTGCCGACACAGTCGGAGCCGGTGTCACCGCCGCCGATCACGATCACGTCCTTGCCGGTGGCGACGAGCGTGCCGCGCGGAGCCGCGCGCTCTTCAGCGTCGCCGGCGTTGCGCTTGTTCTGCTGGGTCAGGAACTCCATCGCCAGGCGCACGCCCGGCAGTTCCGAACCCGGAATGGTCAGCGGACGCGCGTCCTCGGCGCCGCCGGCCAGGACCACGGCATCGAAGTTCTCGCGCAGCGACTTCATCGAGACGTCGACGCCCACTTCGGTGCTGGTCTTGAAGGTCACACCCTCGGCTTCCATCTGCACGGCGCGCCGGTTGATGAGGTGCTTTTCCATCTTGAAGTCGGGGATGCCGTAGCGGAGCAGGCCACCCACGCGGTCGGCCTTCTCGAACACCGTCACCGAATGGCCGGCACGGGCGAGCTGCTGCGCCGCAGCGAGGCCGGCCGGGCCCGAGCCGATCACGGCCACGCTCTTGCCGGTCTTGTGCGCGGGCACTTGCGGCTCGATCCAGCCTTCCTTCCACCCGCGATCGACGATGGCGCATTCGATCGACTTGATGGTCACCGGCTGGTCGATGATGTTCAGCGTGCAGCTCGCCTCGCACGGGGCGGGGCAGACGCGGCCGGTGAATTCCGGGAAGTTGTTGGTCGAATGCAGGTTGTCCAGCGCCTCGCGCCAGTCGCTTTCATAGACCAGGTGGTTCCAGTCCGGGATCATGTTGTTCACCGGACAGCCGTTGTGACAGTACGGAATCCCGCAATCCATGCAGCGCGCTGCCTGGTTCTTGATCCCCTCTTCACTGTGAGGAACCACGAATTCCCGATAGTGGCCGATCCGCTCCTGCGGATCCGCATAGCCACGATCCTGCCGATCGACTTCGAGGAAGCCCGTTACCTTACCCATTTCGTGTAACCCTTACTCAGCCGCGACCGTGGCGGCTTCTTCGCGCTCTGCTTCGAGCTGCTTCAAGGCGAGCGCGTAATCGCGCGGCATGACCTTGACGAACTTCGAAAGCGCGTTGTTCCAATCATCGAGCAGCGCCGCGGCCCGCTTCGAACCGGTGTGGAGCTTGTGCCGCTCCACCAGGATCCGCAGACGTTCCGCGTCGTGGCGCAGCATGTCGCCCATGCCGGCGTCGTCGACATGGCTTGCGCGCTGCTGCGGCAAACCGGTGCCTTCGTCTTCGCTGGGGTTCGGGTCGATGGCCACCAAGTCGACCATGGCGAGGTTGCAGCGGTCCTTGAAGGTGCCGTCCTCGTCATAGACGTAGGCGATGCCGCCCGACATGCCCGCGGCGAAATTGCGCCCGGTGCGTCCGAGAACCGCCACCACGCCGCCGGTCATGTACTCGCAGCCATGATCGCCGTTGCCCTCGACCACCGCGACGGCGCCCGAGTTGCGCACCGCGAAGCGTTCGCCGGCCACGCCGTTGAAGTAGGCCTCGCCCGCAATCGCGCCGTAGAGCACGGTGTTGCCGACGATGATGTTGTCCTTCGGGTCGCGATCGACGTGAGCCGGCTGGCGCACGATCACGCGGCCGCCCGACAGGCCCTTGCCGACATAGTCGTTGGCATCGCCGACCAGGTCGAGCGTCACGCCGTGGACCAGCCAGGCGGCGAAGCTCTGCCCCGCAACACCGGTGAAGGCGATGCGCAGCTGGTCGGGCTTGAGGCCGCCGTGGCCATGCTTGCGGGCGATCTCACCCGACAGCATCGTGCCGACGGTGCGGTTGACGTTGCGAACCTGGCGTTCAAGCACAACGGTCTCGCCGCTATCGATCGCCGAGCGCGAGGCGGCGATCAGCTCGTTGTCGAGCGCCGCGTCGAGGCCATGGTCCTGCGTGCCGGTCTGGTAGAGCGAATGACCTTCGGCCGGCTCCACCTGATGCAGCAGGCGCGAAAGGTCGACGCCGTCGGCCTTCCAGTGGCTGATCGCCTTGTTCATGTCGATCCGGTCGACCCGGCCGATCATTTCCTGGACGGTGCGGAAGCCCATCTCGGCCATGATCTTGCGCAGCTCTTCGGCGACGAAGAAGAAGTAGTTGATCACGTGTTCCGGCTGGCCGGTGAAGCGCGCGCGCAGGACGGGGTTCTGCGTGGCCACGCCCACCGGGCAGGTGTTGAGGTGGCACTTGCGCATCATGATGCAGCCGGCCGCGATCAACGGGGCGGTGGCGAAACCGAACTCGTCCGCGCCGAGCAGCGCGCCGATGGCGACGTCGCGCCCGGTGCGCAGGCCGCCGTCGACCTGCACCGCGATGCGGCTGCGCAGGTCGTTGAGCAGCAGGGTCTGCTGGGTTTCGGCGAGGCCGATTTCCCACGGGCTACCCGCGTGAGTCAGGCTGGTCAGCGGCGAGGCACCGGTACCGCCTTCGTAGCCGGAGATCGTCACGTGGTCGGCGCGCGCCTTGGAGACGCCTGCGGCAACCGTGCCGACGCCGACTTCGGACACCAGCTTGACCGACACGCGCGAGGCCGGGTTCACGTTCTTGAGATCGTGAATCAGCTGGGCGAGGTCTTCGATCGAATAGATGTCGTGGTGCGGCGGCGGGCTGATCAGGCCGACGCCCGGCGTCGAGTGACGGGTCTTGCCGATGATCTTGTCGACCTTGTGGCCGGGCAACTGGCCGCCCTCGCCGGGCTTGGCGCCCTGGGCCATCTTGATCTGGATGTCGTCGGCGTTGACCAGGTATTCGGTGGTGACACCGAAGCGGCCCGAAGCGACCTGCTTGATCGCCGAGCGCATGGTGTCGCCATTGCCGAGCGGCGTGAAGCGCTTCGGATCCTCGCCGCCTTCGCCGGTGTTCGACTTGCCGCCGATACGGTTCATGGCGATGGCGAGCGTGGTGTGCGCTTCCCAGCTGATCGAGCCGTAGCTCATCGCGCCGGTGGCGAAGCGCTTGACGATATCCTCGGCGGATTCGACTTCGGAGATGTCGAGCGGCTTATCGGCCTTCTTCAACTCCATCAGGCCGCGGATCGTCAGCAGGCGTTCCGACTGCTCGTTGATCGACTTCGCGAACTCTTCGTAGTTCTTGAAGTCGTTGCCGCGCACAGCGTGCTGCAGATTGGCGACCGAGCTCGCCGTCCATGCGTGGTCTTCGCCGCGCAGGCGTTGCTGGTAGATGCCGCCGACGTCGAGCATCTTTTCGTAGATCGGGTTGTCGCCATAGGCAGCCTGGTGGCGGCGGACCGCTTCCTCGGCTGCTTGCTGGAGACCGATGCCTTCGATCGTGGTGGCGGTGCCAGTGAAGTACTTGTCGATGAACGCGCTCGACAGGCCGACCGCGTCGAAGATCTGCGCACCGCAATAGGACTGGTAGGTCGAGATGCCCATCTTGGACATGACCTTGAAGATGCCCTTGCCGATGGCCTTGACGTAGTTCTTGCGGACCTGCTGCGGCTCAAGATCGGGCAGCTTTTCCTGGCGGATCTGCTCGAGCGTCTCGAACGCGAGGTACGGGTTGACCGCCTCGGCGCCGTAGCCGGCGAGGACGCAGAAGTGATGCACTTCGCGCGCTTCGCCCGTCTCTACCACCAGGCCGGTCTGCATGCGCAGGCCCTGGCGGACGAGGTGGTGGTGAACCGCGGCGGTGGCGAGCAGCGCCGGGATCGGAATGCGGCCCGGACCTTGCCCGCGGTCGGACAGGATCAGGATGTTGCGGTCCTGCAGCACGGCCTCGGTCGCGGCCCAGCACATTTCCTTGAGCGCCATCTCCAGGCCTTCGGCCCCGGCGGCGGCATCCCAGGTGATGTCGATGGTTTCGGTGCGGAACGCGCCGTCGAGCACTTTCTCGACCGAGCGGATCTTCTCCAGGTCGCGGTTGGTCAGGATCGGCTGGTCGACTTCGAGCCGCTTGTGCGTGCCGGCTTCCTGCCCGAGCAGGTTCGGACGCGGGCCGATCATCGAGGTCAGGCTCATCACCAATTCCTCGCGGATCGGGTCGATCGGCGGGTTGGTGACCTGGGCGAAGTTCTGCTTGAAGTAATCGTAGAGCAGGCGCGGACGGCGGCTCAGCACCGCGATCGGCGTATCGGTGCCCATCGAACCCAGCGGGTCGTCAGCCTGCGACGCCATCGGCTCGAGGAACTTGGTGATGTCCTCTTGCGTGTAACCGAAGGCCTGCTGGCGATCGAGCAAGCTGGTGGCTTCCTCGCGTACCGCTTCCTTGTCGCTCTCGATCGCTTCGAGATCCTTGAGCTTGTACTGCGCCTGGTCGAGCCAGCGCTGGTACGGCTTGGCCTTGGCCAGGTCCGCCTTCAGCTCCTCGTCCTCGACGATGCGGCCCTGCTCGAAATCGATCAGCAGCATCTTGCCCGGTTGCAGGCGCCACTTGCGGACGATGTCCTCCTCGCGGAACGGCAGCACGCCGCTTTCCGAAGCGAGGCAGACGATGTCGTCGCGAGTGATCGAGAAGCGCGCCGGACGCAGGCCGTTACGGTCGAGCGTGGCGCCGATCTGGCGCCCGTCGGTGAAGGCGACGGCAGCGGGGCCGTCCCACGGCTCCATCAGCGCGGCGTGATATTCGTAGAACGCGCGGCGCGCCGGATCCATCTGCGGATTGCCGGCCCAGGCTTCGGGAACCAGCATCATCATCGCGTGGCTGAGGCTGTATCCGCCGAGCAGCAGCAGCTCGAGCGCGTTGTCGAGGCAGGCAGTGTCCGACTGGCCGTGCGGGATGATCGGCCACAGCTTGTCGAGGTCGGCCCCGAGCAGCGGCGATTCCATCGTGCGGCGGCGGGCGTTCATCCAGTTCACGTTGCCGCGAACCGTGTTGATTTCCCCGTTGTGCGCCATGAAGCGGTACGGGTGGGCCAGCTTCCAGCTCGGGAAGGTGTTGGTCGAGAAGCGCTGGTGAACCAGGCCGAGCGCGCTGGTGCACAGCGGATCGCGCAGGTCGTCGTAGAAGCTGCCGACCTGGTTCGCCAGCAGCAGACCCTTGTAGACCACGGTGCGGCTGGAGAAGCTCGGCAGGTAGAGCTGGGTGATTTCCGGCAGGTTGTGCTTTTCGGCCAGCTCGGCCAGCGGGTTCTGGGTCTGCTTGCGGATCACGATCAGCTTGCGCTCGAACGCGTCCTGGTCGGCGCAGTTCTCGCCGCGTCCGACGAAGCACTGGCGGATCATCGGCATCGAAGCGAGCACCGCCTTGCCGAGGCCGTCCTCAGTCGTCGGCACATCGCGCCAGCCGATCAGGGTCTGGCCTTCCTTGGCGATGAACTTTTCGAACTGGCTGGTGATGAACTCGCGCGCTTCGTCGCGCTGCGGCAGGAAGCACATCGCCACGGCGTAGTCGCCCGGAGGCGGCAGGGTCAGGCCTTCGCCTTCGGCCCAGCGGCGATAGAGCGCGTCAGGGATCTGCACCAGGATGCCGGCGCCGTCACCCAGCAGCGGGTCGGCACCCACCGCGCCGCGGTGGTCCAAGTTGGCCAAAATCTCCAGCGCCTGGCTTACGATCGTGTGCGATTTCTCGCCCTTGATATGGGCGACGAAGCCCACTCCGCAGGAGTCATGCTCGTTGCGGGGATCGTAAAGGCCCTGAGGCGCGGGGTACTCTGTCAAACTCGTCTTCCTGTTTCGACCCGGGCGACCAAACACTCGCTTCGGCGCCAGCCCAGTGCGGCAACGAAGCGCGACTCACCCGGCACTGGGTGCCTTCAAAAATGTCGCGAGGGCCCCCCATGGCGACAGGAAGGTGTTTTTGCAAGTTTCCGCTGACGCCAAAAATGGCGCGTTTCACCCTCGGACGGGTGCGGAGCGGCCTATGGATTGCCGCTCAACTGTTGCAGTTTGGCCAAGGCGGCGCGCAACGATGTTTCAGCATCGACGGTATCTGGCCGTTCTTGCGCTTTTTCCTGCTCGTGCGCGGGATCGGTTTCGACTTCGAGGTCAGTCTCGTCTTCTTCAATGCGGATGAAGTCGGACCTTGGGAGGGCAAAGGGATTCTTCATCTCAATGAGCGAGCCATAGGCGTCGCCCTCATCATCGAGTTCAGGTTCCGGCTCGAGATCCATATCGGGTTCGTCGAGATCCTGTTCAGACGCAGCCTTCACGAACGCGGCCGTGTGCAACGGGACGGAGAACCCCGGCGAGGGGCTGTCATCGCGCGCCTCGATGTTCAGATGCTTCAGCCAATCAAAGACGGGCGGGCGCTTGGCCGTCGGCTCTTCCACGGGCTGCGCCGCCTGCGACGTGACCGGGGGCAGAGCAACCGGCTCTGGCTCGAGGACGAGAGGCCGAACGGGCGAAGGCCTCAAGTGCCGCGTCGACGCGAGCCATTCGCGACGTCTCCGCACGGTGTCTGCAAAGCGTTCGACGAGCTGCGTGATATCGAGATCGTCCAGCGGCGTGCTTGGCGGAGCGGGCAGGACAGGATTGGTAGCCGGATCGGATGCGACCGCTACCGCGACCGCGACCGCCGGTTCCGGCTCGACCGCAGGTTCTACCTCAACCGCGACTTCAGGCTCAGCTACGGGCTCGACTTCGATCGTGGGTTCGGGTTCAACCACGGGCTCGACTTCGATCGTGGGTTCGGGTTCAACCACGGGCTCGATCTCGAGCTCAGCGACGGGCTCGACCTCGATCGTGGGTTCGGGTTCAACCACGGGTTCGATCTCGACCGCGGTCTCGAGTTCGAGCCATTCCGGAGACTCGACAGGTTCCAGCTCTTCCGGCTCCGAGATGGGCTCGACCGTCTGCGCCACCTCAATCGCTTCAGGGTCCGGCTCGACCACGGGCATCTCGATCGCCGCCGCCTCTTCGAAGACGTCTTCGGCCCTGCGCCATTCCTGGAACCCGGGTTCTGGTGGCAGCACCTCCATGACGGGAGCATCCGGTGCAGGAGTGTAAGCCGGAGCGTAGTGATCTTGCGGTTCGGCGTAAGGGCTGATCTGATCGATGGCCGGCCCGAGGTCGTTAATCGACAACGCGCGGCGGCGGCGTTGCGGATGCGGCGTTGTTTCAGTCGCGTCAGTCCCGTGGTCGGTCGCGATATTGAACCTCGTGCGCGACATGGGCGGCGTGTCGAGCTCGGCTTCATCACCCGAACCCCCACCCGCCCGGCGCGCAACCTTCAAACCGAGCCCGGCGCCAATCGCGCCGAGTACGAGCGCCACGATAAGCTTTGCCGTAAAGCCGAGTGGCGGCGCGGCGGCGGGGACCAGCGAAGAGAGGTGCGAAATCTCGGCCAGGCGCTCCAGCAGCGCGACCGGAATCAGCAAGCCGCCAAACCCAAGCAGGACCATGAACCACAGCGCTACGACTGCCGGGAACGCCGGGTGCCTGATGATGGAACCCGAACCGGAGTGTTTTGCGGAATTATCGCGACTTTTCTTGATCATGCTGTCCATGGTTGTGGCATTTCTGGCCCGCCGTGTCACGCAGCGGCTGGGACGGGGAGGACTTCTCCAAGACCTAGAAGTCCCTGGTAAATGACCTGATAACGCCGCGCATTCCGGACCCAATCATGTCGGGTTTCGACGTGGGCTCGCGCGGCCTCGCGCATGACCGGCCACTGATCCCGCCTTGCGAGCAATGCCGCCAGTTCGCGCGCGCAGTCGGCGGGATCGTCGGGTGCGAACAAGGCTCCGGTGACGCCATCGGTGATCAACTCGCGATGTCCGCCCACCGACGAGGCGGCCACGAGTTTGCCCTGGGCCATCGCTTCGAGCGGTTTGAGCGGCGTGACCAGGTCGGTCAGACGGCTCGCCTTGCGCGGATAGGCCATGATGTCGCACAGCGAATAATAGCGCTCGACCTCGCCATGGGGGACGCGGCCGACGAAGCGGATGGCGGAGGCCGCGGGCGAAGCGTCGGCGCGCAGGCGCAATTCGTCCGCCATCGGTCCGCCGCCCACCATCAGCAGCCGTGCCTGCGGTTGCTTCTCCAGCAGGGCCGGCATGGCATCGATCAGATCGTCGAGCCCCTCGTAATCGTAGAAGCTGCCGATGAAGCCGATCACCGGCCCCTCGCCCAGGTCGAGATCGCGCGCCAGCGGCACGTCCCGCGGAATCGGCGAGCCGAACAGTTCGAGATCGACGCCGTTGGGCATGATCCCGATCTTTCCCGAGGGAACGCCCCGGGCGATCAGATCCTCGCGCAGTCCGTGACAGATCGTGACCACGGCATCGGCCCCCGCAATCACCCGGTTTTCGAGCGCGCGCGTCAGTCGATATTTGATCGAGCCTTCGTGTCCGTTGCCGTTGCCGACGGCCGCATCTTCCCAGAAGGCGCGGATCTCGTAGACCAGGGGCAGCCCATGGCGCCGGGCGATGCGAAGGGCTGCTGCCCCGCACAGTGCCGGCGAGTGGGCGTGCAGCACGTCGGGCCGCCATTCTTCCACCAGTTCGTCGATCGCATTGGCCAGCGCGCCGATCTCGCGCCATTCGCGCAGTCCGGCGGGGCCCGAGGACTCGCCGCGAGTGCGGTGAAACGTCAGGCCATCGACCTGTTCGATATCGGGCCCGCCCGATTGATGGCGCAAGCCGCTGATCCCCCGCACCTCGATCCCGTTGGCGATCTGGGCCTTCATCAGGGCGCGCGTGCGGAAGGTGTAGCCGCTGTGCATCGGCAGCGAGTGATCGAGGACGTGGAGAACCCGCATGATCGCTTGCCAATGCCACGGCAAACTTAACGGCACGTCAACCGAACAAGGTTACTTCCTGCCAACTTGAGTTCCCAGGGAAGTCCGGGGTCCGGGTTTGGTCGATATCTTCACTCTCGCGCTGACGCACGGCCTGCTGGCCGTCGCGATCTGGCGCCTGCTGTCCAGGCCTGACCTCGACAGCGAAGAGCCAGCCAGCGGGCGCGATCGCCCCTGGCTTCGCAAGCGGGGCGAAACGGCCGAAGCGAGCACGGCCGATGATTGATATCGCCCTACTCGGGTTCATCGCACTTGTGCTCACGCTCGGCCTGAAGCGGCCGTTCGCCTGGGTGCTGGCCTATATCTATATAGATGTGGTCGCGCCGCAGAAGATCGGCTGGGGGATCATCCAGTCGGTTCCGGTTTCGATGATTGCTTTCGCGGCAGCTTTCGGCGGCTGGCTGCTGCTCGACAACAAGCAGGGTAGCCGGTTCACCTTGCGCCAGGGCCTGATCGCATTGCTGCTCGGCTGGTGCTTCTTCACCACCCAGACAGCCGACTTCCCGGTCGAGGCGGCGACCAAGTGGGCCTGGGTATGGAAGGCGTTGGTCTTCGCGCTGTTCCTGCCGCTGACCTTGCGGACGCGGTTGAGGATCGAGGCGGCCGTCCTGGTCATGGTGCTGTCCATCAGCACGATCATCATCAATGGCGGCATCAAAACCGCTCTGGGCAGCGGGGGCTACGGGGCTCTGTCGTTGCTCGTGAACGACAACACCGGGCTCTACGAAGGCTCGATCCTGTCGACCGCCGCGATTGCGGTAATACCGGTGGCGTTGTGGCTGGCGCGGCACGGGACGGTGTTCAAACCTGATCGCTGGGTCAAGGCGTTCGCCGCCGGGCTGATCTTCGCCTGCCTGCTGATCCCGATCGGCACCGCAGCGCGCACCGGCCTCGTCTGCATCGGAGTGCTCGGCGTCCTCATGCTCCGTTCGGCGAAGCGGCGCTTCCTCTATGCCGCGCTGGCCGGCGTCGCACTGCTGGTCGCCGTGCCGTTCCTGCCGCAAAGCTACCTCGCGCGGATGAACACGATCGCCGACCACGAAGGTGACGAGTCCGCCTCGACCAGGGTGCAGGTGTGGAACTGGACGCTCGACTATGTTGCCGAGAACCCGCTTGGCGGTGGGTTCGACGCCTATCGCAGCAACAAGTTCACTTACGAGACGCGCACGGTCATCGGCGAAGGCAATAACCGTACGATCAAGTCCGAGGTCGTTACCGACCACGGCCGCGCCTATCACTCGTCCTACTTCGAGATGCTGGGCGAGCAGGGTTGGCCAGGGCTGTTCCTGTGGCTCCTGCTCCACGGACTTGGCCTGTGGCAGATGGAGCGGATCCGCTGGCTGTTCGGTCGTCGGAAAGCCGAAGGGGAGGAGGGCACGGCGACCTGGCAATGGGGGCTGGCCACCGCCTTGCAGCAGGCACAGGTCGTCTACCTCGTCGGTGCCCTGTTCGTCGGCATCGCCTATCAGCCCTTCATCTTCATGCTGATCGGCTTGCAATGCGCGCTCTGGGCCTATGTTCGGCGCACCGAATATAGGCCCGCGAAGGCGCAGTTCCGGCGAGTTGCTCCGGAGAAACCAGCCGCGGCTTCGGTATAGCCGGAACAGCCCCCTCCAGTGAAAAGCGTCCTCTAGATCGGAAAGTGTCCCGGCTGGGTTTCGACCGTGATCCAGCGCAGTTCGGTGAAAGCGTCGATCCCGGCCTTGCCGCCGAACCGACCATAGCCGCTCGCCTTCATTCCCCCGAACGGCATCTGCGCCTCGTCATGCACGGTCGGGCCGTTAACGTGGCAAATGCCCGACTGGATCTGCCGCGCGACCTTGAGGCCGCGCGCGGTATCGCGGGTGAAGACCGAAGCCGAGAGACCATATTCTGTGTCGTTCGCCAGTTCGATCGCATGGGCCTCGTCGCGCGCACGGACGATGCCGACCACCGGGCCGAAGCTCTCGTCACGGAACAGCTTCATGTCCGGCGTGACCTTGTCCACCAGATGCGCCGGCATCAGCACGTTGTGCGTGGTCTCCCCACCGGTGAGCAAAGTGGCCCCCTTGGCGACCGCCTCCTCGATCAAGGCGTAGCAATGCTCCACCGTCTTGCGATCGACCACCGCGCCCAGCGGAGTACGGCCCTCGCGCGGATCGCCTACGGCCAAGCTTGCGACTTTGGCCTGGAAACGGGCGGCGAAATCCTCCGCCACGGCGTCGACCACGATGATCCGCTCGGTCGACATGCAGATCTGCCCCTGGTTCATGAAAGCGCCGAAAGCGGCCGCCTTCACCGCCTCGTCCAGATCGGCGTCTTCAAGTACGATCAGCGGAGCCTTTCCGCCGAGTTCGAGCAGGGCGGGTTTGAGATGTTCGGCCGCACGTCGGGCGATGATCTTGCCGACCGCGGTAGAGCCGGTGAAGTTGATCCGCCGGACTTGCGGCGCGTCGATCAACGCACCGACGACTTCGGCAGCATCGGCCGGAGCGTTGGTGACGACGTTGACCACGCCTTCAGGGAAACCCGCTTCGGCAAAGGCCTCGATGATCAGCGCATGGGTGCGCGGACAGCTTTCGCTGGCCTTGAGGATCACGCTGTTGCCGCAGGCCAGCGGCACTGCAATGGCGCGCACGCCCAGGATGATCGGCGCGTTCCAGGGGGCGATCCCCAGCATCACGCCCACCGGCTCGCGAAGGGCCATCGCCAGACAGCCGGGCTTGTCCGACGGAATCACCTCGCCGTTAATCTGGGTCGTGATCGCTGCCGCCTCACGGACCATGGACGCAGCGAGGCCGAGGTTGAACATCGCCCAGCCGGCAGTGGCTCCGATCTCGCCCATCATCGCGGCGACGAATTCGTCTTTCTTCGCCTCGAGTGCGTCCGCCGCCTTCATCAGCACGGCGCGGCGGGCGTTCGGGCCCATCTGCGACCACACGACGAAGCCCGCCTGCGCCTTCTCCGCGATCGCCGGAATATCCGCCGCCGTCATGGCTGCGGCCGACGAAGCCACTGCGCCGGTCATGGGGTTGATGCGATCAAAGGTTTCGACAAGCGTCATGACAAATCTCCCGAGTTGTTCGCTATGCCATATAACAAATTCAGGCAACGACAAGCGATCAGGTGCCTAGGAAACGCAACGGTACCTCGAGAGGTCCGACTCGGGCCAACGGGTCCCTAGGCCGTCCTGACGCTGTTCCTCGTTCTCCCAAGGAACGAAGGGGAAAAGAGGCCTTCCCCTCCGGCCAGTTCGCACCCTAAGGGCCCGGGCCATGATAGTCCGTGACAAACCTTCCAAGTTCGAACTCGCCTTTGCCGTACGCGGCTCCATCGTTCCCGCGATTGCGCCGCGCATCGGCGTGCTGATGCTGTTCTCGGCCGTGATGGTCGTGCTGCATGACTGGCTTCCGACTTTCCCGGAGATCGATGCGATCGGTTTCACCGTCTTCGGTATCGCGCTCTCGCTGTTCCTCGGCTTCCGCAACAACGCGGCGTACGACCGCTGGTGGGAAGGCCGCAAACTGCTCGGCGGCCTGCTGGCCGACCTGCGGAGCTTCGCGCGCGAGGTGCAGATGTTCGTCACCGACCGCACCAGCCAGGAACGGATGATCCGCCTCTCGCTCGCCTTCATCCACCTGCACCGCGCGAACTTGCGCCAGCTGCCGAACGATCCGCAGGCGAAGGCGCTGGGCGGCCCGCTCGCCGATGCCCGCCATCCCCCGTGCGCCGCGCTCGATGCGATTGCCGAGGAGGCCACCTGGGCCTATCGCGCCGGCCAGCTCGACGGGTTCGGGGCCAAGGCGCTGCAGGAGCGCCTGGGGAGCCTCACCGCACAGCAGACCGCGTGCGAGCGCATCGCCACCACGCCGCTGCCCTACGTCTATTCGCTGCTGATCTACCGCACGACCTACCTCTACTGCCTGCTGTTCCCGCTGGCGCTGGTCGGCCCGGCCGGCTGGATGACGCCGCTGTTCGTCGGCATCGTCGCCTATGTGTTCCTGGGCCTGGCCGAAGTGACCGAGGACCTGAGTCACCCGTTCGGCACGACTCCCAACGCCCTGCCGCTTGACGCGATCTGCCGCCTCGCCGAAATCAGCCTCGCCCCGCACCTCGGGGAGAAGCCTCCGCAGCCGTTGGAGGCGAAGGATTTCTACCTGAGCTGACGGAATGAATGCGACCGAACTCAAGCAAGTGATGCGGACGGACCTGAAGGCCGCGATGCAGGCCAAGGCTTCGGAAGAGGCGCGCCTGCTGCGCACCCTGATCGCCGCGCTGGACAACGCCGAGGCCGTCCCCGGCCTGCAGGACAACACCGGCTCGCGCGCGTTCGGGGATCCCAGCGGAGAGGTCGCGCGGCTGGATCTGGACTATTCGGCTACCCAGGCACTGCTGGCGAAAGAAGTGCAGGAACGCCTGTCCGCAGCGCAGGAGTACGAGGGTCTCGGACGAGAGGATCAGGCGACGCGGCTACGCGGCGAAGCCCAGCTGATCACGCGATACCTCGCCTGACCTAGCCCAGGGCAGCCGCCCACTCAGGTTCCTTGAAGCCCACCAGCAGGCCGCCGGGATGCTCGACCACGGGCCGCTTGATGCAGCTCGGGTTGGCGGCCATCAGCGCCACCGCCTTTGCCGCGTCGAGGTCCTGCTTGTCGGCCTCGGGCAGCTTCTTGAACGTGGTGCCCGCGCGGTTGAGCACCTTCTCCCAGCCCGCCTGCTCGACCCATTTGGCCAGCCTGGCTGGATCGGCGCCTTCCTTCTTGTAGTCGTGGAAGGTGTAGGCAATCCCCTGCGCGTCGAGCCAGACGCGCGCCTTCTTGACCGTGTCGCAGTTGGGAATGCCGTAGAATTCGATAGTCATTACCGGGCCTTGTGCTGAAACTCGTGGATGCGCGGGTTGTCGCAGGCGAACAGGGTGTAGCTCTCGTAATAGTCGGTCCGCCCGCGCCCCTGGACTTCGAGGTGTTCGACTTGCCGGCGCCAGCCGATGGCGGCGGCTTCATCGGCCCACTCCGACATCGCGATCACCTCGCCGTCAGGGGAGGCATAGCTCTTGAACGAGATGTAGCCGGGCTGGGCCTGCGCCAGTTCGAGCATGCGCGCGGCGTCGGCCTCGTAAGCGGCGTAATCGATATCGGGGCGCTTGCGGTTGCGGAATACGACGAGGAACATCAGCCTCTACCTCCCAGATGAGCATCGGCGATCGCCACGGCGAGCGCATCGGCGGCGTCAGCGCCTTCGATCTTCACGCCAGGCAGCAGTATCCTGAGCATCGCCTGGACCTGTTGCTTTTCCGCTGCCCCGGTACCGACGACCGCCTTCTTGACCAGTCGGGCCGCGTGCTCGCTTACCGGCAGCGAGGTCTGTCCGCAGGCCGCCAGCACCGCGCCCCGCGCCTGGGCGAGCTTGAGCGTCGACTGCGGGTTCTTGTTGAGGAACACTTCCTCGACCGCCGCACGGTCGGGCGAATGCGCGCCGATCACGGCGACGATGGCGTCGTGCAGGTGGTGCAGGCGCTCGGACATCGGCGCCTTGGGATTGGTCGGGACCTGGCCATGCGCGATATGGCTCAGCCGCGCACCCTCGCTGCGCACCAGGCCCCAGCCGGTGCAGGAGAGCGAAGGGTCGAGACCGAGGATGAGGGTCACAAGTCCTCCCCGTCACGGGGAGGGGGACCATCCGCAGGATGGTGGAGGGGCATAGGCGGCGAACCGGACGTCGCGGGGCAGGGAGCACTCCATCGTGCCCCTCCACCCCCGACTGCGTCGGCGGTCCCCCTCCCCGTTCCGGGGAGGATCAGCCCAGCTTCTCCATCACCTCGTCCGAGACCTCGTAGTTGCCCCACACGGTCTGCACGTCGTCGTCGTCCTCAAGCGTGTCGACCAGCTTCATCAGGGTCTGTGCGTCGCCTTCGGCGACATCGACCGAGAGGTTGGGCTTCCACGCCAGCTTGACGCTTTCGGCCTGGCCGAGGGTCGCTTCCAGCGCTTTCGCAACTTCGTGCATGCCGTCCATGCCGGTCCAGATCGTGTGACCGTCCTCGTCGCTCTCGACGTCGTCGGCGCCAGCCTCGATCGCGGCTTCGAGGACCTTGTCCTCGCCACCGACGCTGGCCGGATACTCGATCATACCCATGCGCTCGAACCCGTGGCTCACCGCACCGGTCGCCGCCAGGTTGCCGCCGTTCTTGGAGAACGCGGTGCGGACGTTAGTGGCGGTGCGGTTGCGGTTGTCGGTCAGCGCCTCGACGATCAGCGCGACGCCGCCCGGGCCGTAGCCTTCGTAGCGGATCTCTTCGTAGTCATCGCCTTCGTTGGCGCTGGCCTTGTCGATCGCGCGCTGGATGTTGTCCTTCGGCATCGAGGCAGCGCGGGCGTTGTTGACTGCCAGGCGTAGGCGCGGGTTCATGTCGGGGTCGGGCATGCCCGACTTGGCCGCGACGGTGATTTCGCGCGAGAGCTTGGAGAATGCCGCGGAGCGCTTCTTATCCTGCGCGCCCTTGCGGTGCATGATGTTCTTGAATTTGGAATGGCCGGCCATGGGTGGTTTTTTCTCGTGGCTGAATCGATGCGGCGCCTTACACCGGGCGCAAGCCTCAGAGCAACCGCTGCCACCAGCCGACGTCGCGCCAGCCGTCGAGCTTCCAGCCGACCTCACGATAAATGCCGACGGGCGTGAACCCCATTGCCTCGTGCAGGCCGACGCTCGCCTCGTTCGGCAGGGCGATCCCGGCGAAGGCCGCGTGGCTGCCCTTGCGGGCGAGCAGAGGGAACAGCTCGGCGTACAGCACGCGGCCAATCCCCTGCCTCGCGTGAGCCGGATCGACATAGACCGCGACGTCGCACGAACTGGCATAAGCCGCGCGAGATCGGTGCGGCGAGCCATAGGCATAGCCGATGACCCTGCCCTCCGCCTCCGCGACGAGCCAGGCGTGACTGCTGCCGTATTCGGCGATTCGCCTGGCCATCTCGGTCTCGTCGGGCGGATCGAGCTCGAAGCTGACCCAGTTGTCGGTCACGAACGGCGCATAGATTGCCGCGCAACCCGCAGCGTCGCGTCCAGGATCGGCAGGTCGGATAGCGACCGTCAGAGAGTCACCACTGCACGGACCGCGGGCTAGCCATTGACGATCGTTCCTCCATTCGGATGCAGGACTTGTCCGGACATATAGGACGAATCCTCGCAGGCGAGGAACAGGAATGCCGGCGCCACTTCGTTCGGCTGCCCGGGACGGCCCATCGGCGTGTTCTCGCCGAAGTGTTCCAGCTTCTCCGGGCTCGCTCCACCGCACGGATTGAGCGGCGTCCAGATCGGGCCCGGCGCGACCGCGTTGACGCGGATTCCCTCGCCGATCAGGTTCTCGCTGAGGGAGCGGGTGAAGGCGGTGATGGCGCCCTTGGTCGCCGAGTAGTCGAGCAGTTCCTTGCTCCCCTGGTACATGGTCACGCTCGTGCAATTCACGATCGCCGCGCCCTTCCTGAGGTGCGGGCGCGCCGCCTGGACCAGGTAGAACATCGAATAGATGTTGGTCTGGAACGTGCGCTGGAGCTGCTCGGTGGTGATGTCGGTGATGTCCTCGTCAGGGTGCTGCTCGCCGGCGTTGTTGACCAGCACGTCGAGCCGGCCCCAGCGGTCGATCACCGCGCGCACGAACCCCTTGGCATGTTTGGGATCGCCGAGATCGCCGGCCGAGAGCAGCACTTCGGCCCCCTCGGCCTCGCAGGCCGAGCGGGTGAGGTGCGCGTCTTCATGTTCTTCCAGATAGGCGATGGCAACATTCGCGCCTTCGCGAGCATAGAGCACGGCGACAGCCCGCCCTATGCCGCTGTCGCCGCCCGTGACGATGGCGACTTTGCCCTTGAGACGTCCGGAGCCGGGATAGCGCGGCTCCCAATCCGGCTTGGGGTCGAGTTCGCTTTCATTCCCGGGGAGTTTGGGCTCCTCGGGAATCTCCTCGACATGGGCCTTCTCGACAGTCTGGGTGTCATCGGTCATCGGACTGATCCTGCGGTTGCCTCCGCAGGATCAATGACCTGTCACCAGAACTCGTTCCTGCGGGCGGCCGCCCGACAGCCTCAGCTGATGCCGAGCGCGGCCTTGTAGACGTCGAGGATGGCTTCCATCTCGGCGCGGTCGTCGGGCTTCATTTTCCGCAGGCGGACGATCTGGCGCATGATCTTGGCGTCGTAACCGACCGCCTTTGCTTCCATGTAGACGTCGCGGATATCGTCGGCGATGCCCTTCTTCTCTTCCTCGAGACGCTCGACGCGTTCGATCAGGAGGCGCAGGCGGTCGTCGGCGGTTTCGGCCATCGTGAAAAACTCCGGTGTATGAGAATCAGTTGAGGGTTCGATAGCGAGCGCGGACGCGCCGGTGAACCGGGTGGATAACTTTTCCGTCAGGTCCCCTGGTTGCGCGCCAGGCTCGCGTCCATCCGGGCGATCTGCTCGGGCGTCGCCTCAGTCTGGAAGCGCTCCTTCCACTCTTCCATCGGCATGCCGTGGATCAGCTCACGCGCGGCGGCTTTGTCGCCTTCGTAGCCACCATCGCGAATCCAGTCGGCGAGGCAGTTCCGGCAGAATCCGGAGAGGCCCATCAGGTCTATGTTCTGCGCGTCGTGACGGTGGCGCAGATGGCGCACCAGACGGCGGAATGCCGCGGCGGCAACGTCATCGGGCAATTGATCGAGCGGATCGGGGCTCTGAGGCATTTGATGTCTGATGTCCTTGTGTTGTCGCACGGCTCTGCCATAGGCGCGAGGGCATGACAAAGTTCGAACCGCGCGGCCGCAAGGTCAAGATCCTCGCCACGGTGGGACCCGCCAGCCGCGATCCGGACATGCTCCGTCGCCTGTTCAAGGCCGGCGTCGACGCTTTCCGCGTCAACCTCAGCCACGGTGAGCACGAAGGCCACGCCGAAACCATCGCTGCGATCCGCGCGCTGGAGAAGGAATTCAACCGGCCGATCGCCGTGCTGTGCGACCTGCAGGGGCCGAAGCTGCGTGTCGGCGCCTTTGCCGGCGGCCAGGCGATCATCCCGCATGGCCACAAGTTCACGCTCGACCGCGACACCGCTCCGGGCGACGGCACCCGCGTGTGCCTGCCGCACAAGGAGCTGTTCGGCCTGCTCGAACCGGGCAATCGCCTGCTCATCAACGACGGCAAGATCCGCCTGCGCGTGACCGAAGCCACCGTCGACAAGATCGTCTGCACTGCCGAAGTCGGCGGCGTGATCTCCGACCGCAAGGGCGTAAACGTGCCCGATGCCGAAGTGCCGATCCCGGCGCTGACCGACAAGGACCGGCGCGATCTCGCCTTCGCTATCGAGCAAGGCGCGGACTGGATCGCGCTCAGCTTTGTTCAGCGGCCTGATGACATTGCCGAAGCGCGCAAGCTGATGGGCGGCAAGGCCGCGCTTTGTGCCAAGATCGAAAAGCCGCAGGCCATCCGCCGCCTGCAAGAAATCATCGAGCTGTCCGACGGCGTGATGGTCGCGCGCGGGGACCTGGGGGTCGAACTGAACCCCGAGGAAGTGCCGCCGCTGCAGAAGAAGATCGTCAACGCGACCCGCCTGACCGGCAAGCCGGTGATCGTGGCGACGCAGATGCTCGAATCGATGATCGAGAGCCCGGCCCCCACGCGCGCCGAAGTGTCCGACGTCGCCAACGCGGTCTATGACGGCGCCGACGCGGTCATGCTGTCGGCCGAAACCGCCGCCGGCCAGTGGCCCGAAGAAGCCGTCATGATGATGGATTCGATCGCGCGCCAGGTCGAACATGACGACGCCTATCGCCAGCGCGTGCGCCTGCTCGACACGCAGCCCGATCCGACGACGGCTGACGCCCTCGCCCACGCCTGCATGACCATTGCGGACACGGTGGCGATCAACGCGATCACGGTCTTCACTTCCACAGGTTCGTCAGCACGCAGGGTGGCGCGCGAGCGGCCTTCAGTGCCGTTGATGGTGCTCACCCCGAATTCCGCCGTCGCCCGCAAGATGGCACTGCTGTGGGGCGCCCACGCGGTGACTATCCGCGAGATCGGCAGCTTCGAAGAGATGATCGCCAAGGGCAAGCGCATGGCCCTGCGCCATGGCTTTGGCGGAGCCGGCAGCAAGCTGGTGGTCATGGCCGGCGTACCGTTCGGCGTCAGTGGGGCGACCAACCTGCTGCATGTCGTCACCCTCGCCGGTGATGAGCTGAGCAACCACGCGGGTTAAGCCTTAATCCTCCCCGAGCTTGTCTCGGGGAGGGGGACCGTCCGCGCAGCGGATGGTGGAGGGGCGTTGTGTCGTTCCGCTTGCCCCTCCGTCACGCGCTTTCAGCGCGCGCCACCTCCCCGAGACAAGCTCGGGGAGGATTGGTCTGAGCGACTAGACTGCTTCCGCCGCCTTCTCCGCCAGCTTGGCGTCGAGATCGTCCGGCAGCTCGAAGTACCCGCCCGACAGCGCATCATAGCGCCCCGAGGCCAGGTCGAGGCACCGCTGCGCGCATCGCGCCAGGTCGGGGTCCTCGCCATAGGCATGCGGGTGATTCTCGATCCGTTCGATCAGCGGCTTGAAGTACTTGCGGGCTTCCGGGTCGGCCGCCGTGTCGCGCGCGAGCTGGGTCGCGGCGAACCCTGGATCGATCGCGAAAACCGACACGCCGGTCTCTGCCAACTCGGCCGCGGCTTCGGCCACCAGCCGGTTCTGCGCGATCTTCCCGGTACAATAGGCCGAGAGGTTGGGCGCGACGATGCGGCTGGCGATTGCCGAAACGCAGATCACCCGGCCGCGATTGCGCTCGACCATTCCCGGCAGCACCTCGTGCATGAACAGCATTGGCGCGCGGATGTGAATCGCCTGGGCCCGCCACCAGTCGTCAGGGTCGACATGCCAGATCGGTCCGAAGGGTCCGGGCACACCGGCGTTGTTCACCAGAAGGTCGACCGGGCCGAGCAGTTCCTTGACCTTGGCCGCGGCGGTTTCGATGGAATGGGCGTCGGTGACATCGCAACGCACCGCCAGCGCGGTTCCTCCGGCCTTGCGAATCGCGTCGGCCACTTCATCGAGTTCCGCCAGCGAGCGGGAAAGCAGCGCCACGGAGGCACCCTCTTGCGCCAGACGCTCGGCAATGGCTCGTCCGAACCCGCGACCTGCGCCGGTCACCAGGGCCACCTGACCTTCGAGAATTCCCATTTCCCCTCCTTGCTTTTGCACAAGGGCTAACGCGCGCCGGGGCGGGTGTCGATATCCTCGATTAGACGGGCTCGAATGCGCGCTCTCGGCGCTGTTGCGCGCAAGAGTCATCTAACGATTCGAGGGTTCCGAATGGAACGCTAATGGAGCGGGCGAAGGGATTCGAACCCTCGACCCCAACCTTGGCAAGGTTGTGCTCTACCCCTGAGCTACGCCCGCTCACTGGCGTTCGGGACAACATTGTGTCCCGGTGGGAGGCGCGCGGTTAGCAAAGGGACTCGTGCCCCGCAAGCGCAATCTCGCCTCTTTGCTTGCACCCTTCAAAATTCCCCGACAAGGGCCACATTGAACGCCAGCAACAGCACGCACATCGCGACAGAGAGGGTACAAAACGTGGCAAGCATGGGCCTCAACCTGGACGAGCAGAAGGCCGTAGAGCGTTTTCGGCAGCAAGTTGTCGATCCCTCGCGCGACAAGCTCGTGATTCTCGATTTCTGGGCTGAGTGGTGCGGACCGTGCAAGGCGCTGGCGCCGGTGCTGGAAAAGGTCGCCGCCGAATATGCCGACAAGGGCGTGATTCTCGCCAAGCTCAATGTCGATGAAGAACAGTTCATTGCAGCGCAATTCCAGGTGCGCTCGATCCCGACGGTCTATGCGATCTTCCAGGGGCAGCCGATTGCCGACCTGACCCCGGCGCGGACCGAAACCCAGCTCAAGCAGATGCTCGACCAGTTGCTCGAGAAGCTGCCGGTGCAGAATGGCGAGACCGAGAAGCTCGCCGAAATCGAACCGCTGATCGCCATGGGCGAGCAAGTCCTGGCCGAAGGCGATGGCGAGCGCGCGGCTTCGATCTTTGCCCAGATCCTGCAGATGGCGCCGGAAAACGCCGCGGTGATCTCCGGCCTTATCCGCTCGCTCCTCGCCCTGGGGCACACTGCGGACGCTCAGGCCGCATTGGAGGCCGTACCCGAATCGCTGCGCAACGATCCGCTGATCGCGCAGGCCGCCAGCGCGTTGCAACTGGCCGGGAGCGGCGTCGACACCGGGGAACTCCAGACCCTGCGCGCCGCCGCGGCTGAGCGGCCGGCGGACATGGAAGCGCAGTTCGCTTTCGCCCAGGCCGCCTTCGCCGCCGGCCAGCGTGATGATGCGGCGGATTCGCTGCTGCAGATGATTCGCGCCGAGCCCGAATGGAACGAAGGGGCCGCCAAGGCCAAGCTGCTGCAGATCTTCGAGGCCGTCGGGCTGGAAGACGCGTGGGTTGCGGCACAGCGGCGGCGCCTGTCGCTGCTGCTGTTCGGGTAAAGACGTGGCGGCCCTCCGCCTTTCCATCTTTCCCTTGCCGGGCGCGATCCTGTTTCCGGGACTGCAATTGCCGTTGCACATTTTCGAGCCGCGTTACCGCGCTCTTGTCGGGTCGGCGCTCGCCAAGGATCGGCGCATCGCGATGATCCAGCCGCAGAGCGCCGAAGAGGGCGCGCCGCTGTTCGGGATCGGCTGCGTCGGCAAGATCGGCGAGGTCGAGGCGCTTGACGACGGGCGCTACAACATCGTCCTCGAAGGGGAGGCGCGCTTTCGCCTGCTGCGCGAGCTCGAGACATCGACCCCGTTCCGCCAGATCGAGGCCGAACTCATTCCTGAAACCGACGACGAGGTCCTGAGCAGCGCTGAACGCGCCAGTTTCGAACGCGAGGCGCGCGATTTCGCCGACCGTCAGGGCTACAGCGTCGATTGGGATTCGGTCGAGAGGCTCGACGACGTGCTACTGATCAACGGGGTCAGCCAGATCGCCCCGTTCGACCTTGCTGCAAAGCAGGCGCTGCTGGAGGCCGGGGACTTGCGCGAGCGGTGTGAACTGCTGGTGCAGTTGATGCAGTTCTTCGGCCGCAGCGACCCAGACGAAAGCCAGGTGACCTTGCAGTAATCCTCCCCAGAATGGGGAGGGGGACCGCCGGCGAAGTCGGGGGTGGAGGGGCACCCGCGAGTATTCCTGACCTCAAGATGTCGAGCCAACCGAGGGTGCCCCTCCACCATCCTGCGGATGGTCCCCCTCCCCGTGCCGGGGAGGATCCATTAGGGGAAGAAGACCCTAGAGCCCAAAGCTGCCGCGCACTCCGTCGATCACGTACTGCGCCGCAAGGGCCGCGAGCAGCACGCCGAGCAGGCGCGTGATCACCGCTTCCACTTGCGCCCCGACCAGCCGCATCAGCGGGCTTGCCGCCAGCAGCGCAAGCAGCACCAGCACCAGCACCGAAACCAGCGCCGCCATTACGACCAGCGTGCCCTGAACGCCCTGGGCGGTGCTGGTGAGCAGCATGATCGAAGCGATCGCCCCGGGCCCGGCGAGCATCGGCATCGCCATCGGGAACACCGCGACATCCTCGATCTCGGGCGTCTCGCGGATCTTCTCCGCGCGCGCCTCACGCCGCTGGGTGCGCTTTTCGAACACCATGTCGAGCGCGATCAGGAACAGCATGACGCCGCCGGCGGCGCGGAAGGCGTCGAGCTCGATATGCAACGCGCCGAGCAGGTCCTGTCCGAACAGCGCGAAGATCACCAGGATCACCCCCGCGATCAGGCAGGCGCGCATCGCCATGGATCGCTTTTGCTGCGGGCTCGCCCCGGTGGTGAGCGCGGCATAGATCGGCGCGCAACCCGGCGGGTCGAGGACCACGAAAAGCGTGACGAAGGCCGAAAGGAACAGTTCGATCATGTCAGGAAGCTGCCGCGACCTGTGCCGCGAACACTTCCTTCATCTCGCCACCCTGCCACATCCGGACGCTGACCGTGCGCGCTCCCTTGGGATCGACGGCCACCGACCAGACGAGCGAGTGGTCCTTCGATCGGCCATCCCGCGTGACTGCCCCCTCGGCAGGAGCGAAGGCGAATGGGCCCGGCCGGTCGCAATCGGCGGAGGACGCCCCGATCAGGTCTGGCGCCTGCAACGGCTGCTGCAGGGTGTCGCCCTGGTCCATGACCCACTTATATTCGTGGTTCCTCTGCCGCTCCCACACCGTGGTGAAATAGCCGACCGAACCGTCCGGCCTCTGCCAGGCGCCCTTGGTCACGGCGAGCGAGCCGTCGCAGCTCGACCACACCTGGTGCGGCTGCCAGCGCACGGCCTGCGCCGGGTTGGTCTGCTTCTTGAGCCATTCTTTCGCGTTGACCGGCTGGGGCACGAACATGACCGCGCTATCAGTGGCGAACTGGTTGAACGCGGTCCACTGACCCTTCTCTTGCGCCGTGCGGGCGAAGGCCAGTTCGGTGGCGATCACCTTGCTGGGATTGGCGCGGAGATACCGGTCCGGATCGCGGTCGCGCTGGCCCTGGAGCCGGACGCTTTCGCCCTGCTGGGCCGAGGCCGGGCCCGGACCGGCGGCCAGTGCCGCCAGCAGCGAGCCCGCCAGCGCCGTGATCAGGGCCGGGCGCGTCAACCTGGCCATCAGAACGAGCTGATCGCCAGGTTCCGAAGGATGATGTTGACGATGTTCAACAGCACGATGAGCACCAGCGGCGAAAAGTCGATCGCGCCGGTATCAGGCATCAGTCGCCGGATCGGACGCAGGATCGGCTCAAGCAGCGCGTTGACCGCGCGATAGATCGCCGCAACCCAGTGGTTGTGCATGCTAACGACATTGAACGCGACCAGCAGGCTGATGACGAACTGCACGATCACCAGGATGATGATGATCGAGATCAGGTAGCCGACGATCTGCGAGAGAGTGAGAAAGAACACGGGCGGGCAGGCCTCCAGTTAGGTTCACCCTGCCTAGCCGAGCGTGAGGCAATGTATCAAGGCTGGCGCTGCTGCGCGTCCTCCGGATTTTCGACGAACGTGCTCGAGCGGATGGTCCAGCGGAGTTGGTCGGGCGTCGCCCCGGGCACATCGTTGACTCGCTTCAGCACCACCGTGCCGTCCACGGATGGGCGGGAGCGATCGTCGGCGTCGGTCAATGTTGCGGCGACCGTGCAGTAGAGCGAGCCCGCGGCGCCTTCGGTCTCTGGTTCCTGCCAGTCGAACTCGGCCATCTGGTAGGGGCTGTAGGCTGCTTGCAGGTGCGCCGCGTCGACGCTCGGATCGTTCCAGACAAGCGCGGCGACCGCGAATTCACGGTCGGTGATTGAATCGAAGTAGAACTCGATGACTTCCTCGCAGTCCTTGTTCGACAGGACTGGATAGTCAGCGACGACGGGCGGCTTTTGCGGCTGCGGCGTGGCGTCGGGCGGCGTGGGAGCCGGAGCTTCGGCAGTCGCGCTAGCCTGAGGAGCAGGCTCGCCGGAGCCTCCGCAACCCGCGAGCAGGATCGTTCCTACCAGCGCGAGTGGGAGGCCACGGAGCGTCATCCCGCGCGTACCAGCGTGCCGGCACCGCGGCTGGTGAAGAATTCGAGCAGCATCGCATGCCCGACGCGGCCGTCGAGGATTACCGCCGCTTCGCAGCCGGCTTCCACCGCCTGGATGCAGGTCTCCAGCTTGGGGATCATCCCGCCGCTGATCGTGCCGTCTTCGCGCAGGCGGCCGATATCCGCCGGGGTCAGGTCGGTCATCAAGTCACCCTGCTTGTCGAGCACACCGGGTACGTCGGTGAGCAGGAACAGGCGGGCGGCACCGAGCGCGGCGGCAATGGCGCCGGCCATCGTATCGGCGTTGATGTTGTAGGTGTGGCCGTCGGTCCCGGCGGCGATCGGCGCCACGATCGGGATCATGCCGGCCTTGCTGGCTGTTTCCAGGATCGTGATGTCGACGATCTCCGGCTCGCCCACGAACCCGAGATCGACCGCCTGTTCGATATTGCTATCGGGGTCCTTGGTCGTGCGCGTCACCTTGCTGGCGGTGACGAGGCCGCCGTCCTTGCCCGAAATGCCGAGCGCCTTGCCCCCGGCCCGGGCGATCCAGCTGACCAGTTCCTTGTTGATCGCGCCGGATAGGACCATCTCGGCCACTTCGGCAGTCGCCTTGTCAGTCACCCGAAGCCCGTCGACGAACTTCGATTCCACGCCGAGCTTCTTGAGCATGGCGCCGATCTGCGGTCCGCCGCCGTGGACCACGACGGGATTGATGCCCACGGCTTTCAGCAGCACGATGTCTTCGGCAAAACCGCGCGCTGCCTCAGGATCGCCCATCGCGTGGCCGCCGTACTTCACGACGAAGCTTCGGCCCGCATAGCGTTGGAAATAGGGAAGCGCTTCGATCAGCGTCTCCGCCTTGGCGAGCATTTGCTTGTCCTGAGACGCAGTCATGGTGCGGCGCATTAGCGAGTTGTTCATGGGCTGCATAGCTAGTGCACTTAAATGGTGCTACTTTCGCCGCAACAGGGTCGCGCCCAAGTGCAGGAAAGCGGAATTCCGCTGATGGACGATTTCGAGGCTCGTCTCGCAGCCGCCTATGCCGGCTGGCATGAAAGCCTGGGCCGCCGCCCGGACAGGTTCTATGCGCTCTATGCCGACAACATCGAGCTTCACTCGATCCTGGAGGCATCGGTGTTCGACGCGGAGATGCGCGGACCTTTTGTCGGCAAGCCCGCAGCCATCGCTTACTTCGCCGCGATCGCCGAGCAGTGGGAAATGCTCTCAGCCCGGACCCATCGCTTCGTGGTTCGCGGCGATACTTACGTCTGGATCGGCGAGGCGGCCTGGCGAAACCTCAAGACCCTGCGCGTGGTCGAAGGACCCAAAGTCGACATCTGGACCGTGCGCGACGGGTTCGCCGTCAACTTCCTTGAGCTGTTCGACAGCTACGGCACCGCACGGGCGTTGGGCCTGATAGACCCGCCCGAGGACGATTAAGTCGGCCTCAAGCCGCCGCTGCCGACGCCTCTTCCGCCGCCAGCAAGCGTTGCAGCACCGCAACGCGTTGCCGCTCGTCGGACCAAGCCCGCTCGGGATGGGCGGCGATGCGGTCAAGCAAGCTGCGCAGTTCGCGTTCGCGGTCTTGGATCGTGGTCTCGATCATGGTGCTCTCCTCAGTCGAAAATGTCTTCCAGCCAGCTCTTGCGCCGCTTGGGAGGTTTGCCGCCGTAAGCGTGCCCGCCGTGGCCGTACCCGCCATGGCTCAGGCCATCGGCCGCCCAGGGGCTTTCCCTGCTGCCCGAGTGCAGCGGCGCCGACGGTTGCGGAGCCGACGCGGCGGCAGGCTGCGCTTGGGGCACGCTGCGCTCGATGATCTTGTCGAGTTCGCCCCGATCGAGCCACACTCCGCGACACTGCGGGCAATAGTCGATCTCGATCCCCTGGCGATCGCTCATGGCGAGGGGGACCCGACAAACCGGGCAGGACATCGCGGCGACTTCGGCTTCAGTGCGCATCAGGCTCTCTTCTCTTCCCTTGGTTCTTTGGAGGTGGTGTCGGGCACGGGTGGATCAACTCCATTCCTCTGGTTCGCCCGTCAATTCGACGCATGCGAACCTGTCACGAATGCGTGCGTTGAAAAAGCGGCCTTTCGATAACGCCGAACCGAATGCGCGCGCGGTCGCCTCAGGCACTCCGGCGTATCGGTAGCGCCGCCCGCTGACGAACTGGACATCGAGCGCTCTCGCGGCGGGTTGGTAGCGGAAGGACTGGATTGCAGTCGAAGGCATGCTTCGACAACGCACGAGCTAGCCAAGCGTCTCCGCGCGCGCTTAATTTCCGGCTTCGATCGCCGCCTTGCGCATCTTCTCAAGCGTGGATTCGACGGTGTTCTCGGTCTGCGCGGAGTCCTCGAACAGACCAGAGGTCAGGGACTGGCCCTTGAGCGTCCGATCGATATCGGCCGCCACGAGTTGCGCCAGCGGGTCGTCGCGCCGGGCCTGCTGACGGTCACGTTCCTCGTTTAGAAACGCAATCCGCTCGTTGTCTGGCAGACCTGCCGCCTTCAAGTAGAACCGCGTGAGTTCGACCCACGGCGCGTCTTCACCGGGCACGTCTTCCGCCCAGCGGGTGAACGGCCCGCCGACCGGCGCCCAGGATCCATCGGCACCCCGCTTGAGGAAGAACAGCGCGCGCGTCCCTTGCGGGAAGACATAGCGGTTGCACGCCCCCCAATAGCTCACCGGGTGCGCGGCCTCGAACTCATAGGGATTGCTGAGCACGCCCGATTCCCGCCCGACATCGCTGGCCAGCAACATGCCGCGCAAGGTCAGGTCGCCAGCAGGTGCAGTGCCCTTGAGCGTCAGGGACGGGCGAATTGTGATCGTGCTCGCCTCGGGGTCGTCCGTGTTCATGCTGCCCCCGACGACCTGGGCCAGCACGATGACCTCCGCATCGCGAGCAAGCTCGAGATTGGTGGGCACCTGGTATCCCACCAGCGGAGTGCATGCGAGCGCCGGTGCCGCTGATAAAGAGAAAGCCAGCGCTAGAGCGAGAGACTTGAAACGAGGCTGCTTCATGACGACAGGCTACGCTCTATGGAGGCGCGTTCAAGCTTCTTCGTGAAGAACTGCCGCGCTCGATTCCGCTTGCCGGAATGCGGCGTGCTCGCGCAGAGACGGCCATGCCTACGCTGATCCTGCTCACGCTCTCGAACCTGTTCATGACGGCCGCCTGGTACTGGCACCTCAAGGGTGGGCCCGAGGTCGCCAATGCCCGGCCGCTCGGTTGGGTGATCCTGATCTCGTGGCTGCTGGCGGGGATCGAGTATTGCTTCGCCGTCCCGGCCAACCGCATCGGCTACGCCAGCGGATGGAGCGCCGGCCAGCTCAAGATCGCGCAGGAGGCTATCGCGCTGACCGTGTTCGGCGTCTTTATGGTCCTTGTCCTGGGCGAAGCCGTGACCTGGCGTCACGCCGCAGCGTTCGCCTGCATCATGGCTGGGGTCGCCTTCCTGTTCGTGGGGAAGTGAAGGCGGCTATCGCGCCGTCGGACTAGGGCTCGGCGAGGCGGTCCCCATTGGAGAGGCCGCGGGGGAGGGGGAAGGCACCGGCGAAGTTAAGGGCGAAGGTGTCGCTCCCGGCGGGACGTTGGTCATCGGCGTATCGGGAGTGTTGACCCGTACTGCGTTCGGATCCTGCTCGGTGACGATCAGTTCGCCGCCGCTCTTGTCCTGCACATCGGTGGCATAGGTCCGTTCGGTCTTTTCCTGACCGCAAGCGGCAAGCGCGCAACCGGCGGCCAGAGGAAACAGGATCTTCGGAACGCTCGACAGAGTGGCCATGGGAGTCCTCCTGAAAGCTCCGGCTGCACCGCAAACCCGGCTGCCAGCCTGAACCTCAGATAAACACGCGGCCCCTCACGTCGTTCCGCCCCGTTGCGGGCTCGTGCGGTCGTGTTCGCGGGCACGGGTTGGCCCCTCACGCATATCCACCCCGCATCAGATTGATGACCAGATAAGGAGGGTTGCGATGCGTAAGACTTTGATTTCCGCCATGGCCTTAGGCCTGCTGACCACTGCCGGCGTCGCCCACGCGCAGGCCGCTGGCGACGTTACCGGCGCTGTCCGGGGCGAGGCTGGACCTGTAACCGGCGCGGCTCGCGGTTCCGCTGAAGCGGCCACGACCGGCGTTGGCGATACCGTGGACCGGAGCGTCGACAACGCGCGCTCGACCACCGAACGGACCGTGGACAATGCCCGCGACCGTACGGAGTCGACCACCGACACGGCTCGGGACAGTGCTGACCAGGCCGGTCAGACAACTGAGGACGCGAATGACACCCATCCTGAAGCCCACGCCGGCGCCCACGTGAGCACGGAGATCCCGGCCGGTAGCGCCGAGGCTGGTGCCCAGACGGACGGCAGCGCGGAAACCAACGACTAAAGTCCCCAGCGGGCCCTCTCTACCCATCCCCAAGGCCCAGGCCCGCACCGGAGGGCGACGGTTCGCCGTCGCCCTCCATTCTTTTTGGGCAACGCCGCAGGCTTGCGAAGAAGCCTGGTCAGGGGCACTCTCCCGCTAACAATAAGAGGGAGGGGATCATGGCGAAGAACTGGGTAGTGGCGGCCGCGGCGATCGGCGGCATCGCAATTGGCGCGCTCGTCGTGCCGCATGTCCCCGGACTGGCCGCGACTACAGCGGAATCTCCCGACGGCGCTCTGGCCGACCGCATCGCCATCGAGGATCTGGTCACCCGCTACTACGCCCACCTCGGCACTGACGATGCCGGCGCGTTCGGGGATTATTACACCGAAAACGCGGTGTTCGACGTCAACGGCATCGTCTCGACCGGCCGCAAAGAGATCGAGGCGCTCTATGCCAGCATGGGCCAGGACGCCGACAACGTCACGGCCGAGGGCGTGTTTCACATGGTGCTGTCGAACCCGGTGATCGAGGTCGAGGGCGACAAGGCCACCGCGACCTTCCTGTGGACCGGCATTTCCAACCCTGATCCCAAGGCTCCGCCGAAAGTCGCCGAGCACGGGCGCGAATACGACAAGCTCGTGAAGCAGGACGGCAAGTGGCTCATCGCCAAGCGCGTGGTGATTGCCGACAGCGCTTTGCCGGAACGATATGCGGCGACGTACAAGCCGAGGCTGGATTACGACATCGGAGCCGAGTGAGCTCCGGGCAAATGTCTTAGCGACAGGGCCGGCCACAGGGGCACCTGGGTCGGCCTTGGTCGCTATCCCGCGGCTGCACCCATCTCGTTGACAATATCTGTGGCCGCAAAGTGCCGCTATGGGTATTGGACTCTGCCGATACGCGCTCTATGCGCGGCAAGTCTCATGCGCGCCGGGTCGCGCGCCGAATCATTCTGAAAGGGAGCACCCTATGCCGCTGGTGAACATGAAGCCGTTGCTTCGCGATGCGATGGATAACGGCTACGCTGTCGCCGCGTTCAATCTCGTCGATTACGGAACGACCAAGGCGATGGTCGCGGCGGCGGAAGAGCTGAACGCGCCGGTCATCTGCCAGACCTCGACCAAGACCATCCAGTATTGGAGCCACAAGGAAATCGTTTCCTGGGTCCGCACCGTGGCCGAAGATTCGCCGGTGCCGGTCGTGCTGCACCTCGACCACTGCAAGGACCTCGCCATGATCGAGGCTTGCGCTCAGGCCGGCTGGACCTCGATCATGATCGACGCGTCCGAGCTGCCGTTCGAAGAGAACCTGGAGATGTCGAAGCGCGTGCGCGACATCGCCGAGAAGTACGGCGTCGGCATGGAAGCCGAGCTCGGCCAGATCATGGGTGTCGAAGACGACATGCATGTGGCTGAAGAAGACTCGGTCCTGACCGACCCTGAAGATGCGCAGCGCTTCTGTGACGCGCTCGACCTGTCGGCTTTCGCCTGCGCCGTTGGCACCGCCCACGGTTTCTATCATGGCGATCCGGTGGTCGACTTCGACCGCATCAAGCGCATCAACGAGCTGACCAGGACGCCGATGGCGCTGCACGGCGGCACCGGTCTGTCGGACGAGACCTTCCTCAAGGCGATCGAGCGCGGCAGCGCCAAGATCAACATCTCGACCAACCTCAAGCACGTGTTCGTGCAGAGCTTCATCGACTACCACACCGCCAAGCCGACCGACTTCGAGCCGCTGCGCCTGATCGATGCGCAGTACCAGGCCTGCAAGACCATGTTCTCCGGCTTCATCGAGAAGTTCGGCGGCAAGGATCGTGCCCCGGCTTACCTCTCCAAGGCTGCTTGAGAGGTTTGACGGACACCATGATCAAGGCACTTATTTTCGATTGCGACGGCGTGCTCGTCGATACGGAGCGTGACGCTCACCGCGTCGGCTTCAACCTGGCGTTCAAGGAAATGGGCATCGACGCCGAATGGGACGTCGATCTCTATGGCAAGCTGCTGCTGGTTGCCGGCGGCAAGGAGCGCATGCGGGCCTACTTCGACGAGTTCGGCTGGCCCGCCGGCGCCGAGACCGACGCGCAGAAGGACGAACTGATCCTGGCCTTGCACAAGACCAAGACGCAGATCACCTCCGAGCTCGTCTCGACCCTGCCGGTCCGCCCCGGCGTCCTGCGCATCATCGACGAGGCGATTGCGGCCGGCGTGAAGCTGGGCGTGTGCACCACGTCGAACCCCAAGTTCATCGATGCGGTGCTCGACCTGTTCGGGCCGGAGCGGAAGGCGAAGTTTGACTTCGTCCATGCCGGAGACGTGGTTTCGAAGAAGAAGCCCAACCCGGAAATCTACGAGCTGGCCAAGCAGACGCTCGGCCTGCCGACGCACGAATGCATGGTGATCGAAGACAGCCGCAACGGCTTGCTCGCCGCGACCGGCGCCGGGCTGCCGACGCTGATCACCACGAGCACCTATACGGTGGAAGAAGACTTCACCGGCGCTGCAAAGGTGGTGCCGGAATTGGGCGATGAGCCGCACGTCAACGTCAGGCTCGCCGATCTCGGCGAACTGGCCGCAGCGACTGCGGCTTGAGGGAGAGGATTGAATGACTGAGATTTCACAGGGCCAGATCGAGCGGGCGATTCAGACCACCTGCACGACCGTGCTCCGCAACGAGCTGTACTTCTCGGATCTCGACGGCCTGGCCGGCGACGGTGACTTCGGCACCTCGCTCGCGACCGGATACCGCGTGATCCAGAACGAATGGAACGACATCGACAAGAGCAACATCGGCGCGATGCTGCTCAAGATTTCGATGCTGGTCAGCAAGCACGTCGGCGGCAGCTCGGGCCCGATCTGGGGCACCGGCTTCATGAAGGCCGCCATGCTGAGCAAGGGCAAGGAAGCGGTCACGCTTCAGGAGCTGTCCGACATGCTCGGTTCGGCGATCGAGGGCATCCAGGCCCGCGGTGGCGCGAAGCTGGGTGACAAGACCCTGCTCGACGCGCTGATCCCGGTGCACGAAACGCTCAAGAAGCATAGCGCCAGCGAAAATGCTGACCTGGGCCTCGCCCTGTGCGAGGCAGCCGACGTCGCCGAGGAAGCGATCGAGACCACCAAGTCGTTCGTCGCCCACCGCGGCCGCGCCTCGCAGGTCGGCGAGCGCAGCGCTGGCACGCCTGATCCGGGCATCGTCTCGATCGCCGTCATCCTGAACGACTGGTGCAAGGAATTCGGGGTCGAGCGCACGCCGACCGCCGCCGAAGTGCTTAACCAACCCGCTTGAAATCCCAGGGAGAGGAAAACCCATGAAGAAGTTCGTCAACGAGCCCGCTAACTTCGTACCCGAGTTCATGCACGGCATCGCGCTCGCGAACCCGAACCTGCTCGACTACACCCCCGAGTTCCAGATGATCACCCGCAAGGGCGGTCCGAGCAACTCGAAGGTCTCGATCGTCCAGGGTTCGGGCTCGGGCCACGAGCCGGCGCACGTCATGGCCGTTGGCCCGGGCATGCTGACCGGTGCCTGCCAGGGCGCCGTTTTCGCCGCTCCGCCGGTCGACGCCTGCTACGAAACCATCAAGGCCTGCGCTTCGGACGCCGGCGTGCTGGTGCTGGTGAACAACTACCAGGGCGACCGCATGGCTTGGGACATGGCCACCGAAATGGCCACGGCTGAAGACATCAACGTCAAGCAGTTCTGGATCAACGACGACGTCGCGGTTGAGGACAGCCTCTATACCGTCGGCCGTCGTGGCGTTGCCGGCAACTTCTTCGTCATCAAGGCCTGCGGCGCCGCTGCCGAGCAGGGCAAGAACCTCGACGAGGTCTATGCCCTGGCAGAGCGCGTCAACAACAACGTCCGCACCATGGGCGTTGCACTGACCAGCTGCATTCCGCCGGCCAAGGGCACGCCGATCTTCGACATCGGTGATGACGAGATGGAAGTTGGCGTCGGCATCCACGGTGAACCGGGCCGCCGTCGCGAAAAGATCCACAGCGCCGACCAGATCACCGAAGAGCTGTTCGAAGCCGTCGCCAAGGACATCCCGTTCAACTCGGGCGATCGCATTGCGCTCATGATCAACGGTCTCGGCGGCACGCCGATCACCGAGCTCTACGTGATGTACGCCAAGGCTCATGAACTGGCCGAGAAGGCCGGCTTCACCGTCGTGCGCAACTACGTGGGCGAATATTGCACCAGCCTCGAAATGGCCGGCGCTTCGCTGACCATCCTGCGCCTCGATGCCGAGCTCGAAGCTCTGCTCGACGCTCCGGCCGAGACGGCTGCGCGCATCTTCTGATCCACCCGATCAGCTGACGCATTCGAAGCGCCCGGTTCCGCAGGGAGCCGGGCGTTTTCGTTGGAGTTGCGTGAAACGCAACACTTGTCACATATTTCGCACTTGCGAAATATTGTGCGACGCACCATTTGCGCCCCAGCGAACACGCCACAACGGCGGTTCAAGCAGGGGAATAGCAATGACCTACATGGCCAACCGCCTGATTTCGGCGGTCTTTGCTGTCTCGATCAGCAGCGTGCTGTTTAGCGCCGTCCTCATCTAAGGACGGCCTCGAGCGCAAACAGAGGCGCCCGGCTCCATCTGGAGGCGGGCGTTTTTTGTATCTGGCGCTGGCGTTCGGCCTCTCTGAACTTGACAAATATAACCAAATAGGTTATATGCCCCGCCGTCAGTTGACACCTGACACAGCGACGGGTGCGGGGGCGTAAGCGCTTGCTCTCACTCCCGCGCTGATGGCCGGCGCTCTCTCGACATCGTCAGAGGGTGTCACCGTAGGATAGTAGGATGACAACCGCCGGCGGGACTTGCGAGCCCTAACCGCCAGCGCCTCCTGTCCGACAGGGCCGAGTAGCGAGTTTAGACGCAGCCCTCGCCGCCGTTCGCATATCCATGCTCGCGCAAGGCAACCCTGTGACGCCCAGGGCAGCGCCGGCCTCGCCCGTCCGCTTGTTTCTCACCCGGCGTTAGGCCCGCGCTCGCCAGCGGGTGTTGAGCTGTGCCTCAAATCCCTCTCCCCTTGGGAGAGGGAGGAGCGCCGTCAGGCGCGGAGGGTGAGGGTCTTTGAGGCCGCCTTACTCACCCTCACCCAACCCTCTCCCACAGGGAGAGGGCTATTGCCTCCCCATCGCTTCGCGACAGCGAGGATTGGGAACTCGTACCTATGGGCGGTTCAAATCCTCCCCGAGCTTGTCTCGGGGAGGTGGCGCGCGACGTAGTCGCGTGGCGGAGGGGTAGGCGGAACAACACAACGCCCCTCCACCAACCTGCGGTTGGTCCCCCTCCCCGAGCAAGCTCGGGGAGGATTAGCTCCGATTACCGCCCGGCGTAACGGGCGCCCTGGATGTCGACGATCTTCGGCGTCCGCGCGAAGAGTTCGCCGAACGGATCGTCGCCGGTTTCCATCTGGTGCGGTTCGGTGCCTTCGCGCACGGTGGTGCGGCGCATGTCGCGCTTGTACTTCGAATAATCGAAGTCCCCGCCACGGTGCATCGAACACAGGTTGTCCCAGATCACCATGTCGCCGACGTTCCACTTCACGCTGAAGATGTACTGCGGCTGGGTCGCATGCTCGATCAGCTGCTTGATCAGCGCGCGGCCTTCTTCCTTGGGCATGCCTTCAATGTCCATCGTGTGGGCGGCAATGAACAGCGTCTTGCGGCCGGATCCCTTGTGCACGTGCACCAGCGGATGCTTCGCCCGCGGCCGCTCCTCGATCTCCTCGTCGGAGATGTCGGCGCCGGCCATCTTGCGGCTCCACCACAGGGTATTGATGCCGACCTTGTCCTCGATCAGGTCCTTGATGTCCTGCGGCAGGTCTTCGTAGGCGCTGCGGGTATCCGCGAACCACGTCTCGCCACCTTCCGGCGGCACCTGATGCGCGAGCAGCAGCGAGTAGCTGGTGCGCTTTTCGAGGAAGGCGCTGTCGGTGTGCCACAGTCGGTCGCCCTTGCGGTACTGGATCGACGCCACGTCCTGCGTGATCTCGCCCTCGAGGTTGAGGTTCGAGGCATCGAACAGCTCGCGATGCGGAAGGCGGAACCGCATGCCCTCACGCTTGGGGACGCGTTCGAGGTAGCCGAAGTTGCGGCTGAACTCGACGTGCTGGTCATCGTTCATGCCGGTGTTGCGCCACACGGTGATGCCCCACTTGTCCATGGCGTCGGTCACCTGCTTGACCTCTTCCGGGCTAAGCGGCTTGGTCAGGTCGAGGCCCGAACACTCGGCGCCGAAGCGCGGCAGGATCGGTTCCACATTAAGGGGCATCAGGCTCTCCACGATTCAATTTCGGCCACGATTCATTCTTTGGCCAGATTTAATTAGCAAGCTAACCAATAGCAGCGGGGCGCTTGCGTTGCAAGGACGACCGCTTGCAGTGCGCCACGAGGGTCCCGTCCTGGTTGAAGGCACGGTGCGTGAAAGTCACGATGCCCTGCTCCGGCCTGGACTTGCTCTCGCGCACTTCGAGCACCTCTGTCTCGATCCGCAGCGTATCGCCGACAAAGATCGGCGCGGGAAAGCGGACTTCATCCCAGCCGAGATTGGCGACTGCGGTGCCTTGAGTGGTGTCGTTGACCGAGATCCCAACCATCAGCCCAAGCGTGAAGCACGAGTTGACCAGGATACGGCCATACTCGGTGCCCTTCATGTATTCGGCGTCGAGGTGCAGCGGCGCCGGATTGTGCGTCAGTGCGCTCATCAGCAGGTTGTCGGTCTCCGTTACCGTCCGGCGCAGCGGATGGTCGAACACCTGCCCCACCTGGAATTCGTCAAGCCACAGCCCGGCCATAACTCTGCTCCTCTCCCCCGCCGCTCTAGCGCGCAAGGGAGGCGGGGGAAAGGAATGGCCGGCGGTCCGTTGTGCATCCATGAACAACAGAGGGATCAGACATGCGAGCCTACACCCTTTCCTTGCTGGCGCTGATGGCGCTTTCCGCCTGTAACAGCGAGACTCCAGAAACCGAGGACACGACGTCTGTCCCTGCGGCAGAAGTTCTGCCCTCTCCCGACCCGGCCCTGGCCGCCTCTCCCGACAGCGAAATTCCCGAAGCGCTCAGGGGCCGCTGGGGACTGGTCCCCGCCGATTGCGAACCAGGACGCGATGACGCCAAAGGCCTGCTGACGATCACCGAAACCAAGCTCGAATTCTATGAATCGGTCGGCACGCTGGAGGGAATCGAGGAATTCGACCCCAGCCGCATCCGCGCCTCGTTCAACTTCACTGGAGAGGGTCAGGAATGGGAACGTGACGTGGTGCTCGACGCGCAGGACCAGGGAAAAACTCTGATCCGCCGCGAGTACGGAGAGGATGCAGCGCCCGGCCCATTCCGCTATACCAAGTGCTCCTAAGGAGAGGAAAATGCCTATGACGAAGGTATTGCCACTGGCAGCAGCCGCCGCCACCGCCCTGATACTGGGAGGATGTGCCACCACCGATTCCGGCCCGCGCGAAGAGTTCGTGGGCGGCAAATGCAAGGCTGAGCCAGGACAGACCTTCGTCGGCCAGAAGGCCACGGTCGCCACTGGTGCCGGGATCCAGAAGGTCACCGGCGCGGCGATCTTGCGCTGGGCTCCGCCCAACAGCGCGCTGACCATGGACTTCCGCGAAGAGCGCGTGACTGTCGCCTATGACAAGGACATGGTGATCGAGAGGATCACCTGTGGCTGAACCGACGGACGGGCGCCAACGCATCCCTGCCCTGTCCCCGTTCGAAGAAGAGATCGGCTTCACCCGCGCCTTGCGCGTGGGTGACCGGATCGTCGTCTCGGGCACGGTGGGCGTCGAAACCGACGGATCGGTCAAGGAAGACGCGGGCGCACAGGCCGACCGCTGCTTCGAACTGATCCGCCAGCATATCGAGCAACTCGGCGGACGCGCGGCTGATGTCATCCGCGTGCGCATGTTCGCGACCAACATCAAGGACGCCGACGCGATCAGCGCCGCCTTCAGCCGGGCGCTCAAGCACGCCCGGCCGACGGGTACGCTGGTGGCAATCGCCGGCCTCTACGATCCGCGCTGGAAAGTGGAGATCGAGGCGGAGGCAGTGATCGGTTCGGGTCAGTGACCGACCCGTTCCAGCTCACCGAAGATCAGCTAGCGATCCAGGAAGCGGCGCGGCGGTTCACCGCCGATGCCATTACTCCGCACGCTGCCGAGTGGGACGAGAAGCACGTGTTCCCCAAGGACACGATCAAGACGGCGGCGGAGCTCGGCTTCGCCGCCATTTACGTCTCGGAGGAAAACGGCGGGATCGGGCTGGGGCGGCTGGAAGCGGCGCTGATCATGGAGGCGATGGCTTATGGCTGTCCCTCCACCAGCGCGTTCATCTCGATCCACAACATGGCGAGCTGGATGATCGACCGGTTCGGCTCGGCGGAGCTACAGGCGAAGTACCTGCCGCGCCTCGTCGGCATGGACTGGATGGCGAGCTATTGCCTGACCGAGCCGGGATCGGGTTCCGACGCCGCGGCGCTCAAGACCACCGCGGTGCGTGACGGGGCCGAGTGGGTGATCAACGGCACCAAGCAGTTCATCAGCGGCGCGGGCGAGAACGATCTCTACCTGACGATGGTCCGCACCGGAGAGGATGGCCCCAAGGGCATCTCCTGCCTGGCGATCGAGAAGGACATGCCGGGCGTCTCGTTCGGCGCGCCCGAGCGCAAGCTGGGTTGGCATTCGCAGCCGACGGCCTCGCTGATCCTGGAAGACGTGCGGGTTCCGGCCGAGAACCTGGTCGGCGCCGAGGGCCAAGGGTTCAGCATCGCCATGCAGGGCCTTGATGGCGGCAGGCTCAATATCGGCGCCTGCTCGCTGGGCGGGGCGCAGCGCTGTCTGGACGAAGCTCTGCGTTATACGAAAGAGCGGCGACAGTTCGGTAAGGCGATTGCCGACTTCCAGAACACCCAGTTCACCCTGGCCGACATGGCGACCGAGCTCGAGGCCGCCCGTGCCCTGCTCTACCTCGCCGCGGCCAAGGTCACCGCCGGGGCGCCCGACAAGACCCGCTTCGCCGCCATGGCCAAGCGCCTCGCGTCCGACAGCGGCATCGCGATCGCCGACCGCGCCTTGCAGCTGCACGGTGGCTACGGCTACTTGCAGGACTACCCGGTCGAGCGGTTCTGGCGCGACCTCAGGGTTCATTCGATTCTGGAAGGCACGAACCAGATCATGCGGCTGATCGTTGGACGGGATTTGTTGAAGGAATGATCGAAGAAGTCCTCGTCCGTCGCACCGGCTCCGTCGGCCACATTTCGCTCAATCGTCCCAAAGCTCTCCACGCCCTCACGCAAGCGATGTGCGAGGCGATCAGCGCCGCCCTGATCGAGTGGCGCGACGATGCGGAGATCGCTGCCGTGATCCTCGACCATGCCGAAGGCCGCGGGTTCTGCGCTGGCGGCGACGTGGCGATGGTGCGGCGCTCGGCGCTTGAGGATGGCGGCGCGGAGGGCCGGGCGTTCTTCCACGCCGAGTACCGCCTCAACCACCTGCTGTTCACTTACCCCAAGCCCGTGATCGCCTTCATGGACGGGGTGACGATGGGCGGCGGGGTCGGCCTCGCCTTGCCGAGCCGCTACCGCGTCGCCACCGAGAACACCCTGTTCGCCATGCCAGAGGGTGCGATCGGGCTGTTCCCCGACGTCGGCGCTGGTTGGTACCTGCCGCGCTTGCCGGGGCAGATCGGCAAGTTCCTCGCGCTCACCGGCGCGCGGCTCGACGGTGCGGAGTGCCTCTGGGCCGGGCTCGCCACGCATTTCTTGCCGAGCGAGAACCTAGCCGAGGCGAAGCGGCGGATCATCGAACGGCCGGATGCGATCGAGGCCGTACTCGATGAACTGAGCACCGAGCCGCCCCCTGCGCGCCTTGCTCGCAATGCCGAGCGTATCGACCAGCTTTTCGCCCCGGACACGCTGGAAGGCATCCTCGCCGCGCTTGCCGAGGACCCCTCTGATTGGGCCGGCAAGGAGCTCAAGGCCGTATCCGCGAAGTGTCCCGCCACCGCCAAGGTCGCCCTGCGCGAGTTCGCCCAAAGCGCGGGCAAACGCGACTTCGCCGAAGAGATGGCGCTCGAATACCGCCTCGCCGCGCGGATGATCGTGCGGCCGGACTTCATCGAAGGCGTGCGCGCGGTGCTGGTCGACAAGGACAATTCCCCGGCCTGGAATCCCGCCACGGCCGAGGGTGTGACCGACGCCATGCTCGACGCCATTTTCGCCCCTCTACCTCTTCAGGAGGAGTGGACGCCCTTCCCCGCTTGATGGCGGACAAGAATTTCTCCCCATTCGCGCACTTGCGAATGAGGCCGCCAAACGGCACTTCGCGTCCATGCAAGCCTTGACCCACCTGGCCCGTCTTGAGGCGGAGAGTATCCACATCATGCGGGAAGTGGTGGCAGAAGCCACCAATCCCGTGATGCTGTATTCGGTTGGCAAGGACAGCGCGGTGATGCTGCACCTGGCGAAGAAGGCGTTCTATCCGGCGCCGCCGCCGTTTCCGCTGCTGCATGTCGATACGACATGGAAGTTCCAGGACATGTACGCCCTGCGCGACAAGGCCGCGCGCGATGCGGGGATGGACCTGCTCGTCTATCACAACCCCGAAGCGATGGAGCGCGGGATCAACCCGTTCGACCACGGCCCGCTGCACACCGACATGTGGAAGACCGAAGGGCTCAAGCAGGCGCTCGACAAGTGGGGCTTTGACGCGGCGTTCGGCGGCGCCCGGCGCGACGAGGAGAAGAGCCGCGCCAAGGAGCGCATCTTCTCGTTCCGCACCGCCACTCACGGTTGGGACCCGAAGAACCAGCGGCCCGAGCTGTGGAACCTCTGCAACGCGCGCAAGGCCAAGGGGGAGAGCATCCGGGTGTTCCCGATCTCCAACTGGACCGAGCTCGACATCTGGCAATACATCATGGCCGAAGGGATCGAGATCGTGCCGCTCTACATGGCCGCTCCGCGCCCGACGGTGGTGCGCGATGGTCTTCTGCTGATGGTCGATGACGAGCGCTTCCCGCTCCTCCCGGGCGAAGAACCGGTCACCCGCTCGATCCGCTTCCGCACGCTCGGCTGCTATCCGCTGACCGGCGCGGTCGAGAGCGAGGCGGCGACGCTGCCCGAGGTGGTGCAGGAAATGCTGCTCACCACCACCAGTGAACGCCAGGGCCGCGCGATCGACAAGGACGAAGGCGGTGCCGGCATGGAGAAGAAGAAGCAGGAGGGCTATTTCTGATGGCCGACCACGCTTCGCCCGAACCGGTCTACCAGACCGACGCCCTCATCGCCGAGGACATCGAGGCTTATCTCGAGCTGCACCAGAACAAGGGGCTGCTGCGCTTCATCACTTGCGGCAGCGTCGATGACGGCAAGTCCACGCTGATCGGGCGGCTGCTCTACGACAGCAAGATGATCTTCGAAGACCAGCTCGCCGCGCTGGAGGCCGACAGCAAGCGCGTCGGCACGCAAGGTCAGGCGATCGACTTCGCGCTGCTGGTCGACGGCCTCGCCGCCGAGCGCGAGCAGGGCATCACGATCGACGTCGCCTATCGCTTTTTCTCGACCGAGAAGCGCAAGTTCATCGTCGCCGACACCCCGGGCCACGAACAGTACACCCGCAACATGGTCACCGGCGCTTCGACCGCCGACCTCGCTGTGATCTTGATCGACGCGCGCAAGGGCGTCCTGGTGCAGACCCGCCGCCACTCGTTCCTCGCTCACCTGATCGGCATCCGCCACATCGTGCTGGCGGTGAACAAGATGGATCTGGTCGGCTACGACCAGGACGTGTTCAACAAGATCGTCGCCGACTACCACGCCTTCGCGCAGGAGATCGGCATCGCCGGGTTCACCGCGATCCCGATCTCGGGCTTCAAGGGCGATAACATCACCCAGGCCCCCTCGCCCGAAACCCCGTGGTATCGCGGGCCGAGCCTGATCGAGCATCTCGAAACGGTCGAGATCGAAGCCACTGCGGCGCAGGCGGGCGCGTTCCGCATGCCGGTGCAGTGGGTCAACCGCCCCAACCTCGACTTCCGTGGCTTTGCCGGCCTGATCGCCGAAGGGACGGTCAAGCCAGGCGATGCGGTGCGCGTGATCCCCTCGGGCAAGACCAGCACGGTCTCGCGGATCGTGACTCTCGATGGCGACCTCGACGAAGCCGTCGCTGGTCAGTCGGTCACTCTCACGCTCGCGGACGAGATCGATTGCAGCCGTGGCGATGTGCTCGCCGCCGCAGGCGATCCGCCACAGGCCGCCGACCAGTTCGAAGCCTCGCTCGTATGGATGAGCGACGAAGCGCTGATCCCGGGCCGCGGTTACTGGCTCAAGCTGGCGACGCAGACCGTCAGCGCCAGCGTCGCGCACCCGAAGTACGAGATCGACGTCAACTCGCTCGAGCACCTGGCGGCCAAGACCCTCTCGCTCAACGCCATCGGCGTGGCCGAGGTGACGACCGACAAGCCGATCGTGTTCGAACCTTATGCGAAGAACCGCCAGCTCGGCGGATTCATCCTGATCGACAAGCTGACCAACGCCACCGTGGCCGCAGGCATGATCCATTTCAGCCTCCGCCGGGCGCAGAACGTCCACTGGCAGGCGCTCGAAGTCGGCCGCGAACAGCACGCCGCGCTCAAGGGCCAGGGCCCCGCGGTGCTGTGGTTCACCGGCCTTTCGGGTTCAGGCAAGTCGACCATCGCCAACATGGTCGAAAAGAAGCTCCACGCGCTAGGCCGCCACACCTTCCTGCTCGATGGCGACAACGTCCGCCACGGGCTCAACAAGGACCTGGGCTTCACCGAGGCCGACCGGATCGAGAACATCCGCCGCGTGGGCGAAGTCGCCAAGCTGATGACCGACGCCGGCCTGATCGTGCTGACCGCCTTCATCAGCCCGTTCCGTGCCGAGCGTGAGCTGGTGCGCGCCATGCTGCCCGAAGGCGAGTTCATCGAGGTGTTCGTCGACACCCCGCTCGAAGTGGCAGAGGGCCGCGACGTGAAGGGTCTCTACAAGAAGGCCCGTTCCGGCGAGCTCAAGAACTTCACCGGGATCGACAGCCCCTACGAACGGCCGGCGAACCCCGAAGTCCGCATCGATACGACCACCACCACGCCAGAGGATGCCGCCAAGCTTATCGTCGATCGCCTGATCGGCGCCTGGACCCCGGATCTGTGAGCCTGACCGACACTGCCCTAGCGGCCGAGCTGGCCGAAGCGGCCGGGCGCATCCTGCTCGGGCTGCGCGCCAAGGGTGAGTTCGAAGGCAAGGCGCTGGGCCAGGAGGGCGACCGCTTGGCCAACGCCTATCTGATCGAGGAACTGCGCCGCCAACGTCCCGACGACGGCGTGCTGTCCGAAGAGAGCAAGGACACCGCCGAGCGCCTGAGCAAGTCGCGTGTCTGGATCATCGACCCGCTCGACGGCACCCGCGAATATGGCGAGGCGCGGCCCGACTGGGCGGTCCATGTCGGGCTGGCGATCGACGGTGTCGCGGAGATCGGCGCGGTCGCATTGCCGGGCCTCGATGGTGGACTGGTGCTGAGCTCCGACCGCCCCGTATCGCCTGGCGATCACAACGGAGCGCCGCGCATGCTCGTGAGCCGCACCCGGCCTGCCGCCGAAGCGGTTGCCGTGGCCGAGGCCCTGGGGTGCGAACTCGTGCCGATGGGTTCGGCGGGGGCGAAGGCCATGGCCGTGGTCACCGGGCAGGCGGAAATCTACCTCCACTCCGGCGGCCAGTTCGAATGGGACAACTGCGCGCCGGTTGCCGTGGCGCGGGCCAACGGGCTGCATTGCTCGCGGATCGATGGCTCGCCGTTGGTGTACAACAACGCGGATACCTACCTGCCCGATCTGCTGATCTGTCGGCCGGAACTAGCGGAGCGGGTCCTGGAGATTGTAGCGGCACTCTAGATCCTCCCTGAGCTTGTCTCGGGGAGGTGGCGCGCTCCGTAGGAGCGTGACGGAGGGGCAAGCGGTCATGCGCCATCCCCCTCCACCATCCGCTTCGCGGACGGTCCCCCTCCCCGAGCAAGCTCGGGGAGGATTTTAACCCCGCAACCTCTCCGCCAGCGCCCGCGCCGCTTCGCTCACATCGCTCCAGGTCACCTCGAACCCAGCGGCATCGCCGTAGTAGGGATCAGCCACTTCCTCCCCCTCGCGCCCGGGCACGCAGTCCATCAACAGTGCAATCTCCGCCGTCGCATCCGCGGGTGCCCGTGCCTGCAGCTCCGCGAGGTTGTCCTCATCCAGCGCAAAGATATGCGTGAAACGGCGATAGTCCGCCACGCTCACCTGCCGCGCTGCGAGGTGGTCGATCCGCACACCCTTGGTCTTGGCCACCGCGCAGGAGCGCGGATCGGGCGCCTTGCCGCTGTGCCATCCGGCGGTCCCGGCGGAATCGATCTCCACCTCCAGCCCCAGCCGCTCGGCCTCCTGCCGGAACGCGGCCTCGGCCAGCGGCGAGCGGCAGCTGTTGCCGAGGCAGACGAACAGGACGGCGTAGCGCCCGCTCACAGCTTCGGGTTGCCTGCGCTCCACTTGATCGTGAGCTCCAGCCCGCTGCCGATCGGCAGCAGCAGCGTCTGCAGGTCCGGCTTGGCCTTCACCGCATCGCGAAATGCCCTGACGGACTCGCGCGCGCCCTCTGGGTAGATCATGTTGTCCGACGCGATGATCCCTTCCTCGGCCAGCCGCGGATAGACCGCCTCGAAGCACGGCAGATACAGGTCCTTCCAGATGTCGAGCAGGACGAAGCTCCATTCGCCTTCGTCGGCTGCGATCACTTCGAGCGCATCACCGCTGCGGAACTCGACGAACTCCGCCAGCCCGGCCTGTTCCAGCATGCCACGGGCATAGGCCTGCTTGTCGGCATCGACGTCGACCGAGACCACCCGCGCGCCGCTGATCCGAGCCGCGTCGGCCAGGAACAGGGTGGAGTAGCCATAGCTCGTCCCCAGCTCCAGGATGCGCGCAGGCTTGCGGCCCACCACCAGCGAGCGGAGAAACTCCGCCGCATCGGCGCCGACCGGCAACAGGAACTCGTCCCGCCGCTCCCCGAACGAACCGCGCGGCAAGTTGCTCGACAGCTCCAGTTCCTGGCGATGACGCGCATCGTACTGGGCGAAAACAGCTTCGGCTCGGGGATCGGCAAAGTGCATCAGGTGCTCCAGGGTCCGGTTATGGCGACAGTCTTCGCCGGGCGGTAGAGATTGACGAATAGCACCTTCCCGTCGGGCGAGAAGCAGGCTCCGGCCCATTCGGTGTCGATGCGCGACAGGGCCAGCGGATAGGCCACGCCTTCGGGGGTGATCCATCGCAAGTGGTTGGAGACCTGCTCGGTATACTGGTCCTCGCACACCACCAGATGGCCGCCGGGGGCGACGGTCAGGTTGTCTCCGAAGTTGAACTGCTCGACCGAGGTACTTTCGTAGAACAGCTGCAGCCGGTCCGGGCCCGAGGCCTGCGGACGCAGGCGGAAGATCTGTCCGAGCTTGGCCGCCCCGCCGCTGGTGCAGCAGAAGTAAAGCTCGCCCTCGCCCATCCAGATGCCTTCGCCGCGCGCGAAGGTCGTCGCGCCGACGGCCGCACCGCGCTTGCGCAAGTCGTCCTCAGGCGCTTCGACGTTGTCGAGGTCGATCCAGCGGACGCCCTGCCAGCCTTGCGGCTCGAAGCTCACGCCGTTCCAGTTGCGCGTGTCGGGCAAGCCGTCGATCGCCAGCGCCTGCAGCTTGCCGCCTTCGGCGAGCTTGCCCTTCACGTTGGGAATGAAGCGATAGAGCAGGCCGTCTTCACGGTCCTCGGTCTCGTAGACCACGCCGGTCGCCGGGTCGACGCAGGCAGCCTCGTGGTTGAAGCGGCCCATCGCCTTGAGCGGGACCGGGTCGACCGGACCGGTCGCGGTGGCCGGAACTTCGAACACATAGCCATGGTCCCGGCTGAGGTTGCCGCCGGCGCGGCTGACGTTCTCCTCGCAGGTCAGCCAGCTGCCCCACGGGGTGATGCCCCCGGCGCAATTGCGGATGGTGCCCGAGAGCGAGCGGTGCTGCCGCTCGACCGCCAGCGTGTTCGCATCGAGCACCAGCGTGGTGGTGCCGCCCGGCAGAGGCGCATCGGTCTGTCCGAGCCTGTCGTAGGCCGGACCCGTCGCGCCGCCCGAGTCCTTGTCGGGCATCAGCTCGTGATTGCGAACGAGCGCCAGCTTGCCGTTGCCGAGGTCGAAGCACCCCATGCCATCGGCATTGTCGGGAACGGAGCCGCCATCGCTCATCGCGTCTCCCAGGCTCGAGATCACGCGGTAGGTGAAGCCCTGCGGTAGATCGATCAGCCCGTTGGGATCTGGCAGCAAGGGCCCAAACCCGCCCGGCCCGTCCGCCGCCGCAGCCAGACCCGCGCGCAGGCAGCCGCTGGCCGCCAGCGCAGCAAAGGCCGAGCCGGTGGCCCGGAGGAAAAGTCGGCGGTCGCTAATCATTGGATACTCCCGATACCGCGCCCGAATCGCGGCAAGCTTCGTGACAAGTGAACCTGCTTCCCAGCGCATACCAACCGGTCGGATGTAGCGCGAGAGGCGCACTTGTGGTCAATTGGTGGAAATAGGGGGCCAGGAACAGGGGGGATCACATGAGCCGGGCGAATGTCTGGAAGATGACAGCGGCGCTGTTTCTCGGAGCGGGTGCGCAAAGTGTGCTGGCACAGGAAGCTGCGGCTCCAGTCGCGCTCGCCGCCGCGACCAAAGGCACTCCGGCCGAGCGCGCCCAGGCGACGCTGTCGCAGATGACGCAGGACGAGAAGCTCACCCTGCTCAAGGGCTACTTCGGCACCGACTTCCCCCCGGCCAGGTTCGAGGCGCCAGAGGAAGCTCGTAACGGATCGGCAGGTTACGTGCCCGGCATTCCGCGCCTCGGCATTCCACCGCAATGGCAGGCCGACGCCGGCATCGGCGTGGCAACCCAGGGCGGCGCGGCGGAGAAGCGGGCGCGCACGGCGTTACCCTCTGGCCTGGCGACGGCGGCGAGCTGGGATCCGGCGCTGGCCTTTGCGGCGGGTAAGATGATCGGCTCGGAAGCGCGAGCGGATGGCTTCAACGTGCTCCTCGGCGGCAGCGTCAACCTGATGCGCGAGCCGCGCAACGGGCGAAACTTCGAATATACCGGAGAGGACCCGCTGCTCGCCGGGATCATGGCCGGGGCGCAGATCGCCGGGGTGCAGTCCAACCAGATCATCTCGACCGTGAAGCACTTCGCGGTGAACGACCAGGAGACCGACCGCAACAACGGCAACGCCATCGTCGAGGAAGGCGCGCTGCGGATGTCGGACCTGCTCGCGTTCCAGATCGCCATCGAGCAGGGCAATCCCGGCTCGGTCATGTGCGCCTACAATCGGGTCGGCGGACTCCATGCCTGCGAGCAGCCGTTCCTGCTCAACCAGGTCCTGCGCGACGAGTGGCACTTCCCGGGATACGTCATGTCCGACTGGGGCGCCGCGCATTCCACTACTGCGGCAGCCAATGCGGGGCTCGACCAGGAGTCCGGCTTCGGCCTGCAACGCGCCGACTGGTTCAGCGCCGACAAGCTGGGCAAGGCGGTGGCGGCGGGTGAGATCCCGCAAGGTCAGATCGACCTGATGGTCACCCGCATCCTCCATTCGATCTACGCTCACGGCCTGGTCGACAACCCGGTGAGCGAGGGCCAGCCGATCGACTTCGCCGCCAACCGCGCGGTCAGCCAGCGCGGGGCCGAAGCGGGCATGGTGCTGCTCAAGAACGAGCGCGAGGTGCTGCCGCTGGCGGCCACCGCGCGGCGGATCGCGGTGATTGGCGGGCACGCGGACAAGGGCGTGCTCTCCGGCGGCGGGTCGAGTCAGGTCTACCCCGACGGCACCAACGCCGTGCCCGGGATCAAGCCGACGAGCTGGCCGGGGCCGGTCGTGTTCTACCCCTCGTCTCCGCTCGAAGAACTTCGCAAGCTGCTGCCCGGCGTTCAGATCGACTACGCCGAAGGCACCCCCGATCCTGCGGCAGCCGCACGGCTCGCGGCGCAGGCGGACGTGGTGCTGGTGTTCGGGACCCAGTGGGCGAGTGAGAGCATCGACGTGCCGCTGGCCCTGGGCGATGGGCAGGACGCCCTGATCGAAGCCGTAGCCAAGGCCAATCCCAACACCGTCGTCGTGCTCCAGACCGGCGGCCCGGTGCTGATGCCGTGGGCGGACAAGGTGCCCGCCATCATCGAGGCCTGGTATCCGGGGCGCGGCGGGGGTGCGGCGATCGCGCGGGTGCTGACAGGGGTGGTCAATCCTTCAGGTCACCTGCCGGCGACCTTTCCTCGCAGTCTCGACCAGCTTCCGCATCCGGGGGAGCCGCGCAAGGGCGACATCGTCTACGACGAGGGCGCCACGGTGGGCTACAAGTGGTTCGACAAGCACGGCCACGATCCGCTGTTCCCGTTCGGCCACGGCCTGTCATACACCACGTTCGATATCGACCACCTGGTCGTGACCCCCGAAGGCGAGGGACTGGTGGCGATGGTCGAGGTGACCAACACCGGAAAGCGCGCGGGTGCCGAGGTGGTGCAGGTCTATGTCTCCGGCATGGGCTGGGAAGCGCCCCGCAGGCTAGGGGGCTTCGAACGCGTAGAGTTGGCGCCGGGCGAGACCAAGGAGGTCGATATTCATATCGATCCTCGCGTGCTCGCCACCTGGTTCGCCGGTCGTCCGGGCTGGACTCACGCGGCGGGGGCCTACACCGTCAGCGCAGGGCACAGCTCGCGCGAGCTGGACGACAGCGTGACCATCGAACTCCCGCCGAGCTTCCTGCCGCCGGATTGGCGCCCGCGGGAGAACCCCGATTCCCAGCGCGGCCCAGGATAAGGTACCTCTCGGTCTGTCGTGTTAGTGAGGAGGGGGCGGGTTCAGCATGTCTACCTCAACCATCGACGGCACCGTCGAAGAGATCGTAGCCGGCCGCAGGCGCGGCAGCATCACGGTCTACAAGTCTGTCCGCTTCAAGCTCGACGACGGTTCCGACCGAACCGTGACAAAGGCGGTGGTCAAGCAACCGGTGTCCGATGAACTCAAGCCCGGAGCCCGCGGGCGGTTCTATCTCTTCAACGCCTTCGACATTCGCGGCTTTCACGCGGTGCGCCTGCGAGACGGGCGGTCGATCTATGCCTTCCCCACCAACAACCAGCGGCTGTTCCTGATCCTCGGCCTGCTCAACCTGGCGTGGATCGTGTTCAAGGTGACGGTCGACGGCGAGATTCCGCTGCTTGGCGTGGCGCTGTTGCTTCTGGCGGTCGTCGGATGGGTCCTGATGGGCAAGGGAGAGAAGGAAGCCCGGCAGCAGTTCGAAGCCGACAACGGCGCATGATCCTCCCCGGTACTGGGAGGAGTCTCTCTACTCCTCGGCCTTGGCTTTTTCTTCGCGGAGCTGGCGCAGTTCCTGATCCACGCCGTTGATCTTGGTCATGCCCTTAAGGTTGGGGATGCCTTCGTAGAGGTTCCGCAAATAGGCCTGGTCGAAGTCGGTCAAGCCGCTCGGCGGGCTGCCGTTCTCGTCGAACAGCGCCAGGATCGTGTCCAGCCTGGCCGCGCTGCTGGCAGGCCTGGTCTTCGCGAAACCGCGCATCGTGGCGTAGTCGGCCAGCTGGATCAGCGTCTTGGAGCGCACCTTCTCGCGGTCGAACAGGACGACGGTCTGGGCGATGTCCTCGCGCACGTTGATGTAGATCTTGGAATGGGCCGCATTCATCTGCAGCACCGGCGGACTGGTCAGGTTTTCGCGGCGCGACAGCGGCATGCCGTTGCTGGCCCGCATCATCGAGGTGGTCCAGACCCGCACCGGACCTTCTTCGGCCAACAGGGCTTCGCGATCCTTCCGGTCCATCCATTGGAACAGGTAGCCCTGGTTCTCGGCCAGGCGCTGGAGTTCCGCCTGTCCGTCTTCAACGAACGCGATGATAAGGTTCGGCGAGCAATCGGTGTCGTCGGCCATCCACATGTCGAGCCGTTCGCCGGTCCAGCGAATGCGGTCGATCATCAGCGCGGCGAACTCGGGTTTCAGCCCCAGGATGCCCGGACAGAGGCGATCCTCGATCCGTGCCAACGGGTTGTACATCAGGTCGCCGCGGGTTTCGGTGATATCCCGCGCCTGCCGGCTGACTTCGGCGGATGTTGGCTGCTCCTTCCGGCCAGTGACCACGATGTCCTCGTCGGAAGACGATGGCTGGTTGGTTGAACCCTCCTGCGCCTGCACCGGCGTGGCCAGCATCAGAGAGGCGCCCAACAGGCCCAGGACCCCAGTCCGCGACAGCATCATCGTCAAATATCTCCGGGCAAACGCCGCCGACCACGCAGAGCGGCAGCTTGAAACAGGTTGATGGGCTTATTCGGTAAACGGCGTGCCCGTCGCAGCCTCCAGCGCCGCGAGCCGGGCAGAACCCGGCAGGTTGGGCAGGCCTTCGTAGAGCGTGGCCAGGAACTTGCGATCGTACTCGGTCAGGCCATTAGGGCGATCGCCCCCTTCATCGAACAGGCTGACGATCGACTGATCCCGCGCCGAAGCGGGCGGAAGCGTATGAGTGAGCGCGCGGAAACTGGCATAGTCGGCCAGTTGCTGAAGGCTCAGGCCTGACACCGCCTTGCGGTCGATCAGGATCAGCGCGGAGAGGATGTCATTCCGCGTCGCGGTGTAGATCTTGGAATGCGCCAGCCACATTTCTGCGACCGGAATGTCCGCCAAGTTCTCGCGCCGGGGGATCGGCATCCCGTCGCGAGAACGCGCACGAACGCGCAGCACAGCGCGAGCACTTCCGGTCTCAGCCAGAAGGGCCTGACGCTCGGCCCGGTCCATTTCGAAGAACAAGGTGCTATTCTGGTCAACGAGCCTGTTCAGGTAGTCAGCACCGTCGTCGACGAAGGCGATCACCACGTTGGCTTCGCAAGTCGCCTCTTTCGCGAGGGGCAAGCCCAAGGTTTCAGCATTGCCGCGGATCATACCGACCACGGTCTCAGCCGCTTCCTGCTTGAGCCCGACTACACCCGGGCAGAGCGGGTCCTCGAACCGGGGAAGGGGTTCATCGGCACGAGCCTGAGCGGGCCCGACGACCAGGAAAGCCGCAGCGAGACTGCCAAGGGCGATTGTGCGAAACCGGGCAAGCATGTTCCGTCTCCAGCACTCTTTGCGCGGATTATCCGCCTTTGGAGGCCGTTCGGCAACTTAACACTTGTCGCAAATGTTACCCGCCGATCGCCTGCGTTCGGGCCTGCAGGCACTCGGAGGCGAGCCGCACCAAGGTGCCCAGGGTTTCGGGTTCGACATTCTGGGAAATGGCGTCGATCACCTGACCCACTGTCGCATCACGTACGGGACGTTCGACGGCGTTGGCGGCGCGCTGCAAGGAGCGCAGCTCGCGGATCGAAAGCTGGCGGCCGGCGCGCGAGGAAATGCAGCGCGCATCGGCCTCTAGAAAACCGACATCGCGGATCGCGCTGTAGACTTCCTGCTGTTTCGCCGCGGTGATGCAGCCCGTCAGGAGCAGGGAGGACATGAGCAAAGGAATGGCCGCACGCATTGGCACCCCCTGTTCGACTGGATCGACAGGGTAAGCCATGCGGCCTGTTCCGTCTCTCGGGGTTTCAACCGAGCGCGGGAAACGGAAATCCTCCCCATCGGCTTGCCGACAGGGAGGATATGGGACTTAGCCTTCCTTGCGCGCCATCTTCTTGCGCTCGTTCGGATCGAGGTAGCGCTTGCGCAGGCGGATCGACTGCGGGGTCACTTCGACCAGCTCGTCGTCCTGGATGTAGGCGATGGCCTGTTCCAGCGTCATTTTCCGCGGCGGAGTCAGACGAACGGCGTCGTCCTTGCCAGTGGAGCGGAAGTTGGTCAGCTGCTTGGACTTGAGCGGATTGACCTCAAGATCCTGCGGCTTGGCGTTTTCGCCGATCACCATGCCCTGGTACAGCTTCTCGCCCGGGTTGATGAACAGCACGCCGCGGTCTTCTAGCGCGTTGAGCGCGTAAGGCACGGCCTCGCCCTGCTCCATCGAGATCAGCACGCCGTTCTGGCGGCCGCTGATCGGACCCTTGTAGGGACCGTACTTCTCGAACAGCCGGTTCATGATGCCGGTACCGCGGGTGTCCGACAGGAATTCGCCGTGATAGCCGATCAGGCCACGGCTCGGAGCGCTGAAGGTGATGCGGGTCTTGCCGCCGCCGCTCGGGCGCATGTCGGTCATTTCGCCCTTACGCTGGGCGATCTTCTCGACCACGGTGCCGGAGAACTCGTCGTCGACGTCGATGACGACGGTTTCGTAGGGTTCTTCACGCCCTTCCGGGCCTTCCTGGAACAGCACGCGCGGGCGGCTGATCGACAGCTCGAAGCCTTCGCGGCGCATGTTTTCGATCAGCACGCCGAGCTGAAGCTCGCCGCGACCGGCGACTTCGAAGGCGTCCTTGTCGCGGCTCTCGCTGATGCGGATGGCGACGTTGCTTTCGGCCTCACGCTCGAGCCGGTCACGGATCACTCGGCTCTGCACCTTGTCGCCTTCGCGCCCGGCATAGGGGCTGTCGTTGACGGCAAAGCTCATGGCGAGCGTCGGCGGATCGATCGGCTGCGCGGCGATCGGCACGCTGACGGTGGGATCGCAGATCGTGTTTGAAACCGTGGCGTCGGTCAGCCCGGCGATGGCGACAATGTCGCCGGCCTGGGCGTGGAGTACCGGGACGCGCTCAAGACCTTCGAAGGCGAAGACCTTGGTCGCGCGGCCGGTCTCGACGACCTTGCCGTTCACGTCGAGCGCCTTGATCGGCATGCCGACTTCGAGGCGGCCGCTTTCGATTCGGCCGGTCAGGATACGGCCGAGGAACGGATCTCGGTCGAGCAGGGTCGCCAGCATGGCGAACGAGCCGTCGGGATCGAGGTCCGGTGCCGGAACGTGATTGACGATCGCCTTGAACAGCGGCGTCAGGTCGCCGTCGCGCGCTTCCGGATCTTCGCTGGCGAAGCCGGCACGGCCCGAAGCGTAGAGGACGGGGAAGTCGAGCTGCTCGTCATTGGCGTCGAGGTTGACGAAGAGGTCGAACACTTCGTCGAGCACTTCGCTCGGGCGGGCGTCCTGGCGGTCGATCTTGTTGACCACCACGATCGGACGCAGGCCGAGGCCGAGCGCCTTGCCGGTGACGAACTTGGTCTGCGGCATCGGCCCTTCGGCCGCGTCGACCAGCAGAATGACACCATCGACCATCGAGAGGATGCGCTCCACCTCGGCGCCGAAGTCGGCGTGACCCGGGGTGTCGACGATGTTGATCCGGTGATCGTGCCACTCGACGCTGGTGCACTTGGCGAGAATGGTGATCCCTCGCTCTTTCTCCAGGTCGTTGGAGTCCATCGCCCGCTCTTCCACGCGCTGGTTCTCGCGGAAAGTGCCGGACTGGCGAAACAACTGGTCGACAAGCGTGGTCTTGCCGTGATCGACGTGGGCGATGATGGCCACGTTGCGAAGGCTCATGGGATCGAGTCTCTATGAGAGGGAAGAAAGGGGGCGGCCCTTAGTGGGACTCGGCCTCTGTGTCTACCTCAGTCAACCGGTCGAAATACGATATGGCCGACCGCGGTGTTCGAAGCGGGCACGTGATAGAAGCGGTGAAGCTCCTCCACCTTTTCGCCAAGCGCGCCACGCATGATCAGCCACATGATCAGCTCGATGCCCTCGGTCCCGGCTTCGCGCAGATAGTCTAGGCGAGTGATCTTGCGCAGTTCGTCGACGTCGCCCGAAAGCTTGTCCAGGAAGGCGTTGTCGAATTCCGGATTGATCAGTCCGGCCCGCTCGCCCTGCAGCTGGTGGCTCATGCCGCCGGTGCCCCAGATCTGCACGTTGAGCCCGGCGGGATAGGACTTCACAGCATCGCGGATCGCCGCGCCGAGCTGCCAGCAGCGCTCGCCCGAGGGGGTGGGGAACTGGGTGACGTTGACCGCCAGCGGAATCACCCGCACCGGCCACTCTTCGCGCTGACCGAACATCAGCGAGAGCGGGACGGTGAGGCCGTGGTCCACCGCCATCTCGTTCATCAGCGTCATGTCGAAGTTGTCGATGACCAACTGCTCGGCGAGGTGAGCTGCGAACACGGGATCGCCCACGACCGTCGGGACCGGACGTCGCCCCCAACCTTCGTCCGCCACTTCGAACTCTTCGGCCATGCCAAGCGCAAAGGTCGGCACAACGTCGAGCATCATCGAGCTCGCGTGATCGTTGTAGCAAAGGATGATGACGTCGGGGTCTTCCAGCTCTTCGAACTGCTTTACCCACTCGTAGCCGTCGAACACCGGCTTCCAGTATTCATCCTGGGTTCGGCCCTGGTCGAACGCGGCGCCGATCGCCGGGACGTGGCTGGTGGCGATCCCCGCCGTAAGCTTGGCCATCAGTTCTTGCCCTTGATCGAACGCTGGCCTTCGGGCGAGCGGCCCCCGGCGCGCATCATCGCGGCGTATTCGTCAGGGGTGAGATCGGTCATCGAACTGACTGCTTTCTGTGTGCTCCAGCCGTCGGTGTTCGACAGCTTGACGAGGAAATAGATGTTGCCGCCCAGGTCGATCAACTTGGTGAAGTCGCGATCGAGCACGGCCTGCTTCTGCTCGTCGCTCATGCGGAAGCGATCGAGGTAAGCCCGCTCGTCCGCCTTGAAGGCGAGGCGGTTTTCTTCCTGCATCAGCGACATGCAGAACTTGTGCAGGTGATAGGCCTGGCGGCTGCGGATCGCGTTGAACACGGTCGTGCCGGGGATGTCGTTGAGCTCGTCGAGCGAATAGAGGCGGGTGCGCATGGCCGGGGGGCCCTCCTGTCTGCCGAACGTTACCAGATAGACTGGAGTTCCGGAAATCTAAGGCGCCGCCCCATACTGGCTAAATCGCCTGGGGGAACCCCCAGTTGCAAATTAAGCAACTGCCTTTGATGGAGAGCCTGGATAGACCCCTGCCTACGCAGGGGTGACGAAGGGCGCCTCGCGTTCGCTCCCTGCATCCCGTGATCGTCGCCCCTGCGCAGGCAGGGGCCCAGCCGAACTCACGTCCAAACACCGACGTGGCGTTAACGGTCCGACGTCAGTTAGGCCCCTGCCTTCGCAGGGGCGACGGAAAAGACGAGCTAGTCGACGGAGGCCGGCTAGCGTCTCAGAACAACCGCGATCCATTCGGAACTGGCTTGTCGGGCGAGAACAGCACGACTCGATCCTCCTCGTCGGCGAAACCCAGGGTCAGCACTTCGGAAAGGACCTTGCCGATCTGGCGCGGTGGGAAATTCACTACCGCTGCCACCTGCCGCCCCACCAACTCCTCCACCTCGTACAGCGCCGCAATCTGGGCCGAGCTTCGCTTCACTCCGATCGCCGGACCGAAATCGATGCGCAGCTTGAGGCTCGGCTTCCGCGCCTCCGGGAACGGCTCAGCCTCGACGATCGTGCCGATGCGGATGTCGACTCGCAGGAAGTCCGCGAAGCCGATCTCCTCGGCAGGGGCGGCGGCCGGATCGTGGCTGAGGTGCATCGGATGATTCCTTGGTTGGTGCTTCGGCGATCCCCATATCGGTTTCGGCACGCGCGGGAAGGCCGTCGCGGTGCAAAATAACAACTGTGGCCGCCCCAAGCACGCAAGGGGGTTATCCTGCGGCCCGAGTTTGCTAGGGGGTGTCCGATTTCATGGGCCCCGTCTCGCGCGCCCTTGCCGGAGAGAATTGATGAACGAACAAGTGCTGACCAAGCCGGTCGCCGCTTCCGCCCTTCACCCGCTGGAACAGCTCGCAGCGACCAACGCGGACGCCGAGATCTGGTGGGACAGCAGCCCGCTGATCTTTCCGAGCTGGAAGGAAGAGACGCTGGCCAAGGCGCCGGAAGGCCAGCGCGCCGAGTGGGACGCTCAGCTGACCCGCTTCTACGACGACGCCACCATCCAGTCGCAGGGCACGATGGGCTTCCGCGGCGTGACCACCAATCCGCCGCTCAGCCTCCAGGCGATCAAGCTCGCGCCCGAGATGTGGTCGGCCGAAATCAAGAAAATCGCCGCCAACAACCCGAGCCTCGATGTCGAGGGTGTCTACTGGGAAATGTACCTCGACCTCGTGAAGAAGGGCGCCGATGCGATTCGCCCGGTCTACGACAAGTCCGGCGGCAAGTTTGGCTTCCTCTCGGGCCAGGTCGACCCGCGCTTCGTGCGCGATGGTGACAAGATGCTGGCCCAGGGCCTGACCATCGCCGCTCAGGGCGAGAACGTCATGGTGAAGCTGCCGGGCTCGAAGGAAGGCTACGAGGTTCTCGAAGAGCTGACCGCCCTCGGCATCAGCACCAACAACACCACCAGCTTCACCGTGCCGCAGTACCTGCGCTGCATGTCGGCCGTCAGCGCCGGCCTGCTCCGCGCACAGGCGGCGGGCATCGACCTGTCGAAGTTCCGCTCGGTCATCACCCACATGTCGGCCCGCCTCGGCGAGCTGAGCGATTGGAAGACCGAAGCCAAGGCTCGCGGCATCGAACTGACCCTGTCGGAAATCCGCGACGGCGAGGAAGCCGTGCTCAAGCGCGCCTACCACTACGGCAAGAAGATCGGCCACCCGTCGAAGATGCTGCAGTGCTCGATGCGCGTCGAGAAGGACGACCGCACCGGCAAGACCGTCAGCCGCCATATCCAGGACTTTGCCGGCAGCGACATGGTCTACACCTGCCCTCCGGGCTACATCGCCGGCCTGATGACCGCCGGGCTCGAGCCGTTCGACCCGAAGGCGATCGACCGCGAGCCGAACAAGGCGAGCATCGAGAAGCTGCTCAAGCTGCCGAGCTTCCGCGCGGCTTACGAGTACGACGGCATGACCCCGGACCAGTTCGCTCACTTCGGCGCCTTCAAGGCCACCGAAACCGAATTCGCCGCCGCCACCCGGCAGACGGTCGACTTCGTGCGGATGACGCTCGAAGGCTAAGCTCTCTTCGGCCTGGCCGAACACGATCGAGGGCGCCGGTCTCCGGCGCCCTTTTTCGTTTGCGCAACGAAAGTCTATAGTGCCGACGGGTCGCTGGCTGCCTTCGGGGAGAGGGCCATGCAATTGCGCTATGTGATCAAGTTCGTCGGCGACATGGACCGGGCGGTGGCATTCCACCGCGACGCGCTGGGGCTGACACTCAAGTTCGCGACGCCCGAATGGACCGAGTTCGAAACCGGACCGACGACGCTGGCCTTGCACCCTGTTGCCGAAGGCTACCCAGCGGGAAGCTGCGAACTGGCATTCGCCAGCGACGATCTCGACGCTTTCCATGCCGAGCGCGATGAGCGCGGGATCGAGTTCACCATGCCGCCCACCGATCTGCCCGGACGGCGCATCGCGCGGTTCGTCGATCCTGACGGCGCTGAAACGAGCGTCGGCGGCTAGCGCTGGGTTTTGGGAAAGAGTGAGCGCGCTTTCCTCGGGTCGCGTGAAGAAGGATCGCGCGCTCGCCGTCCGCTCTAGGCGAAAAAGCGGCGCCCGCTAGGCGATTGCGACCCCCTGTCCTGTTCTGAACCAAACAGGCGGACGTTCCTTACGGATCAGCCAAAAAGAAAAGGCCCGCGTTTCGGCGGGCCTTTTCAATTCAATAGCGTTCAATCAGCGTTACGGGCTGACCGGATCCTTGCTGCCGTCGGTCAGGAGCACGATCATCAGCGCGGACAGGCCGAGAGCGGCGAAAACGATCCACAGCGTGCTTACGCCGGCAACCGCTTCGTTCTCCGAGCTGACCGAGCTGGAGCGCTCGATGCTGGCAGGAGCAGCGCTCGCCGCGATCGGCTGAGCAACTGCAAGACTGGCCACCGCAATGGACGCCAGCGCGTTCTTAATCTTCATCTTTCGAGACTCCCCTAACTTGGCGGTCGCGGGTCTAACGGAAAAGGGTCGAAATTCAACCGTCTTGTGCTGAGCGAACTGGCAATTCGCAAGTTTTTGCGCGGGTGTTGCAAAGTAGCATTCCTCCCGCAGCGCATCATTAGGCCCGCGCGATCTTTCGAAGCGCTCTCGCTTGTGCCATGGCGCATCGCGCAAAGCTTTACAGATTCAGATTGAACGAGATGATCCAGATTAGTTTGCCCGATGGTTCCGTGCGGGAAGTAGCACCGGGCTCGACGCCTGCGGATATCGCCGCAGCCATCGGACCGGGCCTCGCAAAAGCGGCGCTGGCCGCCCGCGTCAACGGCGAGCTGCGCGACCTCGCGCGGCCGTTCGACGGCAATGCGGAGCTCGCGCTCGTTACCTCGCGCGACGAGGCCGATGCGCTCGAACTGGCGCGGCATGACTATGCGCACGTTCTGGCAGAGGCGGTGCAGGCCCTGTGGCCCGACACGCAGATCACCTTCGGCCCGGCGACCGAAGACGGCTTCTATTACGACTTCGCTCCAGGCGCGCGCGGCCCGTTTACCGACGAAGATCTGCCCGTGATCGAAGCCAAGATGCGCGAGATCATCGCCGCCGACAAACCGCTGACGCGCGAAGCCTGGACGCGCGACCAGCTGATCGCCTGGTTCAAGGACCACGGCGAAAGCTTCAAGGCCGAGTGGGCTGCCGAACTCCCAGCCGACGAAGAACTGACGATCTACCGCTCGGGAAGCGACTGGCTCGACATGTGCCGCGGACCGCATTTGCCCTCGACGGGCAAGCTCGACCCGCAGGCCTTCAAGCTGACCCGCGTATCGGGCGCCTATTGGCGCGGCGACCAGAAGAACGCGATGCTCAGCCGCATCTACGGCACCGGCTGGCTCAACAAGAAGCAGCTGAACGAGCACCTCGTGCGGCTGGAGGAAGCGGCCAAGCGCGACCACCGCAAGCTGGGGCAGGAGATGGACCTGTTCCACCTGCAGCAGGAAGCGCACGGTTCGGTCTTCTGGCACCCCAAGGGCTTCCTGATCTGGCGCGAGCTGGAGGCCTACATGCGCCGCGCGATCGACGGCGCGGGCTATCGCGAGGTCAAGACCCCGCAGGTCATGGACGCGCGCCAGTGGGAACAGTCCGGCCACTGGGGCAAGTACCGCGAGAACATGTTCGTCATCCCTGACGAGATTCCCAACGTCGAGGACGAAGGGCCGCTGGTTTCGGACGCCGCCGACTGGATGGCGCTCAAGCCGATGAACTGCCCGGCGCACGTGTTGATCTTCCGGCAGGGCATCAAGTCCTACCGCGATCTGCCGCTACGCCTGTACGAAAACGGCTGCTGCCACCGCAACGAGCCGCACGGCGCGCTGCACGGCCTGATGCGCGTGCGCCAGTTCACCCAGGACGACGCGCACATCTTCTGCCGCGAGGACCAGATTGTCGATGAAGTGCGCCAGTTCTGCGCGCTGGCGGACCGGATCTACAAGGACTTCGGCTTCACCTATCACATCAAGCTCGCGCTCCGGCCGGAGAAACGCTTCGGCACCGAGGAGATGTGGGACCTGGCCGAGGCCGAGTTGCGCGCCGCCGTGGTAGCCGCCGGGCTCAACACCGAGGAATACGGCTGGGAAGAGCTGCCGGGCGAGGGCGCGTTCTATGCCCCCAAGCTCGAATGGCACCTGACCGACGCGATCGGCCGCACCTGGCAGGTCGGCACGATCCAGTCCGACCGGGTGCTGCCCGAACGTCTCGACGCGAGCTACATCGCCGAGGACGGCGAGCGGCACCGTCCGGTCATGCTCCACCGCGCGATCTTCGGCTCCTACGAACGGTTCATCGGCATCCTGATCGAGCACTTCGCCGGCAAGGTCCCGGTCTGGCTCGCGCCGGTCCAGGCGGTGGTGGCGACGATCGTCTCTGATGCCGACGACTACGCCACCGAAGCGGCCGCGAAGCTGCGCGCGGCGGGCATTCGCGTCGAAACCGACCTGCGCAACGAGAAGATCAACTACAAGGTGCGTGAGCACTCGGTGCACAAGGTCCCGCACCTGCTGGTCGTCGGCAAGCGCGAGGCCGAGGAAGGCACCGTGGCCCTGCGCACGCTGGGTGAGCAGGAACAGCGCTTTATCTCGCTCGACGAGGCAATCGCACTGCTCAAGGCGGAAGCCACCCCGCCCGACTTGCGGTGATCGAGATCCGGCGTGGCACGTCCGCCGACGTCCCACGCGCTCTCGAAATCTGGCGGGGTGCCGTGGATGCCACGCATGGGTTCCTGACACCCGAGGATCGCAAGGAGATCGACGCGTTGGTCGTGGGCTGGCTGCCCACTGTCGAGCTGTGGCTCGCGCTTGCAGAGGATGCGTCCGTGGTCGGTTTCCTCGTCATGGACGGCTCCATGATCGATGCGCTGTTCGTCGATCCCGCGCTGCACGGACAAGGTTACGGCACGGCACTGGTCGAACATGCGCTGTCCCTCGCGCCCGACGCTGTCGTCGACGCCAGCGAGCAGGCGAGCAACGCGCTACCCTTCTACGAAGCGCGGGGTTTCGTGCGAACCGGCCGCTCGGAAACCGACCCGCAAGGTCGGCCCTATCCGCTCATTCATCTGAAATTTGAGGGCAGCGCCCGCTGACCTAGAGCGGCAGAACCTGTCCGGCCGCGATCAGCGCCACGGCGCAGCCGACCACGATCGCCACCCGCGCAAGTTCTTCCGGACGAGGGGCTGCTGACCGGGCAATGGCAATGGCTTTGCTCATGCCGGTCAGTCTCCTCCGCGCGTCTTAAGAAGGCGTTAAACCGCGCTCGGTGCGTGCTGGCTTGAACAATGGAAGCTGCCGCCGCCGGTCAACACTGCATCCGAAGGGACACCGACGACCGCGCGACCCGGGAACAGGTCGGCAATCGCCTCGATCGCCGCGTCGTCGTGGTACGAACCGTAAGTCGGTACCACCACCACCTGGTTGCAGATAGCGAAGTTCATGTAGCTCGCCGGCTCGACGATACCCCCTTCGTCCATCAGCCCAGGCGAGGGGATCTCCCGCACCTGCAGTCCGAAGTCGAGCGCCCGCGCCCGCGCATCGGCATAGACTGCGGCGTTGGGATCGTCGGTTCCGCTCGGTGACGGAACCGCGAGGACGCCCGGCGCGATGAAGCGCGCAAGATTGTCGACGTGGCCGTCGGTATGATCGCCCAAAAGCCCGTCGCCGAGCCACAGGATCCGCTCGAAGCCGAGGTCACGCTGGAGGCGCATCTCGATGTCGGCTTTGGTCAGCTGCGGGTTGCGATTGGGATTGAGCAGGCACTGCTCTGTCGTCACCACAAGGCCGGTGCCGTCGGTATCGATCGCCCCGCCTTCGAGGATCCAGTCGGCCATCTGCGCAGGCAGGTTCCCGGTGTCGGCCATTGTCGCGCCAATGTCCTGGTCGCCATCGAGGATGAACTTGCCGCCCCAGCCGTTGAAGCCGAAGCGCTGGCCAAAGCGGCTGCCCTCCCCGTCGAAGATCACCAACGGCCCGGAATCGCGGATCCAGATGTCGCCATAGGCATGCCGCTCGCACCGCACGCTCGCACTCACCAGTTCGCGGGCGCGCGCTTCGTTGGCAGCGTCGCGCACCACCAGCCGCACTTCCTGCCCGGTCTCTGCCACGGCGTTGGCGAAGGCCGCCATCTGCTCTTGAGCCGGAATCAGGTCCTGTTCCCACAGCGAACCGTCGGCCGGGAAGCCGATCCAGATCCAGTCCTGCTGGGCCCACTCGGCGGGCATGTACACGGTCATGGCTTCAACAGCCTCCTTCACCTTTGCAGCTTTCGTCTCGAATGCGACGGAACTCGTCGCCGGGCAGCCAGTTGGGCCACTTGTCGTCTTCGGCCAGCGTCCGCCCAAGGCGGTAGAACAGCTGCAGATCCTGCATCACACCGCCCCAGTTCCAGTTGGGATCGTACTCGTCGTCAGGCATGTGATAGGCCCGTTCGCGGTACGACGCCTCGAACGCCCGCCCGGCCTCGCGCCCGCCTTCGACCAGGTCCTGCCCGCTCTTCACGTAGAACATCGGCACGCCGCGCTTGGCGAGGCTGAAGTGGTCGGAGCGGTAGTAGTATCCCGCCTGCGGCGAAGCGTCGGGCGTGGCCACGCGACCCAAGTCTGCCAGCGCGGCGTCGAGGTAGGCGTCGAGCTCGCTCTTGCCACCGCCGATCACGCTGACATCGCGCGCCGGACCGGCGAGCGAAAGCGCGTCCATGTTGAGTCCGCCGACGATGTGATTGAGCGGAACCGTGGGATTGTCGGCGAAATACTCGGAGCCGAGCAGGCCCGATTCTTCAGCCGTCACGGCAACGAACAGAAGCGACCTGTCGGCAGGACCGGCCTTGGCGTGCGCCTCGCCCAGCGCGACCAGTGCCGCTGTACCGGTGGCGTTGTCGATCGCGCCGTTGCAGATGTCGTCGCCCGAGGCGTTCGGCGTGCAGCGGCCGAGGTGATCCCAGTGTGCCGTGTGCAGCACATATTCGTCGGGATGCGTCTTGCCGGGCAGCACGGCCACGACGTTCTTCGAATCGAACCGGCGGATCGCGTTGTCGAACCCGGTCGAGGCGGTGATCCCAAGCGGCATTGCCTTGAAGCCCGGTTTCCCGGCGGCGGCAACGAGCTCATCGAGGTTCTTGCCCGCCATCTGCGCAATCTCTTGCGCCACTGGCAGCTGCACCCAGCCGTTGACCAGAGTCTGATCGGCCCCGCCATCCTTGCGCACCGAGTGCGGCTGCGGCCCCGTCCACGAGCTTTCGACCGTGCCCCAGCCATAGGCGGCGGGGTAGGTATCATGCACGATGATCGCTCCGGCCGCTCCCTGGCGCGCGGCTTCTTCGAACTTGTAGGTCCAGCGGCCATAGTAGGTCATGGCCCGGCCGTTGAACGGGCCTTCGAGACCTTCGGACTTGTAGTCCGGATCGTTGATCAGGATCAGCGCGGTCTTTCCGTGCATGTCGATCCCGGCGTAATCGTTCCAGCCCTTCTCCGGCGCGTTGATGCCGTAGCCTACGAACACGATCTCGCTCGGCGCCAGATCGGTCCGCGGCTGCTCGCGATAAGTGACGCCGACCCAGTCCTTGGCGATCGTGTAGTCCTTGCTGGACCCGTTGCCGGCAATCGTCAGCGGCTTGAAGTTGCTGGCCGTGATCTCGACCAGCGGCACGTCCTGTACCCAGCTGCCGTTGTTGCCGGGCTTGAGGCCCGCCTTCGTGAACTGGTCGATCAGGTAAGCGACCGTCTTCTCTTCACCGGGAGTACCCGGCGCGCGGCCCTCGAACTCGTCGAGCGAGAGCACGCGAGTGCCCTCTTTCACCGTGGCTTCGGAGATCTGCCCCTCGGCGACCTTCGGTACGCTTCCTCCGGCAGCCAATGCGCTGGCGGCGGCAACGAGAGATAAAACACCCGCACTGGCAATCTTGAGCATGAGCACGACCTCGCTGGCTAGGCATACGCCTTTGGCAAAGCCGCGGGGCAGTCGCAACCAATGTCCTTGCCCTTGTTGCCCGGCCCATGCAGTCAGGCTCGATGAGCAACGCATGGCAGAAAGCGATCGAACGGGCGCAGGCGCATTCCCCATTTCTCAATCTGGCTCTGTCTCGCCAGCCCGAACTCACCGACCTGCTTGGCCAGGGGGACGGTGAGGCAGCGATCGCCGCAGCCCGGCGCGCGGGCGAAGGCGCCGCCGATACCGGTGTCGCGCTGCGCAAGGAAAGGCTCGCGCTCGCGGCCACCGTCGCGATCGGAGACCTCGCGGGCGCCTTCTCGCTGACGCGCGTGATGACCGAGCTCAGCGGGTTTGCCGACTACGCGCTCGACCGGGCGATCACTGCTGCAATCAAGCGTCGGGTTCCGGACGCCGAGCCTCTCGGTTTCAGCGCCATCGCTCTCGGCAAGCAGGGCGCGGGCGAACTCAATTACAGTTCCGACATCGATCCGATCCTGCTTTACGACCCGGAGACCTTGCCGCGTCTCGACCGCGACGAGCCGGGCGAGGCTGCGCAACGCTATGCCCGCACGATCGTCGAAACGCTGAGCCAGCAGACTGGCGATGGCTACGTCATGCGGGTCGACTTGCGCCTGCGCCCCGCCTCCGAGGTCAGCCCGCTGGCAATCCCCTTCAACGGCGCGCTTAGCCACTACGAAAGCTCGGCCCTAGCCTGGGAGCGCGCCGCCTTCATTCGTGCGCGAGCATCCAGCGGTGACATTGCCGCCGGCGAAGAGTTCCTTGCCGCGCTTCGCCCGTTCATCTGGCGCCGCAGCCTCGACTTCATGGCAATCGAGGAAATCCGCCGCCTGACCGCGCGCATCCGCCAGGCCTTCGGTGGCCCGCGCGAACCCGCGCCGGGCTTCGACATCAAGCGCGGCCGCGGCGGCATTCGCGAGGTCGAATTCTTCGCCCAGACCCATCAGCTGATCTACGGTGGCCGTACCCCGTCGTTACGGTTACGCGGCACGCGGGCAGCGCTCGATGCCTTGGCGGTCGAGGGCATCATCGGCGAAAGCGATGCCCGCATCCTCGGCGAATCCTACGACCGCATGCGCGTGATCGAGCACCGCCTGCAGATGGTCGACGACCGGCAGACCCATTCGCTGCCGACCGACGAGGCCGCGCTCGACAATGTCGCCCGTCTCGATGGACTGGCCAACGGGGCGGAGCTGATCGAGGAACTGCGCGGAATCTGCGCCCAGGTCGCCGAGCGCTACGACCAGCTTTTGGGAGAAGGCGATCAGCCCGCAAGCCCCTCCCGCGCGACGATCGATCCCGAAGTGCGCCAGAGGCTGCAGGAACGCGCCGCGCATTGGCGCGAGACGATCCGCAGCTTGCGCGGCGCGGAGTCACGCGCCGCGTTCGATGTCATCCTGCCCGACCTGATCGACGCGCTGGCGCAGGCGCCGGATCCCGAGCACGCGCTGACCCGCTGGGAAAGCCTGATCGGGCGCCTGCCGAGCGCGGTGAACCTGTTCCGCCTGTTCGAACAACGTCCGGGACTGCTCGCGCTCGTGCTGCGAATTCTCACGCTGGCCCGTCCGATGGCCGACGAACTGGCACGCCGCCCTGAACTGCTCGACCGCCTGATCGACAGCAGCGCGTTCGATTTGCCCGGCTCGGTCGAGGAACTCGCCGACCGGATGCGCGCGACCGATGCCGGCGACGATTACGAACGGCAGCTCGACCGGATCCGCCAAATCGTCGGCGAGGAACGCTTTGCCTTGGGTGTCCAGCTGATCGAGGCCCAGCACGACCCGATGGCCATCGCCGCCGGCCTCTCGCGCGTCGCCGAAGCGGCGCTGGCGACAGCGGCCGATGCAGCGAAGGCGGAGTTCGAGCGAGTGCACGGGCGAGTGCCGGGAGACGACATCCTGGTGCTAGGGCTGGGGCGGCTCGGGGGCGGGGCGCTTACCCACGCTTCCGATCTCGACATCGTCTACCTGTTCACCGGGGACATCGGCCTGGAATCGGACGGCAAGCGCCCGCTTACCGCCTCGCTCTACTTCAACCGCCTGGCGCAGCGCGTCACTGGGGCGTTGAGCGTCGCGACTGCCGAAGGCGCGCTCTACGAAGTCGACACGCGTCTGCGGCCGCAAGGCAACCAGGGGCCGATCGCGGTGAGCCTCGACAGCTTCGAACGCTACCAGCGCGAAGATGCCTGGACCTGGGAGCACATGGCGCTGTGCCGCGCTCGGCCGGTTTACGGACCGCCGACCGCTCGCGAACGCCTCGCCGGCATAGTCCAATCGGTGCTCGAAACCCCGCGCGATCCGGCGAAGCTCCATTCCGATGTGCTGGCGATGCGCGCCGACATGGCCTCTCACAAGCCGCCCGCCGGACCGCTGGACGCGAAGCTCCATCGCGGCGGCCTGGTCGACTGCGAGTTCATCGTCCACTTCCTGCAGTTGCGCGAACGGCGGGCCTTCAACCCCAAGTTAGTGGAGGCGATCGCCGAGCTTATCGACGCGGGCTTCCTGCCCCCTGCCTTTGCCGCTTATTTCGCCCTACAGGCCCGCCTGCTGGTGGCGGCGCGCCTGCTGGCACCCGACAGCCTGCAGCCCCCGCCTCAGGCCCAGGCGGCGCTGGCGGCGGCTTGCGAGCAGCAGGATTACGCCCACCTCTTGCAAGCGCTGTCCGCTTCGCGCCATGGGATCGCCGCAACCTGGGCCGATCTGTTCGGCGAGGAATTGGAGATTGAGCCATGAGCGACACCGCCGACGTAGGTGACCTGCTTCCCGACATCGCCCTCGAGCGTCCCGACGGCAGCTCGGTACGGCCGTCCGATTTTCGGGGCCGGAAGCTGGTGATCTTCTTCTACCCCAAGGACAACACGCCCGGCTGCACCATCGAAAACAAGGACTTCTCCGAACTTCAGCCGCAGTTCGAAGCCGCCGGAACTGACTTACTGGGCGTGAGCAAGGACCCGCCCGCCAAGCATGTGAAGTTCACCGAAAAGCACGGACTGACCGCGCCGCTCGCGACCGACGCGGAAACCGCCGGCCTGTCGGATGTCCTGGGCGTGTGGGACCAGAAGAGCCTCTACGGCCGCCTGTTCATGGGCATGAAGCGGACCACCTACCTGATCGACGCAGAGGGTCGGATCGCGCGGGTCTGGCACAAGGTGAAGGTGAAGGGTCACGCCGCCGAAGTGCTGGAGGCAGCCAAGGCGCTGTGACCTCTGTTGCTGAGGCGATTGCCGGCGCGCTGTCGACCGGCGAACCGCGCGAGAAGGTCAAGGCCACCCGTGCCCTGGCGCGCGCATGGCGTCGCGGAGACTTGGCGTGGGACTTTGCGACTAGGATGCCCGAACGCCCCGCTTCGGTGCCCGGTCTGGAGTTGCTGGCGCCAAAGCACATGGCCAAGCGGAAGAAGGGCGGCTCACAGCGGGCGGCAATCGCCCTGTGGCATTCGCTGGCTCATATCGAGTTTGTCGCCATCGACCTGGCACTCGACATGGCCGGCCGCTTTGGCGGCGAGATGGATCGCGAGTTCGTGGGGGACTTCATCGCGGTCGCGTCAGACGAAGCGATGCATTTCATTCTCATCGAACGGAAGCTGCGCACCCTCGGTTCATCGTACGGCGACCTCCCGGCGCACGACGGGCTGTGGCAGGCGGCCCATGAGACCCGGCATGACGTCGCCGCCCGACTCGCCGTCGTGCCCATGGTGCTCGAAGCGCGCGGTCTCGACGTCACGCCGGCAATGCGGGAACGCCTTCTCGAACAAGGCGATAGCCACGGCGCGCGAATCCTACAGCGAATCCTTGACGACGAAATTCAGCACGTCGCTGCCGGTGCAAGGCACTTCAAAACCCACTGCCAAGCGTGCGGCAATTCGCCGGAATCGCACTGGAAATCGTTGGTGAATCGTTACTTCAGAGGCTCGCTGAAGCCTCCATTCAACGACTCAGCGCGTCTCGCAGCCGGTCTACCGCGCGATTTCTACGCTGGTGTTGCCTAGTTAACTTTCTCGCCCGTAGACCCTACGCATCGAGACGGCGGGGGGTTCCGACCATCTCAAAATAATTCAGTCCGGCCCGGGCATGAGCGCAATAATAACACTGCGCCAGCCGATCGGTCCGAAACGAAGTCGCCGGTTGCGCAAAGCTCGACCGGTTGGATGGGGAAAACGGTCGCATGTTTTTCAAGCTCGGATCAGTCCTTGGTCTTGCCCTCGCCCTCGTGGCGAATCCGGCGCAGGCCAACGAAACGGCTGCCGCCACGCAGATCACCGGCGCGGTTGACGCCGAGAAGGCCGCAAGCGGCTCCGGTGACCGTGAATTCGCAGAACTCTTTGCCAGCTGGCGTTCGATGGACACCACCGGCATCGCCACTGCCCCGCGCACCAAAGTCGCGATCCCGTCGATGATGCCGGTGAGCGGCGTCACCATGACCAGCGATTACGGCATGCGCGTTCACCCGGTTCTCGGCGGCCGTCGCAACCACAAGGGTATCGATCTCGCCGGCCCGATGGGCACTCCGGTCTATGCGACCGCTGATGGCGTCGTGTCCCGCGCCGAGCGTTTCAGCAGCTATGGCAACTACATCCAGATCGAACATGGCGGCGAGCTGCAGACCCGCTACGCTCACCTTTCGGGCTACGCGGTTGCCGCTGGCGAGCAGGTGACCAAGGGCCAGCTTATTGGCTACATCGGCACCACTGGCCGTTCGACCGGTCCGCACCTGCACTACGAAGTCCGCGTCTCGGGCGAAGCGGTGGATCCGCGTCCCTACATGATGGCGCAGGTTACTCCGGGCACCGGCGGCCAGGGCGGCGAATAAGGTTTCCGCTTCAAGCGGGGGTTGAAGAAGGCGCCATCCGGCGCCTTTTTTGATTCCGGTCAGATTGAGCAACGGCGGGCAAACTGACGGGCGCGCGCCTTCGCGCTTTTGAGTCACGCAAAGGCGCAAAGGCGCGAAGGCGCGAAGGTTTTCCCTCTCGAAATTCGTCATTCCCGCGAATGCGGGAACCTAGGGCGGTGTAGCGCCAAGAGCCGACTGGGTCCCCGCGTTCGCGGGGATGACCAAGGGCTGGCTGTTGATCTTCGCGCCTTCGCGCCTTTGCGTGAGATGCTTAGCTGCAGGCACGCGTCTTCTACCGCGCGAGCAGACGCTCCGCCATCTGCCGAACTTCGGCACCGATATCTTCGCGGTCCAGCGACAGCGCCAGCGTTGCTTCGACAAACCCGGTCTTGCTGCCGCAGTCGTAGCGGTCGCCGGCAAAGGTAACCGCGTGAAACGGCTGCTCGCCGATCATCCGTGACATGGCATCGGTCAGCTGGATCTCCCCGCCCGCGCCCTTCTCCTGGTTTTCGAGAGTGCGCATCACTTCGGGCTGCAGAATGTAGCGACCGGAAATGATCTTGTTGGACGGCGCCTGGTCGACCGGCGGCTTTTCGACGAGGCCGAGGACCTCGGTCAAAACGCCATTGCTCGCGCCGGGGTCGATGACGCCGTAGCTCGACACCTCTTCCCGCGGCACTTCGAGTACCGAGATCAGGTTCCCACCGACCTCGTTATAGGCCTCGACCATTTGCGCCATGCAGCCCGGCTTTCCGACCATCAGTTCATCGGGCAGGAGGATCGCGAACGGCTCGTCACCGACAATCGATCGCGCGCACCAGATCGCGTGGCCCAGCCCGAGCGGAACCTGCTGGCGTACCGTCACCAGGTTGCCGGGCGTGAAGCGGGTGGAAGCGAGAGCGGAAAGATCCTTGCCCCGCTCGCCCATCGTGGTCTCGAGTTCGTAGGCGATGTCGAAGTGTTCGACGAGCGCGGTCTTGCCGCGACCCGTGACGAAGATCATCTGCTCGATCCCCGCCTCGCGCGCTTCGTCGACCGCGTACTGGATCAACGGTCGATCGACGATCGGCAGAAGCTCTTTGGGGATGGCTTTGGTCGCGGGCAGGAACCGAGTTCCGAGGCCTGCGACGGGGAATACCGCCTTGCGGATGGGTTTTCGGCTGCTCACTGTGCGCGGCAATATGAAGCGTTGAACATCGTGGTCAACCCGATTGGACGGCCCCTGAGACTAGCCGAGGCAGGCATAAGATTCGGTGAACTTTCCGTTCCGCCGCGCGTTTGGCGAAGGAAGAAAGGATAGTTGCATCATGGGACTTTTCAGGTTGGCCGCGCTCGGAGTCCTGGGCTTCGTCGGTTACAAATACATTGAAAAATCGAAGAACAACGGGCGCGCTGCGTTCGCCAACGATCATCCGGTGGATGAGAATTTCGCGCAAGTTCGCGATGCCGGTCCGCACGCCATGGGAGACAAGCCGCAACGTGAATGGACGGCGACCGATCAGGCCAGCGACGAGAGCTTCCCGGCGAGCGATCCGCCTGCCACCTACTGATCCGGCGGCGCCCTGCCGCGGGAAAGTTCAACGGTTAGCCAGATCCGGATAGCGCCGGCAAGCCCAGGTGGGTTGTCGACGGCTATCCGTTCCGCATCGATCCGGGCGACGAGGGCGTTGATAGGAACGCCCTCTCGCCCGGCCGCGTCTTTGAGCAACGACCAGAAATAGGGCTCGAGACTGATTGAGGTCTTGTGACCGGCAATCTCGACCGAGCGCTTGACAGGAGGATGATACGGCGTCGCCACCGGCTCAATACATGTGCTGGCCGCCGTTGACCGACATCGTCGAGCCGGTGATGAACCCGGCATCATCCGAGGACAGAAACGCGACGGCGCGAGCGATCTCCTCGGCGTGGCCCAGACGTCCCACGGGAATGCGGGCGACGATCTTTTCGAGCACGGCCTCCGGGACGGCCGCTACCATCTCGGTGTCGATATACCCGGGCGCGATGGCGTTGACGGTGACGCCGAACCGGGCCCCTTCCTGCGCCAGCGCCTTGGTGAAACCGTGGATGCCGCTCTTCGCGGCAGCGTAATTGACCTGGCCATACTGCCCGGCCTGGCCGTTGATCGAACCGATATTCACGATCCGGCCCCAGCTGCGATCCTTCATGCCCGGGAAGCACGCCTTGGCCATGTTGAAGCAGCCGCCGAGATTGATCCGCATGACGGCGTCCCAATCCTCAAAGCTCATCTTCAGAAGCGTTCCGTCGCGGGTGATGCCGGCATTGTTGATCAGGACATCGATCGGGCCGACTTCCTGTTCAACGCGCTTGCAGCCTTCAAGCACTTGCTCATGCTCGCCCACGTCCCAGCGGTAGGCGGGTATTCCAGTTTCGTCGGTGAAGGCGCGCGCCTTTTCTTCGTTGCCTGCATAATTGGCGACGACGGTCAGGCCATCGGCTTTCAAGGCTTCGCAGATCGCCCTGCCAATTCCGCGAGTTCCACCGGTAACGATTGCAACGCGTGCCATGTACGCTCCCTTGTCTGCTGGATTTCCCAGACCTTAGGCAAGGGCGGACGGCGCGCAAGGAAAACCCCGCCGAAGCGGGGTTTTGCCGCGCGCTACCTCTTGAAACCGTTTAGAAGCGGAACTGAGTTCCGACGTAGACCGCCTGACTGTCCTTCGCGGGGGCGTCTGCCACCGGAGCGAGGCGGTCACGTTCTTGCGAATACCGTACGCCGGCCGAAACATCGAGGTTCCGCGTCAGGCGATAACCCGCGCCGATGTCCACCGTCTGGTCGGCACGCGAATCGATTGTCCGCGGAGCGGAGCCGGCCTTGGCCTGCTGTTCAAGCTCGATACGCGGAACGAAACGGCTCTGCTCCACCTTCTCGGCGGCCGGCTTGATTACGACCAGATCCGGAACGCTGGATTCCGAAAGCGTGTTCGAAACGCGCGCCGGTTCCGGCTTGGCGAAGTTCTGATATCCGCGCGAAATACCGAGGTTGTAACGCGTCGGCGCGATCCCGGCGCCGGTCTCTCCGGCAACCTGATCAAGCGCTGCGGCAATGGCGCCGCGGACCGAAATGGCCCGAGCCTCATCAGCGTTCACGCGTACCGCAACCGTCACCGAACGACTGCCGCGTTCAGCAACACCAGCAGGCGTAAAGCGCATCAGGCGGCCATCGCCATTGGTGTGCTTGGCCACGAAAGCAGCGAGCTGAGGATCAACCGAAGCAGGCGTAAGGGCGACGAAGCTTCCGCCCGTGATGAGACTGGCATCGTTGTCGAGAGCGCCGAGCGCGAGGCCGGCAGTCGGCAACCCGGCACAAACAAGCACGCCAGCAGCAGCTATCGCTGCCCAGCGGCTCCGTTTGCGAGTGGCCATCTTCTTCGACACGGATTCCTGCCCCGTTTTCCCTGTTAACTCTATAACGCCAGACCACCTGAACAGTGCCTGACGCCTGCGAACCTGCGACCGGAAGAATCGGCCGCGACTCGCCTCAACTTTGCAAAGGTAAGCCACCCGCCGCCTGTTTGCCAGCAAGAGCAACCTCTTGCTGCCGCTTTTCGCGGAGTGTTGCAGAGGCTCAACAATAGCTTAATGCAGGCCCGAAGGATTAAGCTCGCGTTCACGGGCCGATGTCCTTGTTCAGGAGACACGCGTGGTACCTTGTGGCTCGCCCATCACGGGCTATAGAGCGCACACGGATTACGCGGGCCCGTAGCTGGATTTAGGACCGAGAATGGCATTGCAGACCACCACCGTCACACCTTTTCGCCGGGATTTTGTCCGGGCTGGCATTCGCGGCCTGACGCTCGGCGCACTGGCTCTCGGCCTGGCGGCCTGCGGCATGACCCAGCAGAAGCCCAAGGCCGACCTCGCGGCTTCGCAAGTCACTTATATCGGCGTGAATTCCTACCTCTGGCGCGCCAGCCTTGAAACGCTGTCGTTCATGCCGCTTACGCAGGCAGACAGTTCGGGCGGCGTGATCGTGACGGACTGGTATTCCAATCCGCAGGACCCGAACGAGAGGGTCAAGGTTTCGGTCTCGATCCTCGACCAGGATCTGCGCGCCGACGCCCTGCGCATCGCCGCCAGCCGCCAGGTGCAGCAGAACGGAAACTGGGTCGAAGCCCCGGTCCAGGCGGCCACGGTGCAGAAGCTCGAGGATATCATCCTGACCAAGGCACGCGATTTGCGCCGGGCCGCTTCGGCCGGTTGACCGCCCGATTCCCGGACTAACTTAGGAACCACAACATGACCGAGCAGCGCTTCGATCCGTCGCAAGCCGACGGACGCTGGCAGCGTGCATGGGACGAAGCGCAGTGCTTCGAGGCCGACAGCGACAGCAACCGGCCCAAGAGCTACGTGCTCGAGATGTTCCCCTATCCGTCGGGGCGCATCCACATCGGGCACGTGCGCAACTACACGATGGGTGACGTGCTCGCGCGCTACAAGCGCATGACCGGGCACGAAGTGCTGCACCCGATGGGCTGGGATGCGTTCGGCATGCCCGCCGAAAACGCCGCGATGGAAAAGGGCGTCCACCCCGCCGGCTGGACCTACCAGAACATCGAGACGATGAAGGCGCAGCTCAAGCGCCTCGGCTTCGCGCTCGACTGGAGCCGCGAGATCGCGACATGCGATCCGTCCTACTATGGCCACGAGCAGGCGCTGTTTCTCGACATGTACGAGGGCGGCCTGGTCTATCGCCGCCAGAGCGCGGTGAACTGGGACCCGGTCGACCAGACGGTGCTGGCCAACGAGCAGGTGGTCGATGGACGCGGCTGGCGCTCGGGCGCGCTGGTCGAGAAGCGCCAGCTCAACCAGTGGTTCCTCAAGATCACCGATTTCGCGCAGGATCTGCTCGACGGGCTCGGCTCGCTTGAGAGCTGGCCGGAGAAAGTCCGGCTGATGCAGGAAAACTGGATCGGCAAGAGCCAGGGCCTGCAGTTCCGCTTCGACCTGACCAACGGCGACACGCTGGAGGTCTACACCACTCGTCCGGACACGATCTTCGGCGCGAGCTTCGTCGCCGTCGCGCCCGATCACCCGCTGGCGGAAGCGGTCGCGCAAGTGAATTGCGATGCGGCCAAGTTCATCGAGAAGTGCCGCGCGGGCGGGACCACCGCCGCTGAGCTCGAGACCGCGGAGAAGCTGGGTTTCGACACCGGCATCGGTGCAGTCCATCCGTTCGAACCGGGCAAGCGCCTGCCGGTCTACATCGCCAACTTCGTGCTGATGGATTACGGCACGGGCGCGGTGATGGCGGTGCCGGGCCATGACCAGCGCGACTTCGAATTCGCGACCAAGTACCAACTGCCGATCGTCCGCGTGGTCGCCGCGTCAGCGGCCGAAAAAGACGCTCCGCTGAGCGAAGCCGAGGCCGGCGACGGTGTGCTGGTCAACTCCGGCTTCATCGACGGCATGAGCGTGGCCAACGCCAAGCGCGCGGTGATCGAGCGCGCCGAGGGCGAGGGCTGGGGCCAGGGCAAGACCGTGTGGCGCCTGCGCGACTGGGGCGTGTCGCGTCAGCGGTATTGGGGCACCCCGATCCCGTTCATCCATTGCGCCGAATGCGGCGTGGTTCCGGTGCCGAAGGATCAGCTTCCGGTGACCCTGCCCGAGGACGTCGATTTCTCGATCCCCGGCAACCCGCTAGTGCGGCACCCGACCTGGAAGCACGTCAGCTGCCCCAAGTGCGGCGGTGCGGCCGAGCGTGAAACCGACACGCTCGACACGTTCGTCAACAGCTCGTGGTACTTCCTGCGCTTTGCCAGCCAGCCGGCCGACCGCCCGTTCGATCGGGACGAGGTGGCCAAGTGGCTGCCTGTCGACCAGTATATCGGCGGCATCGAGCACGCGATCCTGCACTTGCTCTACGCCCGCTTCTGGACGCGCGCGCTCAAGCACATCGGCAAGATCGACGTCGCCGAACCGTTCGGCAGCCTGTTCACCCAGGGCATGGTCACGCACGAGACTTACGAGCGGAAGAACCCGGAGAACGGCCAGCCGGTCTACTTCGGCCCGGCTGAGATCGAGCGCAGCGCCGAGGGCGCCGTGCTCAAGGCCGATGGCGCCCCAGTCACGGTGGGCCGCGTGATCAAGATGTCCAAGTCGAAGAAGAACGTGGTCGACCCGGACGACATGGTCGAACGCTACGGCGCCGACGCGGTGCGCTGGTTCATGCTGTCGGACAGCCCGCCGGAACGCGACTTGCCGTGGTCCGAGAGCGGCATCGAAGGCTGCGGCCGCTTCGTCCAGCGGTTGTGGCGCCTGTTCGGCCAGTACGACGCCGCCGCGACCGGGGAAGACCGGGCCTTGCAGCGCAAGCAGCACCAGACCATCGCCGCGGCGGGTGAGGACATCGAAGCGCTGGCTTTCAACAAGGCCGTGGCGCGGATCTACGAGTTCACCTCCGCGGTCGAGAAGGCGGCACCTTCGGCCACGCGCAGCGAAAGCATCGCGACGCTGATGCTGCTCGCTTCGCCGATGATGCCGCACCTTTCCGAGGAAGCCTGGCACAACGCCGGGTTCGACGGATTGGTGTCCGAAGCCGAATGGCCGCCGGTCGATCCGTCGCTGCTGATCGAGGACGAAGTGACCATCGCGGTCCAGGTGAAGGGCAAGCTACGTGACACCCTGACCGTCCCCAAGGGCCTGCCCAATCCGGAGCTTGAGGCGCTTGCGCTCGCGAGCGAGAAGGTCCAGCGTGCCCTTGATGGAGCTGAGGTGCGCAAGGTGATCGTAGTGCCCGACAGGCTGGTGAACATCGTCGCATGAGGCGGAGCGCGCGCCTGCTCGCTCCTCTCGGGCTGCTGATGACGCTCGGCGGCTGCGGCCTGCAGCCGATGTACGCGGGCGGCGGCAGCGGCGCGGTGGCGCAAGGCTTGGCGGCAGTGGAAGTCGCGCCGATCGAAGGCCGCGCGGGCTGGCTGGTGCGCAATGCCCTGCAAGACAGGCTGGCGCAGAGCGGGGGCACGGCTACGCCGCACTATCGCCTGGACGTCCTGCTCGACGATCAGCTCGAAAGCCTCGGCCTGCTGACCGATGAGACCGTCTCTCGCGAGCGCCGCACGTTGCGCGCGCGTTATCAGCTGGTCGACCTGTCGAACGGCACGATCCTGCTCGATGCCACCGCGGGTTCTGACGCGGGTATCGACGTGGTTTCGTCTGAGTTCGCCACGATTGCCGCAGAGCAGACCGCGCTCGAAAATCTGGCCGTGGAAGTCTCCGACCGGATCCTGGTCCGGGTAACTCTGGCCCTTCGTCAGCAATCGTGAAAGCCACCCAGCGCGACTTCAACGCCGTCGCGCCGCGTGCCGCCCAGCAGGCGAAGATCATGTTCTTCTGCGGCCCTGACGAGGCCGGCGCTTCCGCCGCGGCTGCCCGACTCATCGCCATGCTCCCGGATCCGGGCGAACGGATCGAGCTTTCGGGCGGCGAGCTGAAGTCCGACCCCGTCCGCCTGGGCGACGAAGCGCGTTCAAGCTCGCTTTTCGCCGGGACCCGCCACATCCTCGTCAGCGTCAACGGCGACGAGGCGCACGACGCGGTAAAGACCCTGCTCGAAGTGATCGACTCCGGGGAGGGCGAGGGTGCCTGCCCGGTCCTGATCGTGGCCTCCAGCGCCACCGACAAGTCGCGCACCGCCAAGCTCCTCGAAGGCCGCGGCGACGGACTGGTTGCGATGTTCCATCCGCCGGATCTCAAGACCGTGACCGAGGAAGTGCGGCGCATGGCAGATGCTGCCGGGGTCAGGCTCGGCGGGGATCTTGCCGAGAGGATCGCCCGTGCGGCGGGGCTCGATGTGCGGCTCGCCCAGTCCGAAGTCACCAAGCTCGCACTCTACCTCGACGCCTCGGCCCAGGCACCGCGTCAGGCGAACGAGGAGGTGCTCGACGCGATCGGGGCCAAGACCGAGGAAGACGGCTTCATGCCGCTGGTCAACGCGGTGCTGTCGGGCGAGGTGAACAGGCTGCCGGCCGAATTGCGGCGGATGCACGAGCTGTCGCTCAATCCGGTGGCGGTGCTGCTCGCCATGGAGCGGCGAGCGGCGCAACTCGCGCAGCTTACCGCCCGGCTCGGACCGAACGGTCGGATCAAGGACCTGCTTGAGGCCGAGCAGAAGGCCCGGCGGGTGTTCTGGCGCGATGCGCGCGATCTCGGCACCCAGATGCAGCGGTGGAACGCCCGGCGCCTCAACCGCCTGGTCCAGCGCCTCGCCGCGCTCCATCGCGCGCTGCTTTCGAATAGCCAGGCGGCCGAGCTGCTGCTGGCGCAGGAGCTGACCGACATCGCCCGCTATGCCGCGCCGCGGCGGTGACCTTGCCGATCGGCCTCATCGACTCCATCTGAGCGGCGATGCCTGAGACCCGTTTCCACGCGATGCCCGACGGCCGGCGGATCGCCTTCCGCCACACACAGGGCTCCGGCCCGGCGATCGTGTTCCTGCCGGGCTACATGTCCGACATGGCCGGCAGCAAGGCCACCGCGCTGTTGGCTTGGGCCGAAGCGGAAGGGCGGGAATGCTTGCTGCTCGACTACTCCGGCTGCGGCGAAAGCGACGGCGACTTCGCCGACGGCACCCTGGGCCGCTGGACCGACGAGGTGCTCTCGCTGGTCGAAACCACGATACGTGGCGAGCTAGTGCTGGTTGGGTCCTCGATGGGCGGTTGGCTGATGGTGTTGGTCGCGGGCGAGCTGGGATCGAAGGTCATAGGGCTCGTCGGAATTGCTTCGGCCCCCGACTTTACCGGCTGGGGCTATGACGAGGCCCAGAAGGCCCAGCTCTCTAAGGGCGAGACGGTCTTCACCGAGAACGCCTATGGCTACGATCCGACGCCGACGCATGCCGGCTTCTGGAGCGACGGGCAGGACCTGCGCCAGCTTGAACGCGAGGTCGCCATCGATTGCCCGGTGCGGCTGCTCCATGGGCAGGAGGACACCGACGTCCCGCCCGAAATCTCGCTGCGCCTGGCGCGGGCCTTGCGTTCAGAGGACGTGCAGGTGACCCTGATCAAGGGAGGCGACCATCGCCTTTCCCGCGACAGTGACATCGCGCTGCTCCTTCGCACCGTCGCTGCGCTAGCATGAGTTTCTGCCGATGATTGCCGCACTCATCTCCGCATCGCTCCTGACCCTGGCCCAGGCCGCCACCGAGGCTCCGGGCCCGCCGGTTCCGCGCACTTTGGCCGAAGACCGCCTCATCGCGTGCCTCGACAAGGCGCGACAGGATCCGACGACGGCGATCGTCGACGCCAGTCAATGGTCCGAGCAAACCAGCGGGGCCGACCGAAGCTATCCGCAGCATTGCCTGGGCATGGCCTATACCTCGCTGCTGCGCTGGGAGGCCGCCGAGCAGGCGTTCGTTGCCGCGCGCGAGGCGGCCGATCCGGGCGATCCCTACCGCCGGGCCCAGCTCGCCGCGATGGCCGGCAATGCCGCGCTGGCGCAGGAACGCGGCGTTGACGCCCTGACCCACCTCAATGTCGCGGCGAGCGACGCCGAAGCCTCGGCCGATGCCGGGCTGCGCGCGGTGATCGAGATCGACAGGGCGCGGGCCCAGGTCCTGCTTGGCCAGACGGCGGAGGCGGAAGCCTCGCTCACCAGCGCGCGCACGCTCGACCCGCAGAGCCCCTATGCCTGGCTGCTTTCGGCGACCCTAGCGCGCCGGCAGAACAAGCTGGACCAGGCGCAAAGTTATATCGAAACCGCAGCCAGACTCTCCCCCGGCTATCCCGAGATCGGGCTCGAAGCCGGCGTGATTGCCATACTCGGCGGACGCGAGGATGCGGCGCGGACAAGCTGGCAATCGGTTGTCGACCTGGCGCCGAACAGCGAAGAAGCGATCACCGCCAGGGGCTATCTGGCCCAGCTTAACGAGCCCGGCGCGGCCCAACCGAGCGACGCTCAGCCCACTGAGGAGGCACCGTCCGAATGATCCCCCTGTCAGTCCTCGATCTCGTCCCGATCCGCGAAGGCGGCACTTTGCACGAGGCCCTGGACGACGCCGGCAAGCTCGCTGCAACCGCGGAGCAGGCCGGGTACAAGAGGTTCTGGGTGGCCGAACACCACGCCACCCCGGGCGTTGCCGGGGGAGCCGCCTCGGTCGTGCTCGCCCACATCGGTCATTCGACTTCGACCATCAGGATCGGTTCGGGCGGGATCATGCTGCCCAACCACAATCCCTTCGTGATTGCCGAGCAGTTCGGGACTCTCGACGGCCTGTTCCCCGGCCGGATCGACCTCGGGCTGGGTCGGGCGCCAGGCGCCGCGGGGATCGTGGCACAGGCGCTGCGCAAGAACCTGCATCAGGCGGCCGAGTACTTCCCGCAGGACGTGGTCGAGCTACGCGCCTTGCTGACCGGCGACCTCGACCTGCCGATCGTGGCGACGCCGGGCCTCGGCTCGCAGATCGAGCTGTGGATGCTGGGCTCGAGCCTGTTCGGCGCCCAGCTCGCCGCACGGCTCGGCATGCCCTACGCCTTTGCCAGCCACTTCGCGCCCGACCATCTCGACGCCGCGCTGGCCGCCTATCGCAGCCAGTTCCGCCCCTCGGCTTACCTCGACAAGCCGCACGCCATGGCGGCGATGACGGTGATCGCGGCGGAAACCGACGAGGAGGCCGACCTGCTGTCCTCCTCGCAGGACCAATCCTTCGTGCGCCTGCGCTCGGGCGATCCGGGCAAGCTGCCGCCGCCGATCCCGGGCTATCGCGATACCCTGCCCGACAACGCCCGCGCCATGCTCGAACACCTCGGCCAGGCGCGTGCCGTTGGGTCGGTGGCGACCGTTCGCGAGCGGATCGGCCGCTTCATCGAGCGGACCCAGGCTGATGAGATGATTGTTTCCGGCGCTACGTATGATCCCGGAGCGCGGCAACGGTCGCTTGAGCTTACCATGGAGGCGGTTTCCTCGTAGGGCGAACTGCGGTCCTGATAAGCGCAAGAAGCCGGAACGACCGCACGGCCGCCTCGTTTGTCTTGTTTGTGGATGGCGGGAGAGAGTGAATATGGCCACCGCGCGGCGCAACGCCGAAGGTTTCAGCCAATTGTCGGCCGGGGATGCCAAGCTGGCAAAGGTCTTGCGCAAGCGCATTGCCGAATCCCGCCTGCCCGGAGAGATCGAGCTCGGCGAGGTTCACCTCGACGAAGCCGCCGTCTTCCTCCTCGAAACGGCCCGCCAGCGTAAACGCGGAGAAGCCGCGATCTCGGTCCGCTCGGGCGTAGGCGACCGGCGCGTCACGCGCATTGCGGTGGTCAACAAGGACATGCCGTTCCTGGTCGACTCGATCGCCGCGGCAATCGCTTCGCTGGGCCTGCCGATCGACGTTCTCGCCCACCCTGTGCTCCCGGCCCGCCGCGATGACGCAGGCAAGCTGACCGCCCTTCCTGAAGGCGAGGCGACCGGTGAGAAGCTGGAGTCGATGATCTACCTCGAAACCGAGCGGATCGACGCCATCCAGCGGCGTACGCTGGAACAGGAACTCACGGCCACCCTGGCCGACGTGCGGGTGGCGGTGACCGACTGGCCCGAAATGCGCGAGCTCCTCGGCAAGGACGCCGACAGCGTGGCCGACCCTGAACGCGAGGACCTGCTGCGCTGGTTCTGCGAAGGCATGCTGACGCTGCTCGGCCACGTCACCGTGAAACGCGACGGCAAGAAAACGCAGACCCTCGGCATCTGTCGCAAGGGCGCGCGCGATCTCTTGAGCGAAGACGGCTACAAGCTGGCCTTCACCTGGTTCGACAAGACCGCGAACCAGGAACGCGCCCCGCTGATCATCAAGGCCAATACCTACTCCCACGTCCACCGCCGCGTGCCGCTCGATGTGTTCATCGTGCCGGTAATCGAGAGCGGCAAGGTCACCGCGCTTTCGGTCCATACCGGCATCTGGACCAGCGCAGCGCTGGGCACCCCGCCCGCGCAAGTGCCCAAGCTGCGCCGCCAGTTGACCGACCTGATGGGCAAGTTCGGCTTCCAGGAAGGGAGCCACGACGCCAAGGCCCTGATCCACGCGCTGACGGTGCTGCCACACGACCTCGCGATCGGGTTCGAGGATGACGACCTTGCCCGCGTCGCCACCACGATGATGGCCCTGGCCGACCGACCGCGCGCTCGCGCCGCGATGGTCATGGCGCCGCTCCATCGCCACTTGTTCGGCTTCGTCTGGCTGCCGCGCGACCTGCTCTCGACTTCGACGCGGCTCAAGATCCAGGCGATGATCGAGGAATCGACCGGCGCCGACACGCTCGACTGGAGCCTCCTGGTCGAAGGCGGCAACCTCGCCATGCTGCGCTACGTGCTCGACTTCCGGGGCCGCGGGCAGGAACCCGACATGGATCTGGTCGACCGCCGGCTGCAGGAACTGCTGCGCGGCTGGGGCGAGGCGGTCGAAGCCGCGCTCGCCGTCGATGAGGAGCCCAATCGCGCCGCCGCGCTAGCCGCGCGCTATGCCGATTCCTTCCCGCTCAACTACCGCACTGACTACGGGCCCGCCGAAGCCGCGCGCGACATCGCCCGCATGCGGGGCCTCGCCGGGACGGAGGTGGAACGCCCGCTGCGCCGCGATGCGCGGCTCTATCGGCTGGACAACGATCCCGGCGATCAGCTGCGGCTGAAGCTCTATCAGCTCGGCGGTTCGGTGGCGCTGTCGGATGCGGTGCCGGCGCTCGAGAACTTCGGCTTCCGGGTGCTCGCCGAACGCCCGACCATGATCGCCGGAGCGGACCCAGGCTCGATCCACGACTTCCTGCTCGGGCTGCCGCACGGGGATCAGGCAGCACCAGTGCTCGAACGCGCAGGCGCCATCGAAGGGGCGATTTGCGCCGTGCTCAACGCGCGGGCCGAGGATGACGTATTCAACCGCCTGGTTGTGAGTCCGGGGCTCGAAGCGCAGGAGGCCGACTGGCTGCGCGCGCTCTATCGCTACCTGCGGCAGGTCAACGTCGCCTTCACGATCTACACCGTGGTCGACGCCCTGCGCCGCGCCCCCGCCGTCACCCGCGCGCTGATCGAGCTGTTCCGCGTGCGCCACGATCCCAGTTTCAAGGGCGACCGCCAGGCCGCCTCGCTGCACGCGGAAGAGGAGATCCGCACCGGCCTGGCCGGTGTCGCAGCGATCAACGACGACCGCCTGTTGCGCCTCTACTGGGCGCTTGTGGGCGCGGTCCTGCGGACCAACGCCTTTGCGCCTGCCGGGGCCGAGGCGCTGGCGTTCAAGCTCGATTCCTCGCTCGTCCCCAACCTGCCCAAGCCGGTGCCGTGGCGCGAGATTTTCGTCTATTCGCGCCGGGTGGAAGGCATCCACTTGCGCGCCGGCCCAGTCGCGCGCGGGGGCCTGCGCTGGTCCGACCGGCGCGACGACTTCCGCACCGAAGTGCTCGGGCTGATGAAGGCGCAGCGGGTCAAGAACGCGGTCATCGTCCCCACCGGGGCCAAGGGCGGCTTCTATCCCAAGCGCCTGCCTGACCCCGCCGTCGACCGTGACGCCTGGGCCACCGAGGGGCGCGAGAGCTACAAGCTGTTCATCCGCACGCTGCTGTCGATCACCGACAACATCGTCGGCACCAAGGTCGTGCATCCGCCCAAGGTGGTGATCCACGATGGCGAGGACCCCTATTTCGTGGTCGCCGCCGACAAGGGCACCGCGACTTTCTCCGACACCGCGAACGCCATCGCCGCCGAATTCGACTTCTGGCTCGGAGATGCCTTCGCCAGCGGCGGCTCCAAGGGCTACGACCACAAGGCCATGGGCATCACCGCCCGCGGCGCGTGGATCTCGGTCCAGCGGCACTTCCTCGAAATGGGCATCGACGTGCAGAACGAATCCGTTCGCGTCGTCGGCTGCGGCGACATGTCGGGCGACGTGTTCGGCAACGGCATGCTGCTGTCGAAGGCGATCAAGCTGGTCGCCGCGTTCGACCACCGCCACGTGTTCATCGATCCTTCGCCCGACCCCGCGGCAAGCTGGGCCGAACGAAAGCGCCTGTTCGAACTGCCGCGTTCGAGCTGGGCCGACTATTCCGAAAAGTTGATCAGCAAGGGCGGCGGGGTGTTCCCGCGCACGCTCAAGCGCATCCCACTCTCGCCCGAGGCGCGGGTAGCGCTCGGCATCGAGGCTGAAGAGCTCGATCCCGAAAGCCTGATCAGCGCGATCCTCAAGGCCCCGGCCGACCTGCTGTGGTTCGGCGGCATCGGCACTTACCTCAAGGCCAGCAACGAGACGAACGCCCAGGTTGGCGATCCGGCCAACGACGGCCTGCGCGTGAGCGGGGACGAGGTCCGGGCCAAAGTCGTGGGCGAAGGCGCCAACCTCGGCGTCACCCAGGCGGGGCGGATCGAGTTCGCGCTGCATGGCGGGCGGATCAACACTGACTTCATAGACAACTCGGCCGGGGTCGATTGCTCGGACAACGAGGTCAACATCAAGATCGCGCTCGAAGCGGCCAAGCGCGGCGGCAAGCTAACCGAGACGCGCCGCGTCGAAGTGCTGGAGGCGATGACCGACGAGGTCGCCGCGCTGGTGCTGGAAGACAATCGCATGCAGGCGCTCGCGCTGTCGATCGCGCAGGCGGGCGGAGCCAAGGCCGTGGCCTCGCAGACCCGGCTGATCGAGTTCCTGGAAGACTCCGGAGAGCTAGATCGCAAGACCGAAGGGCTGGCCGACAGCCAGACCCTGATCCGCCGGGCAATGGACGGGCAGGGCCTGACCCGGCCCGAACTTGCCGTGCTGCTGTCCAACGCCAAGCTGCTGCTGCAATCCGCCATCGAGGCGAGCGACGTCGCGGCGGACAAGGCGGCCGAGCCACTGCTGTTCGACGACTTCCCGGAATCGATGCGCGCGCCGTTCCGCAAGTTCATCCTCGCCCATCGCCTGCGCAGCGAGATCGTCGCCACGGTCATCGCCAACGGCCTCGTCAACCGCATGGGCCTGATCCATCCGTTCGAGCTCGCGGAGGAAGAAGGCGCCGGGCTCGACCAGATTGCCGCGGCGTTCGTCTCGGCCTGCTCGTTGCTCGGCATGGAGGCGATCTGGCAGGCGGTCGACGAAGGCAAGATGCCCGAAGGCGCGCGCCTGCTGCTGTTCGACCGCGCGGCCTCTGCCCTGCGCGGGCACATGGCCGACTTGCTGCGAGCCGGCGGTGCGATGCGTCCGCCCTCGGAGCTGATCGGTGCCGTCTCGCGCGAGGTGGCCGAACTGGTCGATCACGTGGACGACCTGCTCGCCCGCGAAGCACGCGAACATGCCGAGGCCATCGCCACCGAGCTTGAAGAGGCGGGCGCGCCGCCGGCGTTGGCGCTCAAGGTCGCCAACCTGTTTGCGGTCGACGGGACGATCGGCCTGGCCCAGCTTTCGCGCGACACCGGCATCCCGCCGGTCCGGCTGACGCAGGCCTTCATCGCGCTTGGCGAAACGCTTGGGCTCGACTGGGCGCAGTCGAAGGCATCGGTGATGAACCCCTCCGATCCGTGGGAGCGGCTATTGGTCGCGGGCCTCGCGCGCGATTTCCAGCAGATGCGCTTCGAGTTCTTGCGCCAGCTCTCGGCCAAGAAGCGCGGACGGGCCGATCCCGCCGGGCAGATTGCCGAGTGGGCGGCGGGTCGCGAGGCATCGATCCGGCAGTTCCGCTCGATGATCGCGCGGGCTCGCAGCGCCACGCCTCTTGCTCCGGCGATGCTGGCACAGATTGCCAGCCAGGCCAGAAACCTGCTCAAGCTCTAACCCATGAGCGAATCGGATATCGTCATCGTCGGCACGGGTCACGCGGGCGCCCAGGTGGCGATTGCCTTGCGCCAGCATGGCTTTGCCGGGTCCATCCTGATGATCGGCCGCGATGGCGAGCCGCCTTATGAGCGGCCGCCGCTATCGAAGGACTATCTCTACGGGGAAAAGCCGTTCGAGCGGATCATGATCCGCCCGCCGCAGTTCTGGGACGAACGGCAGATCGGCCTGCTGCTGGAAACCAGCGTCTCGCGGATCGATCCGGCGGCGAAGACGCTGACGGTCACGGGCGGCGGGACGATCGGCTACGGCACGCTGATCTGGGCCGGCGGCGGCGATCCTCGGCGGCTGTCGTGCCCCGGCGCCCAGCTCCCTGGCGTCCACGTGATCCGCGACAAGCTCGATACCGACCGCATCAGGGCCGAGCTTGAAGCCGGAGCCAAACGCGCGGTGGTGATCGGCGGCGGCTACATCGGGCTCGAAGCGGCAGCGGCGCTGACCAAGCTTGGTTGTTCAGTGACCGTGGTGGAGAAGGAAGACCGCCTGCTCTCGCGCGTCGCGGGGGAAGACCTGTCGCGCTTCTACGAAGCCGAACACCGCACGCACGGAGTGGAATTCCGCCTCGGCGCCGAGGTGGAGGCTATCGAGGGCGAGGAGAAAGTCACCGGCGTCCGCCTGGTCGATGGTGAAACGCTGCCCTGCGACCTCGTGATAGTGGGCATAGGCATCGTCCCTTCGGTCGGGCCCCTGATCGCCGCCGGAGCCGCGGGCGCTAACGGCGTGGACGTCGATCCCTATTGCCGCACCAGTCTGCCCGACATCTACGCCATCGGTGACTGCGCCGCGCATGTGAACGCTTACGCCGACGGCGCGATCATCCGTCTCGAAAGCGTGCAGAACGCCAACGACATGGCCAACACCGCCGCGCGCGCGATCTGCGGAGACAGGCAGCCCTACGAGGCCGTGCCGTGGTTCTGGTCCAACCAGTACGACCTCCGGCTACAGACCGTCGGCGTCCACATCGGCCATGACGCCACCGTGCTGCGCGGCGATCCGGCCGAGCGGAGCTTTTCGGTCATCTACCTGAAGGGCGGGCGGGTGATCGCGCTCGACTGCATCAACCGCACCAAGGACTACGCCCAAGGCCGCAAGCTGATCGAGGCCCGCGCAGTGATTGCACCCGAAGTCCTGCTTAACACCGAAGTCCAGCTCAAAGAGCTTCTGTAAGCTGCTCCAAGGCCCAGGCCGCCGCCTCCGCCACCACCGGATCAGGATCGCCTAGCAGGGCGCAGACCGGCGCCCGCAAGTCCGCGTTCCCACTGTTCCCCGCCGCAATCAGGCAATTGCGCACGAACCGATCGCGTCCGATGCGCTTGATCGGGGAGCCCGAGAACAACTTGCGGAACCCGGCATCGTCAAGCGTCAGCAGCTCGTCCAGACGCGGTGCCACCAGTTCGGCCCGCGGCAAGAAGGCCTGATGCCGCGCTGCCGTGGCCGCGAACTTGTTCCATGGGCACACCGCCAGGCAATCGTCGCAACCGTAGATGCGGTTGCCCATCGCCGCGCGGAACTCTTCGGGAATCGGGCCGCGATGCTCGATCGTGAGGTAGGAAATGCACCGCCGCGCATCGAGCCGGTGAGGCGCCACGAAGGCATCGGTCGGGCACGCATCGAGGCAGGCATGGCACGAACCGCAGTTCCCCGCGTGCGGAGTGTCCGGCGCGAACGGAAGCGTCGAATAGATCGCGCCGAGGAACAACCAGCTGCCGTGCTCGCGGCTGACGAGATTGGTGTGCTTGCCCTGCCAGCCGATCCCCGCCGCTTCCCCCAGCGGCTTTTCCATCACCGGCGCGGTATCGACGAACACCTTGAGCGCCGCCTCAATCCCCAGCTTCTGCGTTTCCGCCGTCATCCACCGCGCGAGCGCCTTGAGCGCGCTCTTCATGACGTCATGGTAATCCCGCCCCTGGGCATAGACCGAGATCCGCGCCCGCTCCGCATCGCCTTCCAACGCCAGCGGATCGTGAGCCGGGGCGTAGCTCATGCCGAGCGCGATCACGCTGCGCGCCTCGGGCCACATCGATTGCGGGCCGCGGCGGACGTCGGCGCGCGCTTCCATCCACTCCATCTCGCCATGCATCCCGGCGTCGAGCCATTCACGCAGCCGCGCGCTGCGCTGCGGATCGTCCGCCGCCGGCGCAAAGCCGACGCTCGCGAAGCCGAGCGCGCGCGCCTGTTCGACCAGCCGCGTTTTCAGATCGTCGAGGGCATCTGCCTCAACCACGATTCCGGTTGCTCCTGTTAACCCGACCCGCGTATCTCCACCGATGGAGGGGGACGCAAGTGAACAATGGAAGTGAACCCGCGCGCGGACTGGCGATTGAGGCTCGTGGCCTCGTCAAGCGGTTCGACGGTACGCTGGCGATCGACGGCGTCGACCTGGCCGTGCCCGAAGGCGCGATCTACGGCATCCTCGGCCCCAACGGCGCGGGCAAGACCACGACCTTGCGCATGCTGCTGGGCATCATCGACCCGGACGCGGGCGAGCGCCGCATCCTCGGTCACTCGAACCCGCAAGACGTCGCCCGCCTGATCGGCTACCTCCCCGAAGAGCGCGGCCTCTATCCGACAATGAAAGCTTACGAGGCGATCGCCTTCATGGGCGCGCTGCGCGGCCTGCCGCTCAATGAAGGGCGCAGGCGCGGACGCGAACTGATGGAGCAGAACGGCCTCGGCCATGCGGTCGAACGGCAGATCCGCCAGCTTTCGAAAGGCATGGCGCAACAGGTCCAGCTGCTCGGCACGCTGGTCCATTCTCCCAAGCTGGTGGTGCTGGACGAGCCCTTCTCCGGCCTCGACGCGATCAATCAGGGCCGGCTCGAACTGCTCATTCGTGACCTCGCCGCCAACGGCGCCACTGTGATCTTCTCCACCCACGTCATCGCTCACGCCGAACGCCTGTGCGAAGGCGTCGCGATCATCGCCGGGGGCAAGGTGCCCTACGCCGGCTCGGTCGACCACGCGCGCGATCGTATCCCGGCGCAAGTGCGGCTGGAAACCCACAACGCCGACGGACCCTGGCGCGCGGCGCTGCCCGCCGACGCCCGGCGCGAAGGCAGCTTCTGGTACTTCCCGCTGCCCGAGAGTGGCGTCGAGCCGCTGCTGCGCGCCCTGATCGAAGGCAACGCCGGCATCCTCTCGCTCTCGATCGAGCGCGCGGGCCTGCACGATGCCTTCGTCGCCATCGCGGGCGAGGCCGCCGCCAGAGCCCTCGATGCCGAACCGGAGGCCGTGCAATGACCGCGTCATCGAACTCCGCCGGCCGCCTGTCGCGTCTTCAGGCCGCATGGGTCGTGGCGCGAAGGGATTTCATGACCATCCTGTTCAGCCGGACCTTCATCTTCTTTCTGCTCGGGCCGCTGTTTCCCCTCGTGGTCGGCAGCCTCGCAGGCGGGATCGGCCAGCGGGTCGAGAGCGAGGCCCAGCGCCCGGTCATCGGCATCGCCATGACCGCCGCCGATACCGAAGCGATCCTGGCCGCGCGCCAGTCGCTGGCGAAGGAACTGGGCCCGGCCCTGCCGGACATGGTCGTGACCAAGGAACTCCAAGCCGGCGAGCGCTTCGATCCTCAAGCGCTGCTCTCGCGGCGCGAGGGCAACCTGGCGGCGATCCTGACCGGAACGCCAGCCGATCCGCAACTGACCGCGACGCCCGAACGTCTGCAATGGTGGACCGGCCCGGTCGCACTGATTGCCGGGGCGGCGTTGCAGGACACCCCGACCGCCTATCCCGAAGTCCGCACCCAGATCGTCGCCGCGACCGGCGCCAGCGAACAGCGCGGGCGCCTGCGCACCGCCCAGGCGGGCCAGCTGATGCTGTTCCTGCTGATCATCCTGCTCGCCGGAATGGTCCTCTCCAACCTGGTCGAGGAGAAGGCCAACAAGGTGATCGAGATCTTGGCCGCGGCCATCCCGATGGATGCGGTGTTCCTCGGCAAGCTGTTCGCCATGCTGGCGGTCTCGCTTGTCGGCATCGCCGTGTGGGCCACGGTCATCGGCACAGCCGTCGGGCTGTCCGGGTTCCAGGGGCTGATGGGCAACGCGATCGACCTGAGCAGCCTCCCCGAGCCGGGGGTCGGCTGGCCGTTGTTCTTCCTGCTCGGCATCGCCTACTTCGCGATGGGCTATCTGCTGCTCGGATCGATCTTCCTCGCCATCGGCTCGCTCGCGAATACCGTGCGCGAGGTGCAGACCCTGTCGATGCCGATCACGATGATGCAGGTCCTGCTGTTCCTGTTCGCCAGCTTGGCGGTCGGATCCTCGGGCGAGCCGATCGAATGGGCCGCGATGGCCTTTCCGTTCAGTTCGCCCTTCACGATGTTCGCACGGGCGGCTCAATATGAAGATCTGTGGCCGCACGTCCTGGCGCTAGCGTATCAGGCGGCATGGGTGGCGATCACCATCCGGCTTGGCGCTCTGCTGTTCCGCAAGCGGGTGATGAAATCTGGCGCGCAAGGTCCTAAAAGGAACCGCAACCTTCGCGCGCTCGTTGCTTCGGCATTCAGCAAAGGTTCGAAAAATGCGCTGTAAGACAGCAAGGCATTATAGGAGGGCCGCATGACACACCCCACCAGTCGCCGTAACGCGATTGCCTGGCTCGCAGCCGGTATTGCCCTGCCGGTCCTGGCCTCCTGCGGCAGTCCGGCCGAGGCTAAGACCTTCAAGGTCAACCTGACCGACGCCGAATGGAAGCGCCGCCTCAGCCCGGCGTCCTATCAGGTGCTACGGCACGAAGATACCGAACGGGCGGGCAGTTCGCCGCTTGATCACGAGAAGCGCAAAGGGACCTTCCTCTGCGCCGGCTGCGCCAACGAGCTCTATTCAAGCAGCACGAAGTTCAACAGCGGGACTGGCTGGCCGAGTTTCTACCAGCCCCTCAATGGCGCCGTGGGCACTTCGACCGACTACAAGCTCGGTTACCCCCGCACCGAAGTGCACTGCGCCGACTGCGGCGGCCATCTGGGCCACGTCTTCAAGGATGGCCCTCCGCCAACCGGTTTGCGCTATTGCATGAATGGCCTGGCGATGAAGTTCCGCCCGGCCTGACGAAGTCCTGGACCGCGAAACCTAATACGCTTCGCGGGTTCTGACCCGCCAGAGCTGCCATTCGGAAGACGTCTCCAAAGGCACCCGTTCAAGCCAATCGGGGGCCTGTCCCTTGACCAGCTTCGCTGCCAGGCCATTTGGCGCGGTCCTGGCGCGAAGGCCGATTTCCGGCATGTCGGTGCAGAGGAACACGTACTTCACGCGATGGGCCTGGACGATGCGATGAGCCTCTTCCGGGTCCGCCATGAAAGCCGCGATATCGTCACGCATCGCGTGAACCGCCCGGTGATGAGCGGTTGCGATTACGCTGTGGTGGGTCTGTTCCAAAACGGCCGGCCCAAGGTCTAGCGGCGCCAGTATCGTTGACGGCGGCAGGCTGTTGAGAAAACCGACGGGCTCGCTCAGGTTGCAAGCGTCATCGGGTTCCTGCCCGTCGTCACTCGCCCCTGATGCTTGCGGTATCCAGCGCTGAACCGCGACGAGGGGCACTGCCGGAACCAGCAGGCAGGTGACCACCATCGCCACACCAGCCTTGCGCAAGGGGCCGTCGACTTTGTTAAGGGTGTCGAGGAGACGTGCCGTCAGCCAGCCTAGAGGCACGGCCGACACGGCCCCAACGAAGGCCATCGACCGCAGGACCAGCAGGCCGGAGACAAATGCGACGGCGGCGACAAGCAGATATTCGATCCACCACCGCCGTTCCATGCCGCGTCGGTTCAAGGCGAGCCACATGATTGCTGCAAGCGCGACCAGGCCTTGCACTACCGGCGGCACCCAGACGAGCGCATCGGCCTGCCACGCAGGCTGGCCCTCACGGACATAGAGATACCAGTATTCGCGCACCATTGGATCGAGATTGCCGAACGGCCCCGCCAGGCATTGGGGCGAAGTCCCGAGGTAGAGGCCCGCACCCGCCAGCACCGGCACACCCAGCATCACGATCAAGAGTGGGCGCGATTGAGGATTGAACCAGGCAGCCAGAGCCGCGCCCGCTGCCGCCAGCCCGAACAGGCCCATAAGCGGAGGCGTGATCGCGTCGCAATGGAGGGCCAGGTCGCCCAGGCCGCGTGTCGTGACGAACAGGGCCGCAGTCGAGAGGGCGAGCACTCCGAGGAAGGCGGGAAGGGCTCCCCGCTCTCGCGGATTGCTCAACCAGCGCAAAGCGAACACTCCGCCGAAAGCAGCGGCCACGGGCAAGACCTCGAGTGAAATCGAAAGCCCTGTGGCCAGGGCGAGACCGGAGAGGGCCGGGCCACGCAGGCTTCGTCCGGGCACGAGCCCGGTAAGCGCCAACATGACGGTGAATATCTGCCACCCATGGTGGTCGATCCTCATCGGCTGAACCTGGGTCAGCAGAAGCATCGAGGTTCCGGCACAAAGACAGGCGAGAGTGACTTCCCGCGCATCGAGGTAGCGCGAGCCGGTCCTGGCGATAGCGAAGAGGATCGCACCAAGCGTGAGCAAGGGGACAACGATCAGCGCCGCCTGCTCGGCAAGAGCGCTTCCAACAAGCGGGGTGAGCGCGCCGATAATCAATACCAGCGGCAAGTCGACGAGCCGCGACCAGTGCATCAGCGTTCCGGCCGGCGGATCGATCCGATACTGGTGGAGGTCGAACCAACCCTGGCCTGCCAGCAAGTCACGGACCTGGACCAGGCGCAGAATGTCGTCAGGGTCGGGAAAGTGCCTTTCGGCAATGTTGCTCCAACTGCGCGCGAGCAGAATGGCGGCAACTGCCAACCACACCAGGAAGACCCGGGTCATCGGAGCGCGCAGCCAAGGCATCGCTTACTCCGCCAGTTCGCGGCGGAAGACGACTTTGCTGCGCAGCAGCCAGGTTGCCGCGAAACTGATGACGATAGCCCCGACCTTTGCCAGGCGCGGATCCATTCCCGCGTTATGCCCGGCGAACACGATCCCCGTGGTGAGGCCCAGCCCCAGCAGAGCCGAGCCGACGAACAGCACCTTTTGCCGCATCCGCGCTCCACCGGCTTCGGCCACGGTATCGGCGAATACTGCCCTGCTCGACATCAGCCAATGCGCGACGATCCCCGCGCAATAGCTCGCCGCCGAAGCGGCTGCCGGCCAGGTGCCCAGCGCTAGCAAGGCCAGAAAGGCGCCCATGTCGACAGCCAGCGCACCAACACTCGCAAGTAGGTAACGCAGCAGCCTGACATCGATGACGCGAGCGAGTAACGCGACCATGTTTCGCCTCACGCAGCCTTGCGGCTCTTATCGGCAATCCGTTGCGGCACGTCACGGACCGATCCCAGAGCCGCTGCCTGGTCCTCGCTTGCCGGACGGCGTGTGGAGGCTTCGGGTAGTACCTTCTCTGCGCCTTCGTCGCCCGCCTCGTGATATTCGGCGTCCTCGTTGACGCACCAGGTATCGTAGATCCGTTCACCGGCGAGAATGTTCTCGACCGTCAGCATGGCCGTCATCATCGCATGATCCTGGTTGTTGTACCGGTGCATGCCGTTGCGGCCGACGAGATGCAGCGTGGGGTGCTTCTCCTCGAGCTCCACCCGCATCGCCTCAACGTTGGCTGCATAAGTCTCGTCATAGACGGGATAGGCCTTCTCCTGGCGGACGACTGCTCCGCCGATGACCTTTTCCGGGGCGACTAGGCCGAGGAGGGCCATCTCCCGCTTGGCGAGTTCGATCAGCTTTGCATCGCTCATCGACCACAGGCCGTCGCCCTCAAAGCAGAAGTACTCGAGCCCGACGCAAGCGACGCTCTCGTCGGGTACCATTTCCGGCGACCATGAGCGGAAGTTCTGCACCCGGCCGACCTGCACCTTGCTGTCGTGGATGTAGATCCAGTTATCGGGAAACAGGTCATCCGAGCGGATCATCAAAGCTACCGTGAGGAAGTCGCGGTACTTGAGATTGCTCGCCTTGATCGTGCTTTCCGGCAACGGATGGAGACGTGCCGCCAGTTCGCGCATCGGCGCGGAGCTGATGGCATGCGCAGCGCGGATCACGAGTTCGCCATCGGGCCCCTTGGCCGTCAGGCGCCAGCCCCCCTGGCCGTCGCTGTGAAGCTGCTTGAGCGAATGGGCCATGAAGACCTGCCCGCCACGTTCAACGATGCGATCGCGCGCGGCATCCCACATCATGCCGGGGCCGAGGCGAGGATAGCGAAAAGTCTCGAGCAGCGTCTTCACCGCTTGACCATCGTTCGGACGCTTGTTGAGGCCGAGCGAGCGCTTGAGCCCGTCAGTGACCGCGCCCCACAGGCTGAGGCCCTTGATACGCTGGGCAGCCCAGTCGGCGCTCATCTGGTCGCAGGGCATACCCCACACCTTCTCGGTGTAGGTCTTGAAAAATATCGAATAGAGCTTCTTGCCGAACTGGTTGCTCGTCCAGTCCTCGAAGCTGCGCACATCCTTGATCGGAAACAGCTTGGCCCAGCCGTAGCTGAGCATGCAGGCCGCGGAACGCAGAATCCCAAGGTTCCGCAACGCTTCGAACGCGCGCAGCGGGTAGGAGTAGAATTTGCCCTCGTAATAGATGCGGCTCATCCGCGGACGCTGGATGAAGTCATCCGGCAGGATCTCGTTCCACAGGTCGACCACGGCCTGGCTCTTCGAGAAGAAGCGATGGCCGCCGATATCGAAGCGGTAGCCTTCGTGCTCGACCGTGCGGCTGATGCCGCCGACGTAGGTGTCATCCTTCTCGATGATCGCGACCGACTTGCCTGCCTTGGACAACAGATAGCCTGCGGTGAGGCCGGCTGGACCGGCCCCCACGATAACCACATCGACCCCAATTTCACTACCCGCGGGTACGTTTGAATCGCTCATCAATTCCCCCGGTCTCTGGCATCGCCGGGAGTGAAGGAAATTGGTTATGGGACGGTTAACGGATGCCGCGCGACCTAGGTGGGGGACTTCTGGTTCTGCTGCACATCGAAAGCGATGCGCGCCAGTTCTTCGAACTGCAGGTTGTTCTCGAAGCTGAGCCCATAAGTCTCGCCGCGGCGCCAGCGGACCTTCGCCGCCAGCTCCGGAAACCCCTCGGCCTCGATACGGATACGCTGGACCAGCGAGAGCCTCTCCGGAGTGATGATCCGGCCGCCCTGCTGGGACAGGTTGCACAAGGTCGCATTGACCTCCCGTTCGCCGAACCGCACCACGCAGGGCAGGCTGATGTTCATGCGCACGGCCCGTTTGGCAAAACGGCTGGGGGATTCGACGATTCGCTCGAGATCGGCGGGGTTTTCGAAGCGAAAGCCAGCCTTCCCCTCTTCCTCCCACACGCACAGCAGGGGATAGCGATCACCGTTCTGCAGTTCGAGCGTCAACGGAGCGTCTGTCGGCAAGGGGTGAAACAGCCGGACACTTACGCCGCCTTCGGACGCATCGCGCACTACGCACAGGTATTCACCCTCGGAGCTGACAAGCTTCGCGGCGCGAATAAGCAGCCTCAGGCGTGGGGCGCCCCGCTGCTCGGCAAATTCGCTGCTCGCATCTTCGGTAACGGAAGCGATCACGTCCTGCCGCGCGGCCTTGTTCATACTCGCTCCACCTTCACCATCAGACGCCTCGGTGTCGATCCATGGCTTTGATTTTGCGGTATTTAACGGCATGGGAGTTTCCGAATGGCTAACAAGCTTGAGGTCAGCACAAGCCATAACCTACCGGAAGCAAAGCCTTCCTTGGCGCGCGACTAAGGACAACTGCGGATAGGACCGGAAACAAAGCCGGTAATGTGGCAGCGGCGCGGCCGATGGTGCGCATGACTTCGAACCCGAAGCGGTTCGCAAGGCCGACCGGCCGTCCGAGCTTATGCGAGGGAAGCCAAGGTCGCGGATGCGACCGCCCGGCGCCTGAGGGGAAAAGAGAAATGGTGCGGGTGGCCGGACTCGAACCGGCACGAGCAAAGCTCAGGGGATTTTAAGTCCCCGGCGTCTACCATTCCGCCACACCCGCAACCGATTTGCCGACTAGCGGTCGCTGGCGGTTCTTACCAGTAGCGCTTGCTCGCTATCGCCGCGCCTTCCGCGAGGGCAGCCAGTTTCGCCCATACAACCTCGGCATCGAGATTGCCGCTGCCCGCGTGAACCGAGAAACCGCAGTCCACCCCGGCCATGACCCGCTCGCGCCCGAGCACGTCGGCATAACGACCGATTCGCTGCGCGATCAGCTCCGGGTGCTCGACGTAAGGACTCTGCGGCTCGATCATTCCGGGGCAGAGCACCTTGCCGTCAGGTAACGGATGCGATTCGAAGTAGGCGAACTCGTGAGCGTGGCGCGGGTTGGCGCCTTCGAGCAGCACGGTCTGCGGCTTGGCGCTCCAGACGATGTCGGCAATGTCGGCGAGATCGACGTCGCACGTGTGCGGACCCGGGTAATTGCCCCAACACAAGTGCATGCGGAGCTGCTCGGCCGGGATATTGCGCAGCGCGTGGTTGAGCGCCGCGACGTTCATGCCGATGCGTTTGCGAAAATCCTCTGTCGAAAGTTCGGTGAACTGCACATGGCGACCCATGGCGAGGTCGGGGCAATCGACCTGCAGGGTGATACCCGCCGCCGCGATGGTTTCGTATTCGTGGCGCAGGCCCTCGGCCAAGGCGAAGACGTATTCCTCGTCGCTGGCGTAGAACTGGTTCGGGAAGAACAGCGCGGTCACGCCGGGAGAAGCCGCGGACATGAAGGTTTCGTGCCCGCCAGCAAGCCGGATGAGCCGCTCCGCGTCCTCGCGCGGAGCGTCCATGTCGATGACCTCGATGGCCGAGGTGCAGGCCGGGGCGCTACGACGCGACCGTCCGGTATCGCCGAAGACTCGCGCCTTGGCGCCGGGGAACTGCTCAAGGTCCTCGAACTCATAGCTGCCCGCCTCGCCGCCGAATCCCGACAAGCGGTGCTTGATGTAGGTGGCGTAGCTCGGCTTCGACATTTCGCCGTCGCCGATCACGCTGATGCTCGCCTGCTTCTGCCGGTCGAGGACATAGGCCGTCGCCCGGTCGATCGCCTCGTCGAGCGCGGCTTCGTCCACCGCCTCGCCGCCCTCGCGCGCGAACATCAGGTCGAGCAGGTAATCCGGTCGCGGCAGGCTGCCGGTGTGGGAGGTCTTGAAACCGCTCACGCCAGCTCTTCACGCACGATACGGGCGCCATCGGCCATGGCCTTCATCTTGCCGAAGGCCACCTCACGCGGGAGGTACTTGAGACCGCAGTCGGGGGCGACGATGACCTTTTCTGCCGGCACATGCGGCAGGGCTCGGCGGATACGGGCGGCGACCACCTCAGGCGTCTCCACCTCGTGCGACGACAAGTCGAGCACGCCAAGGATAATGGTCTTGCCAGGCAAGGTCTCCAGCACCGCCGTGTCGAGGTTCGACTGCGCGGTCTCGATCGAGATCTGCTTCACCCCGCTGCCGCCCAGTTCGGGCAGGAAGCTGTAGCCCTCAGGCCGCTCGTGGATCAGGTGGGCATAGCCGAAGCAGATGTGCAGGGCCGTGGTCCCCTCGACGCCCTCAAGAGCCCTGGAGAGCGCCTTCAGGCCAAACTGGCGTGCCTTCTCCGGCCGGGCCTGCATGTAGGGCTCGTCCAGCTGCACCACGTCCGCGCCGGCGGCGAACAGGTCCTTGATCTCCTCATTGACCGCGCCCGCATAGGCCAAGGCCAACGCCTCCGGGTCGCCGTAGTAATCGTCTTGCGCCTGCTGGCTCATGGTGAACGGGCCGGGCACGGTGATCTTGATCTTCTTGTCCGGACTGGCGTGCTCGCGCAGGAACTTCACGTCGCGTACCTGCACCGCATGGCGGCGCTTGATGTCGCCAACCACGCGAGGCACCGGCACCGGCTCTCCGCTGCGGTCGAGCGCGGTGCCGTGGTTGTCCATGTCGACCCCGTCGAGCGCCGTTGCGAAGCGGTTCGAATAGCTCTCGCGCCGCATCTCGCCGTCGGTGACGATATCGAGACCTGCGCGCTCCTGCTCGGCAATCGCCATGATCGTGGCATCGTCCCACGCCTGGTCGAGCCATTGCTCGGGCACGCGCCAGAGTTCCTTCTGCCGTGTACGCGGCGGGAAACGGCCCGCCAGTTTCTCACGGTCGATCAGCCATTCGGGCTGGGCATAGGAGCCGACCAGCGAGGTCGGGAAAAGGGGAAGCGACATTCGATATCCTCTCGCTTCGTCATTGCGAGGGGCCGGCGGCTCCGAGGCAATCCAGGGCAGCGCTGAACCGCACTGGATCGCTTCGTCGCTACGCTCCTCGCGATGACGAGGGTTCTGTTGTCTTGAGGGTTAGGCCGCTTCTTCGTGGCGGAATTCGTTGTTGGTCGAATGGTCGCCACCCAGCCAGCGCTTGAGTTCGGCGTGCGCGATCGAGCGGCGATAATCGTCGCCCTCTTCAGCGCGCGGATCGTCGCAAGTGAACTCCACCGTCATGCCGTTGGGATCGACCACATAGACCGAGCGGCAATAGCCGTGTTCGAGTATATAAGTGTTGGGCGGCTGAATCCCGGCCTTCTGGATACGCTCTTCAAGCGCGGCCTGGGTTTCCTTGTCGACATTGAGCGCGAGGTGGATGAACGGCGTCTCCGGAATTTCCGGCCCGAACAACGCTTGGTCCTCAGGATCGGCGAACTGGAAGAACGCCAGCGCCCCGCCGTCGCCGATGCCGAAGAAGCAATGGCAGTAGGTGCGGTCCTTGCCGAACAGGAAGTCCTTCTCGCACCAGGTGGCGGTAAGCGGCAGGCCGAGCACGTCCTCGTAGAAGGCGCGCGTGGCTTCGAGGTCCTTGGTCACATAGGCCGTGTGGTGCAGCCGGCTCGGCAACTTGGTCATCGCTGTTCTCCCCTCGCGGCGAGTCTTTTCCCGCCCGCTTTGTTCGCAATCTAACAAACCGCGGCGCAGGTGCAATTATTTCAGGCGTAGAGCCGGATCGTCCTACTTCCTACCTAGGACGTCTTCGTTATCGGCACCAAGCTCCGGAGGCGGGATCACGCTGTCCTCGATCTCGCCATCGAAGCGCACCGGGAAGCGGACGGTGCGGAACTTGCCCCTCGCGCCTTCGCCCTCGACCACCAGCTTGTGGTGCTGGGCCAGCTCGCCCTCGACCACTTCCTTGGACGTGTAGACCGGCGAATGCGGCACTTCGAGCGCGGCTAGCCGCTCCTCCCAATACGGGCGGGGCTGCTGAGCGAAGATCGGGGCGAGAAATTCGACCACGTTCTCGTAGTTGGCGATGCGCGCCGGGCGGCTTTCGAACTCGGGCCGCTGGAGCATGTCGGGCTGGCCGACGGCTTCTGCCAGGTTCTCCCAGAACTTGGGCGGGCTCGACATGTGCAGCGCGATCCAGCCGCCGTCGGCGCACTGGAACACGTAGCTCTGCGAGACATGCGGCCGCGACCATGGGCCCATGACCTCGTCGACCGACAGGTAATGGGTGAAATCGTCGAGGTTGAAGTGGCTCATAGCCTCGAACATCGAAGTTTCGACCAGCCGCCCCTTGCCGGTCTTCTCCCGCTCGTAGAGCGCCGCCAGCACGCCATAGGCCGCGTAGAAGCCCGTCACCGCATCGCCGATCGCCGGACCGACCACGCGCGGATTGGCCGGGTTGACCAGCAGGCGCAGGAATCCGGTACTGGCCTGGGAGACCGTATCGAACGCCGGACGGTCCTTCCATGGGCCGTCGTTGCCGAAACCCGAGATGCCGCAATAGACCAGCCGCGGATTGATCGCCTGCAACCGCGCCGGCCCAACGCCCAGCCGCTCGGCCACTCCGGGGCGGAAGTTCTGGATGAACACGTCGGCGGTCTTCACCAGCTCGTCGAACGCAGCGAGGTCAGCCGCTTCCTTGGTGTTGAGCTCGATCGACTTCTTGTTGCGGTTGTAGGTCTGGTAGTGCGGCGAATAGAGATCGCCCTTGAAGGCACGAAACGGATCGCCGGTGCCCGGCATCTCCACCTTGATCACCTCGGCCCCCAGGTCCGCCAGCAACATGCCCGCGGCCGGTCCGGTGATGAAAGTGCCCATGTCGAGGACGCGAACGCCCTCCAGCGGCCGTGCCATTCGCCTCTCCTTATCGTGTCGCAACGCGCTATAGGCAGTGCGAAACGCCATCGGCAAGGAGAGACCCATGCGCATCGGCAAGCAGGACGCGCCCTATTCCGCCATCTGTACCTCGGACGAGGACACGATCACCGTGCGCGGCCGCGACCTGACCGGAGAGATCATCGGCAAGATGGACTTCACCAGCTACTTCTGGCTGCTGGTCACGGGGCAGGAGCCGAACGAGGACCAGACCTTCTTCGCCAACGCCATCCTCTGCGCCCTGGCCGAACATGGCCTGGTGCCGAGCGTGGTCGCCGCCCGCATGACTTACGCCGCCGCGCCCGAGGCGCTGCAGGGCGCGGTCGCGGCCGGACTGTTGGGTTGCGGTAGCGTGGTGCTCGGCAGCGCCGAGGTCGCCGGGCACTTCTACGACGAATGCGTGGCGGACATGCGCGAGAACGGCGGTACGGCGGAAGACGCGGCCAAGCGCGGCATCGCCCGCCTCCGCGCGGAGAAGAAGCCGATCCCCGGTTTCGGCCATCCGCAACACGCCAATGGCGACCCGCGAGCCAACCTGCTGCTCAAGCTCGCCCGCGAGCGCGGCATCGGCGGCCCCCACGTCGCCATGCTCTACGCCATCCGCGACGCGCTGCCGGGAGCCATCGGCCGCACCTTGCCGATCAACGTCAACGGCCCGATCCCGGCAATCCTGCTCGACCTTGGCTTCCCGCTGTCGGCGCTGAAGGGCATCGGACTGCTGTGCCGGACAGCCGGGCTGATCGGACATCTGACCGAGGAGGCCGAACGGCCGATCGGGTTCATCCTGTCGGGAGCGGCGGCGGCCGCAATCCAGTACGATGGCGAGTAGATAACGAGCCGTCTGGACAGGAGCACCTTGCCAAGCAGCACTCCACACGCTCAAACTGCCCGAAAGATAAGGGAGAGAGCGCCGCAATGAGCGCAGAGTTCGACTACATCGTCGTCGGCGCGGGGTCGGCCGGCGCCGCGCTCGCGGCACGCCTGGGGGAGGCCACGGATCGCACTACTTGCGTGATCGAGGCCGGCGGGCAGGACACGCATCCGTTCATCCACATCCCGAGCTTTGTCGCTGCGGCGATCGGGCGGGAGGCGACCAACTGGCGGTTCAAGACCGTGCCGCAGCCGGGCATGGCCGGGCGCGAGATTCCGGTGCCTCGGGGCAAAGTGATGGGCGGATCGGGCTCGATCAACGGGATGGTCTACTTCCGCGGGCATCCGACCGACTACGACGACTGGTCCGACGCCGGAGCGACTGGCTGGTCCTATGCCGAAGTGCTGCCCTACTTCACGCGCACCGAGAACAACGAGAACTACCCGGAGAGCGTGTTCCACGGCCATGGCGGGCCGATCAACGTCAAGCATGTCGATGGGCCCAACGCGCTCAACTATGCGTTCATGGACGCGCTCGCCTCGCTGCAATTCCCGGCCTGCCCGGACTTCAACGGCCCCGACCCCGAAGGCTATGGCCGCCGCCAAGGTCTGCTGCGCGACGGGCAGCGCGAAAGCACGGCCAAGAACATGCTCCGCCCGGCGCTCGCGCGCGGCAACATCCACGTGCAGACCGATGCGCAGGTGCAGCGGGTCCTCGTTGAGAACAAGCGCGCCATCGGGGTCGAGCTGACCGACGGGCGGGTGATCAGGGCGCGGCATGAGGTGATCCTCTCCGCCGGGACGGTGCAGACGCCGCAGATTCTGATGCTGTCCGGCATAGGCCCGGCGGCGCATCTCAAGGAACTGGGCATCGAGGTCTTGCTCGACCTGCCGGGGGTGGGCGAGAACTACCACGACCATCCGGCGAGCCCGATGCACATGGAGACCGCCGACACCACCAGCTACGGACTGTCATGGCGCGTCCTGCCGCGCGATGCCTGGCACCTGGCGCAATACCTGGCGACCCGCACCGGACCGCTCGCGGGTAACGTGTTCGAGAGCGTCGCCTTCCTGCGTACCGACCCGAGCCTCGACAGGCCGGACGTGCAGTTCGTGTTCCAGCCGGCCAAGCGGCTGACCAATCCGAAGATCCCGTTCCCGCTCGGTCACGGCTACGCCATCAGCCCGGTGGCGCTCTATCCCAAGAGCCGCGGCACGGTACGTCTCGCCAGCGCCGACCCCATGGCCGCTCCGGTGATCGACCCGCACCTGCTGGAGCACCCGGACGACATCAAGCCGCTGATCCGCGCGCTCAGGATCGCCCGCGCCGCTTTCGCCAGCGAGCCGTTCGCGGAATACGACGGCACCGAGGTTGCCCCCGGACCTGGCGTTACAACCGACGAGCAGTTCGACGCCTACATCCGCGAGACCGGCTACACCGTGCACCACCCGGTCGGCACGTGCCGCATGGGCAGCGATGCGGCGGCCGTGGTCGATCCGCAGCTGCGCCTGAACGGCATCAAGGGCCTGCGTATTGCCGACGCCTCGGTCATGCCGAGCGTGATCGGCGGCAACACCAACGCCCCCTGCGTGATGATCGGCGAACGCGCGGCGGACTTCGTGCTCGGCAAGAAACCGCTGCCCGCTGCCGAACTGCCCCCCGAAAGCGTGGCGAGGTACAAGCCAAAGAAGAGTCGCCAAAAGGCGGCCTGAGGAGAGAGAATGGCCAAGGAACACATGAAGTCCTGGCGCGTCGGCGACGTCACCGTGACGCGCATCGTCGAGCTGTGGGACTTTCAGGACAACATCAACATGACGATGCCTGATGCGACGGCAGAGGAAGTCATCGCCATGGAATGGCTGCACCCGCACTATGCCACGCCCGACGGTAAGCAGCGGATGAACTTCCAGGGCTTCGTCGTGCAGGCACCGGGAAGGGTTATCGTGGTCGATTCCTGCATCGGCGCCGGGCGGCAGCGGGACTTCGACGTGTTCTGCGACTTACCCGAAGGGTTCTTGGAGGACATCGAGAGCCTGGGCATCAGCCGCCACGATGTCGATACCGTGATGTGCACCCACCTGCACTTCGACCACGTCGGCTGGAATACCTACAAGGACCCCGAAACCGGCGAGTTCAAGCCGACCTTTCCCAATGCCCGCTACCTGTTCGGCAAAACCGAGTACGAGGCATGGCAAACCACCATCCGCAATGACGGCCACCACACCGACACGCACCTGGTCGAATGCGTCGATCCGATCGTCGCGCTCGGCATGGCCGACTTTATCGAGGCCGACCACGAAATCGCCCCCGGCATCCGCTGCGAGCCGAGCCACGGCCACACCCCCGGCCACGTCCATGTGCGCATCAGCTCCAACGGAGCGGACGCGGTCATCACCGGCGATCTGATGCACCACCCGATGCAATGCGCGATGCCGCACCGGGCCGCGACTTTCGACATGGACAAGGAATCCGGCCGTCAGACGCGCATGGGCTTCGTCGACAAGTATGCCGACAGCGGCGTGCTGGTGATCGGCGCCCACTTCGCTGAGCCGACCGCCGGCCACATCAACACGCATGGCGAAGGTGACGTGCGCTTCGACGGACTGGGCCTGTGAGCAAGCCGATCCCCGACTACCCGCTCGACATCTTCACCCCCGAGGCGGTGATCGATGCGCGCGCGGTGGACGATGCCTTGCGCGAATTCGCCCCGGTCGTGCGGCTGGCGGACGGCACCCATATGCTCGGCCGGCACGAGCATGTTGCCGCGGGTCTGCTCGACTGGAAGGCGTTCTCCAGCGCCAGCCGCCCGTGGCACGATCCCACCAGCCCGCGGCCCGAAATTCTACTGACCGACGATCCGCCACGCCACACCCAAGTGCGCAAGGTCATCGCCGACGCCCTCAGCCCCCGCGCGCTCGAGCGGGTGAAAGGCATTTTCGAAGTCCGCGCCAAGGAATTGCTCACCCGTCTGCGGGAGCGTCAGGACGAGCCGGTCGACGCGGTGGGCGAGGTCACGCAGGCTTATGTGTTTCAGGTCCTGCCCGACATCCTCGGCCTGCCCGAGGAAGGGCGCGAGCACATGCACGGCTTCTCCGAAATGGTCTGGGCGACGATGGGCCCGCCGGGCGCGCTGTTCGACCAGGCGATGCAGCATGACTTCTCCGCCGTGATTCAGTGGCTGGAGACCCAATGCGAGCGCTCGGCACTCGCCCCCGAGGGCATCGGCGAGACGATTTACGCTGCTGCCGACTCCGGCCAGGTCACGCAGGCAGAAGCCAAGCTACTGCTGCAGACCGTGCTCAGCGCGGGGGCGGATACGACCTTCATCACCATGGCCAACGCCTTGCGCGCCTGGGCTCTTTTCCCCGATGAATACGTAAAACTACGTACAGAACCCAAGAAGGTCCGCGCGGCCTTCGATGAATCGCTCCGCTGGGACAGCCCTAGCCGCATGGCCGGGCGCATCGCCACGCGCGATGTCGAGATCGAAGACTATGTCATCCCCGCCGGCACCCGCTGCGGCCTGATGTTCGCCGCGGCCAATCGCGACCCGCGTTTCTGGGACGATCCACACGCCTACCGGCTCGACCGCGACAACAAGCACTCGCTCGGCTGGGGCTATGGCGTCCACGGCTGTGTCGGACGGACGCTGGCGCAGATGGAAGCGACTGCGCTGCTTGGCGAAATCGTCGCGCAAGTGGAGAGCATCGAGATCGCCGGCCCCTATGAGCCTTGGATGACCACCGTGGGCCATGGTCCGATCCGCCAACCGGTGAAGCTAAAGTTCACTTGAGTTAACTATGGCAGCCCCCGTCATCCGTATCGATGCCATTCGTTACGCCAGGCACGAGCGCACGGCCGTTAACAATTTCGTGCGACCGGTGGACGATCATGATGTGCCGATGCCGCTCGACTACTTCGTGTGGGCGATCCACCGCGAGGGGCATCCGCCGGTGATCGTCGACACCGGTTTCGGAGAGTCGGCAGCGGTAGCTCGGGGACGGATCATCACTCGACCGGTGCTCGAAGGGCTGCGCGATGCGGGGATCGACCACCTTTCGGTCGAGGACGTGATCCTGACCCACTTGCACTACGACCACGCAGGCTCGCTCGGCACTTTTCCCAATGCGCGGTTCCACGTGCAGGACGCCGAACTGGCCTTCGCCACCAGCCGCCACGTCTGCGACCGCGAGGTGCGGGCTCCGTTCGATGGGGAGCCTGTCGCGCAGCTCGTACGCAAACTCTACGCCGACCACGTGGTGTTCCACGATGGCGACGAGGAGTTTGCCGAAGGCATCACGCTGCATCTCTGCAATGGCCATACCGCGGGGCTACAATTGGTGGGGTGTGACACCGAGCGCGGCAAGGTGATCCTGGCCAGCGATGCCGCCCACCTCTATTCCAACATCACCCGCCAGAACCCCTTCCCGATTTTCGTGAACGAGGCCGACTACCAGCAGTCGCAGCAGCGAGCTCTGGATCTGGCGGGCGGGTCGCTCGATCACCTGATCCCGGGACACGACCCGCTGGTGCTGAAGTGCTTCCCGACCGAAAACGACATCGCCCGCGTTGACCTGGCGCCCATCGTGCCGATAGCGAAAGCCCTATGACGACGATCGGATTTCTCGGGCTCGGGCGCATGGGCGCACCAATGGCGGCAAACCTTCTGGGGCAGGGCGAGACCGTGCTGGTGCACGACATCTCATCCGCTGCAGTCGAGACGCTGGTGGCCAAGGGCGCGCAAGCCGCCGGATCGGCCGCCGCCCTGGGGGAGCGGTGCGAGATCGTGTTCACCAGCCTGCCGACGCCGAACATCGTGCGCGAAGCAGTGGCGGAGGTGATCTCCGGCGGATCGCCGCGCGTCGTCTGCGACCTTTCAACCTCCGGCCCCAAGCTCGCGCAGGATCTGCACGACACACTGGCTGAGCGCGGTATCGCCAGCTTCGATGCGCCGGTTTCCGGCGGCATCCGGGGGGCGGAGCAAGCCACGCTAGCGATCATGGTTGGCGGGCCCGAGGCGCTCTGGCCCGAAGTCGAACCGTTGCTCCAGCGCATTGGACGCCCATTCTTCATGGGCGAAACTCCGGGCGCCGGCCAGGTGGCCAAGCTTGCCAACAACCTGCTCAGCCTCGCTGCCATCGCCACGACGGCGGAAGCGATGACGCTGGCGATCAAGGCCGGTCTCGATCCGGCGCGGATGATCGAGGTGCTCAACGCCGGCACCGGGGCCAATTCAGCCACCCGCGACAAATGGCCCCGCGCCGTGCTGCCACGCTCGTTCGACTTCGGCTTCTCCGCCCAGCTGAGCCTCAAGGACACCCGTCTGGCGCTGGAAGAGGCGCAGGCCATGGGCGTCCCCCTGCCGACTGGCGAGCGCCTCGCCGGGCTGCTGGATCGCGTGCTCGCCACTTACGGCGACGATGCCGACTTCACCGCCATGGCTAAAGTGGTCGAGGCCGATGCCGGGCTCGATCCGGAACGGCCCGCCTGATGAGGCTCGCCGGCGCCATGCTTTTCGTGGCGGACTTACCGGCGATGACTGCTTTTTATCGCGACGTGGTCGGCTTCACTCCGATCGAGGAAACTCGGCTCGATGACTGGGTGGAATTCGACACCGGCGAGACCCGCTTCGCGCTTCACGCGATCCCGAGCGAAGTGGGTGTCCAACCCTCGCCTGCCCCGCGCGAGACGGGCGGCTGCAAGTTGATCCTTGCGGTCGACGACCTCGTCGCAGCCCGCGAACGCCTGTCAGCAGCCGGCGTAACCATCCTCGACCGACCCTGGGGCGGATGGGATTTTTCCGACCCGGAAGGCAATGTGATTGGAGTGCGGGCCCGCGCCTAGTGCGTCGATGTGGCTCGCAACATCGCGGACGTGCGGGCGACAGGTAGCGTCTCGTGCACATGAACCCCCGGCATGCCCGTTGGGATGCGCGCCACCAGGGTCGTGCCGCTAGGGTCCCCGCTAATGACCACGCTGCCGCCGAGCCGCCCCATTCTTTCGCGCATGCCCGGCAGTCCCACACCAAGGATGCGATCGGAGGCGGAATCGTCGAACCCGATGCCGTCGTCCTTGACCGTCAACAGGATCGCCCCATCACGAACTTCCAGCGCAACGCGGACCTTGCGGGCCTGCGCGTGGCGGTAGACGTTGGTCAGTGCCTCCTGGCACACGCGGAACAAGTGCACCGCGGTGTCGTCGTCGATCATGCTGGCGTCAGGAGAGATCGACACGTCGAGCTTGAGCCCGGCCCGCTTGCCGAAGCCGTTGGCAAAGTTCTCCAGCGCCTCAGCCAGGCCATGGCTGCGTAGAAGCGGCGGGTGGAGCAGATATGACAGCACGCGGATCTCGCGCTGCGCTTCGCTCAACGAATGCGCGGCGTCCTCGATAATCGCCATCAGGCCGGCGTAAGTCTTCGAGCACTGGATCGCCGTAGCGGGCAGGCACTTGGCATTGTGCAGCGCCAGCACCGCGGCCGTCAGGTGCTGCCCCGTCGAATCGTGCAGCTCTTCGGCGATGCGCCGGCGTTCTTCGATCTGCAGCGTCAGCATCCGCGTCGAAAGGTCGCGGACTTCCTGTTCGATCCGGTCGTGCTCGCTCACGTCCTCGGAGATGCCGAGAACGAGCTTCACCTTTCCGTCGGGGTTGCGGCTGAACACCGTCTCGCGGTTCTCGTACCGATGATATTCGCCGCCCGCCGACAGGATGCGGTAGCTGATCATCGAGACTTCACCGTCGTCCAGGTGCGCCAGCTCAGTCCAGTGCTTCTTCGCGCGCGCATGATCGTCGGGGTGGAAATAGCGCTCCACCGCGTCCCGGCCTGCATCCTCTGCTTTTCTGCGCCAATCCTGACGTTGCTCGTCGACACTGCCGCCAATGAAGCTGATCGAATTGGTTTCGAGGTCGAGCAGGTAGATCGACGAGGGCAGCGCCATGCCGAGCGTCCGCAACATCGCCGCGTTGTGCTGCGCGTTCTCGATCAGGAGCGTCTCGTGAGTGACATCACGCGTGAACCCGATTACGAACTTCGCGGGCCCCGAATGGCGAACCACCGGTGACAAGCTGGTCTTGAACGAAAGCCGGCTTCCATCCGGAGCGTCTAATGTCCGGTGGTAAGTCACCGGCAGGCTCGTTTCCACGCAGCGGCGCAGGTTGTTGCTCAGACAGTCTGAGATATCGGGCGGCAGGCAGTCCTGCACTCTCGCCCCGCGGATCTCCGAAAGCGGCTTGCCGGCGATCTGTTCGAGGACGTCATTCGCGTCTTCAAAGCGGAAGCTGCCGTCCTCGCCCACGCGGATTACGTAAGCCGCCATTTCCGGGCTACCGGTGACGACTTCGTAAAACTCACCGAACGTGAGCGGCGCCTCCTCGGTCGCGACTGCCTTCCCCGACATCTTCGCTCTCGATCCCCATCAAATTTGGCCAGCAAGTGCTGGCATAGCACAAACTACGCCAGCGGGCACACTCGCTATGTATTACCCCGAGGAGCGAGAGTCACGCGCGACGGTTAGACTCATTTTTCCGACGCATTTGACTCATATGTCGTTGCGAATGGTGGCGAGAGCGCCGCCATCGATTTCCCACTTGGCTCCGTTGACGTAGCTCGCCTCGTCCGAAAGCAGGAAGCTGACCACGTCGCCCACCTCGCGCGGTTGGCCCACGCGGTTGAGCGTGGCGACCTGACCGAGCTTGTCCATCCCCGCCTGCACGTCGCCGTCGAACATCTGTTCGAGCATACCAACGAGCAGTGGAGTTTCGATCACGCCGGGCATGACACAGTTCACCCGCACGCCCTTCTGCGCCACTTCGCTCGCAGCGGTGCGCGTCAGGCCGACCGCGCCATGCTTGGCCGCGTTGTAGGCGCAGGCGCCCGCAAGGCCGCGTTCCGAGCCGATCGAGGCGGTGTTGACCACGGCACCCTTTCCGGCGGCGACCATGTGGGGGATCACGAAGCGCAGGCCGAGGAACATCGAGCGCAGGTTCACGCGGATGATCTTGTCGAACATGGCGATGTCGTATTCGTGCGTCGGGGCGAGGTCGCCTTCGATGCCGGCGTTGTTGAAGAACCCGTCGATCCGACCGAAGGCTTCGATCGCGGCCTTGGCATAGCCTTCGACCGCCTTCTCGTCAGCGCAGTCGGCGACATAGCCGATGGCGTCGTAGCCTGCGGTGCGCAGCTTGTCGGTGCACAGTTCGAGCCGGTCGGCGGCGATATCGATCAGCATCACCCGAGCGCCCTCGCGAGCGAGAATCTCACAAGTGGCGAAGCCGATCGAGCCGGCGGCGCCGGTTACCAGCATGGTCTTGCCTTCGTGGCGCTTCATTTGTCGGCTCCTTTCCGGAACGGCAGCGTGAGGATGAACAGCATCAGTTTCGGCGTCAGCAGCTTGAGCGCAGCGCGAGCCTGTTCAGGTGTCAGGGTGGCGCTCATCGGCATCGTGCCGAAGACCTTGCCCTTGAGCACCAGGTCATCGCCCTTCCGCTCGATGGCGGAGACCTGCATCAGTTCGCTCTTGTCGGCGGAATAGATCTTCATGCGACGGCGATCCGGTCGAACTCGAGGCCGAAATCCTCGGCCGCGACCATCGCGGTGGCGCGTCCGGCCCCGAACACCCCGCCGCCGGGATGCTGGAACGGACCCACGAGGTAGAGCCGCTCGACCCCCGGCACGCGATACTGGCCGAGCTCGGGCGTCGGGCGGTGGCTGCCCGACTGGTAAGTCGTGGTGGCAATGCCGTGGAGGTCGCCGCGGAAGAAGCTCGGGCTGGTGCGCTCCATGTCGACAGGGCTGTCGCAGTGATAGTCGATCACGACTTCGGGCACGTTCTCGATAAAGTCGCCCATACGAGCGATGATCTTGTCGGCGAATTCGGTCTTGGCCTCGTCCCAGCTGCGACCGTCCTTGCGGTCGTAGGGCACGTAGTCCCAAGCGTGGAAGATGGCCTTCCCGTCGGGCGCTCGGCTCGGGTCGTGTTGGGTCAGCTGGCCAACGCCGACCAGCGGAGTGGGCGAGAAGTTGCCATAGCGCAGCTCGTCGAACGCGCGGCGCATATCCTCGTAATTGGCGGGCATCAGCTCGTACATCACCGCCGAAAGGTCGCCCGCCTTGAACTTGAGCGGCGCGTCTAGCGCGGCGTGAACTGTGAAGCACGCCGCCTCGGTGATATGCGTGCGCAGCGCGTTCTTCGCCACCGTGGCGGGAAGCGCCGGGACCATCTCGGGCAAGTGATGCGGGTGGATCGCGCCGATGATGCCATCGGTCGCCGAAAGCCGATCGCCATTGTCGAGCACCACGCCGGTGGCGCGGGTGCCGTCGGTCACGACCTCGCGCACCTGGGCCCCGCTACGGACCGAGCCGCCGTGATCCTCGATGCAGCGGATGAGGGCGTTGGTCAGGCTGCCCGAGCCGCCCACCGGTACGCCGAAGCCGAACTTCTCGAGGAAGCCGAGGAACACGTAGGCGCCGATGCCGGTCGCCTTCTCGTCCGGGCTGACCAGGTTCTCGCCCGCCACGCGGCCGAAGTGGGCCTTGACCTTGTCGTGTTCGAACAGCTCTTCCATCAGGTCGAACGTGCTCATGCCCATGGTGCGCATGATCTCGCGCCCCTCGGCGCTCTGGTCCATCATCGCGGTCTGGGCGCCGACCGGCATCGGCGGGGAGTAGAGCCCCGCCTGGATCATCGGCAGCCATTCCGCCGCCTGGCGGCTCATGGCGAGGAAAGTCTCGGCGTCCTTGGCGCTGAAGCGGCTGATCGCCTCGGCCGACTTCGCCGGATCGCGGTAGAGCGGCAGGGTGGAGCCGTCTTCCCACACGCTCATCATCGGCACTTCGGGGAACACGTACTGCAGCCCGTACTTGCGCTTGAGCCCGAGCTCATCGTTCAGCAGCAGCGGATTGCCCTGGATGAAGATGTGGCTCATCGAATGCTGGTCGTGGCGGAAGCCCGGCTGCGTCAGCTCGCGCGTGACCACGCCGCCCCCGAACCACTCGTTGCGTTCGAGCACGAGCACCTTCTTGCCCGCCACGGCGAGATAAGCCGCGGCGACCAGGCCGTTGTGACCCGAACCGATGGCAATCACATCTGCGTCAGCCATGCATTTCCCTTAGATCATCGCCGACAGCGCGAGGTCGGACAGTTTCTGACAGCGTTCGATATTGCCGGCCTGGGTCATCACCCCCGCGCTGCACAGCGCGAAGCTGACGTCGCGAGCAGGGTCGACCCAGAACATGGTGCTGCCCGCGCCATAGTTGCCGTGCGTCTCCGGGCTGGCGAGCGTGCCGAACAGGTGGTGGAACACCCCGGTGCCGCGGACCTGAAAACCAATCCCTTGGTTCGCGGGCGGCACTTGCCAGCCGGCGTTCTCGGCCACGCGCTTGTAGAGCTGGTTGGGCATGTCCCCCGTGTGGACCTGCCGCGCCAGTTGGAGCGTCGCGGGTGAGAGGAGGCGCGCGCCATCGAGCTCCCCCTCGCGGCGAAGCATCTCGGCGAAGCGGTAGAGGTCCCCGCTGGTCGAAGCGCAGCCGACGTGCGGAGCCTCTACTTCGGGATCCTCGAACAGCGCGTGATCGCCGGGCAGATTGCGGCTGAGGTGCTGGATCGGCACAGTCCCGCGCATATCCGGCGCGACGTGTCGAGCCTTGAGATCGGCGCGCAAGCCCATCGAGGTGCTGTCCATCCGCAGCGGAGCGAACAGATCCTCGTGCAGCAGGGTCTGGTAGTTGCGCCCTTTGGCATCGGTCCGCACCAGCGCCGTGCCCATCAGCACGTGGTTGACCAGCGGCGAGTAGTCGCAGCGCGTGCCCGGGGGAACCTCTCCCTGGACGTTCTCGATCGAGGCTTCGAACAGTTCCTGCAGCCGGTCGAGATACATCCCCGGCTTGGGCGTCCACACGCCGGGCATGCCGGCGGTGTGGGTCAGCAGATGGTAGAACGTCGCGTCCTCGCGCGGGGCGCCGGTGAATTCGGGCAGCACGTCCTTCACCTTGGTGGTGAGCGCGAAGCGGCCCTCCTCGATCGCCTTCAGGATCAGAACATTGGTGAACGCCTTGGTGACCGAGAAGATCGAGAACACGTCATCGTAATGGAGCGGCTTCTCGCCCGCCCCGTCCTGTGCGCCGAGTGCCTCGGCAAACACCGTCTCGCCCCCACGCCCGACCGTGAGCACCGCGCCGAAGTAGTCCCCGCGCGCGATGTCGGCGAGGATGACCTCGCGGAGCTTGTCGAGCCGTTCGTTCCAGATTTCCGCCATAGCTTATCCCGCCGCGATGATGCCGCCGTCGATGGCCAGCATCGCTCCATTGATGAATGCCGCCTCGTCGCTGAGCAGGAACGCGGCGGCTTTCGCGACGTCTTCCGGCGTGCCGTTGCGGCGGAGCGGGATGTTCTTGGCCCGCTGTTCGTATTGCTGGGGCGTCACGAAGCCCTCGGTCGCCGGGGTCGGCACGCTGCCGGGCGCGATGGCGTTGACGCGGATGCCGCGCGGGCCGAGTTCGCCCGCCAGCACCTTGGTCAGTCCGGCAATCCCCGCCTTGATCGTGGTATAGGCCCCGGTGTTCGGCCGCCCGCGATAGGCGACCGGGGAGGAGTAATTGAGGATGTTCCCCGGCTGGTCCTCGTCACGATAGGCGAGGAACGCCTGCACCCCCCAGAACACGCTCTTGAGCCCCGCCGAAAGCATGCGATCGAGCGTTTCCTCGGTCACTTGCTCAATCGGTTCGTAGACCAGCACGCTGGCGTTGTTGATCACCGCCCTGAGCGGCGCATTCGCGTCATAGCGAAAGGCCTCCGCGGCGCTGAAGAACTGACTCCTGTCGCCGAGGTCCCCGCCATAGGGATGCGCCTTGCCGCCCGCTGCCCGGATGGCATCGACCACCCGGTGCGCGCTGTCCTGGTCGATGTCGGCTACGCCGACGATCGCCCCTTCGGCCGCGAGATGTTTCGCGATCCCCTCGCCCAGCCCGCGCCCGGCGCCGGAGATCAGGATCGGTTGGCCGTCAAAGCGCGCCACCGCTCAGCCCATCCCGAACAGTTTGGCCGTGTAGTGGCTGTCCATGTACTCGCGCATGGCGTCGATCTTGCCGTTCGACACTTCGAACACCCAGCAATAGTCGTTCTCGTAGATCAGCCCGTCGAGCGTCTTGCCAGTCGAGAAACTCTCAACGCAGACCCACGGCCCGGCGGAGAACATGTTCTGCACGTGGACCTTGGGATCGCCCGGCTCGAACATGCCGCGCACCGGGGCGAGGAACTTGTCGATGATGTCCATGCCGATGTGCTTGCCGGCCCCGGCGATGTCCTTGACCTTGGGCTCCCACACCGAATGCTCGTGATAGAAAGCCCGCAGCTTCTCGAGATCGCCCGAGGACAGCACCTCGAAGAAATCGAGCACGAGCTGCTCGTTGGCATTGCTGGCTTGGACGCTCATATCACTCCTCTCGCTTCGTCGCTGGGGGCCGGGATCTGCGGCATGGGGCCGCCCTGGTGCAGCACCACCCGCCCGTACCGGCTCTTGAACTGCCAGCCTTCGCTGGTCTTGACGTAATGATCCTCGAACCCGCCGACGTAGATCGCGCCGGCCGGCTGCGGCGGCTCGGTCGAAGTGTGGTTCGACAGCATCGCGAGGTAGTTGGTCCCGCGCGCTTCGGTCTCGCTGATCACCTCGACCAGCACATTGGTGACGATGTGCCGCACCAGGATCGGCGGCCGGTCGCGGAAGATCGCCTGGACGCGGTCGCGGCCGTAGAACGGATGGTCGGGCTGGAACGGCCGGGCGAACTCGCAGTCCTGCGTGAACAGCGCCGCTAAGGCGGCATGGTCGCCATTGTCGGCGTACTTGGCGAACAGCAGCGGCAGGCGGCCGCATTCGCGCTCGATCAGGAGCTGAGCCAGATCGTCCATTAGTCGAGCTTTTCTTGGGCTTCGTTGTCGATCTCGGCGAAAGCTTCGTTGGCCAGGCGGAAGCTGTCGACCGTCGCCGGGATGCCGCCGTAGATGCCGACTTGCAGCAACACTTCGCGGATTTCCTCGCGGCTGAGGCCGTTGTTGAGCGCGCCGCGGATGTGCGCCTTGAGCTCGTTATGCCGATTCAGCACAGCAATCATGGCGAGGTTGATCAGGCTGCGGTCGCGCTTCTCCAGGCCCTCGCGGCCCCAGCACCAGCCCCAGCAGTAGGTGGTGACCAGTTCCTGCAGCGGATCGTTGAACGGACCCGACTTGGCCAGCGCGCGATCGACATAGGCATCGCCGAGCACTTCGCGGCGGATCTTCATGCCCTTGTCGTAGAGTTCCTTGTCCATTTCAGTTCCTTGGTCAGAGTACCGAGTAAGCCGCATCGATCAGCCTGCGCGCGCGCGGGCCGTTGGTGCCGACTGCGTGCATCTGGTTGCAGCAATAAGAAAAGCCGAGCTTCGCATCGGGATCGCCGAAGCCGATCGATCCGCCGAGGCCATGGTGACCGAAGCTGCGCGGGTTCGGGCCCATGTAGACCGCCTCGGGCGTGTTCAGCAGCACGCCCATCGCCTGGTGGTAAGGGCGTTCCTGCAGCAGCTCGATCTGGTTGTGCTGTTCGGTGATCATGCGCTCGAGCTGTTCGCGCGAGAGCAACGAGATGCCGTTCACCTCGCCGGTGACCGCGCCATAGATGCGCGCCACGCCACGGGCGTTGCCATGACCCGAACCGCTGGCGATCTCGCACGTCCGCCAGATCGGCGAGTTCATCGTCGTGTGCCACGGCTCGTTCGGGTTCTGCAGGAACGCGAAGCTGCGCAGCACCACGCCGTCCTGCCAACCCTCAGGCGTCGCCGGCTTGGGCGGCACCGACTGGTCCTTGGCGGCGAACAGCCGCGCTCCGGTGTTAGGCAGCACTTCGGCCACATGCGCCTGCTGCTGCTCGTCCATTCCGCCGATGTAGTATTCGGCGTGGAGCGGCCGGGTGACGTTTTCCTTGAGGAACGGGCCGACGGTCTCCCCGGTGACCCGGCGCATGATCTCGCCCAGCAGGAAACCCTGGTTGTGCACGTGGTAGGCCGCGCGCGTGCCGGGCTGCCACAGGGGCTCCTGCACTTCGAGCGCGCGGATATAGGCCGGGTAGTCGAAGAACCCGCCGGGATACATGACGTCGTTGGTCAACACCGGTATCGCCGCGGTGTGATCGAGCACCATGCGCACGGTGATGTGCTCTTTCCCGGCCTGGGCGAACTCGGGCCAGTAATAGGCAATGCGCTCATCCGGATCGACGAGCCCGCGATCGATGAGCATGTTGAAGCAGATGCCGGTCACGCCCTTGGCAACGCTCATCATGCAGACGGTCGAATGCTCGTCCCATTCCTCGGACCGATCGGCCCGGGACCAGCCGCCCCACAGGTCGACGACCGTCTCGCCATCGAGCACCACCGAGGTGCCCGCGCCCAGTTCTTCCTCGACCTGGAAGTTCTCGATGAAGGCGTCGACCACCGGGCGGAAGCGTTCGTCGTAGCGACCGCGCAGGCGGAATTCGGCGCCACGCGCCTCGACAAGCTCGTTCAGGTCTAGCAGCGCCATGTCCTCTCCGGCGTTCTTATTGACTTAGTCCTAAGCCAGCTTTCGCAGTTCCGGAAGGGGCTTGGCAGCATCGATTGCAACGCGCATCGTGCCGAAAGTGGAGAGAGACCGATGAAGGACGTGATCGTCGTCGGCGGCGGGCCGACCGGCTTCATCACCGCGCTCGGCCTGGCACAGGCCGGGGTCGAGGTGCTGCTGATCGAGGCGGGCGAGGATGTGATCGATAGCCCGCGTGCGGCGGTCTATCACTGGTCGACGCTCGACGGACTGGAGCGGCTCGGCATCCGCGAAGAGGCCGAGCGGATCGGTTTCCCCAAGCAGGACTACTTGTGGCTGGTGCGCAAGACCGGAGAGCGGATCGCCTACGATCTCTCGGTCCTGCAAGGCACGACGCGGTTTCCCTACAACATCCACCTCGGGCAGGACCGCCTGGCCAAGATCGCGCGCGACCGGCTGCAAAAGCTCCCGAACGCCGAGGTCCGCTTCGGCACCCGGCTGGAACGGCTGTCGCAAGATGCCGACGGGGTTACGCTGACGACCGACAAGGGGGAAGAGTTGCGCGCTCGCTGGGTCGTCGGCGCAGACGGGGCGGGCAGCACCGTGCGGCACCAGCTCGGCCTCGCCTTCGAAGGGTTCACCTGGCCCGAGCGGTTCGTGGCGACCAACGTCTACCACGACTTCGAAAGCGCCGATTACGGCCTCTCGACCATGGTGATCGACGATCGCTGGGGCGCGGTGATCGTCAAGATCGCCCGCGACGGCTTGTGGCGTTGCACCTACATGGAAGACGCCGCGTTGCCCGAGGAGACGTTTCTCGACCGCGTGCCGGCCGCCTACGAGCATTTGCTGGCGGGGCAGGGAGACTACCGCCTCGACCGCGCGGCGCCGTACAAGATGCACCAACGTTGTGCGGAGATGTTCCGCGAAGGCCGCGTGGTGCTGGCAGGCGATGCGGCGCATGTGACCAACCCGACCGGCGGGTTCGGGCTCACGACCGGGCTGTTCGATGCCTACTCGCTCTGGCCGACCCTGGCGGCGGTGGTGCTGGACGGGGCTGATCCGGGCTTGCTTGACCTCTGGGCGCAGGATCGCAGGCAGGTCTACCTCGAACGCACCTCACCCCAGGCGAGCGCCTACAAGCGCTTCGTGTTCCATGCGAACGGCGGCGGCGCGGAGCTGGAGGCGGCGCTTGAGGGGATGCGGGCCATGGCGCGCGATCCGGACGTGCGCCTGCAGCGGTTGATGTTCACCAAGGGGCTGGAGACGGCGAGCCCGGTGGAAACGGCGATACCCTTCCCCGCCTACAGATAAGCAATCGTCCGCAGCTCGACACTCTGCCTCGGCGCGGCGTCGGGCGGGGTGTCGGGATCCTCGAACGCGCTGTGGGCGGTCAGCTGAGTCGCGCCTTCGTCGCTGTCGAACAGCTTGAACACCAACGCCTCCCACGGCTGCATGTGCGGCACCCAGTACCAGCGATGCGCCGGGTTGAACGCCAGGTTGAAGCCCCACAGCGAACGGCGGTTGAAGTCCCCCAGCCCGCCGACGACCTCGCTGTCGAACAGGTCTTCGTGGCTGACGGTGCTGGCGTCGCACACCGCGAGTGGCGCGCTTTCGACCATTACGATCGGGCGCCAGATGTTGATCAGCATGTGGCGCCGTTCGAGCCGCCGCACGGCTTCGTCGAGCGGGAGCAGGTCACGTGTGAAATCGGCCACCGTGCGGGCGCCGTAATCGACATGGGCGCCGTGTGCCGGCTGGTTGTGGCCATGCGCGCCGCTGGCGTTGGTGCGGATGATCGGGCCGAAGCTGACCACCTTGTCCGCGCCCGTCAGCCGCTGCACCAGCGCCTCGGTCTGGCGGCAATAGCGGGCGAGTTCGGCCTTGTCGGTGAAGTCGGTCACATCGGTTGGCTCATCAGCCACGACAAAGCCGTTGCGGTCGAACGAGAGCCGGTCCTGGATCGGGCGGACGTCGTGGATCGTCACCTCGTGCTCGTCGACTGGCCAGTAGCTCTTCGACCGGTCGCCGGCGTGGAACGTCGCTTTCTCTCCCCGGACGACGTACTTCATGGTCGTGCGGACGTCGCAGACCACCTGTTCGGCCTCGTTCACGCGGTGCTCTCCTCGCTTACCCTTTGACGGGGCTTGCCTGTCGACATAGCCTGCCTGCCAAGCCGCCGTCGAGCGGCATGGGAGGATTACCGAATGGTCGCAACGACCGATCCGCGCACGGTGATGCGCGAACGGGCCATGAATCTGCAGCAGTACGGCGTCATCGGCCTGTGCGTGCTGATCAACATGATCGACGGGTACGACATCCTGGCGCTGGCCCAGGCGGGCTCGGCGCTGAAACGCGAATGGGGCCTGAGCGACGCGGCGCTTGGCACGCTGCTGTCGATGAACCTCGTCGGCATGGCGATCGGTGCGCTGGGCGTGTCACCGGTGGCGGACCAGTTCGGTCGGCGCCCGGCGATCCTCACTTGCCTCGTCTTCATGAGCGTAGGCATGGCACTCGCCGCCATCTCGAACGACTTCTACGGCATGGCCGCGGCGCGGGTCGTCACCGGCATCGGCATCGGCGGCATGACCGCGACGGCCGGCATGCTCGCCCTCGAATACGCGAGCCAGAAGCGGCGCGAGTTCGCCGCCAGCGCAGTCGCAGCGGCCTATCCTGTGGGGACGATCATCGGCGCCTATGTCGCAGTCGCGGTGCTCGATTCCTATGGCTGGCGGGGCATCTTCTGGGTCGGTGCGGGCCTCTCGGCGACCTTGTTGCCGATCGCCTACCTGTGGCTCCCGGAATCGCTCGACTTCCTGCTGATCCGCCAGCCCAGGCGGGCGCTCGAAATCACCAACCGCATTCTCCGCCGCGTCTCGGTACCCGAAATCTCGGAGCTGCCGCCCAAGCCCGAAGGCACCGGTCCCTCTGTCGTCCACGAGATCCGCCAGCCGTTCCACGTGCGCGAGTTGCTCAAACTGTTCCTCGCCCACGCGCTCAACATGTTCACCTGGTACTTCATCATCAACTGGGGCCCGCCGCTGGTGGCCGAGGCCGGGGCTTCCGATGAGCTCGGCGCGTTCTACTCATCGTGGGTCAGCTATGGCGGGATCGTCGGCGGGCTGACCGCGGGCTACCTCTGCGGGACCATCGGGGTGAAGCGGATGATGTGGTTCACCATGGTGAGCCTCGCCGTGCTGATCGCCCTGTTCGGCCAGTTCGTCGGCAACCCCACCGCGCTGATGATCCTCGCCCCGCTGATCGGCGCGGCGCTGTTCGGTTCGGCCACCGCCAACTGGCTGACCATCGCCTATGCCTTCCCGCCGCAGCTTAGGGCGACGGGCCTAGGCCTTGGCACGACGGCGGGCCGCGTGGGCTCGGTCTTCGGTCCGATCGTGGGCGGGGCACTGCTGGATAAGGGAATGACCGTGGCCGCCGTCTGCGCGGCGATGGCAGTGCCGGCGATCCTCTCGGCGATCACCTTCAGCCAGGCGCGGCGGATGGAGCCGGGGCGCTGACGCCCTAGAACAAGTCCTGCCGCGCGCGCGACAGCGCAAAGCCGGCCCCGCGCGCGTTCTGGCAGCGCAAACCTGCGCGACTGGAGAGGCAAGTGAACCCGCCCCGCGCCCACTTCGCGCCATAGGCGATCACGCGCGGGTTCGGCACCGCAATGGTATCGCCATGGCAGATCCTCTCACCGCGCGCGGACTCCGCGGAGATTTCGAACGCGTTGCCCCAGTCGAGCTCGCAGTCCTTGGGACGCTGGGGCAGCGGGTTGCTTGTCTCGCCGATCTCGCAGCGAAGCGAAGGGCTCTCCCCCGCGCCCTCGTAATAGAGGCACTGGATATTGCCCGAAGGCGTCCCGAAGCTCTCCTCCACCGGCTGCGCCTGCGCGGAGGGCAGCGCCGTTAACGACGAGAGCAAGAGGGCGGTCAGGGCAGCGCCTGCGTTCATCCTGCCTCGCCTGGGTAGTTGGACGGTTCGCGTTTTCTATCCCTCCAGAAAGCTCCGCAGCGCTTCCACCGCTGACGGGAACTCATCGAGCAGCAAGTGCGATCCGCCGGGGATGATCTCCAGTTCGGCATGCGGCAGGACCGCCTGCCATTCCGGAACATAGCCAAGCGGCACGATCCGGTCGTTCTCTCCCCACAGCAACAGGGTGGGACGGTCGAAGCCCTTGAGCCCCTCGCGCAAGGCCCGATCGGTCACCGACAGGTCTTCGCGCGAGGCGAAGGCAGCGGCGGATTCGCGGGCCCGCAGCGCGGCCCACTCGGGCGAGGGGTCTGCCGGCCAGAACGGGGCCACCCATGCCGGATCGGCCACGAACATCGCCGAGATATCCTGCGGCGCGACCTTGGAGAAATCGGGAATCGAGGCGCGATCGGACTTGAGCCCGGCGGGCGAAACCAACGCCAGCTTGTCGATCTCCAGCGGATTGGCCGCAGCATAGCGCGCCGCCATGTGCCCACCCATCGACGCGCCGCAAAGATGGAAGGTGTCGAGCCCCAGGGCCGCGAACAGCATCTCGTAGTGCGAGACGTAATCGCCCATCCCGCTCAGCTCGGCATCGCCGCTCTCACCGAAGTTGGGGTGATAGGGGCAAAACACGCGGAACTCGCTCGCCAGCGGGCGGACCCACTCGAAACCATGAAAAGTGCCGCCGCCGTGGAAGTAGACCAGCGGTTCGCCTTCGCCGATCGCGTAGGTGACCGTCTCCACCCCGTCGATGCGGTGGACGATGCGGTCGAAACCTTCGGTGCTGTAGGCCCACTTGCTCATGCGATCTCCGGTTCGCGATTGTGCGGCGGCGCTACCACGCGCGGGACAATGCGCAAGGTCCCGCTCAAGCCAGCAGCGGCCCGATCGGCATTGCCGCTCCCTTGATCAGCTCGGCGAGCGAGGACGCGCGCACTTCGGCACCGCCCTTGTCGGCCTGGGCGAACATCTCCGCCTTGTCCTGCCTCCGCCGCGCCGGATCGCTTTCCGAGAGCAGCCGCTTGAAGTTGGTCGACATCGGCGAAGTCACTTCGACGAACACCCGCCGCCGCTCGGCCGCGTAGAAATCGAGCACGCTATCGCCCGCCCGCCCGACGATCACCGCGCCGAGAGTGTCGGACAGGGTATCGGCGTCGATCACCCCGCCGGTCAGCCCCAGCCCGCCACAGGGATTGCAGGCATGGGCCGCGTCGCCGGCCAGCAGCACCCGGTCGACCCGGAATGTCGGGGCGCAGCGCTGATGGACGCGATACGGGGAGAAGTTGTCGATCCGATAGGGCACCGAAGGATCGGGCAGGATCGCCGCGAACCGTTCCGGCAGGCGTTCGAGGATCGAGGCTTCGCTCAGCTCCGCGTCCTCGCCATAAGTCAGCCGCCACAGGTTCTCGCGCCCGAGCCGACCGATCACCGCCCAGTTGACCGGATCGACCACCATGTTGGCATTGCAGAAACCGAAGTCGAGGAACGGATACTCGATATTGGTCGCCACGAACCGGTCCGGCCAAGTGAAGCCTTCGAACGGCAGGCCCGCGAGCTTGCGCACGGTCGAGCGCGCGCCGTCGGTGCCGATAATCCAGTCGGCCTCGAAGGTGACCTCGCCTTCCTCGGTATCGACCAGCACCCGCGCCTTGCGCCCGTCCTGGCCGAGCGCCTTGACTGTGTGGTCCCACAGGACCTCGGTATTGGGCAGTCGGGCGAGATGCTTCATCACCAGTTCGGCCAGGATGTGTTGGCCGAAGTGCAGGTTGTGGTCGAACTCCTGTCCCGGCTCGAGCGCGTCGCGCATGTCCGAGGACATGACCTCGCCCGTCTCCAGCCAGTGCATTTTGAACTCGGTCGAAGTGAGGCCGATCTCGTGCGCCTCGTCCGACAGGCCGAGCTTCTTGAGGATCGAGATCGTGGTGTGGAAATAGACCGCCGCACGAGGCGAGCGGACGACTTCGGGCTCGCTGTCGAGCACCGTGACTTCAACGCCTTGCCGCGCCAGGCCCAGCGCGGTCAGCAGCCCGACCGGTCCGGCCCCTACAATGACAACCTGACGGCTGACGATACTCATGCAACGGCTCCTGCCGGGGCGCGGCGCGCCAGGATGCGGGGATTGGTTTCGACGACGAAGAGGGCGGTCAGGCCCGCCGCTACGGCCAGCCCTGCCTGGATGTAGAGCGCCACGTCGAGCCCGAAGCGGTCGGCCAGACCGCCGGCGATCGGCGGGCCGAATACGCCGCCAGTCAGTTCGCCGATCATGACCACGAGGCCCATCGCCGTCGCCGCTCGGGCCCGGCCCAGCGTCTCGGCCGGGATCACGCCCATGAACAAGGGGAACGTACCAAGACCCATCCAGCTGACGAACATCAGCGCCGTAAGGGCGTGGACCGAGCCCTGAAACCACAGCAGCGCGGCCGGGGCGAGCGCCATGAGGAAGGCAAAGACGATCAGCGGCAGCTTGCGCCCGATCCGGTCCGACAGCGCCGTCACCAGCACGCCTCCAACCGCCGGGCAGAAGCCGATCATGGTCATGACATTGGCCCGGGTCAGCGGATCGTAGCCGCGCGGACCGTCGAGGTAGAACGGCATGAAGATCGAACCGATCACGACCGATCCGACCGCAAAGCAACTGATGAGCCCGCACAGCCACATGTTGCGTTCGGACAGCATCGCCCACGGCGAGAGCGACATCTTCGGTTCCGAAGCTTCGGAGCGAGGCGTTTCAGGCTCCTTGATGAACTGCCAGATCAGAAAGGCGAGGATCAGGCCCGGGACGCCCGAGATGAAGAACGCCATCCGCCAGTCGCTCGCTTCGGCGATACGGATGAGGATGAACGGCGCGAGCGCGGTACCGATGATTGAGCCGAACACATTCTGGACGATCCCCGCGTTGAGACCCCGGCGGCTCTCGGCCGAGGCCGCGACCATGATCGCCAGGCAGATCGGCAGGAACGGCCCCTCGGCCGCCCCCATGACGATGCGCGTCGCGAGCAGGGTGCCGAAGCTCCAGGCGATGCCCGACAGGACCGAGCAGAACGAGAACAGCACCAGCGCACCGATCAGGAACGGCTTGCGCCGCCCGATGGAGTCGGACCAGCGGCCGACGAGATAGGCTCCGAGGGCCCAGGTGGCGGACAATCCGGAACCGAGCCAGCCAACCTGTTCGTTACTTAGGCCAAGATCCCTCTGCACTTCCGGCCCAAGGAACGTCAGCGCCATCCTGTCAAAGTAGGCGAACCCATATGCCAGGCCGAGCAAAAGCAAGACGCGCAGCTCGTACCCGCGCACCCCGGTTTGCGGTGTCGCAACCGTTGCCATCCCATTCCCCCAAAGCGGTTTTCTTTATTGATGGCAGCGTAGGTTGGCGATCAGGCGCCGTCTAGGCGGGAAGCGTTGCCACGAACGGTTGAGCAAGATTCAGATTACTTAGCAGTCGAACTGTGTTGCTTGATTGCGACACCGGTAAGCATTCGGAACAACCATTGTGCAAAGCGCTCTATTTTGCGGGAATCAGTTCCGCTATTACTCATCGTGGGAGAGGGAGTGGGTCGCACCGGTCCTTCAAAAAAAGGAACACGGTCACTTCCTGACCAAAATCGTTTTCGCAATCGCTCAGGGAGAAAATGGGCGACTGCGGGATTCGGGATAGAGCGAGGAACGCACGAACGTTCCCGCTAAGGGAGGATGCCTGATGAGATTCAAAACGCTTGGCGTCGCGTCGTCGCTGGCCATTGTTGCCGGCCTGGCCACGCCCGTTTTCGCCCAAGACAACGCGGCTCAACCTGCTGCTCAGCCTGCTCAATCGGATGAGAGCGAAGAAGGGCGCACCAACGTCATCACCGTGACGGCGCAGTTCCGCGCGCAGAACCTGCAAGATACGCCGATCGCGATCACCGCGGTCAATTCCGAAATGCTGGATGCACGTGGGCAGACGAACATCGCCCAGGTCGCCGCTCAGGCCCCGAACGTTTCGTTGACTCCGCAGCCGCAGAACGGCGGCACCGGCCTGATCGCCTTTATCCGTGGCGTCGGCCAGACCGACTTCAACTACGCACTGGATCCGGGCGTTGGCCTTTATGTCGATGACGTCTACATCCCGACCCTGTCGAGTTCGCTGCTCGAACTGATGGACGTCGAGCGTATCGAAATCTTGCGCGGTCCGCAGGGCACGCTGGCCGGGAAGAACTCCATCGGCGGCGCGATCAAGCTGTTCAGCGAAAAGCCGAGTGGCGATGGCTCCGGCTCGCTTCAGGTCACCTACGGCTCGTACAACCGTATCGACGTTCGCGGCATGGCCGATTTCAAGGTCAACGATCAGGTCGCCGTTCGCGCTTCGGGCATTTTCAAGGGTCGCGATGGGTACGTTGACCTGCTCGACTATGGCGTGTCCCATCCCGACGGGAACGTGCCAGCAAACAACGCACGCGGGGCATACCCTGTCGTCGGCACGCAAGGCGGCCAGGCTATCGGCGCCGGACGCATCATGCTTCGCTGGGAGCCCAGCAGCGACGTCGAGGTCAACCTGTCGGCCGACTATACTCGTGAACGCTCGGAACCGCAGCCTACCGTACTGGTAGCGGCTGGCGCACCGGGGGCGGTGTTCAACCCGTCGCTTTCACCCGGCGATGCCAACGCCGGTCTCGCGCAAGGTGTCGGCCCGGGCCAGCCGGCCTGGTTGCCTGGCAAGGACGGAACTGCGATCCCTTACGATTGCCGCTTCGTGCCAGCAGGGCAGTACAGCTGCGACAACCTGAGCTCGAGCGTCTACGACGGCGACCCGCGTTACATCTCGTACGCCAACTTCCTCGATGGAACCGCGCCCACCTCGCAGGCGCCCTTCAAACCCTACGCCGCGCTCCAGAACCAGGACTTCAACGGCTGGGGACTCATGGGCAACGTTTCGTGGGACATCACCGACGATCTCGAGCTCTACTGGGTCGGTTCGTGGCGCGAATACACGACCAAGTTCGGTCAGGACCAGGACGCGTCGCCAGTACCGGTCGCGCAGCTTGACAACCGTCTGGACCACCGTGCGTGGAGCCAGGAACTTCGCCTCAACGGCGAATTCGGTGACGGGCTGGTCGAATACACCGTCGGCGGATTCTACATGGATCAGGAGGGCAGCTACACCGCCCGCGTCGACCTGAACTACGCTGGCATCGACTTCATCCACGGTCCCGACACCACGCCTTCGACCTCGAAGGCGCTGTTTGCGAACGCCATCGTGCACCCGATCGAGAATTGGTCGATCACAGGCGGCGTGCGCCGTTCGTGGGACGAGAAGACCTACACTTACTTCCGGCGCAATCCCGACGGCACCATTCCGGGGCCGTGCGAGTTCTTCACCGGCGCCGCGCCTCCGGGCACCGCTGGTCCGACGGGGATTGGCAATAGCCCGAACTGCCTGCTCAACGGCATTTTCGACCTGGAGGGAGAGTTCAAGGGCTCGCGGTGGGACTGGCGCATCGCCACCGACTACCGCTTCTCAGATGAGTTCCTGGCCTATGCCTCCATTGCCACCGGCTACAAGGGCGGCGGCGTGAACCCGCGTCCGTTCTTCGGACCTTCTTCCGGCGAATGCGACGCCCCGGGCTATGTAGCTCCGCTCCCATGCAACCAGATCAAGCCGTTCAATCCGGAAACCCTCACCACCTACGAGTTGGGTTTCAAGAGCGACTTCTTCGACCGGCGTGTTCGACTGAACGGTGCGGTGTTCTACAACGACTACCAGGACATCATCCTCATCCTCTCGGCCTGCCCGTCGTCGCCGTGTCTTCGCCCGACCAACGTCGGCGAAGCCAAGGTGAAGGGTTTCGAACTGGAGACGACGATCTATCCGATCGACAACCTCTCGATCGATGGTTCGCTGAGCTATATCAACGTCAACTATGACAAGGACTCTGTTGCTGCGGCAGGTCTGACCGGCGACGAGACGTTTCCGTACACGCCCGACTGGACCTACAGCTTCGGCGTCCAGTACGATGCGGACGTAGGGCCGGGCACCACGCACTTCCGGTTCGATGGATCGTATCGTTCGGAAGTATTCACCGAGACCACGAACACTTCGTGGAGCCGTATGCCGGGCCGGTTCCTGGGCAACGCGCGCATCTGGTACACGACCGAGGATGACGCTTGGGAAGTCGGTGTCGAAGTGCAGAACCTGTTCGACAAGTATTACTTCCTCAGCGTGAGCGACATCACCAAGTCGCTCGGTTCGGTGACCGGCGTCCCCGGACTGCCGCGCACTTGGGCCGTCTCGGTAAAACGCAACTTCTAATCGCATCCGCTTCGGCGGGAAGGGGAGGGGCGCGGATCTTCGGATCCGCGCCCTTTCTCATTGCGGCATCGAGACCGCACAAACAAAAACGGCCCGCAAATGCGGGCCGTCATGTTGGTCGATCTACTACAGACTCAATCGGTATTGAGTCGTTCGCGCATTTCCTTGCCCGGCTTGAAGTACGGTACGCGCTTCGAAGGTACGTCGACCGGGTCGCCGGTGCGCGGATTGCGTCCGGTCCGGGCATTGCGCAGCCTGGTCGAAAAAGTTCCGAAACCACGAAGCTCGACACGACCACCTTCGGCCAGCCGGGCACCGATCTCTTCGAAGAAGATATCCGCCACTTGCTCGACCTCGTCCGGCCGCAAGTCGGGGTTATCGGCTGTCAGCGCTTCCAAAAGCTCCGATCTAATCATGGACTACCCCTTTCCGCCGGCCATCGTTGTGACGTGCCGGTTCCACGTCCGTACCCGTGATCGTGGTGTACGGCCTATGCGACCCGTGCCAATAATTTGACAGACTGCCCGCCCGAACACAATCGGGGGGCGTCAAAAAATCACGACATCAACGATTTGACGCCAAAAGCCGATTTTTCAGGCTTCGTCCAGCACATCCGCCGGCGCGATGCCCAGGCGGGCCATGCGCTCGCGGATCTGCGGCCACTCCTGCTCGAGGAACTGCGCGCGTTCGGCCGCACGAAGATGCTCTGCCGCGCCCTCTCGCACGAACATGCCGACGCCGCGCTGAACGCGAACCAGGCCGTCAGTCTGGAACTGCTGGTAGGCCTTTGCCACCGTCAAGGGATTCGCGCCCTGTTCGGCCGCGAGCGCGCGCACCGACGGCAACATCTCCCCTTCGGCATAGCGTCCGTCGATGATCGCCGCGGCGATCTGGTCGCGGAGGCGAAGGTAAACGGGTCTGCTGTCGGCCATGAGTGATGCAGTGCCATAATACAGCGGGTCGCGCAAGGGTCGCGTGGCTGTGGCGCAGGGCTCCCCAGGGGCACGCCGGTTTCCTCTGTAACAAAAATGCCTTCACATGACCGAAACTTGCGCTAGGTTGCCTTCTCGCTTCCACGGGAGGCGTCATCAAAAATTTTGGGACGGGTACGCATGAAGGAAATGGCTTTGTGGAACGAGGGTGACTGGATCGCGGCAATCGCCGCGGTAGCCCTCTTTGCCGTCCTCGCAATCGGCGGAATCATTGCCGCGAAACGGAGCGAGGAAGTGGTCGGCCATCCTCGCGGTCTGTTCGTCCTGTTCTATGCCGAAATGTGGGAGCGCTTCTCCTACTACGGCATGCGCGCCTTGCTCATTTTCTACCTTACCAAGCATTGGCTGTTCGACGACGGCAAGGCCAACCTGATCTACGGCGCCTATACCAGCCTCGTCTACATCACTCCTGTGCTCGGCGGCTATCTGGCCGACCGCTATCTTGGCCAGCGCAAGGCGGTGCTGTTTGGCGGCATCCTGCTCGCACTCGGCCACGGCTTCATGGCCGTCGAAGGCGGCGGTGGGCAGAGCGATCCGGCGATCAACGTGTTCTGGCTCGCCCTGGCGCTGATCATCGTGGGCTCCGGCTTTCTCAAGGCGAACATCTCGGTCATCGTCGGCCAGCTCTATCGCCTGACCGACGCCCGGCGCGATGGCGCTTACACGATCTTTTACATGGGCATTAACGTCGGCGCCGCGCTCGGCACGATCCTTGTCGGCTATCTCGGTGAAACGGTTGGCTGGGGCTACGGCTTCGGCATGGCCGGCATCGGCATGGTCCTGGGCCTCATCATCTTCGTGTTCGGCAAGCCCGCACTCAAGGGCCAGGGCGAACCGCCGGTTCCATTGGGCCGCCAGCGCGAGTTTGCGCTCTACGGCGTGAGCATCCTCGCCGTCGGTGCCTTGTGGCTATTGATCCAGTACCAGGATCTGGTCGGCTCGATTCTGCTGCTCTCCGGCGTCATACTGCTGGGCTATGTCCTGCTCGAGGCCTTCAAGCTCGAGAAGGAACCGCGGGAGCGCATCTTCGCCATCCTGTTCCTGATCGCCCTGCAACCCGTTTTCTGGGGCCTGTTCGAGCAGGCCGGCGGTTCGCTGAATTTGTTCACCGACCGCTTTGTCGATCGCGCCGGCGTCCCCGCTTCGCTGTTCCAGTCGATCAACCCGATCTACATCGTGCTGCTCGGACCGGTCTTTGCCTGGCTGTGGACCGCTCTCGCCCGCAAGGGGCTTGAGCCATCGACGCCGATGAAGTTCGGTCTGGCATTGGCCCAGGTCGGGTTCTCCTTCCTGGTCCTTGTATGGGGCGCGCAAAGCGTCGGCATGGGCGTGGCCGTTCCGGTCATCTTTATCTTTCTCATCTATCTGTTCCAGACCACGGGCGAACTGTGCCTTTCGCCAGTCGGGCTTTCGGCCATGAATCGACTGGCGCCACGCCACATGGCTTCACTGATTATGGGCGCGTGGTTCTTCGCCACGGCAGGCGGCAACTTCGTGGCCGGGAAGATCGGCGAAGCGACGGGCGGCGAAGGCGGCGAGATGACCAAGGAACTCACCCTGTCGATCTACAACACCATCGGCTGGATCACGATCGGCGTCGGCGTTGCCGTCATGGTCGTGTCGCCGCTGGTCCGGCGCCTGATGCACCTCGACACGCTGCGCGACCTGGAGCCGAGCGATGCCCTCAGCGGCAAAGCCGAGGTCGGCGAGCCGCAGGCAGCGGGCGTCCATCCGGCGGCCAACTGACGGCCATCGCCGGGGAGTTACGAAGATGATTGGGTAACCGGTGCGCTCTTCGGAGCGACCGGTCCCTAGCCTCAGGCCCGGGCTTCTTCCACGCCGCTGCTGTTGTGGCGCAGGGCCGAAAGCACCGTCTCGACGATATGCGGGGCATTGAGCCGCGCTTCGTCATACTGCTTGTCCGGCGCCTCGTGGTCCTGGAACACGTCGGGCAGGCGCATGGTGCGGATCTTGAGGCCCGCATCGGTCAGGCCTTCATCGCTTGCCAGAGTCAGCACGTGCGCGCCGAGGCCGCCGATGGCACCTTCCTCGATCGTCACCACCACTTCGTGCGTCGCCATCAGCTTGCGGATGAGCTCGCTGTCGAGCGGTTTGGCGAAGCGCAAGTCGGCCACGGTCGTCGAGAGACCCTTGGCATCGAGCTGATCGGCCGCCTTCAGGGCCTCCGCCAAACGCGTGCCCAGCGATAGCAGCGCAACCTTGCTGCCGTGGCGGACAACACGTCCCTTGCCGATCGGCAAGGCCTCGGGAACTTCGGGCAAAGGCACACCCACGCCGTTTCCGCGCGGATAGCGGAAGGCGATCGGCCCTTCGTCATAGAGCGCCGCGGTGTGCACCATATGCACCAGCTCAGCCTCGTCCGCCGCGGCCATGACCACGAAGTTGGGCAAGGTCGCCAGGTAGGTCACGTCGAAGCTACCGGCATGCGTTGCGCCGTCGGCGCCTACCAGCCCGGCGCGGTCGATAGCGAAGCGAACCGGCAGGTTCTGGATCGCCACGTCGTGCACGACCTGGTCGTAAGCCCGCTGCAGGAACGTCGAGTAGATCGCGCAGAACGGCCTCATCCCTTGCGCGGCGAGCCCGGCGGCGAACGTGACGGCGTGCTGTTCGGCGATGCCCACGTCGAAGCTGCGTTCGGGATAGAGGCTCTCGAACTTGTCGAGCCCGGTCCCGCTCGGCATCGCCGCGGTGATCGCGCAGACGCGGTTATCGCGTGCCGCTTCCTCGATCAGAGCCTTGGCGAAGACCGAGGTGTAGCTGGGCGGACCGCCCGCGCTCTTGGTCTGCTCGCCCGTGACGACGTCGAACTTCTGCACGCCATGGTACTTGTCGGCGCTGTTCTCCGCCGGAGCGTAGCCCTTGCCCTTCTGGGTCACGACGTGGACCAGGCACGGCCCCTCGGCCGCGTCGCGCACGTTCTCGAGCACCGGCACCAGCTGATCGAGGTCATGGCCGTCGATCGGGCCGACGTAGTAGAAGCCCAGCTCTTCGAACAAGGTACCGCCCATGGCCATGCCGCGGGCGTATTCGTCGGTCTTCTTCGCCGCGCGGTGCAGCGGCTCGGGCAGCTTGCGGGCAAAACGCCGCGCCAGTTCGCGCAGGCCAAGGAACTCGGCGGAGGAGACCAAGCGCGCCAGGTAACCTGACAGGCCGCCCACTGGCGGCGCGATCGACATGTCGTTGTCGTTGAGGATCACGACCAGGCGATTGCCGGCCGCCTCGGCGTTGTTCATCGCCTCGTAGGCCATGCCCGCGCTCATCGCGCCGTCGCCGATCACCGCAATCGCCTTCCCCGGCTCGCCTGCCAGCTTGTTGGCGATCGCGAAGCCGAGGCCCGCGGAAATCGAAGTCGAAGAGTGCGCCGCGCCGAACGGATCGTATTCGCTCTCGCTGCGCTTGGTGAAGCCGCTGAGGCCGCCGCCCTGCCGCAAGGTGCGGATCCGGTCGCGACGCCCGGTGAGGATCTTGTGCGGATAGGCTTGGTGGCCAACGTCCCAGATCAGCCGGTCGGTCGGCGTGTCGAAGACATAGTGCACGGCGACGGTCAGCTCGACCACGCCAAGTCCGGAGCCCAGATGGCCGCCGGTGCTACCCACGGCATCGATCATTTCCGCGCGCAGCTCGTCGGCCAGCTGGCGCAAGTCCTTGCGCTCCAACTGGCGCAATTCTTCAGGCGTGGCGACGCTGTCGAGCAGGGGAGTTTCAGGAAGTGAGGTCATCGTTTCGGGGGGCACTTACACCTGTGACCTTCGCGTGTCGATGAAAGCCGAGTGAGGTTATTATGAGGATTCCGTGAAATCCGTTCGGTTCCCCGCAAATCGCGCTGGATTCGGTCGCTTACCGCTATCCGGCACAGTCTTCGCAAATGCCGCGCAGCTCGACCACCGGCCGCACGTCAGCGAAACCCGCCGCTCGCCCAGCTTCGCGCAAGGCGCCGGTCAGCCGGTCGTCATCGAGGTGGGTGGCTTGCCCGCAATCGTCGCAAATGAGGAAGATGCAGTCGTGCCGGCAGCCCGGATGGCTGTTGGCGAGATAGGCGTTGGCGCTCTCGACCCGATTTGCGAGGTTGGTGCGCACAAACAGGTCGAGGATGCGATAGACGCTGTTGGCGGCCACGCGCTTGCCGCGCTGCTTCCCGACCGCTTCGGCGATGTCATACGCCGAAGCAGGGCGGTCCTGCGCCGCGAGCGCCTCGAACACGTCGGACCGCATGGTGGTCCACTGTTCGCCGGCCGCCGTCAGCACGCCTTCGGCCTCCGCGATCAAGCGCTGGCCGCTGTGCTCGTGATGCTTATGTCCGCCCATGGCTGGAATATAGGACCGGTGTTGCCGTGCGGCAATCAGCCGGTCTGATACGTGGCGCGATAGAGCGAGGGATACATGGTCTTGAACGCGGCCACCTTCGGCGCGTCCCACCGGCGAATGTAGCCGTGGTTCGGGTTCCGCTGGGCGAAGTCCTGATGATAGTCTTCGGCCGGGTAGAACGTCTTCGCATTCTCGATCTGCACCACGATCGGCTTGTCCCACACCCCGCTCGAACGCATCTGTGCGAGGTAGGCAGTGGCGACCTGCCGCTGCTCCGCCGAAAGCGGGACGATCGCGGCGCGGTATTGCGTGCCGGAATCGGGACCCTGGCGGTTCTTGAGTGTGGGATCGGCGACGACCGAGAACAGGACCTGGAGCAGCTGGTCGTACCGCACGATCTTGGGGTCGTAGGTGACCTTGACCGATTCAGCGTGTCCGGTGCCGCCGGCGGAAACCATGTCGTAATGGGCCGTGGCCGCGCTTCCGCCGTGATAGCCGGAAACCGCGCTCGTCACGCCCTTGGTATGGCTGAAGACCGCCTCGACGCCCCAGAAACAGCCGCCGGCAAAGATCGCGGTCTTGAGACCGGTCTCGTTCGCCTCGCGCTTGGCTGTGGGAGCGTTGAAGGTGCTTTCAGCAGCGACGGCCGAACCGCACGCTGCGAGTGCAAGCGCGCCCGCTGCAAGCAAGGCGCGCATGCTGGTCATACCAGCTGCGGAACGATGTGCACCGCCAGCGCTATCGCTGCGATGCCGAAGCCGGCGAAGAACGACCGAAAGACGTCGGGGGTGAAAAGACCCATGGTATTTACTCGAATTACTCTCGTAGGAATTCATCGGCTCTACCCCGCAAGTGCTTGAGAGACTCTGAACATAGTTGTTGTCAGGCGTTCATATAGGGACGCCTGCGCGGCCTGCAATTGCCTGGCTCACGCTTTGTCTCAATGCCTGAAATGGCGCATTCCGGTAAAGACCATGGCGATACCGGCGGCGTCGGCTGCGGCGATGACCTCGTCGTCGCGCATCGCTCCGCCGGGCTGGATCACCGCCGTCGCTCCCGCCTCGATCGCGGCTTCGAGCCCGTCGGCGAAGGGCAGGAACGCCTCCGACGCCATCGCGCTGCCGACGGTGTGCGGCTCGGGCCAGCCCGCCGCCTCGGCCGCCTCGCGCGCGCGGATCGCGGCAATGCGGGCGGAGTCGCGGCGGTTCATCTGACCGGCACCGATCCCGGCAGTCGCGTTATCCTTGGCAAAGACGATCGCATTCGACTTCACATGGCGAGCAATGGTCCAGGCGAACAGGCAGTCGGCCAGCTCCTGGTCCGTCGGCGCGCGCTTGGTCACGACCTTGAGGTCGGGCAGGCCGACCGCACCGTTGTCGCGCGACTGCACCAGCAGCGCACCGGCAATCGGCTTGACCTGCAGCCCGCCACGGCGAGCGTTGGGCAGATCGTCGAGCAACAGCAGGCGCAAGTTCGGCTTGGCCGCGAAAGCCGCACGAGCGGCCTCGTCCGCGCCCGGCGCAACCACCACTTCGGTGAAAATCTCGGTGATCGCCTCGGCTGTCGGACCATCGAGCGGGCGATTGACCGCGACGATACCGCCAAAAGCCGAAACCGCGTCGCAAGCCAGCGCGGTGCGGTAAGCTTCGACCAGCGTCTTCGCCTGAGCCACGCCGCACGGGTTGGCGTGCTTGACGATGACGACCGCCGGATCCTTGTCCTTGAACTCGGCCACGAGTTCCAGCGCGGCGTCGGCATCGTTGTAGTTGTTGTAGCTCAGCTCCTTGCCCTGGACCTGCTCCGCCTGGGCGAGGCCTTTGATGTGCGGCCCGAGCGGGGTGTAGAGCGCCGCCTTCTGGTGCGGGTTCTCGCCATAGCGCAGCTCGCCCACCAGGCGGCCGTTGACCGCCAGCATCTCGGGGAACAGGCGCTGCTGGTCGGCAAAGGCGAACCATTGGCTGATCATCGAATCGTAAGCCGCCGTCGCCGCGAAGGCCTTGGCCGCCATGCGCTTGCGGAAGGCGAGCGTGGTGGCGCCGTCGTTCTCCGCCAGCTCTTCGAGCAGGACCGCGTAGTCGTCCGGATCGGTGACGATGGTGACAAACGCGTGGTTCTTGGAGGCTGAGCGGATCATCGCCGGGCCGCCGATATCGATGTTCTCGATAATCTCGTCACGACCGGCGCCGCGCATGACGGTCTCTTCGAAGGGGTAGAGGTTGCTGACGAGCAGGTCGATCGAACCGATCTCGTGCGCGTCCATTGCCGCGGCGTGCTCCGGATCGTCGCGCACGGCCAGCAGGCCGCCGTGGATCAGCGGGTGCAACGTCTTGACCCGGCCGTCCATCATTTCGGGGAAGCCGGTGACATCGGAGACGTCGCGCACCTGCAGCCCGGCATCGCGCAGCGCCCGCGCCGTTCCGCCCGTCGAAACCAGTTCGACACCGCCCTTGGCGAGGCGCGAGGCGAGCTCGACCACACCGCTCTTGTCGGACACCGAAAGGAGCGCCCGCTTGATCGTCACTGCTGTCATGGGCCGCTACCTAGGGCTTAGCCCGCCGGGTTGGAAGCGCCGTAATTGCGCCGGTGGAAACTAGGCCCTGATCTTTTTGAGAAGCCAGGAAAAATTGCCGCCCCCGCGCGAGACCATGCCCTGCATCACCAGCTGCTGGACCGGATGCGGGCGGCCCTCGCCATCGACCCACAGGCTTTCGTCGACCTCCAGCGATCCCTCGCCGGCCACGAACTGCCAATAGCTGCCGTCGGGCAGGGCCAGAGTCGCGCCGCGCCCGTTCTCGCCAGCGGTGACTTCGACCATCGGGCCGAGGTGGAAGCGGATGGCGTAAGGGACCTTGCCGCGCTTGCCCTTGCGCCCTGCGGGAACGAGCAAATCTTCGCCGCGCAACTCGGTACCGTCGTCACGCAGGATCAGGATACGCCGGTGCACCAGGCCTACCCGAGCGACATATCCGTCGTGGCTCGCTTCGAGCCGGGTGGCCGACGTGCCGCTTTCGGTGGTCATCGTGCGCCGGTCGACCTCGACCTCCGCAACGCCCGCGCCGAGTTTCCCGGCCACGACCACCGCCGTGGAGTTCGCGTCATTCAGAATAAGCGTCGAATGGGCGGCCGTGCCGCGCAGGCCCTGTTCGATCCGCACCGGGACCTGTCCGCCGGCAAAGGCCGATCCACCGCAATTGACGATCAGCCGGTGCGCGCCGTGCGAAAGCTCGAACGACAGCGTCGAGGCGCAACCGTTCTGGGCATGGCGCGGGAGTGGCGGCGGAGCGGCGTCGAACTGCAGGACCGACTTGCCGGCAACCGCGCGCTGATAGCCCCACTGGCGGGAGTCGCGCAGGGGCCGGGTGCGGACCCCGCTGGCGGCAACGAGCGCGGCAACCGTTTCGGCACCGACCGCGCCGGAGCCCTGCCAGCAGCCGAGCCCGCCATCGCCATGGGTCAGCGACAGCAGCGGGGGCACCAGCATCTGCAGCATGGTTTCGACCGCCTGCGGAGGGTCGCAGCGCGTGGCGCGATAGCAGGCCGCGAGCTCGGTCAGCCGGGCGATGGCATCCATCTGCGCCAGCGGGCTGCGCGAGAGAACCCCGCCATCGGCGCCGACCATCTCGCCCATGGCGCGAGCGAGGCCGGCTTCGCCGAACAGGCGGCGGGGCTTGCCGTCGGGCAGCAGCAGACCAGCCGCAACGATCGCGCACCAGGCCGCGAGCTCTTCTGCCTTGTCGTCAGCCTTGGACGCGTTGCGGTCGAGCCAGCGGGCGGTCTCTTCCATCGAGGCGAGCACCCGCGAGCGCAGGGTCTTGTCGTTGCCGCCAAGGATCAGGGGTGCATGAACGAACCACGCAAGCAAACGCGAGCCGGCGTGACCCACGCGCCAGGCAGCACCCTTGCCCGGCTTGCCATTGGCATCAAGCCAGGCGCCGAGCACTCGCTCCGCCGTTGCGGTGCATTGCTGACGCGGAGCGCAAGCCTCAAGATCGCGCAGCCAGGTGAAAGCGTGGATCGTGCGCTCGAGCGGCGGCACATGAGGAGCCGCCGGGGAGAAATCGACCTGAGTGATCGGCGACTTGACGCCGTAGACCAGGAAATGGCCCGCACGCAGCGCCGTGCCCGCCACGGCATTGCCCTTCAGCGGGCTCTGCACCGTCGCCAGCAGGCGCGGCTTGGCCGGCTTGCGGAAAGGCGCGGCCAGCGTCGGACCGGAGATGCCGAGGCGATAGGCGAAGCGCACCAGCCGCTCGCCGATGGTGGTATCCGGAGGTGTGAAGTCGGTCAGCGCAAGAGCCCGGCCTGTCTCCAGCACCTCGGTGTCCGTGGCCGGCGCCTCGACAGGCCGTGCCGGAATCGGAGCTGGAACCGGCTCAGCTACTGGAGCCGAAGCCGCAACCGCGGTCGCTTCCTCGATCTGCTTGAGCGGGATCGCCATGGCCGGCGGACTTTCGTCGACCGCCACGCGCGCCCCGGTCACAAAACGATTGCGGGACGCGATTTCTGTCATGCCTGCCCCCTCAAAGCGGCGATGTTGGCGGCGTATCGTTCAGGCCCGCCGGCAAAAGTGGCCGAGCCCGCCACGAGCACATCGGCTCCGGCGTCGACGCATAGAGGCGCGGTTTCGCGCGTCACCCCGCCATCGACCTCCAGCCGGATGTCGCGGCCGGACTTGTCGATCATCTTACGCACCGCTTCGATCTTGCGCAGCTGGCTGGTGATGAAGCTCTGCCCGCCGAACCCGGGATTGACGCTCATGATCAAGACCAGGTCGATCTCGTCGATCAGATAGTCGAGCATCTTGGCCGGGGTGCCCGGGTTGAGCGAGATACCCGCCTTCTTGCCCAGCGCCTTGATCGCCTGAACCGAACGATGGACGTGTGGGCCGGCTTCCGGGTGGATGGTGATGATGTCGGCGCCCGCCGCGGCAAACTGCTCGATCCACATATCGACCGGCGAGACCATCAGATGGACGTCGAACGTTTTCGCGCTGTGCGGACGCAGCGCCTTCACCACGCCGGGTCCAATCGTCAGGTTGGGAACGTAGTGGCCGTCCATGACGTCGACATGGATCCAGTCGGCCCCCGCTTCGTCGATCGCGCGCACCTCTTCCCCCAGCCGAGCGAAGTCGGCAGAAAGGATCGAGGGCGAGATAAGCGGTTGAGCCATGACGCCTTTAACGCCTTAACAGCGGTTTGGGGGTCAACAAGCCGCGTAAGGGGGATTTCCACACGGTAGATATCTCCTGGCATGATTTGAGACGGTTTGCGCTCGATATGCCTGCCTCACCAACCTCTCGCTCTCAGCGGGCGTGCGTTGACAACTCTTGAAATGGCGGCATTCGACGCCACTCCTTATCTGAACTCCTGCCACGTCGGGTGCCTGACGGAATGGAGAACCGAAGATTCAGCCCAAATTCAGCGCTGCGCCGTAGGGAGCTATTGGACGGATACGCACTCATCATTATAGGCAGGCCGAGCCCTCGGCCGCCAATATTAGCACGAGACGAAACGGAGCCGACGGACTGGCCATGGTGAAACCAGGCAATATTAATTGCGCGAAAGCGATGGGTTTGGCCCTCAACGGCCTGGCGCTGGCGAGCCTGCTCGTGGCGGCGCCGTTGCAGGCGCAGTACAAGCAGAAGATCACCAACGACATGTCCCGTTGCCGCGGCGCCGGACCGGCGGTCAGCGTCCGCGTGACCGGCGTCAAGAGCGGCGAAGGCACTGTCCGGGCGCAGATCTACCGCGCCACCAAGCAGGACTGGCTCGAATCCGGCCGCTGGCTCTATCGCATCGAGCTGCCGGCGAAGGCCGGCACGATGACCTTCTGCCTGCCCGTGCCCGAGCCTGGCAATTACGCGGTCGCGATCCGTCACGACGTGAACGGCAACGACAAGACCGACCTGACCCAGGACGGCGGTGGCGCCTCGAACAACCCGGCCTACACGATCTTCAACCTGGGTAAGCCGAGCTACACCAAGACCAGCTTCCCGGTCGGCAAAGAGGTCAAGTCGATCACGATCAACCTCCACTACATGTGAGAGGCTGACCCTAGCGGCCAGCCTTCTCGCGGCGGCGAAACCGCAGAAGCCGCCGGAGGATCGCCGGGCCGGCGATGAGCGGGAACTTCTCCCGCAGAGGGGTGACTTCGATCTTCTCGCCGGTGTGCCGCTCCACTTTCCAGGCGATATAGCGCATAGCGCCGTCGAACGTAGTTGAAGCCTTCACTAACCGCGCGAGGTTGAGCGCCTTGCCGAAGCGACGGCGCTTTGCCCACCACTGCTCCACCTCGCGACGCCACTGCGCGTCGGGCTTGGGCTCGATCATCCGGCCCTCCTCGAGGTAAGGCACGTTTGCCGCGGTCAACGCCAAGGGAAGCAGCCCATCAAAATGGGTCCGGTTGGCAGCGATAATCGATTCCTCACGGCCCACTGCCTCGACACGCAATTCTGCGCGGTAGGTCGCGCGGAACAGCGCTCGCCAGTAGTCCTCCTCCACGCCCTTCGAAGGCCCAAGGGCCACGGCAAGGCGCGCAGCCGTCTGCGCGGCAGCAGCAAGGGCCGCCGTCACCTGTCTTGCCACGCCAGGCTCTCTCGACCACGCCAATCCGACCGGCTGCACGAAGCGCGCCCAGATCGTGGTGTCGAGCTTTTCACCTCCCGCGGCGGCTGCGAAGGTGGCCAGGTTCATGGTCGCAATCTTGGCGCGAAGCGTAACGTCCCCGTCAGGCTTCTCGCGATAGGAGACCCGCGGCCAGATGCCTCCCTCAACCTCGCCTGGCAGCAGGACGTAGAAGTCGAGCACGCCTTCGAGCGAGCCAGTGCGCAAATTGGATCCGTAGAACAGCACCGCAAGCGCGCCCGCGTCTTCGCCGATCTGGCGCGCGAACTCAGCGACTTCGGGGGCGAAGGGCCGTTCCAGCGCCGCGCCAAGCCGCGCGGCAAGGGTCTCGCTCACGGGACGACGAAGCGCAGCTTGGGGCCAAGCGATAGCTGGTACCGGCCTCCCGGGAAGGCTTCACCGTCGAGAATGAAGCGATCCGAGATGTCGAGCTGGATCGAATCGGATTCGACGACCTGATACCCGGCCCGACGGATTCCTTCGGTGATCTTGCCGCGGATGATCATCGGCAGGCGGAGAAGCAGGCTGCGGCTCGAACTATCGAGCAGCGCGGTGCGCATCGTCGTAGCGTTGCCGTCCAGAAACGGCCGCAAACCAGCCGGAAACCGCCGGAGCGTGGACGTGAACAGCAGGAAGCGTTCGTCCAACCGTCCGATTCCGCTGTGCTCGACTTCGTGACCTTCGCCATCGAACAGGCGCATCGGCGTACCGCGCCGCCAGACGTTGCCCCGACTGCCGAAAATCGCCTGCAGCAGGCTTCCCGCCACAGTGACGGCAACGCCGAGGCTGTTGAAGGCACCGCTCTTGTGCGCCTTCTGGCCGAGCTGAATCGCCGCGGTGTAAGCGCCAGCACCCAGCACGAAACCCTGCACCCGCGCGTTCGCATTATCCCGGAGGGAAATGGCAAGCGGTCGGCGTTGCTCGATCTGGCCAGAGTGAATCGCCTCCAGCGCTTCGGGCAGCGACCAGTTGAGCGGCAGGCCGAGATCGACCGCCAGCGCGTTGGTCTTGCCGTTCGGAAGCACGATCAGCGGAGGCCAGCTCTCACCGAAAATTCCCGCACCGCAGGTCAGCACGTCACGTACGGTGCCGTCACCGCCAGCCAGGACGATGTAGTCCACGCGGCGTTCGGCAAACTTGCTCAGGATGGCAGGCAAGTCCGCCCGGTCACCGGGGGACTCCATCAACAACGTGGCTTTCGCGGAGTTTTCGACAGGAGCCATTTCGCGATGGCTCCGCGCATTGCGGATCACGCCAACGAGAGGGATCTGCCGGACCGGGGCAGTAACCTGCATCGCCGGGGCCGTGGGCTTCACGACTTCCGGCAATCGGTCGAAAAGATGGACAGACCCGTGCATCGCGCCGCCTTAAACTCTTGCTCCGCTAAAATACTACGATTTTTCGTCGAAATCCAATCTGGCTCGACCCCGATGTCGCATCAGGATCAGTACCGATTGTCAGCACCCCGAAAGGTACTGGCTATGGGTACTGACCCTAAATGGGTACTTTCGGGCAGACCGCAATGCACTCGCCCTTATTGTTGCGCGAGTGGACGGGGGCTGAACCGGTAATTCATGTAACCAAGGCTGGCCCCGTTCAGTCTGGCAGGTTAGACAAGGGCATGCTGGCCGAACACCTCCTCGAACAGGCGCAGTCGCTCGCACCGCGCATAGTCGCCCTCCGACGCGCGATCCATGCCGAGCCTGAGCTGGGCCTGGAAACCCCGCTCACCCTGGCCAAGGTCAAGGCGGAACTTTCCGATCTGCCTTTGACCTGGAGCGAAGGCCCCTCGTGCACGGGCGCCGTCGCCGTGCTCCAAGGTACGGGGCCCGGCCCCGCCGTGCTGCTGCGCGGAGACATGGACGCGCTGCCCATGGCCGAGGAGACCGGGCTCGCGTTCGCATCGACGATCCCCGGACGAATGCACGCCTGCGGCCACGACACCCACACCGCCATGCTCGCCGGCGCTGCTCGCATGCTGGCCGAACGGCGTGAGGAGTTCGCGGGCGAGGTGCGCTTCATGTTCCAGCCTGGCGAAGAGGGCTACCATGGCGCGCGCTTCATGCTCGCGGACGGACTTCTCGGAGGCCAGGACTCGCCGCTGCCCGACGCAGCTTTCGCGCTCCACATCATGCCGAACTATCGCCACGGCGTCCTCGCGAGCCGGACCGGAGCCCTGCTCGCCGCGGCCGACATGCTGGAGATCACCGTCACCGGCCGCGGCGGCCATGCCTCGATGCCGCACCAGACGCGCGATCCGGTGCCGGTGGCATGCGAAATCGTCACCGCGATCCAGGCTCTCGTCACTCGCAGGTTCAACGCTGCCGAAGCGGTGGTCGTCACCATCTCGCAGCTCGATGCCGGCAGCGCGCACAACGTCATTCCCGACCAGGCCCTGCTCAAGGGCACGATCCGCACGCTCTCTCGAGAGCGGCGGCAGGAAGTGCATCAGGCGCTGCGCCATCTCGCCGAACATATCGCCCTTGCGCACGAGTGCACGGCCGAGGTGACCATAACCGAGGGGTTCCCGCCAACAATCAACGACGCGCGCGCCGTGGCACTGTTCGATACCGTCGCCAGCGAGCTGCCGGGAGGATCGTTCGAACATCTCGCCAGTCCGATCATGGGCGCGGAAGATTTCTCCTACGTGCTCGAGAAAGTCCCCGGCGCCATGGCCTTCCTTGGCGTCGCCGCCGAAGGCTCGGACTGGGCGGGCTGCTGCGGCATCCACTCGACGCGCATGGTGGTGGACGAAGCCGTCCTCCCGCGCGGCTCGGCAATTCTGGCTGGCTGCGCGCTGCGATTCCTCGATCGCGGGTGGGAATAGCTGACTTAAAGCGCCGCGCAGGACGCCCACGACGGATTAACGCTTGGCGCAACCGAAACCCGTTGCTAACCGCACCCCGACGCACCCGTAGCTCAGCTGGATAGAGCGCTGCCCTCCGAAGGCAGAGGTCACAGGTTCGAATCCTGTCGGGTGCGCCACCGACGCTTGCGCCTAGGTCGCGTCGTGGAAAATGATCCCCAGCGTATAACGCTTGCCTGAGCGCACTTTGCTGACGCCGTGGCGCATAGTCACGCGGTAGTCTCCGCGAGCGCCCTGGTGTGGGCGAGCGTTTACCGCGAACAGCACGCCGTCACCCTTGTTGAGCGGCACGACCATCGGGCGCGACTGCATGCGGGGTCGTTGCTCGGTCAGCACGAACTCGCCACCGGTGAAGTCGACATGGGGTTCGGAGAGGAGCACCGCGACCTGGAGCGGAAAGACATGCTCGCCGTAAAGGTCCTGATGCAGGCAGTTGTAGTCACCCGCGCCGTATTCGAGCAGCAACGGCGTCGGGCGGCGCTGCCCCGCCGCGTGGCAGCGCTCCAGGAAATGCGCGTGCCGGTTCGGGAAGCGGGCTTCCAACCCCATGCGCTCGTGCCAGCGATTGGCGATCGGGGCGAGGTGCGGGTAAAGCGCTGTCCGCGTCGCCTCGATTAGCGGCGGCAAAGGATAGGCGAAGTAGCGATATTCGCCCTGGCCGAAACCATGGCGGGCCATGTGGACGTGGCTGCGGAAGGCCGCTGTTGGTCCGTAGAGCGCGGCCGTTGCATCGCATTGGGGGCCATCGAACAGGCTCGACAGGACGGCCCAGCCTTCACTGTCGAGATCGGCGGCGATAGCGCCCCAATCGTAAGCGTCGATGCGTAGGCGGCACTCGACGTTGGCTGAGCCGGAAGAGCGGGTGGCTTTATCGCTGGTCATCATGAAAGCCATTCTGACAGTCCATCGCGTCGGCCGCGTCCCGTTTCTTGCTTTCGAATTCGATCTAGAGCCGATGGCGCTCTCATGCGCTTGCGACACCAACGAAAAGAGGCGGCAGGTTGCCCTACCGCCTCATTCTGCGAGCCGTGGCTCGACTTTGTTATCCCTTCGTGTTCGCGGTAGAAAGTTTGGTGCCAACCTTGGTGAAGGTGGTGTTCAGCTGATCGCCAATCGTGCCGAAAGCGGCCATCGCGGCAACCGCGATGAGAGCGGCGATGAGGCCGTATTCGATGGCGGTCGCGCCCTGCTCGTCACGGAGCAGCTTGTTGAAAAACTTCATGATGGTCTCCTGTTTCAGTCTTCGGTGCCCGGAAGCACGAGGCGGGAATTAATCCTGTGGATGACAATTAAAATACGTAATAGTACCTGTTGTCGACACATTGAGACCAATCGCCTGGACGACCATTCTTCACTCAATAATGTTTTGAGCGATACACACGTTTATGTTTATGGTTAATATTTTGTTATATTGGCAATGATTGTAAACTTTTCCTTACACTATTCCGTTTTGATTTCACTCTTTGGCGAATTTTCACCCCTGCTCGCCAAGCGCGATGGGTCATTAGGCCGATCTATTTGACCCCCCGTTCAGATCTCTTCTTTGAATTGCCCGCCGCCATTTTGATGTTCGTTTCGAGTTTACAGGCGCGATAGCCACACGACCGGCTCGTCGATTGGCGCTAACTTAAGGCTCTGGTCTTGATGACGCGAAAGTGTCACAAAAGTGCAATGGGCGTCTTACACATGGGTGGCCTCTGACAGCCCCCGCCAAGGACGACGATGATTAGCGCCGTTTCGAGTTTCGACCCGGTAGAGCGGCCGGATATAAACGACCGCTTCTTCAACCGTGAACTGAGCTGGCTCTCGTTCAACGAGCGCGTCCTCGCCGAGGCGACCAGACCCAACTACCCGTTGCTCGAGCGGCTGCGGTTCCTGGCCATCTCCGGCAGCAACCTCGACGAGTTCATGATGATCCGCGTCGCCGGCCTGAGCGGGCAGGTGCGCAGCGGCGTCGACGAGGTGTCGATCGACGGCAAGACCCCGCAACAACAAGTCGCGGCCATCCGCTCCAAGATCGGCGAACTGGTCGACATGCAGCAGCGCGCCCTCGCCGAACTCAGGGCCCTGCTCGACAACCAGGGCATCCACATCGTCGACGAGCGCCACATGGACAGCCAGGCGACCGCGTGGCTGCGTCAGTATTTCATCGATTACGTCGTGCCCGTGATCACCCCGCAGGCGATCGATCCGGCCCACCCGTTTCCGTTCGTGGCCAACCAGGGCATCGGAGTGCTGTTCAGCCTCAAGCGCGTCAGAGACGACGCACGGCTGGTCGAGATGGTGCTGATCCCGAACGCGATCCCGCGTTTCGTGCGCATTCCGGGCGACGAGGCGACCTATGTCTCGATCGAAAGCGTGATCTGCCGCTTCGCCGACCTGCTGTTCCCCGGCTTCCAGGTCGAAGGCGACGGCGTGTTCCGGGTGCTGCGAGACAGCGACATCGAGCTTGAGGAAGAGGCCGAGGACCTCGTCCGCTATTTCCGTACCGCCATCCAGCGGCGGCGGCGTGGTCGGGTGATCCTGATGGAGATCGACCGCGACTGCGCGCCCGAGGCCGAGGCGATCCTGCGCGAGCAGCTCGCCCTGCCCGACACGATCGTCAACAAGACCGACGGCATGCTGGGCATCGGCGGGCTTGCCGGGGTGGTCGAGGAAGACCGGCCGGATCTCAAGTTCGAACCGTTCAACCCGCGCTATCCCGAACGCATTCTCGAACATGACGGCGATTGCTTCGCCGCCATCCGCGAGAAAGACATGATCATCCACCACCCCTACGAGAGCTTCGAGGCGGTAGTGGACTTCGTCCGCCAAGCAGCGAAGGATCCGCACGTCGTCTCGATCAAGCAGACGCTCTATCGCGCGGGCAACCAGTCCTCGATCATCGCGGCGCTGATCACGGCGGCGGAATCGGGCAAGTCGGTCACCGCGGTAGTCGAGCTCAAGGCGCGCTTCGACGAAGAGCAGAACCTGCACTGGGCGGCCGAGCTCGAACGGGCCGGTGTGCAGGTGATCTATGGCTTCATCGACTGGAAGACCCACGCCAAGGTCTCGATGATCGTGCGCCGGGAAGAGCAGGTCTACCGGACCTACTGCCACTTCGGCACCGGCAACTATCATCCGCAAACCGCGCGCATCTATACCGATTTCAGCTTTTTCACCGCGGACGAGAGCCTCGCGCGCGATGCGGTCAAGCTGTTCAACTTCATCACCGGTTACGTCGAGCCGCAGCGGACCGAACTGCTGTCGATCTCCCCGATCAACTTGCGCGAAACGCTTTACGAGATGATCGACCACGAGATCGCCAACGCGGAGGCCGGGAAGCCGGCGGCGATCTGGGCGAAGCTCAATTCGTTGACCGATTCGGACATGATCGACCGGCTTTACGAAGCGAGCCGGGCGGGCGTTGAGATCCGCCTGGTGGTGCGCGGCATCTGCTGCCTCAAGCCCGGCGTGCCAGGGCTGTCGGAAACAATCTCGGTCAAGTCGATCGTCGGTCGCTTCCTGGAGCATGCCCGGATCTGGGCTTTCGCCAACGGCCACGCGCTGCCGAGCCGCAAGGCCAAGGTCTACATCTCCTCAGCCGACGCGATGTCGCGCAATCTCGACCGGCGCGTCGAAACCCTTGTGCCGATCCGCAACCCTACTGTGCACGACCAGATTCTCGATCAGGTCATGGTTGCGAACCTGCTCGACACCGAGCAGAGTTGGGCGCTGGATTCGGGCGGGAACTACCACCGGATCGAAAATGGCGACCATCCGTTCAACTGCCACCGGTATTTCATGACCAACTCCTCCCTCTCCGGCCGCGGCGCCGCACTCAGCCGTGGCGGCGTGCCCAGGCTCGACTTGCGCCGGGGCCGAGAATGAAGGAGCTGCTTCGCTCCGACGCTTTCAGGCTGGATCGCGGAGCGCCCGACAGGGCCGTTGTCGACATCGGCTCGAACACTGTGCGCCTTGTTGTCTACTCGGGTTCGCAGCGCGTGCCCGACGTCTGGTTCAACGAAAAAGTCAGCGCCCGGCTCGGCCGCGAGCTGAATGACACTGGCCGTATTCCCGAACGGGCGGCCGGTCTCGCGCTGGCCGGACTGCGCCGATTTGCCGCGATCCTGCGCGATCTCGACGTGAAGTGGATCGATGTCGTCGGCACTGCCGCCGTGCGGGAGGCCGTAAACGCCGAGCCATTCCTGGCCGAGGTGCGCGAGATCGGCCTCGAACCCCGGGTGCTCACTGGCGAGGAAGAAGCACAGGCGTCCGCCTGGGGCGTGATCGGTGCCTTCCCCGACGCGCACGGCGTGGTCGCGGACCTTGGGGGCGGCAGTCTCGAACTCGTCTCGGTCGAGGACGGGCGCTCTCATCACGGCGAGAGCCTGCCGCTCGGAACGCTGCGATTGTCCGGTCTCAGGGAAAAGGGCCCGGTCGCATTCAAGCGCGCGGTCCACAAGTCCTTCGAAAAGGCTGGCTGGGCGGCGGCGCATCCCGGCCCGCTTTATATGGTGGGCGGAACCTGGCGCGCCTTTGCCACCTACACAATGCGCAGCACGCTGCACCCGCTATCGGATCCACACACCTTCGAACTGGACGTCGCTGAGGCAGACAGGATCGCGAAGAAGCTCGTGCGGAGCGATCCGCGGTTGTTGATGGAGACCGCCCGGCTCTCGGCCATGCGCGCGAATGCCTTGCCCGACGCGGCCGCGATCATGCGCGCCATGCTGGCCGAGTTGCAGCCGACCCACCTGGTGTTCTCCTCGTGGGGTCTGCGCGAGGGGCTGCTCCATCAACGGCTGAGCCCAGAGGTTCGGGCGAAGGACCCGCTGCTCGAAGGCATCAGTTATTTCGTTGCCCCGCGCGCCAGTTCAGCCCCGCTCGCAGCGGCAATCGCGGCCTGGACCGCCGGAGTCGCTCGCGAGGAATTGGAGCCGGAAGCGGAGCGGTTGCGCCTCGCCGCCACGATGCTGGCGCTTTCCGCCGTAAGGCTCGAGCCCAACTTGCGCGTACGGCATTCGCTCGACTGGGCGCTCCACAAGCGCTGGATCGGCGTCGACATGGCAGGCCGGGCGCAGATCGCCGCCGCGTTGCTCGGCGCCTGCGGCAAGCAGATGGTCACGCCGGATCTCCTGAGGCTGGCTCCCGAGGACAAGTTGAAGCGCGCGATCGGCTGGGGCTTGGCGACACGGCTCTGCCTCAAGCTCGGAGGCGGCGTGCCCCCCTCGCCCGCTGCGAGCTCGCTGACCTACTCGGACGGTGAGCTGACCTTGCGGCTTGGAAACTCGCTCCGTGATCTCGCGTCGCCGGCGATTGAACAGGACCTCAGGGTTTTAGCCGAGTGGATCGGCGCCACGCCGGCCTTAAAGTTGATGACCACCGTATGACGGTGATGTGACGAACGTGGCAAAAGCCTTGCCCGGATAGGATTCGGCGCGAGACTCTCCGCGGGGGTCGAGCTTCGGAGGGACATCCATTGGCAAGGTCAGCAACTGCGGCAACCGGCACGCGGAGCAACGGTGCGACACCCGTCGCGTCCGCCAAACCGCCAGCACCCAAGAAACCCGCGCCTGAGACCTCGGCGCTTTCGCTTGAGCAACTGGCCCAGGCGATCCTCGCCGGTGATGTGAAGCCACGCGTGGCGGACGTACGCCGGCTGGCCTCGGCCGTTCTCGAGCCCAAAGCGGTCGAGAAGTCCAAGAAGGCCAAAGGCGCGAAGGCGAAAAAGGAAAAAGGGAAGCACAAGCTCCCCAAGATCCCCGGTCAAAAGAAGAAGAAGGCGAAGGCCTGACCGGCGCCTAGGTGTGGGCAGGGCGCCGGCCAGGACCTACATGCGCACCGGCAGCTGCTGTAGAGATTCGCCGTTGGCGCGCTTGACCGTGACGTTGAACCCGCCGTGGCGGCCGTCACGCAGCTTGTAATAAGTCAGGTCGATCTTCTCGCCCGGGGTGAGCGAACGCTTCGACCAGCCGGAACGCGAAAGGTGGTTGGGGCTCATGCCTTCGAATGCCCAGCGGTTGCCGGCGGCATCCTTGACGTAGAGGAAGGTGTGCGGATTGGTCCACACCCAGCGCTCTACCGTGACGCCCTTCATTTCGGTCGGCACGCCCCAGTCGAACATCGCGGTGGAATGGTGAGCGACGGCGGGCACAGCCAGAAGCGCGCCCAGCCCGGCGGCGGCGAAAATCGCCATGCGGGTTGTCTTGTTCATTTTTCCTCTCTCCTGCGCATCTTCCACCCCATCTGGAAGAGCACTTGCGCATCTTCTCCCGCAAAGATCGGACATAATCAACCCGCCGCTTGACTTAGGCTCACTGAGCACCGCAATCTTTTGCAAAGAGAGAGAATGCGGGAGGGACAAATGAAAGGTTGGGCTTTGATGGCGCGCGCGCTCGCGGGCGGTGCGGCCTTGGCAATGGCAGCGGCGGCACCGGCGCAGGACAACGCGGTTCCGCGTGCCCACGGATATACCGCGATCGAGCAATTGCCCGACTTCAGCGGCGTCTGGGCGCCGGACTGGTCGCTGCTGTTTGGTGGCGGCGGGGGCGGCCCTCCGGCCCAGCCCAAGCTGACCCCGGCCGCGCAGCAGCATCTCGACGCCTTTCGCGCCAAGCAGGCCGCAGAGGGTGTCGACCAATCGGCCCAGGTCAGCTGCCTGCCGCCGGGCATGCCCGGGATCATGCGCCAGCCCTATCCGATCGAGTTCCTGTTCACGCCGGGACGGGTAACGATCTTCGCCGAAACCTACACCCAGGCGCGGCGCATCTACACCGACGGGCGTCCGCTGCCCGACGACCCCGACCTGCTGTTCAACGGCTATTCCGTTGGACGCTGGGACGGCGACACCCTGCTGGTCGACACGGTCGGCTTCAGCCCGGTGACCGACATTTCCGGCGGCATCCCGCATAGCGACAAGATGCGCATCCACGAACGGATCTGGCTCGATAAGCCGGACGTGCTGCGAATCGAGACCACGATCACCGATCCTGACGTGCTGACCGAACCCTATGTCCAGCAACTCGCCTTCCGCCGCGAGAAGACCTGGGAGATTCGCGAGTATGTCTGCGAAGAGAACAACCGCCTCGTGAAGGACGGCGGCGGCGCCAACGTCGACCTCGGCCTCGACGATGAAGGCGATCCGTTCGGCCCACCGCCTGAGGGCCAGTAAAGTCCGGCGCCCGGAGTCTCGCGGCTTCGGGCGCTAACCAATTCGCAAGCAGCGAAGCGTTACTCCGGCAGGCGATGAACGCCATGCCGCCCTCCTTCTACGCCGCGTCCGACAGCTTCGTACCCGGCCGCAACGACACGCTCGAAGCTTCGCTGCGCTGGACGGCGCTCGCCGAAGCCGCGCAGGTCGTGGCAACCCTCGCCCGCGTCGAAACGCTCCCCGGCTCCGAGGATGGGCGTGCGATCGACCAACTCTTGCAGAGCGCCGATCCCTGGCGCCGCGAACGGGCCCAGCATGGCATCGCCGATATCTCCGCCTTCATGCAGCCGGGCATCGTGGCGCTGCTGTCGGTAAGTGCTCGCGGTGTCGATCCGAAGCCCGCTGCGATGGCGCTATGGGAAGAGTTCGTCGACGCCCGCGCTGCGGTGATCGCGCTGCTAAATCCGGCGGGTGCAGCCTAGCAGAAAGCTAGCGGCACCTCGCTGACGGCCATCGTTGCGGGAAGCGTGCCAACGATATCACCGTCTGCCTGGACCGGAAGCGCGTCTCGGCTGGTGGCGATCAGTTCCCGGCAGGTGAATGTCTCGACGCCCGACTGTCGCGAAGCATCCCGTCCGCAGATTAGGCCAAACACGAAGCGTGCGTAGTCACGCCGCCGCGCTTTGGGCAGTGCGACAAGATGGAGCAGCGGATCGTGCACGCGCGCCGCTTGGGCGAGGCTCCAGGCCCCGGCGTAGTAGCGGCCTTTGGCGACGTAGAACGCTTCGCAGTCGAGCACGCGCCCTTCTGACTCGAGGCGAATAGCGTGGCGCGGCCAGCGCCAAAGCAATTGGCAGAAGGCCACTCCGTAAGCGAGGCGTCCGATCAAGCGCTTCAGCCGCGGAGAGACCTGCTCGACCGCGTAGCTGTCGGGGCCCACTCCAGCACAGGCAAAGAAGAACCCGTCGCCCAGTGCGACAGGATAGTGCGGACGTCCCGAGCGACCAGCGAGGACAAGTTGGGCGAAGGCGCGAGGGTCGGCGGGATATTCGGCTTCGCGGGCGAGCAGGTTGATGGTTCCAGCTGGATAGATGCTGATCGGAACCGCCCGCGCCCGCCGCGCCATCGCGCCGGCCACCAGGCGTACCGTGCCGTCTCCCCCGGCCACGCAAACATGCGTCGCGGCCTCGGCGATTTCAGGAGTGCCCTTGCTCTCGCAATGCAGGACCGTCGCCCCTTCAGCCTCCAGCGATTGCGTCAGCTCGGCAATGCGCTTCTGCGAATAGGATCCGGAGGTGGGATTGCTGAACAGCTGGACCACCGGCGCGGCCTGCCGTCTTGCAATCTTTCGTGCGGCCACGCCCATTCTTCCAGCGCCATCCTCAAACCGTGAAGCGTACCTAGATGCACCAGCGCTCCCTAACGATGGGTGCACGAGGGTGTCTTGACCATGTTCCACTTCTGTTCCATTTTGGACGGATGGCCGACTCTCCCTCCCTCGTTTCGGGCTCCGCCCTCTCCGAACGCCGCGCCGCCGCTGTGGCGCGCGGCATTTGCCGGTTGTTCGCCCGCAACGACATCTGGGCGCTTGCCGAGATGCCCTTGCGCAATGGGCGACGGGCGGACCTCATGGGGATCGACGCCAAGGGCCACATCGTCATCGTCGAGATCAAGACCGCGCGCTCGGACTTGCTCGGAGACGGCAAGTGGCCCGACTACCTGGATTTCTGCGACAAGTTCTACTGGGGCTTGTCGCCAGAGCTTGACCGTGCCTGCCTCGAAGGTGCGGACTTCCGCCCCGATTGCTGCGGCGTGATCGTGGCCGATGAATACGACGCGGAGATCGTCCGCCCGGCGCCCAGTCATCCCTTGGCCGCCGCCCGGCGCAAGGTCGAGATCGAGCGTCTCGCCCGCACCGCCCTGCGCCGCCACCTCGTCGGGCTCGACCCGCAATGCGCGGCTTGGGGACAGGGACTAGGCTGAGCCCGAGCTTCGGTAGCGCTTTCCCGCAGACGGTCGGTTGTGGCAGTTTGCTCGTGATGACCATCGAGGTTCCATCCGCACTGGCCTTGTCCGCACTGGCAATGAGCCTGATCGTCGCTGCTCGTTATGCGATCTCGAGTGGCGCGTTCGCCTTGGCCACCCATCGGGTGCGGCCGGGACTCTATACCGGGCTGAACAACCAAATCCGGCGCGAGGTTGGCTGGTCTTTGGCCTCGGCCGCGATCTATGGGATTCCTGCGGGGATCGTCGCCTGGGGATGGCAGAACCGCGGCTGGACGCTGATCTACACCGACTTTGCCGACCATCCGCTGTGGTACCTGCCGGCCTCGCTGTTCGCCTATCTCCTCCTCCACGACACCTGGTTCTACTGGACCCATCGTCTGTTCCATCAGCCGCGCTGGTTCAGGCTGGCCCACGCGGTCCACCATGAGAGCCGTCCGCCCACGGCCTGGGCGGCGATGAGTTCCACCCGATCGAGGCAGTGACCGGGGCCGTGGTCATCCCCGCGCTCGTGTTCTTCGTGCCGATACACGTCGCCGTGCTCGGCCTGGTGCTGGCGATCATGACCGTGATGGGCGTGACCAACCACATGGGCTGGGAGCTGTTTCCCCGCGCTCTGGTCCACTCCAGGCTCGGCGGTTGGCTCATCACCGCCAGCCACCACCAGCGGCATCACGAAGCCTATCGCTGCAACTATGGGCTCTATTTCCGCTTCTGGGACCGGCTGTGCGGCACCGACCGCGGGCTGGCCTCTCCCGGCACGCCCTGACGCTGCGACCGAGGCCGGAAGCGCTGTCGGCGCGAACCGAATTTTACGGGTAATTAACTATGTCGCGCCCATAGGCAGCTGCAAAGAGGTTTAGGGGAATAGCTGCATGGACACGGTGCGGGGCAACTTCGGGCCTATTACCGATAGTGATGCCTATGACCCGGCCGACGACGAACCCGTCCGCCGGACCCCGCCGCGTCCCGAGATCGGCCAGGACGAACGGCGCATGCAAGTCCGCGCCTACAATCACTGGGCCAGCCTGCTCGATGACCGCAACTATCCCGCGATCGACGACCTCGATCCGGAGGACCTGCCCGACTTCGGTCCCTACAGCGTACTGCTCGATTTCAGCCGGGGCATCGAAAATCCCGGCATCTCGTTCATCGGCGACAAACTGGCGGACGAGTGCGGCGCCGGCGACGCGGAGCTGATGACGCTGGCCGACGTGCCGGCCCGTTCGCTCCTCACCCGTATCACCGACCACTACATGCAGATCCTGGCCAACCAGGCGCCGATCGGCTTCGAAGCGGAGTTCGTGAACCAGCGCGGGGCGACGCTCGCCTACCGCGGGATCCTGCTGCCCTATTCGAGCGACGATGACACGATCGACTTCATCTACGGCGTGATCAACTGGAAGGAACTCGCCGACGCCCTCGATTCGGATGAACTTCTGCTCGAAATCGATCAGGTTCTCGAAACCGGGCTCGACACCGCCGCCGAGGAAGATGATCTCGATCTCTCACTGCCGACCGGGCTTTCCATCAACGTAACCTACAGCGAGCCGACCGTGGTGACCGAAGACGTTCCCACCACTCCCAGCTTCGATCCCTTGCCGCTTCCGTCCTTCGGTCTCAGCGCTGGCGACGAACCCGCTGCGGTCACTGACGACGAAGAGCTTGCCGACGAGAACACCTTCGAAGCCCTCTACGAACTCGATGATCTGGACGAAGGCGAAGAAGGGGACGACGAGGAAGTCGGCTACGATTCCGACGACGCGGACGAAGAGGAAGAGGGCGACCTGCGCCCGTCGTTCGGTTCGCTCCTCAAGATGCCGATGCTGATGCCCGAGGGTTCGGCCAAGGTGCCGATCGAACTGGGCGACCCGATCGACGACAGCGAATTCGATCTGACCGACTATATCGAGACCGCGATGGAAATGCCCGCGGTCGATCCCACGAGCATGGGCCTCAGCGATTGGCTGGCGGCGGCGCGCGAAATGGCCGATGCGGCCAACAACAGCGAAGATCGCACGCGCACCGCGCTCTACGAAGCGATCGGCCGGGCATACGACTTCTCGCTCGCCGCCATCGAAGAGCCGGCCGACTTCAACGAACTGCTCGCCGATGCCGGGCTGACCGTACAGGTTCGCGCGCCGATGACCCCGGTGGTCAAGCTCGTGTTCGGACACGACTACGACAAGACGCGCCTTACCGAATACGCATCGGCGCTGACCTACGCACACCGGATCGAGCTGCCGCGAGGCACCCTCGGCACTTACCTTCGCGACGCGGAGGGCGGCCTGAAGGGCGTGGTCCAGGCTGAGCGCCGACTGCGCCGCGAAGAGGCGGGCAAGGACCCTCTGACGCCGAACGGGCTGCGCGATGCGCTGGCCGCAAAGCTGCGCGGCATGCCGCCGCTGTCGTTCAATTCGCTGGCTCCGGAAGGCACCGAATTCGCCCTCGTCCTGATCCGCCGTACGGAAAGCGGCGAGGTCGTGATGCTGGGCGAGGTGCCTGAGGACACGTCCTTGATCGAACGGGCCGCCAAGCGTCTGATCGGCTAACGAACGGTGCCTCGAAGCCGGGAGAGCAACCAAGCTTCAGTTTCCGTTCATGCCCCAATGCGCTAGGCAGGGGGTGAAATGCGACCCGCCACCAGCCTGCTCGCTCGCCTGCTCGCCTTTGCGGCCCTGCTCGTCATTGGCGCTCAGCCGGTCGCCGCGCAGTCGATTCTGCGCGACGCTGAAACCGAAGCCTTGTTGCAGGACCTGGTCGCACCGATCACCGAAGCCGCGGGCATGCCGAAAGGTGCCGTCGATGTCGTCCTGATCGATGACCCTTCGATCAACGCCTTCGTCGCCGGAGGGCAGAGGATTTACATTCACTCCGGCCTGATCAACGCCGCCGATAACGCCAACATGATCCAGGGGGTGCTGGCCCACGAAATGGGCCACATCACCGGCGGCCACATGATCAGCGGCTATGAGAGCATGGGCAAGGCGATGAAAATCCAGCTCCTCTCGATGCTGGCCGGAATTGCCGCCGCCGTCGCCGGGGCCGGTGACGCAGCCATGGCCGCCATGGCTCTCGGCCAGCAAGCCGCGATCGGGAATTATCTGTCATTCTCCCGGACCCAGGAATCAAGCGCTGACGCGGCGGGCGTACAGTTCCTTTCTAAGGCCGGAATTACCGGCAAGGGATCGCTCGCCTTTTTCGAAAAGCTGCAGAACCAGGAATTCCGCTACGGCTACAGCCAGAGCGACGAAGCCGGTTTCGCCCGGACCCACCCGCTCTCCGGCGATCGCCTTGCCCGTCTTGAGCAGGATTATCGCGCCGATCCTGCTTGGGACACCCCGCCCGATCCGGAACAGCAGGAGCGCTTCCTGCGCATCAAGGCCAAGCTGTTCGGCTATCTCGCGACGCCGCAGCAGACACTTCAATCTTATCCGACCTACATGACGTCGGTACCGGCGCGCTATGCCCGCGCTTACGCCTATCACAAGGAGTCGCGGATGGAGGACGCGCTGGCCGAGACGGACGCGCTGATCGCCACCAATCCCAACGACCCCTATTTCCTCGAGCTGAAGGGCCAGGTCCTGCTCGAATCGGGCGAGCCGAAAGAAGCGCTGGAGCCGCTGCGCCGCTCGGTCGAAATGACCAACAACGACCCGCTGATCGCCACGACGTTCGCTCACGCCCTTCTCGCGACCGAAGATCAGAGCCATCTGGAAGAGGCCGAGAAGGTCCTCCGGGCAGCCGTCGGGCGCGACCGGGAAAACCCGTCGGCTTGGTATCAACTGGGCGTGGTCTACGGTGCCCGGGGCGACATCCCGCGGGCCCGTCTGGCAAGCGCCGAACAGCAGATCATGAGCGGCCGCCCGCGCGAGGCGCTGCAGAACGCTGAATCGGCCGAGAAGACCCTGCCGCAAGGCACATCGGACTGGATCCGGGCGCAGGACGTCGCGATGCAGGCGCGCGCGGAGCTCGAGAACGAGCGGAGGCGATGATGACGGCTTCCATTGCCAGCGAGCCGGGTAGACCTTAGGTCACGTCCCATGCGTTGGTTTCTTACCCTGGTGATTTCGCTCTCCGCCGGTTTCGCCGGTGCTGCCCTGTGGGACCTGACCGGTCTTGGAGGCCGCACCACCCGCGAATACCTGATGGCCAATCCCGAAGTGCTGCCCGAAGCGATGAAAGTCCTCCAGGAGCGCGAACAGCTTGCCCGGATCGAACCGATGCGGAGCCAGCTCGAAACCCCGTTCCCCGGTGCCGTGCTCGGCAATCCGAAAGGATCGGTCACGCTTGTCGAGTTCAGCGATTACGCCTGCACCTATTGCCGCCAAAGCATCGCAGACGTGGATGCTCTGATCGCCGCCAATCCCGACCTCAGGGTCGTGATGCACGAACTCCCGATTCTTTCGGCCGAAAGCGCTGACGCCGCGCGGATGGCGCTCGCAGCGGCTCAGCAGGGCCGTTACGCGCCGTTCCATGCGGCGATGTTCCGCCACGGACCGCCGAACGCCGAAACGATCCAGGCCGCCGCCAAGGAAGCCGGTGTAGACCTGGCCAAGGCCAACGCGGCGATCGCCTCCGGCATGTTCGATGCCCAGCTGAACGCCAACCTCGCCCTGGCCAATTCGCTCGGCATTTCCGGCACACCGGGCTGGGTCATCGGCAACCGCACGTTGAACGGCGCAGTCGGTCGCGACACGATCGGCGAGGCCATCGAAGAGGCGCGCAAGACCTGAGCTGGCTTCCCTCATTCAGCGGCCCGGCTTCCCGCAAGCTCGCGACGCAGGCCCCAGCATCGGGTGAGGTTGGCTCGATGTCCAACCTCCCCTTCCGCCCCGCTCCCTTCTTCGCCAACAAGGACCGCGCGTTCTGGCGCCTGCAGTTCGTGGGCTGGGGCGCCGCGGCGTTCCAGCGTGGGATGTCCGCGCTCGCCAACGGGCAGGACCTGTCGTTCCTGGTGCTGGTGCTGATCGAAGCCATCACCGGCTTCTCGATCAGCCTCGTCCTCTCGGTGATCTACGGCAAGCTGATAAACCGCCGTCCGATCGTCACCTGGAGCGTGACCGCCGTGGTGCTGGTCATTGCGGTGTTCGTGGCCGCGTTCATCAACGGCTGGGCCGTGAGCCTGCAGCGAGGCGGGACCACCGGGTTCGTCCAGCTGGTGCTTGGCCTGTCCTACATCCACATGACGCTGCTCGGCGCCTGGTCGGCGCTTTACTACGCCATCAACTACTACCTCCAGGTCGAAGAGCAGGCGGACAGGCTTGAGCGGCTCGAAGCGCAGGCGACGAGCGCCCAGCTGGCCATGCTGCGCTACCAGCTCAATCCGCACTTCCTGTTCAATACGCTCAATTCGATCAGCACCTTGGTCCTGCTCAAGCAGACCGAGCCCGCGAACGCGATGCTCACCCGTCTGTCGGGCTTCCTGCGGCACACGCTCGTTACCCAACCCGGCGGCAAGGTCTCAGTGGCGCAGGAGGTCGAGACTCTGAAGCTCTACCTCGACATCGAACGCATGCGCTTCGAAGAACGGCTGCGCACGGTCTTCAAGATCGAACCGGCCGCGGCCGGCGCCAGCATCCCCTCGCTGCTGCTCCAGCCGCTGGTCGAGAACGCGATCAAGTACGCCGTCTCGCCCCAGGAAGAAGGGGCGCGCATCAGCCTGACGGCGCAAGTGATCGGCAACCGCCTGCGCGTCACCGTGGCCGACACCGGACCAGGTGCGCAGGCCACCGCAACGGCCGCACGCGTGAGCGATGCACTGTTGGGATCTCACAACACGGTGTCGACCGGCGTCGGCCTGGCGAATATCCGCGACAGACTGGCGCAAGCCTATGGCGAGGAGCACCGTTTCGAGATTGAAACACCACCGGAGGGTGGCTTCACCGTGATTATCGAAATTCCGTACGAACCCTTCCAGGACTCTGCGGCGGAAATTGGCTCCGCCGTGAAACCGGCGACGGCTCCGTCCGTTGCCACCGTACCCGGACAACGGGCGATGGGAACTAGTGCATGACAATTCGAACGCTAATCGTCGATGACGAGAAACTTGCGATCCAGGGCCTTCAGCTGCGGCTGGAGCCTTATTCCGACGTCGAGATAATCGGCACCTGCGCCAATGGGCGCGAAGCGATCCGCGCGATCAAGACCGAGAAGCCCGATCTCGTCTTCCTCGACATCCAGATGCCCGGCTTTGACGGCTTCTCGGTGGTCAAGGGCGTGATGGAGATCGAACCGCCGCTGTTCGTGTTCGTCACCGCGTTCGAGGAACACGCGATCCGCGCGTTCGAGGCCAACGCGGTCAATTACCTGATGAAGCCGGTCGACGAGGACAAGCTCGCCGACACGCTCGACCGGGTCCGCACTCGCCTTGCCGAAAAGCGCTCTGCCGACGAGGCCAAGAAGCTGCAGGACGTGCTGGCGGAAATCGCGCCCGATGCGATCGAGAACATGCCGGTCGAAGACGAGAACGCCGGCCGCTACGAGAAGATGATCAACATCAAGGATCGCGGCCAGATCTTCCGCGTCGATGTCGATTCGATCGAGCACATCGAGGCCGCGGGCGACTACATGTGCATCTATACCGGCGACAATTCGCTGATCCTGCGCGAAACGATGAAGGACCTGGAGCGCCGGCTCGATCCGCGCGTATTCCAGCGCGTCCACCGCTCGACGATCGTCAACCTCGACCAGGTGCGCCAGGTGAAGCCGCACACCAATGGCGAGTGTTTCCTGGTGCTCGGCTCTGGCGCCGAGGTGAAGGTGAGCCGTTCCTATCGGGACGTGGTGGCTCGCTTCGTCCACTAAGTTGTTTACGCCTCAAGCGCGGTAAAGCGCGACCCTGGTGCGCGCTTTCGGTCAGCTAGAAGCCGACCGACGGCGCTTGAGGCGCATCCAAAAAAACTCCAAACGGCAGGCATGACTGCCTTCTCCCTTCCCGGCTTCGACCTCGACACCTTCGTCCGCGCCACTCTGGACGAGGACCTCGGCGTCGGCCTCCCCGGCGGCGGGCACGACGTGACCGCTGAGAGCGTGATCCCCGTCGAAGCGCGCTTCTCGGGCCTGATGGACAGCCGCGATCCGATCGTCGTCTCCGGCCTGCCGATTGCCGCCGCCTTCTTCCGCGCCCTCGATCCGAACCTGGAAATCGAATTGCTCGCCGAAGAAGGCAGCGCGGTTCCTGCCGGAACCGACATCATGCGCCTGACGGGCAATGCCCGCGCCATGCTCACCGCCGAGCGCAGTGCTCTCAACACCGTGCAGCATCTCTCCGGCATCGCCACCATGACGCGCGAGTACGTGGAGGCCATGGGTCGGACCGATTGCGTCCTGCTCGACACGCGCAAGACCATCCCCGGCCTGCGCATGCTGGAGAAATACGCGACCCGCATGGGCGGCGCGCAGAATCACCGCATGGGCCTGTGGGACGCGGCGATGATCAAGGACAACCACATCCTCGTCGCCGGCGGAGTGGCCGAAGCCGTCCGCCGAGCGCGCGAGGCTGGAGTCGAACGAATCATTTGCGAAGTCGACCACCTCAACCAAATCGAACCCGCCTTGGCCGCTGGAGCGAGCCATCTGCTACTCGACAACATGGACCCGCCGACCTTGCGCGAGGCGGTGGCCACTGTTGGCGGCAGAGTCCCGACAGAAGCCTCGGGCGGCGTGCGCCTAGACACCATCGGCGCGATTGCAGCGAGCGGGGTGAACTTCGTTTCGGTCGGCCGCCTTACCCAGAGCGCCCCCGCCGCCGACATCGGACTGGACTTCACACCGCTGTAACGTTGCACGAACTCGTCCACTGAGGCAGGAAGTGGCCGGCAAACAGGGGGATACCATGCGACCGCAATCTATCATCATGTTCGAACGGCTGTTTCTGGCCTCTCTCGTCCTGAGCGTCCTCAGCTTGATCATCGGATACCAGGCGGTGGTGGACGCGCTAGCGAGCGATCCGTCCATGCAGCAGCTGGGCCTGGGAGTGGGATTCGTCATGGGCGTCGCGGTCGTCGGTTACGCGATCTACCTGCTGCTTTGGTACCTGATCGCCCACAAGGCCGCGAACTGGGCCAAGTGGGTACTGGTCGTATTCGTGGCGTTTGGTGTAACCTCTTTGCGCGCAGCGCTCACCGGACCGTGGAACCTCACCACGATTCTTGGCCTTGCGGTCTATGTGCTCGAGGTCGCGGCGGTGGTCTATTTGTTCCGCGCCGATGCGAAAGCCTGGCTGAGCGGCACGCAGGAAGCCGATTCGGCCACGTTCGACTGAACATGCGGGCGCTGGCCGCGAGCCTTGCGGTCCTGGCGACTTCTTCCGGCGCTGCCCAGGCTCAAGCCTATCAGTGCCGGGCCCCTCGGGCGCCCCTTAATGTTCCCGAGGTCAAGCGAGACGGGCCTGTTCGACAGGTCCCCGTCGCGGGCTACACGCTCGCGCTGAGCTGGTCGCCAGAGTACTGCCGCGGGCGCGAGGGGCGCGCGGCTGATCGGCAGCAGTGCTCCGGAAAGTCGGGCCGCTTCGGCTTCGTGGTGCATGGCCTCTGGCCCGAGGGCCGGGGCACCTGGCCGCAGTGGTGCCCGTCAACCAGCCAGCCGTCGGCGCGCGAGATTGCCCGCAACATGTGCATGACACCCTCGGCTTCGCTGCTCGCCCACGAGTGGGCCAAGCACGGCGCTTGCATGACGCCCAAGCCGGAAAGCTACTTCAAGGTTACCCGCATCCTCTGGAACAGCCTGCGCTGGCAGGACTTCGACCGGATCTCCCGCAGCGCAGACCTGACCGCCGGGGACATTCGCGAAGCCTTCGCCCAGGCGAATCGCTATTGGGAGCCCGAACACGTCGGCCTGGTGCTCAACGAGCGCGGGTGGCTGGAGGAGATGCGACTTTGCTACGGCAAGGACTTCATGCCGGCCAAATGCGACAAGCAGCGATTCGGCCCCGCTGATTCGGCGCCAGTCAAAATCTGGCGCGGACTTTAGCGTCGGGCCGCAAAAAATTCCCGCAATTGCGCCGCCGCCGGTTCCTCGCCGATGCCGGGATAGACTTCGGGCCGGTGAAGGCACTGCGGATGTTCGAACACCCGTGCGCCATGCTCGACCGCACCCCCCTTGGGATCGGGCGCCCCGTAATAGACGCGGGCGATTCGTGCGTGAACGATGGCCCCAGCGCACATCGCACAAGGCTCCAGCGTGACCCACAGGTCGCACCCTTCGAGACGCTCGCTGCCCAGCGTTTGCGCGGCGCGGCGCAGGGCGAGGACCTCGGCATGGGCGGTAGGGTCGGTCAGTTCCCGCGGCGCGTTGTGTGCCTCGGCCACAACCACACCGTCCTTGACCACCACGGCACCTATCGGCACTTCGCCCGTCAAGGCAGCTTCACGCGCAAGTTCGAGCGCACGAGCCATCGGTTCGGGAAGCGGCCAGCGAGTCATGCAACCGGGCTAGGACGCATGATTGGTTGACGCAAGCGGGGCCCACCGCTATGCGCGCCGCTTTCCGGGACACCCCCAAGCTTAGATTTTCGAGAGACGAACGATGTCGCGCATTTGCGAATTGACCGGCAAGGGTCGCCAGACTGGCCACAACGTGAGCCACGCCAACAACAAGACCAAGCGGGTGTTCCTGCCGAACCTTCAGAACGTGACGCTGCTCAGCGAGAAGCTGGACCGCAGCTTCAAGTTCCGCGTGTCGACCCACGGTCTGCGCTCGGTCGAGCACAACGGTGGCCTCGACAACTGGCTGCTGAAGACCTCGGACGAGAAGCTCAGCTCGCAGGCTCGCAAGATCAAGCGCGAGCTGAAGAAGGCTGCTGTAGCCGCCTAAGGCTGCGGCGCTTCCAGCGCCCGAAAATTCGAATCAGCGAGGCGTGCGGCCTGTTCCGCGCGCCTTTTGCTGTATCTGCGCACCGGACTTCCATTCGAGCTTCATCAGCAAAGTCCGCTGAAACGAGGCCGAGTTGTCGTCCGAGATCAGCCAGGCGACGATGGTTCCGTCGCTCGCCTGAGTGACCGCCAACCCTTCATAATTGTCTGTCGGAAGCGGATCGTCGAGATTGGCAACGACTTCTCCCGACCATGTTGCCCCACTGTGAATCTGGGCCGGATCGGCCACCATCAACTTGCCGGCGAAACGCGGCGGAAGCCGCCATTTCACTTCGCGTAGCAGGATCAGCACTCGTCCGTCCGGCAACTGCGCAATGTCGACAGGTCGGAACCCCTCGGGCCGAGCGAATCGGAATTCCTGCGGAGTGCTGCCCTCAACTGGGTCATCGGGGAACAGGAGAGCCGGCGAGTCATCGCTAAGCCAGCCGGGACTTGTCTCCGCCAGGACCAGAAAGCGCCCGTCTACCAGTCGTGCCATGGCCTCGGGACCGGTATTGCCGCCCCAGTTGCGCATGGCCGGTGGCCGCACGCTGCCCTCTGCGTTTAACTTGGCATCGAAGCGGGCGATGCTGTTGCTTTGTTCGAAACCAACCCAGAGGCGACCGCTGGCTGGATCGCGAGTGACCGATTCGGCGTCGAGATAGGTCTTGTCGCTGATGTTCCGGCCCATGAGCGACCCGAATTGCGGTTGCGGTGCTCCGGAACCCGGCGGAGTAAACTCAAGCCGGTTGCCTCTGTCACTGATCGCCAGCAACCTTCCCGAATCGAGCATCGCCAGCGCCGAGTAGCTTCCGAACCGGCTGTTGTGGCTATCGAGCTCCCAAACGCCCACCACGTCGAACTCGCCCAACTTGCGGACCGTCAACGGCAAGGCAGTAATCGTAAGCGCCTGGCGATTGTCCTCCACGCTCACGCCGGGCGTCGAACGCACCCAGGTCCCTGGCGTGAGGGCAAGCGCCACGATGAGCAAAAGGAACAGCCGCCACATCCCGCCGGATGCCTCTCAAGAGTTCAGGGCATCGGCCCGGTGAACAGCAACGGATCGAGTCGAGCGCCGCGCCAGACCAGTCCCCAGTGGAGATGCGGTCCGGTTGCCCGACCCGTCGCGCCGATACGCCCAATCACTTGGCCCTGCTTCACCGTATCACCCGTGCGCACCAGCAATTCAGAGCTGTGCAGGAACGCACTGGTCAGGCCCATGCCGTGATCGATGATCAGCAGGTTGCCCTCGAGCGTAAACGGCGATTCGGCGGCGAGCACCACCACGCCGTCAGCGGGTGCGACGTAAGGCGTGCCGGTGCCGCCCGCGACATCGATGCCCGAGTGGTAGCTTCCCGGCTCACCGCGATAGACGCGTTGCGAGCCGAACCGGCCGGAGATTCGCCCGGTCGCCGGCCAGATAAAGGTCTGCAGCCAGCCCTGGCTGCCAGTCTCGACCTGGCGAGCGGCGGCGATCCGTTCCAGCTCCGGCCGGCGACGGGCCATGAACTCCTCGCTCGGGACATTGGCCGTGGGCGAGGCGTTGACGTTCTCGATGTTCCAGGCGCGCGGCGAGATGGTGAGCGGCGCTTCGAGGGTACGGCCGTCGGCCATTGTCGCGACGAGCGTAGCCTGAGGCCCGGCGTCGCGGTCGAAGGCGGCGAAGAAACGGCCGCTGCCGTCAAAGGTTATCGCCGAATCGCCAAGACGCGCCGACACAGTGCCGGCGGGCACTTCTCCGCGTATCCAGCCGCCCTGAGTCAGCTCACCCCCAAAGACAAAGGCCGCGGACGTTGGTTGCGCCCTGGATGCAATTGATGGGGTTTGTTGTTGGGCGTGCGCGACGCAAGCGACGCCCAAACAGCCCAAGGCCAGAGCCAGCAGGCGCTTCACGCTTGGCCGAGCAACCGGCGCGTCGAGATTTCAGGGCTGGCGTAGGGTTCCTGGCGGTCCACGCTCCAGTAGCGCAGCTCTTCGAGCGCGATCGGTTCTCCGGTTACCGCACAAGTGACGAAGCGCCCGGGTTTGATGACCCGGAAACCGTTGGGGCCGTAGAGCAGGGTGGCGGCTTGTTCGCCTGAAGACATCAGCATGGCCATCGCTTTACCAAGCCCCCCGCCTCAAAGCAATTTCGGCTGCTCGCAGGGCGACGAAGCCGGCTTGCTTCGCGGCGGGCGAGGCGTGCTCGCCGGAACGACATCGAGCGTGCCGTCGCGGAACTTCAGCGACAGGCTCGCCTCCTTGCGCGCATGGGCCGCGTCGGTGACCGCCGCGCCTTGGGCGTCGAGCACCATGACGTAGCCGCGCTGCAGGGGACGTTCGGGATGAAGGTGCTCGGCCAGTCGGAAAATCGACGTGAGCCGCTCGCGGCCCTCGGCAAGCGGCCGGGTGAGCAGCGCCGGTTGCAGCCGAACGGCGCCGAGGCGGTCGCGCGCCCGGTCGACCCGAGCCATGAGCAGGGGCGCCGAAAGTCGCGCAGCATCACTCTGCAGCCGGTCCTTGGCCTGCGCCGCCCGATCGGCGAGTCCGCGCCGTAAGCGCTCACCGAGATCGTCGAGCCGCTGGGCTGGCTGAGTCGCCAGCGCTTCGGGCTTCGGCATGCGCGCCAGCCGCGCTTCGAGCCGCTCGCGCCCGAGCTGGACCGGACGAAGGGCGCATTTGCGCTGCCTCAGGCCGAACTCGTCGAGCGTCGCCGCAAGGTCACGCAGGACCGGTACCGCAATCTCGGCAGCCGCCGTGGGCGTGGGAGCTCGGCGATCGGCGGCGTAGTCCGCCAGCGTCGTATCGGTCTCGTGCCCGACGGCGCTGATCACGGGAATCGGCGAACCGGCAATGGCGCGGACCACGATCTCCTCGTTGAAGGACCACAGATCCTCGATCGAGCCCCCGCCGCGGGCGACGATCAGCAGGTCGGGACGTGGGATCGGTCCGCCCTCGGGGATGGCTCCAAAACCGGCGATGGCCTGAGCCACCTGCTGAGCCGCGCCCTGGCCCTGGACCAGCACCGGCCAGACCAGGACCTGGCTTGGGAATCGGTCGGCCAATCGATGGAGAATATCGCGGATCACTGCGCCAGTGGGCGAGGTGACCACGCCGATGGTTCGGGGCAGGAACGGCAACCGACGCTTGCGATCGGCGGCGAACAGGCCTTCCGCCTCGAGCCGCCGCCGGGTCTTCTCGAGCAGCGCGAGCAGCGCGCCTTCGCCCGCCACTTCCATCGCTTCGATGACGATCTGGTATTTCGAGCGCCCTGGATAAGTGGTCAGTTTGCCGGTGGCGACGACCTCGATGCCGTCCTCCGGCACGAAGCCCAACCGCTGCACCCCGCCGCGCCACATCACGCCGTCGATCACCGCGCCCTCGTCCTTGAGGCTGCAATAGAGGTGGCCCGAGGCCGCGCGCTTGACCCCGGAAAGCTCGCCCCGCAACCGCACGAAGCCGAAGCGATCTTCGACCGTACGCTTCAGAATATTCGAAATCTCGGTGATCGAGAGCGGAGCAGCGTTGTCCCCGGCCTGACCCTTGGCTACCAGCCCGCCGGCGGGGGCATCGTCGTCATTGAAAGAAGGGCCGGGCATGAACATCCTACTGATTGGATCGGGCGGACGCGAACATGCGCTGGCATGGAAACTCGCGCAATCCCGGCTGATCGCGGAAAACGGCGGCACGCTCTACGCATCCCCCGGAAATCCGGGCGTTGCGCAGTACGCCGCGCTGGTTCCGCTGGATCTTTCCGACCATGCCCAAGTGGTCGCATTCTGCACTGAGCAGAGCATCGGCCTGGTGGTCATCGGTCCCGAAGCTCCGCTGGTGGACGGGCTGTCCGATTCGCTGCGCGCAGCGGGTTTCGCGGTGTTCGGCCCATCGCAGGCAGCCGCCCAGCTCGAAGGCAGCAAGGGTTTCACCAAGGACCTGTGCGAACGAGCGGGCATTCCCACCGCGGGCTATGTCCGGACCACTTCGCTCGAGCAGGCTGTGACGGCGCTCGATCGCTTCAAGCCTCCCTACGTGCTCAAAGCCGACGGCCTCGCCGCGGGCAAGGGCGTGGTGATCGCGCAGGATCGGGCAGAAGCGGAAGCGGCTCTCGACGACATGTTCGGCGGCTCGTTCGGTGATGCCGGCGCGGAAGTGGTGATCGAAGAGTTCATGGAGGGCGAGGAAGTGAGCTTCTTCGCCCTGACCGACGGCGCGGTCATCGTCCCGTTCGGCAGCGCGCAAGACCACAAGCGCGTTGGCGATGGCGACACCGGCCCCAACACCGGCGGCATGGGCGCCTACAGCCCCGCACGAGTCCTGACGCCCGAGCTGCGCGGCGAAGTGCTGAGCAAGATCGTGGCGCCGACCGTGAAGACGATGGCCGATGAGGGCACGCCATACGCAGGTGTGCTCTACGCGGGCCTCATGCTGACCGACGAAGGCCCGAAGCTGGTCGAATACAACTGCCGCTTCGGCGATCCCGAATGCCAGGTGCTGATGATGCGGCTGGAGAGTGATCTCGGCGAATACCTGCTCGCCTGTGCCGACTACAGCCTCGGCGCCCTGCCGGCGCCGCAGTTCTCGACCGAGAAGGCCCTGACGGTGGTGATGGCCGCCGACGGCTATCCCGGAACGCCCGCGAAAGGCGGCCTGATCGACCAGATCGACGCGGCCGAGGCTGCGGGAGCGAAAGTCTTCCAGGCCGGAACTGCGCTGGATGTCGAGGGGCGATTGGTCGCCAACGGCGGCCGCGTGCTCAACGTGACGGCGCAGGGAGACAGCGTCGCTTCTGCCCAGGCGGCGGCCTATCGTGCAGTCGATGCGCTAGACTTCGCGACGGGCTTCTGCCGTCGCGATATCGGCTGGCGCGAAATCGAACGCGAGAACGCGGGCCTATAAGCCGAGCATATCCCGCACCGCCCAGACCGGGAGGTATGGGCGGGCCAGGGCCTTGTCGATCGCGTAGGGCCACCAGCCGGGTCCGAAGGGATAGTAGAGCCGCACCGGCACGCCCATCTTGCGGGCGACTTCCAGGGTGCGCTTGCGCGGGAGGCCGCGCAGGAGCTCGAGCTCGCACGGCGTACCCGCATCGAGCAGCATTCCGAGCGCAGTTTCGGCCAGGCGCGGATCGTGCGTCGCAACGCCGACCATGGTCCAGCGCCCTGCGAGGATCGACGCGAGTTCGAGATAGGCGGCCGCCACGTCGGGGACGTCTCCGGCGGGATCGGCCCATTCGCCTTTGACCAGCCGGATGCGGCACGGGTCATCGCGCAGCCGCTCGGCATCGGCGACGCTACGCCGCCAACGTGCGGGGAGTGCGATCCCTGCGCAAAACTCTTGTGCCAGGGCCACAGTCTGCGCGGCGTGCGGCTCTGTCAGGGCATCGAAGACGAGGGGTACGCCCGAAGCGGCAATGCTGCGCAACGCCATGGGATCGAAGCCGATTGCCGGCGCTTTCACCGCAAGCAGCGTATTCCCGCGCGTCTCAGCCAGCGCCTGCGCCACCTGGCTGTTGGCGGCAATGACGGTCTCGCGGCTGGTTTCGCCGGCACCGAAGAACCCCGCCGTCGTCTTGAACCCGCGCTGGGCGAATTCGGCGCATTGCGCCGCTGCATCGGCCGGCCCTTCGCCCGGCACGATCCGCTCCACGAGATTGGGCAGCGCATAGCGGACATCGCGCAGCCGGGCTTTGATCACCCCGTTCATGCTGCGCTCGGCCGGAGCCGCCCCCGCATCCAAACGGCACCATCGGCAAACAGCGCCGTCAAGCCCGAAAGGCTCAACGGATAAGTCCGCACGCGGCGGCATTCGTGCTGTTCGCGGGTCCAGAAGTCGGCAATCCAGGCCTCGGCATCACCGAGCAGTTCGAAGCTCTCCAGCCCACGCCGAGCGGCATCGCCCAGGCAGTGCAACATCAGCAGCGTGCCGGGTGAGCACCGGCCGTACGCCTCGTCGTAGCCGATCTTGTAGAGCCAATATCGCCCCGACCATTCGACAGCGAGTTGCATGGCAACCACCTGACCGTCGATCCGCAGGAAGGCGGCGCGAAACTCGCCACGCGCGCAGGCTGCCTGGAAGTAGGAGCGGAAGAACTGCTCCTTGGCCGGGTCGCAGGCAATCGCCGTACCCGCCTCGGCCTTCCAGCTGCGCGCCTCGGCGGCCACGGCTTCGTCGAAAAGGGCATCGAACTCGGCCAGGCCCGGGCTCAGCACTTCGCAGGTCACCGATCCGAATTCGGCAGCCCGGCGTTCAGCACGACGGAAGTCGGACCTGCGGCGCGAGGAGAACCGGCTCTCGGCATCGATCCACGAGGCATCCAGCGCAATGTAGGGACAGGCGGTGGCGGGCCGGACCGAGACCCAGCCGCGCCCCTTGATGGCCGCCTTGAGCGCCGGGATCAGCGAAGAATCCGCCGGTACCCGGTGCAATTCGACCGGGCGGGCCTGCCGCGCCAGGAATTGCGCAAGCGTTTCTGCCGAGCGGTCGTCACGGCACAGCGCATCGCCCGGTTCGAATACTTCCGCGGCCCCGGGAAGCCGCCAGCGCGCGAAAGGTCCGCGCCCGTGGCACAGGGGCAGGACGGCGACGGTCTCGTCCTCTTCCTTCGCCTCGACCAGCTTGATCGGAGTGTCGGCCAGCAGGGTGCGGCCGAGCGCAGCAATGAAATCAGCGCCTTGCGTCGGCAGCGTGGCCTGGGGCTGGAGCAGCTCCCACCCACGCACGAGCGCCTCCATCCCGCCGGGAAGGCCGAGATCGATCATGAGGACGTGAATCGCATCGTTGGATGGCGCTCCGGTTCTCCCGCGCGGATAGCGCGGAAGTCCTAAGATTCACCCAATTGCCGCCCCTGAACGGGGCAGGATGCTCAGTTGAGCCGTTCATCCATCAGGGCCGTGAGGCTGGCTTCCGGCCGCGCGCCGTAGTGGCTGATGACTTCCGCTGCGGCGATCGCACCCATGCGCAGGCAGGTCGCCAGCGGCAGGTCGCGCACATGGCCCGCAAGGAAGCCTGCGGCGAACAGATCGCCGGCGCCCGTCGTGTCGACCACTGTCTCAATCGGCTCCGCCGCGACTTCGACGCGCTCCTCACCCGCAATGGCAACGGCGCCCTTGGCGCTGCGCGTCACGACCAGGATAGGCACTTGCGGAGCAAGCTGAGCCACGCCGGCCTCGAAATCCCGTTCGCCCGTCATGGTGTGGAGCTCGTCCTCGTTGCAGAACAGGATGTCGATCTGCCCTTCGGCCAGCAAGGCGCGGAAATCGTTGGCGTGGCGGGCGATGACGAACGAATCCGACAACGTCAGCGCGACCTTGCGGCCGGCATTGCGGGAGGCTGCGATGGCGCGGCGCATGGCTGCGCGCGGCTCTTCCGGATCCCACAAGTAGCCTTCCAGATAGAGCACCCGCGCGCTGGCGATCATCTCGTCTTCGAGTGCGCTGGCGGGCAGAAACTGGGACGCGCCGAGGAAAGTGTTCATGGTCCGCTGGCCGTCGGGTGTGACATAGATCAGGCACCGCGCGGTCGCGGGCTCGCCGCTGCGGACCGGCGTGTTGAAGGCGATGCCCCCGGCGCGGATATCGTGCGCGAAAACTTCGCCGAGCTGATCGTCGGCAACCTGGCCGATGAAGGCGCAGCTGGCGCCGAGGGCGGCCAGGCCGGCGAGCGTATTGGCCGCCGATCCGCCGGAAATTTCCTTCGCCGGTCCCATCATCCCGTAGAGCCGCTCCGCCTCGGCCTCGTCGATCAACGACATGCCGCCCCGGACCATCCCGAGCAAATTGATGAGCTCGTCGTCGCAGGGAGCCATCACGTCGACGATGGCGTTGCCGATGGCGATCACGTCATATTTAGGTTCGGACATGCGGTTTTCCGGGACTTCGAGTGGAGGACACACGGCCCAGGGAGCCGCGCGGGCGTTGACTTGGCCTGCTCCGCGCGCAATCGCAAGCAATATGCCCGGGGTCGCCGCTTCACTGCTACTCGCGCTTGGCCAGTTGGTCGATCCGCGAGTGCTTCGCATCCTGCTGAAAAGCCTCGCGATCACCGTGGTGCTTTTCATCCTGGTCGCGGTCGGGGGCTGGTACCTGCTCGATTGGGCTCTGACTGCACTCGGCTTGAGCGATGCGGCTTTTACCGGCGCCGACCAGGTGCGCAGCCTCGCCTCCATGTTGATCGCCTTGGTCGGCTTGTGGCTCGCCTGGCGGATCGTGGCCATGGCGGTGATCCAGTTCTTCGCCGACGACGTGGTCCAGGCCGTAGAGCAGCGGTACTATCCGCAAGCGGCCGCCCGTGCGCGCGACCTGCCCGTGCGTGAGCAGTTCTCGACCAGCCTGAGGGCTGCCGCGCGCGCCCTCTTCGTCAATCTCGCCGTCTTGCCTTTTGCCCTGGCCTTGCTGGTGACCGGCATAGGCCCCGCGCTGCTGTTCCTCGCAGTTAACGCAGTGCTCGTCGGGCGGGAGTTGCAGGACATGGTATGGCTGCGTCATCGTCGTGACGCGGCTGACCCCGCACCTGTCAGCCGGGGCGAACGGCTCTTGCTGGGTGGCGCCATCGCCGCACTGCTGGCAGTGCCGTTCGTGAACCTGCTCGCGCCGTTGCTTGGAGCGGCCGCCTCAACCCACCTGATCCACCGAAAGGGTCGCACCTGAGCATGCGCTTCAAACTCTTGCTGCCGATCCTGCCGCTCTTGGCCGGTTGTGCCACGGTTCCCCAGGCCAACAAACCATCGGCGCCCCCGCCGCCGGCGCGCTCTCCCATTACCCAGGTGGTGCCGCCGACCCAGCCCAACGCCCCGCCCGTTGTCGGCTTCCGCGCCCCGCAAGTGCTGCGCGCGCCGGGATTGGAGGCGGTGATCGAGCGAGATTCGGACGCGCTCACCCGCCAGTTTGGCAATCCGCGCCTCGACGTGCGCGAGGGTGACATGCGCAAGCTCCAGTTCTCCGGCGAGGCCTGCGTGCTCGACGTGTTCCTCTATCCCCTTCGCGAAGGCTCCGAGCCGGTCGCGACGTGGATCGAGGCGCGCCGGGCCAGTGACGGCCAGGACGTCGATCGCGCCGCCTGCGTCGCCGCGCTGCGCCGGTAAGGCAGCCGGGGAAGTAACCCCAATTTAAGCTTGTTGGGCGATATCCCTTCGCAAACGATGGGAGCTCGACAGAGCATGACTATGCAGTTTGCCGATATCGCACGCCAGGCCGCTGCCGACGGTGCGATTTCCGCCGACGAAATCCTCGCTCTGCGCCGCATGGGCTGGAGTGACGGCTCGATGCGGTCCGACGAGGTTTCGGCGATCTTTGACGTGAACGACGCACTGGCCGAACCAACCGCCGAGTGGAGCGACTTCTTCGTCGAGGCCGTCGGCGAATACGTGATCAACGGCGCGGAGCCACGCGGCTACGTGTCCGAGGATGCTGCGGGCTGGCTGATCGAGCGGGTCGACCGCGACGGCGAGCTCAAGAGCATGACCGAGCTGGAACTGCTAGTCCGCGTGCTCGAGCGCGGTCTTAACGTTCCGCAGCGCCTGAAAAGCTACATCCTCCAGCAGATTGAACAGGCTGTACTGACCGGCAGCGGCCCCACGCGGAATGGCGAACTGGTCGCGGGTTCGGTCAACGCAACCGAAGCCGCGTTGTTGCGCCGTGTCCTATTCGCCCCGGCGGGCGATGGTCCCGCAGGCATTTCCTGCGTCGAAGCCGAAATGCTGTTCCGCCTCAAAGATGCTGCACTGGGCGCCGACAACGCGCCTGAGTGGAAGCGCATGTTCGTGCAAGGGGTGGCAAATTACCTGCAGGGCGTCGCTTCGCGCACCGCGCAGATCTCGCGCGAGCAGGCCTTGGAACTAGAAACCTTCGTCGCGGATGACTCCACCCACGTCACGCGCTTCCTTGGCCGCATGGTGCAGAGCGCCCCAGACGCTTTCGGTGTGGTTTTCGGCAAGAAGCAGCCCGCTCTCGATCCGCTGGCCGAACTGACAGAAGCGGAGAAGATCGACGCCGGCGAGCAGCAATGGCTCGACTCCCACGTCGAAGCCGATGGCGCTATCGACGAATACGAGCAGGCGTTGATCACCTTCCTCGCGAAAGAAGCCTAGTCGAACTTCGGCGTCGCCGCTGCGACGCCAATCGTCAGACGGTAAAGCTCTCGCCGCAGCCGCAGGCGCCCTTGGCGTTGGGGTTCTGGAACACGAACCCGGCGGTGAAATCGTCTTCCTGCCAGTCCATGGTGCTACCGATCAGGTAGAGCACGCTCGCCCCGTCGATGTAGAACACGCCGCCCGGCGTCTCGATCTTCTCGTCGAAGGCTTGTTCCTGCGTGACGTAGTCGACCGAATAGGCAAGCCCTGAGCACCCGCGGCGCGGCGTCGAAAGGCGCACACCGATCGCCCCTTCCGGAGCTTGCGCCATCAGGTCAGCGATGCGCTGTTCCGCAGTAGCCGTGAGAGTCACGGCAGCGGGCCGCTGGCGGATCTTGGTCTCGGTCATCAAAGCATCCCCAGCTCGAGCCGCGCTTCGTCGCTCATCTTGGCCGGGTCCCATGGCGGATCCCACACCAGGCTCACCTCGGCATCGCGTACGCCCGGTACTGAGGAGACACGCAGCTCGACCTCGCCCGGCATCGATTCTGCCACCGGACAGTGCGGCGTCGTGAGCGTCATCGTCACGGCCACGTCAGCGTCGGGCGAGACATCGACGCCGTAGATCAGGCCGAGGTCGTAAATGTTGACCGGAATCTCGGGGTCGAAAATCTCCCGCAGCGCGTCGATCACGCGTTCGTAGAGATCGCCGCCGGGATCGCCCGGAGCCGTGGCTTGCGGCTTCTGCGCCAGGAACCCTTCCAGGTAATCCCGCTTGCGCTCGAGCTTCTCCGCGGGCGTCTCCGCGTCTTCCACACGCGCCCTGGCCGGCGTTTCAACGCCGTCCACTTCCTCGACGCGGAAAGACTTCTCCGCTCCCTCGCTCATCCGAAAATCCTCTTGGTCCGTTCGATCCCGCGCAGCAGCGCGGCAAGATCGCTTTCATCACTGTAGAGCCCGAAACTCGCCCGCGCGGTGGCGGGGACGCCGAGCCGTTCCATCAACGGCTGGGCGCAATGGTGCCCGGCGCGGATGGCGACGTTTTCTTCATCCAATATGGTGCCGAGATCGTGCGGGTGAATACCGTCGAGCGCAAAACTGACGATCCCGGCGCTGTCGTCCGGTCCGAACAGGCGAACATCGTTCATGCCGCGCAGTGCCTCGCGCAGTTGCGTGACCAGTCGCGCCTCGTGCGCGTGGATCGCTTCGAGCCCGATGTTCGCCACGTAGTCGCAGGCCACGCCGAGGCCGATCGCCTCGACGATCGCCGGGGTCCCCGCCTCGAACCGCTGCGGCGGCGGGGCGAAGGTTGTCTTGGCGAAAGTCACCTTCTCGATCATCGCGCCACCACCCTGCCAAGGGGGCATGCGATCGAGCAGCTCGGCCCGCGCCCACAGCGCGCCGATCCCGGTCGGGCCGTAAAGCTTGTGACCGGAGAAAGCGTAGAAATCGCAATCCAGCGCCGCAACGTCGACCGGAAGTCGCGGCACGGCCTGACACCCGTCGAGCAGGATCTTCGCCCCGACCGAATGCGCCAGCTCCACCGCCCGGCCGACGTCGAGCACCGAGCCGAGCACGTTCGAGACATGCGCGAAGGCGACCATCTTGTGGTCCTTCGTCAGCATCCGCTCCGCCGCATCGAGGTCGATTTGTCCATCCGAAGTGATCGGGCAGACGTCGACCTGCCAGCCAGCGAGCTGCCAGGGGACGATATTGGAGTGGTGCTCGAGCTCAGACAGCAGCACCCGCCCCTTGTCGGGCCAGGAATAGGCGACAAGGTTGATCGCCTCGGTCGCGCCGCGAGTGAAGACCACCTCATCCTCGCGCCCGCCAATGAACGCGGCGACGCGGCGACGTGCGGCTTCGTAGCCGAGCGTCATCTCGGCCGAGCGGGTGTACACGCCGCGGTGCACTGTGGCGTAGTCGGCGCCGACGGCCTTGCTCACCGCGTCGATTACCGCCTGCGGCTTCTGCGCCGTGGCGCCGGAATCCAGGTAGTGCCAGCGCGATCCGTCCACATTCAGCAGGCCGGGGAAATCGGACTTGAAGTCGACGGCAGCGTGCAGGGCGGGTGCGGTGCTCACGCCACGTCTCCGAGGACCGCCAGCGCAGCCTCCAGCAACCGCTCCTGCTCGGTCTCGTCCTCCATCGCCGCGAAGGCATCGGCGATGAACGCCCGCACCAGCAGCGTCTTGGCCACTTCCGGCGGAATGCCGCGCGCAGCCATGTAGAAGCGCGCCGTCTCATCCATCTCGCCGATCGCGGCGCCGTGGGCGCACTTCACGTCGTCGGCGAAGATCTCGAGCTCGGGCTTGGCGTTAGCCGAGGCCCCGCGTTCGAGCAGCAGGCCCTTGAAGTCCTGCGCGGCGTCGGTCTTCTGCGCGTCGCGCGCCACATCGATGCGGCCGAGGAAGTTGCCCGTGCCCTGGCCCCAATGGACCGCGCGCACGACCTGCTCGGACGTCGCCTCGGGCTCAGCGTGGATAGTGCGAGTGACGAACTCGCGCGTTGCCTCGCCACCGCCAATGGTCACGCCACCGAACTGGAAATGCGCACCCTTCGCCAGCCGCACCTCGACTTCGACGCGGGTGTAGTCGTTGCCGATATTGGCCACGAACAGTTCCGCCCGCGCGCCTTCGCCCACGATCAGGCGAATGCGGTGCAGTTCGGGCGACTCTCCGCCGAGCACCATGGACTTGCGACGCGTTTCGCCGGGAGCCAGCTCGACCTCTTTCCACTCGTCGAACCGCTCGGGCGCGAGCGTCTCCAGCGCCGCGAAGTCGGCGTAGCGCCATTCCTCGTCGCGCCAGGTGGGAAGGGCAGCGAGCTGCGTCACGCCACCGCCTCGTAACCCTCACGCTCCAGCTCGAGCGCGAGTTCGGGGCCGCCGCTCTTCACGATGCGGCCCTTGGCAAGGACGTGAACCACGTCCGGCTTCACGTAATCGAGCAGGCGTTGGTAGTGGGTGATCAGCAGCACGCCCTTGTCCGGACGGCGCATGATCGAATTGATCCCTTCGCCCACGATCTTGAGCGCATCGATGTCGAGGCCGGAATCGGTCTCGTCGAGCACTGCGAAGAAGGGGTCGAGAATGCCCATCTGGACCATCTCGGCGCGCTTCTTCTCGCCGCCCGAGAAGCCGACGTTCACCGGCCGCTTGAGCATTTCCATGTCCATCCGCAGCAGCCCAGCCTTCTCCTTGGCCAGCTTGAGGAAGTCGCCGCCCGAAAGCGGTTCTTCACCGCGCGCCTTGCGCTGGGCGTTAAGGGCTTCGCGCAGGAACTGCACGTTGGACACGCCCGGAATTTCGACCGGATACTGGAAGCCGAGGAACAGCCCGAGCGCGGCCCGCTCGTGCGGATCGAGCGCGAGCAGGTCTTCGCCGTTGAAGCTGACCGAACCACCGGTCACTTCGTATCCCGGCCGTCCGCCCAGAACATAGGCCAAGGTCGACTTGCCGGCGCCATTCGGCCCCATGATCGCGTGGATCTCGCCCGCGTTCACGGTGAGTGAGAGCCCGTTGAGGATCGGCGTACCGCCGACGGTGGCGTGAAGATTATCGATTTGCAGCATGTGTTCTCTCATTGGACCGTGGGCGTTCGAACGGCTTCTGCAGCTCGTCCTTGATCGCCTTCACGACCTTGTCGGTGTCTTCGATGATTTCGGCTTCGGCGAAGCGCATGACGCGCACGCCGACGTCGTTGAGTTTGCGGTCGCTGAGCACGGCAAGCGTCGCTTCTGCGTCGTCACCGGTACCGCCGGTTTCGACCACGACCCAGCGGGTCTTGCAGGCGAAATCGACAATCGCGCTGCCCATCACCACTTCGCGGTTGAAAGTGAAGCCGCACTGCTTGTCCTTGAGCCGTTCCCACAGCAGCTTCTGCGCTTCGGAGGGATTGCGCCGCATGTCACGGGCACGCTGCTTGAGCTGCTCGGCCCGCGCGGGAGAGATCTTCCAGGCTTTCTCGGCGTCGCCGGTGGCCCGTTCACGGTCGGACACGTTGCCGAGCGAGAGTTTCTTGCGCTCGGCGGTCATCCAACGCTTCCTTCCAAACTAATACCCAAGAGCTTCTGCGCCTCCACGGCGAATTCCATCGGCAGCTGCTGCAGCACTTCCTTGGCGAAGCCGTTGACGATCAGCGCGACCGCCTCTTCCTGCCCGAGCCCGCGCTGCATGGCATAGAACAGCTGGTCGTCGCTGATCTTGCTGGTGGTCGCCTCGTGCTCGATCTGCGCGGTCGGGTTCTTGACCTCGATATAGGGCACGGTGTGCGCCCCGCACTCGCTGCCGAGCAGCAGGCTGTCGCACTGGGTGAAGTTGCGCACGCCGTCGGCATTGGCCGCCACGCGCACGAGGCCGCGATAGGTGTTGTTGCTCTTGCCGGCGCTGATGCCCTTGGAAACGATCGTCGAGCGGCTGCCTCTGCCGTTGTGGATCATCTTGGTGCCGGTATCGGCCTGCTGGTAGTTGTTGGTCACCGCGACCGAGTAGAACTCGCCAACCGAATCCTCACCGTTGAGCACGCAGCTCGGATACTTCCAGGTCACCGCGCTGCCGGTTTCCACCTGGGTCCAGGAGATCTTGCTCCGCGCGCCCTGGCACAGGCCGCGCTTGGTGACGAAGTTGTAGATGCCGCCCTTGCCCTCGGCATCGCCGGGGTACCAGTTCTGCACTGTCGAGTACTTGATCTCCGCATCCTCGAGCGCGACCAGTTCCACGACTGCGGCGTGGAGCTGGTTCTCGTCGCGCATCGGCGCGGTGCAGCCCTCAAGGTACGAGACGTAGCTGCCCTTGTCGGCGATGATCAGCGTGCGTTCGAACTGTCCGGTGTTCTCCGCATTGATGCGGAAATAGGTGCTCAACTCCATCGGGCAGCGCACGCCTTCGGGGATGTAGACGAAGGTGCCGTCCGAAAAGACCGCGCTGTTGAGCGTCGCGAAGAAGTTGTCGCGCTGCGGCACCACGCGGCCGAGCCACTTCTTCACCAGCTCCGGATATTCGCGGATCGCCTCGCTGATCGAGAGGAAGATCACGCCGGCCTTCTTCAGTTCCTCGCGGAACGTGGTCGCGACGCTGACGCTGTCGAACACCGCGTCGACCGCGACCTTGCGGGCGCCTTCGACGCCAGCGAGGACCTTCTGCTCCTCGATCGGAATGCCGAGCTTTTCATAGACTTCGCGAATCTCGGGATCGAGTTCGTCGAGGCTCTTCAGCTCCGGCTTCTTCTTCGGCGCCGCGTAGTAATAGGCGTCCTGATAATCGATCTTGGGATAGCCGAGCTTTGCCCAGTTCGGCTCTTCCATCTCCAGCCACATGCGGAAGGCCTTGAGCCGCCAGTCGAGCATCCACTCGGGCTCGTTCTTCTTCGCGCTGATGAAGCGCACGGTGCTCTCGTCGAGCCCCTTGGGCGCGAATTCCTGCTCAATGTCAGCCGACCAGCCGTGTTCGTACTCGGCGGCCTTGGCAGCAGCCTCGCGCGCGGCGCGGTCCTGAATTTCCAATTCTTCACTCATGCGGGCACTTCCGGTTGCGCGAGGCGGGTCAGCGGCACACCGGCCAAAGCCCCACGCAGGGTTTCATTCACCAGCCCCCAGTGGGGGCGGACATTGCAGCAGGGCTCAAGCGCGCAATCGTGCTTCCCCTGCTCGACACAGGCAGTCAGCGCGATCGGACCCTCGACCGCCTCGACTATATCGGCGAGCGAGATCGCTGCCGCGGGCCTGGCAAGCTTGAGCCCGCCACCAGCGCCGCGCACCGAGCGCAGCAGGCCGGCACGCGAAAGCAGGCTGACGAGCTTCTGCACTGTCGGTACGGGCAAGCCCGTCTCCTCCGCCAGTTCCGTGGCCGAAACGCGCGCAGATCCGCAATGGCGCGCGGCGGCGCACATCGTGACGACGGCATAATCGGCCATGCTGGACAGGCGCATATTGCGATCCATTCTCAAATCGGAGTGATTCGCTCCGATTTCACTTAGGTCGCGATTGCCGGGATTTCAAACAAGCGTGGCTTTGTGCGGCACAAAAAAAGGGGCGGCCCCCAAAGGCCGCCCTTGGAAAGTCGAGAACTCGTTGCATCGCTGCTTCGAGCCCTTCGGGTCGCAAGGTCCTAATAGGCACGGCCCAAATCCGAATCTTGTAGGAATGCGACACGGAGTTCAAAAATTGCGCCGTGTGGGCACGATGTCACGAGGCGCCACAAAGCACACATCGACAGTGAACGGCAGCGCTGCCATAGGCTCGGCCGTGCTTTTTCGCCTTGCCCGACCCGCCATCTACGCCCTCGACCCCGAACGGGCGCATCGCCTCGCCATCGCGGGCGTGCGATTCCTGCCAGGCAAGGCCGCCGTCCCTGGCGGTCCGCTCGAGACCCGAGTCGCGGGCCTCACCTTTCCCAATCCGCTGGGCATGGCCGCCGGATTCGATAAGGACGGCGAGGTGCCGGATGCCCTGCTCGGCCAGGGGTTCGGCTTCGTCGAGGTCGGCTCGATCACCCCGCGCCCTCAGGCCGGAAACCCGAAGCCGCGCCTGTTCCGGCTGACCGAAGACCGCGCGGTGATCAATCGCATGGGCTTCAACAACGGCGGCGGACCAGCAGCCGCAGCGCGCCTGATGGTGCGCCAGGGCCGCCCCGGCGTGGTCGGGATCAACATCGGCGCCAACAAGGATTCGGCGGATCGCGTGGCCGACTATGCGCAGATGACGCAGCTCATGGCGCCGCTCGCCTCCTATCTCGCGGTCAATATCTCGAGCCCCAACACGCCGGGACTGCGAGCGTTGCAAGACGAAGGCGCGCTGACCGCCCTGCTCGACGCCGTGCTCGAATCGCGCGGTGAAAGCGGGCCGCCGGTGTTCCTCAAGGTCGCCCCCGACCTCGAGCCCGCCGACATCGAGGCCATCGCCCGCATCGCTCTCGACAAGAAGCTCGGCGCGCTGATCGTCTCCAACACCACGATCTCCCGGCCGCCGTTGCGGTCGAGCCAAGCCGGCGAGACCGGCGGGCTGTCCGGCGCGCCGCTGAAGGAACTGGCGCTCCAGCGCGTGCGCGATTTCCGCAAAGCGACGGGCGGCGCCCTGCCGCTAGTGGGCGTCGGCGGCATCGCCACGGCCGAAGACGCCTGGCAGCGGATCCGTGCGGGTGCGAGCCTGGTCCAGGTCTACAGCGCCATGGTCTATGAAGGGCCGGGCATTGCCCGCCGGATTGTGAGCGGCCTCGAAACCCTTTTACGGCGCGACGGCTTTGCCTCCATTGCCGAGGCGGTGGGAAGCGAATAGCACCTCTGTGATGCCCAATCGTCTCCTGCTCCCCCTCGCCGCGCTGCTGCTCGGCGCCTGCGCCACCGTTCCCGCCCCCGCCCGGACTTCCGAGACCCAGACCGCCGGCGTGGTCAGCGCCGCCGATCCGCGCGCTGCCGAAGCCGGCGTCGCGATGCTGCGCCAGGGCGGAAGTTCGACCGATGCCGCCATCGCCACCATGCTCGCGCTGAGCGTGGTCGAGCCGCAGAGCTCGGGCATCGGCGGCGGCGGGTTCATGATGCACAGCTCGCCCGATGGCGAGATCGATACGCTCGACGGCCGCGAGACCGCCCCGTCCGGGGCCGATCCGCAATGGTTCCTTGATGCCGAGGGCAAGCCGCTCCCGTTTATGACCGCGGTCATTTCCGGCCTGAGCGTCGGCGTTCCCGGCAACGTCAGCCTCGCCGCCGAAGCGCATGAGCGTTACGGCAAGCTTCCCTGGGCCGCGCTGTTCCAGCCCGCGATCAAGCTGGCGCGCGATGGCTGGGTGCTGAGCGAGCGCGGCCGGCAGTTCCTGGTCCAGTCGAAGAACCGCGCCGCCCACCAGCCCGAAGCGCTGGCGATCTTCTACGACGCGTCGGGCGAAGCGCTGCCCGTCGGAACCGTGCTGCGCAATCCGGCCCTCGCGGAAACGCTCGAGCGTCTGGCGGAGCAGGGGCCCGAGTGGTTCTACAGCGGCACCAACGCCGCCCAGATCGCCTCTGAGGTCGCGGCCGAGACGCCCCGCGGCGGTGCCATGACAGTTGCTGACATTGCCGCTTATCAGGCCAAGGACCGGCCCGAACTGTGCGGCCCTTATCGCGGCTATCGCATCTGCGGGATGGGCCCACCCTCTTCCGGCGCGACCACGGTCTATGCCGTCCTCAAGCAGCTCGAGCGGTTCGACCTCGGTGCGCTGGGCAAGGATTCGCCGGTGTTCTGGCACCTCTTCGCCGAATCCCAGCGCCTCGCCTTCGCCGACCGCGAGCGCTACCTGGCCGATCCGGACTTCGTTTCGGTGCCGGCAGAAGGGCTGATGGAACCCGACTACCTCGTCGGGCGCGGGGCCCTGATCGATCCGAACAGCACGCTGGCGCAAGTCACCGCCGGCACCCCGCGCGGCATCACGCTCGCGCCGCCGGTTGGCGTGGAGCCCGAAGAACACGGCACCTCGCACTTCGTCGTCGTGGACCGCCAAGGCAGCGCGGTCAGCTACACTTCGACCGTCGAGGGATCGTTCGGATCGGGCATCATGGTCGGGGGCTATTACCTCAACAACGAGCTGACCGACTTCAGCTTCGTCCCCACCGTCGACGGCCGCCAGGTTGCCAACCGGGTGGAGGGCGGCAAGCGGCCGCGCAGTTCGATGGCCCCGACACTGGTCTACGATTCCCAGGGCAAGCTGGTCCTCGTGATCGGAGCCGCCGGGGGAGCGACCATTCCGGTGCAGGTCGCCCGGGCGCTGATCGGCGTGATCGACTTCGGCCTGCCGCTCGATCAAGCGATGTCCCTGCCGGTGCTGTTTGCGCCAGGTGACCAGCTGAGCGTGGAAGAAGGTAGCGCGCTCGTCCGGATGATCCCGCAACTCCAGGCCCTTGGTCACGCCCAGATCGCTACGCGCAGCCTGCCGCTCAAGACCAACGGCGCGCAACGGACGGCCGCAGGCTGGGTCGGTGCAGCCGATCCGCGCAGCGAGGGAAGGGCGATCGGAGAGTAAGGCGCTCTCTTGCCGCTGCGCCTCGCGCGCCGTAACCAACAACAATCGATAGGCCGGAAAACCGGCATAAAGGGGAAAGGAGGCGCGAGTGCAGCTTACCGATTTCGCGTCTGCGCCGAATCTCGTCCGGCTCTTTTTCGTGCGCGCCGACGAACTTGGTGAGCGACCCTTCCTGACGGCCAAGATAGATGGCGCCTGGACTTCGCTCAGCTGGAACGAAGCGGCGCGGCAAGTCTCCCTTCTGGCGCAGTCGCTGCGCACCATGGGCCTCAAGGATGGGGACCGGGTGGTGCTGGTGGCGGAGAATCGGCCCGAATGGGCAATCGCCGACCTGGCGATCATGGCCGCGGGGTGCATCACCACCCCGGCCTACACCACGAACACCGAACGCGATCACCTGCACATCCTCGACAACTCGGGTGCCAAGGCGGCGATCGTCTCCAACCGCAAGCTCGCCGAGCCGCTACTGCCGGCGATCGTGCGCTCGGGCATCGCGCGTCACGTCATCGCCATGGAATCGCTCCGCGCCGGACAGGCGGACTTCGAGGTCCATCAGTGGGACGACCTGATCGAGGGCGACGCCCTGGCCGCCCGGGCCGCAGTCGACGCGCGCATTGCCGGAATCGGGCGGCGTGATCCCGCCTGCATCATCTACACCAGCGGCACCAGCGGCGCGCCGCGCGGCGTGCTGCTGCACCACGGGGCGATCCTCTGCAATGTCGAGGGCGCAGCGGAAATACTTGCCGGAGATTTCGGCTGGAGCGACGAGCGCTTCCTGTCGTTCCTACCGCTGAGCCACGCGCTGGAGCACACAGCGGGCCTGTTCCTGCCGATTGGCCTAGGGGCTGACATCTGGTTTGCTGAAGGCCTCGACAAACTCGGCAGCAATATCGAGGAGGCGAAGCCGACCTTCATGGTGGTTGTGCCGCGGCTGTTCGAGATGCTGCGCGGGCGTATAGTCAAGCAGGTCGAGAAGCAGGGCCGCTTCGCGCAGTTTCTGCTCGACCAGGCGCTCGGCCTGGCGGAACGACGTGCCGCTGGCACCCGCCGGTTGAGCGACTGGCCGATCGAACGCCTGCTCGACGTGACCTTGCGTCCGAAGATCAGGCAGCGCTTCGGCGGGCGGATCAAAGCGCTCGTTTCGGGCGGAGCGCCGCTCAACCCCGAGGTTGGCGCGTTCTTCGAATCGATGGGCCTGGTCATGCTCCAGGGCTACGGCCAGACCGAAAGCGCCCCGGTGGTGAGCTGCAACTACCCCTCGGCCGGCATTCGGCTCGCGACTGTCGGTCCTCCGCTACGGGGGGTCGAAGTCAGGATCGCAGACGACGGCGAGATCCTGGTCCGGGGCGAGCTGGTCATGCTCGGCTACTGGCACAACCCGGCCGAAACGGCGAAGACGATCATCGACGGCTGGCTCCACACCGGCGACATCGGACATCTCGACGACGGTGGCCGCATCGTCATCACCGATCGCAAGAAGGACATCATCGTCAACGACAAGGGCGACAACATCGCCCCGCAGAAGCTCGAAGGCATGCTGACGCTGCAGCCCGAGATTTCGCAGGCGATGGTGAGCGGCGACAAGCGGCCCTATGTGGTCGGGCTGATCGTCCCCGATTGCGACTGGTCGTTCCGCTGGGCGAAGGACAACGGCGAGAAGCTGAACATCGATCAACTCCAGCAACTCCCCGCCTTCCGCAGCGCCGTCCGCGCGGCAATCGACCGGGTGAATCAGGATCTGTCGGTGACCGAGAAGGTCCGCCAGTTCGCCTTCGCCGAAGAGCCTTTCACCATCGAAAACGGCGAGATGACCCCAAGTCTCAAGATCCGCCGCCACAAGATCAAGGAACGGTACGGCGACCGCATCGACGGGTTGTATAAGGGTTAGGCGGCCTCAGGCCGCTTCGGCCTCAACCTTTTCCGGATAGAAGCACGGTTCGCGATCGGACCAGCCCGGCGCGGTCGCAGCGGCTTCGCTGAGCGACTGGAGCAGCATCTTGCGACGAGCCGGGCGGATCTGCGGCAGTGCGGCCGCCCCGCAGAACGCCGACGGGAGCCAAGGCCGTGCCCTGGCGCCGAGCAGCCGTTCGTAGAGGAAGCGGTAAGAGGAGAAGCTGGACAGCTGCTCCTGCGCCAGATCGAGCGCGGTGATCCGCGTCAGGGGACCCATGAAGCCCTGCACCCCTTCCATCGAGGTCTCACAGGGGATCGTGTCGCGAAGGGCGCGAAGCTCTCGATAGGCGAGGTACTGGGCGCGGATCGCGGCGGTGTCACCGGATTGGCGCGACCAGAGCTTGAACGCATCGCCGCGGCCGAGCCCGATATCGAGCGAGCGCTCGATGAAGAGCTGCTCTTCCTCGGTGAAGCTGGCGAATTCGCGCAGCTCGGCGATGGTTAGCGATGCGGTTCCGGTCTTGGCCATGACAGCCCCCTTTCGATGGGAGTGTCACCGACTTTGGTTAACGATCCGCAAAAAGGTGGAGGATTTCTAGATCAAACCCGCCAGCGGGCTGCTGGGATCGGCATACTTTCGTGTCGCCATGCGCCCGGCGAGATAGGCGTCGCGCCCGGCCTGGACCGCATGCTTCATCGCACGGGCCATCCGGATCGGATCCTTGGCCTCGGCAATCGCGGTGTTCATCAGGATGCCGTCGCAACCGAGTTCCATCGCCACAGTGGCATCGCTGGCTGTGCCCACTCCGGCATCGACCAGTACCGGGACCTTGGCGCCTTCCACAATGAGGCGAATCGTTACCCGGTTCTGGATACCCAGGCCCGAGCCGATCGGGGCGCCCAGCGGCATGATCGCCACAGCGCCCGCTTCTTCAAGCTGCTTGGCGCCAATCGGATCGTCGGTGCAGTAGACCATCGGCTTGAAGCCTTCATTGGCCAGAATCTCGGTCGCCCGCAGAGTCTCGCGCATGTCTGGGTAGAGCGTGCGTGCCTCGCCCAGCACCTCGAGCTTCACCAGGTCCCAGCCCCCGGCCTCGCGCGCCAGGCGCAAGGTGCGGATTGCGTCCTCGGCGGTGAAGCAACCCGCAGTGTTGGGCAGGTAGGTGACCTTCTTGGGATCGATGAAGTCGGTCAGCATCGGCGCCGAAGGGTCCGAGACGTTGACCCGGCGCACGGCGACGGTGACGATCTCCGCCCCACTCGCCTCGAGCGCCGCAGCGTTTTCCGCGAAATCCTTGTACTTGCCGGTGCCGACGATCAGGCGCGAGCGGAAGGTGCGGCCTGCGACGGTCCAGGTATCGTCATCGGAACCACCGCCGACAAAGTGAACGATCTCCAACGCGTCACCCTCTGCCAGTGCCACCTCGCCCAGCGTCGAACGCGGCGCGATGACGCCGTTGTGCTCGACGGCCACCTTCTCGGGCTTGAGGCCCAGCTCGGTGACGAGTTCGGCGATGGTCGCAGCGGCGGAGCGACGCGGCTCGCCGTTGATGGTGAGGTTAAGAGGCGCGGTCATGTCCCGCGCAGATAACGCTTAAGCGTGCTTGCGCAAGTTGAGCGTGTGACCTGCGGCCACGAGAATCACGCCGATGATCGTAAGCACAGCCTCTTCGATGCCGTGGTCGACAGCCAGGGCGCCGCCCATGAAGGTCAAGCCCACCATCGCCACGACGAATGGGGCTGCGCGCCGATGCTGGATCGCACCGATGCCGATCGCAACGCCGGCAATGACCGTCGCCAGGAGCAGACCGACACGATGGACGATCGGGTCGAGGAACATCCCGCCGCCGAGCCCGAGGCCGGCGACAATGACAATGCCGAGCACGCAATGCACCGCGCAAAGGCCGGAAAGGACCATGCCAACGCGGTCGAGCCGCCCGCGAATCCAGGGAATAGTGTGACCCATCGCGGCCCCATCTATGTAACTGTATAACGTTGCGCAAGCCCCCCAGGGTTTTTGGCCGGTGCGGTTCGTCGCGCGAGGCTTGCGCTTTGTCTTACGGGGGAGCAGGGGGCCTGCTCATGGTCGTACAGGTAGAGAATCCGGCTGGGGACTTTGCACCCCGAGCCCGGTCCGTTCGCGCGCTCCCTCTGGCCCGCTGGTTACTGGCGGTTGCCGCTCTCGTGGTGCTGATGATCGCCGTCGGCGGTATTACCCGCCTTACCGAAAGCGGTCTTTCGATCACCGAGTGGAAGCCCGTCACCGGTGCCCTTCCCCCGCTGAGCGATGCGCAATGGCAGGCAGAGTTCGACGGCTACAAGCAGATCGGCGAGTACCGCCAGATCAACGGTCCCGCCGGGATGACGCTGTCCGACTACAAGTTCATCTACTTCTGGGAGTGGTCACACCGGCTGCTCGGCCGCTTGATCGGGCTGGCGTTCGCGTTGCCGCTCGTGTGGTTCTGGGCCAGGGGCTCTATCCCGAAGGGCTACAAGCCGCGCTTGCTCGCTCTACTCGCGCTCGGCGGGCTGCAGGGCGTGTTCGGTTGGTACATGGTCCGCTCGGGCCTGTCCGAGAAGGTGACCGACGTGAGCCACTTCTGGCTTTCGATCCACCTCCTGACCGCTTTGTTCACCCTGGCCGGCCTCGTGTGGACTGCGCTCGACCTGATCCAGCTCCACCGCAATCCCGAGGCTAAGCCCGCGCGCCTGACCGGCCTGGCGGCGCTGACCGGAATCATCGTTTTCGTCCAGCTGCTGCTCGGCGCCTGGGTCGCCGGGCTCAACGCAGGACTCGCCTCCGACACCTGGCCGCTGATGCAGGGCCGGCTGTTCCCTGAAGTCGATTGGTCCAAGGGCTTTGGCTGGACGCTGACGCACGACCCCTACCTGCTCCACTTCCTCCATCGCTGGTGGGCATGGGTCGCCGTGGCCGCGCTGGTGATGCTTTCGCGCAAGGTCCGCCGCGAGGGAGTGCGTCAGGCCTCGGTGGCGATCCATTCGGCGTTCGGAACGCAGATCCTGCTGGGTATCGCGACCGTCATGACCGGGGTCGCTCTCTGGCTCGCCGTACTGCATCAACTCGTCGGCGCCTTGCTGGTGGCAGCCACCGCCTGGGGCGCGCACGCAGTCGGTCGACGGAAATGAGTGCGCTGATCTGGTCTCCCTTCGCCGACGAGGCCAGCGCCGAAGCGATCGCCCGGCAATTGATCGACGAGAGACTGATCGCCTGCGCCAACATCCTTCCGCCGATGCGCTCCATCTACTTGTGGGAAGGCCAGACGGACGAGAGTGCCGAGGTCGGAGTGCTGTTCAAGACCGACGCCGCCCTGCTCGACCAGGCGACGGCGCGACTGGCGGAGATCCATCCCTACGAGGTGCCCGCAGTGCTCGGCTGGCGGACGGACACCGCGGCGAAGCCCACGGCCGAGTGGTTGCGCGGACTGGTTGCGGACCGACCTTCCTGAGGGTCATTTTGTCTGACGGTATTATTTTACCTCTCAGCAAAGCCGCGGATTTGCTTGACTTGATGGGCCTCAAACGACAAATGGCCCGCTCTTCGCGAGGGCCGGAGCGAATCCGGCTGAGCGAAACCTATTCGTTATAAGGACACACCGCCATGAAGGCGCTCACCAAGATCACCCGGTCGATCAAGCCGGCCGAGGTCGAAAAGAAGTGGCACCTGATCGATGCAGAGGGACTGGTCGTCGGCCGCCTCGCCGTGATCGTCGCCAACCACCTGCGCGGCAAGCACAAGCCGAGCTTCACGCCGCACGTCGATTGCGGTGACCATGTCGTGGTCATCAACGTCGAGAAGGTCCGTTTCACGGGCAACAAGCGCGACGAGAAGACCTACTACAAGCACACCGGTTATGCCGGCGGCATCAAGGCAGTGACCGCGGACAAGGTCCTCGACGGTCGCTTCCCCGAGCGCGTGCTGGAGAAGGCCGTTGAGCGCATGATTCCGCGCGGTCCGCTGGGCCGTCAGCAGATGAAGGCGCTGCACCTCTACGCCGGCACCGAGCACCCGCATGGCGGCACCCAGCCCCAGCCGCTCGACGTCGCTTCGCTGAACCGCAAGAACAAGGCTGCCGCATAATGGCTACCGAAAACAACGATACCCAGACCGTCTCCGATCTGGCCGAGCTGAACACGCTCGCCGTCGCCGACGCCGCTCCGGTTGCTGCCGCCCCTTCGACTCCGGCCGTTCTGCGCGAGCAGGAGCTCGACAAGCAGGGCCGCGCCTACGCCACCGGCCGCCGCAAGGACGCCGTTGCCCGCGTGTGGCTCAAGCCCGGCAGCGGCAAGGTCGTGGTCAATGGCCGCGAACAGGAAGTCTACTTCGCCCGTCCGACGCTGCGTCTGGTGATCAACCAGCCGTTCGCGATCGCCGGCCGTGAAGGCCAGTACGATGTCATCGCCACCGTCAAGGGCGGCGGCCTCTCCGGCCAGGCCGGTGCGGTCAAGCACGGCATCAGCCAGGCTCTCGCCAAGTACGAGCCGGCCCTGCGCACCACGGTCAAGGCCGCCGGGTTCCTGACCCGCGACAGCCGTACGGTCGAGCGTAAGAAGTACGGCCGCGCCAAGGCTCGCCGCAGCTTCCAGTTCTCGAAGCGCTAAGCGGTTCGATACCGAACAATCGAGAAGGGCGGTCCTGCGGGGCCGCCCTTTTTCGTTGGGATCAGGCCTTGGCTGTGGCGCGGCGAAGCAGGATCATGGCCCCGACCACGCAACCGCCGAATAGTGCGCCCTCAAGACCCCCGGTCACCGCATGGCTCACGGGCCCAAAGCCCTGTTCACCGAACAGTGAACCGATCGGATCCAACGTCAGGCGCGAGTGAGGCAGACTCTGCGCCAACAAGTTCAAACTTCCGCCCATCATATGCCCACCAAGCAGGGTGATGAGCACTCCGGCCAGGCCGCCAGTCAGCGCGGCAATGCCGGCCCCCTGTCGCAATCCCGGCTCTCGCGAGCGTCCGGCAAGCCACGCACCTAGCCCCACAGAACCGCCCAGCAGCAACCCTTCGGGCGCGCCGGTGATGTTTCCCGGCGATTGTCCGAACAGCAGGTTGAACGCGTCTAGCCCGAGCAGCTTCACCACCGCTCCGACAAGCAAGCCGCCTATGGCTCCCCCGGCAGGGGCCCAGCGCCACGGGCTTCCGGAAGCATATCCGACCCCCGCCATCCCGAGGCTGACACCCGCCGCACCAAGGGTCGCGACCGCCACCGTGATCGCGGTCAGGACAAGCAGAACCGAGGTCGCCCCCATTCCCGGTTGCAATGGCGTGGTCGAGCCGCTGAAGCCGTAGAACAGTCCGCCCATCAGGCCGGCAAAAGCACCGCCCAGGGTCCCGGCCATGCCCAGCGGCAACCACTCCAGCCAGTCGCTGACGGAAGGCGGTGCCGAAGCGGGGGCAACGAGGGCGCCGTCGGTCCATTCGACCGCCGCGATGAAGCGATAGCCGTGCTTTGGCACGGTCTCCACGAACCTGGGCGCGGTCGCGTCGTCACCCAACTGGCGGCGCAGGGTCTTGATGCATTGGGTGAGGGCTTCGTCGGTAACCGGAACGCCGCGCCACACCTCGTCGAGAAACCGGTCCTTGGAAATGAGCTGCCCGTGTTCGCGCACCAGCAGGGTCAGGGCATCGAGATAGCGCGCGTTAATCTCTACCGGCGCGCCCTTGCGCGCGAGCCGACGGTTGCGCGGATCGAGCTGGAAATCTTCGAACAGGTAAGTGCCGGCCGCCAGGCCATCTGCCACGCCCATGCCCGAAGGCTAGGCGAAGCCGAGAGAAACTCAAGACGGCGGTGGCAAGGGCAGGGGATCGTACGAACCCGCCGGCTGCGCGTGCAGCGATTGTTGGAGGTCTTCCATCGGACGCTGCGATTCCCGGATCGAGCCGGTTGTCGGACTATCGAGATCGATGATCAGGATCACCGAAAGGGCGAAAAGGAACAGCAGAAACGCCGACACCTTTCGACCGTTGCGACCCGTCATGACGTAGCCAATCACACCGGCGGTGATGATCTGATAGATAAACAGCAGGGCAAAGACCTGCGGAGGTACGTGGGTGCGCCGAGCCGCTTTTCGCGCGGCATCCATGTCGATCATCTCGTTCATCGTGTTGACGAACGTGACCGCAAGCGGAGTGTTCTGGATCGACGGATAGGCGGCAACCGTGGCCTTCCATAAGTCGGTGAGGAGCGCATCGCTCCTGTCCGCCAATCTGGTCCCTTCCGGACCGGGTTTGGCCTTGCCCAGCGCAACACGATTGTCGACATAGGCCGTCAGCAGCTTGCTGAGCTCGGTCCGATGCGGTTCCCTCAGCAGCTGCGCGCGCAAATAGGTCGTGCCGATAGCGTTGGCCTCTAGCAGCACTTGCGTCCGGCGATTGTCGAAGCGGTCGATGGCCAGCGAAAAGGTGAAGCCCACCAGGAGTGCGAGCAGGCCCATGACCGCGGAAAAGATGTAGCCCTCCTGGTCTGACTTCTCTTCCTTATCCGGCGAGATTCGTCGTCTCAGGAAGTAGCCTAGCACGGCACTGAGGACGAGGCAGACAAGAAGCCCCACGAAAACGAGCCACAGCGGCTCGCTCAAGATCCAGTTCCCGACCAGTGTCATCGGCAGTTCCCCTGAGCAGCAAGCGATCTGGCCGCTTGTGAGGGAGCGACGGTGGCGTCGCCATCGGGGTTTTTCGGGAGAGCGCCGGGCGTTAATGCACCGGCGGGTCGACCTCGGGAACCTGGTTCACGGGGGCGATGGGCTCTCCAGGCTCGCGCGGGGGAAGCGCGTTCTCGGGCACGTCGTCGATCTGCATGGCGTCCGTCGGCACTCTTTCGAGATTGCGTGCCCGCACCGTCAGCGTTTCGCCGTTCCAGGTCAGCTCGTTGAAGCTCGGCGGGGTCGAGCGCAGGCGCTGCGACAAGGTGCCCGCTCCGATCATCCTCACCGGTCCGGCGGGCGTTTCTTCGATGATGTCGAAGGGATCGTGCACATGGCCGCTGAGCACGGCTAGCACCGGACGCTGGGCCAGTTCGGTGAGCGCTTTCATGCCATTGACCGTCAGCGCCGTTCCCCGGGTGCCCACTTCGCGCAAGGGATGGTGCGCGGTGACCAGAGCCTTCACGCCCTTCGGCAAGGCATCGATCGCCGCCAGGCACTTGGCAAGTGACGAGCGGCTTACCCAGCCCTTGGACCAGTTGAGGCGCGGCTGCCCCCGCACTGCCGTCTTGAGCGGAACGATCGCGAGGCCCGGTAGGTCGATTTCACGCTCGATCAGCCCCTCGATCGCGCGAAAGCGGCGATAGGGATCGAAGAAGCGTTCGATCAGGTTGAAATAGGGCATGTCGTGATTGCCCACCTCGACCGTCACCGGGGCGTCGAGCGATTGGATCCAGCGAGTGGCCGCGTCGAATTCGCGATGCCGCGCCCGCATGGTGAGATCGCCGGTTACCGCGACAGCTTGCGGTCGCCGTTGGGCAATCTCCCGCTTGACCCAGTCGAGCGCGACCCGGTCTTCGAGGCCGAAATGAATGTCGCTCAGATGAAAGAGCAGAGTTGTGGGCGGCGCGCTATCTGGCATCGGCCTCAGTGGCTAGCAGGTCCACCCCGCAGACCGCCAGTGTGAACTCGACCGAGGGGGACCCTTCCGCCTGTTCGCCGTCCACCAGAATCCCGAACGGATTACCGTGCGTACTCGCCAGCCGAAGTTCCTGCGCAGTGCCAAGCGTGTCGTGTGGGCCTTCCCGAAAATTGCGTTTGAGCAGGGCCCAGGTCTGTTCGAGATATTCAGCCGCTGATGCGGCATAATAGCCGTCGACCTCGATCCCGTGGTCGCGCGGGGTCAGCATGACTAGCGGATAGCCTTCGCTCCTGCCCAGCTGCGGACTGACGCAGGCGATCATTTCGCCACCCAGCGTTTCGTTGATCGCCTCCACCGTCCCCGCTGCGAGTTCGGCTACGTTGGCCTCACGCATCGCCTCGCGCACCCGCCCCCAACTTGTACCGGGGCCGGCAAGGAGACCGGCGTAGGCATCCCCGAACTCGCTGCGGATCACGCCGGGCCGGCTTTTTACGGCCGCTCCTTTCGCCACGAGGGCAACGACCTCTTCCATCGAGCGCTCGCCGTGCAGGCGGTGGTAAAGCAGGTTCATGGTCCCGCCGGGCAAGACCAGGACCGCGCCGTCCCACCCTTCAAGTCCGGCGATGAGTGAGTTGATGGTGCCGTCTCCGGCAAAAACCACCACGCACTCTACGCCCGCCGCCTCGAGCGCGGCGGGAGTGGGCAACTCCTCGTCCGGAAAAGTACAACGCCCCCTCAGGTGCAATCCATGCCCGGTTAGACATTCCTCGAGTGCAGCGATGGCCGCATCGTCGTTGCTGCCGCTCGAAGCGTTGCTGACCAACCAGATCCCGGGCTTTTCCGTCATTTGGCCAAAGCGAACACCCTGGCGCGAGGTTCCCGTCAATTTGGGCGGGAGATGATCAACCAGCCCGAAATCCCGTTGATCACACTGTAGCCGAGATAAGCCCAGCCCCAACCCGGGTGGCCATAAGCGGCCAGCAGCAGCACGCCGACCAGAAGTACGAACTCGACTCCAAGGCTCGCCTTGCCGCCGAAGCCGCGCAGTATGGCCGGCAATTGCTCCAACAGCGGGTGCCGGCTTTCAAGCACCGCCTTGTGGACAGCAAAATTGCCGATTCCGAGCAGGAAAGTGAGGAATATTGCCATTTGAAGTCATGTGGCGATGCATTCGTCGATTGCCAATTGTCGTTCGTGGGGAGAACTGGACTCTTCATCGGCAACATCGAAGTCCGTCGAACGTCGCACGGCTTATATCGAGCGTCCCAACACAGGCCTCGTTCCCCGCGCTATCTCTCTGCTTGCGCCGCAGCCGCCACTCAGTCCCGGCAAGCTGCGGCGCAGCCTGAAGGGGAACCGCAATGACCATTCGTACACTTTCACTGGCGCTGGCCGCGGCCTCCGCTCTCGTTATACCAGCCGTCGCCTTTGCCGGCGAGAACCAAGCCACCCAAAGGGTGAGAATTGCCTACAAGGACCTCGACCTGTCGACGGATGCCGGACAGAAGGAACTCGACCGCCGGATGGACAAGGCTGCACGCGACGCCTGCGGCATGGACGAGACGGTAACGGGTTCGCGGATGCCTTCGAATGAATCGCGGCAGTGCTACAGCACCACCCGCACCCAGATCGGCCAGAGCCTGAGCCACCTTACCGGCAATCGCACCGCCGGCTGATTTCAGACCCCCCGGGCCGGGCGCTCCTCTCCAATCAGCGTCCGGCCATAGCCTTGACCTTGCGCAGATAGGTTCGCCCTATGCGCAAGGTCTCGCCGTTTTCGAGCTCGGCGCACCACACGCCGAGACCTTCATGCCTGAGGCCGCGGATGCGATCCCGCCGAAGGATGGTCGACCGGTGTATCCGGATGAACTGCGAGGGGTCGAGCCGCCCTTCTAGACCGGCAATCGTCTGCAGCAGCAGATAGCTGCGGTCCTGCACGTGCAGCCGGACATAGTCGCGCTCTGCATCGATGCGCTCGACCTGGTCGGCCTCGATCCGCAACAGCTCCGAACGGTGCGGAACCCAGAACTCGGTCAGCCAGTCACCGCCGCCACCGCCGTTCCCCGAGACGACGCGATCCCGCCGTCCTATGGCGCGATCGATGGCCCGCTCGAGCCGCTCCGCGCCGACAGGCTTGAGGACATAGTCGACAGCCTCGATGTCAAACGCCTCGACAGCGAAATCCTCGTGCGCAGTGACGAAGATGACTGCGGGCGGATTGCTCCGCTTCGCGAGTTGGCGAGCCAGCGTAAGTCCGTCCATGCCAGGCATGGTCATGTCGAGCAGGAGCAGGTCGGGCTTCAGTTTATCGGCCAGCCGCAGGGCGGCTTCACCGTCGTTGGCCGTACCGATGACGGCCAGTTGATCCATTTCCGCGCACAGGACCTGCATTCGCTCGATCGCCAGCGGCTCGTCATCGACGATCATCGTGCGAAGCACGCCGTCATCCCCCAACATCGAACTAGCCCTCCAGGTTGCGCAAGATCGGCAGCCGCAGCTGCGTGGTGTAGCCTTCCGGGGTCGGGCCGGTAGCCACGGTCGCCTCGGTACCGAAGCGAGCTTCCAGCCGGTCCCGCACGTTCGCCAGGCCTATACTATGATTGTGGCCCGGCTTGCCATTGGTTGCGGCGCCCGGACCATCATCCGAGACGGTGATGACCAGCCGCCCGTATTCCTCGCGCGCGGCGATCGTGATGGTCACCTGCCCGGAAGTAGGCGCGACCGCGTGCTTGACCGAATTCTCGACCAGCGGCTGCAGGATCATCCCGGGCACTCGGGTATCCTCGAGCTCAGGCGGAAGCTGGTAGACCGCGCGCAGGCGATGCGGGAAGCGGACCGCCTCGATTTCGAGGTAGAGCTTCTGCAGCGCGAACTCTTCCTTCAGCGGCACTTCGGAAGTCGGATCGTCCGCCAGGCTGCGGCGGTAGAAGGTGGAAATCGTCTGAATCATCCGCTCGGCCGCCTGGGTCTTGCCGGTGAGCACCAGCGCGGACAGCGAATTGAGCGTGTTGAACAGGAAATGCGGGTTGACCTGATACCGCAGGCTGCGCAGCTCCGCCGCCTTGGCCGCGCGGCGATATTCACCCTCGCGCCGCTCAGCCGCCCGTGCCCGCTCGCCAGTGAGCAAGGCGAGATAGAGGGCGCACCAGGCGAGCATCATGAAATAGCGGCCGAACGCGACTTCGGTGATGTCCTGCCAGGCCGTGGCAAGTGTGATCGCGGTGGGCTTTTCGGATGGCGCCTCATCCCCTCCGAGGCTTGGCAGTTCCGCCAGGATATTGCCGCCGACCGAGGCCGCCTTCTGCGCCTTCATGCGTTCGTAAACGCGCTTTTCGAGGTCGGCCATGATGATCTGATTGGTCTGGGCGATGGCGACTGCCACCGGCAGAGAGACCAATAGCGCCGCGGCGATCTTGGCCCACAATGGCCGCTCGTCGAAAATCCGCAGCACGAGCCACAACGCCAGCGTTATGACCACCCCGGCCGCACAAGCGATCGCCCGGCGCCACATCATCTCCATCGCGAACCCGAGATCGAGCAACTCGGCCCGCAAGGTGGTCAGCAGGAAGTACGCCAGCCACAGGCCGAGGATGGAAATGAGCACCGTCTTGAACGGCACCCGCGCGCTGAATTCGTCTTTACGTTCTCCGACCATCCCACCTGTCTAGCGGGCACAGGGGCCAAAGGGCCAGCCCAGCCGTCGAGAGCGGTGGCCCCTTGGTCGAACGAGGCTTGAGGTTGGTCAGGCGCCCTGAAGCAACCCCTCTTTGGCGATCTTGTCACGCCAGTGCGGCGGGGCGAGGGTGTGCACGTTGCTTCCCTCACTGTCGACGGCCACGGTCACCGGCATATCCTGCACGGTGAATTCGTAGATCGCCTCCATGCCAAGGTCCTCGAACCCGACCACCTTGGCCTGCTTGATCGCGCGGGCGACGAGGTAAGCCGCACCGCCGACCGCCATCAGATAGGCGACCTTGTGCTTGGCAATCTCCTGCACCGCACCTTGCCCGCGTTCGGCCTTGCCGATCATCGCCAGCAGCCCGAGGTCGAGCATCGTGTCGGTGAACTTGTCCATCCGCGTGGCCGTGGTCGGACCGGCGGGGCCGACCACCTCGCCCACCACCGGGTCGACCGGACCGACGTAGTAGATTGCGCGACCCTTGAAGCTGACGGGCAGTTCCTCGCCCTTGGCCAGCATGTCCTGGATACGCTTGTGCGCGGCATCGCGACCGGTCAGCATCGCACCGTTGAGCAGCAGGCGATCGCCCGCCTTCCAGCTTTGCACTTCCTCCGCCGTCAGCTTGTCGAGGTCGACGCGCTTTGCCGCACTGTCGGGCTGCCATTGGACCTTGGGCCACTGTTCGAGATCAGGCACCGGCAGATAGCTCGGCCCTGAACCGTCCAGCGTGAAATGCGCGTGGCGCGTGGCGGCGCAGTTCGGAATCATCGCCACGGGCTTGCCCGCGGCATGGCACGGCCAGTCGTAGATCTTGACGTCGAGCACAGTCGCCAAACCGCCGAGGCCCTGCGCCCCGATACCGAGCGCGTTGACCTTGTCGAAGATTTCGATCCGCAGCCGCTCGATGTCGTTCTGCGGTCCGCGCGCCTTGAGCTGGCCCATGTCGATCGGGTCCATCAGGCTCATCTTGGCGAGCTTGACCGCGTGTTCGGCCGTCCCGCCAATGCCGATTCCGAGCATGCCCGGCGGACACCATCCGGCGCCCATCTGCGGGACCATCTCCAGCACCCAGTCTACGATGTTGTCGCTGGGGTTCATCATCTTGAACTTGGACTTGTTCTCGCTGCCGCCGCCCTTCGCCGCGACGTCCACCGCGACCTTATTGCCGGGCACCATCTCGACCGAGAGCACGCACGGCGTGTTGTCGCGAGTGTTGCGGCGCGTGAACGCCGGATCGGCCAGGACCGAGGCGCGCAGCTTGTTTTCGGGGTTGTTGTAGGCGCGGCGCACGCCTTCATCGACCACGTCCTGCAGCGAGCGCGACGACTCCAGCCGGCAGTCCTGGCCCCACTTCACGAACACGTTGACGATGCCGGTGTCCTGACAGATCGGCCGGTGTCCTTCGGCGCACATGCGGCTGTTGGTGAGGATCTGCGCAATCGCATCCTTCGCCGCCGGGCCCTGCTCCGCCTCATAGGCTTCGCCCAGCGCCCGGATGTAGTCCATCGGGTGGTAGAACGAGATATACTGCAACGCGTCGGCGACGCTATCGATCAGGTCTTCCTCGCGAATGGCGACCATGCCGTTCATCGAAACAGTACTCCTTCTGGTCGATGGCCCCATAGGCGCGCACCCGCCCACAGGTCAAAGCGCTTGGCAGACCCGCAAACAACGAAGCCTCACCAGCGACTAAATGCTACAATACCAAGCATTGCGGCGACGTGTCGCAGGCCCTAAGGCTCCGCCAACCCTGTTTTGATGGACTTGTGACGTGACGATCGTGGAGGACCGGCCGCTAGCCGGACATGAGGCAGCCCGACGGGCAATGGTCGAAAGCCAGTTGCGCACCAGCGGCGTCAACGCCGAATGGCTGCTGCGCCGCATGGGCGAAGTCGCTCGCGAACAGTTCGTGCCGGCCGCGGCCAGCGGATACGCCTATATCGACCGCGCCATTGCGATCGACGACGCGCACATGCTCGCTGCGCCGGTAGTGCAGGGCATGATGCTGCAGGAAGCTCAGCCGACCCAGGAAGACCGCGTGCTGCTGGTCGATTGCGGAAGCGGCTATCTGGCAGAGCTGGTCCGGCCGCTGGTCGGTCTGCTCGAAGTTGTTTCGCCGAACGAAGCCGTTACCAAAGCGCGCAAATCAGGCGATTTTTTCACGCTTCTCCTGATCGACGGAGCGGTGGAACAGCTGCCCGACTCGCTGGTGAGCCGACTTGCCGAAGGAGCGCGCGTTGTTACCGGATTGGTCCAGAACGGCATCTCTCGCCTCGCCATCGGCCGCAAGGCTGCGGGCGAAGTCGCACTCTTCCCGCTCGCCGAAATCGGCATTCCCTCCTTGCCGGAATTCGCGGCACCAAAGGGCTGGCGTTTCTAAGATGGGGTTGAAGACATTTCGCATCCTCCTGGCGACAGGCGCGTGTTTCGCTGCGCTTCCGGCCCAGGCAGAGACGCTGAAGGAAGCCCTGTCGAAGGCTTACGAGTCGAATCCGACGCTGGAGGCCGCCCGCGCCAACCAGCGCGCAACCGACGAAAACGTGCCGATCGAACGGGCCGACTCGCTCCCGAACCTGAGCGCGAATGGCGGCGTAAACGAATTCCCGTACGACAGCAGCGACATCGCCAGCGCCCAGCGCCAGGCAACCGCAGCGATTACCCTCGGCGTGCCGATCTATGCTGGTGGCGGTGTCAAGAACGGCATCCGCGCCGCAGAAACGCGCGTGGTCGCCGGACAGGCTGACTTGCGCGGTACCGAAAGCCAGGTCTTCAGCCAGGTGGTCGCCGCTTACATGGACGTGGTCCAGAACGAAGCGCTGGTGGGCCTCGCCGCCAACAACGTCGAAGTGCTCAACGTCAACCTGCAGGCAACCAGCGACCGGTTCGAGATCGGTGACCTGACCCGCACGGACGTCGCCCAGTCGCAATCGCGCCTTTCGCTGGCTCGTGGCGATCTGGAAGCCTCGCGCGCGAATCTGATCCGGGCGCGTGAGAATTATATCGCGCTGGTAGGAGAGGCCCCGAACGACCTCCAGCCGCCGCCGCCGCTGCCGGGCCTCCCGGCGGCTCCGGACGATGCGGTCGATATCGCCCTGCAGAACAACCCTGACCTGATCGCTGCGCAAGAGCGCGCCAAAGCTGCGGGCCTCGATGTCCGCGTCGCCAGCGCTTCGCGCCTGCCGACAGTCAGCGTCAACGCCGGCGCGGACTACGCCAACTTCCTCGGCTCGCTGCCCGAAGCGCTGCAGCCGGTTACGCCGAACTCGAACAGCGGTGCTTCGCTGGGCGTTCGGGCGACGGTGCCGCTTTATCAAGGCGGTCGCCCCGCCGCGCTGCGCAGGCAGGCCCAGGCACGCGAGTCTGTCGCGCTCGAGAACATCGTCGCGACCGAGCGTGACGTGATCGCTCAGGTCCGTGCCGCTTATTCCAGCTGGCGCGCCGCGAACGAGATCATCGCCTCCAGCCAGACTGCTGTCGAAGCCGCGGCGCTGAGCCTTGAGGGCGTGCGGGCAGAGAACACCGTCGGCAACCGCACGATTCTCGACATCCTCGACGCGCAACAGGAGCACTTGCGCGCTCAGGTCCAGCTCGTGACCGCGCGACGCAACGCCTATGTCGCCGGCTTCACCCTGCTTGCCGCCATGGGCCGCGCCGAAGCGCGCGATCTGGGGCTGGACGAACTGGGCGTGCTTTACGATCCGGCCGCCAACTACAATCGCGTGCGCCGCAATGCCTGGGATTGGAGCGACGATCCGGCACCGGTGACGCAGTCGAGCCGTACCGTTGACATCCCGGCCCAGGACGCGGAGATTCCGCCCCAGCAAGCGGTCCAATAACGGGGCAGGGTATGCGGCACGAAGGCGAACCCTCGGTCGAAGAAATTCTGGCATCGATCAAGAAGGTCATCGCGCGCGATAATCGCGAAGCGCTCCAGGCTGAGCGCCGTCGCCGTGAAAGCGCCGGAATCGCGCTGACACCTGCCCAGCCCGGCGAAGCCTTTGAGGCTGAAGAGGAAATCCTTGAACTGGGCGAGGCCGTCGAGTTGGCCGGCCCAGCAGCGCCCAAAGGACCGGAGGCCGATCGGCTGACAACCGAAGGCACCGCGCGCTCGATGCGTGAATCGCTCGAGGCCCTCGCAATGCTCGCTGAGCCAGGAGCTCCGCCGCAGATTGTCAGGTCAGGCGAAACCTCGCTTGAAGGGCTGACGCGCGACTTGTTGCGCCCGATGCTGGCCGAATGGCTCGAACGCAACCTGCCCGACATGGTTGAACGGCTGGTGAAGGCCGAGATCGCTCGGATCGCCGGCAAGAAAGGCTGATTGCGCGTGCCTTGCCGGGCACGTCCCGATCGTTCCCACAATGACTGACATCCCACCCGGAAACCTGGCCCAGGCCGAACGCGCCCTCGCGGCTATCGGCGGCGACTCCATCAAGCGCCAGATATTCCTCTGCGCGATGTCCGAAAAGCAGGCCTGCTGCCGCCGCGAGGTGGGGGAGGCCTCCTGGAACTTCCTGAAGCGCCGGCTGCGCGAACTGGGGTTGGTCGGGAAGGGGGGCGTTCAGCGGACCAAGGCCGACTGCCTGCAAATCTGCGAGGCGGGCCCTATCGCGGTCGTGTGGCCAGACGGCGTCTGGTACCATTCGTGCACCGAAACGGTGCTGGAGCGGATCATCCAGGAGCACCTGATCGGCGGAGTGCCGGTAGAAGACTACCGCTTGCGGCCGTCAGCCTGATCGGCGTCCCCATCGGACACGGACTCATCGTGCCCGGTGCCGCTAGACAGGAACACCAGGCCCATCAGGGCCGACATCAGCAGGACAGCTAGCCCCACGCCAAGCGCCGTCGCGATGAAGAGGTGGATCGAGGGCATCCCCGAGGTCAGGTAGACCCATCCAAGAGCCACCACCACCACGACAAGGGTGAAGGCGAACATCCACTTCATCAAACGCTTGTAGCGCGCCCAGGCGTGCGCGGAGGTACCGGGGTCATCGAGCGGGGAACGCTTGGTCATGCGGATCACATGGTCCCTGGGACCCCGCTTGGCAACGCAAGAGCGCTGCGATTTGGCCAAGCCCTTGTTTCATGTCATGTTACGCATCCAAGAAGGGAGAGTCGCCATGACTATCGCCCGAGTGATCGCTGGCCGTAACCAGCAGATCATCGAATGTTCGCCAGGGGAAACCGTTCGTGCGGCCGCAGAGCGGCTGGCCGAAAACCGGATCGGCGCCATGCCTGTTGTAACAGGCGGCCGGGTCGACGGGATCTTTTCGGAACGTGACCTGCTCTACTGCATAGCCAAGCACGGTGCCGCCGCGCTCGACCTGAAGGTGAGCGAAGTGATGACGGCCCCACCTATTGCGGCCGAGCCCGCGACTGACGTCCTCGACGCGCTTGAGGTCATGACCTTGCGCCGGATCCGCCACCTGCCAGTGTTCGATGGCGACCATCTCGCGGCGTTCATTTCGATAGGCGACCTCGTGAAATACCGCCTTGAACTGGTCGAGAGCGAGGCCAACGCCATGCGCGATTACATTCGTACCGCTTGAGCCGGGGCAGGGGGGAACCTACATGCCGGCTATGGCCCATGCTCTCACTCTCACTCCGGCCGCCGCGAACCGCGTCGGCGCTATCGCCCGCAAGCAAGGCCGTGAGGCCATTCTTCGCCTGTCGGTGGAGGGCGGAGGCTGCTCCGGGTTCCAGTACAAATTCGATCTGGCAGATGGTACCGACGCTGAGGACGCAATCAGCGAGACCGAAGGCGTGAAGCTGGTGGTCGATCCGGTGAGCCTGGAGCTCGTCGCCGGCAGCGTGGTCGACTTCGTCGAATCGCTCGGCGGCGCGGCCTTCAAGGTTGAGAATCCCAACGCTGCCGCCGGTTGCGGTTGCGGTTCCAGTTTCGGAATCTAATGTCCGCGCGATGCGGATAGCCAGCTTCAATATCAACGGCGTCAAAGCGCGCCTGCCCCGTCTTATCGAATGGCTCGAGGAAACTCGGCCGGCCGTCGCTTGCCTGCAGGAAGTGAAGAGCCAGGAAGAAGGCTTCCCGTTCGAAGAGTTCGAAAAGATCGGCTACCACGCGATCTGCCACGGCCAGAAGGGCTTCAACGGCGTGGCGATCCTGGCTGACGGGGTCGCGCCGGTGGAAAGCGGTCGCGGCCTTCCCGGGGATCCAGAAGACGAACAGGCCCGCTTTATCGAGGCCGACGTGCGGGGCGTTCGGGTGGTGAATCTCTACCTCCCGAACGGCAATCCGCAGCCCGGCCCCAAGTTCGACTACAAGATCGCCTGGATGGAACGCTTGCGCACACGCCTCACCGAGCTGCTCGAAAGTGAGCTGCCAGTTGTAGTGGTGGGCGACTTCAACGTCATTCCGGAGGACAAGGACGTGTTTTCGGTCAGGGCCATGGCCAACGACGCTCTGATGCAGCCCGCTTCGCGCGACGCCTATGCTCGGCTGCTCAACGATGGCTGGACCGACGCGATCGACACCCTCAATCCGCGCGGCGGCGTATGGACCTTCTGGGACTATCAGGCCGGTGCCTGGCAACGCGACCATGGCTTTCGGATCGACCACCTGCTGCTTTCACCGCAGGCGGCAGACCGAATGACGGGCGCGGGCGTCGACAAGGCTTATCGCGGTCGCGAGAAAGCAAGCGACCATGCGCCGGTCTGGGTCGAAATCAGGGACTGACCGCACTTCCCAGGCGGCCGTCCTGCTCAGCGATAGAAGATGTGAGTATCGATGCGCGCAAGCTGCTGCTTGCGGTTGGCCCAGCTCGGCTTCACGTAAGTAGCGTGAAAGAACATCGCGTTGTCGGCCGCGCACGCCCATAAGCCCTGGTGGGCAATCTGAGCGACCGCTTTAGCCTTGCGCCACGCGGCAGAGTTCTCGTCGGCCTGCGGGATGCGACCGCCTCTGACGAACGAAAACTGTGCGCGCTGGGTGATGACCGAGCAATAGTCGCTCGGGTAGATCCCTGACATCGCGCGATTGATGACGACTTTGGCCACGGCCAGCTGACCGTCGAGCGGCTCGCCGCGAGCTTCGAAGTAAACGGCCTCTGCAAGGCACTTCATGTCGGCCGAAAGCTCGGCATCGATCGGCATATCGCCGACGAGTTCCTGGAGCGAAGCAGCCTGGCGGTAGCGCGCAGCAGCCTCTTCACCGAATTCCTGAACGTCGATCGGCTGAGCCGATTCTTCAATTACGAACCGCGGTTCGTCGGCCGCGGACACATCGGTCACGACGGCAACTCCGTCCTGGAGCGGAACGGTTTCTTCCTGGGCCCAGGCCCCCGTGCTGCCGGCGCCAAACATGGCAACAAAACCGGCAATGGCCGTGAGCATCGCTCCGGCCCCAAAAGTCTTCGACATTAGAACAAAACTTAAGGCGGTGAGTGCCCCGACACAGGCCCGGGAAAGCGATTACGTACGACCCGTACCCCGCGCTCCATCTGCAGCCTGCCGGCCACTCCCCGTCTGCGCGCTGGTTGGCGCGGCATCATGCCGTGCGCTTAACCGCCTACGCTGTGGGAAGTTGGGGGCCAGATAGCCAATCGCGCCATGCCATCAACGTGCGGATCCCGCCAAAGCGATGAACCGTTCTCCATCCGCGATGTCCAGTTCGACGATCCAAAGATCATCGTCCTGGCGCTTGCGACGATCGCAATAATCCCAAAATTCTTGCGGTTTTTCAAGGTCCTGCAGGCGAGTCTGGGTCCAGGCACGGCTACCGTCGGCCTGTGGCATTCGTTCATATGCTTTGGCTGGGGCGCTGCTGGCGCAACAAACGACAAGCAAAGTCCCGGCATCGCGTTCGCCTTTTGCGATGACCGTCGCGAAACCACCCGCGGCTTCGACGGATCGAATCAACCCGGAAACTTCGACATGAGCAGGAAGCCGCCCCTCCATCGAATCACCTTCTGGCCCGATATCCGGGCAGACTCGACAGCGGAATGTGCGATCGCATGAAGGTTCCAGTGCCGCGGCCGATCTCTTCACCTTCTGAATCGGTGAGATGGGCATCGGCAATGAACACCCGCCGTCGACCGCTCACCCACCGCCCTTCGGCGATCACTTCTCCGCCACGGACCGGCTTGGTGAAGAGCAGGTTGAAGCCAGTCGTGAGAAGGAACCGGTCGGTGACCATCGAATTCGCCGCGTAGAACGCGGCGTCATCCAGCATCTTGAAGTAGATCGTCCCATGCGCCGCCCCGGCAGCGTGGAAATGCTGCTCGTCGACCGTGAAGCGAATCCGCGAATGGCCTTCGCCGAGGATTTCCAGCCGGGATTCGAACAGCCGGTTCACCGGCGCTGCGGCATAGAGCGATTCGAGCGCGCGATAGTGGACGTCGGCGCCGCTGGCTCCGGCTATGTCGGGCACGTCAGGCGGCGTCGCGGTCCGTGGCATTGGTCAACAAGCCATAGAGCGCTTCCTCGTCGGGCGCGTCGCTCAGAGCCTCGTGAACCCGCTCGTCACGCATCAGGCGCGAGATTGCGGCAAGGGCGTGAAGGTGCGTCGCGCCGCTATTTTCCGGCGACAGCAAGCCGATGACGAGATCGACGGGCAGGCCGTCTGCCGAGGCGAAATCCGCCGGGTGGCGTAGTTTCAGCAGCGCCGCAACCGGACGGGTGACGCCAGGAAAGCGTGCATGCGGAATCGCCACGCCGCGGCCAAAGCCGGTGCTGCCGAGCTTTTCGCGCTCATCGAGATGCTCCAGCACCTGGTCGGCATCTAGGCCCCAGCTGCGGGCAAATACCGCGCTCAACTGTTCGAGAATCGACTGCTTGTCGGCAGCGTTGACGAACGCGATCGCTTCGGGCTTGATCGAAAACAAGGGACTCATGTCTCGGCTTCTCTGGCTCACATTCTGATTCGCGCCGCTTTGCGCGAGGTTGACCCCCGCGCATATCCACTTGATTTCAAGAAGAAATAGGGCAGCGTCTTCGGCCTTTCCTTAGGTCTTAGGCCGGGTTCAGGAAGGCTCGACCCAACCGATCGAACCGTCATTCCGGCGGTACACCATATTATGCCGCCCCGTTCCAGCATTTTTGAAGAACAGAGCGTTGGTGTGTCTCAAATCGAGAAGCATGACCGCGTCAGAAACGCTGACTTCGGGTATATCTACGCGAGTTTCTGCGATGACGGGCGGCGCGTCCGTAACTTCCTCCGCTTCCGGTTCTTCAGCAGCGAAAATCGTGTAGGCGGCTTCTTCGGCCAGAGCGGCATGAGTGGCTTGTTCGTGCCGATCTTTCAGGCGCCGCTTATAACGTCGGAGCTGTTTCTCGACCTTTTCGGCCGCCTGATCGAACGCCAGGTGCGCGTCCTGCGCTTGGCCATGGCTCTTGAGGATCAGGCCCTGATTGGCGTGAAGAACGATGTCGCAGGCAAAGGCTCCGGCGGGAGCCTTTCCGAAAGTGACCGTCGATGAAAGTGCGCGCTCAAAGTACTTTTGGCTGATCGCTACGAGTCTGTCCGAAGCGTGATCTTGAAGAGCCGAGCCGGTATCCATCTGATGGCCGGACACCCGAATGTCCATGAGTGGGGAACTCCTACTGGTTTTCGTACCTGGCCGGACAATGAGGAGACTCTAGAATCAACCCGTCCAGCCCACTGAGTCAAACGATTCCAGAAAGGCTTTGTGCCGGGCGAGCTCTTCAACACTGGCAAAATGAGGCCGCGCCGGGCGGAATTCGCGTTGGCGGGGGCGGAAAGTGGAGACTTCCACTACCGTTGTCGCCGCCTCGGCCGCCAGGGCCAGGCCGATCTGACGTCCGCCGGTGAGCTCGACATAGACTTGTGCCAGCAGTTCCGCGTCGAGCAAGGCGCCGTGCATCACGCGGTGGCTGCGATCGACGCCGTAGCGGGAACACAAGGCGTCGAGCGAATGCTTGGCACCGGGATGGCGACGGCGCGCGATCGCCAGCGTGTCGATCATGCGATCGAGCCCGACATCCGGGTGGCCACAAACGCCAAGCTCGTAGTTGAGAAAGCCGAAATCGAACTGAGCGTTGTGCGCCACAAGCGGAGAATCGCCGAGAAAGTCGAGCAGTTCGACGACATGTTCGCGGAACCGCTTCTTGTCGGACAGGAACGAATCCGACAGCCCATGCACCTGCTCAGCGGCAAGCGGCATCGAGCGATCCGGATTGAAATAGGCGTGGAAGGTGCGGCCGGTCGCCACGCGGTTGACCAGTTCGATGCAACCGATTTCTACCATCCGGTCGCCGCTTTGAGGGTCGAGCCCGGTGGTTTCGGTGTCGAACACGATTTCGCGCATGACAGGGTTATCGGGACTCGGTCCGCACCTGACAAGTGCGGCGCGGGTCAGCTCGTGAGCTTGTCCACCAGCCGCGCGACCGCAGCGCGAGTCTCGCCGAGCGGAGTGCCGGTATCGATCACGTGGCCTGCCCGGGCTCGCTTCTCGGCGTCCGGCATTTGCAGCGACAGGATCTGGGCAAAGCGCTCGGCGGTCATGCCGGGTCTGGCGAGGACGCGGGATCGCTGGACGTCCGCCGGGGCGGAAACCACGGCCACGGAATCGACTTCCTCCACCCCCCCTTTTTCGAACAGCAGGGGAATGTCGAACACCACCAGGGGCTGACTGGCGTGCTCAAGCAGGAAGGCCGTGCGTGCATCGCGGACAGCTGGGTGGACGATCGCTTCAAGTCGGGCGAGGGCGGTGGGATTTCCGAAGACTTCAGCACCGAGCCGCTCGCGGTCCACGCCCTGAGGGCCAGTGGTACCGGCGAAGGCCACTTCGATCGGCGCTACAAGCGCGCCGCCCGGCCCCTGCAGGCGGCGTACAATGGCATCGGCATCAAATACCGGGACGCCCAATGCCTCAAACATCGCCGCGACCGTCGACTTGCCCATCCCGATCGAGCCGGTGAGCCCGAGGATGAACGGCCGAGTCATGCGGTGAGCAGAGCTCGCAAATCGCGATCGGCGTCGCGCGGCGGGGTCTGGCCGAAGAACTTCTCGAACGCCACTGCGGCCTGGCCGATCAGCATCGAAAGCCCGTCAACCGTGCGAAGTCCCGCGGCCCGCGCCTGTTGGAGCAGGGGCGTATCAACAGGGTGAGTCACTATGTCGTAAACCACGCTTCCCGGCGGGGCGTGGCTGAAGTCGAAGGCGAGCGGCGGTTGACCAGCCATGCCGAGCGGGCTTGCGTTGACGATCACGTCGAAGCAGCCGGCTCGATCGTCGAACGCAAAGTCGGTCGGATCGGCGAAATGGGCGATGTCGACCTCGTGATGTTCGCCGCCAGGATCAAGCTCATCGAGCAGCGCCCGAGCCTTGGCCGGATCGCGCCCGGCAAGGACGATAACGACATTCTCCGCCGCCAGCGCCGCGACAATCGCCCGCGCCGCGCCGCCGGTGCCGAGCACCCGCGCCATGCGAAACAAGTGCTCGCGGTTGAGAAGGGGGCGCAGCGGTTCGACGAAACCGTCGGCGTCAGTGTTGTACCCGGTCAGCGTGCCATCAGCTTCGTGAACGATCGTGTTCACTGCGCCGATCCGCTCGGCCAGCGGATCGAGCCGATCGAGGTAAGCCATCACCGCCTGTTTGTGGGGCATGGTAACGTTGCACCCGCGCCAGTCGGGATCCGCGCGCCGCTCGCCCAGATAGGATTGAACTTCATCCGCGCGAACGTGGCAGGCCCGGTACTCAGCATCGATTCCAAGTTTGCCGAGCCAGAACCCATGGATCGCCGGAGACTTCGACTGCGCAATCGGATCGCCGATTACCTCAGCGTAAGGACTGCTCACGCCGGCAGTTCCGCCATCTCCCGCAAGGCGCCAAGAACCGGAAGGAGCGGCATGCCGAGGACGGTGAAGTGATCGCCCTCGATGCTTTCGAATAACTGCACACCGAGCGCCTCGATGCGGAAGACGCCGACGCATTGCCCGACTTCGGGCCATTCGGCCGTCAGGTACTTGTCGATGAAGTCCTCCGACAGCTCACGAACCTTGAGCGTCGCGACCGCGACATGGCGCCAGACGACGACATTGTTGATCGCCAGTGCCGCAGCGGAATGAAGCTGCATCGTCCGACCGGAGAAGAACCGCAAATGCTCGGCCGCTTGCACGCGGCTGGTTGGCTTGCTGAACCGCCGCCCGTCGACAGTGAGCACGGAATCGCTCCCGAGAACCGGCCGGCCATTCCCTTCGACCGACAGCGCCTTGGCTTCTGCCAGGGCCAGCGCGATCTCCGCACCCCCGGCGTTTTCCATCCCGGCTTCGAGCGAGCGCTCGTCGATCGCCGCAGGCCGTACTTCGAACTCGACGCCGGCGGCGCCAAGCATCGCCCGGCGCGAGGCACTCTTCGAAGCGAGAACAATTCCAGTCATATCGACCCACTCATATCGGCCCACTCACGGGCTTGGTGCCAGCTCCGGCTATTCCGGCCTTTGCCCGGCGTTCATTGAACAGCTTAATCACGGCCGCTGCGGTTTCTTCGATCGAACGGCGAGTGACGTCAATTACCGGCCACCCATTATCGGCGAACATGCGCCGGGCAAATGCCACTTCGCGCTCGACCCGCTCTTCATCCACATATGCCGTCTCGGTCTTCTCATTGAGCGAGAGCAGGCGATTGCGGCGGATCTCGACCAATCGACGTGGGGCGGTCGTCAGGCCGACCACCATCGGATGCCGCAGCTGAAACAGCGACGCGGGCGGCGGACTTTCCACCACAAGCGGGATGTTGGCCACCTTGAAGCCACGGTTGGCGAGGTAGATGCTCGTCGGCGTCTTCGAGCTGCGCGACACGCCGGCAAGGACGATGTCGGCTTCTTCCCAATCTTCCGACGCGATCCCATCGTCATGGGCGATGGTGAACTGGATCGCGTCGACGCGGGCGAAATAGGCATCGTCCATCATGTGCTGACGGCCGGGACGACCCTTGGCTTCCTCGCCCAGGCGATCCTCAAGTGCGGCCGTCACCGTATCGAGCGGCGCGACATGTGGAAGGCCGAGCGCGCGGCACCGTTCTTCCAGCCGCCGGCGCGTATCGTCGTTGACCAGAGTATAGAGCACCAGACCCGGATGCGTGGACAGTTCCTCGACGATCCGATCGAGATGCTGCATCGAACGCACCATCGGCCAGAAGTGACGGATCACCTCCGCATCGTCGAACTGCGCCAGCGCGGCATTGGTGATCATCTCGAGCGTCTCGCCGGTCGAGTCCGAGAGCAGATGAAGATGGAGTAGGGTCATGTGGACAAGTCCCGGCATAAACCACGGGAGGGACCTCCGGACAAGTTCGGGACGGGATTCCACCCCCATTACCCGCTGATTCGGCCACGCCTGCTTCAACAGGCTGTGGGATCTATCGACAGGCTGGGGATAGCGTGGAGAACCAAACCTTGACGCGGAGCTCTGCGGATTCGCCCCGGTCCCAAACCCTGTTCAACTCGGGATAAATCGGGCAAGGGGCGGCCATCCCCGATATCCACAGGGCCAACAGAGTCCTGAATCCTATTTAAATCTATATATTTATTGGATTGGACCTCTCGAATGCCTGGCCTTCTGCTCGATACCTTGCGCGGACAATCCGGCTCCCAGCGGCCGGTTTGGCTCATGCGCCAGGCCGGGCGTTACCTGCCTGAATATCGCGCGTTGAGGGCCGAAAAGGGCGGCTTCCTCGAGCTGGTGAATGACAGCGAAGCGGCAGCGGAAGTGACGATACAGCCGATCCGCCGCTTCGGGTTCGACGGGGCGATCCTGTTTTCCGACATTCTCGTGATTCCGCACGCGCTGGGGCAGAACCTTGCGTTCCTGGCGGGCGAGGGGCCGCACCTCTCGCCGCGGCTGGTCGATGCCACGCTCGCTTCGCTGACCGCAGCGCCGGAGCGGCTCGACCCGATCTACCGCACCGTTCGGCTGGTGCGGGAGCAGTTGGGACCCGAGACCACCCTGCTAGGCTTCGCAGGAAGCCCGTGGACGGTCGCTACGTACATGATCGCGGGTGAAGGTAGCCGGGACCAGCAAGCCTCACGGACTCTCGCTTACAGCGATCCTGAGGCGCTCCAAGCGATCCTCGATGCGATCGTGGTTGCTAGTGTCGAATACCTGTCCGGTCAGATCGAGGCTGGAGCTGAAGCCGTCCAGTTGTTCGACAGCTGGGCCGGCAGCCTGGCTCCCACAGAGTTCGAGCGCTGGGTCATCGCGCCCAATGCGGCGATCGTGGCGGAAATCCATCGGCGCCATCCGGGCGTGCCAGTCATTGGTTTTCCCAAGGGTGCCGGTGAAAAATTGCCGGCTTATGCGCGGGAAACGGGAGTCGACGCTCTTGGGCTCGACGAGACGATCGATCCGCTGTGGGCCGACAAGGTTCTTCCCGCGGGCCTGCCGGTGCAGGGCAATCTCGATCCGCTGCAATTGTTGGCCGGCGGTGCTGGACTGGAGACCGCGGCAATCCGCGTGCTCGAGGCTTTCGCGGGTCGCCCTCACGTGTTCAATCTCGGCCACGGGATCGACAAGGAAACACCGATCGCCCACGTCGAACGACTGCTGTCGACCGTCCGCAACTGGAAGGGGTGACGGGCGGCTTTCCCGACAGTAGATCAAACCCATGCATGATACGCTCGCAACGCTGTACTACTGGCTCAAGGCCGGCCACATCATCTTCGTGATCTTCTGGATGGCCGGGCTGTTCATGCTTCCGCGGCTATTCGTCTATCACCAGGAGGCCGCGCCGGATTCGCCTGAGAACGCAGTGTGGATCGATCGCGAGCGAAAGCTGCTCAAGATTATCCTCATGCCTTCGATCGTGGTCGTGTGGGTGCTGGGAATTCTTCTCGCTTACGCTTCGGGCGCCTGGAGCCAGGGCTGGTTTCACGCGAAGCTACTGCTGGTGCTCGGCCTGTCGGCCTATCACGGCTACTTGAGCGCTTATGCCGGCAAGTTGGCGCGTGGAGAGCGGACCCTGACCGGCAAACAGCTGCGCCTGCTCAACGAAGTCCCGGGGATCGCCGTGGCGCTGATCGTGATCCTCGTCATCATCAAGCCGTTCTGATAAAACGCGACGAGCGGTTCACCGCACTCGCTGCTATGAATTGACGGCTTAGCGGCGAATCCATATTTGTTGTCTTACCGGCTGAGGCCGCCGTTCCGAGCGGCCGGGTCTCGCTTTCTCCAAGCCCATACGACCTGCCGGCTCCCATCTGATACTGGAATACCATCATGCATTTGAAAGAACTTAAGAAAAGGGCGCCGGCCGAATTGGTCGAGATGGCCGAAGAGCTCGGCGTCGAAGGCGCTTCGACCATGCGCCGGCAGGACCTCATGTTCGGCATCCTCAAGGAAGTGGCCGAAGACGGCGAGGAAATCGTCGGCCAAGGCACGATCGAGGTGCTGCAGGACGGCTTCGGCTTCCTCCGCAGCCCTGAAGCGAACTATCTCGCCGGGCCGGACGATATCTACGTTTCTCCCAACCAGGTCCGTAAGTGGGGCCTGCGCACCGGTGACACGGTCGAAGGCGAGATCCGCGCTCCCAAGGATGGTGAGCGCTATTTTGCCCTCACGACGCTCAAGAGCGTCAATTACGACGATCCGGATGCCGTGCGTCATCGGACCAACTTCGACAACCTGACGCCGCTCTATCCGGACGAGAGGCTGAACCTCGATACCACCGATCCGACCGTCAAGGACAAGTCGGCCCGCGTGATCGATCTCATCAGTCCGCAGGGCAAGGGCCAGCGCGCTCTCATCGTCGCCCCGCCGCGTACCGGTAAGACGGTGCTGCTGCAGAACATCGCCAAGGCGATCACCGACAACCATCCGGAAGTGTTCCTGATCGTCCTCCTGGTCGACGAACGTCCGGAAGAAGTCACCGACATGCAGCGCTCGGTGAAGGGCGAGGTGATTTCCTCGACGTTCGACGAGCCGGCTACGCGCCACGTGCAAGTCGCTGAAATGGTTATTGAAAAGGCCAAGCGCCTGGTCGAACACAAGAAGGACGTGGTGATCCTGCTCGACTCGATCACCCGCCTTGGCCGCGCTTACAACACCGTTGTGCCGAGCTCGGGCAAGGTCCTCACCGGTGGTGTCGACGCCAACGCTCTGCAGCGCCCGAAGCGCTTTTTCGGCGCGGCGCGCAACATCGAAGAGGGCGGTTCGCTCTCGATCATCGCCACCGCACTGATCGACACCGGCAGCCGCATGGACGAGGTCATCTTCGAAGAGTTCAAGGGCACCGGTAACTCGGAAATCGTCCTCGACCGCAAGGTGTCCGACAAGCGCATCTTCCCCTCGCTCGATGTCGGCAAGTCCGGCACCCGCAAGGAAGAGCTGCTGGTGGGCAAGGACCAGCTCAGCAAGATGTGGGTCCTGCGCCGCATTCTGATGCAGATGGGCACGGTCGACGCCATGGAATTCCTCCTCGACAAGATGAAGGATTCCAAGTCCAACGAGGACTTCTTCGCGACCATGAACCAGTAAAGGGTGGGCGGGGCTCAGGTCCCGCTCAGTTCACTGATCAGCGCTTCCGGATCGGGTGACTGCACCAGTCAAACCGGTTCGGAGCGCGCTTCACTCTGGTCTTTCGCTATCCGAGATGATCGGCAAAGAACGCAGCGGTTCGGCTGTCGGCGAGGTCAGCCCCTTCCTCATCGCGGCGCTTGCCCATCTCGGTCGCGAAGCCGTGATCGAGGCCGGGATAGTCGTAGAGCGTCACCTTGGGATGGCCGTCGAGCCCCTCGTGCATGGCCTGCTGGACTTCGGGCGAAACGAAGCCGTCGTTACCAGCGATATGCAGCATGAGCGGCCTGGCGATGGCGTGCTTTTCTCGTAGCAGGCCGTCCACGCCCACTGCGTAATAGCCGACAGTGGCGTCGGCATCGGTGCGCGCTGCAACCATAAAGGCGAGCCGGCCGCCCAGGCAGTATCCGACCGCACCAACTTTGGGCACGCCGAGTGCATCTCGGGCATGGCGGATCGTCGCCTCGATATCGGCCACGCCTTGGTCCTGATCGAACTGTCCCATCAGTTCGAGGGCGCGTTTGAACTCGGCCTCAACGTCGGGATCCAGTTCAACGCCCGGCTCAATCCGCCAGAACAGGTCCGGAGCCAGCGCCAGGTAGCCAGCCTCGGCCAGGCGATCGCATTTGTGCCGGATGCCAGGGTTCACGCCGAAAATTTCCTGGATCACCACGATCGCGCCGCGTGGGGTGCTAGAGGGGCGTGCGCAGTAGGCTGAGAAGCTTCCGTTGTGCTCCAGGGTGGAAATGCTGACCGTCTCGCTCATATAAGGTGCCTCCCCGCGTGCGCCGGACATTATGCCGACGATACGCCGCTCACCCAAGCGTGTTCCGCCAAGCGGCGCGCTGCGACGAAAGGCTGTTTCCGTGAAGGTACATGTCGAGATCGATTGCACGCCCGAGGAAGCGCGGCGGTTCATGGGGTTGCCCGACGTCGAGAAGGCCAATGCGGTCTATGTTGATGCCTTTGCCAAGGCGATGCAGGGGGCGGCCAACACCGAGCAGTTGCGCGACTATGCCAAGCAGCTCGCTCCGATGGGGCAGATGGGGCTGAAGATGTTCGAAAGCTTCGTCGAAGGCGCGCGCAAGGCGAGCGAACGGCCTATGGCCGACCCCGACAAGCCGGACGCCTGATCAACCTTTCCATGGACACCATCTTCGCACTTTCCAGCGGCTCCCCGCCTGCAGGTATTGCTGTCGTTCGTGTGAGCGGCGCCAAGGCTGCGCTGGCACTGGAAAGGCTCGCGGGGCGTCTTCCGCATCCCAGGCGCGCGAGCCGGGCGATGTTGCGTGGCCCCGAGGGTGAGTTGCTCGATGATGGGCTGGTGCTGTGGTTTCCTGGCCCGAACACCGCGACGGGCGAGGACTTGGCGGAATTCCATCTCCACGGCGGACGTGCCGTGGTCGCGGCGATAGAGCGCGAGCTTGGAAGCTTGCCGGGATTTCGCAGGGCTCTTCCAGGCGAGTTCACGCGCCGGTCTTTCGCCAACGGCAGGATCGACCTCGCGGAAGCGGAAGGTCTCGCTGATCTCTTGTCGGCTGAAACCGAGCTTCAGCGCCAGGCAGCTATTGGCATGGCGGGCGGGGTTCTGTCGCGCCGGGTCGAGGAATGGCGAGATCGCGTGCTGGGACTGTCAGCACAACTTGAGGCCGTTCTCGATTTCGAGGACGAGGACGATATCGGCTTGCTTCCTGTGACCTTTGGCCGAGCGATCGAGGAATTGGCCGGTGAGATCGCAGCAGCACTGTCTGCGCCTTCCGCCGAAACGTTGCGGGAGGGCTATCGGGTAGCCCTTGCGGGGCCACCCAACGCCGGGAAATCAACCCTTTTCAACGCGTTGATCGAAAGCGAAGCGGCGATTACCACGCCTATTGCCGGCACTACGCGAGATGTTCTCGTGCGTCCGGTGGCACTTGGCGGAGTGCCTTTCAGTTTCGTCGACATGGCCGGGCTGAGAGATGAGAGTTTAGATCCGGTTGAAGCGATCGGCATTGAGCGCGCCCAAGTTGAGATCGAACGAGCGGATCTGGTCCTCTGGCTTGGCCCGGAGGGTGACGGACCTGAGGGATCATGGGAGATAGAGGCTCAGTGCGATCGACAGGGCCATCTTTCCAAACGTCTTCCACGCTATCGAGTGTCAGCGGTTACGGGTGAGAATATCGGGCAGCTCAAACAGGGCCTGATTGATGTGGCTTACCTGGCGATGCCGAAGCCGGGTGAGACTGCGCTCAACCGCCGGCAACGGCTGCTTCTTGAGGAGGCGGTCGGGTCGCTGGAATCCGCTTCGGCTGAGCGAGATCCCTTGTTGCGGGGTGAGGGGTTGCGGCAGTGCCGTCTGGCCTTTGATCGCCTTGTTGGCCGGAGCTCGACCGAAGATGTGCTCGATGTGCTTTTCGGACGGTTTTGTATCGGCAAGTAGGCGGGTGTTTCACGTGAAACACTTTTCGGCTTTTGACCCGAAGCGCATCGCGGATTAGGGCCGCAAGCATGAGTGCATTCGATGTCCTTGTGATCGGCGGCGGCCATGCGGGATGCGAGGCGGCGGCTGTGGCTGCGCGCATGGGCGCGCGTACCGGCCTCATCTCGTTCGATCTCGACGCAATTGGCGCGATGAGCTGCAACCCGGCAATCGGCGGGCTGGGCAAAGGTCATCTCGTTCGCGAGGTCGACGCACTCGATGGCTTGATCGGCCGAGCCGCCGATGCCGCGGCAATCCACTATCGCATGCTCAACCGGTCCAAGGGCAGCGCCGTCTGGGGCCCTCGTGTCCAAGCCGATCGGCGACTGTTCAAGGCGGCTGTCCAAGGCATGATTGCGCGGCAGCCGAATCTTGAGACGATCGCGGGCGAGGCCGCAGCGTTGATCATCGAGAGTGGCCAGGCGCGAGGCGTGGTGCTCGCCGATGGTCAGCGGCTTGAAGCGAAGGCTGTCGTTCTCTGCACCGGCACGTTCCTTGGCGGGACGCTCTTCCGCGGAGAGGAGCGCATGACCGGAGGCCGGATAGGTGAGGCCTCGGCCCAGCAACTGGCGTCGCAATTGCGCGAAGCCGAGCTTCCGATGGCGCGGCTCAAGACCGGTACCCCGCCGCGCTTGGACGGCCGCACCATCAATTGGGGGCGGCTCGAAGAGCAGGCCTCGGACACCGACCCTTGGACCATGTCGCCGTTGACGCCAGCGCGAACCAATCCTCAGGTGTTCTGCGCGATCACCCGGACCAATGCGCGCAGTCACGAGATCATTCGCGAGAATCTGCATCGCTCGCCCCTCTTCACCGGCGCGATCGAAGCGGCAGGTCCCCGCTATTGTCCGTCGATCGAAGACAAGATCCACCGCTTTGGCGATCGGGATGGACACCAGGTGTTTCTCGAGCCCGAGGGCCTTTCCACCCACCTGATCTATCCCAACGGGGTAAGCACCTCACTTCCGGCCGACGTGCAGCTTGGCATGTTGCAGACAATGGAGGGGCTCGAGCGGGTCGAGATCGTCGTGGCCGGCTATGCGGTCGAGTACGATCACATCGACCCACGCGCCTTGGGGCAGGATTTGCAGCTCCACGCAATCCCGGGTCTCTATTGCGCCGGCCAGATCAACGGCACGACGGGCTATGAAGAGGCAGCGGCCCAAGGGCTTTACGCGGGCATGCATGCGGCAGCCGCGGTGCTTGGACGGGAACCCGCCGCGCTGGATCGCGGCAACAGCTACTTGGCGGTAATGATCGACGATCTTACGCTGCATGGCGTGAGTGAGCCGTACCGCATGCTCACGGCGCGAGCCGAGTACCGTCTGCGGCTGAGGGCGAATAACGCGACTACCCGCCTCACTCCGTTGGCGCTCGAGGCCGGATGCCTTGGGGATGAGCGGCGCGAATGGTTTTCAGAGCGTGATGCGAAGCGGGCCCGTTGGGTCGGAGCACTTGATAGTGAGGTGAATTCTTCCGAGCTGGCTGCACGAGGCATAGCCGTGAGGCGGGATGCTGGGCGCAAGAGTCTGGCCGAGTGGCTGCGCTATCCCGATGTTGACCTGGCTGGGCTCGAACGGTGGATTGATCCGGGGCTCGACGTGCGTTCAGAGATTGCCGGCGAGATGGCGGAGGACGCCGCCTATGCGCCATACCTCGATCGGCAGGAGAGTGAGTTGCGAGAACTTCGTGCAAGCGAAGCCGTGGCGCTGGGGCCGGACTTTCCATTCATCCAGGTTCCAGGGTTGTCCAATGAGATGGTCGAACGTTTGACATCGGCCTGTCCTGCCAACCTCGCTGCGGCCGGAAGAGTTCGGGGGATCACTCCGGCCGCGCTTGCCGCGGTGCTCGTGTTCGCCCGGCGCCAGTCATCGGTGGCTGCATGATCGAGGGGGAGGTCGCAGCTCGGGCGTTCTGCGCAGCGCGTACTGATGCGGCGGGCATGGAGCGCCTGGAAGCGTTCGCACGCCTTTTGGCTGACGAGAACGGTGTCCAGAACCTCGTTTCCAGCGCCAGCCTGGACGCCATCTGGCAACGCCACTTTGCCGATAGTCTCCAGTTGATCGACTATGTTCCACGTGAAACAGCCGCTTGGCTCGACATGGGAAGCGGCGCGGGCTTTCCCGGGCTGGTGCTCGCGGCCACTCGACCAGATCTTGAACTAGTCCTGGTCGAATCGCGCAAGCGACGATCCGAGTGGCTTACCCGAGCGTCGCGGGCGCTGGGCCTGACAAACTGTCGCGTTTTGGGAGCCCGTCTCGAAAACGTGGAGACGTTTCCGGCCGGCGTAATTACAGCACGGGCCTTCGCTCCACTCGGTAAACTCCTACAGTTGTCAGCCCGGTTTTCCACACGCAACACAGTGTGGCTGTTGCCCAAGGGGCGGTCGGCGGCGCAAGAACTGGAGACACAGCCGCTTCCGGTGCGAGAAATGTTCCACGTGGAACAGTCGCAGACTGATGAGGGAGGGGGCATCCTAGTGGGACAAGGGACACCGAAAGTCCGATGATCCGGATCGCGATAGCTAACCAGAAGGGCGGGGTAGGCAAGACCACCACCGCCATCAACATTGCTACGGCCATGGCGGCGGCGGGATGGAAGACCCTGCTGGTCGATCTCGATCCCCAAGGGAACGCGTCGACAGGGCTCGGCATCGAAGGCGCTCGGCGTGAGCTTTCGAGCTACGATCTCCTGGTCGAGCAAGCGAAAGTCGAGGACTGCACGGTTCCGACCAGCATTCCCGGCCTCGATGTCGTCCCCGCTACCGTCGATCTGAGCGGCGCTGAGATCGAGCTTGTGACGGTAGAGAACCGCACGGGCCGCCTCGGCGCTGCCCTGGCGGGCCACACCCAGCACGACGTCTGCTTTATTGATTGCCCGCCATCGCTTGGATTGCTGACGCTGAACGCTTTGACTGCGGCGGATACCTTGATGGTTCCGCTTCAGTGCGAGTTCTTTGCGCTCGAAGGTCTAAGCCAGCTTCTGACCACGGTTGACCAGGTCCAGCAGCGCTTCAATCCCAATCTCGGGATCATCGGCATCGTGTTGACGATGTTCGATCGACGTAACCGCCTGACCGATCAAGTTGCCGAAGATGTGCGCGAATGCCTGGGCAAGCTGGTGTTCGAGGCGGTGATCCCGCGAAACGTTCGTTTGTCCGAGGCACCAAGCCACGGTCTGCCAGCGCTGATTTACGACCAGTCCTGCGCTGGCAGTGTTGCGTACATGGCGCTGGCGCGTGAGCTTATTGGACGTCTGCCTAAAGAAAGGGTCGCCGCATGAGCGCCGAAGATCGCACCGATTCGCGGACCGCGCCCAAGCGCGGCCTTGGCCGAGGGTTGAGTGCCCTGATGGGCGAAATGCGCCGCGAGGAACCGCTGGTTTCGCCTGCGCGCGATGGGGCGTCGGGCGTGGAATCGTCTGCCTCGCCCGAAATGGATTCGTCCGGCCTCGCAAGCCTCCCGGTTGCGGCGATCGAACCTCATCCCGAACAGCCGCGACGCCACTTTGACGAGGCCGCACTCGAGGAGCTTTCAACCTCGATCGCCAAGCGTGGTGTGATCCAGCCGGTTATCGTGCGCCCGCTGGCTGGCGGGCGCTATCAGCTCGTGGCCGGCGAACGCCGCTGGCGGGCGGCGCAGAAGGCGCAACTCCATGAAATTCCGGCCTTAGTTCGCGATCTCGAAGAGAGCGATGTGATGGCTCTGGCGCTGATCGAGAACATTCAGCGCGAAGACCTCAATCCCGTTGAGGAAGCGAGAGGATATCAGCGCCTGGGTGAGCGAGACGACTTGCCGCAGAGCGAGATCGCGCGTCTCGTCGGCAAGTCGCGCAGCCACGTGGCCAATCTCCAGCGCCTGCTTACGCTTCCGCAGTCCGTCCTCGATCACCTTGAGACCGGACGCCTCGACATGGGTCACGCGCGGGCACTCGTCGGGCGCGAGGATGCCGAAGCCCTGGCGCAGCGCGCCGTCGATCAAAAGCTGTCGGTTCGCGAAGTCGAGAAGCTTTCCCGTCGCGGCGATACCCGCGTGCGGCGTCAGGCAAGGGATTCGCGTGATCCGGCCGGCGATGCGGATATCGTGGCGGTGCAGAACCATCTCGAGGAGTTCCTCGGCCTGCCAGTAAGAATTGCGGCCGACACCGATCCGCGTTCCGGCGCGGTTACAATCCGTTATCGCACGCTCGATCAGCTCGATCTGATCTGCCAGCGCCTCACTGGTGGTGGGATCTAGCGCTGACTCCTTAAGTAAAACCCCGTAGTCGTTAACCACCTTTGAAGACCAAGCTTGAACAGCCGGGGCCGTAATGGGCCGGTTGACGGGGGGATTTTCCCGTTCGAGTGACCGGCGCGCCTGGGGAATCCTTTCGAGGGAGCGCCGTTCACGCTTGGAAGGGGTTAACACATGAACTCGACTCTGCGTAACGCGGCTGTGGGCATGGCGATCGCCGCTCTCGGCTTCTCGACTTCCGCTTCGGCCGCCACTGCGACCGCGAATGCTCAGGCCAATATCCTGACCTCGCTCTCGGTGACTGCGACTGACAACCTGCTCGACTTCGGCACCATCGCCAACAGTGGCGTGGGCGGCAACGTGACCGTAAACGCCTCGACTGGCGCTCGCACCTGCACCCCCGGCCTGGTTTGCACCGCCGGTTCGCCGGGCGTCGCCACGTTCCACGTCGCCGGCGAGAGCGGTCTTCCGGTCGCCATCTCGTTCACCAACCAGACGATCCAGCTGCAGAGCGGCTCTGCGCTCCTGCCGTTGACGCTCGCCAGCCAGTATTCGACCCAGGTCCTTGGGGCGAGCGGCAGTGACTTCAACGTTGGCGGCACGCTGACGCTTGCCACGAACCAGGCTGCCGGCCTTTACACCGGTCAGTTCGAAGTGGTTGTTGTTTATAACTAATCCGAACTAGCGCGTTCCGGCCGATTGCCGGTTCGCATACCTTGAGGCCGTTCCGCATAGCGCGGGGCGGCCTTTCTGTTTGGACGAGCCTGTTAGGGTTTACGCCGAATTAACCGTGTCAGACTTAGGAAACGGACGAATACGCAAAACCCCTTAGGGAAAGGGACTTATGCCAATCGTTCGTTTGCGCCGGTGTAGCGCCGTAATTCTTACCGCAATGGCACTCAGCCTAGCTATGCCTGCACCGATCGCGGCGCAGGGTGACCTTCTGATTGCCCCAACCCGTCTCGTGCTTGACGGCCGGCGTGGTGGTGAAGTCATTCTGTCAAATGTTGGCAGCGAGGAGGCGACCTATCGCGTCTCGCTCGAACTGCGTCGGATGACTCCGGAGGGCAGCCTGGAGCCGGTCGATGCCGCCGAGGCCAACGTGACCGAAGCCGCAGCGCTGGAAATGATCCGCTATGCGCCGCGCCGTGTCGTCCTACCACCCGGCGAACCGCAGGCGATCCGGATCAGTGCCCGGCCCGGCGCCGAGCTGCCTGATGGGGAGTATCGCGTGCACATGGCGTTCGCGGCGGTTCCAAAGGTTCAGCCGATCGCGTCGCCCGAGACAGCTCCAGCGGGCAGTTTCGTTGTGAAGATTACGCCGATCTACGGAATCACCATGCCGATCATCGTGCGCAAGGGGCAACTCGAGGTCGTCGCTGGGCTGGCCAATCCGCGTGTCGAAGAACTGGGCGACGGGGCTTATGCCTTTGCTGTCGACATCTCGCGATCTGGCGGGGCTTCGGTCTACGGGGATCTCCTGGTCTACGGCAGCGGAAGCGAGCCGGTGTTCGTGGCCCGCGGTCTCGGGGTCTATCCCGAGATCGGCAGCCGTCACACGACGCTTCCGATCTCTGCCGAACAGGCAGCGGCGATGAAAGGCCCGGTGCGTGTCGAACTGCGGGCTCCGCTGGCCGACGGTGGAGCGCTCATCACGTCACTCGACGCAGTCCTGCGCTGAGCCGGCTCTAACCTCGGCCATCGGCGCCCACTCCCATGTCCCGCCTCCGCTCCCTGCGGCTTCAGGCCGTCGCGAAACTCGCGGCGAGCTGCCTGTTGCTTTGGAGCGGAGCTGCGACCGCGCAGGAGAGCGGCTACACTCCGAGTGAGGAAGACGCGGTTCTGTTTCAGCTGCAGGTCAAGCAGTACCGCCTGATGAACGAAGTGCGCGGCTACCAAACGCCCGACGGCGTCTGCGTCGACCTCGCCGATGTCATCCAGTCGCTCGATATTCCCGTCCGCCTCGACAAGAAGTCGCGCCGCGCAACTGGCTGGATCTTCACCGAAGAGCAGACTTTCACGCTGGACCGTGATTCCAATACAGTACAAACCATGAACACGAAGCGCGGGCTTCAACCGGGCGAAATCCATGACTCGCCCGAAGGTTGGTGCATCGATACGCGATCGCTGGGAGGCTGGCTTGGGGTCACTTTCACACCCAATCTGCGCAATTCCTCGCTCACGATCGAAAGTGACACGCGGCTCCCGTTCGTCGAAGCGATCGAGCGGCAAAGTCGCGCCGCGCGACTTCACCCCGAACGTGACCGGCCCGACCTCAGCGCTTATCCGCAGGCGAAGCAGCCTTATGCCCTGTGGCGCATGCCCTCGGTCGATGTCGTGGCGCAAGCTGACTACAGCAACGGAGGACGCCACTCGCAACTCAACACCCGTTACGAGATCTTCGCCAGCGGAGAGATCGCGCGCGCCAGTTTCGATATGCGCCTGGCGTCCGACAACGACGGGGCGCCCGATAGCCTGAGGCTGCGCGCCTATCGCATGGATCCCGACGGCCAGATGCTGGGGCCGCTCGAGGCGACGCAGGCCGTGGCCGGGGATGTCGACATGATCTCCGGCAACCTCGCCGGTGCCAGCGGCGCGGGCAGAGGCGCGTTCATCAGCAACCGCGGGCTCGACCAGTCCGATCGGTTCGGCACCACCATCCTGCGCGGCACCCTGCCCCTTGGATGGGACGCTGAGCTTTACCGCAATGGGCAGCTCCTCGCGTTCCAGAACAACATGCCCGACGGCCGCTACGAGTTCGAAGTCAACTTGCTGTTCGGCAACAACGATCTCGAGGTGGTCCTCTACGGGCCACAGGGGCAGATTCGGCGCGAGAGCAAGGACGTCCAGGTCGGCTATGACTCGCTGCCACCCGGCACGCTCGAATATTGGGCGGGCTTCATCCAACGCAATCACGACCTCATCTCGTTCGGCCGACCGCCCCCGGGCAGCCGGCTCGACGAAGGATGGCAATACGCCGCCGGGGTGCAATATGGCCTCGATCGCCGCACGGTGATCGGGGCAAACGCGCATTCGCTCTACTATGCCCTGCGAAGACGCGATTACGTTGAACTCAACCTTCAGCGAGCCCTTGGCCCCGTGCTGTTCAATCTAAGCGGCGCCCAGGAGTTCGGCCGAGGGCGCGCCTATAAGATTGATATGATTGGCAAAGTCGGCGAGATCAATATCCAGGGCCAAAGCCTGTTCGTGGATGGAAGCTTCACGAGCGGATTGGTCGATCCCAGGGACAAGAGCTCGCATAGCCTGTACCTCGACACGTTCTTGCCTTCGGAACGAACGCCGATTTCCCTGTCAGGTGGCGTGAAGCACACCGAGCGGCGTGACGGCACCGAGGTCAACGATGCGGTCGCGCGCGCCTCCCTGCTTATGCCCCGGATATCGCTGACCGGCTATGTCGCCTATCGCGACACCGTCGGTAATACCGACTGGGATGACGGAACTCGCGTCGGCGTGCTCGCCAACACGCGCTTCCTGGGCCTTACCGCGCGAGGCGAGGCTTCCTATAAGCTCAGCGGCCAGGAGACGGGCTTCGACAGGGCCACGCTGACTGTCGAGAAGAACCTTGGTGGCCTATCCGAACTGCGGCTCGACATCGAACACACTCGGCGCACGGGGATCACCGAGTTCGACCTCGGCCTTGTCCGGCATTTCCGCAAACTCGCCGTCACGGCCAGCGGAAGCGTCGATACCGAGGGAAGCGTGGGCGCCAATATCGCGCTCAACTTCAGCCTGGGGCATGATCCGCTGACGGGCAGATGGCGCCTGTCGAGCGAGAAGCTTGCCCAACGCGGGCAGGCGGCAGTCTCGGTCTTCCTCGACGAGAACGGAGATGGTCTCCGTTCGGACGATGAGGAGCCTCTTACCGGCGTCGGCATCAATGCGGGTGCAGTGGGGTCGAGCGAACCGACCGATCAATTCGGCCATGCCATCGTCGAGGGCCTGCAGCCTTATCAAAAAGTCCTGATCGGCATCGATGAGTCGACGCTGCCGGATCCTTTCCTCCTGCCGCAGGGTAAAGGCATTGTGGTGACGCCGCGGCCGGGGGTCTCTTCGGTGGTCGAAATCGCAGTGAGCCCGACCGGGGAAGTGGAAGGCACCCTGAACGGTCCGGAGAATGTCCCTCTGGCTGGAGCCAAACTCGAACTGATCGACCGCAACGGCACGGTCGTGGCGAGCACGATCAGCGAATACGATGGGTTCTTCCTGTTCGACCGGGTGGCTTACGGCAAATATCGACTGCAGCTGGCGCCGGACAGTCAGCTGGTCCTCGGTGTCGAGGCGAACCTGGCCGACGGGATCGAGCTCGGACCTCAGCAAACCGTCGATCGCCTGGGGACCATTCGGCTCCGCTTGGCTGCGCAAATTGCTCAGGGACCGCTTGGCCGAAGCCGGCCCTGACTTCCTAGATCCGGTCGGCGATCAGAGCAGCCAGTGCCTCGAACCCGGCCTGATCCTTAGCATCGAAGCGCGCCGGAAGCGGACTATCCAAGTCAATAACCGCAATAACAGCTCCCTGTCGGACGACGGGCACGACCAGCTCGGAGCGGCTCGCAGCATCGCAGGCGATATGGCCTGGGAAAGCGTGAACGTCAGGAACGAGCTGACTTTGCCCAGAGGCCGCAGCCGCGCCGCACACACCCTGACCGACGGGAATACGGATGCAGGCCGGCTTGCCGCAGAACGGGCCAAGGACCAGCTCTCCCCCGACCATGCGATAGAAGCCTGCCCAGTTGAGGTCGGGCACAAGCTGCCAGACGAGCGCCGCAAGATTGGCCATGTTGGCCACGCCATCCGGCTCGCCCGACGTCAGAGCGTCGGCAGCCGAGAGCACTTCACGGTAGAGTTCTTCCTTCGGAAGATCGCGGTCGGGAGCAAAGTCGAACATCGTCCGGGCTATCTAGGCGCAGATTGCGTTGCCGGAAAGGCGCCCTTGGCCTATTTCAGCGCTCCATGAGGATACTGAAAAAGCTCGCCATCGGCCTTCTGGTCTTGATCGTTCTCCTGGCCATCGCAGGATGGTGGGTCACTCGCGGCGTTCCGGCCAAGCTTACGCTCGACCAGGTCACCGGTACCGATCCCACTTTGGCCGAGCCTGATCCGCAACTCATCCCGACCGTGGGCGTCGCGACGCCGATCGGCTGGCCAGATGGAGCTGCACCCCAGGCGGCGGAAGGGCTCAAGGTCAATCGCTTCGCCGAGGGGCTGAACCATCCGCGCGTGATCTACACCATGCCCAACGGCGACGTGATCGTCGCGCAGTCGAACGCGCCCGAGCGGGTGGTGGCAGGCGGCAACCCGATCACCAACGCGATCGCGGGCTTTCTCTTCCGCAAGGCGGGCGCCGCAGTTCCTTCGCCAAACAACCTGATCCTGCTGCGCGACGCCGACGGCGATGGCGTGGCCGAAGTGAAGCGCGAAATCCGCAGTGGCCTCTCCTCGCCCTCGGGAATCGCCTGGCTCGATGGCAAACTCTACGTCGCCAATCACGATGCGCTGCTGCGCTTCGACTATGCCGAAGGTGCCGATGCCGTGACCGGCGAGCCGGTCAAGCTGATGGACCTGCCCGCCGCCGGCAACCACTGGATGCGCAACATTGTCATCAACGACGAAGGAACCAAGCTCTTCGTCGCGGTCGGCTCCGCCTCGAACATCGGCGAAGGCGGCATGGACATCGAAGAGGGTCGCGCGGCGATCCACGAACTCGATCTCAAGACCGGCAACACCCGCATCTTCGCCAGCGGTCTGCGCAATCCCAACGGCCTCGCCTGGAACCCCTGGAGCGGCGAGTTGTGGGTCACCGTGAACGAGCGCGACCAACTCGGTTCGGACCTCGTCCCCGATTACCTCACCAATGTTCCGGTCGGTGCGACCTACGGCTGGCCGTGGCTCTATTGGGGCGAGAACGTCGATGATCGCGTCGACGCGCCGATGCCGAACTTCCTCGTCGAATATAGCCGCACGCCCGAATTTGCTCTGGGCCCGCACGTTGCTGCGCTCGGGCTTACGTTCACTCGAGAGGGCGCGCGTATGGGCGATGCTTTCAACCAGGGCGCTTTCATCGCCCGCCATGGCTCGTGGAACCGCAAGCCCCCCGCCGGCTACGACGTTGTGTTCGTCAAATTCGACGCGCGCGGCAATCCGGTCGGCAAGCCTGTGGAGGTGCTCAAGAGCTTCCTCGCCGGAAACGGCGAGACTCACGGACGACCGACCTGGGTGGCCTGGGACAAGACCGGCGGCCTGCTGGTGAGCGACGATACCGGGAACATCATCTGGCGGGTAATTGCACCCAGCGCGACGCCTGCGGCCGCTCCCCAGCGGCTCCAGGTGCCGCACATGCCGCCACAACGCCAGTTGATCGGCGACCCGTCGCGCGCGTTCCAGCAGCCGCCGCCCGATATCGTTCCGGGCGGAAACTGAGGTCTAGGTTACCGGCAGGGCCCGCCCGGCGCGGCCCGCCAGTTCGGTGATGAAGTGCCACGCGACGCGCCCTGAGCGCGCCCCGCGGCGCTTGGCCCACTCGAGTGCCTCGGCCTCGTTCCATTCAAGGCCATATTCCTCGACGTAGCCGCGCACGATCGCCAGGTATTCGTCCTGCGAGCACGCGTGGAAGCCGAGCGAGAGGCCGAATCGATCGGCCAGGGCAAGCTGGTCATCGACCGCGTCGCGCGGGTTCAGCGGGTCGTCCTGTTCGACGTGATGTCGCGCGACGATCGCCCTGCGGTTGGAGGTCACCGCCAGTCGAACGTTGCTAGGCCGGGCCTCGACCCCGCCGTCGAGCCAGCTGCGCAAGTGGCGGGGACCGGCCGCGTCGTCGTGCGCAAAGCCAAGGTCGTCGATGAAAACCAGGAACTGCCGGTCAATCGAAGCGAGGCGGGTGAACAGTCCGGTCAGAGACGTCACGGCGTCGGTTGCAACTTGGACCAGGGCAATGCGGCCCGGGACTTCGTCTTGCGCGGCGCGGACCGACGAGCGGACCAACGCCGACTTGCCCATCCCACGCGAGCCCCACAACAGCATGTCGTGCGCCGCATGCCCGTGTGCGAGGCGCAGCACGTTCTCGGCCGCAGAAGCCTTTTGTCGGTCGATCCCGCGCAACAATTCGAGTCGGGGCGCGTCGATACGCGTTACTGGGCGGGCAGAGGTGCCTTCCCACACATAGGCGGGGGCGGCGATCCAATCGGTGGCTTGGTCATTCATCGCGGTGTGGCCTATAGCGCGCGGCGATGGGCGGCAAGCAGACACCCGAATGGTTGACGGCGGACGCGGGCGGAATTGCCGGCGCAGTCGAGCTTTTGCGCTCCGGCGAGCTGGTCGCAGTGCCGACCGAAACCGTCTACGGCCTCGCCGCGCGCGCCGACAGCGAAGCTGCCGTGGCCGGAATCTACCGCGCCAAGGGGCGGCCCGACTTCAATCCGCTGATCGTGCACGTCGCTTCGCTTGAGATGGCAAGGCGCTTGGCAGTTTTCGACGAGCGAGCCGAGGCGCTTGCAACGCGCTTCTGGCCCGGACCGTTGACTTTGGTGCTGCCAGTGGCCGTGGCTAGTCCGGTGGTTCCGGCGGTGACCGCAGGCTTGGCTACGATAGCACTGCGTATGCCCGATCACGCGGCGATGCAGGAGCTGTTGCGAGAGCTTGATGTGCCCGTCGCCGCCCCTTCCGCCAATCGCAGTGGTTCCGTCAGCCCGACCACTCCGCAGCATGTCGCGGAATCGCTAGGTTCAGCGATCTCAGCCATTCTCGATGGAGGGGCCTGCCCTCGCGGACTGGAATCGACCATTGTGGCACTGCGCGACGATGAATCCTGGCAACTGCTGCGGCACGGGCCGATCACCGAGGCTGAGCTTGCCGCCTTGCTCGGCCCACCCAAGCCGTTGGCCGACGCGCGTATCGAGGCGCCGGGACAGCTCGCCCAGCACTATTCACCCGGTAAACCCGTCAGGCTGGCCGCCGAACGGGCGGAAACGGACGAGTTTCTGATCGGCTTCGGTCCGATTGAGGGCGATTGCACGCTTTCCGAGACCGGCGACCTCGCGCTTGCCGCGGCGCGGCTCTACGCATGTCTGCATCAGGCCGCGGCTTCCGATCGGGCTCGCGTAGCGGTGGCCCCCGTACCGGACGAGGGCATCGGAGCGGCGATCAACGATCGGTTGCGGAGAGCGGCGGCCTAGCCTGTTGGCTCGGCCGGAATGCTCGGCAAGAGGATCTGCATTTCGGCATAGGTGTCGCGCGCGTTGCTACAGGCGCGGCGGTCGCCATCCTGGCAGCGATTCATCTGCTTTTCGTAGTCGCGCCGCAGCTTGCCGAGGCGTTCCTCGCGCTGGCGGATTTCGCGCCCACGCTTCTGGTCGGCTTCGGACTGGCTGGTGGTCGCAGCATCGACGCCGGCGCTGGCGACCTTGACCGGCAGGGTTACGACATCGACGGCAGTTTTCGCCAGACAACCGCTAAGCAGCAAGGCTGCGGCAGGGGCGAGCATAAGGGCGGGACGAAGGAGGGCAGGGGCAGGCATCGGCGATCCTTTCGCCGACTTCCTGCCCTATGCCAAGTGAGCGAGCAATGAACTCTTCAGCCAGGCCGCGCTCAATCGCCTCCTAGCCCCGCTGACATGCGACTTTGCCGGAACCCATGCGCGAAACGGTGCAGGTCGCCGAACCCGCAATGTCGACGTCGCCACTGCCGACGATCGAAACGTTTGCGGTGTTGTCGACCATCAGCTTCGCCTCGCCGGAACCCACGATCGAGACGGCGGCCGTGGTGCTGCGCATTTCCCGCGCGCGCACGGCGCCGGAGCCCGCAACCGAGACTCGCGACCGTCCTGCGCTTCCGCGTGCGGTCAGGTCGCCCGATCCGGCTACCGAGAAGTTCGCTTCGCCGACCTCCATCGAGGTGATGTCGAGTTCGCCCGCGCCCGCGACCGAACCGGCGAAATGATCCCCCTGAACGTGATCGAGATACATGTTGCCCGATCCGGCAATCGAGGCAGCCTCGATACTGGGGAGGGCGACATAGAACGTGGCCGGCGCCAACGAAGACCAATCATGCTCCCGTCGGAATTCTTCCTTCGGCTGGATCTTGAGCTTGTCACCGTCGACGAGGACTTCGAAGCGGTCGAGCACTTCTGCAGGGCCATCTGCGTAAACCGCGTGATTTCCGCCCACAGTGACGATCACACGATGCGGTCCGACCGTCATCACCTCGTCGAACGAGCGGACGCTATAGCTGCGGCTGTCGGCTGGCACCGCAGAGGGGGCCTGGCCCTCCTGCGCCATTCCGATCGAAGCCCCAAAGACGGCCGCTGCGCCCAGCGAAACTGCTGCTACCAATTTCCGCATCGCAATTTCTCCCTCAACCGACGCAGGGGATATATTCGATTACACATGTAGTCAATAATCGACGTTACTGAACTGGTTCGGCGGCCGGCTGGCACCTGACCGAACCGGATCCCATCTTCTTCGAGGTACAGCGGGCCGACCCGGTCACGGTGACATTGCCCGAACCCATGATGTTGGCCTGGACCTCGCCGTCAGAAGCAAAGGCCACGTCGCCGGAGCCCATGATGTTGACCTCGGCCTTTCCAGCCTTGAGCTTTTCCATCCTGGCATTGCCGCTTCCGGCAATCGACACGGTCAGCTGATCGACCTGGCCGCCGGCGAGAAAGTCTCCACTCCCGGCGATCGAGACATCAAGCTGAGAGGCGGCGATCTGCGGCGCCTCGAGCGTTCCGGAGCCAGCCACCGACACTTCCGCATCGCTCGCCATCGCCGAACTCGTCATGCGGCCGGAGCCGACCAGTGTCAGGCTGCGCGGTGCGGGCATGGTGATCCGCACGGTGGCGGGCTTGTCGCTCCCTCCACTGCCCCACATCGCGCTTTCACGCGACACACCCAGCGTCCCGTTGTCGAGCGAGAAGCGCAGCTTGTCCGCCCCTTCGCCTTCGGCCGTCACGCGGAAGGGTGTACCTTCGGTGATGATGACCTTGTCGGGCCCAAGCAGCGCCACTTCCGTCGGAGCCTCGCCCGTGAGGTCGAGTTCGTCGAGCGGCACTCCCTCGGCATCGAAACCCATCGAACATCCCGCGAGGGTGCCCGCAGCGGCGAACACTGCGATCGACGCAAAAGCCTTCAAGAACCGGCCGGTGTGCATAGCGGGTCTCCATTCCATTCCGTATTACTGGTATAATACAGCAAGGAGCCAGTCACAACCACGGTTCGTCGGGTTCGAACGGGGGTTCGCCGATTGATCGCAGCGCAAAGAAAAAGGCCGCCGAGGTTTCCCCCGGCGGCCCTTCAAACCCCAAAGCGCCTGGCTCAGGCGTCTTCGGTGGTGCTCTCGTAATACTGCGGCGCGTGGGTCTTCAACACGTCGAGGATCTTGTTGAGCGCGGCCGGCTCGTCAGTCTTTTCCATCGCGGCCAGTTCGCGCGCAAGGCGGCTGGAAGCGGCTTCGAAGATCTGGCGTTCGGAATAGCTCTGTTCCGGCTGGTCTTCCGGACGGAACAGGTCGCGAGTCACTTCGGCGATCGAAACGAGGTCGCCAGAATTGATCTTGGCTTCGTATTCCTGAGCGCGGCGCGACCACATGGTGCGCTTGACCTTCGGCTTGCCCTTGAGGGTTTCCATCGCTTCCTTGAGCGTCTTGTCGCTCGAAAGCTTGCGCATGCCGATCGATTCAACCTTGTTGACCGGTACGCGAAGAGTCATCCGCTCTTTTTCAAAACGAAGCACATAAAGTTCGAGCTTCATGCCAGCGATTTCCTCGCTCTGCAGCTCAATCACACGGCCCACGCCGTGCTTGGGGTATACCACGTAATCGCCGACGTCGAAGGCGGGTGCGTTCGCAGCCATTTATTGTCCTTTCACACCGGCAAGCCTGGGGCAGTGAGCGTCAACAGCAAAACCGGCCGCAAAGGTCTGGGAAAGCGGCCTGGCTGGTCAAACTTCTCGACGCTGCTGGAGGGGCCTGCCTTCCTTTATAGCCTGCCGCCCGACCCGAATTGGGGGCAGTTCGCCTATTATATAGCAGATTCGCACGAAAATTGCCACCCCACCCACAGGCGTGGGTGAAGAGTGAAGAATCTGGCGCGAATTGTTCGATAGCGGCCCCGCCGGGGCGCTTAGTCGCCTTCGCCCGGTTCAGGCGTGAAGTACTTTTCGAACTTGCCTTCTTCGCCCTTGTGATCGTCGGCGTCGGCCGGCGGATCCTTGCGCTCGGTGATGTTCGGCCACTCGGCGGAGAACTTCGAGTTCAGCTCCAGCCACTGTTCCAGGCCGCCTTCGGTGTCGGGCAGAATGGCTTCGGCCGGGCACTCAGGCTCGCAAACGCCGCAGTCGATGCATTCCGAAGGATTGATGACCAGCATGGTCTCGCCTTCGTAGAAACAGTCTACCGGGCAGACCTCGACGCAGTCCGTGTACTTGCACTTGATGCATGCATCGGTGACGACATAGGTCATTGCTCAGCGTTCCCTTCTTCTTGCCGCGCCCCGTGGTCTTCCCGCGCGTCGCCGCCGCCTAGGTCCATTGGCCGCCCACCGTCAAGCGGGCGATAGCATTCGCGTGCTTCCGTTGCCGGTCCGCGACGGGTGGGAAGACGCAACAATTCGATCACCAGCACTGCCTTCGCCAGCGGGAGAGTAAGCACGTCCCCGGGCTGAACGATCAAATCCTGGCGCACCACGCGCTGCCCGTTGTGGCGGATGTGACCTTCGGCAATCCAGCGTTGGGCAACCGCGCGACTGCGGGCGAAACGCAGGAAAAACAGAAGGCGGTCGATCCGCATCCCGGCCTAGCGGACGAGATCCGCCAATGCGGCAAAGGCACTACCCTGGGGAATGGGCCGGGGGGCGGATTGCGGCGCGGGCCGATCCTTGCGCGGCGGACGCCAGCTCCAGCGCACCGGAGCCGGCGGACCGAACACACCGTCGGCCAAATTGCGGGAATCACCCGGGCGGAACCCGGCGTCGCGCATCAGCAGCCGAAAGTTGTCAGGCGTGAGTCCCATGGAAGTCGCCAGCGAGACGTCGATCGAGAAACCGCGCCCGGGAGACTTGGCCCGTTGGTCATGCGCCGCGCGAAACAGCTTCTCGGCCATGTCCACGCGGATCGCCTGGCCCCCAGCGCGGCGATAGCCGGCCGGAAGCGGGCCCTTGTGCGTGATGACGGGCTCCATGCGCTCCTGAAGAGGCCGCCGGTCGACCCCGATGGCGCGAAGCAAATACCTCGGGGCAGGCTTGAGCAGCGCTGGGACAAACACATCGAGCGCGCCGATCGTGACGCCAAGCCTTCGTAGGAGCGGGCGCTTGTCCTTGGAGACCTGGGCCAGCCCCGCGGTTTCACGGCCGATCGAGCCGCCGCCGCTCGCGAGGGTCAGCAGCAGCGCCCGCACCTCGCTGCCCGCCTCAGGAGACAGCGCGCCTTCTTCGATTGCCCGCAACGGAGCGAGCGGAGCCAGTGCGCTCTCCAGCCAAAGCTCGAGGGCCTCCGCCAGACGCGCCTTCTGCGCATGATCGAGCACGGCCAGCTCGCGCGCCAACACAAGCCGGGGTCGGCTCGCCGACTTACCGCGCTCGAGCTGAGCCACCGCACGACCTTGGCGCAAGATCTGGCCTTGCTCGATAGTGAGTTCGCCGAGTTCATCACGCACCAGCGCTTGCGCCTTCATAGCCAGGAGTTGCGGCAAATGCCGCTCGGCCGCCGCCAGCATGAGCTTGCGATCCTCGTGGCTTGCGCCGGCATCGACCACGAAGCGGAAGCCCTCGAGGTGACCGATCGGCTGGTCTTCCACCATGACGCGTCCGGCCTCATCAAGCGTCACTCGCAACATTCCGGCGTCCTTCCCCACGGTCTTCATCAAAATGGCCGTCCGACGGTTCACGAACCGCTCGGTCAGCCGTTGGTGCAACGCGTCCGACAGACGCGCCTCCGCCGCCCGGGCGCGGGCGGCCATCTCATCACGCGCCAGCACCCAGTCGGGCCGCTGGCAAATATAGGCCCAGCTGCGGATCGCGGCGATCCGCCCCTGCAGTGTGTCGATGTCGCCTTCGGTTCGGTCAAGCTCGGCGATGCGGGCCGCCACAAAGTCCGCCCCGATCTGCCCACCACGCAAGTCTTCCCACAGACGGGCGACGAAGCGCGCATGCATGTCCGGCCCCTGCTGGCGGAAGTCCGGGAGTTGGCAGGTCTCCCAGAACCGGCGAACCAGGCCTGGCGTCTTGACGCCTTCGGCCATCGCGGGGTCATCCACCAACCGGCGAAGCACGGCGAGATCGATCACCTCGGGCGCGGCCGCCAGTTGCGGCAGGTCCGGCTTGGCCTCGATATCGGCAATGAGCGTTGCCAGCGAATCGAAGCGCGGCTCCGCCTCTCGCCAGAACAAGTGTGTCAGCGGGGCGAATTTGTGCTGTTCGATGGCGTAGATCTCGTCATCGGTGAATTCCAGCGCTGCCCCGGAACGGCTGCCGCTCAGCGTACCGAAAGTGCCGTCCTGCTGATGGCGACCGGCACGCCCGGCGATCTGGGCCATCTCCGCTGGAGTGAGCCGGCGTTGGCGCACTCCGTCGAACTTGCTCAGCGAAGCGAAGGCCACATGGCTGACGTCAAGGTTCAGGCCCATGCCGATCGCGTCGGTAGCGACGATGTAATCGACCTCTCCCGACTGGAACAATTCGACCTGGCGATTGCGCGTCTCCGGGCTCAGCGCTCCCATGACTACTGCCGACCCGCCGCGGAACCGGCGGAGCATCTCAGCGACGGCGTAGACCTGCTCGACCGAGAAGGCGACTACAGCCGAGCGGGGAGGCAGGCGCGAGAGCTTGCACGAGCCGGCGTGGCTCAGGGTCGAGAAACGCGGGCGCGTTTCGACCTCGATACCGGGAAGCAGTGCGCGCACCATCGGTTCGACGGTGGAAGAGCCGAGCAGCATGGTCTCTTCGCGCCCGCGAGCGTGGAGCAGGCGGTCCGTGAAGATATGTCCGCGTTCCCGGTCGGCGGCGAGCTGTACTTCGTCGACCGCTATGAAGCCGAGCTCGCCCGCAGACCTCGGCATGGCTTCCGCGGTGCAAAGGAAGTAGCGCGCCTCGGGCGGTTCGATCCGTTCTTCGCCGGTGATCAAGGCGACCTGCCGATCACCCTTGATTGCGCGGACCTTGTCATAGACCTCGCGCGCCAGCAGCCGCAGCGGAAAGCCGATGGCACCACTCGAATGGCCGCAAAGCCGTTCGATGGCGAGGTGGGTCTTGCCGGTATTGGTCGGGCCCAGGACGGCGCGTAACCGGCTGTCGGAACGAGACTTGCTCACAATGTAGCCAGTGTGGGGCCGCTATGCGTCATGCGCAAGGCAATGCGCTTGGCTGTCCCGGGATTCGTCCCGCCGCAGTGCGGACTCGGCTGATCGGGGTTTAGACCAAATTAACTTTATCCCGGCACAGGCTTTTGCCAGAGTTACCGCCGGGTCGGGTCGCACTTTCCCCACGGGATTATCGGGAAACGCGACCGCACAAGGAGGGGCGTTTGTTCAAGGATCGTGGGACTGAGGCTGTCGAAGCCGGAGGCGTGGAATATTCCACGTCAGCCGAATTCGCGCCTGCTCCGATCATGACCCCGAAGGTGGAATCCGCTGCCAAACCGCGCCGCAAGGGGCTGGGCGACCGGTACACCGCATGGCGAGCCAAGGCCTCGACCCAGTTCGCCGCGCTCGACCTCGTGCCCGACCTTGCGCAGGACATCGGTTCGCGCCGCTGGTTTCGTGGGGCAGGGACTTTGCTCGGGCTATCGGTCCTGGCGCTTGCAGGTTGGCCCGGTTTCGCGCCGGTAGAAGCCGCGCCGATCATGCCGATCGACAATACGGTGCGCGATGAATTCCGCAGCCAGATGATCATGCCGCTGGCCTTGGGTGCCGACAGCGGCCGGCACATGGCCGCGACCAGCGTGGTCGTGCCATTAAAGAACGTTCCCGAACGCCCGCGCCTCGATCTCGAAGCGACGCTTGCGGGTGGCGATAGCTTCGGTCGCATGCTCGAACGCTCTGGAGTAGGCGGCGCCGAAGCCAGCCAGATCGCGGCGATGGTCGCGGGCGCCATTCCCCTGGCCGACATCAAGCCCGGCACAAAGATCGACATCACGCTCGGGCGTCGTCCGGCTGCCGGAGCAGCTCGCCCGCTCGAGACGCTGACATTCCGCGCTCGGTTCGATCTGCAGCTCGCTGTCGAGCGTGTCGGCGGTCGGCTGGCGCTCGATCCGCGGCCGATCAAGGTCGATGCCACGCCGCTGCGCATTCGCGGTGTCGTCGGTCCGAGCCTTTACCGCTCCGCCCGCGCGGCCGGTGCGCCGGCGAACGCCGTTCAGCAATACTTGCGTACACTGGGAGCCGAAGTCGATTTCGACAGCGCCATTTCCGCCGGTGACGAGTTCGACTTGGTGGTCGATTACAAGCGCGCGGCCACGGGCGAGGTCGAGGCGGGGCAGCTGCTCTACGCCGGCCTGTGGCGCAACGGAAAGCCGCGCAAGCAACTGCTCCGCTGGGGCAGCGAAGGCCGCTTCTATGAAGCTTCGGGCGTTGGTGAGTCAAAGCAAGGGCTAGTCGCGCCGGTACCTGGCGGTATGACGTCGGGTTACGGCATGCGCCGCCACCCGATCCTCGGATACCGCCGGATGCACGCTGGGATCGATTTCAGGGCGAGCTACGGCACGCCGATCTATGCGGTAACCGATGGCACCGTGCAGTTCGCCGGCCGGCATGGCGGGCATGGCAATTACGTGAAGATCTCGCACGGCGGCGGTCTCGCCACCGGGTATGCGCACATGAGCCGGATTGCGGTCTCAAGCGGAACGCGCGTCCGCCGTGGTCAGGTGATTGGTTATGTCGGCTCGACCGGCCTCTCCACCGGGCCGCACCTTCATTACGAGATGTACCGCAATGGGCAGACGGTGAACCCGGCCAGCGTCAGCTTCGTCACGCGCGCCCAGCTCTCGGGCAAGGAATTGGCGAGCTTCCGCGCGCGCCTGGCCGAGCTGCAGAGAGTCAAACCGGGTGCGGCGCTTACCACGCTGACGCCTGATGTCTCGGCCGAGGAAGAGCCCGTGCGCGAGATCGATCGGCTGGACAGCAAGAAGGTCGACTGATTGCTCCGCAGCCGGTTTTCCGGCAGTGACGCCTGCCATGACCGGCTCCTATCCCGCCACGCGCCTCCGCCGCCCCCGCTCCGCCGCCTGGAGCCGCGCGCTCCACCGCGAAACGGTGCTCACACCCTCGGACCTCATCTGGCCGCTGTTCGTGACCGAAGGGCAGGGCGTGGAAGAACCGATCGCGACACTTCCGGGCGTCTCGCGCTGGTCGCTCGACGGGATCGCGGCGCGGGCGAAAGAGGCCGTCGCGCTGGGCATTCCCTGCTTGGCGCTCTTCCCGAATACTCCGGCTAATCTGCGCAGCGACGATGGGGCCGAGGCTCTCAATCCCGACAACCTGATGTGCCGCGCGATCAAGGCGATCCGCGACGCCTGTGGTTCGGACATCGGGGTACTGACCGACGTGGCGCTCGATCCCTATACCAGCCACGGGCAGGATGGGCTGATCGACGGGGCCGGCTACGTGCTCAACGATGACACGGTTGCGGTGCTGGTCGACCAGGCGGTCAACCAGGCCGAGGCGGGCGCGGACATCATCGCGCCTTCGGACATGATGGACGGGCGCATCCGGGCGATCCGCATGGCTCTGGAGTTGGGGGGGCACCACAACGTCCAGATCATGAGCTACGCCGCCAAGTATGCGAGCGCGTTCTACGGACCGTTCCGCGACGCGGTCGGCTCGCGTGGGCTGCTCAAGGGCGACAAGAAAACCTACCAGATGGATCCGGCCAACGGCGAGGAAGCGCTGCGCGAAGTCGCGCTCGACCTGGCCGAGGGCGCCGACAGCGTCATGGTCAAGCCCGGGCTGCCCTACCTCGACATCGCCCGCCGCGTGCGGGAGCGGTTCGAGGTTCCGGTTTTCGCCTATCAGGTGAGCGGCGAATACGCGATGATCGAGGCCGCGGTGGCGGCCGGTGCAGGCGAACGGGACGCGCTGGTGCTGGAGACGCTGATGGCCTTCAAACGCGCCGGTTGCGCCGGAGTGCTGACTTATCACGCACCGCTTGCCGCCAGGTTGCTCAATGCGTGAGGCCTTGGCCGGGCGACGCTGGCTTTTCGTCGTAACGATCCTGACCGGCAGCTTCCTGCTGTTCCTGGTCCAGCCGATGGTCGCGCGGATGGCGCTGCCGCGGCTAGGCGGCGCGCCCAACGTCTGGAACAGCGCGATGCTGGTTTACCAGGCGCTGCTGCTCGGGGGGTATGCCTACGCCCACGCCCTGTCACGGCTGCCGATCGCCCGGCAGGCGATCATCCACTTGGCTCTGTTGCTGCTGGCGGCGATCACTCTGCCCATTACACTGCCGAATATCGCCGCGCCCGCCCCCGGGCGCGAAGCGCTGTGGGTGCCGTGGCTGTTTCTGCTGACGATCGGGCCCTTGTTCTTCGTCGTTTCGGCGCAGGCGCCGCTGATGCAGCGCTGGTTCGTAGCCAGCCCGGCCGCAGGCGATCCCTATCCGCTCTATGCCGCTTCGAACCTTGGCAGTTTTGCCGGCCTCCTTGCGTATCCGCTCCTGGCTGAGCCCTTGTTGAGTCTGGGCGTGCAAAGCCGCGTCTGGGCAATTGGATATGCTGTGCTCATCGTTCTCGTGGCCGCGGCTGCGCTTTCACGGCGAGGCGCCACGGCTGCCGTTGGTCAGACAACTGCCCGCGAGGATAGCGCCGAGGACGATGTGCCCGACCGCCCATTCCTGTGGATCGCGCTGGCCGCGGTTCCCTCAGGTTTGATGCTGTCGACCACGACCTATCTCACGACCGACATCTTCGCGATGCCGCTGCTGTGGGTCATCCCACTTGGCTTGTACCTGCTGTCCTTCTCCGTTGCCTTCGCCAGCTGGCGTGGCCCGGCGAACATGATCGTGGCGATCGCGCCGTTCGTACTGGTGACGGCCGGCGGTTTCGCGCTGTTCATGTCGAGCCTCGCGAATCTCTGGGCGGCGGCGGCGAGCATCTTGCTGCTGTTCGTCGTCTCGGTCGCCCTTCACACGCGGCTCTACGAAACTCGGCCGGCCCCGGCGCGACTGACCCGCTTCTATCTCTACATGTCTGCCGGCGGCGCGCTGGGCGGCCTGTTCACCGCGTTGATCGCGCCTCTGGTGTTCGACTGGACCTGGGAGCATCCGCTGTTGATCATTGCCGCGGCCATGCTGGTACCGCTCGGCGGCTGGTCGCACTTGCTCCATCGCTCGTTCCCATCCTCCGACGCGTTTCGGATCGCCATCCTTGCCTTGTTGGCGGTCGTCCTTGTCGCAGCCTTCCGTTTTCGCGGCGAGGTGATCACCGACCCGTGGACGCTGGCCAGCTTGTTCTTCGCGGTACTGACCGTGGGCGCGGGTACGCTTCTCGCGGCGAAGCGCTGGTCATATGTGTTGGCTTGCGTAGCCGTCCTCGCGCTTCTTGGCGGCATCACGCAGCTGTCGGAATCGTTCAGCGGCAAGCGGAGCCGCAGCTATTTCGGCATCTACACGGTCAAGGACACGGAGGGGGGCTTCCGCTTGCTCGTTCACGGCACGACCAACCATGGCGCCCAGCGGCAGGACCCCAAACGCGCGTTCGAGCCGACAACCTATTACAGCCAGACTTCGGGCGCCGGACTGGCCATGCTCTCTGCGGAAAGACTCTTCGGCCCGGATGCCAGGATCGGTGTCGTGGGGCTCGGGGTCGGTACGCTCGCCTGCTATCGCCGTCCGGGGCAGACGTGGACCTACTTCGAGATTGATCCTGAGGTGCTCGCGTTCTCGGAGAACGGTTCGTTCACTTACCTCGATCACTGCACTCCCGACGCTGAGGTCATCCTGGGCGACGCACGCCTGAAACTGCAGGGCGTTCCGAAAAACAGCTTCGACATCCTGGTCGTCGACGCCTTTTCATCGGACGCGATCCCGCTGCACCTCATGACCAATGAAGCCCAGAAGATTTATCTCGATGCGCTCGCGCCCGACGGTTTGCTGCTGATGCACATCACCAACAGATTCGTGAAGCTTGAGCCGGTCCTCGCGGCACTCGCGCGCGAGAATAATCTCACGGGGATGAAGCGGATCGACAATCACCGTCCGGGCAACTGGCCTATAGCGAGTTCGTGGTGGGTGGCGCTGTCCCGCGATCCTGCAACGATTGCCGGGCTGGAGGGAATGCCAGACAAGTGGCGGCCGCTTGGCCCGCCTGCGCCCGAACCTTGGACCGATGACTACGCCTCGATACTGCCCTATCTCGATTGGAAGCGGGCCTTCTAGGGAGTTTGCATCAAGCCATGACCGAGTTCCGGCTCGAGACCGATCGACTGATCCTCAGGGACTGGCGCGAGGAGGATTGGCCCGAGTTTTTCCGGCTCACCAATACGCCCGCGGTTATGCGCTGGCTTGGCTGGATGGATGAGGCCAAGCAGGTGGAGCAGCGCGAGCGTGTCGAAAGTTGCGCCGCGCAACATGGGCATTCCTTCTGGGTGGTCGAGCGCAAGGCAGACGGCGGGCATCTGTCGGGCGAGATGCTCGGGTTCTGCGGGCTAAAGCGCGCCAATGCGCCGGGGTGCCCCGTGCCCGGCAGCTTCGAGATCGGCTGGCGCATGCGTGAGGATGCCTGGGGTCAGGGTTATGCCAAGGAGGCGGCCACGGCTTCGCTCGATGCCGGCTTCGGCCGCTTCGGGGCGGAGGAGATCGTCGCGCTGACGGTGATCCAGAACGAGGCGAGCTGGGGCCTGATGACAAGGCTCGGCATGCGCCGCCGCGAGGACCTCGACTTTCCCGATGATCGCTACGAGCCCGAGTTGCGGGATACGATCGTCTATTCGATCACCGGCGAAGAGTGGAGCGGCCGATGAACCCTGCCGAACGATTCCCATGGGCGACCATTCTCTCGTTCGAGGGCATGGAGCCGCAGATCCACGAGACGGCCTTCATCGCGCCAGGCGCGCGGATCATCGGCGACGTGACCATCGGGCCGCAGGCGAGCGTGTGGTACAACTGCGTACTGCGTGGTGACATCCATCGCATCGAAGTCGGCGCGCGCTCCAATGTACAGGACGGCAGCGTTTTCCACGTTGAGGGCCCACGGCCTGACACTGACGGCTGCCCGACGATTATCGGCGAGGACTGCGTGATCGGCCACATGGCCGTGGTGCATGGCGCTACGCTGGAGAATCGGGCCTTCGTCGGCATGGGAGCGGTGGCTATGGATGATTGCCGGATCGGCGAGGGTGCAATGCTCGCCGCGGGAGCGCTGCTCAGTCCGGGCAAAGCGATACCGGCGCGCGAGATCTGGGTCGGGCGTCCCGCCAAGTTCCTGCGCACGCAGGATGAAGCCCAGGTCGAGAAGATCCGCTTCCAGACCGAACGCTATTGCCGGCTGGCGCAGCGGCATCTGGCGGCGCTGCATGGCGAAGCCCAGGCCTGACTTCCCGCCCGCCGAGGTGATCCGCGCTCAGGCCGATGCCGAGGGACGCTTGGCCGTGCGTGTAACGCCCGGCGCTCGCACCGAGAGTGTCGAACTCGGCGATGGCGGCTTGCAGGTGAAAGTGCGAGCCAAGCCGCAAGATGGCGCCGCGAACGAAGCGGTGCTTGCCTTGCTGGCCGATGCTCTGGGAGTGGCGACGTCACGACTGCGCCTGTTGCGCGGCGCAACTTCGCGCAACAAGCTGGTGCAGATTTCCTAGGCCTGCCGAAGCTCAAGGCGGAGCGCGGCACCCAGCAAGGCAAGCGAGGCGAACGCCGGAATCCATGGCGCCCAGGCGGGGATCGCACCGGTGGCCAGGGCACCGGCGATCGCGCCGAGGGCGAGGCTGCCCCACAAGGTGACGCTGGCCAGCGCTCCATCGAACGGCCGGCCTTGCAGGCGCGCGGCCAGTCCTTGCCCGAGGCGCACGAGGGCGCCGGTCATGTAGGTCACGCCGACGGCGACCTCGCCATCCTTGCGGAACATGTTGTTGATCGCGCCCATTGCGGTGACCAGGCCGCCAAGGAACACCAGCTTGCTGTCGAGCGCGTGTCCGATTGCCGCGGTGACGATCAAGACGCTCGAAAGCGCCAGGACCGCCGACTTGCGTGTGCGGCTTGCGCTCTCCGACACTAGAGCGCCTGCAGTCACGCCGCAGATGAAGCCGAAGATCAACAGGGCGGGGACAATCGCCGCGCTCGCCTGGGTGCCAATATCGACACCGAGCCGGGTGGTGTTGCCCGACATGAACGAGACGAAGTAGCCGTCGGCGGCGAGGAACCCTGTCGCGTCGACAAAACCGGCCAGCCCGGCGACGCCATAGGCGAGCAATCGGCGCGAGCTGTCGTAGCGGTGCATCGGCCCATGATTGCGCGAGTGGCGCGGCGATTCAATCGCGGATCAAGGCTCGCAGCGCTTCGATGCGGTCGGCTTCGTGCGCTGGTTTGTCCCAGCGGATGCGGCTGATGCGGGGGAAGCGCATGGCGAGGCCCGACTTGTGGCGCTTGCTTTCGTGGATGCTGTCGAAGGCGACTTCGAACACCAGGGTCTTGTCGGTCTCTCGCACCGGACCGAAGCGATTGACCGTGTGGTTGCGGACGTAGCGGTCGAGCTCGCGCAGTTCCTCGTCGGTGAAACCGAAGTAGGCCTTGCCGACTGGCAACAGCTCGGCGCCCTGGTCCGGATCGCCGTCCCAGCAGCCGAAGGTGTAGTCCGAATAGAAGCTCGACCGTTTGCCGCTGCCGCGCTGGGCGTACATCAGCACGCAGTCGACCAGCAGCGGGTCGCGCTTCCATTTGTACCACAAGCCGGTCCGACGCCCGGCGACGTAGGGCGAATCGCGGCGCTTGAGCATCAGACCTTCGATTGCCTCGTCGCGAGCGCCGGCGCGGATTTCGGAGAGGTGCTCGAAGTGATCGGCATCGACGAACGGAGAGAGATCGAAATGGCTGGCGGGGAGGCGCGGCATCAGGGCTTCGAGCCGGCGGCGGCGCTCGTGCCAGGGCAGGTCGCGCAAGTCCTCGCCTTCGAGCAGGAGCACGTCATAGAGCCGGACGAAGGCAGGGAAGTCCGCCAGCATCGACTTTGAAACGGTCTTGCGCCCGAGCCGCTGCTGCAACGCGTTGAAGCTCGCCGCGCCTCCGGTTTCGCCGCCCTGGTGAGCGCCGCGGACGAGGAGTTCTCCGTCGAGCACCGCTGGGATGGCGAGGGCGTCGGCCATCTCGGGAAAGCTGCCGGTTACGTCGTCGCCGGTGCGCGAATAGAGCCGCGTCTCGCCCCCCGCGTGGACGACCTGCACGCGGATGCCGTCCCATTTCCATTCGGCCACGTAGTCATCGAGATCGAGCACCGTGTCTTCGAGCGGATGCGCGAGCATGAACGGACGGAACAGAGGCCGGTTGGCGGTGTCGGGCGGATCCGCCCCCTCGGCCGCCCAGGCGAACAGTTCGACGTAGGGCGGGGCGAGGGCGTGCCAGTATTCCTCCACTTCCTCCACAGGCACCGCGAAGGCCTGAGCGAAGGCGGTCTTGGCGAGCCGCGCCGAGATGCCGACCCGCATGGCGCCGGTGGCGAGCTTGAGTAGAGCGTAGCGGCCGTCGGCGTCGAGGCGGTCGAGCAGTTGCGGGAGCTCGCTCATCACTGAAGCGCGGGTCATTTGTCTCAGTAAATCAACAGCTTCGCTTACCGATGGTGACGCCTTGGCGTCGTACTCAGGCGCGGGCCAGAGCAGGCTTACGGTTTCGGCAGTGTCGCCCACGAAGTCTCGGCTGAGCGCGAACAGGACCGGATCGACCCGCTCCATCATCAAGTTGCGGATGGTGCCGGCTTTCACAGCCGGGAAGCTCAGGCCTTCGGTCAAAGCGGCCAGTGCCCAGCCGCGATCGGGATCGGGCGTCGTGCGCAGGTAGTCGGCGATCAGCCCCAGCTTGCCGTTGCGGCTGCGGGTGTAGACCAGCGCGTCGACCAGGGCGGCAAAGCGCTCCATTCAATCCATCCCCGTGCCGGGGCGAAGGTCAGTCATCTTCGTCCTCGTATCCCACCAGCGCCAGGGCGCGGGCGCGGCGTTGATGGAGCTGGCACCAGCGCAGCAGTGCCTCCTCGCGGCCGTGAGTGATCCAGCTTTCGCCGGGGTTCACCTCTTCAATGGTGCGGGTGAGTTCGCCCCAGTCGGCGTGGTCGGAGATGACCAGCGGCAGTTCGACATTGCGCTGCCTCGCCCGTTGGCGGACGCGCATCCAGCCGCTCGCCATGGCGGTGATCGGATCGGGCAGGCGGCGGCTCCAGCGGTCGTTGAGCGCCGAGGGCGGGCAGACCACGATCGCGCCGCGCAGCTCGTCCTTGCCGGCATCGGTCACCAGGCGCAGGTCGCCCAGGCCTACGCCGAAGTCCTCGTAGAGCCGGCACATGCGCTCCATGGCTCCGTGAAGCCAGATGACGTCATGATGGCCCGCGCGGCGGAGCTCGGCGATCAGGCGCTGGGCCTTGCCCAAGGCATAGGCGCCGACCAGCACGCAGCGGTCGGGGTGGTCGGTGCGAGCCTTGAGGAGCTTGGCGATCTCCGCCTCGATCGGCGGATGGCAGAACACGGGCAAGCCGAAAGTGGCCTCGGTGACGAAGACGTCGCAGGGCACGACTTCGAAAGGCGGGCAGGTGGGATCGGGGCGGCGCTTGTAGTCGCCGGTTACGACCACGCGCTCTCCGGCGTGTTCGAGCACGATCTGGGCGGAACCCAGAACGTGGCCGGCGGGGACGTAGGTCACGTCAACCTCGCCCGGGAGGCGGATCGTTTCGCCGTACTGGATCGGGAGCGCCCCCTCGCGGGTCTGGTAGCGAAGTTCCATGATCGCCAGCGTTTCGGGCGTGGCGACGGTTCGGCCGTGGCCGCCGCGCGCGTGATCGGCGTGGCCGTGGGTGACCAGCGCGTTGGCGACCGGGATGGAAGGGTCGATCCAGCAATCGGCGGGGACGACATGGATGCCGTGCGGCTCAGGCCGGATCCATGCGAAGTCAGGCATGGAGTCTGAATGGGGATAAACCTGTGGAGTTCCTGTACCTCATGCGGTTGACTCCGAAAAATATTGCGATGGCTTATATTGATCGCCGAGTCGCGATATGCCATTCGCATGTAAGCGGACTGCTTACAAAAGTAGCCGCGTGACCGAAGGGTTCAGGTTAGAAATTGAACGAATACTGGCGCGGCCAGCGGCGGGTGTGTTGGCAGACACTTTCCCACCGACCGAAGCGCCAGCGGCGATAAGCGCGCACGAAAACGCAGCTCATAGCCACCTCCTTTTTGTCTGAAATCGGACAAGGTCCGACGCCTCCGAGAAGCCCCCTGCCTCTCGCCTCGCTACAAGAGACGTTGGATCTGGAGGTCAGACAAAAATGGTCACGCGACCAAGCGCCACATCGCCGCGATTCATTTAAATAGTCAAGTAACTGAACGGGCAATCCCCGAGTTTATGGGGGATTGCCCGTTGATAGCGCTATTTACTCCGGCTGCGGCTTCTTGGCCCGCGCCGCCTTGGGCCGCGGACGGCCCTCCTTCGGCGCGGCAGGCGTCACTTCGAACGCCGGCACGTCATCCTTGATGCTGACATGCACCTCGCCGCCGTGGGCCAGTTTGCCGAACAGCAGTTCCTCGGCCAGCGGCTGCTTGATCTTGTCCTGGATCAGGCGAGCCATCGGCCGGGCGCCGTAGAGCTTGTCGTAGCCCCGCTTGGCGAGCCAGGCGCGGGCGTCGGAGTCGAACTGGATGTGCACGTTCTGCTCCGCCAGCTGCAGTTCCAGTTGGAGGATGAACTTGTCGACCACCCGGCTGACCGTCTCGGTACCCAGGTAATCGAACGGCACGATCGCATCGAGGCGGTTGCGGAATTCGGGGGTGAACATACGCTTCACCGCCTCTTCGCTCGCATCCGTCTTGGTGCCAGCTCCGAAACCGATACCCTGCTTCGCCGCATCCGAGGCGCCGGCATTGGTCGTCATGATCAGCACGACATTGCGGAAGTCGACAGTCTTGCCGTGGTGATCGGTCAGGCGGCCGTGATCCATGACCTGCAACAGGATGTTGAACAGGTCAGGGTGCGCCTTCTCGATTTCGTCGAGCAGCAGCACGCAGTGCGGATGCTGGTCGATCGCATCGGTCAGCAGGCCGCCCTGATCATAGCCGACATAGCCCGGAGGCGCGCCGATCAGGCGGCTGACCGAGTGCCGTTCCATGTATTCCGACATGTCGAAGCGCTTGAGCTCGATACCCATGATGCTGGCGAGCTGTCGCGCGACTTCGGTTTTGCCGACGCCGGTCGGGCCGGAGAACAGGAAGCTGCCGATCGGCTTGTCGGGATCGCGCAGGCCCGCACGGCTCAGCTTCATCGCGGTCGAGAGCACCTCGATCGCCTTGTCCTGGCCGAACACGACGCGCTTCAGATCCTTCTCGAGGCTGGCGAGCGCGGCCTTGTCGTCGGTGCTGACCGACTTCGGGGGGATGCGCGCCATCGTCGCGATTACCGCTTCGATTTCCTTCGAGGTGATCTTCTTCTTCCGCTTGCTCGGCGGCACCAGCATCTGCATCGCGCCGACTTCGTCGATCACGTCGATCGCCTTGTCGGGCAGCTTGCGGTCATTGATGTAGCGCGCGCTGAGCTCGACCGCGGTCTTGATCGCGTCGGGCGTGTACTTGACCTTGTGGTGCTCCTCGAACGCGGTGCGCAGGCCGCGGAGAATCTTGATCGTATCCTCAACGGTCGGCTCGTTCACGTCGATCTTCTGGAAGCGCCGGAGCAGCGCCCGGTCCTTCTCGAAGTGGTTGCGGAACTCCTTGTAGGTGGTCGAACCGATGCAGCGGATCGTCCCGCCCGAGAGGGCCGGCTTGAGCAGGTTGGACGCGTCCATCGCCCCGCCGCTGGTCGCACCAGCACCGATCACGGTGTGGATCTCGTCGATGAACAGCACCGCTTCCGGCAGCTTCTCCAGCTCGGAGACAACCTGCTTCAACCGCTCTTCGAAGTCGCCGCGATAGCGGGTGCCCGCCAGCAGCGCGCCCATGTCGAGCGAGTAGATCACGGCGTTCTGCAGCACTTCGGGCACGTCGCCTTCGACGATCTTGCGTGCCAGGCCTTCCGCAATTGCGGTCTTGCCCACGCCCGGATCGCCCACATAGAGCGGGTTGTTCTTCGACCGGCGGCAGAGGATCTGGATCGTGCGGTCCACTTCGGGCCCGCGGCCGATCAGCGGATCGACCTTACCGTCCAGCGCCTTCTGGTTGAGGTTGATGCAGAACTGGTCGAGCGCGGAATCCTTCTTGTTCTTGTCCGGCTTCTCTTCGCTCTTGGCTTCGGGCTCGTCGCTACCCTGCGGATTGCGGCTTTCGACCTGGCGGCCGCCCTTGCCGATGCCGTGGCTGATGAAGCTGACCGCGTCGAGGCGGCTCATGTCCTGCTGCTGCAGGAAGTAGACCGCGTAGCTGTCACGTTCGGAGAACAGCGCCACCAGCACGTTGGCGCCGGTCACGGTGTCCTTGCCGCTCGACTGGACGTGGAGGATCGCGCGCTGGATCACGCGCTGGAACCCGGCCGTCGGCTGCGGGTCACCTTCCTCGTCGGTCTTGAGCGACTGGTATTCCTGGTCGAGATACTGGCGGACCACGGTCGAAAGCTCGGCCAGGTCGACGCCGCAGGCGTTCATCACCTCGGCGGCGTCGGGGTCGTCCACGAGGGCGAGCAACAAGTGCTCGAGCGTCGCATACTCGTGCGACCGGTCCGTCGCGTGCTGCAACGCGGTATGCAGGGTCTTTTCGAGAGTCTGGGCGAAACTGGGCATAGTTATTCAATCCACACTGGTTGGATACGATCCGAGAGTTGCGATTTTGCAAATCACCGGCTGAACGCGCACGAAACGGAGCTGCCGGTCTTCTGTTAAGGACGATATGGTGCGCCGGTAGCGCAATTGCGAGTGGGTGAGGGCCAAACGGCGGCCCATCAGCTCGGCTCTCGCGGTTTGAATAAGGCGTCGGCCAGTTTTTTGTGGCTCGCCGCCTTGTCGTGGTGGGCCTTGACCCTTTCGATCTCTGCTTCGAGCAAGGCGATGCGATCCATCAGCTCGTCCTGCGAATAGGTATCGAGCAGTTCGCCGGCCAACCGGCTCGCGAAGTCACCGCGGACCCGGGGGAGATCGTCCTCCATGCAGACAAAATCGAGCGCGCCCCGCTTGCTGTCAATGGGGGGTACCATTACGGCTGTGGAGCGTGGCAACAAGGCTACAGGGGGCATAGCGAATGGCCGCGGTGCAGACTGATACGATGACTGCGATTGCGATCGCCACTCCCGGCGGTCCTGAAGTTCTTGTTCCTGAGCGGCGTGAGGCCCCACGACCCGGACCGGGCCAGGTCCTGATCGAGGTCGCCTATGCCGGGGTGAACCGGCCCGACGTGCTCCAGCGCATGGGCCATTACCCGCCGCCGCCGGGTGCTTCCGACATTCCGGGGCTGGAAGTTTCCGGCACCGTTGTCGCAGCGGGGGACGGGGCGGAAGACCTGCTCGGGAGCAAGGTCTGTGCGCTCGTAACTGGCGGAGGTTACGCGGAATTTTGCCTCGCCCGGATGGAGCATTGCCTGACCGTGCCGGAGAGCTTGTCGCTGGCCGAAGCGGCGGCTCTGCCCGAGACCTTGTTCACCGTCTGGCACAATGTGTTCGAACGCGGCTGGGCCACCCCCGGGGAGACCTTGCTGGTCCATGGTGGCACCAGCGGCATCGGTTCGATGGCGATCAAGCTCGGCAAGCTGTTCGACCTGACGGTGATCGTGACTTGCGGCACCGAAGCGAAGTGCGAGGCGGCTCGCGGGCTCGGCGCGGACCATGCGATTGACTATCGCGCCCAGGATTTCGTGAGTGAGGTCAAGGCACTTACCGGCGGGCGGGGCGTCGATCTCGTGCTCGACATGGTGGCCGGAAGCTACACCCAGCGTAACCTCGACTGCCTCGCCGAAGCGGGGCGGCTGGTGACGATCGCGGTGCTTGGAGGCGCCGAGGCGACGATCAACATGGCAAAGCTGATGGTGCGGCGACACACGGTGACCGGCTCTACGCTGCGGGGCCGGTCCGATGCGTTCAAGGGCCTGCTCGCCGACGAGATCGCGCGCGAAGTCTGGCCGCTGATCGAAGAGGGCCGGTTGCGGCCGGCGATGGATACGGTGTTCCCGCTGCTCGAAGCGGCGGCGGCCCATGCCCGGATGGAAGCGGGCGAGCATGTCGGCAAGATCGTGCTCGAAGTGGCAGGAGAACAAGGCGCGTGATGAATTCGAGACCACCCGAACTTATGACGCGCGAGGCGCTCTACGCGCACGCCGAAGCCTATCTCGATGCGCTGGAGGCGCAGGATCCTTCGCGCCTTCCGTGGGCGGAGCAGGTGGTGTTCACCGAGAACAATGTACAACTCGCGGTGGGCGACGGGTTGTGGAACACCATCAGCGCGCGCCGGCGGACGTACGATCTCAAGGCCGCCGATACCAAGACAGGCCAGGTCAGCTGGTTCGGCCTGGTCGAAGAACACGGCCATCCCGCGATCATGGGCTTGCGTCTTGGGATCGTGGATGGACGGATTGCCGAGGTTGAGACGGTCGTGTGCCGCTCGATGGAATTCGGGCCGTTCCCGAGCATCGAAACTTACGTTTCTCCACGCCAGCTCATGCTCGACGATGTGCCCGAAGCTCGGCGGCGCGAACGGGCGCGGATGGTCTCGATCGCCGATGGCTATTTCGACACCCTGCAGCTCAACGACGGGACGCTGTTCACCGAGTTCACCGACGACTGCGACCGGGTGGAGAACGGCCTCCAGACCACCAACAACCCCAACATCGAAGGCTACCCGATCGCCGCGATGGGCTGTGCCGAGCAGTTCCGCCTCGGTCAGTACATCTACGATGACCGCTTACGCGGCCGCCGCTTTCCTCTGGTCGACGAGGAGAAGGGCATCGTCGTCGCGGCGGGCTTCATCGACCATTGCGGCAAGGTGGTGGACGTGACCTGGACCGATGGCGTCACCAAGACCAAGTCGGTGTTCCACTTCCCGCACAGCTTCGCGCTGCTGGAGATGTTCAAGATCGTCGACGGCAAGATCGCGGGTGTCGAGGCGGTGTTCGTCACCGTGCCCTACAATATGCCTTCGCCCTGGGGAGAGTAGCGGTGGAGCGGCTGGTCCTGCACGAGTACGCCCGGTCGGGAAATTGCTACAAGATCCGCCTGACCGCCGCCCATGTCGGTGCCCAGCTGGAGCGGCGCGAATACGACATCATGAAGGGGGAGACCCGGACGCCCAAGTTCCTGGGCGAGGTCAACGCCAACGGCCGCATTCCCGTCCTGCAGGTGGGAGACCGCTTCCTGCCCGAGAGCAACGCGGCCTGCTGGTACCTCGCGACGGGCACCCCGCTGATACCCGAAGACCCGTTCGAACAGGCTGACGCGCTGCGTTGGCTGTTCTGGGAGCAGTACAACCACGAACCCAACGTCGCGACCTTGCGCTTCTGGTTCGGCTGGATCGGGGAAGAGAACTTTTCAGAGTTCCAGCGTGTCGCCCTGCCGCTAAAGCGGGCCGCCGGGCTCGATGCCTTGAAGCTGATGGACGAGCATCTCTCGCAAAACGACTTCCTCGTCGCCGATCGCTTTACGGTCGCCGACATCTGCCTCTATGCCTACACTCATACGTGCGAGGAAGGCGGCTATCGCCTGGCCGACTATCCTTCGGTGGGGGCCTGGCTGAGGCGCGTGGAAGCGCAGCCGGGTCACGTGACGCTCGACTGACTCGGGACCGTCACAAAGTCGCGGAACCGACCCGGTACTGCGATTCGGACGTAACAATCCCAGTGCATAGGCCCGTAGCCATTGGAGGCTATCAGGGGTCTGTGGCCAATGTTGAGAAGCTACTTCCAAGGGACTGTCGGGAATAGCGGAGTCCTCACCGCGTTCCCGAACTTCGACAACCACGAACCGATCGTGCCCGAACGCTCGGCCGACGGACGGCGGCGCTTTCGGACGATCTGGATCAGCGATGTCCACCTCGGGACCAAGGGCTGCAATGCCGAGCTGCTGATCGACTTCCTCGATTCAACCGACAGCGAGACGATGTACCTCGTGGGCGATATCGTCGACGGCTGGCGCCTTAAGAAGAAGTTCTACTGGCCCGCAACGCACAACGACATCGTCTGGCGCATCCTCAAGCGCGCCCGGCGCGGCACGCGGATCGTCTACATCCCGGGCAATCACGACGAGATGTTCCGTCAGTTCTCCGGCCTCAGCTTCGGCGGGGTCGAGATCCGCCGGGCTGCTGTCCACGAGACCGCCGATGGACGGCGCCTGCTGGTGTTGCACGGCGACGAATTCGACGGGGTGATGCTGGCGCACCGCTGGCTCGCAGTGGTGGGTGACGCTCTCTACGAACTGCTGATGGGCATCAGTCACTGGGTCAGCCTGGTCCGAAGGAGGCTTGGAATGCCGTACTGGTCGCTCAGCAAGATGGCCAAGCACAAGGTCAAGAACGCGGTCGAGTTCATCTATCGCTACGAAGAGGTGGTCGCGCGCGCGGCCGCCGCCCGCAAGGTCGACGGCGTGGTCTGCGGCCACATCCACACCGCGGAAATGCGCGAGCTCGATGGCGTCGAATACTACAACGACGGTGACTGGGTCGAAGGCTGCACCGCGCTGGTCGAACACTTCGACGGGCGGATGGAGATCCTCCACTGGCCCGAAGAAATCGCCCGTCGGGATGCGCTGGCCGCCCTCGCGGTTTCAGGCGAGGCCATGGCACGGGCCGCCTGATGCGGATCGCGCTGGTCACCGACGCCTGGGATCCGCAGGTCAACGGTGTCGTCCGCACCTTGCACGCTCTGACCGACGAGCTGGTCCGGCGGGGGCATGAGGTCGAAGTCATCGCCCCATGCCAGTTTCGCTCCTGGCCATGCCCCAGCTATCCGGAAATCCGCCTGGCCCTCGCTGGCTCACATGCGGTGGGGGAACGGCTCGCTGCCTTCCGTCCGGAGGCGATCCACATCTCTACCGAAGGCCCGCTCGGCTGGGCGGCACGGCGCTGGTGCCTGGCGCACGGTCGGCAATTCACCACCGCCTATCACACCCAGTTCCCCGAATACCTGGCACGCCGGTCGCACCTGCCGGCGGCGGTGTTCTGGCCATACATCCGGCACTTTCATGCGCCGTCCAGCGGCATCATGGCCGCCACCAGCACCTTGCGCGAACAGCTTGCCGCGCATGGCCTGACGCGCCTGCGGCCGTGGGGCCGAGGGGTCGATCTCGATCAGTTCGGTCAGGACATGGCGCCGCCCGACCTGTTCCTGCAATTGCCGCGGCCGATCCAGCTCTACGTGGGCCGGGTCGCGGTCGAGAAGAACGTCGAATCCTTCCTCGCCACCCCGAACGCCGGCTCCAAGGTCGTGGTCGGCGACGGACCGGCGCTCTCGCGGCTGCAGGCGGAGTTTCCGGAGGCGATCTTCCTCGGGCGGCAGAGCGGCCGCGCCCTGGCGGCATGCTATGCCGGAGCCGACGTGTTCGTGTTCCCGAGCCGAACCGATACCTTCGGCCTGGTGATGATCGAGGCGCTGGCCTCGGGAACCCCGGTTGCCGCCTATCCCGTGCCGGGCCCGATCGACGTGCTGACGTCCGAAAGCGGATGCATGGCCGAGACGCTCGAGCAAGCCATTGCCGGAGCCTTGCAGCTCGATCGCGCTCGATGCCGGGAGCATGGTCGCAGCTTCACCTGGGAAGCGAGCACCGACCAGTTCCTGGCCGCCCTGACCCCGGAATGCCCCCAGCAGGCGCCGCAAGAGTTGCGTGCTGCCTGAGCTGCGGCGAGTTTGCTTGCCGTTTGCGGGTAAATTCCCTACATCATCCCCGTGTCGGCCGCTCCGTGAGGGGCGGCCCTTCTTTTTCTACCGGAGAGAAACCGTGGCCCAGCCCACTCCCCTGATGCCGCACGCGACCGCTTCCTGGTTGGTCGACAACACCGCGCTGAGCTTCGAACAGATCGCAGAATTCTGCGGCCTGCACATCCTCGAAGTCCAGGCGATGGCCGACGATCTTGCCAGCTCGAAGTACACCGGCCGCGATCCGGTCCATTCGGGTGAGCTCAATCACAACGAGATCGAGAAGGGTCAGGCCGACCCGAACTACAAGCTCAAGATGCAGCGCGCGCCGGTCGACGTCAGCCGCACCAAGGGCCCGCGCTATACGCCGGTGTCCAAGCGCCAGGACAAGCCCGACGGCATCGCCTGGATCATCCGCAACCACCCGGAGATTTCCGACGCGCAGATCGGCAAGCTGATCGGCACGACGCGCAACACGATCAATGCGATCCGCGAGCGCAGCCACTGGAACATCGCCAACATCCAGCCGAAGGATCCAGTCACGCTCGGCCTGTGCTCGCAGCGCGAGCTCGATGCCGCTGTGGCCAAGGCAGCGAAGCGCGCTGCGGCCGGCGGCGAGGCAGAGATCGCCGTGGCCGAAAGCCGCGACGAGCGTGCCGTGCTGATCGAAGAGCTGCGCGCCGAACGTGATGCATCGGCCAAGGCTGCCGTCGAAGCCGCGCAGGAAGCCGAGGCCGAAGCCTGGCTCCTTGCCAAGCGCGCTGCGGAAGCCAACGCCGACGATTGATCCCTCGCGATCGACGCAAAGAAAAAGGGCCGGTCCCCCGCGGGGCCGGCCCTTTTCTTATGCGGCTTTGATTGCGATCAGCCGGCGAGCGTCACGCGCTGATCGTCCACCAGGTCCAGTGCCGGGGCAGAAGTGCCCTTGGCAGCCTTGAGCGCGTCAGGCGCGAAGCGGCCGTTGACGTTCGCGCCCTGCTCGATCGTCAGGGTTTCGTAGTGCACGTCCCCATCGATCCGCGCGCTGCGCAGGATCACCAGATCGCGCACAGTAATGGTGCCCTTCACCGTTCCGGAAAGGCGCGCGGCATCGGCGTTGATCGCGCCTTCGATGCGGCTCGATTCGCCCTGGACCAGTGAGGTGCAGGCCAGGTCGCCCTCTACGGCTCCGTCGACGTGCAGATCCGCCGAGGCTTCGATATCGCCCCGGATGGTCACGTCAGCGCCGATCACAGAGAAAGTCGAACCGCCGTTAGCCACGGGCCGCACCGATTTTCGCGGTGCCGGGCTCGGGAGAGTCGGTTCGGGCTTCTTCGAGAACATGAGGGGCAGTCTCCAGGAAAGGACGCGGATTGACCGCGCGGCCATTGATGCGGACCTCGAAATGCAAGTGCGGTCCAGTCGATCGACCCGTACTACCGATAGCGCCGATCACATCGCCGGCTTCAACTTCCTGGCCGACGCGGGCGCGCCAGGCCGACATGTGGGCGTAACGAGTCATCAGGCCATTGCCGTGGCTGACTTCGATTACTTTTCCGTAACCGGACTTGATGCCCACGAACGAAACCCGGCCCTTGGCCGCGGCATGGATCGGGGCGCCGATATGGCCGCGGAAATCGAGCCCGGCATGGAGCGCCGCGCCGCCGGTGAAGGGGTCGCTGCGGTAGCCGAAGCCCGAGGAGATCATGCGCATGTCGGCCGGCATGACCTGCGGAATACCGGTAAGGCCCTGCTCAAGCGCGTCCATCCGCGCGAGGCTGAGACCAAGGCGCTGGAAGCGCGGATCGAGCGAGCCATCGCTTTCGGTCGCAAGCTTCTGCAGCGGACCACCCTGGGCGGTGCGCGAGGCGGCGAGCATGGTGCGGGGATCGAGGCCAAGTTCGCGGATCGCGGCTTCGGCGCGTGCGGCGCGGCGGTCGGCATAGCGGGTCAGGCGTTCGACGAGGGCCAGCTGGCGCTGCTCGATGCGGGCGATGGACGCCGCTTCGGGCATCAGCGCGCTGACCTTTTCGACGGTCTTGGCGGCTTCGTCAGTGCTGTCGCTGACGGTGTCCTCGGCGACGACGTCGTCGGGAAGCATCGGCAGGACCTTTTCGATGAAGTCCATGCGCCGGCCCACGTCCGAAGCGACTTCGTTCACGTCATCGCTATAGGCCTTCACCCGGCTCTCGGCCGAGGCGACGTGCGCTTCACGCTCGAGCAGCGAGAGCCGCTCGGAAACCGCCTGGTACTGGCTGATTGCCATGACGCCCACCGACAGGCCCCAGCCGCCGACGACGGCGACAGCGATGCCTGCAGCAATCATCTGCATACGTGAAGTAATCGTGATGAAACGGACCTGGCCCTGCGAGCGCATGAAGAACTCACGCTCCGGAAACCAACCCCGCACGCGGTCAAGCAGACCGCCCACGGTTGCGTTTGTCAAAATTCGGACCCCGACTTTCCCGTACAAGTCTTGGCGGGCTCGCTACCCCGTTGGCGTTAATAGAGTCGAATCAGAATCTTGGCCTTTGGGTCGAGTCGATCCCGATTCACGACGAGTTGTGTCTGATAGCAAAATCAATCCACAGCCCCTCGGAAATGTAACCGATTGACTTGAATCGAATCGACATTTCACCGGACTGACAGCGGGGCGTAACGATGCTACAGGCCGCGCCATGTCGACCCAGCTTCAGACCGCCGCAAACCACGACGAAACAATCGCTACCCTGGCGAAAGCTGGGCGTGCAGCTCAGCGCAAGCTTGCGCGTCTCGATAGCCCGGCGAAAGAAGCCGCCTTGCGCTCGGCCGCGGCAGCACTGCGGGCCCATGGTTCGCGGATTCTCGAAGCCAATGCGCGCGACATCGCGGCGGGTGAGGCGAACGGTCTTTCGCCTGCGATGCTCGACCGCTTGCGGCTCGATGAAAAGCGCCTTGAATCAATTGCTTCTGCGGTGGAGGCGGTCGCTTCTCTGCCCGATCCTGTCGGTCAGGTCATCGACCGCAGCGTGGCTCCTGCCGGGATGGAGCTGAGCCGGATTCGCATCCCCATCGGCCTGATCGGGATCATCTACGAAAGCCGCCCCAACGTCACGGCTGACGCGGCGGCGCTGTGCCTGCGCAGCGGCAATGCGGTATTGCTGCGTGGCGGGAGCGAGGCGGTCAATTCGAACCGCGCGATCCATGCGGCGCTGGCGGAGGGATTGGCTGCGGCAGGGGTTCCTGCAGAGGCCGTCCAGCTCATGCCTACGCAGGATCGCGAGGCGGTTGGCGCCATGCTGCGCGCGGCGGGCCTGATCGACATGATCATTCCCCGCGGCGGCAAGGGCCTGGTCGAGCGCGTACAGAACGATGCGCGCGTGCCGGTGCTCGCCCACCTCGATGGCATTTGCCACACTTACGTCCACTCCTCCGCCGACCCTGAGATGGCGACGACGCTGGCGCTCAACGCCAAGATGCGCCGCACGGGCATCTGCGGGGCGATGGAGACCCTGTTGCTCGATGCGAACTTCCCCGCGAGCGGTCAGGTGGTCGGCGCTCTGCTCGATGCCGGTTGCGAGGTGCGCGGCGACGCGCGGGCGCAGGCGATCGATCCCCGTATCGGCCGCGCCAGCGCCAACGACTGGGATACCGAATACCTCGATGCCGTGCTTTCGGTGGCGGTCGTCGATGGGCTCGACGCGGCGCTCGACCATATCGAGCGGCACTCCTCGGGCCATACCGACGCGATCCTGACCGCCGATGCCGACGTTGCGGAGCGTTTCCTGGCCGAAGTCGACAGCGCGATCGTGATGGTCAACGCCTCGACCCAGTTCGCCGATGGCGGCGAGTTCGGGCTCGGCGCGGAGATCGGTATCGCCACGGGGCGGCTCCACGCGCGCGGCCCGGTCGCGCTCGAAGGACTGACCACCTACAAGTGGCAAGTCCGCGGTCACGGCGAAGCGCGCGCTTGAAGCACACCGTCCTGTCCGCCTAGACCTGCGGCGAACAGGAGAGTCCGATGCGTTACAACCAGTTCGGCCACACCGGCCTGATCGTTTCCGAGCTTTGCCTTGGGGCGATGACTTTCGGCACCAATTCCGGCCGGTTCGGCCATATCCATGGCCTCGACCAGGACGCCTCTACCGCCCTGGTGCGGCAGGCGATCGATGGGGGCATCAACTTCATCGATACGGCCAACGTCTACACCACCGGCCAATCGGAGGAGTTCGTCGGTGGCGCGCTCAAGGCGCTCGGGGTGAAGCGTTCGGATATCGTGATCGCCACAAAGGCGATGGGCGCGATGGGTGAAGGGCAGAACGACGCCGGCACCGGCCGCAAGCACCTCCTCGACCAGATAGACGCCAGCCTCAAGCGGCTGCAGCTCGATCACGTCGACCTGTACCAGATCCATGGCTGGGACCCGGTCACGCCGATCGAGGAGGCCCTGGAAGCGCTCAACGACATCGTCCGGTCGGGGCGGGCGCGCTACGTCGGCGTTTCGAACTGGGCCGCGTGGCAGATCGTCAAGGCGCTCGGCATCTCCGAACGGCGCGGCTTTGCGAAGTTCATATCGCTCCAGGCCTACTACACCGTCGCCGGGCGCGATCTCGAACGCGAGCTCGCCCCCATGCTGCTGAGCGAAGGTCTGGGCCTGATGGTCTGGTCGCCTCTCGCGGGCGGGCTCCTGAGCGGAAAGTACGACTTCACGCCCGAGGGAACCAGCGGCGAGGGACGGCGGGCGAACTTCGATTTCCCGCCGGTCGATCTCGACCGGGCGGGTGCGCTGGTGGAAGCCATGCGCAAGATGGGTGACAAGCGCGGCGTCTCGGTCGCGCAGATTGCGCTTGCCTGGCTGCTCTACCAGCCGGTCGTTTCGACTGTCATCATCGGAGCCAAGCGCGCCGACCAGCTGTCGGACAACCTCGCCGCCTGCGAAGTCGAGCTGGATCAGGCCGAACTCGCCGAGCTGGGCGCCCTCAGCGCCTTGCCGCGCGAATATCCGGGCTGGATGCTCCAGACGCAGGGGACCTACGTCAGCGGCAGGGTCTCAGAGCGCCGCCGGCCTAAGTGAAGCTGACCGGGCTCCTCGGCGGCAGTTTTAATCCGGCGCACGGCGGGCATCGGGCGATCAGCCTGTTCGCGCTCGAAGCGCTCGGGCTCGACGAGGTCTGGTGGCTCGTCTCGCCGGGGAATCCGCTCAAGCCGGTGGCCGGCATGGCGCCGCTGGCCACGCGGGTGCAGTCGGCGAGGGCCGTGGCCCGCCGCGCGCCGATCCGGGTCACCGCGATCGAGCGCGAGCTTGGCACGCGCTTCACGATCGACACGATTCGCGCACTCAAGCGACGGTTCCCCCGCCGCCGCTTCGTGTGGCTGATGGGGGCCGATAATCTCGCCCAGTTCCACTTGTGGCGAGACTGGCGGAGGATTGCCCGCGAGTTGCCGATTGCGGTGATAGCCCGCCCCGGTTATGATGCAGCCGCCCTCGCGAGCCCCGCGATGGCCTGGCTGCGGCGCTACCGGTTGTCCGCAGCTGGATTTCGAAACCGGGGTGGATGGAGCGCTCCCGCGCTGATTGAATTGCGTTTCGACCCTGATCCACGGTCCGCCACAGCGGTACGCCGATCGGATCCAGACTGGGCCAGCCGTTACATCGGACTATCGGCCAGGGACGGAGTGACGCATTCCCCAATTCACGATGCTTCAAGGGCAGATGGCGCATGACGCGCTGTGCGCCCATGCCTCATCGTCCGATCCCGAAACCAGGAGCATGACCTGCTGCGATGACCCTCGAAGGAACCGGGGCGCAAGCCCGGCCGGAACCAACCGGCTTTTCGACCATCGTTCACCTGACTGATATGCCCAGCACCAACTCACCCACCGACGGAACCGTTCACTCGCTGGTTCTTCACCAACTGGATGAAGACCAGGCGCAAGACGTTGTTTCGATCCCGCTTGAGGGCAAATCGAGCATCGCCGACTACATGGTGATCGCTTCCGGCCGCTCGACCCGCCAGGTCGCTGCCATGGCCATGAAGCTTGCCGAGCGGCTGAAGAAGGAAGGCCACGGCACGGCCCGTATCGAGGGGCTGCCAGCGGCCGACTGGGTGCTGATCGATGCCGGCGACGTCGTCGTCCACTTGTTCCGGCCCGAAGTGCGCAGCTTCTACAGCCTGGAACGGATGTGGGGCTTTGGCGACGAAGGCGCACCGGCCGCTGGCCGAGCCTAGGATATCCTTGGAGCGCATGGGTCGCTAAGACCGGCTCATGCAGCTCCACGTCATTGCCCGCGGCAAGATCGCCCGCACGCCTGAGGCGGAGCTGGTCGATCGCTATGTGAAGCGGATCGCCTGGCCGCTGAAGATCACCGAACTGCCCGAAAACGGCGGGCGCGTGCCCGATCCGCCAACACCTTATCGGACAATCCTGCTCGACGAGCGCGGCTCGCAGATTTCCTCCGAAGAGCTGGCTGAGCTCCTGCGCGACTGGCGCGACAATGGTATTCGCGAGACCCGCTTCATCATCGGACCGGCCGATGGTCACGGCCGTGCCGAGCGCGACGCAGCCGATCGCCTGGTCGCGTTCGGGCGGGCGACCTGGCCGCATCTCCTGGTCCGCGCGATGGTCATGGAGCAGCTGTTCCGGGCTACGAGCATCCTCGCCGGCCATCCCTACCACCGGTCAGGATAAGCCCTGCGCGTGAACAAGTCCGTCACCTTCGTCCTGACCTTGCTGCTCGCATCGAGCGCCGCGGCCCTGCACGGGCAGGCCGGCGATCAGGACGCCAATCAACTTCGGACCAGCATCGGCGAGACGCGCAGCGCCCTGAGGCAAGCGTTGGGCGAGCGGCGCAACGCCCAGGCCCGTAGCGAGCGGTTAGAGCGCGAGGCAGAGACGATGCGCGATGCCGCCGACAAGACCGCCGGGCAGGCCGCGGCTCTCGCCGCCCGAATTCAGGAGGCCGAAGCTGGCATCTCTGCGGCAGAGTCGCGTCTGGATCTGGCCAACAGCGAGCGTGCCCGCCTACGCGAGGAACTCGGGCGGGAGCAGCAGCCCATCGCCCACCTCACCGCCGCGCTCCAGCAATTCGCGCGGCGCCCGCTGGCGCTGTCGATTCTTCGTCCCGGATCGGTCAGGGAGACGGTCTACTTGCGCGCCATGCTCGACAGCGCGACCCCCCAGATCGAAGCGCGTACGGCCGATCTGCGAGGCAGCCTCGCGCAGATGGCGCAGTTGAGCAAGGAAGCGGAGGAGGCGCTCGCGACCTTGCGTGCGGAAGAGGCGCGTCTCGCGTCTCGCCAGCGCGAGTTGGCGGCGCTCGAGGCGACGCAGCGGCTGGCTCTCCGCACGACCAGCAGCAACGCCGACCGCGAGGCGGAACGCGCCCTCGCGCTGGGCGAACAGGCGCGGGATCTCGATGCCCTGATCGGGGAACTCGACCGGGCGGGCAGCCTGCGAGCCCGGCTGGCCGCGCTCCCCGGACCGTTGATGCGCCCGGCTCGACCGGGAGAGCCGGGCCTGACCGACCTTCCCGCTGAAACTCCGCCGGATGCGTCGGCAACGGCCCCGCCGGCGCCCTATCTGCTGCCGGTAACGGGCCGCACGATCATGGGTTTCGACGTCAGGCAGGCGGGCAGTGTTAGCCGGGGGGTCACGTTTGCTCCCAGGGGCGGGGCGCAAGTGGTCGCACCGGCGGCAGGGCGCGTGGTCTTCGCCGGGCCGTATCGCGGTTATGGCCGCATCGTGATCATTGAGCACCGCGGTGGATGGACCAGTCTCGTCACCGGCTTGGCGAGAGCCGATGTCTCCGTCGGAGAATCGGTCGTCTCCGGCGCCCCCCTCGGAGTCGCCGCGCAAGTCGATCCGCGAGTCACTCTCGAGCTCCGGCGCGACGGCGAACCGGTCAATCCTCTGCCTTTCGTCGGGTGAAATCCGGCGTTTACCAGCCTCATCTGGCGTTAAGGGGTCCGGCGCGATAAATTGAGGCAGCCATTCAAGGAATACGATTCATGAAGCTTGCCCCGAAGTTTGCCGGGACCGTGCGCGCTGCCGCGCTGGTTACGGCCGTTGCGCTGCTTCCCGCCACGACCGCGGTGTTCGCCCAGGTCGAAAGCCGCTCTTCCCCTGAATTCGCCAAGCTCTTCGCCACGTATCAGCGGATCAAGTCCAGCTATGTCGAGCCGGTGGATGACGAAGTCCTCATCCGCGGTGCGATCGACGGAATGCTCGCCGCGCTCGATCCGCATTCCGCCTATCTCGATGGCGCCGCGCTCGAGCGGCTCGAGACGATGATCGACGGCAATTACGAAGGTCTCGGCATTTCGGTGCAGATGGACGACGGCGCGGTAAAGGTCGTCTCGCCGTTCAAGGGCAGCCCGGCGGATAAGGCCGGGATCAAGGCCGGCGACTATATCACCCACATCGAAGGCAAGCTGATCTTCGGGCTGGAGCTTGATGAAGCGGTCAAGCAGATGCGCGGACCGGCGGGCACGGCGGTGCGGCTGTCGATCTTCCGTCCCGGACGTGAAGAACCGTTCGACGTCAGCGTGACGCGCGGCGTGGTCGAGCTGGAGCCGGTTACGTTTGAGCTCAAGCCTGGCGGCATCGGCGTGATCAGCGTCAACGAATTCAGCCGCGACGTCGGCGTCGACGTGAACAACGCGATCGCCTCGCTGCGTCGCGATTCCGGCAATAAGCTGACCGGCCTGGTGCTCGACCTCCGCAAGAATCCGGGCGGTTCGCTCGACGAGGCAGTGGCGCTCAGCGACTTGTTCCTGACCGAAGGCCAGATCGTCTCGCAGCGCGGCCGCAACCGTCGCGATTCGGTCTATTATGAGGCCGAGAGCGTCTATCGCGGCGACGCTGCGGCGGGGCTCCCGATCATCGTGCTGATCGATGCCGGTTCGGCCTCGGCCAGCGAGATCGTCGCCGGCGCTCTGCAGGATCAGCACCGCGCCCTCGTGATGGGCGAGCGCAGCTTCGGCAAGGGCAGCGTGCAGACGCTGCTGCCGCTGACGCGCGATTCGGCGCTCAAGCTCACCACGGCGCGTTACTACACCCCGTCGGGACGCTCGGTGCAGGAAGGCGGGATCGAGCCCGACATCCGCGTGCCCCAGCTCAGCGACCCCGACGCGGCCAAGCGCTCGCAGTACCTGATGCGCGAGAGCGACTTGCGCGGCCACCTGGTCAACGAAGTCGCGCTTGAGGACGATCAGCTCGAAGCCGACCGGCTCGACGATCCGCGCTTCAAGCTGACGGCGGAACAGCTCGAAAAGCAGGGCATCGACGACTTCCAGCTCGACTATGCGCTGCGGACGCTGCGTCGTACCGGTGGTTCGGTGATTGCACGGAGCAACTGAGTTCAGCTACGCCGCTGCGATGAACCCTTCGCAAAAGCTCGCGCAGCGCCTGGCGCTTGGTGTGCCCGCCCTGTTGCTCGCGGGCGCTTATATCTCGCAGTATGGCTTCGGCCTCTACCCGTGCGAGATGTGCTGGTGGCAGCGCTATCCGCATTTCGCGGCGGTGGGGCTGGCTTTCCTTTCCACGATGGTGCGTCCCCGGACTCTGTGGATCGGCCTCGCGGGTCTGGCGGTGCTTGTCTCCGGTTTGATCGGCGCTTTCCACGCGGGTGTGGAGTACGGCTGGTGGCAAGGCCTGACCAGCTGCTCCGGCCCCTTGGGCGCTGCGGGAGGGGATCCTCTCGATGCCCTCCTGAACGCGCCGCTCGTTCGCTGCGACGTGCCGGCGTGGACCCTCGCGGGAATCTCGCTCGCGGGTTTCAACGCTCTGATTTCAGTAGTTTCAGCGATGGCGATCTTCGTTCTTCTGGCTAAAGGTCGTCGGGCATGACCGATCGCGCACAAATGATCCGGGTGGACCAGGCCGGCGAGTATGGTGCCACGCGCATCTATGCGGGTCAGCTCGCCGTGATGGGCGATCGCGCCGCGCATTCGGGCGAAATCCGCGCGATGGCGGAACAGGAAGCGGGCCATAAGGCAGAGTTCGACGCGCTCATGGCTAAACGCGGCGTACGCCCTACGGCGCTGCAGCCGGTTTGGTCGGCTGCCGGTTATGCGCTCGGCGCCGTCACCGCGTTGATCGGGCCAGAAGCGGCCATGGCCTGTACCGCTGCCGTCGAAACCGAGATCGATCGCCACTATTCGCGCCAGCTGGAAAAACTTGCGCAGGACAAGGGAACGGCGGAGGATGATCCCGAGCTTGCCGACATGATCGAGCGGTTCCGGGAAGACGAGCGGGCCCACCACGACGCGGCTATCGCGGCGGGTGCGGAGCGGGCGCCAGGCTATCCGCTGCTTTCCGCCGCGATCAGGCTCGGCTGCCGGGCGGCGATCCGCCTGTCGGAGAAGATTTAGGGGGAACCAGGGGCGCTATCGGGGCGCTTCACTAAGGGTTCACGGGCCAGAGCGCCTATTAGGATATTGCGGGGGCTTTCTCCGCCGGAAGGAACGGACAATGACTCGCCTGCTTCCCTTGGCTGCTGTGGCCGCTTCGATCGCCGTGCTGCCTGTGCCCGCCGCGGCTCAGGATCAGGCCGGAGACAAGGTCAACTCGGTGATCATCTACGGCGATGACGAATGTCCACCTTCGGTCGATGGCGAGATCGTGGTCTGCGCCCGCATGGACGAAAGCGAACGCTACCGCATTCCCAAGCCGCTGCGTGAGAGCAACAGCCCGGCCAACCAGGCCTGGGCCCAGCGCGTACGCTCGTATGAGACCGTGGGGGCTTTCGGTCCGATGTCCTGCTCGCCAGTTGGTGGCGGCGGGCAGACCGGTTGTACCGCGCAATTCATCGAGGCGGCCTATGCGGCAAAGCGTACCGGAAGCGACGTTCGTTTCAGCCAGCTGATCGCCGAACAGCGCGATGAGCGGCTTGCGACCATCGATGCCGAGGCGGCCGATACGCAGGCACGCGTCGAACAGGTCGAGAAGGAATACATGGAGCGCCAACAGCGCGAACAGGAAGCGGCTGGCACGCCGGCTCCCGCTGCCGCTCCGACGTCCGCTCCGCGCACGGTCGATCCGCTGGCCATTCCACCCTCTCCGTAAGAGCGTTTGACGCGGTCTTAACGCGTTCCCGTTAGTTGCGGGGGCGATGAATGCTTCCGCCACCTTTCCCTCGCGTATCCTGACCGTCTTCGGCACCCGGCCGGAGGCGATCAAACTCTTTCCCCTGGTTCACGCGCTGGAGGCCGATCCGCGCTTCGAAAGCCGGGTCTGCGTCAGCGGGCAGCATCGCGGCATGCTCGATCAGGTGCTGGCGATATCGGGGGTGGTGCCGGACCACGACCTCGATCTGATGCGACCCGACCAGTCGCTCGATTCTCTGACGGCGGCACTGCTAACCGGGCTAGGCCAGGTCATGGACGCAGAGCGGCCTGAATGGGTCGTCTTGCAGGGCGATACCGCTACGGCCATGGCCGGCGCGCTCGCGGCCTACTATCGAAAGATTCCGGTCTGCCACGTTGAGGCCGGGCTGCGCAGCGGCAATATCCACCACCCCTGGCCCGAAGAAATCAACCGCAAGATCATCGGCACGATCGCGGCTCTGCACTGCGCCCCGACAGAGACCGCCGCCGAAGCGTTGCGGCGAGAGACGGTCGATCCGGCGGCGGTCCATGTCACCGGCAATACCGTGATCGACGCGCTGCACTGGATCACTGCGCGGATCGCCTCGCAGCCCGAACTCGCCGCGGGGCTGAGCGATCTCGAGCGGCGCTTCGGCGGCAAGCGGGTGATCGGCGTCACCAGTCATCGCCGGGAGAACTTCGGCGGGGGCATGGAGGCCATAGCCGGGGCCATTCGCCGTCTCGCCTCGCGTGAGGACGTGGCGGTGATCTTTCCGGTCCATCTCAATCCCAACGTCCGCCAGGTGATGAATGCAGAGCTCGCCGGGCTCGACAATGTCGCGCTCATCGAACCGCTCGATTACCCGCACTTCGCCCACCTGCTGGGCCTGGCGACGCTGATGCTGAGCGATAGCGGCGGTGTGCAGGAAGAAGCGCCGGCGCTGGGCAAGCCGGTGCTGGTGATGCGCGAGACGACCGAGCGGCCCGAAGGGATCGAGGCGGGCACGGCCAAGCTCGTTGGGACCGACGAAGACCGCATCGTGGCCGAGGCCGAACGGCTGCTCGATGATCCCGCCGCTTATGCCGCGATGGCCCGCGCCCATAATCCGTTCGGCGACGGTAAGAGCTCTGCGCGGATCGTGGAATTGCTCGCACGAACTTAACGTTACCGCTTCCTTCACCCTTTTGCGCGAAAGCCTTCGGGCAGAAATTCCAGCGAAGGGGCTGTCAGTGCGCGGTGAAGTTCAACCCACGGTCAGTGTCATCGGGCTCGGCTATATCGGCCTTCCCACTGCCGCGATCGTGGCGCGCGCCGGTATGCGGGTGCGCGGTGTCGATGTTTCGCAAGAGGTCGTCGACACTATTAACCGCGGCGCGATTCATATCGAGGAAGTCGATCTCGACGGGTTGGTGCAGGGCGTCGTCCAGCGTGGCCTGCTTTCCGCCGCGACCGAGGTCGAGCCGGCAGACGTGTTCGTCATCGCCGTGCCGACGCCCTTTGCGAAAGACGGCAAGCACACGCCCGACATCTCTTACGTACTCACCGCAGCTCGCAGTGTGGCGAAAGTGCTCAAGCCGGGCGACACGGTGATTCTGGAATCCACCTCGCCCGTTGGCACTACCGAGGCGATGCGCGATCTGATCGCCGCCGAGAGACCGGACCTGCGCATGCCGGGCCTGTGCGAGGGCATTCCCGACGTCTCGCTGGCCTACTGCCCGGAACGCGTACTGCCGGGCCGGATCCTGCAGGAACTGACCGACAACGACCGTTCGATTGGCGGCGTGACGCCACGTTGCGCGCGCAAGGCGCTGTCGTTCTACAAGCGCTTCGTTCGCGGAACTTGCGTCACCACCGATGCGCGCAGCGCGGAGATGACCAAGCTTGTCGAAAACGCCTATCGTGACGTCAACATCGCCTTCGCCAACGAGCTGTCGATGGTGGCCGACGCCATGGACCTCGACGTGTGGGAGGTGATCCGCCTCGCCAACCGGCATCCGCGCGTGAACATCCTTTCGCCGGGCCCCGGCGTGGGCGGCCATTGCATCGCGGTCGACCCCTGGTTCATCGTCCACGGCGCGCCGGAACAGACGCCGCTGATCCGCACGGCCCGCGGGGTTAACGACGCCAAGATCCATCACGCGATCGCTCGCGCGGCTTCGCTTGTCGAAGCGCATCCGGCGGCGCGGGTCGCCTGCCTCGGCCTGGCGTTCAAGGCCAATATCGACGACTTCCGCGAAAGCCCGGCCCGCCTGGTCGCCGCCACCCTCGCGCGGCGCTTTGGCAGCCGTATTGCGGTGGTCGAACCTTATGCCGCCGAATTGCCGCGCGAGTTTGAGGGCACCGGCGCCGAACTGGTCGACATCGATACTGCCCTGGAAAGCTGCGACGTGTTGATTGTGCTGGTGGACCACGACGTGTTTCGCTCGGTTCCGCTGGCGGAGCGTGCGGGCAAGGCGGTCTACGACTCGCGAGGAATCTGGCCGGACCAGCCCGCTGCGGAAGAGCCCGAGGCGCTGCGCAAGGCTGGGTAACAAATCCTCCCCGAGACAAGCTCAGGGAGGATTTGAAGCTCAAGCTCCCGGGTAGCGCTCGAACTCCGGCAGCGCTGCGAGGTCCTTCATCCACGGCAGCCTTTCAGCCACCTGGATCTGCGCGCCGGGCGGCATCGCAGCTGCATCGTCGAGCGTCGCCGACTGAATGTCGACGATGCCCGGCAGCATCCCGGCGTTGCGATAGAACAGGCCCGTGCCGCAGGTCGGGCAGAACTGCCTTTCGGCGCCGTTCTTGCCGTTGTAGGTCGTCAGCTCCCCTTGCTGGAGATGGAACTGGTCTTCCTTCACCGCGAGCCAGGTCACCATCGGGGCCCCGGCGGCGGCACGACAATCCGTGCAGTGGCAGACGGCGTTATGCGCCGGCTCCCCTTCGAACTCGTAACGCACAGCGCCGCATTGGCAGCCTCCGGACTTGGCCATGATTATCCTCCATCGCGAATCAATGAGCGGAACATATCAGGAACGACCAAGTCCGGAAAGGCGTGCTAGACGAGCGAGATATCCGGCGCGTCTTCCTGCTTCATGCCCACGACGTGGTAGCCGGAGTCCACATGGTGGACTTCACCCGTCACCCCGCTCGACAAGTCGCTGAGCATGTAGAGCCCAGCGCCGCCGACATCCTCGATCGTGGTGTTGCGGCGGAGCGGCGAGTTCAGCTCGTTCCACTTGAGGATGTAGCGGAAGTCACCGATCCCGCTCGCTGCGAGGGTCTTGATCGGGCCAGCGCTGATCGCGTTGATGCGGATGTTGTCCGGGCCGAGATCGTTGGCGAGGTACTTCACGCTGGTTTCCAGCGCGGCCTTGGCCACGCCCATGACGTTGTAATGCGGCACGACCTTTTCCGCGCCGTAGTATGTCAGCGTCAGGATCGAACCGCCGTTCGGCATCATGGCCCGCGCGCGATTGGTCACCGCGACGAGCGAATAGGCCGAGATGTTCATCGTCATCAGGAAGTTGTCGAGGCTGGTGTCGACGTACTTCCCGCGCAGCTCGGTCTTGTCCGAAAAGCCGATCGCATGGACGACAAAGTCGAGCGTGTCCCAGCGCGACTTCAATGTATCGAACGCGGTGTCGAGCGCTTCCATCCGCGACACGTCGCAATCGAAGCAGAAGTCCGATCCGAGCTGTTCGGCCAAGGGCCTCACGCGTTTTTCGAGAGCTTCCCCCTGATAGGAAAAGGCCAGTTCCGCGCCGTGCTCTCGCAACTTTTGCGCGATGCCCCAGGCCAGCGATTTCTCATTCGCGAGGCCCATGATCAGCCCCCGCTTTCCAACCATCAATCCAGATGTCATCGGCTTCCCTTCCCAGCCTCCGTCATCGCATTCTCCTTGTCGCTCTTCGCGCCGTTTCGTGTGCGAACCCGGTTGTCGACCTGGCCTATGCGATCCTCCTCTTCTTCGGGAGTTTCGGCCAGCGCGGCGTTGAGTTCGGCGCCCATCACCATCCCTAGGCCCACCAGCCAGAAAAAGAAAAGCACGATCATGAACCCGGCCAACGAACCGTAGGTCAGATCGTAGGCAAAAACGCTGCGCAGGAGTGGCGGCAGCGCCAGAGTGACGCCAGCCCACCACACCGTCACCAGCAGCGCGCCGGGCCACTTGGGATAGCGCGGCTTGCGATAGGCGGCGGGGGTCAGGATGTAGAACAGCAGGTAGAGCGAGACGTAGAGCCCTGCCGCCGTCACCATGCGCGAATAGGTGAGCGTACCCATCGCACCATCGAGTTCGGGCACCCAGGCGGCAATGAATTCCTGCGCCGCGCCGATCATGACTTGCGCGAGCAGGCTCAGCATCAGCAGGACCACCGCGGCAAGGATAATGCCGGTCGAAAAGACCCGATATTTCCAGAACGCCTGCGTCGGGCGCGTGCCATAGGCGCGGCGGAGGATGTCGCGGATCGTTTCGATCAGGCTGCCGACGGTCCATAGCCCCGCGAAGGCCGCGGCCCAGAGGAACCAGCCGCTTCGCGCGATGACGACGTCGCGCGCCACCGGCTCGATCACTTCCGCCACGACGGGCGGCACGGCTGCGAGGACGGCGTCGATCATCGCCATGCGATCGCCTTCCTCGAAGATCGCGGTGAAGATCGCCCCGGCGGTGATGGCAAAGGGGAAAATCGCCAGCAGGGTCATGTAGGCAAGGTTGCCGGCGTGAATGAAACCGTCGTTGTAGGCGCCTGCCAACACGCGTTCGACTACTCGCCGGGGCCGGCTTCCGGGAGCAATGGCGCGGGCGACATCGCCCGGCAGCCCGGCCCTGTGCCTCAGCGCTTCCTTGCGCCGCGCCTCTGGGGAGCGATCTGGGACCGGCGGTCCGGGTCGTTCACGGTCCGAAAGTCCGGGAGCCATCAAGCCCTTTCCTAGCCGGGTTCAGTGCATTCGCAATGGATTAGACGCCGAGCCGGTTCCGCACGCCGGCTTTATCGCTCCACCCATCGAGCCGATCGCCGAGACCGGAAAGATCCTCAGGCAGCTGGATTTCGAGCCTGACCAACTGGTCGCCGCGCCCGCCATTCTTGCTGGAGAAGCCGCGCCCCTTGAGCCGCAGGACTTTGCCCGAGTTGGAACCCGGGACAATCGTCAGCATGACGGGGCCTTCGACGGTTGGCACTTTGACTTTCGCGCCGCGCACCGCCTCGTCGAGCGTGATCGGCAGGTCGAGCCGTACGTCGTCGCCGTCGCGCGTGTAGAACGGATGCGGCTCGACGATCACAGTGACGAGGGCATCGCCATTGCCGGCGGGGCCAGGATTACCCTTGCCTTTCAAGCGCATCTGCGTGCCGTCTTCGACGCCCGCGGGCAGCTTGAGGTCGATGGTGTTTCCGGTCGACAGGGTAATCCGCTGCGGTGTGAGTGCGGCGGCGTCGACGAACGGTACCTTCAGGCGATAACTTGTGTTGGCGCCGCGCTGAGGCGGAGGTTGCCGGCGACCTCCGAAGCCACCGCCCATTCCGCCCGGAGCCTCGCCGCGCCCGCCAAAGCCGCTCGATCCGCGCCCGAACAGGCCTTCGAACAAGTCGCTGATGTCGGTCTCTTCGCCCGCGCCGAAGCCCTGGAAGTCGCGCGCCGAATAGCCGCGTCCACCGCCGCCGGGCCCGGGGCGAAACCCGCCCGCGCCGCCAAAGGGCATGGCCGGGTTGCCATCGGCATCGATCTCGCCGCGGTCGAACTTGGCCCGCTTGTCCTTGTCGGACAGCAGGTCGTAGGCCCGAGTCACCTCGGCAAAGCGTTCGGACGCCTTGGGGTTGTCCTGGTTGCGGTCCGGGTGGAGCTCCTTGGCCAGCTTGCGATAGGCGGACTTGATGTCCTTCTCGCTCGCACCGCGCTGCACGCCCAGAGTGGAATAGGGATCGGCCATGGCGTGTTAGCTAAGCAGAACAGTCGCAAGGCGCAAGCGAGGCCGTGCCGATCGTCTCGTCCTGGCCCAAAATGGCTTCTATGTATTTCCTACAGGCTTGTGAGGCGTTAGGCGTGCTCGCATGAGCGTTCGGCCAAGCTTCGACCTCCGCAAAATCGCCCAAGGTGACAGTTTTGAGGGTCTGACCACAACGCTGTCACCCCGTCACCCCCCAATCCGTCACCCTCTGTCACTTTGGAAAGGCCTGCGTTGTGAAGGATGAACAGGACGCGATCCCTCACGGCGATCCCTTCGAGCTGTTCGAGACCTGGTTTGCCGAAGCGCGGGTGAGCGAGCCGAACGATGCGAACGCGATGGCGCTCGCCACGGCCACCGCGAATGGAGTGCCTTCGGTGCGCATGGTGCTGCTGAAGGAGCATGGGCCCGACGGCTTCGTGTTCTACACCAATGCCGAGAGCCGCAAGGGCGGAGAGATCCGCGCCAATCCGCACGCAGCGTTGCTGTTCCACTGGAAGTCGCTTCATCGGCAGATCCGCCTTGAAGGGCGGTTGGAGGAAGTCGGGTCCGAGATGGCCGATGCCTATTTCGCTTCGCGCCATCCCGATTCCCGGCTCGGTTCGGCCGCCTCTGACCAGTCGCGTCCGCTCGATAGCCGCAAGACCTACCTCGACCGGGTCGAGGACCTGCGGCATCGCTACGGCGAGGGGGTGCCCCGGCCGCCGCACTGGACCGGCTTCCGCCTGGTTCCGGAGCGGATGGAGTTCTGGCTGTCGCGCGAACACCGGCTGCACGAGCGGCGCCAGTATGTCCTCTCCAACGGCGCATGGACGAGCGCGCTGCTCTACCCATGACCGACAATCGCGCCTTACTGACTCGTAGCGCGGCCTTCGCCTCGCTGGGGATGGCGCTGTTCCTGGCCATTCTGAAGGGCTGGGCTGCGTGGACTACCGGTTCGACAGCCATGCTCGGAAGCCTTGCCGACACGGTGCTCGACATGATTGCCAGCCTCGCCACGCTGATCGGCGTGTGGGTCGCTGCGCAACCGGCGGACGAGAGCCATCGCTTCGGACACGGCAAGGCCGAGGCGCTGGCGGCGATGTTCCAGGTGATCCTGATCGTCCTTTCGGCCGGCGCCATCGGCTTGCGGGCGATTACTGCGCTCATCGAAGGTGGCCGGACCGAGGCAGCCGGACAGGGCATCCTGGTCTCGATCATCGCCATCGGCGCGACCATGGGCCTGCTTGCCTGGCAGAACCACGTGATCCGCCGCACCGGTTCGATCGCCATTCGGACCGACAATCTTCACTACAAGTCCGACCTGTTCCTCAACCTCGCGGTGATCGCCGCGCTGGCGCTTGATCAGTACCTAGGTTTTGGATGGGCCGATCCGCTGTTCGGGCTTGGCATCGCGGTGTGGCTGGCTTGGGGCGCCTGGCGCGCGTCGACCGAGGCCATCGACCATCTGATGGACCGCGAATGGCCGGAAGAGAAACGCCTGCGCTTTGTCGAGCGCGCGGCCCAGCACCCGGAGCTCAGCAAGCTGCACGACTTACGCACCCGGACCGGCGGTGACCGCGATTTCGCCCAGTTCCATGTCGACCTTCCGCCGGAAATGACCGTGGCGCAGGCTCATGACATCATCGAGCGGGTCGAGGCGGACTTGTGCTCGGCCTTTCCGGGGCTCGAGCTACTGATCCACATCGATCCTGCAGGACACGTCGACGAGCCGGGCAACAAGCTTGTCGAATCCGACGAGTTCACCAAGCTGGAGAGCAAGCCTTGAGCCGCATGACCCTTCCGTACTGGCACGTCGATGCCTTCGCCGACCGGCCGTTTACGGGGAACCAGGCTGCGGTGATGCCGCTCGAGCAATGGCTGTCGGACGATGTGTTGCTGGCGATCGGGGAGGAGAACAACTTCGCAGAGACCGCCTTCGTCGTGCCCGACACGACGGGGCAGGCCGACTGGGAGCTGCGCTGGTTCACTCCGGCGTGCGAGATTCGGTTGTGCGGGCATGCCACGCTTGCCAGCGGCCATGTCCTGCTTGAGCGGGATGGCGGCGAGCGGGTCACTTTTCGCACACGCAAGGCCGGAGTGCTTGAGGTGCGGCGGCTGGCGCAAGGGGGATATGAACTGGCCTTGCCGGTGATCCCGACCGAGCGGCAGGAATGGCCCGAGGCGGTCGCTCTTCTTGGTGCGACGCCGCTCGAAATCTGGCGCCACCCCGATGGGTACGACGTGTTCCTGTTCGAAAATGAGGACCAGATCCGCGCTCTTGCACCAGAATTCCGGGGCCTTGGCTTACTGGGCGATCACACGATCATCTGCACCGCCCCCGGCCGCGAGTTTGACGTGGTCAGCCGCGTCTTCGTACCCGGCGCCGGGATCGACGAAGACCCCGTGACGGGCGCGGCCCACGCGGTGTTGACGCCGTTCTGGACGTCCAGACTGGATCGCCCGAGCTTTACCGCACACCAGGCCTCGGCGCGGGGCGGCAACATCGCGTGCCGGCTGGACGGGGATAAGGTCTGGCTCGGGGGCGAGTGTGTGACGGTGGTGGAGGGGACGTTCCGCCTCTAACCTAATCCTCCCTGTCGGCGACGCCGATGGGGAGGGGGACCGTCCGCGAAGCGGATGGCGGAGGGGCTGACGCCGTGCAACGAGCCCCTCCGTCAGCCGCCTTCGGCGTCTGCCACCTCCCCATGACGCTTCGCGCCCACAGGGAGGATTTCCTAGCGGTAGAGGTCGACGATCTTCGCCAGCGTTTCGACCAGCGCCGCGCGGTCTTTCTCGTCGGTCTTGCCCAGACGAACAACGGTCAGCTCCCGACTGGGCGAGACGAGGACGTACTGGCCAAGATGGCCGACTGCTGCGAACAGGTCTGCCGGGCCATCTTCGGGGAACAGCACCTCGCGGTCCCCGCCTGAATCGCGATTGAGCCACACGGTGGCGCCATAGTCGGACGATCGCGGGCTCGGCTTGGTCATGAACTCGATCCAGGCGCGCGGCACGATCTGCGCCCCTTTGACCGATCCCTTGCGCCGCATGAACTCGCCGAAGCGGGCCCAGTCAGGCGCGCTGGCCCAGATCATGCTGCCGCCCATCATCGTGCCCGACCGATCGTATTCGGCGACGAGCGACTTCATTCCGAGCGGCACGGCCAGGCGGGATTCGAGGTAGTCTGCCATCAAGCGCTGACGTTCGGCGGCGCTTGCCTCGGGCGCCACAACACGCGTGGCGACGTCGGAAAGGATCATGGCATCGGGCGTCGAGTACTTGAACTTGCGCCCCGGCTCGCTTTCGAGCGGCTGAGCCTCGGCCCATCCGGCCATGTTGTCACGCCCGTCGAGGAACATCATCCGCACTTCGCCGGAGGTATAGACCGGCTCCGCCTTCTCCTCGTGCCGCAGGCCCGAGCGCATCTGCAGCAACTGGCGCAGGGTGATCTCGCCACGGGGATCGCCGGCGCGTTGCCAACGCGGAATCGGCGGCGCTTCGTCGAGGTGCAGCCGGCCGTCGGCCACGAGCATGCCGATCAGCACGCCAGTCACGGTCTTCGACATCGACCAGCCGATGAACCGCGTCTCCGGGCCGTAGCCCTCGCCATAGCGAGCGGCCACGACCTCGCCGCCGTGCATGACAATCAGCGCGCGGGTTTCGCCGATCCCTTCGCGGGTGAACGCCTCGTCCACCGCGCGGGCAAGCTTCTCGCGATTGGCGCCGGGGTTCTCGACCACGGCCTTGAGCGCCTCAGGAGAGACCGGCGGTTCCGCTGTGGAGGACGCACCGCCGCAGCTTGCCAAGAGCAGGGCTGGCACGGCGGCGGCAAGGAAGCTAGTGAGGGCAGGGCGCGGCATCGGCGCGCACCTATTCCAACAGGCACTGGACGATGGCAACCGCAAAGCGAACGAGTGGGCGAAGCATGGCGCGCAGAACTGGGTATAAGCGCAGAATCTGGCCGTCGGTCGTGCTCGTGCTCCTGGTGCTGGGCGGGGTTCTGGCGTGGAACTACCGGGAGCCGATTGCCGGCTACACCACGGTCGGCACGGCTTACGGTGCACGCACGGCCTGTTCGTGCCGCTATGTTGCCGGGCGCAGCCTGGGCGATTGCAAGAAGGACTTCGAACCCGGCATGGAAGTCGTCTTCCTCAGCGATGACGAGGAAACCAAGAGCGTGACCGCCAGCGTGCCTCTGATCGCGAGCGACACGGCCCGCTACCGCGAGGGTTACGGCTGCGTGCTGGGTTCCTGGGAAGAATAGGGCTCGGTCGCTTCGATCCACCCGCCGCCAACGACCCGGTCGCCAGCGTAAAGCACTGCCGCCTGGCCGGGCGCTACGCCAAATTCGGGATCGGCAAAGCGGATCGCGGTCTCGGCTCCGTTGCCGAGCGGCCCTTCGAGCGTGATCGGCACGGGCTTTGCCATCGAGCGCACTTTCGCGGTCAATGGCATATCGGGCAGCGGCCCGATCCGGTTGGTCTCGGCAATGCGCGCCGCACCGACCGCCAGCAATCGCTTGGGGCCGACGCGGACTTCGGCCGTTCCCGCATCGAGCGCCACGACATAGAGCGGCTCGGCCTGGCCACCGATCTCCAAACCTCGCCTTTGACCGACCGTGTAGTGGATCACCCCGGCATGCTCCCCGAGCGTCTCGCCGGTCTCGGCATGGACGATTTTGCCCGGCCGGGCACCTTCGGGGCGAACGGCCTTCACGATCCGGGCATAGTCGCCATCCGGCACGAAGCAGATGTCCTGACTGTCGGGCTTGGTGGCAACGGTGAGGCCAAAATCCTCGGCGATCCGGCGGACTTCCTGCTTGGGCATGCCGCCTAGCGGGAAGCGCAGGAAGTCAAGCTGTTCCTCGGTGGTCCCGTAGAGGAAGTAGGATTGGTCGCGCGCGGGATCGAGCGCGCGGTGAAGTTCAACGCCGCCAGGCCCCTCTACCCGACGGACGTAGTGACCAGTTGCCAGGCAATCGGCGCCAAGTTCGCGCGCCATGCGCAGCAAATCGGTGAACTTGGGCCCCATATTGCAGCGGATGCACGGGATCGGGGTGCGCCCGGCGAGGTAATCCTCGGCGAAGCGATCGACCACTTCCTCGCGAAACTGGCTCTCGTGATCGAACACATAGTGCGCAAACCCGAGGCGGTCGGCGACGGTGCGGGCGTCGCGGATGTCGTCACCGGCGCAGCAGGCGCCCTTGCGGCCCGTGGCGGCGCCATAGTCATAAAGCTGTAGCGTAACGCCGATCACTTCGGCTCCACTGGCCGCTGCAAGCGCCGCGACGACCGAGCTGTCGACGCCGCCCGACATGGCCACGACCACGCGGCACTCGGCTGCGGGGCGGGGCAGGTCGAACAAGGCCGCGGCCTCTTCGGCCGAAACCCGGGCAAGATGGAAGGCGGGATTCATGCGGCGCGCCTTTACACCCGGGGGGCGATATCCTCCAGACCCCGTTTACCGAACCTAACGCAGGGTAAATTGCCGCTTTACCTGTTCTTGACGTTAGGCCGCTAATCCGGCGCCATGTTCGAAGGAAAACCACCCCTGCCTGACGCATCTCAACCGCTGGATAGCGGTGGTTGCGAAGCGGCGAATCTGCGTCCACTGCGATGGGATGAGCTGGTGGCGCGTCTGTCGGCCGCACGTGAGCTGCACGCCGAATGGCTTGCAGACGATCAGGGCGGCGAAGGCAGTTTCGATGCCGATTCGGCGCGGAAGCTCGCGGCGCACTACAATGGCAAACCGACGATTAACCTTGAAGGTTCAGCCAATCTCAAAAGCGCAGCGTGCAATGCCGCAGCTTCAATAAATGATGCCGGACGCAACGTCCCCCAGGGCGCCGTGAGGAAGTAAATGATCGAGAACCAGAATATCCGGCCGGCGAAAGTTATCGGACCTCTCGGTGAGCCGCTGACGCTTGCCAGCTTGCCGCCGCCCAGCACCAAGCGTTGGGTCGTGCGCCGCAAGGCCGAGGTCGTGGCCGCGGTCAATGGCGGCCTGCTGACCATCGACGAGGTTCTGGAGCGCTATAATCTGACGCTCGAAGAGTTCGCCGGCTGGCAGCGTGCGGTCGATCGCTCGGGCATGCAGGGCCTGCGCGTCACCCGTATTCAACACTATCGCGACCTGTACGAGCGCCAGCTCAAGTACTGATTCCACCCATCCTCCTCCTCTAGGCCCAGGCACCGTCCCGGGCCTTCAGGGAACGCATCTGCGTAGCCTCCGTTGGGGGGGTGTGCGCACGAGAGGTGCGACAAGCAGGAGGACCTGACCAATGGGTTGGATAATCGCTATAATCGTCGGGGGCGTGGCCGGTTGGCTGGCCAGCATGGTTATGAACCGTGACGCGTCCATGGGCATCTTCATGAACATCGTCGTGGGCATCGTCGGCGCCCTGCTCGGCAACGTGCTTGCTGGTGTACTGTTCAATGTCCAGGGCTCGATCCAGTCCTTCAACCTGACAGGCTTCATCATCGCGGTGATCGGCGCAGTCGTGCTGCTCGGCATCGTCAACCTCGTCCAAAGGGGCCGGGTCCGGTAAGCCGCGGACAATTTGATACAAAATAGTACAGGGGGCGGGTCGCGCAGGCGGCCCGCCCTTTTCTGCGGAACAGAGCGGTTAAGTCCTTAGCTTTTCGTCGAGTCAGGGGCGTCCTTGATGGAGCGGTACGTTGCGGTGCAGCGCAGGTCCGTATATGCGGCACGCGACAAGCGGCAGGCATCCGGTGCGCTGCGGCAATAAACATGGTATGGCCTCGCCCGCAAAGCGTGGGTTGAAGCTACAAGGCTGATGCGCTGATGAATTACGAAGCGAAAGTTGCGGACCTCAGCAGCGCTCCCGAAGTGCTGGTAGAGGATTTCGATAGCGGCTCGCGCCGTACGCGTAAGCGCTGGACGCTGGTCGCGATCATCGTGCTCGCGGCCTTGATCATTGGTGCGGCCGTCGCCCTGATGGGCGGCGAAGAGGCATCTCCGTTCCCGGCCCCCGATGGCGAACAAGTCCCGACGGTAACCGTGCTTGCGCCCGGCCAGTCGTCTGTCGCCGGATCGATCAACGCCACCGGAACCCTCGCGGCTCGCCGCGAACTCCCCGTCGGCGTGGTCGGCGAAGGCGGCCGCGTGGTCAGCGTGCTGGTTGAACCGGGTGACTGGGTCGGCGCCGGGCAAGTGCTCGCCGTCATCGACCGCTCGGTGCAGAACGAACAGGCCGGCAGCTCGGCCGCTTCGGTGGATGTGGCCAAGGCCGACGCCCAGCTCGCACAGTCCAATCTCGATCGTGCCCTGCAGCTGGTCGATCGCGGCTTCATCAGCAAGGCTGACGTGGACCGGCTGACGGCCACGCGTGACGCGGCTCGCGCCCGCGTGAAAGTGGCCGAGGCCCAGTATCGCGAACTTCTGGCCCGCAACGCGCGCCTCAACATCGTCGCGCCGGATGCAGGCCTGGTACTCGAACGCAATGTCGAACCGGCACAGGTCGTCGGCAGCGGCTCGGGCGTGCTGTTCTCGATCGCCCGCGGCGGACAGATGGAACTGCGCGCCAACCTCAGCGAGAACGATCTTGCTGCGGTCTCCGTCGGCTCGACGGCGACTGTCATGCCCGTGGGCAGCGACAAGAGCTTCGCTGGCCAGATCTGGCAGCTCGCGCCGATCATCGACGCACAGAACCGCCAGGGTATCGCGCGCATCGCCCTGCCTTACGACAAGGCGATCCGTCCGGGCGGCTTTGCCTCGGCGCAGATTTCACGCGGCCAGATCATCGCTCCGCGTCTGCCGGAAAGCGCTATCCAATCCGACGACAAGGGCAGCTTCGTCTTCGTCGTGAACAAGGATAGCCGTGTCGAACGGCGTGCGGTCACGACCGGCGTGGTCACCGAAGAAGGGATCACCATCACCTCGGGCCTCAACGGTTCTGAAAAGGTGGTTGAGCGTGCGGGCGGGTTCCTCAACGTCGGCGACAAGGTCAAGGCTGTCGCAGCGAACAGGGGCAATCAGGCACCCGCTCAATGAACTTCCGGAATATCTCCGCGTGGTCGATCCGTAACCCGATCGTTCCCATAGTCCTTTTCATCGGCCTGACGCTGGCCGGGCTCGTCTCGTTCAGCCGCATGGACGTGAACGGCAGCCCGGATATCGATTTCCCGGCCGTCAACGTGACGATCAGCCAGCCGGGCGCCGCCCCGACCGAGATCGAAACGCAGATCACCCAGAAGATCGAAGCGGCGGTCCGCTCGGTCAACGGCGTCGACGAGATCCAGTCGACCGCCCGTGAGGGCAGCAGCAACACCATGGTCCAGTTCGTGATCGGCACCGATTCGAACGAAGCCGTGAACGAGGTGAAGAACGCGGTCGACCAGGTCCGCAGCGACTTGCCTGATGGCATTCTCGAGCCATTCGTGTCGAAGGTCGAAATCGGCGGCAGCGGCCCGATCGGCTATTTCGCGGTCAGCGCCGACGACATGACGATGGAACAGCTCAGCTGGTTCATCGACGATCAGATTTCGCGCCGTCTGCTCTCGCTCCCAGGCATGGCTGCGGTGAGCCGTGCGGGCGGTGTCGACCGCGAGATTCGCGTCGTGCTCCACCCGGCCCAGATGCAGGCTATGGGCGTCACGGCCTCGCAAGTGAACCAGGCCCTGCGCCAGGTGAACACCGACGCGGCCGGCGGTGCGGCGGAGATTGCCGGCTCGCGCCAGTCGGTGCGCGTTCTGGGTAATGCCGAAACGGCGCTCGAGCTCGCCAACACCCGCATCAACCTGAGCGGCGGACGGAGCATCCGGCTCGACGACATTGCCGACGTGTTCGACGGCTATTCCGAACAGACCTCGATCGCCAAGCTGGCCGGGCGCCAGGTAGTGACCTTCGGCATCGAGCGCGCCAAGGGCGCCTCCGACGTCACCGTCTACGACGCCGCGATCGCGGAGATGAAGAATATCCAGAAGGAGAACCCTGGGATACGCTTCACGCAGCTCTACACCAGCGTCGACTACACCAAGGAACAGTACGTCAGTTCGATGGAGGCGATGATCGAAGGCTCGATCCTGGCCGTCATCGTCGTGTTCCTGTTCCTGCGCGATTGGCGCGCCACCGTGATTTCGGCCATGGCGATCCCGCTGGCCGCGATCCCGACGTTCTGGTTCATGGACATGCTCGGCTTCACGCTCAACGAGCTGTCGTTGCTGGCGCTCAGCCTTGTGGCGGGCGTTTTGGTCGATGACGCGATCGTGGAGATCGAGAACATCGTGCGCCACATGCGCATGGGCAAAAGCGCGTATCAGGCGTCGATCGACGCGGCCGACGAAATCGGCCTGGCAGTGGTCGCGACGACGATGTCGATCGTCGCGGTGTTCCTGCCGGTAGGCTTGATGCCGGGCATTTCCGGCCAGTTCTTCAAGAACTTCGGCCTGACCGTGGTCGCTGCGGTGCTCATGAGCCTGGCTGTCGCGCGTATGATCACGCCGATGATCGCGGCCTATTTCCTCAAGGCGAAGGGCCACGCGGAGCACGCGGGCGGGCCGCTGATGGCGCGTTACCTCAAGCTTCTGACCTGGACGCTCAACGAGGAGAAGGTGAACGCCTACCGAGCCCGACTGCAGCCGGTGCAGGGCCACGGATGGTTCTACCTCATCGAAATCGTGTTCACCGCGATTCTGGTCGCCGCGCTCTACGTCGTCTTCGTCTATGGCGGCCTGGTCATTCCTGCGGACACGCTGCCGAGCTGGGGTGTCCTGCTGGTGAAGCTGGTCGCGGCCATCGTGGCGCTTTTCGTCGCGCGGATCGTGTTCCGCATCATCGCCAACATGTTCGGCGATCACTTCGCCGAATGGCATGAATACTTCGTCGGCCGGATCAAGTCGCGGATGCGCGATCACCGCTTCTGGATGTTCCTCGGCGGCCTGGGCGCGCTCGGACTGACGGTCGTGCTGCTGATGACCATTCCACAGCAGTTCCAGCCGACGACGGACGAGGACACCAGCCAGCTCACGATTGAGATGGTACCGGGTACGACGATCGAGCAGACCGAAGTCGTGGCCGACGAGGTGACGGCCATCATGTCGAAGCAGCCCGAGGTCGAACGGATCCTCGAGCGCATCAACGAAGGCAATGCGCGGCTGTTCATCGTGCTCAAGTCCGATCGCGCCGTGCCGAGCTACGAGTTCCAGCGGCGCGTGATGCCCGAACTCCAGACGGTGCCGGACGCTCGCGTCACGTTCGCCGGGCAAGGCGGTGGTGGTACCGGGCGTGACATCTCGATCATGCTGACCGGCTCGGACCCGCAGCTCCTGCAGCGCACTGCTCAGACCCTGGTCGAACAGATGCAGGGCGTGAAGGGCGTGGTCGCTCCGCGCATTGCGGCCGACCTTCAGCGGCCTGAGCTGATCATTACGCCGCGGCTCGATCTGGCTGCCCAGCTCGGCGTGACGACCTCGGCGCTGAGCCAGGCGATCCGCATCGCCACCATGGGTGAGATCGACCAGAACGCGGCCAAGTTCTCGCTCAGCGACCGCCAGGTGCCGATCCGCGTCGTGCTCGACAAGACCGCTCGCCGTGACATCTCGACGATCGAGAACCTGCCGGTACCCACCTCCGCCGGTGGATCGGTGCCGCTCAGCCGCGTCGCGGCGATCAGCTTCGGCGCCGGCCCGACGCAGATCCAGCGTTTCAACCAGACCCGCCGTATCTTCGTCGGCGCCGATCTTGGTCCGGGCGAAGTGAAGGGCCCGATTCAGGACGCTATCTACGCGCTGCCGATCATGAAGAACCTGCCGCAGGGCGTTTCGAACGCTCCGGTCGGTGACGAGAAGTGGCAGCAGGAGCTGATCCAGAACTTCATCATCGCCGTGGTCAGCGGCATCCTGATGGTCTTCGCGGTGCTGGTCCTGCTCTATCGCAGGTTCGTGTCGCCACTGGTGAACATGACTTCGCTGCTGCTCGCGCCGCTCGGTGGCTTGATCGCCATCGCGGCGCTCGGCCAGCCGATCTCGATCTCGGTCTACATCGGGTTGCTCATGCTGCTCGGCATCGTGGCCAAGAACTCGATCCTGCTGATCGACTTCGCGATCGAAGAGATGGCGAACGGCGTGCCGAAGAAGGAAGCCATCATCGACGCCGGGCACAAGCGTGCCCAGCCGATCCTGATGACCACGGTGGCGATGACCGCCGGCATGGTCCCGACGGCGCTTTCGCTGTCGGGTGACGCGGCCTGGCGTGCGCCGATGGGTACGACCGTGATCGGCGGCCTGCTGCTCTCCACGCTGCTCACGCTGATCATTGTGCCGGCAGGCTTCAGCCTGGCCGATGGCTTCGAGAAGCGCCTTGGCCCGTGGCTGCGCGACAAGCTGCTGACCTACAAGGCCGGCGACAACCTGCCTCACCCGCCGGAGGCCTATCCCGCCGAGTAAGGCTCCCGGCCCGTCGTCGGGCCAGGCTCCGGCCCTGCCGGCGCCTCGGCCCGTGGGAGACGTGCAAGCGGCAGCCGCCACGCCGGTCGATCGCGCCCGGCCCATGCGCATTACGGCCACGCTGCTGCTCGTCCTGATGGCGGCGATCTTCGTCGTCGCGAAGCAGTTCGAAGGCACGCATCCCGCCTGGGGGTTCGTCCGCGCCTTCGCCGAGGCGGGAATGATCGGCGGCATGGCCGACTGGTTCGCGGTCACCGCGCTGTTCCGCCATCCGTTCGGCATCCCGATCCCGCACACGGCGATCATCCCCGCCAACAAGGACCGCATCGCCGATACGATGGCAGGGTTCCTGCGGACCAATTTCCTCATTCCTACGGTCGTCGCCCGGCGCATGCGCGACATGAACCTTGCCAAGGCGCTGGGGGACTTCCTCGTCTCACGCCCGGCCGATGGTCGGGGGCGAATCAGCGAGGGCGCAGCGGGACTGCTGGCGGAGCTTCTGGAGACGCTCGACCCTGAGCGCCTCGGTAAGCAGGTCAAGGCCGGCCTGGTGCGGCAGGCAGAGCGGATCGAGGTCTCTCCCCTGCTCGGCAGCGTTCTCTCCGCCGCGATCGCCGATGGCCGGCACAAGCCCCTGCTCGACAGTTTCATCCACTGGGCCGGCGTTGCGCTCGAGCGCAACGAGGACATGGTGCGGCAGATGATCCACGCCCGCGCCAACGCCGTGCTGCGCTGGACCGGCCTCGACGAGCGCCTGGCCAGCTCGGTGCTCGACGGCCTCTATCGCCTGCTCGCCGAGGTGCTGGTCGATCCCGAGCATCCGCTACGCAAGACGGTCGAGGAAGCGCTTGAGAAGCTCGCCCATGACCTCGTGCACGATGCCGAAACTCGCGAGAAGGTCGAAGCCGTCAAGCGCGACATCCTCGCCAACCCCGCCGTGGGCCAATGGTGGATGGGCGTGTGGGAGAAGCTGCGCCATTCCCTGATCGACATGGCCCGCAACCCCGACGCGGCGCTGGCCGGGCAGCTTGGCGGGGCCCTGTCGGAACTGGGCAAGGCGTTGCAGCAGGATCCGGCGCTGCAGTGGCAGGTGAACCGCTTTGCGCGGCGCACCGTCGTCGGCATCTCCACGCGCTATGGCTCGCAGATCGTGCAGCTCGTTTCCGAAACCGTGCGGCGATGGGATGCCCGCACCCTGACCAACCGGCTTGAGCGGGCCGTTGGGCGAGACCTGCAGTTCATCCGCATCAACGGCACCGTCGTTGGCGGCCTTGTCGGCGTGGTGATCCACGCTTTGTCGCAATGGCTGTGACCACGCCTGTACTCCAGACCGAGCGGCTCGAGCTGCGCGCGCCTGTCGCCAGCGACTTCAAGGCCAACATGGCGATCGTCTCCCACGAGATAACCGGACGCTACCTGGGCTCCCAGTCGAGCCCCGCGGATCACTTCGCGCGCTTCTGTCGCAACGCCGGCAGCTGGCTGCTCTACGGCTATGGCTTCTTCGCCCTCCGCCTGCGCGGAGAGGAGGGCCTGATCGGCACTTGCGGTGTGTTCCACTCCTTCCGCGGCCTCGGTCCGGATTTTGATGACCAGCCGGAAGCGGGCTGGATACTGCGCCACGATCAGGTCGGTCGCGGGTTGGCCCTCGAGGCCATGAGCGCCGTGCTAGACTGGTTTGCCAGCGAACACGGTCGGCAGCGCATCGTGTGCATGATCGAACCGCCCAACGAGCCGTCGATCAAGCTTGCGGGCAAGCTGGGCTTCACGCCGATGCGCGAAGCCCAGATGCCGAACGGGGACCACGTTCGATTGTTCGAACGCCTGTCAGGCTAAAGCTGCGTCAGCGGCGGCCTCCGGGCATCGGCGGCCCAAGGAACATCGGGCTGCCCATCCAGAAGCTCGCCATCGCCTGGCCACCGGCATCCTTCGCCGGCACGAACGAGGCCTTCTCCATCACCAGATTACAGATCTTGGTGTTGATCGATTCCGACAGGGTCGGCGAATAGATCTTGCACGAAGTCGGCTTGCCGTCCGCGCCCACGATCACGCGGACCTGGTTTCCACCACCGGCCAGCTTGCTGAACTCAGAGAAGGGGACCGTGCCCTGCGGGAGCACGCCCTGCGGGTTAGGGTTCAGCGCCACGGGGGCGATCATGGTCTTGTGCTTCTCTGGATCGAGACCCCAAACCTTGAGCAGGTCATCGGCACAAGTTTGCATCGCTGCCATCGGGGCACGCAACGAACCGGTCTCGATCTTGACCGGTGAGGTAAGCCCCTCGGACAGAGCGATCATGCTGACGCCCGTCGCGGCTTCCTGCTCCTTGGCCCGATTGTAGGGCGGGGGGACGAATGGTTTGGTTGGATCGAACGCCGGCATCGGAGCGCCGGGCGCCACCAAGGGGGCCAAAGTCACCGGATTGAAGCTCACGAACTGTTTGCCATCCGCCGTGTTCGATTTGACGTAGCCCGACTTTGCCGCGGTTCCGGACGGACCGAATTGATAACCGATCGTATCGGCGTTGCGGTAGGGGCTGAGCCCTCCACCAACAAAGATCATCCGGACATCGTTGCCCGGCTGGATGCGCTCAAGCGCCAGGCTGAGTTCGTCCTTGCCGTCACTGAAGGTGCGGACCAGGCGACAGTAGTCCTCGCCATAATCGGCAGTCCACGAACCCTTCGGCTTGAATACCCCAGCATCCTGCGCGTGTACCGCAGGCGCTACAATCAACCCCAGCAGCGAACACGCTGAAAGAAGCTTCCTCATCGCAATCCTCTCCAATCCCGGAGAGGAGACTATTTCGGACGCGCCGAGATGCAAGGCGACTCACGCGAATGCGACAATTGAAGACAAATCGTTGGCAGCGATCCGGTCAGTTCCCGTTGCGCCGCTTGGTCCGGTAGAAGATCGAGGTCGTGTAGTAGCTGGGCACGGCCTCGCCTTGTGCGTCGAGCGCAGGTTCGAACCGTGCGTTGGCCATGATCGTGCGGCAGGCGATTTCCGAGGCGGCTCGCTCGAACTGCGGCGCCTGGACGACGCAATCGGTCGGCATTCCCCGATCATCGACCAGGAGCCGCAGATTGACCACGACGCTTTGGTAGTTCCGCAGGTACTCCCAGGGGAAAGAACCCGGATCAATCCACTGACCGGCATCGATCGGCGTTGCAGGACGACTCAGGGTGCGCTGCTGATCGGCGTCGAAGCCCCATTTGGCGGGCAGGTCGCGAGCGCACTCCTGAAGACGGGCGAGTGGATTTTCCATCGAGCCAAGCTGGAGCGCAACGGGGGCGCCGCGGCTGAAGGTCAGCATCAGCTCGTTAGTAGCGGGATCGACGCCCGAGTAGGCGGGACGAGTGGGATCACTGGAGACATCTGAATTTTCACTCGTCTTCAGCGCCGCGGAAAAGGTCAGAGTTGGCGCATTGCCGGACCAGTTGAGTATCCCCAGTTGCTCATTGGCCGTGCCGTTCGGACTGTACTGTGTGCGGAACTCAAGAATTCCGCTGTCCCGCTGCGGCAGTGGTTTGCCGCGCATGAAAACTCTGTAGCTTGAGCCCGTTCCGAAAGATTCGATCCTGACGAAGAGACCCTTGTCGCCTTCGCCGAACCGTCGCGAAACCCAGCAGCTTTCATTTGCGCTGCCGAGTTCCCACTCCTCCGCCGGGGCAAGCTGCACCGCGCTTTCCGCGTGCGCCACTCCTGCCTGCAGAGCGCACAGTGCACCCGCCGCCATCACCATCGATCTCATTGTAAATCCCCCCAATAAACTGATCTTACGAGCGGAGGAGGCGTCGGGCAAGGCGGGGTCCGCCTTATCGGGTGAGGTAGATCACCGCGGTCTGGAAGACACTGGCGACCGGCGCGCCGGACTGGTCGAGTGCGGGCTCAAAGGTCTTTGACAGGCCTTCGCAGACGGCTTCTCTGAAGGATTCTTCGGCGCGGTCGACCTGCACAGTGCAGTCCGACCCGTTCCCTCGAGCGTCGACCATGATCCTGACAGGTATGTATCCATTCCTTCCGCTCCAGCGCATGTCGTTGGGGTAGTGCCGCTGCATCGCCTGGACTGTCTGGTCGGTGGGATTCGCTCGCTTGGTAAGGGTCTTTTCGCGGACTGGGTCGAGGCCCCACGATTGGTGCAAGTTGTCGACGCACTCGCGAAGCGCCTTGAGAGGGCGGCTCATCTCCGAAAAGCGCAGATCAATCTTCTTGCCGTTGCCGAATTCGAGCAGCATGTCGGTGGTGCGTTGTTCGAAGTCCTTCAGCGCGGCGTCCGAGAGGTAGTCAGGCAGCGTTCGATCCACTGCCTCCTCGTTAGGTTTCAGCCAATCGAGCGGAACGAAACTCAGACCGAAGAAGGCCGCGGACTGCGAGCCTGCCTTGCCAAAGAAGGCCGTGTGAGTGCGCTCGCGTTCGTCAGGAGTGAGCCGAACTTTGACGTAGCCCGCCGGCCCGAAGGACTTTGGCACCTGTGGTCCGGACACGGTGAAGCGGAAAGACAGCCACGAACCAAAGGAATCGATGCGAAGCTTCAGCTTCTGATCGTTCTGGCCGTATTCCCGCAAAAGGGTGCAGCGTTCGGCCGCATAATCCAGCACCCACTCGGAACTGGGCTCCAACACCAGCGGCTCGCGCCGGCTTGCCCCGTGCGCGCCCGACGAAGCAACTAGGCACAAGGCGCCTGCTAACAAGACCGATCTTTGCATCCGATTCCCCCCCGGGTGAGAGGAATCTATGGCGTTCGCTTGCCTCGTGCAATCCGGGTCAGAGCTTCTGCGTCAGCTCAGGCACGATGGTGAACAGGTCGCCCACGAGCCCGATGTCGGCGACCTGGAAGATCGGCGCGTCCGCGTCTTTGTTGATCGCGACGATGGTCTTGGAATCCTTCATCCCGGCCAGGTGCTGGATCGCGCCAGAGATGCCGACGGCGATGTAAAGCGCCGGTGCGACGATCTTGCCGGTCTGGCCGACCTGGAAGTCGTTCGAGATGTAGCCCGCGTCGACCGCCGCACGGCTCGCGCCGACCGCTGCGCCGAGCTTGTCGGCGAGGGGAACGATGAGCTGTTCGAAAGTCGCGGCGTCCTTGAGCGCGCGGCCGCCCGAAACGACGATCCCGGCACTGGTCAGTTCGGGCCGTTCGCTCTTCGAAGCGTCGAGGCTGACGAACCGGGACAGGCCGGCGTCACCGGGACCTGCAACCTCTTCAACCGAAGCGCTGCCGCCTTCCGCCGCGGCCTTGTCGAAGGCGGTGGCGCGGACGGTGAGCACCAGCTTGGGGTCGGAGCTTTCGACGGTGGCGATGGCGTTACCGGCGTAGATCGGCCGCGTGAAGGTGCGAGGGCCTTCGATCCCGATCACTTCGGACAGCTGCATCACGTCGAGCAGCGCGGCGACGCGAGGGGCGACGTTCTTCCCCGTCGTGGTCGCGGGCGCGACGAAGGCATCGTAGCCCGTCATGAGTTGCGCGGCGAGCGGAGCGACGTTCTCGGGCAGGATTCCAGCGTAAGCGGGCCCGCCGGCTACGAGAACCTTCTCGACACCCGCAATCTTTGCAGTGGCTTCGGTTGCGGCCTTGGCTTCCGCGCTGTCGCCAACCACGAGCGCATGGACCGCGCCGAGCTTGGCGGCGGCAGTTACCGCAGCGAGCGTCGCGTCATGAACGGCTCCGCCCGAATGTTCGACCAGTACCAGAGCCGTCATGCCACGAATCCCAATGCCTTGAGCTTGGCCACGAGCTCGTCGACCGAGCCCACCTGTACACCTGCCTGCCGCACCGGCGGTTCGGCCACCTTGAGCACCTTGAGGCGCGGCGTGAGGTCAACCCCAAAGTCCGCAGCCGGCTTTACGTCGAGCGGCTTCTTCTTGGCCTTCATGATGTTCGGCAGCGAAGCGTAACGTGGCTCGTTAAGGCGTAAGTCGGTGGTGACGATCGCCGGGAGAGTCAGTTCGACCGTCTCGAGCCCGCCATCGACTTCACGAACCACCGAGACCTTGTCGCCCTCGATCTCGACCTTGCTGGCGAACGTGCCCTGCGGCCGCCCCGTCAGCGCGGCCAGCATCTGACCGGTCTGGTTGCTGTCGTCGTCGATCGCCTGCTTGCCCATCACGACCAGGCCCGGCTGTTCCTCGTCAACGATGGCCTTGAGGATCTTTGCGACCGCGAGCGGTTCGACAGTTTCCTCGGTCTCGACCAGGATCGCCCGGTCGGCGCCCATGGCGAGCGCGGTACGCAGGGTTTCCTGCGCCTTCGCCGGACCGATGGAGACCGCGATGATCTCCTCGGCCTTGCCCTTTTCCTTGAGCCGGATCGCCTCCTCGACGGCGATCTCGTCGAAGGGGTTCATACTCATCTTGACGTTGGCGAGATCGACCCCGCTGCCGTCCGCCTTCACGCGCGGGCGGACGTTGTAGTCGATTACCCGCTTAACGGGCACGAGCACCTTCATCGGCTTCCTCCGGCACGCTCACACGTGCGCAATAATATTTCAACCATCATTGCGCTTGTTGCGCCAAGGGTCAAGTTCTGGCGGTCAAGGTCAGGCGGCTTGCTTCACTTCGGCGACGATCTTCTTCGCCGCATCGCCCAGGTCGTCGGCCGGAATGATCGGCAGGCCCGAGTTGGCAAGGATGTCCTTGCCGAGTTGGACGTTCGTCCCTTCGAGGCGCACGACCAGCGGAACCGAGAGGTTCACGTCCTTCGCCGCGGCGACGATGCCCTCGGCGATAATGTCGCAGCGCATGATGCCGCCGAAGATGTTGACCAGGATGCCCTTCACCGCGGGGTCGGACAGGATGATCTTGAACGCCGAGGTCACCTTCTCCTTCGAAGCACCGCCGCCGACGTCGAGGAAGTTGGCCGGGAACGCGCCGTTGAGCTTGATGATGTCCATCGTCGCCATGGCGAGGCCCGCGCCGTTGACCATGCAGCCGATGTCACCATCGAGCTTGATGTAGGCGAGGTCGTGCTTCGAGGCCTCGAGCTCCATCGGGTCTTCTTCGGTCTCATCGCGCAGGGCTTCGACGTCGGGGTGGCGATAGAGCGCGTTCGAATCGAAGCTCATCTTGGCGTCGAGCACCAGCAGGCGACCGTCGACCGTTTCGACCAAGGGGTTGATCTCGATCATCGCACAGTCGAGCGTCTTGAACGCTTCGTAGAGCTGGGCGGAGAGCTTCTGCGCGGCCTTGGCGAGATCGCCCGAGAGCTTGAGCGCGAAAGCCACCGAGCGGCCGTGGTGCGGCATGAAGCCGGTCGCCGGGTCGATCACGATGGTGGTGATCTTCTCGGGCGTGTCATGCGCCACGGTTTCGATGTCCATGCCGCCTTCGGTGGAGACGATCATGGCGATGCGGCCGCTCTTCCGGTCGACCAGCATCGACAGGTAGTATTCCTTGGCGATGTCGACGCCGTCGGTCACGTAGAGGCGGTTGACCTGCTTGCCCGCGGCGCCGGTCTGGATCGTGACCAGGGCGTTGCCAAGCATTTCGCGCGCGTTGGCTTCGACTTCCTCGATCGACTTGGCGAGCCGCACGCCGCCCTTGGCGTCAGCCGGCAGTTCGGAGAACTTGCCCTTGCCGCGTCCACCGGCGTGAATCTGGGCCTTCACCACATAGAGCGGTCCGGGAAGCTGGCGGGCAGCCGCGACGGCTTCTTCCGCGTTCAGAGCTGCGTGACCTGCGGGGACGGCGATGCCAAACTTCGCCAGCAGTTCCTTGGCCTGGTATTCGTGAATGTTCATCTGGAGATCAGCCTTCCGGGAGTCGGGAAATGCGCTGGGGCGCGCATAAGCATTGCTAGCCGCGCTTGCAAACCCTTCCCGGCATCTGCACTTGGCCAGCCATGCTCGATCACGCCAGACTCGCCGAAATTTGCCGCGAAGCGGGCCGCATGGCCATGCGCCTGTGGCCGGGGGCGGGGAACGAGGTGAAGAGCTGGAGCAAGTACGACGACAGCCCGATCTGCCAGGCGGATCTGGAGGTCGATACCTTCCTGCGCCGAGAGCTTTGTGCGCTTCTCCCCTCGGCCGGCTGGCTTTCCGAAGAGTCGGTCGATCATCCCGAAAGGCTAGCGCGCGGGCTGTGCTGGCTGGTCGACCCGGTTGACGGTACACGGGACTTCATTGCCGGCCGACCCGGATGGGCCGTGTCGGTGGCGCTGATCAGCGCGGGGAAACCGCTCATCGGTTTGCTCGAAGCGCCCGCACGGCAGGAAACCTGGACTGCGACGGCCGGGCAGGGCGCCTGGCTCAACGGCCGCCGCCTATCGGCCAGCACGCGCCAGGAACTGCCTGGTGCCCGCGTTCCGGCGACGATGTTGCCGCCGGAGGATCAGGACCTGTCGATGGTGGAGCGACCCAACTCGATCGCACTGAGAATCGCCATGGTGGGCGACGACCAGGCCGATCTCGTCGCCACGCTACGCTGGGGCTACGAATGGGACGTGGCCGCGGCGACCCTGATCGCGCGCGAGGCGGGGGCAGCGGTGTCGGACGCTTTTGGCGGGGCGCTCAGCTATAACAAGCGCGACCCGCGGGCCTTTGGCGTCCTCGTCAGCGCGTCCGCCATCCACCGCGCTGCGGTCGATCGGCTGGCGGAGCGCGCTGCGAAGTATTCGAAGCCTTAACGCGCCGCCTTCACGTCATCCTGGCTGACCGGGGTGATGCGGATCTCGACCCGGCGGTTGCGCGCGCGGCCTTCCTCGGTGGCGTTGTCGGCGATTGGGTACTGCTCTCCATAACCGATCGTCGCCAGGCGGGCGCTGGGGACGCCGCGCATGGTGAGGTAGCCGGCGACCGATTCGGCGCGGCGGCGCGAGAGGTCCTGGTTATGGGCGTCCGATCCGGTGGAATCGGTATGGCCCATCACGTCGACCAGGCTGTTGGGATATTTCTGCAGGCTCTGCGCCACTTCATCGAGCGCTGCGCGGAAATTCGGGCTGATGGTGGTCGAATCGACGGCAAAGGTGACATCCGGCAAGCTCACGAGAATGCCCGTACCGTCAGGAGTCTCGCTGACGTCCACGCCGCTGCCGGCGGTGGCTTCGTCCAGCTCCTTGATCTGCTGGTCGAGTTGGTAGCCGATAACGCCGCCCGCAACGCCGCCGATGCCCGCGCCCACGATGCGGGCGGTCTTGCCGCCGATCACGCTGCCCAGCAGGTAGCCAAGGCCAGCGCCGCCGACGCCGCCGATGGCCGTGCGGGAGACCTTCTTCTCGCCGGTGTTAGGGTCGGTGACACAGGCGGACAGGCCGACCAGCGAGACGGCTGCCAGGCCGGATACAAGAATGCGCGACGTTTTCATCGGGGTCCTCACGATTGTTTTCGGTTGATTGTGTCGCGGCGGGAAGCCGCGAGTTCAGGGAATGATGGCAAGTGAAACGCCTCGCTGCCGCCCATGTTCCTTAAATCCTCTTCCCTAAGTCCTTCGTGCCGGGTTTCGGGACGAGGCGCGATCTGCTAGCTGCGCGGAACAAATGGCCGCATTCCCCTGGTCCGATCTGACTATCCTGATCGCGCTGATCCTGATCAACGGGGTCTTCTCGATGTCGGAGCTTGCCATCGTTTCGGCACGCCCCGCCCGGCTGCGTGTGGCGGCGGACCGGGGTAGCAAAGGCGCAAAAACTGCGCTCGCGCTCGCGGCAGATCCCGGCAAGTTCCTTTCCACCGTCCAGATCGGCATCACCCTCGTCGGCATCATCGCTGGTGCTTACTCGGGTGCAACGTTCGGCGGCCCAGTCGGCGAATGGCTCGCAGCGCTCGGCGTTCCGGCAGACACCGCCCAGGAGGCCGGCTTTGTCGTCGTCATCGCGCTGACGACCTATTTCAGCCTCGTGGTGGGTGAGCTGGTGCCCAAGCAGTTCGCGTTGCGGGCTGCGGTGCCGATCGCGATCTACATGTCGCGACCGATGGCGATCCTCGCCAAAGTCGCCGCTCCGTTCGTGTGGCTGCTCGACCGCTCGTCCAACCTGATCATGCGCGTGCTCGGCATCCGTCATCGCGGCGAACATGGCGTCACGGCGGAAGAGCTGCACATGCTCTTCGCCGAGGCCACACATTCGGGCGTAATCGAGGAAGAGGAGCGGGCGATCCTTTCCGGCGTCATGCGTCTGACCAGCCGCCCGGTGCGCGAACTGATGACGCCGCGGACCGAGATCGACTGGCTCGATGTTGCGGCGGGTGAAGAGGAAATCCGCGAAACGCTCGCCGAATCTCCGCACTCGCTGCTTCCGGTGGCCGAAGGCTCGCCGGAAAAGATGATCGGCGTGGTCAAGGTGCGCGACATCCTCGCCCGCATGCTCGCGGGGGAACCGGTCCGCCTCCAGGACCTCGTGCGCAAGGCCGAGGTCGTGCCCGACCAGCTCGACGCGATGGACGCGCTGCGCGTGCTCCAGCAGTCGGGTACCGCCATGGCCATGGTGCACGACGAATACGGTCATCTCGAAGGCGTCGTGACCCCGGCCGACTTGCTGCGCGCCATCGCCGGCAGCTTCGCCAGCCATCAGGACGAAGGCGACGAGCCCGATGTGGTCGAGCGGGCCGACGGATCCTTGCTGATCGCCGGCGCGATGGCGGCTGACGTGCTGGCGGAACGGCTCGGCCTCGACCTCTCCGAAGACCGCGAGTTCGCCACCGCCGCGGGATACGTCCTCTCGGTGCTCAAGCGCTTGCCGCATGAAGGCGAATGGTTCGAAGACCAGGGCTGGCGCTTCGAGGTTGTCGACATGGATGGCCGCAAGATCGACAAGCTGATGGTCTGCCAGGTCGGCGAACAGCCCGAACCTTTCGAAGGGAAGTAGGCGTCGTTTACGCTTGACTTATATTGTCAACTTAATAACTTGAGAATGTAAGGAATCGATCCCGTCCTTGACACATAGGCGATAGGGATCCGCGGCTTTTGATCGGGAAGCAGCTTGCTCCGCGTTACCAACCGCTAAAGCGTGCGATGCCCAGGCGACCTCGCTCGGCATCGTGTTCCCTCCACAAGGGGAAATACGATGCGCATGAACAAGACTTCTTAGCAGACAGGCACAGGGCCCGGTCCACCGACTGCGGCCAATTCCCCGGCGTCGCGTAACGCCGTGGCCCGCCGCGACTGCGGGGTCGCGGCCCTGTGTCCAGCTCAAGCACGAAAGACGGATTCAACGACGGCTAGACCGCCAAGGCTGAGGATCTCAACCGATGAACCAGCTCACCGCAATTGTAGCCTGTCCCTTGCAAGTGGAGGTTCCGGCATTCCCCGGAGCCGAACGACAGGTGGAATTTGTCGGCCCGCCCGGAGTTGGGAAGTCCGCCATCTACCATGCCGTTCGCGAACGCTTAGGCGCGAAGAGTCTCTATCGCACGGCTCAGGAAGGTCGCTTCCTGTCGGCAAAAGCGAGCCTCGAGCATTTAGGCCCGCTACAGCGCCTCTCCTATCTCTCCGCGTTCCAATTGCCGCGCGCGGGGCACGTCTATGCCCGGCGGCTGGCCGTCACTTCGTCGGAGGACTCCTTTCGCCTGAACTTGCACCATCAGGAGGCCTTTCTCGAATGTTGCAGCGAAATGGCTCGAACCGGATTTGGGGATGCCTTTGCCAGATTCGCGAGGCTGCCGATCATGCTCGAGGAGCTTCGCGACCTGTACCTCTGGCGACGGTTACCACCGGCTGTGCAGATCCTGCAGCCGGACGGTCTGGTCCAGAAGGGCTGGGTCTGCGCGCGCCAGACCAGGGAAGCGTACTTTTCCTCGGTGCCGAAGCCCGGCGCGGTGGTCCTGGTCGGGGCACGACCCGAGGTCATCCTGGAGCGCCTCCGAACTCGCGGGCGCAGGATTCACGCGCATCTGGGGCTAAGTGACAGCGAGCTCCTTGCCGCGTCCGTGGAAGCGACCGAGGCCTTCAGGACCGCCGCCCAGGTGCTGCGGCACCGTGGCGTTCCGGTGCTTGAGGTCGACGGCGAAGGCCCGCTTCATGACTCAGCGGAGTACGTCGCGGAGTTCTTGCGGGACAGGGCGGAGGCAGGCTGATGGACTTCCAGGCACTGAGCATCGCGTATACGGGCGCTGCGGCCACGGGATACGATGCACGCCGCGCGCCATCTCAAAAATGGCTGGCGGAAGACAGCATCGTCCGTGAGCTTCTCCGCGTCCTGCCCGTGGGCGCTTCCGTCCTCGATGTGCCGGTCGGCACCGGGAGGTTTCTCGAGCTCTATCATGAGCGGGGGCTCAAGGTTACGGGACGCGACATCTCGCCCGACATGTTGAACTCCGCGCGCGAAAAGATTGCTGCGCTGAACGGGCTGGACGGCTCCCTAGAGCTCGCTGACGTCCGAAACATCCCCGATGCGGACGGGCACTATGATTGCGTCCTGTGCATCCGCTTCCTCAATTGGGTCGATGCGGGTGGCCTGGAGGAAGTCCTGCGCGAACTTCGCCGGGTTTCGAAACGTTACCTGATTGTGAGCATCCGACACAACGTTCCCACACACGACCTTTTACGTCATGGCCCTAATGGCTTCCGCCGGTTCGCGATGCGCCATTTGCTTGGCTTCCGCCGGTGGCTCAGAGACTTGCGCAAGTTCAGGCAACCGAAGGCACCCCGGACGAACGAGCATCAGAAAGCTGTCGTGCTGCAAACCTTCGACAGGCTGAGGCTCCGGATCGATTCCCAGCAACTCGTCGAACACGGGCGTGATGGAACGGATTTCTACCTTTACCGACTGATCAAGGAAGAACTCTAGTCGGGTCTGGTGCCGACGATTCTCTGAAAGCAACATAGCAATCCCGAGATCACGCCGCTTCCGCCTAGTAACGTCCGCCCCACAGACCCATGCCAAGAGCCAGCACGGCCCCGAGGAGCAAAACGCCCGGCACCCATCTGGCCAGGCGCACCTTGGCACCAGATTTCCGTAGTTTGTGAATGTCGAGCGAAGGCCCTTTCTTGGGAGGTGCGTCGGTCCCCGCCAAACCCGCGGATTTCCCATTCCTCACCCGGCCGGCGGGCTGCCAGTGCCGCGCGGCAACCACCCTGTCCCAATCAATCGGATCGTCGAACCTCAGGCCCATCTCCGGTCCGCGTTGCCAAATTCCCGCACCGAAAGCTTCGTTGTCCATCCACTTGAGTACGCCGCCGCTCGCCCGTCCGTCACCGGAAAGGCGGATGCGAGCCCCGCCCTGTGACAGGTTGAGCAACGTAATTCGCTTCTCCCCTTCCGGGGTGGCCAGCGTGGCGGGCATGTTCAACCGCAGGCGTGAATGCTGGCGGCGCGGGCGGTGGATCTGGGCAGAATTGGGCATGACGCTGACGGGCATACCCGGAACCCGAGCGGGAACTGCAGTTCGGAAATGTACCTAGTCGGCTCCACGCCAGAGGGGAGCCGAAAAGTGTCCAGACGAGGCTGACCCGACTGTCCGCGACGGAGTCAGACCGTCTCGAACCCCTCAAGAGTGTGACTGGTTAGCCGGCCGACCAGGCCGGAGGCCCTTCCTAAGAAGGGATGACCGCCCGTGCAGCCTGGCCGTCGCCTTCCGGCGCGGCGAGGATCGTGCGGGTCGAGCCGCCCTTGTCCACCGTGTAGGTGTTGGGATCGCCAACCGAGCTGCGAATGCCGGGCTCCGAAGTGCCGGCGCGGCTGATGGCGTTCGATTCGACCGCGCTACGCTGCGCCGGACCGCCGAACAGCGCTTCGAGCGCCTGCTGCGAGGCCGAGCTTTCGGCCGGGCGCGGGGCGCCCGGAACCGGCGGGGTCAGCGAGAAGTCGGGCGGGACCACCAGCGGGGCCTGGCGTTGAACGGCGAATTCGTCGGGCCGTTCACGGCTGCCGAGCATGTCGCCGCTGCTGCACGCGGCAAGCAGGGTCGCGCTGCTGGCGACGAGAACGATCCGGGTGGTCATGCGCATCAGGAAATCTCCGCGGGTTTGTCCGCCTCTTGGCCCCCTTGCGAGGCGGCCGGTTTCTCGCGCATGAACAGCGCGCGGGCAAGGATTATCAGCACGCCGATGGTGATTGCGGCATCGGCGATGTTGAAGATGAGGAACGGACGAAATTCGCCGATGTGGAAGTCGGCGTAGTCGATCACGTAGCCGAGCTCGATCCGGTCGCGGATATTCCCCATCGCGCCGCCCAGGATCAGCGCCAGGCCGGCGATGTCCCACAACTTGCGCTCGCGCAGCATCCACACGAACACGACCACTGCGATCAGCCCAGTCACGCCGACGAGACCCCAGCGCATTTCGGGCGAGGTCGCCTCGAACATGCCGAGCGAGACGCCGAAATTCTGCGTCCAGCGCAGATCGAAGAACGGCAGCAGGTCGATCACGCCCACTTCGCGCAGGTTCCACGGTCCGACGACCCGGCCTTTGACCCACTGGTCGAGGACATAGACCGCGGCCGCGAGCACGAGGCCGATCACGCGGTTACGCCAGGGATTTGTCTCGTCTTGAGCGGTCATGCGATTGCATCCAGTTGGGCGACGGCATCCTCACAACGATCGCACAGGCCGCCGTCTTCGGTGACTTCGGGCAGGAGCCGCCAGCAGCGGCCGCACTTGGCGTCGCCGCTCTTGCGGACTGCCACCGCGTCGCCATCGGTCCGGTCGACCGCGGCGCTGATGAACAGTTCGGCGAGGTCGGCGTCGGAGAAACCTTCGGGAACGAGTTCGCTGGGGACCGTGACTTCGGCCTCCAGGCTCGAACGGACGATCTTGTCACGCCGCAGCGGTTCGATCGCTTCGGTCACCTGGACGCGCAGGCCGCGCAGTTCGGCCCAGCGGGCGGTATCGGCGCTAACGGCGGGAACCTCCGGCCACACCAGCAGGTGCACGCTGGCGCTGTCGGGATAGCGGCTCTGCCACACTTCCTCGGCGGTGAAGACCATCACTGGCGCGGCGTAGCGGATCAGCGCCTGGAACAGTGTGTCGAGCACCGTGCGGTAAGCGCGCCGGTTCAGGTCCGACGGCGCGTCGCAATAGAGCCGGTCCTTGCGGATATCGAAGTAGAACGCCGACAGGTCTTCGTTGCAGAAGTCGATCAGCGCACGGGTGTAGGTGTTGAAGTCGAAGTCATCGACCGCCTGCTTGAGCTTGGCATCGAGCTCGCCAAGCAGCGCGAGGACATAACGCTCCAGCTCCGGCATCGCATCGGGGCTGACCCGCTCGCTCTCCGAAAACCCGTCGAGCGCGCCGAGCAGGTAGCGGAAGGTGTTGCGCAGCTTGCGGTACTGGTCGGCCACGCCCTTCAGGATCTCGGGCCCGATGCGGTGGTCTTCGGTGTAGTCGACGGACAGCGCCCAGAGCCGGATGATGTCGGCGCCGTAGTCCTTCATCACGTCGAGCGGGCTGACGGTGTTGCCCTTCGACTTGGACATCTTCTCGCCCTTGGCATCCATCGTGAAGCCATGGGTGAGGACGGCGTTGTAAGGCGCCCGGCCGCGAGTGCCGCAGCTCTCGAGCAGGCTCGACTGGAACCATCCGCGATGCTGGTCGGAGCCTTCGAGGTAGAGATCGGCCGGCCACTGCAGCTCAGGCCAGCGGCCCGATTCCAGCACGAAGGCGTGGGTCGATCCGGAATCGAACCAGACGTCGAGAATGTCGGTGATGCGTTCGTAGTCGGCCGCATCGTACGCGTTGCCAAGCAGCGTCTGCGCGTTGGCATCGGACCAGGCGTCGACGCCCTTTTCGTTCACGGCCGCGACGATGCGGTGGTTGACCTCTGGGTCGACCAGGTAGTCGCCGGTCTTGCGGTCGACGAACAGCGTGATCGGCACGCCCCAGGCGCGCTGGCGGCTGAGCACCCAGTCGGGCCGGCTTTCGACCATCGAGCCGATCCGGTTGCGCCCCTTCTCCGGCACGAAGCGTGTCTGATCGAGCGAATCGAGCGCCGCCTGACGCAGCGTCTTCTTCGGCTCCTGAGCCCCGCCTTCGTTTTCCCAACGCTGTTCCTGGCGGTTGTCGATGTGCTCGATCACCGGCTTGTCCATCGGCACGAACCACTGCGGCGTGCAGCGGAAGATCACCTTGGCCTTGGAGCGCCAGCTGTGGGGATAAGAGTGTTGATAGTCGGTGGACGCGCTGAGGAGAGCGCCAACCTCGCGCAAGTCCGTGCAGACCGGGCCTTCGGGCGCGTTGAACTTGGGATTGATGACCGACATCGAGCGTTCGTCGGTGCGCGGCAGCCACAGCCAATCCTCGCGATAGCGGCCATCGCCCTCGACGATGAACTTGGGCGAGATGCCGTGCGCCTTGCACAGCTCGAAGTCGTCCTCGCCATGGTCGGGCGCCATGTGGACCAGGCCGGTGCCGCTGTCGGTGGTGACAAAGTCGCCGGGCAGGAACGGGCGCGGCTCGGCGTAGAACCCGCCGAGGTGGTGCATCGGGTGGCGCGCGACGGTGCCGGCGAGGTCAGAGCCTTTGAAACTCCACTTCTTGAACAAGTCCAAGATAGCCGGCGTTTCATCGCAAACGTCTGACCAATCGATCGTCGCGGCCAGCCTCTGCAGTCGAGCAATGAACGACGGCACAAGCGGAGCTGCGACAAGCACCTTCCTTCCGATCGGAATGCCTGCCTCGGCCATCCGTTCGTCCGCAATCGTGCTCGCTTCCGCATCACCACCTGGTTCCGCGAACAGGGTGAAGAGATGGTACTCAATCTCCGGCCCAAAGGCCAAAGCCTGGTTCGCTGGGATCGTCCACGGCGTGGTCGTCCAGATCACCGCATGGGCGCCGACCAGCTCGGGAATCGGGCTCTCGACGATCTCGAACGCCACGTCGATCTGGGTCGAGGTGATGTCCTCGTACTCGACCTCGGCTTCGGCCAGCGCGGTCTTTTCGACCGGCGACCACATCACCGGCTTGGCCCCGCGGTAGAGCTGACCGCTCTCGGCGAACTTGAGCAATTCGCGCACGATCGTGGCCTCGGCCTCGAAGTGCATCGTCAGGTAGGGGTGGTCCCAATCGCCGTTGATGCCGAGGCGCTTGAGCTGCTCGCGCTGGGTATCGACCCAATGCTGGGCATAGGCGCGGCATTCGGCGCGGAATTCCTCGACCGGGACCTGGTCCTTGTCGAGCTTCTTCTTGCGGTACTGCTCCTCGACCTTCCATTCGATCGGCAGCCCATGGCAGTCCCACCCGGGCACATAGGGCGCGTCCTTGCCGAGCAAGGTCTGCGTGCGCACGACCATGTCCTTGAGCACATGGTTCAGCGCGTGGCCGATGTGCATGTCGCCGTTGGCGTAGGGCGGGCCGTCGTGGAGGATGAACTTGGTCTGCCCGGCGCGGTTCTCGCGCACCTGCTGGTACAGCCCTTCGGACTGCCAGCGCGCAAGGAGGCCCGGCTCCTTTTGGGGAAGGCCGGCCTTCATCGGGAACTCGGTCTTCGGTAGGAAGACGGTGTCTCTGTAATCGCGTTGTTCGGACATGGAGCGCGGGCCTTAGCGGGGGCGAGGGCTTCCTGCAATTTGTTCGCGCAGGGAGGGCAGCTATCCCAGCAACTCGCCCGCCCGAGCACAGTCTTCGGCCATCTGCGTGATCAGTTCACCCAGGCTCGCGAACTTCGCCTCGGGGCGCAGGAAATGCTGCAAGCTAACCTCGATCTCGCGGCCATAGAGATCGCCGTCGAAATCGAAGAAATAGGGCTCAAGCAGTTCCTTCGGCGGATCGAAGGTCGGCCGGATGCCGAGATTCGCCGCACCCCGCAGCGTCTCCCCGGTGTCGAGGATGCGCCCCGTTACCGCGTAGATGCCGTAACGCGGCCGCAGGTATGGCCCGAGGTCGACGTTGGCCGTCGGATAGCCGATCTCCCGGCCGCGCTTGTCGCCATGCTGGACCGTGCCGCGGATCGCGAAAGGCCGGGTCATCAGCCGCGTCGCGGTCTCGCAGTCGCCGGCCTTGAGCGCGTCGCGGATGCGGCTGGAGGAGACGGCAACGCCTCCCTCCAGCACCGGCCCGATCGCGCGCGCCTGGATGCCGCAACGGGCGCCTTCGCTTTCGAGCAGCGCCAGGTTGCCGCCGCGGCCCTGGCCGAACGTGAAGTCCTCCCCGGTGACGACGCCGGTGCAGCCGAGCTGCCGCGCCAGTAAATCGCCGATGAAGGCCTCGGCAGGCATGGCGGCGAGATCGTCATCGAAGTCGAACACCATCATCGCGTCCGCTCCGGCGGCCATGAACAGCTCTTCGCGCTGGTCGAGCGTGGTCAGGCGGAAGGGCGGGACGTGCGGGGCGAAGTGGCGCACCGGGTGGGGGTCGAACGTGGCAACGATCGCTGGCCGCCCTTCAGAGCGTGCCCACTCGACCGTTTCAGCCACGACGCGCTGGTGGCCCAGGTGAAAGCCATCGAAATTGCCGAGCGCGATAATTCCGCCGCGCAGATGCTCCGGGATCGTATCACGATGGCCGAAGCGCATCAGTGAGCGCGCTCCAGCGTCACGAAGGCATAGGCAGGGTCATTGCCCTCTGCGGTGTATTTCACCCGCGCGGTTTCGCGCCAGGTGCGCGGATCGGGGGTCGCCATGTAGACGTCGCCCTGGGTGTTCTCGAAGATCTCGGTGATCTCGAGCTTGGTGGCGAGCGGCATGAACAGCTCGAAGATGTCCGCTCCGCCGATCACCGCGATGTCGCCGGAGCCAGCCAACTCCAGCGCCTCATCCACCGAGTGCACGACTTCGGCGCCCTTGGCGCTCCAGCCCTTCTGCCGGGTCAGCACGATGTGCCGCCGTCCGGGCAGCAGGCCGGGCAGGCTGTCGAAGGTCTTGCGGCCCATGATCATCGGCTTACCCATGGTCAGGCGCTTGAAGCGCTTGAGATCGGCGCTGATCTTCCACGGCACGTCGTTGTCGCGGCCAATGGTGCCGTCGAGCGCCCGCGCCACGATGAAGAGGATTTCGCGCTTCGCCATCAGCCCAGTTTCGTCACGTGGCCCATCTTGCGGCCAGGGCGAGCTTCGCTCTTGCCGTAGAGGTGGACGTGGTTGCGGGTGTCGGACAGCAGCTTGCCGATACCGCCTTCAATTTCGCCAATCAGGTTGGTCATGCCGATCTTCGGCCACATCGTCGAGGTATCGCCCAGCGGAAGGCCGAGGATCGCGCGGACATGGTTCTCGAACTGGCTGGTGACCGCACCCTCGATGGTCCAGTGGCCCGAGTTGTGGACCCGCGGGGCCATCTCGTTGAACACCGGTCCATCGGCGGTGGCGAAGAATTCGAGAGTGAGCACGCCGACATAAGCCAGCGCCTCTGCCACGCGATAAGCGAGCTTGCGTGCCTCGGCCACTTGCTCGGCGATGATCGGCGCGGCGGGCAGAGATGATGTCGCCAGGATGCCGTTCTCGTGCACATTCTGCGCCGAGTCCCAGAAGCGCACTTCGCCATCGAGCCCGCGCACGAGGATGACCGAGAATTCGGCCTCGAAGCGCACGAAGCCTTCGTAGATCAGGCCCGGTCCGGGGAGGCGCAGAGCGGCGCCGTCCTGGGCGGAGGCGATGCGCCACTGGCCCTTGCCGTCGTAGCCATCGCGGCGGGTCTTGAGGATGCCGGGCGCGCCGATCTTGGCGATCGCTTCGGCGAGGTCGGCCTCGTTGTCGACCGATGCGTAGGGTGCAGGACGGCCGCCAAGCTCTTCGACGAAGCGCTTCTCGGTCAGGCGGTCCTGCGCGATCTCAAGCGCGCGAGTGCCGGGCGCGCGGAGCGAGGCGGGGATGGCGTTGACCGCTTCCACCGGAACATTCTCGAACTCGTAGGTCACCACGGCGCAGTCGCGCGCCAACGTGCTCAGAGCTTCGCGATCGTCCCAGCCGGCGCAAGTGAAACGCGCGCTGACTTCGGCAGCCACGCTCTCCTCTTCGGGGGCGTAGATGTGGCTCGAATAGCCGAGCTGGGCTGCGGCCATGGCGATCATCCGGCCAAGCTGGCCGCCGCCGAGAATACCAATGGTGGCGCCGGGCTGGATCACTTTGCGTTCACCCGCTCAGGCGTCGGCCGGCTTTTCGGCCACCGCATCGGTCTGAGCCGCGCGCCATGCCTGAAGCTTTTCGGAGAGTCCGGCGTCCGACAGGGCAAGCACCGCCGCGGCCAGCAGGCCGGCATTGGTCGCTCCGGCATCGCCGATCGCAAGCGTGCCGACCGGAATCCCCGCAGGCATCTGCACGATCGAGAGCAGGCTGTCCTTGCCCGAAAGCGCCTTGGACATGACCGGCACGCCGAGCACCGGCAAGTGCGTCATGCTGGCGACCATGCCCGGCAAGTGCGCCGCGCCGCCAGCACCGGCGATGATGACCTGGAAGCCTTCGGTGGCCGCGCCCTTGGCGAATTCCACCAGCCGCTCAGGCGTGCGGTGGGCGGAGACGATCCGCGCTTCGTAGGCGACCCCGAGCTGGTCGAGCACTTTCGCGGCATTGCCCATGGTTGGCCAGTCGGACTGGCTGCCCATGACGATGGCGACTCTCGGAGCTTGCGCTCCCCCCATTTCAGCGATCCTTCAGGTAGTGACGCTCGCCCGCGAGCATCTTGTCGTCGAAGTCGTAGACGATCGGTTCCCCGGTGGGAATCTCAAGTCCGGTGATGTCCTCATCCGAAATGCCCGAGAGGTGCTTCACCAACGCCCGCAACGAATTGCCATGGGCCGAGACGATTACCGTCTGACCTTTCGCCAGTTCCGGCAGGATCGTGGCTTCCCAATAAGGGAGCACGCGCTCGATCGTCAGCTTGAGGCTTTCGGTGGTGGGCACCGCGAGCCCGGCATAGCGCGGGTCGGCGGAGAGATCGTATTCGCTACCGGCTTCGAGCACCGGCGGCGGCACATCGAAGCTGCGGCGCCAGACCTTGACCTGGTCCTCGCCATGCTTCGCCGCGGTCTCTGCCTTGTTGAGCCCGGTGAGGCCGCCGTAGTGCCGCTCGTTGAGGTGCCAGTCCTTGGTCTCGGGAATCCACAGACGGCCGCAAGCCTCGAGCGCGAGGTGCAGCGTCTTGATCGCGCGCGTCTGCAGCGAGGTAAACGCGATGGTTGGCAGCAGGCCGGTGGCGGCGAGCAATTCGCCGGCGGCTTTGGCTTCGGCCACGCCCTTTTCAGTCAGGTCCACGTCCCACCACCCGGTGAATCGATTCTCCAGGTTCCACTGGCTCTGGCCGTGGCGGACGAGGATCAGGCTGGGCACGGGGACGGACGCTCCTGCAATATTGAGCGCGAGCCGTTAGCGGGGCGGCTCTTTTTTGGAAAGACCTTCGCCCTCAATCGCGCTCTCGGTGCGATTCTCCATTTCGCGCGACTGCACTTTGCGCCGCCGCAGGTTTTCGCGCAGCTTCGCCGCCAGTCGCTCTTCCCGAGTCATGCTTTGCCGGTCTTCATTCATAGGCAACGCCTAGCCGCTATTTGACGGAGCGCTCAAGCACCGCTTGACATCGGGAAGCCGCGCGACAATAGCGCGCGCCTCTTCGGGCGCTGCTGTAGCTCAGTGGTAGAGCGCACCCTTGGTAAGGGTGAGGTCGGGAGTTCAATCCTCCCCAGCAGCACCAGGCGCCCCGAAGCAGAATTTCTTGCCATCGCCGGGTGTGTTGTCCATCTAGGGCACCATGGAACAGGCCGACCGCGACGGGGACGAGCTGACCCCGCTTCATCCGAACTATGTGAAATCGCTGCGCGTCGGCTGGCTGCTGGGCACGTTGCCGTTCGTCATTGGGGCGCTGGTGCTCGAAGTGGCGGGCGTGTTGCCGCGCGGCTCGTTCATCGCGCCGGTGCTGCTGGTCGCGCTCTATGCGATCATCCGCGTACCCTTGAGGCGCTACCAGGCGCGAGGATACCAGATGGGCGGAGACCGGCTGCGAGTGGTGCGCGGGCTGCTGTTCCGCTCGGACACCGTGGTGCCGTTCGGCCGGGTACAGCATATCGACGTTCACCAGGGACCGATCGAGCGCGGCTATGGCCTCGCGACGCTGGTGCTGCACACCGCCGGCAATCACAACGCATCGGTGCGCCTGCCGGGCCTCGATCATCAAGACGCTGTGGCGATGCGTGAAGAGATCCGCGCGCACGTCAAGCGCGAGACGATGTGAGCGGGGAAATCGCCGAGGAACAGGGCTGGCGGCGCGCGAGTCCGCTGAGCTTTGCCGTGCAAGGCCTGATGGGTCTGCGCAACGCGATTCTCCCGGTGGTCGCGATTCTGTTCGGCTCGCGCAATTGGGGCGGGGGCGCGGTGGCCGTGCTTCCGATTCTGCTCGCGGTGCTGGTCATCAGTCTGGGCGGCGGTTGGCTGATCTGGCGCAAGACGCGCTATCGCCTGGGGGAGAGCGACGTCAGGGTCGAAGGCGGGATCATCAACCGGACCGCGCGCTCGGTCCCCTACGAGCGGATTCAGGACGTCAGCCTCGAACAAAAGCTGCTCCCGCGATTGCTTGGCCTGGTGGAGGTCAAGTTCGAGACCGGCGCCGGCGGCAAGGATGAGCTCAAGCTGGCCTTCGTCACCGAGGCCGAGGGCGCTGCCCTGCGCGAGGCGGTGCGGGAGAGGCGTGACGGCGTCCGCGCGGAACAGCCAAGCGAGGGTGAAGTGGTCGCAGCGCCGGAGAGCCGCACACTTTTCGCGATGGACTTGCGCCGGCTTGCCACCTTCGGATTGTTCGAGTTCTCGCTCGTCGTGTTCGCGGTCGTCGCAGGCGCGGCGCAGCAGTTCGACTTTCTCCTGCCGTTCAATTTCTGGGATGCCAGCAAGTGGATGGAATTGCTCGCCGGGCCGGGGCACTGGCTCGGAGGGTTGGGCCTGGCGACGCAGGCCATTGCCGCCTCGATTGCGCTGGCCGCCTTCGCCGTGCTTGGTCTCGTAACGGGTCTCTCGCGCACGGTACTGCGCGACTACGGCTTCCGGCTGGAGGAAACGCCCAAAGGCCTACGCCGTAGACGCGGCCTGCTGACCCGCACCGACGTGCTGATGCCGGTGCATCGCGTCCAGGCCCTGGCGGTCACGACCGGCATCGTCCGCCGCCGCTTCGGCTGGCATGCGCTGGAAGTGGTCAGCCTGTCGCAGGACGCGAAGTCGGGCAGTCACATCGTCGTGCCGTTCGCCACGATGGAGGAGATCGCGCCGGTCGTATCGGTCACCGGCTTCGCTCTGCCTGGGCCAGAGACGTCATGGCACCATCCGAGCCCGAAGTACCACTTCGACAACGCCATCATCGGCGTCAGCCTGTCGCTCGCTGCCGCCGTGGTCGCGGGCGTGGTGGGAACGTTGCTGCCTTTCGTGAGCCCCTTCGCGCAGATCGCCGAGGGCGTGTTCGTGGCCTTGGCGGGGTTCTCTGCGGTGCGCGAGTATTTCCTCTGGCGTCGCGATCGCCATGCCATCGACGGACGCCATGTCTTTGTCAGCCGCGGCTGGCTCGCGCCGAGGCTCGACATCGCGTCCAGACTGAAACTGCAATCGGTGGAGATCAGGCAGGGCCCGATCGCCCGCCGCCGGGGCTACGCCAATCTCGACTTCGGCGTGGCCGGGGGAACGCTCGCCATGCACGGCATTCCGCTGGCGACTGCGCGTGAGATACGAGCCGCGGTGCTTGAGACAATTGCCCGAGTGGATTTCTCTCGCCTGCCGGGCTGATCAGCTCGGGAGTTCGGCCAGCAGATCGGCCCATTCCGGATGCCGGCGAAACTGCGCCTCGACGTAGCTGCACTGCGGGTCGATCGTGAAGCCCAGCGTCCGCGCGTCGGCGATCAGGGCTTCGACCAGCTGCTGGGCGATGCCCTTGCCGCGCATCTCCGGCGGGACGAAAGTATGATTGGCAATCCGTGCCGGGCCGCGCGCGATCCAGGTCAGTTCCGCTGCACGATCGATGCCGGGAAGAGTGGCGCGATAGGACCCGTGGTGAACTTCGTCGGTGCGTACGATTTCGATCGGCTGCGCCATGGGATCGCGTCTCCTTCTTGCCTCGAACCCCTGGCCAAGCCATGGCGTTCCGCATGCAATTCCTCTCAGACAATTCCGCCGCGGTCCATCCGCAAGTCTGGGAGGCGCTGAAGCGGGCCGATGCCCCTGACACGCCCTACGACACCGATGCCCTGAGCCGCCGGCTCGACGACGCGTTCGGGGCGCTGTTCGGGCGAGAAGTCGCGGCGCTGTGGGTCGCCTCGGGCACGGCAGCGAACTGCCTAGCGCTTTCGACCATGGTCCAGCCCCACGGGGCGGTGCTGTGCCACCGTGAAGCCCACATCGAGATGGATGAAGGCGGAGCGCCCGGCTTCTACCTGCATGGCGCCAAGCTGGTGCTGGCAGAAGGCGAGCACGCCAAGCTCACGCCTGGATCGATTCGCGAGGCGCTCGATGCGATCAGGAACGACGTGCACCAGGTGCAGGTCCACGCGCTCTCGCTCACCCAGGCGAGCGAGTATGGCTGCAGCTATCGGCCCTCCGAACTGGCCGAGCTTACTCAACTCGCCCGGTCGCGCGGATTGAAAGTGCAGATGGACGGTGCGCGCTTCGGCAATGCCGTCACCTGGCTCGGCTGCTCGCCGGCCGAGGCCTGCGGCGATGTCGACGCGCTGAGCTTCGGGTGCGTCAAGAATGGCGGGATGAGCGCCGAAGCGATCGTGTTCTTCGATCCGTCTTTGGCGGACGTGGCCCGCTATCGCCGCAAGCGGGCCGGGCACTTGCAGTCGAAGGGCCGCTTCCTCGCAGCGCAGGTCCTGGCGATGCTCGAAGGCGATCTGTGGCTGACCAATGCCCGTGCCGCCAATGCCGCGGCTGGCGAGATTGGCCAGGCTGCGGGCGAGCGCCTGCTGCACCCGGTCGAGGCGAACGAAGTGTTTCTGCGCTGCACCTCTGCCGAGAGGGAAGCACTGAGGAGCCAGGGGTTCGGATTCTACGACTGGGGCTCGGATGCGGCCCGCTTCGTTGCCGCCTGGGACACCAGGGAAGCGGACGCTCTGGCACTCGGCCGGGCCATCGCTTCACTGTGAGGACGCAGTGACCGCCCCGGGCCGCAAGCATGCGCTTCTGCGGGCGGACATCGCCCTGCCGTTCCTGCTCGTCGCGCTGATCTGGGGCTCGACCTGGTTCGTCATCAAGGACCAGCTCGCCGCGGCTCCGCCTAGCTGGTCGGTCACCTACCGTTTCGCCATCGCCGCCGCCGGAATGTTCGCGCTCGCCGCTTATACCGGCAGCCGGTTCAGGATGACCGCCAAGGGGCATCTCCTGGCGCTCACGATCGGGCTCACCCAGTTCTGCCTCAACTTCAACCTCGTCTATCGTGCGGAGATCCACCTGACCTCCGGCATCGTCGCGGTCCTGTTCGGGCTGCTGATGCTGCCCAACGCGGTGTTCGGACGGATATTCCTGGGACAGGAGATCACGCGGCGGTTCCTGACCGGCTCGCTGATCGGCCTGGGCGGGATCGCGCTTCTGCTGATCCACGAAGCGCGCGAGGCGCCGCCGACCGGGCGCGTCGCCTTGGGCATCCTGCTGACCGCCGCCGCGATTCTCTCAGCCTCGACCGCAAACATTCTCCAGGCGAGCGAGAAGGCCCGCAAGCAGCCGCTTCTGTTGCTCCTGGCCTGGGCGATGCTGTGGGGAGCGCTGATCGACGCGGTGTTCGCGTGGACGGTCTACGGCCCGCCGGTGTTCCCGCAGAACCCACGCTACTGGGCCGGGGTCGCCTATCTCGCAATGATAGGCTCGGTGGTGACGTTCCCGCTCTACTTCCGGCTGATTCGCGACCTCGGGCCCGGCAGGGCGGCCTACAACGGTGTGCTGGTGCCCGTGGTGGCGATGGGCATCTCGACCGTCTTCGAGGACTATCGCTGGTCGCTGCTCGCCCTCACGGGTGGGGCCTTGGCGATGGCCGGCATGGTTGTCGCGCTCAGAGGCCGGAGCGCGCCGATGCCAGGCAAGACCTGAGGCCGCTGCGGAATTCCGCATGGCGCGGCTGCCAGCCGAGCACGCGCTTGGCCTTGCCATTCGCTATGCGCCGATTCTCCGCATAGAACGCCTGCGCCTGCGGCGAGAGGCCTGCCTCCTCAAGCGACTTGAGGGGGGGAAGGGGCGCACCAAGCAGGCGGCACGCTTCCTCGATCACCGCGTTCTGGCTCGAAGGCTGGTCATCGGCGAGGTTGTAGGCTCCTGCCGGTGCTTCGACGCCGGCCATGACCCCGGCGGCCAGGTCGTCGACATGAATTCGGCTAAAGACCTGGTCCGGCAAGTCTATGCGATGGGCTTTGCCCTCCGAGACGCGATCGAGGGCGCTTCGGCCCGGACCGTAAATCCCCGGCAGCCGGAACACGCGCGCCTCGCGCGCGAGCCAGGCCGAATCGGCTTCGGACCGCGCCGACCGCCGGCCGGTCCCAATCGGTGCCGATTCGTCCACCCAGGCTCCGCCCGTATCGCCATAGACCCCGGTCGAAGAGAGATAGCCGAGCCAGGGCTGCTCCAGCGCGTCGCCGTAGCGGAGCAGGACCGGATCCCCATCCGCTCCCGGTGGAACCGAGGAGAGCACGTAGTCCGCGATCTCCAGCGCACCGCGCACGGCGGCCTCGTCGTCAAAGCTAAACTCGGCGTCCTGGCCGGTGGCGCTGACCAACCAACCGCGCGCCTCAGCCGCTAGCTGGATGCGTTTCGCAGAATAGCCGAGGCCGAAGATGAACAGATGTGGCATTGGCTCGTTCTATCGATTGGAGGAGCTGACGAAAGGACTTAGGGAGCCAACATGGATATAGCTCGCACGCCTTCCACGCCCGACGGCAATCCCGAAATGGCCGACGCCCCTCCGGAACCGACCAGAGCGCCCCAACTGATCCAGCGCGAAGACTACACGCCTTTCGCCTGGCTGGTGCCCGAGGTTGCGCTCCGATTCGACCTGGGCACCGAGCGGACGCGGGTGCACGCCACCCTGACCGTTCAGCGCAACGCCCGGGCCAACCCGTCGGAGTTCATCCGGCTCGAAGGTGACGCGATCACCCCGCTCGAAGTGACGGTGGATGGCGAGGCCATCAACAGCTGGAGCCTGGATGACGGAGACCTGATGGTCCCCTTGTCGGGCGACACGCATCAGATCGAGGTCGTGACCGAGATCGACCCGTCGTCGAACACCCAGCTCATGGGCCTCTTCGCCTCGAACGGGATGCTCTGCACCCAGTGCGAGGCCGAAGGGTTTCGGCGGATCACCTTCTTCCCTGATCGGCCAGACGTTCTCTCGGTCTACAGCGTGCGAATGTCGGGATCGAAGGACCTGTTCCCGATCCTGCTCAGCAACGGCAACCTCAAGGGCAAGGGCGAAAACCCCGACGGTACCCACTGGGCCGAATGGCACGATCCCTGGCCCAAGCCGAGCTACCTCTTCGCCCTCGTCGCCGGGGATCTCGTTGCCAACCGCGATAGCTTCACGACCTCGTCGGGGCGCGAAGTTGAGCTCGCGATCTGGGTTCGTGACGGCGACTTGGAGCGAACCGATCACGCGATGGATTCGCTCAAGCGGGCGATGAGGTGGGACGAGGAGACCTTCGGCCGCGAATACGACCTCGATGCCTTCAACGTGGTGGCGGTCAGCGACTTCAACATGGGGGCCATGGAGAACAAGGGCCTCAACATCTTCAACACCAAGTACGTGCTGGCGGACCGGGAGACGGCGACCGATGGCGACTATGACGCGATCGAAGGTGTCATGGCCCACGAGTACTTCCATAACTGGTCGGGCAATCGGGTCACCTGCCGCGACTGGTTCCAGCTCAGCCTGAAGGAAGGCTTCACCGTCCTGCGCGACCAGCTGTTCAGCCAGGACATGGGCTCTGAATCGGTCAAGCGGATCGAGGATGTGCGGGTGTTGCGGGCGGTGCAGTTTCCGGAAGACAGCGGTCCGCTGGCCCATCCGATCCGTCCCGACAGCTATCGCGAGATTTCGAACTTCTACACCTCGACGGTCTACAACAAGGGCGCCGAGGTCATCCGCATGATGCGCACGATGTGTGGGCCTGAACGGTTCCGCTCAGGCTGCGATCTCTATTTCGAGCGGCATGACGGGCAGGCGGCGACCTGCGAGGATTTCATCACCGCGATCGAGGACGGGACCGGGCTCGATCTTGGCCAGTTCCGCCTGTGGTACCGCCAGGCCGGCACACCCAAGGTCAAGGTGCGCCTCGAACACGATGGCGATACCGCCACTCTGCATCTCAGCCAGGAGGTGCCTCCGACACCCGGCCAGCCGGACAAGCATCCGGTCCCGATTCCCTTGCGCCTGGCCCTGTTCGACAGGGATTCGGGCGAACACGAGGGTGAACAACTGGTTATCCTCGAGCATGCTCAAGCGAGCTTGAGCTTTTCCGGATTCACCTCGCCTCCGGTGCTTTCGATCAATCGTGGCTTTTCGGCGCCGGTCGCGATCGAGCGCGACACCCCGGTCGAGGATCTCGTGTTCCTCGCCGCAAGCGATGACGATCCCTTCGCCCGCTACGAAGCGATGCAGGACCTGGTCGTCACCTATCTGCGCGACGCGGCAAGCGGGGCGCTCGGAGCTGGCCAGCGCGCTGCAGGTCAGGACGCGATCCTCGCAGCCTTCGCCAGCGCAGTCACTGATGAAGCGCTTGACGATCTCATGCGGGGCGAGCTGCTGATCCTTCCGGGACACTCGTATATTTCCGAGCAGCTGCCGGTGGCCGACCCGCTCGCCATCCATCAGGAGCGGGAAGGGCTCAAGGCCTTGATCGGTTCAAGGCTCGAAGCCGAGATCGTCGCCATGCACGAGCGGGCCAGCGCGATCCCCGACGGAGCCAGTGCCGCCGCGCGCGGGGCCCGCAAGGTCAAGACACAGGCGCTGGTCTATCTGGCCCCTGGCGTGCCCGAACGTGCCAAGGCCCTGGCCGCGGCGCAGTACGACGCCGCGACCAACATGACCGACCGGCTGGGCGCGCTGATGGTGCTGGCCGGGCTGAGGTCGGCCAAACGCACCGACAAGATTCTCGATTTCTACAACCGCTATCGAGACAACCCGCTGGTGATCGACAAGTGGTTCGCGATCCAGGCGCAGTCGCTGCATCCCGATGTGCTCGAGCACGTGAAGGCGCTGGCCAAGCATCCGGACTTCAACATCCGCAATCCGAACCGCGTGCGTTCGCTCTACATGGCGTTCACCGGAGCGCCGCAGGGTTTCCATGCCGCTTCGGGCGAAGGCTATCGCCTGATTGGGGACGTGATCCTGGAGCTTGATCCGATCAACCCGCAGACCGCCGCGCGGTTCGTGCCGCCCCTCGGGCGCTGGCGACGGACCGAGCCGGGCCGGGCGGCGATGATGCGCGCCGAGCTGGAGCGAATCTCGAAAGCACAGAAGCTCAGCCGCGACACGTTCGAGCAGGTGACCCGAAGCCTTGGCTGATTTCGAAAGTCCGCAGCAGATCGAGGTCATCCGTTCGGGCGCACTGGCCGGGGTTCCCCATGGCTTCCTCGGCCGTCGCGGCGGCGTCTCGCAGGGCCTCGTCGCCGGACTCAACGTCGGTCTCGGCTCGGAAGACGCCGGCGACGCGGTGGCGGAAAACCGCCGCCGGGCCGTAGCTGCGGTCCGTTCCGGGGCGAGGCTCGTGACCGTGTATCAGGTCCATTCGCCCGATGCGGTTGTCGTGTCGGAGCCCTGGGCGGAAGATGCGCGCCCGCGTGCTGATGCCTTGGTGACCAACAAGCCGGGCCTAGTTCTGGCCGTCGTGACAGCCGACTGCGCTCCGGTCCTCCTGGCCGATGCCGAGGCGGGAGTCGTCGGAGCAGCCCATGCGGGCTGGCGTGGCGCGCATGGCGGGGTGCTTGAAAACACGGTGGCGGCGATGGAGCGGCTCGGTGCCGACCGCGGGCGAATCTCGGCGGCGATCGGTCCGGCGATCGCCCAAACCAGCTATGAAGTCGATTCCCGCTTCCGCGATACCTTCGAGTCCGCCGACGAACGCTTCTTTGCTGCCGGCCGCGAAGGGCATTGGCAGTTCGACCTCGAGGCCTACGTCGCTCACCGGTTGCGCGGTGCGGGAATCGGGCGGATCGACCCTCTCGGCCTCGACACTTACGCCGATGAAGGGCGCTTCTTTTCCTTCCGCCGGGCCACTCATCGCAGCGAACCGGACTATGGACGGCAATTCTCGTTGATCGGCGTGCCTGGATAGCCCGTCAAAATACGGCCAAAATGCCTGTTGGCATGTAGGGTTCGCTCGTCTATCAGCCCGGCCAAGTCGGCTCCCCGGGGCTTATTTTCGGTCGCCGGCTGGTCGAATTTCTTCAGTTCCGTGCAGGGTGTTACCCGCAGGGGCTGGCAGGCAAGGCAAGGTAATGGCAACCAACACTGGCACCGCCCAACCCGAAGCGATGGCCGAAGGGGAAGGCGTAAGGCGTCGCGATTTTATCGAGATCGCCGCAGTCTCCGCAGCTGGCGTCGCCGGCGCAGCGGTCCTCATTCCGCTGATCAGCCAGATGGCTCCGTCGAAGGACGTGCTGGCCGAATCCACCACGGAACTGGACATCTCCGCGATCCAGCCTGGTCAGGCGATCAAGGCTATCTTCCGCAAGCAGCCGCTGTTCGTGCGCAATCTGACGCCGCACGAAATCCAGCAGGCGGAAGCCGTTCCGATCGACAGTCTGCGCGATCCGCAGACCCTGCTTGAGCGGACCAAGGAAGGCCACGGCAACTGGCTCGTCACCATGGGCGTCTGCACCCACCTGGGCTGCGTTCCGCTGGGGGCCGGCGAAGGCGAGAATCGCGGCGAGTTCGGCGGCTACTTCTGCCCGTGCCACGGTTCGCACTACGACACCGCCGGCCGCATCCGCAAAGGCCCTGCGCCGAAGAACCTGGAGGTGCCGTCCTACGTGTTCACCTCTGATACCCACCTCGTGATTGGGCAGGAGAAGGCCTGATGAGCTTCCCTTGGGCCAAGCCTTATGAACCCAAGGCGCCGCTGATGCGGTACCTTGACGAGAAGCTGCCGCTTCCGCGCTTCGTCTACAACGCTGTCGGCGCCGGTTACCCGGTGCCGCGCAACATCAACTACTGGTGGAACTTCGGCGTGATCGCCGGCTTCTGCCTGGTGCTGCAGATCGTCACGGGCGTGATCCTGGCGATGCACTTCGCGGCCAATGCCGGCGTCGCCTTCAATTCGGTCGAGCACATCATGCGCGACGTGAACTGGGGCTGGATGCTGCGCTATGCGCACGCCAACGGTGCCAGCTTCTTCTTCATCGCCATCTACATCCACATCTTCCGCGGTTTCTACTTCGGGTCCTACAAGGCCCCGCGCGAGATGGTGTGGCTGCTCGGCGTGGTCATCTTCCTTCTCCTCATGGCGACGGCCTTCATGGGCTACGTGCTGCCGTGGGGTCAGATGAGCTTCTGGGGCGCCAAGGTCATCACCGGCCTGTTCGGGGCGATCCCGATCGTCGGTGAGCCGATCCAGGTGTGGCTGCTTGGCGGCTACGCTCCGGACAACGCCGCGCTCAACCGCTTCTTCTCGCTGCACTTCCTGCTGCCGTTCGTGATCGTCGGCGCCGTGATCCTGCACATCTGGGCGCTGCACATCCCGGGTTCGTCGAACCCGACCGGCGTCGAGGTGAAGAGCGAGAGCGACACCGTTCCGTTCCACCCGTACTTCACCGCGAAGGACGGTTTCGGACTGGGCGTGTTCCTGATCTTCTACTGCCTGATGGTGTTCTTCCTGCCGAACGCGCTGGGACACCCGGACAACTACATCCCGGCGAACCCGCTTTCGACGCCGGCGCACATCGTTCCGGAATGGTACTTCTGGCCGTTCTACGCGATCCTGCGCGCCTTCACCGCGGACATCCTGTTCATTCCGGCCAAGCTGCTCGGCGTGCTGGCGATGTTCTCGGCGATCCTGGTGTGGTTCTTCCTGCCGTGGCTGGACAAGTCGCCGGTTCGTTCGGGCCACTATCGTCCGATGTTCAAGAAGTTCTTCTGGGTCCTGGTCGTCGACATGGCCGTGCTGTTCTACTGCGGCGGCGCGCCGGCTGCAGAGCCGTACGTCATGCTCAGCCAGATCGCGACTGCCTACTACTTCCTGCACTTCCTCGTCATCCTGCCGATCGTTTCGATGATCGAACGGCCGGACCCGCTGCCGTTCTCGATCACCGAGGCGGTGCTTGGTTCGGACGACAAGTCGGTGCTGGGCGCTAATACCTCGCCGGCGTCCTGAGCTCGGAACAAGGGAAAGATTACGCAATGATCCGGCCAATCGGCATCCTCGTCGGCCTCGCTTTCACGGTAGCGGTGCTGTGGGCTTTCGCCACCGGCGCCTACACCGCGGCGACCGAGCCAGCGGCTCCGACCGCAGAGCATGAGTTCCACCGCACTCCGCGGCCGCTCCACCTTGCCAGCGACGGCCCGTTCGGCCGCTGGGACCTGCAGCAGCTGCAACGCGGCTACCAGGTCTACAAGGAAGTCTGCTCGGCTTGTCACTCGCTCAAGTACGTCGCGTTCCGTGACCTGGCGCAGCTCGGCTATACCGAAGCCGAAGTGAAGGCCACGGCCGCCAGCTGGACCGTTCCGGGCATCGACCAGGCTACCGGTGAGACCAACACTCGCCCGGGCACGCCGACCGATTACTTCCCGTCGCCGTTCGCCAACGACATCGCCGCTCGTGCCGCCAACAACAACGCGGTTCCGCCGGATCTGTCGCTGATGACCAAGGCGCGTCATGACGGTGCGGCTTACGTGCACTCGCTGCTGACCGGCTATCAGGATCAGCCCGCCGAGCTGCTCGAGAAGTTCCCGGACTCCAAGACCGGCACCGGGTTGCACTACAACCCGTACTTCGCGAACCTCAACCTCGCGATGGCTCCGCCGCTCTCGGATGGTCAGGTGACTTATGCCGACGGTACCAAGGCGACGGTCGACCAGATGGCTACTGACGTGGCTGCGTTCCTGACCTGGACGGCTGAGCCGAGCCTGATCAAGCGCAAGCAGACCGGTTGGGCCGTGATGATCTTCCTGGTCTTCGCCACGATCCTCGCCTGGTTCGCCAAGAAGCAGGTCTGGGCACCGATTACGCCGAAGCGGCCCAAGAAGGATTGAGCCCGGCCGATATCAAGGCGCTGATCCGCACGGTTCCGGACTTTCCGGCCGCGGGGATCCAGTTCCGCGATATCACCACCCTGATTGCCCACGGCACAGGCTTCGCCGCGACGATCGACCATCTGGTCGAACGCGCGGCGAAGACTCGTTCTGACGCAGTCGCCGGGATCGAGGCGCGGGGCTTCATCTTCGGTGCCGCGATCGCCGCTCGACTCGGACTGGGGTTCATTCCCGTGCGCAAGGCCGGCAAGCTGCCGGTAGAAGCCATCGGCATCGACTATGCGCTCGAATACGGCTCGGCCCGGATCGAGATCGACCCCGGCGCGATAGAGCCTGGAGAACGTGTCCTGCTCGTCGACGACCTGATCGCCACTGGCGGCACGGCGCTCGCCGGCACCCAACTATTGCGGCAGGCTGGCGCAACGGTCGAACACGCGCTCTTTGTGATAGATCTCCCCGAACTCGGCGGAGCAGAGGCTTTGCGGGACGCTGGTGTCGCTGTTGAAGCCCTGATCGATTTCCCGGGCCACTGACCTAGTTTTCAGTCAGTGCCTCGTCCTCAGAGGGCCAGAGTTCGCGGATGACGATCAAGAACCCGGCCATGACCACTGGACCGACGAAGATCCCCACGAGACCGAATGTGGCCAGACCCCCAAACACCCCGACAAACGCGAACAGCAGGGGGAGGTGCAGCTTGGCGCCAACAAGGTACGGGGTGACGAAGTTGTCGCCGATCACCATCACGGCCGCCCCGTAAGCAAACAGCAGCCCTGCCGCAAACGGCTGCCCGGTGATGGTGAGGTAGACTGAAACCACGCTGAAGACGGCCCAGGCGCCGAATGGCAGCATGGCGAACGCAGCGGTCAGAAACCCGAGGAACACCGGGTGGGGGACTCCCGCGACCCCATAGGCGCCGCCGATCAGCGCTCCTTCCGCGATGGCGACGACGATGGTGCCAATCACCGTACCGCGCACGGCCATGACCAGCTCATCCGCGAACCGCTCGCCGAACGGCCCCAGTTGATGGTGAGCCAGCGTCCTCGCCTGGGCGCCGAGCTTCTCGCCGTCACGCAGGATGAAGAACAGCGCCATGAGGCTGACCAGCAGCAATAACGAACGGCTGAGAATTCCGCTGCCTGTGGCCAGGGCCCATTCGGCGACGGTGCCCAACGCCGATTCGGTCATGCCGTTCATCAACGCGTCGGGTTGTTCAAGGTGCTGCAGCCACCACTCCGTCGCCCGGTGGCCGATCAGCGGCAGGCCGGGAAGCCAGTCGGGCAAAGGAATACCGATTGTCTGCGCCCGGCTCAGCCAGTCGAGCAGCGCTTGGCCCTGCGCAGCGACCTCGATCAAGGCCAGCGTGAGCGGCAGGATGAACGCCAGCCCTGTGGCGACCGTGATGGCAAGCGGCACCAATACGCGCCGCCGCACCCCACGGCCTGCACCGCCCCAACGTTGGTTCAACGGCCACAGAGCTATGGCCAGGATCACCCCGAACACGAGCGGCAACAGGAAAGCGCCCGCGGTCCAAAGCGCTAAGGCGAGCATGACCCACAGCAATACCTGACGGCTCGACACGGGCATGATGTAAGTGCCTCGGCCTATTACGGTCTTGCCCGTGTTAGTGGCCGCTCAACGCTCGCGCCATGGATTTTCGCAGCTGGGGCTGGTTAGTTCGGCAGATCGGCCCAAAGCGGTTGCTGGCGGTTGACGCGGGCCCCCCACAAGTGGCAAGCGGCAGCCCGGCCTCAGGGCCGCTCCGGCGCGGGTATAGCATAGTGGTAATGCACTAGCCTTCCAAGCTAGCTAGAGGGGTTCGATTCCCCTTACCCGCTCCAGCCTCTCAGCTCACAGGCATGTTGTCGATCAGCCGCGTCCCGCCGATCCTGGCCGCGACGAACAGCCGCGCCGGCGCCTTGCCGAGTGACCTCAGGGATTGCAGGTTCTGCGCATCGGCGAGTTCGGCATAGTCGACGCTGGAGAAGCCCGCCTTGAGCAGCCCCACCTTCAACTGCTCCAGTGACACCAGCGCGTCAGCGCCGCTCCCGATCGCCGTAATGGCGTCATGCATCAGCCGAGGCAGAGCGGCCGCCCGAGCACGATCCTCGGACGAGAGGTAGCGATTGCGGCTACTCATCGCCAAGCCGTCCGGCTCGCGCACGATAGGGACGCCGATAATCCGGTCGGCAAAGGGCTGCGTCAGGTCGAGGTCGCGGGCCATGCGGCGGATGATCGCCAGTTGTTGCCAGTCCTTCTCGCCGAACAGCGCGAGGTCGGGTCGGACCTGGCCAAAGAGCTTGGCCACTACCGTCGCCACACCGTCGAAATGGCCTGGCCGGGACGCGCCGCATAGCACTTCGCTCAACCCACTGACCGAGACATTGGTCGCAAAGCCATGCGGATAGACTTCATCCACCCCCGGGGCCCACAGCAGTTCGACTCCTTCGGCCTCTAACAGGCGGGAGTCTTCAGCGAGCTGGCGCGGGTAAGCGTCGAGGTCTTCGTTGGGGCCGAATTGCGTCGGATTGACGAAGATCGACACGACGACCGATGCCGCGTGCCGCTTCGCTTCACGCACCAATGTAAGGTGCCCGTCATGCAGCGCGCCCATGGTTGGAACGAGCGCGATTTCCCCCGTTCGCCGCAAACTGTCCACAGCCGAGCGCAGGTCAGAGAGCCGGTTGATGGTTTGCACGGGAGCGGGCCTCCGATAAGACGTTCGCAGGTGCAGTAGCTCTGCGCCACAGAGAGAGAAAGCCCGTCAGACCGTGAAAGCTCCACATCGCATCGTCTTCGCCAACGAAAAAGGCGGGACCGGCAAGTCCACCACTGCGGTGCACGTCGCCGTGGCGCTGGCCTATCAGGGAGCAAAGGTCGCGGCGATCGATCTCGATCCGCGGCAGCGCACGCTTTACCGCTATTTCGAGAACCGTCTCGAGACCGAGAAGCGGCGCGGCATCGAACTGCCCAGCGCCTCGTTCGGCGTGTTCACCGGCGACAGCGTGGAAGCGCTCGAAGAACAAGCCGCCGAACTGGCGCAGGATGCCGATTTCATCGTGTTCGATACGCCGGGCCGTGACGATCCCTTCGCTCGCCATGCCGCAACCCAGGCCGATACCCTGGTCACGCCGATGAACGACAGCTTCGTCGACTTCGACCTGATCGGCCAGGTCGACGCCGAGACCTTCAAGGTCCGCCGGCTGAGCTTCTATGCCGAACTCATCTGGGAGGCCCGCAAGGCCCGCGCGATGAAGCAGCTCCAGGAAGCTCGGCGTGAGATGGACTGGGTCGTGGTCCGGAACCGTGTCCAGCACACCGACGCGCGCAACCAGCGCCGCATCGACCAGGCGCTGACCGAGCTGTCCAAGCGGGTCGGCTTCCGCGTCGCGTCCGGTCTTTCGGAGCGTGTGATCTATCGCGAGCTCTTTCCCTCGGGCCTGACGCTGCTCGACAAGGGTCAGCTCGGCGAACTCGGCACCAGTCATCTCGTTGCCCGACAGGAGCTTCGGACTCTGGTCGCCAATCTGAAACTGCCCTTGCCCGACGCCGCGCGGAGCAAGGCGGCCTGAGCCATGACACGGATCCTGTTCTTCGTCGCACTCGGGGTGCTCGCCTGGCGGGCGCTTACCGGACGATGGCCGTGGGAACCGAACGTCTCGACGCACGCTCAAGCGGTGTCCCGCGCGCGTAAGTTGCTGAGAGTCTCCACCGGCGCTACGCGCGAGGACATTCTGACTGCCCATCGGCAGCTCGCCGCGCAGGTCCACCCGGACCGGGGCGGTAGCAACGCCCAGATGCACGAGGCTAACGCCGCGCGCGACTTGTTGTTGGATGAGCTGCCGCCTCAACTCGACTAGCCCATAAGGAGTCCCGATGACGCACAAGTTCAACCCCACCGTGCTTCGGGAATACGACATCCGCGGAGTGATCGGTGAAACTCTGGGTCCGGATGACGCACGCGCCATCGGCCGCAGTTTCGGGACTTTGCTGAGCCGGGCCGGCGGCAAACTTGTGGCGGTCGGCTACGATGGACGCGTCAGCTCGCCGATTCTGGAGCATGCCCTTGTCGAAGGCCTGACCGCGAGTGGATGTGATGTCCGCCGTATCGGCCTCGGACCCACGCCGATGCTCTATTATGCCGAAGCTTCAGCCGAAGAGGTTGATGGCGGCATTCAGATAACCGGCAGCCATAATCCCGCCAATTACAATGGCTTCAAGATGGTATTCCAGGGGCGCCCGTTCTTCGGCGACCAGATCCAGACGATCGGCCGGATGGCCGCGGAAGGCGACTGGGACGACGGCACGGGCAGCGTCGAAAGCCGCGAGGTCCTTGAGGAGTACGTCGACCGGCTCGTCGAAGGGCTCAAAGGTATTCCGAGCGAAAAGCTTGCCCCCCTGCGGATTGGCTGGGACGCCGGCAACGGAGCCGCTGGGCCCGCCCTCGAGTTGCTGGTCGAGCGCCTGCCGGGTGAACACTTCACCTTGTACACCGACGTCGACGGAAATTTTCCGAACCATCATCCTGATCCCACTGTTCCGGAAAACCTGGAAGACCTGCGCAAGCTTGTCGCGGACAAGAAGCTCGATTTCGGAATCGCTTTCGACGGTGACGGCGACCGCATCGGCGCGATCGATGGCGAGGGCAGGGTGATCTGGGGCGACCAGCTGCTGATGATCTATGCCGAGGACCTGCTGAAGACCCTGCCTGGATCGACGATTATCGCCGACGTGAAGGCCAGCCGCGCGCTATTCGATCGCGTGGCCGAGCTCGGCGGCAAGCCGCTGATGTGGAAGACCGGCCACAGCCTTATTAAGTCCAAAATGAAGGAGACTCATGCCCCGCTCGCCGGGGAGATGAGCGGCCACATCTTCTTCGCCGACGAGTATTACGGCTACGACGATGCGCTCTACGGGGCGATCCGCCTGATCGCGGCCTCGGCCCGATTGGGCAAGTCGGTGACCGAGCTGCGCAGCGCGATGCCGCAGATGCTCAACACCCCGGAAATGCGCTTCCAGGTCGATGAGAGCCGCAAGTTCGCGGCGATCGAAGAGGTCAAGCAGCGCCTCCAGGGCACCGATGCGCAAGTCAACGATACCGACGGCGTGCGGGTCACGACTCCCGACGGTTGGTGGCTCCTGCGCGCTTCGAACACGCAGGACGTGCTCGTCGCGCGGGCTGAGAGCTACACTCAGGAGGGCCTCGATCGGCTTTTGGCGCAGATCGATGGCCAGCTTGAGGCTTCCGGACTTGAAAGAGGGCCGCAGGCGGGTCATTGACGGCCGATGGATTCCAGATTTTCGGCTTATTTACAGCGGGTTCGCCTACCGGCAGTTCCTCCGCCTGATGCGGAAGGGCTGGAGACGCTGCTGGTGGCGCACCGCGAGGCTATCGCCTTCGAGAATTTCGACATCCCGCTCGGTCGGCCCATCGCGATTGATAGTGACAGCGTCTTCGCCAAGCTGGTGACGGATGGGTGCGGCGGATACTGCTATGAGCAGAACCGTCTCCTGGCCGATATGCTGGCGCTTCTGGACCTGCCGAGCCGCCCGCTACTGGCGCGCGTTCGGTTAGGCGCGACATCGGATGACCATCCGCCGCGTACCCACACGTTGCTGTTGCTCGAAATCGGGGGCAGCCCGTGGATCGCCGACGCTGGCTTCGGGGGCAGCTACGTCCCTGCGCTGCCCTTGATCGACGGAGCGTTTGCGGAAACGTCAGACGGTGCGAGTCATCGCTTCCGCCGGATCGGCCAACTGGGTTCGCTGGCGGGCGAATGGGTACTCGAGCGCGCCGGTGCGCGCGAGACGGCCGATGGCCGTGCTCACCCGGACGAGTCGTGGCAGGCGCAATACACGTTCGATCTCAGCGAAGTGGCGCCTAGCGATTTGGTCAAGACCAACCACTGGACTTCCACTGCGCCATCGTCGCGCTTCACCAACCTCTGCATTGCGACGCGAGTTCTGCCGGGTGGGTTTGCGAGTCTGATCGACCGTTCGCTATGCGTCAGCGGCAGCCAGTCGGAGAGCCGCGAGATTGCTGATGCTCCTGCCTACGTCGAAACCCTGCGCGAGACATTCGGCCTCGATCTTCCGCTGGAGGACGTTGAGCGCTGGCCGATCTTCGCCCACTGAGCGGGTTTCAGGCTCGGCCAGCGCCCAATGGGTTAGCGCATCAACAGCATCCACACGCCGGTCGCTACGAACAAAGCCGCCGCTACCATGCGCACGGCCTTGAGCGGCACGCGCTTCACTAGGGCATCGCCGGCGAAGACCACAGGCGCGTTCGCCAGCAGCATGCCCACGGTCGTGCCGGCGGTCACCGCCAGTACGTCGCCGAAGCGCGCGCCGAGGGCGATTGTGGCGACTTGGGTCTTGTCACCCATCTCGACCAGGAAGAACGCCACCAGCGTGGTCAGGAAGGGACCGAAGCGGGCCTTGGGCTCGCCATCGTCGTCGAGCTTGTCGGGCACCAATGTCCACAGGCCCATGGCGATAAAGGCGAGGGCGATCGCCGTGCTGAACCAGGCGCCTTCGATCCACGCGGCCGCTGTCGCGCCGAGCAAGGCGGCAAGGGCGTGGTTGGCGAGGGTGGCGAAGAGGATGCCGAGGACGATCGGCACCGGTTTGCGGAACCGGGCCGCGAGCACGAGGGCCAGAAGCTGGGTCTTGTCGCCGATTTCGGCAACCGCGACGAGCGCGACCGAAGTGAGGAAGGCTTCCATGAAAGAACTGTCTCCGGGCCGGGCTCGCACAAACCAAAGGCACCGCACCCCCGCCCGGCCAGGCGGAGTGCTGGTGCCATTGGTCTCGCCCGAACGGTGACCCGTCCCTCCTGCGCCATGACCTCTCGGCCAAGTATGTTGACGCAGGAGCCCGCCCGAAAGCGGTCGGCTACTCCCCAGATGACTGGGCGCGCATAGAGGGGCTGGGGCGTGATGGCAATAAGGGTCAATGCGCCCGTTGCGATTGGTCATCACACGCCTAGTATCGCCGGGTGGGAGCCATCTATCCGCTGAATCGCCGCGCCCTGTTGGGTGGCCTGGCCGCTACCGGCGGACTGGGCCTCGCCGGATGCACGACTGCCGCAGCCGGCAGCGGCGCATTGGCGGTCCGTCCGACTGGGCCGTCGCTCAAGCTCGCGCCCTTGCGCGCCGAGATGGAGCGCGTGTTCGATATCTCGGTGTGCCTTCGCCCGTTTCGTCCGGCGGGCCCCCGGCTCGATGCCGAGCAGGTGGGCGACAAGCTCGTGGTCCATAACTATGGCCATGGCGGCAGCGGTTGGTCGCTGTCCTGGGGATCGAGCGCCATTGCGGTGAGCAAGGCGATGGCCGGTTCGCCAGCGTCCGTCGCGGTACTCGGCTGCGGGCCGCTCGGCATGACTTCCGCGGTTCTCGCCCAGTCGGCGGGCGCCAAGGTGACGATCTACGCGCGTGAGACGATGCCGGACGTGCCCTCCATTCGCGCTACGGGTTCGTTCACCCCCGATTCGCGCATCGCGCTGGCCGATCACGTCGACCCTGGTTTTCCCGACCTGTGGGAGCGAATGGCGCGGACTTCGTTCAAGCGGTTCGGCTCGCTGCTGGGCCTCGCAGGCGATCCAGTGCGCTGGATCGACCGCTATCTGGTGTCCGACGGCCCGCCCGCCCCGCCACGCCAGCATGGACCGGACGAGCTGGACTTCGCGTCTTACTTCTCGCGCCTGCACGATGTCTTTCCGCGCACGGAAGCGCTGGCACCCGGCACCACCCCTTTCGGCGATGCCGTGGTCCGGCGCGACGCCAACATCATGTTCAACCTGGCGAGCTACACCCACACCCTGCTCACCGCTTTTCGCGGCGCGGGCGGGCGGATCGAACGGCGCGAGTTCCACACCCCTGCCGACTTGGCCGCGCTGTCTGAGACCGTCGTCATCAACTGCACCGGACTGGGGGCCAGGGCGTTGTTCGGCGATCAGACAATGGTCCCGGTCCGCGGCCAGATTGCCTGGCTGATCCCGCAGCGGGAGTTCGACTACGGGGTGGCCTATCGCGGCGTGAACGTCGTCCCGCGAACCGACGGAATCTGCGTCCAGGCGGTCTCGGGTGGCGACATGCGGGGTTATGGTGACGACAGTCTGGAGCCGAACCGTCAGGAGGCAGCAGAAGCGATCGCCTCACTGGCCTCGCTCTATGAGAGATTTGGCCAGGCCTGAGAGCAGTGTGGCCCACAGCAAAAGGGGCCCGCAGATGCGGACCCCTTTCTCGGCATGCTGGGATGGCCCCTAGCTGCTGATTGTGTCGCTACTGTTATTGCGATCCCAGGCGCTCGGTTGTTCGACACGCAGGTTGTTCTGCACGTTGCGTACGCCCGAGAGGTCTTCCACGCACTCTTCCGCGCGGCGCTTCTGGGCACGGCTCGGTACCGTGCCGTCGAGCGTGACATCGCCTCCGCTGACCGTGACCTGGACCTTGCTGGCATCGACGCCCCAATCCTCGGTCAGTTCGTCGTTGACGTCCTCGAGGATGCGCTCGTCGGAACGGGTGTACCCGGCAGGGCCGCGACCGCGGTGATCGTAGAGTTCGCGGCGGCGGCTGGCGGCTTCGTCTCCGAACCAACTGGCGACCTCATCGCTCGCCCGGTCGAACCAGCCCCGTTCGTTCGGGTCACTCGAATGCCGCGATTCGCGCCATTCTCCGCGGCCCGCCGCAAGCTGGCTGCCGGCACCGTAGCGGCCCGAGCGCGCTCCGCTGAAGTCGCGGCCGCCGAAGTCGTCTGCGGTAAAGCTGTCGAAATTGCCGGCCGTTTCGCGATACCTGCCCCGGCCATAACGGCTGGCTTCGGCACCGCGGCGCTTGTCCTGGTGGCTCCAGTCGCTGCCAAAGTGCTGGTCCGGACGGGAGGACCTGCCATAGTCCTCTTCGCGCCGGGAGTCGCCGAACTGGCTGTAATTGCGCTCTTCGTCGAGCCAGGAGCGGTTGGTGTTGTCGAACTGTTCGGCCTGACGGCTGTAGTTGCGGTCGCGGTCGTAGCGGTCGCGTTCGTGTCGGTCTCGTGAGCCGCGGCGATAGGACTGGTCTGCCATGGGATTGCATCCTCAAGAACTGCCGAAGAAGACGGGCGGCGTGCGGCTCGGCAGGACTCCGCATTGCGCCGTTTCGCCAAAAGCGAAGGAACGAAGCCACAACGGGCAGACTGGGCAGGGCGTTTCGCTGTCCGGCGCACGCCCGCGGCGCTCTGGCGCAAGGCCGGGCGTCGATGGGAGGGTTTGCTCAGCCAGGCTGGGGAACCGACGAGGCGAGGCTGCGATAGCTTCCGCATGAGCGCTTCTCAGGTCCCTCCCGAACTGGCCCAGTGGTTTTCCGACCGGGGTTGGCGTGTGCGCCGGCATCAGGCTGAGATGCTGACGGCGAGCGATGCGGGGAAGCATGCCCTGCTCGTCGCCGACACCGGGGCCGGCAAGACGCTGGCCGGTTTCCTGCCCACTCTGGCGGATTTCTGCCCCAGCAGTGGGGAGACGCCACCAGAGGGCCTGCACACGCTCTACGTCTCGCCGTTGAAGGCACTGGCGCATGACGTGCAACGGAACCTCCTGACCCCCGTCGAGGAGATTGGCCTGCCGATCCGGATCGAGACCCGCAGCGGCGATACGCCTTCGGACCGCAAGAAGCGCCAACGCAGCCGGCCTCCGCATGTCCTGCTGACAACGCCCGAATCGCTTTCACTCCTGCTTAGCTATCCCGATAGCGCCGAACTCTTCGCTGGCCTCAAGCGAGTGGTCATCGATGAAGTCCACGCCTTCGCCACGGGCAAGCGGGGCGACTTGCTGGCGCTGGCACTCGGCCGGTTGCAGGCGATTGCCCCGGACCTGCGCCGAACTGCCCTATCGGCCACGGTTGCCGATCCGGAGGGCTTCCGCGCCTGGCTGGCGCCGTGGGGCGAGATCGATGCGGTCGAACTCGTCGAGGGCGAGCGCGGCGCACCGCCTGAGGTCGAGATTCTCCTGCCGGAGGATGCGAGCGTTCCCTGGGGCGGTCATGCGGCCATCTGGGCCATCCCCCAGCTCTATGACGTTATCCGGCACAACCGCACCACGCTGGTCTTCACCAACACCCGCTTCCTGGCCGAGTACATCTTCCAGGAGCTGTGGGACGCGAACGAGGACAACCTGCCGATCGCGATCCATCACGGGTCGCTGTCGAAAGAGGCGCGGCGCAAGGTCGAAGGCGCGATGGCGCGGGGCGATCTGCGGGCGCTTGTGGCGACCGCCAGCCTCGATCTGGGGGTCGACTGGGGCGACATCGACTGCGTGGTCCAGATGGGCGCTCCAAAGGGCTCCTCGCGCCTCCTGCAGCGTATTGGGCGCGCCAATCATCGACTCGATCAGCCGAGCCGGGCGTTGCTGGTTCCCGGCAACCGGTTCGAGTTCCTCGAGGCCCAGGCCGCCAAGGACGCGGTCGACCAGGGTCAGCGTGATGGAGAGGACTTCCGTCCGGGCGGACTCGATGTTTTGGCTCAGCACGTCATGGCCTGCGCTTGCGCCGGGCCTTTCCACGAACAGGCGTTGCTGGCCGAGGTGCGATCGAGTCTGGCTTATGCGTGGATCGACGACACGGTGTGGGAGCGAGTGCTCACGTTTGTCGCCACTGGAGGATACGCGCTCCGGGCCTACGACAAGTTCAAGCGGATCACGCGCGACGATGACGGAAGCTGGCGGCTGACTCATCCCGAGCACGCCCAGCGGCACCGGATGAATGCGGGGATCATCGTCGATTCGGAGATGATCGAGATCCGTTTCCGCAACGGGCGGGCGCTAGGCAAGGTCGAGGAGCAGTTCGCGGCCTCGCTGCGGACCGGAGATACCTTTCGCTTTGCCGGCATGGACCTGGAGGTCGAAAGCCTGCGCGATCTCGACCTGATCGTGCGGGCTGCGCGAAAGTCGGCGACCATCCCAAGCTATATGGGCCTTCGCTTGCCTCTGACCACGCACCTGGCGGATCGGGTGCGGGGGATACTGGTCGACCGCGCAGGTTGGGCGCGTTTCCCGGACGATGTGCGCGAGTGGCTGGAAGTGCAGGACTGGCGCTCGCAATTGCCGGGGCCCGAGAACCTGCTGGTGGAGAGCTTCCCCCACGCGAAACGCCACTACACGGTCTATTACACCTTCACCGGATGGAACGCGAACCAGTCGCTGGGCATGCTGATCACCAAGCGGATGGAGCAGCGAGGCCTGTTGCCTGGCGGGTTTGTCGCAAACGACTATTCGCTTGCGGTTTGGGGTTTGAAGCCGGTTATCGATCCGGCGCCGCTCCTGTCACCCGATATCCTGACGCATGAGTTCATGGACTGGGTCCAGGAATCACACCTGCTGCGTCGTGCCTTTCGGGAGGTCGCGGTGATCTCTGGTTTGGTCGAGCGGCAGCATCCCGGAAAGCGCAAGAGCGGCAAGCAGGTCACCTTCTCGACCGACCTGATCTACGATGTTTTGCGCAAATATGAGCCCGACCACTTGCTCATCGAGGCGGCCTGGGCTGACGCGCGGGCGCGAATGACTGACATCGGTCGGCTGGGCGATCTGCTCGACACCGCGGCGGAGCGGTTGGTCCACGTCGAGCTTGAGCGAGTCAGTCCGCTCGCGGTTCCGGTTATGGTGATGATCGGCCGGGAGAGCGTACCGCAGGGCGCTGTCGATGACGAACTCCTGCTCGAGGCCGAAGCGCTTTCCGGAGTGGCGATGGGCGCCGGCCGGCAAGCGGAGGTGACCGAAGAGTGGGACTAATGGGCGCGGGCGAAGGTTCGGTATTTTTCGTTGTCGACAAACCCGAACTTGGTCACGCCCGAAGCCTTCACGATCTGCAGCACACGGGCGGAGGCGCTGTAGCTGGCATCGGCGTTAGGCCGGAACTGCACTTCGGGTTCAGGCTTCATCGTGCGTACCTGCCCCAGCAGTGAGGCGAGGGCGGCTTCGTTTATGGAGCTGCCGTTCCAGAACAGGGTACCATCCGCTGTGATTTCGAGAAGATTGCTGATTGGCTTGGGCTGAAGGTTTCTCACGTCTCCGGTGGGGAGGTCATAGTCCAACGAATGGGTTGCGACCGGGATCGTCAGCACGATCATAACCAGCAGCACCAGAAGGACGTCGATCAGCGGTGTCGTGTTGATCTCGCTCAGCGGTTCACGGGAACTTGAAGCGGCAGCGAAGCTCATGGCGTTCTCCCCTTCGGTGATCATGATAGTATAACATCACAGATATGAGCCTTAGGCAAGTTTCTGATGCAGCTTTCGAAGGAAGGCGGCCGAGCTAAAGCGAGTCGGGTGTTTCGTTGAGAACTCGCTGGATCGCCGGATCGGATCGATAGCTTCTGCGGAGGCGCTTTTCGTCGCGGGAAAGGTGATCGCAGCGCAACTTGCGGACGGCTTTCGCCAGTTCTGCCGCGCATTCGCGATCGTACGGCTCTTCGCCAAGAAAGTGTTGGCAGGCTGCGCGGCGATCGAAGAACTCGGTAATTTCTCTAGGCTGTTGGACGGTATTAGCGTTTGGCTGTCCTGCGCCATGGACCTCAGCCGCCAGCAAGATGACCGCCGGGCTAAACAGGATGGGGATCACGTATGAGGCTCCGAGAGAGGCAGGTTCTGCCACTCGCTCGGTCCATTCCAGATCGTGCCTCAGATCGCCATCGGCGAATCTACCTAGGCCCCAATAGAAAAAGGGGCGGATCGCTCCGCCCCTTTTCCCGTCCAGTGTGACTGGTTGCGCCGTGAGACGCTACTTTCCGAAGACCCGGTACTTGTCGTTGCCGACGAAGCCGAACTTGGTCACGCCCGAAGCCTTGATGATGTTCAGCACTTTGGCCGACAGATCGTAGCTAGCCAGGGCTTCCGGTTCGAACTGCAGTTCCGGCTCCACCGCGAAGGTGCGCGAGGTCTGCAGGTTCGAAACCAACTCACCCTGATTGATCGGCGTACCGTTCCACAGGATCTCGTTGGCCGGCGTCAGAACGATCTTGTTCTTGACCGGATCGACCGGCGGCGGAACGTCATTCGGATTCGGCACCGGCAAGTCGATATCGACCGAGTGGGTCGCTACCGGAATGGACATGATGAAACAGATGAGGAGCACGAGCAGGACGTCGATCAACGGCGTCATGTTCATTTCCATCATCGGTGCGCCGTCGTCTTTGCCGCCGGACATCGCCATGTGAACTTACTCCTTGAATTCCACTCACCCGTCGGTCCGACGCCTTAGGCGTTCGGATCGACCGGGTTGGAGATGAAGCCGACGGTCGGGTAACCGGCCGCCTGGATGTTGTAGATCGCACCCGCCACACAGCGCCAAGGCGTGTTCACGTCAGCGCGAATGTGAACCTGCGGAATCGTCTCGGGATTGGCGACGAGCGCCTCGATCCCGCCAGCCCGCTGCACGATTGCATCGAGGCGCTTGAATGCCTCGTCGTACAGTTCGGTCGAATCCACCGGCGTGGTGTTGTTGAAGAACACCCGGCATTCACCACCACGATACGCGCCGGTGTAGTTCGTGCGGATCGTGCTCGGAGTCCGGCCGGACTCGTCGGTCGTCGTAACCGTCAGGAGCAGGTTTTCGACCTTGTCCTTCGATTCGACCGACTCGAAGATCGGGAGCTCAAGCTTCTCGACCGTCTGCATGGCGACCGGAACCGCAATAAGGAAGATGATCAGCATAACCAGCATCACGTCCACGAGGGGCGTGGTGTTGATGTCTGACATCGGCGTTTCTGTGCCGCCGCCTACCGCCATTGCCATCGTTTTAGTCCTATCTCAGTATCGGTTAGAAGGGCGGGCGGCCCGCATGCCAGGACCCGCCCCTCCCATTACTTACGTCAGGCTCAGGCCTTGGTGGTCGCAGCCGGAGCGGCCGGACGGGCAGCAGCCGGAGCGGCAGCCTTCGCCGGAGCAGCAGCGGCCAGGGCCGGCTTCACCGCACCACGCGAGGTGATGTTGGCGAGCAGGTCGGTCGAGAAGCCCGCGAGGAGCTCAGCGATCCGCTTGTTGCGGCTCTGCAGCCAGTTGTAGGCCAGCACCGCCGGAACGGCGACGAGCAGACCGATGGCGGTCATGATCAGCGCTTCACCGACCGGACCCGCGACCTTGTCGATCGAGGCCGAACCGGCGATGCCGATGTTGATGAGCGCGCGGTAGATGCCGATAACGGTACCGAGCAGACCAACGAACGGCGCGGTCGCACCGACGGTGGCGAGGAACGGCAGGCCGCTGGCGAGGCGAGCGTTGATCGAGTTCTCAGAGCGATCGAGCGAGCCGTGCAGCCAGTCGTGCGCTTCGAGCGAGTCGGTCATCTTGGTGTGCTGACCTTCAGCGGCAAGGCCGTCGTCGACGAGCTGGCGCCAAGCGCTGTTCTTGTCGAGCTTCGAAGCACCCTCAGCCAGGGTGTTCGCGCGCCAGAAGTTGCCACGGATGTGCTTGTACTGGCTCAGAATGCGGTTCTGCTCCAGCAGCTTGGTGATCAGGATGTAGAACGATCCGACCGACATGATCACGAGAACCGTGAGAATGGACCATGCGATCGCACCGCCCTGGTGCATGGCTTCCATGAAGCCGAACTTGGTCTGCGGAGCCGCTTCGCCGGCGGCCGCGGCCAGGATGTCAATAAGCATGCGGGTATTCCTCTCTTAGAAAGATCTGAAAGCCGAATTTATCTGCTCAGCTGATAGACGATGGTCGTCGACGCCTGGCCCGTGGTCGGGTTGCCGTCGTCATCCAATGCCGGGTTGTAGCGGGCGTAACGCGTCATGCCTTCGCAAGCCGCGTCATCGAGAACACTCGATCCGCTGGAGTTAGAAACGCTGCAGCTGGTCACGCGGCCGTTTGCGCCGATCGTGACCCTGACGCCGACGCGTCCTTCGGTTTCATCGCGGATGGCGCGAGCAGGATAGTTCTCCTGAATGCGCGCAGCCCAGCGATTTTGGCCGTCCGGAGTCGCGTTACGAGCCTGGGAAGGCGCGGGCGGCGGCGGCGGCGGAGCCGGCGGAGCAGCACGGGGTACCACAGGCGCCGGAGGCGGCGGCGTGGTTACCGTCTGAATCGGCGGCGGTGCGATCGCGATATTGATCGGCGGCGGCGGTGCTACCGGTGGCGGCGGCCGTACCTCATCTGGCGGCGGCGGCGGCGGTTCTTCCTCCGGCGGCGGCGGTTCCTCGATATCCACGGTCGTCACGCGTTCGACCAGCTTCTTAGCCGCAGAGTATGCAAGGCCCGTAATGAGCACATAGCCAAGAGCAACGTGGATAAGGGCAACGACGATGATAGCGACAATCTTGTTACCGCTCATCTGTTGGTCAGCGTAAGCCATCCAGTCCCTTCACTCCGTTCGTAATTACACCGGACCGGGGCCCGGCACCGAAGAGAAACCTCCGGATCAGTAATCCGGGGGCTACCCCATAAAATTTCTACCGAAGGCCCCGTCGGCTGCGAAACCGATCCGGAAGGACATCCGGTAGAGCCAACGGAACCCTGTTGATTATCGTTCTCAGGTCCCGGTTGCCCCAAGCCTTAACCGCGAAGAAAGGCTTGGGCAAACGCTTTGTCGGTTCACCTGCGATTCACGCGTTTACGGGTGGAAGATGGCTTGTGTCGAGAGTCATACCGGCCAATCATAGGGTCGGCGCGCTTGGGGAAGTTCGCGGCGCGATTGGAGAATAGACGATGTATTGTTTGAATCGAGGGGGCGGATACTTGCGGTCCAGGGCCTTGGCGGCGACGCTGCTTTTTGGCGCAACCTGCGGGATTCCGGGTGTTACGTACGCCCAGAACGCTTCCCCCGTACCGGTGGCTGCGGAAGCCACTTATGCCGATATCGCGGACCTGGTGCAGGCCTCGGGACTGGTGGCCTTGGTCAACGTCAAGAAGCAGGCCGTAGTCGAACCGGCACGCGCGCAGGGGCTCGCGCCCGGCCATGTACGGCTCTATCTCGAAACACAGACCGAAGCGCTGCTTTCCGGTCGCGCGGCGATCGGCGAATCGATAGCCTATCTGGTTGACGTCCCACTTTTGCCGAATGGCAAGGCCCCGAAGCTCAAGAAGCAACGCTTCATCGTATTTGCTCAGCCCGTACCCGGGCGTCCGGGTGAACTTCAGCTCGCGGATCCGTCGGCACAGTTGGCTGCCACACCCGAAACCGAGCAGAAGGTTCGCGCGGTGATCGCCCAGTTCGCCTCGCCTGACGCTCCCCCCAAGGTGACGGGCATTCGTGAAGCCATGTCGGTTGCTGGTAACCTTGCCGGCGAATCGGAGACGCAGCTGTTCCTCGATACGCAGACTGGCGTGCCGGTTTCGCTGAGCGTCGTTCGGCGCCCCGGCATGCAGCCGGAGTGGGGGGTTTCGTGGAGCGAGATCGTGGACCAGTCGGCCCGCGCGCCCCAGGTCGACACGGTCGAATGGTACCGGCTGGCTTGCTTCCTCCCTTATCGCCTGCCCGCTAATGCGCTGCTCCAGAACGACGGCCCTTCGCGCAATCGCGCCGACGCCGACTATCGCTTCATCATGGAACAGCTCGGAGCCTGCCCGCGCAATCGCGGTTGAGTTCGTTCGGGCTCTAGCCAAGCGGGCCGCGGCGAATTAACGCCGCGCCCGCAACTCTAGGGACCCGAGGGAACACATGGCCGCTTCGCATGACACATCACCGCTGAGGATCGCTCTGGCCGGTCTTGGTACGGTGGGCGGCGGGGTAATTCGTCTCCTCGAGACCAACGCCGACCTGATCGCGCGCCGCGCCGGACGGCCGATCGAGATCGTTGCGGTCTGCGCTCGCGACCGCACCAAGGATCGCGGTGTCGATCTCTCGCGCTATCCCTGGGAAGACGACATGACGGTGCTCGCCGAGCGCGAGGACGTCGATGTCGTGGTCGAACTCGTAGGTGGTGCCGATGGCCCGGCCCTGGCCCTCGCTCGCCGGGCGCTGGCCGCGGGCAAAGGAGTGGTCACGGCCAACAAGGCGATGATCGCTCACCACGGCATGGAACTCGCCGGTGCGGCCGAATCCGCCAATGCCCCTCTCAAATTCGAGGCTGCGGTTGCTGGGGGCATTCCGGTAATCAAGGGCTTGCGCGAAGGCGCTGCGGCCAACGCCGTGTCGCGCATCTACGGCATTCTCAACGGCACCTGTAACTACATCCTCTCGACGATGGAAAAGTCGGGTCGCGATTTCGGCGATGTGCTCGGCGAAGCCCAGGCGCTCGGTTACGCCGAGGCGGACCCAAGCTTCGACATCGAAGGTGTCGACGCGGCACATAAACTGGCGATCCTGGCGGCCATAGCGTTTGGCGGACGCATCGATTTCGAAGCGATGAAGATCGACGGCATCACGCGCATCCGCAGCGCTGACATCGCCCAGGCTGCAGCGCTTGGCTACGTCATCCGCTTGATCGGCATCGCCAACCGCGACGAGGAAAGAGGCGGCCTGTTCCAGCGCGTTCAGCCTTGCCTCGTTCCCCTGACCCACCCGCTTTCGGCGGTCGATGGGCCGACCAATGCGGTCGTCGTCGAAGGCAATTTCTCCGGTCGGTTGCTGTTCCAGGGCGCAGGTGCGGGCGATGGACCGACGGCCAGCGCCGTCGTCGCGGACCTGATCGACATCGCGCGGGGCGTCGCGACCGTGCCGTTCTCGGTGCCGGTCGATGAGCTCGAATCGCTCGAAGCCGCTGATCCGGGCCACCGTGTGAGCAGCACCTACTTGCGCTTCACCGTGACTGACCGTCCGGGCGTTCTGGCGGAGATCACCGCCGCCATGCGCGATGCCGGGGTCTCGATCGAGAGCCTGATCCAGCACGGCCGGCACGAGGAAGGCGGCGAAGTCCTGGTGGCGATGGTCACTCATGAAGGACCGGAAAGCGGCGTGGCCCGCGCGCTGAGCCTGCTCGAAGGTTCCGCGAGCCTTACCGAGCCGCCGCTGGTGATGCCTCTGCTCGGATAGGTTGCCGGGGCGGTCCATCTTCCGCCCGGAATACCATTGCCGCCTCCTCTTCGGTCAGCGGCACCGGGATTGCGCTCAAGTCAATCAGGTGCACCTGGGGCGGCACCCATCCGCCCTTCATGCAGACCGACTGGCTCTCGCAGGGAGGGATGCCGAACACGTCGGGTGCGCGCGGTATCCCGTCGAAAACCGGCTGGCCGGTGCGGATTGCTTGATCGGTCGACGATTCCACCCGGTAAGCGTCAGGATCGGTGGCGCAGACGACGATTTCGCCGGGTTTGCCTGGCTGGCATTTGCGCGTGAGGCCCGGCGGCCGATAGGCCTCGCGGGCGACCTCGATCATCTCTTCGGCAGTGGGTTCGTCCCCAGCGTCCTGAGCAAAGGCGGGCGGTGCAGCGAAACTGGCCGCAAGCGCTGCAGCTAATAGGCTGGCGGACTTTGGCACGGGGCCCCCTTCCTCCAAGACGCGCGTCAAATTGGATTCATGTGCTGAATCGCCGATGAACTGACCAAAGGTGCGCTCGACACCGCTTCGTTGGGGGCATAACTTCGCAAATATTGCCAACAGATGCGGAGCCGCCATGCCCTCCAGCAAGACCGTCGCCAACGGCAGTGTCCTCGACCGAGTGCTAGTGCTTGAAATGGTCCGCGTGACCGAAGCTGCAGCGATTGCCGCCTCGGGCCTGATCGGTCGGGGCGATGAAAAAGCTGCCGATGCGGCCGCAGTGGAGGCGATGCGCCGGGCGTTCGACGATCTCTACATCGATGGCACCGTCGTCATCGGAGAGGGCGAACGCGACGAAGCGCCGATGCTTTACATCGGCGAACGGGTCGGCGGGGCGCCGGACAAGGGCCCCAAGATCGACATCGCTCTCGACCCGCTCGAGGGCACGACGATCACCGCCAAGGCCGGCGCCAACGCGCTGGCGGTCCTCGCAGCGGCCGAGAAGGGCTGCCTGCTCAACGCGCCCGACGTCTATATGGAGAAGCTGGCCGTCGGACCGGGCTATCCGCCGGGCGTGATCGATCTAACCAAGACGGCTCGTGAAAACATCGAGGCCGTGGCCAAGGCCAAGGGCGTCGCGCCCAACGAATTGATCGCCTGCGTGCTCGACCGACCACGCCACGCTGCGCTGATCGCGGAACTGCGCGAGATCGGTTGCGGCATTCAACTCATTCCCGACGGCGACGTGGCCGGCGTGATTGCCACGACCGACCCCGACACCACGATCGACATCTACATGGGCTCGGGCGGCGCTCCGGAAGGTGTACTGGCCGCCGCGGCGCTGCGTTGTGTCGGTGGGCAGTTCAACGGCCGCCTGCTGTTCCGCAATGACGACGAGAGAGGCCGGGCCCGCAAGTTGGGCATCGAGGACCTCGACCGAATCTATCTGTTGGAGGACCTGGCGAAGGGCGACTGCATCTTCGCCGCGACGGGCGTTACCGATGGCTCGCTGCTCGAAGGCGTCAAGCGGCGCCGCGGGCTCATGACTACCGAAAGTGTCGTCATGCGCGCCAGCACCGGGACCGTGCGCTGGGTCAAGACCGAGCACCGGGTCGATTGAGCCTCAGGGCGCTCCTGCGAATTGCGCGTAGTCGGCTACAGGCGGCACGGCCAGATCCGCTCGATCGAGCCGGCGCCAGGTCGGATCACGACCCAAGGATGCGTTGTAAGTCGGAGTGAAGCTGTAGTCGTCCTTCGTGGCCGACATCAGAGAGGGGCCGTAGAACGCCACGGTCTGCTCTGGTGCATAGCCCATCACAGCCAGCAGCGTGGGGAATATCCGGAAGTGGCTCATGCCGTCGAAGTTGGCGGAGGAATAGGTCCGCCAGTCCACCGTTGAATCCGATCCCGTGATGGCCACCAGCGGGACAGCGCCTTCCTCGGGCCGGGGATCGGGGACGCAATGCGTCGATCCGCCCGCGCCACCCCTCTCGTGCAGGTCCTGGCCATGGTCCGAAGTGTAGAGGATGACCGCGCCCGTCCCCGGTACTTGCGGCAGCAACCGATCGAAGAACCCGCCGGTGCTCCAGGCAACGGTGTTGCGATAGGCATTGCGGTAGAGCCGCCAGTCATCCTCGCTCTCTGCCGTGACGCCGGGAAGCGACGCGATGTCGGTGATGCCTTCGGAGCGGCCCCGCACCGGGAGCGGGCGAAACTTGGCTGCGGCATCGGGAAACTTGTCGGCCACGGGGAAGTGGGCGCCGACCTTGTTGACCAGGATCAGCTCTGCGGTTCCGTTGTGTAGCCGCTCGCCAAGCAACTGCGCCAGACGATGGTCGCGTTCCGGCACGGGCGTGTCGCCGATCTGGATGAAGTCGTCGATCTCGGCTCGCTCGGCCGGGGTCATCAGGTTCTGCAGTTGTCCACCCTGACGCTGCCCGTCGAGATAGACCGTGCGGAAACCGGCGCGATGGGCGTAGGCCCAGACCGAGGGCATCTCCTCTGCAGCCCGGCGGTAATTGGCGCGGGTGCCGCCGAAGCGCAGTGTTCTGTTACTGCCGGCGCTGCAGTTGGCGATCGAAGCGGCCACGCCGAAATTGGCGATCCGCAACCCCGGCCGGTCTCCGGCGAGTCCGGAATAGACGCCCGCGCGCTGATTTATGTCGAGGTAGTTGGCGGCGACGCTTTCATCGATCACCAGCACCACGTCACCAGTTGCGAGGGCGCGGCTTGGCGTCAGGTTCACCGCCTGGCGCGGGTGCTCTTTCTCCGTCAGCCCGAGCGTGGCCATGATCGCCCCCTGGGCCAGCGGAGAGAACGGCGCCGGCAGCGCCTTCGCGCCTTCACCTCCCCGCAGGTAGAGCATGCCAGCGAGGGCGATTACCGCACCCAACGGAATGATCCAGCCGATGCCATAGCGCAGGGCAAATCGGCCGGGCGGGAGGGCGATGGCGAGAAACAGGATCGAGGCCGCGCCGATCGCTTGGAGTAGCACTGTGCCGTGTTGGCTCAACGCGTCGCCGGCATCGCCGCGGGAGGCGACCATCATCTCGAAGGCTTCGTAGACCAGCGGAGAGCCCGTCGACCATTCGTAGCTCTGCAGCATCACGGAACCGATCGCGAGAACGGCTGCGGCGATGACCCTGAGAGGCGTGGAGAGGATAAACGCCGCGGCGCAGAGGGCGAGCACGAGCGCGCCATAGAGCACCAGGAACGCGAGCAACTCCGTCGAGAGCCCCAGAGACGCCACTCGTTCAGCGACGCTGGCGTGATCGAAAGCGAGGTAGAGCGCGAGCAGCAGCAGCTTCGTCGATAAGCGAGCCGCGCCAGCCGGGGCCGGGCGGAATTGCGGTTCGCTCTTCGACATTGCGACCCCTCGCCCTCGTGCTTCCCGGAGTGTCAGAGCGCGGCAATTAGGCCTATTGTCTTAACGTCCTGCAAAGCGGACTGGTCACAGACCGGGGATAGACCGTGACTCAGGTTGCAATCATGTGACGCTTGGCTAGAGCCGGGCACATCCGAATCCAGCGCGAAAACGCCAGAAAGCAAACGAGGGCCCACCCGCGATGAAACTGATGGCCGGCAATTCGAACCTGCCGCTCGCCCGCGCTATCGCGGCTTATCTCGAGGCTGAGCTGACCGACGCGAGCGTCCGGCGGTTCGCTGACGAAGAGATCTTCGTCGAGATCCACGAAAACGTTCGCGGCGAAGACGTCTTCATCATCCAGTCGACGAGCTATCCAGCCAACGACAACCTGATGGAGCTGTTGATCGCGATCGACGCCTGCCGCCGTGCTTCGGCCAAGCGAATCACCGCGGTGCTGCCCTATTTCGGCTATGCCCGCCAGGATCGGAAACCCGGTCCACGTACGCCGATCTCGGCCAAGCTGGTCGCCAACCTGATCACCGAAGCGGGCGCCAACCGCGTGCTTTCGGTCGATCTGCACGCCGGGCAGATCCAGGGCTTTTTCGATATCCCGACCGATAACCTCTACGCGGCGCCGACCATGGCGGCCGACATCAAGAGCCGGTACGACGGAAAGGACCTGATGGTCGTTTCGCCGGACGTGGGCGGCGTGGTGCGCGCCCGCGCGCTGGCCAAGCGCCTCGACAACGCCCCGCTCGCCATCGTCGACAAGCGTCGCGAACGGCCGGGCGAATCCGAAGTCATGAACATCATCGGCGACGTACGCGGCCGCTGCTGCATCCTGGCGGACGACATCGTCGATTCGGGCGGGACCCTGTGCAACGCGGCCCAGGCGCTAATGGATGCCGGGGCAAAGAGCGTGGCTGCCTACATCACTCATGGTGTGCTTTCGGGCAGCGCCGTGGCCCGCGTGGACAAGTCCGCGCTGACCGAGCTGGTCATCACTGATTCAATCCTGCCGACCGACGCGACCACTGATTCCAGCCGCATCCGCGTGCTGTCGGTCGCACCGCTGATCGGCGAGGCGGTGCGACGCATCGCGGACGAAAGCAGCGTCAGCTCGCTGTTCGATTGAACCCCCGTACGGGGGTTCTGGGGAGTATCGCCATGCGCCTCAGTTGGATCATCGCCGCCGCGGTCTATGCCGTCTCGCTGCCGTTCGCCTATGCGCAGGCGCAGCAGGAAGCGGAGAGTACCCGGCCACCTCCCGGTTCGAACGAGGTCCTGCGTTCGCCGATCTCCGGCATCCCCGGGGTCGAGGTGATCGTCTCCGACGTGGTGATCCCGCCGAATGCCCAGGTCGCGCGACACTATCATCCGGGAGAGGAATTCCTCTACCTGATCGAAGGCACCGCCATCCATGTCGAGGAAGGCAAGCCCGACCTCCCGCTCAAGGCCGGCGACACTTACGTAATCCCGCCGCGCGCGATCCACGCCCCCAAGGGTGGACCGGAGGGCGCGCGGGCGATTGTTTTTCGCGTCCACACCGCCGGTCAGCCCGAACGAATAGAAGCTCCGGAAGCCCCATGAACCTCACTGCCGAAATCGCTCTCGCCCACCGCCTCGCCGACGCCGCTCGCGAGGCCATCCGGCCGCACTTCCGTACGCCCGTCGATGCGGAGCGAAAAGGGGATGCCACGCCCGTGACCATCGCCGATCGTTCGGCCGAGGAAGCGATGCGCCGTATTCTCACGGCCGAAGTCCCGCAGGATGGAATTCACGGCGAGGAGTTCGGAGTGAGCGAGGGCCGCTCGGGACGTCAGTGGGTGCTCGATCCGGTGGACGGCACTTGCGCCTTCCTCGCCGGACGGGCGACGTTTGGGACCTTGATCGCGCTGCTGGTGGACGGCTTTCCGGTCCTTGGTGTGATCGACCAGCCGATTCTCGGCGAACGCTGGCTGGGCGTTGCTGGGCAACCGACCACGCTCAACGGCCAGCCGGTCTCGACCCGGACCTGTCGCCAGCTTTCTGACGCCACGATCGCCACCACCGGCCCCCAGTACTTCACTAATGAAGAGGGCGACCAGTTCATGGCGCTGGCCCAGAAGACCGACCACAAGCGCATGGTCATGGGCGGAGACTGCTACAACTATGCCCTGCTTGCGACAGGCTTCGTCGATGTGGTTTGCGAGAGCGGCCTGAAGCTTCACGATTTCGCCGCCCTTGTGCCGGTCGTGGAAGGGGCCGGCGGCCTGATGTGCGACTGGAACGGCGAGCCGCTACATGCAGCCTCCGATGGTCACGTCCTGGCGATCGGCGATCCGGCGCGGCTGGAAGATGTGCTCGAGGCGTTGGGCGGACACTGAAGCCTTAACTTTCGCGCGCGGCAGCCCTTTCGGCGCGCGCGCGTATCATCTCGAGAAGGTTCATTTCGAGATCGCCGAGGAATAGCTCTCCCCACAAGCTCGCGTAGCTGTTGAACGGCGTCCGGGCGATGTAACGTGTCTCCAGCGTCAGAAGATGCTTGCCGTTGGGCAGCGGGGAGAGCGTGTATCCGCCATCCAACACCTGCAAATACGTGCTGTCCGGACGAAGGTGGCGATCCGTGAACTCCCATCCTTCGCTGCCGTCGAAGTCGAAACGCCAGTGTATTTTGCGCCCTGGCAGCCATTGGGTCACGATCTCGCGGAACGCGACATCGTGTTCCCAGCTCGCGAAACGGATGCTCCCAGGCCCCTTGCCCGAGAGCCTCGCTGATAGCGGACGAGGAACTCCCAGCAGGTCCTGCGTCACGTTCCAGCGACCTTCGTCCTCATGAACGTCGGGTATGCCTTCCATCAGCGGCCAGACGAGATCGGCTGATGCGTCGATGATGATCTCGCGGCGTACGGAATAGGTGGCTTCCGGAACGGGCAGAGCGGCTTCGATCGGCATGAGAACTAGCGGCAGGGCGAGAATGGCCGGCGAAAGGAATACTGCCGCTTCGTCGACCTGGTCTCGCTTGCGCAGGCGAAAGGCAAGATGTGCCCCAAGCAATCCGCTTATCAGCCATACCGGTGCAAGCATGGCGATACAGACCGCTCCTTCCTGAAGAAGGAAGGCCGCTATCACTATCATTCCGATGAAGAGCCAGAGAGGCACCAGAAGGTAGAAACGGCGGCGCCGACCGGCCAGCGGATCGGCTACGTAGCAGACGAAGGCGCTGATTGCCGCGGGTTGGATCAGGGCGAATGAAATCGAAACGAAGCCGGTGTCGGGCCGTGCCCAATCGACGAGCGCGTAGCAGAGCAGCGCATAGACCCCGGCAATGCCGATTGCCGCGATGATACGCAGGATACTTGTCCGTTTGTCGCTTTCCACTCAACGCCCCCTGCGTCCGGAATAGCTGTTTCCCGACGCAGGGCAATTCGTGGAGAATACCGATCCTATTCCGTCTTCGGCCCGCCGATCGACCAGGTGAAACCGAACGGATCCTCGACCTGGCCATAGCGGTCGCCCCAGAACTGGTTCTCGAGCGGGAACACGACTTTGGCGCCGGCAGCCACCGCCTTGTCCCAGGCGACGTCCGCGTCGGGGACCTGGAGGTGCAAGGTCAGACCGCCGGGAGGCGGGGCGGCCGCGCCGTCACGGTATTCGGGGAAGTCGTCGTTGAGCATCAGCGAGCCGCCGTTGATCGATAGGTGCGAATGCATCAACCGCTTCCCGTCGTCGGCGAACTGGCGCATCTGCTCTGCTGCGCCGAATGCCTGCTCGTAGAACTTCACCGCTTCGGTTCCGCGGCCATCGCGAATCGTCAGGTGAGCGGTTATGCCGCTCGCCGGGCCCTGGTTCTCACCTTCCATCGTCTCTCTCCCCGAGTCGGACAGGTGCGTGGTGTAGCATCCCGCGTCAGCGACGGGGAAACCCTTCCGAGAGGGCAACTCGGCCTTGCCATTGCCATCGCTTGAGCCTAAGGGCGCCCGCTTCACAGACACGTAATCATCGGCCGGCCTGGCTCACATGGGCTGCCAGGGCTGGTTTGGACGTGTCCCTGAACAAGGAGACGAAAATGCCCAAGCTGAAGACCAAGAGCGGTGTGAAGAAGCGCTTCAAGATCACCGCCACCGGCAAGGTCAAGCATGGTGTCGCTGGTAAGCGCCACCGCCTGATCAGCCACAACGCGAAGTACATCCGCCAGAACCGTGGCACCACGGTGATCGCCGACGCTGATGCGAAGACGATCAAGAAGTGGGCCCCCTACGGCCTCGATTGAGCCCGGTTTAGAGACAGGAGTATTTCGACATGTCCCGTATCAAGCGTGGCGTAACCACCCGCCAGAAGCACAAGCGGATTCTCGACCAGGCCAAGGGCTATCGCGGTCGCCGCAAGAACACCATCCGCGTCGCTCGTCAGGCGGTCGAGAAGGCTGGGCAGTATGCCTACCGCGACCGCAAGGTGAAGAAGCGGACTTTCCGCGCCCTGTGGATCCAGCGCATCAACGCTGCCGTCCGTGCGGAAGGCCTCAGCTACTCGCAGTTCATCCACGGCGCCAAGCTCGCCGGGATCGAACTGGACCGTAAGGTCATGGCCGACCTGGCGATGAACGAAGGCGGCGCGTTCGCTTCGATCATCCAGCAGGCGAAGGCCGCTCTTCCGGCCTAAGGCCGAAGCGACGGTTAAAGCAGAAGGGCGTGGACGGGATGCCGTCCGCGCCCTTCTCTTTTGGGCGGCTCCGGGGAATCCTGTAAAACCTTCTCGGGGTTTTTACTGAGTTGCGCTGGGGAATTATCGAGGCTTGTCAGTAACGAGCTTATATTCTCATAAGCACGAACGAACTCTCTCGTTCGTCCGGCTAACCAGCCGTGCAATTCTTGGGGTCCGGGTCGCAAGGGGCAATGAAGGCCGATTTCCCCATTGCTGTGCAGTTTTATCGCCTGTCGAAGGCGATCGAACCCTATTTCACGGCGCTCTATGCCACCACCGTCGATTGCGCGTCGGGCGATCTGATCGAAGACTGCCTCCACCCCGAATGGGCCGCGCTCCGGTTCACCGAAGGGCCGCCACCGATCGCTTGCATTGGCGTGGGCGAACTGCAGCCTCAGTGGCCGTTCGTGGCCAACGGCCCGACCAGCAAGGCGATCAACTTCGGCGTTACCCGGTCCCGCGTGTGGGGTCTGGGCCTGCAACCCGCCGGCTGGGCGAAATTCATCGATGAGCCCGCCAACCATCTGAGCGACCGCACCGTCGACGGGATGGAGCACCCGGCGTTCTCGCTGTTCCGGCCGATTCACGACATCGTTCAGGGGGCCGGGGGCGACGCGGAGCTCATCGCCAGCAGCATGAACGATTATCTCATGCGGCTCGCAAGCCGACCGGTACCGCAGGAGACGCAGATCATCGCCTGCCAGGCCGCCCTGCGCGATCCCGACATGGCCAATGTCGTCGAACTCGGCGAACGTCTCGGCATGAACCCCCGCTCGCTCGAACGGTTCTGCAGCCGCTACTTCGGCTTCCCGCCGAAAGTGCTGCTCCGTCGGCAGCGCTTCCTTCGCAGCCTGGCGCAGTACATGCTGGATCCGACGCACAACTGGAGCAGCGCGCTCGACGGGCAATATTTCGACCAGGCCCAGTTCGTGCGCGACTTCCGTTCGTTCATGGGCATCACGCCGACGGAGTACGCGGAGAGGCCGCACCCGATCCTTGAGAAGATCATGGCTCAGCGCATGGCGGACCAGGGCGCGGCGCCCGAAACGGATCTGCCGACCGTGCTGCGCTATACTTCCGAGCCGGGCGCGATTGGCGAATAGGGGTTGGGGCTGCGCGCTCCGCCCGCTACAGGCGCGCGCGATGACTGATTATACCGCTCTCGAAAATGACGCCCGGACGCGGATCGACAGCGCGGCAGACCTGACCGCGTTGGAGGCCTTGCGCGTTGAGTTTCTCGGCAAGCAGGGGAGCATCTCCGCGCTGCTCAAGACGCTTGGGGCGATGAGCCCCGATGAGCGGCAGGAGAAGGGCCCGCAGATCCAGGGCCTGCGCCAGTCGGTCACCGACGCGCTGACGGCGCGCAAGGACGCGATGGAAGCGGCCGAGCTCGAGACCCGGCTGGCTGCAGAGACGCTCGACCTTTCGCTTCCGGCTCCGGAGGCCCAGCGCGGATCGGTTCATCCGGTCAGCCAGGTGATGGATGAACTGGCGGAGATCTTCGCCGATCTTGGCTTCAGCGTCGCCACCGGTCCGGAAATCGAAAACGACTGGTACAACTTCACAGCGCTCAACATGCCTGAGAGCCATCCCGCCCGGGCGATGCACGACACCTTCTATTTCCCCGACGCGGCGGACAACGGCGGACGCATGCTGCTGCGAACGCATACCTCGCCGGTCCAGGTCCGGACCATGATGGCCGAGGGCGCGCCAGTGCGGATCATCGCGCCTGGCCGGGTCTACCGTTCGGATTCCGACGCCACCCACACGCCGATGTTCCATCAGGTCGAAGGCCTGGTGATCGACCGCGACATTCACCTCGGCCATCTCAAGTGGACGCTCGAGACCTTCCTCAAGGCCTTCTTCGAGCGCGACGACATCGTGCTGCGGCTGCGGCCGAGCTACTTCCCGTTCACCGAGCCTTCGGTGGAGGCGGACGTCGGCTTCGCGATCGAGAACGGCCGCCGTGTGCTCGGCGGCAATGGCGATGCGCCGGGCCATGGCTGGATGGAGCTGCTCGGCTCGGGCATGGTCAACCGCCGGGTCATCGAGATGTGCGGTCTCGATGCCAACGAGTGGCAGGGTTTCGCATTCGGCATAGGCGTCGATCGCCTGGCCATGCTCAAGTACGGGATGGATGACTTGCGGGCGTTCTTCGACGGCGATGTGCGCTGGCTGTCGCACTATGGCTTCTCGTTCCTCGACCAGCCGACGCTTTCCGGCGGCGTAGGAGCGCGGGTATGAAGTTCTCGCTCACCTGGCTCAAGCAGTACCTGGACACCGAAGCCACCGCCGCCGAAGTCGCGGCCCGGCTCAACGCGCTGGGCATCGAGGTCGAGGGGCTCGAAGATCCGGCCGACAAGCTCGCCGGCTTCCGCATCGCCAAAGTCCTCACCGCCGCTCCGCACCCGGACGCCGACAAGCTCCAGGTCCTGACGGTCGACACGGGCGACGGCAATCCGCTGCAAGTCGTGTGCGGGGCACCGAACGCGCATGCGGGAATGAAGGGCGTGCTCGGGCTTCCGGGCGCGGTCGTGCCCGCGAACGGCATGCAGCTGCGCAAGAGCGCGATCCGCGGCGTCGAAAGCAACGGCATGATGTGCTCGACGCGTGAGCTTGAGCTCGGCGAAGATCACGACGGCATTATCGAATTGCCCGAAGATGCGCCGGTCGGCGCTTCCTTCGCCGAATACCACGGCACGAGCCCGGTGTTCGATGTGGCCATCACGCCCAACCGGCCTGACTGCATGGGCGTCTACGGCATTGCTCGCGATCTCGCCGCCGCAGGTCTCGGCACCCTGAAGTCGCTGGAGGTAGAGGCTGTTCCCGGGACATTCTCTTGCCCCGTCGAAATTCGTACTGACGACCCGGAAGGCTGTCCCGCCTTTTACGGTCGAGTGATCCGCGGCGTGAAGAATGGCGCCTCGCCGGAGTGGATGCAGTCCGCCCTTCGCGATGCCGGACAGCGGCCGATTTCGGCCCTGGTCGATATCACCAATTATCTGATGCTCGGCGTCGGGCGGCCTGCGCACGTCTATGACCTCGCCAAGTTGACCGGTGCTGTCGTGGCGCGCCGCGCAAAGGATGGCGAGCAGGTTCTCGCCCTCAACGAGAAGACTTACGAGCTCGACAGCTCGATGACCGTCATCGCCGACGACAGCGGCGTGCACGACATCGCCGGGATCATGGGCGGCGAACATTCGGGCGTGTCGGAAGGCACCACCGACGTCTTGCTCGAGATCGCCTACTTCGATCCCGAGCGGATCGGCACCAGCGGCCGCTCGCTTGGTCTTGCCAGCGATGCCCGCACCCGGTTCGAACGGGGCGTTGACCCCGCCTTTCTCGATGGCGGCCTTGAGTTGCTGACCGCGCTGATCCTCGAGATCTGCGGCGGCGAAGCTTCGGACGTGGTCCGTGCCGGCTCACCGCCGATGGACACCGCCATCGTGGCCTACGATCCCGCGCTGGCCGAACGGCTCGGCGGCGTGGCCATTCCGGAAGCCGACCAGCGCGCGATCCTCGAAAGGCTCGGCTTCAAGGTGGGTGCGGAGTGGACGGTCACCGCCCCGACCTGGCGCCCCGATGTCGACGGTGCGCCGGACATCGTCGAGGAAGTCGTGCGTGTTCACGGCCTCGATCAGGTCGCGAGCGTGGCCTTGCCCAAAGTTGATGGCGTGGCGCGCCCCACCGCGACCCCGCAGCAGCAGTTGGAGCGGCGCCTGCGTCGCGCAGCGGCTGCGCGCGGAGCGAACGAGGCGGTCACCTGGTCCTTCCTGCCGCAGGCTCATGCCGACCATTTCGCGGATGGGAACGGAGGCCTGTGGGTGCTTGAGAACCCGATCAGCGAGGACATGAAGGCCATGCGCCCCTCGCTGCTACCGGGGCTGCTCGCGGCGGCGAAGCGCAATATCGACCGCGGTGCGGCTGGCGTGCGGCTGTTCGAGATCGGCCGTCGCTACCTGCGCGGCGACGCCGGTGCGAGTGACGAGCGCGCCAGCATCGCGGTTCTGCTCGCCGGTGAAAAGCAGTCGCGGGGCTGGGCCAGTGGCAAGGCCGTCACGTTTGACGCGTTCGACGCGAAGGCTGAGGCCGTGGCGCTGCTGACGGAGGCCGGTGCACCGGTCGAAAAGCTCCAGGTGATGGGAGACGCGGGGCCGCAGTTCCATCCGGGCCAGTCGGCTACGTTGCGCCTTGGACCCAAGACGGTTCTCGCGCGCTTCGGCACGCTTCATCCGCGCACGCTGGCTGCCTTCGACATCGAAGGGCCTGTCGTGGCTGCGGAACTGTTCCTTGACGCCATTCCGGCGAAGAAGAACGGCGGCGCCTTCGCTCGCACGCTCTATGCCCCGCCTGCTCTCCAGGCGGTGACGCGCGACTTCGCGTTCCTCGTCCCGGTCGAACTGGCGGCGGGCGACCTGCTGCGCACGATCAAGGGCGCGGACAAGACCAACATCATCGACGCCCGCCTGTTCGACGACTTCCGCGGCAGCGGCGTGCCGGAAGGGCAGAAGTCCCTGGCGATCGAGGTCACGCTCCAGCCGGGCGAGAAGAGCTATACCGACGCGGATCTGAAGGCGATTGCCGATAGCGTGGTCGCGGCAGCGGCCAAGCTCGGAGCCGGCCTGCGGGGATGACCGAGCGCGTCGCGATAGCCTCGGAAGAGCTGTCCGCGCGGATCGATCCTCATGGGGCGGAGCTGTGGTCCCTGACGGACCGGCAAGGCCGCGAGTATATGACCAACGCCGACCCGGCGTTCTGGTCGGGTCATGCTCCGCTGCTGTTTCCAATCGTCGGAGCGCTCAACGGCGGGCGCTATCGGCTGGGCGGTTTGGACTATGCCTTGCCCAAGCACGGTTTCGCTCGAGCGAGTCCTTTCGAGCTGGTCGAGCATTCGGGCTCGCTCGCGCGGTTCAGACTGTCGGACAGTCCGCCGATCCGCGCGGCCTATCCGTTCGCGTTCGTGCTGGAGGTGGCGTTTGCCCTCGACGGGCCGATGCTGTCGATGACCGCCACGGTGCGCAATCCTGGCCCTGAGCCGCTGCCGTTCAGCTTCGGCTTTCACCCGGCCTTCGCCTGGCCGCTGCCGGGCGCTATGGCCAAGGAAGACCACGCGATTACTTTCGCTGCCGACGAGCTGCAGGATATCCGGCGCATCGATGCCGACGGGCTGGTCGCGCGAAGCGAAGCCACACCGATTAGGGACCGACAGCTCCCGCTTTCGCCCGATCTGTTCGCAGACGATGCATTGATCTGGGATGAGCTGACCAGCCGAAGCCTCAGCTACGGTGCCCCCGACAGTACCACGCTCGATATCGCCTTCCCCGACACGCCGATGCTCGGGGTCTGGCAGAAGCCGGGCGCGAGCTACATCTGCATCGAGCCGTGGGCGGGCATCGCCGACCCTGCCGGCTTCGCGGGCGACTTCCGCACTAAACCCGGCGTGATGGAGCTGGCGCCAGGTGCCGAGCGCAGCTTCCGCATGGACGTAACCGTGCGGCCCCGGTAGGGGCGCGGCCCATGACTTCCAACCGCCGCACCTTCGCGATCATCTCGCACCCTGACGCGGGTAAGACGACCCTTACCGAGAAGCTGCTGCTGCAAGGCGGCGCGATCCACCTTGCCGGCGAGGTGAAAGCCCGCGGTGCCGCGCGCCGGGCGCGTTCGGACTGGATGAAGATCGAACAGCAGCGCGGCATCTCGGTCACCAGCTCGGTCATGACCTTCGAGCGCGATGGGGTGACCTTCAACCTTCTCGACACGCCGGGCCACGAAGACTTCTCGGAAGACACATACCGCACCCTGACCGCGGTCGACTCCGCGATCATGGTGATCGACGCCGCCAAGGGCATCGAACCGCAGACCCGCAAGCTGTTCGAGGTCTGCCGCCTGCGTTCGGTGCCGATCATCACCTTCGTCAATAAGGTCGACCGCGAGGGCAAGCCGGTCTTCGACTTGCTCGATGAAGTGGCCGACACCCTGGCGCTCGACGTCAGCCCGCAGTCCTGGCCGATCGGGATGGGCGGCGTGTTCGAAGGCGTGATGGATTTCGGCACCGGCGAGATCAGCCGCCCGGAAGGTCCGAGCAAGGAGTTCCTCGGCAAACGCGATGCCGACGTGGAACTGACCGGTCACATGGCCGAGGAAGTGGAGCTGGCGCAGCACGGCTATCCTGAGTTCGACCTCGAAGCCTATCGCCATGGCGACCTTACGCCGGTCTACTTCGGCTCGGCGCTCAAGAACTTCGGCGTGACCGAGTTGATCGAGGCTATCGCCCGCTTCGCCCCGCCGCCGCGACCGCAGCCTTCGGAGGCCGGCCCGATCGAACCGAGCTTCGACGAAGTCACCGGCTTCGTGTTCAAGGTCCAGGCCAACATGGACCCGCAGCACCGCGATCGCATTGCGTTCATGCGCATGGTCTCAGGCACCTTCAAGCGCGGGATGAAGCTGATCCCCTCGGGTCTCGGCAAGCCGATCGCGGTGCATTCGCCGATCCTGTTTTTTGCCCAGGACCGCGAGCTGGCGGACACCGCCGAGGCCGGCGACATCATCGGCATTCCCAACCATGGGACCCTGCGTGTCGGCGATACCCTGTCGGAGAAGAACCAGGTCCGCTTCACCGGTCTGCCGAACTTCGCCCCGGAAATCCTGCGGCGCGTTCAGCTCAAGGACCCGACCAAGACCAAGCAGCTGCGCAAGGCGCTCGACGACTTGAGCGAAGAGGGCGTGATCCAGGTGTTCTATCCCGACATCGGCGGACAGTGGATCGTTGGCGTGGTCGGCCAGCTGCAGCTCGATGTGCTGATCTCGCGGCTCTCGGCCGAATACAAGGTCGAGGCATCGTTGGAAGCATCGCCCTTCGCTACAGCTCGATGGCTCAAAGGCTCGCCCGAAGCGATCAAGACCTTCGAGGAATTCAACCGGGCCAACCTCGCGCGCGACCGCGACGGCGATCCGGTGTTCATGGCCAAGTCGGCCTGGGACGTCGGCTACCAGCAGGAAAAGAATCCCGACCTCACCTTTGGCGCGACCAAGGAGCGCTGACTTGCAGTCGCCCGCCGGGTGGCATAGCCCGGGGGCATGGCCGAGTTCTTCGAAGAGCTGAACGACAGGCACGCGGCGATGATCGCCGCGCAGCCGGTGTTCTTCGTCGCCACCGCTGCTCAGGATGCGCGGATCAACCTCAGCCCTAAGGGCTACGACTGCTTCCGCATCCTCTCCCCCCGGCGAGTGGCCTATCTCGACCTCGGCGGCTCGGGGAACGAGACCAATGCCCACTTGCTCGCCGACGGGCGGATCACCCTGATGTTCTGCAACTTCCAGCAGCCCGCGCTGATCTTGCGGATCTACGGCCGGGGAGAGCCGGTGGTGCCGTGGGATCGCGGCTGGGACGAGCTTGCACCTCACTTCACCATGCTCCCCGGGACGCGGCAGATCTTCGATATCCAGGTGGAGAGCGTGCAGACCAGTTGCGGTTACGGCGTTCCCATCATGGAACTTGAGCGCGAACGCCCGACGCTGCTCAAGCATCACGCGCAGGCCGACCCGAGAGAATGGGCTGGCAAGTACCGGACCCGGCGGGAGAGCATCGACGGACTGCCCGCCCGCGCCACCGATCGCTATATTGCCGGCGATCCGGGCACCATTCCCGAATAGCGAGCGTTGAACCCCGCAGTGCAGCTCACATTCGCCAGCTACAACATGCACAAGGGTGTGGGGGTCGATGGCCGGCTCGATCCCGACAGGATCATTTCCGTCCTGCGCGAGCTCAACGCCGACGTGATCGCGCTGCAGGAGGCCGACCGGCGCTTCGGCGAGCGCGAGAGCATCCTCCCCAAGGCCCTGCTCGACGAAACGCCCTGGCGCGCCGCTCCGGTCAACAAGCGGGCGCGCAGCCTCGGCTGGCACGGTAACGCCCTGCTGGTGCGGCGGGACATCGAAGTCGTCGATGCCGAGGCGCTCCATCTCCCAACGCTCGAGCCCCGTGGGGCGGTGAGGGCGGACTTGGTGGTGGAGGGCAAGCGAATCCGCGTGCTCGGAGCGCACCTTGATCTTTCAGGCCTGCTGCGGCGCGACCAGATCAAGGCCATGCTGCACCACTGCGGACACTGCGAGACGACGTGCCCCACGGTGATGATGGGCGACTTCAACCAATGGGGCCGCACCAAAGGTGTGCTGCGCGAGTTCGGCGACGGTTGGCAGACGCCGGTGATCGGCAACAGCTTCCCCAGCCGCCGCCCGATCGCTCCGCTGGATCGGATCGTCTATTCCTCCGAATGGTCCTGCGAGAACACCCACGTCCATCACAGCGCCTTGGCTGCGGTGGCCTCCGATCATCTGCCTGTGCGAGCGACGCTCACAATGGCTGCTTAAAAAATAGGCAAATGCACATTATTAGGGCGTAAGAAGAGTTCCATCGCTGAACCGATTTACGGCGTAGAGGCGCAAAACGCGCCAATCTGACGGTTTGGCACACCGCTTGCATTGCTAACTCCCGGCCGGGGATCGTCCGGTAAGCAAGAGGGGTCAGTGATGAAATTCATCATCGCCATCATCAAACCATTCAAGCTCGACGAGGTGCGCGAAGCCCTCAGCGCGATTGGCGTGGCTGGTATGACGGTCTCCGAGGTCAAGGGCTTCGGCAGGCAAAAGGGTCAAACCGAAATCTACCGTGGAGCGGAATACTCCACCAACATGCTGCCGAAGGTGAAGCTCGAGATCGCCGCCAGCGATGCGCTGGCAGCGCAAGTGGTCGAGACCATCCAGCAAACCGCCAGCACGGACAGCATCGGCGACGGGAAGATCTTCGTGCTCGACCTCGCGTCGACCACGCGCATCCGCACCGGCGAAACCGGCGACAACGCGCTGTGAGCCGCACCTTGGACATGAGGGGTAACACTATGATCCGAAAACTGCTTTGGGGCGCGGGCGCGATTGCGACATCGATGGTCGCCGCCACTGCCGCCTGGGCCGCCGAAACGGCCGAGGCCGTCACCGATGCGGCCGTCACTGCCGTCACGGCCGTTCCTGCTGAAGTCGCCGCGCCTGTGGCCGAAGCTGCTGCAGCCGTTCCCAACCCGGGCAACAATGCCTGGATGATGACTTCGACGGTCCTCGTCCTGCTGATGATCATCCCGGGCCTGGCGCTGTTCTACGGCGGCCTGACCCGCTCGAAGAACATGCTTTCGACAATGACCCAGATCGGCGCCACCGCCGCTCTGGCGATGCTCATCTGGGTGATGTGGGGCTACGGTCTCGCGTTCGGCCCCGAAGGCAACCAGTTCATCAGCTGGGGCAAGTTCTTCCTGGCCGGTGTCACGCCGGACTCGACCGCTGCGACGTTTACCGATGAAGTCATCTCGGAATACGTCTTCATCTCCTTCCAGATGACCTTCGCGGCGATCACCGCTGCCCTGGTCCTCGGATCGGTCGTCGAGCGCATGAAGTTCTCGGCCGTCATGGTGTTCGTCGCCGTCTGGTTGACGATCGTCTACTTCCCGATCGCCCACATGGTCTGGGAAGCGCGCGGCGTGTTCTTCGCGATGGGCGCTCTCGACTTCGCCGGCGGTACCGTGGTGCACATCAACGCCGGTGTTTCGGCGCTGGTTGCCGCGCTGATCCTCGGCAAGCGTCGTGGCTACCCCACCGAGCCGATGCCCCCGCACAGCCTGACGCTGACCATGGTCGGCACCGGCCTGTTGTGGGTGGGCTGGTTCGGCTTCAACGCCGGCTCGGCCCTCGAAGCCAACGGCTCCGCTGCCCTCGCCATGATCAACACCTTCGTTGCCACCGCTTCGGCCGGTCTCTTCTGGATGCTGACCGAGCGCGTCATGGGCCACAAGGGCTCGGCCCTCGGCTTCTGCTCGGGTGTCGTCGCCGGCCTGGTCGCGGTCACTCCGGCGGCCGGTAACTCTGGCCCGTTCGGTGCGATCGTACTCGGCGGCGTCGCTTCGGTGATCTGCTACTTCGCGGTTGCCAAGCTCAAGCCGGCTCTCGGCTATGACGACTCGCTGGACGCCTTCGGCATCCACGGCATCGGCGGCATCGTCGGCGCCATCGGCACCGGCATCGTGTTCTCGCCGGCTCTCGGCGGCCCGGGCGGTGACGACTTCGTGATCGGCACGCAGCTGGTCACCCAGGTGCTGGCTGTCCTCGCGACGATCTGCATCTCCACCGTCGGCACGGCCATCGCGATCTTCATCGCCAAGGCAGTCACCGGCCTGCGGGTGTCGGAACAGACCGAAATCGAAGGTCTCGACATCGGCGAGCATGGAGAGCGCGCCTACAACTAACCAGTTTGGCGGACCGGGTTTCTCCTTCCCCGGTCCGCCTACCGACGTTCCTCCTGCGAACGTAGCCTATGAGGGCCGGAGCCAAGCTCCGGCCCCTTTTTTTGGGCGCGGTCCTGCGGTGGTGGGTCCGCGTGTTTGAAGTGGAGTGGAGGGCGGTGAGGCCCCCGGAGCCTCAGGCTTGGCTGCGAGCGGAAAGCGTATCGAGCAGCGGCCGAATGGGCCCGACGTCATAGCCCGCACCGGCAGCGGCGATCGCTATCTCTTCCGGGGTCTTGCCGCTTGCGGCTTGGGCAAGCGACCAAAGCAGGGTCGAGCGCGTTCCGGAGCGGCAGTAAGCCAGGACCGGACCCCGAGCCCCGTCGAGCGCCGAAACCATGGCGTCGACCTGGCCTTGATTGAACCCGGCGTGGGTCACGGGAATGGCGCAATAGTCCATGCCCGCAGCCCGAGCGGCTTCAGCGATCTCGTTCCCGGACGCCTGATCGTCGGACTCACCTTCGGGGCGATTGTTGATGATCAGCGAGAAGCCGAGCATCCGCGCTTCGGCGACATCGGAAAGTCCGATCTGCGGGCTGGCCCAGAATGACTCGGTGACTTTCCTGAAATCGCTCATGCCGCGGTCCCTTCGCTGGCCTTGGACTTCCGCAGGCGCCGGTTGCGCTTGGCCATGTTAAGGCACTCGACGCCGACCGAGAAGCCCATCGCGGCGTAGATGTAGCCCTTGGGCACATGGACGCCGAAGGCATCGGCAATCAGCACCAGGCCGATCATGACCAGGAAGGCCAGCGCCAGCATGACGAGCGTGGGGTTGCGGTCGATGAATTTCGCCAGCGGGTCGGCTGCGAACAGCATGATGGTCACCGTGATGATGACCGCGCTGATCATGATCGGAATCTCGTCCGTCATGCCGACTGCGGTGAGGATCGAATCGACCGAGAAGACCATGTCGAGCAGGATGATCTGTACGATCGCGCTGCCGAAAGTCAGCGAGACAGGACTCTTGGTCTTGTCGAGCAATTCGCCCGAATCTTCTTCGGGCACCATGTTGTGATGGATTTCCTTGGTCGCCTTCCACAGCAGGAAGAGCCCGCCCGCGAGCAGAATCAAGTCACGACCAGACATTGCCGTTTCGAATGTCGGTTCGCCGTGCGGGCCCGTGCTTCCCGTAATGCCCAAGTCGAATATCGGCGTCTTCAAGGTTACCAGCCAACCGATGACTAAAAGCAGGCCAATTCGCATCCCCAGCGCAAGTATCAGGCCGATCCGCCGAGCTTTTTGTTGCTGGTGCGGCGGAAGTTTATTGGACAGGATCGCGATGAAGATCAGGTTGTCGATGCCGAGAATTACCTCGAGCACGACAAGGGTGAACAGCGCCAGCCAGGTGGCCGGATCGGACAATAGTGCCAGGGAAACCATTGGCGACCTTGATACTCAAGCTCTGCGGGCTGGCAAGGCCTCCCGAGACGATACTTGGTTCGCCATCTTAAATCATTCGCACAATGGCTTTCAGTAAGCTATAGGGCGTTCTCTCCAGAGGCGAGCCAGAGCCGCCGGATGATGTCCGGCACGGCCTTGGGCGTTCTCCGGGGGGGACACGGAAGCGAGTGAAGGTTAATACAGTTCATGGGTTATGATAAAGGCCGTCGCGGCCGGGGGCGCGACAAGCGGGACGGTTTCGGCGAAGAGGGTTTCGATCCATTCTCGGATGGTGGAGCTCCCCGTTTCGGTGGTGACGACTGGCGTTCTGGCGGTGGTGACCGATTCGGCGGTGGCGGCGATCGCTTTGGCGGCGGAAATCGCGAAGGTGGATATGGTGGCGGCGGACCGCGTGGCGGTTTCGGCGGCGACCGTGGCGGAGCCCCTCGCGGCGGCGGAATGCCGGCGCAGGTGGTTGGCACCGGCCAGGGCAAGGTAAAGTTCTTCAACAGCCAGAAGGGCTTCGGCTTCATCCAGCGCGATGAAGGCGGTGAGGACGTGTTCGTCCACATCAGCCAGGTCGAACGCGCCGGGCTCGAAGGACTGGCCGAAGGTCAGGAACTGCAGTTCAACCTCGTCGATCGTGGTGGCAAGGTCTCTGCGGCCGACCTCCAGGTTGTCGGCGAAGTGATCAAGACCGCGCCGAAGACCACCAGCCCTCAGCGCGAGCTGACCGGCGAAAAGGCTACCGGCACCGTCAAGTTCTTCAATTCGATGAAGGGCTTCGGCTTCATCACGCGTGACGACGGCAAGGAAGACGCCTTCGTTCACATCAGCGCGGTGGAGCGGTCCGGTCTGCCAGGCATCAATGAAGGCGATCGCTTTCAGTTCGACCTCGAGGTCGACCGACGAGGAAAGTTCTCGGCGGTCAACCTTGCGCCCGTTCAAGAGTGACACGCTGGGGGAGCTTGCTCCCCCGCATCGTCCGGTTGTTTGACCGGACCCTGCCAAGACCATAAACGGACAAAACCGGCGGCTGCCCCGATACTCTCGGGGAGCCGCCATTCGTCGTTTGCGCCACAGCGCTTCGGTAGGAATAAGTTGCCATGTCGATCACGCCGCTCATGCCCGTTTACCCCCGGTGCGACGTCCGGCCCGTCCGCGGGGAACACTGCCATCTCATCTCTGAAGACGGCACACGCTATCTCGACTTCGCCGCCGGTATCGCGGTCAACCTGCTGGGCCATTCCCACCCGGGCTTGATCGGCGCGATCCAGCATCAGGCCGCAACACTGATGCATGTCTCGAACCTCTATGGCAGCCCCCAGGGCGAACACCTGGCCCAGCGCCTGGTCGACCTGACGTTCGCTGACACCGTGTTCTTCACCAATTCGGGTGCCGAAGCGGTCGAAGCCGCGATCAAGACCGCGCGCGCCTATCACCAGTATCAGGGCAGCGAAGAGCGGTTCGAGCTCATCACCTTCAACAACGCCTTCCATGGCCGGACGATGGCGACCATCAGCGCCTCCAGCCAGGAGAAGATGCACAAGGGTTTCGCGCCGCTTCTGCCCGGCTTCCGTTACGTCGAGTTCGACGACCTGGAAGGCGCCAAGGCTGCGATCGGCCCGCATACCGCCGGCTTCCTGGTCGAACCGATCCAGGGCGAAGGCGGCATTCGCGTCGCTTCGCAAGAATTCATGAGCGGGCTGCGCGAACTGGCCGACGAGCATGACCTCATACTCGTGCTCGACGAAGTGCAGACTGGCGTGGCGCGTACCGGTACGTTCTACGCTTACGAGCAATACGGCGTCACGCCCGACATCCTCGCCACGGCCAAGGGTATCGGCGGCGGCTTCCCGTTCGGCGCCTGCCTGGCGACCGAGAAGGCCGCTCGCGGGATGACTTTCGGCACGCACGGTTCGACTTACGGGGGCAATCCGCTCGCGATCGCGGCGGGTAACGCGGTACTCGATGCTGTCGCCAACGACGAGTTCCTGGCCGAGGTGGTCGCCAAGGGTGAGCGGATCCGGACCCGGCTCGAACAGTTCATCGGCAACTATCCGGAGCTGTTCGAAGGCGTGCGCGGCAAGGGCCTGATGCTGGGCATCAAGCTCAAGGTCGAGCCGCGCGCCATGATGCAGCACCTGCGTGATCGCCATCAGTTGCTCACCGCTGCAGCGGGCGACGGGACACTGCGGCTGTTGCCGCCGCTCGTCATCGGCGATGCGGAGATCGACGAGTTCTTCGACAAGCTCTCGGCCGGCGCGGCGGATTTTCCGGCGCAGGATGCCAGCTGATGGCGACGCGGCATTTCCTCGACCTGTCCGACGCCGGGGGTCACGCGATCGCCGCGATGATCAACGACGCTCAGGACCGCAAGGCCGCTCGCAAGGGTTGGCCTAAGGCCAAGGCGGACGGTGACCGTCCGCTCGAAGGTCGGGTCCTGGCGATGGTGTTCGAAAAGAGCTCGACGCGTACGCGCGTCAGTTTCGACATCGCCATCCGCCAATTGGGCGGCACTCCGCTGATTCTCGACGCGGGGACTACACAGCTCGGCCGGGGCGAAACGATCGCGGATACCGCGCGCGTTCTCAGCCGCATGGCCGATGCGATCATGGTGCGGACCAACGACCACGCCAAGATCGAGGAAATGGCGCGCTATGCTTCGATTCCGGTGATCAACGGCCTGACCGATCAGTCGCACCCGTGCCAGATCGTGGCCGATCTCCTCACCATCGTCGAGCAGGGCAAGGCCTTGCCCGGCCTCGAAGTGGCCTGGCTCGGAGACGGCAACAACGTCCTGCACTCGATCATCGAGGCGGCCGGGCTGATGAAGTTCAACGTCCGCGTCGGAACGCCGGAAGGCTACGATCCGGACGAAGGCTATGTCGATCGGGCCCGGCAAGCCGGGGCGAAAGTGACGCTTGTCCGCGATCCGGGCGCGGCGGTTTCGGGTGCCGACATCGTGGTGACCGATACCTGGATCTCGATGGGCCAGGAGCATGCGGAGGCCAAGCTTGCGGCCATGGCGCCCTATCAGGTCAACGAAGCGCTCATGGCTCATGCCAAGCCCGACGCGCGCTTTCTGCACTGCCTGCCTGCGCACGTGGGCGAGGAAGTGAGCGAAGGCGTGTTCGAAGGGGCGCAGTCGGTCGTTTTCGATGAGGCGGAGAACCGCATTCACGCCCAGAAATCGATCCTGCTCTGGTGTTTTGGCCTGCTGGGATAGTTCGGGGTTAACTTCTCCGCTCGCCATCCCATATTCGCGCGATGACGAATCTGACCGAAAACACGCAAAGCCCCGGGCTTGACCGGCTGTTGGCGTTCACGATCAAGGACCGCAACGCCCATGGCCGCGTGGTGCGGATCGGTCCTGTGCTGGACGAGATCCTCTCGGCACACGACTACGAGCCCGCGATCCGGAACTTGCTCGCCGAGGCCCTGACGCTCACGGCGCTCATGGGTGGACTGCTCAAGAGCGAAGGCAGCCAGCTGACCATGCAGGCGCAGACCGACGACGGCATCGTCGAGCTGCTGGTCTGCGATTATCGCGACGGCGAGCTGCGTGGCTACGTGAAGCATGACGAGGAGAAGGCGGCAGAGCTCGGCGCCAACCCGTCCTTGCCCAGCCTGTTCGGAAAAGGCTCGCTGGCGATTACCTTCGAGGTGGCCTCGAGCGGACTGCGCTACCAGGGCATCGTCCCGCTTGAAGGGCGCTCGCTCAGCGAGGCGGTCGAGGCCTACTTCGCCCAGAGCGAGCAGCTCCCGACCCTCATCCGCGTTGCGGTGCGGACCGGCTCCAGCGGCTCAATTGCGGGCGGTCTGTTGCTGCAGCATCTGGCGCAAGGCGAGGAAGGCCGCGAGCGGCTGCATGTCGCGCCCTCGCATCTCGAATGGGAACACGTGTCGATCCTGGGCCAGTCGATCCAGAGCGACGAACTGCTCGATACCACGCTGGCTCCTGAGGGGCTGGTGTGGCGGCTGTTCCATGAAGAGCCCGAAGTTCGTGTGCAGCCGACCACCGCACTGTCGCGCGGCTGCCGCTGCTCGGTGGTTCATTTCGAAGAGGTGCTGTCGCGCTTTCCGAAGGAAGACCGTCGCGACATGCGGGACGAGAACGGGATCATCCTGGTCGACTGTGCCTTTTGCTCCAGAGAATTCCCGATACAGGACTAGGTCGGTTCAACGTATGAAAAGGGCATCTGGCCGCTGCTGCTGACCTGTGTTAGGGGCGCCCGGACGGAGTTTTTCAATGCAGAACAATTACCTGATGGGAATGTCGCGCATGGGAGTGGCCGCTGGCCTGGCGGCGGCGGTGGCAGTGCTGCCGCTCGTGGCGCAGGCCGCCGGCCTCGATATGCTCGGGACATTGACCAAGGGTGGCTGGACCTTGCGTATCCGTGACGACGGATCGGAGCAGCGCGTTTGCGTCCGCACCGGGCGGGAATTCATCCAGCTGCGCCATCGGCAGCCGGGGTGCAGCCAGGTCGTCGTGCGGGACAATCCGAACGAGGTGGTCATCCAATACACCTGCCGAGGCAATGGCTATGGCCGGACGTCGATCCGGCGCGAGGGCAATGGGCTGGTGCAGATCGAGAGCCAGGGCATCGCCGATGGCACGCCGTTCTCGATCAGTGGAGAAGCCCGGCACTCCGGGAAGTGCTGAGCCTTTGAGGGGTGTTGCTGAGGCACGCCCCCGTGCTAGCCGGTGACAATGTCAGGTTCCCAACAGGAAGCCGTCGTCCTGCTCTCAGGCGGCCTCGATTCGATGGTAGTCGCAGCCATCGCCAAGGAGCAGGGGTTCAATCTCAACGCCCTGACGATCGATTATAATCAGCGCCACCAGCGGGAAATCGATTCCGCCCGCGCGATCGCGAATCATCTGGGCGCGGCCCGCCACGTCATCCTGCCGCTCGACCTGCGCCAGTTCGGCGGTTCGGCGCTGACCAGCGACATCGAAGTTCCCAAGGAAGGGCTCGGCGCGGAGATACCGGTCACTTACGTGCCGGCGCGCAATCTCGTGTTCCTGTCGCTCACCCTCGCCTGGGCCGAAGCGATCGGGGCGCACGACATCTTCATCGGCGTCAACGCGCTCGATTATTCGGGTTATCCCGACTGCCGCCCTGAATTCATCGCCAGCTTTACCGAGACTGCCCGGCTGGCGACCAAGGAAGGCGCGGAAGGCCGGCCGTTCCAGATCCATGCCCCCCTGCAGCATTGGGGCAAGGCCAGGATCGCGCAGGAAACCGCGCGCCTTGGCCTCGATCCGGGGATGAGCTGGTCGTGCTACGATCCCACGGACGATGGCAAAGCCTGCGGCCTGTGCGACAGTTGTCGCCTGCGCCGGGCCGGGTTCGCCGATGCCGGGGTCAACGATCCGACGCCCTACGCGGCAACGCCGCCTGGAAGCTGAGAGATGGACGGGGAGGGTCCTATTCGCAGACATGACAGGCCGGTGCCGGCCTATAGCTGGTACGCGCTTGGCGTGTTGTTCGTGGTCTACATGGTCAATTTCATCGACCGGCAGATCCTCTCTATCCTGGCCAACGACATCAAGGCCGATCTCCACCTGACCGACGCGCAGCTAGGCTTCCTTTACGGCACGGCGTTCGCGATCTTCTACGCGCTGTTCGGAATTCCCCTTGGCCGCCTGGCAGACGGGTGGAACCGCACCCGGCTGCTCGCGATTGGGCTGGCGCTGTGGTCGTTCATGACCGCGCTTTCGGGCCTCGCCCGCAACGGTGCCACCCTGGCTGCGGCCCGCGTCGGCGTGGGCGTGGGGGAGGCGACCGCGAGTCCCAGCGCCTACTCGCTGATCGCGGACTGGTTTCCGCAACGTCTGCGCGCGACGGCGATCGGGATCTATTCGGCCGGTTTGTTCGTCGGCAGTGGCCTGTCGCTGTTGGTCGGTGGGATGATCGTCGAAACCTGGAACCGCACCTGGCCCGAGGGCGGGCCATGTGGCCTCGTGGGATGGCAGGCGGCGTTCCTGGCGGTCGGGTTGCCCGGCCTCCTGCTCGCCTTCTGGGTCTTCTCCTTGCGCGAGCCGGTTCGTGGAGCGAGCGAGGGAATGCCGAGCCGCGGCGATCCGCGTGCCTGGCGCAATTTCGTCGGCGAAGTGCTGGAGATCGTGCCGCCGTTCACCATTTTCGGTGCCGCCAAACGCGGGCATCGCGCGCTCGCCGTCAATCTCGCCGCGGCTGCCCTGATGGCGCTGGCGGCGATGTTTCTCGCAGCCACGCTGGGTAACCCCGAGCAGATGTGGTTCGTGGCGATCGGCTGCTACGCCGTATTCAGCTGGGCCTGCTCGCTGCAGGTCAAGGACGAGCCGACATTTCAGCTCACTTGGCGGACCCCCGCGTTCATGGGCATCGTGCTCGCCTACGCCGTGGTCTCCTACACCGGCTACACCGTATCCTACTGGGCCGCGCCTTATGCGGAGCGGACGTTTGGCCTGAGCAAAGTCGAGCTTGGCTGGATGATCGGCGCTCCGGCGGCGCTAGGCGGCTTCCTTGGCGTCATCGGCGGCGGCTGGCTGGCCGACCGGCTCGACCGGCTGCACCAGGCCGGGCGCCTGTGGGTGGTGTTCGTCGGGCTGCTCGGTCCGGTTCCGCTGGTGTTGATCGCCTATCGGACGGCTGACCCGAACACGTTCTTCATCTGCAGCTTCCTGCTCCAGTTCGCGACCTCGTCCGCCATGGGCGCTTCGGCGGCAGCGACGCAGCTGCTGGTCCTGCCGCACATGCGCGGCACGGCGACAGCGATCTTCTTCCTCGGCGCGACCCTGATCGGGCTGGCCTTCGGGCCCTTCACCGCGGGGCTGATCTCGGAAATGACGGGCAACCTTGGCACCGGCGTCATTGCCAACCTGGCGGCGGTGCCGATCGGAGTCGCAGCCCTGGTGATGGCGATCCGCAGTTATCCCGCCGCGGAAGCCTCACGCATCGATCGTGCCGCCGCAAGCGGCGGGGCGCTCAGCTTCGTGTAAGCACGCCGCAGGCGATCCGCCCGCCCGAGTTGCCCGAGGGGTCGGTCTTGTAGTCGTCGGCGCTGGCGTGGACGACGATCGCCGTGCCATCGGCGTCGAACAGCTGGGCCAGCACCTCGTCACGCGTGCCATGGAGCGTCGCGCTGGCCGTGCCGGTGCCGTTGCCGCCGATTGTGACGTTGGGCAGGTCACCCAGGTGCGAGCCGGCGGGGTTGTCGGTTCCATGCTGGCGGTGACCGGGGTTGAGATGGGCCCCGGCCGAGGTGAACTCGGGCGCGTCGCAAGCCCCGGTCGTGTGCAGGTGCATCCCGTGGACCCCGGGCGTCAGGCCGGTCAGCGTCACCGAAACGTTGACCTGCGCGCCGTTCGCCAGGACTTGCGCAGTGCCGGCGGGCTGGCCGTTGGCCAGGCGCAGGCTCGCCTGGGCCAGACGATCCGAAGGCTGCTCATCGGCGACCGACTGGCATGCGCCAAGCAAGGCGAAGAGCGGGGCTGCGATAACGATGGCATGCTTCATGGACGGCGACCCTTCATTTGATCCTACGCGAGCATAACGGCAAAACGCGCCAAAAGCTCCGACGCACTACTCGGCGAGAATGCCGCCGGCCACAAGAGCCGTAACCAATTGTGCGATGGCGATTCTCGCTTCGGCATCGACCGTGGCGCCGCCTGCAGGAGTGGCCGGAGTGACAGCGCGCCTCCAGCCATTGCGGAAGCGGATCTCCTGCCGCGCCGGCCGAGCAGCATCGGTGGCACCCCGAACGCGAGCGCGATGTCGCGCGCGGCGGCAGCCTTGAGCTCGGCGAAGTCCATATCGGCCGGGGTCAGCGAGAGCGGCTGCCAGCGCAGCCCGCCTTCGAGCAGCATCGGCCGCCCGGCGTTGCCGGTGCCGGCATAGGCGGCGAGCAGCTCGGTCTGCAGGCGGTCGAACTGCGGTCCGGTCAGGGTGGCGCCTTCGCCGGCCTCCATCACCAGCGCCCCGCTCGGCCGCGCGGCGTTCTCCAGCAAGGAGCGGTTCCAGCCGCTGGCGGCATTGTGGATCGCCACCGCCTGGCTGGCGGACGCGAGGCATCCGGCGCCGTAGTGATCGTCCGTCGGGTGCAGGGCCTTGAGGTGGATCACTTGCGGCCAGCCCTCGGCGTCCTCGACCGGCAAGGTCAACGTGGTTTCACCCGCCTTGTAGCGATAGGCGGCGGGCCAGCCGTCCGCTCCGGGCTCGATCGTCACGCGATCGGGGCGCAGGGCGAACAGTTCGACCGGCGCGCCCGACCCGTCGCGCATGACCTGGACGTAGCCGTTGCCATGCAGCAGCAGGTGCGCCGCGAGCGTCTCAAGCAGCGACTGGCCCGCGCTGGTCGCCAGCACCAGCCGCAGCGCCTCGGCATCGGCGGGGAGCAGCGGCGCGCTGCCGACGCCTTCGGCCACGATGCGGACGGCGCGCTGGGCCACGGGGTTCTCGATGAACGCCTGGCGCACGCCGCTGCCGTACTCGAACGGCCGGCTGCCGCTGCCAGGCTCGATCGGCCAGGACCATGGCGAAGTGAAAGTGCGCGCCAACGGCACGCGCGCCCCGCCACCCGCCTTGAAGGCGGTGCGGAGCGTGTCGATGAAGGACATGAGGTGGCCTTTCTGTTGGGCTATTGAATTGAGGGAGCGCTCAAGCCCCTCCACCACCAGCCTCCGGCTGGCGGTCCCCCTCCCCATGAGGCTTCGCCTCACAGGGAGGATTGGTACGAAATCCTCCCTGTCGCGCAGCGATGGGGAGGTGGCGCGCGTCGAAGACGCGTGACGGAGGGGCTAGGGCGCTAAGCTTTGCAACACCGCGATCCACGCCGCGGCAATCAACAGGCAAACCACGCCCACGATCAGCCCGGCGCGGAAGAATTCCATGAACGAGATCTTCACCCCCTGCCGCGCCGCGCCTTCGACGACGATGATCCCGGCGAGGCTGCCGAAGTTGACCACGTTGCTCGAAAACCCCGCCCCCAGCGCCAGCGCGGCGGTGGTGACGAGCGGCTGGCTGGTGTCGGCATAAGGCGTCAGCAGCAGCACCGCGGAGTTGTTGTCGGCAAGGTCGGACAGCAGCGAGATGACCACCAGCATCACGTAAGGATCGTGCAGGTCGAAGCCATGCCCGGCGAGCCAGCCGAGCACCATCTCCGGGTAGTCGGTCATCGAGAACGCCCCGTTGATGATGTAGAGCGAAAACACCAGCAGCAGCAGGCTGCCGTCGACGCGCTGGAGCAGGTCGCTCGAACTGACCCCGATCGCCCTGCGGTTGAGCAGCAGCACCCCCGCCGCAGTCAGCGCCACGACCGGGTAGGGCCACGGCGCGAACAGGAAGCTCGCCAGTACCGCGGCAAGCACGATCGTCGCCTTGATGATCTCCAGGTGATTGATGGTCACCTTCTCTTCCACCGGCGGTTCCGTTTCCGGCGCCAGCCCCGTGCTCCAGCGCCCGCGATAGAGCAGCACGATCGCCGCCCAGATCACCGGCATGGAGAGCAACGCCGGCACCGCGCCCGCGATCAGGAACTGGTTGAAGCTCACCCGCATCTGTCCGGCGATGATGATGTTCTGCGGGCTGCCGATCATGCTCCCGGCCGATCCGGCGTTGGAGGCGAAGGCGAAGGCGAGCAGGAACGGGATCGGATTGAGCCGCCGCCCGAGGGCGATCTCGATCAGCAGCGGGGTCATCGCCACCACCACCACGTCGTTGGTCAGCAGCGAGGAGAGCACCGTCGAGACCCCGATCATCGCCGCCAGCAAAATCTCGGGCCGCACCTCCAGCGAGGCGATCCGCACCGCCACCCAGTGATAGAACCCGGCGACATAGAACGCGCCCGACACCACCATCAGCCCGAACAGCAGCGCCAGGGTGCCGAAGTCGGCCGAATCCCACGCCTGGTCGGGCGTCATCCCGCCGATGACGATCATGTTGATCGCCCCCAGCAAGGCCGCGCCGGTGCGGTCGATGCGGAAGCCCGGGATATAGCCGATGGCGATGACCGTGTAGGTCAGCAGGAAGATCACCAGGACAACGGTCATGGCGGGCATCCTCCACATTGCCGGGGGGCTGTATCTCGGGATTTACCCGGAGGTTGGTGGATCTAGAGCAACCGCACCCGCGGCACACTCCGCCGCTTCAGCATCAGCTCGCTCAACCCCCACACCAGCGCGTCCGCCCGGTCGGGGCTGCGCCCTGGCCCTTCGTAAGTCCCGCCGGCCATCAGCCCGCATAGCTCGTCCTCGAGTTGCGGCATCTGACCGACATGCCTCACCCGCCCGCTTTCGTAGAGCGCGGCGACCGGTTCCGCCCGCGCGGTCTTGCCGCGGCTGGCGTGGACCAGCCGCACCGGCAGCGAGATGTCCGCCGCGTGGAGCACCGAGCGGACCATCTCGCCGCCGTTGTTGGCTTCGGCGACAACGCGGTCGGCCTGCCACTTGCGCGCCGCCTCCGCGACGGCGCGAGCCCAGCGCTCCGGAGTGGGTCGGCGGACCGAGGCGTCGGCCAGCACCCGCGCGAGGCCATCCTCGCCCACGGCGCAGACGACGATCCCGCAGGCATCGCCCTGCGCCGAGGCCGGCGGGTCGACGCCGATCACCACGCGCTGCGGCGGTGACGAAGCCTCACCCTCGCGGCAGTCCTCCAGCAGGGCGCGGCTCCACAGCGCGCCCTCGATTTCCTCGATCAGTTCGCCATCGAGCTCCTGCCGCCCGAGCAAGGAGCGGCCGAACTGCGCGCGCACCGAACGGACGAAGCCCGGCGGCAGGTTATCCCGGTTGTCGGCGGTGGTGCCGCGCGTCACGATCAACTCGGGCTGGCGGAGGATTCGCTTCAGCAACGGCACCGCACGGGGGGTGGTCGTGGCGACAGCGCGCGGTGCCTGGCCGAGCCGCAGGCCAAGCAGCAAGTTATCCCAAGTACCTTCGGCGCGCCCACCGGCCTGATCCCACTTGGCGATTTCATCGCACCAGGCATGGCTGTGCTGCGGACCACGCAGGCTTTCGGGCTCGGCCGCGGAATAGAGTGTGGCGGTGGCGCCATTGGGCCAGGTAAGCTGGCGCTTGGACGGCTCGTAGATCGGGCGCCGTCGCCATGGCGCGATGGCAAGCAATCCGCTCGGTCCTTCGACCATCACTCGCCGTGCCTCTCCCAGGTTCGAGCCCACGAGGGCGATCCGCGCCGTGCGATCGACCTCCGCGATTTCCCGGACCCACTCAGCGCCCGCACGCGTCTTGCCGAACCCGCGCCCGGCCATGATCAGCCAGGTATGCCATCCGCTGGCCGGCGGCAGCTGGCTGGCGTGAGCCCAGAGTCTCCAATGCGTACCTAGCGAGCGCCGCTGCCGAGGGGTCATCCGCTTGAGCTCTAGCGCTCTTTCGGCGGCGTCTAGCTTGAGCCAGTGCTCGGCGTGATCATTCCTCGCCATCGGTCACGTCCGCTTCGATCAGAATCGCTGTGTTGGCGGCCCGGCGCTGGCGCATTTCCTCGATGAAAGTATCGATCGAATCGAGCACTGCCTGCTCGTCATCGTCCTCGCTCAACCTGCGCTCGCGGGCCACCGTCTCGCGGTGCGCGGCGAGCAGGCGCAGTGCCGAACTGACGTCCATCTTTCGCCCCGGCTGGGGGTCGCGCAGGTATCCGAGCAATTCCATTTCGAGGTTGTCGTAACCTTCGTGGAGGGCACGAAGCCATCTGGCCGCGAAGTCGGGGTCTTCTCGCCGGAGCTTGTAGACTGTACTCGTCGGCACCTGCGCCCGTTCGGCCGATGCCGCCACGTTCGAGGTCTCGGCGAGAAGCTCAAGAAAGCGGATGCGCCATCTCCAAGATCGCGCCGGAAGGCCATTATTCGGCATTGGAACGTCGTTGTCGCTTGGCTGATCCGCTAATGCAGCATTCCAGGCTGCGGCGAACGGTCGGTTCCTCCGGCGCCGGTAGTAGGCCGATCCAGCCGATATGCCTGCGCACTCCATCGCCCCGCGCACACTTTTCGTCTCGCGCAGTTCATCCAAAAATGGCCTGACCCAGCAGGGATCGGGCGGTGTTATGTCGGTCATCTGCCATGCCTCCATGCAGTGATCGCGGATACGAAAAAGGGCAGCCCGTGCAGGCCGCCCTTTTCGAATCACACCATCGCGATGTTCGCTATTTGTGCCATAATAGCGTCGCGATGTCAATCAAAAAGTGCCATATGGGTTAAGCACTCGCACTTGCGTGGTTTGCGGCCCTCGCCTACTCCGGGGGCGGACGGAAGGATCGCCAATGCTGCGCAAGCTTTACGACTGGACGATGGCCAAGGCCGCGCACCCCAAGGCCGAGTGGTGGCTGGCCGCCTTCGCCTTCGTGGAGGCGAGCTTCTTTCCGATCCCGCCGCACCCGCTGCTCGGGCTGATGTGCCTGGCCGAGCCGCAGAAGGCGCTACGCTATGCGATCATCGCCACGCTGGCCTCGGTCGCGGGCGGTGTGCTCGGCTACGGCATCGGCTGGGGTCTCTACGACACGGTCGGCACGCAGCTGCTCGAATGGCTGGGACTGACCAGGAGCTTCCCGGTCGCGGTCTGCTATCTCAATGAGTACGGCTTCTGGCTGTTCGTGGCCAAGGGCGCGACGCCGATCCCGTTCAAGCTGCTGACGATCACCGCCGGGTTCATGGGCATGAACGTGGGCCTGTTCCTGCTCGGCAGCCTGGTCTCCCGTTCGATCAGCTTCATGATCGTGGGCGTGCTGTTCCGCCTGTTCGGAGCGCCGATCAAGCGCTTCATCGACAAGTACCTCGGCCTGGTGACCGCGGGCTTCGTGGTGCTGGTAATCGCCGGCTTCGCGGCGGTAACCCTGCTCGGCCATGGGGGAGAGGGCTCGGCGGACAAGTGCTCGGCGGCGGCGCTGAATTCCAGCTTCGCTTGAGGGCGGAAAGCGGACGGACTGCTAGCGACCCATTGCGGACGTTGCATCGGAATGCTCAAATGCGCCGCTGGGCGGGCGATATTGGGACGACTTTCGTGAGCTTGGTAACGTGGATGGGTGGTTTAGTCATATTTGGATGGAGTTGCCTGCAGCTTCGTCGTGCGCAGCGGCTTGGTAAAATCAACGCAGGCGTTACCGACTTCACGCAGTCATCAGGTCCGCCATTTTTTTGGTTTCAAGTAGGAATGTATGCGCTTTGCGCCACCCTCTCGGGAGGCGCAATGCTCCTAGTCGCACTGCACGCTCTTGGGGTGATCTGAACACCTCGCAACGAACGTCCGCTTTCCACCCATCTCGGTCGTACAACTCTCCAAATCATAACACCCAAAGCGGACCCCACCCCCGCGGGCCTCACCCTCATTTCGCTTTCAACGCCTTGGCGAAATACTCCAAGGCCGTCCGGGTCTTGGTCTGTTGCGCGCCTTTCGGGTCGAGGCCGAGTTCCTCCAGATTGGCGTTGAAGGCCTCGCGCGCCGCGGCGGCCTCTTCGGGGGCGACCTTGATCGACAGCTCGACCAGGTCATCCCCGTCGGGCAGGCGCCATTCCTCTACCGTCAAGTCGTGCCGGAAGCTCTTGTGCCGCAGCTTCCAGCGCAGCACCCGGATCGGGCCCATGACGCGCAGTTGCCCGAAGTCGAAGGGCTCCTTGTAGAACGCCTTCAGGAAGCGCTCCTGGTCCTTGGAGAAGAGCTTTTCGATCGGCCGCGTGCCCTTGGCGACTTCGTCGATCTCGTCGCGCTGTTGGGGATGGGTTAGGGAGGCCGAGCCGATGGCACCGTCGCCGACCCAGTCGCCTTCGACCTTGAAGCCTTCGAGCTCTCGCCATTCGGGCGGGACCTTGGTGCCGTCGACCGGCCGGAACTTCACCGTCGAATCGTCATCGTCGCCTTTGACGAGCCTGGCGCGCAGGGCGAGCCCGGATTTGAAGAGGTCGAGGCCCGGCGTGTCGTAGTAGTAGATCACGCGGATCTCGGCCGAGTCCTCGTCGAGCTCCGCCGTGCGTTCGGCGCGCAGTTCCTGGTCGGGCCGGACCGTGACCTTGATCTCGATGGCGTCCATCCCGGCGAAGGTGGTGGACTGGTCTCTGCTTCTGGAAGGCGCGGTCGTGGTCATGCTCAAGCTCCTCTTGCTGGAGGGGCGAGCCAGGATCAGCCGCGCAGAAGATCGCGTCGAGCGAGAGACATCCGACTCGCCAGGGCAGGCTGCCATCGTAGGAGTGGCGGCCTGCCCGGCAAGCTAGGGGAAGTTGGTAGCGCCGATGTGCCGGTGGAAGGCGGGAAGCTTAGATAATTCCCACGGCCTTCCCGGCGCGTTCGAACATGCCGAGGAGGGTCTCGACTTCTTCGGCGGAGTGTTCCGCGCAGAGCGAGCAGCGCAGCAGCGTCATGTTCGCCGGGGTCGCCGGCGGGCGGGCGAGGTTGACGTAGAGGCCCTCCTTGAGGAGCGCCTCCCACATCGCCGCGCCGTGTTCGAGGTCGGGCATGATCACCGCGACGATCGCGCTCTGCGGCTCTTCGGTGCCGAGCTTGAAGCCGAGCTGGGTCAGGCCCCCATGCAGGCGCTTGGAGTTCTCCCACAGGTGCGCGCGCTTGTCGGAGCCGTGCATCAGCTTGCGGATCGAGGTGGCGGCGGTGGCGACCACGCTCGGCGGCAGGCTGGCGGTGAAGACGTAGGGGCGGCAGACCAGCCGCATGATCTCGAACTTCGGATGGTTGGAGACGCAGAAGCCGCCGACCGTGCCGACGCTCTTGGAGAAGGTGCCGATCACGAAGTCGACGTCGTCGAGCACGCCCTGCGCTTCGGCCACGCCGCGGCCGTGTTCGCCGATGAAGCCCATCGAGTGCGCTTCGTCGACCAGGACCATCGCGCCATGCTTCTTGGCGACCGCGATCATCTCCTTGAGCGGAGCGATGTCGCCGAGCATCGAATAGACGCCTTCGAGCACCACAAGCTTGCCGGCGCCTTCAGGGATGCGGCCGAGGCGCTTGTCCATCGCTTCGATGTCGTTGTGCTTGAACGGCACCACCTCGGCATTGCCGAGCGCGCAGCCGTCCCAGATGCTGGCATGCGAATCGATGTCGAGGACGATGTAGTCGCCCTTGCCGGCGATCGTGGAGATGATCCCAAGGTTGGCCTGGTAGCCGGTCGAGAACACCATGGCATGATCCATGCCGTAGAATTCGCGCAGCGCGTCCTCGACTTCCCGGTGCCCCCGGTAGGTGCCGTTCAGAACGCGGCTGCCGGTGGTGCCGGCGCCGAAATTGTCGAGCGCGTTCTTGCCGGCCTCGATCACGTCGGGGTCGAACGTCATGCCCATGTAGTTGTAGGTGCCGAGCAGGATCGTGTCCCGCCCATTGCAGATCGCCCGGGTGGGCGAGAGGACCTGCTCCATCACCAGGCTGAACGGATCTTCGACCCCGCTCGCCAGCAGCGTTTCGCGGGTAAGGATGATGTCGTCGAACTTGCTAAACAAGTCGCGCTCGTGGCCTTCCAGCACTTCGGGCTTGTCGGCCTGGCTGATTCCTTCGCTCATGCTTGCCATCAATCCTTCGCCAGCGCGCACACGGAATTGACGAGATCGCCGTAGCTTTCGATCTCGGCCTGCTGGTTCATGCTGATGATGATATCGAACTCGTCCTCGATCGCGGCCACGAAGTCCATGACGGTCAGGCTGTCGAACTCCAGGTCACCGGCGAACGTGGTGGCGTCAGCCAGCTCCACATTCTTCTTGTTGAACGGTTCGATCAGCTTGCGGATGCGGCTGTCGACGTCTTCGCGAACCATGAGAGCTTCCTAAGTTCCAGCGCCGCAGCGCGTCCAGTGGCGCCGAAGAGCGCCTTGCCGGCCCGCTTGTCAAGCGCGGGCCCCGCTGGCAAGTCCTTGCGTGGAATTGTCGGTAGTCCAGCCGCCTTCACCGAACCCGGTTTTGGCGCAGGCGGAGAAAGCCATGGCCGAACTGGGGGCGGGCGCAGAGCCCAATATCGCCGAAGCGCGCTCCGGCGCGGCCTTTTCGCCGAACGCCATCCACGTGCTGCGCACGACGCAGCGCAACACACTGGTCCTGGCCCAGATGGCCGACCAGAAAGCCTCGATCCTGATGGGCGCCAGCTTCGTGGTGTTCTCGATCGCGGTCAGCCGAGCTGTCGCGGGGCACTTGCCCTGGTCGCTCGCGGTCCTTGCTCTGTTCGCGTTTCTGAGCGCGCTATGCGGGGCGATTGCGGTCATGCCCTCGGTTGGGAAGCCCGTGGCGGTGGACCAGCGCAACAGGCTGTTCTTCGGCCACTACCACGATCGCGCCGAGCACGAGTGGGCCGATGAGCTGCTTGAAGACCTGCGGGACGACGAGGCGATATTCCGCCTGATGCTGCGCGACATCTACCAGAACGGCCAGGTGCTCCACCGGCGCAAGTATCGCTTCCTGGGCTATGCCTATCGGCTGTTCGTCGCTGGGTTGGTGGCGACGCTGCTGGCCTTCGCGCTGGAGGTTGGGTTGGGGTATCCGTGAGGGCTGGTAAATCCTCCCTGTCGCGAAGCGATGGGGAGGGGGACCGCCCGCGAAGCGGGTGGTGGAGGGGCTAGCGGAGCGCCATGGGCCCCTCCGTCAGCCCTGCGGGCTGCCACCTCCCCATCACGCTTCGCGCCACAAGGAGGATTGTATTTCTTACTGCCCCACCAGGCCCTTCACCGCGGCCATGAACGGCCCGATCGATACCGGCTTGGCGAGGTAGCCCTCGGCGCCGACTTCGCGGATCCGCTCTTCGTCGCCCTTGCCGGCATAGGCGGTCACTGCGAGCACCGGCACGTCGGCCAGGATCGCGTCCTTCTTGAGGCTGGCGATGAGGTCGAGGCCGGACACTTCCTGTAGCTGGATGTCCATCACGACCAGATTGGGGATAAAGCTACGCGCTCGCTCGATGGCGACATTGCCGTCAGCTACGGGTTCGACGGCGAAACCACTGGCAGTCAGAACGTCGCAAAAAAGCTTCCGGTTCAGATCGTTGTCCTCGACAACGAGAATACGTTTCGTCATGCGGCCCCCATATGATCTACCGGCCCCAATCGGAAGATCGGTTATCTTCTAACCCCTTAATGGAACTCTGACAATTATTAACGGTCGTGAAGATACGTTTAAGGAGCCGTCGGGGACGGCCCTTACCGCTCTCGCCTGGATCCTGAGCGACTCGGCACGGGCCCAGCGATTCCTGGATGTGACGGGACTGACGCCAGAAATTTTGCGCGCTACTGTCGGAGAGCCTGCAACCCAGCGCGCGGTGCTGGATTTCCTTTGTGCGCACGAGCCCGATTTGATTGCGGCCGCCGAGTCGCTCGGTATCGAGCCCGCGGCTCTCGCCGGGATGCGCGACAGGATCGGCCAATGACCCGGCCTCTGGTAGTGACCGACTGCGACGAAGTGCTGCTGCACATGGTGCGGCACTTCCGCGACTGGCTGGGCCAGGACCACGGGATCGAGTTCCTGCTCGAAGGTGACCCGTTCGTCCAATCGATGAAGCGCCAAGGCAGCGGCGATCTCGTGGCCGAAGAAGACGTCTGGCGCTTGCTGCAGGAGTTCTTCGACACCGAATTCCCCCGCCAGACCGAGATCGAAGGCGCCGCAGCAGCGATCGCCGAGCTCAAGCGCGAGGCGGATGTCGTGGTGCTCACCAACCTGCTCGACAAATACCGCGACGGGCGCGCCCGGCAACTTCTGACCCACGGGATCGAGGTGCCGGTCTTCACCAACCAGGGGCCGAAGGGCGAAGCCCTGCGCCGCATCGCCGAACAGTATGGCGCCACGCGAGTGGTGTTCATCGACGACATCGCCAAGCACCATGAGTCGGCCGCCGAAATGCTGCCGACGGTCTCGCGGCTACACTTCTGCGGGGAGCCCGCGGTCGCTCCGCATATTCCCTGCGCCTTCAAGGCCGGGCACGCCCATGCGCGGCTCGACACCTGGGCGGAGGCCTTGCCGTGGCTGCTCGAAACGTTGCATGGAACGCGGTCATGAGCATCGAAGCCCGACTTGCCGAACTCGGCATCACCCTCCCGCCCGCCGCCGCGCCGGTGGCGTCCTATGTCCCGGTCGTTGTTTCCGGCGGCACCGCCTATGTTTCGGGACAGCTGCCGTTCGTTGACGGCCAACTCGCGACCGGGCGCCTCGGCGAGGATGTAACGCTGGAGCAGGGCATTGCCGCTGCCCGCGCCTGCGGGGTGATGATCCTGAGCCAGCTGCAGGCCGCGCTCGGCTCGCTCGACCGGGTGGAGCGGGTCGTGAAGCTCGGGGCGTTTGTCAATTCGACCGGCGATTTCACCGACCAGGCCAAAGTCGCCAACGGCGCTTCGGACTTGATGGCCGAGGTGTTCGGAGAGGCCGGGCGCCATGCTCGCGCGGCGGTCGGCGTCCCCGTCCTCCCGCTCGGCGCCGCGGTTGAGGTGGACGCGATCGTTGCTCTCAAGTCTTGACGGCTGGCTGGCTCCCGCGCCCGATCCGGCGCGGGTGGCCTGGCTGAATAGAGGCGCCTACGCGCATCGCGGGCTCCATGGAGCGGACGCGGTCGAAAATTCTCCCACGGCCTTTGCGCGCGCGATCGAAGCGGGCCTTGGCATCGAGTGCGATGTCCAGCTCTCTGCCGATGGCCGGGCGATGGTGTTCCATGATTTCGAGCTTGAACGGCTGACGGAAGAGCGCGGCCCGGTGTCCGGTCGCTCTTCCGATGAGTTGAGCCGGATCGCGCTGACAGGCTCCCGCGACACGATCCCGACGTTGCGCCAGTTGCTGGACCAGATCGGCGGTCGCGTGCCGTTGCTGATCGAGATCAAGACGCGCCGCAACGCCCCGATCCGCGAGTTGAGCGGGGCCGTCCTGCGCGATCTCGCTGGATACGCGGGGCCCCATGCGGTGATGAGCTTCGATCCCCGAGTGGGTCACTGGTTCGCGCGGCACGCGCCCGCCACGGTGCGGGGGCTGGTGGTCAGCGAGGCCGATTCGGGTGCAGTGGCCTGCCACCTATCCCTCTGGCGCTCACAGCCGGACTTCCTCGCCTACGACATTCGCGATCTGCCCAGCCGATTCGCCGAACGGCAGCGGCTGCGTGGGTTGCCGCTGCTAACCTGGACCGTGCGCAGCGCCGCGTTCGGGGAAAGGGCGGTAGCCTGTTCTGCTACGCCGATCGCGGAAGGCGAAGGGGTCGCCGTGCCGGGTTTGGGCGGCTAGACTCGGCCCATGGCAGACGCCGATCTCACAGTCCGTCTCGCCCCATCGGTGGGCTCGCTTCCGTCAGCGGCTTGGGATGCCCTGGCAGGCAGCGGCAACCCGTTCATGTCGCACGCCTTCCTCACCGCGCTGGAGGATTCCGAGAGCGTCGGGCCGGGGACCGGCTGGACGCCTGCGCCGCTGGTGATCGAGGATGGGGCGGGGCACTTGCTCGCCGCGCTGCCGGCTTATGCCAAGGGTCACAGCCAGGGCGAGTACGTGTTCGACCACGCCTGGGCCGATGCCTGGGAGCGGGCCGGTGGCGCCTACTACCCGAAGCTGCAGATCGCCGCGCCGTTCACTCCGGCAACGGGGCCGCGGCTGCTGTTGTCGGACCCGGCCTACGCCACGCCCTTGCTGCGGGCGGCGCAGCGGGTGTGCGGGCAGCTCGAATTCTCCTCGGCCCACGCGACTTTCGTCGAGCCCGCGCAAGTCCCGCTGTTCGAGCAGGCCGGCTGGCTTCCCCGCAGCGACATCCAGTTCCACTGGCACAACCGCAGCTATTCGACCTTCGAGGACTTCCTCGACGAGCTCGCCTCGCGCAAGCGCAAGGCCATCCGCAAGGAACGCCAGGCGGCGCAGGAGGGGGTCGAGATTCGGGCGCTGACCGGGTCAGATATCCTGCCTGAGCATTGGGACGCTTTCTGGCAGTTCTATCAGGACACCGGGTCGCGCAAGTGGGGCAGCCCCTACCTGACCCGCTCGGCCTTCGACCTGTTCAGCGAGCGGATGGGCGAGAAGGTGCTGCTGGTGCTGGCCTTCGAAGATGGCAGGCCGATCGCCGGGGCGCTCAACTTCATCGGCGAGGAGGCGATCTACGGCCGCTATTGGGGCTGTGTCGTCGACAAGCCGTTCCTGCATTTCGAGCTCTGCTACTACCAGGCGATCGACGCCGCGATCGAGCGCGGCCTCGCACGGGTCGAGGCCGGTGCGCAGGGCGGGCACAAGCTGGCGCGGGGCTATGAGCCGGTCCAGACCTGGTCGATGCATTACATCGCCGATCCGGGCTTCCGCGCCGCCGTCGCCGATTTCCTCGAGCGGGAGCGGGCGGGTATCGCGCAGGACCAGCTTTACCTTGGAGAGCGGACGCCGTTCCGGAAAGGCTGAGCAGCCCTCAGGCCCCTCTCAAGCCAGGTCTTTGCTCCACGAAATCGCGCTGATCGCGCGCTTGCCGTCGATGCGGTCGAGCTGGACGACCACGTCGATCACCGAGGCGGCGTAGGCGACCGTATCGCTGCGCGTGAGGCCGATACCGGTCTGCATGACCATGAGTGCGAGTTGTTCGAGCGCGCCGCGCGGGGAGTTGGCGTGGATGGTCGAGAAGCTGCCCGGGTGGCCGGTGTTGATCGCGCGCAGGAACGAGACGCTCTCCGCGCCGCGCAATTCGCCGAGCACGATGCGGTCGGGCCGTAGGCGCAGGGCGGACTGCAGCAATTCGTTGGCGGTGACGCGCGCTTCGCCGAGCTCGCCCTTCACCGCGATCAGGCCGACGCCGTTGGCGCCCGGAAGGCGAAGCTCGGCGGTGTCTTCAACTAAAACGACGCGCTCATGCCGCGGGATTTCGCCGAGCATGGCGTTGAGGAAGGTGGTCTTGCCGGTCGAGGTGCCGCCGGAAATGAGGATCGTCTTGCGCGCGGCGATGGCGGCGCGGAGGAAAGCGATCGGCTCGGCTGCGGGATCGGGCAGCACGGCTTCCTTCGCGGATTCGAGCGGCCCCCTGTCGTAGGCGTCGAGCGGCAGGTCGAGACGGCGGTGGCGGCGGATCGCCAGCGCCCAGTGCTTGCGCGTCGCGGGCGGACCGCAGACCTGGATACGCGCGCCGTCGGGCAGAGTGGCGCCGAGCAGCGGGTGTTCGCGGTTGATGCCCTGGTGGCTGACCCGCGCGACCTGTTCGGCCAGGCGCTGGACCAGCTTGTCGTCGATGGCGGAGGTTTCGATCCGCTGCATCCCGGGATGCGCGGCATCCTCGATCCACACTTCGCCGGGACGGTTGACCAGGATCTCAGTCACCGTGTCGCGCGCCAGCCACTCGCTGAACGGGGCGAGGTAGGCGTCGAGGTATACGCTGCCGCTGACCGGCACGCCCGGTTCCGGGGCTCCGGTCCACGGCGAGGTCGGCAGCGGATGGACGCGGGCGCTCATCGCTGGGTCTAGAGGCGCGGCGCGGTCGAGAAGTCGAGGTCGCGCGCGGTGACGACGCGGATCGGTTCGCCCGGACGCACGCGCACGGTCGGAGAGATCTGGCCGTTCTGCTGCAGCGCCGTCGAAGCCGCGGTCTGCCCGCCGCCGACGATCACCGAAGCGCCGCTGCTGCTGGTCGCGGCGAGGCCGCCGATGACCGAGAGCAGGATGGCCGAGCCAAACCGCTGGAAGAAGTGCGTGTCGACCTTGCCCGGCAGGCCGCCCGAACCGTCATAGGCGGTGCCCGGCGAAGCGAGCGCGACCGAAACGCCATCGGGGCGGATCAGGCGCGTCCAGATCACGTAGGCGCGCTTCTGGCCCGCCTGGAGGCCCGACTGGTACTGACCGATCAGCCGCGAGCTGCGCGGGACGAGCACTCGGGTGCCGTCGAAGCTGCGCACGTCCTGGCTCACCACCGCGCGGACGAAGCCGGGCACGTCGGTATTGATCGCAGTCTCGAGCACCGCCGGGATCAGCGTGCCCTGGGTGACCGTAGTCTTGGGGTCGATGTCGTTGCGCGCCTGGGTCGGACCGCCGCCGACGCCGCCGATGCGGCTGGCGAAGTCGTCACCCTGCGGACGGCCTTCGGTAGCGCCCGGCGCGCTGGCTTCAGCGATCGCCTCGGCAATCGGCAGCGGCAGCGAGCTCGCGTCGAATACCAGCGTCGGCGAGGAATAAGGGTTGGAGACCGGCATCGCCGCCGCACCGGGAACTTGCGCCAAAATCGGCGCCGGAGCGGGATCGGGCTGCGCGACCGGAGCGGCAACCGGGGCCGGTTGAGCCGGAGGCGGCGCCACGAACGGGGCGGGCGCTGCGGGTTGCGGCGCGGCCTGCTGCTGCTCGTCTCCCATGCGCGTGGTGTTCAGCCCCCACAGCGTCGCGGCGCCAAGCAGGGCGACGAAGCCGACACCGGCGGCGAGGCCGAGCGCGTCGGAGCGGCCCTTGCGCTGACCGACCACCGGGTAGGCGGTGCGGCTGGCGAGATCGATGACTTCGGCCGACGCCTCGTCACGCGGGTCGTTGGCCGCAGTGGCCCGGCCCTTTTCGGGAAGACGCATGGCGAGCTTCATCACTTCACCTCCGTTGCGGGCTGGCCATTGGCGCGGGCGATCCCCGGCTGGGCTTGCTTCGGCGCGCGAGCCGGACCGCGATTGGCCAGCTTGGCCATGTCGTCGCCAGAGCGCAGCACGATCTCGCGCGGCACGCCGTCGACCACGATCACGTCGCCGCGCACCGCGAAATTGACTGGGCCTTCGGTGCCCTCGTAATCCTTGACCAGGATCGCGGGCAGGGTCGAGCCCGGCGCCCAGGTGAGGAAGGTCGCCTCGCCATCGTCATAGATCTGCGCCGGCAGCAGCGTGGCATCGCCGGAGCTCTGCCAGGCGAAGTTGAGTTCGGCTGGATCGACCACCGCATAGGGATCGCTGACCGCGGCAACCTCGACCGCGTTGGGCGCTTCCGGAACGACCGCCGCGGCGTCGGCCTGCTGCACCGCTTGCTCGTCTTCGGGATACTTGAAGGCGAGGACGTAGATCGGATTGCGGCTGGCCGGGCTGGCGACGAGGTCGAACAGGTAGGTGTGGCGGTCGGTGATCACGGTCATGTTGGTCACCGCGCGGTCCGACAGCGGCTTAACAAAAAGCAAGTTCGCGCGCTTGTTCGGCGTGACCTGCCAGGCGTTGGAATCGCCGATGGCGACGTTCTCGATATGCTCGTCCTCGCCAAAGCGGATCGCGGCCTGGACGTTGGGCTTGCCTTCGATGCGCACGACCTTGTCCGGATCATAGACCCGCTCGACCAGACGAGGGTCGTCGGCCAGCGCAACGCTTGGGAGCAGGACCGACCCGGCAAGCAGGACGGCGGCGATAAGGGGGCGGTTCATCGGAGGGTCTCCGGCATTCGATTGGGGGCGTTGCGGAAGCGGCTGCCGACGCCGCGTGCGCGCGAAAGGGATGCGTTGGCGCTGCTCGCAGCGGCCTGGGGTGCGATGACCGCGCCAGGGCTGACGATGCGCGTCTCGCGGCTCGTTCCCGATGTGCCGCCGCCCGCATCGTTGGCGGCGACCGGGGTCGATGTGGAAAGCCGGATTTCCCGCGAAGGCGCCGGAGCCGCCGCAGCGGGCTGGGCGGCGGGGGCGATCGCCTGAGTGGCGGGGGGAATGCGTCCGGTGGCCGACGAAGAGCTTCCGCTCGAATCCTTGCCCGAACCAGTAAGGCCGAAGACGGTCCATCCGCTGACCATCGTGCCGGCGACCTTGAGCGCCATGATCATCAGCGACAGGTGCACCGCGCCGATCACGAAGAACGCCATCGCCGCGCGCGGATCGATCTCACCGTTCGGGGCCTCGATCAGTGTGCGCAGGACCGGTACCGAAAGCTCGAGCATCAGCGTGCCGCAGAGCACCGCGAACAGCGGCGCCAGCGCGAGCATGATCACGCCCTTGAGCCAGCCGGTGAACAGACCGCGGGTCGCCGGGAACAGCGCCAGCACCACGAACACCGGGCCGAGCGCGAGCAGGACGGCCAGCGCAATGCGGGTGGTCGCCAGGATGCCGACAGTGCCGAGCAGCAGCAGCGTCGCGCCGAGCCACATCAGGCCCGGGGGCGAGAAAGTCGAAACGGCCGCCGCACCGGCGCCGCCCGCGTTACGGGTGTTGTCGGCCTCCATCAGCGCGCTGAACACGACGTCGATGCGCCCGGCGAACAATTGGGTGGCAGAGCCTCTCGTGCCCATCAGCAGGCTGGCGATCTGGTCCGGCGCGCCAACCGCGAGGTTCCACACCACGCCCTGGTAGGCGATCCAGCTGGTGGCGAAGGTTAGTACCAGGCCGAGCGTCATCATCCGCGGGGTCAGCGAAGCGATCCCGAGGTTCGAACGGCCGGTGATGAGGGCAAAGGCGAAGAACGCGACGAACAGCGTCAGCAGGATCGTCAGAACGGGAAGCAGCGCGCCGTCGGTGCCGAACAGGCGCCCGAAGGCAGCCTGCGCGGTCGCCGTGGCGGCGCAATCCACCGCATAGAGGCTCGCGGCCACACCGCTGCCGACGCCGTCGAGCGCCTGCTGGCAAGTGGCCGGATCGAGCGACATCGTCACTGCGCAGCCTCCCAGGCCATGATCCCGCCGTCCTCGGCGTCGTCATGCCGGTCGCCGTCCTGTCCGCCGGGCCAGGAGCGGCCGGTGAGGATCGGGAACCACGCGGAGGGGTGGTCGCCCACGGCCTCACGGATCAGGTCGAGCCTGCGCACCGCGCTCTCGCGGCCGGAAAGGACGGTCAGCACTTCGCTGGCGCCCGACAGGTCGAGCCGCACGACGACCGATGCGTCGCTCTGGCGGATCAGGAACGCGCGGCTATGCGCCGGCAGGCTGCGGATCAGCGCCAGTTCGTGCGCGGTCAGGCCGAAGCCATCGCAATAGTCCTCGGCCCGGGCGCGGGCGTTGGGCATGAAGATCATCGTCGCGGTCTGTTCGACCAGCGCCGCCGAGATGCGGCTGTCGAGCGCGTCGCGGGCGCTCTGGGTGGCGAACCCGACCAGCGCGTTGCGTTTGCGGAGCGTCTTCAGCCAGTCGCGGATGCGTGCGGCAAAAACCGCGTCGTCGAGCGCCTTCCACCCCTCGTCGATGAGGATCATCGTCGGCGAACCGTCGAGCCGCTCGTCGATGCGGTGGAACAGGTACATCATCGTGGGCGTGCGCAGCCGCGGGCTTTCGAGCAGCGCGGTCATGTCGAAGCCCATCACGCGGGTCGAAAGGTCGAGCCGGTCTTCCGCGTTGTCGAACATCCAGGCGTGCTCGCCATCCTCGATCCACGGGGACAGGCGGTCGGCGAGATCGCCCGGCTGCGGACGGCGCGCGCCCGAGAGCAGCTCGCGGAAGAAGCGCAGCCGCCGCAGCGAAGCGTCGTTGGCATAGGCCGCATCGACTGCGCCCGAGATCGTCGACAGCTCTTCCGGACCTTCGGCCTGGAGCAGCACGCCGAGCCAGTCGCGCAGGAACGCGCGGTTGGCGGGATTGTCGGGCAGGGCGAGCGGGTTGAAGCCGGTCGGCTCGCCCGCATGGATGCGGTCGTAGCGTCCGCCGATGCCGCGGATGAACAGCTCGGCGCCGCGGTCCTTGTCGAACAGGATCGTGCGCGGGGCGAACTTCTGCGCCTGGGCGGCCAGGAAGTTCATCACCACGGTCTTGCCCGAGCCCGAGGGCCCGATGACCGAGAAGTTGCCGAGGTCGCCCTGGTGGAAGTTGAAGAAGAACGGCGTCGCGCTGGTGGTTTCGAGCAGCGCGACCGCGTCACCCCAGTGGTTGCCGGTCGCCTGGCCGAGCGCGAAGCCGTGGAGCGAGGCGAAGCTCGCCATGTTGGCGCTGGAGATCATGCCGCGGCGCACGAGGTAGGCCTCGTTGCCGGGGAACTGGCCCCAGAAGGCGGGCTCGAGGTTGGTGTCCTCGCGCACCGCGATCGCGCCCATGTCGGCGAGCGCCGCGCCGACTTGCGCGCTGGCATCGTCGAGCCGGACAAGGTCAGCAGCCCGCACCAGGACCGAAAGGTGATGGTCGCCAAAGGCCGCCGAGCCGCTGCCGAGCGCGTCGCGAGCCGAGAGCATCTCGCCCCGTTCGGCCATCGCTTCCTCGTCTGCCGAGCGCAGGCGGCGCAGGGCGAGGTCGATCCGCTCGCGCGCGGTCTGGCGTTCGGCCGGCGCGAAGCTTTCGGTCACGACCATCTCGAACGGCAGGCGCAGCAGCGGGTCGAGGAGGCCCGGGCTGGTCGCGTCGGGATAGTCCTTGAGGCTGAGGATCGCGGCGAAGTCCGCTCCGCCGGCCATGCCCCCGGCGCCGCGCAGTTCCATGGCATCGAGGCCAAAGCTCGCGCGGCGGTAGGGCAGCATCTTGCCGACGTCGGCCTCTTCGGACGGCTTGCGCACGGGGCGCATCTCGCCGTTGTAGAGCGCGCTCAACAGTTCGAGCAGTTCGTTGTTCACGGTGCCGTTGGGCCCGGCGTAATCGCCCAGCGGCTGCGCGCCGTAGAGGCCGAGCGAAGCGGCCAGCGACTGCAGCGCGGCGCGCAAGGCCCGCACTTCGCGCGGATCGGCTTCGAGGCCTTCACTCCGGCGGCGGAACATCTTGCCTGCGCGTTCGGCGAGGCCCGCCTTGCCGCGCGCCGGGCGGCGCACCAGCGTGACGAACTGGTCGTTTACGAACAGCGACCCACGCGACAGCTTCTCGCGCCAGCGGCGGTCGATGTGCGCGCTCAGAGGATCCTCGAAGTGCGCCTCAAGCTCGATCGAGACGCGGCGGCGGATCACGTGGTGATACATCACGAACCGCGCATCGAGGTTCGAACGCAGCATGACCTCGCGCGTCGCCGAATGGGCGTTGAGCGCTTCGGTGTCCTCGGTCTCGAACAGCAGGCCCGGAACCTGCAGTGCCCCCATCAGCGAGCCGTCGCGCAGGAGCAGAGTCCCTTCGTCGACCAGCCGGGCATAGGGCAGGCGATCGCCAGCGTGCGCTTCCTTGGCGCTCCACGCGGCGGCTCCTAGCCACTTCGTCCCCATTTCACTCGCTCCTTCCCGCCCTGTGGCGGGCCGTATTCGCGGTCAGGCCGCGTAGCTGTTGCAACCCCAGCGCTTCCAGTTCTTCACCCGAGGGCAGCGGCTGACCTTGGTCAGCCACAGGTCGAAGATCCGGGGTTCGCGCAGACAGGCGAAATATCCGATGGCATGCATCACGAACGGAATCGGGATGATCCACAGGCTCTTGAGGATCAGGAACATCTCCGTCGTCACCAGTCCGTTGATGACGAAGTAGTTGAACGTCACCCCCGCAAACATCTGTGGCCGGGTCAGGGCCCGATGGACCGGATGACGGACCAGTTCCACGTCAGCCTACCGCCGCGGCGGACTGAATGCCCGCTACGATCGAGGCAGCTCCGAACAGGATGAAGCAGCCGAGGATGACGGTCGCGCCGAAGCGCCAGTTCATCCGGCCGGTCAGCATCATGAAGCCGACCGCAGCGACAGCCATGACGGCCACGGCCGTGGCGACGTTGCCGAGCAGCGTCCCTTGGAGCCAGCCGAGCGCCGCTATGATCGGTCCCGATCCGGCAGGATTAGCCGACTGAGCCTGTGCGGCGGCGGGAAGGAACAGGGCGGCAAGCGCGGCAAGACGGGCAGTCGAACGCATGTTCAGTCTTCACTCCGGGAATGGTCTGAAAGTCGCCCCATGACCGAGGCGACGTAGGATTGAGTTTCGCGAATGCGGGGAATTCCCCCCGCAGCGGCGACACGGCCCGGCCCGGCGTTGTACGCCGCCAGGGCCTTCTCGATGTCACCGTCGAACCGGTCGAGTTGCGCGCGCAAGTATCGCGCGCCGCCTTCGAGGTTGGCAAAGGGATCGTCGGGATTGACGCCAAGATCGCGCGCGGTCCCAGGCATCAGCTGAGCGAGCCCCCGCGCGCCGGCCGGCGAAACCGCCCCCGCGCGCCAGCGGCTTTCTTGCCAGACCAGCGCTTCGATCAGCGCCGGGCTCAAATCGAACCGCGCTGCGAGTTCGGCCACTTTGGCTGCGTAGGCGTCCGGAACGACCTCTGCATGACGCGCCGTATTGGCGACGCCATATTCGGGCACGATGCGCGCTTCGGCGGGAACTTCGGCCAGCGGTGCAGATTGTGTCTGAACCTGCGCAACTGGCGCAGTGTCGACATTGGGACCGGAGATCCAGCGGGCATCGCCGCCCGAACCGATTTCGAGGACGTCAGCGTGCGCGGGCCCTGCGGCAAGTAAAGCCGCTGGCAACAGGGCCATAGCCCCCAAAGCGCGCAGAATCATCGTCTCGTCCACAACCCGCCAATGGTCACCTGATATGACAGCCCTGTGACATCAGCGATGAAACAGAATCAATTCAGAGACCTTCCTCGCTTCGCGCTTATCAGAAAGGATATGGGGGCGGAAGCACGGGGCCCGCGACAACGCCGCATAACCGCCTTGGGACGAAACTATTGCGCGACCAGTTGAGTTGGCGATTTTTCGAGATGGCGCCTCAAAAAGCAATTTATGGGTATAATTCTCCATTGATTCATTGGATTGGATAATAACTTCAAGAAAAATTTTGAATTTTGCAAATGCCGAAGAAAATGCGATATGTGTTGATCAAAGCACTTCGGGTCGGACGATTCTTCCCTTCAATTCGGGAGAAGTGCGATGGCTAGTTCCCCACCTAAAGATACCGTGCCGGAACTTTATCTTATAAAGCTCAATTATGAAGGCGATGATCACTACGTCTTTACGGAGATAACGGCATCGTTTCTCGAGAAGAATCTCACCGATTCTGCGAAGCAGACGTTTAAGGAACTGTTCGTCAAGAACGGCGTCAAGGGTGCCGAAATCGCCATATTGCCACCGCCCGGCGATCGCACTGCTGACTGGTCCTATTTCGCGGTGAAGAGACAGTCCGGTAAATAGCCCGGCGGGCGAAAACCCGCTGGACCGACCCGCAAAGTGGAACTTCGCAATCGGTCGCTGAGCGATACGCTCGACCTGGCAGTCGCGGCGGGCCGAGCCGCTGGCGTGACCCGGGTTTCCGACGTTACGCAATTCGGGGTCCGCGGAATCCCGGTGTTCCAGGCTACCCGTCCTGCGTCCCGCTCGCTGGCTGTGTCGCAGGGGAAGGGTCTGACGCCGTCAGCAGCTATTGTTGGTGCGCTGCTGGAAGCGGCGGAACTATGGACGGCTGAAACACTCGAGATGCCGGGGCAGCTCAGGCCTTTGTCCAAATTGCCCGATCGCGACGTCGCGATCTGGACGGGGGAAAGGGACCCGCTAGCCGTCGACCTCTCGCGGTCCCTGCCACGAGCGTGGCTCGCGGGCACGAATATTTCATCGGGCGAGAAATGCGCGGTTCCGTGGGATTTGCTTTCGCTGGATTTTACTCAAGAAAACCTGGAATTTATCGCCACGTCGAACGGGCTGGCATGCGGGAACACGCGATCCGAGGCGCTTGTGTCGGGAATCGCCGAACTGCTGGAACATCACTTCGTCGCACAATTTCATCGCCTGCGGATAAAGGAGCGGCGGGCGATCCAAGTAGGGCTGGAGACGATCCCAGACTGCGGAATTCAGCGATTGCTTGAGTACATCAAACGATCGGGCTTCGAAATACGGGCCTGGAGTTTAGCGAATGACTTGGCGGTCCCGGTATTCGAAGTGACACTCTTCGACACCCAATTTCTCGCAGACAATGTAACGCCGGCGGGAGGAAACGGATGTTATCCCAATGCGCGCGTCGCCTTTGTCAGGGCCTTGCTCGAAGCCGTGCAGAGCCTCGCCACGCTGGTCGCGGGAGCGCGAGATGATCTGACGCCCAACGAATACCGCGGCAGGCGTGAGCGAAACACGGGTATTCTGCTGAACACCCTGGCTTTCGACGACGGCCCGCTTGATTGGAAGGCGATCCCAACCACCGACTGCACCAGCAGCGAACAGTGCCTCGACCTTCTGCTCCGGCAAGTAGGGGAGATATCCAACCTCCCGGTCATCGCTTACGATCACGTGTCGCCTTGTCCGGGCCTCCACATTGCGCATGCGCTGGCGCCCGGACTTCTCGACGAGGATCGTGGGCAGAGGTTCGAAGCTCAGGCGCCGTCCGACCCGCCGGAGCGTCCCGCGAGCGTGGCCTGTCCCCGCCAGGGTTCGCGCCGGATCCTGTTCGCCGGGCCGAGTATCGCAGGTCAAACGATCCCGCCGGGGATCGAAGTGCGTCCGCCGGCGAAATGTGGCGACCTGGCAGATCTGCTCTCCGAACCGCCTGCGGCCGTCGGGCTGGTGGACGGACATTTTCGAGCTGCGCCTACGGTTTGGCACAAGGAGATTCTCAGCCTGCTTGCACTCGGGGTCCAGGTTTTCGGTGGGGCGAGCATCGGGGCAATGCGGGCTGCCGAACTGGACCGCTTCGGCATGGTGGGCATAGGGACTTTGTATGAGGCCTACCGTAGCGGGGCTTTGGTCCGGGACGACGCCGTCATGTTGGTTCACGCGCCGGCAGAGCTAGGTTTTGCGCCGCTCTCGATTCCATTGGTCGATGCAGAATACGCCCTGCTCGGCTTCGACCTTCCAACGAAGGCTCTGCGGATCATGCAGCGCATAGTCAGGACCACTCCGTTCGAGTCTCGTGACTGGCCAACCTGCCTCGCTCAGTATCGGGCACGCACCGGAATGGAGTTCCCGGTCTCTTTAGAACGTCTCGAGGCCGCTCCGTCACTCAAGCAGATCGACACGGCCTTGCTGGTGAGGGCCTTGGCCGATTGCCAACAGCGAAGGACGGCGAAGACGCCATTGCCCCCGATTACCAGCCACTACCGTGCTATGCTGGCCAGATCGGCGCCAGAGTTTGCTGCAAGCCTGATCTGACCCAGGAGAGGTTCTCCGGCGGATAGAGCGGCATGGTGTCCCCGAACCAATCGAGTACGTCCTGCAATTCGGGTTCCCGCTCCTGCTGCCACGCATGTTCGAAGTCCGAGATGAGCTTAGCCGCGACCTGGGAATCCCGGTCAGAGGCACCGTTCAGCCTGGTCGAATTGGCAATCCGCACAGCAGCATATTGCATGCCTTCCTCGCCCGACACAGCGAAGTGCTCTTCCGCCGTCTCATGGTCGCCCCGCAGAGCCAGGATAACCGCGTAGTCGGCGTGATAATCGCTTGGCGGGAGCGGGTTGAGGAAGAAGGCTTGCTGCATCAGCCGTTCGGCTTCGTCGAGGTCGCCGATCAGGCACAGGCCCATCGCGCACATGTTGATCAGGTCTGCGTCATGCGACACGGTCTTTAGGGCCGCTTCGATACTGCGTCGGGCTGCGTCCGTTTCCCCATGGCGCAGCTGGCACCAGGCCTGGCGAACACGGACCTCGAAATGCCCAGGAGCGATCGCGGCAGCGGCTCTGAGATGGGCGTCGGACAATTCGCGGAAGTGCCGGACGTCATGACCACAGAGCTGTTGCCAGAAATCGGTGTTGTACATCCGGATCAGCAGCAGCCGCGCACCAAGGTGCTGTGGATCGCGCTCAAGCAGCGATTCGAGCAGCCGGACCCCCTCCCGCACTGCTTCAAGGTGCCCCGCAGTGCGGATCAGCAGGCGGGCGCGGGTGTAGACTGCGCGGTCGTTTTCGAGCTCATCGGATGACTGGCGAAGCTTCGATTCAAGGTCGCGGTCGATTGCCGGCAGGGTCGCGCCAGCGGCTTTGGCTACGATGGTATCGAGCATCTCAGCCCCGGCGCTGTCGAAGCGCAGCGACTCCGACCAGATGATGACGCGGCTCTGCCCGCTCGCGAGTTGGAGCGTGACCCGATAGCTGTCGCCGACTTGCTGAATACTGCCGGACAGCAGGTAGAGACCGAGAGCGTCCTCGCTCTGCAGGACCATCACATCGGTGTCACTCCCGTCGACCGCAAGCACCTGGATACCGCGGATGCGGCTGATCGAAGTGCGCATGTCGTCGGCGCAGAATTGGGCGAGCGAGGCGAGCGCGCTGCCGTCACCATGGGTCTGGAGCGGAGCAACCAGAACCAGCGGCAGCAAGTCGCCGCCAAGCCGCTGGGGCTCAGCCGGTGCCTCGGGGCTGGTTTGGCGCGGCGCTTCGGCTTGAGCAGGGACCTGATCTTGCAGCGGCCTGCCGCTGGTCAGCGAGTGGAGCAGCGCCCGCGTTTCCTCCGAGGGCAAGGCGCCAAACTCGCGTTCGAGCCGGTCGCACAGCTGGCGGTAGCGGCGATGGAGCGAGGCTCCGTCGCCGCTGGCGTGGTCGAGGCGCATGCCAAGCCGAACCACGGCCTCGTTGACCGGGTCGATGCGATCGAGCGACCGCAGGATGTTGCGGGCGTTCTTCATGTCCGACAGCCCGTTCGCTTCGATGGCGCCCACGGCCTGGCTGAGCACGAGTTCGCGCTGTCGCGGGCGCTCCGCCAGCAACCATTCGTCGAAGCCGGGAGACACATCGAGGAAGTCCTCGAGCAGGTCTCCCCTGATCTCGTCGAGCAGGCCGGCAAGGGCGTGAAGGTCATGCGAGGTAGCAGCATGGCCCACCTCGTGAAGATCGGTTGTCAGTAAGGCGCCATCGAGCTTCACCTCGTCGCGCGTCGTGGCCACGGCGTGACCGATGGCGGCAAGTTCGCGAAGTTCCTTGAGCGATTGCCGCAAGCTGGCCCGCGCCTGGTCCGGGCCACGATCGGTCCAAAGCAGATAGGAGAGTTGCTCGCGGGTGGCGGCTAGGGCGACTGAAAGCGAAAGGTAGGCGAGAATGGCCCTGGCCTTGCGGCCCGGCAGTGTGACGTCCCTCCCAGCTTGCGTCAGACGAAAGCGCCCGAACAACTGCATTCTGGGGAGGTGTGCCGAAGAAGTCCCCTCGATTGCTGGCATGACACACTCGCCGTGACAGAGCGAAATGCTTCGAGCACCAGCGCGGTTTGCAGCCCCACGCGCCGGGCCCCACCGAATTGTCGAAGCTTGCCGTTCCTCCCGTCAGAATGCAAGCAGGGGGCACCGCGCCGCAGTGCCCCCATGATAGCATGATGGTCATGGGTAGTTACTTCGCAGAGGCAACTACCGGTAGTTCGGCGGCGCGCTGGGCCGTAGCCGTGCCGTTAAGGCGGTCGGTCGCCTTATTGATCGCGACTTGGCGCTGGCTCTGGATATGAGCCCACGTTGCATCCTGGCACTTGGACACACCAGCCTGCTGCTGCAGGTTCTGGTAGCCATGCTCACCGCAAACACGGCGGACGGCGCGGTCCAGGCGGCGATCGAGCGCCTTGATACCTTCGGGGCTGGTCAGGTCGAGGTCGCCGTATCCCACGGGGATGGTGCGGCCTTGCTCGCGGGCTGATGCCACTGAAGGAACGGTTTGAACGAGTGCGGCCAAAGCAAAGGCAATAGCCGGCAGGGCGGACTTGTGATTGGTCTTGGTCATGTTCGGTCTCCACTTGAGCCCGGCGGTTTTGCCGGACACGAACCATTTGCCCCGAGGTGCGTGAGCCGCCTCGTCGGTTGGCCGTGAAAACGCCGTGAAAAATTCGCTAAATCGCAATCGCGACAGAGCCGCTGCACGCAGCACGTCCTTTCCGAATTGTTTACCAAGGTTTTGCTATGCCGCCGGTGGGTTTGGGGGTGTCGCAGAACCGAAATGTATGGGCCGAAAGCATCAATGCTTGTGCTCGCAGCCACCTTGTGGCCAGCGCACGCGGCTGCTCAGGACATTTTTGGGCCGGCTAACGTCGAAGCTTCGATAGATTTGCGCGGCAGCGCGGTCGATGGCGAAAAGGGTTGGCTCGACGGCGGATTCGGCAAACTGCGCGAAGGCGGTGGCGATGAGGGCGGCACGATGGTGCGGGCGCGGATCGCCTCGGCCGATCTGGCCTGGACGCCGCAGTTCACCTGGAACCTGAGCGGTCACGTCAGCGCCACCTATCAGGCGAATGTCCCCGACGACGTGGACTTCAGCGAAATCTACCTCAAGTTCCGCACCTCGCCCGCCGCAGTTCGCCTTTCCGCGCGGGCCGGAGTGTTCTGGCCGCCGATTTCGCAGGAACACAGCGGCGTCAACTGGACCGTGGACGACACCATCACCCCCTCCGCTGCCAACAGTTGGGTCGGTGAGGAGGTCAAGGTTCTCGGCCTCGAAGCGAGCGTCGAAACCACGTTTGCGGAGCATGAGCTCTCGCTCACCGGCGCGGTCTTCAAGCATGACGACATGGCAGGGACGCTGCTGACTTATCGCGGCTGGGCTCTGCACGACGTGAAAGTCACCATCGGGGGCGACTTTCCCCTTCCGCCCCTCAGCGCCTCGACTGCTCCTTACCAGGCCCCGATCACCAACCCGTTCTGGGAAGAGGATGGCAGGGCGGGCTTCTACGGTCGGGTCGACTGGACCCCGCCTCTGCCGGTCACGTTCAACGCGTTCTACTACGACAACCGGGGCGACCGCACTTCGACCCGAGCGATGCAGACCTCGTGGCGCACGCGCTTCTGGAACCTGGGCGCGATGGCGACTCTGGGGGAGCGCACGGTGGCCAAGGCCCAGGCCATGTGGGGCAACACCCTTGTTGGTCCCGATACGCCTTACGGCATTCCTGCAGACGTCGATTTCATGACCGCCTACCTGCTGTTCACGCGCGAGATTGGCAGCGACAAGCTGGCCGCGCGGGCGGACTGGTTCGAAACCGACGACAACAGCTTCGTCGCCTCTGACAACAACAACGAAGACGGTTGGTCGGCTACGCTCGCCTATCACCATCCGCTGAAGAGCTATGCCGACCTGCTGGTCGAAGTGATCCACGTCTACAGCGACCGGCCCGCCCGCCTCCTCAACGCCGGCATCGCGCCCGAGCAGGAGCAGACCCTGCTTCAGACGTCGATCCGCGTGACGCTCTAGGTGAGGCGCTCAATGAACTCCGGTCTTCGCCTAATCCTCGGCCTCCTGGTTCTGTGCAGTGCGGGCCTTGCTCGCGCCGGGGACCTGACAGTCGTGGTACGGGACAGCGGGGGCCGGCCAGTCGCCGATGCGGTAGTGATGGCGGATGTGGCCGGGCAGCCTGCACCGGCTCCCGGGCACTTCGTGATCAGCCAGAAGAGCATGGCCTTCGTGCCGTTCGTGCTGGTCATTCCGGTCGGCTCGACCGTCGAATTTGGCAACCTCGATCCGTTTCGCCACCACGTCTACTCGTTCTCTCCGGCCAAGGAATTCGAGCTCAAGCTGTTCGGTCAGGGTCAGACGCGGCCGGTGCGGTTCGACAAGCCGGGCCTGGTGGCGATCGGCTACAATATCCACGATTCGATGCAGGCCTTCATCCAGGTCGTGACCACTCCCTTCGCGGTGAAGACAGACGGGCAGGGTCGCGCCACGCTTCACGGCGTTTCGAATGAAGTTCGCGAACTGCGGGTCTGGCACCCCTATCTGCGGGCGCCCGGCAACCAGCTGGTCCTCAAGGTCGATGGCAGCAAGACCGCGACGATCCCGGTTTCGGTGAGCGTCCGGCGCCCCGCTCCGATGCGGCACGACTATTGAGCGTGGGCCGCTTCAAGTCCCTCCAGTCGCGTATCACAGCGCTCTATTCGGCCACCTTCGGGCTGGTCATGATCCTCGTCGCGATCGGGATCCAGTTCGCGATTGCCCAGAGCGCCGAGGACAAAGTCCGCTCGGAACTGAATTCCAGCGCCGAAGTGATCAACCGCATCTGGACGATGCGCGGGCAGGAACTCGAGAGTGTTGCTCTCCCGCTCGCGCTCGACTTCGGCTTTCGCGAGGCGGTGGCAACCGATGATGACGAGACGATCCGCACCGCGCTGCAGAATCTGGCTTCGCGGATCGACGTGCCCAACGCCTTCGTGGTCAAATACGACGGACGCGTCGTGGGCATGCGGCCCGAGCTCGATGCCCGCTACAACGAAGCCTTGTGGAACGAGCTCGATTCCGGCTGGCAGTCCGGCGCTCTCCGTCTGAACGACGCCACGTTCCAGGCTGTTGCGGCAGAGATCAAAGCGCCCGCCCTGATCGGCTGGCTGGTGCTGGGGCGAAAGCTCGACACGAACGAGATGGGCCAGATCAGCGCCCTTTCGGCCATTCCCGTCAGCGCTTCGATCGTCCGCCGAGCTGAGGATGGACAGTGGGTCTACGACGCTTCCAGCCGTACGATCTCGGACACGAAGGTAGCCGGTGTCCTGGAACAGATGTCCGCCTCCGCCTCCAGGCACCCCGAAGGGATAGCCGAACGGATGGATGGCAAGATGGTCCTGGTCAGGCCGCTCGGAACCTTCGGAGATGGCGCGACGACCGGACTGCTGCTCGACTTCTCGATCGCCGACGCGCTGGCCGAATATGACCTGCTTCGCCTTACCGTGCTCTTTGCCGGTCTGCTCGGACTGTTGCTGGTAGCCTTCGCCAGCTCGCGCATCGCCCGCCATATCGTGCGGCCGATCTCGGCCCTTGAGAAGGCCACCCGTTCGCTGGAGAAGGGCGAATGGACCACGGTCCCCGTCTCTTCGGACGATGAGATCGGTTCGCTGTCGAGCAGCTTCAACGCCATGTCGGCCGGGATCGCGCAGCGCGAGAATCGCATTCGGCACATGGCCTATCATGACGCGCTGACCGATCTTCCCAACCGGTTGCAGCTGGCAGACAAGTTCGACGAATTGCTGCGCGAGATCGAGCGCACCGAGGGAGCGCTCGCGGTCCTCTGCCTCGACATCGATAACTTCAAGATCATCAACGACACGCTTGGGCACCAGGTCGGCGACAAGCTCCTGACGATCGCCGCCGACCGCCTGAGGGCCGCCGCGGCCGGGCACTTCGTCGCGCGGACGGGCGGGGACGAGTTCTGCGTCCTGCTGGTTGGGCCAAGGGTCAGTTCCGCCGGCGACCTCGCCGAAATCCTGATCGAGAGGTTCAATCAGCCGATGACGATCGAGGGGCATCTGCTGAAGGCGGGCGTCAGCATCGGCATCTCGCGCGCACCGCTCGACAGCATGATGGCGGACGACCTGCTCAAGCACGCGGACCTCGCCATGTACGCGGCCAAGGCCGCGGGGCGGGGTCGATACCGCTTCTTCACCACCGACCTCGACGAGGAAGCCCAGCAGCGGCGCGCGATCGAAATGGCGCTTCATGATGCGATCGCGAACGGGGAGTTCGAACTCTATTTCCAGCCGCTGTTCGACCTCAAGACCAACCGCTTCTCAGCCTTCGAAGCGCTGATCCGGTGGAACCGCCCGGGCCATGGCCTCGTCTCGCCGCAGGAATTCATCAGCGTTGCCGAAGAGACCGGCCTGATCGTCCCGATCGGCGAGTGGGTGCTCAAGGAAGCCTGTCGCATTGCCGCGACCTGGCCAGCGGACGTCAGCGTCGCGGTCAACTTCTCGACCGTCCAGTTCGAGACCCCGGGATTGAAGAACCAGGTCTTCCAGGCCCTCGCGACCTCAGGCCTCGCCCCGAAGCGGCTCGAGATCGAAATTACCGAATCGCTGTTCCTCGAAAGCAGCGGTCAGGTCCTCGAGACGCTTCACAGCCTCAAGCAGGTCGGGGCCCGCATTGCCCTCGACGACTTCGGCACGGGCTTCTCCTCGTTGAGCTATCTGCGGCGCTTCCCGTTCGACAAGATCAAGATCGACCGCTCGTTCATCATGGAACTGCTCAAGACCAAGGAGGCGAACGCCGTGGTCAAGGCCATCACCGATCTCGCGGCCGCCCTGAGCATGGAGACCACAGCCGAGGGGGTGGAGGACGCCGAGCAAGTCGAAGCCTTGCGCGCCCACGGCTGCACCAATGTCCAGGGCTTCCTGTTCAGCCGCCCGGTCCCGGCAAGCGAAGTCATCGCACTGATCCAGGCTGGCGGCGCACGACGCGTGGCCTGAGCCAAAGCTAGCCTCGTGTAGAGGCAGCGATCTAGCGTTCTGCCGATGGTGGAAAGGTGGCGGAGACGGAGTCCGCCAAACTGGCATCCAGATTCGTTCCGATTCCTCCGCGACAAGTTCTAAAATAGGCGTATTTAGGGACGAGGGGACCCTCACTTGTTCGAATGCGTTCCGTTGCGTTCCCATAAAACCGCGCTATCATCGGGGAGCAGTTTTGGGAACGCGCTCTCCGTACCGCCATAGAGGCGGATCTGGGGTTGGCACGGTTCTCTGACGGGGAGCCATAATGCCCAAAAAGCTAAGCAACGTGCTCACGCCTTTGGCAGTGAAGAACGCAAAGCCCGGTCGCCATGCGGATGGGGGCGGCTTACATTTGCTAGTAAAGGAAAGCGGTGCCCGCTCCTGGGTCTATCGCTTCATGCTTAACGGAAGGTCGCGGGATGTAGGTCTTGGCGCGGCTGGCTCAGGCGGCATTTCCCTTGCCGATGCACGCGACGCCCGTGACGCCCTGCGACTCAAGGTGAAGGCCGGAATCGATCCCCTCGTGGAACGGCAACGTGAAGCGTCTGATGCCCTCGCAGCCGCTCAGGCGGCTCTTGTTACCGGAATGACGTTCAAGACCGTGGCGGAAACCCACATAAGCGCGAACGAGGGAAGTTGGCGCAATGACAAGCACCGGCAGCAGTGGAAGAACACGCTGACCACGTATGTTTATCCGGTGATCGGAGAATTGCCCGTTGCCGAAGTCGGTACGGCTCACGTGCTAAAAATCCTTGAGCCGATCTGGAAGGACAAGGCCGAGACTGCCAGCCGCGTGCGCGGTCGCATCGAGACCATCCTCGATGCTGCTAAGGCCCGAGGATACCGTGAAGGTGAAAATCCGGCCCGGTGGCGTGGCCATCTCGCTCAGATTCTTCCCACGCGGTCCCGACTCACGCGGGGCCATCACAAAGCCATGCCTTACGACGCGATTCCTGCATTTGTCGGAGCGCTCCACAATCGGGAGGCCGTCGCAGCGCTGGCGCTGGAGTTTACGATCCTAACCGCCGCTCGCACCGGGGAAGTGATCGCCGCGAAATGGCGTGAGGTCGATTTGGAGAAAGCAGTCTGGTCCATCCCGGCCAACCGCATGAAGGCGGGCAAAGAGCACCGCGTGCCCCTGTCGGCGCGCGCCGTGGATATTCTTAAGTCCACGCAGGGGCTCCGCAAGGAATGGCTTTTCCCGGCGATCAAGGGCGGCAAAATGTCGGGCATGGCTATGACCATGCTACTGCGCCGGATGAAACTTGACGTAACCGTGCATGGCTTCCGATCGGGCTTCCGGGACTGGTGCGCCGAATGCACCGGCTATGCCCATGAGGTTGCGGAAATGGCCTTGGCGCACACAATTGAGAACAGGGTGGAGCGAGCATATCGACGCGGCGACCTGTTCGATAAGCGACGGCGACTTATGGACGATTGGGCCACATATTGTTCTAGCGGCGGTGCCGCTGGCGACAACGTCACTCCTATTCGAAAGTCAGAAGCAGGCTAAGCACAGCCCGTCCGCGACGAAAGCGATCTTTCTGCATGCGACGGATGGCGGACATTTGCGTCGGAACAACCTTGCGCTCAATCGCAGCCGATTTGACGTCCGCTGCGACGCCAGTAAGTTACGCCTCAAATGTGGGGGGTGGCACGATGAATCTCATTGATGTGCTAGCGAGTTGGATTGGTGGTTCAATCGGAACGCTGCCTAATCCTTGGATTGTTGCTTCCGGCTATATCGTTGCAAAGTATCATCCGCTTAATCCGCACTTTTGGATTAGGTTTGTGCTTTCCTCAGTCGCCTGCATCTTTCTTAGCCTGATGTTTTCGCGGATTGTCGATGGGCCAGATGTATCGTTGAGCTTGGCCAAGGTGGTCCCGTGGACAACCCTTGCGGTCTTTTGGGCATCCCTCTTCTTCCTGGCGATCCGCAGGCCTTCAAGGCGCGTCTTGACAGAGCCTGTGCTGGAAGAAGATTGTTCGTCTAGCGCGTAGCCCCAACTCAATATCTATGCCCATCACTTAAGGGCATTCGGACCGCCGCTATGGAATCTGGCAGCCACCTGCGCGGGCCTGTACGACCCTAAAGAGCGCAATTTTGGGTGCTGAGCGGTTAATCGCTTCAAGAGTCATCGTTCGCTGATTTTCAGGTTCGTTATTGACCTGCCAGGCAATCGCGTCAGCGCAAGCAGTCACAACCGCCTCCGCGACAATCTCGGACGCCTCATCGCCGACAGCAAGTCGATAAGCCCATTTGTGAATGCAGCCGTTCCAATCGCCGGACACTGGCTGTGGCGGGGTCGAGCAAATACGGTTGTCGCTTGTTCGGTTATCTTTCGCTCCATCGCAGCCCGCCAAAGCCAAGAGCAAGACCGCGACTGCGTAACGCATACCGCTCCCCACTTAGCTATTCTGCTACGACCTTTTCCTAATCTCGCGGCTTTTCCTGAACCGCGAAAACACTTTCGAAAGGGCAAAGGCGAACATGAAGATGATCGAATGTGTGAGCAGAGTTAGACCGTATGCGGCACTGACTGTTGAAACGTCATAACTGGCGGATTCGCCAAGTAGTTCAAGATTATTAGATCGCATCACCAAGCCATACGCGACTGAGGCAGCGGCGAAAATCAACAGGAAAAGTATCCCTGCAGGCCAGAGTTTCCGAATGTTCCATCCAACGATAAAGATGATCAATGCCCCCAACATCGTTCGCTCCTTTTCGACGCGCCCGAAAAACTCACACGGCTAGCATTGTCATGAACCTTTCGCAGAGTTTCACCAAGTACGTCGTACCCAGGGGTCGGCAGTCCGATTGACCGCGATCAGCTCGGGATAGGGTCGGCACAAAAGCGCCGCGTCGTCCGGTGCGCCGTCAAGCCAGTCAGGCCAGTCCTCGCGTCGCAAGATCACCGGCATACGGTCGTGCGTGTCGGCCACATGAGTGCACGCCTCAGTCATTATCATCGAATAGGCCGGTCCCCACTCGTCGGTCTCTCGCCAGATCCCGGCGACGGCGAAAACGTCTTGATCGGGCAACGAGAACCAGGTGCGGGTTTTTGATCCCTTTTCGCCCTCGGCCTCAGCGAACTCCGTCACGGGGATCAGACAGCGCCGTTCGGCAAAGCTGTAGCGCCACATAAAACCATCAAGCTTGTCGGCGCGGGCGTTGTTGACGGGTTTTGGCTTGGCATCTGGCTTCATGCCCTTGAGCCGCAGGGGGAAGCCCCAAGCCATGTTTCGCAACTCGCCGCCTGCGACGACCAGTCCGGGATAGCCTGGGTAGATCTCTCCGGCTGCGTTACCAACGACGCCCAGCTTCACGTTGAAGAGGTTGGCAACCTCCGTGTGCGACTTGGTCATGCGATATAGATTGCACACGGCACGGCTCCCTTAGCTATGCATCGGCTCGACCCGACCTCTGCCATCGCAATAGAAGCGATTCCAGCCTGTACATCCTTTGGTGATCCTGCATCGAGTGCGACGGCCCCAAAGATCGTAGTCCATGCCTTTGATTGCGGCCAAGGCCTCCAAATCGACGTCCCGCCATTGGCGGCACTCCTCGCAACAGGCTTGGACATGACAATTATTGGCGATCAGTGTGCCCAGATTGGCCGTGTACGATGGACGAATCGGTGTGCGCTTTCCCATTGCTCCAATGGAACGAATGAGGAACGCTTTGCAATTGGGCGTTCGCCAGATTCCGGTCTGGCTGTCTGCGACAGAGTGGAAACCTCAGTTGGGACCATTGTAACTTTTGAGCCCAACCAGCAGGTCTATTGGGGGGATAGGACGGCCATCCGACAAGCGCGTTTCCCATGTGCTTCCCCAATACGACTCTGGGGCCCGCTAGGGAGGCGTTGTGAACAATGAACGTGAAGGCATTCCGTGGCCAAAGTGGCGTGGCACTCGGGACTTCGGCATAGCAGTCCACGACGCGAAACGGCTTAACGATTGCTGGGCGGAACTTTCCGAAGCCTTGTCGCAGCGACCATCGCTTGAAGGCGACGAAGCGCTTTGGATTACGCGCGCTGGGGCTACTGATAACGAGCTGTGGGTTCACGAAATGAACAGCCGCGACGTCGCAACAGCACTCATGCAGCGAGCCATAGCCGACCGGACATTTTCCATTTGGCTACGGCTCGCCGATTCTGAGGTCCAAGCCGATCCTCAGGGCTTAGCCTCCATGTCGCACAAGACCTTGAAAACCGGTGTGTATGAAAGTGAGGAGTTACCCCACTCCGATTTGGAAGGTCGCCCTTTGTGGGTGAAGAAGTTCGAGTGGCGGCGATACTTAGATGAAACACTGGCGCGCCGGTATGGCGAACACACAGGAATGTCCGCCGCCCAGGCCAATTCCGCCGACGATGAACCGATCGGATGGGACGATTTTGGCGAGGAAAACTTGCCCGCGCTGAAGCGCATTCTCACGATGGCTGTTGACGACGAATGGTGGTCGTGGCCGGAGGCCATTGCTTGGGTTGGCAGCCGTGATCCACGAACTATCGCCTCACTTCGTTTCTGGGCTCAATGGTGGGCCGGTCGAGGAGATGACGAAGCGACAATCACTCTCGGCGCGCAGCATAACATTGCCTGCAAGCATTGCTCCTCCGCTTCACAGGCTGAGGCTGAACTAGTCGCTGCCATAAGCCGGGGAGCAGTCAGAACCTGCGGACGCGCTAGTCTGCATGCCAAGTCCGCTCCCCTCGCAAAAGATGATTGGCGCGGGGGAGCAGTCATTTATTCACAAGGCGTCGCAGTTTTGGGACCCGCAAGCGACAACCTTGTCGCGTGGGCCTTTGACATTGCAGTCGGCCGCGATGATCTAATGCGAGCGTTTCCGGTCTCTGAAACAACAAAGCCGGAGGGGACTGCCGCTGCGGTGAACGCCGACGCGCAAACAAAGTCGAAGCCTGAGCGGAAACGGCCCGGCCGAGCGGCCGATCCTTACTGGCCATTAGCAATCGCTACGGTCACGCAGGAATGCCTGAAAGCCGGATACAAGCGCCCTTTGAAGCGTGGGCAAAAGGCGGCGATTCAAACCATGCTGCTCAACGAGATGGCAGTGAAGGACAAGCATTTCTCTGAAGATAGCGCGGCAAAGTACGCGATGAAGGTGATTGCGGCTCTACCCGACAATTAGCCTCTAATTATCGGCAAGCTATTCGTATTTGTCGGCAAGGGACGCAGCAGCATGGAGCATGGTTGAACAACCTCGCACACAAAAAGCGAGGTGCTTCAATGCAGTCCATCAAACACGATTCCCCGAAGATCGGATACAGCATTCGGGAAGCCTGCCGGGCGTCCAGCCTAGGTCGGACAACACTCTACGGCCACATCTCCGCCGGAAGGCTTCGCGCTGTTCGCGTCGGTGGTAGGACGATCATTCCAGCCGAGGCATTGCACGCCCTGATCGCAGGGGAAGCCTGAGCTATGCCCCAAAAACAAAACCCGACCGCCGAGGGCAGCCGGGTTCTGTGGAAAAGCTTGGTCGGCGCTTCCACGGAATCCCCTACCCTTTCCGCCTATCGCGCTCAACACCTGATCAGCAGCTACGGTATTCGCCCGGAGCTGGCCTGGATGGTCGCAACGCATGCGTTCGGAGGGTACGGCAATGCCTGACCGCTACCCCCAAGCTCCCGGAGCGAAGGGACCGGATGGAACCAGTCAGGACGCTGCCCAAGCAATCGAACCCTGCGTTTCACACCTTCGCCGCGTAGCTATGCGCTCACTGCACAAGCTGGGCGAGGCAACAGTTCTGGAAGCCGTCGCCTTTGCCCAGGTTTCCCGTGAAAGTCTCCAGCCGCGCTATTCCGAGCTGCGAGCCCTGGGCTTAATTGAGCCGACCGGCGCACGGAGGCGGAACCCCAGCGGCAAGAGCGCGTCCGTGCTTCGCCTCACCGACAAGGGCCGAGAGGCAATTGCCAGTGACTAGGCGGCGCAATCGCAACAAGATCAATGCCACCGGGCGGAACAGCAATAGCCGTTTCGCCCGGCTGGATTATCGCATCCTCAACAGCAACGCCTATCGCGCACTCAGCCCGAACGACCGCTCGTTACTTGTGGAGTTAGTGATGCTCTACAATGGCGAGAACAATGGCAGCCTTTACCTAAGTGTGCGGGACGGAGCGCACAGGATGGGTATTGCGGACTTGTCGGGTGCCAGTCGGTCGTTCGATACCCTGCAAGCTCTGGGCTTCATTCAATTGATGCAGGACGCCCATTTCAGCGTGAAGGCGTCCGAAAAGTCACGGGCGCGCTGTTGGCGCCTGACGTGGCTCGCCGGACCTGGCCGGAAGGCTCCCTCATGGGAATTTCTGGACCTAGAACCCCGGCCCCAAGCCCCGGCGCGCAAACGGATGGAGCGCGGACTGAGGGCGCTCAAATCCTTCCGCTACGGCCGAGACAACGGAAAATTCCCGGTACTGGATTCCAACACGCTGAGCCCGTTTCCGCCCGGGAGTACGGTCGCAACGGTATTGCATTCCAATACGCAAAATGATGGGAACTGCGGTTTTCCGCCAATCGCGTGCGTTCGGGATTCCGCCACACATATAGCTACACCATGGGGTGAGGGCGCGACGCATGGCCTATTCGGCTGGTGGCAACCCGACTGGAACCCTTCAATTAAAGCATGGTCGTACGCGGCGCTGTCGAGCGCGATGATCGCGGATCACATCGAGGAAAGGAGGGCCGCATGACGCGATCTGTCACCGAAAAGCGAAAAAGAACGAACCCGACTCAGCCCCAAGAGCGGACAATCAAGATACCGTTTCCTGACACTGACGATGAGGAGGAAGCCCATCGCATCCTGGCGAAAGGTATTCCTGATTGGGACAAGCTAGATAAGCACGACCGGGCGGAACTTGCACGCCTCATCCGCGAGCATCGCGAACGTGGATCGCCCGCGAAGGTGAATCTGACTCGCAAGCAAGACGGCGGCTGGAGAATGGAGCCATCAGGCGCGAATGAAATACTAGCGCTCATGAAGCTGCACGCGACGTTTTCGGCCAACTCGATAGATCCGGTGAACGCCCGCGCAAATGAACTCCTAAACTATCTCGGTTCGGTCGGAGCGGCTAACGAAAGCCGCTATAACTCTGCCCTATCCTTCATCGAAAGCATGAAGCCTCAGAACCAGGCCGAAGCGCTGTTGCTAGTGCAGATGTATGTAACCCATGATGCGGCCATTCGGGCGCTCAGCCAGCTTGGGCAGGCCGAATGGGCACCGACAGCGCAGACATTCGGAAACCTCGCAACGAAGCTGCTGCGCACTTCTCAGGGGCAAATGGAAGCATTGGCGCGGATGCGTCGGGGCGGGGAACAGGTCGTACGCCATATCCACGTCCACAACCGTGGCGGGCAAGCCGTCATTGCCGAGAACGTCCACACCGGGGGGAAGGGAAATGGAAAAGTTGACGATCAATCCCATGCAACCGGAACCGCTGGCATCAGCCCCGCGCTGCTTGGCGCGGACACGTTTGGGGACGGAATGCCAATCCCCAGCCGTGAGGGGACGGAGGCGGTGCCGAATGCACGGGGGCACGAATCCGGGCGCGCCTAGAGGCAATAGTAACGCCCGAAAGCACGGAGCGTATTCCGCTAAGACCAAGGCCGCCGTCTGTTACCTTAAAAGGATCGCGCAAATTGTTCGAGATACGGGTAAGTAATTTGCCGCTTCGGGTGATCCTCGCCACGACTGCATCGTGCCGCTCGGCTGGCACTCCCGAAAGCACTGCGGGCGTTCCACCCAGGTCATTAATGTCGCTGAAGATAAGGAAATGGAATTGGGTCAACGCGCAAAGGGATCGCGACCGTTCCCTTGTTCGTTATAGTATTTTTGACACTCGATTAGGGAATCAAGAGCTTGTCGCGACTGGTTCAGTGAGAGAGTCGCAACTCTCCGGAGCCCGGTTTCGATATAGAGCCAGTGCGACAGCGCAAATTCACTCCAAAATTCGTTGTCTGAAAAGGTAATTGAGAGTGCTTTTATGCCATTGAATTCAACTACTTTCGCATTTGCCTCCCAAGGTGATTTATCGTCAAATTGTAAAGTCATTTGGTGAGAGTCGCCAACCACCAAAGAACTCCAAGCATTGTTCGCCAATAGGAGATAACTTCTTCCGCCGGTCTTGCGGTCTAGTCCAACTCTCAATCCAGAGCCGTCTGTAAACTGAGATGCGACAAAGCAGGAGTCGCTGAGGGTCCGATCCACCATTACTTTCCAATGGCTTATTGATTCCCAACTCTCTGTTGAAGCTCGAGACTGGACAGTTCGCACCTCTATCGGCGGTGGTGTGACTTGTTCGGGTTTAGTCTGGGCGACCGTGCCTTGGTCCAAATCCTCGACAAACTGAACGTCGATCCCCGTAGCCTGATAATTCGAACGATCGAGCCAGGTGAGTTCACGAGGGGACGCCTTGGTAGCGAATATAATCGCCTTCACCGGCAGATTGAGCAATGTGAAGTAGCGGCCCACCAACGCATTCCCTAGCCCCGATTCGAGAAGCACTCCGGATTCATCAGTATAGGTTGCGTGAAAACCTACACGAGCGGTCTGAGAAAGAGCTCTCGGCGTGCCTGCCAACCAAATCAGGCCACAAGCCGAGACGCAGCGAGATCCGTTGAGCACGAGCGTGGAAAATCCGCGTAACCGAATCGCCTCACCTATCTCGATCGCATCGACTGTTGAACCTCCGTCGCTCTCAAGCAATACCGTTGCTTGCTCGTGCTTAGCTGCCTCACGCCGAAAGATCTCGCCATCTCCTTTTGAGATGTCCCCCTCAATGGCTATGGCAATAGTTTCCGAGTCAAGCTCAACCGAGTAAATATCGGCTCCGCTAGCGTTTTGCGGGCAGAGACTGGCAATCAGTGAAGCAGCCCCAACGAAGTTCAATCTATTCCGCATCGGAAGCTTGGCTTTCGTTCCCCACCAAAAAGTACTCAGATGCTTTAGGAATGAGAAGAAGATTTTCCGTTAACGAGTGAGTTCGGCGATTGGTTCAAGGTCATGATACGTGCCTCTCCTCACGCCCCATTGTTCGACTGCGACGATCATCGACGGCAGGAAGCCGACCTAAAGCATCGCAATTTTAGGGGAGCGTTTTTGGGAGCAGCGGCTCAAGTGCCAACATTATTCAATAAAATCAGCACAAATTGGCGGAGACGGAGGGATTCGAACCCTCGATACCAGTAATCCCGGTATGGCGGTTTAGCAAACCGCTGGTTTCAGCCACTCACCCACGTCTCCGGATCGCGGCAGCGATGAGCGCGGGCCTATAACGAGGGGTCGGTGCGGCGGCAAGGGGGCTTCCGGAGCTCTTGTCGATTGTCTGAAATAGACTCGACTCGCCGCAAAACCGACTCACCCTGCCGCCCATTCATTGCCGCTTCAGCCGGAGAGGACTCTTTCTGCGCCAGTACACACCCCTTTCGGGATCGGGGAACATCATGCTGGTCACCATTGCCGCTTATTGCCGCCGGCACGCGCTGGGCGCGGTGCTGGGCCTTGCCACCGCCTGTGTCGGAGCGCCGCTCGCGGCGCAGGGCATGCAGACAATCGATCCGAACTCCGCGATCGATGCTGATCTGAACTCGCCGCCGACATACGATACCGCGCCGTCGTACGATACGACACCGGCGCCCGCCTATGATGGCGTGCCGACCGAGCCCGCGCCGTGGACGCCGGAACCGGCCTATCCGCAGCAAGGGACCGTGCCGAACAATCCGGCCACCAGTCAGGTGCCGGTCCAGGCGGCCAACGCCAGTGCCCAGAGCGATACCTACAAGGAAGACGACCTGATCGGCGCGGCCGAAGGCGTGTTCGGCAAGGGCGCCAAGGGACTCGCGGGCCTGATCGAGGACATCCTCAAGAAGCAGGGCGAGCCGAATGGTTATATCGTCGGCCGCGAAGCTGGCGGGGCGTTCTTCGTCGGCGCGCGCTATGGTTCGGGCACGCTGTTCCACAAGATCGAAGGTCAGCGTCCGGTCTACTGGACCGGTCCGTCGATCGGTTTCGACGCCGGCGCCAATGCCGGCAGCACCTTTGTGCTGGTCTACAACCTCAATGACACCGAAGAGCTCTACGAGCGCTATCCGGCAGGTGAGGGCGCGGCCTATTTCGTGGGCGGCTTCAACGCCAGCTACATGCGCAAGGGCGATGTCGTGCTGATCCCGATCCGCGTCGGGGCGGGCCTGCGGCTCGGCGTCAACGCCGGCTACATGAAGTTCTCGAAGGACCAGCGCTGGCTGCCTTTCTGACCTCGGTTTCTGCCTAGGTCCAAAAAGCGATCAATTGAGGGTTGCGGGCGCGCTTGTGCATGGGCATGAGCGCGCCGCTATGCTCGACAGACTCACCCAGCAGCCGCCCGACGCGCTCCTTGCGCTGATCAAGCTCTATGACGCCGATCCGCGGGCCGACAAGATCGACCTCGGAGTGGGCGTCTATCGTACCGGCCAGGGCGAAACCCCGGTGTTTGGCGCGATCAAGGCGGCCGAAGCCAAGCTGGTGGCAGAGCAAAATTCGAAGGCCTATCTCGGCCCTGAAGGCGACATGGGCTTCGTCCATGCGCTGATGCCTTACATCTTCGGTGACGACCCGACGCGCGGCGGCCGTATCGACGGCATGCAGACACCCGGCGGTACGGGCGCAGTGCGTCTGGCTGCGGCCCTGGCGCAGCGCGCCGGCATCCGCCGTGTTTTCATGGGTACGCCGAGCTGGCCGAACCATGCGCAGATTCTGGCCGACCTCGGGCTCGAGCTGGTGACGTTTCAGCACGCCAGTGCCGACGGCACTGCGGATCTCGATGCGCTGAAGACCGCGCTTGCCGGTGCTGGCGAAGGCGATGCGGTGCTGCTGCACGGCTGCTGCCACAACCCGACCGGCATCGACTACACCCCCGCTCAGTGGGACGAGATCGCCGCCGTGCTCGGCAACAGCGAAGCGCTGCCGATCGTCGACCTGGCCTATCAGGGCCTGGGCGAAGGCCTTGAGGAAGACGCCTACGGTGCGCGCAAGGTGATCGCTTCGGTGCCTGAAGCGCTGATCGCCTACAGCTGCGACAAGAACTTCGGCCTCTACCGCGACCGCGTCGGCGCGCTCTACGTCTTCGCCAAGGACAGCGAAGAGCTCGGCCGCGTTCTCTCGAACGGTCATGCGCTCGCTCGCGCGGCCTGGTCGATGCCGCCCGATCACGGCGCGGCCGCGGTCCGGCTGGTGCTGGAAGACAAGACCACCACGGCCCAATGGCTCGACGAACTTGACCAGATGCGCACCCGCATCCGTCAGGTGCGCGAAGCGCTCGGCCAGGCCGGGACCGCCGGAACCCTGGACCTCACGCCTTACGCGCGCCAGCAGGGCATGTTCGCCATGCTGCCGCTGACCAAGGAGCAGATCCAGGCCCTGCGCGAGGATCATGCGGTCTACATGGCGGGTTCGGGCCGTATCAACGTGGCCGGTCTGACCCTGGGCAACCTGCCCAAGTTCATCGCCGCGCTTGCGGCGGTAACCGCCTAACCCTCAGATGGACCGGCAGCCGGTTCTCGATGGGGAGCGGCTGTTCCTGCGGCCGCTGAAGAAGAAGGACTGGGACGCGCTATTCGCCGTCGCGGCCGACAAGCTGCTTTGGGCGCACCACCCGGCCTCGGATCGCTGGCAGGAGCCGGTGTTCCGCGAATTCTTCGACGACGCGCTGGCCCAAGGCGGCGCGCTGGCGATCGTCGACAAGGCTAGCGGAGAAATCATCGGTTCATCCCGCTTCCAGGGTTATGATCCGGCGGGCGGGGGCGAGGTCGAGATCGGCTGGTCGTTCATTGGCCGGCCTTACTGGGGCCTCGGCTACAACGCCGAATTCAAGCGCCTGATGCTCGCACACGCGCTCAAGTCCGTCGGGCGAGTGGTTTTCACGGTGGGTGAGGACAACATCATCTCCCGCAAGGCCATGGCCAATATTGGCGGCCACCTGACGGCGGAGACCAAAGTGGTTGTGCGCGGCGGGCGGCCGGTCAATCACGTGATTTTCGAGATCACCCGCGAGAGTTTCGCGGACGGACCGCTGGCGGTTTGATTCGCGTGGTCCTCTCCCAATGGGAGAGGCGTCAGGCGCGCAGGCTCTCGAGCCGCTTCAGATAACGCGCGACGGTATCGATCTCGAGGTTGACCGTCGCACCCTGCGCCAGCTGGCCGAGCGTAGTCACCTCCGACGTATGGGGAATCACGTTGAGCCCGAAGTCGACCGAGCCATCGGGCCGGTCGGCAAGCTCGTTGACGGTCAGCGAAACTCCATCGACGGTGATCGAGCCCTTGGCGGCGATAAACGGCGCGAGTTCGGCGGGTGCGCGGATCGTCAGGCGAGTCGAATCGCCTTCGGGCTGCCAGTCGGCGATCTTGCCGACAGCATCGACGTGGCCCGACACGATGTGTCCGCCCATCTCGTCTCCAAGCTTGAGCGACTGTTCGAGATTCATCTGGCGGCCTTCGTGCCACAGGCCCTGGGCGGTGCGGCTGACCGTTTCGGCCGAGACATCGACAGTGAACCAGGCCGAACCTGCTTCGCCACCACGATCGACAACGGTGAGGCACACGCCCGAGCAGGCGATCGAAGCGCCGATCGAAATGCCGGCGGGGTCGTAAGGGCAGGCGATGGTCACGTGCAGGTCGCCGCGCTGCTCGACTTTCGTGATGGTGCCGATTGCAGTGACAATCCCGGTAAACATTAGACGATCCAGCCCTTCCCTTCGCGAGCTCGCTGATAGATGTCGAGCGTATCCCTGCCAAGCACGCGGCTGTCGACGTGACGCCAGCGCGCATGGGCCGATGCCAGCGATTCGAGCCCGATGTCGCCGATCGCCTGGAGGCCGGGGCCGAGCAGAACCGGGCCGCGATAGATCATCAGTCGATCGACCAAGTCGGCTTCGAGGAACGACGCCGCGGCACCCGCCCCTCCTTCGACGAGCAAGTACTGCACCTGATCGAGCGCGCGAATCTCCTGCGGGTCGAGCAGGGCGTGCCAGCGCTCCGGCACGTCATCGCCTGTCAGAACCAGTTTCGCCGGGCTGCGCGACTCGAGGCCGGCCAGCCGCACGTCCAGCCGGGGCGCGTCGGCGCGGAAAGTGCCGCCGCCCACCAGGATAGCGTCGACTCGGGCGCGTTCGCGATGCGCATGAGCGCGAGCTTCAGGGCCGGTGATCCACTGGCTTTCGCCCGAGGCGGTGGCAATGCAGCCATCGAGCGACATGGCGAGCTTCAAGGTCACATGCGGCCGATCGAGCGTCTTGCGCATGAGAAAGCCGGCCAGGCTCTCGCGGCAGGTGGAGTCGTCGGCGCAACTCGCGTCAATCCCGGCGGCGCAGAGCCGTTCCAGCCCGGCTCCGGCGGTCCTTTGGTCCGGGTCCACCACGCCAGCCACGACCCGCGCCAAACCGGCAGCGGCGACGAGGTCGGCGCAGGCTGGGCCTCGGTCCGACCTGTGGGCGCACGGTTCGAGAGTGACGTAGAGCGTTGCTCCGCGAGCCTTCACTCCCGCTTGCTCGAGCGCCATGGCCTCGGCGTGGGGGCGGCCTCCAAATTGGGTCCAGCCGCGACCGACCACGATGCCGTCGCGTACGATGACGGCTCCGACAGCAGGATTGGGGCGGCTTAGCGGACGAGCCCGCTCGGCCAGCGAGGCCGCAGCCGCCAGCCAGCGAGCGTCTTGCCTACTGCTCAACCGGAGCCTGCGCCGGTGCGGACTTGTTCCTTGCTGCGGCGGCATCGGCAGCCGCCTTTTCCGCGGCCTTCTCGCGCGCGATGTCGGCTTCCATGGCGTCCACGTCGATGCCGGTCGCGCGACCCAGAGCCTTGTAGGCCTCCTTCTTGCGCTCAGCGAGCGCCTCCAGTTCGGCCCGACGCTTGTCCTGCCGCTTCTGGTTCTCGATGTTCGAGGCGACGATTTCGGCATCGGTCCGGTTGGGGTCGAAGGTCGTGATATAGGTCACGTTCGGCCGCTTGGGCTCGACACGTTGGCTTTCGGGTATGAACACCACCATCATGGTGAAGGTCATAGCCACGGCCACGCCGAGGATTTGCCAGCGGTAGGGTGTCGGCTGCCGCCAAAGCTCGATCAGATCTCCGATCGCGCCCGTTGGCGACACTTTTCGCCAGTAGCTCATGCCGGGTAGATAGGCCGTTGCATGCCGTATCGCCACCCTGAACCCTCGTTGGGAAGATTAAAAATAATCCACGTGGATCTCGATCCGCCCGCGAAAGTCCCCTCCGCACGCGGACTTGCTCGAGATGCGGGCACCGAAATTGAAGGTCAGCAGCCCGTTCTCGTCGAGCATCGCCACTTGCGGCAGATCGGTCACGAAGTTGGTCAGCTCGGCCTCGGCGCCCCCGGGGCTGCGCAGCAGGACCCGCGCGGGTAGCTCCACCCGCACCGGCCGCAACGGCTGCCCCCTGACGGTAGCGCGGGCCTGATAGGACATGCCGCCTAGGTCGATCATGTTGAGCACCCGCTTGGCCCCGGTTCTAGGATCGATCTCGGCCGCGCCGTCTTCCTGGCCGGCAAGCGCCAGCCGGCTGAATTGCAGGCCGCTTTCGATCTCGATGCGCAGGGGTTGTTCGGGCCGTTCGCGGCTTGCCGGGTCAAGGCACGCCTCGCACAGGGCATCGCCAGCCGCTGCGGGCACAGCGCACCCAAGGGCGATCATCGCGCCGAAGAGCAGGCGAAGACGGCTCATGGCGCGGATCATGCCAAATCAGGGTTAATTCGGCGTTAGCCTATCCCAAGGCGGCGTAGAGCCCGCGGCCTTCCGATCGGAGCCAGCGGTCGGCCGCCTTCAGATCGCCCTCGAACAGGCGCCCGAGCAAGGCGTGGAAGGCGGGCGAGTGATCGAAATGAACCAGGTGTGCGACCTCGTGCGCGACGACTGAGCGGCGGACCGCGTCCGGGGCCTGGACCAGCCGCCAGTTGATGCGAATGCAGCCCGCGCCCGAGCAGCTCCCCCACCGCCGTACCGCGCGCGACAGGCGCAATTGCGGAACGGCCTGGCCCGCAAGCTCACAGTAATGCACCAGGTCGTCGCTCAACAGGCGGAGCGCTTCGGTCTCAAGCCAACGGCGGACGCGGGCGGTCACGGTGTCCTGCGGCCCGCCAAGGCGCAGGCGACCTTCGGAGACTGACGGCTTGCGGGGCAGGCTCGCTTCCCACTCGACCTGAAGCCGCTCTCCGCGAAACAGGAGCGATCCTCCGGGCACGGGCGGGCAAGAATGGGGCACTGCGGCCAGCTGCCGCTCGAGCCAGTCGGTGCGGCTTTTGACGAAGACCAGCGCGTCCATCGTGCGGCCCCATTGCGGCATGGTGATCCGCACTTCACTACCGTCTGGCGCCAGCCGCATGGTCATGCGCTTCGCACGGGCATGACGGCGAATCGCGAGCGGTATCTCCTGCCCGCCGATCGTTACCTTGGGATCCTGCCGTTCCGGCCGCAGCCAGTCGATCATCCGCCCTCCCATTCGACGATGTGGTGCTCAAGCGGGCCGGCATCGTCTTCGCTCACCACGCGTCCCGAAACGCAGGCGCCGGCGCGAATCATCGCGTCATGGCTGCCGGTCAGAAGATAGTGCCAGTCGGGCAGAGGCCGCTCTTCCGCGCGGCGGCGATAGGCGCATGTCTCGGGCAGCCAGGTCACCTGTTTGACCAGCTTGGGCGTCAGGCGCAGGCAGTCCGGCACGAAAGCCTTGCGGTGCTTGTAGTCGCTGCAGCGCGCCGTCTGGGGATCGAGCAGGCGGCAGGCGACATTGGTCTCGATGACCTCGCCGGTTTCCTCGTCTTCGATCTTGTGCAGGCAGCAACGGCCACATCCGTCGCACAGCGCTTCCCATTCGTCGCGATTGAGCGCTTCTAGCGGGAGTTCCCAGAAGCGGGTTCTCAGCTCACCCATCGTTCCAGTTCCGCTGCCACTTCGTCGGCACCTTTCTCAACCGGCAAGAGCGCGATTGGCTCCCCCTTCCGGCCCATCAGGAAGGCGGCGCGGCTGTGATCCATCAGGTAGCCGCCGCTCTCGCTGGTTTCGCCCTTTGTATAATAGACCGCAAAGGCCTTCGCCGCCTGCGCGACCTGCTCCGGGGTGCCGGTGAGGCCGAGAAGGTCGTCGGAAAAGGCCGAGGTGAATTCGCCCACGACTTTCGGCGTATCGCGCGCCGGGTCGATGGTGATGAAAAGCGGCTGGACCTGGGCCGCAAGCTCCGGCTCAGCCTTCTTGAACTGTTCGAACCCCTTCATCATCCGCTGAACGTCGAACGGGCAGATGTCGGGGCAATAGGCATAGCCGAAATAGACCATGCGGAACTTGCCGTCGAAGTCGCTCCAGCGGACGGTCTTGCCCTCGGCGTCGACCAGTTCGAACGGACCGCCGATCTGGGCGCCTGCGAGCGGTGCATCGGCAGCGGGAGAGCTGGTGGAGTTGCCACATCCGGAAAGGGTCAAGGACAGCAACAGGCAGGTGGCGGCAATTGTACTACGGCAGGTCATGGCATCGATGTTCATGCTCTGCTAACGCCCACTCGGCAAGGCCGGAGTCCCTAGGATGGATGGCCTGTCCGCATGTTTTGATCGAGGAGATCGGGTTTGGCCCGGGGTTTTGTTCGACGTTCGGCCGTCGGTGTTGTGATCGCGGCAATCCTGGCAGTTGGCACGCCTGCCGCTGCCCAGACGAAGTCCGATGGCTACAAGTTTCTCGATGCCGTGAAGGACAAGAACGCCAACGAGGTCGACGCGCTCTTGCGCAAGCCGGGCTCTCAGGTGGTCAACTCGCGAGATCTGAGCAACGGTCGCACGGCGCTCCACATCGTGGTCGATATGCGTGATGTCACCTGGATCCGGTACCTCCTCAACCGCGGCGCCAATCCCAACACTGCCGACAACCGGGGCGTGACCCCCCTGATGCGGGCGAGCCAGCTCGGTTATGTCGACGGGGTGGAAGCCCTGGTCGCGGGCGGTGCTCGCGTCGACAACTCGAACGACGCGGGAGAGACGCCGCTGATCCTGGCTGTCCACCGCAAGGACACGAGCATGATGCGTGTTCTGCTCAAGGCCGGTGCCGATCCTGACAGGGCGGATAATTCCGGCCGCACGGCGCGGGACTATGCGCGCGGCGATGGCGCCAACAGCGCTGCCCTGGCGGAAATCGAAAACAGCCGGGCACCGGTCGGTGTGCGGACTGGTAGCGGACAGACCTACGGGCCGAGCCTCTGACGATGTCACTGGACGACCGCACGCTCGACGAGTTGCGGCTCGACCTCGCGCCGGCGATCGCGCGTGTCGCGGTGTTCGACGGCTGGGGCGATCAGGCGCTGGAGCAGGCTGCCGCTGACTTGGGCATCAACGCCGCGGTTGCGCGACTCGCCTTTCCCGGCGGGCCGATGGACATGATCGCCGCGTGGATCGCCTCGACTGACGCCAAGATGCAGGCGGCCTTTGCCAACGGTCATTTGGCCGGGCTCAAGATTCGCGACCGCATTCGCACCCTTCTGCAGTTCCGCCTCGACGCGGTGGCAGGGCAGGAAGAAGCGCTGCGGCGGGCGCTGGCTATCCAGGCGATGCCGCAAAACCTGAGTCGCACGATGAAGCTCGGCTGGAACAGCGCCGACCTGATGTGGCGCCTCGCGGGCGACACGGCGACCGACTACAATCACTACACCAAGCGCGGGCTTCTGGCCGGAATCTACACCGCCACCTTGGCCGTGTTCCTCGACGACACCAGCGAAGGCAAGGCCGAGACGCGGGCCTTTCTCGATCGCCGAATCGAGGACGTGATGAAGATCGAAAAGGCCAAGGGTCGGCTGTTCCGCGAACGCGAAGGTTTCGACGTGGCCCGTTTTCTCGGCCGGCTTCGCTATCCGGCACGCTAGTTCTTACTGCGAGCCAGTTGCAATTACCTCCGCCATCTGGCACCCGCAGCGGGTGACTTCCTGCATGACACTCGACCTCCTGCCGGTGCGCCGCCGCGCCGAAATCGTCTCCATCGATTGGGATGCCCTTGCGCCCGACGAAGCCAAGCGCCTGCGGGCCCTTGGCATCGACGAAGGTGCGCGAGTGGCGGTAGCCCACCGTGGCATTTTCTTCGGCCGTGACCCGATCGGGCTGCTGATCGGACGCATGACCGTGGCGATCCGCCGCGCCCATGCCCGCGCCATGACGGTGGAACTGATATGAGCCGGCAAGTCACCGCTGCGCTCGTCGGCAATCCCAACTCGGGCAAGAGCGCGCTGTTCAACGCGCTAACCGGCGCGCGCCAGAAGATCGCCAACTATCCCGGCGTGACTGTCGAGCGGAAGGCGGGGCGCATGTACCTGCCTTCGGGCGAGCCAGTCGAACTGGTCGATCTTCCGGGCAGTTACGCGCTCGATGCCGCGAGCCCGGACGAGGAAGTGACGCGTAGCGTAGTGCTTGGGGAGTTTCCCGGTGAGGCCAAGCCTGATGTCCTGATCATCGTGCTCGACGCGGCCAACCTCGAACAGCACCTCGTCTTCGCGCAGGAATTGATCGAACTAGGGCGGCCGGTGGTCGTCGCGCTCAACATGATCGACCTGGCCGAACGTGACGGGCTGGTGATCGATCCGGCAGCCTTGTCGCAATCGCTTGGCGTTCCGGTCATCCCGACCGTCGCGGTGCGCAGGCGCGGGCTTGATGCTCTGCTCGAAGCGGTCGGCCAGGCTGAAGCGCTGGCCGGCAAGGACATGCGCTCGCATCCGCACCAACACCTTACGTTGCAAGAGCGCCGCCTCGCAGCGCGGCACATGGCCTCTGGCGCCATCCTGAGCGAATCGGGTGTTCACCGGCTGCACGCGAGCCTCGACAAGGTTCTGCTGCATCCCTGGCTGGGGCCGCCGATCCTGTTCGCGCTACTGTTCGTGATTTTCCAGGCGGTGTTCGCCTGGGCGACGCCGTTCGCCGATGCTCTCGACGGCGGGGTGAGCGCGCTGATCGATTTCACCAACCAGAACATGTCGGCCGGCTTCGTGCGCGACTTCCTGACCCAGGGCGTGCTTTCGGGCGTGGGCTCGGTGGTGGTGTTCCTGCCGCAGATCGTAATCCTGTTCGCCTTCATCCTGGTGATGGAGCAGTCGGGCTACATGGCCCGCGCGGCCTTCATCATGGACCGGCTGATGGCTTCGGTCGGGCTCTCGGGGCGCAGCTTCATCCCGCTGCTGTCGAGCTTCGCCTGCGCCATTCCCGGCATCATGGCGACGCGCGCGATTGCCGATCCCAAGGATCGGCTGACGACCATCCTGATTGCCCCGCTGATGACCTGCTCGGCACGACTGCCGGTCTACGCGGTCATCATCGGCGCCTTCATTCCGGCGACCAGCGTGGGCTGGGGCATCGGCTTGCAGGGCCTGGTGCTGTTTGCGCTCTATGTCGCGGGCATCATCGGTGCGATGGCTGCGGCCCTGGTGCTGCGCCGCACGGTGACCAAGGGCTCCGCGTCGGGCTTCATCATGGAGCTGCCGAAGTACCAGTGGCCGCCGCTGCGCGACCTGGCGATCGGCCTGTGGCAGCGGGCCTGGGTGTTCCTGCGTCGCGCCGGCACGATCATCTTCACCGTCACCGTAGTGCTGTGGGTGTTGCTCAGCTTCCCCAAGGCCGAGCCGGGCCAAAGCCAGTCCGAAGCCAGCATCGCCGGGCACATCGCCAGTGGGCTTGAAGTCATCGTTCGTCCGATCGGCTTCAATCACGAGATCGCACTGTCGCTGATCCCGGCGATGGCCGCGCGCGAAGTGGCCGTGGCCTCGCTCGCGACGACTTATGCCGTCGATGCCGAAGACGAGGACGTTGCGGCCCAGGGCTTGATTCCGAAGCTGCAGAACAGCTGGACCCTGCCGACGGCGCTCGCCTTCCTGGCCTGGTTCGTCTTCGCCCCGCAGTGCCTTTCGACCATCGCGGTCGCCCGGCGCGAAACGAATGGGTGGAAATGGCCCATGTTCATGCTGGGCTATCTGTTCGTGCTGGCCTACGTGTTCGCCGGAATCACCTACTGGCTGGCGGTTGCCGCTGGCCTCTAGTTCGGCAGAGGAAGTTTCATGGCAGGCAGCGTCAACAAGGTCATTCTGGTCGGTAATCTGGGCCAGGATCCGGAAGTGAAGAGCTTCCAGAACGGCGGCCGCATCGCCAACCTGCGCATCGCGACGTCCGAATCCTGGAAGGATCGCCAGACCGGCGAGCGCAAGGAACGGACCGAGTGGCACACCGTGGTGCTCCAGTCCGATGGCCTGGTCGGCGTTGCCGAGCGCTTCCTGCGCAAGGGCAGCAAGGTCTACATCGAAGGCCAGTTGCGGACCCGCAAGTGGCAGGACCAGTCCGGCAACGACCGCTACACCACCGAAGTTTCCGTGGGCGGTATCGGCGGTGTCCTGACCATGCTCGACGGCGCCCAGGGCGGCGGCGGTGGTGGTGGTGGTGGCGGCCAGCGCAGCGGCGGCGGCAATGACTGGGGCGACCGGGGCGGCTCGTCCTCGGGCGGCGCCAGCGGCGGTGGCGGCTCGAGCTGGAACCAGGGCGGCGGTTCGTCGTCCGGCGCCGGCAGCTTCAGCGACGACCTGGACGACGACATTCCGTTCTGAGGTTAGTCGCTCTTCTTCAACGCAGCGAGCGCTCCAAACGGACCGCTCGACGCCTCATCCAGTAAACCGGCTTCCTTGCGGGCGCGATCCGCATTGGGGCCAGTGGCGTAGGGATCGATGGCGAGCGCCAGGCTTTGCGCCACCGCTTCACCCAAATCGATCGACTGGCCTGAGTAGGGAATCTCGTCGAGATCCCCGGCTTCGAGTTCCAGTTCTTCCTCGTCGATCGGCGCTTCGGGAACGAAGCGGAAGGTCAGCGGCTCATCGATGGTAACCGACAGGTCTTCGCCAGAGATCGCGCAGCTCTGCACGATCGCGGCCTTGAGGCGCCCCTTGCCGTCGATGGCTTCGCCGTCCGCTTGCAGGGCCAGGGTGGCCTGAATCGAGCCGATGGAAACCAGGCCGAACCGCCGCGCAAGCGCCTTGCGCTCTTGCTCGGTGGCTTCGAGCTCGAGCGTCCCTTCGGCAAAGTGCCGCAGGTCGATAGGGCGAGAGAACTCCGGATCGGTCACAGTGCGATGTCCCCGGCCAGCAGCACCTTGCTGTCGTGCGCGCAGAGCTTGTCGTAGAAGCTACGCAGCCGGTGGGCCAGGCTGTCGGGCCTGGTGCTCTCGTCCACCAGCGTGACATTGCGCGCCAGCGCCTCTGCCAGGGCCGAATCCTCGCCAGTCTTGAGCGCCTCGCGGAACGCGCCGAGCCGTCCGCCGAGCACCGACATGAGCTTGCCGATATGCTTGCCGACGACAAGGTCGCCCACGCCGGTCTCGCGAAGCTGGCCGTCCATGTCCGCGACGAACAACTCGGTCAGCCAGACCGACTCGTTTGCGAACACCCGGTCACGCTCCATGCGCAGGAGCACGATGGCCAGGATCGCCGAGATCATGTCGAACCGCCCCGCCACCGTGTCGGCCACGCCGTCATCGCGATAGAAGGCCGGATCGCGCGAAAGCTCGACCAAGCGGTGCCACAGCGGGCGCAGCGTTTCACGAGGTTCAGATCCGGGGCGAAGGAAGCGTTTGAGCAAGGACATGGGGGACAGGAGCCATTCGTTCAGCGGTTATTCAATGGGCCGGCCGCACCCGCCATTGCTAGACGAAGCGGGAGCCCGTAAGGCTCCGGCCCAGATAGTGACCCGAAGCGGAGAAGTCGAGGAATGGCGGGTAAGTGGCGCATCGGGGTAATTCTGGGCGCATCGGTGCTCACGAGTGGATGCATCAATTCGATCGCGACACACCGCGGCTATCTCAATGACGAGGTGCTGCTGCAGTCGGTCCAGCCGGGCATCGACAACCGCCAGTCGGTTGAGCGCACCCTGGGTCGCCCGAGCTTGCAGAGCGAGTACGGCGAACCGGTTTGGTATTACGTCGCCAGCACGACGATGCAGAAGCCCTTCGGCACACCGCGGATCGCCGAGCATTCGGTTACCGCCGTCCGCTTCGACGAGGCCGGGAATGTCGTCGAAGTGAAGCGTACTGGCCTCGATGAAGTAGCCTATCTCAATCCTGACTCCGACAAGACGCCGACTCTCGGCCGCGAGCGCGGATTCCTGGAAGACCTGTTCGGCAACATCGGCCAGGTCGGCATGGGCGGCGCGGCACCCGGCGGCGGGGCCGGCAACTGACCTGAATACGGCGCTCGCTTGAAGCGCCGCATGGTCTCGCCCATATCTTCGTCCATGGACGATAGAGAGGGACGCCACGGCCTTATCCAGTGGCACGGCACCACCATCATAGGCGTTAGCCGCGGCGGCAAGACCGTCATCGCGGGCGATGGCCAGGTTTCCATGGGCAACACGGTGATGAAGCCGAATGCCCGCAAGGTTCGCCGAATCGGCGAAGGCGGCAAGGTCATCGCCGGGTTCGCCGGCGCCACTGCCGATGCTTTCACCCTGTTCGAACGCCTCGAAAAGAAGCTCGAACAGTACTCCGGCCAGCTGCTGCGCGCAGCGGTCGAGCTCGCCAAGGACTGGCGGACGGACAAATATCTTCGCAACCTCGAAGCTCTGATGATCGTGGCCGACAAGGACACGCTGCTGGTGCTCACCGGCAACGGCGACGTGCTCGAGCCCGAGAATGGCATCGCGGCGATCGGTTCGGGCGGGAACTACGCCCTATCCGCCGCCCGCGCGCTCGCCGACTACGAAGACGATGCCGAAAAGATCGCGCGCAAGGCCATGGCCGTTGCCGCCGACATCTGCGTTTTCACCAACGACCGCGTGACGGTCGAGACGATCTGATCCCCCAGGAACCCATGAACGATCACCTGACCCCCAAGGCGATAGTCGCCGCATTGGACGAACACATCATCGGCCAGGCCGAAGCCAAGCGCGCGGTGGCGGTGGCCTTGCGTAACCGCTGGCGCCGCCAGCGTCTGTCGCCGGAATTGCGCGACGAGGTCACGCCAAAGAACATCCTGATGATCGGGCCCACGGGCTGCGGCAAGACTGAGATCAGCCGCCGCCTGGCCAAGCTGGCCGACGCCCCGTTTGTGAAGGTGGAGGCAACCAAGTTCACCGAGGTCGGCTACGTCGGCCGCGACGTGGAGCAGATCGCTCGCGACCTGGCCGAAGAGGCGATTCGCCTTGAGAAAGACCGCCGGCGCGAAGCGGTGCGGGAATCGGCCAGCAAGGCAGCGATGGATCGGTTGCTCAAGGCGCTCGTCGGCGAGAACGCCAGCGAAGCGACACGCGAGAGCTTCCGCCAGCGGATCGTCGAGAACGCGATGAACGACGTCGAGGTCGAAGTCGAAGTCGAGGACGCCCCGCAGAACTCGTTCGAGCTGCCCGGCATGGGCGGCAACGTCGGCATGATCAATCTCAGCGAGATGATGGGCAAGGCGTTCGGCAAGCAGAACCTCAAGCGCCGCAAGCTCAAGGTGCCCGACGCCTGGGACAAGCTGGTCGACGAAGAAGCCGAAAAGCGCATGGACCAGGACGACGTCGCCCGCGTCGCGCTCGCCAATGCGGAAGCCAACGGGATCGTGTTCCTGGACGAGATCGACAAGATCGCCGTGTCTGACGTGCGCGGTGGATCGGTCAGCCGCGAAGGCGTGCAGCGCGACCTGCTGCCGCTGATCGAAGGTACTACCGTTGCCACCAAGTACGGCCCGATGAAGACCGACCACGTGCTGTTCATCGGCAGCGGGGCGTTCCATCTCGCCAAGCCCAGCGACATGCTGCCCGAACTCCAGGGTCGCTTGCCGATACGTGTCGAGCTCAAGGCCCTCACGGAAGAAGACTTCGTCTCGATCCTGTCGGACACCCGCGCCAATCTGGTCGAACAGTATCGCGCCCTTCTCGGGACCGAGAAGGTCACCGTCGACGTGCGGCCCGATGCGATCCGAGAAATCGCTCGTATCGCCGCCCAGGTGAACGAGACGGTCGAGAACATCGGCGCTCGGCGTCTGCAGACCGTGATGGAAAAGCTCTTCGAGGACCTCAGCTTCGAAGCCGAGGATCGCGAAGGCGATGCGGTCGTGATCGACTCAGGTTATGTTCGCGAGAGGCTGGCCGGGCTGGCGCAGGACGCCGATCTCAGCAAGTACGTGCTCTAGAGTCCGTAGGTCCCGATGAACGGTTCGAGGAACTCACGATAGGGTTCCGCCGAACCGATCCCGTCCCGGTTTATGGGACGGCGGACCTGCATCATGCTCGACGTCGCCACGGGACCATTGTTCTCGTGCGGCGTGAACACCTGGGCCTCGTGGGGCAGCCGGCAGTGCGCCAGGAGGCGGTGGATCCAAGGCTCGGGATCGGTGACGAGCGATTCATACGGCACAACCAGCAACCGTTCGCCCAGGATGTCCTGCCATCGCGCCAGCAACTCGCTCTCCAACTGGAAATGGAAGGCGATGTCCTGCTGGTCATAGCTCCACGTGAGGGCGCCGGCAGAGAAGTTGGTGCGAAAGCATGACCAGGCCTGATCGAGCGGATCGCGCGTCATCCATAACAGGGGTGCCTCCGGCAGGAGCGCGGAGACCAGGCCCAGCGTGCGGCTGGCGTCGATCGTCTTGTCGACGATACGCCCCGCTGCCGGGAATCGCTCATTGATCCAGTGGCGCCAAAGTCGGGCTGCCGAAGGCGCGCTCACCTTGTTGGTGTAGGCTTCGAGTGCAGAGTACGACACGCCGCCGGCATCCATGGCCAGAAGGCCGAGCCGGTTGATCTCCGCTCCCCCGGAGACGGCGCTGTGACTCGTTAGAATCTGCTGCACCAGAGTCGTGCCTGACCGGGGCAGTCCGGTGACAAAAATGGTCTGGTCGGTAGGCTCGCTTTGCTGGCCCGAGATGGCCGCAATCCGGCCCTGGTCGAAACCCTCGATTGCCTGCTCGGCTAGCTGTCGATCTTGCTGTCGGTTGTAGCTTTGCCCGGACTTCATTTCGCGCGCGCCGCGGTTGAAGGCGGCGAAAGCGCGCGCACGGTCGCCACGGTCTGCATGCGCCTTCCCTAGCGCGTAAAAGTAGGGCGCTCGTTCAGCAGGTCGAGCCTTCTCCATGCCGGCTTCGGCCGCGATTATGCGCTCGGCAAGCTCAGTCTCACGCGCGAGATTGGCCGAGGTTGCGAGCATCAGCCATGGCGAGCCCAGGTCCGGCCGATCCTGCACCACGCGGCTGAGATACTCCCGGCCTTCCTCGGTCTTGCCGAGATTGAGCAGGATCATGCCGCGGGTATAGGCATTCGCGGTCGGATTCGGCGCGTCCTCCGGAAGCGACCACATCAGATCATGGGCTTCGTCGGTCGCCTCCCACTGACCGAGCAGCGCCACCTTCTTGTATCGAGCCAGGTCACCTCCGCCGGACGCTTCGACGAAAAGGTCGAGGGCCTCGCGACCGAGTTGGAGCTCGCCCTTGTCCGCTACGATCTGGGCGATCGCTTCCCATTGGGCGCCAAGAGGCGCGCGCAAGTCGACAAGCTGTCTTACGAGATCGACGATTCTGGCGCGGTCCTGCCGCTGCAAGGCCGGCTGGAGCTGGCCGACAAGGGCGACCCCTGTGGCAAGGTCGCGGTCTGCGGTTGGGCTCGGATCCTGGGACCGACTCACGATAAGGCCGCAATTCTCGCTATTTGCTTCGGACATCTGGAGGGGATGCCAGTGCGGACTTCAATCCGAAAAGTGTAGTAAATTGTGTCACCGACGACCGCGGTTCGGCGATCCTGCCTGGACCTCGATTGGTCGGGACAGGTGGCTAGCGGGCTACCCGCACCAGGCGCACCAAAACCAGCTTGGCGGGCGGAAGGCAGTGATGACACGGCCCGCGGTGATCACACCCATCCAGCTCAGCAGCGACACGGCGGCAAAGATTCTGGCCGCGATCGGCACGGCATCGTCCGGGCCGAGCAGCTCGAGGCGGCGTGAGGTCGTCAAGTAGAACAGTACCATGTTCGCGCCGGCGAGCCCGATGAGAGCCATCTTCACCTGCCACGCCGGATTGTAGATGTACTGGTCGGGCGCGGAGACCACGAACAGGAACCCCGTCGCGGCGCAGAGCACGAAGCCGAACACGCCGAACGGCACAAAGCGATGCAGTGCCGGCAGCGAAATTCCGCGCACCAGGCCGATCATGTGCAAGTCCAGCATTCCGACGGTTCCGAACAGCAGGCAGATGCCGAAGAAGTGGACGATCTCGGCGATCGGCCAGCCCCAGGCAGAGTTCATCAGGTCGTAGAACCCGCTGTCGATCGCCCAGATGACGATGCCGACGGGATCGAAGATCGGATCGTTCGGCAGGCCCGTCATGGGTCGGTCGTGAACAGCATGGTGTTGGTGTAGAGCAGCAGCTTGCCGCAAGCGACGCCGGCCAGCCATAGCGTGAGCGAACCAGCCGCCAGCCAACGGGCGTGCCTGGGCAGCGGGTTACCGGCGGCAGCAGCGGGGAAGACCTTTCGCGCGATCTCCCGGACCAGCAGAGCTGCCGAGATCAAGCAGGCAAACTTCAGCGCGAAGATCCAGTTGGTCAGCGCCTTGGCTGGATAGCCGGCGAGCAAGCCAAGGCCGGAGACGATGGCCATGGCCGCTCCGACCCACATCCACGGCAGGAATCCGGCAAACCGCTCGATCCGCGCCCCCGACGCTACGCCGAGCACTCTAAGCGCGATGGCGATTCCGCCGCCGACGAGGAAGGCCATGCCCAGTGCGTGGAATATGAGCAGGACGAAGTAGGCGTAGAAGTCTTCCCGCACGAATGCGGACAGCGGCGTTTGCTCGATCCAGGCCAGAGCTTCCATCGTCCCCCCCTGGCGCAGACTGCCACGCCCAGGCGGGGAAGACCAGCTAGCTATTCACCGTACCAGTACTGCGCATGGCAAGCCTCGCATACGGCATCCATCTCGCCAACGAGCGCGCCGGTGGCGGCGACATCGCGGGCCTTGGCGGCGGCGACCAGCTTTTCCGAATGCTCGGCAAAGGCGACGGCCTTCGCGCGGAATCCGGCCGGGTCGGCGTCGAGCTGGTGCTGGACGTGGTCCATCGATACCTGATCTTCACTCACCGTGCGGTTGTTGGGACCCGCAGCGACGGGACTTTGCCACGTAGCCATGGTGCGCCCGGCTTCGGCGAGGCGGCCGGCGGAGTAGACGAGGCTGTCGAACTTCGCGTCGTCCATCTTGGCGGCATCGAGCGCGCCATCGTCGTCCATCGCGTTGTTGGTGACTTCCCAGATCGCCAGCATCGACGGATTGACGTTCTGCGTCATCGCGATCCGGACGTTGGTGATGGTGGGATCCTGGGCAAGGGCGGTTGCCGCTACGAATGCCAAGGCGCCAGTGGCGACGAGAATGGGGAGTTTGATCATGGCCATTCGATAGTCCCTGTTGCTGGGGGAGAGGTTGATTCTTCTCAAACTTCTTCCACGCCGTCACGGCTTTTCGAGCTCTCATTCCGCCGCTTCGTCCAGGGCCTCCTCGCGCTCGGCCAGCTGGCGGTTCCACATTTCGGCGTAGAGTCCATCGAGCCGCAAGAGGTCCGAATGCGACCCGCTTTCGGCCAGGCGGCCATGGTCGAGCACGAAGATCTTGTCCGCGTCGGCAATGGTCGAGAGCCGGTGAGCGATGGCGATGCTGGTGCGATGTTCGGACACGCGGTGCAGAGTCGTCAGGATGTCCTGCTCGGTGCGGGTGTCGAGCGCGCTGGTCGCTTCGTCCAGCAGCAGGATCGGCGGGTTCTTGAGCAAGGTCCGCGCAATCGCCACCCGCTGCTTCTCCCCGCCCGAGAGCTTGAGGCCACGCTCGCCGACTTCGGTGTCGAAACCCTGGGGCAGCATCTCGATGAAGGGCAGGATCGCCGCATCGCGAGCGGCCGCCGCCACGAGCTCCTGGCTGGCCCCGTCGCGGCCATAGGCGATGTTGTAGCCGATCGTGTCGTTGAACAGCACGCTGTCCTGCGGGACGATACCGAGCTGGGTGCGCAGGCTCTCCTGCGTCACTTCGGCAATGTCCTGCCCGTCGATCAGGATGCGGCCCGACCACGGATCGTAGAAGCGGAACAGCAGCCGCCCAATGGTCGACTTGCCGGCGCCGGAAGGACCGACGATCGCCACATGCGCGCCCGCCGGGACCTCGAAGCTCAGCCCGTGGAGAATCTCCCGGTCGCGGTCATAGCCGAAAACGACATTATCGAACGCCACCGTGGGCCGCTTGACGACCAGGGCCGGTGCGCCCGGTGCATCCTGTACCTCCACCTGAGTGTCGATCAGGCGGAACATCTGAGCCATGTCGATCAGGCCCTGGCGGATCGTGCGGTAGACCCAGCCGAGCATGTCGAGCGGGCGGAACAGCTGCATCAGGTAGGTATTGATCAGCGCCAGGTCGCCGACGCTCAGGCGCCCTTCGTTCCAGCCCCAGACGGTGAAGGCCATCGCGCCGCCCATCATCAGGTTCATGATCACCGCCTGGGCGATGTTGAGCAGGCCGAGCGAGTTCTCGCTCTTGATCGCCGCCTCGGCATAGGCCCGCGCGGCCGAGCCATAACGCTCCAGCTCGCGCTTCTCGGCGCCGAAGTACTTCACCGTCTCGTAGTTCAGCAAAGAATCGACCGCCCGGGCGAGGGCCAGCCCGTCGAGGTCGTTCATCTGCGCGCGCAGCTTGGTTCGCCATTCGGTGATCGTGCGCGTTACCCAGATGTAGGAGACCACGGTCACCGCGGTGGCCGCCACCACCTCCCAGCCGAACTTGACGTAGAAGATGCCGGCAACGACCACCATCTCGACCGCGGTCGGGGCGATGTTGAACAGCAGGAAGTAGACCATCGTGTTGATGCTCTTCGACCCGCGCTCGACGATCTTGGTCACTTCTCCGGTACGGCGGCTGAGATGGAAACGCAGCGACAAGCCGTGGAGGCGGGCGAACACGTCTTCCGTCAGCTGCCGAACAGCGTCCTGACCCACACGCTCGAAGATGATGTTGCGGACGTTGTCGAAGATGACCGTAGCCAGGCGGCCCGCGGCGTAGGCGGTTACCAGCCCAAGCGCGACCCACATCGCCTCGTTGCCGCGTTGGGCCATCGTGTCGATCGCCCGGGCATAGGCGAACGGCAAAGTGAGCACGACGATCTTGGCGATGAGCACGAAGAACGCCGCCCACGCGATTCTCCAACGCAAGTCGGGGCGGTCCTTGGGCCAGAGATAGGGAAGGAAGCGGCGGACGGTGCCCCAGCCGGCCCAGTCCTTGTCTGCGTCAGATTTGGTGTTGGAATTATTCATCGCGCATCAAGTGGGCCCGACAAGGGCCTGCGACAATGAACAATTGCTACGCCCCTTACGAGCCGTGCGGCATGTCGAAGAGGACGCGGCGGGTCTGGAAGTCGATCGCCACGCGCCTGAACAGCTTGAGTTCGGCCATGCCGAGCACCAGCGCCGGCTTGTCGCTCAGCCCGAGCGAATGGAACGAGGGCGAATCCGCGAACATGATCGGCAGGTTGTTGAGCCTCGCCCGACCCAGATCGAGCTCCTTGGCCACCCGGATCGTTCCACCCAGGGTCACGCCGTTGATGTCGGTCAGTTCGGTCTCGCCCAGATGTCTGCCGCGCATGCGAGCCTCGAGCGCGGGGTTTCCGATGCTTCCCTGCGCGCCCGTGTCGATGACGATGGCCACGGGTATTCCGTCGAGGCGCGCGCTGGTGATGATCAGCTGTCCCAGCTTGCTGCGAGCCTTGACGATGATCTCGAAGCCCCGGTTGCCGCCGAGCTGTTCGGCATCGGCGACCGACATTTCCTTCTTGATGAAGTCGATCGTCACGCGCTGGTTCTGCAGGCTGTCGAGTCCGAGGATGCCATCGGCGCCGCCGATGTGCTCACCTTCGATCACCGGTGCGTTCTGAATGTAGAAGTTCCGACTGCCGAGTCTCACGTCGGCAATCGGTGTGGTCTCCACCTGGCGGCGGCTGGCCATGCCGACCAGCGTCGCAGGTTCGCGGTCGAACAACTGGAGCCGATTGGCCAAGTCGCTCGAGACCACCGTGGCCTGGGCGCCGGTGTCGATCATGAACTGGAACGGGCCGTTTACGCCGATCGTCACCGGTACGGTCATCCGCCGGTAGAGCTCGTCTTCGAGATTGATGATCTCGACTTCCGGGATATCGTCCGGGTTATCCTGAGCGGATGCTCCGCTCAGGCCGGTAGCCAGCGAAATTGCGGCGGCTAGGTGTTGCCAGCCCATTCTCTCTCCCCCACTCGGCCGAGGGGGCCGAGCGACCCCACGATCATACCACACAGAGGCACTCTGCTCAAAGCGTGCCAGAGTCTCACCCGGCGGAGTATTTTCGCGGGGCAAATCTTCAGAATCAGTCCTCTCCCTCGACAGGTCGTCAGCTGTCAGTCTGGCGGGCCCGGCGGCGGGAGATCATGTCCCAGTTGCGGCGGACCACCTCGGGCCAGAACAGCCAGAGCGTGATGAGGTAAACCGTACCGCCGAAGGCCGAGAGCAAGGCCAGTCGCGCTAAGGCGGGGAGCGGTTCGACGAGGCGGGAGAGGGCGATGACCGCCAGGGCCATAAGGGCGCAACCGACGATTGCTGGAAGAAGGGCCTTGGCCAGATCGATCAATCGCACGCCGATTCTTGGCAGCGTCATCGCCAGGGTAAAGGCGAGCAGCAAGGGTGCCGCGACTTGCCAACTGGTGACGAGTCCATGCGCTCCCGCCGAGGCGCCGATCAGGAAGCAGGCCGGCATGATCACCGCCCCCGCCATATTGCTGTAGAGATAGGGGCGCGGATTCCCGAGCGCGTTGGTCGCCGGGGAGCAGACGATCTGCAGCGCCATCGCGGGCATCGCCAGGGCCAGACCGGAGAGAATCGGAATCATCTCCAGCCACTTGGGGCCGAACACCGTTTCGACCAGCGGTCCGGCCGTCAGGCTCAAGCCTATATATAGCGGGGCGGTGACGAGGATGATCATCTGCGCTCCGGAGACAAAGGCGCTTCCGATCGGCTTCCCCTGTTTGATCAGTTCTGCATAGGCCGGAAACGCCACTTCATTGAGGGGCGGCAGAAAGCGTCCTGTCAGAATCAGCGCCACAAACAGAGATTCGGAATAAAGGCCGAGCTCGTGCGCGGTGAAGCTACGCCCGGCGATGAAGATGTCCGACTGGCTCTGCACCACCCAGAATAGCTGCGAGAGCATGAGGGCCGATCCGAACGTCAGGATCTCCCGGCTGCCGCGGAAATCGAAGCTGGGGCGAATCCTCTGTCCGGCCGCGATGGTCAGGCCGACGGCGCGGATACTGAAAACGACAATTGGGGCCCAGACCAGCGCCCAGACGCCATATCCCATGGCGGCCAGTGCCAGGGCCGTGACCGCCCCACCGAATGCGCAGGCGAGATTCACCACGGCCTGCCCGCGGAACCGAAGCTGACGCGCGAGCAAGGCTGAGGGAACGGCAATGAAAGGGGTGGTCAGAAAGACCAGCGCCTGAATCCGCAACATGTCGGCGACGGCAGCCTGTCCGTAATGCTGGGCCGCAAGCGGCGCTGCGAGGAACTGAATCACCGCGAGCGAACCGTTTGTGAGAATCAGCATCCCGTAAACCTGGCCGATCCGGCGCTCTGTCACTTCCTCAGCCTGGATCAGCGAAGTGGCAAAACCATAGCCGTTGAGGAAATTGAGGGCGACGAGGACCGCCTGGGTCATCGCGAAGAGGCCGTAATCGGCTGGGGCCAGAAGGCGCACCACTACGATAGTGGTGGTCCAGGTGATCACCTGCGCGAGAGCCTGACTGCCCCAACGCCACGCGACAGCCGCACGAACGCGATCTCCAAACCCACCGTTCGCGGATGCCTGTGCTGTCCCAAGAGCCGTCATGGGCATCACCTAGGGGGGGAATGGTGAAGAAACCGACACGCCACCCTGATTCCCACCCTGATTCTCAGGCCAAATGGCCCACAATGGGTGGAAATCGACATCTAACTCATTGGTTTCACGCCATTTTACGGAAAAGCGCAATAAAATTGCAAAAACCCGTTGACCGAATCTCAGACCCCCCATATATGGCCCTCACCGCAGCGGAGACGGCCGGTTCAAACCGGTTCCAACCACTACGGTCGCCAACATAGACGAACAACCGGTCCCCCGGTGCAAATCGGGGAGCAATGGTTGTCCGCCTCATTCAGTTGGTGGCTCTTTGACATTGTCGGTTTTAGATGAAGGGACATGTGGGCGACGGCGCCCGGTCCGGGGGTCTCAAGGCTCCGGATACCGGTTAATTAAGCCGAGCCATACATTGTCCTTCGTATCCATTACGTTTGATAGTGCAGGTATCGGCTCCTTGAAGCTCATGCCTCTCAGGTCAGCGATCCTCGGATCGTGCCTGGTTGGTATGTGACACAAACTTGAGAGTTTGATCCTGGCTCAGAACGAACGCTGGCGGCATGCCTAACACATGCAAGTCGAACGAGACCTTCGGGTCTAGTGGCGCACGGGTGCGTAACGCGTGGGAACCTGCCTTTAGGTTCGGAATAACTCAGAGAAATTTGAGCTAATACCGGATGATGTCTTCGGACCAAAGATTTATCGCCTTTAGATGGGCCCGCGTTGGATTAGCTAGTTGGTGGGGTAAAGGCCTACCAAGGCGACGATCCATAGCTGGTCTTAGAGGATGATCAGCCACACTGGGACTGAGACACGGCCCAGACTCCTAC
>JAGIBN010000004.1 GCA_017744315.1 Porphyrobacter sp.
CGTCCGAAGCCCGGCGAAGTCAGGACGGTCTGAACACGCTCAAGCGAGTAGATGCCGGTCTGACGGGCGAAGGTGTGCGATTCGCCGTGGTTGACGAAGGCTTCCCAGGTCCAGTCGGTACCCGGGACCGATCCCTGCAGACCCGCGACCAGATTGTAGGTCATCACATCGGTAAAAGTCTCACGATCGTCCGGCATCAATGTGGACATCTGCCACGGTTCGTTTGCGCCAGAGACCGTTCCGTTGAGCGCCGGATCCGCGTTGTACCCAGGCTCACCAGGGCGAGCCGGTCGTGTGCGGGAATTCAGGATCTGCTGCAGCTCAGCCGGAAGAAACTGGCCGATCACATCGTTATTCGAACAGCCGCCGAGGGCATTTGCGGCGCACGCGAACTGGTTGCCGTACTGGGTGGCGAAAGCCGGGTTAGTCGGATTGTCCGACAGATCGTTTGGCGTGGCATCGGAATAGATGCCGCCCCCGAACTGCATGCCGTTGAGAATGACCGAGCTCGGGTTGCTGGTGCCGAGAGTCGATCCATTGGGCTGGCGTCCCTGGCTGCCGACATAAGTACCGTTGCCATACGGCAGGGACACGTCCCAACCGTTGGTGATCGGGCCGGGCTCGTTCCGGGTGTAGGTGTTGACGGCGCTGAAGGTCGCCTGACCGAACACACCGATCCAGTCGTTGATCTCGTAGTTGCCGCGGGCCAGCGCGTTGTAACGCGTCAGCGGCAGGATCAAGTACAGGTTGGTGTTGTTGAAGCCGATGTTTCCGGCCGCGGTCTGCTTCCATGGGTCGCCATCCAGCGCGCCCGAGTTGAAGCGATAGGCACCGCCTCGCTGATTGAAGCCGGTGCCGGTCCAGGCCGTGCCATCGGGATTGAAGAAGATGTTGTAACCGGCTCCCGTCAGCGCAGGCGTACCCGCGGGACGTTGGTTGAAGATGCCGTTGATCACGTCCGGGTCGGCCGGATTGAGGCCCGAAAGGACCACTGCCGGAGCGCTGTTGAAGAACCCGGCCCCCGCAATGAGGGGATCGGCCCACATGTCGCGGTACCACTTGCGATCGCGCTGGTAGCTGCCTTCGCGAGTGTTCATCGAGAGCGCCAGGCTGATGTTGCCGCGGCCATCTTCGAAGTCGGTGCCCATGATGCCCGACAGCTGGTATTCGAAACCGTCGCCTTGCTGGGTGATGCCGGCCTGGGCGTCGAGTTCGAGGCCCTGCACGTTCTTCTTCAGGATGAAGTTGGTAACGCCGGCGACGGCGTCAGCGCCGTAAGTCGCCGACGCACCGCCCGAAATGATTTCGACGCGCTCGATGGCGGCCGACGGGATCGTGCTGATGTCGGTCACGCCCGAAGCGTTGGCCGGGGTCGAACGGCGGCCATCGACGAGGACGAGGTTGCGGTTCGAACCGATACCACGGAGCGACACGGTCGCGGCGCCCGGGGTGTTGGTCGCGGTCGGCTGAATGTCGCCGCCCAGGGTCGGGGTCTGCGCCGGAACGAACTGCGGCAGCTTGTTCAGGTTGGCTTCGACTGCCGTGGTCGAGGAGTTCTGCAGCAGCGCTTCGTCAACGGTGACGGTAGGGCTGTTCGACTTGAAGTCCTGGCGCTGAATACGCGAACCCGTGACGATGATCGCGTCACCTTCGGCTTCTTCGGGCTCGTATCCCGAAGCTTCCTGCCCAACGGCCGGCGCAGCCACTGCGACCGCAGTTGCGCAACCCGCCAACAACAGGACCTTACGCAGCCTCACGTTACTAAAACCCCTCACCTGGAACTCCCTTCAAAACAGTCTTGTCTCAACTTTCTGGCCGCGACTTCGAATTGATTGCTCAAAATGCGCCCACCCTCATGGACGCATTTCGATATCCTCCATCCCCCACCCCCTTTCCGCACGACTTCTCCCTTCGAAGACCAATAGGATCTTCGATTTTCGGATATTCTGAATGCAGGTCGGTGCCGATTAATCGAATCGGTCCGGCAGAGATTTAGGTCAATTCAAAGGCATCGTGAGACTTCGCGATGAAGTCCTACTTCTCAATACGCAATGTTACTTAGCGACTTGGGACTACCTGATGCAAACCGGCGCAAGTCGCGGATCAAAAGGTCACGACGACCTCTCCGAAATAGCGCCGCCCCGCCTTGTCTGGGGCGCACAAGCCACGTATTTCGGTAGGTGCGCCTCAAGGGCGCGAACCAAAGCATCCGGCGCGCACGGCGCAAGAGATGCAAAAACAACAGAACGGACGCTTGAGCGTCCCGCGCAGGAGAAGATGCCATGAAGATCGTTGGAGCCGCGATTGCGGCCGCTGGCTTGCTTGTCTCTACCGCCGCCGTCGCCAATGTGCGCGACGACCAGATGTCCGTCTCCGTCACTCGTCCGGCCGAAGGTGGCCGCGAGCGGGTCGACCTGCAGGTTTCGACCGAGGGTCTGAACCTCGCTACCGTCCAGGGGACGGCCAAGCTCCGTCAGCGTGTCAGCAGGGCGATCGCGGTGGCCTGCAATCCCGGCGATCGCCTCGACGCCGATCTCGCGCCCGACTTCCAGTGCCGTCGGGAAATGGCTGCCAGCGCGGAGCCGGCGCTGATCAACGCCTCGCGCCAGGCTCTTGCGTATAACTGATTGATCGAAGAGGGTCGGTGGCCGGGTGCACCCTCACCCGGCCACCTCCTCGCTCCCCCAGGCTCAAGCTGCCAGTGCGCGCTGGTGCAGTCGCGTGACTGCGTCGAGCGAGGATAGCAGGGCCCCTTCCATCCAGCATCCGTAGTAGGAGGCGTGCTCGCCCGCGAGGACGATGCGCCCGTCGAGCGAGACGAGATCCTGGTAGTGCGCCTCGCGCGTCTGGTCGGTCCAGGTGGCGCAGCATCCGAGGATCCACGGCATGCGGCTCCAGGCGACCGAGGCGCCGTTGCGGAACTCGCGGCGGTACTCGTCAGGATGGAACACCGAACCTTGCGTAAGCGCCGCCTCGATGCGGGCTTCGGGCGTCATGCCGGCGAACTGGTAGCCGCCCGCCCCGCTGGCGAAAGCGCCGAGGAGCACCGCGGGCCCGTCCTTGAACATGTTGTTGTTCGGGTAGGAGACCAGCCCGATCGCCTGGTCGGTGAAGCTGTGGCCGCCGTAGATCGAGTATTTGTCCTCCCAGAAGCGGCTCGCCATTTCGAGCCCGATCTTGACCTGGCCCGAGTAGGGCAGCGCCTTGATCGCGGCTTTCTTGGCGTCGCTGACCTGGATGTCCATCTGCGCCAGGATCGAGGCCGGGATGGTGCAGACGCAGTAATCGGCCTGGGCCTCGCCGGTGCGGCCGGTCTTGGTGTCCTCCCAGCTGACCGTCACTCCAGTGTCGCTCTGAGCGATCTTGGTGACCTTGGTGTCATAGCGGATGGTGTTTTTGCCGAGCTGTTTCACGAAGCCCTTGCCGATCATGTCCATCCCGCCCTTGGGCTGGAACATGGTCGTCTGCATCACATAGCCGAAGTAGAACCCCATCTGCGACCAGACGTGCGACGAGAGGACATCGCTCAGGCCGTTGACTTGCGACATTGTCGGCGCCCCATCGACGCCGCCGCCCGGCGCTTTCTCGAAGCCGCGCTGGCCCGAGACCTTGAGCGACGAGGAGTACTTCATGTTCCCGTCGAGCGCGCCCCATTCGCGCATCGCGACCAGCAGCTTCTCCTTGTCCTCCGCGGTGACCGCATCGTCGAGCGAGCCGGCGTTGAGCGCCTTGCCCAGCAGTTCCGAGACGTGACCTTTGAAGTCGACCGCAACCTCCTTGTAGCGCTGCGGCTTGCCGCCGAACGCGTCGGAGCGGTGGACGAAGGCGTTGTGGTTGAGCTGGATGAAGGGCTCGAGCTCGACTCCGAACTGCTTGCAATAGTGCAGCAAGGTGCGGTGGTGGTGCGGAATGCGCCATGGGCCGGGGTTGAGGTAGTTGCCCGGAGCAAAGCCGACCGTCTGGGTGGCACCGCCGACCTCGACGATCTTGTCGCCGCCGCGTACCGAGTAGTTCCGGCCGCCGGGCCTGTCCTGGTACTCGAGGATCTGGACCGAGTAGCCGGCCCTGGTCAGCTCATAGGCAGCGAGCAAACCGGCGAGCCCCGCGCCGAGGACCAGCACCTTGGACCCCGGACGTGCGCCCGAGAGGTTGGGCGGGCCGGTGAACTGGGTTTCGGCGGCGTGGCCGAGCGCGGTCATCGCCTGATACATCGCCAGGCCGCCCCCGACCTTGCCGATCATCGCCAGGAGTTCGCGGCGGCTCTGTGGAGTGAAGTTCATGGGCAGTCCTTTCTGGCTGCGCGGTCAGCGGCAGCTTGAACAATCGGGAGTGGGAGCTTCGGTGGCGGCGATGACGCGCTGCACGTCGGCCTCGGTGACCGGTTCGGGGTAGGTGTTGAGCTCGCTGCGCACGTAGGTGAGCACCGCCGCCATCTGCCCCGGGGTGAGGATGTCGGTGAACCAGGGCATGCCGCCCCGCCCCTTGACCAGAATTCCGACACCGAAGGCCGGCTCGGCCAGGTTGGGATTGCCGGCCAGCGCCGGGATCGAGGCGCCGGCCCCTCCCCCGCCCATGCCATCGGCCATGTGGCAGGCCTGGCAGATCTGTTCGTAGACCTCCCGCCCTTCCTTGGAGACTTCGACCGAGGTCGTGCCGCCAGGCGCGTCCTGAGCCCGGGCGACGAAGGTGGTGACGAGCGCGAGCCCGGCCACGCCGATCGCCACGCGCGATATGATGGGTTTCATTGGGTTACCTCCCGATTGCGACTTGTCGGGGTTGGGTTCACTTGGCGGCGATCGCCTCGATCTCGACGTACATGGTCGGGCGGCCGAGAGCGGCGACCTGGATCGTCGAGCGGGTCGGCGAATTGGGTTGCTCGGCCGTGCCGAAGAAGGTGCGGAACACCTCGTTCATCGCGGCGGAGTCCATCCTGCCTTCCTTCTCGGGCACGCCGACGAGGAACACGGTCATCTTCACCACGTCGCCCATGCCGAGGCCCATCGCTTCGAGCTGGGTCTTGATCTTGGTCAGCACGCTGAGCGTCTGCGCCCGTGTGTCACCGAGGTCCTCGGGCTTGGCCGGGTCGAGCGGCGAAGGCGTGGTGCCGGAGATGAAGTGGAGGGTCGTCCCCGGTGGCACGGTCGCGGTGCTGGCGATCGGCGATTCCGGGTTGCTCTTGGTCCGCGTTACTTGCGCCAGGGCGGGCGCGGCGGGCAGCGCGGCGGCACCGATCGCGAGGACCAGAGCGGGCAGCATTCTAAAGGTCATTATGTCGGCTCCCGTATGTCTTTGGGTGTGGGGCCGAGCGCCTTCCGGCGCCCGGCCGAAAGGTCAGAAGTTGAAGTCGAGGCGAGCGTAGTAGTACCCGCCGTTGCTGCCGTACGAGCCATGGCCGTAGCGCGAGTTGATCGTGGTCGAACCGTTGACGTAGGGCGAGGTGCCCGAGGCGACCGGAACCGGCAGGAGGTCTGGGATCTCGGGCTTCTTGTTGAACAGGTTGTTCGCGCCGATCGAGAACTTCATCCAGTCGGTGAAGTCGTAACCGAGTTCGAGATCGGTCAGCGGGGTGGCCCCGACGACGCCCTGGTACGGTCCATATCCGCTGATCGCGGGGAACACGAGGATGGAGGACTTGCCCTGGAATGACTGGCGCACGTTGATGCTGAAGGCATCCTTCGTGAACAGCACCCCGAGCGTGGCCTTGTACTTGGGCTGCGCGGTTTCGAGGTAGCTTTCCGCCTGCGCGGTGAACAGCGCGCTGCCCAGCCGGTTCTCGGTGACCTTGGTCTCGTTGTAGTTGGCGTTCAGCGAGAGATCGAGGTCGCCGAAATCCAGGTCGACCGGGTAGCGAGCCGAGAAGTCCAGGCCCCAGGTCCGGGTGTCGATGCCGTTGGTAAAGGTCTGCACGCTCACCGTGGGCACGTTGTCGATCACGGTCCCGCGGGCCGCGATCGCCGCCATCACCGCATCGTAGGCGGGGATGCCGTTGATGAGGTTGGTCTGCGGCACGCCGTTGACCAGGCCGCGGATGGCCGAAGTCCCGGCGATGCGGTCCTTGATGGTGATGTAGTACCCGTCGAGCGAGACCACGAGCCGGTTCTCCGGCCGCAGCACGATACCCGCCGAGTAGTTGGTCGACTTCTCCGGCTTGAGTGGCGAGAAGCCGAGCAAGGCGGCTGCCTCCGAGTTCGGCGGCAGCTGTACGCTGGCGCTGGTCGGGGCGACGTTTGTGGCCGAGTAATAGGATTCGCCCATGGTCGGCGCCCGGAAGCCGGTGCTGACGGTACCGCGCAGGGCGATCTCGTCGGTGAAGTCGTAACGGGTGGTCAGCTTGCCGATCACCGTGTCGCCGAAGTCGCTGTAGTCCTCGTAACGGCCCGCGATATCGACCACCCAGCCTTCGACCGGATTGGTGATGAAGTTGATGTAGGCCGACTTGGAGTCGCGGCTGTAGTTGCCGGCGTCAGTCAGCGAGTAACCCGGGAACGACTGCCCGCCTTCCTTGTAGCGCGAACCATAGTCGCCCGGGCTGATGCCGTAAGTTTCCTCGCGGTATTCGGCGCCGAAGGCGATGGTGAGCGGTTCGGCCAGGCCGATCTCGACGTCATGCTGAATATCGAGCGTGTTGGTCCACTGCGTCAGCGAGAACGAGCCGTTGTAGAAGTCGGTCGGCGTAAACCCGGTGTCGATGAACAGCGAGCGGTTGGCGGACTCGATCGTGAAAATGTCGTTGCCGTCGGAGCCGTAAGTGCTCGAGAGATCCCACTCCCAGCCGCCGATGTCGCCGCGGAAGCCGCCGGTAATCGAGTACTGATCCTGGACCACCTTCTGCAGCGGGACCATGCCGGTAGTTCCGGTGTCGGCGAAACAAGTGGTCGGGTCGGAGGAGCTAGTGCAAATGCGGTTCGGCACACGATAGCCCTGGTAGGCCTCGCCCTCGCGCCGGGCGACGTTACCGAACGAGTAGAACTCGAAATCGCCGAAGTCGTAGCCAGCGTTGTAAAATGCGACATTGAGATCGGACTTGGCCTGGCCGCCGTTGATGTCCTTCAGGTCGAGCGCGTCGTAGATCGGCACGAACGCGGCCGGAATGTTGGTGGCAAGGTTGCCGTCGATGTCCCGGACCGAAGTCTGGCCGTCACCCTGGAAGGTGTGGCCGTTGCGGCGGTGGAACAGCGTCAGGTTCAGGAACCCGCTCTCGCCGATGGAGAAGCCGAGGTTGCCGCTGACGCTGAGGGTTTCGCCTTCGCTGTCGTAGTACTGGCCACCCGTGATCTTGGCGGTGCCGCCCTGGTCGTTGCTCTTGAGGATGATGTTGACGACGCCGGCGATGGCGTCCGAACCGTAGACCGCCGCGGCGCCTTCCTGGAACACCTCGATGCGTTGGACGGCGTCTGGCGGAATAAGGTCGATGCTCGGAGCGGCCGAGCCCTGGAACGGGCCGGCAATGACCTGGAGGATCGCAGAGCCGTGGCGTCGCTTGCCGTTGACCAGCACTAGCGTGTGATTGGGGTTGAGGCCGCGCAGTCTCGCGCTGAGCGAGAAGTTCGACATGTCGGTGCCCTGCGTCTGGGCCGAGAAGGACGGCACCAGCTGCGTCAGGGCCTGGTTGAGGTTCGGCTGACCTACGCGGCTCAGCTCTTCCGCACCGAGCAGCCGGATCGGCGAAGCGCTGTCGGCCGCTTGCTGGCCGGTGGCGCGAGTGCCGGTGACCATGATGACGTTGTCGTCACCGGGTGCAGCCTCGTCGAGCGCGGGCTCGGCGTCGGTGGTCTGCGCATAGGCAGCGGTGGCGGTAAGCGTGCTCGACGCCAGGAGGATGGAAATGAAAGTCCGTGAAACGCGCGACATTGGATAGCCCCCAAACTGGTTGCGGACCTCCCCCGGATTGACCGGGTTCACACTCGCGATTTCATGCCGTTTGGCTTTTATCGTTCATGCGACCCGTTCAGGTCTTATGTTCTGTTTTCAGGTGCCTGGTTGGCTTGTCAGTGAGATCCCCAACCACCCGTCACCGCCATGACAAACCAAAACCGGGAGATTGGACATACGCCGATATGCGTACGGCCGGCCGGGCCGATGTCCTTACTATGCGGTCCTGGATTCGAAGCGCGGCCAGTGCCGCGCCGGGCCAGGAGAACTCGATGCTGAACCGATATCTGGTGGCCGCCGCCGCCGCGACCGCCATGCTTGCACTTCCCGCTGCCGCTTCGGCGCAAGTCACGCGAATCCAGGGCAATCCGCAGGCGCTGATCCTCGACGCGGCGGAAGTCAGCGCCGGGGCCGACATGATCTACCTTTCGGGCCAGTTGCCCTCGCCGATCGATGCGGCCAAGCCGATGGCCGAGGTGACTTCGCTCGAAGAGATGGGCGACACCAAGACCCAGACGATCAGCACGCTATCGAAGATCAAGACGATCCTCGAGGCCCGCGGCTACGCGATGAGCGATCTCATCAAGCTCAGCCTCTTCGTGGCCGCCGATCCGCGCACCGGACGGATGGATTTCGCCGGCGTCAACGAAGGGTTCCGCGAGTTCTTCAAGACCAGCGAGAACCCCAACACCGTGGCCCGCTCAACCTTTCAGGTCGCTGCGTTGGTCGGTCCGCACTTCCTGATCGAGATCGAGGCGATCGCCGCCAAGGCGCCGGCCAGTTAGCCCTACTGGCCGATCACCTTGATCGCCATCGCCGCGGCCGCAGAGCGGGTTTCTACGCCAAGCTTCTCGTAGATCCGCTCCAGGTGCTTCTGCACCGTTCGTGGGCTGATGCTCAGCACCTCGCTGATGTCGGAGTTGGACTTGCCGTAGCTGATCCACAGCATGACTTCGGCTTCGCGCTGAGTCAGGCCGAGCTGCCGCTGCAGCTTTTGCGCATCCCGTTCTGGATTGAGCTCAGTCAGGCGGATGAGCACTTCGTTGCTGCGGTAGCGCTCGATGATCGCCAGTTCCAGTGAGCAATCCGGGCGCTCGACGCGGGCGCTGGCGCCGTTGGCTCCAGTGCGGGAGAGCAACCTCTCCACCACGCTACGGATCTCTGTCGGCAGGTTTGCTTCGCGCCGATCCCATCCGGGCAATGTGCGAGCAATCAGGCGCTCGGCCTTCGGGGTGCACCAGAGCAATTCGCCGGACGTATCGGTCGCCATCATCATGCGCCCGGTGGCATCGAGGCTCGCGGTGCTGGCATGGACCGCCCTGCCGTTAGCCATGTGAAGCCGGACCCTGACCAGCAGCTCATCCAGGTTGACGGGCTTGCGGACGTAGTCGACGCCTCCGACCTCGAACGCCTCGATCACATGCTCGCTCTCGGTCAGCCCGGTCATAAAGATCACCGGCACATGCGAGAGCGCGGGATCCTGCTTGATCCTCAGCGTGGTTTCGAAACCGTCGAGCCCCGGCATGATCGCGTCGACCACCACAAGGTCTGGTACCGTCCGGCTCAGGATGTCGAGGCCCGCTCGGCCCGAGTTGGCCACCAGCGCGGTGATCTGCGCCGCTTCCAGCATGCTCGCCACGGTTCGAAGCGAGTCCGGATCGTCATCGACCACCAGCACGGTATCGGCATGCAAGGCACCCACTTCAGTAAGCCTCCAGCTTTCGTGACATTGCGGCGAGATCGAACCGGTCGAGCTTTTCGAGGAGGAAGGCGACCAGGTCCTCCGCCTCGGGCACTTCATCCGCCAGCTCGCCCAATACGCTTTCGACGCCTCGATAATGACCGATGCTCAGGAACTCGCGAATTCGGACCACGTAGGGCAAGACCTGGGCGTTCGCGCTGTCCGACTGCGTTACAGCCGGTGGCTTGCCCGATGCCGGTGCATTCCGGCAGGTGAGATCGAGCAGTCCGCCGACCGCTTCGAGCAAGGCATTGAACTCCACCGGCTTGGCCAGGAACGCGTCATGCATCGGGTCCTCGGTGGCGGCCTGCGGCCTTTCCTGCATATTGCCGGACAGCATCAGGATACGGACCTGCCGCCCAAGCAACTCGCGGATCCGAAGGCCGGTCTCCCAGCCGGAAATTCCCGGCAGGTTGATATCGAGAACCGCAAGATCGAACGAGCTCCTGCGGCAGATACCGACCGCGGTCTCGCCGTCAGGCACTGCCGTCACGACAAAGCCCTGTGAGGCGAGCAAGGCTCTCATGAATGACAGCTGCTCGGGGTCGTCATCCACGAGCAGTATCGATCGTCCACGGCCATCGAGCGCGACCGCCGGGACGGATACGGCCGGCCTGCGGAGAGCCGAGTTGGCGAAGGCGCCCGCCACTTCGCCGAGCATCAGTGTCACACGGAAGCAGGTACCCACGCCCGGTTCGCTCTCGACCTCGATCTGGCCCCCGAGCATCTCGACGATCGCCTTGGTGATCGGCAGCCCGAGACCGACGCCCGGCCGCCGTTGCTGGTCTTCCGCCTCGCCGCGTTCGAAGGGAATGAAGATGCGCTCTCGGTCCGCAGCGGAGATCCCCGGCCCGGTGTCGATGACTTCGAACACTGCGATCTGGTTCGAGTACCTGACCTTCAGGGTCACCGAGCCTCGATCGGTGAACTTGATCGCGTTCGACAGCAGGTTGATCAACACTTGGCGCAGGCGGCTCTGATCCGTCCGCACCAGTTCGGGCAAGCGTCCGGACAGCTCTACGCGAAAGTCGAGGTCCTTGGCCTCGGCATCGGGACGCATCATCCAGCAGGTCTGGTCGATGAACTCACGCAAGCTGACCTGATCGGTCCGGATGCGCATCATGCCGTTCTCGAGCAGCGAGATATCGAGCAGGCCTTCGACCAGGTTGGTCAAATGTTCGGCGCTGCGCTTGATCACCCTGGCAGCCCCGCGGGCATCTTGATGCTCGCTCCGTTCGATCAGTTGGGCGTAGCCGTAGATCGCATTGAGGGGAGAGCGGATCTCATGGCTGACGTTGGCCAGATACCGGCTCTTCGCGGCGTTGGCGGTCTCGGCCGCGAGACTTCGGCGGGATAGCGCAGCGGCCTCGGACGAAGCGGCGTCGGCCAGCTTGCTGCGCTGGCTGGCGAAGAGACCCATTCCTGCTGCAGTGCACCAACCCGTGATAGCCAGCGCCCAAGCGGAGAGCTGCTCGACCTCGCTGTCGCTGAAGTCGAAGGCAACCAGCGCAGCCATCGCAGGAAGCGCGAGGCGCAGGACCGACGTCGGCCCCCAATGCCTGAACACATCCGGCGATTCGGTGGGCAACTCCGATAGATGCGCGTCGGATGGGCCTCTCCTGGGCGGGAGACCCGAACCGACGATTGCCCACCCCCCCGGGCAGATTTCATCTTTCACAACGCGACCCTCATCGGCGCGGGCAGCTACTCAAATGCGCCGACACTCATGCTGCAACGCAAAATTGGATTACGCAAGTGCCTGTTGCATCGCACAATCCCAAGCGATGTCGTCACACTTGCTGTCCGGTCAGTGGGACGGTTGTCGCGCCATTCGGACGACCAGGCGCTCGGCGACCGAATTACGGATAGCCATGCCCTTGCGCAGCTTTGCCCAGGTGTTGAGGCTGATGCCGAAGTGATGCTGAATCACATCAGCCTTGTGGCAATTGACCATCGTTTCCATCCGCTGCACCACCGAGCGATCAACCACCGTCATTCTCTGCACGACCCGTTCTCCATTGCTTTTGTAAGAGAAAAGCTAGGAGAGCGGCTTGGCCGCCTGAATACGTCATTCGCCGTATTGGCGGCCTTGCGCGAGTTGCGGTTGGGTCAGAACTTGAACGACGCCTCCGCCCCGTAAACCCGCGGGCGAGCCTTGAAGACGAAGCCTCCGGGCGAAAACTCGGCGTTGTACTTCTCGTTGAACAGGTTCTTCGCGAAAGCGAACAGGCCCCAGCGGCCTCCCTCGATCCCGGCCCGCGCATCCACCAGGTCGATCGGGTCGCGCACGGTCGAATTCGGCACGTCCCACCACGTCTTGCCCGTGCGGCGGTAGTCGATCCGGAGCAAGCCATCGAGCGAGTCGGTGAGCTGCGGGGTCCATTGCGCACCGAGGTTGATCGTCGCGCGCGAGATTAGCGGCAGTTCGTTGCCGATGAAGTCGGGGTCGGGGAACTCCTTGATGTCGCTCCAGGTCATGCCGAGTGCGGCGTTGAACTGCAGGTCGGGCGCCGGGCGAACGAAGGCTTCGAGCTCGAAACCATCGATGCGCGCCTTGGGCACGTTGCCAAGGTTCTGCGTCGAGTTCGCTGCCAGGAAGACAAAGAAATAGCTGTTCTTCGTCTCGGTCGTGAACACCGCGCCGTTCAACGTCAGCACGTTGTCGAGAAGCTGGGTCTTGAAGCCGGCCTCGAGGGTCTCGGCAACTTCAGCCTGGAAGATGTCACCCACGCCAACGATGCCGTTGGCCTCGGCGACCCCGCCGACGCCGGTCTGATTGAAGCCGCCGCTGCGGAAGCCCTTCGAATAGCCGCCGTAGAGGGTGATATCGGGCGTCGGCATGTAGGTCAGCGTCAACTTCGGTTGCCAGGCGTCGAAGGTCACTTCGCGCACTTCGCCAGTCGTGCCGTTGGGCTGGCCGGCGCCGTTCATGAACTGGGGCGGAGTGAGCGTGGTGTTCTCGCGATGGTCGCGATCGTAGCGCAGCGAGGCATCGACCCGGAATTGATCGGAGAATTCGTAGCCGAGATTGGCGAAGCCGGCCCAGGCGAAGTTGTCTTGTGAGTCTGCCAGGTACGAGAACTGCGGATTGGCCGGATTGGTGCTCGGCGTCCGGTAGACCGGGAACACGCCCTGCCCGGTATCGACCATGTTGCCGGTTGAGATGAAGCGGTCGGTCGCGATCATGTAGGCGCCGACCATCCAGAACAGCTTCTGGTCGTCAGGCGACTGGATGCGCAGTTCCTGGCTCAACGCCTCGACGTCGAGATACTGGCTCTGGTTGAGGTCGAACCCATTGCCGGGGCCGAAGATGGCTTCGAACAGGTTGAAGAAGAACGATTCCGGGATCGGCAGGAAGTCGAACGCGTCACCGGTCAGAATCTCGCTGACGGTGTCGTAGGACGTGATCGAGGTCGCGGTGAAATGTTCGCCTTCGTAGGAGATCTTTGCGGCCACGTTGTAGATATCGCGATCGTTCTGGCCGGCGTTGTTGACCCGAACCGGAAGGCTGGTGTCGTTCACGTCGGAGACGATGTTGAAGTAGAGCGCCTGGGTCCGCAGCAGATCCATCGAGCCGCGCAGATCGACTTCCCAGCCGCTCCCGAGATCGAACAGCAGGTTCCCGCGCAGCGCGATGTTCTTGTACGGATCGGCGTCCTCGCCAAGGTATGTGTTGGGAATGAAGCCGTCGGTATCGTAATATTGTCCCGCAAGGCGGAACTTGACCGCCTCCGAGGCGAGTGGCCCGCTGACCGAACCGCGCGCGTACCAGCCGAAGCCGTTGTCGACGCCTGCGGTGATCTTGCCTTCGAAGTCGTCGGTCGGCTGCTTGGTCTGGATGATGATCGCGCCGCCGATCGCGTTGCGGCCATAGAGACCGCCCTGCGGCCCCCTGAGAACCTCGATCTGCTGGATATCGAACAGGTCCTGGTTGAACTGCGCCGGATTGACCTGCTGCACCCCGTCGACGACCACAGCCACCGAGGGCTCGCTGTTGCGCGCCTGGGTGATGCCGCGAATGACGATGAAGGCGTTGCCCGCGTTTTGTGTCTCCACGAGGTTCACGTTCGGCGTAAGGCTGATGAAATCGATCGGCCGCGTGATGCGCGCGTTCTCGATCGTTTCCTGCGAGAACGCGGTTATGGCGGCCGGCGTGTTCTGCAATTCGTCCGAACGGCGCAGACCCGTGACTACGATCGTATTGCCTGAGGTGTTCTCATTCGAAGTGGCAGTCTCTGTGGACTGATCCTGACCCAAGGCGGGCGACGCCGCCATAAGACCAGCAAGCGCAAGCGCACCCCAAGAACCTGTTCGCAGATAGCGATCCATCATGTCCCCCCCGTTTTTATTCTTGGCTTGTTATAGCAGAAGCGAAAGGTGCAGGAAATAATTCGCTAAATCAGGGCTCGGATGCTGGAACGCATTCCGAGAGAACTAATTCCGAGCAGCTATTGGCACCGTGTTCGACAAGGACCCGCCGTCCAATTCCGCCTCGACGGCTGTCCGCACATGAGGCAAATTGCGGCATCCGCCGAAAAGGGGATCGACCATGCCGCAATTCGTGATCGAGCGGGAAATGCCCGGGGTCGGAAGCGCTTCGCCCAACGACCTCAAGGCCGCCTCGCAAACCAGCTGCAACGTCCTGAGGGAACTGGGACCCGACATCCAATGGGTCCACAGCTACGTTACCGACGACAAGATCTACTGCATCTATCGCGCACCCAGCGCCGAGATCATCCGTGAACACGCCGAAAAGGGCGGCTTTCCGGCAAACTCGATCAGTCAGATCCGGACGATAATCGACCCGACGACTGCGGAATAAAAAATCCTCCCCAAGACGCTTAGGTCGTGGGGAGGATTAACCGTCGCTCGGGGCGACGGCGGGGGGTCAGGCGGCCGCTAGCAACCTTTCGCCGGCGATGCGCTGCATCGCCTTCTGCAGCTTCTCGAACGCGCGCACCTCGATCTGGCGGATGCGTTCGCGGCTGACGTCGTAGACCTGGCTCAGTTCTTCCAGGGTCTGCGGATTTTCCGTCAGGCGACGTTCGGTGAGGATGTGCTGCTCGCGCTCGTTGAGGCTTCCCATCGCTTCGGTCAGCATCTCGTGCCGCACCATCGCCTCTTCGGCGTCGGCGACGGTTTCATCCTGCAGCGGACGGTCGTCGGTCAGCCAATCCTGCCACTGGCCGGCGCCTTCCTCGTCACCGCGCAGGCTGACGTTGAGCGACGCGTCGCCGCCCATCATCATCCGCCGGTTCATGTTGATCACTTCCTGCTCGGGCACGCCGAGGTCGGTGGCGATCTTGGCGAGATCGTCCGGATGCAGATCGCTGTCCTCGTAAGCTTCGAGGTTCTTCTTCATCCGGCGAAGGTTGAAGAACAGCTTCTTCTGCGCCGCGGTGGTGCCCATCTTCACCAGGCTCCAGGTGCGCAGGATGTATTCCTGGATCGAGGCCTTGATCCACCACATCGCGTAAGTCGCCAGGCGGAACCCGCGATCGGGCTCGAACTTCTTGACGCCCTGCATCAGGCCGACGTTTCCTTCGGAAATGAGGTCGCTGACCGGCAGGCCGTAGCCGCGATAGCCCATGGCGATCTTGGCCACGAGTCGCAGGTGGCTGGTCACAAGCTGTGCCGCAGCTTCCGGATCCTGATGCTCCGAATAGCGCTTGGCGAGCATGTATTCCTGCTCGGCCGTAAGCACCGGGAATTTCTTGATTTCGGACAGGTAGCGGTTGAGGCTCTGCTCACCGCCAAGCGCCGGGACGCTCGCTGACCGGGTGGTTTTTCTCTCGCTCACGTATTCCCTAGACCTTTCTCGTCGGCCAACTGTTCGCGAACCCCTGATGGGCGTCCGCCGGGGCGTGGCCACGTACTTATCCCCCTTATAAACGAAAAAACCGGCACGATGGCGCGCTTTTCGTCGATTTCAATGACCGGTTTCGTCGATAAGTTCCTTCATGTCGGGCGGCAGATCGCTGGTGAAGCGCAGTCTGTCCGATGTCACGGGATGGACGAATCCGAGCACCGCGGCGTGAAGCGCTTGCCGCTTGAAGCCGAGTTGCTGGAGAACCGGCCGCACCTTCGAATTAGGTCGCCCATAAAGAGGATCCCCCAATAGAGCATGGCCGATTGACGCAAGGTGAACCCGCACCTGGTGGGTCCTTCCGGTCTCGAGCCGGCATTCGATGAGGGCGCAGCCATCCATCTTCTGGATCGTCTTATAATGCGTAACCGCGTGTTTTCCTCGCGAGGAATCCTTGGGCAGCACAGCCATTTTCTTGCGGTTCGCGTCGGAACGCCCGATCCTCTCGTTGACGGAGCCCGAAGGTGGGCTCGGATGCCCATTGCACACTGCGAGATAGGCGCGTTCGAGCGAGTGATCCGCGAACTGCTTCGCGAGTCCCTCGTGCGCAACGTCCGATTTAGCCACCACGAGCAGGCCGGAGGTGTCCTTGTCGATCCGGTGGACGATGCCCGGACGCGCAACCCCACCGATCCCTGACAACTGGCCGGCGCAATGGTGCAGCAAGGCGTTCACCAGCGTTCCGTCCGCGTTTCCGGCTGCCGGATGGACAACCATGCCGGCCGGCTTGTCGATCACGATAAGGTGATCGTCCTCGTAGACGACCACGAGCGGGATTTCCTGCGCCGCGGCCGCAGCTTCGACCGGAGGAGGAAGTTCGATCGTGAAGGCCGACTCGCCTGCGATCTTTGCGGAGGGTTGGGAGACCAAAGAGCCGGCCACCGTGACCCTGCCTTCGGTCATCAGGGCCTTGACGCGTTCGCGCGACAGACCACTGGCTTCGGCCAGCGCCTTATCCAGCCGCTGCCCGCCCTCGAGGACGCCGGTGATGACTCTAACCTCCCCCATGATATGAAGATGGGAATGGCAAACAGGAGCGCAAGGGATACCGGATTGGCTGAACTGCAAATTAGCAAGTCGGCCCTTGAGACTATCCTCGCGCAGGCTTCGCTGGCGGACCCCGAAGAATGCTGCGGCCTGCTGTTTGGAGCTGGATCCTTGATCGAAGCCGCTCAGCCAGCCGCCAACGTCGCGGCCGACCGGCGCCGCTTCTTCGAAATCGATCCTCAGACGCTGGTGAATGCTCACCGCTCGGCACGAGCTGGCGGACCGCAATTGTGCGGCTATTTCCATTCACATCCAACCGGAGAGGCGGCCCCGTCTGCGACCGATCAAGCCCTTGCCAGCGGTGACGGGCGGGTCTGGGCGATCGTCGCCGGGCGGGAGGTAACATTCTGGCGCGACCTCGAGTCCGGATTCATGCGGCTTTCCTATACGGTTAATGATCGCTAAGTCGCTTCGCGATGACTTCCTCAACCGATCTTGCGGCCCTGCTTTGCTCTCGCCTCTGCCACGACCTGCTCAGCCCGGTCGGAGCGCTCAGCAACGGGCTTGAACTTCTCGCTGACGAGAAGGACCCCGAGATGCGCAAGCGCTGCTTCGAATTGCTCGAGCAGAGCGCGCGGATCAGCGCCGACAAGCTCAAGTTCTTCCGCCTGGCCTACGGCGCTGCCGGCGGCTTCGGAGAGGCGGTGCCGACAGAGGAACCGCGCAGCCTGATCAGCGCTCTGGTCGCGGGCAACGAACGGCTCCAGCTGGACTGGGCCGTGGCGGACCTGACCTTGCCCAAGCCGGCGGTGAAGATCCTGCTCAATCTCTCTGCCATCGCGATCGACGCGCTCGTGCGCGGCGGTACGCTGGCGATCGGTGCCGAGCAACGCGAGGGCGCGACTGAGATCGCGGTTCGCGCGACCGGCCCGCGCGTGGCGTTCGACGCCAGCATCGGCAAGGCGCTCGATGGGTCGCTGCCAGAAGGCGAACTGTCCGGACGCACCGCACCTGCCCACATGATCCGCCTGCTCGCCGAAGAGCGCGGCGGCGGCGTGCAATATGCCCTGAGCGGAGAGGCCCTGGTGATGGGCGCCGTACTCCCCGGCAGCCTGGCCTGACACTAGGTCGGCTCTGGTGAAGGACGAGCTCGTTCACCGCGATCAGCTCTCCCCCAACTGGGAAGAGCGCGCGCTTCCGGTATCGATGGTGGTGATCCACTATACCGAGATGGAGTCCGCCGAAGCTTCCATCGCCCGGCTGACCGATCCCGACGCCAAGGTCAGCGCGCATTACCTGATCGGGGAAGACGGCGAGGTCGTTCGCCTGGTCCCGGAAAGCAAGCGCGCCTGGCACGCAGGGGCGAGCTATTGGCGCGGTATCCGCGACGTCAATTCGGCGAGCATCGGCATCGAACTCCAGCATCCGGGGCATGCCCTGGGATACCGCGAGTTTGCCGAGGCGCAGATCGAAGCGCTCGTTCCGCTCCTCCATCGCATCGTGAAGGAATACAACGTTCCGCGGGCCAATGTCGTCGCCCACTCAGACGTGGCGCCGGCGCGCAAGACCGATCCGGGCGAGCTGTTTCCGTGGGACAGATTGGCCGAATACCACCTGTGCCTGCCGAGGCCCGAGAAGCTCGAACTCGGCGACCCCTTTCCCAACGACGGTTCGTTCTACCTCGCGCTCGAACGCTTCGGCTACGACATCACTGAAGGCCGCAAAACCGTCGAGGCGTTCCAGCGGCGTTGGCGGCCAGAGCGGATCGACGGAGAGATCGACGGAGAGGTTCGGGCGATCCTGTTCCAACTGCTCTTGGATCGCGACCGCGGATTGGCTAGGTAGCGCGCGCCAGGAGGCCGGGCAGCCGCGTAGAAGCTTTGCTTCGCCGAGGAAAGTCCGGGCTCCACGAAACAAGGGTGGCGGGTAACGCCCGCCGGGCAAGGCGCTTCGGCACCAAGTCCAGGGAAAGTGCCACAGAGAGTATACCGCCGATGGCCCGCGCTCCTGCTTGCAGGTTTGGGGGCACAGGCAAGGGTGAAAGGGTGCGGCAAGAGCGCACCGGGCGACCGGCAACGGAAGCCGCATGGCAAACCCCACCCGGAGCAAGACCGCATAGGGGTCTCGAGCCGCCAATCGCAAGAGAGGGGGCAGGGGAGTTTCGCCCCGAGAGACCCGGGTTGGTTGCTAGAGTGGCGGAGCAATCCGTCAACGAGATGAATGGCTGCCCCCACGTGGCCGGTCCTTTCGGGGATACCGCACGCGGGACAGAACCCGGCTTACAGGCCTCCTGGCACTTCTTCCGATATCAAGCGGCGAGCGGCGCGGTGGAGATCGATCCCGCTTCTGTTTCGACCGCCTCGATATAACGGCGCGAGGTCCCTTCGAGGACAAGCGCGGTGAGACGACCAGACATGAAGGCACCCGTATCGATCCCGATACGATTGCCGCAATCCTCGGGCATTTCGGAGATCGTGTGACCGTGGACCACCACAGCGCCATGCGAGTCGGCGTGCGACAAGAACGGCTCGCGAATCCAGCGGAGGTCCTTGGTCCTCTGTTCAGCGATTGGCACACGCGGGTCGATCCCGGCATGGACGAACAGGTAGTCGCCGAGCGTGATCATGTTCTCGAAGCTCTCAAGGTAAGCGATGTCTTCTGCGGGAACAGCCTCGACCATCAGCGCCTGAGCTTCCTCCAGGGACGCCGGAAGGAACTGGTCCCTGTCGACGCCGAAGCTGAGCACCGTTTCCCGCCCGCCGTGACGCAGGAAGTGCCGGAAGGTCTCGATATCGTTGAAGCTGCGCAGGAACATCTCTTCGTGATTGCCGCCGAGAATGCGCACCGCGCGCTTCGATTGCCAGGAGCGCGCCAAGGCGATCACGCCGGCGCTGTCCGGGCCGCGATCGACCAGGTCGCCGAGAAGGATCACGGTCGTATTAGCCGGGCCCGAGGTGGCATCGTCGGCCTCGATCGCCGCAACCAGCGCTTCGAACAGGTCGAGCCGGCCATGAATGTCTCCCACCGCATAGACGCGCTCGCCCGGCGGGATGGCCGCCTGCGGCCGACCGTCGCTGCCACGATCGAACATTCGTTTGATAGCCTGAAACATCGATCGCTGCTCAAAACCTACTTGGCAAAGGACACAACCCTGTTGCGCAAATTCCACCTGTCAGCACGCTGAATGTGACGGAAAAACCACACAGCAGTGCGGATAGCTATGGACCATGCGCAATTCCCTTGTGCGCTGCAACACGTCGAGGCAGGATTATTGCGCATTCGCGGAATCGCTTCGCAACAAAAGAAAGCGGCCCGAATGTGCAGGTAGGGACGAGGCAACAGTTTTTCACCCAGCAATAAGGGAACTGCCCATGCTTACGTCCGTCCGCAGCCTCACGGCTGCCACTCTCCTCGTTGGTACCGCGCTGGCCGCCACCCCGGCCCTGGCGCAGGACGCTGAGGAATCCACCAGCCCCGTCACCGTTACCGGCAGCACCACTCTGGTGACCGATTACCGCTTCCGCGGCGTCGGCCTGTCGGGCGGCGATATCGCAATCCAGGGTGGCCTCACCCTGAACACCACCCCCGGCTTCTACGTCGGTACCTGGGCTTCCTCGCTCGAGGACAGCCCGGTTTACGGCGAAGTCGAACTCGACATTTTCGGCGGCTGGACCGGTGAAGTCACCGATGGCCTCGCGGCTGACGTTGGCGTCACCTACTACGCCTATCCCTCCAAGGACGCCGGCGCTGGCCCGTCGGACGTGTGGGAATTCTACGGCAAGCTCAAGCCGACCCTCGGCCCGGTTGGCCTGACTTTCGGCCTGTACTACTCGCCGGACCAGGACTCGCTCGGTGGCGGTGACAACCTTTACCTGTCGGCCGATGCCGGCATCGGTATCCCGAACACGCCGATCTCTTTCTCGGCTCACGCCGGTTACACCGACGGCTTCCTGACCCTGACCGACAACGGCAAGGCATGGGACTGGTCGGTCGGCGCTTCGGCTACCGTACTTGGCGGCCTCAGCCTCGGCCTGAGCTACGTTGGCGTCGAAGGTTCGAAGATCAACGGCTCGATCGACGGCGTTACCGACGACACTATCGTCGCCTCGCTCGGCTACGCTTTCTAAGCCATCCGACGTATCGTCACGTGAAGGCCCGCGCCGGCAACGGCGCGGGCCTTTTCTTTGGTTTACCGCAGATAGAAGTCGACAGTCGTCACCACGCGCACTCGCTTGTAAGGCGTATCGGCCACGCCCCAACCACCGCCGTCCCCGTCGCGCCCGGTAATCTCGAAATAGCCCTGCGTCGCCTGCTTGATCCCACCGACTCCGGTCGCGCTGTCCTTGGCGAACTGTTCGGCGGCTGAACGCGCATCCTTGGTCGCCGCGGCCACCATTTCCGGCTTAATGTCGTTGAGCTTGGTGAAAGTGTAGGCGATACCTGACCCTTCCTCCAGCAGCACGCCCCGGCGAACGAGGTCGAACTGGCGCCGCACCGCTCGCTGGGCGCGGGCGATGTCGGTCGTGCGCAAGGTCATCCGCTGACGCACGGTGTACCGGGTCACCCCGTCCTGCGTGAAGCTCGAAACATTGACGCCGGTGGGCTGGAGCGCGTCATCGGGAAAGCCGAGTTCCTTGAAGAACGCCTGGATCGCCGCTGTATCGCGATCCACGCTCGACTGAGCCGTAGCCATGTCTTCGGCCGTAGCCGAATAGGCGATCGTCCAGGTGGCGAGATCGGCCATCACGTCCCGCTCCGCGAGGCCGCGGACGGTGACCGATCGATCGGCCTCCCGCGCCCGAGTAAGGCCGTCGCCGAGCAGATATCCACCCGCGATCAACCCCACGGCCAGGATCCCGGATGCGGCGAGAACGGTCTTCGTAAGAGGGCTATGCCAGAAACCGGTGGCGGACGGGGGTTCCACTTGGCTATCGTCGGACATGAACGGTGCTCCCTGAACGGACTGCAACCCAGCTGGCTTGTGCTCTTATGGCGATGAACCGTGCTTTAACGTCGATGAATGGAGTTAGTTCCCGATGACCAAGTACCTTCACAGCATGATCCGCGTCAGCGACCCGGACGCGACGGTCAGCTTCTTCAAGCTGCTCGGGCTCGAAGAGACGCGCCGGATGGAGAGCGAGAAGGGCCGCTTCACGCTGATCTTCCTCGCGGGCCCCGGCCAGAAGGACGTGGCCGAGGTCGAGCTCACCTACAACTGGCCGCCCGAAGACGGCACCCCGGCCGAGGAATACACCGGCGGCCGTAACTTCGGTCACCTCGCCTATCGCGTTGATAATATCTACGAGACCTGCCAGCGCCTGATGGACGCCGGCGTCACCATCAACCGCCCCCCGCGCGACGGCCACATGGCTTTCGTCCGCACGCCCGACGGCATCTCGATCGAACTGCTGCAGGACGGCCACCTGGAACCGCAGGAGCCCTGGGCGAGCATGGAAAACAGCGGGAGCTGGTAAGACCGGCCCAGGCCTCCCCGGGCACGCTCGGGGAGGTTCCGCTCGCGCTTTCGCTTGCCAAGCGACGCGACAGCGGTCACCTGCACCCAATGGCAAAGGCCCCCCTCCCCCAGGTCGTGATCATCGGCCGGCCCAATGTCGGCAAGTCGACCCTGTTCAACCGGCTCGTCGGCAAGAAGCTGGCGTTGGTCGACGACCAGCCCGGCGTCACCCGCGATCGCCGTTTTGGCGAGGCGGGCCTGGCGGGCCTCGAATTCCAGGCGGTCGACACCGCCGGGTGGGAAGACGAAGAACCGGACAGCCTCCCGGGCCGCATGCGCGCCCAGACCGAAGTCTCGCTCAAGGGCGCTGATGCAGCCCTGTTCGTGATCGACGCGCGCGCCGGGCTCACCCCGCTCGACGAGGAGATCGGCCGCTGGCTGCGCGAGCAGGACGTGCCGGTCGTGCTGATCGCCAACAAGGCTGAAGGCAACGCCGGAGAATCGGGCATCCTCGAAAGCTATTCGCTCGGTCTCGGCCAGCCGGTTCCGGTCTCCGCCGAACACGGCGAAGGCATCGCCGATCTCTACGAAGCCCTGGTCCCCTTGATCGCCGACAAGCAACCGATCGAGGACGAGTTCGAAAGCGATGAGGAGGAAGAGGGCGAGCCCGATCCGGACGCTCCGCTGCACCTCGCCATCGTCGGGCGGCCCAACGCCGGCAAATCCACCCTGATCAACCGCCTGCTCGGCGAAGACCGTCTGCTGACGGGCCCCGAAGCCGGCATTACCCGCGATTCCATCGCAGTCGACTGGCAGTGGACTGATCCGCGCGACGGCAAGGTCCGCCCGATCAAGCTGGTCGACACCGCCGGAATGCGGAAGAAGGCCAAGGTCGACGACAAGCTCGAAAAGCTCGCCGTAGCCGACGCTCGCCGCGCGGTGGACTATGCCGAGATCGTCGTGCTCTTGCTTGATGCCACGCGCGGGCTCGAGGTGCAGGACCTCAAGATCGCCAACCTCGTGCTCGAGGAAGGCCGCGGACTGATGTTCGCGATCAACAAGTGGGACATCGCGGAAAACGCCAGCGGCCTGTTCAACGGCATCCGCACCGCGCTCGACGAGGGCCTGGCCCAGCTCAAGGGCGTGCCCTTGCTCGCCGTCTCGGCGATGACCGGCAAGGGTCTCGACCAGATGCTCGCCGCCGCATTCGACTTGCGCGAACAGTGGAGCCGCCGCGTGCCGACCGCCGCGCTCAACCGCTGGTTCGACCATGCGCTGGAAACCAACCCGCCCCCCGCGCCGGGCGGCAGGCGGATCAAGCTGCGCTACATCACCCAGATCAAGACGCGCCCGCCAAGCTTCGTGGTGTTCGGTACTCGCCTGGAAGATCTCCCGGCGAGCTACGAGCGCTACCTCGTCAACTCGATCCGTAAGGAACTGGGCTTCGGCGCGGTGCCGGTGCGGCTGACGATGCGCAGTCCGAAGAACCCGTTTTCCAAGGACTGATCAGGTCAGGATCGCGCCGTCATAGCCGCTTGCGGAAATGGAGCTGCAAAGCGTGTTCCATTCGCAACCCCGGCAGGCCGATCGGATCTCATCCCTTGCAAAACTGGCTCGTAGCCGGCCCATCTGATCTCGCCCCAGCCCGAAGCGCGATCCTGCCCGTATGGGCCGTTCCAGTATCCAGCCCACCTCTTCCGAAGCCCGGATGTCCCTGTCCGCCACGCCGGTCTGATGGCAATGCGCATCGCCATTATCGAGAAGAGGGGCGCAGATGTCATCCGGCCCCTCGACGATCTCGATTTCCTCTCCGCCGGCCAGTCGCGCCGTTATGGCGGTCATGTTGGCCGTAAAGGCGGGGCTGTACCCCCGCCCCACGTAGGTGAGAACACAGAGCAAGTGATGAGGACGTAGCCGCACCGTCATTCCGCGATGCGCTTCGCCCCTTGCACCATGACGTTAAGCGTGGCCGCACCGAGAGCCGACTTAAGGACGGCCCCGAGAAGGAACGGGACTACGCCGGCCGTCACCGCCTCTTCGGCGCCGATCAGAACCGCCAGCCAGGCCGCGCCAAGGACGAGGCAAAGCGCATTCCCTGCCAGCATGGCGAGGAACGCAAGCTTGACCCGATGACCGTTCCAGCCTCGGCCGACCAACCAGCCGACGAACATGCCGGCAAGCGGAAAGGCAAACAGGTAACCAGCAGTCGGCCCAACGAACTTGAGGACACCGGCGGCGCCTCCAGCCAGCACCGGCAAGCCAAGCGCGCCCTGCACCAGCCAGGCCATGATCGTGATGCCTCCCAGGCGCCAGCCATAGACCGCGCCGACAAGCGTGACCGCGAAAGTCTGCATCGTCACCGGAACCGGCCAAAGCGGCACCGAGATATAGGAAGACAGCGCGAGAAACAGGGTGCCGACCAGCACGGCCGCGATCTTCCAGGTCAGGGGATAGCTTTGCAGATCCAGCGGATCGAAGGGCCTGCTGGCGTTTGAGGCAGTTGACGATGACATATGCATAACCTTGAAAAACGAGAGGTAATTTGCCGAGATCAAGCCGTCCTACGCGGCGGGGTAGGCACGGACTTTCCGTGTTGAAACATCCCGCATCCTAAACCCCAATTAGGGGCTTGTAGGAAAGCACTTTTCTCCAAATCGACGGGATCGTGAGAGCCGCCGTCAAGCGACCGCCAGCAGTCGCTTGAGTTCACCCATGTCGATGGGTTTGTGAATGACCGGGATCTGCGGGTCGCAGGTTGCGAGCTTGCCCTTGGGATTGCCGGTCATGATGGCACCGCGCATCTTCGGCCACCGGCCGCGCACGGCCATGAGCAGGCTCAGGCCATCCATTCCCGGCATCGAGAAGTCGGTCAGCAGGAACTCGGCCGCCTCGCCATTCTGAAGCAGGGCTAGCGCACGCTCGGCGTTTTCGGCCTCTGACACATCCAACCCGAGGTCGCGCAGTTGCTCCGACACGACCATGCGCACGCCATCATCGTCATCCACGACCAACACCGAGCCGACGAGACTGGTTCGCTCGTCGGTCTGGACGGGGGCAACTTCATCGGACGTGGCCCCCTTCGTCGCGGGGAAGGTCATATGCACCTGCGTGCCGCTTCCGGTCTCGCTCACGATGCGGAACAGCCCGCCCGACTGTTCGACAAAGCCCGCCACCATCGACAGGCCGAGGCCAGTGCCCTTCCCCGGTCCCTTGGTGGTGAAGAACGGTTCGGTGACCCGCTCGATCAGTTCCGGCGGAATGCCGGGTCCCTGATCGCAAACGCTGATCCTGAGCCAGTGCGGAGCGCCCTCTGGCGTACTCAAGTCGTCGGGCTGCGCGACCTCCTCGATCCCGACGCTGATCTTGCCCCCGTCGGTCATCGCGTCGCGGGCGTTGATCAGCAAGTTGACCAGTGCGAGCTCAAGCTGAGCTTCGTCTGCGAAGAGGTGCAGACCCTGGGGTTTTACGTCCCAATCGACCGACAAGGCCTCGCCCAGTGCATGGTCCACCAGACCTGAGACGGTATCGCACAATTTCTCCGGCTCGATCGCGACCGGGGACAGCTCCTGCTTGCGCGCGAAAGCCATCAGCCGGCGAACCAGCTCGACGCCATTTTCCGCCGCATGGCGCATGTGCTCGAAGATCCGCTGCTCGCGCACGCCCAACTCAACGCGCCCCTCGATCAGGCGCAAGCCACCGAGCACGGCGGCCAGCAGATTGTTGAAGTCGTGCGCGACCCCGCCCGTGAGTTGGCCAAGCGCCTCGGTCTTGCGCGACTGGACCAGCTGTTGCTCAAGCTCCCGCTCAACCTGCGCGCGAACTGCGACTTGCTGGCGCAGTTGAAACAGGTCGACGAACACCGCGACTTTCGACTTCAGCACGATCGGATCGACCGGCTTGAACACGTAATCGACCGCGCCCATCGCGTAGCCGCGCATCAGGTGCTCGGTCTCCTTGTTGACCGCCGAAAGGAAGATGATCGGAATTCGCGAGGTCTGCGGCCGCTTGCGGATCAGCGAGGCGGTCTCGTACCCATCCATTTCGGGCATGAACACGTCGAGCAGGATGACGGCGAAGTCGTCCCTCAACAGTTCCCGCAACGCAAGCCTTCCCGAGGGCGCGGTGACGACGTCGGCAATCGGCTTGAGAACCTCCGACAAGGCAAGCAGGTTGCGCTCGTCGTCGTCCACCAGCAGGATCCGGGCGCGCGGCATCTCTTCCGGCGTGGCCTTGCCGGTACGCTTCTGGTTCGAGACCGCTTTCTTCACGCAGCGTCCTCGACAACGATTGGTGAGAGCGGGACGGCCCCGGCCTGGGCGCGCCCGATCCACACCCGCAGCAGAGCGAGCAACAGGTCGATATCGACCGGCTTGGAGATGTAGTCTGATGCACCGGCATCGAGGCACTTCTGCCGGTCCCCCTTCATCGCCTTGGCCGTCACCGAGATAAGCGGAATGCCGGCCAGGGCAGGATTGGCGCGGATCCGCCGCATCGTTTCGTAGCCGTCCATCTCCGGCATCATGATGTCGATCAGCGCCACGTCGATGTCGGGGTTGGCTTCGAGCAGGGCGATGCCTTCCTGGCCGCGCTCGGCGTAAAGCACTTCGGCGCCCTGAGCCTCGAGCACGCTCGCCAGCGAGTAGATGTTGCGGATGTCGTCATCGACGATCAGCAGCTTCTTGCCGGCCAGCGCGGTGCCTTCGCGCAGCTTCGACGCTTCCTCTCGATGGCGCGCCGGACCCTTGCCCCGGCGACGCTTCGGTCCGCTCGCAAGCGTCTGGGCGATCGAGCCGAACAGCCCGACCAGTTCGTCGCGGTCGGCCGGCTTCTGGATCACCGTCGCGGCCCCCAGACTGAGCGCGTGCGTCGCCTGGTCAGCGCCTGAGATGACGTGGACCGGTATGGCGCTGGAATCTGGATCGTGGCGCAGCAGATCGAGCAGTACGAAACCGTCGATGTCGCTCAGGCCGAGATCGAGCGTGATCGCGCTCGGCCGCATCTTGCGGACCATCGCGAGGGTTCCCGATCCGGCCGTCGAGACGACGGCCTTGAGTGAACCCTCGTGCGCGATGTCGAGCAACACGCGGGCGAACGTGGGATCGTCCTCGACGATCAGGACGAAAGGCTGGCCCTGGAGTTCGTCGCGATCGTCGGCAATCGTCTCTCGCGCTGCGACTGAGGCCTCGTCAGTGACGGCTCCAAGGCTCGGCAGCGCGAGGGCCGGCGCGACGCCAGGCGATCTCAGCGGGACGTAGAGCGTAAAGGTCGAGCCCTTCCCGACCGTAGAGCGAACCTGGATCTCGCCGCCGAGCAGGCTGGCGATCTCGCGGCTGATCGAGAGCCCAAGGCCAGTGCCGCCGTATTTGCGGCTGGTGGTGCCATCGGCCTGCTGGAAGGCTTCGAAGATCAGCTTCTGCTTGTCTTCGGGAATGCCGATGCCGGTATCGCTGACCGCAATCTCAATCGCCTCCTCGACATCGCCCAGAATCGGATGCGTGCGGTTCCACCCTTCGCGCGCCTTGCGAACCGACAGGGTGACCCGTCCGTCCGAGGTGAACTTGAACGCGTTCGAGAGCATGTTGAGCGCGATCTGCTGCAGGCGCTGCTCGTCGGTGCGGATCGTCGCCGGAAGGTCCTCGGCGAACTCGACCTCGAATTCGAGCTGCTTCTCCGACGCAAGCTGGCGGAACGTGCGTTCGAGATGCTGGCGCAGGCGGGCGAGCGACATGTCGCCGATCTCGATCGCGACCGTGCCGGATTCCACCTTCGACAAGTCGAGGATGTCGTTGATCAGCGTGAGCAAGTCGGTGCCGGCGGAATGGATCGTGCGGGCGAACTCGGTCTGCTTTTCGTTGAGGTTGCCCTGCTGGTTGTCGGCCAGCATCTTCGAGAGGATCAGCAGCGAGTTGAGCGGCGTGCGCAGTTCGTGGCTCATGTTGGCCAGGAACTCGGACTTGTACTTCGAGGTCAGCGCCAGCTGCTCGGCCTTCTCCTCGACCGCGCGGCGGGCCATCTCGATCTCGAAGTTCTTGGCCTCGACCTGGCGCTTCTCGTTCTCCAGAAGTTGGGCCTTCTCCTGCAGTTCCTCGTTGGTCGCGTGCAGTTCTTCCTGCTTGCGGGTGAGCTCGGTCTGCCGGGACTGCAGCTCTTGCGTCAGCAGCTGCGATTCCTTGAGCAACTCTTCGGTCCGCATGGTCGCCGCGATCGTGTTGAGCACGATGCCGACCGTTTCCATCAGCTGGTTGAGGAAGGTGTGGTGGGTCTCGTTGAACTCCTCGAACGAGGCGAGCTCGATGACGGCCTTCACCTCATCCTCGAACAGCGCCGGGAGGATGTTGATGTTGGCCGGCGCCGCCGCTCCCAGGCCCGTTCCGATCTTGATGAAGTCCCCAGGGACCTTGTTGAGCCGCATCGGCCGCTTGTCCGCCGCCGCCTGGCCGATCAGGCCTTCGCGTAGTTCGAACGACTTCTTCAGCTCGTCGCGGCGGTCCGCGCCATAGGTCGCGACGAGATCGAGCGTCGGACCACCCTCGTTCTCGTTGGCGACGTAGAACACGCCGTACTGCGCGTTCACCAGCGGGGCGAGCTCGCTCATGATCAGGCTGGAGATCGTCGTCAGGTCGCGTTCGCCCTGCAGCATGCGGCTGAAGCGGGCGAGGTTGGTCTTGAGCCAGTCCTGCTCGGCATTCTTGAGGGTCTGGTCCTTCAGATTGCCGATCATCTCGTTGATGTTGTCCTTGAGCGCGGCCATCTCGCCCGACGCTTCCACCGAGATCGAGCGGGTAAGATCGCCCTTGGTCACCGCGGTCGCCACTTCGGCGATCGAGCGCACCTGGTTGGTGAGGTTGGCCGCCAGCTGGTTCACGTTGTCGGTAAGATCGCGCCACAGTCCGGCTGCACCCGGCACGCGGGCCTGACCGCCCAGCCGCCCTTCGACGCCCACCTCGCGCGCCATGTTGGTGACCTGGTCCCCGAAGGTGGAGAGCGTTTCGATCATGCCGTTGATCGTTTCGGCCAGCGCGGCGATCTCGCCCTTCGCATCGAAGGTCAGCTTGCGCTTGAGGTTGCCCTGCGCCACCGCGGTCACGACATCGGCGATGCCGCGCACCTGGTTGGTCAGGTTGGTCGCCATGAAGTTCACGTTGTCGGTGAGGTCCTTCCAGGTACCGCCGACACCCGGAACTTGAGCCTGACCGCCGAGCTTGCCTTCCGAACCCACCTCGCGCGCCACGCGCGTCACTTCGGATGCGAACGAGTTCAGCTGGTCGACCATGGTATTGATCGTGTTCTTGAGCTCGAGAATCTCGCCCTTCACGTCCACGGTGATCTTCTTCGAAAGATCGCCTTTCGCCACGGCGGTCGTCACTTCGGCGATGTTGCGCACCTGGCCGGTCAGGTTGTCGGCCATCAGGTTCACGTTGTCCGTAAGGTCGGCCCAGGTACCCGCGACGCCGCGCACATGCGCCTGCCCGCCGAGCTTGCCTTCGGTACCGACTTCGCGCGCCACGCGGGTCACTTCGGAGGCGAACGAGTTCAGCTGGTCGACCATGGTGTTGATGGTGTTCTTGAGCTCGAGAATCTCACCCTTCACGTCCACGGTGATCTTCTTGGAGAGGTCGCCCAAGGCCACCGCGGTCGTCACCTCGGCGATGTTGCGCACCTGACCGGTCAGGTTCGCGGCCATGGCGTTCACGTTGTCCGTAAGGTCCTTCCACGTCCCCCCAACGCCCGGTACTTGCGCCTGGCCGCCGAGCTTGCCCTCAGTGCCGACCTCACGCGCCACGCGCGTCACTTCGGAGGCAAACGAGTTCAGCTGGTCCACCATCGTGTTGATGGTGTTCTTGAGCTCGAGAATCTCGCCCTTCACGTCGACGGTGATCTTCTTGGAGAGATCGCCCAAAGCCACTGCGGTCGTCACCTCGGCGATATTACGGACCTGGCCGGTCAGGTTGCCGGCCATGGCGTTCACGTTGTCGGTCAGGTCCTTCCAGGTGCCGCCGACGCCTTCCACTTGCGCCTGACCGCCCAGCCGACCCTCGGTGCCAACTTCACGCGCCACACGCGTAACTTCGCTGGCGAACGAGTTCAGCTGGTCCACCATCGTATTGATGGTGATTTTGAGTTCGAGGATCTCGCCCTTCACGTCGACGGTGATCTTTTTCGACAAGTCACCCCGCGCCACCGCGGTCGTGACCTCGGCGATGTTACGCACCTGGCCGGTCAGGTTGCCCGCCATGGCGTTCACGTTGTCGGTCAGGTCCTTCCAGGTACCGCCGACACCTTCCACCTGCGCCTGGCCACCGAGCTTGCCTTCCGAGCCCACCTCGCGCGCCACGCGCGTCACTTCGCTGGCGAACGAGTTCAGCTGGTCCACCATGGTGTTGATGGTGTCCTTGAGCTCGAGGATTTCGCCCCGCACCTCGACGGTGATCTTCTTCGACAAGTCGCCTCGCGCCACAGCCGTGGTCACCTCGGCGATGTTTCGCACCTGGCCAGTCAGGTTGTCGGCCATCAGGTTCACGTTGTTGGTGAGGTCAGCCCAGGTACCCGCAACGCCCGGCACTTTGGCCTGGCCGCCGAGCTTGCCCTCGGTGCCCACTTCGCGCGCCACGCGCGTCACTTCGGAGGCGAAGCCGTTGAGCTGGTCCACCATCGTGTTGATGGTGTTCTTCAGCTCGAGGATTTCGCCCTGCACGTCGACGGTGATCTTCTTCGACAAGTCGCCGCTCGCCACCGCGGTCGTCACTTCGGCGATGTTGCGCACCTGACCCGTCAGGTTCGCCGCCATCGAGTTGACGTTCTCGGTCAGGTCGGCCCAGGTCCCCGCGACGCCCGGCACTTTGGCCTGGCCACCGAGCTTGCCCTCGGTGCCCACCTCGCGCGCCACACGCGTCACTTCGGAGGCGAAGCCGTTGAGCTGGTCCACCATCGTGTTGATGGTGTTCTTGAGCTCGAGGATCTCGCCCTTCACGTCGACGGTGATCTTCTTGGAAAGGTCCCCGCTCGCCACGGCGGTCGTCACCTCGGCGATGTTACGCACCTGGCCGGTAAGGTTGGCGGCCATCAGGTTCACGTTGTCGGTCAGGTCCTTCCAGGTGCCGGCCACGCCGCGCACCTTCGCCTGACCGCCGAGCTTCCCCTCGGTACCCACCTCGCGCGCCACGCGCGTCACTTCGGAGGTGAAGTTGGCGAGCTGGTCGACCATGGTGTTGACGACCTTGCCGATGCGCAGGAACTCACCCTTGAGCGGGCGCCCGTCGATCTCGGTCGCCATGGTCTGCGAAAGGTCGCCCTTGGCCACGCCGCCGATCACTCGCGCCACTTCGATCGTCGGCTGCGCCATGTCGTCGATCAGTTCGTTGATCGCGCGGAGCTTGGTTTCCCAGCCACCGGTTGCGCCGGTGACCTTGGCGCGCTGGCCGATCCTGCCCTCTTTACCGACGATCCGCGAGACGCGCTCGAACTCGCCCGTCATCTGCTGCGTGAGCGAGACGACCTCGTTGAAAAGCGTGGCAATTTCGGAATCGGGATCGCTTTCGTTCTCGGGAAGCCGGACTGAGAAGTCGCCGCGTCGAAAGCGGCGAAGAGCGAGGATGAGCTCGCGGCGATTACGCGAGAATTCCATTGGCTGAGTTTGCTTGTTCACGTGCCCCCCGCGAGAATGCTGGATGCGCGAAACACGCCCCCAAGGCGACAAAACGGAAGTGGCCTTCCGAGTTCCCGAGGGCGACGCGAAAGTTCATCGGTTTTGATTTAGGTTAGATCGAGGTCTTCGCAGTAATTGGCCCGGCTGCATCTGCTGGCTCGCCAATGCAGATTGAACACACTCCCAACAGCGAAATTCGAAATTCGCCGATCTCTTAACATGCATCATGGCGGAGCCTGCCAACTCAATATTATCTGGCGGAACAAGGGGTTCTGGCAGTGCTGTTTCAACCGCGTGATGGGTCAGACGTGGAATGATGGAAACGGCGCTGTGCTGCCATTTTCTGGATGAAACACAGTCCGGGTTTCGTGGGGGCGAAACTCGGGGCCGGATTTCCTTGCCGTTGGATCGAGAGGGGGCCTCGAGAACGCCTCTGAGGGGACAAGCAATGGCAGACAGACTCTCCGGCAAACGCATTCTCGTGATCGAGGACGAGCACTTCATCGCCGCCGACTTGCAGCAGGTGCTTGAAGATGAAGGGGCCGAGGTTATCGGCCCAACCGGCAACGTTACTCACGGGCTGGACCTGGCGACCCGCGCGATCGACGCTGCACTGCTCGACGTGAACCTGGAAGGCGTGAATTCCTTCCCGATCGCGGACCTTTTGACCGAGCGAGCCGTTCCTTACGTGTTCCTGACCGGCTACGATGGCCGGTCGCTGCCTGAGGGTTACCAAGCAGTGCCCCACCTGGCGAAGCCGTTTCGAATGGACGCCGTCGTTCTCGCCCTGGGCCTGTTGCTCGATGACGAGGCTCAGGGGTGAACGTCCTGCTAGGGACCCCGGCGAATGGTGCGCAGGCCCCGGTGCGGCGGCTCGACGCGCTTTGGCGCCTCGACGAGCGGGCCTCCGCTGCTCTGGAGAGCAGCATCGCTACGTCCGTTCTGGAACCTGCCGGCCGGGAACTGGTCAAGGAAGGGCAGAAGATCGCCAAGGCGATGCTCGTCGTAAGCGGGCTCGCCGCGCGCTATCGCCTGCTGGCGGATGGCAGGCGTCAGTTGATCAGTTTCGTCCTTCCCGGCGATCTGTTCGGAATCTGCCATCATCCAGAGCCGCTTGCCGTTTCAGGCCTGATGTCGCTCACCTCGCTCGGAGTCTGTGCCGCTCCGTCGGCGTCGATTTCCGAAACGCTTGAACACGCCTACCGTGTCAGCAACGCCCTGGAGGAAGCCTATCTCCTGGCGCAGATCACCCGCCTTGGCCGGATGAGTGCGCGAGAGCGGTTGCTCGATCTGGTGCTGGAGATCGAGGAGCGCCTGCGCCTGGCTGGCCTGGCCCAGAATGGTCGCTTCCAGTTGCCGGTCACTCAGGAGACCCTTTCGGACGCCCTGGGGCTCACACCGGTCCATCTCAACCGGACGATCCAGGTCGTCCGCCGAGAGGACGACCTGCAGTGGCGCGCGGGCTGGATCACGATCAAGGACCCGGCGCATCTGGCACGCAAGGTGGGCCGGATTCCGACGAAAGTGACCGCGGCGCGCTGACGTCCCAAAGCACCGATCGTGCGAAGGATATGACCAACCCTTCGTTCAGCGAGCGAATGTGACGGACTAGTCGTACGCCTTCCTGGGCCGAACGGCTCGTTCAGGGCGGCGCATTCCCATGTCATTACACCTGTCAGAAGCCATGGCCTACTTGCAGTACCAGCTGGGCGCCGACGTGGATTCCTCTGGTCGCGCGGTGATCGACACCTCGTGGAGCACCCAGCTCCAGAGTTCGGAGCATCTGTGGATGCTGCTCGAAGGCACGCATGTCCTCACGCTGATGCTGTTTGCCGGCACGATCCTGTTCGTCGACCTGCGCCTTCTCGGCCTGGTCTTCCGCAAGGCTCCGGTCTCCGCGGTGGCGGACACCGTGCTGCCCTACACTGTCGCGGGCTTCGTGATCATGGCGGCGACCGGTGCCGCGCTGTTCTTCGCGAACCCCCTGGAATATTACCATAATCCAGTTTTCCGCCTCAAGGCGCTGTTCCTCGTTGCGGCCTCGATCAACATCTTCATCTTCCACTGGAGGGTGCAGGCCAACAGGACGAAATGGGATGCGAGCGACCGCCCGCCGGCCGCAGCCCGAACCGCTGCCGGCATCTCCCTGGTGCTGTGGATCGCGGTGATCGTTGCCGGGCGCTATGCCGCCTATGACTGGTTCCGATGCGGTCAGGCGACGGGCGTCGTTGCCGAGCTTGCCCAGTGCACCGAGTTCGAGACCACGCTGGTCGAGGCCGAGCAGGAGCTCGCCGTATGAGCGTGAGTTTCCACCACCTGGCTCCCGGACTTTCCAACGCTGTTCTTGCCCTGTCGCAGACCCCGCTGGTCAAACAGGTCAACGAGACCATCTGGATCTTCGCCGCCGTCGAGACGCTGCACTTGCTGTCGCTCGCGGTCCTCGGCGGGGCTGTGTTTGCGCTCAACTTGCGACTGCTCGGCGTGGCCTTGCAAAACGTTCCCGCACGCGATGTCGAACGCGCCACTCGTCCCTGGCTGTGGGGCGGCATCCTCGGCACGATCGTGACCGGCAGCGGCATGGCTCTGGCGACAGCGGGCGGCCTGGTCGGAAGCGCCGCCTTCTTCGTGAAAATGGTCGCGCTCGTCGCGGCGATCCTACTGAGCCTCGCCGTCTCCCGCTTGGTCCGTCAGGAGCCGGCCGACAGCCGCGGAATAGCCTCCGCGCTCGCAGTCGTCGCGCTGGCGCTATGGGCTGGATCGATCCTGTTGTTTGCTTCGACCAACGGCATTCGCGCAGGTGCCTTGTTAGTGGCGCTCGCCAGCTTTGGTCTGTTTGCCGCCTTCACCCAGCACTATCGCCGGCTCTACGTCGTTGCCGTCGGCGCAATCGTTGGCGGCGGGTTGCTGTTCGCCGAGTTCTGGCCTGCTTCTCGACAAGACCCTGCAGTTGCGCAGACGGTCTACTTTGCCACCGTCGGCGGGGCACTCCTCGTCGCCCTGGTGGTGGCCCTGGCTGAATCGCGTTCCCGCGCTGAGCCGGCCCCTGGCCTGCACCGCCTCCCTGCCTTCGCCTCCACCCTCGCTTGGGTTTCGGTCGCCGCCGCAGGCCGCTGGATCGGATTTAGCTGAGTTTCGCAGTCTATATACCGATTTGGCATATCAACAGGCCAATGCATTCGTTCTGTTTCCTGTAACAGGCAAATATAGCCCTCATACCAAGTTCGATGAGGGTATAATGCGTAACATAGAAAAACCATTACGGCGCAAAACGTTCCTTTCAGCAACCAGCGCAACGTTCAAACTTCTTGCGATCAGTGCGGGATCTACTGCACTTATTGCATATCCCGCCCTGTCGCAGACTTCGGCACCCGCTGGAACTTCGCAGACCGAGAACGTGCTCAACCGGCAGCAAGTGGACCAACTGCTCGCCGCTCCTGACAAGGTGACCTTCATCGACTTGCGGCGGGCAGACGAGATCGCCGCCATCGGTAGCCTGCCGGTCTATCTCAACATCCAGGTCTCCGAACTCGACCGCTTCCTGCCCTACATTCCGCGCGACCGGAGCGTGGTGACGATCTCCAACCACGCTGGCCGGGCCAAGCGTGCGGCGAGCTATCTCCGCACCCAAGGCTACACGGTCACCGGAGTCGTCGGTGTTGAGGATTATGCGTCCGAGGGCGGCACGCTCTACGGCAAGCTGTACACCAGCCCGGCCATCGACGGTGTGGTTGCCGCGGGCACTCGGGTAGAGGTGATCCGCGAAGGGTTCGACGGCACCGAAGGTCCAGTCGCACTGACCGACGGCTCGATCATCTTCACCGAGAACCGCGCCGACCGCATCGTCCGCATTGCTCCGGATAATTCGGTGTCGACCTATCTCGAGAAGACCGGCGGAGCGAACGCGCTGGCGATCGGTGCCAAGGGCGAACTGCTCGCGGTGCAGACCACCACTCCCGGCGTCGCCCAGTTGCAGCCTGCGAGCAACGTGTTGGCGGCCACCTACTCGGGCAAGCCTTTCAATCGACCGAACGACCTGGCGCTCGCGAGGTCAGGCAACGTCTACTTCTCCGATCCCGGCGCACCGCCTGCTGCGGGAACCCCTGCTCCGGCTGTACCGGTCAAGACCGGCCTCTACTGGCTCAACCCTCGCGGCCAGGTGAAGCTGATCGCCAGTGACATCCCCCGGCCGAACGGCGTCGCCCTGAGCCCGGACGAGAAGACGCTCTACGTCGCCAATACTTGGGGCGAGCATCTGATTGCCTTCAACGTGCAGCCCGACGGCAACCTCGCCGGTCGGCGTGACTTCGCCAAGCTCGCCGGCTTCCGCAACGCTCCGGAAGGTCCCACCAGCGGAGCCGACGGGATCGCGGTCGACGCTGCGGGTCGCGTCTATGTCGCCACCAGCGCCGGGGTCGAGGTGTTCTCTCCCGAGGGTGCCGCGCTTGGCGTGATCGCGCTGCCGAAGCAGCCGCAGAACCTGGCCTTTGGAGGAGCGGATCGCTCGCAGCTCTACGTGGTCGGACGTGGCTCGGTCTACCGCATCAAGACGCTGACCAAGGGCGTCGACCGGCCCGGCAAATAGCCTCGGCTCTCTCACTCATCCCGCCCAGAAAGATAATAACAACATGAAAAACAATAATCATCTGTCCGGCGCCTCGCGCCGGCCGATCGCCCGCGCGTCCTGGCTGGCCAGCGCCGCCGCGCTCGCCGCGATCCTTCCACAGGCTGCCTCAGCTGCCGAGGAAGCGGCAGAGGCGCCCGCCGAAACTGCCGGCAGCGCTCCCGCGGCAACCGTGCGCGACGACATCATCATCGTCACCGCGCGTAACCGCGAAGAGTCGCTCGTCGACGTGCCGATACCGATCTCGGTCCTGAATGCGGCGACCCTCGAGCAGCAGCATGTGTTCACCGTCGCCGACATCACCCAGCGCGCGCCCGGCCTGACCGCAACCACTCCCAACGCCCGCCGCACTGGCGTGTCGCTGCGCGGCATCGGCAAGACCAGCGGCAACGACAACATGGAGGCCGCCGTCGGCGTGATCGTCGACGATGTGTTCCTCGACCACGTGGGCATGACCTACCAGGACTTCACCGATCTCGCCCAGGTCGAAATCCTGCGCGGCCCGCAAGGCACCTTGCTCGGCAAGAACACCTCGCTCGGCGTGATCAAGTACACCAGCAAGCTGCCCTCGTTCACCCCGGAAGGCACGCTGGAAGTGGAAGGCGGCCTCGACCGCAACACCTTCAAGGCGCGCGGCTCGTTCTCCGATGCGCTGGTCGAGGACCTGCTCGCGTTCCGCGCCTCATTCTTCTACGACAACCAGGCGGGCGACATCCTCAACGTCAATCCCGAGGTCGGCGGGCGCTGGCACGAACAGAACCGCTGGGGCGGACGCTTCCAGCTGCTGCTCGAGCCGAGCGACACCTTCTCGCTCCGGCTTAACGTCGACGGCGCGGAGACCGACGAGCGCAGCAATACAAAGCCGTTCATGGTCGATCCGACCACGCTCAACGACGGTTCGGTGCGGACCACGACTTACTCGACCCGCCTCGCCCGCAGCTACTTCCAGCCCTACACCCCGATCATCGGTTCGTGGGACACGATCGACATCGACGAAGCGCTGCCGTTGATCACCCGCAACTACGGCGGATCGCTGATCGCGACCTGGGACGTCGGCGAAGTCGAAATCAAGTCGATCACCGCTGGCCGATGGTTCCACTTCGACGCGACCAACGACCAGGAGCAGACCAGCTTCCCGATCGCCCGCAGCGGCTCGCTGGTGAACACCGAGCAGTTCTCGCAGGAGTTCCGCTTCACCGGCGATATTACCGACACCATCGATTACCAGGCCGGCATCTACCTGCTGCGGATCGAGACCGACACCAATGGCCGCAGCCGCTTCGGCCGGGACGCCGGCGCCTTCTTCGCCACCAACGCGCAGTACAACGCGCTGAACACCCCGGCCGGCTGGCTGCTGCTGCAGGAATCGCTCGAAAACACCCAGAGCATCAGCAACCAGCACCCGATCTCCAACAGCCAGGCGGTGTTCGCCCAGGCCAACTGGGAGATCACCGATCGGGCCTCGCTCACCGCGGGCCTGCGCTACACGCGTGAGCAGAAGACCAGCACGACCACGCGGACTGTTGGCACCGAGGACGGATCGCCCCTGGTTTCGACCGGCAACGCCACCGCCGATGCGATCCGGGCGGCCCAGCTGCAGACTTCGTTCGCCACGGTCATTGGCGATCCGATCGACGACGGGGCATTCGCCTGGCTGATCAATCCCAGCTACAAGATCACCGACGACGTGCTGTTCTACGCCTCGGCCAGCGGCGGCGGAAAATCGGGCGCGGTCGCGTTCGACAACAACGGCACCCGCCGCAACGTCGCCCCCGAAAAGACCACCGACTTCGAGCTCGGCGTGAAGGGCCAGTTCTTCGACAACGCGCTGTGGCTCAGCGCCAACCTCTACTACACAAAGGTGCGCGACTATCAGGCCGTCACCAGCATTGCCGACGCCAACTCCTCGACAGGGTTCAGCTCGGTCCTCGGCAACATCCCGGGCATCCGCGCCCAGGGCATCGAGGTCGACGGCACGCTGACGCCGTTCGATGGCCTGACGATCAACTTCGGCGGCGCTTACAACGACGCGGTCTATACCGACTGGGCCAACGCCACCTGCCCGCGCTCCTTCCCCTCGACGGTTCCGACTTGCGACAACACCGGCAAGCAAATCGTCGGCGCGCCCAAGTGGGTCGGCATCATCGGCTTCAACTTCGAGCGCGAAGTCGGTTCGTCCGGCGTCTCGTTCTACGCCTATGCCAACGACACCTACCGGTCGAAGCATAATCTGGAGCAGCTGCTTTCGCCCTACGGCTGGCAGGATTCCTATCACCTGACCGACGCCGGTATCGGCATCATCACGCAGATCGCCGGCGCCCGGACCCAGATCGGCATCGCCGCGAAGAACCTGTTCGACGTCCAGTACACGACCAGCATCAACGACTTCAGCAACAACGCACCGGTTGGCTACGACGGGATTGGCCCCAGCCGCACGGTCAACGCTGTTGTCCGAGCGACCTTCTGAGGAGCACCCCTATGAAAACGCGTTTGCACTTATCCCTCGCGGGCTTTGCATTGGCTGCGGCCGGGGCTGGGTATTCGATACCCAGCCTGGCCCACCACGCCTTCGCCGCCGAGTTCGATTCCTCCAAGCCGCTCGTCCTCGAAGGCACCGTCACCAGGGCCCGGTTCGTCAATCCGCACAGCTGGATCTACCTCGACGTGAAGAACCGCGACGGCTCGGTCACCAACTGGGGCTTCGAGTTCGGCACGCCGACCTCGCTCAAGGCCAGCGGCCTGGGCCGGGCTGACGTCGCCTTCGGCACCAAGGTCAAGATCGCCGGCTTCCGCGCCAAGAACGGCGGCGCCTTCGGTTACGCCGGTGCGGTCGCGCTGCCGGACGGCCGCAAGATAAAGACCGGCGGCGCGCCTGACGCCCCGACCCCGGCGTTCTGATATGCTGCAGGTCCTCAAACGCAGCAGCCGCGGGCTGCTTACGGCGGTCGCGCTGGCGTCCGTCACGATAACGGCCGGGCCGATCCAGGCCCAGGATCCGGCTGCGATCCCTCGGCTCGCCAGCGGCAAGCCGGACTTCTCGGGTATCTGGCAAACGCTCAGCGAGGCCGACTACGACCTCGAGCCCCACTCCGGTCGGCGCGATGCGCCTCCCGGACCGGGCGTGATCGAAGGCGGGGCAATCCCCTACCTTCCGGGCGCACAGGAACAACGGGCGCGCAACTTCGAGGCGCGCGCCCAAGAGGATCCCCGGCTCAAGTGCTGGGTGCTCGGCGTGCCACGCGGGGTCTATTACCCGGCGCCGTTCCAGATCTTCCAGCGCGACAACGACGTGACGCTGGTCCACCAGTTCGGCAACCAGGTACGCACCATCGCCACCAACGGATCGGACCACCCGGAAGAGAAGCAGCAGGAGTTCTGGCTCGGCGATTCCCGCGGACACTGGGACGGCGACACGCTTATCGTCGACGTGGCCGACTTCAATCCCGAGACCTGGCTCGACCGCGCCGGCAACTTCCACAGCGAAGAGCTTCACGTCGTCGAACGCTGGCGTTTCGTCGATCCCGACACGATCGCCTATTCGGCCACGCTCGAAGACCCGAAGGTCTACAGCAAGCCGTGGACCATCGATGTCCTGCTCCACCGCCGTCGCGACGCAAACTTCCAGCTCATCGAGGATTACTGCTTCACCCTCGAATACGAGCAGTTCTACCCGCATCATAAGGACGGACAATAATGGCTCGCCGAACGACAACGGTCGCGCTGCTGCTCGCGGCCGTCGCGCTGCCGCAGCTCTCCCTCGCCCAGCAGACCGCCACTCCGGCCCCGCAGCCGACGGCTCCGGGCATCCGCTGGGCCAAGGAGGTCACGCCCATCGCCTCGGGTGAGTGGACCGGGCCGCGCCTCGCCGATGGCCAGCCGGACGTGCAGGGCTTCTGGTCAAACACGATCTCCAACCACAGCAACTTCACCGACCCGCAGGCCGGCCCTCCGGGAGAGCCCTCAGGAACGGCCAAGCTGCCGCGTGACCAACGTGCACCGAGCCGAGTGTCGGACCCGGCAGACGGTGAAATTCCCTACCGTCCCGAGGCCAGGGCGCTGCAGGCCAACTTCGCGCAGAACTTCCCCAATCCGACCGAGCCGGAATACATCGAGCCTCTAGCTCGCTGCGCCCCGGCGGGCGTGCCCAAGTCGTTCATGTGGCACGGCTACGAGCTGCGGCAGTACCCAGGCTACGTCGTGCTGCTGTTCGATTCCGGCAACCGGATCATCCGCCTCGAAGACGGCGCCCCTCTGTCCGACAAGATCAAACTGTGGAACGGCGATTCCCGCGGCCACTGGGAAGGCAACACCCTGGTCGTCAGCGTGCGCAACAACAACGGCAAGGCGCTGTTCGGCCGCTACGGCGACTTCATGAGCGAGAACGGCACGGTCGAGGAACGCTACATCTTCGACGCCGACGGCAAGCGCTTCAACTACGTCGCGACCTTCACCGATCCCACGGTCTACACGCGCCCCTGGACGGCAACCATTCCCGCCCGCCGCTACACCGACGCCGACGAGCCCGATGGCTGGCACTACGACGTCCAGCGCGTGAACATCGCCGGCGCGCCGCGCTACGAACATCACGAACGGATCTGCGTCGAGAACAACGGGCCCTTCGGTGGCGGCGCCGTGGGCGTGCCATCCGATGGTGCCGTGATCGCACGCTGAGGGAAGAACTCTCCCCGGACCCGGCCCGCCTGAGTTTCCTCACGGCATCCTCTCTCCCAGCCGGGTCCGAACTTTGGCGGGGCTCCGTTACGCGGGGCCCCGCTTCTTTTTGTTCCGGTCGGGAGGGTCGCTTAGCCTAACTTGCGAGCCAGAACGGAGGCGACGGCGTCGGCGTCTTCAGGGGCTATCGGAGCCTTGTAGACGTTGACCATCTTGGTCACCGAGTCCTTCCAGAACTGGGCGCCCTTGCCGCGCGGCTGGGTAGTAATGTAGTCGAGCGAATGGCAGCTCGAGCAATTGTTCACCACGACTTCCGCATCGGCGCCTGCAAGCTCGGCCGGTGTGTCTCCGAGGGGTACCTCGAAAGTCACCGGCTGGGCAGCGGTCGCAAGGCTCAGGACGACGGCACTGGCCCCGAGCAGGATGGCGAGGGGACGGATCATGCAACCTCCAGGGTCAGGGTCTCGACGACGTTGCGCATGTAGCCGGCTGGCTGCCACAGCGGGTCGAGCGGCTGCGTGGCGCCGGTCTGGCTGTAGGCGCGTACCTTGATCGGGTGACGACCTTTTCCGAGCTTCGAACCCAGGCGCCACTCGCGGAAGGAATAGCAGCCCAGATCCTCTCCCAGCCGGGCTTCCTGCCAGGTGGCGCCGTCATCGGTCGAAACCAGAACCCGCGCGACCCCCTCGCCGCCGCTGAAAGCGATGCCCTTGAGTTCGACATTGCCGGTGCCTGGCACCACCTCGCCATCACGATGGCTGGTCACGAAGGAGCGTACGTTGAGGCGGCTGATCGGGCGCGTCTTGTCCGGCTTTCCGCCGGGTTCGACGCAGGCGCAGTCGTTGTCGGGAATCCGATAGGCGGTCTTCATCCAGTAGCCATCGAAGGCGCCTTCGACGACGTTGATCTCGTTCAGATGCTTGATCCAGTAGGTGCCGTAGTAGCCCGGCACTACCAGCCGCAGCGGGAAGCCGTTGAGGTAGGGTAGATCGGCTCCGTTCATCGCAAAGGCGACCAGGACCTCGCCATCGCGTGCATGATCGAGATCGAGCGCTTTCACGAAGTCCGGGATCGCGTCGAGCGGCGGCTTGTCGAGGCCGTTGAAGGTCACCTGCCCCGCCCCGGCCTTGACCCCGGCGCGATCGAGCAGAGCTTTGAGCGGCACGCCGGCCCAGCGAGCGTTGCCCATGGCCCCGTTACCCAGCTGCCCGCCTCCGACACGCGGCTCGAAGAACCCGCGGCTGTTGCCCGAGCATTGGTTGACCGCGACCACTTCCTGAAGTGGAAAGGCGGTCTTGAGGTCCGCCAGGGTCAGCGTCAGCGGTGTATCGACCAGCCCGCCTATCGACAGCCGGAAGGTCGCGGGATCGATCGCGTCAGGCAGGCCGGAAAGGTGATAGCGCACGAAGAACGCATCGTTCGGCGTCAGCACCCCCTCGTTGAACACCTCGAACGGCGTTTCGAGCTGCGGCGGGCGGGCGGTCAGTCCGATCAGCGGCCGCTTGCCCGGTAGCTGAACCAATGGTCGCTCGCCATTCGCGAAGGGGTGGACGATGCGGCCCTGGGCGAACGCGCGGGCGGACAGGACCGAGGCCGCTGCGCCGACGAGGAACCCTCGCCGTTGTACGAATGTCATGCTGGCTTGGCTCCGGAAATGGCGCTTTTCAGGATCGGACGGGGACCCTCCCCGAACCGCAGGTCATGCCGGTCGATGAACGAGCGCAGGATATCGGGCTGGTGCACCGTCGCCAACCGGCTTGGATCTTTCAGCGTGCGCGCGTCGAGGTGCGGCGCGAGCAGTTCTATCAGCCGCCCGGTGTAGTTCCGAAGCAAGGCGCCGTGGGGAATGGCGATCTTGGTGCTCGACGGTTTGAAGAAGCGATTGGAGCCCGCGACGGTGGCGAACGCGTCATCGGGGCCGTTCGCGATCGCCATCTGTGCGACGATCCCGACACCCATGCCGAGCTTGACGTAAGTCTTGATCACGTCGGCATCGACGGCGGTGAGGTGGAAGTCGGGCTGGATCCCGGCGCTCGCAAAGGCCGCATCGATATTCGACCGTCCGGTGAACTCGGGCGTGTAGGTGATGATCGGGTAGCGGGCGAGATCGGCCAGGGTCGCCGACTTCACTCGCGCCAGCGGATGTTCGTGCGGCACAATGGCGACGTGCTCCCAGGTGAAGCACGGGAACGTCCGGAGGCCGGGCTCCCCATCGACCGCTTCGGTCGCCACCCCGATGTCGGCCTCACCACGCAAGAGCATCTCGACGACCTGTCCCGGATTGCTTTGCCGGAGTTCGACCTCGACCTCGGGAAACTCACGGCTGAAACGGACGAGCACTTGCGGCAACACATAGTTCGCCTGGTTGTGCGTGGTGGCGATAGTCAGGCGGCCCTTGTCGGCCTGGACGAACTGTGCGGACAGCCGCTTGAGGTTCTCGGATTCCTGCAGCAGGCGGTCGATCACCTGGGCGGCGCTGTGGCCCGCCTCGGTCAGACCCACCAGCCGCTTGCCCCGGCGGACGAATATCTCGATCCCGAGCTCGGCCTCAAGCTCCTTGATCTGCTTGCTGACGCCCGATTGCGAAGTGAACAGTTCGTTCGCAACCTTGGTCAGGTTGAGATTGTTCTGAACCGCCGCACGGATGTACCGGAGTTGCTGAAAGTTCATCGGCTGCCCACCTTCCGAAAGGCGGCGCCACGACTATCCAAGCCGCTGACTTCCCGAATTTTTCGAGCTTGCGCCACCATGCCACCTACAATTCAACAGGAGCAGCATCCGGCGTCGGGTAGCTTTCTCTACCGATTTGATTGAGAAATGTGTCGCTGACAAGACTCAAAGGGCAGTGCGTTGCGCAACTGCGACAAGGAAATCTTCTATCGGTCCAAGGTGGGGCCGGTCAGAAGTTCACGATCCAGTCGCCGGAGAACACCCAGCCGTCCCCGCCCACCTGCGACGGGAGCGAAGAGCCACCCACCGGCGAACCGTTGAGCTTCAGCGCCTGGATGTTGAAGCGGGTTTCCTTCCGGTTGAACGGATAGATGTTGGCACCCAGCGCCAGTTCCCACGGATCGCCGTATTCGCCGAAGATCTTGGAATAGGTGATGTAGGGCTGGAGGACCTGCGGGATCGCCATGGCCGAAGCCTGGAGCGAGAAGCCGGTGTCGTAGAGCTCGGTCACCGGGATCGGCCCCACCGTCACGAAGTCGTCGACCCAGCGGAAGTAGTATTCGCCTTCGAAGTGGAAGCCCTTGTACTTCACGCCCGCGTTGAGGGCGAGCATCTGGTAGGTCGCCTTCTCGATATGGCCGCCTGTGTTGAACGGGTCGGGGCTGAACAGCAGCGTGCCGTCGGACAGACGGATCTGGCTGTTCTCGAAGTCGTCGAGATCAGGCTGGCCCTGAGCATCCTCGCGGCTGCGGGTGAAGTGCACGCCGACCAGCGTTGCGACCTCCTGGTGATCCTCGAAATCGCCCATGCCCGCGTTCGGGCCGAACTCGCCGGTCGTGGGCATCCACCACAAGGCGCCGGACATCGTATTGAGCCCGTTGTCGAGCTCCTGCGAGCTCACGCCCAATTGCGCGAGGTTGTTCGCCAATGCCACGCGATAGCGCAGGCCCCTGGCGATTTCGCCCTGAGCATCGATGCCCGTCGAATAGGATCCGCGGAAGAACTCATCCGCCATGACGCGGTTGTCGTTCCTCAGCCAGTTCGGGAAGGTGTAGTTGGTCGAGCGCGTGGTCGGCAGTGGCATGACGCCCGCCGTGACCGTCAGGGCATCGCTGAAATGGTACTGGAAGTACCCGCCCAGCACCACCTGCGCCCCCTCGCCCATCTGCGGGTTCGAGGTCCAGAAGAAGAAGTAGTACCGGAAGTTCGGATCGAACAGCCAACCCTTGAAATTCCAGCTGAGCTTCTGGAACTGCAAATCCTCGCGGATGTCGGCGAGTTCCTTGGTCCGGCCGAACGCGTCGACGTAAGTCGGATCGAGGCCTTCCTGGTTCAGGTAGCGGGCATAAGCGAAGACGCCCGCGCCCAGCTCACCCTCGTCTCCCCGGACCAGAACAAAGCCTCGACCAGGAATGTAACGGCCGCCGAAGGAAGGGTCTTCACCCGATACCGCGACGGCGGTGGGCGCAGGAGCGGGGTCGGCGACGGCGGCCAGATCGGGCGCACTATAAGTGGTTTCGTAGTCCTCGTCCTTGGATGCGGTCACAGCCGGGGACGTTGCCTGCTGCGGTGCCGCCGCTACGACGGCAGCCGGCTGGGCGGGAGCAGCTGCGGCCTGCACGGGCTCGGCGCTGGGCATGCCAAGCCGCTTCTCCAGAGCATCGATCCGCGCATCGAACTGCTGGCGCGCTTGCTGTAGTTCGCGCAGCTCGGCCTCGATCGCCTGACGGTCCTCGGCGGATATCTCCTGCGCCTGCGCCGCCAGGGGCAGACAGGTCGCGGCGAGTGCCAGGGATCCCTTGAGCCAGGCCGTTCGCAACCCTCGCCGATCCTTGGACATTTTCCCTCCCTGCCCGGTGACCGTGTTCGAACCTATCGATCCATCGGGCGCGATCACTCGGGATTCCTCGCATTAGCGCCGGGATTTCCCCTGAGAGGGTCAGCGCGGCACATTGGCGGCCTCCCAGGCGCGGACCTTGGCGCGTCCGGCGTCGAACAGGCGTTCGTAGTTATCGAGCGCTATCGCCCTCCGGGTCTCCGGGCGAACCTGGGAGAATATCCCGTCCCACAAGTGGAACACCCGCAGGTTCGCCTCGATGTTTGGCGGAGCGACGTTGTCGGTCCCGAACAGGAACCGGTCCGGGTACTTGTCGAACAGCTGCGCCGTGCGCTTCATGGTGTCGGGAGAGGTCACGGCGTACTTCGCCACCTCGTCCCAGCTGATGTCGAAATAGACGTGCGACAGCTGCGGGTCCGACAGGAGCCGATCGATCAGCTCGAGGTGATTGGGCGGCCGTTCTCCCGAGGGTCCGGGGTCCTGCACCGGTTCGGGAGAGACGACACGTCCCAGCCCGGTATGCGCCCAGATAATCGTCGTGCCGGGATGGCGGAGCAGCAGCTCACGCATCTGCGTGTAGTAGATCGGCAGCGCGTTGCCCTTGGCGAACGGCACGTCGATATCGCAATGGAGGATCACGACGAGCCCGACCTCGCCCGCGAAATCGAGGATCTTGTCGAGCGATGGGTTGAGCAGCGAAGCCCCCTCCCCCGCCACTTTGCTGGAGACGAACTCCTTGTGCACGCTGAACTCGCCGATGCCGGTGAACACGCCGGGGTAGATCGTCAGCACGCGTCGGATGTGGTCGACCGCGTACATGTCCGCCGGGTTGAAGCCGGTGATCATCGGGTCGAGCCGCGCGCGCTGCTCCGAGGGGAGCGACAGGTACTCGGTCGCGATGATCGCGTCGGTGAAGCTGTAGTAGTAGAGCGAGGCGTCCGACTGCAGGTAATAGGTCGGCGCGAAATCGCCCGAGTTCGGGTGGTACCAGATCTGCTGCAGCGGAATGCCGAACAAGGTCGATCGCTTGACCGTGCTCCCCATCAGCTGGACGTACTGCGCCGCCGTCAGCCCGCGCTGGATGTAGTTGGTCAGGTGGAAGTGGGAGTCATTATAGAGATAACCCCCGCTGTCCTGCGCCGCAGTGGGCGCCGATAACAGCGCCGCCCCGGCAAAGGCGGCGAGTGCTGCGACCCGGCGCACGCGCTGCCTCCGCTCAGCCGAACTGGGCGTAAGGGTTGGCTTTGAGCTCGTTGACGATGTCGATGATCGCCTTCTGGCCGCGCACGCTGTTGCCCGCGTCATCCAGCGGCGGCGCGAAAGTGCCGATGCCAAACTTGCCGGGAACCACCGCGAGGATACCGCCGCCCACACCGCTCTTCGCGGGAACGCCGCCGGTGTGGAAGGCCCACTTGCCGCTGTCGTCGTACATGCCCGCGGTCGCCATGATCGCGAGCACGCCCGGCACGATGCTGGGATCGAGCACCTGCTTCTTGGTCACCGGATTGCGCCCGCCGAAGGCCAGGGTGGCCGCCATCGTCGCGAGGTCGACCGCGTTCACGTTGATCGAGCACTGCCGGGTGTAGAGATCGACTGCCACCGCCGGGTCCGACGGGAAGCGCTCGTAAGCCGACATCAACGCGCCGATCGCGCGGTTGCGCTGGTTGGTGGCGGCTTCCGACTGATAGACCGGCTGGTTCACCTGGAGCTGGCGTCCGGCCATGTCGGAGTGAATGCCGATGATCTTGTTCCACACCTCGTCCGGCGTGCCCTTGACGTTGCCCACGGTGGCGATGGCGCCGGGATTGACCAGCGGGTTCATCTCCTTGCCGCGATATTGTTCGACCGCCGTGATCGAGTTGAACACCTGGCCCGTGGCGTCGACGCCGACGCTGTCCTCGATCAGCTTGGAGCCGGACTCCTGCATCACCAGTGCGGCGGTGATCGGCTTGGAGACCGACTGGATCGAGAACTCCTGCTTGGAGTCCCCGGCCTGGTAGACCGTGCCGTCTCCGGTCACGATCGCGATGCCGAAGAAGTTCGACGGCACTTCCGCGAGCGCCGGAATGTAGTCGGCGTTCTTGCCCTCGTTCAGCCCGCGATACTTGCCATAGGCGTTGTCGAGTGCCGCCTGAATCGCGCTGGAGGATGGCCCCGACCCGCGCCCCTGCGCAAAGGCGATTTCGGGGACAGCAATAGTGCTGGCGGCGGCTCCGAGAACCAGAGCACCCATCAACTGGCGGCGATCGAGATCGAAATCAGCCATCGTTATCTTCCCTGTCGCTCGAGTATGTCAGTTGCCCCAGAGGTCCTTGCTGGAGAACGAAGCCTTGAAGCTGGTCTGCAGGCGCAGGTCGTCACCCTGCGCGCCGTCGTTGTCGGTCCGCTGGCCCCACAGCAGTTCGATGCCCGCGAGGAGGCGGCTCTCGGGCTGCCACAGCAGGTTGACGGAAGCGTACTCGCCCTTGTGGAAGGCGGTCGCATCCTGGAAGTTCGTGTTGTCGACTTCGGTGAAGCTGTAGCCGAGTGCAGAGCTCAGCTGCTCGGTCCACTGCATTTCGACGTACCCTGTGACGCCGAGCAGCTCGACTGCCTTGGCGTCCAGCAGCGTGCCGTTGACGGCCGGCGGCGGGAAGATCGGCGGCACCGGCCCGAGCTGGGCCGACGGCGCCAGGTCCATGCCGCCGTCGTTCATGTAGCTGGCGATGCCCTGGCCGTAGACCACGCCGCCGCGGAACGTCACGGGCGAGAACTTGAGCACGGTGGTCCCGTTCAGACCCCAGCCCATCTCGCTGCCCGAGGGCTCGTTGTCAGGCGTGCCGACCGTATCGTAGCCAACCTTGCGCAAGACGCCGGCGAGCTGCACGTGCCCCCAGTCCCCGCCGTAGCGGACCTGGCCGGTCAGGTCGGGAAGCTCTTCGGTACCACGCAGGTTCTCCGCCACTTCCGGTGAGACGAGCCTAATCGAACCGGGGTCGATGTCGTTGTTGGGCTGTTCAAGCCCGATCTTGGCCACCCATCCGCCGCTGTTGACCAGCGTCACGGCGATCTGCGGATTGCGGATGAACACCATTCCCGCCGGCCCCCAGTAGTCGACCACGTTGGGGAAGATGTCTCCATCCATGAACAACGTGTTCGTCTGCCCGGCGAGGATGGGCCCCCACTTGGCGTAGGCATGGCGGAGGCGGAACGTCGTCTGCCCTTCATCCACACCGACGCCATAGAGGTCGAATTCGAACTTCGCTTCGTAGGGCTTCCCGGCGATCGTGCCGTCAGCCTTCACGCCCAGCCGCGACTGGCGGGCGCTGGCGATGAACTGGCCGTCGCTGCCGTAGAGACCGTCGACCGTGGGGATGCGCGAAGGGCGAAGCGTCGCGTCCCAGTTGGGGTTAACCCGGTCGAAGTCCTGGATGAGGTCGACCTGCGCAAAGCCATAGAGCTCCAGGTGGTGATCCCCGCCACCGCCTCCGCCGCCACTGCTGGCCGGGGCGCTGACAGGCGCGCTGGCCGCGGCCTGGGCCGCCTGTTGCTGCTGTCGGGCATCGGCTTCGGCGCGAGCAGCCACTTGCGCCTCCAGCTCTGCCAGTCGCTGCCGGAGGGCGTCGAACTCGGCCCTTTCGGCCGGCGTCATCCCCGATTGAGCTTGAGCCTGAGCCGGCGCCGCGGCCACGAAGGCGCCCGCTACACCGAGAGCCAGAATCTTCCGCATCAGTGAACCCCTCATAAGGACGGCCGCGTATTCGGCTCGTCACTCCAAGAGGCTGAAATATGAATTGGGGCCGGGAACCTCCCAATCCGAAGAAACCCGCAGTTGGCTCAGGGAAATCAGCGGATAGCCCCGGGGCTAATGTAAAACCCCGAGGAAAGATCAAGTCCTACGCCAGGAATGAACCGGTTGCGGAGATTACGTAACTGATCTTCTTCTCAAATCGCTCAGCGACTCGGCGAAGGAGCTAGTCTCTTTCGCTAACCTCTACAGCCGGGGTCGCAATGGCGCTGTCCGATCCAAGCGCTCTGTAAAGCTCGATACGGTTACGAACGCTCGTCAGTAAAACCCCTGTCTCGCGCTGGCGGGCGACGTAGAGGCTGCGCTGCGCATCGAGGTTGGCGAGGAAGCTGTCGATACCGCCACGGTAGCGCGCTTCGGTCAGGCGAGCCGTGTCGGCCGTCGCTTCGCTGCTTACGCGCGCGGTGCGCAGGCGCTCGCCGATCGTGCCCTGTACCGCCAGGGCGTCGGCTACCTCACGGAACGCGGTCTGGATCGCACGCTCGTAGGCAGCGAGCGCGGCGTCGCGCTGGGCCTCGTTGACCTCGACATTGGCGCGGCGGCCACCAGCGTCGAAGATCGTATAGGCCGCGTCGGCCCCGAGCGTGGTCGGGAACGCGCCGCCGGTGAACAAGGTGCCCAGCGTCTCGCTCGCCACGCCGACCAGGCCGGTCAGCGAGATACGCGGAAACATCTCGGCCCGGGCGACGCCGATGTCGGCGTTGGCAGCGCGCAGCAGGTATTCGGCCTCGACGATGTCGGGCCTGCGCAACAGCACGGCGGAATCGAGGCCCGCGGGCAACGTGGCGACCGAGGTGAACACCTCGTCGAGGCCAGCCGGGAGCAAGGCCGGATCGACCTCTCCTCCGACCAGCAGCCGGATCAGGTTCTGGTCCTGCGCCACGGCGGCAGTCTGGGCCGCAAGGTCGCCCTCAGCGGTCGCAAGCACCTGCTCGGCCTGGCGCACGTCGGTTCGCGGGGCGATGCCGCCAGTGAGCCGCGCCTGCGTCAGCTGGACGGCGCGGCGGGCATTGGCGGCGGTATCGGCGGCGATGGCCAGAAGCTCGCGGTCGGCGGCGTAAGTCGCCCAGGCGTCCGCCAGATCGGCGACGAGGCCGATGCGGACCGTGCGGCCCGAAGCCTCGGTCGCCAGCATCCGCTCGCGCTCCGCAGCCGTGGCATTGGCCAGGCGCCCGAACAGGTCGAGTTCGAAGCTCGCGATGCCGCCTTGCAGGGCATAGCTCTCGCTGTCCTCTCCCTCGCGGGTCAGGTAGCTGGCCGAAGCGCCGACGCCGACCTCGGGGAATTGATTGGACCGTACGACACCGACCTGTGCCCGCGCCGCAGCGAGATTGGCGGCAGCGATGCGCACGTCGCGGTTGTTGACCAGCGCCTGGCCGATCAGCGTCTGAAGGCGCGGGTCCTGGAACACGTCGCGATAGGAGACCTCGGGCAGCGCCGCTTCGGTCTGGCTCAGGTAGGCATCGCCCGCCGGCCAGGACGCCGGCACCGGCGCCTCGGGCCGCACATAGTCCGGCGCCAGTGAGCAGCCGGCCAGGGTGAGCGCCATCAGGCTTGCGGAAAGAAAACGGGTCAAGCGGTCGTCTCCGGGTCGGAGCGGCGATCGAACTTGGCGTGCAGCTTCTTGAGCCCTTCTCGCGTGCCGCGACGGACGAGGACGAACAGCAGCGGAATGTAGAAGATCGCCAGCAGGCTCGCCGTCAGCATCCCGCCGATCACCGAGGTGCCGATGGCGATGCGGCTGTTGGCGCCTGCGCCGGTCGCCAGGGCCAGCGGCATCACGCCGAAGATGAAGGCGAAGCTGGTCATCAGGATCGGGCGGAGACGGATGCGGGCGGCGCGCAGCACGGCGTCGATGATCCGCGCACCCTTCTTCTCCTCATGCTCGGCGAACTCGATCATCAGGATAGCGTTTTTCGAAGCTAGGCCCATGGTCGTGAGCAGGCCGATCTGCAGGAACACGTCGTTCTCCAGCCCGCGCAAGTTGGCGAGGAACAGCGAGCCCACGAGGCCGAGCGGGATCACCAGCAGCACCGCGACCGGGATCGACCAGCTTTCGTAGAGCGCCGCGAGGCACAGGAACACGACCAGCAGCGAAACCGCATAGAGCAGCGGCGCCTGCCCGGAGGCTTGCCGTTCCTCATAGGACGCACCCGACCAGCCCACGCCGGTGCCGGGGATCTCGCTTGCAAGACGCTCGATCTCCGCCATCGCCTCGCCCGAGCTGACACCTGCCGCCGCCTGGCCTGAGATACCGAACGCCGGCACCCCGCCGAAGCGGCTGGTGCTGGCCGGAGTGGTCGCCCAGCCGATGTCCGAGAAGGCCGAGAACGGCGCCATGCTGCCGTCCGCCGAGCGCACGTACCACTGCGCCAGGTCTTCGGGCTTGGCGCGGTATTCCGCATCGCCCTGGACGTAGACGCGCTTGACGCGGCCGCGCTCGATGAAGTCGTTGACGTAGCGTCCGCCCCAGGCGGTCGAGAGCGTGTTGTTGACGTTGCTCTGGGTCAGCCCGAACGCGCTGAGCCGCTGCGTGTCGAGATCGACCTTCAGTGTAGCCACGTCGGGCAAGTCGGCCAGCCGGACCTGCGTCAGCAGCGGGCTCTTGTTGGCCAGTTCGAGCAGGCGATCCTTCGCCGCCACGAACTCCGCGCGGCTCATCCCGCTCGAATTCTGGAACTGCATGCTGAAGCCCGAGGCATCGCCAAGCCCCTGCACCGATCCCGGCACGAGAGTGAAGACCTGGGCATCACGCAAGTTGCGAAACGCGGCGGTCGCGCGCTGGGCAATCGCGTCGGCGGTGTTTTCCTTGCCGGGGCGGTCGTCCCAGTCCTTGAGGTTGACGAAGCCCTGGCCGGTATTCTGGCCCGCGACACCGCTACCGCCACCGCCGCCGGCGACGAGGAAGTGGAAGTCGACGTTGTTCTTCTCGTAAGTGTCGAGGTACTTCTCGATCTCGTTGCGCACCTCGATCGTGCGCGCCTGGGTGGCGCCAGCGGGCAAGCGCCACTGGATCTGCACGCGCCCCTGGTCCTCGCCGGGAATGAACCCGCCGGGCAGGCGCCAGAACAGGAACGCCAGCAGCACCAGGATCACCGCGTAGAGGCCCATGAACAGCCACTTGCGGTCGATCACATTGCGCACTGCCGCAACGTAGCGCAGCACCAGCCGGTCGAAGGTGACGTTGAACCACACCTTGGCATGTTCGAGCGCGTTCGAGATTGCGGCGAAGCGGCCGTGGTGCGGGTGAAACTCGACCTTGGAACCGTGCGTCCTCGGCTTGAGTACGTTGGCCGTAATCGCCGGGCTCAGGATCAGCGCCACCAGCACCGAGAGCACCATGCAGGAGATGATGGTGATCGAGAACTGGCGATAGATCACGCCGGTCGAACCGCCGAAGAACGCCATCGGCAGGAACACCGCCGACAGCACCAGAGCGATCGCGATCAGCGCGGTCTGCAGCTCCTTCATCGACTGGATGGTCGCCTCCCGGGCAGTCATGCCGGGATTCTCTTCCATCAGGCGTTCGACGTTTTCGACCACCACGATCGCGTCGTCGACCAAGAGGCCGATCGCGAGCACCAGCCCGAACAGGGTCAGCGTGTTGATACTGAAGTCAGCGAGGTAGAACACGCCCAGCGTACCGAGCAGCACCACCGGCACCGCCACCGTCGGGACCAGCAGCGCGCGCCAGTTCTGCAGGAACACGAACATCACCAGCACGACGAGCACGACCGCTTCGAGCAGCGCCTTCTGCACCTCGCTCACCGATAGCCGGATGAAGGTCGAGCTGTCGTTGGCGTAAGTGTAGGACAGGCCCTCGGGCAGGTTGCGCCCCAGCTCTTCCATCTTGGCCTTGACCAGGTCCGCCGTCTTGAGCGCGTCGGCGCCCGGCGTCAGCGAAATCTGCATGCCCGCGCCGGGGTGGCCGTCCATGCGCAGGATCACGTTATACTGCTCGGCCCCGATCTCGACCCGCGCGACATCCTTGATGCGCACGCTCGAACCGCTCGGCAGGGTCTTGAGAACGATGTCGCCGAACTGCTCCGGCGTCTGGAGCTTGGACAGCGCGGTGACTGTCGCCTGCAGCATCTGCCCCTCGGGAGAAGGCAGGCCGCCGACATCACCCGCGGCGACCTCGGTATTCTGCGACTGGATCGCGCTGACCACGTCGCTCGGCATCAGCCCGAAGCCCGCCAGACGCTGGGGGTTGAGCCAGATGCGCATTGCGTGCGGCGATCCGAAGACGTTGACGTCGCCCACGCCCGGAATGCGCGACAGCGGGTCCTGGATGTTGGAGGCGAGGTAGTCCGAGATGTCGACGTAGTTGCGCGTGCCGGTGGTGTCGTAGACCGCGACCATCAGCAGCGTGTCGGCGTTGGACTTGGTCACGCGGACGCCCTGCTGCTGCACTTCGGCCGGCAGACGAGAGATCGCGGTCTGGATCTTGTTCTGTACCTGCACCTGGGCGATGTCGGGATCGATGCCCTTCTGGAAGGTGGCGGTGATGCGGGCCTGGCCGCGCGAGCTGGAGCTGGCGCTGAAATAGAGCAGCCCGTCGAGACCAGTGAGCTGCTGCTCAAGGATCTGGGTGACGCTGTTCTCAACCGTCTCGGCCGAAGCGCCGGGATAGTTGGCCTGGATGTTGACGTTGGTCGGCGCGATGTCGGGATATTGCTCGATCGGCAGCGCGGAGAACGCACCGATCCCCCCGAGCATCACGATGATCGCGAGCACCCAGGCAAAGATCGGCCGGTCGATGAATATCCGGGACATGGCGCGTTACCGAGCCTGACCCGAAGGCTTGCCGCCACCGTTGCGTCCCGGCGGGGAAACGTTCTGCGGCGCGCTGGCCGGCACAGCCTTCACCTCAGCATCGGGCCGGAGGTTGTTGCCGATGCCCTGGGTGATCACCTTGTCGCCCGGGTTCAGGCCCGAGGTCACGACCCAGTTGGTGCCGTTGGTGCGCGCGGCGGTGACCTTGCGGCGCTGCGCCTTGTTGTCGGGGGTCACGACGTAGACGAACGCCGAACCGTCGAAGTCGCGCTGCAAGGCGGCCTGCGGGACCAGGAACGCCCGCGGCTCCACCGCCTGGTCGAACACGGCCTTCACGAACATGCCCGGCAGCAGCAAGCCCTGCGGATTGGGGAAGCTCGCGCGCAGGGTGACAGTACCGGTGCTCTCGTCGACGGCGATGTCGGAGAACTTCACCTGCCCGGTCTGGCCATAGTCGCTGCCGTCTTCGAGCAGCAGGCGCACGCTGGTGCTGCCCGCGGTCACCTCACCGCGCTGCAAGGCCCGGCGCAAAGAGGTCAGCTCGGCGCTCGACTGCTGCATGTCGACGAAGATGGGATCGAGCCGCTGGATCACCGCCAGCGGGCTGGCCTGGCTGGCGTTGACGAGCGCGCCCACGGTGTAGAGCGAACGGCCGATCCGGCCGCTGATCGGGGCCGTCACGGTGGTGAAGCGCAAGTTGATCCGCGCGGTGTCGAGCGCCGCCGAATTCTGCGCGATGCCGGCCTTGGCGACACGGGCCTGGGCCGCGGCATCGGTATAGTCCTGCTGAGCGATCGCCTCCATCTCGGCCAGCGGCTGATAGCGGTCCGCCCGCGCAACGGCGGCGTCGGCGCTGGCGCGCGCGCTGGCGAGGTTGGCTTCGGCCTGGTTGACCGCCGCGCGGTAGAGGCTGGCGTCGATCTCGTAGAGCGGCTGCCCGGCCCGAACAACGCTGCCTTCGGTGAACAGGCGACGGCGGATCAGCCCGGTAATCTGCGGGCGCACTTCGCTGGTCTCATAGGCCACCGTGCGGCCACCCAGTGTCACCGAAACAGGCACCGCAGAGGGCTGTACGACTACATAACCGACTTGCGGCGTCGGCCGATCGCCGGCGTCGCCTTTGTCCGAGCATGCCGCCAGGACAGCAAGAAGAAGACAAAGCCCACCGCGAGTGAGGGCCGATCGAGGGTTCATCATTGCTGGGCTGTGCCCCTCGCCTAAAAGTTCAAGGTTCCCGGCGCCTTTCAGCGAAAGGCGACGACATCACAAGGGGGTCAACAACCCTTCTGACAATTTGCGACAAATTCGGGGAAAGGAAGGCGCGTGCCCTGTTCCCCTGATAGCAGGAATTCCCGTGGCGGCCACAGGGTTTACCCCGATTAAGCCGGTCCCCAAACTTTCTTAGCTGTGGTGCAACAGGGATCTCAGCACTTGCGCCACATTCAGCTTTTCTTCCTGATCTTCGCGCTCGTCCTCAGTGGATGCAACCGGCAGGAGAGCCTTCCGGAGCCGCCCCGTTCGACCAGCGTGCCCCAGTTCGAGAGCCAGAACTCGACGCTGGTGGTGCCGATCGACCTTTCGCTCGACGACCTTCAGAGCGCGCTCGAACGCAGGACACCGCGAACGCTCTGGACGATCGACAGGCCCAACCAGAAGTGCGTGAAGGCCCAGCGGGTCAAGGTGTTCGGAGAGCGGCTCAAGGTCACGCCCGACATCAAGTGCCGCATTGTCGGCCAGGTCACGCGCGGGGCTGTCAGCCTGTCCGGTTCGGGCAAGCGGCTGACCATCAACATGCCGATCAAGGCCGTGGTCAGTGCGCGGGACGTCGGCGGCGTACTCAAGGGAGAGACCGCAACAGCCTCCGCGAATGTGCGGGCAGACGTGGTGTTCGGGCTCGATGCCAGCTGGAACGCGTCGGCCAAGGTCAACATTTCCTACGACTGGGCAGAACCGCCGGGGATCGACTTCCTCGGCCAAAGGATCGAGTTCGCGAAGCGGGCGGACAAGGCCCTGGCCAATGTCGTCGCCAACCTCGAACGCGAGGTTCGGCTGGAAGTCGCCAAGGCGAATATCAAGCCGGTCCTGCAGGAAGCCTGGAAGCAGGGCTTCACCAATATCGAACTCAGCAGCCGAAACCCACCCGCCTGGATGCGGATCACGCCGCAGGGCATGGGCCTGGCGGGCTATACCGTGAACGGGCGCAAGGTCACTCTGACGGTTGCGGTCGAAGCCAAGACCGAGACCTTCGTGGGCGACGAACCGCCCGCGCCCAAGCCCACGCCCCTGCCGCCGCAGATTGCCAACGTCGAGGATGTCGGGCTCAACTTCTTCATGCCGGTTGTCGCCGACTACGCCCAGCTCGAGCCTGTCGTACTCCGGGAATTGCGCAAGCTGGCGGACAAGGGGATCAAGCTCGAAGGCGTGGGCTCGGTCAACGCGCAGTTCGACAAGGTGACGATCTTCGCCACTGACAACGGCCGCCTGGCCGTCGGCATCGATGCCCAGGTCGAACCGATCGGTCAGCGGACCGGCGTGAGCTTCGGCAAGTCGAAAGGCCGCGTCTGGCTTACCGGGCTGCCGATCAGCGAGGCGGACTCACAAGTGGTCCGGATCAAGGACCTGCAGATCTACGGCCAGACCGATGGCATGGCCACCAACCTGCTGATCCGGCTCGCCTCAAGCGAAAGCGTGCTCGAAAGGATCGCCGGGAGCCTGGAAGAGGACTTCACCAAGGATTACGAAAAGGTCCTCGGCAAGGCCCAGCGCGCCGTCGCCGGGAGGCAGGAAGGCCGCTTCCTGCTCTCGGCCCAGATCGACGAGGTGCACCACGACAAGGTCCAGGTAACCGGCGCCGGCCTGTTCACCCCGGTCAGGGTGAGCGGCCGCGGGCAGATCACCGTGGTGCCGGAGAAGCGCGGGAGTTGAGCCGCGTCAGCGCCGATAGAACGGTGGCAGTTGCGCGTCGACGTTGAGCCAGACGCTCTTGGGCTCGGTGAATTCGTCCATCGCGAAGAAGCCCATCTCGCGGCCGTAGCCTGAGTCCTTCATCCCGCCGAACGGTGAGCCGGGGTGGAAGCGCTTGTAGCAGTTGATCCACACCATGCCGGTCTGCATGCCCCGCGCCATCCGATGCGCGCGGTTGAGGTCGTTGGTCCAGAGCCCGCCACCGAGGCCGTAGGGGGTGGCGTTGGCCATCTCCAGGACCTCTTCCTCGCGGGAGAAGGTCGAGACCGCCGCGAAGGGGCCGAACACTTCCTCATGGCAGACGCGGTCTTGCGGCTGCGCGGTGACCACGGTGGGTTCGATGTAGCAGCCCTTGGCGAATTGCTCGCCTTCCGGGGCCTTGCCGCCGGTCAGGATCTCGCTGCCTTCCTGGTGCGCGATCTTGACGTAGCTGAGCACCTTCTCCTGGTGCATGCGGCTTGTAAGCGGGCCCATCTCGGTTTCCGGATCGCGCGGATCGCCGAGGCGGATCGACTTGGTCAGCGTGAGGAACTTGTCGAGGAACTGGTCCTTGATCGCCTCGTGCAGGATGATGCGGCTGCCGGCGATGCAGGCCTGGCCCTGGTTGTGGAAGATCGCGAAGGCCGATCCATTCACCGCCGCGTCGATATTGGCATCGTCCCACACGATGTTGGCGCCCTTGCCGCCGAGTTCGAGTTGGACGCGCTTGAGGTTGCCGGCCGAAGCCTCGACCACCTTGCGTCCGGTCGCGGTCGAGCCAGTGAAGCCGATCTTGTCGACGTCCATGTGCTCGGCCAGCGCCTGCCCCGCCGTGGCGCCGAAGCCGGGCACGACGTTGATCACACCCTCGGGAAAGCCGACCTCGGCCGCGAGTTGCGCCACGCGCATGGTCGAAAGCGGGGTGAGCTCGGCAGGCTTGAGCACCAGCGTGTTCCCCGCCGCGAGGGCCGGGCCCATCTTCCAGCTGGTGAACATCAGCGGGAAATTCCACGGCACCACCAGCCCGACGACACCGACCGGCACGCGCATCACGTAGTTGAGGAACCCGGTGTCGACCGGGATCACTCGCCCTTCGTGCTTGTCGGCAATCCCAGCGAAGTAGCGGAAGGTCTGCACCGTCCGGAAGATGTCGAGGTTGTGCGTGTCGCGGATCGGGTGGCCGGTATCGAGCGTCTCGGTCAGCGCCAGGGTATCGCGGTCGCGCTCGATCGCGTCGGCCAGCTTGTAGATCAATTCGCCGCGCTGGGTGGCGGACATCGCGGCCCACTTGGGCAGAGCCTTGCGCGCTGCCGCCACCGCCCGGTCGATGTCTTCCCGGTCACCCTCGGCCATCTTCGCCAGCACCGAGTTATCGTGCGGGTTGAGCACGTCGAAGGTCTTGCCGCTCGCCGCGTCGACGAACTGGCCGCCAATGAACAGCTTTGTCTGGAAGGTCGGCAGGGTGGCGGTGTCGAGCATGGGCATCCCTCTTGTTTTGCAGCTGTTTGCCACGCCCGTGCGTTCGATGCGAGGCCCTGTGCACAGCGAGCGACAACCCATTGCGGCCATTGAACTAAGGCGTACACTCGGCCCCGACAACAGAGGTTCGGAGAGGGAGCCCATGAGTCTTCAAAAACACCTGCGCAGCTTCGCGCTGCTGGGCGCTGCGCTTGTCCTGCCAATGCCGGCGCTCGCCCATCACTCGTTCGCAATGTTCGACAACAGCCGGTCGATCACGCTCCACGGCAAAGTCAGCAAGTACCAGTGGACCAACCCCCACGCCTATCTGGAGGTTGACGCAGATCAGCCGGGCGGCGGGACCAAGCACTACACTCTGGAGATGACCAGCATCAACATGATGTCCCGCGGCGGCTGGACCTCGCGCACGGTCAAGACCGGGGACGTGGTGACCGTGGTTGTCGCGCCATTGCGCGATGGGCAGCCGGGCGGGCTCGTGCTCGAAGTGACGCTGCCGGACGGGCGCAAGATGCTGCCCGGCGTGCCGAACGCGCAAAACTACAAGCGCACCTCCTGAGCCGATGAAGAGGATAACGATGGCTTCGAAAGCCCTGATGGTCGGCGCCTGCCTGGCAGCGCTGGCCTCACCCGCCATGGCGGAACCGGACTTCACGGGATCCTGGGAACGGTACCCGCAAGCCGGCGAGACGCCCGACCCCAAGTACGCGCCGACGCCGATCCCCAACCCGCCGCTCAAGCCCGAATACCTGGCGCAGTGGCAGGCTCACGAGGCCAAGCTCGCGGCGCGCATGGCCGAGGGACAGCCGGCGGGCGACAATTACGTCAAGTGCCTGCCCGACGGGATGCCGGCGATGATGCAGGGCATGTTCCCGATGGAGATCTTCCAGCGGCCCGAACAGATCAACATCACCCAGGAAGCCTTCAACCAGACGCGCCGCGTCTACATGAACGAGACGCTGCCGCGCTGGGACGAGCTCGATCCCACGTTCTACGGCCGCTCGGTCGCGCACTGGGAGGGCGAGACGCTGGTGATCGAAACCACCGGGATCAAGGAAAACGTCCAGTTCCGCTGGACCCCGCATTCGGAAGGCATGAAGATCACCGAGCGGCTCCACCTGCTCGCGCCCGACATCCTGCGGAATGACATCGTGGTGGAGGATGAATTCCTCGCGAAGCCGTGGACCTATTCGTACACCTACCGGCGGATGCCGGGGTACAAGCTGCTCGAATACGTGTGCGAGGATAACCGCGAGTACGTCGACGAAACGGGCATGGCACGGTTGCGGATCGAGGAACGGTAGGAGTTAAATCCTCCCCGAGCTTGTCTCGGGGAGGGGGACCGCCGACGAAGTCGGTGGTGGAGGGGCGCTGTGTTGTTCTGCTTCCCCCTCCGTCACGCGCCTGCGGCGCGCGCCACCTCCCCGAGACAAGCTCGGGGAGGATTTAAGGCACCCAAAGGTACGAGTCCCCAATCCTCCCTGTCGCGAAGTGATGGGGAGGTGGCAGACGCCGCAGGCGGCTGACGGAGGGGCTAGAGGCACGACGCCGGCCCCTCCACCCCGCTGCTGCGCAGCGCGGTCCCCCTCCCCATGAGCTGCGCTCACAGGGAGGATTGAAGGCACAGCTCAACACCCGCTGGCGAGTGCGGGCCTAACGCCGGGAGAGAAACAAGCGGACGGGCGAGGCCGGCGCTGCCTGGGCGTCACAGGGTTGCCTTGAGCGAGCATGGATATGCGAACGGCGGCGAGGGCTGCGTCTAAACTCGCTACTCGGCCCTGTCGGACAGGAGGCGCTGGCGGTTAGGGCTCGCAAGTCCCGCCAGCGGTTGTCATCCTGCCTATCCTACGGTGACACCCTCTGACGATGTCGAGAGAGCGCCGGCCATCAGTGCGGGAGTGAGAGCAAAGCGCTTACGCCCCCGCACCCGTCGCTGTGTCAGGTGTCAACTGACGGCGGGGCATATAACCCATATGGTTCGTAATGTCAAGACAAATCACCAATAAGCGGAGCTTCGTCGGCAAACGAAACCCCGCCTTTGGTACTTCTGAATCCTACCGCGCCGGCAGCGCGAAAGTCACGTAACGGCTCGGCCCCGGATCGGGCTGCCCCTTGTGCGAGAACAGGCCATCGCCGCCGACCGGGATGGTGATGTATTCCCGCCCACCGATCTCATAGATCGCCGGCACGCCCTCAGTCGCCGCATCGAGCTTGTGCTCCCACAGCACCTTGCCGGTCGCGGCGTCGCGTGCGCGGAACGTGCGGTCGCCCGAAGTGCCGACGAACAGCAGTCCGCTGGCCGTCGCCACCGGACCGCCACGCGGGGCCTGGCTGCCGGTGCCGGTGATGCCCTGCTGCTGGAGCAACATGCTCTCCCCGTTGGGGATGTGGTAGAGCATCTCGCCGGTGTTCATGTCGTAGGCCGTCAGGAACGAGAACGGCGGCTTGATCGCGACCATGCCGTTCGACTGCATCAGGAAGTTGTACGGCGTGTTGAACGGCGTCACTCCCGGAGTGTAGCCCGGCATGGTCTTCGGATCGGTCTTGGTGTCGGGGATCAGGGTGTTGAGCACCGGGATCTCGCGGCTGACCACGAACAGCCGCTGTCGCGCCGGATCGATCGCGACGTTGCCCCAGCTGGTCCCGCCGTTGTGACCCGGGATCGAGATCGAGCCCTGCACGCTCGGCGGCGTGAACAGGCCCTCGTTGCGCGCGGTGCGCAGCATCTCGCGCAGCTTGGCCTGGTCCTCGGCCGGGATGTACGGGTTGATGTCCGCCTCGGTGAACGACTGGCGCGAGAACGGCTTGGGCCAGGTCGGGAACGGTTGCGTCGGCGAGGAGTGCTCGCCGGGCGCGTCGGACTGCGGCACGGCGCGTTCCTCGATCGGCCAGATCGGCTCGCCGGTGCGGCGGTCGAAGGCGAATACAAAGCCGTGCTTGGCGACGACGATGACCGCCGGGATCTTCTTGCCGTCCTTGGTGATGGTCATCAGCTTCGGCGCGTTCGGAAGGTCGAAGTCCCACAGATCGTGGTGGACCGTCTGGAAGTGCCACAGCCGCTTGCCGGTCCGCGCGTCGAGCGCGAGGATCGAGTTGCCGTAGAGGTTATCGCCCGGCCGGTTGCCACCGTAGAAGTCCGAACGCGCGGTGCCGGTCGGGATGTAGGCCACGCCGGCTTCGGTATCGACCGTGAACTCAGACCAGTTGTGGACCCCGCCGAACTTCTCGCGGTCCTGCGCCGGCCAGGTGTCCGATCCGAACTCGCCCACGCGCGGCACGACGTGGAACACCCACTTCAGCGCGCCGGTGCGGATGTCGTAGGCCTGGATATCCGCCGGGTGCGAGGCATAGCCCCCGCCCGCCGGCAGCGAGATGATGATCGTGTCCTCGAAGATGCGGCCCGGATTGTTGGTCATCAGTGGCCGCGGGGTTTCCGCGTGACCTTCCGGCAGCGCATCGCGCAAGTCGACACTGAAGCCGGGGATGTACTTGCCGGTCCGCGCATCGATCGCGCGCAGCAGGCCGTCGTTGAGGAACACCAGGCGGCGGTCGGTGCCGTCCTTGCTCTGCCAGAAGTTGATGCCGCGCGTGCTGATGCGGCCGGTGGTTTCGCTCTTCCACCGCTGCTGCCCGGTCGCCGGGTCGAGCGCGGCGATCTGGCCGTCGCCGGTCTGCACGTACATCGTGCCGTCGACCACGATCGGGTTGAACTGCGGCGCGGCGCCTTCGCCGGTCGGGAATTCCCACGCGACCTGCAGCTGCCCGACGTTGGCCGGGGTTATCTGGTCGAGCGCGGTGTACTGCGAGCTATCGGGCCCACCGAGGTACTGGTCCCAGCCGACGTAATCGAACGTCTCGTTGGCAAGCGCCGCCTGGCTGGCCGATCCGGCACCGGGCGTCTGGGCACAGGCAGCTAGCGAAAGGGCGAAAGCGGAGACGGCAAGCAGGTGGGCGCGACGACGCGCGCGGCCGAAGGTGTTGAGCATGGAACTCCCTGATTTCTTTCTATTTTGATTATTGGGGCAGTGGTTGGATTCAGCCGAAATCGACCGGGTAAGGCTTCAATTCGCCGGAGGCATAGCGCAATTCGAGCCCCGGTGTCCCGTTCTCCATCACCATCAGCATCGATCGCTTGGGGGAAAAGCCCTGGTGGCGAATGTCGGCCGGCATCGCGCAGACGTCGCCCGCCTTCATCACGATCCGACCGCGCGGTGCGCCGCTGTCCTTGTCAGCGATCTGCCAGTGGATTTCGTCGGTCAACTGGAAGAACCACTCGTTGCGGTCATTGCCGTGGATCACCGGCAGCATGTGTTCTTCACTGGTGACGCAGCAGATGCTGGCGCCAGTGATGGCGGTGAACGAGGGGTTCCAGGTCACGTCAGCCCGCGCGATGTGGTCGAACAGGTTGATCGCGTGGAGCTGGCCTTCGAAGCCGGGCTCGCATTCGATGTCGGGGTTGTCGAACTCCAGGTCGGCGAAGGCGCGGTTGATCGGGTGGCCGGTGGCGTCCGAACGGACCGGAGCGTCGCCCTCAAGCCCTAGCATGCGCGTGGCGGGCCGGAACCCGCGCACCAGCGGGTCGGTGCGCTCGGTGGTCTTGGAACCGAGCGGCGAGCCGGTTTCGAGCGGCGCGCTCAGCGGGTCGTAGCCCTCGTTGATCCAGTTGCGGCTGATCGTCTCGAAGGCGTCCTTCACCACTTCGGCGGGGAAGGTCTCCAGGTGGTCGATGCCCTGGTCCTTGCACCCCTGGTCATAGGCGCCGGCGAAGATGTCGACCGTGCCGTAGTGGTTGGTGGTGCCGAAGATGTCGTCGAAGAATATCCAGCCGTAGAAGAAGCCCCAGCCGATGTCCCGCACCATGGCGCGCAGGAAGCGGTCGATCTCTATGATGTGGCTGCCCTTGGGCCATTCGATGTGGGCGAAATACTCGTCGCGGCGGAAGGTGAACTGGCCGAGGCGGAAGCTGTCGTAGCCGGTGTCTGGATCGGTGCCGATGGCGACGACTTGGGAAGATTGCACGTCCATCGTTTCTCTCCCTCAGCTCAAGGTGCAGATTTCGGACCAGCGCTTGGTCGTGACCGGTCCGTCCATCGTCTGGACGATCACGACCCCGGGCTTGGCCGAGGTCAGCTGATAGGCCGCTCCTTTCGGCAAAAGCACCTGATGCCCGCGCCGTGCCGTTACCCGGCCCATCGTCGGGCCATTGGGCTTGGCGCCAAGCTGCGCCGCCCCGCCCCCGTGGCTCGGGACCTGGGCATCGGCCAGCTTGACGAAGTTGAAGGTCACTTCCCCGTCCATGACGATGGCGAACTCGTCATGCGGGGCGGCGTACCAGGGAGACTCGCCATCGACCCGCATGACCTCGGCCACGTACTCGAGGTTCTGCGCCACCGCGGTGCGTTCGAACGGGGGACTGTGGCTCGCGACCTCGAACACGTTCGAGAACGCGTATTTCCTAAGGTCGTCCTTTAGTTCGATCACACCTTTCTCGAAGGTGTTCAGCGAACTGACGTGCGTCTTGTAAGCCACGACGCTATCCTCCCACGACTGTTATGTTCTTGGGTCGTATCGAGGATGATAACACTGTCCGCATCGACGGCAACCGCTCGATTGGGTTACCAAATCGCCGGTCAGGGCATCCTGTCGGGTCGTGCAGGTGCGGTCGGTCGTGAAGACGCCGCGGCCATGCCCGAAGCCGACCCACCCCGCCCCGCGATGCCGGACCTGGCATAGCTGGGCTCAGGATCGAGAACCGGGCCATAGACCGGAGCAGGCGTACCTTTATCCTTGAGGGCAAATTCGGCGACGTTCGCGCTTTGCCATTTTGACAGCGCCGGGTTCGTCTCGGCCGGCTCGACCGCCGGTGAGGCTTCGGCGAGCATGGTCGGCGTGCTCTCGCCAATCGGCTTTTGAACGGCGCTATGTTCGCGAACCGGCGTGCGGACCGCCACGGATGGCCGGGCGACCGTCGCCGGCGCCGCATCGACTTCGCTATCGATCGACGCCAGCGTTGCGGAAGGCGAATGGAGGCTCGGAGCGACAGTCTGCACCTCCGGGCTCGAAGGCCGCACGATCAGCGCGAGGACAAGACTGGCCGCGAGAGCTGCGCCGAACGGCAGGCTCGCTCGACGCCAGGAGCGTGTGGCAACTGCCGGCACGACAGCTTGCGGCACCGCAGGCCTGGCGAAATCGTCGTTCGAATACTGCGGCAAGTGCGCCGTCCGCACGACGATCCGGCGGGCGAGATCCTCTGGCACCGGCGGTTCGCTGCGCGAGGCCAGGAGTCGCGCCAGCGTTGACTCGAGGTTGTATTCCGCGGCGCTCATGCGAGCAGCTCCAGGTCGCCGGGGGCAACACCCTCCAGCGACAGCATCGACCCCAGCTTCTGGCGGGCGCGGTGCAACAGGGATTCGAACGCCTTGATGTCCATCTGCAGAGCTTCTGCGGCCGCCTTGTTCGGGTAACCTTCGTAATAGGTCAGGACGATAGCGGCACGATGGTTGCCTGACAAAGCCCGAAGCGATGCTTCGATGACATCCTCGACCTGTCCCTGCTCGATGAGACGGTCGGCGGGAATGGCGGGATCGACCATTTCTGGCGGCTCGTCGCCGGACCAGCGTCCGCGCAGTCTGAGCCGGTCGAGACAAAGGTTCGTGCAGACCCGGCGCAGCCATGCGGGGAGCCCGCCGCCCGACGCCTTCCATTGTGGCGCGCTCTGCCACAAACGGGCAAAACTCTCCTGCGCGACGTCCTCGGCCTCGTACCGGTCATGGAGCATGCGCTGGGCGGCGCGGTAGACCGCGGGCACGTGCCGCTGAACGATCGCCGTGTAGGCAAAGACGTCACCCTGGGCGACACGCGCCATCAGGTCTTCGTCAGACGCATCTAAAGCCATTGGCCAGTCCTGGCAGTCCAAACAGGCCAGCGCGGCGACAAGGGGCGGCTGGCATTCGAAGTATGGCGCGCCGGACGGGGGCGTTGGGTAAAGAGTCCGCAAGCGGAGCGTAAATGTTTCGACAAGGTGGCGAAGGGTGCTGCTCATGCAGGGTTGAAGGGCCCTCCCACAGGGGAGAGCCCTTCGACTTTTCGGCTCAGAAGCGCACGTTCGCGCCGATGTAGAACCGGCGACCGTTGGTGTCGTAGTAACCCGACGAGAACGATCCGCCGCTGAGCTGCCCGGTGGTTTCCGGGCTGTCGTTGGCTGGGTCGTAGTTGGTCAGCGGCGGAGCCTTGTTGAACAGGTTCTCGATGCCGAACCGCAGGTTGACGTCTTCGGTCAGCGAGTAGTTCCCGTTGAAGTGGAACAGGTTGTAGGCAGGCGCACCGACCGTCGTGGTTGGCACCACCGCTTCGGTCGAGTCTTCCACCGACGGCAGGTGCTGCCACTGCAGACCAAGGCGGACCTTGCCCACCGAGTAGTTGAGGCTCGCCAGCAGTCGGTACTCATAGGCGCCCGCATTGAGGCCGTTCTCGGTAGTGCCGAAGGTGCCGACATAGTCGACCATCGGCAGGGTCGGCAGAGCCGCGCTCTTGTACTTCAGCAGGTAGTTGAAGTTGACGTTCGCGGTCAGTTGTCCCGGTCCGACATCCATGCCCCAGTCGATCTGGGTATCGATGCCCTGAACCTGGAACCGGCCGTTGTTGGTGTAGGTGATGAACACCGTCCCCTGCTGGCCGGTCTGGTTGCGTTCGATGTTCTGACAGAACTTGGTGTCAGCCGCTGCCGTAGCGTCGGTCAGCACCAGCGGGTTGAACGCCGGGTCGAGGCACTGCTGCAGAGCCGCGGCCACCGTCAGCGGAGCGATCGCGTCCTTCACCTTGATGTCAAACCAGTCGACCGACAGCCTCAAGCGCGACAGCGCCGGGCTCGCGAACGGCGAGTTGATGACGACGCCGGCCGTCCAGGTGTCGGCCTTTTCGGTGTCGAGGTCCGGATTGCCGACGAGGGTCGGCCAGGCGAACGAGAACGTCGAGGACGACTGGGTGCTGCCGTAGTACTGGGTCTTCGCGTTCGGATCGCCCGACCGGTCCATCAGGACTTCGCAGACGGCCCGCACCGCGTTGCCGTTGGCGTTAGCCGGGTTGGCCGACCACGACAGCGGGTTCGCCAGCGAGCAGGGATCGCCCGCCGTATTGACGCCGAAGGTCTCCTGCGACGACAGGTAAAGTTCGCCGATGTTCGGAGCCCGCTCTGCGCGGTTGTAACTGCCACGGAAGCGCAGCCAGTCGTTCACTTCCCAGTCGCCGAGCAGCTTGTAGGTGTAGCTGGTCCCGGTCGTGCTGTAGTTCGAGATACGGCCGCCCAATTCGAGGTTGAGCTGCTGGATGAACGGGATGTCGGCCAGTACCGGAACCGACAACTCGCCGTAGACTTCCCGGACGTTGAACGCACCGAACGAGTCCGCGCTCGGGTAGATGCCGAGAGCCTGGTCGAGGAACGAGCTGCCCTGGCTGGTCAGCGTGTCGTTGATGAACTCATACTGCTGCTCGCGATAGGTCGCGCCGAACGCACCGCGGACATCGCCCGCCGGAAGCGTGAACAGCTTGCCCTGCGCGTTGACCTCCGCGATCGTCTGGACGAGCTCGGAACGGTTCTTCAGCTCACCCTTGATGGCATCGAGGCAGTCCTGCGAATAGCCGCCGTCGGGCACGATGAAGAAGTTGAGCCCGCTGGTGCAGGTCGCCGTGCTGGCGCCGAAGCCGCCGTTCACCGCGTTGCCCGTGGCAGAGAACCCTTCGCCGAAGTTGCCCGAGTTCATGACCGTGCGCAGACGCTCGAGCGAGTAGATCCCGGTCTGCCGGGCGAAAGTCACCGACTCGCCGTGGCTGACGTAGGCTTCCCAGGTCCAGTCGGTACCTGGAACGCTGCCCTCAAGGCCGGCCAGCATGTTGTAGGTCGTGACGTCGGTGAACGTCTCGCGGTTGTCCGGCATCAGCGCGGTCATTTCGAACTGCGCGTCAGGATCGGGCCTGCTGTTGAGCAGGGTCCACATGTCTTCCGGCAGCTGATCGTGATCGAGCTTGGTCGGATCGATGAACACGCTCCAGCCCGTGGTGATCGGGCCCGGTTCGTTGCGGGTATAAGTGCTCACGTCGCTGAAGAGCGCCTGGCCGAACACGCCGATCCAGTCGTTGATCTCGTAGTTACCGCGAGCGAAGAAGTTATACCGCTTGAGCGGCAGGATCAGGTACGAATCCGTGTTGTTCTGCGCCAGGGTCCCCGCGTTGGTGACCTTGTAGTTGAAGTTGTCGACGTCCCCCGTGAAGCCTTCAAAGTAGGGGTAGTAGGTGTTGGCCGCACCGACCACGCCGAAGGTGTCGGTCCACGAACCGTTGACGAAGGCCGAACCGTCGGTGTTCGCGCGGACGGTGACGCCGCCGTAGTAGGGGAACGTCGAGTTCGGGAACATCGTGTTGAGGGCGGTCGGCAGGTTGGCATAGCCGAAGTTGATGCCCGGCTGATCGATGAAGAACTGGGTTCCGCCGATGTTCGGGTCAGCCCACATGTCGCGGTACCAGCTGCGATCGCGCTGATAGCTGGCTTCGCGGGTGTTGAGCGACATCGCGATGCTGATGTTGCCGCGGCCGTCATCGAAGTCCGTGCCCATGATACCGGACAGCTGATATTCGAACCCGTCGGCTTCCTGCGTCATGCCGGCCTGGGCATCGAGTTCGAGACCCTGGACGTTCTTCTTCAGGATGAAGTTGGTCACACCGGCGATAGCGTCGGCGCCGTAAGTCGCCGAAGCGCCGCCCGAGATGACCTCGACACGCTCGATAGCCGCGCTCGGGATCGTCGAAATGTCGACCACGCCCGAAGCGTTGCTCGGCGTGCTGCGGCGGCCGTCGAGAAGGATCACGTTGCGGTTGGCACCGATACCGCGGAGCGAAACGGTCGCCGCGCCGGGCGTGTTTGTCGCGGTCGGCTGGATGTCGCCGCCAGCGGTCGGCGTCTGTGCCGGCACGAACTGCGGCAGCTTGTTGAGGTTCACTTCGAGCGCGGCGGTCGACGAGTTCTGCAACAGAGCTTCGTCAACGGTAACCATCGGGCTCGGCGCCTCGAAATCCTGGCGCTGAATGCGCGAACCGGTGACGATGATCGCGTCATTGGTCGTGGCGCACGCAGGATTGTTCGGGGTGGCGTCGCAATCGACGTCCTGCGCCATGGCGGTTTGCGATAGCGTCGACAGCATCGCGACCGACGCACAGGAGACGAACAGCCTCCGATACGCGCGCGGCGTTGGGTTTGGGGAACTTTGCCTCATGTATGACTCCCAGTCTCTTGTTCTGATTCATTCGAATTCGCCTGGCATCCCGACTGAATCGGGATTCCTCAGCCAAGCGAAGTCGCTCTCTGTGCGAACAACATTTCCGGGATTTTTCGCTGTTTAGCGCAATGTTCCCGAACTTGCCCCGCGCCGTAACAATTGGAAATGTGCGTGCCGGAACCTCAGCGGCCGCTCATCCGGACATGGCGGACCACGGGCATGGCATCGTCCGCATTGGCGCGACCGCGGACGTGGGCCGTGCGCCAGAAAAGGCTGTCGTTGCGCCGCACCAGATGCCCCCGGACCACGTGCATCCGCGGCTGCTTGCGGCCGCCGATGCCACTGCCCCCGCCCGCTTCGCCGTATCCGCCGATCCCGCCCAGCCGGAGCTCGACATGATCGAGCAGTTCGGGGCGGCCCGCCTTGGCCCGCTGCACGTTGAGCCGCTCGCGCGATACCTCGCGCTCTTCGAACGGCATGCGCGAGCCGAGCAGCACGAAGAACGCGAGCGTGCGGATCACATCGGTCCACAGCTCGTCGCCGCACAGGCTGGCCGCTTCGGGCAGGCCGTGATTGCCGAGGCGCGAAGCCCGGAAATATTCGGCCCAGCTTTCGTCGATGGCGAGTGCCAGGTGGCTCTTGAGCGCGCCGAACTCCTCGGGAAGAGCGCGCATGCCATAGAGGTGGCGCCCCTGCGCGCGGGTGAAGTTCAGCGGATTGTCGAAGTCGAACAGCACGACAGCCTGTGCCGCGTCGGCCTGGTCGGAGGTGCTCCAGAAAATCCGCAGGCTCCCCGAACGGCCATCAGGCTCAGCATTCACCAGGACACCGGCCTGCTCGCGAATGCTCGATTCCGACCATTCGAGCCAGACGTCCTCCATCGGCGCGCGCAAGGTGGGATTGCGGGGATCGAGCAGGTCCCCCCAGCGATCGACCAGTTCGTGACAAGCCGATCGCACATCGTCGAACATTACGTAACGTGTGGCACAGGCGCGGACGTCTTCAGCGAAAGCGCTTGCGCCCGGCAGCTTCCATTTCCTCCCGTGCAGGTCGAGTTCGAGTGGTGCCGAACAGATGGCAACCTTGTCCGAAAGATACATCGCCGCTTGCTCCCAATGTTCGAAGCCGAACAGGAGCGTGGATGAACGCCGATTATGGTCTGCCGTTTTCCGGACTTTTCAGGATTGTTGCGAAGCTCGAAACGTCGCGAATATTCGGTCGAGAGGCTCAGCCGAAATCCACCCGGGGGACGAACATGTAGCCCTCACCCCGGATGGTCCGGATGAGATCGTCACGCGATTGGCTGCCGAGCTTGCGGCGCAACCGGCAGATCTGGGTATCGATGGCGCGGTCGTAGCTGTCGCTGTCGGTACCGCGCGCCGCGTCGAGCAACTGATCGCGGGTCAGGACCCTTTGCGGCCGTTCGACGAGCGCGCGCAGCAACGCGAACTCGCCCTCCGAAAGCCCCACGCTCAAGCCACCAAGATCGCTGAGGACCCGGCGCTCCACGTCGAAGCGCCAGCCGGCGAAGCTGTAGCGGAAGATCTGCTCGCTCCCTTGCCGCTCGCTGCGCCCGTTCCGGCGGCGGACCGCCCTGATCCTGGCGAGCAGCTCGCGCAAGGAAACCGGCTTGGCCAGGTAGTCGTCCGCGCCCGCCTCCAGGCCGACGATGCGATCGAGCTCGCTGGCGAGAGAGGACACCATGATGACCGAGAGGTCCTGGCGAAGCGAAAGCTCGCGCGCGATCGACAGGCCATCTTCGCCAGGCACGATCACGTCGAGGATAACGACGTCGACGCCTTGACCGGACAGCACCAGACGCGCCGCCGGCCCGCTGTCCGCCTCGCACACCCGAAAACCGTGGGCCTCGAGAAATCTTGCCATCTGCGCGCGCAGTTCGCCGTCAGCGTCGACAATGAGGACGCTGGTCGCGTCCCGGCTTTCGACAAGGCCGTACGGCGCCTCCGCAATGGGCGCGCTCTCTACATCTCGAACCATGGTTTCAAGCATTGGTGGGGGGTTCACCGATCAATCACCAGGAGACCAACACGAAGGTGACTCCCCGTTAACGTCGCCCAATTCGAAACCCTTCGCGACGCAGATGAGATTTTTCCTGCTACCCGGGCAGAGCGTAAAGGTTTCGAAAAGGCGACTGACACCGGCTTCGGCCTGCGGCATGGATCGGCTTATGAGCAGAACCAGACCCTCGATCCTCGTTGTCGACGACGACGTGGAACTGAGCGCGCTGCTACGCGAATACCTCGAGAGCGAAGGCTTCGCGGTCGAGACTGCATTCAATGGCGCCGACGGTGTGGAGCAGGCGCTTTCCGGTCAGCACGACGCGGTGATCCTCGATGTCATGATGCCGCGCCTGAACGGCATCGAAGCCCTGCGCGAGATCCGTAAGGTGAGCCAGATCCCCGTGCTGATGCTGACAGCCAAGGGTGACCAGATCGACCGCGTCGTCGGCCTAGAACTGGGCGCGGACGATTATGTGCCCAAGCCGCATTACCCCCGCGAACTGGTTGCGCGCCTGCGTGCCGTACTGCGCCGCACGCCCCGGACGGACCAGCAGGCAGACGATCCGCTGACGATGGGTCCGCTGGAAGTCCAGGTGGCAGCGCGGCGGGCCAGCTGGAACGAGGTGCCGATCGAACTCACGCCGTCGGAGTTCAACCTGCTCACCGTGCTGCTCCGCTCCGGCGACTATGTTGCGACCAAGGATGCGCTGTCGCTTGAGGCGCTGGGACGCGCGCGGCAGTCGTACGATCGCAGTGTCGATGTGCATGTCAGCAACCTGCGGCTCAAACTCGAAGCAAGCTCCGGCGGCGCGGTGGCGATAGAGACCGTCCGCGGCGTGGGTTATCGCTTGCAGGTGGCATCATGAAGCGCCGCCTGTTCTGGAAGATCCTGGTGGCCTTCTGGCTGACTTTCCTCGGGATCACCCACGGGGTCTGGCTGCTGTTCGAAATCGGCCGCAATGAGCGACCGCCGCCCGAAGGCCTGATGGCGCGCGTCGTCGCCCCGGTGGTCCTCGCCAGCGGCATCGACGCCGTCAACCGCGAAGGCCCGACCGGGCTGGAGAGCTTTGCGTCACATCTCCCGGAGTCACAACGCGACCGTCTGACGATCGAGCCGGTCTCTCAGCGGCCTGAAGCATTGGGCCAAGGCGAGCGACGCATTTCACGCGAAGTCACCGCGCCGAACGGGCAGGTCTATCGGCTTTCCTACGGCTACCGGGACGAGCGGCCACCGGCGATCCTGCGCGCCGCGCCGCCTGAGTTTCTCATCCCCGGCATACTGGGCGGCCTGTTGTTCAGCGCGGTGCTCGCCTGGTATCTGACCGAACCGATCGCCCGCTTGCGCGCCGGCTTCGACCGACTGGCCAGGGGCGATCTGGAAGTAAGGCTCGGCCCCTCGATCGGGCGCCGGCGCGATGAGATCGCCGACCTCGGGCGCGATTTCGACATGATGGCCCAAAGGCTCGAACAACTCGTGTCGGCCCGCGATCGCCTGCTGCACGACGTATCCCACGAGTTGCGCTCGCCCCTCGCACGCCTCCAGCTTGCGATCGGCCTCGCGCGGCAGAACCCGGACTGCACCGAGTTGACGCTCGATCGTGTCGAGCGTGAGGTGCAGCGGCTCGAGATCCTCGTGGACGAGCTTCTGACCCTGGCACGGGCAGAAGGGGGCCAGAACTCGCGGGAGGACTACTTCGATCTGGCCGACGTGGTCGCGAGCGTGGCCGAAGACGCCTGCTTCGAAGCAGAGGCGAGCGAGGTTCGCATCCGGTTGCAGGGCGAAACTCCGCTCGAAAACGAACGGCCGTTGATGACCGGCAATGCCGAACTGCTGCAACGGGCGTTGGACAATGTGATCCGCAATGCCCTGCGCTTTTCCTCGCCCGGACAGGCGGTGGACGTACGGGTCTCTTATTCGCCGAAGGACAAGACTTACCAGGTCGACGTTTCCGACCAGGGGCCCGGCGTTCGGGAGGAGGACATCCCGGCGATGTTCGACCCATTCGTTCGCGGCGAAGATGCCGGCGGCGGGCTTGGCCTCGGCCTCTCGATCGCCTCACGCGCGATCATGGCGCACGGTGGCAAAGTCACGGCCCATAACCGCGAAGGTGGGGGCTTGTTGGTGACGATGACCTTCCCCGTGGCCGACCTGAACGGCCACACCTGGAACGCCTAGTCTGAGCGTTGAGGCGACTCAGGATTTCTTCAGGACGAAAGGAATCTGCACCAGTCCGGTGATCGACACTGCTCGGCCATCCTTGACCGTTGGTGACCAACGCCACTTGCGAACCGCAGCGACAGCCGCATCGTCGAGCGCGGGGAAGCCGCTGGACCGCGACACCGAGACATCCGCCACCTTGCCGTCCTCCGCAATGACGAGGCGGAGCACGACCGTGCCCTCCTCCTTCTTGCGGCGGGAAATGTTCGGATAAGCCGGGGGCGGGCCGCTCAGGAGGTTGGTGTTGAGATTGGACACCCTGACAGGCCCGGTCGCCGCCGTCGGCACGGGCGCTGCGGGAGCTGGCGCTGGCGCTGGCGCCACGGGAGCCTGCGTCTCGGCCGCCGGCTGCTGATCCATCCGGGGGACTTCGATCACCGGCTGCGGCAATATCTCCGCGACCTTGGGCTGCGGTTGAATGACCGGGGTCAGCTCCTGCTCCACCGGTTTGGGCGGAGAAGGCGGCGCGGCTTCGGGCGAGCTCGGGCGAACGTCGAGCATGGTCAGCTTTTCGGGCTGCGGCTTGATAAACGAACCCACGCCGAGCGAGAGCAGCGCCGCAAGGATCACCCCTTCCAGCGCCACGGTGACCCCGACCGCGATCCAGTTCAACCGCCGGACCCGCTCCATGATCCCCTCGCGCAACGCGGCAAACGGCGACACTGCGGCTTCTGGCCGTGTGTCTTCCGGGAGGAGGGGGAATTTTCCCGACATGGTGTTCATTGCAAAACTCGATTGCCTGGAAGGGGTCAGCCGTCGGCCTGGATGCGCTGCAGCGTCCGCGGATCGAAGAAGGCTTCGACCTTCTTGCCGTTCTCGTCGAAGCCGTAGACCTCGTAACAGCCGTAGTAGACCTGGATCTTCTGGATCTTCCACCCGGCTTCCTTGAGCTGCTGCTGCAACTTGACCGAAGGCTGCCGCTCGCTGCGCGGCACGGTGCATGACACATTCCCGTGCGCCTGGGCGGGCACGGCTGCGAGACCGGTTGCGAGGACGGCCCCTGCCGTCAGCAACGTCGCGATCGTCTTGTTCATCTCATGCTCCTTGGTTGGCTGCCGGGCGCATCAGGTCTTGGCCCAGCGCCGCAGAAGGTTGTGATAGAGCCCCGAAAGACCGGCGAGTTCGGAATTGTCCGCTCCCAGCTGCCCGGAAAGGCGCTGGATCGATTGGTCGAGATCGAACAGCATCGCCCGTTCGGCGTCATCGGCGACCAGGCTCTCGACCCAGAAGAACGAGGCCAGGCGCTCCCCGCGCGTGACGGGGGCGACCCGGTGGAGTGTGCTCGCCGGATAGAGCACCGCGTCCCCGGCTGCGAGCTTGACGGCCTGCGCGCCAAGGCTGCTCTCGATCTCAAGCTCTCCGCCGTCGTAGTCTTCCGGATCGGACAGGAACACGGTGATCGACAGGTCGGTGCGCACCATCCGGTCCGAGCCCGCCGACCGCATCAAGGCGGCGTCGACATGCGCGCCATAAGTCTGCCCTACGCCGTAGCGATTGAAACGCGGCGGATAGAGTTTGCGCGGAAGGGCCGCGGAAATGAACAGCGGATTGGTCCAGATGCGGTCGACAATCCGTTCGCCCAATTCGAGCGTGAGAGGCGCGCCATCGGCAAGCTGGGAATTGTTCTTCTGGTCGCGAGCGAACGCGCCAGCGGTGCGCGCGCCGCTCTCCCACTCGGCATCCGAGAGCTTCTCGCGAAGGCTGCGCAGGGTCTCGCCATCGAGCAGGCCATCGAGGACCACGATCATAGCGCCCGGCCTCCCGCGCCAAGAGCAACCAGGTCGGTCCCGCGAACCTCCGCCAGGGTGGCGCAGCCCGAGAGGGCCATGCACGCCTCCAGCTCCTGGCGCAGAAGCTTTATCATGTGAGCCACACCCAGCGCCCCAGCGACATAGAGCGCATAGGCTTGCAGGCGACCAACAAGCACCGCGTCGGCGCCACCGGCGATCGCCTTGAACACGTCGGTGCCGGAGCGAATGCCGCTGTCGAGCATGAGCGGCACCCTCTCCCCGACAGCGGCCCGGACCGCCGCGATGGCGGAAATGCTCGCGGGAGCGCCGTCCAGCGCGCGGCCGCCGTGGTTCGAGACAACGATGCCGGACACTCCGCGCATGACGAGTTCGCGCGCGTCCTCGGGATGGAGGATCCCCTTCACCCACAGAGGCAGCGTGGTTTCCTGCGCCAGCCAGTCGATGTCGCCCAGCGTCGGAGCGCCGCGCATCATGCCTGAGAGAATGTCGCTTTCGCCGGGCTCGAGGTCCTGGGCCGCCGGTTTGGGATAGTCGCGCAGATTGGCCATGTCGGACGGAGGCACGAAACCCGCCGCCAGCGCGCGGTGGCTGGGGAGCTGGATCGGGGTATCGACCGTGACGACCAGCCCGGTGTAGCCGGCGGCCTCGGCGCGGCGGACAATGTCCCGCGTCGCCTGGCGATCCGGCTGGAAGTAGAGTTGGAACCACCGGTCGGGCCCCGCGACCTCCGCCACTTCCTCAAGGGTGAGCGATGCCATCGTACTGGCGATGAAGCAGGTGTCTGTGGCCTTGGCGGCGGCGGCGGAAGCCCGCTCCGCATCGGCGTGGAAGAGCGCTTGCGAGCCGACCGGCGCGAGCATGATCGGATGGGGCCGTTCCCTGCCGCCGAGCGTGCAACGCGTGTGGCCGCCACTCACCCGCCGCAGTGGGCGCGGGAGGATACCGAGGTTGGCAAAGGCAGAGAGGTTTTCGTCAGCCGTCCGGCCCGGCCCGCTGCCGCCATCGACATAGGCGAAGAGCGCCGGGTCCATCTTCTCCGAGGCAAGGCGAACGTAGTCGGCCGAACAACGGACGCCTGTGGGTATCTCGTGAAGGGATAAAGGCTGTTGGTTCATCGTATCCCGCAAGTGTCGGCCTGGACTCGAATGTCCAGACCGACCTTTAGCTTGCGTTTCGTTTATCAGAAACTGATGTTCAACGTTCCCGTTACTCTGCGGGCATCGCCCTTGTAGAGGAACGAGCCCGAACGATAGACCGCGAGGTAGTAGTCCTCGTTGGTCACGTTGTTGACGTTTACGCGCAGCTCCATGTTGTCCGTGAGGTGCAGTTCGGCGAACAGGTCGCCCACTGCGTAGGAGGGGACGGTACGCGCGCCCGGAGCGGTAATGACGGCGCCGGTGTCGGGCTGACCGCCGTAGCGCTTGCTCTTGTACTTGATGGCGCCGCCGATCGCGAAGTCTTCGGTGATCTGGTAGCGCGTCATGAACTGAGCCTGGTTGTTGGCGAAGTTCGCCAGCGGCAATCCGATGTTCGCCGGATTGAACGAGTCCGTCACCTTGCTGTCCATGATGGCGAAGCCGCCCTGGACCGACCAGTCCGGGGTGATGTTGCCGACAACCTCGAACTCGAAGCCGCGAACGCGGTTGGCGCCGGTGTTGAGCGTGCCGGCGCTGGTGTAATCCTGCCCGGAAAGCCCCTCCATGACGTCGCTCTTCTCGATCTGGAACAAGGCAGCAGTGAGCAGCAGCTTCTCGTCAATGATGTTCCACTTGGTGCCGATCTCGTAGTTCCACGAACGTTCGGGCTTGGCTCCGACGTTCACGCCACCGACGATCACAAAGCCGCCATACCCTGCGCTGGTCCCGACGTCGGATTCACCACCGTTGATGTCTGCCGAGCTGGCGATCGAGGCGTAGACCACGCCGCCGTTGCCGACCTTGTAGGTCAGGCCGAGATGGCCGTTCCACAGTGTGTCGGAATCCTCGTAGCTGGTCACGGCCAGAGCGTTGTTCTGCAGGTCGAGATTGAACTTGTAGTTGTCGAGACGCAGACCCGCGAAGACCGTCAGGTCGCCGATGTCGAAGGTGTCCATCACGTAGCCGGAGATGGTCTCGACGCGCCAATCCTGGTCCCAGCGGTTCTTGGTGATCTGACGGCCCATAATCGTGTTGAGCCCATTCACGACGTTGCCGCTGGTGTCATAGACGCAGAAGGTCGTGCCACCGCAGTTGGGCGTGCCGGCGTTGACGACGGTGTAGATGCCGTTGAGCACCTTGTGGTCGGTGTACTCGGCACCGAAGATCAGCTCATGATCGAGGCCGGCCAGGTTGGCTTCGACATAGAGGTTGGTCTGGTTGGCGAAATACTCGACGTCCTGCCAGCCGTTGTGGGTGCTCAGCGAAACCCGCGGATTGCTGCGGCCGTTGGCACCGGTCACGACATAGCCGTTGTCCGAGCTGCCGTAGCGCGAGAGGTTGACCAAGCGGACGGTCGGCGTGAACTCGTACCGGATGCGGGCGGTACCCACGTCGACATCAGCGACCTGGAAGTCCGGCTCCTGCGCATAGGTGGGAACTTCGACCGGCTTGTCGTCTGCTGAGAGGTAGCCACCGAGGTCCGGATTGTCGCGCGCGCGCAGGCCGTAATAGTCGGCGGTGATGCTGAAGTTGTCGGTCGGCGTATAGTAAGCCGACGTCGCCAGACCCTTGCGCTCACGATCTGCCGGTCCGCGATCGGGCACCAGCTCGTAGGCGTAGAGCACGTTGGCACGCACCGCGAAGGTGTTGCCGGTCGAATAGTTGATGTCCGCCGTGGCGCGCACGAACTGGTCGGTGCCGATGCCGATCGCGGCCTTGCCGAAGTTGTAGTCGATCGTCGCCTGCTTGGTGATCGCGTTGATCGCGCCACCCGCCGTGCCGCGGCCGCCGAAGCTGGAGCTCGGGCCCTTGGAGACTTCGAGCTGTTCGATGGCGAAGCTCTCACGCGTGGTCATGCCGGGGTCGCGCAGACCATCGACGAACACGTCGCTGCGCGCTTCCTGACCGCGAATGATGTAGCGGTCGCCGAAAGCGTTGCCGTTTTCACCGGTGCCGACCGTGATGCCCGGCTGGGAATCGAGGATCTGCTTGAGGTCGGTGTAGCCCGAATCGTCGATCTGCGAACGCGTCAGGACCGTGATTGTCTGCGGCAATTCCGCGATCGGACGGGTGTGACGCTCGTCGCCCGAGGTCTTCGCCTTGTAGGGCACGCCGAGCTGCGCGTTGGGGTTCGGATCGATCGCGGTGTCTTCCACCGTGACGGTCGCCAGGGGCGCTTCGTCGGCTTCTTCCGTCTCGGCCTGCGCCAGCGCGGCAGTCGGCATCAGCATCGCGACCGAGAGGCCCAGAGCCGCACCAGCCTTGAGGCGGCCGCTGCTCGAACGCATGCTTTCCGGCCGGCGGATGTTGTGAGTTGCAGTCCTCATTGTTACCCCTGTTAGAATTTATGATGACAAACAGATATTTAGACGCCGCACGACAGACCGTCGCACCGCAAGAAGGAGATCAGCAATTGCGAGGCAATCGCAATAATGGCGCCCCTAGCGAGCAGGCACGCCGAGTACAAGGCTGAATTTGAGAATCATTCTGAACTAGCGCTCAATTTGGCACGCAGGAGCATGAGCGTGGCCGAGGGGCCACACTCCAACCTGTCAGCGGGGGCGTTTGCAGAGCCCCGAAACGTCAGGACTCAGTTCAGGACCGCGTGGCCATCACGTCGAAATGATGACCTCGGCCTACTTGTCGGAAAGCGGTGAAGCCCGCTCCCGTCAGCAGTGAGGCGATAAGGTCCTTGTCGGACCAGCGCCGGTCGATCTCGTAGAAGATGCACTCGATTCTCGGCGCGTGGGAACAGGCGAGCAGCTGTTCGATCACGGTCGCCTCATGCCCTTCGACGTCGACCTTGATCACCAGCGGAAGAGTTCCGTCGAGCAAGCGGTCGAGTTCGGTTGCCGACACCACCTCGATCGTCTCCGTGACCGAGTCCGTTCCGGCGGCGGGGCGCAAGGTTGCCATGCCGCTATGCCCCCGCGGCACCGAGATGCCGATCTGTTCGGCCTTGTCCGAAATGCCGAGCTTCAAGGCGGTGACCTTCTCAGCGCCCTGATTGATCGCGATGTTCGCCGTCAGGGCCGCGTAAGTGGCCGCGACAGGTTCGAAAGCAATGACTTCCCGGCAATGGGGATTCTTCGCCGCGATCAGGCTGTAGAGGCCCTGGTTTGCACCTACGTCGGCAAACGCGAACGCCTCGCTACGGTTCGCCAGATAGTCCGACAGGAAACGACCATAGACCCCGGCGTGGCAGTACACGAAAGTACGGTCATCCCACCGCTGCCACAAGCGCACGCCATAGGCCGTCTGGCCGTGACCGGGCCGGTGACCGGTGAGCTGGCTCCAAGCCGAACGAGCCCGCGCGATCGACAGCCATACCGTCTTGCGCGCCGTCTTGAGGATGCCGTAGCGCCAAAAGCTCATCGGCGGTTGCCCAGCCAGGCCACGATCGCTTCGGCCGCCCTGTCGGCCGAGGGCCGTTCGGTCAGATCGAAGCTATAAGCGAAGAGGCGCTGCTGCATGTCGGCATACTCGTTCGGATAGGCGAGCGCTTGGTGAAGCGCGCTGGCCATGGTGTTGATCGAACCCACTACAGGCCCCGCCTGCCAGTGCGCAAAGTCTGCACTGCCCTGCCACTTGAGCGCTCCGGGATTGAGGAAGACGCAGGGCCGTGGCCGACGAATGAACTCGTAGACCTGACTGCTCGCATCGCCGAGATAAATGTCCGCCGCGTTGGTGTAGGTCATGTCGAGCGACGCCGGGCTGCCGAGATCAATATGGATATGCGGCAGGCCCAGAAAGCGCTCCGGTACAGGCGGCACTCGCGAGATCGACAGGGGCGACAAGCCAATCGTCCAGCGCTTGGCGAACAGCATGACATGCGGCGCGAAGATCAGGTTGAACCGGTCTTGTCCGGCGAACCAGTCGAGCACTTCAATTCCCTGGCGATACCACGAGGAAAGCGCAGGCGACGGGTGCGGATTGTAGAGCACCGTGGGGCGATCGTTGTCGAACAGGCGCGGCGCAGGCGCGGCATCGCGGCACAAGTCGAACTTGGGATAACCGACTATCGCATAGCCATCAGGCTTCAGCAGGCCCGCCTGCTCCAGCCGATGCTTGATCTTCTCACCCGAGAGGAGAACCAGGTCGAACCGGCCGCTCGCGGCGTCGAATCCCACCGCTCGATCGCCCGCGCCGTGACGGGTGTGAATGAGGGCCAGCCGATCCAGCCCGAACCGAGTCTTGAGCAGGGTGCTGGTCTTCTCAGGCGCCACCAGGGCATCCAGATTGCGGAACCGATCGGCGTTCCGTTGCAGGATCGAAATCCTGTCCGCTGGCAGAGCCCCTCCGGACATCGAGGAAAGGAACTGGGTGGCCCCTGACGCTGGTGTCAGCCGCTCGATGCGCGGGTCATCGGGCGAATGGCCGTCAGCAGCCCATGCGCGGCGAACCTCAGCCTCGGCAGGGCCGCCCGAAACGAAGAGCTGCAGGCCCACAGCCGGATATAGCCGCGCGAGCGCCGATGCGATCGGGAGGGCATGGCCGACCTGGTGTCCGGCCGCGTGATTGAAGAGGAAGCCGATCCGCATGGATCACGTCGTACGCCAATCGATTACCGGCCAACCCTTTTGCCGGGCAAGGGCCTCCATTTTCGGCGACGGATTGACCGCGAAAGCCTCGTCCGCCCATTCGCAGACCGCGCTGTCTGAAGAGTGATCGGTGAAGAACCGGACATGCGCCGCTTCGCGAGCGATCTTTTTCTCCGCCAAGGCATCGACGATCATGGTGAGCTTGTGCTTGCCGTAGCAATTCGTGCCCGCGATCCGATGGGTGAGGACGTCACCGCGACGGATCGCCCCGGTGGCCACGACATCGGCAATCGCCAGGTGCTTCGCGAGCGGCGCGATATAAAGGGACGGTGCTGCCGTCGCGAGGACCACAGTTCGCCCAGCCTGGCGCTCCGCTTCCATTCGCTCGATCGCTTGCGGATAGAGACCGTCCCGGTGCAGTTCCGCAGCGAACTCTTCCGCCAAAGCCCGGGCATCCTCATCCCGCACCGATCCACCGAGCGCGACCCAGTGCATGAACTCCTTCATCCGGGTGCGAGTGATCAGTCCGGCCGCGTAGGCCAGGGCGACCGGCCCCAGGAGAGGCGTGAAGACAACTCTCCACGGCGCGCGCCGGCGCATCGCGAACAGCAGGAACAGGCTGTAGGTCGGCTTCCGCGTGATCGTGCGGTCGACGTCAAAAATGGAGAGCTCGATCATTAGGTCCGGCGGGTCAGGAGGCTTTCGACCAGCGAATGGTCCGCGAGCTTGTCTACATCCACTCCGGCATAGGCGAAAGGAATTCGCACCGGGCGCGCTTCGACGCCGAGTTTCCGGCCCGCCGCGCCGAACGCCTCGATCAGGGTCAGGCGTCGCAGGAGAAAATTGACCAGGAGCGACGGACCCAGCTTCCAGGCCATGCGCCAGGGCTTCTTGCGGTTGGATTCGAGCGACTGCCAATAGTCGAGCGCCGGGAACACCGATTGCGAATTCAACGCGAAGAGGTTGGCGCCGGTAACCGCGACGTCGCGGAAGCGCAGCCAGGTCCGCTTGTCCTCCAGCGCGTCAGCCCGGAAGGCTTCGCGATCGACCATGCCCACGGCAATGTCGCACTCTACCGCGTTGTCGAAGAACCAGTCGAGCGTACCCCTGTCGAGCAGCGCATGATCGGAGGTCGTGATAAGGACCGGCCATTCGTGCTGTTGCTGCCGCAGGGTCGACGCGATCGAACTGGCAATACCGCCTCCCGAAGGCGAAAGGCAAACGCGCGGGTCAGAGCGAAACGCTCCGAGCACCGGGTCCTTGAACAGCAACTCTGGATCCTGAGCGAGTACGAGAACATCCCCGACCTGCGGATGCGAAAGAAGCGTCTGCAGGACGTGCGCCAGCATCGGCTTCCCGCCGAGCGGCACGAGGGATTTGGACGCTACGCCGAACTCTTGAGCAAGCGGATCGCCTCCGGGCCTGTCGCCCGCGAGGAGTATGGTATGCCAACGCGCCGCCTTGGTAGCGCTCGGGTCCGTGACGGGACGCAATTCCATCCCTGTGTCATTTCAGACCGGCCTTGAAGCGATATGGGCGCCACATTTGTTTTCGCCCATCTTTGGCGGCAAAGCCCTCTCACAGATATGTAGAAATCCAAATGTAACGCTGAACTGGAGTTCACGCTCGATCTCTAGGCCGCCCGGCCAAAGCACGACGGAGATGTACGCATGAAGTTTTCCGGGTTCCTGGCCCTTGCACTGCTCTTGCTGAGCAGCGCCGTCACGGCACAGCGCCCGGCCACGATCTCGGCGCTTGAGGCGGTAAAAATCGCCGAGCATGGTGGCAATTGGCACGTGACCGACGTCGAGAAGGACCGTTGGGGAAGCAAGGCCGTCTACGAGGTCGAGGTCGTTAGCGGTACGAAGTCTGCCACATACATCATCGACGCGAGCAACGGGAAGGTCCTGCGCCAGAACTCATCGACCCTGCGAAACTTCTGGGGAGAGGTGTTCGGCCGGTCCAACGAGGTCTATCTGAGCCGGGCCCGCAGTCTGTCGTCGATCATCTCTTCTCTCGAGGGCCGGACGGGTGGCAAGGTGCTTTCCGCGTCGTTCGACGTGGAAGATGGCACGGCCTATTACGAAGTGGAATTTCTTAGCCAGATCGGCCGCACCAAGCTTTACCTCGATCCGGTGAGCGGCCAGCGTCTCAACTTCATTCCGGACGACTAGGAGTTTCCGAACACGTGCAGGTGCTGCTGATCGAGGATGACGCGCGAGTGGCCGACTTCGTCGCAGGCGGTCTGCGGCAGGCCGGTCATCAAGTCGACGTCCGCCATGACGGGAAGGACGGACTGATCCAGGCCAGCACGGAATACTACGACGTGATCGTGCTCGATCGAATGCTGCCCGGCATCGACGGGCTCAAGATCCTCCAGACCCTCCGCGCGACAGGCGACACGACGCCGGTCCTGATCCTGAGCGCCCTTGCCGACGTCGACGAGCGTGTTCGTGGCTTGAAGGCCGGAGGCGACGATTATCTCGGCAAGCCCTTTGCCCTCTCCGAACTCATGGCCCGCGTTGAAGCCCTTGGCCGTCGCGGTCCGCAGTCGGAGGTTCCGGTCACCGGGTACGAGATCGATAATCTCTCGATCGACTTGCTCGGGCGAACGGCCCGCCGCGGCGGACAGCGCATCGACCTGACCTCGCGCGAATTCCAGATTCTCGCCTGCCTCGCCGAGAATACCGGGCGGGTGGTGACGCGGAACATGCTGCTTGAGCAAGTGTGGGACTACAGCTTCGACCCTCAGACGAACGTGATCGACCAGCACATCAGCAAGCTTCGGCAAAAGATCGACCGCGAATTCGAGAAGCCGTTGATCCACACCGTCCGCGGCAGCGGTTACGTGCTCCGCGTCGGATGAGCTACGTCCGAAGTTTCTCGCTGCGCCTGGCGCTGACTTACGTCGGGCTGTTTCTGCTTTCGATCGGGCTGCTGGTCGGCTCGTTCTACTACTTCAGCGTGTACCGGCCGCACGAGGACCTCAAGCGGCAGATCCGGCGCGAGGCGCTGCAGCTCGAACAGATCTATGCCGTCGATGGCGAGGCAGCGCTGATCGCCGCGCTCGCTTCGCGTGCCGCGGAGCGGGGAGACAGGGCGGCGTTCCACGTCTTCATCGGCCCGGACGGCGAACTCAAGGCGGCCAACATTCCGACCTGGCCCTCCGAACGCGGCGAGCAATGGCTCGACCTGGACGCCGACATCTACACCGAAGGCGCCGAGTTCGATCAACACGCCTTTGCGCTCGATGTCGGCTTCGACAACGGCGCGAGGTTGATGGTCGGACGCGATGCGGAGGACCTGGAAGAGCTTCGCGAGCTGCTTGCGAACGGCATGGTCTGGCTGGTCGGAAGCAGCCTGGTGCTCGGCCTCCTCGGCGGCGGCCTGCTCAGCCGCGCGATCGGTGCACGGCTTGAGAAGATCTCCCAAGCGGCCATCCAGGTGATGGAAGGCGACCTCGCCGAACGCGTGCCGGTGGATGACAGCAACGACGATTTCGACCGCGTCAGCCAGACGCTGAACCAAATGCTCGACCGGATCGAAGAACTCTTCGCCTCGGTGCGAAGGGTGTCGGACAATGTCGCGCACGAGCTCCGGACCCCGCTCGCCCGTCTGCTCGCCGACGTGGAGACTTTGGAAGCGCAGTATCCGGACGAAGCCAATCCGGAGATCGCGAGGATCGGAGCCGAGGTCCGGCGTCTCCAAAGAATCTTCGACAGCCTGCTGAGAATTTCGCGGATCGAGGCTGGACGGCATGCGCTCGCTCTGGACCCGATCACGCCCTCCGCCTTGCTGGAAGATCTAAAGGAACTCTACGATCCGACGGTCGAGGAACTGGGGGGCCGTATCGAGATCGGGAACGCCACCTCCGACCCCTTCCGCGGCGATCGGGACCTGCTTTTCCAGGCGCTGTGCAACCTGGTCGACAACGCCATTAAGTACGGCGACCCAGAGCCGGACATTGGGCTTTCGGCTTGCCACAAGAATGGCTCCGCCTGCTTCTCAGTCACCAATCGCGGAGCAGAGATCAGCGAGCAGGTCTTGGCCCGCGCAAGCGAGCGGTTCTTCCGAGGCGAGAATGCCGGCGACAAGCCCGGAGAGGGGCTCGGCCTTCCAGTGGTCGAGGCGATTGCCAGGGCTCACGACGGGAACCTGCAGTTGCACCACGTGAACAACCTGACCGAGGCAATGGTTTGCGTGCCCTGGAGGGCAGTGCCGGCAGAGCCCAGCTATCCGGGCTGACGCAAGGCTCCTTCACAACAACGTTGGCCGCCGCCGACTGAGTTCGAAGGCTTCGGCAATAAAGGAAGGGCGGCCTCCCGACGGGGAAGCCGCCCTTTTCGTTGGAGCGTAGCGCCTGCCTAGAACAGGCCGAGCTGGCCGCCCTGCTGGGCATGGCGCCGAAACGCTTCGAGCCGGTTAGGCGGCAGCACCGCACGCGCTTTCGTGCCGCTGCCAATCTCGACGATCTGGCGACCCTCGGGAGTGTAGGCTGGCCAGGCAGCGAGGCCTGAACCGTTCGGATTGCCGGTCTTCACAAAGTTGACCCAGTAATCTCCCATCTGCGCTGCCAGCTGGCGGTCGAGATCGGTGAAGGGCCTCTCCGGTGACGCATCGAGCGTGTCGAATACGTAGGGGATCTCCGAGGAATGGAACGCCCCGTAACGAGCCGCGTCCGGGCCCGGCTCGGGATGAGTCCAGAGGTAGGCATAGACGGGTTGGCGGCTCGCACCCTGACGCTGCTGCGCCCACAACGCCATCGAGGCGAGCCCACGGTCGCGAGCCAGGGCGCCCGCTGTCGCATTGGCCTCGGCGTCGCTCGCCGCCGGGTAGAGCCTCGCGAACTCCGGCGCGAGCTGGCCATAGGACCTTTCGAGCTGCGCCTGGATAACGGCGGGCGTGGCTTTGCCGAAGTTCGGATTGAGCCCAGTCATCTCGTCCGAGGTCATGCCGGTGAGGATCGGGGTGTCGTTGGTATTGGCGCCCGCGAAACTCGCATCGGGGAGCACCAGGCCGTCAACGATCGGCGCGAAGCCCGCCCCTTGTCCCATCTTGCCCTGCGCTGCCTCGAGCTGCGCGGGCGTGAGCTTGCGCAGATCGGCAAGGCTTGCGACGCCTGCCGCCTGCATCAGCGAAAGCCCCTGCTTCTCGGCCGCCGTTCGGTCGCCGGGGTTCACACCTGTACCCGATCCGCTCTGCGCTATGGCCTGGGCGAAGAGCCCTTTCGCCAGCGGACTGGCGATCAGGTGATGCACCGACATCGCCCCGGCCGACTGGCCAGCGATCGTCACTCGATCCGGATCGCCGCCGAACGCGGCGGCATTAGCCTTGATCCACTGAAGCGCGGCGATCTGGTCGAGCAGCCCGTAGTTGCCCGAAGCGTGGGCCGGACTTTCCGCGGTCAGCTCCGGGTGAGCCAGGAAGCCATAGGCACCCAGGCGGTAGTTGATGGCGATGACGACGATGCCCTTCTCGGCGAGCTTGGCTCCATCGTAGATCGGCACCGAGGCCGAGCCCCCGGTAAAGCCGCCACCGTGGATCCACACCATGACCGGCAGCTTCTCGCCCGCCCGCTGCGCCGGGGTCCAGACATTGAGGTAAAGGCAATCCTCACTCACGGCATTGGTCACGACGTACTCGTGGGTCCACGGGCCAAACCCGTTCGGCGTCACGCCTTGCTGGCAGCTCGAGGGCAAAGTGTCTGCCTTGCGCACGCCTTTCCAGGAGGTTGCCGGTGCGGGCACCTTCCAGCGGCGCTCGCCCGTGGGAGAAGCCGCAAAGGGCACGCCAAGGAACGTGGTGACTCCGCCTTCCTTCGTGCCGGAGAGTTGTCCCTGCTGCACCGCAGCCTGGGTCATCTGCGCCATCGCCGCCGGCGACATCGAGCAAGCGCCCGCCACCGCGGCCAGCGAAAGCAGCGCCTTCCTCAAAGAGTTCATGAATTCGAGCCCCTCCCCTTTTTGCATCAGCTTTGTGACCGCGAACCTGGCGGAAAAATAGTCCCCACATTTGGACTTGTGCCCGCTTTGCCCGCCAATCGCCGGGTGTTTCTATTTGGGATGAGTCGAGAATAGACATACTTGAGGGCACCAATTCGGGCTAACTCGCAGCAGCCGGTCCGATGAAGGCGCGGGAAGGAATCTATGCCCCGACCTAGGCGTGAAGTGTTTCTTTCGACGCGGAATACCTTGCTGTTTTCCGATCCCGAGCGATTGATCGGCATCGGACGCGCGGTGACTGTCGGGTTCGCGCTACTGGCGATGTATCTGGACCCGACCCAGCCGCGCAAATTCCAGTACGAGGTCAGCACCCTGTTGGCCGCCTATGGCGTCTTTGCCGCGGTCCTCCTGCTGAAACCGATCGATCGGCCGACCCATAGTCTGGCCCACCTTTGGGTCCACCTGATCGACTCCATCGTCCTTGGACTGCTGGCGTTCCTTTCGAACGAACTGACGAGCCCGTTCTTCTCGTTCTTCTCCTTCCCACTGCTGGCCATGACCATACGCTGGGGCCTGAAGGGTACGATCTTCGGGGCGCTGATCCTGGAGATCATGCTGCTGGTGATCGGCATCCCGGACATCCTCGACGGCGTTTCGGAACTGAACTACCTGATCGTGCGCGGCGCCTACTTCCTCGTATTCGCGACGATGCTGGGGTATTTCGCGGCCTATCGCGAACAGAGCCGCGCCCGGCTGATTAGTCTCGCCAACTGGCCGACCGACAACCTCGCCTACGACCAATATGCCTGGCTGAGCCGGATGTGCAGGCATGCGACGACGGTTCTCGATGGCGACGAACTGATCGTGGTCTGGCGCGAACAGGAAAGTGCTCGCGGTTGTGTTGCGCATTGGCGGAGCGGCCAATTGTCGATCCAGCGCAATGCCGATCCGGAATACTGGGGCCTTGTCGAAACCGATGCGTTCGACCTGCTCCCGGCGCGCGGTGCGCGGCTGATCGACCGGAGCAGCCATTCGCTCATGAAGCGGGCGCTCGGCATTGCAGACAATCCCTCGGCCGCGAAGGAAACCACAGTCATCGCGGCGAACTTCCATACCCTTCGGTTCACCGGCCTGTGCGCGGTTTCCAATCCCGACAGCCGGCCCGAGGACGCCCTGTGCCTGGTGGAGATCATCGCCTCGCATTTCGCGGGTGAGCTGGAGCGGTTCGATCTCGTCTCCCAGGTGTCGGACATTGCCCGGTCCGAAGAGCGGGAGAAACTGGCGCGGGACCTGCACGACGGCGTCCTCCAGGACCTGACCGCGATCACGCTCAAGCTGCGCAACGCTCATGCCCCGTTGCCGGAGCAGAAGCCGGTCTTGCGGGAGATCGAAATGCTCATCGCCGAGCAGCAGCGCCGGATCAGGCACTTCGTCGAAAACCAGCGCGACCGCCGCTCGAGCCAGACGTTTGACGCGGCGTCGGAACTGAGAGTTCTCGTCGAGCGGCTCGCCAACCAGTGGGGGATCGATGTCGAGATCGAAGAGATCGACGTGCCCTCCAAGTTGCCCCGGCCCGTGCTGGAGAACATCGAACAGCTCGTGTCCGAAGCGACGGCCAACGCCGTGCGCCATGGCTCATCGCGGCAGGTTCTCATCCGCCTTTCCGGGGATTCTGAGAACCTGGCACTGGTCATCAGGGATGACGGCAAGGGCATGTCCGAAGCGAAGTTCGACACGGGCTCGAGTTCGCTGCGTTCGCGGCTTGAAAAGTTCGGCGGCAGCATGTCCATTGGCCACGCGTTTCCAGGCCTGGAGATCACGATGAGCATTCCGATGCGAGGCCGGGCATGAGCCGGTCGGTTCTCCTGTGCGACGATCACCCGCTGTTGCTCCAGGGACTGGTCGATTTGCTGCGCGGGGCGGGCGGGTTCGATATCCTGGATTCCACCACCAGCGGCCATCGCGCGCTGAGCCAGATCCGCAAGCTGCGGCCCGACATTGCCGTCCTCGACGTGTCCATGCCCGACATCGGCGGCCTCGACATCCTGCGGGCCGTCCACACCGAGCGCCTGGGCGTGCGCGTCGTGTTCCTCACCGCGACCATTCCCGGCAAGAAGGTCGCCGAGGCGCTGTCCTACGGGATCTGGGGTCTGCTGACCAAGGACTATGCTACCGAGCACTTCCTCGAATGCCTCGAAACCGTTGCGGCCGGCGAACGGTGGCTACCCAAGAGCCTGTTGGAGAAGGTCGAACTGGAAGAAGATGATGACGTTAGCGCCCGCCTCGCCACGCTGACATTGCGCGAACTCGAAATCTCCCGCCTGGTCTGCCGCGGGCTGTCCAATCGCGCGATCGCGGCTGAACTGGGTTCGGCCGAAGGTACCGTCAGCATCCACCTCGGCAACATTTACCGCAAGCTCGATATCTCGAGCCGCACCATGCTCGCCTCGCTCCTCGTGCAGCACCACATGCTGACCGACGACTAGCGATGGAAACGCCGGGGGACATACAGTCCGCCTCCCCGCCCAGCAGGGGCTGGCGCTGGCTCAAGGCGCTAATCGGAATCCTCTTCGGCGCGATCGCGCTGATCGTGCTTTGGCAGTCGGTCGACTATCGCGATGTCGCGGCCCATTTCGCGAAGGCGGCAGTGGCTCCCCTCATCGTCGGGCTAATCGCCTACGGGCTCGACTTCGTGCTCCGGGCTTACCGCTTCAAGATCTTGCTCGAGGGCACGCGTCACGAAATTCCGCTGCTTCCCACGGTGGCACCGTTTGTCGCCAGCTTCGGCATCAACGACATTCTTCCATTGCGCTTGGGCGACGGCTTTCGCGTCTTCTGGTTTCACGACCGCCTGAACCTGCCATTGGGACGGGTACTGGGTGCGATGCTGCTCGAACGGTTGCTCGACCTCGTGACGATCGTCTTGCTCGCCTGCCTTGCCCTGATGATGATCGACGCCGACGTTTCGGACCAGGTCCTGGAACGGCTTCGCTGGGTGATGATCATCTGCTCAGTCGGAGGGATCCTGATCCTCTTTTCACCGCTGGCGCTGAGCCGTTTTGCCGATCGCTTGCGCCAATCGCCACGGCGCCCGATCGCGCTCGTCGGCGCCGGCATCGCCTCCATGTCGGACGCCATCAAGGAGGCCGGCACGCTCGGCCGCATGAGCCGGCTGATCGTCTTCTCACTGTTGATCTGGCTGCTGGAAAGCGTCGTCGCACTCGCGGTCTGGGTCAGCCTTGATGGCCCGGCCAGCGAATGGCTCAAGCCGTTCTTCGCCTTCACGGTCGCCATGCTTGGGACGCTGGTCCCCGCCCTGCCCGGCCACTTCGGATCGTTCGACTACTTCGGTGTGCTGTCGTTCGAGGCAGTTGGCGTCGAGCGCGACTTCGCGGCGGCGGTGATCCTGCTGCTGCACCTGCTGCTGTGGTTGCCGACTGCGCTCTTCGCGGTGGTCTGGCTGATCCTGGCGCCGAAGTCCGGCAAGCGGGTATTCAAGACAGCGTCTTGATGAGCCGGAGCACGCCCTGCCGCAGCGGTGCGCGATGGGCCGTCTCCGCCTCCCCCCGCCCGGAGTGCTGCACAAACCAATCGTAGCTTTGTTTCAGCATCGACAGGTTGGAGTGAGCCGGCTTCCAGCCGAGCACCAGCAGCGGCTGGATGTCGAAGAAGCAATCGCAGTGATAGGTCCGGTAATGCCAGGGCGTCAGGCGCGAGAGGCCCAGGGCGTGCAGCACCCTGAGCGATTGCACCGCCGGCCAGACCGGCAGCGGCCTGACCCGCGATGGGCTCCCAGCGTGCGCGATAAGGGCTTCCAGATCCTGGCGGAGCGTTCCGAAGCTATCGGTTCCGACATTGAAGGTCCCCTCAAGACGTCGCTTCAGCGCCAGCGAATGAAAGGCGATGAGGTCGTCGACATGAACGAACTGCTGTCGCTGCTCACCGCTGCCAATGATCGGAATTGAGGCGCCGTCGCGGATCCAGTCGAACAGGATGTGAAAGATGCCAAGCCGGCCCGGCCCAAGGGTCACTCTTGGGCGGATGGTTGTCAGGGGAATCGAGGCTTCCTCGCTGAGCTGCTTCATGGCGATCTCGCCGGCGAGTTTCGAACGACCGTAGTCCTCGATAGGTCGCGGCACGACGTAGCCGGTGATTGGCCCCGGCCCGGTTAGTCCATAGACGGCGGTCGTGCTGAAATGGATGATGTGCCCGACATTGCTTCGCGCTGCCGCCGCCGCGACGTTGCGCGTGCCGTCGCGATTGACCTCGTAGTACCGCTGCCCAGCGGCGGACTGGGCCACGAGTGCCGCGTTGTGGTGGACTACGTCGACACCCGCCATGGCCCGGGCCACGGCGGCCTCGTCGGTGATCGACCCGCGATGGAATTCGATCTCAGGGAGCCGGGCCGGATCATCGACCAGGTCGAGCACGCGGACGCGTTCGCCCTGCATCGCCAGCTTGCGCGCGATCGTGCCGCCGATGAACCCCGTGCCGCCGGTGATCAGATGAAGCATGGCGCTGACGATACCTGACAGCCGCGCTCAGCAGAACCGGCGTTCGATGGCGTCGAGGACATTCCGGTGGGCAACCCCCATCACTGTCCCTTGCGGGTTCACCACCGTCGGCGTGCAGAGCAGCGAGGCATCCGCGATGTAGAGGCCATCGGTCCCGTGAACCTTGCCGAACGAGTTCGCCGCCGTGCGCCGCTCGTTCTCGCCCATCGGACAGGAAGAGAACACATGGACCGAGGTCACGCTTCCGTCCGAGGCGTTGAGATTGGCCGGTAGCAGGTCCACGCCGCGCCTCGAGGTAACGTCGGGATAACCAGCAACGCACGGCATCACCCGAACCGCATCGGCAGCGCGCAGCGCCTCGCACAACTTGCGCAAGCCCGTGCCAATCACCTGTAGATCGCTATCCGAGAAGCCGATCCGTACCAGAGGGTCGGCAAAGCCCGGCAGATTCCTGACCGTGGCCGTCCCGCCCGTCGACTGCACGTAGTAGATGCCCATGCGCCGAGCGCGGTCGCGGACCCGGTCCCAGGCGCCATCCCGATCCGACAAGGCCACACCCAGCATCGGCGGCTTGCTGATCGAACAGCCCATGCCGAACGAGGGTTCGAATTCCTTGATCTGGTGGATTGGGTCCAGGTCGCCTGCCGAATTCACATCGCGATCGAACTCAGCGACCACCTTGACCATCGGGTGAAAGCGCAAGCTGTTGCCGACGTTGTGCCTGATGCCTGAGCGTCTCAGGAGCGCCGGGGTCTGGACCGCACCGCAAGCCACGAACACCCTCTCGGCCCGGATCTCGATGGTTTGAGAGCGCCCGGTTTGGTCCCGCGCGGTACCGGTCGCAACCCAGGCACCCGACGTCCGGCGAAGTCGATCGATGCGCGTGCGCGCCATCAGGCGCCCGCCGTTCTCCAGAAAGCGCCGGACAAAGGTCTCCGACATAGTCTGCCTGCGCCCACCCTTCCCGTCGGGATCGTAGCTGAACAGCCGCGGAGCCTCGCTCGATTGCCAACCCAGCGCTTGGGCGCCGCGCTGCAATCGCTGCGACATTTCGGAGGGCGTGCCCGGAATATACTCCACCCGCGCGATCGCCTCGCAGGCTGCGAAGTGGGGCTTCATCGAGTCCGAGTCGATGCGATCGACGCCAAAGTCCTTGCGCCAGCTTTCGAATACGTACTCGGGCGTCCGCCGGTAGAGCCCGCGATTGACCTCGCTTCCTCCGCCTACGCAACGGCCCTCAACCCAGGCCAGCTTCTGACGACCCAGGGCGACGCTCACGCCTCCGTTGCGATATTTGCGGAGCATTTCGTCGCGGGAGAAATGAGCGGCGGCGTCGAGCGAAAGATGTTCACCTTCTTCCACGATCAGCACGTCATGCCCGGCTTCGGCCAGCATCGTCCCGCTGACGCATCCCCCAGGACCTGACCCGATCACCAGGACGCCCACCGTCATGGCCTCTGACCGGCTCATGCCGCGGCCTTGTCGGTTTCGACGCCATCGTCGTCGTCCTGGACCTGCGAGTAGAGGCCGAACGCGGTGAAGGTCGTGTAGAAGGCGATCATCGAGCGGCGGAAGCCCAACCGGCTCGCCCGCCAGGCAGCGACTTGCGAGCGCCGGTGCGTGAGGCTGAGCCGGTGAAAGCGCGCTCCGCGCAGGGGCACGCTCCACCAGTCGAACAGGACCGCGAGCCAGCGGAAACCCAGCCGCAGGTAATCCGGCATGACTTCGACGGTGTCCCTCACATAACGGCACACCACGGCGCGGTCGGCGGCGCTGGCGGCCGGGCACATGTCCGCGGCCAGCGTATCGACCAGCGCGTCCATCGTCTTGCCCGCCGCCTTACGCATGACCCGCCTCCGCCAGGACCGGAGCAAAGACGCGGTCGCGAAAGTCCCGAAAGGTCGGCGAGCGGTCGTTCTTCCTGAACGATCGGATCAGCGTCGGCACCGAGATCGCGCGGGCAGCCTCCCAGTCTCGATCGAACCGGTCACCGACGACCAAAGCCTCTTCAGGCGAGGTGGCAGTTCGATCGAGGATCAGCTGTAGCCCCGCCGGATCAGGCTTGAAGCGATTGACCGCCGGGTCGGACGAACAGACCGACAAGTCGGCTTGCAACTCCAGCATCGAGAGCTTGGGCTCCACCGGATAGTCGGACCACGCCGCGATCGTGCGACCGTTGCGCCTCAGGGCGGCAAACAGCTCCGACGCACCGCGCGTCCGGCGACGCCTAAGGCGCGACAGCGGCTCCTGTTCGATCCAGCGTTCGACAACCGTGCGAACGTGGTCTTCGCTGCAGCCCCTGTCTTTCGCGGTGCGGCTGAACTGTTCGCTGGAGACACCCGCGGACCTCTCATCGCCAAGGTTCTCCCTGACCTTGCGGAAGGTCGAAAGGATGCGGATCGTATCGAAGCTGCGCTGCCGCATGCTGTCGGCGACCAGGGCGCGGGCCATGTCCAGCCGCAAGGGCCACTGGTCGTAGAGCGTGCCATCCACGTCGAAGATGACGAGCTTTATGCCGGACCAGTCGACCCTCATGGGTTAACTCCCGGGGGCCTTCATTTCGACTGGCGTGAAAGTGCGCTCGGTCAGTTGGCCCAATTCGGGGATGTCCGCGAAAGTCAGCACCAGAAGAACCAGGGCCGTCACCACCAGCGCGGTCATCAGCCGCCGCGAACGGAACATCCTCTCCGGTCGTTGCGCGATCGAATTCTTGATCATCGCCAGCCAGAAATAGCACCCGAACAGTCCCACAACGAAGGGAAACGCCAGGAGATATTCGAGCCGGTACTTGATCAGGAACACGCCAACGAAGAACGACGAAACCATCGCGTAAACCAGGCAGCTGACGGTCAGGCTTTCGGCTGTGTAGCCGCTGAACGAGCGGCGATAGCGCTCCAGCGTCTCGATCCCTTCACTGGCCACGATATCGCGATATTCGGACAGACGCTTCGATCCCATCAAGAAGGCGCCGCCGAACCAATAGGCCAAGAGCAAGCTCAGTGGCGGGAGACTGGTCGGGTCGATCATCAGCCAGCCCAGAGTCAGACGTATCGGGTTGTTGACCGCTTCCGAAATGACATCGACGAACGGTCGATCCTTGGATCGGATTGGCCGCACATTGTAGATCAGTCCGGATATCAGGAAAGCGGCGGAAACCATGAAGAAGTACCCGCCCAACACCTTGGCGAGCAACAGTCCGAGGACCGCGAAGATCAGGTACTCAACCGTGACCAGGCCCGGCGAGAGCGAGCAAGCGACGGCCGCCCGGCGCGACTTCGTCGGATGGTGCGCGTCGAACTCCCGGTCGAGCCACTCGTTGATCACGTAATTTGCCGAGGCGATCGCGATAGCCGATAAGAACCCAATTGGAACTTTCCAAATGGCGTCGGCCAAAGGTGGCTCACGCAGCGCGTAGGCCAGGACCAGACCCGGCAGAATGAAGACGTGCTTGGTGATGTGATCGAAGCGCGCGAGCGACAGGTAATCGCTCAATCTCGATTGCCGTGACGCAACGGGTGCGATGACCTCAGTCATGTGGAGCCCCTCCGTTGCCCGCGGCAGCCACGCGATAGACCCTGCCGTCTGCAAAGCTGCCCACCAGCGTCGCCGGCAGGCGAGCGGCAAGGACCTGCTCGTCAGCCAGGTAGAACCGCCAGTCGATGCCGTCGAAGAACACGATGGCGATCTCGCCCGAGCGGGCTTCTTGCTGGACGCGTTGGATTTGCCTCTCCAACGGATTGCCCGGCTCCGGCAGGTTCGTGCGCAACTGCTTCTCGTGCGGACTGAACTGAGCCGTCCGTCCGGTCATGTAGGCGATCACGTCGGGAGCGTTGGAGTAGATGCGCGTATCGGGCGGAAGCGTTTTGACCATCGCCATCGTGGGCGAATGGCGCCACTGCAGCGACTGGAAGCCATAACCCTCTCGGGCCACGTCGAGGGTGCGCGCGCTCGTCCTGACTATGTGACCGCCCAGGACCACGACGGAAAGCGCGGCGAGGCCGTAGAGCGCCAGGCGCTCGACGAAGTTGCGTCGCGACAGCTTCGAGGCCTCGATCGACACCAGCATGACGAGGAGGACGTAGGCCGGGAAGGCGTAACGGCCGGTCAGGCTGAGATTGGCCTCGATCGACACAGAAAGGCCCACGAAAGCCAGATAGAGGACAAAGAAGGCCCCCAGGATAAGCGGCAGCGATATCGCGGGATCGTCGACGCCTGCCTCCGGGTCACGGCGCAATTGGCGGGCGGTGACCAGCCAGCGCCAGGCGCCAAAGCAGACCACGGCCAGCACGACGAGAATGCGCAAAGAGAAGGGGGCAGGCTTGGGCAGGACCCAGGCCGCCATGGCCCCGAAGCTGGAGCGCCATTCGGCGGCGCCCATGGTCCCGTAGAACCAGAGGTCGCGGCCGATTGAACGGCCTACTTCCATCTGGCTGATCCCGACCCAGAGGAAGAACAGCGCTCCGCTCAAGCCACCGAGGATGGCGATGTCGCCGATCTTGGCCGGGAACGATCTTTTGGGATTGAGCAGGATCACGCAAGCGATCGCCGCGCCAAGCGGCGGCATAGTGAAGCGGGTCAACGAACCGATGGCGATGAGGAGCGCTGCGATCACGAGCCACAAGCGCCGCTCGCTCTCGAAGAAATTGAGTATCGCCCACAAGGTCAGCAACACGCACATCACGAACGGCGGCTCCGACAAGGCGCCGGTGTGCAGAGTGACGAACTGCGGAGAAAACGCGATCAGGGCTGTGCCGGCGAGCGCGAAGACCCACCCCCTGGTGGCCCTGGCGATGAGTGCGAAGATCAGACTGACGTTGGCGACGACAAAGATCGCCGCCCAGAACAGCGCCACTTGGTCGAAACTGAAGCCCAGGGCATGCCCGCCGACGAGCAGCCAGTGATACACGGGCGCGTCGAACCCGACCGGGCTCAGGCCCATGTAGCGGGTGCTGTCGATGTAGATGCCGATGCCCTGCCAGGTGTTCGCCACGAACAGGGCGAACGCGGGGATCATCACCGCCAGCCAGGCCAGCAACAGCTTCACGTTGCTCGCGCTGCTGGCGCGGCCAGGATGGACTGCTTGGGTGGTGGGGGAGAGAGTAGCCATCAGCCGAACACTCGCTTGATGTTCTTGGCAACGAAGCGAACCGTGGCATCCGCGATGCCGCGGCCGAGCACGTCGTCCAGGGCATCGACCAGTCGATCAACCTGGGCCTCGTCGACGATGTAGGGCGGCATGAAGTGCAGCACTTCGCGCGCGCCGGGCTGGAAATGCGCCAGGATCGAATGCCGCTCGAACAGTTCGCGGGTCAGCGCGCCGATCAGGACCGTCTGGTAGGTGACGAACACCGGGTTCTTGCGGATGTCGACCAGCTTTGCGGCAAGCTCCTCGCCGAAGTTCAGGCGCACGGCCTGGAAGCAGCCCTTGCCCCGGAGTTCGACGATGGTGTGTGGGTACTTGACCTTGAGCCGTGCGAGGCCGGCCTTCAGGTGCTCCCCGATACGCCCGGCCCGTTCGATCAGCCGCTCGCCTTCGAGGATATTGAGCGTCTCGATCGCGACGGCGCAGGACTCGCCCATCCCGCTGAAGCTCGAGCTGTGGAGGTTACAATCGTTCTTGTTGCCGTAGGCCTTGTCCCACAGCGACTGCGAGGTGACCATCGCCGCCATCTCGCGCTTGCCGCCACCCAGGGTCTTGCCCATCGTGACGATGTCAGGAACGGCTTCCGAGTGCTGGAAGGCACAGAACTGCCCGGTGCGCCCCATGCCGACCTTGATCTCGTCGAAGATCGTCAGGATGTCCGCCTCGCGGCAGACGCGCACGAATTCCTCGAGATAACCCGGCGGCGGCGTTTCGCAGGAGGTGCCGCGGATCGTTTCGACAATGCCGGCGATGATGCGGTTGCCCCTTTCATGGGTCTCCCGCTGAATGGCCTCGCGCACGGATTCGATATTGCCGAACTCTGCGTAGATCATGTTCTCCTTGGGAACACCCAGGAGGAAGCCGGTCTGCACGTCGGTCGCCGTGGTCAGCGACAGCGCACCGTGGGTCTTGCCGTGAAAGGCCCCCCGCATGCAGAGGAACTTGGTCTTGCCTTTCGGCGTCTGCACGCGCTCGGCGAGCTTCATCGCCGCTTCGTTCGCCTCGGCGCCCGAAACGGCCAGGAAGGACACGTCGAGCGGCTCGGGCAGCATGCGGGAGATGTTGTAGGCGAGCGCCCCCTGGAGCTTGTGCGGGGCGATCTTGATGCAGTCGATCACCAGCTCGTCATGGCAGCGCCGCTCGGCAGCAATGATCCGCGGGTGGTTGTGACCGAGCCCGAGAACACCGAAGCCGCCTGAGAAATCGAGGATCTTGCGGCCATCGTTGAGGGTGATCTCGGCACCTTGCGCAGAGGCGATATCAATGTCCCGCAGGCCAAGAATATCGAACACCTGCAACATGTACTTGTTGAGATGCTGCGAATAGAGCTCCATTGCCGCGGCATTTTCGAGGCCAAGACACTGATCGAGCGTCAAAAGGCTTTTGCCGACAAGCCGGTCTCGCCGCATTTCTGGTGCCTTGCCGATTGCCGTCACGGGGAATCCTCATGGAAAGATCCCCTATTCTTTATCCCATGCGGAAACCGCGCGGCATCTACAGACCTCCATAGTCCCGATGGGGAGAGCACCTCTCCAAAGCGGTAGTCGTAATCCGCTAGTTGGGATTGCCCCAATGCGCTGCTAGGGGGCCCGCCGGACATGATCACCATCAACAACATCACAGTGCGCCTTGGCGGCCGCACGATCCTCGACCGCGCCTCGGCGGCGATCCCTCCTGGCGGCCGCGTCGGGCTGATCGGCCGCAATGGCGCCGGCAAGTCGACCTTGATGAAGGTCCTCATCGGCCAGCTCGATCCGGACGAAGGGTCGATCGAAATGCCGCGCCGCACGAAGCTCGGCTACATCGCCCAGGAGGCGCCGAACGGCTCGATCTCTCCGTTCGATGCGGTGCTCTCGGCGGACGTCGAGCGGACGCAATTGCTTGAAGAAGCAGAGCATTGCACCGATCCCGACCGGCTCGGCGACGTTCATGAGCGCCTGCTCGCCATCGACGCCTACTCCGCCCCCTCACGCGCCGCGATCATCCTGACCGGACTCGGATTCGACGAGGACATGCAGGCCCGGCCGCTCGACAGTTTCTCAGGCGGCTGGAAGATGCGCGTGGCCCTGGCGGCGCTGCTGTTCTCGGCGCCCGACGTGCTGCTGCTCGACGAGCCTTCGAACCACCTCGACCTCGAATCGACGCTGTGGCTGGAGAACTTCCTCAAGGCCTATCCGGGCACGCTGATCATCATCAGCCACGAACGCGACCTGCTGAACAACGTGGTCGACACGATCGTCCACCTGCAAGGCGGGAAGCTGACGCTCTATCCCGGCGGCTATGACGCGTTCGAGACGCAGCGGGCCGAGCGCGCCGCGCAACTGGCCGCGGCAAAGGCCTCCCAGGATGCCCAGCGCGCCAGGCTGCAGGACTACGTTGCCCGCAACAGCGCCCGCGCCTCGACGGCGAAGCAGGCGCAGTCGCGCACCAAGATGCTCGCCAAGATGCAGCCGATCGCGGCGCTGATGGAAGACCCGAGCCTCAGCTTCGACTTCCCGAGCCCGGACGAGATGCGGCCGCCGTTGATCACGCTCGACCTGGCGGCGGTGGGCTATGGCGGCAAGCCGATCCTGCAGCGGCTCAACCTGCGGATCGATCCCGACGACCGGATCGCGCTGCTGGGCCGGAATGGCAACGGCAAGACCACGCTCGCGCGCTTGCTGGCCGCGCAGCTGGCCCCGCTCGATGGGCAAATGCAGGCCTCGGGTCGGATGCGCGTCGGCTATTTCACCCAGTACCAGGTGGAAGAGCTCGCCTCGGACGACACGCCGCTCGAACACATGACGAGCGCCATGAAAGGCATGACGCCGGGCGCAGTCCGGGCCCAGCTCGGGCGGTTCGGCTTCTCCGGCAATCGCGCCACGACCAAGGTCGGCCAGCTCTCGGGCGGCGAGCGCGCCCGCTTGGCGCTGGCCCTGATCACCCGTGACGCACCGCACATGCTGATCCTCGACGAACCGACCAACCACCTCGACGTCGACGCGCGCGAGGCGCTGGTGCAGGCACTCAACGACTTCGACGGCGCCGTCATCCTGATCAGCCACGACCGCCACATGGTCGAACTGACCGCCGACCGGCTCGTGCTGGTCGATAACGGCACGGCAGTCGATTACGCGGGCAGCATCGAGGACTACATCGACTTCGTGCTCGGCCGGAACCAGCCGAAGTCCGGATCCCGGGCCAAGGGCGAAAAGAAGGACAAGAAGGCTGCCGCTCAGGCGCGCGAGGAGGCCCGGCAGATCGGCAAGGAAGTCTCCGACGCCGAAGCCGCCATCGCCCGGCTGCAGGCCCAGGCCACCCGCATCGATCTCGCCATGTCCGATCCCGCCTCGGCCGACGCAAGCCTTCGTAACCTGAACATGGGCGAACTCGCCCGGCGGCGGGCGGAGGTCGGTGACGAGCTGGAACGCGCGGAGCTGCGCTGGATGGCCGCCAGCGAGCGCCTGGAAGGCCAGACCGCCTGACGGAGAGCCTGACGTGCGGACCCGACTGAGCATCTGCAAGAGGAAGGTCCGCTACGGCTCTGAAGACGAAGCTGTCGCGACGGCGCAGCGCGATGGCCTGCGGCTAAGGCCCTATCGCTGCGACCGGTGCGGCAAGTTTCATCTCACCAGCCGCACCAAGGGCAAGCGCGTGCCGGATTACGAACGCGCAAAAAAAGGCCCCGGCAGGGGGTCGCCGCCGGGGCCGTGATCTGAACTTCGGGGGGACTACGACCCAAAGATATCAGAAGCAGCCAACTGAGCCCCAAGGGAGGTGCAGCTCAGAAGCGCTCATCGGTATAACGGCAGCCGGCGCCCAACCCTTCGCGCCCTTGCAACAATCACTGATTGTCGCCGACCTCGACCAGCCCGTGTCCGACGCTAACCCGCTCGTCGAACACGAAGCAGCTGCCCTGCCAGCGGCTTTCGCTCTCGGGCACCTGTTCCAGATAGGCGAGGATTCCGCCCTTCAGATGGACCACGTCGTCCACGCCCTCTGAGCGCAGGAAGGCGGTCGACTTTTCGCAGCGGATGCCGCCAGTGCAGTACATCGCCACGCGCTTGCCTGCGAACTTGCCAGCATTGGCGCGCCACCAGTCGGGAAAGTCACCAAAGGCCTTGGTTTCCGGATCCACCGCGCCGTCAAAGCTGCCGTATCCGACCTCGAAGGCATTGCGGGTGTCGATCAGCACCGTATCGGGATCGTCGACCAGCGCGTTCCAGTCGGCCGGGTCGATATAGCGCCCGGCATCGCGCGCCGGGTCGATCCCTGGCACTTTCAGCGTCACGATTTCCTTCTTCAACCGCACCTTCAGCCGCTGGAACGGCATGACCGCTGCGGTCGAATACTTGACGTCGAGTTCGGCGCAGCCCGGCAGCGCGCGAATATACTCGATGGTAACGGCTATCGCCTCGCCGCTGCCTGCGATCGTGCCGTTGATACCCTCACGCGCGAGCAACAACGTGCCCTTGACCCCCTGCTCCGTGCACAGGTCGAGCAGCGGCTGACGCAGCGCGGCCGGATCATCGAACGGCGCGAAACGGTAAAGGGCGGCCACAGTGAAACTCATGGCGCCGCCCCTTAGCGTTCAACCCGAGCTTGTCGAGGACCGACGTCGGCGGGCGACAGCGAGGCGCTTGCCGATCCGGTCGCGCCACATGTCGACGCGTCGGCCGAGCGTCCTCGGCGGTTGCGCGGCGAAACGATCATCGCCGATGTCGGATTCGAGCATCATCTCGAACAGCGGGAACGGAAAAACGCTGAGGTTGGGCACGCCGTGGTCCCAGTGGCGATCGAGCTGATCGTCGATCGGCCTCACGACATTGCGAAAGGTCTCCACGAAGATCGCCGCCGCCGGCTTGGTGATGACATAGCCTTGGGTGCCGAAGGCAAGATCAAGCAGCTCGACAATCGAGGTCGAGCGGCGGACGAAGTTCCGCTCCCGCACGATGTAGCGTGCGGGAAACTTGTAATAGAGCCTCAGGTAGCGAATGCCGCGCTCGGCGAGCGACTGCCGCGAGAGGGCCGACAGGAAGCGCCAGTCGGGAACGACATCGTCCTCGAGCACGATGTAGGCCTCGTCGTCGCTTTCGAGCAGCCTCTGCCAGATCGCATAGTGGCTCGAATAACAGCCGAGCTCACCGGGCTTGAGCGGCCGTCCCTTGCGGCGGATTGCCTCCGCTTCGTCATAGTGGAGATCGGGCGAGAGGCCGCGATGGGCGTCGAAAAACTCCCAGTCGAGCGCGTCGGCCGGGGCCGCGGCGGAAAATCGTTCGCGGCGTTCACTGGCGGTCTCGAGACTGACGACGAGAACCTTGGTCTTCATGAGCGCGCCACGCCGAGCTTCTTGAGCACACCCGACACGCCCCGCACTTTCGCGATAGCCAGGCTGTGTTCGACATAGCCCGCCCAGCTTTCGCTCAGGTCCCGGCGTATCGAGGCAGCCGTGGCGCGCAGTTCGGCGATCAGTTCGGGCGGCATGTACTGCGTGTAGCGGTCGACGAAGAAATCGAGACCCTGCGCCCGCCTCTGCGACCGGGAACCGATGCGCTCGCCTTCGTGTTGCCGCCACTCGACCAGCGGCTCTCCAATCACGGCATAGTCAGGGTCCGCGGCGATCAGGCGGAACAGCAGGTCCCAGTCGTTGAACACGGTCACCTGCGGATCGAACCCGCCGACGCCCAGGAAGCGCTCGCGGGCGATGGTGAAGTTGCTCCCGGTCATGCCGCCCGGGAAGCTGAAGAACGAATATCGGTCGAGCCCCTCTGGAAAGGAGCGAATGCAATCTTCCCGCTCCGGTGATCGCTCAATCAGAGTAGCGAGGATCAAGGTCGAGCCCTTCCGATCGGCGGTCTCGGCGCAGCGGAGCAGAAAATCTGGGCACCAGACGTCGTCGTCGTCGAGGAACGCCAGCCAATCGCCGAGCGCCAGCTGAGCGCCCTGGTTGCGCGAGCCGCAGGCTCCGGGTTGGGTGTCGTTGACGTGATAGCGCAGCGGGAACGGAAGGGTCCGCTCCCGGGCCGCCATGAGTTCCCGCGTGTCTGCATCGTCCACGTCGCTGACGACGATGAGTTCGGAAGGCGGAAGCGACTGGGAGGCGACGCTCGAAATGGCCTCTGACAGAAGGTCCGCGCGAAGGTGCGTCGGAATGATCGCGCTGAACTTCCGCCGATGAGGAGCAGCGTCCGTCATCGATTGAGCTCCGCACGCGCCGCGAGGGCAGTCTCCGCGTTCGTGGCTTGCCGATGCCATTGATAGTCGCGGTCCCATGCATCCACGTAACCCGAAACCTTGCCGTAGCTGTTGTCGAGCGTGACGTGCGGCATGTCGAGCAGCAGCGAGAGTATGTGGCCGTGGAGCCGGTCGGTGATGACCGCCTCGCCCTGTGACAGCATGGCCAGCCCGAGTTCGAGGCGTTGGCGGGCAAGCTGATCGAAGAGCGTCAGCCGCCGGGCCGAGGGGGAGAATTGCGCACGCAGGAGCGCCTCGATCCGGGCCTTTCGCTGCGCACTCTTGAACAGACCCGCCGGCTCCTCGATCCAATCGACGAGGGAGGTGTTTTCGAGCGCTTCGAACGAATGGCGTTCCACGTCCGTGCGTTCGGAGTCGGTGCGGAGCAAGAGCAGCGTCCCCACCTGGGGCGCCGCCCGCCGCGCTTGCGGGCCGAGATAGACGGCGCAGTCGGGCACCAGCGGCGCCTCGATCCCGAGCGTTTCGCGCGCGAACTTGCGGCTCGCTTCGTCGCGTACCATCAGGGTGAAGTTGCCGTGCTGCTTGCTCAGGTCCGCGAACTGCCGGGCGCGGCCGATGTCGTGGAACTTGATCGACTGCGGCAGCTGGACGATCGGCCGGTTCGGAAAGCGCCGGAGCAGTTCTTCGCGCAGATCCTGATGGGCTGGCCACAAGTCGCCGAAGTTGCCGCCACCGTTGATCAGGATCGGACCGGTGGCTGCGGCGGCGGCAAGTGCGGCTGCGTCAAATCCCTTCATCGTCGCGACATAGGCCGGGGGACGCCCGACGACCTCCTCCAACAACGCGCGCGCGCCGAGCCAGATCGCACTGTCGCCGACGTTCGAGAAGTTCGGAAAGTCGACCAGCGCATAGTTCTGACCGTACCCGACCACTTCCGTGACGGCGTCGCGCAACAGTGTGCGCTGCCTGTCGATCAGGTCCGCGCTGGAACACCTGGCCTGCGAGCCGGGGGTCCCGGACGGTTCGGCGATCATCACGGCGCTATTGTTGCGATGGCTGGGCAAGACGATTTCCCATTTGCTTCAAGGTTTGCACGATTTCCTTCTCGGGCCCGCCGGGCATGCCTGCAGCGAGCCACAGGGCCGCCAGGCTACCGATGTAGAGGAACGCTCCGGCCGCTATCAGGGCGAAGAGCTCCATGAGCTGCCACTGCCAGCTCAGGCTCGTTGGCAGCTGCGAATGTACGAGCAGGACACCGCCGGTCATGATCGCCGCTGCGGTCAACACGCGCACGTTGTCTGCCAGTTGCGATTTGTAGCTCAGTCCGGTGATGGACCGGACCACGGCCATGTTGAACCCAATCGCGACTGAGCCAGTGATGGCGCGGGCCCACAGGATGCCAGGCAGGCCGGCGACGAACATGCCGAGGACGATCAACGGCACGCGCAGGCCGAAGTTCTGCAGATCCCGGACAAACAGCATCCGCGTCCGCCCCGTCGCCATCGCGAGCGGTTGCGCGAGCGAGCCGATCGTCTGGAGAGCAAACACTGCCGAGAGCATCTGCACCACGAAGACCGCAGGCCGCCACTTCTCGCCGAGCAGCAGCGGAATGAGCGGATCGGCGATCAGCGCCGCGCCGATGCCGAGCGGGAGCACTGCGCAGGTCACGGTGGACTGGGCGCGCCGGTAGTTCCTCACCAGCCGTTCGTTGGAGTCAGTGACGCGCGTGAAGGCGGGAAACAGCGCCGAGAACAGCGGGGTCGTCACTTCCTGCGTCGGCATGGCGGCAAGATTGCTGCCCATCGAATAGTAGCCGAGCGCAGGCCTGCCGAGGAAGCCGCCGATCAACAGATGGTCGATCCGCCAGTTGGCCGTCCGCACGATGCTTCCGAGCGTCAGCCAAACCGAAAAACCAAGCAATTCGCGCGCGTGCTTCAAGCCCGGTCGCGGGCGGTAGGGCAGGACGCAATAGGAGATCGCGACACTGACGGCCTGGCCGATCACGGTGCCCAGGATCATCGCCCAATAGCTGCGATAGATCAGCGCCAGCGCCACCGCGACCAGAAGCTGGGTCAGCTTCTTGGAGACCTGGAGCATGAACTGCTGCCAGAAGATCAGGTCCTTCGTCAGCAGGACCGACCGCGGATTGGCAAACCCGCTGAGAACCAGCGTGACGGATAGGACGTACATCACGTCGACCAGCCGCGGTTCCTTGAACAGGAGGGAGAGCGGATAGGCGGCGAGCGCGAAAAGCGCCGCGGCGATCACGCCGCGAATGACGCCCATGGTGAGGATGGTGTTGCAATGGTCCTCCCCCGGATCATCGTGCTGCACCAGGGCGGAAGCCAGCGAGGTGTCGGTAATGGCCGACATCAGCAGGATCATCGCCATGGCCAGGGCCACGAGCCCGAAATCGTCCGGCGTCAGGATGCGGGCAAGCACGACCGTGCTTAGGAAGCCAAGCGCGTTTACCGCCAGCCGCGAGGCTCCCATCCAGCCGGCTCCGGCGAGGAGCTTGCCACGGAACTCTACCATGCTGCGCGCCCTCGCCCAGAGATCGTCCGCTTGCCGCGCATCAGACTCGCTCAGCCTCCCGGTAGACGTCCAGGGTATGCCGGGCGATCTGGTCCCAGTCGAAGCGGCGGTTGAGATCTTGCGCGTCCACCTCGAAGCCGGCGGACGGGCTGCCCATCTTCATCGCCAGCGCATCGGTATCGCCCACGGGAAAGTAGTTCGCCTCACGCAGTCCCAGGTCGCGGTTGGGCTGGATATCGCTGAGCAACATCGGCGCCCCGCAACGCCCCGCTTCCAGGGCCGTTATCGGCAGGCCTTCGTGGAAGGATGGGAGCACGAAGAGGTCCGTGTTCTGGTACAGGGTCTTGAGTATCGGCCTGGGCTGTTGCCCGGTCAGAATTACGTTCCCGCCGCCTTCGTTCATGATCTTGCGGGCGTAGGCCGAACCGTGGTCGGCCGCCCCCGCAATGACCAGTTTTCGCTTGGTGCCAGACTTGCGGAAGGCGTCGATCAGATAGTCGAAGCCCTTCTCCGGCACGAACCGGCCAACCGCGAGAATGAAGTTCCGGGCCGACACTCCGAAGCGCGAGAGGATCTCGGCGGAACCGAGGCTGTCGTCGCTGAGCGCCGGGGCTCCATTCGGTATGTAGCGGACTTTCCCGGCGCACGAGGGATACTGATGCGCGAGCCTGTCGGCGAGCGAGGGCGAGACCGCGATCACCCGGTGGGCGCAGTTGATCCCCCACCGCTCCCCGGTCCGAAGCGCGAACTTGGCGAACTTGCCCCACTTCGCGCGTTCGTAGTCGTCGCCGTGATGCGTCATCACGACCCTCAGACCCATCAGTCGCGCCAAGGGGGTCAGGATGGCCGGCCCGATTGCGTGGATGTGAATGATGCGGGCGCCGGTCCAGCGGGCGTAGGCCACGCCCACGGCGGTCGAGACTATCGCCTCGAGATGCGACTGGCGCGGCGATGGCAGCGGCGTGACCATCACCCCATCGCACCGGTCAGGCGTGTCTTTCAGGTAAGGCTTGCGGCCGAGCACTTCGATTTCGAACTCGGGCGCGTTCACAGCCACGCGCGGAAGCAGTTCCTCGCAATGCGTCTCAACCCCGCCCATGACGCCGGGTATTCCGCGCAAGCCTGTGACGCACAGGCGGGAGCGTGCAGGATCCATAGCAACTCCTCGCCGTCCGTTCGACGGACACCACAACGGTGCCGCAGACTTCCTGTTGCAATGCAGCATACTGCCGGATCCCCGAATGCGTTCCGGGCATTTTTGGCCAAAGCGCCGAAGTGAGACTGGCGTGAGACCGGCTCACAAAACGCGCCACATGAGGTCATGGCGCAGAACCAAAGCCGTAATAGACAGTTCAATGTACGCAGGTGCACAATGACGCGGAAAGGTGGGTATGACCGAGGTCTCGAAGATTGAGGTGAAGGAAGAAGATGTCGACCTGGAGGCGCTCGCCAGGCCGCACTCGCGCGGATGCCTGAGATCGTTTCGGGCGCTCCGGCTCTATCTGGCCGCCGACCTCCATCGCTACCAACACAACGGCCGCTTCCGCTTCTGGCGCCACTTCCTGTTCACGCCCGGATACAAGTACACGTTCTGGATGAGGGTGAGCGGCTATCTGAAGACCGGGCGCATCAGCCGGGTGACGCTCTACCCGATCGCCAAGTTCATCCTGCTGCACTGCCGCTACAAATACGGGATCGCGATCCCCGAATATACCGAGATCGATCCCGGCCTGTTCATCAACCGGTTCGGCGGCATCTACATGCACGGTCACACCAAGATCGGGCACGACGTGACCTTGAGCGCGATGACCATGATCGGCCAGACCAACCGCGGGAAGCGAGCCGGCACTCCGACCATCGGCAACCGCGTCTTCATGGGCGTGGGTGCGAAAGTCATCGGCAAGGTCACCGTCGGGGACGACAGCGCGATCGGCGTTTCGGCGCTGGTCACTCGCGACGTCCCGCCGCGCAGCGTGGTCGCCGGCATCCCGGCCAAGGTGATCTCGGAGGAAGGCTCCGACGGTTACGTCAACCGCGTGGTTCCGGCCGAGCTCCTGGCGGCCTGCTACGCGGCGAACAGGAAGGCGCTGCCCTAGCGGCGCTTTCCTTTTAGCCGCATGCCCCAGGCGGCGAACCAGTAGCCCGCCATCTTGATCCCATCGCGCAGGCGCGGCGCATAGAGCGCCCGGAAGAACTCGAACCCGAAGGGAACGCCATTCCCCGCCGAGTGGCGAGCGTACAGCACGACCTCCTGGTTCGACAGTCGCTTGAGCAAGGCGCGCTGCTCGGGGGTCGCAGCCTCTAGCAGCGCAGCAATAGTCGTGACGATGACCGGCAACTTCGAATGGCGCGCCGAGCGGGTGACGCGATTGACCGTGTCCTGGTGGAACTCCGCGCTCGACCGGTCGACGAACACGGCCTCGGCGCGCGCCATCGTCCTGAGCCACATGTCCTTGTCCCCGCCGCGCTGGGTGCCGTCTTCTGGGAACAGGCCGGCGTCGAGCAGAAGTTCGGTGCGAATGGCCGTTGCGCCGGTCCACACCGGGCATCGTTCGGTATCGAGCCAGGCGCTGACAAGCTGCTGGAGCGGCAGCGCCTGCCCTCCCGTCAGCCGCGGGGAGTGGCGGTAGGGACGCCGACCGGCGTGCTCGACAATCTCGAACCGGCTGAACGCGCACCCGACGGGATCGGGGCAATCGCTGATGGCGGAGGACAGGTTCTTGAGATGGCTCTCGCTCCACATGTCGTCTGCATCGAGGAAGGCGATCCAGTCTCCGGTGGCGGCCTTGATGCCCATGTTCCTGGCCGCATAGCCGCCCGGCCCCGGAGGGGAGCGGGTTAGAATACGCAAGCGGTCGTCATCGATGGCCCGCACGATTTCGAGGCCGCCGTCGGTCGACCCGTCGTCGATGACGATGATCTCTTCGGGCGGGAGGCTTTGATCGAGCGCGCTGCGTATCGTGGCCTCGACATGCGGCGCCTTGTTGTACAGCGGCATGACCACGGTGAACCGCGGCGGCGCGTTGGCTGATCCCTGGCCTCCCCGCATCACAGGCTACCGTTGAAGCGCACTACCCGCAGGGGGAGGGGACCGAACTCCAGCCGCGGGGTTCGACGGTAATAAGCATGCATCGTGTGTCCCCATAGGTAGCCGTAGAGAATGAGCCCCTCGATCAGCCAGAAGGGCATCGTCGCCATGTTGAGCAACAGGAAGCTCAGGTGCGCCGCCAGGAGCCGGGGCGCGAATTCGCCGCTCCGCGCCGCGAGCACGAAGCCGGTGCCAAGCAGCGTGACAATGGCCGCCACGCCGAGCAGGCCTCCGTCGAAGAGCATGCCGACAAAGGTGTTGTGGGCGTAGATTTCGAAATGCTCTTCCCAGGCATTGGGGCCGAAGCCGACCAGATGCTGGAGCGATGTTCCGTCCGCCCAACCGTAGATATATTGGCTCCAGATGTAGGCGCGGGCGCTCAGCAGGTCCTGGTCGGCCGCCGTGAAGGACTCTGGTGGCTTCAGCAGATCGACCTCACCTCGGAGCAGGCCCCCGACTTCGGCGAAGCGCTCCGAAGTTCCCAAGGCGTAGACCAGAAGCGCAAATCCAAGCAGCGCCATTCCGATGATCACCGCCGCGCGCAACTTGGGTTCGACCCATCGACCCACGCCCATCACGCTCGCATAGAAGCCGAGCGGGAGGATCCCGATCATCGCCGTGCGATAGTTGGCGATCCAGATACCCGCCGCTGCGGCGACCATGGCGATCGTTCGAATGACGAGGTTGGTGCCCTTGGCGAGACAGGCCGCGAAGAACAGCCCGACGAGTGCCACCGAGAACGCCGCTTCGTGATTATACCCCCCGATGTAGCTGATCGAGCCATCGGGCGCCGTCTTCGGCATGTTGAGCACCACCGAAATCAGCTGCAGCAGCACTAGCGGACTGAAGGCGAGCAGCACGGACAGGCCGAAACCGCGGTAGTCCTCCTCGAGCGCTTGATAAGTCGCGAGCGCGATCACCAGGAAGTAGAGATACTTGATCAGGACATCGAGCCCTGGTGCCACCCGCGAATTCGCCATCGCGCTGAGCAAGGTGACCGCGATGAGCAGGTAGATCGGCAGCGCCGCCTTGTTGAGCAGCAGGGTCTTGCGAATGACCAGGAGCCCGAGCCCGACCACCAGGATCGAGAAGAGCGCGTTGATCGACAGGCCACCCGCCACCTGGGCGTAAGTGTAGACGTGCAAGGCCGAGAGCACGAGGCGCATCCATATCGCGAACACAACGAAGCGGGCAGCCAGGCCTTGCGCACTCCACAGCGCGAAAATGCCGATGAGCGTGAGCAAGCCGAGCGCCGGAAGCAGCGCGAAGGCCGGAAGCATCGGGGCTACGTCGGAGAAACTGTCGCTCATACTTCGGCCCCCACCGGCTGGGTGAGCCACAAGTCGGCCCGGACCGCATGATGGTCCGAACCGACCGCAGGCAGAACCTCGACATTTTGCACGGACCACGCCGGTCCTGTGTAGACATGGTCGATCGGCAGGAACGGAACCGGCCAGGCCATCCCGGCGAACCGCGCGGGGAAGCTGAACGCCGCTCGCGTGCTCCGGCTGAGAGGGGCGAGGTCGCTATCGAGCGTCCGCATCGCCGAGCTCCAGGGCGTCAGGTTGAAGTCGCCGCCCAGGATCAGCCGCTGAGTTCCAAGCGAGGCGAGCGCATCCGGCAGGGCATGCCGCCAGTTGGCCTGTCGATCCGCAGGGAGTGGCCAGGGCTGGTGGTAGGTGACGATCGGAAACTCGGTCCCGTCCTCAAGCCTGGCGACAGCCCAGAGCAAGGGTGGCCCGAACTCCCCACCGTCAGGTCGACGGGCGCGATAGTCTGCCTTCACCAGCGGGAACCGCGAATAGATCGCGGCCGAGCAGCCTTCGCGGCACGGGCTATGATAGGGAAAGCGCTGCTTGAGCCGTTGATGATAGGGCGCGACTGCTCCGTCGGTCTCCTGCAACAGGACGATGTCCGCATCGCTTGCGAGTAGAGCGTCGATCGTGCCGATCGGATCGGTATTCACCACTCCGACGTTCTGCGTGATCAAGGTCAGCCGCTGGCCCGAGGCAGGGGCGGCATTCGCGCGACCGGGAGAGACGACCTCCGGCACGATCGCCACGGCGGAAGCGACGAGAACGCAAGCCGCCGCGCCCTTGAAGGCCCAGGGCAGCTTGTCTCGTCCTGGAATGAAGGCCGCCAACGCAAAGAGCGGGGCGAAGGGCAGGAACGAGGTAAAGGCATCGATCGAGCCCGACAACCGGCCGAGCGGCAAGGTCAGCACGATCGCGAGGGCGATCAGGACGCTAATCTGGCGCCATCGGATGCGAGACCGGGTCATTGTCGGCTCGCTTCGTTCCCGATCACGGACTCGATAATCTGCCAATAGGCCCCGACCGCCCGGTCGACGCTGAACTCGGCAGCGCGTCTGCGGCCCCGTTCGCCGAACGAGCGGCTGAGTTGAGGATCCTCCATCAGGACAATCGCATCGGTCATCGCCGGAACATCATTGGCCGGAACCAGGAGCCCGCCCTCGCCGTCGACGACGCTCGCTCTGTCGAGACTTACCGCCAGGACTTCCGACGGCCCAGACCGGCAATCGGTCGCGATTACCGGCACGCCAACCGCCATCGCCTCAACCAGCGCGTTCGGAAAACCCTCGGCGTTAGAGCTCAGGATGAAGAGGCCGGCCCGAACGAGCAGCGCGTAGGGGTTCTCGATGAAGCCCGGCATGACCAGGCGTTCGCCAAGGCCCACCTGGTCGCCGAGCGCGCGGAGCTCCGCATGGAGCGGACCCGTGCCGATCAACACCAGCCGTCCTTTCCGGCCGCTGCGGGCAAAGGCTTCGATCGCCAGGGCGAAGTTCTTGTTCGGAACCAGGCGTCCCATGGCGATGCAGTCGTCGGCCCGAATCTCGATCGACGGGCTTTCCGCCGCGAGCGCGGCAATCCTGTCGAGGTCCACGGGGTTGAAGACGACGGAGATCCTCTCCCGCTCGACGCCGAACTTGCTCACGAGAGTGTCGGCCACCCCGTTCGAGACCGCAATCACCGCAGCAGCGCGGGGATACGTGAGCCGGACGAGAAGTCGGCTAGCCCAGGCGAACCTGCCGGTGTCGAGATGAGCGGCGGTATCGACCCGCTCGCTGATCACGAAAGGCCGCCCCCGCGCTATCATGGCGAAAGCGGCAGCCACGTTGGAACGCGTCAGGAAAGAGAGCGAGAGGTCCGCCTTCTCCTTCTTGGTCGCTCGCGTCAGGCCGGCAATGCTGCGCGGCAGGCTGTGGCGGCAGTCGAGCTGCCGAACACCCATGTCGCCCGGCAACGCGTAGGCCTGCTCCTCGCGATCGAGCAGCGTCACCGAGACGTCGTACTCGTCCCGATAACGCGTGGACGCGCTGAGGATGGTGCTGAAGACTCGCTCCGCTCCCCCACCCGCCAGCGAGTTGATGACGAACACGACCCGTTTACTCATCGGATCAGGCGGGTTCTTTCTCATATTCGCGGTAGAGATGCGTCTCCGCGCTCGATTTCGCCTGCGCGCGGATGTCGACCATGTTGAGCACCGCACCAGCGACATCGGCCCCCGACCGCTCGAGCAGATCGAGCGCCATGCGGGCAGTATGGACAGGCGTGTCACGCCAGCGGACGACGAACAGGGTCTTGTCGGCCATGGCCGCCAGCGCCCGCGCTTCGGCGATCTGCAGCACCGGTGCGGTATCTATCACCACCAGGTCGAAACGCTGCGCCAGGCTGTCGATCAACTGCTGCATCCGGTCGGACGCGAACATGTCGTAGTCCGGGCTTTCGCCTTTGAGTTGCGGCAGAACGCTCAGCCCGGTTTCCAGGTCGGTGATCAGCGCGTCTTCGATCTGCGCCGTACCCGCGAGGACTTGCGCCAGTCCGACCGGACCCGCCCTGAACTCGCGGCTCGATCCACGCTGGCGTTCGTCGCAGTCGACGAGAACAACCCGCTGACCAAGCTTGGCCGTCGTGCGGGCGAGAGTGAGCGCGACCGTCGTCTTGCCTTCGTGCGGGATCGAGGAAATCACCGCGACAGTGCGGGCATCCCGATCGCCCCGTCCAATCCGCAAGGTCGTGCGGATCGAGCGGAAGGTCTCGCCAAATAGCGAGCCGCTGTTCGTAAGAGCAAAGTCGCTGGCTTCCAGCGGCGCGTGTACTGCGTGGGAACCGCCGTTGATCGAAGCCAGGTCGGGCGCGGAAGCGAGGACTGGAACGCCGAGCGACGTTTCCAGTTCACGCCGGGTCCGCATGCCACGCTCGAGCATTTCGAGCAGCAGCACGATCACAGCCGCAGCAGCGAGTCCGGCGAGGATGCCGACGAGCAGGTAGACTGTGAGATTAGGTGATACTGCCGCGCGGGGAACCGGCGCGAGCGAGACGATATAGGCGTTGCCACGCTCGGTGCCCTGGGTCGCAATGGCCTGACGATAGCGTTCGAGCATGGCCGAATAGAGCACGCGTGCGGCTTCGGCGTTGCGCTGCAGCTCGGCGAGGCGGACCGATGCGCGATTGCCTGCCCGAACCTGGCCGATCACTTCCCCGACGGAGCCGCTGAGCGAACCGGCCTGGCTGCCTACAGCCCGCGCCTCGCTGGCGAGGCTACGGCTAAGCCGTCCGGTTTCTTCGGCGATCTTTGCCCGCACGGTTGCGAGTTCTTCGTGCAGCGGCGTCATCTCGGGATAGTTGGGCCCGTAGCGCACGCTCATCGACGCTTCCTTGGCGACCAGGCGAGCTTCTTCGGTCCGCAGCTGGCTTATGACCGGAGAGTCGAGAATAGCGGCTACTTCGCCGTTACGCCCGCTGGCGGCGCGCGAAGCGGCAGCCGCCTGCTGCGACTGAGCCTGGGCGCGCATTCCGTTGATCGTGGCGATCTGCTGCTGCGCCGTGGCATTGTCGTTGTAGATGTCGACCAGATTGGTCTGGTCGCGATAGCTGGCGACGTCCGCCTCGGCCTGCTGGACATCTTCGCGCAGCATCTCGAGCCTCTCGGCGAGCAAGGCGGCCTGCTGGTTCGTTTCCGCGGACAGCGCCTGGGTTTGGGAATCGAGATAGACCTTGGCCGCGGTGTTCACGACGTCGGTCGGCGTCTGCGGGTCGCCCCAGGCGAAGCTGATCGCGATGGCGTAGGACGTACCTTCACGCTTCACATCGAGCCCGTTGCGGACGACGTCGATCGCGCGGGCCCTCGCCGCCGGCAGCGCGTCGGTCCCAGGAGCCTGTCCATCCATGGGGAAACCGAAGCCCGGCCGGCGGGCGAGATCGAGCCGATCGACCACACCAGCAGCGATCGTCGGAGACCGCAGCACCTGCACCTCGGTGTCGACGGTCGAAGAGTCGGTCATCGCCGGCCGATCCCGATTGGTCTCGACCGGGACCACGTCTTCGACTTGTCGCTCGATCGCAACCTGGGCTGTCGCCGAATAAGTCGGATCCGCCAAACTGTAGGCCAGGATGGCGCCAAAAATGCCGATCCCCAACACCGCGCCGATCGCAAGGGCTCTGCGTCGAATGATCGCGGCGAGACCGCGAATGTCGATCAGTCCGGGCTCAGGTGCTCGGCGCGAAAAGTTGCTGGTGAGTGCGTCCATCATCGTTCCTTGAATGACGTCCGCCCTTCGACATCCTCAACTGACGCAAATCCTCATACGAGCCGAGCGTTCCGGCCAGTTGCCAGGCTGCTCCGATGGTGGGGGATCGGCCAAATGCCGTGTTTTTAGTGAGCCCTCAGGAACTTAGTCCAATTATGGCGATTTGAAACTGTGATCGAAATGCGACCAAGTGTTCGGCAAGTCCGTTGAACGCTTGAGCATGCGGTCGCATGGGTGTATTCTGGGTAGAGGCCGCCGGTAACAGTGGTTTGAAAACAAGCGGCCAGAGGATGCTGGCAAGATATCGTGAAGCTTGAAGACGTTAAGAGTCGCGCCGTGGTGTCGGCGCCCGATACCGTACCCCGGAAATCGGTGATCGCGTTCGGCGCAGCCCTATCGGCTGGCCTGCTCGCGTGGACGGGCGTCTATCTTCTGATGTTCTAATTGCCATGCTCAGGATCGTGGGCGGTTTGATCGACCGGATCGGTCCCAAAAACCGCTGAAACCGGGCGGCTCCGGGCCGCTTTCGGTGCCTTGGTGGTGGCTGATCGCGCAATATCCTCCGTTCAGCGCTACGCCTGGAACAATTGTGCGCATTGCTCGTGAAGTCCCGAAAAAGTCGGGGTCTCTTTCGGGTGTGCTGCTCTTGAACTTTCAAACTCTCCGCGATGGGTTCATCGAATCTCGGCAGGCCCTTTCGAGGCGGCTCGAGCCGCGGCGCCATGCGCGCGCGCAGATGTCCATGATCCTGCTAGTCGCTGATGTGCTCGCCATAACGGCGGCGCTCGCCCTTACTGCGTCGATCAGCAGCTACTGGTTGCGCGGCTTCGACTGGCGCCCGGTCGCCCTGGCAACGATCCCGATCTACATCGCCGCGGCCACCAACCTGCGCGCCTATGCAATCGATGCGCTGCAGTATCCCGGCAAGGGCATCTCCAGGGCCGCCATTGCCGCCCTGTTCACCCTGCTCGTGATCCTCCTGGTCGGCTATTCCCTGGGCGGCATCCGCCGCTCCGAACTCGCTATCGGCCTGATCGTCATTCCGGCCGCCCTGACCCTGGCCAGGCTGGCCGGAGGGGCGATTGGCGACCGCGTCTTCGAGAACCGTTACCTGACGGAACTGATCATCGTCGACGGAGAGGAAGTCGATGCCCCTCCGCACGCCGTAGTGATCGATGCGCGAGACGTCGGGATCGAACCCAATTTGCGCGACCCCGTGATGCTGCTCCGCCTGGCCGAGGTACTGGAGGGTGCAGATCGCGTCGTCATCGCCTGCCGGCCGGAAGCACAATACGATTGGGCCATGTCGCTCAAGGGCGCGAACGTCCGCGCGGAGATCCTCAAGCGCGAGTTGGAGATGATGGGCCCGATCGGTGTGGGCCGGATCAGCGGCGGATCGACGATGGTCGTGGCCTCTGGGCCGCTCGGCCGTCCGGATCAGATCGTCAAGCGCGGGTTCGACCTAACCTTCACGGTTGCGGCGCTGTTCATTCTCGCGCCGGTGCTGGCCGTGATAGCCTGCGCCATCAAGCTCGACAGCGAGGGCCCGGTACTCTTCCGCCAGGCACGCGTCGGCTGGGGCAACGCGCTGTTCACGGTGTTCAAATTCCGCACCATGCGGATCGAGGTATGCGATGCCGATGGCACCGTGTCTGCCAGTCAGGACGACGACCGGGTGACACGCGTCGGCAACTTCTTGCGACGCACCAGCCTCGACGAGCTGCCGCAGCTTTTCAACGTCCTGCTGGGCTCGATGAGTCTCGTCGGACCCAGGCCGCACGCGCTGGGCTCGCTGGCCGGACAGGACCTGTTCTGGGATGTCGACGAGCGTTACTGGCATCGTCACGCTCTCAAGCCCGGCATCACCGGCCTTGCGCAGGTGCGCGGCTTTCGCGGAGCCACGCGCGAGCCGGCCGATCTAACCCGCAGGCTGCAGGCCGATCTCGAATACATCTCGGGGTGGACGATCGGGCGCGACGTACAGATCCTGATGAGGACTGCGCTCGTCGTGGTTCACCCCAACGCCTATTGAGGCGAGCGATTAGCTTGCGGTGACGATGCGTTGCTGGTCGCGCGGGGGGGCGAATTCGACGACCGGCTGCGGACCGTTCTCGACCGCGATCAGCGTGGCGGACGGCGCCTCTATGTCCGCGCCTTCGATGATGATGCGCGCCGGCGCATTCGTGTTGAACAGGAAGACAGGCGCAGCATTGCCCTGCGCTGCCCGCACCTTGGGCTTCACGATGCGATAGGCTCCCACATCGCCGTGGAACGAGAAGTGGGCCGCGCGGCCGCTGCCGCCGCGCGACATCGGCTCGGTGCTCTCGCAGTCATGCAGTTCGCCGCTATTCCATAACCGGAAGTTGCGCTTGTTTCCCTCGGACTTGCAGCGTTCAAGCCGCACGCCCGACGATTTGAGGTCGAACCCTCCGTCCGTGGAGCCCGTGGCCACGCAGTCGAGGTAGCGGATAGCGCTGTTGCCGCGTTCGTCGGTGAAGCCGTCCCCGTTCCAGTAGCTGTCGTTCGGACGGCCGACCTCGCGGAACCCATGCGCCGCGGCGCGCAGGTAGGTGATGTCATGCGCCTGATCGTCGAGCGCGAAGCCTACGCAGTACTGGTCGCCGCCACTATCGCGGCAGTTCGCGACAATGTCTTCGATCTGGCCGCGCGCCGACTGGTAGCGCAGGCGAAGGAAGCCGTGTTCGAGCCCCTTTGCCTCGACGTTCCGGATCACGAAGTCGCTGAGCGAAGCATCGGGGACTCCCGAGGCGACCGTCGTGTCGAGGAAACGGTAAAGGTTATCGCCTTTGCCATTCTCGACCGTGAGCTGCCCGATCACCTTGGGGATGCGGACCCCAGTCGCGAAGTTCTGAAAGGTGCTGTCGACGATCCTGGTTCCATCGGCGGCGACCCTGATGCCTTCGCCGCCCGCGCTGCCACTCCCCGATCCGCGGGTTCCGCTGAAGGTTCGCCCCTGCACGAGGGTGGCCGCCTGAGCCCTGGCTTCCGGAACGATCAGGCCGCCGCTCCACAGGCGCGCGGTCATCGACGCGGAGGAAACCACCGCAAGAGCAAGTACGTTGCGTCGCGTCACGCGAACCCAGGCCACATCGCATCTCCTGAACCGATAGAGGGGGCCGGCGACAGACGAGGCAGCGAACTGCCGCTTCGCAGCCGTCAATCGGCAACGGCGGTTCCGGCAAGTGGTTCTCTATTCAGGAGATTTATCGGCCCAACCGTGGCCTCAACCCGACACTCCGCGCGTGCAGGCGGGATACCGGCCTTTCGGCCGGCATCCCGATTACACCTCAGAAATCGGCGGAGATCGACGCCTTCACCGTCCGCGGCTGCCCCTGGAGGAGAGCGGGGAAGAAGGAGTCGAAAGCCGAAGCCCAGTAACGCTCGTTGGTGACGTTATCGACGGTAAGGCGCAGCGTCACCGGCGTCTCCCCAGCGGCGAAAACGTAACGCGCGCCGAGATCGAACACGGCCCAGTCGTCGAGCTTCATGGTATTGGCGGTGTCGACCCACTGTTCACCGGTATAGGTCACGCGCCCGACCGCGGTCAGGCCCGGTACGAAGGGCATGTCCCACTCGATATCGGAATTGGCGGTGAAGCCCGGCACCCCCGGCACCTCGGTACCGCCGACGAGTTCGGCGTCGGTGACGGCAAGACCGGAGATGAGCCGCAAGCCCTCTGTGATCTCACCGTTGAGGGTGAGTTCGACACCCCGGTGGCGCTGATTGCCGAGATAACCGAAGCTGTTGTCGGGCAGGATGCCCTCGCCCGGCCGCTCGATCTGGTAGAGCGCGAGCCCGGCGAACATGCGTCCGAAACCGATCTTGCCGCCGATCTCGTACTGCACCGACTTGCGCGGAGCGAGCATGTCGCCGGAGTTGGTCAGGTTCGGATCGATCGGCGCGACCGGGCCCTGCTGCAGCGCCTCAATGCGGTTGGCATAGAGCGACAGCCGCTCGATCGGCTTTACGACGAGGCCAATGACCGGCGTCACCGCGTCATCGTCATACTCCTCGAACAGGTCGCCGGTGTCATAGTCAAAGGTCTTGGCGTTGATCGTCTGGAGACGAAGGCCGCCGGTAAGGAGGATCCGATCGTCCCAGAAGCCGAGAGTGTCCGACGCAAAAATGCTCGTCAGCTGGCTGCGCGTTCTTGGGCCAGGGTTGTCGAGATTGCCCCCCACCAATGACGAGCTCGGCAGCGGCACCTGGACCGTATCGTAGAGATTGGTCGGGAAGCCCGCGAAGCCGGGGCCGTAGCGGAAATCGAAGGCGTTGCGGTTGACCTGCCAGTTCGCGTTGCCGCCGAAGTTCACCTCGTTCGTGACAGTCGAACCGAACTTCGCGCGAATGCCAGCCTCGGCGGCTTCGTTGTTGTCGGTCCGGGGTACGTAGAGGGCATTGCCGGTACCGTCTCCGGTGAGCGCGTCGTTCACGGTGATGCCGCCGTAAATACCATCCTCGCGGCCATCGCGGGCGCCTGCACGCGCATAGAGCAGCACGTTCTCGGCTACGTCGTACTCGGCCGAGATTGCGCCGAACAGGTCGCGCATTTCGGTGTAGGTGAAGTCTTGCGCGAAGTTGGCGTCGGCTTCCGGAACCGCGGGTACCGCATTGACGCCCAGCGAGACTTTATGGCGGAGGCTGTCGACCCGCACTTCCTGATAAGCGAGGTCGAGCACCACGCGCGCTCGGTCGCTGCGCCAGTCAAGCGCCACGCCGAGCACCTGGTTGCGGCGGTCTTCGCGGTCGATCGAAACTTCACCGTCGCGGTAGGCGCCGTTGACCCGCAGGCCCCACTCGCCGTCGTTTCCGAACCGGCGGGAGACATCGAAGCTGCCTCCGATATGCGCATCGCCGGTATAGCCGAGCGTCGCCCGGGTCAGCGGCTTGTCGCCGGCGCGCTTCAGCAGCAGGTTGACGCTGCCGCCAAGGCCCGACCCGCCCGGCGCCGCGCCGTTGAGGAAGGCGCTCGAGCCGTTGAGGACTTGCACGCTCTCGAACAGTTCGGGCGCGATCAGCTGACGCGGGGCGATGCCGTAAAGTCCGTTCATCCCGATATCGTCACCGGACAGGGCGAAGCCGCGAATGATGAACAGTTCGGCCGCGTTGCCGAAGCCGAAGGTCGAGCGGATGGTCGGATCGTTCTGCAGCACTTCGCCCAGCGTCTGCGGCTGTTGGTTGAGGATCAGCGATTCATCGTAGCTGCGGATCGAGAACGGCAGGTCTTCCGCCGGCCGATCGCCGAGCACGCCCGCGCTGCCGCCATTGACGATGACCGTGGCGTTTTCCGCCTGAGCGGTGACGACAATCTCCTCGCCCGCATTGTCCTGCGCCAGGGCAGGAGTCGCGATGGCGGCCGCGATCACGAAGGCGGGCAAAGTGGTGTTAAAGGCTCTCATCTATTTAGACCCCAAGTGTTCTAGGTTTTGATTGTTTTCATGTGCGGCGAACCCAGGCCCACACCAGCACCGCCGGCAGCGGTGCTAGGAGCAGCCAGGCAATCAGGTCATGCAGGCCTTCACCGGCGAGGCCGACGATAAGGCCCGCCAGCGTCATCGCGGCGAGCACCAACGGCACGCCGAAGACGACTGCCAGACTGCGCGGCCGTCGGCGGGGCTTGGCGGTCATGCCGCTTCTCCCGCGGTGCCGCCGCTATGGATCTCGACGATCCGGCGCTCGACCGCGCCCGGCTCGCGCCGCAGCCACAGCAGCACGCCGGTCCACAGGATCCAGACCGTCGCCAAGGTGAGCACCGACCAGATCAGCTTGAGCGGCAGCCCGCCGTAGTCGCCGAAGTGCAGCGGCTGGGAAAAGAGCAGCGCCGTCAGGTACCAGGGCAGCGGTCGGACATCGGTCAGCTTGCCGGTCTCCGCATCGATCAGCGCGGGGGTCAGCATGCGCTCGGTCAGCGCCGTGTCGCCCTGCAGAAACACCGCGTAGTGGTGCTGGCTGCTATAGGCGCCGCCGGGAAAGGCGATGAACTGTGGGTTGTTGCCCGGGCGCGCAGCTCGTGCAGCAGCCATGGCCTTGTCGAGCGAACCGTAGCGGGACGGCGGCAGCGGTTCGACGCCTTGATAGGCCGCGGTCATCTCGGCCAGTTCCGACTGCTGCCAGAACTGGATCAGCGGAGTGGCGAAGGCGTTGATCACCCCGGTGCTTCCGACCACCACGATCCAGGCGAGAGCGACGATCCCGAGCAGGTTATGGTAGTCGAGCTGCTTGAGCCGCTTGCTCCGCGACACGCGCAAGGTCCCGAAGGCCAGCCGGCGCATGAACGGGGCATAGAGCACCACGCCCGAAAGCGTCGCCACCACGAACAGGATGCCCATCACGCCGAGGAACAACATGCCCGGCAAGCCGAGGAACATGTCGGTGTGAAGCTCGAGAATGAACCCCATCACGCCCTCGCCTTCGGAGACTTGACCCGCCGGTTCGCCCGTCGAGCGGTCGAACAGCTGGATGGTCATCTCGTCAGCCGGGGAATCGGGAGCCGGGCCGGTGGTGATGGTGAGGACCGGCGTGGTGTTGTCGAAGGCCATGAACAACGGCACCTCGCCCGGACGCTGGGCGAGCGCCTTTTCGAGCATCGTGTCGAGCGGGAGTAATCCCGGCCCTTCGCCCGAAGAGCCCAGGCCCGTCATCGGCGCAGGCTCGTGGCCGAGGAGGGCGTCGATCTCGTCGTGAAAGATCAGCGGCAAGCCGGTGACGCACAGCATCATCAGGAAGATGGTGCAGATCAGGCTGGTCCACTTGTGCACCAAATACCAGATACGGATGGTCGAGCTCTTCACGCGGGCGCGCCTATGGGTCGATAGGCATTGCGTCAATGCTAATCATTCGCATTAAAGATTATCGCGAACGCGAGCGGCTAAAAAGGCACTCCCCGGCGGCGGCGAGACGCTCTAGAAGCCGCCGGTCCCCCTAGGTCGAACCAGACGGAATTCATATGTCCAGCACAGCCGAAGCAATCGTTGATACCTCGTCCGAACTCTCGCGCGTGTTCGCGCTGCAGCAGGCCCATCAGTGGGATGTGAAGGCCTCAACCGCGGAGCAACGCAAGGCCAAGCTCGCCAAGCTCAAGGATTCCGTCCTGGCTCATGCCGACGCCATTGTCGCGGCGGTACAGAAGGACACCCGCAAGCCCGAGGGCGAAATCCGCGTCACCGAGGTGCTCAACATCGTCGGCAACATCCAGCTCAACATCGACAGCCTCGATAGCTGGATGAAGCCGACGGAAGTCACCCCCTCGAAGAACCCGAACGACAAGGCCATGATCGCTTATGAGGCGCGCGGCGTGTGCCTGATCCTCGGGCCATGGAACTTCCCGCTCGGCCTGACGCTCGGCCCGGTCGCCGCTGCCGTCGCTGCCGGCAACTGCTGCATGGTCAAGCTGACCGACCTCTGCCCGAACACCGCGAAGATCGCCGGAGTGATCATCCGCGAAGTGTTCGAAGAGAACGAAGTGGCGCTGTTCGAAGGCGATGTCAGCGTTGCCACCGAACTGCTCGAGCTGCCGTTCAACCACATCTTCTTCACCGGCAGCACCCGCGTCGGCAAGATCGTGATGCAGGCCGCCGCCAAGAACCTGGCGAGCGTGACCCTGGAACTAGGCGGCAAGTCCCCAGTCATCATCGATGACGGCGCCGACATCGACAAGATCGCCGCCGACCTCGCGGGCGCCAAGCAGTTCAACGGCGGCCAGGCCTGCATTTGCCCGGACTATGTGTTCGTGAAGGAAGACCAGAAGCAGCGCCTCGTCGATGGCTTCAAGGCCAACGTCACCGCCAACCTCTACGAAGGCGGCGAGCTCAAGAAGGAGCGCATCGCCCAGATCGTCAACGGCGGCAATTTCGCCCGCGTGAAGGGCCTGTTCGATGACGCGGTGGCCCAGGGCGCGACGGTCGCCGCGGGCGGCATCCTCGAAGCGGACGACCTCACCGTCCACCCGACCATGCTGACCGACGTCAATCCGCAGATGAAGATCCTGCAGGAAGAGATCTTCGCCCCCGTCCTGCCGGTAATGACTTACGAGACCATCGACCAGGTGATCGAGTACATCGAAGCCCGCGACAAGCCGCTGGCGCTGTACATCTACAGCAACGACGAGGCGAACGTGGACAAGATCCTCGCCCGCACCTCCTCCGGCGGCGTCACCGTCAACGGCGTGTTCTCGCACTACCTGGAAAACGGCCTGCCCTTCGGGGGCGTCAACCAGAGCGGCATGGGCAGCTACCACGGCTACTTCGGCTTCAAGGCCTTCTCGCACGAGCGGGCGATCTACCGCCACCAGTAAGCCTGAACGGCACCTACCCAATCCTCCCCGGGCCTGTCTCGGGGAGGATTTCTCTCTCCCCTCCGCACGCTCGCTTTGAATTACCGTTTCGGTTAAGTTGAGCCCGCAGGGGGGCTCCCATGAACGACGGTCCAAGCGACGACGGTGTGGCGGCAGCCGGGACCTCGCCCCGCCCGCAACTCTGCCTGACCGTGGGAGTGACAGGACACCGGCCCGCCAGGCTCGGGTCCGAGAACCTCGAACTCTTGCAGCACTTGGTCGGAACGTTGCTGTCCGGCCTGGCGGACGCGGTGCAAGCGGTCGGGCAAGAACATGGCGAGGCGTTCAGCGACCAGCCTCTGTGCTTGCGGTTGGTGACCGGCCTTGCGGAAGGGGCCGACACACTCGTTGCCAAGGCCGCGGCAGAGCGGGGTTGGCGGATCGATGCCTGCCTGCCCTTCCCGCGCGGCACTTACCTTGAAGACTTCTCCGAGGCGGAAGCGAAGGAAACCTTCGCCCGGTTGCTCGACAGCGCCACCGCCGTGTTCGAGCTGCCCGGCGAACGCGCCAACGAAGACGCCGCTTACGAAGCGGCCGGACGCGTCATGCTGGAACAGGCGGACATCGTGCTGGCCCTATGGGACGGCGAACCTGCGCGAGGGCGCGGGGGTACCGCGCAGATCGTGGCGGAGGCCATCGGTCACCAGGTTCCCGTAATCCGGCTGGACACGCACGCCATCGAGCCGCCGATGCTCTATTGGTCCGGGCTCAACGATCTGGATTTCGACCGGCCGACGATCGACAGCGTAGCGCGAGCAGAAGCCGGGACGGTGCTGGCGGGCGTGGCGGCGGCACTGTGCGCCCCACCCGACAACGATGTCGATCGACGGATGCGGGCGAGGTTCCTGCAGGAGCGCGACCATAAACGCACCCCGGCCTGGCCCTACCCCCTCCTCCTGTCGGCGGCGCGGGTACGGCGCTTTCGCCGCGCGGATCTACGCCCTCCCCGGCCCGAGCAGTGCGCGCTCTACTTGCTGCAAAGCTTCAATCCGTTCGGCAAGGCGCAGGGGGCTTACGCGGGTGCGCTGAAGGAAAAGCTGGTCACCAGGTTCGGCATGGCGGACGCCGCAGCAACCTATTTCGCCCAGATCTTTCGCAGCGGCTTCATCGTCAATTTCGGGTTCGCCGTCCTGGCCGTCCTGCTGGCCACCGGAGGATTGCTGTTCCCCTCGGCCAAGCTGTTCCTGATCGCAACCGAGCTGGCCATCATCATCCTGATCCTCGTCAACACGCGGGTCGGTTCGCGTACCGGCTGGCACGAACGGTGGATGGACTACCGTCACCTGGCCGAACAACTGAGGGTCCTATCGGTGACCGGGCTGCTGGGCGACCTTTACCTCAGGCACGGCGACGCGGGAGAGTCGGGGAGCATTCCCGGATGGGTTCGCTGGCTCAGCCGGGCGACGGCGAGAGAACTCGGGCTGCCCTCGGTGAGTGCCGATCAGCGTTACCTCTCGCGAGTGCGGGTAGTGGCCCAGACGATGATCCAGGACCAGATCGAATACCATTCCCGCAACGCCGGCGCGATGCGCAAGCTGGATCATCGGCTGCACAAGGCCGGCGAGTATCTGTTCGGCGGCACCATCGTCGCCTGCGCCACCTGGATCGCCCTCAAGTTGGGCGGCTTTGACGTGTCTCACGGAAAAGGTGTGAACGTCACGGCGCTGGTGACCGCAGTCACCGCGGTACTCCCGGCCATGGGTGCCGCACTCTATGGCATTCGCATGCAAGGCGACTTCGCCGGGATCGCCGACCGTTCGACAGTCACGGTCAAGCGGCTTCAACGGCTGCAGAGAGCCCTTGAGGCCGATGGACCCGACTTCGACCTGCTGTCAGCCCGGCTCAGGCGCCTGCGGGAGATTGCCCTGACCGACGTCGCGCATTGGCGCACAACCTATCAGGCACGCCCTCTCACCCTGCCGGGCTGAGGTTCAACGATTGACGATGCGGGGGTCGAGCGAAACAAGCTGACCATCCGGAGGAGCGGTCTCGACCCACAGCGCGAGGCAATAGCTATAGCCCGCCCCGTCATCGTCGTTGTCATCGATGATCACTTGCATGAGGCTATTGCCGGGCAGCGCGTTGATGTCGCTTTGGCCGCCTCCGTCCCGCGTGATTGTCACCGCTTGCGCCGATTGAGACGGGAAGCTGAAGTTCACGTTATTACCGCTGGCATCGGTGATCTGGCCCGAGAGGTTCACCGTTATGTCGGTGTCCACGTTGTAGCTGCTGCCGTCGTAGGCCATGTTGTTGAGATCGATGTCCCCGCTCGAGTCCACCACGTTGGAACTCACCGGATTGGACCCTGCTTGGGCGTATTGAGCGCTGATCGAAACGTTTCCGCTGGCGTCGACGGTCCCTGTCACCGTCACGTTGAGCGTCAGGGTCATGTCGGGGAGGTCTGGCATGTCTGTCTCCTTATGTTCGGAACAAATGGGGCAGAGAGTACTCGCTCTTCATCGACGACCCGTTGGGCAGGGCAGAGAGTCCAGATTTGTCTTTCAGGTAGCTGGCTGCGGCGATCATTCTTGAATCGGTGATCCGGGTGCTCGCGATCAGGTCACGCGCCCGCGCAAAGTCGGCGCTGGCCAGCGCCTTGTTGCCGGACGCCGACCAATTTGCGCCAGACAAGAGATGGACCATGACGCGCGCCAGGCGCTCTTCGTCCGACTGCGGGTTGGTGTTCACGCGGAAGTCCCGCTGGAACGCTGTAATCTTCTCGCGAGCCGCCGCGCGATCTCCGAGCGCCTGGACGATCGCGATTTCCCGCCAGCGCGCCGGCATCAGGCAATCCGCGCGCCATTCCATCACGCTGGCATCGGTCGAGACCAACTGTCGCGCCTGCTGCAGGGCCCACTGGTTCGTTTTCCCGGCATCGGGCCAGTCCGCCAGCATCATCTGCGCTTCGGTGCGGACGTTGGCGGACTTGACCGCTATTTCCGTCCACAAGCTGTTCGAAGGGTCGTCTCGCTGCAGCGCCTGCACCGCCTCGAAGCTCGCATCGGCAAATTTCAGCGCCTTGGCCGGATCGCCGGCTTCCAGATGAAGTTCCGCGATCCTCAACCAGGCTATGTAGAGGGACTGCTTGATCCGGCTATCCTTGGGATCCGACGCCAGCAGTTCGTTGTAGAGCTTTACCTCCTGCGTACGGTCGACGAGCGCGGCGGAGGCATCGAGCATCTTGCGCCGGACATCGGCCTTCCACGCCAACGATTGCGCGATCAGGTAAGTCTGCTCGCGCTTGTCGGCGGATTTCTCGCGAAGCCGTTCGGAGGCCAGCTGCGCCTTCTCGAAGTAGTCCAGCGCCCGCGGCAGGCGGCCATCATCAAGCTCCAGCACTCCGAGGGCGGAGTGCGCGTTGCTCAGTTCCCCCTCCCACTCAGGCTTGGGGTGCTCGAGCTTGTCGAGCCTTTCCGAGTACTGGAGATATTGGCCAAAATACTGGCGGGCCGTCGGAATGTCGCCCCGCTGCCAGGCGACATATCCGATCCAGTAGACGCTCTGCGCATGGTCGAAGATGCGTTGGCCGTTGTTCGGATCACGGCGCAGCTGCTCCGCCGTCGTCGCCGCGGCCTGCTTGTAAGTGGCGAGCGCGGTTTCCAGGTCGCCCTGCAAGTTCGCCACTTCGCCAACCAGAAGCAATGCCCTGGCCCGGTGGCCGAGAGCGTCGGCGTCGAGGCTGCCCGGGTCCTGCTTTGAATAGTACTGGAGCGCCCGGTCGCCAACGCTATCGAGGACGTCGAGCCGACCAACCGGCTCGAGCTTGGACCGCAAGTCGGTGAGCATGTACTCGACCAGCCCGTCGGCCTCGCTCCTCTGCCGTTCCGCCTCATTGCGCGCCTTGATCGCGACCACCGTCAGCGTGCTCATCACGACCGCCAGGACGGAGGCCACGGCCGCGATCGCGGTGAGGCGCCGACTGCGTCGTTGAGCTTCGCGCTGGACGAGATCGTCCAGCTTGAGGCCCGTCAGGCCCGCGATGATCTTGAGCTTGCCGACCCGCTCGCCATCGCCCTCGGGCCGTAAGTCGGCCGCCACCGGTTCTGCGGGAACGTCCGATATCTTGCCGTCCGAACCGACCTTGAAACGCAGGGCCTCGGGAAAGCACTCGCTCGCGGCCACAGTCGGGTCGGTCGAGGCGCCGGCGCCTGGTTCACCGGCAACGATGACCACCAGTACCCGGTCTTCGCCGCGGTGTTGCTTGAACACCCGGATTTCCTCGTTGACCCATCGCGACGAGGCGGCCGCCGGGGACGCGATGACGATCAGGAACTCCGACGAAAGTAGCGCCTGTTCGATCTCTCGCGACAGGTCGCCGGCTGCGGCCAGTTCTTCCCGGTCCTTGAATATCGGGGCGAGGCGTCGCGGCACGGGCCCGACCTCGGTGACCTGCCCCACCAGTCTTGCGGGAACGCGGTAGGATTCAACCGCGCGATGAAGCCAACTCGCGCGGGACGCGTCAGCGTGACTATAGCTGATGAAAGCGCGGAATTGCAGATCGCCCGAATGCGTCACGGCACCTCCGCCCCCCGCGGTTGCGCCAGCAAGGCAATGGCAGACTATTTATTGTATGAGGTTTCTGTGGTTGAATCCACGCGCAATTTCATATGGTATTTCTGAGAAACAACGACATCTATTCCCATACCATACAAATACTTGAATTCGACAGGTCGGAATATCTTCTGATAATATTTCAAGCCGGGTTCAGCGCTCGTGTGATCCCTCGCGCACTACCCCCGCCCATTGAGTCGGAGCGCGCTCGTCAAGCAGTGTCCGCTTGGGATGGCCAGGGGATCTCGGCACGCCCCCGCGCGGCATAAGTCGCGCAGGGGCGTTCACCAGGTCAGAACTTGTAGCGGCCGCCGAAATAGAACTGCCGTCCGGTGTGGTGGTAGACACTGAGACGGTCAGCGGCGCTGTCGATGTACTGGTCGACATATTCGTCGGTCAGGTTGATCGCCTCGAACGTCAGCGAGAAGTGGTCGTTGATGTTGTACGAGGCCGACATGTCCAGATTGAGCGTCGAATGCACGCCTTCCACGTCGTTGAAGGTCGGCTGGCCGGCGTTCGGATTGAAGTTAGGCGCATTGCCGACCGGCACGCCATTGCGGCCGGGGATACCGCCCGCCTGCAGATAGCCGCTGCGGTAGGAGAGCGACCCGCGGATGCTGAAGCTTTCGTCCTCGTAATACAGCGTAGCATTGGCTGCGTGCTTCGACAGGTCGGTCAGCGGCTGGACGACCACCGGCGCACCCTGAGCGGTCGAGAGTGGGTACTCGATGTTCGAGCTGACGTAGGTGTAGTTGGCCATGATGCCGAAGTTCTGCAGCAGGCCCGGAAGGAAGGTGAAAGGCGTCTGGACCCCGATCTCGATGCCCTTCAGCGAACCGCCCTTGCTGTTGACCGGCTGCGTGACCGTGACGAGATCGGTCGGCTGAATGATGTAGGTGCCGTTGGGATTCTTGATCAGCGATTCCGGCAGGCCGAGTTCGTTGAAGGGAACCTGCTGAGCGGTGTTGGCGACGAAGGTCGAGATGTCCTTGTAGAACAGCCCGAGCACCACCGCGCCTTCGCGCGAGAAGTACCACTCGACGGATAGGTCGTAGTCGGTCGCCTCGGTCGGATCGAGGAAAGGATTGCCGAGCGTGTAGGTGCGATTGCCGCCCGAAATGCTGAACGCGCCGGTCGGATTGAGCACGCCCAGGTTCGGCCGCGTCATCACTCGGGCGAGAGCGGCACGGATGATGAAATCGTCGATCTCGGCGCCGACGTTCAGCGACGGAAGCCAGTTGCCGTAGCTGCGTTCGGCAGTGACCAGGATGGCCTGGGCGCCGCCGGTGTAGCCCGAGGATTTTTGCGTCGTTTCGACGTAGCGGACACCGGCATCGCCGCGGAATTGCCACGAGCCCATGTCCATGTTCCAGGTGGTCTGGAGGTAGGCGCCGGCATCCTGCTCGGTAACGGTGCGCCAGTTGCCTTGGGCGCTGGTGTTGGTGATGCCCGTAAGCGTGAACGTGCCGGTGTTGGAGTAGATGCCGAACTCATCGTCGAAGAGATCGATGTTCGGGACGATAAAGCTGCTGGGCGTCCCCGCCGTGTCGGTGCGGTTGCTCATGCTGTAGACGTAGCTGAGCGTGGCGAGCTGTCCGGCCGCAAGCGTCGGCACCGCCGTCTCGCTGGCCCGCCGATACTCTTGCGAGCCAAAGCCGTAGCTCTTGTAGTCAAAGCCGAAGCGGATGTTGAGATCGTCCGCCACGTCGTATTCGAAGTCTGCGCGCCCGACCTTGAAATCGTTGGTCACATATTGCGGGCGGAGACGGATCTCACCCAGGACGAACGACCCGGCATTTTCGACGTCGAGGTTGCCGTAGTCGAAGGTCGGGTTGCGGCTGCCGCTGAAGTCGAAACTGTAGCCCTGGACGTTGAGCGCATCGAGCGCGATCGTGGTCTGGATCGGGTTGGAGAAGTCCGACTTCGAGTAGCCGGCGAGCAAGTTCATGCGGGCCCGCTCGCCCATCTCCTGATTGAGCGTCGCGGTATACTGCTGGAACTCGGTTTCCAGTTCGTCGTAGCGTGATTCCACACGGACATCGACGTTGTTGAACGTCCCGGAAACGAGGCTGTTGGTACCGTCCACCTGGGCGCCCGGCAGGATGACCGTCTGCGGCTTCCCGGTACCCGAGCGGCTGAAGGAAATCGCTTCGAGGTACTGTTCGGCGCGGTTCGACTGAAAGTTGGAATAGAGCGCATCGAGCGACAGCAGCGTCGCATCAGTCGGTTCCCACTGGATGGAGCCGGTGACGCCGAGCCGCTCGGTCTCGTAGCGATAGCTGTCGTAACGCGGGATGCGGGGGTGGAAGAATTGGAAGTTCGTGGCGCCGCTCGGCAAGGTGGACGCGGTGGCGAAGCCGCCATTGTCGGTGCCGCGTTCCCAGCGAACCGTGGACGGTCCCTCCTCGAAAATGCCGCGCTCGCTGTAGGCGGCGGACAGGAGCACGCCGATCGTGTCGTCCGCGAACTTGGTCGAGACCAGACCGGCGACGCGCGGGTCCCACGACTTCGAGAAGTCGTTGTATCCGACGGCCGCCGACCCGACGAGCGTGAGGTCATCGTCGTAGTCGAACGGCCGCGCGGTCTGCAGGTCGACGGTCGCGCCGAGCGAACCTTCCTCGACGTCCGCCGATGCAGTCTTGCGTACGGTGATGCTGTTGAAGAGCTCGGAAGCAAAGGTGTTGAAGTCGAACTGACGACCGCGGTTGGTGCCGCCGGTGGCGTCGGCACCGCCCGTCGTCGACATTCCTTCGATGCCATTGATGCGGACGCGGGTGAACATCGGCCCCAGACCGCGGACGGAGATGTTGCGGCCTTCGCCCTGGTCGCGGTTGATCGTGACGCCGGGGATGCGCTGGATCGATTCGGCCAGGTTGTTGTCCGGGAAGTCTGCGATGTCTTCCGACTTGATCACATCGATGACGCCGTTCGCTTCCCGCTTCGCATCAAGAGCCGCGTTCAGCGACGAGCGGAAACCGGTGACGACAATCTCGTCCCCGTTCTCATCGGGTGGGGGCGCCGCGGAAGCCTGAGCGAACACGGGTGAGGAAATCGCCAGCAGGCTCACGAGGGAAGTCGCAGCCAGAAGCTTATGACACCGGTGTCTAACCGGAGCGCGAAGAAGGGGCGAGGCCTTGGCCGATTCGCCGTCCCTGAAGTCTTTGGTCCCCATAATCGTCGTCTCTCCCTGATCGACGGCCGCCCTTTTCGGGCGATCCCATTTCCGGTTGAACTGCTTAAGTAACCGGTGTCATAGATAGAGATGACTCGGTCGACAGGAACTGTCAAGACCGCTGCAGGGAGAGGGAATTGAAACGGCTGCTTCTATCGATCGTCGCCCTAATCGGCGCACTCTCTGCGGTTTGTGCCCGGGCCGAGGCGTTTCCCGGCGCGGAAGGATGGGCCGCGCAGACGCCCGGCGGACGGGGCGGAGCCATCCTGCGGGTGACCAATTTGAACGCCGATGGCCCCGGCTCGCTCAAGGCGGCACTGCTCGCCAAGGGACCGCGAATCGTCGTGTTCGAGGTTGGTGGCGTAATCGACTTCGGCCGGACGACGGTCGAGATCACCGAACCGTTTCTGACCATCGCCGGGCAGACGGCCCCTTCACCCGGCATCACGATCATCCGCGGTGGGATCGACTTGCGGACCCATGACGTGATCGTGCGCCATATCCGCATTCGCACCGGTGCTGACGGGCAGCCGAGGATGAGCGGTTGGGAGGCCGACGCCTTCTCCACGATCGGAGCGAGCAACGTCATCGTCGACCACTGCACGATGACCTGGGGGATCGATGAGAACCTCTCGGCGTCCGGTCCGCGCTTTACCGGCTCGACCGTTGAAGAATGGCGCAAGGGCACGTCGCACAACGTGACCTTCTCCTACAACCTCCTGGCCGAAGGGCTGGCCGATTCCAGCCATCCGAAGGGCGAGCATTCCAAAGGATCGCTGATCCACGACAATGCCACCGGGATCCTGATCTATCGCAACGTCTATGCCCACAACGTCGAACGAAACCCGCTGCTCAAGGGCGGCGTCCAGGCGGCAGTGGTCAACAACCTGATCTATGATCCGGGCAAACGGGCCATCCACTACAACCTGATGGCGCTGGAATGGGCCGGTCATCCCTATGTCACCGGCGAACTGGCGGCGGTGGGCAACGTCATGCGCGGAGGCCCGTCCACCGACGAACGCCTGCCTTTCCTCATGCTCGGCGGCGACGGGGACCTGCGCTACTTCGGCAAGGACAACATCGCGGTCGACCGTCACGGAGAGGCGTTGCCGATGTTCGGCCGTTACGGCGAAACGCGGGCGCAACTGATCGAGGCCGACACGCCGTCACCCTGGCCCGCGGACCTGCAGGTCCTCGCGGCGCGCGACGTCGAGACCTATGTCCTGGCGAGAGCCGGAGCGCGCCCGTGGGACCGGGACGCGCATGACTTGCGAGTGCTGTTCTTCATCGCCGAAGGACGTGGCTCGATCATCGACGACGAGAGTGAAGTTGGGGGCTATCCTGTCGTGGAACCGACTTCGGCACGCTTTGTCGATGCCGACTGGAACCTGGATACGATGGAACCCAAGAGCGGCCGTTATCCGGGACAGAAGGACGACTATATCGCCGAGCCGATGAGCCGCCGTGATCGGGAGATGCGCCAATGACGTGGTTGCTCTTGCTCGCCCCCGCGGCGGTCATAGTGGCGGAAGCCGAAGTCGTCCGCGACGAGCCGCCGCCGCATGGCGCGATCGGGATGAGCACCGCCTACAGGATCAGCGACCAGGTCCCCAACCGGACGATGGAGTTCCGCCGACGCGTGCTTCACCCAGGCGCCGCGATCGGCGCGCATCCGATCGATCACGATGAAGTCTACTACGTCATCTCAGGCGAAGGCGAGGTGACCTCGGCCGGCAAGACCTCGCGCATTGGACCCGGCATGGCGGCCTATTTCTACGCCGGCGATAATGTCGGTATCCGGCAGCTGGGCAGCGAGCCGCTCAATCTGATCATATCCTATCCGCTGAAGCAGCCGGTTCCCTGATTAACGACGCACGTCGAAGTTGCCCTCGAGAAAGGCGTCAATGTCGTCCTGACGGAACAGGCTGGCGTCTCCGGGTAAGGAATGTTTCAGGCAGGCCAGCGCCAGACCATAACTCGCGGTCGCCTCAAGGTTCTTGCCGATCCGCAGTCCATGCAGGACACCTGTCGCGAAAGCATCGCCGGCCCCGATCCGGTCGACGATCCCGCTAACCGCGACTTCTTCGGTCTGGGCGCTGCCATCGCGGCTGTCGATGCGCGCGGCGATGTGGTTCTGGTCGGCGCTGCTCACCCGGCGTGCGGTAGAAGCGATGTGCTTGAGCTTCGGGAAAGCCTCGAACGCGGCCATGGCTGCTTCGCGCCGCCGATCCTCGCCATCGCCGGAAAAGCGACGGCCCAGCAGCAACGAGATGTCCCGGTGATTGCCGAACAGGATCTCGGCCGATGCGACCAGCGGAAACAGCAGGGCTTTCGGGTCCCCGTCCCACCGCTCCCAGAGCTGCGCGCGATAGTTGCCGTCGAACGAGACCCTGATGCCCCTATCTTCCGCGGCTTTTACCGCCGAGCGAGCCAGGAAGGCGGAGACCGGACCGAGCGCCGGTGTGATGCCCGACACGTGGAGCAGTTCGACGCCGGTCAACGCGCTATCCCAGTCGAAATCGCTCAGAAGTGCGAAGCTGCTGCCTTCGCGGTCGTAGACGATCTGCGAGGCGCGCACGCCCGCTCCCGCCGCAAGGAAATAGAGGCCCATGCGTCCAGGGCCGAAGGAAACGCCGGCGGTATTTACACCATGGCGCCGCAATTCGCCGATCGCCGCCCGACCGAGCGCGTTGTCCGGGACCGTGCTCAGCATGCGCGTGTCGTGGCCAAGGTTTGCCAGGCCGACCGCCACATTGGCCTCGGCCCCGCCGACATGGGCTTCGAGCCGGGCGGATTGCAGCAAGAGTTCGCGGCCTAGAGCCGTCAGCCGAATGAGAAGCTCCCCGAAGCAGGCAATCGATCCTGGCATGGGCTCAGCGGGCCAGCCAGCCGCCATCTACGGCCAGCACATGGCCGTGGACATAGTCGGAAGCCGACGAGCACAGGAAAACCGCCGCGCCGCCGATGTCCTTCGGGTCGCCCCACCGGCCGGCGGGGATGCGCTCGAGGATCTGGCGATTGCGTGTCTCGTCCGACTGCAAGGCCGCGGTGTTGTTGGTGCCGATGTAGCCCGGAGCGATGGCGTTGACGTTCACGCCCTTCGCCGCCCACTCGTTGGCCAGCAACTTGGTCAGCCCGGCGACCCCGCTCTTCGAAGCGGTGTAGCTCGGAACCCGGATCCCGCCCTGGAAGCTCAGCAGCGAGGCGATGTTGACGATCTTGCCGCGGCCTTGCGTGATCATGTGCCGGCCGGCGGCCTGGCACAGGAAGAACAGGCTCTTGAGATTGGTGTCGATCACCGCATCCCAGTCTTCTTCGGTGAAATCGACCGCATCGGCGCGGCGAATGATCCCGGCGTTGTTCACCAGGATATCGAGCCGGCCCAGCTCGGCGAGAGTGCGGTCGATGACCGATTGAACGGGCTCGATGGTCGAGAGATCGGCATCGATCAGCGCCGCCCGGCGCCCGAGGGCAACGACGTCCGCAGCGGTTTCTTCGGCCCGCGAGCGCCCCACCAGCGCGACATCGGCACCAGCGCCGGCCAGGGCCACGGCAATCCCGCGGCCGATACCGGTATTGGCACCGGTAACGACCGCGACCTGGCCCGAAAGATCGAACGGATGGCTCATCACTGCAGCTGGCAGATGTCGAGGACGTTCATGTCGGTGTAGTCCTGGTTCTCGCCCGCCATGGCCCAGATGAAGGCATAGGCGCGAGTTCCGGATCCCATGTGGATCGACCAGGGCGGAGAAATCACGGCTTCTTCATTGCCGACGACGATGTGCCGCATCGCTTCGCCTTCGCCCATGTAGTGGAACACGCGGTCGTTCTCGTTCGGCAGTTCGAAGTAGAAATAGATCTCGCTGCGCCGCTCATGAATGTGCGGGGGCATCGTGTTCCACACACTTCCCGGTTTCAGCACGGTCAGGCCCATCACCAGCTGCGCGCTGTCGCACACGCCCGGGATGACGAGCTGGAAGATCGTCCGCTCGTTCGATTCTTCCAGGCTCCCGCGGTCGAGCGCATTGGCGTCCGCGATCGAGAGCTTGCGCGTCTGAAACGCCTTATGCGCGGGGCAAGACGCGAGGTAGAACCGCGCGTCGGTGCCCGAGAACTGCACGTCCTGTGCGCCCATGGTCACGTAGAGGCAGTCCTTGTTCGCAAGGACGAACGACTCCCCATCGACCGTGACGAAACCATCGCCGCTGCCGACGTTCACGATCGCCAGTTCGCGGCGTTCGAGGAAGGGGTGCCCGGCGGCCGACGCCGGCTCGGTCTGATCGGGAAGCTTCACGCTGTCCGCGCCCACCCAGACGCCGCCGATCACGAAGCGGTCTGCGTGAGTGTAGTTGAGCACGCATTCGCCTTGGCGGAACAGGTCCTGGATCAGGTAGCGATCGCGCAGTTCGTCGTTGGAGACGCACTCCATCATGTCGGGATGCGTGGCGTAGTAAGTGCGGTCGAACATCTTGCCCTCTCTTGACAGCTGACCTCTTGGTAACCGGTGTCAATGGCGAAGGCAACCACCGTCAGGTAGAAGGCGGCGCCACCGATTGGCGATGGACGAAGGTCGAAGGAAAACGAGCCTCGGCCGCGGCCGAGTCGTCTCCGGCGACGCCTTTCAACAGCTTGGCGGCTGCCGCGCGGCCCATTGAAACGATCGGCCAGCGGACCGTCGTCAGCGGAGGCCAGATGTGCGCGGCGATCGGGGTGTCGTCGAAGCCGACGACCGAAAGGTCCTGCGGAACCGCAATGCCTCGTTCGCGCGCCACGAAGATCACCGCCGCGGCCATCTCGTCGTTGCAGGCGAAGATGGCGGTCGGCCGGGGATTGAGGTCGAGCAGCTTGTTCGCGGCAGCGATCCCGCTTTCGAAGGTGTAGTTGCCGTCAGCGATGAGGCTGCGCGGCAAGTGGATTTGCGCGTCTGCCAGGGCATCCTCGAAGCCACGGCGCCGCTCCTTGGCCGAGCGGAAGCCGGAAGGACCCTCAACGATCCCGATGCGCCTGTGCCCCCGCCTGATCAGGTAAGCCGTCGCCTCCTGCACAGCGTCGTGATCGTTCGAGGCCACGAGGTGATCGCTGTCGTCGAGCTCCGCCGAGCCCATGCGTACGTAACGCACGCCGAGCTCCTTGCAGAGATCGGCCAGGGCGTCGTTTTCGGAGATCGGCGGCAGCAGCACCACCCCGAACAGCCGCTGGCGTTCAAGGAATTCGCGCAAGTCGTCCATCATGGTCGCGGAATTGCGGTCGACCGGACGCACGACCATCGCGAACTCGGTGTCGTGCAGCCCCTCCAGGATGCCCTGCTGCATGTTGAGTACCATTTGCGCATTCGGGTTGTCGTGGATCAGCCCGATGAGGAAGTTCCGCCTAAGCGCGAGCGCGCGGGCCTGGGGATTGGGTACGTAGCCCAGATCCTCGATCACCTTCTGCACCCGCTCGCGAGTCTCCTCGTTGAGCAAGGGCGAGCGGTTGATCACCCGGCTCACAGTTTTCTTGGAGACCCCGGCCAGACGGGCGACGTCATTGATCGTCGGTTTTGCGGTACGCGCCGACGCCTGCGCCTCGTCTTCAGCGCGAGCTGATCGCTCTTTTGTCATGAACCCCTTCAACCCGGACTCTTCTTCCGAGCGGCTTATTGCAGAATTCGATCGGGCAAGATAGATGACACCGGTTTCCATATGATGCGATCCGACTTGCCCGCCTCGAACCCCGATAGAACCGCGCTTCTGCGGATCCATCCGGACGACGATGTGGCTACTGCGCTGCGGGCCGTGGACGCTGGCGACCTGATCGAGGTCGACGGCGAGGTTCTCCGTGCACGGCAGGCCATTCCGTTCGGACACAAGCTTGCGTTGAGGCCCCTCTCCGTGGGCGAGGAAGTTCGCAAGTACGGCGGGCCGATCGGGCGGATGACCGCTCGGGCAGAGCCTGGAGACCACGTCCACCAGCACAACCTCTCCACCCAGCTCGACGATGTCGAGGTCTACGATTATCGCCCCGGCGTTCCAAACCACCTGCCCGCAAGGCAGATGACCTTTGCGGGCTATCGGCGAGGAGACGGGCGGGTCGGCACCCGCAATGAAATCTGGATCCTGCCGACCGTGGGCTGTGTCGCCCGAACGGCGGAGCGGATTGCGGCGATCGCCCAGGCGAGACATGCCGGAGCGATCGACGGCATCCACGCGTTTTCACATCCGTTCGGCTGCTCGCAGCTCGGCGATGATCTTGCAGGCATGCGCTCGATCCTCGCAGCGCTCGCCAGTCACCCCAACGCGGGCGGCGTGCTGTTGCTGGGGCTTGGCTGCGAGTCGAACCAGCTCGACGCGCTGATGAACGAAATAGCGCCCGAGGCGCGCCAGCGGGTGCGCTCTGTCCTTGCCCAGTCGTCGGGTGACGAGATCGCCGAAGGTCTCGCCGCGATCGATGCGCTCGTGGCGAATGCCGCGCTGACCTCGCGCACCGAGGTTCCGATCGGCGAACTCGTGGTCGGGCTCAAGTGCGGTGGGTCGGATGGGTTCAGCGGCCTGACGGCCAATCCCCTGGTCGGGCGCATTGCCGATTGGGTGAACGGCTCGGGCGGATCGACCATCCTGTCCGAGATCCCCGAGGCGTTCGGCGCGGAGCGGCAGTTGATGCAGCGCGCTCGCGACCGATCGGTGTTCGAAGGGATCGTCGCGCTGGTGAACGACTTCAAGCGCTACTTCCTTGACCATGGCCAGCCGGTTTCCGAGAACCCGTCGCCGGGCAACATTGCCGGGGGGATCACGACGCTGGAGGAAAAGTCCCTCGGCGCCGTGCAGAAGTCGGGCGCAGCACAGGTGAGCGACGTGCTGCGCTACGGGCAACGCGTGCGGCGCCAGGGCCTGACCCTGCTGGAGGCACCGGGTAACGATGCCATTTCGTCCACGGCGATGGCGGCCGCCGGCGCGACGGTCATCCTCTTTACGACGGGTCGCGGCACGCCTCTCGGCACGGTAGTCCCGACCTTGAAGATCGCTTCCAACAGCCCGCTGGCGCAGCGCAAGCCGGGCTGGATCGATTTCGACGCCGGCGAAGTCTTGCACAGCGGCTTGGAACAGGGATCCGAAGCCTTGTTCGCCAAACTCCTCGCCGTCGCCTCGGGCGAAAGGACCGCCTCCGAACTCAGCGGAGAGCGAGAGATGGCGATCTGGAAACGCGGCGTCACCCTATGAGCGAAGCTCAAGAACCGGCCCTCTGTCATTTGATGCGCTTGCCAATGACACCGGTTTCCATTACCTCCATCACCGAAGAGGACAAAGGCATCCTGTGACATCTCCTGCAGACGAATCGGCGATCATCGCCGGCCGCTTCCTGGCGGCCCGCCGCGCCGCCAAAGGCCTGGACGATTACCCCGGACCGCTGCCGCGGACGCTGGACGAAGCCTATGCCATCCAGGACGCCGCCATCGCCGCGTGGGGAAAGACAATCGTCGGCTGGAAGGTCGGCCGGGTCCTGCCGCCGCTGGCGGAGCGCTTTGGCACTGACCGCCTCGCTGGTCCGATCTTCGCCGATCAGGTGGTGAGCGCAAACGGTGATCCCGTTTCGATGCCCATCTACGCCGAAGGGTTCGCCGCGGGCGAGGCAGAGTTCCTGCTGCGCATCGGCACTCCGCCGTCTCCGGGTCAGGCCCGTCTGGGGCTGGCGGAAGCGGCCAGCCTCATCGGCAGCGTGCATGTCGGGATCGAGATTGCGAGCTCGCCGCTTGGATCGATCAACGCGCTAGGGCCCGTGGCCGTGGTGTCCGATTTCGGAAACAACAATGGCCTGGTGATCGGCCCCGAGATTCTCGACTGGCAGACCAGTGCTTTTGAAGACTGGGACGTCACCACGCTGGTTGACGGCCAGCCGGTCGGCTCGGGCCAGGCCAGCAGCTTTCCCGACGGCGCAATCGGCGCCGCGCGCTTTCTGTTTGAGCTGCTCGCCAAGCGCGGCATTCCAATCGAAGCGGGGCAATGGATTTCGTCGGGCGCCGTCACGGGCGTCCACGACGTGAGCCCCGGTCAACGTGTCGAGGCCGTGTTCGGCGGCCAATACCGCGTGGGTTGCCAAGTAGAGGCGGCGCCACCGGAATAACCGAAAAATTGAATTTACGCAGACGCCCGAAAACGGGCGCGGCGAGGAGATGAGGATGGCGGAGAGGATCGAGATGGACGGCGCCCCGGCTGTCGAAGCAACGCGCGTGGGCCGCGTCCGATGGACGATCTGCGGGCTGCTCTTCTTTGCGACGGCAATCAATTACGTCGACCGCCAGATGATCGCGGTGCTGAAGCCGACGCTCCAGGAAGAGTTCGGCTGGACCGAGACGACTTACGCCGACATCGTCTTCGCCTTCCAGGCGGCCTATGCGCTCGGCTACATCGTCTTCGGCCGGTTGATCGACAAAGTGGGCGCGCGCTTCGGCTATTCCCTCGCCGCGGTGATCTGGGGCCTGGCAGCCATGGCCACCTCGGCCGCGCGCGATATCCCGCACTTCCTGATGGCCCGCTTCATGCTGGGCCTCGGCGAGTCCGGCAACTTCCCGGCCGGCATCAAGGCCGTCGCGGAGTGGTTTCCGAAGAAGGAGCGCGCCTTTGCCGTCGGCATCTTCAACGCCGGTGCCAACATCGGTGCGATAGCCACGCCGATCATTGCGCCGATACTCGTATTCAACTTCGGCTGGCGGGCCGCCTTCCTTGTCACGGGCGCGCTGGTCTTCGTGTGGTTGGCAGTATGGCTCATCGTCTATCGGCGCCCGCGCGAGAAGGCCGGCCTCTCGGCTGCCGAACTCGCCTATATCGAAAGCGATCCGGCCGACCCTCCCGGCGACGTCGCCTGGCTCCCGCTGCTCAAGCGGCGCCAGACCTGGGCCTACGCGCTCGGCAAGTTCATGACTGACCCAATCTGGTGGTTCTTCCTCTTCTGGCTCCCCGACTTCTTCTCGCGCGAGCATGGCCTGAACCTGCTGACCTTCGGCCCGCCGCTGGTCGCGATCTACCTTATTTCGGATGCGGGCAGCGTCGCCGGAGGATGGCTCTCATCGAAGCTCATCGCCCGGGGGCACAGCATCAACTTCGCGCGGAAGATCGCCATGCTCGTATGCGGTCTTGCGGTCCTTCCCGTGATGTTGGCGCCAGGCACTGCCAGCGTCTGGGGAGCGGTCCTCTTGATCGGCCTCGCCACCGCGGCACACCAGGGCTTTTCGGCCAATCTCTACACGCTGCCTTCGGATCTGTTTCCCCGCAAGGCCGTGGGGGCGGTGATCGGCATTGGCGGCACCATGGGGGCGGTCGGCGGCATGCTGATGGCCAAATTCACCGGCTGGGTCCTGGACACAACCGGCACCTATTGGCCGATGTTCGCCGTTGCCGGTTTCGCTTATCTTGCAGCTCTGCTGGTGATCCACCTGCTGGTGCCGCAGATGGAGGAAATGAGGGAAACCGTCTGAGCGGATTGACCCAAAATCCGCCAGACGTCGATCGTCGGAGCGTCCCCGGCGGACAGCCATCCCACACGTCACCGCAACTTTGGGGCAGGACGGAAACGATCACTCGTCAAGCCTACAAGAACGGCATAAGGGGGCTGCTTGGATAGTGGAGGCAAGTCCATGAGATTGGGCAAGTATGTTCTGGTGGCGTTTTCTGCGGTCTCGATGGCCGGCTCGCCCGTCCTGGCGCAAGCTGCTGATGGATCGAGTGTAGTCGCGCGCACTGGCGCGCGTGTCGAAAGCGCAGAGGGTTTGAGCGGCAACGGTATCTTGAGCGGCGGCGGCTTCGTCCTGCCGCTGATCGCCCTGATGGCCGTGGCCCTCGCCGTCTTGGTTGGAACCGGCAACGACAGCACTCCGGTCAGCCCCTGAGCTTGGAAGCGCCTTGCTTGGGGTGCGGCCACCCCAGGCAGGGTGCGCAAACTTTCTGGATCACCTCGTTAGCGGGGCGATCCCCTACCCTCGCCACTCGCGCCGTTCTTCGGCCTGACGCAGCACTTCGTAGGCAACCTGACAGGCCTGAAACGCCTTGGCCGCTTCGGCATCGCCCGGCTTCACATCCGGGTGCACTTCCTTGGCCCGCGCGCGCCAGGCTTTCTTGACCGTTTCGAAGTCCGCATCGGCATCGAGCCCCAGAACCTCCAGCGCGCGCATCTCGTCGGCGCTGCGGCTGCCATCGCCGGAACCGGTCCAACCGTAGTACGCGGCGGACGCGTAGCCCGAATTAGTGCGTTCCTCGGCACCGGCCCGCTCTTCGGCCTCGGCCTTCTCCAGGCCTTCGAAATAGTCCCACTTCGAATTGTATTCGGCCGCGTGGCGTTGGCAGAAATACCAGCGCTCTGGGCTGTTGGGGGCCTTGGGCGCGGGGCAGTTGCCCGGCTCCTCGCAACCGTGCCGATCGCACAGGCGAACCTTCGCCGCTTCACGCGTGCTCCCGTAGCTGCGCCAACGCGGAAAGCCCCAGTCGAGGGAGCGGGTCGAACGGCTCACGATATTAACTCTACCGACAGCATCTTCCCACTATAGGCGCTCCCGGCCACGCCGCATAGGCGTTGCAGATCAAGTTTCATTGACCTCGGTCTGAATATGCTGCGTTGCAATATAGCCGGATATACGCTATATACCGCGCCAGTTGCCGAATTGAGATTGATTATGTCCAAGCAGCTTTCCGTGGCTTCGGCCTTTTCCGTGTTCGCCCTTTCGGCGCTGGCCCTGTTCGGCCCGGCGCAGGCTGGCGCTGAGCGCCTGGGCAACGAAAAAGGCGCCACGATCGAACTCGCCGCGCCTTCGTTTTCGGCTGCACTCCCGCTTTTCGACTGACTTTCGTCATGACGATGGACCGGGAGGTCCAGCGGCAATCCTGACAACTTGAGAACCCTCCCCCTCCCACATGCGGAAGGGGGAGAGCCGGTCTGACTGACCTTAGTTCAGGATCACCGTCACCGCGCGGCGGTTACGGGCCCACGAAGCTTCGTTGGAGCCCAGCGCAACCGGGCGCTCCTTGCCGTAGCTGACCGTGGTCAGGCGATCGGGCGAGATGCCCAGGCTGACCAGGTAGTTGCGGGCGGCATTGGCCCGGCGTTCACCCAGCGCGAGGTTGTATTCGCGCGTGCCGCGCTCGTCGGCGTGGCCTTCGACGGTGGCGCGAATGTCAGCATACTGCTGCATGTACTGCGCCTGCTGACGCAGGGCGGCCTGATCTTCGGGATCGATGTTGTACTGATCCGTGTCGAAATAGATCGTGTCGCGGCCCTGCATGGCCTGCGCGAAGTGCGCTTGTGAGCCGGGAACGAGCCCGGCCTGCGGCGGCGGGCCGCTGGGGGTCGGCGTAGCGGTCTGCGGCGGTGGCGGCAGTTCCTCCGGCGCCTTCTTCGAACAGGCCGACAAGGCAAGCGCACTCGCAAGGGTCACGGCGATTGCGGTCTTGTTCATGTCTATTCTCCTCCTTGGATAACTTCTCTTTCGGTGCGACCCGATACGAAACGACTTTGGTACTTATGGCAGGACTGGTCCCCAGGCGGGGTCAGACGCACCCACCGGGGTATTGAGGCGGCGTTCGTTCCGGCCGGTCAGGTCGACCTGCCAGATCGAAGTATCGCCGCTGTTCGGCGCTGTGCGGAAGAACTGCACGATGCGCCCATTGGGAGCCCAGGTCGGCGCCTCGTCCTGCCAGTTGTTGGTCAGGTAACGCATGCCGCCGCCGGACGGGCTCATGACGGCGACGCGGAGGTCGCCGGCAATGTGGGTGAAGGCGATCTGGTCGCCTCGCGGACTCCATTCAGGCGTCGCCGAGCGGCCGCCGAAGAAGCTGATCCGCTTCTGGTTGCCGCCATCGGCATCCATCACATAGATCTGCTGGCTGCCCGAACGATCGCTTTCGAAGACGATCTTCGAACCATCGGGCGAATAGGACCCGCCGATATCGATGCCCGGCGTGTCGGTAAGGCGTTGGCTGGTGCCGCCGCCCGCCGCCGAGACGCGGTAGATGTCGGTGTTGCCGCCGGTGGCCATCGAATAGAGGATCCACCTGCCGTCCGGAGACCAGCGCGGCGCCATCGTCGGGTTCTTGCTCTCGGTCACCAAGGTCTGGCGACCGGTGCCGATGTCGTAGACGAAGATGCGCGGATAACCGTTGAGGTAGCTGAGGTAGACGATCTTCGAATAGTCGGGCGAATAGCGCGGCGTCAGCGCGGTAGCCTGGCCGTTGGTGATGAAGCGGTGGTTGGCGCCATCGGAATCCATGATCGCCAGGCGCTTGACGCGGTTACCCTTGGGCCCGGTCTCCGCAATATAGGCGATCTTGCTGTCGAAGAACGGGCTTTCGCCGGAAAGGCGCGAATAGACGAGGTCCGCGCACTTATGCGCGGCACGGCGCCAGTCGGCGGCAGTGACCACCCAGCCTTCGCGCACCAGTTCCTGCTGCAGCTGCACGTCATAGAGGTAACAGCCGACCGTCAGCCCGCCATCCGCATTTGCGCGTACATAGCCCTGCACCAGCATCTCGGCCGAGCGGCCCTGCCAGGTGCCCCAGGCCGGCGCGGTGATCTCCGGATAGGCCGGACGCGGCAGAGCGTCGGGGCCGACCGGACGGAACAGCCCGTTGTTGCGCAAGTCGTTGTAGACGACCCGGCCAAGCTCCTGACCCAGCGCGCTGGTGCCCTGCGCGTTGGCAGGGGTGGGCTGGTTGCTGTTCGTGGCGAAGGCCGGGATGGCGATACCGAGATCCTGCCAGGCACTTTCGTCTGTGACGGTGCCGCTCAGGCCGTCCTCTTCAAGCTCCGGGACTTGGATCGGCTGAGGAGCGGCAGGAGCCTGACCCGCAGGCTGAGCCACTGCCGGAACTGCAAGCAGGCACAGGCCAACGCTCGCGAGTAGGGAGCGGAATTTCATCGTCAAAGCCTCCTGTCGAAGCGCCAAGTACGGATGCGCTTCCATTTGTCGTAGAATTCCTTGGGCAGGTCGAATGGCGCCGCCAACTGTACGGCGCGGATCGCCCGTTCTGCATGAAGCGACGCCTGCGGCCGGTTGGAGTCGGTGATGCCGGACTGGCTGACGACAACCGGACGGCCCTTGAGGCTGCCGTCCTCATTCAATTCCCACGAGAGAACTGTCACCAGTTGCTCCGCATCGAGACCCTGCGGCGCGCTCCAATGGGGGCTAAGCTGGCGATTGATCGCCTGCTGCAACGAGGCCTGCTCTGCCGCGCCAAAGCTGGCGGCTTGGGTCCCGCGGGTCGCGCCGCTCTGGCTCGCTCCTGCTCCCGCGAGGAAATCTGAACCCACACGACTACCGCCGCCGCGCGTAGCTTGCGTCGGAGCCGTCGTCGGCCGAGCGGAGGGCGCTGCCGACGGGCGTGCCGATGGTGCGGACGACGGGCGCGCTGAAGGCGCCGGCGTGGGCCGGGCTGAGCTGGTTGGCCTCGGTGAAGGCCGCGTCGTTGGCGTTGGCGTCGGTTTTGGGGTGGGCCTTGCGGTCGGGCGCGGAGCCGGAGTGGGCGGTGGCGGTACCGGCCGCGCAGTCGGCTTGGGCTGAGGCGCCACGACCGGCGCGGGCGCAGGCTCGATCACCGGCGCGGGTTCAGGGGCGAGCACGGGAGCGACGGCAGCCTGGACTTCCGGCACGGCATCCGGCGCGGTCGATTCCAGGCTCACCTGATCGGCCAGGCTCACCGTCATCCGCTCCGGGATCGGTAGCGGCGTGGGATCGTCCTGCACGTTGTAGTACAGCGCCGCGACCAGCGCGACGTGGGCCACGGCTGCTATGCCGAGACCGATCCGCTCTTCGCGCGATAGATGTGTAACGAGCCCCATCATGTTCCGGGCTATGGAGCCTCAACTGAACCTTGGGTGACCAGCGAGATGCTATTGCATCCGGCGCGGTTGAGTTCGCCCATCACCGCCATGACGCGGCCGTAGTCGAGCGACTTGTCGGCCCGCAGGGTGATCAGCGGCGCGTCGGGACGGCTGCAGTTCACTCGCTCCATCGCCTCAGGGAAGCGGCCTTCCTCAACCGGGGAGTCGTCGACGAAGATGAAGCCCTGGCGGTCGATCGAGATCGTGACCTGGTCTGGTTGCTGGTCGAGCGCGTTGGCGCGACTGTCAGGCAGTTCCACCGGCACACCGCTCGCCAGCATCGGCGCGGTGACCATGAAGATGATCAGCAGCACCAGCATGACGTCGACCAGCGGGGTGACGTTGATCTCCGCCACCGGCGCGCGCCGGCCCGAACGGCCTCGGCGGCGCGAGGACGCGTGGAGCCCCATCGCCATCAGGTGCGCTCCAGCTCGCGCCCGATCTGGGCGTGGACCTGGTCGGCAAAGCGCTGCAGCCGCGCCTCATAGGCGTTCACGCGGTGGCTGAAGCGGTTGTAGGCGATGACCGCGGGAATGGCCGCGAACAGGCCGATCGCCGTCGCGAACAGAGCTTCCGAAATACCCGGCGCCACCACGGCGAGCGAGGAATTCTGCTCCATCCCGATCTGGAAAAAGCTGTTCATGATCCCCCACACGGTACCGAACAGCCCGACGAACGGAGCCACCGAACCGGTGGTGGCGAGGAAGTTGAGCCGGTCAGCCAGGGCATCCGCCTCGGTCGCGACCTGGCCTTCCATGATCAGCGCGATGCGCGCCTTGGTCCCGTCGCGATTGCGCAACCCGTCCTTGGTCGAGGTACGCAGCTCTTCGAGCCCGGCTTCGGCCACGCGGATCGAGGGATTGTCCTGCTTCTTCTTGCGCGAAACCAACGCGTCAGGCTGATCGGACTCCCAGAACTCTTCTTCGAAACGCTTGCTCTGACGGCGGACCTTGGAAATCTTCAGCCAGAACGACACGATGATCATCCACACCCAGATGCTGGCCAGCACCAGCCCGGCGATGACGATCTGCACCACGATGTCGGCATCGAGGAACAATTGCACCGGGTCGAGCCGTGTCGGCCCAGCGGCAGCTGTGGAAGAGAGGGTCGAAAGCAGGATCATGCAGCGTCTTTCGGGGCAAGTACGGTTTCGAAGGCAACCCGCCACGGAGCGGGCTGGCGGCGCGGTCGTCCATCAGGTGAGATGAATCCAACCCGAACAGACATTTCCGCGAGCAAGTCTTTCTCGCGCATCGCCCGCTGAAGCAGGCGCACGCTGGCCGCACCGATCTCGGTAGCGGTCGTTTCGATCGTCACGGCATCGTCGAGCCGTGCGGGGGTGACATAGCGGATGGCGAGGTCGGCGACGGCATAAGCGCCCTCGCCGGTTTCGACGGCACTGCGTTGGTCGATGTCGAGCAGCCGGAGCATGTCCGACCGCGCGCGTTCGAACCAGCGCAGATAGTTGGCGTGATAGACGATCCCCGAAAGGTCCGTGTCCTCGTAATAGACACGCACCGGGAACAGGTGCAGCGAGCCGTCGAACAGGCCCGAAGGAGGCTGGGGCAGCGTCTTAACCATCGTCCCATAGGCCTTAGCCAACCCGCGACTCGGGTTGCAACCTTCGGGGGACTATTCCCGGTAATTCTCCTACGCCGGGCGGCGGAAGGACCTTAGCGAGCGATCATCGGGCCGAGAGGACGGCCGCCGAAAAGGTGGACGTGGAGGTGCGGCACTTCCTGTCCGCCATGGGCACCGACATTGGCCAGTAGGCGATAGCCCGGTTCGACCAGTCCGTTCTCGCGGGCGATATGGCCGATGGCCCGGACGAACCCGGCGATCTCTTCGGCCGGAGCCTTGGCCGCAAAGTCATCCCAGCTGACATAGGCACCCTTGGGTACGACCAGCACGTGCACCGGTGCCTGGGGCGCGATGTCGTGGAACGCGAGCGCCCACTCGTCCTCATAGACCTTGCTGCACGGGATCTCCCCGCGCAGGATCTTGGCGAAGATGTTCTGATCGTCGTAGGCTTGGGTTGCGTCGATCGGCATCAGGCGCCTCGTGCTGCTTTCTCGGCGAGGCCCGAAGTGCCCTCGCGGCGCTCCAGCTCTGCCAGGACTTCGCTGAACGGCACGCCCTTTTCGGCGAGCAAGACCAGTAGATGGAACAGCAGGTCCGCGGACTCGCCCACCAGTTCCTCGCGGGTTCCCGACAGTGCTGCGATGACGGTCTCGACGCCTTCTTCGCCCAGCTTGCGGGCCATTACGGGAAGGCCACGCGCCTTCAGGCTGGCGACATAGCTGCTCTCACCTTCGGCCGAACGGCGTTGTGCAATCGTGCTTTCGAGGCGGGTCAGGGTGTCCATCTGCGCGGCATGCGCAAGCGGGCCGCTTGCGTCAAGTCGGGCGCGGAAGGCTTAGTCCTGGTCGGTGTCGCGCATCGCCGCGCGGCGGCCGATGATGAGCCCGAGCACACCGAGCGCAACGAGCGTGAAGTGCGATCCGGCGGAGACCGCGGACACGTCCTGGGCCCAGGCGGGAGCGGCCGAGGTAAGCAAGGCGACGAAGACGAGGGAGCGAGAGACCATGCCCCGGCCATGAACCCCGGAGCCGGCATTGCAACCGCGCCGAAGTTATATGTCCCGAGCCGGGACCGTCCGCCGAATTTGGGTTAACCGCGGGCCGGCAAGCCAGCCGCCCGCAGCGCCGCGTGAGCCTCTGCGATGGTGTAAGTGCCGAAGTGGAAAATGGAGGCCGCGAGCACCGCGCTGGCGTGGCCTTCGGTCACGCCTTCGACCAGGTGCTGCAGGTTGCCTACACCCCCACTCGCCACCACCGGCACCGAGACGGAATCGGCAATCTCGCGCGTGAGCTTGAGGTCGTATCCGCGCTGGGTGCCGTCGCCATCCATCGACGTGACGAGCAGTTCGCCCGCACCGAGCTTGGCCAGCCGAACGGCGTGTTCGATCGCGTCGATTCCGGTGGCGCGGCGGCCGCCGTGGGTGAAGATTTCCCAGTGGTCGTGGCTCCAGCGAGCGTCGACCGAGGCGACGATGCACTGGCTGCCGAATCGTTCGGCAATGTCCGAGACGACTTCGGGCCGGGCGACCGCGGCGCTGTTCACGGCCACCTTGTCCGCTCCGGCAAGCAGTAGCGCGCGAGCGTCCTCGGCCGTGCGAACACCGCCGCCGACGGTGAGCGGCATGAAGCAGACCTCGGCCGTGCGCCGGACGATGTCGAGCAGCGTGCCGCGCCCTTCATGGCTGGCGGAGATATCGAGGAAGCAGAGCTCGTCCGCACCGGCCTCGTCGTAGGCCTTGGCCTGCTCAACCGGATCGCCGGCGTCCTTCAGGTCGACGAAGTTGACGCCCTTCACCACGCGGCCATCGGCCACGTCGAGGCAAGGGATCACGCGAACACGAACGGTCATGCAGCACCTCTGGCAATCAGCATCGATGCCAAGACGATCAAGATTACGCTCATCAGGAACTTTACGCCGCAGATAATCCGAAAAGCCGTCGGGCGCTCTTCCTTGGAGTAGGTACCGAACAGCGTCGTCGCCGAGCCGAGACGGATGTTCTTGCGCGCGTCGAGCGCGATCAGAACAGCGGCCACGATCCCGACGATGGCGAAGATCATCGCGCCGACCCGGCCATCGCGATCGCCGCCGCCAGGTCCAGCCGCCCGTCGTAGAGCGCGCGACCGGTGATTACGCCTTCGATGCCCTCGCCGGCATGAAGCGCGAGCATGCGGATATCGTCGAGGCCCTTCACGCCGCCGCTGGCGATGACCGGCAAATTGGTGCGGCGAGCAAGGTCGACGGTCGCGTCGATGTTGCAGCCTGTCAGCAGGCCGTCGCGGCCGATGTCGGTGAACAGCAGGCTGGCGACGCCCGCATCTTCAAACCGGCGAGCCATATCCACGACCGGCACGTCGGACACTTCGGCCCAACCCTCGGTCGCGACCATCCCGTCGCGCGCGTCCACGGCGACGACGATGCCGCCGGGGAATTCGGCCGCCATGTCCTTCACGAACTGTGGGTCCTTGAGCGCGGCGGTGCCCATGACCACCCGCGCCACGCCGAGGTCGAACCAGCCCTCGACCGCCTCGCGCGTACGGATGCCACCGCCGAGTTGGACATAGCCCGGAAACGCCGCGACGATGGCCTCCACCGCCGCACGGTTCTCGGCCCGGCCGGCGAACGATCCATCGAGGTCGACGACGTGCAGGTGCTGAGCCCCCGCCTCGGCGAAGAGCAAGGCTTGCGCGGCGGGATCGTCACCGTAAACGGTAGCGCGATCCATGTCGCCTTCGGCCAGGCGCACGACCTGACCCTGTTTGAGGTCAATGGCGGGAAATACGATCATCGGCGGGCGCCTAGCAGCGCTTCGCCGCGCGCGCTACTGGCTGTGCCATTCCTATGCGCGTGCGAACGCGTCTTTCGGGACATGAGTAATCCGGCAAGCCAGATCCGCTTCCCCGCTGGCGACGATGAAATGGTCCGCTTCCTCGGCGATCCCGGTCGAGAACACCACCTTGTCCAGGTACATCAGGTCCTTGATCGGCTCGGTCAATTCGGAGTTCGGCTCGATCAGCGGCACATGGTTGGTGGCGATGACCTTCCACGGCTCCTCCGGGTCGAGCAGCGACCAGTAAGTGCGATAGATGCCGACGATCTGGCTCGGCTCCACCCCATGCCACAACGAGAGCCACCCGCGCCGGCCCGCGACTTGCGTCAGGATCGGCGGCGTCCCCCCTCCGATGCGGGCGGTCGAAGCCGTGCCCGAATGCGGGCGGATATGCGGCTCGATGCACGGCATCCAGTGGAGCGCGTCGGGACTGGTCGCGATATTGATCGAGGGGCCGGCGTGATAGGGGCTTCCCGGCGGATAGGCGAAGAACAGCTGCCCGAGCGGCCGGGTCTGCGCCCAGTACTTCCCGCTCACCTTGCCTTCGAAGATCAGCATGTCCTTGTTCTGGTGATCGAGGACAATGCCTTCGAACTTCCAGTCGAGCGCATTTCGCGAGGAATAAAGCGTGGTCGAGTGGCGCTCCGGGCTGACCGAGCAGGTGGTCATCAGCCAGCGGTCGCCCACTTTGCTGATCCGCGCATCCTCGATGCCATAACATTGCCAGCTGCCCTGAGGCGCCACCGCCTTGTCATAGTGGAAGCGCACCAGGCTGAGGCCGTCCGCGCTCAATTCCACCGGGAGCAGCCAGGAGAGCGAGGTCAGCGCCATGATCGGCCAGCCTTGCCCATGGAGCAGGAACTTGCGCGGGTCCGAAGTGTCGCACAGCTCGAGCGGCCAGGCGTCGAGGACGTAGCGCCCGTTATCCCAGCGGATCGCGTGGACCGCATCGTCGAACACCGGATTGCGCAGCGCCTCCGCCACGCGCACCATCAGAAGCAGGTTGCCGTTGGGCAGGCGCGTCATGCCGGGATTGAACGCGCCGAGCACGTAAGTCTCGCAGTCGATATGCCCGGCAAGGGGCCCTCGCGAGAGGTCGATGTCGTTCGGTGTGAGGACCAGGCGGTCCTCGGCAAACGGCGGTCGGTGCAGGTTCCGATCCGTTTCGGTCATGGGTGTCTCCAGTCCAGCGGAGACGCCCCGGACCGGCCGAGGTTCCCTAGTCAGGATCCCATTCGAGGAAGCGCGACAGCAACGCGAGGCCATAGGCCTGGCTCTTTTCGGGGTGGAACTGGACCCCGACGATATTGTCCCTCGCCACGGCTGCAACGAGGCCACCGCCATGGTCGGTCATTGCCGCCACGTCGTGGCCGTTCTCGGGCCGGTAGTGATAGGAATGCAGGAAATAGGCCTCGCCCGGCTCGATCAGCGCCGCGCCGTTGGGATGCGCCATCGGCGAGACGTCGTTCCAGCCCATGTGCGGCACCTTGATCGCCGGATCGGTGCGTTCGATCAGCCGCACTTCGCCGGGGATCCAGCCGAGGCCGGGATGCACGCCATATTCAAAGCCGCTGGTGGCAAGCAGTTGCATGCCGACGCAGATGCCGAGGAAGGGAACGCCATCCTGCAACACCCGCTCCTCCAGCGCATCGACCAGGCCGGGAATGCTGCGAAGCCCGTCCGCACAGGCCTTGAACGAGCCCACGCCCGGCAGAACGATCCGCCGCGCCCCGCGAACGAGGTTGGGATCGGCGGTAACCGCGACATGCTCCGCCCCCGCAGCCCTCAAGGCATTGTGGACCGAGTGGAGATTGCCGGCGCCGTAATCGATAAGAGCAATGGCTTCAGCCATGAGATCGCTCGTCAGCCCCCAAGCTGCCCCTTGGTCGACGGGATCGCCCCGCCCTTGCGCGGATCGAGTTCGACCGCCTGGCGCATCGCGCGGGCAAAACCCTTGTAGATCGCTTCGCACACGTGGTGGTTGTTCTGGCCGTAGAGCAGCTGGATGTGCAGCGTGATCCCGGCGGCCTGGGCCACCGAATGGAACCAGTGCTCGATCAACTCGGTGTCCCATTCACCCAGCTTCTCCTGGGTGAAGCGGGCCTTCCACACGAGGTAGGGCCGGCCCGAGATGTCGAGCGACACCCGTGCCAGGGTTTCGTCCATCGGCGAATAGGCCATGCCATAGCGTCCGATCCCGGCCTTGTTGCCGAGCGCGTCTGAAAGCGCCTGGCCCAGGGCGATGGCGCTGTCTTCCGTCGTATGGTGCTGGTCGATGTGCAGGTCGCCCGCGACCTTGAGGGTCACGTCGATCAGGGAGTGGCGGCTGAACTGTTCGACCATATGGTCGAGAAAGCCGATCCCCGTCGACACGTTATAAGTTCCCGTCCCGTCGAGGTTAACCTCTACGGAGATGTCGGTCTCTGCCGTCTTGCGGGCTACACTGCCGGTGCGCATGGCGCTGCGCTATACGCGACGAACCGACGTGTGCAAGCATTCGCGCTTGACCCGGCGGCGAGCGCTCGCCACCTAAAAGGGCATGAGTGACGAAGCGCCTGACAGCCTGATACCCTATGACGAGATCGTGCAGGAGGCCCTGCGCGCCGTTGTGGGGAGAGTGCTGGGCTCGGTGGAGCGGGGTGGCGGCATGCTTCCCGGCAACCATCATTTCTACATCACCTTCAAGACCGGCGCCCCGGGAGTGAACATTCCCCAGCACCTGAAGGAACGGTTCCCTGACGAGATGACCATCGTCATGCAGAACAAGTTCTGGGACCTGGCTGTCGACGAACACGAATTCACCGTGGGTCTGAGCTTCAACCAGATTCCGGCCAAGCTGATCATTCCTTTCGCCGCGATCACCGCCTTCGTCGACCCGGCGGTCGACTTCGGTCTGCAGTTCCAGGCCGCCGTCACCGACATCGAGCCGGCAGCGCACGAGGATGCGGAGAACGATTCTCCGGGCGCAGAGGGCAAGCCTGAAACCGCTACCCCCGACGATGGTTCAAACGTCGTAACGGTCGATTTCGGCCGCAAGAAATAACCCGCGCCGGCCCTAGGGTCCTGACTCTGGCCCGCGCGGCCAAGGAGCTGCCGGATGAGCGTTAAGGCACCGAAGGGTATCAAGACGGCAGCCGCTGGGACCGTGGACAAGGTCAAGGGGACCATCTCAAAGGTTCCCGGGCCCAGCTCCAATCCGGCGACCAACATCCTGATCTGGGATATCGCCACGCGTGGCGTGGTGATGATTGTCGGCCGCCAGATCGAGAAGGCCATGCTCCGCATGCGCTACGACCAGGACAAGGCTTCCGACATCGTCAAGGGTCGCACGATGGTGAAGTCGATGACCGCGACAGGCGCGGCGCGCGTGGCATCGAAGTCGATTCCGGGATTGCTGGCCGTGACAGGCGCGCTCCTGGCGAAGACCGCGTTCGATCGAGGGTACAGCAAGCGGGAATCGCGCCGACGCGGTGAAAAGACGCTGTCGGACCAGGCTGCCAACGCCGAAGAATAACGTCGCTCTTGATTTCACCGGCTCCGCTGCGCCAACAGCGCACATGGCGGATTCGACCTCTCACTCCTCCCCCCTCCCGCGCCGCGGGCTCATGCTCATCCTGTCCTCGCCCTCGGGCGCAGGGAAGACGACGATCGCGCGCAAGCTCCTGGCCGAGGATGCCAACCTGCGCATGTCGGTATCGGTCACCACCCGGCCCATGCGTCCGGGCGAAGTCGATGGGCACGATTACCACTTCACCCACCTGCCGGGCTTCAACAAGATGGTCGAGGCTGATGCCTTCCTCGAATGGGCGGAAGTCTTCGGCAATTGCTACGGCACCCCGCGCGCGCAGATACGCGAGGGATTGGAGAGCGGGCACGACTTCCTGTTCGACGTCGACTGGCAGGGCGCCCAGCAGCTCTCGCAGCGGGCAGGCGCGGACGTGGTCTCCGTCTTCCTGCTGCCGCCGAGCATTGCCGAGCTTGAATCCCGCCTGCGCTCGCGCGGGACCGACAGCGACGAGGTCATCGCCGGCCGAATGGATCGCGCACGGTCGGAGATCAGCCATTGGGACGGCTATGACTATGTCGTGGTCAATCACGACATCGAAGCCTGCTTCAAGCGCGTGCGCACGATCCTTGAGGCCGAACGCCTGCGTCGTGCACGACAGACCGGCCTGGTCGATTTCGTCCGCGAACTGACCCGCTAAATTAGAACTCCCGCGCCCACCGCAACGCCGCGCCCGCGTCGTCAGGCAAGGCCGCGTAGTGACCCGGATCGACGCGATAGAACAGGCTGACGGCAGCATTGCCGTCGAGCAGCGGACCGCGCCAGGCCAGCTCGGCCAACAGTTCCCGGCCCGTCGGCGAAAGTCCCAGCGCCCGCATGTCGTAGCCCGGCTGCAGCGTTTCGTAGCTATAGCTGGTCGGAAGGTTCAGGTTGAGCGATCCGCTTTCCACCCGCAACGGCTGAGAAACCCGGAAGCCCAGCGCGTCGTCCTGCGACAGCACCGCGCGCCGCTCCAGGTCGAACGACCAGGCCGTGCTGGAAATGCGCGAGCCTGGAGCGACCAATCCGCCTGCGTGCGCCTTGGTCTCGCCGTGACGCAAGGCTGCGCCCAGCCGCCAGCCTGCCGCGAGCTCCCAGCCGAACTGGGCATCGAGGAAGATCGTGTCCGATCCCGTAAGGCCGAAGGCGTCGTGGAAGCGGCCACCGAGGAGCGTCCGCTCCTCCGCCAGCAATGAAAGCGCGACTGAGGTGTCGAGCTCGCCAAAGCGCCGGTCGAAGGCCACCGAATAAGTTGAGGCTGCACCGTCGAATTGATGCCCGCGCATCTCGTAGGCGCGGCGGACATCCTCTCCGTTCAACACTTCGCCACGTTCTGCGGCAAAGGTCACACCCCACCCCTCGATCTGTTTGCGCAGCGCGAAAGAGACGTCGCTCCGGTTGAGCGAGCCGGTGTCGCCGGCCGCTTCCTGCGCGATCATGAAGGCCGGGCGATCCTGCCCCTGGAGTTGCGCGACGAGACCGTTTGCATTCTCGGCATAAGCGAAACCGATTGCCAGGTCCGGGGCCAGGCGAGTGGCGACCCGGGCAGCGAGGACTCTTGCCTGTTCAGCATCTTCAAGATCGAGGCGCAGATCGCCCTGGCGCAAGCCCAGATGCGGATCAGAGGCATCGATCGAAAAGGCCACCGAGGTGTTTGCCGAACCGAGCGAGACCTGCCGCTGCTGCGCCCCCACCGCGTTGCGAAGTCTTTCAGCCGGAGCTGCTCCTCGCAGGGTCCCCGCGAGGTCGGTTTGGTACGCCCGCCGATACTTGTCGAGCACGATGGCCGGAAGCGCGGATGCCGCAAAGGCATCACCCATCGCCGGCGCGCCGGTCGCGGTCATATTGTTGAGAGCGATCGCAGAACCGCTGCCTGCCAGCGACAAGGTCCCGATGGGCTGAAACGCCCGGGCGATATCGAGGATGCCTCGACCAAAGACCGTGTCCGTACCCGGCGTCCCCACATCGTAGGCAGAGCTCAACAGGATATCGGCAATCTCGCGCCCGGTGAGGTTTGGAAACGCCTGGGCCAGAAGCGCGGCCGCAGCCGAAACCTGTGGCGTGGAGAAGCTGGTTCCGGAAAGAAGATAATCCGTTCCGTTCTCCCGCACGCAGCAAACGTCGTCCCCGAGAGCAGTCATGTAATGTGTGTTCTGCGTGCCGGCCTTGTTGCTGAAGCTCGAGATGGAACCGTCGGTATCCACCGAACCGACAATGATCACACCGCCTGCAGCTGCCGTATCCAGGAGGGTGGCAAAGCTCTCCGGCTGATCCAGACCTTCGTTCCCGGCCGCAAGGACGATCAGGACTCCACGATTGGCGGCGTCGGCGACCGCGTTGCGGACCACGGTCGTCGCCCCATCGCCACCGAGCGAGATGTTGATGACCTTGGCGCCATTGTCAGCGGCATAAGTGATCGCAGTGGCAATCGCGCTATCCGAAAAGACGCAACCCGACGCGGACCCCGAACTACTGGGCACGCACGATCCCACATCGTCCGTCCGCAAGGCCATGATGGTGGACTCATAGGCGATGCCGACAACGCCACTGTTGTTGCGGGCCGCGCTCGCGAAGGTCGCCACGCGCGTGCCGTGATTGTCCGAGCCCGAAATGTCTCGGCCGGCATTGAGGACGTCCTTCGAGAGCGGGGAGATGCGCCCGGCGAACTCCGGGTTGTTCACGTCAACGCCAGTGTCGACGAAGGCAATCGTGACCCCCTTCCCCGTGCTCCCGGCTCCCCAGGCCGTGGCCGCGTTGTGGGCGACCGGCCCATCAGAGCGCCTGTACTCCGCGGTATCGAAGCCCGCTGGCACCGGCTGCTTCGGCGGCAAGCCGGAGTTCGGCGTCGGAGTAGGGGTCGGGACCGGCGCAGGTGTCGGGCTTGGTGTCGGCACGGGAGTTGGTGTGGGAGAGGTCACGGGCGGCGGCGCGCTGATCGGCCCGCCGCTCGAACTTCCGCCACAGGCCGCGAGAAGGCTGATCGAAGTCAGGGCCAGGACCCTTGGGGCTATGCGAGAAACCTCTTTCATAACCAAAGACTTACCCTCCCGATTGTTCCACTTCGGTTGGATTGACCCTCCGTGGAAACCGCTATCGAGCCGGTAGAATTTGTTATCGCGCCTTGCCCCTAGCCCCCCTCAAAGCTAGCGGCGCTAACGCGTTGGGCCCGACCCATGGCCAAATCAGGAGATACCATGTCCGCCGACCTCGAGAAAGCTATCGCCCAGGCCTGGGAAGACCGTGCCAATGTCACGCCGGCGAGCAGCCAGGTGCGCGAGCCGGTGGAAGCCGCTCTGGAGCTTTTGGACAGCGGCAAGGCTCGCGTCGCCGAACCGGACAGCCAGGGTGGCTGGAAGGTCAATCAGTGGCTCAAGCAAGCGGTGCTCCTGTCGTTCCGCCTCAACGACAACAACCTGATCGAAGGCGGCGCCGCCGGCGCCCCCGCGTTCGACAAGGTGCCGAGCAAGTTCGAAGGCTGGGGCGAGAACCGCTTCCGTGACGCCGGCTTCCGCGTGGTGCCGGGTGCAGTCGCCCGTCGCGGCAGCTACATCGCCAAGGGCGTAGTGCTGATGCCGAGCTTCGTGAACATCGGCGCCTATGTCGATGAAGGCACCATGGTCGACACCTGGGCGACCGTCGGCAGCTGCGCGCAGATCGGCAAGAACGTCCACATCTCGGGCGGTGCCGGGATCGGCGGCGTGCTCGAGCCGCTCCAGGCCGGACCGGTAATCATCGGTGACGGCGCGTTCATCGGCGCTCGCTCCGAAGTGGCCGAAGGCGTGCGCGTGGGCGAAGGCGCAGTGCTTTCGATGGGTGTCTATCTCGGCGCCTCGACCAAGATCATCGACCGGGCGACCGGCGAAGTTCACCAGGGCGTCGTGCCCCCTTACGCAGTGGTCGTGCCGGGCAGCCTGCCGGGCAAGCCGCTGCCCGACGGCACGCCGGGCCCGTCGCTCTATTGCGCGGTGATCGTGAAGACCGTCGACGCTCAGACGCGGTCCAAGACCGGCATCAACGAGTTGCTGCGCGACTAATCGGATTACCTTCTGGCTGGGGTAAGTCCAAGGGCTTCCCCCAGCCGCGCCCAACGGAACATTCTCTGGCCCAGACCGTATTTTCCCGGTGGTCGCGCCCGCGTTCGGGCGGATAACGGGAGGCCGTGAATGGCAAACGAGCAAGACGAGATCCATGCCGAGACCGATGCCGCACGGGCAGGGTCGACCCCGCACATCGTCCGCTGGATCCTGATTTTAAGTCTCTTCGCAGCGATCGTCGCCCTGTCGCTGATCTGGATCACCGGCGCCGCGACCCGCGGTCCGGGTCCTCAGAACGTCGAATATACCGAGGCCGCTCCGGGCAGTTCGACTGAGGGCAGCACGACCGACAGCATTGTCGGTGAGCATGCCGATGAACTGAAAGCGCCGAAGGTGGACGACGTGGGTTCGTCTCCGTTGCCGACCGTCGAAAACCGGACCGAACCGGCCCCCTCTCCGACACCCAATACCGGCAACTGACGAAACCTGATCTGGCTGAACTCCCAGCGCTAGACGCCGGGGGTGACAGCCTGTCGTGGCACCGCGACTTTGCGCAACAGCTGCGAAGCAATGTCCAGGACCTGCAGCCGTGTGGCGTACTTGGCCACTACGCCATCGTCTTCAGCGAGTGCATCGGCCAGCGCCTCGATCGCGGCGGCTGCGTTCAACAGATCCGAACTTGTGATCGGCGTCGGTTCGAGATTGGTCCGCGGCTGAGCGTTGGTGTCGATCCGCGCCTCTTTCACCTCGTGGACGATCCGATCGACATCCTGCTGCCTGGTGCCGCTGCCGGTGGGCAGCCAATCGGAAACGTCGATCTCGCTGTCAAAACAGAGTCCGGCTTTACGGGGCTGACGCCAGACGACCTTGCCCGACACGCTCAGCCCAGAGCGCACAAGCCTCAGCGGCTCGCCGATATTGGGAAGCGTCTCTCCTTCGATGAGAGCGCCGCCAGCCGACATGTTTCTGATCTTGATCGGACCGGAGACGGACGAGGCAGCCATATTGGCCAGCACGAACATGCTGGTTCGCGGATGCGCGCGGTTCCCTTGTCCTTCTGCGTCCACGTTCAACGGCCTCCGATCTCCCGCGTAGGAGATTATGGTGAGCGCCAACTTGCCCGTAAGCTAGGTAGTTTCACGTATAAGGCCGCTACATCACTCCGCCGTGTTCAGGCCCCTCGGTCGATGCCCGTTCCAAATCCTCTTCGCAGGACGGAGCGCCCTAAATATCGACCCGGTAATCGTTGTGAAAAGCCGCACTCTATGGCAATATAGACTGAATAGAACGCTGCGATCGGGGAGATGCAAAATGCCCCTGAGGCTCGATGCGATCAAGTTCAACCACGATCCCAATACCGTTCACAACAACGCCATTAATATTCGGCGGAATGCTACGACTTTCGTCACCGTTCCGGAGTGGCGCGCGGGCGTAAGCGTCAATGCCGAGGACTCGCCCGCCGCCTACGTCAAAAAAGAGACCGCCGGCCACACCCTGACCATCCAGGCGCGCTTTCGCTGGACCTCGAAGCCCGATCGCGTGCGCATCCGGGCGATCGACGCGACGATTCGGGGCCATGGCCCCTCCGGCTGCCTGGGCTGGCTGTTCCGCCTGTTCCGGGCGCTGTTCGGTAATGTGCTGGGGGAGGTCAAAGCGCGGACCGTCAATTTCAATGGCCCGGGCCTGAGCGCCTGGGAGACCTTCGAGCTGCGCAAGACCCGGCTGCACAAGGTTGGCGTTGGCATCCGCATCACCTCCTGGCGCTGGCAGTATCGCCGCAAGCGCGGAGGGTGGAAGGACTTCGACACCTCGAACCACCGAATCTACGTGCTGCTCGAAACGCCGACGGCGCCGTGGCAGCAGGCACCCTACGCCGCGAGCAACACGCAGCTGCCGTGGACCGAAGTGCTCGACAAGGCCTGCGGCTGGGCATTCGGTGCGGTGGATCGCGACACTGCGGCAAAGCAGGTCACGCAGAGGGTCTACGATCTCGGCAATTCGGTGATCGAATACGACTGCCCCGGCGGCGGGAGCACCCGCTACGCCAGTCCAAACTTCGATTGCACCGCCTTCCTCGAACGCATCGCCGGCGGACCGGGCCGCGGGCAGTACGTAAACTGCACCGACTGCGCGACGTTCGTCTCCACGTTCGCCAATGTCCTGGGGTGCGACCTGTGGCAGTCGCGCATGGGCTTCTTCTTCGACCTCAACCCCCTCCTCGCGATCGGCTCGTCCACCTGGCAGACAGCCTGCGGCTGGGGCGGGTTCAGCTATCACGAGGTGCCCTGGAAGGACGCCTGCGGCGCGTCCGACCGGATGTACGACGCCTGCCTGCAGGTCGATGACGACGCCGACCCCACCAGCGCGCCCCACACCGGACTGCTGCCCGCCAACATGGTGTTCGGCACAGCAGGCAGCGGCGAGTATCGTACCAAGCTCTCGCCCTCGGGCACCTGCGATCCGCAACCGTCGACACGTGTCCGGCGTAGCGTGTTCTGACTAGCGGAGGAGCGCATATGGTCACGCAACACTATGAGGCCTTCCGCGAGCGGTTCGGGTTCGACGACTGGAAAGGCGCGAACCGGCTGGAGCAGGATCTGGAGGTGCACGATCTCGCCCTGCCCAGGGACTTGATCCCAGGCCTCGATGCGGAGCGGGTGCGCCACATCGATCCCGGTGACGGCACGCGGCTGCTGCGCGCATCGTGGACCGTACCGGACAAGCCGGGCGCGCTCCTGCTGCTGGACATCCGCGAGTGCCCCTCGCGCGAAGCTGCACATGAAGTGCTGCTCGAACTGCTCGCCAACATGCAATCGCCCGAAGTCCGCCGGATCGAGGATGCGCCCGGAGACGTGGCGTTCTCCTATGCTGCAGCCGTCGCTCTGATCTTCGCGCGCGGAAACCTTGCCGTCAGCCTGGCCAACGGCGGGTCCGAAATGGCCTCGGTCGAGCCGATCGCCCGCAAGATCGACGACTGGATCATCCGCAGCGGATCGTCATCGCCTCAACCTGCCAACATGGCCTGAGCGAACTAAGGCTGCTCCCTACTCGGTATAAGGGCGACCAGCTTGTAGTCCGGCCGCTCCGCTGGGCTGAATGTGTGTTGGGCATAGCTGAGCAACCCATCCACGGGCTGCACAAACGTCCGGAGCCCACCTTCTCGAGCCATCACGGTCTGCGCCTGCCATTCGTGCGCGAAGAGATCGGATTCGCTGCACAACTGACCGACCAGGCTGTCCAACGCGGCGTCGTTCAGCATGCGGGCGCAGTCCGCCCGGAACTCCGCCAGCAAGCGCCGCGCCCGCTCCTCCCAGTCCGGGAGCAGCTTTCGAGCCGAAGGCACGGTGAAGGTGTAACGCAAGAGGTTGCGCTGACAGTCATCGCCAAGCCAGTCTGCGAACAAGTTCTCGGCAGCTTCATTCCAGCAGCACGCGTTCCAGAAACGGTCCAGTCCATAAGCCGGATAGGGCAGCGCCTGGACGAGCGCGGACACCGCCTCGGGTGCTTGCGACGTCGCGATCGATTGGGGGGCAGCGGGATCGCGCCGCCCCGCCAGTTCGAACAGATAGACGCGTTCGGCCGGCGTCAGGGCAAGCGCCGTCGCTAGACGCGCGAGCGTCTCGGACGAAACACTGATCTCCCGGCCTTGTTCGATCCACGCGCACCAGGTGACGCCGATCCCGGCGCGCGCGGCCAGCTCTTCGCGCCGCAGACCAGGCGTCCGGCGCCTTCGAACAACCGTGTCGGGTGTGGTGCGCTCACGATGCGAACGGACGAACTGTCCTAGCAACTTGCGCCGTTCGTCCGCGTTCATGGGACCTCTTATAACAGGATAACTTTATCCATTGTAACAGGTTTAGCGATGCTCTCCAGTCGCGACAGGAGAAAAACCATGACCCGTTCCCATGATATCGTCGTTGAAGATCAATTCGGTATACAGGCCGCAGCCTATGTCGCGAGCAGTGTCCACGCCGCCGGAGAGGACCTCGATGCCTTGGAGGCGGTAGCCGAACGCGAGCGACCCGATCGCGCCGCGGACCTCGGCTCAGGCGGTGGTCACGTCGCCTATCGGTTGGCGGGCCATGCGCGGTCCGTCACCGCCATCGACCTGTCGTCAGCGATGATGAGTGCGGTTCGGGACGCGGCCCGGCAGCGCGGGCTCTCGAATATCGAAACGTGCGTCGCGCCGGCGGAGGCTCTGCCGTTCGAGGACGCCACCTTCGACCTGCTGGGCTGCCGCTTTTCCGCCCACCACTGGCGCGATTTCGATGCGGGGCTGCGAGAAGCGCGGCGCGTCCTGAAGCCGGGCGCCACGGCGATCTTCATCGACGTTGTGTCGCCTGGGTTCGCGCTCTTCGACACACATCTGCAGGCCGTCGAGCTGCTCCGTGATCCGTCCCATGTGCGCAACTACGCGGAAGGTGAGTGGACAGCGGCGCTCGCTCGCGCGGGCTTCCGCGTGCGCAGCACGCAGAAGCGACGGTTGCGAATGGACTATCAGTCGTGGGTCGACCGCATGCGGACGCCTGCCCCCCACCGGGACGCGATCCGCTCTCTTCAGCAGTGCGCTTCGGCCGAAACGGCCACCTACTTCGGTATCGAACCGGACGGATCGTTCTCGCTCGACACCTTGCAAATCGGGGCGACCGCCTGTCGCGCACGGGTCTGATCGGCCCGGCCGATAACCAACATCAAAGGCAAACGAAGGCAGTTTCTATTTCGTTAGCGACTGCGCTGTAAGGAGGAGTCTCACCGGGGGGTGCGGCACGGGCGCAAGCGCGCTGTGCCGTCTTTCCCACCACCAAAGGTATGAGTTTGGATTTGCAGATGTCTGGGCGTCCCGATGAGATTGCAGAAGAGACGATGGCGTTCCTCCGACACCATCGCCTCGAGCCGATTCCGCAGAACTACACGCTCTGCTACGCGGCCCTCTCCGGCACGCACCCGGCGCTGCGGAAGGCTCTGGGCGAAATCAGTGACGAGGGCATTCGCGTCACGCAAAAGGATGCCGACGAGCTTTTCGCGCAATTCCTGGCCACTCTTCCGCTTGGCCTGAGCACAGAAGAGCCCGACCATGCCAGGGCCCTCCGCCACCAGGCCCTCAAGATCGCCGACGCGGTGAACGACGCTGCCGGGGTTGCCGGCGCTTTCAATCTTGAGCTGAGCAGCGATTACGATCGGCTGAAGTCCGATCCGGCCAATGTTGCCACGATCCTGGCGACCACGCTCGACCGATCACGCAAAGCCGAAAACGAACTCGCCGCGGCGATGGCCGAATTGCAGACCTTGAGGTCCGAGCTGGATGCGGCTCGCGAGGATTCCACGCGCGATGCGGTGACCAACTTGCGCAATCGGCGCGCGCTCCTTGCCCATCTTACCGAGCTCGCCGAAGAAAAGCGGGACCATGTTCTGGCGATCTGCGACGTGGACTACTTCAAGTCGGTCAACGACAGATACGGGCACGTGGTCGGCGACCGCGTCCTGAAATCGATCGCCAACGCCCTCTCCATGGCCTGCGCGCCGCACCTCGTCGGACGATGGGGCGGAGAGGAATTCCTGGTCATCATCGCCGACACCGAACTCAGCGACGCCCAGCGCATCATCGAGGAAGCCCGCGAAAGCGTCGCCAGCCGGCGGTACAAGCTGCGCGAAACCGACGAGCCCCTTGGCTCGATCACCTTCTCGGCCGGCCTGACCTGCGTGAACGACACCGACAACAGCGCCCAGGACGCGCTCGTTCGGGCCGACAAGTTGCTCTACCGCGCCAAGTCCGAGGGCAGAAATCGCTCCATCGCCGCCTAGGCGCGCGCCAGAGACACCTATTTCGCACAGTGTTGCAACCACCGGTTGAACCCACCATGGAAAGCGGACGTAGAGGTGTTAGGAATCCGTCATGCTTTCGCTGTCGATTACCGGTTTCCACCCCGACCCTGACCGCGTGACGGATATACTTGGAATTGCTCCCACCTCGGTCGCTAGGAAAGGTGACCTGCGGCCCAGTGGACGCGCGTTCGATTTCAACGGCTGGTGGGTAGAAGTCCATCCCGCCAAGTTGACTGAGGGACAAACGCATTCAGTCGGGTTGGCCCAGATCATCAACTTACTCCGAGGTCGGGCAGCGGCGTTCGCTACTCTCTGGACAGAACTGCAGCCTCGCGCAGTCACCATTTATGGCGGTCTATATCATCAGGGTGACGAGCAGTGCGGCATTTGGCTGGACCCGGAGGACATGGGTATTTTAGCTGAGTGCGGAATCGGATGGGGGCTCGACATCCATAGCGAATAGCCAATGTCCGCAATGGGTCGCTAGCAGACGGTCCGATTTAGAGTGAGCGGCAGTTCGCAGTTAGACCCGACCGTTGCCCTGCAAGCACACGGCGTTGTTGCCGCATTCCAGGTGCCGTCTCATCAACTCTCGGACCTCGCTTATCGTAGGGCATGGCGCACCCGCATCGAAGTCAAGGAATGTGAGGGGGACGGGGTAAAACTGGGTGGCCACGTTGAGGTTAGCTTCCAGGAGCGACTTGGACACGTCGTTCCCGTTCCAAGTGATTGAGCTATCCGCACCAACTTTGATCACGTTCCTCAAGTTGCTGCCAGGATGAGCTGGGCTGGTACTTGCAAATTCATCGAATGAACGAAAATCGGCAGGCCTTTTGGCACAATTGCCCGAGGTCGGCACAGCAGCAGTGCTCACTTCGTCTCTCGCAAGCACCCGTGCATTGGTATCCCCACTGTCGGGGGAGCAAGCTGCAGTCAGGCAGATCAATGATCCGAGCCAGATCGAGCGCATCATAAGTGATAGTATAACATGCAGTCGAAGCCCCGCCAAGGGGTGCTAGCAACTGTCCGCCGTCGGAGCGATCTCCGCTGGCGGCTCGCCACATATCACTGACAACTGCGCAGACATCCAACTCCGATCTTTCCGTAACCAGTCACCGCTGTATAGGGCCGGATATAGTGATTCGGTTGGAGGGTTTTTCGTGAGGGTTATCGTTCGCGCCGGGGTTTCCGCCCTGGCGATTTGTGGTGCGTTCGCCAGCGGCGGCGCACTGGCGCAGGACAATGGCGCAGCTGAACAAAAGGCCGCCGAGGCCAGCAATTCCAACGAGGGCGTTGGCACTATCATCGTGACCGCCCGCCGGCGCGAGGAAGACCTCCAGTCGGTCCCCGTGGCCGTCTCGGTGCTGACCGGGGAGCAGCTCGACCGCGCCTACATCGTCAACACGCAGGGTGTGGCCGCGCAAGTCCCGAGCCTCAACTACTCGTCAGCCAATCCGCGCAACACCGCCTTCACGATCCGCGGTCTCGGATCGAGCGTGGTGGCCGTCAGCCAGGCCAACGACGGCCTGGAGCCCGGCGTCGGCTTCTATGTCGACCAGGTCTACCACGCCCGCGCAGCGACGGCGGCCTTCGACTTCAGCGACATCGAACGCGTCGAAGTGCTGCGCGGTCCGCAAGGCACCTTGTTCGGCAAGAACACCACGGCTGGCGCGATCAACATCACCTCGCGGCTTCCCACCTTCACGCCCGAAGCCAACATGGAGCTGAGCCTGGGCGAGCGACAGTTCATCCAGGCGAAGGCGAGCGCCTCCGGCCCCCTGGTTGGCGACACCGTCGCCTATCGCCTGTCGGGCCTGATCACCGAGCGTGACGGCGTGATCCACAACGTCGTCACCGGCCAGGATCACAACACGATCGGCAACACGGCAGTTCGCGGTCAGCTGCTGTTCGACCTGGGCGGAGAGTCCCGGCTGCGGCTGATCGCCGACTATGCCGACTTCAAGAGCAACTGCTGCACGCAGGTACCCTATACCGTCGGCACCAGCCTGCGACCCGCCGCGCGCCAGTATCCGGCACTTGCTGCGGGCAAGAACTATGCGCCGCCCAGCTGGAATCCCTACGACCGCCTGACCGATATCGACGCACCGCTCGGCGTCGACACCAATGAGGGCGGGGTCTCGGCCATTTTGGACTGGGCTCTCGGCAATCATACCCTGACCTCGGTCTCGGCCTGGCGTTTCTGGAACTGGGACGCGGCCAACGACCGCGACTATATCGGCTTGCCGATCCAGCTGTCGCAGCACATCCCCTCGCGACAGGATCAGTACAGCCAGGAACTGCGCCTCGCGTCCGATGGCGACGGGCCGCTGAGCTATGTCGGCGGGCTCTACTTCTTCCGCCAGGTCATCACCGGTCGCCCGATCAGCATCTACGGCCCCGATGCCGCTTACTGGCTTATCGGTCCGACGACCGGCGCCAATGCCACGCCGGTCCCGGCCAACCTGCTCGACGGCTATGGCTCGGACGGCAGCACGCGCTTCGCCACCAACAGCTACGCTGCGTTCGCCGAGGTCAACTATCGGCTGCTCCCGAGCCTGACGCTCACCGGCGGCCTGCGCTACACTTACGAGACCAAGGCAGGCGATTACGCCACGACGGTTTCCGGGGGCCTGGAGACCACCAACGCGGCGCTCATCAACGCCAAACTTTCCGTCCTTCGCCCGCAGACCTATTCGGCCGAGGACAAGGACGGCAGCCTGTCGGGCCGGGCCAACCTGGACTGGCAAGCCACCGACAGCGTGATGGCCTACGTGAGCTATGCGCGCGGCTACAAGTCGGGCGGCATCAACATGTCGGGCCTCCCGCTCAACGCCCAGAACCAGCCGGTCCTGTCGACCGCGGTGATCGAGCCGGAACGCAACACGACTTACGAGGCAGGCATCAAGAGCGAGTGGTTCGATCGCGCGCTACTGTTCAACCTGACCGGCTACTGGACCGACGTCACCAACTTCCAGGCGACGATCGTCGACAGTTCGCAGACGGTCGCGCTGCGGGGGTATCTCTCGAACATCCCCAAGGTCACCGTGAAAGGCATCGAGGCGGACGCGATCGCGCAGATCGGGCCCAACCTGTCCCTGCGCGCATCTCTGGCCTATTCGGACGGTCGCTATGCCGACTATCCAGCCGGGCCGTGTCCGCTGGAACAGCAGGGAAGCGCAACCGCGGCCTGCGACCTGACCGGGCAGAAGCTGGCCGGCCTGTCACCATGGTCAGCCTCGCTTGCTGCCGACTACACCATCCCTGCAGGTCCGGGTGAGATCGTGCTGCACGCGGATTCCAGCTGGAAGGACGATTACAACGGCGACTCCAGCCTGACGCAATATACGATGATCGACAGCTACAACCTGACCAACGCCAGCATCGGCTATCGTTCGAACGACGGTTGGGAAGTGGCGGTATTCGCGCGCAACCTGCTCGACGCGAACTACATCCAGAACGTCACGATCCAGGCCGGCAACTCGGGCCTGATCCTCGCAACTCCGAGCGATCCGCGCACGGCGGGCGTTACCTTGCGGGCTTCGTTCTAACGAGGGGTACACGGGCGTGCGGCACTGCTGCACGCCCCCTTTCACCGCGGTTCCAGCCAGATCTTTCGGTCCCTGAAGTCTGCGGTGATGAGGAAGTGACGCAGGATCGATGTACCGATGTTCAGGTCGTTGGCGCTCGACTGGTCGTCTATGGCCGCACGCACGTCGCGGAATTCGGTACCGGCCACCTCGAGGAGCGGAATGACCACCAGGTCCCGGTTCAGTTCCCCACCGATCCCGCCGCCCGCCTTCTGGCCCACGCTCTGCAAGCCCAGCTTGTCGGCCAGCGCGCGCGATATGAGCACTTCGGACCCATTCCCGAGGTCGAATTCTGCCTGGACGACCTGCCCTCCTACAACCGCGGGCAAAGCTTCTACGCCTGCATGAGCGGTGAGCGGCAATTCACGGCCCGGAGGTGGGGCATCGCGCGTTTCCACGGTAACGCGCCTTCCACCTATATCGACGCGCACTCTGGCAGCATCGAACACCTCTCGTCCGAGCACGACGTTCGTCGGGCGCTTGATCAGCCGCTTCGAGAGTTCGCTTAGATCGGTAACCACCACGGCTTCCGGGTGCAGTTCGAGATCGAGAACCTCGATCCGTACCCCCTCGACGATGTGCGCGGTCGTACTGCCGCCCGAGCCCCTGATCGTCTGAGCCGTTCCGCCCGAGATGTTCGCAAGCCGAGCAAATTCGGGATCGATGAGAGTAGCTTCAGCCGCGCTATCCAGCAGGACCTCCGTCTCAACCCCATTTACCCGCGCCTCGACGAAGACCCGCCCGTTATCGAAAGTGAGCGGCTCGGCGGCCGCCGGCACGGCGAGCGCGAAGAGCAAGATTCCAAGGCTGCGGATCATCGGGCTCTTAGTCCTTTGGGCCCACTTTCAAGGCAAACGGTGTATCGTTTTGGTCGACGTCCGCAAAGGGCAGGAAAAGCCGACGCGGCGAAAACACTTTCCTACAGGCCAACATCCGGTCCATGGTGTACGGGCTCTTTCAAATTGTTGGATTCGCTCAGAAAAATGCGACTAAGAAAACTGTCACCTTGTCGCGACGGTGTGAAGGCGCAAGGTGACACTTGCCGAAGCAAGGTGACACAAAAAATGGCGGAATTCTGCGAAAGGCGGGCTAATGTGACAGTTCGCGCTGGACAGTGTCACCCCGTCACCCCCCTAGGTGTCACCTTGGCGACATTTGGCAGACTAGGGACCTTTGAGACGTGGCGCGGCTGATCCTGTTCAACAAACCCTTTGGGGTGCTGTCGCAGTTCACCGACCGCAGCCTCGACCCCAGCCGCAAGACGCTGTCGACCTTCATCGACTTGCCGGGCGTCTATCCGGCCGGCCGGCTCGATCTCGATAGCGAGGGCCTGCTCCTGCTTTGCGACGACGGCCGACTGCAGGCCCGGATCGCCGATCCCCGCTTCAAGACGCCAAAGACCTACCTCGCGCAAGTCGAAGGGGAGCCGGAGGAAACGAGCCTCGAACAGCTGCGAAAGGGCGTCCGGCTGAAGGACGGCATGACCCGGCCCGGCCGGGCGGAGCGCATCGAAGCGCCGGACCTGTGGCCGCGCGATCCGCCGATCCGGGTTCGAAAGACCGTGCCTGACAGCTGGATCAAGCTGACCATCAGCGAGGGACGGAACCGGCAAGTGCGGCGGATGACGGCCGCCGTCGGCCATCCTACGCTCAGGCTGGTGCGCTGGTCGATCGGCGACTGGACGCTGGAGGGCCTCGCTCCAGGAGAGTGGCGCGAGATCGCGGTCTCCTAGGCGCCGAGGCTGGCCTCAGCGCTCCTCGTCAAACGCCACGCTTCCCTGATTGAGCAGGGCCGCGATCAACTCCACCATCGCTCCCGACGTGGCCTGATCGGGGCCGACGGGAACCCGGTCCTGCCCGGCAAGCTGCTCTGCGAACGAAGCGGTCTCGCCGGAGCAGTCATGGCACTGGCCGTCGACAGATAGCAGCACCGCGCCTGGGCCTTGCCGAACGAAGGCAAAGCGGCTGGCGGGATTGCGCAGCAGTTCGGAAGGCTCGGCCAGAATGTCGCGCACCTCGTCCGCCTCGAACGGTTCTTCCGGCTGCCAGGTGATCTCGGGCCGCTTGGGCGTGGTGCTGTAGCCTGCAAACCACCGCGCAAACCCATCGCGGTCGAGCATGCGTTCGGCGATCATGCCGAGCAGGTGATCGATCGCTTCCTGCGAAATCTCACCGGGGTTCTCCTGCGCCCGCAGATCCGGATCGGCGTAGCGATCGTCATCTTCGAGATCGGCGGTGACGGCCTCCGCCAGATCTTCGATCAACTCGCTCCGCGAAGGCGCGCGGAAGCCGACCGAATAGGTCATGCAGTCATCGCTGGCGGCAATGCCATTATGCGCGATGCGCGGCGGGACGTAGAGAATATCGCCCGGTTCGAGCAGCCATTCCTCGGTCGCTTCGAAGTTCGCGAGCAACCGCAGATCGTCATGCGGCAGCAGCTCTGCGTCAGGACCGCAGGCTCCGCCCAGCTGCCAGAGGCGCTTGCCGAGGCCCTGCACCAGGAACACATCGTACTGATCGAAATGCGGGCCCACGCCGCCCCCGTCGACGGCATAGCTCACCATCACGTCATCGACGCGCCAGTTCGGGATGAAGCGAAACGGCTCGAGCAGCGCGGCTACCTCAGGCACGTGGTGATCGACAGCCTGGACCAGCAGCGTCCAGGGCGTCTTGCCGAGCCCGCCGAAGCGGCTTTCGGCGAGCGGCCCATGCTCCAGCTCCCAAGTGTCGGCGGCTTGCATGACGAGGCGGCTTTCGACCTCGCTTTCGCAAGCGAGCCCGGCGAGCTCGTCCGGCTCAAGCGGATTGCTCCACGCCTTCCAGGGGTTCCGGATCAGGAGCGGCTTCTTCTGCCAGTACTCGCGCAGGAATTGCTCGGGGTCGAAATTGATCATTTGCATCGGTTCAGCCCGCTCTAGCTTCCCAGGACGTTAAGCACGGCAAGCGACATCGCTTTGACACCTGTGCGAATGGTGGGCTCGGGGACGGGAGCGTAGAAGGGCGAGTGATTGGACGGCAGCGGCGGGCCACCGTTGCTCGCCGCTTCTACCTGGCTCGGATCGTAGACGCCGATCTCGAAGAACATCGAGCGCGGGATACCGGCCTTGGCGTAGCGCGAGTAATCCTCGCTCGCGGTGACGTATTCCGACTTCGCCGAGGCGGCCGAGCCGAAAGCCTCGCGGAACACTGCCGCGGTCCGCTCGGTCAGTTCGGGGTCGTTCACGACGGAATCCGTCGCTCCCTGCCAGGCAATCTCCGGACTGGGCGCGCCGGCCATCGCCGAGGACGCCAGGGCCACCCGCTCCACTCCGGCACGCAACTTGGCACGAGCTTCGTCGTCGTAGGTTCGGATCGTGCCGCGCACCGTCACTTCGTCGGGAATGATGTTGCCGGCGGTGCCGCCGTGGATCGAGCCGAAGGTGACCACGCCGGGTTGCTGCGGGTTCTTGTCGCGGCTGACCACCGACTGAACATCGACGATGAAGCGCGAGGCGATCAGCACCGGATCGATCGCGGTGTGAGGGCTGGCCCCATGACCGCCCCGCCCCTTGAAGGTGATCGCTATCGTGTCAGAGTTCGATGACAGCGTGCCTGGCCGGTAGAACACTTGCCCGGCGGCATAAGGGCCGGTGTGCAGCGCGAAGCCGTAGTCAGGCTTCGGGAAGCGCTCGAACAGCCCGTCGCCCAGCATCGCATCCGCACCGGCCAGAGTCTCCTCGGCAGGCTGGGCGATGAAGACCAGGGTGCCGTGCCAGCTATCCCTCATCGCCACGAGTGTACGCGCGGTACCGATCCACGACGCCATGTGAATGTCGTGTCCGCAGCTGTGTGCGACGAAGGTCGGCTGACCGTTGTAATTCACCTGTACCCGCGAGGCGTAAGGAAGACCGGTCTTCTCCTCCATCGGCAGCGCATCGAGTTCGGTGCGCACCAATACCGTCGGCCCCGACCCATTGCGCAAGACCGCGACGACGCCGGTACCGCCGACCTTCTCGGTGACGGTAAATCCCAGCTCGCGCATCTGCTTCGCCAGCAAAGCGGCCGTACGCGTTTCCTGCGAACTCAGCTCAGGGTGGGCGTGAATGTCGGAATAGAGCCGGAACAGGTCCGGGTAGATCTGGTCGAGAGCCTGGTCGATCCGACCGTCAGCCGCCGCGACATCGATCGCTTGAGCGGGCCAGGCCCAGGCACAAAGCGCCAGCGCGAAGCCGAGCCGTCGACGGATCATGGACATACCTCACTCTCTGCGGATGCGGCGTCCCATAACCGGTGAGCCGCGGCGAAGCAAAGCCGCGCCTCTAGGCCTTCACTTGCTCCGCCAGGGCCAGGGCCGCCGCTGGTGCACGGTGCTTGGCGCCATTGATCATGAACGCGAAAACATCGCCCGCCTTTCCGCTGCTTTGCGCCGGGTCGCCTGCGTAGGGCAAATCCTTGATGGCTTCCCCGGTCTCCCATGCCTGGCACAGGCCCGCGATCCGCTTGATGTCGGCGGGCGAGTAACCGGTCGGCTGATCGGCTTCGAGGTTCTTGCAGCGCAAGTAGGCGAAGTCAGCGGTACGGTCCGCGATCGGAGTCCGGCTCTCCTGCTCGCACCAGACAATCGCCACGCCCGCTGCCCGCGCCAGCTTGACGAACTCGGCGCAGGCGAAGCTCTCATGGCCGGTCTCGATCGCATGGCGCAGCGGCACGCCGTTCAACTCGCGCGGCAACAAGTCGAAAAACGCGGCGATATCCTCGGCATCGAACCGCTTGGTCCCCATAAGCTGCCACAGGATCGGACCAAGCCGGTCGCCCAGCTCTTCGAGACCCTGGCTGAAAAACTTCGCCATGGCCTCCCCCGTTGAGGCAAGCACCTTGCGATTGGTGACGTAGGACGATCCCTTCACCGCGAAGACGAAGCCATCGGGCGTCGCCTCGCTCCATTTGCGGAAGCTCTCCGGCTTCTGCAGGCTGTGATAGGTGCCATTGATCTCGATCGCGCCGAGTTGGCGCGAGGCCCATTCGAGTTCGCGCTTCTGTACCAGGCCTTCGGGATAGAAGGCGCCCTTGCGCCACTCCGGATAGACCCAGCCGCCGATGCCCGTGCGTATCATTCTCCAGCACTCCTCGAGAATGGAACCGAAGACCATGATCCGCGATTTCCTCGATGAAGGATGCGTCGAAGGGAGTTCCCCGTGGCGATAGAGGCAATCTGGAATGACCAGGTCATTGCCCACAGTGACCGTACAGTAGTGGTCGAAGGCAACCATTATTTTCCAAAAGAGGACGTGGACCTCTCGGTCTTGGATAAGAGTTCGACGACAAGCGAATGCCCGTGGAAGGGGACCGCGCATTACTATACGCTTGAACTCGACGGTGACCGCAACGTGGACGCTGCCTGGTATTATCCCGACCCCAAGCCGAAGGCGGAAACGATCCGTGACCGCATCGCCTTCTGGAACGGAGTGGAAGTGATCGAAGTGTGAGCCCGGTCAAAGCGCTTATCGAAGACTTGCGCCTGGTCCCCCACCCGGAAGGTGGCTGGTACCGTGAGACCTGGCGGGCAGAGGCTGCAGAAGGCCGGCGGGCCGGTGCCACCGCGATCCTGTTCCTGCTCGAAGCCCACCAGCGTTCGCACTGGCACAAGGTCGATGCCGCCGAGATCTGGCTGTGGCACGCGGGCGATCCCTTGCTGCTGTGCCTGTCGGCCGGCGTGGAAGGTCCGGTGCGAGAGGTCCGTCTGGGGCCGGACGTGCTGGCCGAAGACGTCCCCCAGTACGTGGTGGCTCCCGACGAATGGCAAGCCGCGGCACCGCTGCCTGGGCAGGCAGGCTACACACTCGTCTCGTGCATCGTGACACCGGGCTTCGAGTTCGCGGGATTCACGCTGGCGGAACCGGGATGGCGTCCGGGCCGATAGCCGCCCGTGTTACCTCACCACCAGTACCGGGACGGAACTCAAGACCAGAACTTCCGAGGCGACACTTCCGAGGATCATTCGGGGTAGCCCACGTCGGCCGTGAGAAGATAGGGTGATGAGATCGCAGCCCAGGGTTCTGGCGGTCTCGACGATCGCTTCGGCAGGCGAGACGTTTTCAAGGCAAACGGTGTCCACTTTCACCGAGGCTGCGCGAGCCTCGTCGCTCACTGCGGTCAGAATCTTCTCGGAAATCGCACGCTGGACGGCCGCGTGTTCTTGGGACTCAAAAACGCTCACATCGGCGACTGCCGCTAGATAGGGCAGCTGACTCTCGGCTACCGCCACGACCGTGACTCTAGCACCGAATGCCTTGGCAACCGCGAGGCCATGATCGACGCCCTTTTGCGCTATGTCGGAACCGTCGGTCGCGATCAGAATATGCCGGTACAAAAGGATCCTCCCGAGCTTGAGCCTCGCATAAGAATTCCCCCGGAGATCGGGCGTCAAAGGCTGTTCGACGCATTATCTTTGACGGGTCCACACCGGCCAATACAGGGAAATACTGATCGTTGCGCGACGCAGAGCGCCAGCGAATGAGGGAGAGGTCGACGGTGAAGGTGCTGCGGTACAAAGAACGGCTCGCGGGCACTTTTCACGCACGGGTGCGTTAGGTCGCGGTGTCGATGCGTATCCTCGTGGTCGAAGACGACCTTCTCAACCGGATGCTTCTGTGCACGGTGCTTGAGAACTCGGGCTTCAAGGTGCAGGCCGTCACCGATGGCAAGCACGTGCTCAAGAAGACCAAGGAGTTCGTGCCCGATCTGATCACGATGGACATCAACTTGCCCAGCGTTTCGGGGCTGGAACTGATCCAGCGGCTGCAGGCGGATCCAAAGCTTCAGCAGATCCCCATCTTGGCCGTGACGGCCTACGTCGGAAAGGGCGAGGAAGCCCGCATCCGCCGGGCGGGCGCCAGCGACTTCCTGGCCAAGCCGATTTCAATCAAGCCGTTCCTTGCCGCCATAGCTCGGCTGCTTCCACCGGAAAGCATGCCGGCAACGCCCAGCCTCGGGCCGTCAGCGCTTTCCTAACTTGCGGCTGGCGCCCCGTCCGGTCTGACCGAACGGGGCCCTATCCAGGCCTCAGTCTTCCTTGCCGGCCACGCCGTAGTTGATCTGGGCGTTGCGGGTCTTCTGGAAGTCGGGAACCGACAGGCCCTTCATCGCGGCATAGATGTCGATGTTGCCGATGCCGGTAACGGCGCCGAGCTTTTCGAGCATGAAGAAGATCACGCCGTAGTGGATCATGCCGATCCAGTCGCGTTCGCGCACCAGACGCTTTTCCTCGTCGTTTAGACCGGCCTGCGTCATCGCCGCATCCTCGTCCTCGCGGAACAGCTTGCGGACCTTAGGATCGGTCAGCGAGTGGAGGAAATGGTTAAGGCGGAAGCCCTTGACCGAACGTTCGATGGTGAAGGGATAGGTCCCCTCCATCTTTTCCGAACCGGCATAGTCCCAATTGATGCGTTCGAGGGTCGTGGCCGGGTCTTCCACCGGCGCATCGTTCGAACGCTCTTCCATGATCATCGTGGCGATCGGGCACATTGAAGGCAGGAAGTAGGTCTTGTGGGTGCACTCGACCTCAGCCGAGAGCGCGCCGCGCATCATCAGCCACATCACGACCTCGGCGCCTTCCCAGCCGCCGAGTTCGGCCAGCTTGGCGATCGGATAGTCGAGCAGGGCCTCGGGGTCCTTCTCGAGCATGTCCATGAATTTCATGTCCCAGTCGGGATTGTTGAAGCCGCAGCCTTCGCCGTGGACCTGGTGGCTGAGCCCGCCGGTGCCGGCGATCGCGACCTTGATGTCTTCGGGATAGGACAGGATCGCCTGGCGCAGCGACTTGCCGAACTTGTAGAACCGGCGCGCCGAGGGCAGCGGCACGGTCAACACGCCGCAGACCACCGGCAGCAGCTTCACCGCCCAGCCGTTCTCGTTGTGGTCGACCATGACCGACAGCGGCGAGAAGGCGCCGTGATCAAGACCCTTGCCCTGGAAATAGCTGAGGTCGAATTCGTTCGCGACCATGACCTTGGCGACGTGCTCAGCGAACTTGGGATCGCCCATGATCGCCGGAATATCGCGCGGACCGCCGCCTTCGTCAGCGGGCTCGAACTTCTCGCCCACGCCCAGCGCGAAGTGGCTGTAGTGGTCGAAGAACGAAGTCATGTGATCGTTGTAGATGTAGATCAGTACGTCCGGCTTCTTGTCGCGGAACCACTGCTGCACCGGCTCATAGCCTTCGAAGATCGGCTTCCACACCGGGTCGTCGAACTTCTTCGCGTCTTTCGCGAAAGCAATGGTGGGAGTGTGCGAGGTGGCGATGCCGCCGACGATCTTTGCCATGACTGCGTTTCTTATCCTCTCGGGCGGCAATTTCCTTGACGCCTCTCAAAATGTAGCTGGCCCGCATGCCATCTGCGAGGCATGCGGGCCAGCCATTTTCGCATCATTTGCGCAAGGCGGATGCAGGACCCGCCTCATCAGCAATTAGCTGAGGTGCTTGTTAACCGCCGACGTCATCTTGAACATCGAGATCTGATCCTTGCCGATCACCGCGCCGAGCTTGGCGTCCGGGTTGATCATGCGCTTGTCCTTGGAATCCTGCAGGCCGTTCGCCTTGATGTGTTCCCACACCTTCGAAGTCACCTGGGCGCGGCTGAGCGGTCCCTTGCCGACAACGGCCTCCAGTTCAGGCGAAAGATTCACCGGTTTGCTAAGTGCATTGTTCTTGGCGGCCATAAGATTGTCCTTTCCTTGCTCACCTGACGCCGAGATCAGCCCTCGTCGTCCTCATCCCAGTATTCGTCTTCATCGCTGCGCTGATAGGTCGCGGTCAAGACCGCGACGGCGATAACATGCCCTTTCATCGCTGCGACGAGGTCGGCGCGTGTTGCCCCGGGCATCAGTGCGAGCGGTTCGTCAAGCGAGAAGAGCTGGAATACGTAATCATGCGGATCCTGCCCCGTGGGCGGATCGGGCAGCAGCCATTCGGAGTTGCCGAACGCATTCTTGCCGACACGCGGCGGCGTCTCACCCTCGAGCAGTTGGCCTTTCTGCGGCGCGAGCCCCCAGACGAGCCAATGGCAGAACGGCTCGGCCCCGGGCGCATCCGGATCCTCGACCACAAGCACGAGTTCCTGCGAACCAGCAGGAGGCGCAGTCCATTCCAGCGGCGGCGCAACTGCGTCTTCTTCGCTGGCAGTGAAGCTGGGGTCGAGCTCTTCGCCATCCGCGAACGCCGCGGACCGAAGCTTGAAGCCGCCGCGATTGAGCAGCCCTTCTTCGCCGAGTTGAGCGACGATCAACCTGGCATGCCCAGCCCGGGCGTCGGGCAACGCCTCGCCGAGCCATGCGGGTAATTGTGCGGGCATTCAGCCTTCTCTTGCTTGAGGCGATCGAATTTTGGGCGCTCTGCCCCTTCGCCCGCCCGATGGCAAGGGCCTCTCCCCTCGTATCTGTCGAAGAATTTCCCACAGGTTTCGATAGATAATGACGCCACGACGTCACCCTGCCGCTTGCGGCAACCCGAAGCTCGCCATAGCTTGCCCTGGGGACGGGAGGCTAAATCACTGTGAGAACTTCAATTTTCTTGCGGCGCAGCAGGAGCTTTGCGCTGACCGCGGCGTGCGCGGCCATGCTGGCGGCATGTGGAGGTGGCGGCGGATCGTCCGGTACCGGCACCGCAACAGGAGGCGTCACTCCCGCACCCAGTCCCACTCCGACGCCGACTTCGGCCTGTTCGCTCAGCGCACGCAAGGATTGGGTGAAGAGCCAGCTTAGCGAGTGGTATCTGTTTCCCGACCTGCTCAACCTGGCCGCGAGCCCGACAGGTTACAGCACGCTCGACGACTATATCGATGCGCTGGTCGCGCCTGCCCGGGCGCAGAACAAGGACCGGTACTTCACCTACCTGACCTCAATTGCGGAAGAGAACGCCTACTACCAACAGGGTCAGGTGGACGCGAGTTTCGGCTTCCGTCTCGGCTACGATTCCTCTTCGAACCGCGTGTTCGTGATCGAAGCGTTCGAAGGCGCTCCCGCTCTCGCCGCCGGCATCGATCGAGGTGCGGAGATACTTCAGATCGGCGGCCAGTATGTTTCCACCCTGATGGCGTCGGGCGGTCCTTATGCCGTGATCGACGCAATGGGCGCCGACACGGTGGGCCTCACTCGCCAACTCGTCATCCGCGACCTGTCGGGAACGACGCGAACGGTCAGCCTGTCGAAAGCCGTGTTCGATCTTGACCCAGTCTCTAACCGCTTTGGCGCCAAGATCATCGACGATGGCGGACGCAAGGTCGGTTATATCAACCTGCGGACCTTCATCGGCACAGCCAAACCCGATCTGCGCGCTGCGTTTGCAGATTTCAAAGCCCAGGGCGTTACCGAGTTGATCATCGATTTCCGCTACAACGGTGGCGGGCTGATCTCGATCGCCGCCTTCATGGGCGATCTCATGGCGGCGGGGCGCAGTGGCCAGAACTTTGGCTATATTTCCTACCGCGACAGCAAGTCCGTCAATAATGAGACCATCCCGTTCGATCCGCAGGCTGAATCCATCGCGCCAACCCGGATCGCATTTATCGGTACGGGCGGCACGGCCTCGGCCAGCGAAATGGTGATCAACGGCATGCAGCCTTACCTCGGCGCCAGCATGGCGCTGATCGGCAGCAATACCTATGGCAAGCCTGTAGGCCAGATTGCGCTCGACCGCCCTGATTGCGACGATCGCCTGAGGGCCATCGCGCTCAAGGTTGAGAACGCCAACCATCAGGGCGAATACTTCACCGGCCTCGCGAGCACCGTGCCCAACACCTGCCGGGCGGGCGACGATATCAGCCACCAGCTCGGCGATCCGAACGAAGCGATGGTGCGGACGGCGCTGGACTTCTTGGCGGGACGAAGCTGCACCGCCATTGCTTCGGTTTCGGCCACGGCGACAGCTTCCATCTCTGGCAAGGTCGGTACTCCGGCGCCCCAGAAGAACCTGCTGACGCCCGCGCAGCCACGGCGGGCAAGCGATCTGGAGCTGCCGGGCCTGCACTGATCGGCCTGCGGAACACCCGCCACCTCGGCCTGTTGGCCAGGTGGCGGGCATACCCGGAGGTCGCACCATGATCCGCAAGCTCACGTCGGGCCAATACAGGCTCTATTCGCGAAAGAAGGATCCCAAGTCAGGCAAGCGCCGCAATCTCGGCACCTTCGAGACGAAGGAAGCCGCGCAGAAACACGAACGCGAAGTTCAGTATTTCAAGCATCACTGACCCCGCCTAATCACGGCTCCAACCAGAGAGGAGCGAACATGGCGGGTAGCGTTAGGCGGGTGGTCACGGGCCACGATGCGAATGGCAAATCGGTGGTGATTTCGGACGGCCTTCCTGCGCAGGATCACTCGATGCGCGGCGCAGCAGTCGGCGCGGATTTCAACGAGATCTGGAACTCACTCGAACCGGTCCCTACACTTGCCTCGTTGCCCGAAGGCGAACCCACCGCCCGTCCGTTCACGATCATGCCAGCCAGCGGCCACCTGATCCGCATCATCGACATCTACCCGCCGCACATGGGCGGAAGCCGGACCGTGATGCACCGCACCCGCACGCTGGACTATGCCGTAGTAATCGAAGGCGAGATCGTCCTCGTGCTCGATGACAGCGAAGTCGTTCTCAAGCCCGGCGAAGTGGTCGTCCAGCGAGGGACAGACCACGCCTGGGAGAACCGTGGCGACACGATCGCCCGGATGGCCTTCTTCCACATCGCCGGCGAATTCTCCGACGAGCTCCTGGCCAAACTGCCGCAGCCTCTCGAGTTGATGGAGTGATCGCGGCTCAGGCGAAGCGGAACGCGGAGACGGCGCCTCCGAGTACGAACTCACGGTAGTCCTGGCTGCCCTCCCCAGCGGAGGCGCCAGCGGCGACCATCAGCGGGATCAGGTGCTCCTCTCGCGGATGGCACAGACGCGCCCAAGGCGCTGTCGCCCAGCGGGAAAGCTGCTCGGCACGCTGTTCGGGAGACGATTCCGACGCATCGGCCAGCCAGCGGTCGAACTCGGCCGACGGTTCGGCGACGCGCGGATCGCCCATTGCTCGCAGATTGTGAAAGCTCATGCCCGAGCCCAGCACCAGCACGCCCTCGTCCCGCAACGCCGCCAGCGCCCGCCCGGCCGCGAGATGCAGCGCGGGGTCGAGCGAAGCGTGGAGCGACATCTGCACCACCGGCACGTCGGCGTCGGGAAAGGCAACCTTGAGCGGAATGAACACGCCGTGGTCGAACCCACGCTCCTGGTCGATCTCCACTGGAAGCCCAGCTTCACGCAGCAGCTCCGCCCCGCGTTCGGCCAGCCACGGCGCGCCAGGCGCGGGCCAGCTCAAGCGATAAGTTTCGGGCGGAAAGCCGTAGTAGTCAAAGATCAGGCCGGGATGAGAGCCGCTGCCGGTGAACGTGAACGCCCGCTCTTCCCAGTGGCCTGAGATGATCAGAATCGCCTTCGGAGTTTCGGGCAAGCTGCCCGGCAAAGCTCGCAGATAATCACCCATCTTCGTCCAGACCCCTTGCGGATCGGGCATGAAGAAGCACGGGCCGCCGCCGTGCGGGATGAAGAGGCTCGGTTGAATGGTCATGCAGCCGATATAGGGGCGCTCGTGCCAGTGGCCAGCGCTACGGCCGCTCCGGGCCTTCGAACGGATGCTTGTCCGACCACGCGCATCCGTTGCGGGTTTCTTCGCCGATCTTGAGCATGACGGTGAACGGATAGATCCGATCGGACATGCCATCGCTGCAGCGCTGCGGCGTGACCGTCATTTCGAGTTCTGCGTGATCAAGTTCGCCACTGAACGAGAGCCCGCCGCGCCCGGCAAAGCGGTTAACGGTGATCGTGGTGCCGTCGGGATTGTCCGGCGTCGTGTACGTTAGCGCCGAACCTCTGATCTGGCCGCCCCAGAAAGGTTCGGTCCCGGAGAAGCGCAGGACTTCGTTCTCGGCGATCCCGGCGTAGGGCTCGGTCGAGTTGGGGTCAGGGATCGTGGAATCCGCTTGCCCGGCTTTGTCGCTGCCCTGGCAAGCTGCAACCAACAGAAGGGCTGAGCCCGCCGCCAATAACTTGTTACCCGTCATGCCAACTCAATTCCCTGCCACGTCGATGAGTTCCTGCTCACCAAGCCTTGCGCAGAATTAGCTAGTCGAAATGCCGATCGAAACAAGGGCTCGGAAACTCCGTGGCGGCGCCGGTGTTTTATCTTCAGCCCACAAGCGGACCGGCCGATGAAGCCTGCCAATCGAAGAGACGCCTGGACTATCGCCGCGCTGGCGGCGTGCGGGATCGCGCTCGGTGCCGTGACGGCGCCGCTTTTCGCGCCTTTGCCCAAGGTCCCGGTTGCAGAGCCAGTGCAGTTTTCGGGACGTCCGCAAGCAGCGTCTTATGGAGAGCAACCCGTTTGGGTCGACCCGGGTTCGCAGGACCTCGGAATACAGGGCTACGTCCCATCAGACGCCTACGACGGGCCGATCTGGCAATACCCCGCACCGGCCTACGAACCTTGGGAACCGGAAACGACGGCAGCGCGAGAAGAAGCCCAGCTGGTAGACAGTAACGCCTGGCAGGCCGCCGACGAGGCGGAAGCTGCGGCTAAAGACGCTGCAGCAGCGGCTGCGGCAGCCGCCGCGGCACCACAACCCGAAACCGTATGGAAGAGTGACCTCGCCAACGGGCTCTACTGAGCGCCGGAAAGACCATCTTCACCTGTTGCCGCTAGCCAGGGCCCGCAAGAAGGGACGGCCGATGGCAGGCGAGAGCTTGATTGATCAGCGCAATGCCAAGCTGCGGCGGCTGCCGGATTGGGCCGCCGTGCGCCAGGCTCATGTCGCGTCCGCCGATGAGATCGCCGAGGGTGCAACGTTTGTCGGCCTGAGCCGGAACAACAAATCGCACCGAGGGATCGGTCGGAAGAAGTCCATCACCACCCTGTTCGCCTCGGCCGTTGACCAGGCTTACCTCGACGAGATCTGCGAGCTGGACGTGCTCCAGTACTTGTGGCTCGGCTGGCCCGTAACCGCAGCTGACCTTTCGGGTCTCGAGCGGTTGAAGCACCTCACCTTCCTGAAGCTCGACAGCCCTCGGAACGTGCAGGACTTTAGCCCGGTCACCAGGCCCCCGGCCCTCACGCACTTGTTCGTCGAGAACGCCAAGCACATGAGCTCGCTCGACTGGCTTGCCCCGCTGAAACGCCAGCTCACTTCGCTCGGGATCGAGGGAAGCATGTGGACCCTACAAAAGGTGCCCGAACTTGCCCCCCTCGCAGGCTTCGATTTCGAGGCGCTGTTCATGACCGCGGTGCGCCTGGGCGACAAGGACCTGACCTCGCTCGCCGCCTGTCCCAACCTCACCTATCTGCAGTGCGCCCGCTTTGCGCCCAAGCAGCGGTTCGATGAACTGAAGGCGCTCCGTCCGGACATCACTTGCTCGTGGTTCGATCGCTACGAGACCTGATCCCTTCCATCCCTTCCAATTGACGCCCGGCAAGCCAGATCGCACAACGCGTCGATGATCGATCAACTCGCCATTGCGACGGGCATGATCCTGCTGACGATCCTTATCCACGCCCTCGGGCTACTGGGCCTGCGGCGGGTTGTCGGGCTCGAACTCACCCGTTCGCATCTCGATCTGCCATTGCATGTGACGGTTCGCGGGATCGCGGTGACGGTGACCGTGGTGCTCGGCGTCTTCATTCTCCATGGCCTTGAGATTTGGCTCTACGCCGGACTCTACCGGATGCTCGGCGCGCTGCCCGACATGCACGAGGCGGTGTATTTCTCGACCATCACTTACGGCACCGTCGGCTACGACGACGAAGGCATCGAGCGGTCGTGGGAGCTGATCGCCGCGATCGAGGGGATCAACGGCATCGTCCTCCTCGGCTGGTCGACCGCCTTCTTCGTCTCCATCGGCAGCCGCGTCGCACGCCACTGAGGGCGGGCGGTTACGCCCGCGCGTCGAGCCAGCCTATGATATCCGCCATGACCCTCTCCCGGCCGAGGTCGTTGAGCAGGTCGTGGTAGTAGTCCTGATAGAGGATCAGCTGCTTGTCCGCGCTCCCGGCGTGGTCGAAGAACTCCTGGCTACCGTCGGGCCGGGTGGCTTTGTCGGCGGTGCCGTGCATGATCAGCACCGGGAGGGTGATCTTGTCGAACTCCTTCTCGAACCGGTCCCCCGCCCGAACCAGGGCAGCGACCGTTTCCACCGGCTGCTTCTCGTCGAGAGTATAGGGATCGGCCAGCAATTGCTCGACCCACGCCGGATCGCGCGAGAAGTCCTCCATCTTGAGCTTCAGCGCGGGCAAGTCCGGCACAACATGGCTCGCCCCCTTGAGCAAGGTCAGGGCGAAGTCCGGCGCGTACACGCGGAAGGCGAAGCTTTCGCAGATCAGCCCGTCGATCTGCTCCTGATGATCGAGCGCATAGGAGACCGAGGTCACCCCGCCCGCGCTGTGCCCGAGCAGAAAGCACTTGAGCTGCGGATCGAGCGATTTGGCATACTCCACCGTGACTTCGACGTCGGCGACATAATCGTCGACCGTCTCGACATGAAAGCGCTCCCCTTCCGACCGGCCGCGGCCGCGCAAGTCGAGCGCGGTCACCGCGTAGCCCGCCGCGGCGAACTCCTCGCCCGCGCGCAGATATTGCCCGCCGTGCGAATTGACCCCGTGGCAGATGACCAGCGCCGCCTTTGGTTCGCCTGCAGGACGCCAGTGGCGCGTGAAGATCTTCAGTCCGCCGGCGCTTTCGAGCCACTGTTCTTCAGGAGTACTGGTACCTGCAAGCATCATCGGGAACTCCTCGAATCAGGCGCGACCGGCGGTGAGGATATAGCGTTTGCTGCATCCGCGAAGCCCAATCAGAACGGGAACTTGTATCAGACGGGGGACATCGCCCCCTCGCCCACCACGGTGATCCATTCCCGCACCCGCCATTCGCTGACGATGCCGCTCCGGACGTAAGGATCGGCCCGGGCGAAGGCCTCGGCGGCAGACCCGTCCTCCCCGGCGAATAGCAGCACGGCCTCCTCCGCCGGATTGAGCGGACCGCCGAGCACCAGCTCTCCGCGCGCCACGGCTTCTTTCGCCAGCGTCAGGTGCTCCACCCGATAGGCCGGGCGCCGTTCCAGGTAGTCGGGCGCGAGCGTGTAGGTGAGCAGGAAGTGCTTCATCGGATCCCCAGTGTGTTCAGGCGTATCGGGCGGCGAGTTGCGGCAGCAGTCCCGCGGCGCGGGCGAAACCGAGTGTGTCGAACAGCTCGAGGAACTGCACCGCCTTGCCGTCCTTGAAGGTCCAGATGTCGACCTTGGGCGAGTTGATGACGAGGCCGGTATGACGATTGCGCCAACTGCACCGGCCGATCCAAACCACCGTATCGCCCTGCTCGACCACCCGCTCGTTCGGATAGTCGATCATCTCCCAATCCTCTTCGATCGCCGCGAAGTATTCGCGCATGCGGCCGTGCCCGTGGTGATCGGTGGCGAGCTCGTGCATGTCCGGCGGATCGAGCACCGAGGCCATCTCCACCCGCTCATCGGCGAGGGCGATGAAGGGTTCGGGATCGGTCCCCAGGCACGCCTCCCACTTGCGATACGCCTCGCTCACGCGGGCGGCGTTGGACGCGGGGTCGCTCATCGGCTTGCTCCTGTTAGCGGCCTGGCGGTCATATCAGATCGCAGCCGCCCGCGGTCTCAGGCATTTCCCTGACGCCGGACCATCTCCCCGATCCACGCCGGCGCGAAGGGAGAGGTGCATCCCGCAGAAGTCGGATAGTCGCGGTAGATCCCCAACTCCTCACCGATCGCCAGAGCCCGCTCCCGGTACTGCGGGTGGTTGATCCCGATCGCGGCGAGCGTGTTGTTCATGGTCCACTGCGGCTCGGGATCGGCCGTCGCCATCTCGGCCTCGATTCGGTCGAGCAGGGCGCCGAGATCGAGCCCGTCGGGCGCCTTCGCCACTCGCTCTGCGGTCAGGCTCCACCCCGCACGCGCGGCCATTGGATGGTCGCTCGCCATCCACCGCTGGCGCAAGTCCTCCTTCTCGGGATGCACCTTTACTACGTAACTATTGAGCCAGTCGGAGACCGGGATCTGCCGGTTCGCCCGGACCAGCTGGTTGAGCGCCGCGCCCGACAGCGCCTTGGGCTTGATCAGCAGCACCGCCAGCAACCGCGCTTCGAGATTGCGCGTGTCCCATAGTTCCAGCGCCAGCGAATGGTCCGCCTTGATCTCGTCCGCCAGCTTGCGGATGTCGCCCATCTTCACGCCGAACTGATCGCCGGATACGCCGCGCCTGGCGTTCATCTCGCGCAGCTTCTCGCTGCCGAGCGCTTCGAGGCGGGCCAGAGCTTCGTCACGGGTCATCGCGGACCTCCTGTCGCGGGGCATCTTATACCAAGGCACGCCAACGTGAACCTAGATCCTCCCCGAGCTTGTCTCGGGGAGGTGGCGCGCGCCGGAGGCGCGTGACGGAGGGGCATGGGCACGCCGCCATCCCCCTCCACCATCCGCTCCGCGGACGGTCCCCCTCCCCGAGACAAGCTCGGGGAGGAGTTTGGGGCCAAAGTGACAGGTGCCAATATGTCAGGGGGTGACGGGGTGACACGGTTCATTGGGATTTCTGTCACCTTGCCCGCCCAAGGTGACACTTTTCGCGGCAAATGTGTCACCTTGCGGCTCCCGGCCTGCGGAAAGTGTCACCTTGGCGCGCCATTACGCCGAGCTTGCGCGTGGTCTCCCACACCTCGCCGAACTGCGGCCCGAGCCTTGCCCGCAGGCGATAGGCCGACTGCCGGCTCATCCCCACGCTGCGCGCCGCCTCGGCCACTTTGCCGCTGGCCGCGAAGGCGTGGAGGAAGGCGAGCATCTTGTCCCGCGTCCAGCGATAGTCGGCATGGCTGCGCGGTTGGGGAGCGGGCGAGCGAGGCTGGGTCTGGGTCATCTGACAGGATGAAGCAAATCGATCGCGTGTAGGAAAGTGTTTTCTTTCAATGAGTTTTATTGATTGGAGGTCCGAGAGAAGAATTGGATTTCACGCAAAGGCGCAAACCGAAACCCACACCGACCTAACAGCCCAAGCACCCCCTCCGTAGTTCCCGCAGGTTGCTTCACCCTGCCGCACGCGATAGCCACCCCTCACCACAACTCATGGCGAGCAAGCTCTTGGAAAATCATCCAATCGAAGGCCATTGCCTGTGCGGCGCGGTCACCGTGCGCGGGACGCCGGTAAGGCGCCATGTCGAAGCCTGCCATTGCGAGATGTGCCGCCGCTGGAACGGCATCGCCTTCCTCGGCACCCAGTTCGGCACCGATTTCGCGCTCAGCGGCGAGGAGCACGTCGTCCGCTACCGCTCCTCCGACTGGGCCGAGCGCGGCTTCTGCGGCCGGTGCGGCAGCAGCCTGTTCTATCACTACATCCCCAACGGCAACCACGCCTTCACCGCCGGCCTCTTCCCCGACGACGCCTTCCTGCCGCTTTCGGAAGAGATCTTCATCGACGAGAAGCCGGCCTACTACGCCTTCGAGGCCGACAGCGAAAAGCTGACCGGACCCGAGGTCATGGCGAAGTTCGGTGTGGGACAGGAGAGCACTGAGCCGTCGGATGAGAAGTGATCCGGGTCTCACGCAAAGGCGAAGAACTAGCGGCGCGATCGCGGACGCTGGAACCTAGGGCGGACAACTGCCAAGAGGCGACTGGATGGGCGTCGGCTCGGCATCTAACGAGAATGAAGACATGATTATCTTCGCATTATGTTTTGCCGTTTTCGCGTTCTTTTGGATCATTAATTTCATCATGGCAATCGGAGCGAACCAGTGGTTCATGAAGGCCGCATTAGTAGTGAGCACACTGCTCCCACCTGCCACCATTCTCTTGTTCCTTGCCTTTTCAGCCCTTCAATATGGAACTTCAGTTTTAGCGGATCCAAAAGGCATTGTCCTGCTCGTCCAGATAGGACTTCCGGCGGCTATACTCGCCGGCGCGGCAGCCAAGACAGCCCATGTTTGCGAGATGGCCCGACGAAGATGGTGGGGTCGCGCCTAGCTGCACTGCATTGCGACATCGCGATTGATTGGAATTCTTCACGCCTTGGCCTGAGGCGAACCACAAACCGCCCCACCCTCGCCAAACCGCCACCGGAATGCCAAGGGCCACCGCAAAGGAGACCCCAACCATGCCCGGCGAAGACGAAGACTACGTATACGACGAAGAGACCGGCGAATGGCTCCCCGCCTCCGAACTCGCCGCCAAGCGCGCGGCTGAGGGCACTGTCGAAGTACGCGACGCGGTCGGCAACCTGTTGGCCGATGGCGACCAGGTGACGCTGATCAAGGACCTCGAAGTCAAAGGCGCCGGCCGCACGCTCAAGCAAGGCACCCTGATCAAGTCGATCCGCCTGACCGGCGACGCGCAGGAGATCGACTGCAAGTTCGAGGGGATCAAGGGGCTCGTGTTGCGGGCGGAGTTTGTGCGGAAGCGGTGAGGGCTTGCCCCTTCACCATCAAGCGCAACCCTCGACATATTCCAGCGTCGGTGCCGTGCCCACATGGATCAGGCTGACCCTGCCATCCTGTCCGATCTCCAGGCGCAGCGCCGGATCGCCGCTCCGGGCGTTGGGGGCGGTGAGATACTTGGCAGGCGCCTCTTCATAGACGTGCGGGGTGGCCGGAAACGGGAACCACGAGATCGCTTCCTTCTCGGTCGCTCCGACGCCGATCCCTTCGGCCAGCTTCACGTCCGAACGTTGGCCGACAGTGATGCGCCGCACCTTGCCCTCCTCCACGATCGCATAGACGCCCGGGTAATCGGGAGAGTTGATCGTGCGGCAAGTGTCGGACGCCTGTCCCTCGCTTTCGGCCCAGGTGCTGCCCGCTGGGACCGGCTGCCCGATCCTGAGGTCGCCCAGCCCTTCGAGGGTCAGGGTGCGCGCGCTGGCAGCGGGTGAGGCGCTGACGACAGGCGTGCCGGCAGTTGCCTGGCTCGCCGTGGCGGGGGTCGCGTCAGACGCGTCCGGCGTCGGTTCGGTCTGGGGCGAGCAGGCGGAGAGAACAGCCAACGAAGCGAGCAGTGCGAGGGTCTTTTGCATGACCCCGACAGCGCATGAGGACAGCGGTCGGTTCCCTCAGCGCGCCCTCGAACAACTACGCCGGCCCGTGTCCATAGGCGCGAAACAGTTCCAGCATCCGCTCAGGCGAAATGCCGTTCTCCTGCGCCATTGCCAGCGGATGGTCGTCGTCCCTGACCCAAAGCATCGGACGCATCCGATCATGGCGAGGCTGTACCCAGACGGCGATGGGGTCGGGGCCGGGCGTGAATCCTTCGAGCTGGTTGCACAGCCATCCGGTCCAGGGGCCCATGTCGGCGTAGTTGCCGGTGTCGAAGCCGGCCGCGTACTTCTCGAAGTTCTCGCGCGAGAGGGTGCCCCAGCAACCGAACCCGAAATCGCCCGAGACTCCGATGACGGGAATGGTCAGGACGGCGCGGACCAGGAAGTACTTGCCTTCGAGGACGCAGAAGTCGTCCGACAGGAAGTCGCCGTCCAGTCGCAAGGCGCTGTTGGGTTCATGCTCGCGCGCATGGGGCCACGGGTCCGGAGCGTCGACGGCGAGGTCGAAAGGCCAGCCGTGCTCGACGTCGCACTTGCCGCACTTCCAGCGCCCGCGCTCCAGCTCTTCCTGCGCGCTAGAGCGCTTTCTGCCAAACACCCGGACTCTTCCTCGCTGCGGCGGTCTGGCGACAGTTTGGCGGAGCAAGGCTAATTTTGGCTTACGCTCAGTCGAGCCCGCGCCTCACCCGCCTTTCTTCGCCTTATGCTCGGCAATCAGCCGGTCCAGTTCCGCAATCCGCTGCCGCTCCGGCGTGTCCTTCGCCAGGCCCTTGAGCCGGCACGTCGCCCACAGCGCCTTGCGCTCCGACTGGAGCGCCTTGTCGTAGAGGTCGGCCATCAGTCGTGCTCCCTGCCGCCGGAGCCCATGTAGAGCTCGCTGCCCGTCTCGCGGAACACTTCGCTCATCTGCTTCATCCCGGCCTCGGCGTCCTCCGCCGCGATGAAGGCGTTGCTTTCCTGGTTCTGCTTGGCGGCGAAGTCGCGCACTTCCTGGGTGATCTTCATCGAGCAGAACTTGGGCCCGCACATCGAACAGAAGTGCGCGGTCTTGGCGCCTTCGGCCGGAAGGGTCTGGTCGTGGTATTGCTCGGCCGTTTCGGGATCGAGCGAGAGGTTGAACTGGTCGCGCCATCGGAACTCGAAGCGCGCCTTGCTCAGCGCGTCGTCGCGGACCTTGGCGGCCGGGTGGCCCTTGGCGAGGTCGGCGGCGTGGGCGGCGAGCTTGTAGGTGACCACGCCGACCTTCACGTCGTCGCGGTCGGGCAGGCCGAGGTGCTCCTTGGGCGTGACGTAGCAGAGCATCGCCGTGCCGTACCAACCGATCATCGCCGCACCGATGCCGCTGGTGATGTGGTCGTAGCCGGGCGCGATGTCGGTCACCAAGGGCCCGAGGGTGTAGAACGGAGCTTCGCCGCAGCTCTCCAGCTGCTTGTCCATGTTCTCCTTGATCTTGTGCATCGGCACGTGGCCGGGGCCTTCGATCATCACCTGCACGTCCTGCTCCCAGGCGCGCTTGGTCAGTTCGCCCAGGGTGTAGAGTTCGGCGAACTGCGCCTCGTCATTGGCGTCCGCGATCGAGCCGGGGCGCAGGCCATCGCCCAGCGAATAGGCGATGTCGTAGGCCTTCATGATCTCGGTGATCTCGTCGAAGCGTTCGTAGAGGAACGATTCCTTGTGATGCGCCAGGCACCACTTGGCCATGATCGAGCCGCCGCGGCTGACGATGCCGGTGACGCGCTTGGCCGTCAGCGGGATGTAGGGCAGGCGCACGCCGGCGTGGATGGTGAAGTAGTCGACGCCCTGTTCGGCCTGCTCGATCAGAGTGTCGCGGAAGATCTCCCAGGTCAGGTCCTCGGCAATGCCGCCGACTTTCTCCAGCGCCTGGTAGATCGGCACGGTGCCGATCGGGACGGGCGAGTTGCGGATGATCCATTCGCGGGTGTCGTGGATGTTGCGGCCGGTGGAGAGGTCCATCACGGTGTCGGCGCCCCAGCGGATCGACCAGACCATCTTGTCGACTTCGCTCGCCACGTCGCTGGCGACGGCGGAGTTGCCGATGTTGGCGTTGATCTTGACCAGGAAGTTGCGGCCGATCGCCATCGGCTCGGCTTCGGGGTGGTTGACGTTGCTGGGGATGATCGCCCGCCCGCGCGCCACTTCCTCGCGCACGAACTCGGGGGTGACGTAGTCGGGGATCGCCGCGCCCCAGTCCTGCCCGTCGCGCGCATATTCGCGCAGCTGCGCCCGGCCGAGGTTCTCGCGGGTGGCGACGTATTCCATCTCCGGCGTGATGATCCCGCGGCGGGCGTAGTGCATCTGGCTGAGGTTGGCGCCGGGCTTGGCCCGCAGCACGCGCTTGGCGACGTTCGGGAACGCCGGGACGCCGCCCGAGCGGTCGGGGCCGAGCTGGCCGTTGTCTTCGGGCCTCACGTCGCGCGCGGAGTATTCCTCCACATCGCCGCGGGAGAGCTGCCATTCGCGGCGGAGCAGCGGAAGGCCGGTGGCGATGTCGATGCTGACGGCGGGGTCGGTATAGGGGCCGGAGGTGTCGTAGACCCGCACCGGCGGTTCGCCGCTCGAAGGTTCGAGGTCGATCTCCCGCATGGCCACTTTGAGCGGCCCGACGTGGACCTTGCGGCTGCCGCGGATCGGGCCGGTGGTAACGCCGATTTCGAGGGGGGAATTGATGTCGGCCATCGATGCTCTCCAAAAATGGAAGGAGCACGGGATGGACCGCGGCTCCCTCCCTACGCCGGTGTGAGCCGGATCAGGTTCGGCGGGTCGAAGGCTGCTGCCTTCCTCTCAACCGCGCTTGAGCGGTCCCCCGGGGATGGGCAGGACCCTAGGCGTTTTGTCGGGGGACTTAAAGTGTCCAATTGAAGCCGCTACTATTCCGCCATGTGCAATCTCTACCGCATGGAGAAAGCCCCCGACGCGATCGTCGGCTTGGCCCGGGAGCTGGGCCGCGAAGTCGGCTTTCCGGACGGCGTCCCGAACTTCGAACCGCGCGATGTGCGGATCACCGAGCGTGCGCCGATCCTGCGCGCTCCGGTGGAGGGCTCGCTCGAACTGGTCGAACGCCGCTGGAGCTGGCCCGCGCCGACGGGCAAGCCGGTGTTCAACTTCCGCGGCGAAGGAAGGCTCTTCGCCCCGGCCGAACGCTGCGTGGTCCTGACCGACGGCTTCTACGAATTCACTACGCCCGAAGACCCCAAGGCCAAGCGCAAGGACCGTTGGCTGTTCACCTGGCCCGAACACGACTGGTTCGGCATCGCCGGCATCTTTCGCACCGACCCCAAGGTGGGAGAGGCTTTCACGTTGCTGACTTGTGAGCCAGGGCCCGACGTCGAACCCTACCACAACCGCCAGGTCGTGCTGCTAAGCCCAGCGGCCTGCTTCGCCTGGCTCGATCACGCGGAGCCGGAGGGGAACTTCATCCAGGCCTTGCCGGCGGGGTCGCTGAACGTGGCGCGGGCTTAATAGTGATATCGGCACTGCGCCACTTCGAGCGCCTGTGCCTCGTCCTTCCCGCTGACTCGATAGACCAGCCGATGTTCCTGATCGATCCTCCGTGACCACCAACCGGTCAGAATTCCACCGAGCGGCTCGGGCTTCCCCGTTCCGCGAAACGGATCGCGCAGGCACTCCTTCAACAGTCCGTTCAGGCGCTTGAGCACCTTCGGATCTTCAGTCTGCCAGTAAAGATAATGCCCCCAAGCGCGTTCCGAGAAGACGAGCTTCACGGATCAATCAGCTCTCGTTCGACACCCTTGCCCGCCTCAAGCTCGGCGATGCTCGCCAACAACTCTCGTGCATTCGCCGGCGACCGCAGCAGGTACATCGTCTCTTCGATCGAAGCCCAATCGCTCTCCGACACCAGGACGGCGCCCTCTCCGCGCTGGCGAGTGATTGCAATCGGAGCGTGATCGGCGACGACCTTATCGATCACCGACTTCAAATTCTCGCGCGCTTCTGAATAGCTGATGGCCTGCATGCTACTTATATGTACAAAGTATTGTCCAACTTCAAGTCTCGCTCAAACCAACTGCAAGCGCGACATCGCCATAAGCACCGCCGCCACGCCGAACAGCGCCGCGAACCCGGCCCAGGCTCGGCCGGCCCGGCCCACCAGCGCGCGGGCGAAGTGGAGGAAGCGGTCGCCCGAGGCGAGGATCAGCGCGCCCTCCGCGACGGCGATCCCGCCGATCACGCTGACCGTGATCGACATCCAGTCGCCCGGCCGCCAGGGGTTCACGAGGTAGATCGCCGCGCCAAGCGACAGCGTGACGAGACCGGTGAGAAAGCGCAGCGCAGCGCTTCGCTCCAGATCCTTGAGCATGGCCCACCAGGTGTTCGGCGCCCGCAGCTCGCCCACCGCAGCCGCCAGGGCGTAGAACCCGATGAACAGCAGGATCCACGCGGAAACATCTGTATTTGCGGCCATCTACCGGTCTCCTCTCGTGCGAGAGGTTAGGCCTTCAAAGGTCCCAGGTCCACTGTGGCGGATACCTAGTTGTTACAGCCCGATCGCGTCGAGCAACTGGGTGATCCACGCCCCGGTCGTCGGATCGCGGACGGGCATCGTGTTGGTGTAGGCCCATACGCAACCGTCGACTTCACCCGCTGCGAAGGCATCGTGGACCGTGCCGTACCAGTTCGCGCGCTGAGCGAGCGGAATGGTCTCGATCGCACCGTACTCGCCCATGAACAGCGGCCGATTGGTCCGGGCGATAAAGTCCTTCGCCTTCTGCACATTGGCCGCGAGATCGGCTGCGTCGGTACCACTCGGGAAAGTGACCCCGAAAGGAGGCGTTGGCGTGACCCACGAAGCGCCTTGGTGAGTGAAGTTGAACGGATCGTAGTAGTGGAACGTCGCCACCAGATAGGCGTCATCGGGGAGCGGCAAGGTCGCAAGGGAGTTGATCCCGCTCCAGAACTCGCCGCCGATCACCACCGGCCTGGTGGGGTTGGTGGCGCGAACCTCACGCAACGCGGGCTCCAGCACCGAGCGCAAGTTGGCGTGGGTGAGTTGGTCATGCGGCTCGTTGAGCAGTTCGAACCAGACCTTGTCGTCCTTGTTGCGGAAGCGCGCGGCGATCTGCTTCCACAGGCCGGCGAAACGGGCCGTCTGCCCTGCAGGATTGGCGAAGATGCTGCCCTGCGGATCGTCGTAATGATGCAGGTCGAGGATCACACGCAGCCCGGCCGCGCGGGCGGTGTCGACCAAATGTTCGACCCGGTTCATGAAGGCCGCATCGATCGTATAGGGCGCGGTGGTCGCCGCGTGGTTGGAGAAGCGCACCGGCAGGCGCACCGTCTCGAAACCCTGGGCGGCGATCTCCGTGAAGTCGCTGTCGACGATCGCCCTGCCCCAGTCGCCTTCGTTGGGCGCCTCCAGGTGATTGCCCATATTGACGCAGGCGCCGATGCGGGTGTTGACGTTGGTGAGTACCGGCGTCGCCGAAGGCGTCGGGCTCGGCGTGGGAGACGGCGTCACCGTTGGCGCGGGTGTAGGGGCTGCTCCCCCGGTTGAGGGACCGGAACCGCCCCCGCAAGAGGACAGCGAAATTAGGCTGCAAGCCAAGACGACACCAGTCCTACGGGCATTCCTCCATCGAGCCTTGCGCACGCTCATGGTCCCGGCCTCCCCCTCTTATTGTTAGCGCTACCATGCAGCCGCCTTGCGCGCCCTGTCAATCGTGGGCCCGTGTGTTATGATCCAGCGCGAAGGGATATTCTGCCGCGACGGCGCGAGCCGGCGGCTTCCGCAAGGGAGTGTCGCGATGAAACCTGCCTCTAAATATGCGCTCGGCCTGATGGCTGCGCTCGGTCTCTCAACAAGTGCCGCCGCTCACCATGGGTGGGCCTGGACCGAAGACCAGGAAACTCGCCTGACCGGGACGATCGTGTCGATCAGCTACGGCAATCCGCACATGCACCTGCAAGTCCGCACCGAGCAGGGCGGACTGTGGGAAGTCGACCTTTCGCCGCCGATCGTGGCGCAAGGCTCCGGCTTTGGACCGGGCGCGGCGAAGGCCGGGGACAAGGTCGTGCTGACCGGTCACCGCGCTCGCGACCGCGACTTGCTGGCATTCAAGGGCGAGACGATCACCGTCGGCGGCAAGACCTATGATGTCTATCCGCAGCGCGAAAAGTCGTTGAAGCCGACCGCCTGACGCATGCCAGGCCCGGACTGGCGCGCGCTCCCCTTGTCGCACGGTGACCCTCACCGCATACCCCGAGAGTCTTGGGAAGAGGATTTCTAGTCATGCGGTGCCTGTCGCTGGCCGGCGCGGCCTTGGTCATTGCCACATTGGGTTCGATCGCCAGTCCCGCCGAAGCGCAGCGGGGCGGCACCACGGCCGCACAACGGACCACCGCGGCGCAGAGAGCGGCGAATGCCGCTGCCCAGCGAGCCAAAGAGGATGAGACCTGGTGCTGGGATGCCGGCGAGCAATATACGCCGCAGCAGCAGATCGCTGGCTGCAACGGCCTGCTCAAGTCGCGGAACTTGGCGGCCGAGGATCGGCCCTACGTCATCGCCATGCTCGGCTACACGCACCACGAGCTTCGCCAGTATGACGAGGCGTTGGAGAAGTTCTCCGAGAAGATCCGCCTGCAACCCGAAGCGGCGGACGGCTATGGCTGGCGCGCCGACGTCTATCTCGACCAGGGTGACGACGAGTTGGCGATCGCCGACTACACCAAGGCGGTGGCCCTTGAGCCCGACGCGGCCGACGCGCCCGCCTGGTTCCAGAACCGGGGCCAGGCTCGCGCCCGCCTGGGCGACCTGAAGGGGGCAATGCAGGACTACCAATATTCGCTCGCCAAGGGTGGGCCGGAGGCGACCCTGCTCCTCAGCCGCGGCGACGTTTATGTCGACCAGCGCAAGTACAAGGACGCGATCGAGGACTATTCCGCCGCGATCGAACTGGCGCCGGATGACCCGCACACCTGGAACTCGCGCTGCTGGGCGCGCGGCGCGCAAGGCCGCAACCTGGACGATGCCCTGGAGGATTGCGAGAAGGCGCTGAGCCTCGACCGGAACAGCTCCTACGCCCACGACAGCCGCGGCCTGGTCCACCTCAAGCAGCGGAAATGGGAAGAGGCGCTGGACGATTATCAAGCTGCGCGCACGCTCGATCCTTCAGCAGCCTCAGCCTACTTCGGCCACGCCATCGCCCTTCAGAGGGTCGATCGCGGCGATGAGGCCGCGGCGGAGTTCAAGAAGGCGCTCGAGCTCGATCCGAAGATCGAGGAGAAGTACGCCGCGTGGGGCGTGAAGCGGCGGTAACTCTCCCTGCGGACTTCCGTCAGCCCGCCGCCTGCCACTGCCGGATCGCCTCGACCGGCCAGAACAGCATGATGACGTTGAGCGTCAGGTTGTCGCGGATCACCCATAGCGTGAGCAGCTCGAGGAACAGCGCCAGCGCCACGCTCGCCCAGGTCGGCAGGCGCGAAGCGACCATGAAGCCGATGATCATCCAGCCGATGTCCGCCGCCGAATTGATGATCGAGTCCCCGCTGTAGCCGAAGCTTACGGTGACCGAACGGTAGCGGTCGATCACCATCGGGGTGTTCTCGGAGATCTCCCAGGCTGCTTCGACCAGAACCGCAATCGGCAGCGCCCAGCGCGCGGGCTTGCCTCCGAACAGGCCGAGCTTGATCCACAGCAGCCAGGCGAAGAAGTACATGATCAGGCCATGAGTGAAGTGGCTGGGCGAATACCAGTCGGTGATGTGCTGGCTGTTGCCGTTGGATTCGACCACGCCGTGCCACAGCTTGATCTCGCCGCAGGTGCAGATCAGCGGCCGGCCCATCGCGAACAGGATCGCCACTGCCAGCAGGAACAACGCAAGCGTCGCCAGCCAGGCGGCGCGGTGCGGCTTCAAAGTCATCGATTGCCCCCCGGAAACGAACTCTCGCCGCTGGTACTAGGTTGCCCCGTGTTGCCCGTACCAGGTGACGAATTCGGCAGTGATGTCTTGCGCGCCGGCGCTTTGCAACCCGGGAAGGTCCGTGGTCCGAGCCATCTTGACCTGGGCGCACCCTCGACCGTTGCCGTAAGTCTGCGCGCCCTGGCTGATGCGCGCCTGGACGGGCCCGACTAGTTCCGCCTGTCGCGCAGTATAGTCGGCCTTAAGCTGGTCCTGCCGGGCGCTGAGCTGGGCCCGCAAGTGCTGCTCTTCCTCCGAGGGCCCTTCGCTCGCGGTGCGTTCGACCGGCGCCCCGTTCTCGTCCACCTCTTGCTGCGGCCGATTGGCTGTCTGCAATCGATCGAGCGCCGCCTTGAGGCGGTTCACTTCTTCGACTTGCGGACGCAAGGCTTCATCAAGCTTGCGGATCGCGCTGCCCAGTTCTTCGATCCCTCCGGGTGGAGCGGCCACAAGCTTGGGCACCTGGATGTAACAGGAAGCGGCAGCGCCTTGGGCTGCGGCGGATACTGAAACCGCTGCGATTGAACAACCAGCAACAAGCAAGATCAGTCTCATGACCTCTCTCCCAAAAGGTCCTGAAATCAAGGTATCACAGATGCAGCGGTGGTCAACGTAGGGGCAGGCGTTGCGCCGCCTGTTTCATCGGCTAAGTGATTGGGGATGGCTGATCGGGACTGCGATATCGCCCTCGTTGGCGGCGGGTTGTCCGGCGGTCTGATCGCGCTCGCCCTGGCGCAGCGCAGGCCGGACCTCCGGGTCGCGCTGGTCGAAGCCGGCGACAGGCCGGGCGGCAATCATCGCTGGAGCTGGTTCGAAAGCGACCTGACATCGAGCGGAGCGAAGCTGCTCGAGAGCTTCCGGATCACCCGCTGGGGCCGGGGCTACGACGTGTGCTTTCCGGGCGTCTCGCGTCATCTTGCCACCCGCTACCGATCGCTCGCTTCAACCGACTTTGCCGAGGGGCTCGAACGTCTCCTGTCCAAGGGAACGATCCGTTGCTCGGCCGATGTTCAGGCGCTCGACCGGGATGGGATCACGCTCGCCGGGGGAGAGCGGATTACGGCCTCGGCGGTCATCGACTGCCGCGGCTTTGAGCCGGGACCGCACCTCAGCGGCGGATGGCAAGTGTTTCTCGGCCGCCACTTGCGAACCGAAACCCCGCACGGGATCGAGCATCCGGTGATCATGGACGCCGACGTCGATCAGATCGGCGGCTATCGCTTTGTCTACGTCCTGCCGCTCGGTCCGAGCGAGATATTTATCGAGGACACCTACTACCAGGACGCACCGACGCTGGACCGAGAGACGCTGGCTGCGCGGATCGATGCCTACTGCCAGGACAATGGCTGGACCGGAGAGATCGTCGGCACCGAATCCGGAGTTCTGCCCGTCATCACCGGAGGCGACTTTGCCGCCTTCCAGAATCGGCAGCGGATAGAGGGTGTCGGCATAGCCGGAGCGCGCGGCGGGTTCGTCCATCCGCTGACCAGCTACACCCTGCCCTTTGCGGTCGAGACGGCACTGGCGATCGCCGAGGCCAAGGCGCTTTCAGGGCCTGAACTCGCGATTCTGCTGGAACAACGGGCCCGTGACCACTGGCGTTCGACGCGGTTCTACCGCAAGCTCGGCGCCATGCTGTTCCGCGCCGCCCGACCCGAAGACCGCTGGCAGATCTTCGACCGTTTCTATCGCCTGGACCAGCGCCTGATCGAACGCTTCTATGCCGCCCGTTCGACCCGTGCCGACAAGGCCCGCATCCTCTGCGGCCGCCCACCCGTCCCGGTACACCGCGCGGTCCAAGCCATCCTCCCCGGCACGGGGAGGGGGACCATGCGCAGCATGGTGGAGGGGCACCCGCCGCCAATCACTTCCACGAGAGGTCAGGACAATCCGCCTGTGCCCCTCCACCCCCGGCCTGCGGCCGGCGGTCCCCCTCCCCGTTCCGGGGAGGATCTATGAGCCTCGAAGGCAAGCGCGCCTGCGTGATCGGCGCCGGTTTCGGCGGCCTCGCGCTCGCCATCCGGCTGCAAGCCGCGGGTGTTGCGACGACGCTGATCGAAGCGCGCGACAAGCCCGGCGGCCGTGCCTACTACTGGCAGCGCGACGGCTTCACTTTCGACGCGGGACCGACGGTGATCACCGATCCCAATTGCCTGCGCGAGCTCTGGACGCTCACCGGCCATGACATGGCGGCCGATGTCGAGCTGCTCCCGGTCTCACCGTTCTACCGCCTGAGCTGGCCCGATGGGACAGTGTTCGACTACTCAAATAACGAGACCGAACTTCGCCGCGAAATCGCGCGGATCGATCCAGGCGACATCGCCGGATACGACGCGTTCCTGCAGTACGCTGCGGCGGTCTACGAGGAGGGCTACGTCAAGCTCGGCGCTGTGCCGTTCCTCGACTTCCAGAGCATGGTCAAGGCCGCTCCCGCCCTCGCCAAGCACCAGGCCTGGCGCTCGGTCTACGACGTGGTCAGCAAGTACATCCGCAGCGACAAACTGCGCCAGGCGCTGAGCTTCCACACGCTGCTCGTCGGTGGGAACCCGATGACCACGAGCAGCATCTACGCGCTGATCCACAAGCTGGAGCAGGACGGCGGCGTGTGGTGGGCGCGCGGCGGCACCAACCGCCTGGTCGCGGGCATGTTGCGCCATTTCGAGCGGCTCGGCGGCGAGGTTCGGCTTCACGACCCGGTGGTGCGGATCGACAGCACCGGCAACCGCGTGGAGCAGGTCGAAACCCGGAGCGGCTGGCAGGGTCGCTTCAATGCCGTCGCCAGCAATGCGGACCTGGTTCACTCCTATCGCGACCTGCTCGGCAGCAGCCATCGGGGGCAAGTGATGGGCAAGCGGCTGGCGAAGAAGCGCTTCAGTCCTTCGCTGTTCGTGGTGCATTTCGGGATCGAAGGGCACTGGCCGGGCATTCCCCACCATATGATCCTGTTCGGACCGCGTTACGAAGGCTTGCTCGACGACATCTACGTCAACGGCGTGCTGCCGGCCGACTTCTCGATCTACCTCCATCACCCCACGGTAACCGACCCCACAATGGCGCCGGAGGGGATGAGCACGTTCTACGCACTGGTGCCGGTCGCGCACATGGGCAAGCTGGCGATCGACTGGGAGCAGTACGGCCCGCTGCTCGAAAAGCGTATCCTCGATGAAGTGGGCCGGCGGCTGATCCCCGACATCCACGACCGCATCCTGACCAAGTTCCACTACGCCCCGCGCGATTTCGCGCTCGATCTCAACGCCCACCTCGGCAGCGCGTTCAGCCTGGAGCCGATCCTGACGCAGAGCGCCTATTTCCGCGGGCACAACCGCGACGACGTGCTGCACAACTTCTACCTCACCGGCGCCGGCACCCATCCGGGCGCGGGCATCCCCGGCGTCGTCGCCAGCGCCAAGGCCACCGCCGGCCTGATGCTGGAGGACCTCGCGCGATGAAGCGGCTCGCGGTCTACTGCGGCTCGGCCTCACCGGAAGATCCTCGTTACGAGGAACTGGCGATGGACGTCGGCAAGGCGCTCGCGCAGCGTGGGATCGGCGTCGTCTATGGCGGCGGGCGGCTCGGCCTGATGGGCGCGGTTGCTGCCGGCGCACTGCTGGAGGGGGGCGAGGTCATCGGCGTGATCCCCGACGCTCTGGTCCAGGCCGAGGTCGCCAACCGCGCCTGTACCGAGCTGCACGTCGTCTCCACCATGCACGAGCGCAAGAAGGCCTTCACCGACCTCTCCGACGGGTTCCTGACCCTGCCCGGCGGCGTCGGGACGATGGACGAGTTATGGGAGGCCGTGAGCTGGGCGCAGCTCGGCTATCACGCCAAGCCGGTCGGCCTGCTCAACGCCTATGGCTTCTATGACGGCCTGATCGAATTCTATCAGCGCATGGGCGAGAGCGGCTTCATTCGCGCCGAGCATCGCGGGATCCTGATCCACGACACCGAACTCGATCCGCTGGTGGCGAGCATGGCGGCTTACGAGCCCCATCGGCCGATCTTCCGCATGACCGCGGAGGAGCTGTAGCGTCGTGGCAATCCGCAGCTTCAAGGACCGCCGCCCGCGCCTTCTCGCGCCGTCGCGCATCCTGCGCCCGCCCGTGCGGCAAGTCGGCGGCGGGCGCGAGCGGGAGGAACTGGTCGAGGAGGCGCGCGAGTCCATCGCCAAGGGCAGCAAGAGCTTCACGCTCGCCAGCCGCCTGTTCGATCGGCCCACGCGCGAAAAGGCTTGGCTGCTCTACGCCTGGTGTCGGCGCTGCGATGACATTGCCGATGGGCAGGAGTTCGGCTGGCGCGCGGACGACGAGGAATTCGCCGAGCACCGCATCCAGGCTCTGCGTGTCTTGACGCGGCGGGCGCTCGACGGGCAGCCCACCGCGGACCCCGCTTTCGACGCCTTCGGCCAGGTCGCGCTCGAAGCCAAGCTGACCGAACAGATGGCCGAGGACGTGATCGGCGGGTTCGAGCTCGACGCCGAAGGCTGGCGCCCGCGCACCGAGGGCGACCTGATGCGCTACTGTTACCACGTGGCGGGCGCCGTCGGGGTGATGATGGTCCACGTCATGGGCGTCTCCGAGGACGACGAGGCCATGCTCGACCGGGCCTGCGATCTGGGCTTGGCATTCCAGCTCGCCAACATCGCGCGCGACATGTCGGAGGACGATGCGGCGGGCCGCTGCTACCTGCCGGTCGAATGGCTGGTGGAGGCCGACATTCCACCCGGCGAGCACATGAAGCCGAACCATCGCGAAGAACTGGTCGCGCTGGTGGGCCGACTAGTAGATCTCGCCGAGCAGCACGAGGCCGCCGCGCGCTATGGCGCCGCGCAGCTGCCGTTCCGCCAACGCTGGGCCGTGCTGGCGGCCGCGAACATCTACCTTGCCATCGCTCGCGAGGTCCGCGCCCGGGGCATGAAGGCCTGGGACCACCGGGTGACGATTTCCCTGCCGGCCAAACTCGGCGCTGTGCTGCGCGCCTTCTCGCAAGCCCTGGCCCGTCCGCAGGAACCTGACGAATGGCCGCGGTGGACGCGCGGCGAGATCTTGCTCGCCGTGCGCATGGAAGGTCCGATTGCGCCCATCCCGATGACCCCGTTGCCGGACGAGGATTCATGATTAAGTCGCTCCTGATCGCCAACCGCGGAGAGATCGCCTGCCGGGTGATCCGCACGGCGCGAGCCATGGGGATCCGCACGGTCGCGGTCTATTCGGACGCCGACGCCAAGGCGCTGCACGTGCGGCAAGCGGACGAGGCGGTGCATATCGGCCCCTCTGCTGCGGCTGAAAGCTATCTGCGCGGCGACCGGATCATCGAAGCCGCGAAGGCCACCGGGACCGAAGCGATCCATCCGGGCTATGGCTTCCTGAGCGAGAACGCCGAATTCGCCGAGGCCGTGACGGAAGCCGGGTTGATCTGGGTCGGTCCCCATCCGCAGAGCATTCGGGCGATGGGCCTCAAAGATGCGGCCAAGAAGCTGATGCAGGATGCCGGTGTTCCGGTCACGCCCGGCTACATGGGTGAAGACCAGTCGCCCGAGCGCTTGTTGGCAGAGGCCGAGAAGATCGGCTGGCCCGTCCTGATCAAGGCCGTCGCAGGAGGTGGCGGCAAGGGCATGCGCAAGGTCGATGCGCCGGACCAGTTCCTCGACATGCTGGAGAGCTGCCGGCGCGAGGCGAAAGCCAGCTTCGGCAACGACGAAGTGCTGCTCGAAAAGTGGATCACCTCGCCCCGTCATATCGAGGTACAGGTGTTCGGTGACACCCACGGCAACGTCGTGCATCTGTTCGAGCGGGACTGCTCGCTCCAGCGCCGGCACCAGAAGGTGATAGAGGAAGCCCCCGCCCCCGGCATGGACCCGACCACGCGCGAGGCCATCTGCGCGGCGGCGGTGCGGGCGGCGAAGGCGGTCGACTATGTCGGCGCGGGCACGATCGAATTCATCGCCGACGCCAGCGAGGGCCTTAACGCCGAGCGCATCTTCTTCATGGAGATGAACACCCGCCTGCAAGTCGAACACCCGGTGACCGAGGAGATCACCGGGGTGGACCTCGTCGAATGGCAGCTGCGAGTGGCGAGCGGAGAACCGCTGCCGTTGAAGCAGAAGGAGTTGCGCATCATCGGCTGGGCGATGGAAGCGCGGTTGTACGCGGAGGATCCGGCGACCGGGTTCCTGCCGAGCACGGGGCGGCTTGAGCGCCTGCACTTCCCCTACGGCGTACGTGTCGAAACGGGTGTCGAACAGGGCGATGCCATATCCCCCTACTACGATCCGATGATCGCCAAGTTCGTTGCCTCGGCCGGAGATCGCGAAAGCGCGCGGCGCGCCCTGTCGGAAGCCTGCGGTGAAACCTCGTGCGCGCCGGTGAAGACCAACGCCTGGTTCCTCAAGCGGCTGCTCGACACCGAACAGTTCGCGATCGGCAAGGTCGAAACCGGGTTCATTGCCGAGCATGAGGAAGCGTTGACTACCCGCTCCGTCCCGTCGGATCGGGCTCTAAGCGATACGCTTGACTGGTTGTTGCGCAAGTCGGGGGACTACAGCCCGAAGGCGACGGGCCTCACCGCCTTTCGACTGAACTCGTCTCCCCGGGCGCGGCAAGTGATGGCTGTGGACGGTCATCCCATGGAGTTCACCTACTCACCCACACCGCCCGGCGAAGACTATCAGCACGGCTTCCGCGACATGCCGGACTCCGACGCGCAACTCCTGAGCGTGAACGGAGACAGCTTCGTCATCGACTGGCCGCGAACCGAGGGAAACTCAGGGGCCTCGACCGCCGACGGTGCGATCCTTGCGCCGATGCCCGGCAAAGTGATCGCGGTCGATGTGGCCGAAGGTGAGGCGGTCAGCAAAGGTCAGCGGCTGCTGGTGCTCGAAGCCATGAAGATGGAGCACGCCCTCACCGCGCCATTCGATGGGACGCTGGCCGAACTGAAGGTGGCGGAAGGCCAGCAGGTGCAGGTCGAAGCGTTGCTGGCTCGGGTGGAGAAGGATGGAGCCTAAATCCTCCCCGTGCCGGGGAGGATTGCAGGACCGCTCTGCCTGAGGCACTCTCTCCCAAACAGGTCTTCGGGGGGATACCAATGGCCACGACAGCAGCCGCAGCAGACGCGCCTTTGGGTGATTCACAGTTCAAGGTGATTGCCGCGAGCTCGCTCGGCACGGTGTTCGAGTGGTACGACTTCTACCTCTACGGCCTGCTCGCCACGATCATCACCGCGCAGTTCTTCTCCGGCGTCAACGAGACCACCGGCTTCATCCTTGCCCTCGCCGCCTTTGCCGCGGGGTTTGCGGTGCGGCCGTTCGGAGCGCTGGTGTTCGGACGGATCGGCGATCTCGTCGGGCGCAAGAACACCTTCCTCGTGACCATGGGCCTGATGGGCGTCTCCACTTTCGCGGTCGGGCTGCTGCCTTCCTACGCTTCGATCGGTGTGGCCGCGCCGCTCATGCTGGTCGGGCTGCGACTGGTTCAGGGGCTGGCGCTCGGCGGCGAATACGGCGGCGCCGCCACCTATGTCGCCGAACATGCGCCCGAAGGGAAGCGCGGGTTCTACACCAGCTTCATCCAGACGACCGCCACGCTCGGACTGTTCGCGGCGCTATTGGTGGTGATTGGCTTGCGGACCTGGATGGGCGAAGCGGCCTTTGCCGAGTGGGGCTGGCGCCTGCCGTTCCTGCTGTCGGCGGTCCTGCTGGGCGTCTCGCTGTGGATCCGGCTGCAGTTGCAGGAAAGCCCGGTGTTCCAGAAGATGAAGGAGGAAGGCACCACCTCCAAGGCGCCGCTGACCGAAGCCTTCGCCAAGTGGCGCAACCTGCGGCTGGTGCTGATCGCGCTGCTCGGTGCCGTCGCCGGGCAGGCGGTGGTCTGGTACACCGGCCAGTTCTATGCGCTGTTCTATCTCGAGCGGATCCTCAAGGTGGAGGGCGGCACGGCCAACGTGCTCATCGCCATCGCGCTCGCCATCGGCACGCCGTTCTTCATCTTGTTCGGCTGGCTGTCCGACAGGATCGGCCGCAAGCCCATCATCCTCTCCGGCTGTGCGCTCGCCGCGATCCTCTACTTTCCGCTATTCGGCGCCCTGACCGAGGCGGCAAACCCTGCCCTCGCCCACGCCCAGGCGCGCGCGCCGGTGTCGGTCGTGGCCGATCCAGCGACCTGCTCGGTGCAGTTCGACCCGATCGGCAAGCGCACTTTCGACCGCACCGGCTGCGACATCGCCAAGTCGGCGCTGGCCAAGGCCGGCATTCCCTACATCAACGAGGAAACCCCGGGCGATCCGGTGGTCATGATCGGTGACGTGCAGGTCGACATCCACGACAAGGCTTCCTTCGAGGCGGCCCTGATGCCGGCGCTTGAGGCGGCAGGTTATCCGCTCAAGGGCGATCCGGCGCAGATCAATACGGTGGCCGTCATCGCGATCCTCACCGTCCTCGTGCTGCTGGTGACCATGGTCTACGGTCCGATCGCCGCATTGCTGGTGGAGCTGTTCCCCAGCCGCATCCGCTACACCGCGATGAGCCTGCCCTACCACATCGGCAACGGCTGGTTCGGCGGCTTCCTGCCGACAATCGCCTTCGCGATGGTGGCGTCCTCGGGCGATATCTACGCTGGTCTATGGTACCCGATCGGCGTGGCGGCGCTCACCGTGGTGATCGGGCTATTATTCTTGCCCGAGACCTTCAAGCGAACCATCGACCACGAACATTGAGGCTTCAGGCCATGACCTTCGCGGGCGGATTGAGGCGACGGAACAGCCGGCCTCTCTCGCTGTAGGACACCAGCAGCAGCGCGCTGACGCTGCAAATGAGCAGCGCGTGGGCGAAGGGCTGGGCCGTGCCGTCGTAAGCCTGGCCGATGATCAGCCCGACCACCGCCGCGCCGAACATGCGGAAGAAGGTCTGGATGCTGCTCGCCGCGCCGGCAATGGTGGCGAAAGGCTGCATGGCGATCGAGCCGAAGTTGGCGCCGAGAAAGCCGAGCAGGCCGAGGTTTGTCGCCATCAGCGGCAGGAACCAGGCGATGCTGTCCGGCCGATAGTGCGAAGCCCAGACCTGCACCATGCTCACCACGATGAACACGAGCACGCCGGTATGCGACACTCGCCGTGCGCCGAAGCGTTCGACGATACGCGAGTTGACGAGGTTCGAGACCACCATCATCGCCGCCGTCGCGCCGAACACGATCGGGAACATGTCACCCATGCCGAAGTGCTCACCGATCAGTTGCTGGGCGCTGTTGACGTAGCCAAACACCGCACCGATCAGCAGCATCGTGCCGAGCACGTAGCCGATCGAGGCGCGGTTGATCAGCGCAATGCGCATGTTCTTGGCGATCACCGGAACGTCGATCTGTTGACGGTGCGCCGGGTCGAGCGTCTCGGGAAGCCGCATCCACACCCAGACACCGGCGAGCACTGCGACTAGCGACAGCAGCACGAAGATCCACCGCCAGCCGGCAAACAGCAGCACAGCTTGCCCCAGGCTCGGCGCGATTACCGGCACCGCAATGAACACCGCGCTGACCAAACTCATCAGGCGCGCCATACGGTCGCCTTCGTACTGGTCGCGGATAATCGCGGTCGGCACGACCATCAGACCGGCGGTCAACATGCCCTGCATCCCGCGCAGGGCCAGCAGGACGTAGAAGTCCTGCACCAGCGCGATCAGCAGCGAGAACACGGTGTAGGCCGCGAGCGAGAACAGCAGCAGCGGCCGGCGCCCGAAACGGTCGGCGAAAGCGCCCGGAACCAGGCAGCCGATACCGTTGGCGAGCAAGTACACCGCAATCACCAGCTGTCGCTGATTGCCGCCCGCTGCGCCAAGCTCACGCGCCATGTCGTCGAGCGCCGGCAGCATGCCGTCGATCGTCAGAGCGTTGAGGCTCATCAGCAGAGCGACCATTACCACCAGTTCCTTGCGGCCAATGGTCTTCTTGTCGTGCGGGACTCCGGTTATCGTCATGCGGGCGCCCGTAGACCCATGTTGCGGTGCAACACAACGGTTAGATTGCTTTGATGACCAGTACCGCTCCTTCTCCGGCCACTGACGACGACGAGGCGGCGCTTGGTCTGCGCAAGATCATCCACGTCGACATGGACGCGTTTTTCGCCAGCGTGGAGCAGCGCGACAATCCGGATCTGCGCGGTAAACCCGTGGCGGTCGGGGGTTCCAGCGGCCGTGGGGTGGTCGCCGCGGCGAGCTATGAAGCTAGGAAGTTCGGCGTGCGCTCCGCCATGCCGTCGGTGACGGCCAAGCGGCTCTGCCCGGACCTGATCTTCTGCAAGGCGCGCTTCGATGCCTATGCCGAGGTCTCGCAACAAATCCGCGCGATCTTCCTCGACTTCACCCCGCACGTGGAGCCGCTGAGCCTCGACGAAGCCTATCTCGACGTGACCGAGGACTTGCGCGGCATCGGCTCCGCCACGCGTATCGCCGAATTGATCCGCCAGCGCATCCGCGAGGAGACCCGGCTCACCGCCAGCGCAGGGGTGTCCTACAACAAGTTCCTCGCCAAGCTCGCCAGCGACCAGAACAAGCCTGACGGCCTGTGCGTGATCCGTCCGGGCCAGGGCGCGGCGTTCGTGCAAGGCCTGCAGGTACGGCGGTTCCACGGCATCGGTCCCCGCGGGGCAGAGAAGATGGCAAAGCTCGGGATCGAGACTGGTGCCGACCTCGCGGCCAAGGACATCGCCTGGCTGCGCGGTCACTTCGGCAGCTTCGCCGACTACCTCTACCGTGCTGCGCGCGGGATCGATCTGCGCCCCGTTCGCGCCAACCGCATTCGCAAGTCGATCGGCGGCGAGCGCACCTTCTTCGAGGACATCTCCAGCGGCCAGGCGCTGCGCGAGGCGCTCGACAACATCGTCGACATCGTCTGGGAACGGATCGCCGAGAAGGACGCGCGCGGCCGCACGGTGACGTTGAAGATGAAGTACACCGACTTCCAGCTTTCGACCCGCGCCCGCTCGCTACCGCATGCGGTCAAGGACAAGGCCGAGTTCGCCAAGGTCGCCCACACGCTGCTGGACGACCAGTTGCCCTTGCCGCTGCCGATCCGGCTGATGGGTCTAACGCTGAGTTCGCTCGAGCGCGATGCCGGCGCCGAAGAACGGCCGCGCGATGATGCGCAGCTCTCGCTGCTATGACTTGAGAGCGCCGTTTGCGAGCGCGGCGACCGCCAATTCGACCTGGCCGGCAACGAGCGGCGCACAATCCGCTGGCAGATACGCGGGTTCGAACAGGCCGATTTTGACAATCTCGCGCATGTCCGGGCGAGGGTCGCCGTTCAACCGCGCCGCGAACAAGTGCACCGTGTCGCGCGACCCGGAAATCTCGCGCTCACGCGCCTCCAGCAAGGTGAGGTTCGACAGTTCGCACGACAGTTCCTCGCGAAACTCGCGGGCGGCCGCCCGTGCCGGATCCTCGCTCTCGCCCATGCCTCCGCCGGGAGCCGTCCAGACCTTCAGGCCATAAGAGTGGCGAACCAGCAGCACTCTCCCCTGCTCGTCGAACGCCAGGACGACGACGCTGGTGCGGTGCGGGCGGCTAATGAGCCACAAGCGCTTCCGTATGCGGTCGGCAATGCGATAGAGCTGCCGGTGCAAGGGCGCCGGGATCAGGTGAAGCATGTCACTTTCTGCCTGGCCTCCCTCAACAGCCGCGCAACCGGCAGGTCGTGCTCGCCTTCTGCCGCAGCTTCAAACACAGCGCGTTTGTCGGCCCCGCGGATGACGAACAGCAACTCTCCACTGTCAAGCAACGCCGGGATCGTCAGAGTGATCCTGTCGAACGGAGCTTCCGGCGGTAGCGGATCGGGTGTCAGCCGGCGGATGCGCTGGGGATCGTCGACACGCGGATCGGTGTTGGGAAAGAGCGAGGCAATATGCCCGTCCCCGCCCATTCCCAGCCACGCGAGGGCGAAGTGCGGCACTTCTTCCATCGTGGTGAGCGTAACGACTTCCGCCCCGGTAGGCTCCAGCAACTGGCGGATCTTGCCCGTGTTGCTCGCCGGATGATCCTCCGGCACCAGCCGGTCATCGCCCGGCCAGACAGTGATCCGCTCCCAGTCGAGCGGCGCCTTCGCCAATGCGGTGAGGATCGGGAACGGCGTCGAGCCGCCCGGCACGGTTATCGCCACCGGTGCGGCGGATTCAGCAAGGGCAGCTTCGAGCCGCCCCCGCAGCCAGCCGGCGATGTCTTCGTCGGACGCGTTCTCGATGATCTCGATGTCGGTCATTCAGCCCAGTATGCCTCGTGCATCGAGCGCCGTCACCAGTGCAGCGGCGATCAATAGCCCGGCAATCGCAAAACGCACCAGCTTGAGGGGAACCCTGGCTTCCCATTCCGCGCCAATCGACCACGCGGCCGTCAGCACGCCAGCGCTGCCGAGCGCCCCTCCGGCCGCAGCAAGTGCAGGCGTTCCGGTCGCAGCGGCCAGAGCAAAGACCAGGAACCCGGCGGCTCCAGTGACTTGCGCCCCGGTCAGGACCAGCAGGATCGCGCCGAAAGAGCGCGTCGGCTCGCGCGGAACACGGCCCGGTCCGAGCAAGGCCAGCTCAAGCCCCGCCAGCAGCAGCACGATCGCCACGAGCATCGCCTGAGCCTCAGGGAACAGCTGCGCGGCGAGGCCGGAACCGAGCCACGCCGCAAGCAAGCAGGCCACAACGCACGCCACCCAACTCGCGACGAGCAGTCCAAGCGCCTGACCAAGCCCGGCCGAAAGTCGCGCCACCCGCACCGCCTCACGCCCCCCAAGGGTAGCCGCCGCGGCGGCAAGCAGGGCAAGAAAGAACGACGGCATTTTTTAGGGACCCCCTCAGGCGCGGGACTTTAAGCGCATCCCGTTAGCGAACGGAAGTCCTGCAGAGAGGGATGTCTGGTTTCGATTGGGACGCCGAAGGGCTGGGACCGCATTGGGTGATAAGCGGACATTGCGAATAGAGCAGTTGGTAGAAATGTAAGGTTGACCTGACGTGCAAAGCATGTAAGGCTAACATTACATGGAGGATGAGATGTTCTCAGACGCTGCCAATCGTCGATATACTCTTTGGACGGCCGCCTGCTGGGCGTTGTTCCTCGGTCTAACCGCGACGGCATCCAACCTCGGCCCGGCTAACTTCGGCTCAGTCCCGGGTTCGGTTTTAGCATTGGCAATCGCGGTGCCAGTAGGGGTTCACGTCGTGGCCACTCTCAAGCTTATCAACAGCGGCGATGAGTTTGCCAGAGCGATCACCTCTAAGCGCTTCATCGTCGCGTGGGGTATAAGCACTGCGGCATTTTGCATGTGGGGGTTTTTGGAACAGTACGCGGCGACACCCCCCGCGCCAGCGTGGGCAATCTATCCTCTGTTCTGGCTTGCATTCGCGTTTGTATCGATGTTCGTCCATTCAAGTCGTTAATGGAAAATTTTCTTCGGGACTTACGGACGGCACGCGGCTGGACCCAAGAAGACATCGGGAAGAACGTCGGTGTCTCCCGGCAGGCGATCATCGCGATTGAGACAGGCAAGCATGATCCCTCTCTCGACCTTGCATACCGGCTAGCGGCGCAGTTTGGTAAGCCCGTCGAAGCCGTGTTTCCGAACCGTCACTCCCCTTGCGAATAGCCTCATCGGGAAGAGCGTGACCGCAATGGGTCGGAAGAAGTCTGTCTGCAATCCGCAATCACGCGCGGGAAGCGCTCATAGGCTGAGGGCCATCATGCCGCGCACCCGTTAGCTTCAATGAAATTCTGGCCGGCGGAGCAGTGGCGCAACACGCAGTGTCATCCAGCGCTGCAGCATCACCGGATAGAAATGCAGGATGATGCCCGGCAGCAGAAGCCAAAGTGCTCCGGCTACGTATCCCGTGGCGAGCGCGAGCATGGCCAGCGCCGCGTGGGGAACAAAGGCGATCGCGTGAGCGCCTTCCGCCGCGTGAATGTTTTCCAGCAGGCGAGGCAGGGTAGTCTTCGTAATCTTCAGCTGCCGCATCGGAAGAGCCACGGTGCGGTTCCATCCAGAATGGTCAAGTAGCCAGCCAAACACCGGGACGCCCAACAGAAGGTGCAATTGGCGCTCCCATTGCGGGACATGATACCATCGAGCCGGAACACGCAGAGCCAGCGGGATGGCCGCGAGCCCGAGATTGGCGGTGGAACCAGTAACCGTCAGCGCAACGAGCGGATTGTTCGGCCCCAGGATTAGCCACATCACTGCGGCCACTACTCCGAGGGACAAGCACGTGTTGCGGGCAGCCAACATGTCGACTGGTTTGCCCTGACTGTTCGATGGCTCAGCGGCCACGACCTCTCCCCCCGATACGCCAAGGGTGACGCAATCCGGCACCTTCTTCAAGTTCACGAGGCGATCTCTGGCGCTACGCCAATGTCCGCTATGGGTCGTTAGCGGCCTGTCCGCACATCGCGTCAGTGCAACGTAGTCAGCCACTCAGCAATCATCGACTGCCCCGCCTCGACCGCCCGTGCCCCATGCCGGTCGTGGTCGTCGCGTAGGCGTTCGACGGTGGTGCCGCTGGCGGTGATGTCTTCCGGCCAGCTCGAGGTCCAGGCGTGGAAGCGTTCGTCCTTGCCCATCTCGGCGTGGAACTGCAGGCCCAGCGTGTTGGTCCCGCGGCGGAAGGCCTGGTGGCGATAGAGCTGGCTGGAGGCGAGCAGTTCGGCGCCCTCGGGCAATTCGAAGGAATCGCTGTGCCAGTGCAGCAGCGGCACTCCGTCGAGATGACGCAGCGGCGCGGCGGCGGGGGCCGAGGCCACCTCCACTTGGTGGAAGCCCACTTCGCTCACCGGCCCGCGATAGACCCGCGCTCCCAGTGCGGCGGCGATCATCTGCGCGCCGAAGCACACACCGAGCGTCGGCCGGTCGAGTTCCAGCCGCAGCGCCAGGCGCCGCAGCTGGCAGCGGATCCAGGGATAGCGGTCTTGCTCGTAGACGCCCATGGGGCCGCCCATCATGATCAGCAGATCGGGCTCGCGCAGGTCGAGCGTCGAGAAGGCGGGATCGGCCACGTCGATCCGGTCCAGATGATAGCCCGCCGCCTCGATGGGTTCCCGGTAACCGGCGATCCCTTCGTGCGGCACGTGTCGAATGATCAACCCGGTCTTCAACTTGGTCTGCTCCAGTCCGACCCCGCAACCTGTGGGCGCAACTACCGGCAGGCGGCGGCCGCTTTCCCGAAGCGCAGGTTGCCGGGAGCAAGGCGAGGAGGAATTCAGTCACCTCACATTCTCAAGTTATTTGATTGACAATGAGGGGTCAACGTCCGGACGGGATAGACTTGCTTTAGGCGTCTCAAGACTGGGAGCGCGCGTCCCGTTCCTCTTCGCCGACCGTGGTTTCGAGGGCAACGGCCACGCCCCAGGACACCGCATGGAACACCAGCTGCAGGGCCCCCTGCGCGGCCATTAACGCGGCGACCGAGACCGAAGCGCCCTCCGTCAGGCTGACTGCCAGGGCGGCGAACAGGATCTCCTTGTTGGGGATCGGCATGCGCATGATCACCATGCGCAGGGCCCCGAGCAGGAACCAGTTCTGGAAGCTGATCCCGGGAAGCGCCACGGCCCAGCTGCCGACCAGCAGCGCCTGGACGGCGACGACGCGGAACAAGTGCCAGCGGAAGGCGAAGAGATTCTCCTTCACCGGCAGGCTCATGACCCGATTCCGGAACGCGACGATCCCGAGGTTCAGGAGGATCATCCCTGCGAAACTCCACGTCAGGATACGCAGCGTCCGAGGGTCGAGAGCAGCGCTCAGGATCGAGGCGCCATCCATCGTCAGCGTCAGCAGCAGCAGGACCAGCGTCGCGAAGTTCCCGGCGAGGCCCGAAGTGATCGCCATGTCCTTGACCGCGGCGAATGGGTTCACCGCGGGATCGATGCCGGGGCCGTCACCGCGGCCGAAGATCTTCTGCTTGGGCCCCTTGGGATCGAACTGGATACCCATCCGCCGCGCCGCCCAGACGAGCAGGTAGGTATGGCCAGAGTAACTGAAGAGCGCGTCGTTCATCACCCGCATCCGCAGGAACACGCCCAGCGCGCGCCAGCCGAACTTCCACCAGTGCCGGTAGATGAACCACTCCATGAACGGTTGCAGCAGATAGGAACCCACGAACAGCAGCCAGAACAGCGCGGAGGCGGGGACGACCGCCACGACCTCATGCCAGCCCACTTGCGCGATCGCGCGGGCGAGCAACATCAGGATGAAGATCGAAAGCAGAGCGTTGAACGCTTTGCGGATCCGGGAAGCCAGCGGAGATTCCGCCCAGGCCTGCGCCCGCCCGGCGACATGCATCAGACGGTCGAAGAGCCGGCTGTCAGTCACCTCTGCAAGCTAACGCAGGTTAGGCTTTCCGCCAAACGCTTACGTGCGGGTCTGGGCTGGAGCGGGTGAAGGGAATCGAACCCTCGTCGTAAGCTTGGGAAGCTTCTGCTCTACCATTGAGCTACACCCGCAAACACCGACCTTCGCGAGAGCGGTCTCGCCAGCCAAGTGAGTGGTTCACGGTGTGGCATGAAGCCCGCCCGTCAACCGCGCGCCGCTTGCCACAACGATTTGGCTCGGGTCAACCGGCGATCGCTCGCCGGGGTTACAGCTCGATCGTGATTTTGACGTTCTCGACATCGACGCCGGCCGCTGCCGCTATCTGCTGCTTGGTCGAGCGAATGAGATCATCGAGCCGCTTGACCGCGTTCGGGCCAGCCGAATCCGCCACATCGAACAGCGCGCCGCCTTCGTCCTGAGGGAGAACCTCCCGTTCCGAAACGTCCAGCGCCCGGGCTAGGGCGAGCAGGTTCCGGCGCCGGGGTGAGACCCGACCGGTTTCCCAGGCCCACAGGCTCGGAGCGCTCAGACCGGCTCGCTCAGCCAAGGCGGACCGGCTCAGGCCGCGACGGCGGCGCAAGTCCAGCAGGCGGTTTGCCAGCATCTGCCGCGAGCTCGCGTCATCGGCTTCGTCGAGCGAGGACGATTCTGCCGAAGAGGGATTGCGCAATTGCGCGGCGCTCAAGGCCGCTTTCGAAAGCGGTCGATCCAGACGGCAACCCGCAAGCGTTCCGCTGGTCCAGACGACGGTAGCGCCGACCTGCCCGGCTTCGGGCAGTTCGATTTCGATCCGCCGGTTGAGCGAGAGCGCGTCAGCGGTTTCGATCAGGATGCCGGTGGCCGAGAGATTGTGAACCAATGCGCTCGTCTGGCTGCCGTTTTCGAAAGAGCCGGACACCTCCAGCTTAAGCCGAACGCGATGCGCGCCTCGAACTAGAGACGCATCTTGCGGCTCAACAGGAGTGCGAATGGGCATAACCGAGCCCTCGCAGCGCTTGGTTGATGAATAGTTAATCGGACCGCCGCCGCCATGCTTTTTATGAGAGCCCGGCCGCGTCCGTGGTTTCTTCGCGAAGCTACAATGTAGCGCCCAAGAAGTCGAGAGTCCCCACCCTCCCGCTGACACTCATTAAAGTTATCTGTTTCGTCATTATCTCATTAAGATTCTTAACTTCACTGTCTCGATTCAGGACGAGTAGGCCTGCAGTCCGCCAGCCAAGGATGGCTCGTTAACCATTCGACTCAGTGCAATTCCTGGATTTTTCGAGGAGGGCAAGCGGGCCACGAACCGCTTCATCTCGGTACAACCCGATTTTGGGACTACCCGTCGCAACTTAATGATGTACTAACTTTTTTTCATTGGGGGGATGAGTCGTACGGGCTCTCCCGTAGATGAGTGGTCGCCTGGGGCAGCGCTTGTGCGGCCCGAGCATTATGGGGTGGAGGGGTCAGTGCGGTTCCTGCTGATAGCGCTTGTCGCGACGGCGTTTGCGACGCCTGCAAGCGCGGATGACTTCCAGAACGTGCGGTCGCTCGACGTCGCAGTAAACGGTTCGATCCGTGAGCATTGCGCGATGGGCAGCGTGGCCGACATGGACTTCGGCAACCTCGAACACCGCAGCCTCGGATTTCAGACCCAGGTCGCTCTCGACTGCAATGTTCCCTTCACGATGACGATCAAGGGTGCGCGGGGTGCTCTCACGCATACCACAATGCCCAACGGACAGGGTCCGTTCGGCGGTGCGCTGCCCTACTCGCTCGCGGTGCAGATGCCGGTCCGGTATCCCGCGACGCAGATCGTCAGCAAGACTTTCGGCAGCCAGCAGCTTCAGGCCGGCGGCGTCCTTTCCAGCAACGGCGGCATCGCCACGGACGGAATGGTCCTGGCAGTCCAGCTCGGCATGCCTTCGGGCGAGGCCGGACTGCTCGCCGGTGACTACGCGGAGACGATTACGATCACAGTCTCTCCGATCTGACGGAAATCTCGAATTCGGTCGCGGATCCATCCGCGGACGTAAGCCGGGGGAGTAGGCACCGCTGCTCTCCAGGTCCCCACTACTTCGGTGCAGATATCCCGCCGTTACCCTCTCTAGCGGGTGCGGCAACAACAGAGGAAAGTAAGCTATGAAGACGATCCTTAGCGGCGCTGTTGCCGCCATCGCCCTTATCGCCGTTCCGGCTGCCGCGCAGACTTCGGAAGTTCACTACTCGACCGGCGTGACCAACCCCGGCGTTCTCGGAACCATTGCTTCGGAAGTCGCTCTCGGCCTGGGCATCGGTTCGCGTTACACCGCTTTCGCCGGCGCTCTCGGTGACACCGCCACCGCCGCCAACCGCGTCGACGTTGTCTTCACCCTCAAGGGTTCGGTCAACAAGGACTGCTCGTTCTACGCTGGCAACAACAGCAACGCCCGCAACATCGACTTCGGCGTGATCGGCATCCAGACCGGTGACAACGTCAACGTTCAGTCGGCCTTCGAAATGGTCGGCCCGGCCGTTGCGGACATCGACACCCTGACCGCTGGTTGCAACACCAACAACGTCGTCGAAATCAACAAGAACGACATCCGCGGCCTCGTGAACAACAACCCGGGTGGTTATGACACCAACCAGTTCCAGGCGAACATCCCCTACAGCGTCGAAGCTAAGTGGACGGGTGTTGCTCTGAACGCGCAGACCACCGGTTCGCCGCAGTCGCTGAGCGTCAACACCTCCTCGAACGCTGCCCAGAAGCAGCAGGGTGCATGGCGTTCGAACATGGCGATCGACATTGTCGCTCCGGCCGTGACGAACAAGGGCCTGGTGGCCGGTAACTACGAAGGTCAGACCACGATCACGCTGCGCGCGATCTAAGGTTCAGCCTTAAGTTCGAAAGGAAGGGGAAAGAGCAATCTTTCCCCTTTCTTCACGAACGCATTCTAATTTGCCGTCATTGGGTAGTGGGCAGGATACCATGACAGTGTTGAAGTTGTTGAAGAGCCGCGCGTGCGCGCTCGCGGCGGCGCTTGCGGCTTTTGCCGCCTTGAGCTCACCAGCCGCGGCCATGCGTGTTTCGCCGATGGTCGTCGAAATGGAAACGCGCGGCAGCGATGCCATTGCGCGCGTGGAAGTCCAGAACATCAACCAGGGCAACCTGGCGTTCGAGACCCGCGTCTTCCTCATGAACATCGACGAGGACGGAAACATCGTCGAGACACCTGCCGACGACAAGTTCCTGATCTTCCCGCCGCAAGGCGTTCTGCCCGCGGGCGGCCGCCAGGTCATTCGCCTGCAGTGGGTCGGTGAGCCCGACCTCGCAGCCTCGCAGGCCTATTATGTCTCGGTGCAGCAGCTGCCGGTGTCGTTCGAACCGAACTCGACCGAAGGCGTCGCAGCGCAAGTGCAGCTGCTCTACAACATGCGCGCCCTGGTCGTGGTCGCTCCTCCGGGTGCCAAGCCGAATGTCAGCCCGACCTCGGTCCACCAGCTCAACTACCAGCCCCCTGCCGCGCCGGGCACCGACGCCCTGCCGCCGCTGCAGGATGGCGTCGAGATCACGCTGAAGAACGAAGGCCGCCGTCACGCGATGATGTCGAACTTCGGCTGGCGCCTGGAAGGCCTGGACACCAAAGGCCAGCCCCTCCGCGTCGAAATCTCGCCTGAGGAACTCAACCAGGCCGTTGGCACCGGCTACGTGCCGGCGCTGGGCGAGCGCACTTTCCGAGTCCCTGTCCCCGGCTTCGGCCAAGGCCCGATCACGCTGACGTTCATCCAGTGAGACTCGGCTACGTCCTTTGTTCGGTCGCGCTTCCTGCGCTTTGGGCCGGGTCGGCCTTCGCGCAGGCGCCGATCTCGCTGCCCCAGGGAGCGAGCGCGACGCAAGGCGCCCCGGCGACGATTCCGCTGCCGGGACACGAGCCGACTCCCGCCCCGACGTCGACGCCGATCCTGCCGCAAGTGCCGATCGGGCCGCATGGCCGTCCGGACATCAATCCCTACGATCGCGACATCGACATGACGGTGCCGCTGACGTTCCAGAACCGCAGCCTCGGTGAAATCCCGATGCGGCTTACGGCAGATGACCGCTTTCTGCTGGAAACTGAGACATTCGTTAAGTTGATGCGGCCGGTCCTGAACGATCCGGCGCATCAATCGCTGGCCGACCGGCTGAAGGACCTCAGGACGTTCGGACCGGCCGATCTCGAAGGTGCGGGCGTCGAATTGACTTACGATCCCAGCTCGCTGGCGGTCGTGGTGGTCGAGGTCTCTCCGGAGCAGAGGGCGATCCAGAACCTCTTCGCTCCGCCGCAACAAGACAAGAACGACATCACGCTCGAGCCGGCTGACTTCTCGGCCTACCTGAACCTCAACGTGATCGAATCCTACGTGTGGGAGGATGGCGAGGCCGATCCGCCGACGATCAACTTCGATGGCGCGATGCGCTTCGGAAACGTGGTGTTCGAAGGCGACGCGCAGTTCAGCCAGCAGTTCGAAGACGCGGGGGAGAAGTACAAGTTCGAGCGTAACTACGCCCGCCTGGTCTACGATCAGCCGGACGACTATCGCCGGTGGATGCTGGGCGATCTCGATCCGGAGATCCGGGGCCAGCAGTCCTACGTCCAGATGGGCGGCATCGGCGTGGTGCGCCAGCAGCGCCGGTTCAACACCTTCCGCTCGGCGATCCTGCAGGCGAACCGCCAGCTGGTGCTGCAACGCGAATCAACCGTCCGCTTCATGCGCAACGGGGCGCTCTATCGCGAAATGCGGCTGCAGCCGGGACGGTACGATTTCAGCTCGCTGCCGCTTATCGCCGGCAGCAACGACATCGACATCCAGATCGAAGACAATACCGGCAGTCTCCAGAACCTGTCGTTCCAGCAATATCTCGATCCGATCGATCTCGATCCGGGTGACTACGAGTACGGCGCCTACTTGGGCCCGACGAACCGCAATTTCAGCACCGCGCCAGACTATAAGGGCCCGGTCGCATTCACCGGCTTCTTCCGCAAGGCGTTCCTGAACAAGCCGGCTCTCGGCGTCGGCCTGCAGGTCAGCGAGGACGTGCAAACCGTCAACGGCCAGGGCCAGTTCGTGCTTGGGAACGGCGGACGCATTCTGCTCGATGTGGCCGGGAGCAACTCGAAGGCCGCGGACGAGGGCTTTGCCGGCGGCATCAGCTACGAACAGTTCATGGACCGTGGCGGTCTGGCCGACAACTTCTCGCTGCGCGCGGACTATGTCTCGTCAGGCTTCGCGACCCTGGGGAATCCGGAGGCGATCAACTCGAACTCGTTCTCGTTCTCCTCGCAGTATACCCGCCAGTTCAGCTTCCGCTTCCTCGCGACCGCGACGGCATCCTACCTCAAGGGGCGTGACACGGTCGGCGACAGCTATCGCATTGGCGCGACCGGATACTATCGCCTCAACGATCGCTGGACGTTCCGGGCCGGGGCTGACTACGCCAAGTTCCCGACGGCCTTTTCAGGAAGCAACGGTTTCAGCGTCAATGTCGGCCTGATCTTCCAGCCCGATTACCGTCGCCGCGCCGAAGCCCGGTACGAAAGCCGCGATAACCTGGGCGAGCTCTCCTACAACCAGAGCGGCCTCAACGAGATCAACAGCGTCGGCTTCGGCGGCGTCATTGCGCACCAGGACGACAACGTCAGGGCGCAGGGCTACGCCTCTTACTCCGCCAATCGGTTCGACGCCGCGGTCAGCCATGCGAGCTACGGCCCGAGCTTCTCGGAATTCGCAGACGTGAACGTCACGTCGGTCCGGGTCGGCACGACGCTGGCCTTTGCCGACGGCGAGTTCGGCATGGGCCGCCGGATCAACGACAGCTTCATGCTGCTGCATCCGCACGAAAACCTTGGCAAACGCAGTGTAGTCGCCGGCCAATCCCTGGCCGAAAACAACTATATCGGGCGCAGCGGCGCCCTAGGATCGGCAGTGAATAACTTCCTCGCATCGTACGTGGTTCAGTCTGTCCAATACGACGTCGAGGATCCGCCAACGGGCTACGATACCGGCCCGGGCGTGCTGCGGGTCAATCCGCCTTACAAGAGCGGTTACGTCTACCAGGTTGGCACCGACGCATTCGTCAGCGCGATGGGCACTCTCGTCACCGCTCCGGACAAGCCGGTGGCGCTGATCGGCGGGCGAGTCACACTTCTCGACGTAGAGGAAGGCGACAGCCCGGAACCGACGCCATTCTTCACCAATTCGGTCGGCCGGTTTGCGATCGCGAACCTGCTTCCCGGCCGCCGTTATCTTGTGGAAACCTACGGCCCCAATGGTACAATCGACCGGAGCTTCGAATTCTCCGTACCGAAAGATACCGACGGCCTCGTCAATCTCGGCACAGTCCAGCCGGGCTTGAGCAACTAGGAGACAGCCTTTGCTCCGTCCAATCCTCTTCCTGGCCGCGGCCGCATTCGCCACGCCGGCGCTTGCAGACAAACCGGGCACGCCGGCAGAGACCGGTTGCATCGTTCGAATGAACGCCGTGCCATCGGCCTGGATGATCCAGGGCTACGATCCGTTCGGAGGATCCGCTCCAGAAGCGGTCTTCGGCGTCACCTTCATGAACGACGGTTCCGAAGAGTGCCGGTTCACGCCGCTGTTCGAACTCGACCAGCCGCCCTTCGGGCTCTCGAAGGGAACCGGCAAGCCGATCCAGTACGCCCTCCTCAATCTCACCGATTCCGAGGACGTGACGCCCCGCGCTGGCCGTTCGTTGCGCAATTCCTCCCAGCGCGACATGGTGCTGGGCGCAAACCAGACGCGCACGGTCCTGTTCAAGCTCGTCGCCGATCCCGATGACGTTAAGGATGCCGGCACGTTCACCCAAAACGTGACGCTCGAAGCGCAAGACCAGAACTTCAAGTCACTGGGGGGAGCGCGGGTCGTCCTTGGCATCAACGTGCTTCCGTCCGCCCGCCTCGGGCTGGCCGGGGCCTATGCGATGCAGGACGGGCATGCTGTCGTCGACCTTGGTGAACTCAGGACCGGGGTTGCCCCCGTGCCTCTGCAACTTCGCGTGAACAGCACGGGCCGCTACGACGTCAGCGTTTCGTCCGCCAACTCCGGCCGTCTGCGCCTCGGATCGAGCGATTGGTATGTGCCCTATTCGGTGGCCATCGGCGGCAACTCGGTCAACCTCCTGGGTCCGAGCACGATCGCAGGCTCGCCCGAAGCCGGCTTCCGGCGCGAGGCGCTGCCGATCCAGTTCGTGATTGGCGATGTCGCCAACCGCCGGGCCGGTACTTACAGCGACGTGCTGTCGATTTCCGTTACGGCGAGGTAAATTCCGGACGAACGGAAGTCATCCAGAGAACACCCGATTGCCCGTTAACCGCAACTTAGCTATCGGAAACTAATCACTGCCCTCGAAGCCTTATGAAAAAAGGCGGAAGGGGTAGTTATGGTTAACAAGTTCTCACTTGGTCTTGCTGGTGCCGTACTCATTGCGGTTCCGACTGTCGCGTACGCGGCTTCGTCGTTCAGCTACAACCTGAGGGCCACCGTCCCCATCCAATGCTCCGTGCGCCACAATGCCGCCGGCTTTGGCGTTGGCGCCGAAGGAAGTGGAATTTCGCTCGGGACCTTCCGTGAATACTGCAATGCGCCGGGCGGCTACCAGGTCATGGTCAGGTACACCCCGGGCACGTTGCGCGGAGCACGGCTCATCGCCGGATCGGATTCGGTTGTACTCGACGGATCGGGTCAGGCTGTCCTCAGCCGTTCGACGGGCCCGCGCATTCGCGAACGATCGATCTCCGCCATTCCTGGTGAGCACGGCTTCGACACGCAGCAGCTGGAACTGGATATCCTGCCAACCGCGTAACGCGCTCGATCCCCGTATCGTCAGTTTAGCGGTCGGTCGCCGATCGGAAATAGATCGAACGGATCGCTTTCCAACGCTGGTCCGACCCTGCCCCAGCGGATCACCTTGCGCAATTCGACATGCCTGCCGGCCGCCGAGGGGAAGCGCTCGTTGAATTTTTGCGACAACACCTTCCACGCTATCTCATCGTCGGGAAATTCTCCGGATTCAAATCCCCGGACCTCGTTTCCCAGCTCGTAAGAGATTAGGTCATCCTGCCTTTTTACCGATGTAGACACGGCGCGATCCTTGATCTTGCAAAATTCCCGAAAAGCAACGCCGGGAAGTTTGTGTGAAGTCCCGGCGCTTCTTTCTTTGCACTCCATCAGTTCGATGAAGTCTGACTTGGATATCGGGTCCGGCTCGGCGATTCTGTACGCAAATCTCCCTAGACATCGGGCACCAGGATGCAGCCCCGCCGACCGTGCTGATAGTCACATGGAAATGCCGCGGCGCCCTATGCGGACGCCGCGGCGGAGGACCGTACACTATCAGGTCAGGCGTCGTGCGCCCCCCTCGTCCAACGGACCTGGGTCGGAGGCCAGATCAGCCTCACGACCGAAACACCTGGCATGTACGGTGGAGATGGCGCCCTTCCTCACGATCAAAAGGACGGAACGCCTTCTCAGCGTCAGAAGCGATAACCTGCCGTGACGACAGCATTATTGCGCGAGAGGCCGCCCTCGTAGTTCGAGTAGCGATATTCCGCTCCGAAATAGACATTCTTGTCCAGGAGGTACTGAGCGCCCAGCGCCCCGCGTACGCCGTCAGCGTGGTCGGATACGATCGTCGTCGTGTTGCCCACCTTGTCGCGCGCCTTCAGGCCGAGGTTGGTGTAACCCACCTTCGCGTAAAGGGCGACGTTCGGCATGACCTGCGTCGTGAAACGCGCACCTGCGTAGAGGTCGCGGGTGAGATCAATATCCCAGCGAGTCTGGTCTTCCTTGCCGGCCCAGCCGGCCGTGCTTTCGTTGGCTTCGACATCAATGCCAATCGCCGACTTACCGCCCACAGCGACGTCGTAACCGGCACCAAGACCCCAAACGACACCATTTGCGCTGTCATCGACGCCAGCGGCAAAGTTGCCCTCATCGACGTTGGCATTGTCCAAACCGGCCACCACTTCGAGGCGCGGGCCGGAAACGGGATTGGCGTATGCAGGCGTAACAAAAGCCGCAGCGGCAGCGGCGGCGAGGATAAGTTTCGAGTTCACAAATCTTCCTTCGATGCATCTGACGTGATCGACGCCAGAACTTGGATGATGGCCAAGCGACCATCGCATCAATGGATATGAAGATCCCTCATGAAGCCTCCAATAAGTATCATTACTTAGAGATTATTATTAGAGTTTATCTGCGCAAATGACTTCTTTTGTTATTAACAATGGGCAATTGTATTGTTCATTTACAATTCATCTTCACAACCAACTAACGACCTCGCTCCCCTGAAAGTCCCAGTCTTACAGAGGGATGCTCAGCAAGCTCACTGGCCACTCTCTCCATGAATGCCTGCGACACCCGCACGCTGCCGATTCTGGGCGTATCGAGATCCGCGATGAGATTGATTGCCAGTGCGATCAGGGCGAACAGGCCGGTGGTGGCGATCAGGTGCCGCTGCCTGCTTCCGCCAAGGCTGTGTCCCATGATCGCCGCCGCAACCAACGCATAGAGGATCAGGACCTGTAGCGCGCGTCCGGGAATGCGGGTCTCCAGCGCCGCGTGGCGCGCGGTCGCCACGTCGAACATGTCGGTGGTGGCGCTCAAGGCGGGAACTGAGAGATGGCGGTACTCGGGCAGAGACACCGCGTCACCGACCTCGCTCCAGATTCGCTTCTGGATCGCGGCGGTTTCCTGGCGGCTTTGCTCGATCTTGCCTTCGTCCAGTTCGAGTTCTGAAAACGACAGGCGCGCCTTGGCGTAATCCGCCATCGCCGCCATCAACCGAGGTTGCACCGCCGGGTCCAGCAGGCGGTAGTGGTTCGTGGCGGTGGAGATCGCACTCGCCTCGAGCGGTACGAGCTGCCGGCGCGTCTCGTAGTGGTTCGCCGCCAGGTTGAACACAAAGGCGATCAGCAAGCCCAGCAAGGCCAATGCGGCACTGAGGACATAGGCAGACCCTTGCGGATCTTCGGCCGCGACGGCAGCCCGCCGCACACCCCTCCACCAGCGAAAGCGGTAACCCGCCTCCGCCGCAATGACGAGCGCAGCGGCCAGTGCCGCCCAGCCATAGACTGTCGCGAGAAAGTCCACGGCCTCAACCCAGCTCAAATCTGTCATTCGCAGCAAAGGCCAGGCGCAACGCCTCGGAGAGACTGCGAACGCCGAGTTTCGACATGACGTTGGCTCGGTGGATTTCCACCGTCCGAGGACTGATGCCGAGATCGTGGGCGATGGCCTTGTTGGGCAAGCCTTCGACCATGCCGTTGAGAACGTCTCGCTCGCGAGGAGAGAGAACCTCCAGTTGTGCGGCAGCCTCGTTCGACCTCACCCGCAGGCGATCCGAATTGTCGAGCCTGAGCCAGCCTTGCTCCAACGCGCTTACCAGCATGGCTTTCTCGAAAGGCTTTTCGAGAAAATCCACCGCACCGGCCTTCATCGCGTCAACCGCCATCGCGATATCGCCATGGCCCGTCATGATCACGACCGGAAGCACGTTGCTCCTGGGAGAGATCAAGCGTTGGACCTCGAGTCCGTCTATTCCCGGCATGCGTACGTCGAGCAAGACACACCCTGGTGAAAGGTTGCCAGACTCTTTGACGAATTCATCGCCAGATATGAAAGTTACAACATCGTAATCGGCGGTACGCAGCATGAATGATACGGCCCGACGAACAGCATTATCGTCATCGACGAGATAGACTAGTCGCTTAGTCATTGTTCACCTCGGGGATAGTTCCTGTCAGTAGAGTGAAATGAAATGCGGTCCCGCCCAGATGGGACGGCCCCGCCCACAGTTTGCCCCCGTGAGATTCGATGATGGCGCGGCAGATCGGTAAGCCGAGCCCCATGCCGTGACGCTTTGTCGTGTAGAACGGTTCGAACAGACGCTCGCGAACACCGGGCGCGAGGCCCGGTCCGCTGTCAGCCACAGTGAGGCGGAGCGTCCCCTCGTCCACCTTGCGCGAACAGATTTCGAGCCGCTGGACTGGTGACCGCTGCATCACCTCAAGCGCGTTGCGGATCAAATTCTGCAGCACCTGATGGATCTGCGTACGATCGATCACCGCCCGATCCATGCTGGGATCGAGATTGAGCTGCAGATGAACGTTTTTCGCTGCGGGTCCGAACTGGCCAAGCACCGTCACTTCATCAACGACGTCGGCGATGCTCTCGACCCCCTTCTCGGTTTCACCTTCCATGACGAAATCGCGCATCCGGCGAATGATCCGCCCCGCCCGAACGGCTTGGGTGGCGGCGTCGTCCAGCGCTTCGCGCAGCATGGTTCGATCGAGATCAGCGTGATCGAGCAGATCGCGCGATGCCTCCATGTAGCTCGCAATGGCCGTCAGGGGCTGGTTGAGCTCATGCGTCAGCGACTGTGCCAGTGTGGTTACGGCACTCATCTTCGACACGTGATCGAGCCGGTCCCGCAGCTCATGCAGTTCGTGCTGGGCCTGCTGGCGCGCCGTTATGTCGTGCAGGAACCCGGTGAAGACGACACCTTCGGGGGTCATCGCTTCACCAATGGTCAACTGGACCGGGAAGACTTTGCCATCCCGCCGTTGCGCAACGTCGACCCGCCCCAGCACGCGACCGAGGCCAATGCGGTTCGGCCATCCTGCGTGGATGTTGCGCCGAAGGTAGGCCGCATGCCGATCGCGATCCGCTTCCGGCAGTAAAATCTTGACATGCTTTCCAACAACCTCTGCTTCGCTGTATCCGAACATGGATTCAGCGACACTATTGAAGGATACGATCGTCAAACGGCGATCGAGCACGACCATTCCTATCGGCGCGCTTGCCAATATCGATCTTAGATAATCGGTATTGTTGAGGCGATTCATAGGAACGACCCCCACGTTCTTTCATGTCCGGATGAATCGAACATTTTCAGTCTCTCTTTTGTTTGTCCGAAGTTGTTCGAAACACGCGCATTGCGGTGATCGAATCGGGCAGCAAAAAGTTGGCTGAGCTAGCCCCGCGTGCCCGCGCCATATCTTGAGGCCAACTCAGTTGAATATAGGCATTTTCACGTATGCCTGTTTAATAGAAATCAGCACGATAGTGTCTGAGCAAAATTCCCAAATCTCTCAAAAATTACGAACAGATCTTAGTCGCTTAACGAAAGCGATAAGATGTTGGTAATTCGAGTTTTGTGGGCCTTTTCGCTAGGCGTTCTTTATTTCAATTTTCACATTAACGCCAGATTATCGTTGGATTTCAAATTTATTACATTTCGTTTAGAATATCATCGATACAGAGGGCGTGTTCGATCAAACGTCGCGTGCTCCTCAAACGGGGGAGCTAGCTCTGACGAAATGAGGGGGATTGCGACCGTGAAAGGCGCGCGGAAGGGCTACGCAGTCGAAGCTCGACTACGTAGTAACACCTTACGTAACATCACTTATTGAGCGCAAAGGGGGGCCCAGACATAACCGCTGGGCATCCCCTTCGACCCCAAGACCCGGGGGGTGCACTACCCCTGGGGCGTCGCCGCGAGACCATTTGGCGGCGCCCCACTTTTTGTCGACCCCTCGACCGAGGTCGACACTGCCATTGCTTCTCCGCGTTTGCAATCGCTTTTGCAGGCGCGGGCTAGAATTTATTCTCTGAATTCAGGTTATTAGAGGCGACCTCGGCTCGAGTCCGCCCATAAGGGCGTGCGTGCGGCCTGGAATGTGCGGTCGCCAACTCCGAAAGCCTTCGTCTGGCTTTGCCGATGCATGAGTCCAATCCCTCTGCTGGAACCCAAGCGACACCCTTCGCAGTCGGGGTGGAAGATCGCTGGTGGCTGCCCCGTGTCCGCTGTTCCCCACCGCCTTGAAGGCGAAGTGATTGAACTTGTTTCGAACATCCAGCTGGCGACCCCGGCTTCGCGCCTCTGGCTCAGGAACCCCCGCTCAGCGTTCGGGGAAATTCCTTTGACGGCTCAGGGAGTCCACTGATGCCTCCGAGACAAAAAGCGGCGTAGGTCTCGTGATGCGGAAAGTCGTCTTTAACGAGGCGATTTCAGGACCCATCATGCCGGAGCCTCCTCCCAACTTCTCGCCGGCATGAAGTACCGCCCCGTCGAACGGCCTATTGCAGGACGGCCATGAGACGGGGCGGTGCACTTTTCAGCACTCATGAACGCGCGGTAGCTCTCAGTGCACGGTCACGGCCGTCGCCTGCGCCACGGCCTGGGTCCTGCCGGCCGACAGCGCGAATACGCACAGCAGGAGGTAGCAGGCCGCGGGCACTACGAACCCGGCGACGTAACCCGCCTGGTCCGACACGGCCCCGACCAGCAGCGGCAGGAACGCCCCGCCGACGATCGCCGTGCACAGCAGGCCCGAAGTGGCCTGCTCGCTCGCGGTCGAGCGCTCGAGCGTCAGGGTGAAGATCACCGGGAACATGATCGAGTTGAACAGTCCGATGCTCAGCGCGACGAACCCCGCCGTGACGCCGCCGACGGCGAAGACGTAGGTGCACATGCCGGCGGCGATAGCGGTGAACAGCGCCAGCAAGCGCCAGGCAGAGAAGCGCGCCAGCAGGACCGAGCCGACGGCTCGGCCGACCATCGCCCCGCCCCAGTAGAACGCCACCGCCTTGCCGGCTTCCTGCAGGCTCACGCCCGGGACACCGTCGCTGCCCATCGCGTGGCCGAGTAGAGGCACGCCGAACGGCGCGTTCGAGCCGCCCCAGATCCCGTCGGAGTTGAGGAACAAGGCCATCTGCGTGCCGATCGACACCTCGGCCCCAACGTAGAGGAAGATTGCCGCCCCTCCGAGCAGGGCCCACTTGGAGGCGACTGCGTCCGAGATCATCGCCCCGATCCCGCGCGAGGGAGCCGGTTCAGGCGCGGCTTCCGCCACCGTCTTGCGATTGAACCAGAAGAACGCCAGCAGCAGGATCAGCAGGCCGCAGATCCAGAAGTAAGCCCGGTCGATCCCGGCCAGCGCCGCTTCGCGCACTTCCGGAGTGATCGCGGTGCCTTCTTTCACCTCCACCCCTTCGAGGAACAGCACGGCGCCGAGGAAGGGGCCGATGAACGTGCCGAAGCTGTTGAAGGTCTGCGACAGCGTGAGGCGGAAGTGGCTGCGCTCCGCCGGTCCAAGGGCTGCCGCCAGCGGGTTCGCCGCGACTTGCAGGATAGTGATGCCGCTCGCCAGCACGAACAATCCCACCAGCACCAGCGTGTAGATCGCCAGGTTGGCCGCCCCGAGCATGATCAGGCAGGCGACCGCCATCATCCCCAGCGCGAGCAGGATCGCGGGCACCGGCTTCACTCGGGAGATCAGCGCGGCGGCGGGAAACGACACCAGGCCATAGGCGATGAAGAAGGCGAAGGCGGAGAGTTGCGCCTGCACGTCCGTCAGCGTGAAGATGCCCTTCACCGCGGCGACCAGCGGATCGATCAGAGAGGTGATGAAACCCCAGGCGAAGAACAGCGTGGTCACGGCGATAAAGGCCGCGCGCACTGTAGACTTGTTTCTCATTATTCCTCCCCGCGGGATGGCTTCGCCCAAGGCGGCAAGCCCCCATCCGCTGCAAATATCTACCCCATGCCCCGTGTCAGACGGGGCCTGCAATTATGGCTGACCCATGTTCACCACGATTAGCGGCCCGAGGTCCACCGTCTGAGCCGCCGTCGCCAGATGAATGGTGGCGTTGAGCGTGCCGGCAGCCTGATCGCTTGCCGCTTTGCCCTTCACCTCGAACATTTTCCACTCCGGGCCGATCGTGGCCGGCTGCACGAACTGCGCCGTGTAGGGCGCTGTCGACATCTGCACTCCGTTGTAGGGCAGCACGGTTTCGGTCGCGCCGTTCTCCCCCTTCTCGAGCCGTGCCCAGAACGCGAAGACCAGCGAGTCCCCGGCCTTCACCGGCTTGTCGATCGTCGTCTGCACCGTGGCATCCCAAGGATTGGCGCCCTTGCGGCGGACGGTAACCCGCAGCGCCTGACCGCCCTGCACCGCCGGGTCCTCTCGCAGCTTGGCGGCAGCGCCCATGACCTGCGGATTGCCCGGGTCGTTGATGATCCTGGAAGCCAGATCGTCCTGCGCCGTTGCCGGCCCCAGAACGTATAGCGCCAGCGCAATGCCGAATGCAGCAGCCCCTCGTTTCATAACCCCCTCCTCCTCGTCCGCGAGTAAAACACGAACAGGTAGCGCTCACAACGCCCTGATTGCGGGACAGACGGCCTCTCCGCTTGCCTTTTCCCCAGATTGAGGACAACGCTGTCTCAAATCAGGGGGTCGAGGCGGAGGGGCTGCAGCTCACCTGCACCGAAGCGCATCGTGATCCCCGAGACGCCAAAGCACCGGAAAGGTGCTGGAAACATCAGGGGAGAGCACTGCCGTCATGAACAAGACCGCCACCATCGCGCTATTGGCCTCGGCTCTCGCCGCTGTGCCTGCCTTCGCCCAGCCTGCGCCTTCGGGCCAGCCCGCGAGCTGCAGGCCCCAGGGCATGTTCGCCGCGGCCGCCGGCTACAAGTCGGTCGAGCAGCTGCCCGACGGCAAGGTGACCTTCCGCATCTGCGCGCCCGAAGCGCAGGAGGTCCGCGTCACCAGCAACGACATCGACGAGGCGATTCCGATGGGCGTCCAGCCAGGCAGCACGCGCGGCCTGCCGATGACCAAGGATGCGACCGGCCTGTGGACCGCGACCACCGCGGTGCCGGTCCCGGCCGACAACTATCGCTTCGCCTTCCAGGTCGACGGCGCCAAAGTGCCCGACCCGCAAGGCACAACCTTTAGCCACGAGCGGGTCGGCACCAACTCCACTTTCGAGGTGACCGGCCAGGCCGGCGAGTTCCAGACTTACGATCCCGGGATCCCCCATGGCGTGGTGAGCCGGATCGAGTACTGGTCCTCAGCGCTGGGCGCCAAGCGCGGGGCCTATGTCTACACCCCGCCCGGCTACATGAAGGACGGCACCCGCTATCCGGTGCTCTACCTGGTCCACGGCGCGGGTGACAGCGCCGACAGCTGGACCTCGGTCGGCCACGCCAACTACATCCTCGACAACCTGATCGCGGCGCAGAAGGCCAAGCCGATGATCGTGGTCATGCCATTCGGTCACACGCCCGACCGCCCGGGGACCAACATGCTCGCCAACACCGACTTTGGGGACGACCTGATCAAGGACCTGATCCCTTACGTCGACGGCAACTTCCGCACGCTCGCCAACCAGCAGAGCCGCGCGATGGCCGGCCTGTCGATGGGCGGGTCGCACACCATCCGCTATGGCCTGACCCATCCCGAACTGTTCGACTACATCGGCATCTTCTCGATGGGCCTCGGCATGCAGGGCCCAGCCGACGTCACCGCCTACGAGACCGCCAACGACGCCGCGCTCAAGAAGGCGGCCGCCGACCTCAACCTGGTCTACTACGCCATGGGCAAGGACGACTTCCTCTACGGCACCGTCGCCCCGACCCGCGCGATGTTCGCCAAGTACGGGATCAAGGACGTCTACAACGAGACCGGCGGCGGCCACACCTGGATCAACTGGCGCCGCTACCTGACCGACTTCGCCCCGCGGCTGTTCCAGTAAGACAATCGCCCCCTCTCCACTCGGGAGGGGGCTAGTCGCCGCGCTGGAGGAACTCCACGTGGAAGCGGACCGGCCCGAGCGGTTCGACGCGATGGAGGATCGTCGGCTCGACCAGGCCCGGCTCACCCTCCGGCGTGAGGATAAGCTCCATCGGCGTGCGGCGGTCGTCCGTGACCAGATAACGAAGCTTGCCCTGCTCCACATGGATCAGGCCCCAGGTCCCCTCTTTGGTCGAGTGGTCCTTGAGCAGGTTCTGCGGAATGTTCTCTTCGGTGAAGGTCGGAGTGCGCTTGTACGAGCGAAGTCCTTCCGGAGGTCCGAGAATGCCATGTTCCCGCAGCAGCGCTTCCTCGTCCCCCGAGACCCAGCCGAACACCGTCGGCTCTTCGTCGAGGTACTGGACGAAGTAATGGACATCGAAGTCGAGCGCCACGTCGGCCTCGTCCCAGCGCGAATAGGTCGCCGTCCACGACACCTTCGCCATGCAATGCAGCTCGTCGATCGGAGATAGGTGGACGTCGCGCAGGCGCATGTCCTTCATCCCCATGGTCCGGTAGTTGGCGTAGCCCAGCGCCATCGCCTGGGCGAAATTCTCGTCGTTCTTCCCCGTCATCACTCCAACGGGAGCCGCCCCGATGAATTCCGACGCGTACAGGGAGGCCACTTCGTCGAGATCGAGGACGCCGCTCAAAGCCCGATTGAACAGGCGCTCGTAGCGCTCGAACAGGTCCCTCACACTGGCTTCCATCTTCCTCCTCTCGGGCCGTCGGCCGGGCGGAATGGGCATGGTGATTCCACAGTGACGCAACTACGGGGCGACGGCAATGGAATTGCGGCCGGCTTACGGGGCAGACCCAACCTGATCGACACATCGTGGGGTGACGCGCCGCCATCGGTGGCCACGAGCCGATAGTGGAGCGCCCGCTTTTGGCAGCCCACCGAAATTGTATCGGCAAAGTTCTGCCGGGCATTCTCATAGAAACATTCTCGGGCGCCGCGGTCGCTCCTGTGACCTTGCCTTGCCTATTCGCCTGCAATATTATCGCACCCAGACAATGGAGCGTGGCTATGAAGAGCATGCTTACTTTGTTGGCGGGCGTGGCGTTGCTCGCGGCGCCCGCGGCACAAGTGCAGGGACGAACGATCCCGTTCCACCCAATCGGCACGTGGACCGCTGATTACGGCGACGATTACTGCCGGCTGATCCGCACATTCAGCGACGGGCAGAGCGAACTCAGCCTGGCGCTCGAGCGGATTCAGCCAGGGCCGATGGTGCGCGTGATCGTGATTGGCGAAGGCGTGCGGCCGTTCCGTGGCGCGGACCAGATCGGCTATACCTTCAACCCTGTCGGTGGATCGGGCGGAGCGGGTTACGCCCGCTCGGTTATGGCAGATGGCCGGCCATTCATCAGCTTCGACCCGATCATGCTCACGCAGCCCGCGGCGGTCACCCGGGCCAGCCTGCCATCGGGGTACGATCGCGCAGACGAACAGGAAGCCGCGAAAGCGATAACCGAGTTCACGCTAGACACGGGACTCGTCGCGCCCGTGCAGATCGACACCGGGTCGCTGCGGGCGCCAATCGAGGCACTGCAGGTCTGCGCTGACACCTTGCTTACGACCTGGGGGCTCGACGTCGAGAAGTACAAGGGGATGAGCCTGCCGCCGATCATGAACCCCAACCCCGAGGGCGTGCTGCCCCAGCACAGCGCGCTGTTTCGCGAGCTCTTGAGATTCCGCAACTTCGGCGGCGGCACCAACCAGGTACAACTGCTGGTCGCAGCCGATGGCAGCGTGGCCGATTGCGCGATCTACTCTCCCTCGGTGTCACGATCGGCCAACGAGCTGATCTGCCGCTTGGCCAGGGAACGCGCGTCTTTCGCACCCGCCAAAGATGCCGACGGCCAACCAATGGCCAGCTTGTGGGCGGGCTCGCTTTGGGACCTCGGCCCACCGCCCTCCCGTGCCCCGTTTTACAGCGTCGCAGTTGGTTCACCGACCGGCCCCCGTTTGGGCCTGACGCCTCCCCCATCGGATGCGCCGACGGTGACCCTAATTGTACCACCCAATGCCTTCCCATCCGCCATGTGATCGACTGGGTGAGCGGGTTCGTTGTAACTGGCCAGGCTTCTTGGCGCGCCCACTTGAGCGCTCCCTAAGGACCGCGCATCGGGTGGACAGCGGACCTCCAAGGCTTCTCTGAGACGCACTTCAGACCGTTCACGCCAAACCATTTTGCTACTGACAAAGGATCGGCCACAAGGCCGGTCGATGACTGCCCGATTGACTCGCCGCCAAAGTGACGTCTCGTGTCCTGCCCGCCTTGCGGAAGATGACGCTTGGGTCGCGCTCAGCTGCCTTAATCCCGTGAAATCCGCCAAGTGACACCTTTTGAGGGGGCCGAAATGTGCGTGCGCAAAAGTGGCGCGAACTGGCCATTGCTGCGCTGGTTCGTAGCTCTGTTCGCACTGCTACTCGCTGTGCCGGCCTCGGCGCATCCGGTGCCGTTCAGCTATCTCAATCTGGAGGTGCACGACGCTGCCATCACCGGCAGGGTCAGGGCGCACCTTACCGACATCGCTCCAATCCTCGGCATTTCCGATCCGCAATCGCTCCTCGACCCGCGGGTTCAGGCCGCGCACCAGGCGCAGATCGAGCGCTACTTCGCCTCACACATCGCGCTTGGAAGCGACGACTTCTCACGGGCCAAGTGGGGGGCGATCGCGGTAGTCGATGACAACGAGGCGCTGGAACTAGCTTTCACCATAGACGGCCCGCCCGCCGCAGCCTTGTCGATCGACACCGACCTGTTTCCGGCCGACCCCAACCACCAGACTTTCGTCAACGTCTACGAAGGCAAGGGCGCTCCTCAGCAGTACATCTTCGCCAGTACCAGCGAGCCGAAGATCTACTATCGCGGGACAACCGCCGGTGCCTTTGCGGTGATGGGGACCTTCATCCCCTCCGGCGTCCACCACATCATGATCGGGCCCGATCATATCCTGTTCCTGGTTGGCCTGCTCCTGCTCGGCGGAAGCCTGCGTCAGCTGGTCACGATCGTGACTGCCTTTACCATCGGGCACAGCATCACGCTTTCGCTCGCTAGCCTCAACATTCTCACCCCACCCTCGTGGCTGATCGAGCCGGCCATCGCGCTGAGCATCGTGGTGGTGGGCGTCGACAATCTGCTGGTGCGGAAGGGCGAAGGCCGCGATATGCGGGCCTGGGCGGCGCTGCTGTTCGGGCTGATCCACGGCTTCGGCTTCGCCAACGTGCTCAAGGAGTTCGGCCTTCCTCAAGAAGCACTTGGTTGGTCGCTGTTTTCGTTTAATGTCGGCGTCGAATTGGGGCAGCTGGCAATCGTCGCCGTAGTCGGGGCGTTGCTGGAAGTGATCCGCCGGCGCAACCCGGCGTTGAGCGGGTGGATCGTGATATTCGGCTCACTCGTGGTGATCGCGGCAGGCGGCTACTGGTTCGTCGAGAGGGTGTTTTTCGGAGGCTGAATGATGAAGCGGTTCGCAATCCTGGCAACGATCGTGGCCGGCGGCCTCGCAGCGGCGGGTCTTAACGCGCAGGGACTGCCGGGGATCGGGGCGACCGAGAAGGTCTCCGACAACGTCTACAAGATCTTCGGCGCGGGCGGGAACACCACCTTCTTCATCCGCAGCGACGGCGTGGTGCTGGTCGACACCAAGCTCGCCAACAACGGCGAAGCGATCCTCGCCAAGGTTCGCGAAGTTACCGACAAGCCGGTGACGATGATCATCAATACCCACTCGCACCCCGATCACATGGGCTCGAACGCGGAGATCAACACCGCGCGGGGCAGCGTGCAGATCGTCGGCCACGCGAACACCGCCACCCGCATCGCGGCAATGCCCAACACCCCGAAGGTCACGCAGTCGTTCAACGACAAGCTGACGCTCGGCACGGGGCGCGACCAGATCGACCTCTACTGGTTCGGTCCGGCCCATACCGATGGTGACGCCTTCGTGGTCTTCCCGAAGGAAAAGGTGATGGCCGCGGGCGACGTAATGGCCTGGAACATGGGCCTGCTGGTCGATCCGATGTCAGGCGGCAGCATGGTCGGCACGGCTGACACCATGGCGAAGGCCCTCGCGGGAATCTCGGGCGTCGACAAGGTGGTCGAAGGCCATGGCGATGTGAACACCTGGGCCGGCTTCAAGCAGTACGGTGCCTACACCCGCAAGGTCGTGGACGTGGCCAAGCGCGCGCTGGCCGAGAACCTCGACTACATGCAGGCGTTCGAAAAGTACTTCGCGACCGATCCGGCCATGGCGCCGTATATCGGCGAAGCGCTCAAGCCGGGCCTCGAATATGGCGGCACGCCGAAGTCGCGTTCGCTCAACAACATCTTCATCGCGATGATGGAACTGCGCGGCGAGAAGCCCCCCTTGATCATGGGCGCGCCCCCGCTTCCGGGTCAGCCGCTCCCGACCGGCCCCGGTGGCGGCGGTCCGCGTCCGGCCGGCAGCGGTGGCGCCCCGGTCGACGAGCACAATCACCTCTAAGGCGAGGTTGAGAGGATTGGTCGTGATTGGCCAATCCTCTTGACATAACGAACCATATCGGTTATATGCCCCGCCGTCAATTGACACCTGACACAGCGACGGGTGCGGGGGCGTAAGCGCTTGCTCTCACTCCCGCACTGATGGCCGGCGCTCTCTCGACATCGTCAGAGGGTGTCACCGTAGGACACGGGGACGACAACCGCTGGCGGGACGTGCGAGCCCTAACCGCCAGCGCCTCCTGTCCGACAGGGCCGAGTAGCGAGTTTAGACGCAGCCCTCGCCGCCGTTCGCATATCGATGCTCGCGCAAGGCAACCCTGTGACGCCCAGGGCAGCGCCGGCCTCGCCCGTCCGCTTGTTTCTCTCCCGGCGTTAGGCCCGCGCTCGCCAGCGGGTGGTTTGGTGTGTCTGAAATCCTCCCTGTGAGCGAAGCTCATGGGGAGGGGGACCGCGCTGCGCAGCAGCGGGGTGGAGGGGCCGGCGTCGTGCCTCTAGCCCCTCCGTCAGCCGCCTGCGGCGTCTGCCACCTCCCCATCGGCTGCGCCGACAGGGAGGATTTGAGGGAGCCCGCATCAGGCCAGCGTCACTACCTCGCCAGCCAACCGCTCGACTTCGCCCCGGTCATGGCTGACCAACAGGATCGGCACCTTGAGCTCGTCGCGGATCCGCTCAACCAGGCCCATCAGCGTCTCGCCCCGCTCGGCATCGAGCGACGCGAAAGGCTCGTCGAGCAGCAGGAAGCGCGGCGCTGAAAGCAACGCCCGGCCGATAGCTACCCGCCGAACCTCCCCGCCCGACAGCGTCGCAGGCCAGCGGGCGAGCAGACCGCCGATGCCGAGAAACTCGACCACTTCCTCCTGGCCGATCCAGCGATCCGCCTTTGGCGCGAGCCGCTCTCCGTAAGAGAGGTTCGCCGCAACGCGCATGTGCGGAAACAACCGCGCATCCTGGAACACATAGCCGGCCCTGCGACGCTCGGGCAGCAGGTTCAGCCCCGACGCCGCGTCGAACAACAGCTTCCCCGCGACCGCGATCCGGCCGCTGTCAGGCCGTCGCAACCCGGCGATGCAATTGAGCACGGTGGTCTTGCCCGCCCCCGACGGGCCGACCAGCGCGGTCAGGCGGGTTTCGGAGGCGAACTCCAGTTCGATGGTCCGCTCCCCGACGCGGCAGCTCAGGCTGAGGTCAAAGGACATGCGCGCGTCCTCCGGCCGATCGGCGCACCAGCAGCTCGGATATGACCAGCGCCGCCAGCGACAGCACCACCGAGATGAGCGACAGCCGCGCCACCTGGACCTCGGCACCGGGAAGCTGCAGCCCGCTGTAGATGGCCAGCGGCAAGGTCCGCGTCTGCCCGGCGATGTTGGAGGCGAAGGTGATCGTCGCCCCGAACTCGCCCAGCGAGCGGGCGAAGCCGAGCATGGCGCCGGCGGCAATGCCGGGGGCGCTCAGCGGCAGGGTGATGGTCAGGAACGCGCGCCACGGGCTTGCGCCGAGCGTGCGGGCGGCATCGACCAGCTTGCGGTCGACGGCCTCGATCGACAGGCGCATCGCCCGCACCATCAACGGCAGCGCCATGACCGCCGCGGCCAGTGCCGCGCCGCTCCAGCGGAACACCAGCACCAGCCCGAACTGGCTTTCTAGCCAGGCGCCAATGGGACCATTGCGTCCGAACAGCACGAGCAGGATCCAGCCGGTCACGACCGGCGGCACGACCAGCGGCAAGTGCACGATAGCATCGAGCAGGATACGCCCCGGAAAGCGCCTGCGCGCCAGCACCCAGGCCAGCGCGTAGGACACCGGCAGCGTGATGGCGACGGCCACCAGGCTTACCTTGAGCGAAAGGGTAACGACGCCCCATTCGGCGGGCGTGAGCCATTCACTCATTCAGCGATACCGAACCCGTGGGACGCGAAGATCTTGCTTGCGTCCGCAGAGGAAAGGAACCCGAGGAAGGCCTTGCCCTCGGGGTTGTTCGATTGGGCCAGGAGCGCCACCGGATAGCGGATCGGCGGATGGCTGCTCTCCGGAAATTCGCGCACGACTTCGACCCTGTCCGATGCCTTCGCGTCGGTCGCGTAGACGATCCCGAGCTGAGCCTCGCCGCGCTCCACGAGCGCCAGGGCGGCTCGCACGTTCTCTGCCGGGACGACCTTGCTCGCCACCGCCTGCCATTCGCCGAGGCTTTCGAGCGAGGCCTTGGCATAGCGACCCGCCGGAACCGCCTCAGGGTCGGCGAGCGCGAGCTTGCCCGCTCCCAGCGCGTCCAGGCTGCGCACGGTGCCACCCTTCGGAGCGATCAGCACGATGCGGTTGGTCAACAGGTCTTTCCTGATGGCGGGCTGGATCAGGTTCTTCCCGGCGAGATAGTCCATCCACTCCTGATCGGCGGAGATGAACAGATCCGCCGGCGCGCCCTGCTCCACCTGGCGCGCCAGGGCCGAGGACCCCGCGAAGGACAGGACCGGTGCCGGATGCCCTTGCGCTTCCCACGCCTTGGCCACTTCCTCGAGCGATTCCTGCAGGCTCGCCGCCGCGAGGACGGTCGGGCCCTTGGCAGTCTCGGCCGGGCTTCCGCAAGCCGCGATCAGCGGGAGCAGGAGCGCGAGGCAGATCCAGCGCAGCGAGGCCGAGACGGTCTTGATCATCGGAATGCTGTATCGGCATGAACATAACGCGTCCAGCGCGCGCGTGGGTTCAGTGCTCGGAGGAATTCGCGCTCGTGGCCGCATCGCGCAGCGGGCCCCGTCCGGCGCGCATGATGAACTCGCTCGGACGGCGGACCGGAATCCGCAGCACGCAGCGAACGCCGTCAGGGTCGAACACCAGGTCGACCGGGTTCTTGAGTTCGTGCGCCACGATGCGTTCGATCAGGTCGGTGCCGAATCCCCGGCCGCGCTTGGGAGTGACCGGCGGCCCCCCGCTTTCGCGCCATTCGATCCGCACCAGGGCATCGGAGACGAGGTTCCAGTGCACCGAGACTTTGCCGCCGGACTTGCTGAGCGCGCCGTATTTCGCCGCATTGGTCGCAAGTTCGTGGGTCGCAAGCCCGAGCGACAGGGCATCGTTCGGCGCCAGCGCGATATCGGGACCGAGCAGTTCGATCTCGTGATCGCCGTCCTGCGCGTAAGGCAGCAGTTCCGCCTCGACCACCGAACGGATCGGCGTGGTGCCCCAGTCCGACTTGGTTAGCAGGTCATGCGTGGCGGACAGCGCGCGGATACGACCGTCGAGGCCGTCGGCGAATTCGTCGAGATTGCCCGCCCGGCGCCGCGTAAGGGCGATGATGGAGAGCACGTTGGCGAGGGTGTTCTTCACGCGGTGATTGAGTTCGCGCGTGAGTGAATTGCGGATCGACGCCTGCTCTTCGAACCAGCGCAGCGAGGCTTCGTCCTCGATCGCCTGCTGGGTCAGCATGCGCACGAGCAGCATCAGGAGGCTCGCCACCAGCATGCCGAAGATCATCGTCACCATCGACAGGCCCGAAAGCCCGCCGCCGTATGAAGCGGTGACCTGCAGGGTCCAGACATTATCCGCGATCGAAAGCTCTTCGGCGACCGTATCGCCCTCCCCGGCGCCCCCGGTGATCGAGGCCATCAGGTTGTTGTCGCCGATGTCCCCGTCGTAGAGCCGGACCGAGTAGCTGCCGCCGTCCTCCAGCTCGAGCGCGGACAGAAGGAACTCTCGCGCATTGAAGGGGCTGAAGATGTAGCCCTTGAGCCGCCGGCCGCCCGGCGCAGGCTCGAACACCGGCATGACGATCAGGAACCCCGGTTGCCCGGTGTCGAGATCCTGCCGCAGCACGATCCTTCCCGTCGCGGTCGGGCGCGCTGTCCGCTCCGCCTCGACCAGGGCCGCGCGACGGACTGGTTCGGAAAATAGATCAAAACCCAGGGCCAGCCTGTTCCTCTCGGTGTCGGGCTGAAGGTAAGTCACGGGGACCGAATAGGGCTGGCTGCCCGTGGGTCTGGGATAGAGCCGGACGGTGCCCGATCCCACTTGCGACATCATTGTGTCGAACGCGTCGATTTCATCGGGCAGGACGACTTGAGCCCAGCCGATCCCTTCGGACCCGCGATAGTCCTCGTCGAGCTGCAGCTCGCTGACGAACCGGCGGAAACCGGCCGCCGGAACTTCATCAAGCGTGGCGAGGAGGGCGGCACCGGCCCGCAGATAGGCGCTGCTGGCGTTGGAGCGGCGCTCCAGTGCCGAGGCGACGGCAGCCGCGCGGCTGCGCAATTGCACCGCGGCGCGCGCGTCTTCGCCTCGCTCGATGGCGAACACGCTCAGGACTGTGATGGCGGCGATGAGCACGAAAATCGCGACGGGGACGGCCCGCGGGTAGCGGACAAGCCATCGCTTGGTTCTGCTTCGCCCGCCGGTAGCCTGCTCCAAATTCTACTCCCCTGGGGCGGTGGTTAGCCGCCCGCGCCCCCATCGCACAGGCATCCCCCCGGTTAATCCGGACCAACCGAAGAATTCGCGATCAGTCGTTACGAATGGGAACCGGATGCCCCCCCTTTCGTTCCGAACGAGCGCAACAACGCCGAAGCAGATGCACACTTGCAACAGGGGTCGGTGTCAAGGCAATTGCAAGGACGCAATGTGGAGTTGGTGGAAGCATCGATAATGGCTGGCGCTGACAGGACGGGGAAGCCTGTGAAAGGCAAGAAACAGCATACTAGAAAGCACGGCCCGGAATGGGCTTCCGGGCTGAAGCAACTCTACGACTCCGTGATCGAGGAACCGATCCCGGACGCGTTCAAGGATTTGCTCGCCAGGCTTGACGACGGGAAACGATGAGTAGCGAACAGCGCGTGACGCCCGAACGCAGTGCCGAGGAAAAGCGTGCGTTCAAGCGCGACCTTACCGAGGTCGTTCCGCACCTGCGTGCGTTTGCTCGCGGCTTGTGCGGACGGCCCGACATGGCCGACGACCTGGTGCAGGAAACCCTGCTCAAGGCCTGGGCCGCGCAGGACCGCTTCGAACCCGGCACGAGCATGAGGGCCTGGACCTTCGTCATCCTGCGCAACGCCTATCTCACCGATATGCGCCGCAACCGCTTTCGCGGCGAATATGACGAGACCACGGCCGAACGCATCCTCACCGCGCCTGCCGCGCAGGAAGAGCCGATCCATCTTTCGGACATGCACCGCGCCTTGCTGACTTTGCCGCCCGAGCGGCGCGAGGCTCTGTTGCTGGTCGGGGCCGGCGGCTTCTCTTACGAAGAGGCGGCACAGATCTGCGGCTGCGCGGTCGGCACGATCAAGAGCCGCGTCGGACGGGCCCGCGCGGCGCTGACGGTGATGATCGAGGAAGGTTCGATACCCGAACGTTCGATTGACGATCCGGCCGCACATCGCGCAATCCTGCAGGAACTCGACGATGTCGCGTCAGGCAAGGGAATTAGCATAGCGACCAAGTAGGGGCGCCAAGTAGGGGGATGCGGGGGCGCTGCGATGACTGAGGGTACCGAGGCCGAAAAGGCCGGTCCACGAAGCGGTGAGGCCACTCCGAGACGCAAGCGGCTCGCGTTCGCGGAAGAAGAACTGCGGCTGATCTCGGCGCTGGTGGTGCTGATCGCCATCGGGTTGTTCCTGGCGCTGCCGTTCGTGCTGTCGATCGGCTCGGTCGTGTTCCTCCCGCTGGTCACGGCGATCATCCTGACTATCATTCTTTCGCCCATGGCCGACCGCCTGGCGCGTTTCGGTTTGCCGAACTTTCTGGCTTCGCTGGCGGCGCTGGCGCTGTTCCTCGTCATCGTAGCGCTCGCCCTGACGGCAGTACTGCGTCCGGCGCTGTCGATGTTCGATGACGTACCCGCGATGGTCGACCGCATCGGCGAGCACTTCAACGCGCTGCAGGGCAACCTGGCGTGGATTTCGCAGCTCAATGAGAAGGTTGCCGGTCTGGTAGGTTCGGCCGGTGGGCAGCGCGTCGTGCTGGCCGAACCGACGATGCTCCAGCAGCTCGCCTTCGCGACCCCGACAGTCGTGCTCGAGGTTCTGCTCACCTTGCTGATGGCGTTCTTCATGATCGAAGCGAGAGTGCGCATGCGGCGGCGGCTGTTGCTCGACCGGCAGGAGTTCGGAGCCAGCCTCAAAGCCGCCCGCGTGATGCGCGACGTGCAGGACCGGGTGGCCGCGTACATCCTGACCGTCGGCCTCATCAATCTTTGCGTCGGGGTCGTGGTGACGCTGGGCGCCTGGGCGCTGGGCATGGACTTTCCGGTGATGTGGGGCGGCCTTGCCGCGCTGCTCAACTTCCTGCCCTACATCGGGCCGCTGATCATGATCGGCCTGCTGACGCTGTTCGGACTGGGCACGGCGGAAAGTCCGTTCGTCGGCCTCATTCCCGCGGCGGCCTATCTCGGGCTCCATGCCACCGAGTCAAACCTCTTCACGCCGACGATCCTCGGCGCGCGGTTCACGATGAACCCGGTGCTGATCCTGCTGGCGCTGAGCTACTTCAGCTGGATCTGGGGCGTGACGGGAGCGCTGCTCTCGGTGCCGATCCTGCTGACCGTGACGGCGCTGATGGAGCACCTGGGCAAACCCAACATCATCGGTTTTCTGTTCGGCGAGCCGCTGTTCGCAGCCAGCAAGCTCGAACCTGTCGAGCCGGAGTGATATCAGCGGCCTGACCGGCGATCCATCGAAACGACTGTCGGCTCGGCTTCAACCAGACGCACCTGATCGATCACATCGTCGACCAGCGGGATGTCGAATTCGATCCCGACCGAGCCGCGGCGAGCCCAGCGGAGCTTTCCGGCGATGGGGCCTACGTCACCCAGCCATAGCTTCAGCGGGTCTGATTTAGTCACCCCGATTGCAGAGCCTCGCATCATGCATCCGTGGGTATCGAGATCGGTCAGGAGAACCTCCTGGACCTCGCCATTGCCGATCTGGCACTTTCCCTCGGTTGTCAGGGAGTTACGCTCGCCGGCCCGCGAAGTTTCGGTGTTCCTGACGAGTGAAGCGCGCTTGAAAGTCATTGCCGGACGCTAAACCCGGATGATTAATCTTTCCTTCCGGATCATGGTTGCCCGGGGCAGGTTTCGTTCCACCCCAGGCAAGCCCGATTGCCGTTAGGCGTAAGTCGGAGCCGGGTAGCTCCAGGTCGCATCACGCGCGAGATTTTCGGCGGCGAAGTCCCAGTTGAGGTGCTTCTCGATCACCTCGCTAAGGTAAACCGGACGCTGGTTCTGGTGATCGAGATAATAGGCGTGCTCCCACACGTCGATCGTCAGCAGCGGGCGGAAGCCCTGGTCGGCCAGAGTGTCGCCATCATGGGTTTCCTCGATCGACAGCTTGCCGCCCTTTTCGGCGAGCCAGACCCAGCCGCTGGCGAAGTGGCCCACGCCGCGCTCGGCGAGCTGCTTCTTGAAAGCGTCGAGCGATCCGAAAGCCTCGTCGATCTTGGCCGCGAGGTCGCCGCTCGGCGCGCTGGCGTTGGGGGAGAGCGAGTACCAGTAGAACCCGTGGTTCCAGCTCTGCGCCGCGTTGTTGAACAGGCCCTGGTTGCTGCCGCGAGCCTTGGCGATCACGGTTTCGAGCGTGGCGCCTTCGAGGTCGGTGCCTTCAACCGCCGCGTTGGTCTTGTCGACATAGGCCTTGTGGTGCTTCCCATGGTGGAAGCTCAGCGTCTCGGCGGAGATCGCCGGCGCAAGCGCCTCGCTGTCATAAGGCAACTGGATCAGTTCGAAGGCCATGGGAATCGTCCTTTGATGGAATGGATCTGGCCCCCTAACGCTCCATCCCGATTCAAGTTCGCGTAGAAATGTTAGCCCGGCCCGAAGATGCGCTAGTCCGGTCGACTGTCGCGGTCACGGCGACGTCCATCGCGACATTCCCGAGCGTGCGCATGATGTCGGGCAGCATCTCGACCGCCACGAGGATCGCCAGCGGTTCGATCGGGACACCCATCGCGAGGGCAATCGGACCGATCGCCGTAATGAAGCTGATCGCGCCGGGCAGGCTGACCGATCCGATGGTGGTGACGAGCGCCACCGCGATGCCCGCGGCCATGGCGGTCGGGGTCAGCTCCACGCCCGTAAGCTTGGCGACATAGATCGCGACGCCGAGGTTCATCACCGGCCCCGTCGCCCGGAACAGCGCGACGGCGAGCGGCAGGACGAAATCCGAAGTGGTCTCCCGCACCCCGAGTTGCCGGCAGGACTGCAGCATGGCGGGAAGGCTGGCGAGCGAGCTCTGGGTCGAGATCCCCACGGCCAGCGAGGGCGTCATCGCCCGGGCAAACCCGACCAGACCGCGCTGCCCCGTGATGCTGCCCAAGACAAATCCCGCCACCAGGACAACCAAGCCCAGCCCGGACACGATGAGGATGTAGTGACCCAAGGCGGCGAAGGCCCCGCCTCCGCTCGCGAGACCTACGCTCAGTGCCAGGGCAAAGACCCCGACCGGCGCGACCCGCAGGACCCAACCGATGATGATGAGCATGGTCTGGCCGATCGCCTCGAACAGTCGGAGCATCACGTCCTTCTGCACGCCCTCGAGGCGCGAGATGGCAAGGCCGAGGGCAACGAAGAACACGACGATCGGCAGCATTGCCGTTTCGGCCGCCGCAGCGATCACGTTGTCCGCCACGAGCGATTCTATGAATTCCCCGACTTTGGGCACCGGCTGAGCGGAGACGCTATCCGCCGCTAGCGCGGCTTCGGCCTGGCCGGGAATGGGGAACGCCTCCAGCAGGGCGGGCGTCGCAAACGCGGCGAACAAAGTGCCGGCAAGGAGGATGACGAAAAAGATAAGCAAGGTCCGCCGGGCAACTGGTCCGGCGCGCGCGGTCGCGACCATTTGGGTGATGCCGGTGACCAGCAGCGCAGCGACCAGCGGCACGATCGTCATCTGCAGGGCCCGCAGCCAGACCGACCCCACCGGACCGGCAATGGCGAGCGCCGTCGCACTCGCAGCGCTGCCGGAAAGCAACCAGCCAAGCGCCAGACCGGCCAGCAGCGCGGCGAAAGTCCATCCCGCAGGCAGCTTGATCTGTGTCACCGCAGCGTGACATTGCAGTCCGGAAGCGCCATGGCAATCGCCAGCAGCAAGAGGCTTGAATGGGCAGACACTATTTCGGCACCGACGGTATCCGCGGACGGGCCAACGGAGGCGTGCTCAACGCCGCGACGGCGATGAAGGTCGGGCAGGCGGCCGGGCGGCACTTCCTGCGCGGCTCCCACAAGCATCGGGTAGTGATCGGCAAGGACACTCGCCTGTCCGGCTACATGATGGAAACCGCGCTCGTCGCCGGGTTCACGAGCGTCGGCATGGACGTGATCATGACAGGCCCGCTGCCAACCCCGGCGGTCGCCCTGCTGACGCGGGAGATGCGCGCCGACCTCGGCGTGATGATCTCCGCCAGTCACAATCCCTATGCCGACAACGGCATCAAGCTGTTCGGCCCCGATGGGTTCAAGCTCTCCGACGCCGATGAGGAAGCCATCGAGGCGGCCATGCAGGTCGAACAGGAGCTGGCGCAGGCCGACGCCATCGGCCGCGCTCGCCGGATCGAGGACTCGCGCGGGCGCTACATCCACGCGATCAAGCAATCGCTCCCCTCGGCCACTCGGCTCGATGGGCTCAAGATCGTGGTCGATTGCGCCCACGGCGCCGCTTACACCGTAGCGCCCACGGTGATCTGGGAACTTGGCGCAGAGGTCATCGCCATGGGCGTCACGCCCGATGGCCTGAACATCAACGACGGAGTCGGCTCGACCTCGCTCGACGCGATCAGGGCGCGAGTACTCGAAGAAGGCGCCGACATCGGCATCGCCCTCGACGGGGACGCTGATCGGCTAATCGTGATCGACGAAAAGGGCCAGGTCGTCGACGGCGACCAGCTCATGGCGCTGATCGGCCTGCGGCTGGCCGCCAGCGGCGAGCTGCGCGGCGGCGGCGTGGTCGCCACGGTCATGTCGAACCTCGGGCTGGAGCGCCTGCTCAACGATGCCGGGCTCGGTCTGGTGCGGACCAAGGTCGGCGACCGCTACGTGCTCGAAGCCATGCGCGCAGGCGGCTACAATGTCGGCGGCGAGCAATCGGGCCATATGATCCTGCTCGACCACGCCACCACCGGCGACGGCTGCATCGCGGCGCTGCAGGTTCTGGCCGCGCTGGTTCACACCGGCAAGCGGGCGAGCGAGCTGCTGCACCTGTTCGATCCGGTTCCGCAACTGCTCAAGAACGTGACCTATGCCGGCGGCGACCCTCTGTCGGATGCTCATGTGAAGGCGGTCATCGCCGACGCCGAAGCCAAGCTCTCAGGGCGCGGCCGGCTCGTCATCCGCAAGTCGGGCACCGAGCCCAAGATCCGCGTGATGGCCGAAGGCGACGATGCGGGCGAAGTCGAACAGGTGGTCGACGAGATCTGCGCCGCCGTGAAGGCCGCCGCATGAGCCTGGAGATGCGCCCCGACTGCGAACGCTGCGGCACCGACCTGCCGGCAGAAGCGCCCGGCGCGTTCATCTGCAGCTTCGAGTGCACCTTCTGCGCCGAGTGCGCCGACGCGCTCGACGACCGCTGCCCCAACTGCGGCGGCGAATTGATGGATCGCCCGACGCGGGCCAAGCAGTTGCACGCGAAGCATCCGCCATCGACCGAGCGGCGCTTCAAAGGCGAATGACCCCTCCTCCCCGCATTCTCGCGATCGCCGGTTCGGACAGTTCCGGCGGCGCCGGCATTCAGGCCGACATCAAGACCGTGACCATGCTCGGCGGCTACGCGATGACGGCAATTACCGCGATCACCGCGCAGAATTCATGCGGGGTTACGGCGGTCGAAGCGCTTTCGCCTGAGATGGTCGGCGCGCAGATCGATGCGTGCCTTTCCGACATAGGCGCGGATGCGGTGAAGATCGGCATGCTCGGCTCGCCGGAGATCGCTCATGTCGTGGCGGACCGGCTTGAGACCGCCGGACTCCCGGTCGTGTTCGATCCGGTCGTGGTCGCCACAAGTGGCGCAGTGCTAGCTGACGAGGGCACTGTGGCCGCGTTCGAACGCCTGATGCGGATTGCCACCCTGACCACGCCCAACGTGCCCGAGCTTCACGCCCTCGGCGGCACGGAGGCAATGGCTGCGCGCGAGATTGCCTACTTAGCCAAGGGTGGCGACGCCGAGGGACCGGAAGTCGAGGATCGTCTCGTTCGTCCCGGACAACAGGACATCGTCTGGCGCTCTCCCCGCATCGAGACCCGCCACACCCACGGCACCGGCTGCACCCTGTCCAGCGCGATCGCTACGCACCTCGGCCAGGGTCTGCCGCTAGACGAGGCGATTGCGCGGGCCCGCGAGTTCGTCCGCGCCGCACTCCTCGCCGCGCCCGGATTTGGAGCCAGGCACGGACCGATGGGTCACCAGGCCGTCCGCTAGCGGATGCGGCCCGGATTGGGGTCGATGTTATAGAAGCGGGCGATGTGGCCCCAGGCTTCTTCGGCTGTCTCGCACCAGGTGAACAGCTTGAGGTCCTCGGGCGATATCACGCCTTCGCGAGCGAGGGCGCCGAAGTCGATCACCCGGGTCCAGAACTCCTTGCCGAACAGCAGCACGGGGATCGGCTTCATCTTGCCGGTCTGGATCAGCGTCAGCAGTTCGAACATCTCGTCAAACGTACCGAACCCGCCCGGGAAAACCGCGACGGCCCGCGCGCGCATGAGGAAGTGCATCTTGCGCAAGGCGAAGTAGTGAAACTGGAACGACAGATACGGCGTGACGTAAGGGTTGGGCGCCTGCTCATGCGGCAGCACGATATTGAGCCCGACCGATTCGGCCCCAGCGTCCGAGGCCCCGCGGTTGGCCGCCTCCATGATCGAAGGTCCACCGCCCGAGCAAACCACGAACTGGCGCTTGCCCTGTTCGATGATGCCCTTCTCGCTGACGAGCCGCGCCAGCTTGTAGGCCTCGCCATAGTACTTGGCCTTTTCGGCCAGCCGCTCGATCACCAGCCGCTCTTCGACGGGCAAGTCCTTCGCGCCTTCCAGCGCGACAGCCGCAGCCTCGGGCGGCGGAATGCGCGCCGAACCGTACATGACCAGCATCGAGCCCACGCCCGCTTCGTCGAGCAGCATTTCGGGCTTCATCAGCTCAAGCTGGAAGCGGACCGGCCGCAGCTCGTCACGCAGCAGGAATTCGGTATCGCGGAAGGCCAGGCGATAGGCGGGATGCAGCGTTTGCGGCGTTTCAGTCGGAGCCGATTCGACGAACCCGGCTTCCTGTTCTGCCCGGTAAAACTTGCGGTCCTCGATGTTCGCGTCGTTTTCGAGGTCTTCCGGTCCGCTCACATGTCTCTCCCACAAATTCTTGCCTCAGACCTAGGCATTAGCTGGCCGGAAAGGAAGGAGGAGTGGGAGTTTTGGATGCCCCGTGAGGATTCGAACCTCAATTGACGGAGTCAGAGTCCGTAGTCTTACCATTAGACGACGGGGCAACGCGGGAGCGGCGCATCTAGAAAGGCCGGGCCGTCTCGTCAAGCGCGCCACACGCGACTTGTGTCAAGGAATGCACTCCCGCGCCATTGCGGCCCCAAACTTGCCCCCGCCGGGCGCTTTCGCTAGCCTGTGGTCAGGTTCCGCCTCCGAGCGGGTAAGAAATACGAGCGAGTTAGTAGAAAATGGCGGATTTCAATCCGCCGGACGAGCGGCGGAGTACCGCAGATTCTGAGGGACGTGTGCCGAATTCGGCCCTCCCCCAGTCGGGCCACTCCGGCACCGCCGGCGAAAGGCAGGCAAACGGCAGCGCCAATGGCGCTGATCTGCGCGAGCAGCCTGCGAGCCTCCCGCTTGGCCAATCGCGCCAGGCTTACGCAGCGATCGATCTTGGCACCAACAACTGCCGGCTGCTGATCGCGCGCCCGGCCGATGCCAATTTCGTGGTCATCGACGCGTTCAGCCGCGTCGTGCGCCTGGGCGAAGGCCTGGCCCAGACGGGCCGGCTGAGCAATCAGGCGATGGATCGCGCCGTCGGGGCGCTGAAGGTCTGCTCCGAAAAGCTCAAGCGCCGCAATGTCCGCCTCGCCCGATCGGTCGCCACCGAGGCTTGCCGCCGGGCGACCAACGGCGCCGAATTCATCGAGCGAGTCCAGCGCGAAACCGGCATCAGGCTCAACGTCATTTCCGCCCAGGAAGAGGCGCGGTTGGCAGTGCTCGGTTGCCATATTCTCCTCGAAGACGGCATCGGGCCGGCGGTGATCTTCGACATCGGCGGGGGATCGACCGAGCTGGTCCTGATCGAGCCCGGCGCACCGGTCCCGCATATTATCGACTGGCAGAGCGTGCCCTGGGGTGTGGTTTCGCTGACCGAAACCGTCGGCGACGAAGGCACCGACGCCGCGTCGCGGCTTGCCCGTTATCGCAAGATGCACAAGCTCGTGGCGGATAGCTTTGCCGGTTTCGCCGAGCGGATCGCGCCCTTCCGTTTGCCCGACCTGCGCCTCCTCGGTACGAGCGGCACCGTGACTACCCTTGCCAGCTTGCACCTCGACCTCCCGCAGTACGACAGGAAGGCCGTCGATGGCCTGGTCGTGCCATCGGCTTCGATGCGCGACATCGCCACTCGGCTTTCCACCATGGGGCCAGAGGATCGCCGCCGCCTGCCCTGCATCGGCACCGAGCGCGCCGACCTGGTGGTGGCGGGCTGCGCCATCCTCGAGGCGATTCTCGACATCTGGCCCGCCCCGCGGCTGGGCGTGGCCGATCGCGGAATTCGCGAAGGCATCCTGCGCGGACTGATGTCCGCCGACGCGCTCGGGATCGAGGCACAGGCCGCGTTGCGGCGATTGAAGCAGACCATCCGATGAGCCGCTCAGGCAAAGACTCCGACCGACGGGTAAAGACCGCCCGCGGCCGCACGGCCTCGTCCGTGCGCTGGCTCGAACGCCAGCTCAACGATCCTTACGTCAAGCAGGCCAAGGCCGACGGCTACCGTAGCCGGGCGGCCTACAAGCTGATCGAGCTCGACGAGCGATTCGGCCTGCTCAAGGGCGTGCGCCGCGTGGTCGACCTCGGCATCGCGCCTGGCGGCTGGAGCCAGGTCGTGCGCAAGCGTGTGCCAGGCGCCGCGGTGGTTGGCATCGACTTGCTGGAAACCGAGCCTCTTGAAGGGGTGACGATCTTCCAGATGGACTTCATGGCGGACGAGGCGCCGGGTGCGCTTGAGGCTGCGCTCGACGGGCCGCCGGACCTGGTGCTGTCGGACATGGCCGCCAATACTGTGGGCCATAAGCAGACCGATCATTTGCGGACCATGGGACTGGTCGAGACCGCCGCTCACTTCGCCATCGAGGTGCTCGACAAAGACGGGGCCTTCGTGGCCAAGGTCCTGGCGGGCGGGACCGACGCCGACTTGCTGGCGCTGCTCAAACGCCACTTCCGCGCGGTCAAGCACGCCAAGCCCCCGGCGAGCCGCAAGGGCTCCTCCGAATGGTACGTCATCGCGCAGGGCTTCAAGGGCCGAGACTAGCCGGATAATCCTCCCTGTGAGCGAAGCTCATGGGGAGGTGGCGCGCGCCGCAGGCGCGTGACGGAGGGGCCAGTGGCACAACGTCAGCCCCTCCACCACCGCCTGCGGCGGCGGTCCCCCTCCCCATCGGCTGCGCCGACAGGGAGGATTGGAAAACGCAAAGAAAAACGGCCGCAGATGCGGCCGTTTTCCAATCTTCAAGGACGCAGCGGCCGAAGCCGCCCAGTCTTAGTGAGCCGCCGGAGCTGCTGCTGCCGGTTCCGGAGCAGCGGTGGCACCCGCTTCTGCGGCCGGAGCGGCCGCGCCGTCAGCCGCCGGAGCAGCTGCGTCACCAGCGGCCGCGTCAGCAGCCGGCGGCGGCGGAAGCGGCGGACCGCCACCGTTCTGCAGCAGGAACAGAATCACGTTGGCGCGATCTTCAGCCTTGCCGAGACCGGCGAAGCTCATCTTCGTGCCGGCCGCGAAAGCCTTCGGGCTCTTCAGCCAGTGATCGAGATTCTCGAACGTCCAATCGCCGCCATGGCCAGAAAGATCGCCCGAATAGGCGAAGCCCGGTTCATGCTTGCCGATCGGCTTGCCGACGACGCCGTAGAGATTCGGACCGATTCCGTCACCACCGCCCTGGGCGATCGTGTGGCACGAGGTGCACTTGGCGAAGATCTTTTCGCCCGCGGCCGCATCGCCGGTGGCGAGCAGGGTCGCCAGCGGCGGACCTTCCGCAGCGGCGCCCGCTTCCACGACGCCCTCGATGGGGAAGCCCATCACGTGCGGACGGTGGGGCTTGTCGGCCTGGAAGAACAGGCCACTTGCGATGGAGCCGCCAAGTGCGACGATGGCCGCAGCGAGTGTCCAGCCGGCGATGGTGTTGAAACGATCAGTCATCGATGGATTATCTACCAGAGTCAGATTTGCGCGCCGCTCTAGTAAGGCGGGTTCGAAGGCGCAAGTCCGATAGTCACTTGTCGGTCGCAAGTTGCGTCGTTACCCGCGTCGCTTCAATGGATAGCTTTCCCGCTCCTGCCCTTGCCCTCGTGGAAGAGATGCACTCCGCCGCCGCGGCCGAACCCGCTCGCGCAGTCGCCTTCCAGGGCGCTCCCGGGGCGAATTCGCACCGTGCTGCCATCGAATGGTCGCCCGACTGTCTGCCGTTGCCGTGCTTCTCGTTCGAGGATGCGCTCGACGCGGTGAGCGCGGGACGTGCCGGCAGCGCGATCATTCCGATCGAGAATTCGCAGCATGGCCGGGTGGCCGACATCCATTTCCTGCTTCCTGGCAGTGGCTTGTCGATCGTTGGCGAACACTTCCTGCCGATCAGCTACGCCGTGATGGGCCTGGGCAAAGGTCCCTTCAAGTCGGCGCACAGCCATCCGCAAGCCCTCGGTCAGACGCGGAAATATCTGCGCGACCGCGGCATCGTACCGCTCGCTTATGCCGATACCGCCGGCGCCGCCGCGCTGGTCAAGGAAATGGGCGACCCCGAAGCCTGCGCCATCGCGCCGGCACTGGCCGCCGATCTCTATGGCCTGACGATCGCCGAGCAAGGCGTGGAAGATTCGCCCGACAACACCACCCGATTCGTGGTGCTGTCACGCGACGCGCTCGACCCCGCGACGCTTGCGGGCAAGCCGGCCATGACAACCTTCGTGTTCGAAGTGAAGAATATCCCCGCGGCACTCTACAAGGCGCTGGGCGGCTTCGCGACCAACGGCGTCAACATGACCAAGCTCGAAAGCTATCAGCAGGGCGCCAGTTTCTCGGCCACGATGTTCTTTGCCGATATCCTCGGCGCGCCGGGCGATCCGGCGATCGACAGGGCGCTCGAAGAGCTGGCGTTCCACAGCAAGGAACTGCGCATGCTCGGCAGCTACGCCCAGGCGCGGGTGCGCGGCTAGGTCCTTCGCGACCCACGTAAAACCACGGGTTGCGCCGTCGCTGCGGTCATGTCACCTCCTGGCTTGTGACAGTGGAGACGGGGGATAGCGCCGCGCAAGCGGGCGCAGGCGATTTCGCGCGCGATTGGGAAGCCTTACGCGCGGCCTCCGATATTCAATTCGCCCCCGTAAAGCCGCCCGCGCCGAATCCTCCTCCGGAATGGCTGCAGAGGTTCTTCAAGTGGCTCGGTGAAGTGCTCGCTCCCGTCGGGGACTTCCTGGCGAACGTGTTCGGCGGCATCGGCCGATTCCTCGGCGTCTCCGGGCAAGTCATCATGTGGTCGGTGCTGGCGCTCGCTGCGCTGCTGGTCCTTTTCCTGCTGTGGCGCACTTTCGCCCCCATGCTGGTGAACGCGCAGCTCGGCGGCACAAAGGAAAGCCCGGCCGAATGGGCACCCGACGCGCATCAGGCGCTGGCGCTGCTCGAAGATGCGGACAAGCTCGCCGCCGAAGGCCGTTTCGAGGAAGCCACGCACCTGCTGCTGAAACGCAGCGTCGGCCAGATCGCCGAGGCGCGGCCCGGGTTGCTCGAGCCTTCGAGCACCGCCCGCGAAATCGCCGAACTGCCCGACCTCTCGCAAGGGGCCCGCGGCGCATTCGGGGTGATCGCCGAAAGGGTGGAGCGCAGCCTGTTCGCCTTGCGCAGCCTCTCGGCGGAAGACTGGCACGCGGCGCGCGCCGCTTACGCCGAGTTTGCTCTCGCCGCGCCAAAGCTGGGAGCAGCCTCCTGATGAGCCGGAGCAGTTCCCCCTTCTCCCCGAAGATCATTCTCGCGGTGCTGGTGGTCGGCGCCGGGGCCTTCCTGCTGTTCCTCTACGCCATCGGCGCCGGATGGGACGGGCGTGAAGACCGCAACGGCGGCTCTCATGCCGCGGCGAACGGCCTCAACGGCTTTGCCGGGCTGGCGCGACTGCTGGAGGCGCGCGGCTATGACGTCTCGCTGTCCCGCTCCCAGACCCGCCTGCAGGAAGAGGCGCTGCTCGTAATCACGCCGGACCTCTTCAGCGCTGACGGAGAGGCGATCGCGAAGATCATCCGCGAGCGGCGCTATGCCGGCCCCACCCTGCTGATCCTGCCCAAATGGATGGCGGGCAAGGCGGGCGGCCCCCGGATGCCCAATGTACCGAAAGGCTGGGTCATTCTCGGCGGCAGTGCCGAGCCCGAGTTCGTGACCGAGATCGACGGTCTCAAAAACGACGAAATGAAGATCGCCAAGCGGGAACGTTGGTACGGCTTGGGCCTCGAAGGGACGTTTCCCGTACCCGACCAGACGCTCGCCTTGCACGGCGACGGCCTGATCCCACTTGTCAGCGACAAAAATGGCGAGGCGCTGGCGGGGTACATCTACGACAAGGGCGTCTACCCGTACCTCGCCGACGCAGCGGGTATCCAACCGCTGGAAGCCAGCGATCCGCAGGTCGACGATTCGCTATGGCCCGTCGTGGTCGTGGTCGAGCCCGATCTGATGAACAACTACGGCCTCGCCGATGCCAAGCGCGCGGAAGCCGCAGTCGCCCTGGTCGATGCGACGCTTGAGGATTACGACCTGCCGATCGTGTTCGACCTCACCGTGGCCGGACTGGGGCGTAACGAGAACTTGCTGACGATGGCCTTCCGGCCGCCGTTCCTCGCCGCGACGCTGTGCCTGATCCTGGCCGCACTCGTCATCGCCTGGCGTTCGTTCCGCCGCTTCGGAGCGCCCGTCGCGGAAGCGCCCTCGTTCGCGATGGGCAAGCAGCAGCTCGCCCGCAACAGCGCCGCGCTGGTCGAGCGGGCGCGGCGGCTGCATTTGCTCGGCCCACCCTACGGCGCGCTGGTTTCGGCGCGCATCGCGGCCGCGCTCAATATTCGCGAGGCGGAGGCTGGTGCCCGAGAGGCCGCCATCGCCCGCATCCAGGCCGTGCGCGGCCTGCCTGCCGATTTCCCCGAACGGGCGGAGGCTTTGCGCAATGCCCGCCGCCCGGCCGACCTGCTCCGCGCCGCCGGCGCTCTCAGATCCATCGAAAGGACGCTAGTTCAATGACCCTATCGCTCGCAGAGACGCGCGCGCTGGCAGACGCCATCCGGGCCGAAATCGGCAAGGCGATCGTCGGCCAGGAAGAGACGATCGAGCACTTGCTGATCGCGCTGGTGGCGCAAGGCCATGTCCTGCTCGAAGGTCCGCCCGGCACCGCGAAGACCTTCCTCGCCCAGTGCTTTGCCGCGTCGACCGGGCTCGAGTTCGGGCGGATCCAGTTCACGCCGGACCTGCTTCCGGGCGACATCCTCGGCTCCAACCTGTTCAACTTCCAGACCAGCCAGTTCACCCTGACGCGCGGCCCGATCTTCCGTGAGCTGCTGCTCGCCGACGAGATCAACCGCACGCCGCCCAAGACCCAGGCCGCGCTGCTCGAAGCGATGCAGGAACGCCGGGTGACGCTCGACGGACAGACCCACGCGTTGTCCGATCACTTCATGGTGGTGGCGACGCAGAACCCGATCGAGAACCAGGGCGTCTATCCGCTGCCTGAGGCGCAGCTCGACCGCTTTCTGTTCAAGCTGCTGGTGCCCTACCCCAGCGCCGAGGAAGAAGCGGCAATCGTCCGCCGCTTCGGCGAACGCAGCGGCCCGCCGAGCCCGGCCGAATTCGGCATCGGCACGGTTGCCGACGCTGCCACGCTCGGCGCCGCGCGCGAAGCGGTGAAGTCGGTCAAGCTCGCCGACGAAGTGATCGGCTATACGGTCTCGCTGGTGCGGGCGACGCGCGAGAGCGCCGATATCGCCAGCGGCGCCTCGCCGCGCGCCGCAGTGCTGCTCGCCAATGCCGCGCGGGCGCGTGCTGCCCTGCAAGGCCGAGACTACGTGCTGCCCGACGATGTGAAGGCGCTCGCGACCTCGACCCTGCGCCATCGCCTGCTGCTCTCGCCCGCCGCCGAGATCGAAGGCAAGCTGGTGGAGGATCTCGTCGCCGGCCTGATCGAACAGACCGAGGCGCCGAAGTGATCCGATGAAATCGCGCATCGTCCCTTCGGCCCGCGCCCTGTTGCTGCTGGCGCTGCTGGCACCCGTGGCGGTGCTGATCGGCGCGTTCGCTCCGAACGCGTGGATCGTGGCGCCCGCCGCGGCGCTCGCGCTGCTGGTGGTGACTGCGCTCGACGGGCTGATCGCGGGACGGCTGCACGAGCTCAAGCTGACTCATCCGGCCGACGTCGAAGTGGGCCAGCCGATGCGGCTGGTGCTTCACGCCGAGTTCGGCGGCCGCAGCGGGAGTGGCGCGCCCCAAGCGGCGCTGGCCTTCGACGCCCGCCTCGGCGAACGCGGAACGGCGAATTTCACCCTGGCCTCCGGGCCAGTGCCCGACGTCTGGTCGGGCGAGACCGAGATCATACCCGTCCGCCGGGGCACCGGCACTTTGCACGAGCTCTGGCTTCGCTGGCCGGGCCCGCTCGGCCTCGCGCATCGCCAGGCGCATCGCGAGGTTGGCGAGCCGGTGCGCGTATGGCCCGATCTGTCGCCGGTTCGTTCGCCGATGCTCCAGGCCTTCCTGCGCGACGCCCAGTTCGGCCTGATCGCGCGCCGTATCCGCGGCGAAGGAACCCAGTTCGAAGCGCTGAGCGAATACGAGCCGGGAATGGACCGCCGCCGGATCGACTGGAAGGCGAGCGCGCGCCACTCGCGGCTCTACGCCCGCGAAAACGAATCCGAGCGCGACAACCAGATCGTCTTCGCGTTCGACTGCGGCCAGTCGATGAGCGAGCAGGTCGATGGCCTGCCGCGGATCGACCGCGCGATCTCCGCCGCGTTGATGGCGGCCTATGTCGCGCTCAAGGGCGGCGATCGGGTGGCGCTGTTCGGGTTTGCCGACAAGCCCGAGCTGATGACCCCCTTCACCCTCGATTCGCGCGGGTTCAACCGGCTGCAGCGAGCCGCTGCAGAACTCGATTACATTCCGCGCGAGCCGAACTTCACGCTCGCCCTCGCAACCCTGACCGCCAAGCTCAAGCGCCGCTCGCTGATCGTGCTGTTCTCCGACTTCACCGATCCGACTTCGGCCGAGATCATGGTCGAAAGCGTGGAACGCCTGGTGCGGCATCATCTGGTGATTTTCGTAACCATGGCTGACGAAGAACTGTCCGACCTCACCGGGGCGGAGCCTGCCACGGTGCGTGACCTCGCAACGGCAGTCGCCGCGGACGGTCTCGCCCGCCAGCGGGCGCTGGTGCTGCAGCGGCTGCGGCGTCTGGGGGTGGATGTGATCGAGGCCCCGTGGAACGCGATCGGCTATCGGCTGCTCGACCGCTACCTTGAGGCCAAACGCTCGGAGGCTGTCGGCTGATGGCGCTGGCCCTGTTCAAGAAGGCGGAAATCGCGCCGCTGCCGGATATCGAGGCAGCCTCGCTCCGTTCGGACCGTTTCCGGCTCGAGCGCGAGGGTGACTGGCGACGGCTGGAAGCGATCGTCATCTCGCTCGAGAAGAACCGGTTGCGGCGCATTTCAGACGAGGACTTGCTGGCGCTCCCCATGCTCTACCGCCAGGCGGCCTCCAGCCTCGCGGTTGCGCGCGAGACTTCGCTCGATGCGGCGACACTGGCCTATCTTGAGGCGCTGGTCCGCCGCGCCTGGTTCCAGGTCTACGGACCCCGGACTTCGCTGTTCGGGTGGCTGCGGCAATTCCTCGGGGGTGGCTGGAGCATCGCCGTGCGGGCGATTGGGCTTGAGATCGCCATCGCCCTTGCGATTATGGTCGCCGGCACGGCCGCCGGCTGGGTGCTCGTGTCGCAGGAACCCGAATGGTACTACGCGCTGGTTCCCGGAGAGATGGCCGGCGGGCGCGAGCCGGGGGCCGATCGGGAGGCTCTGGCCGAGACGCTCAAGGGCGCCGACGACAGCGAAGGGCTCACGGTGTTCGCCACCTTCCTGTTCTCCAACAACTCGGCCGTTTCGATCTTGGCCTTCGCGCTCGGCTTCGCCTTCGGCATCCCGACGTTGCTGCTGCTGGTCTACAACATGGCCTCCTTGGGGGCGATGCTGTGGGTGTTCTTCAAGGCCGGTCTCGGGTGGGAGTTCGTCGCCTGGCTCTCGGTCCACGGGACCACCGAGTTCGGCGCGATCCTTCTGGCGGGCGCGGCCGGATTGCATGTCGGACGAACGATGGCCTTTCCCGGCGACCGGTCGATCATGGCCGCCGCTTCGGCGAGTGGACGCAGGGCGGCGCAAGTCATGGCGGGCGTGGTGTTCATGCTGGCGATCGCCGGGCTGCTTGAAGGGTTCGCCCGCCAGCTCGTCGAACAACCAGCAGCGCGCGGCGCCATCGGCAGCGTGATGCTGCTGCTGTGGCTGACCTATTTCACCTTCGCCGGGCGGCGCAAAGGCAATGCGGGAGCGGCCTTGTGAGCGCCATCGCGGCCCGAAATCCGCACGAGGCCAAGCGCCGTCGTGAGCTGGTGACTCCTGAGGGCCTTTCGCTGCCGCTCACCATCGCCTCGAAAGGTGCGCGGGCGGGCGCTCTTATGCTCGACCTCGGCCTGATCTTCGTCGGTCTGATCGTGTTCTCGCTCGTGCTCGCAGCGTTGGGCATCGGCATCTCGCAAGTCGAAAGCGAACAGGTGGCGCCGGGCATCGAGGTCTTGCTCGTCCTCGTAATCCTGCTGCTGTTCCTCGCCCGTTACGGCTATTTCCTGTGGTTCGAGATCGGGCCACGCGGGGCCACGCCGGGCAAGCGCGCGCTCGGCATCCGCGTCGCGGCGCGGGGCGGCGGGCGGCTGACGGCTGAGGCGGTGATCGCCCGCAACCTGATGCGCGACGTCGAAGTGTTCGTGCCGCTGGTGTTCCTCCTCTCCGGCGGGGCGAGCGGCGTCGCCGGGATCGCGGCCGGGGTGTGGCTGGCGGTGTTCGTGCTGTTCCCGTTCTTCAACCGCGACGCCCTGCGCGCCGGAGACCTGATCGCCGGCACCTGGGTGGTCGAGGCGGAACGGCACAAACTGCCCGAAGCGATGTCGCTAACCCCGCGCAAGCCGGGCGCCTATCGCTTCGGCGAGGCCGAGCTGTCGGTTTATGGCGAGCACGAGCTGCAGGTCCTCGAAGGCGTCCTGCGGAACGACAATCCCGAAGCACAGCGCAAGGTGGTGGAGGCGATCTGCCGCAAGATCGGCTGGGAGCCGGGGCATGGCGACGACCGCCAGTTCCTCGAAGCGTTCTACGAAGCGCTCCGATCGAGGCTGGAAAGCGGCATGCGCTTCGGCAAGCGCAAGAAAGACAAGTTCGACCGTTGATGCACCCGCAACGGCCTTGTCAGTCCGGGTCGTCGCGTAGCACAACGCGGACATGACCGATTACGCTATCAGGCAAGACGACCTTACCGGGGCCGAAGTGACCGCGCTGCTCGAATTCCACCTGTCGGAAATGCATCGCTGGTCCCCGCCGGAGAGCGTGCACGCCATGCCGGTCGAGCGGCTGCGCCAGCCGGACGTGAGCTTCTTCAGCGCCTGGGACGGCGACAAGCTGGCGGCGGTCGGCGCTATCAAGCAGCTCGACGCCACGCACGGCGAGCTCAAGTCGATGCGGGCGGCGCCCGAGTATCGCGGCAAGCGCGCGGGCGAGGCAATCCTGCTGCACCTGATGGCCGAAGCCCGGCAGCGCGGTTACGGCTGGGTCGGCCTCGAAACCGGCCGCCCGGAGCCGTTCCAGCCGGCGCAATCGCTCTATCGCAAGCACGGCTTCACCGAATGCGCGCCCTTCGGAGACTACGTGTCCGACGACTTTTCGATCTGCATGGAGCGAACGCTTTGACCGCCCTTCTCCGCCCCGCCACCGCCAGCGACGCAGAGGCCCTGGCCAAGCTCGGCCGAGAGAGTTTCATCGCCGCCTTCGGCCACCTCTACCGGCCCGAAGACCTCGAGGGGTTCCTCGAAGAATACCGCACGCCCGCAGCATTCAACGCGCACCTGGCCGATCCGCCGACCCTGATCCAGGTGGCCGAAGTCGACGGAAGGCTGGCCGCCTACTCGCTGATCGTTCGCGGCCACGCCATGGACGGCCGACCCGATCCGCAGCCGCGCAAGCCGGTATACCTGAGCCAGCTCTACTGCGCGGGCGACATGACCGGCCACGGGCTCGGTGCCACTCTGATCGAATGGGCCATTGCCGCGGCGCGCGAATGGGGCGCGGATGTCCTGCAGCTGTCAGTGTACAGCGAGAACTTCGGCGCCCAGCGGTTCTACCAGCGCTACGGCTTCAAGAAGATTGCCGACATCGACTTCTGGGTCGGCAATCACCGCGACGACGAGTTTCTCTACGAGCTCAGCCTCTAGATCGAATCGTTTGCCGCCGGGTCGCGCACCTGGGGCTCGGTCAGCACGTTCTCGCGCGCGGCGCGGAGGTCGCCGGCGGCTATCTGCTTGGACAGCCGCTCCTTGTCGGTCGCGCGGTAGAGCGTCTCGGCCCGTTCGATCGCCTCTTCGCTGAGGCCCATCTTCTCGAGCGCCATGCGCGCCATCCTCAGCGCCGATTCCAACACCTCGCGCACGACATACTCGGCCGGCGTGTCGCTCAGCTTCAGGACGCTACGCCGGTCGAACCCGCGCACGTAGATCGCCGCCTGCGGGAAGGTCTTGTGCACGGCGTGGACAAAGTCGGGCTCGATCTGCTCCTTGTCGATGCAGAACATGATCAGCTCAGCCTCGGCGCCCCCCGCCTGGCGTAGCAGGTCGAGGCGGGTGCCATCGCCGAAGTAGACCTTGGCGCCGAACTGTTCGGCCACGTCGATCATCTCGACGTCGCTATCGACCAGCGTCACCGTGATCCCGCCCGCCATCAGCGTCTGCGCCACGGTCTGCCCGAAGCGGCCGTAGCCGACGATCAGCGCACCCGCGGTCTGCTCCGAAGGCCCTTCGCGGGACTCGTTGATTTGATCGGGATTCCGCCGGAAGCGCTTGGTGACCGACATCAGGAACGGCGTGGTGGCCATGGACACGGTTACGACGGCGCCGAACAGGCTGGCGGCCTCGTCGCTGATCAGCAGCGCGTCATGCGCCGCGGCAAACAGCACGAACCCGAATTCACCACCCTGGCTGAGCAACAGACCCATGCCGAGTGCCGGGCGCCAATGCATCCGGAACGCCAGGCAAAGCCCGGTGATCACCAGCGCCTTCACCGCCACCAGCACCATCGCGAGGCCGAACACGAACAGCGGCCGCTCGGAAATCGCATCGAGGTTGAGCAGCATGCCGACCGAGAGGAAGAACAGCCCGAGCAGGATCGAACGGAACGGTTCGACGTCCGCCTCCAACTCATGCCGATAGGGCGAATCCGCCAGCATCACGCCCGCGACGAAAGCCCCAAGCGCGGTGCTCGCCCCGATCGCCTGCATCACCGCGGCCGAGGCCACGACAGTGAACAGCGCGGCGACAATGAACATCTCGCGCTCGCCCAGCCCGCCGATCAGGCGGAACAGCGGGCGGATCAGGAAGCGTCCGGCAGCGATCAGGCCGATGATGGCGGCAACGGTCAGCAGCGCCGTCAGCCATCCGGCAGGCCCTTCGAGATCGGCCGGATTGCGGCTGAGCGCGGCGACGATCGTGATCAGCGGGATGATCGAGAGATCCTGGAACAGCAGGATCGCAAAGGCCCGCTCGCCAAACGGCGTACGCAACCGTCCCGCCGATTGCAGCATCGGCAGGACCTGCGCGGTCGAAGACAGCGCCAGCGGCAGGCCGATGACCAGCGCGGCAGCGGGCGAGAACACGGTGCAGGCCAGGATCACCCCGGTCAGCGCCAATCCGCACAACACGACCTGCAGCAGGCCGAGCCCGAAGATCTCCTCCCTCATCCGCCACAAGCGCGAGGGGTTGAGCTCCAGCCCGACGATGAACAGCAGCAACACGATGCCGAGCTCGCCGACGCCGCTCATCTCCTCGGCGTCGCCGATCAGGCCGAACACGTAGGGGCCGATGGCGACCCCCGCGAGGAGGTAACCCAAGGTCGCACCCAGCCCGAGGCGCCGAAACAGCAGCACAAAGAACAGCGCGAACCCGAGCATGACGAGGCCGTCACGCAGAAGGAAACCGGTCCCCGAATGCTCCATCGTTCCTCCTTGGTTTTGGCAGGCTCTAATGCCTCTTCGTCGCGCTTGCCAGCATTCCTCCGAGGCCTAGGATGTTCCTGGGGGAAGAGGAGAAAACACATGGCGGCGCGGCCCGATGAGCTTTGCGACGTGTTGATCGTCGGCGGCAGCCTGGTCGGGCTGTCGGCGGCGGCGTTCCTGGGGGCACACGGGATCGAGGCGCGGGTGATCGAAAAGCACGCGGGGACGTCGATCCACCCGCGCGCCGGATACTTCCACATCGGCACGATGGAGGCCTATCGCCGGATCGGGCTGGAGCCGGCGATCCGCCAGGCTTCCGAAGAGCAGTTCGGCCCCGATGGCGGGATCAACGCGGTGGAATCGCTCGCGGGCCGCGAACTCGCCCGCCATGTCGACAGCATCAACGCCGGGGTCGAACCCTATAGCCCCAGCCGCCGCTTCTTCATGACCCAGCAGAGCCTCGAACCGCTGCTGCACCAGCGCGCGGCGGAGCTTGGCGCCAAGCTGTCCTATCGGTCCGAACTGGTCGGGTTCGGCAACTACGACGACCACGTGCTGGCCGAAGTGCGCGATCTCGAAACCGGTGACCTGCGGACCATCCGGGCGAAATACATGATCGCAGCCGACGGAAATCGCAGCCCGGTGCGCGAGGCACTCGGCATCGGCATGAGCGGGCCGGGCCTGCTGTCGGACAGCATCACGATCTACTTCAAGGCCGATTGTCGCCCGTGGCTCGAAGGGCGCCAGCTCGGGGTGATCTACGTCGTCAACCAGGACCAGCGCGGGTTCTTCCGCTTCGAGGCCGGCGGCACGCGCGGGTTCCTCGCGGTCAACACGCTGGGAGACCTGTCGCTGCCCGGCGCAAAGGACGTTGCGGGCGATCTCTCAACCGAACGCTGCGTGGCGCTAGTGCGCTCGGCTGTCGGCGTTCCCGACCTCGAGGTTGAGATCGAGGACGTGGCGACCTGGAAAGCCACCGCCGAATGCGCCGACGCCTATCGCGTGGGCCGGGTGTTCCTCGCCGGAGACGCAGCGCACGTGGTGCCGCCGACCGGTGGGTTCGGCGGCAACACCGGGGTGCAGGACGCCGCCAACCTCGCGTGGAAGCTGGCCGCGGTGCTCAAGGGCGATGCGGGCGAAGCGCTGCTCGACAGCTACGACGCCGAGCGACGCCCGGTGGGACAACTGACGGTCGAGCAAGCCTACGCCCGCTACATCCGGCGCGTGGTGCCCGAGGAGATCGCCCCCGACACGCCGGAGATGCGCGACGAGCTGACGATGGAGATCGGTCAATTCTATCGCTCGGATGCGATCGTTGGCGGGAGGGCGGAAGGCGAGCTGGCTTGCGTTCACCCCGACCTGACGCGCGGTCATCCGGGCAGCAGGGTGCCGCATGCCTGGCTCGGCGATGGCCGCTCGACAATCGACTGTGCGGCGTCGGGCTTCGCGCTGATCGCGGGGCCTGCAGGGGAAGCTTGGGTTGAGGCGGCCGAGGCACTACCGGTGGAGGTGGCGTGGCTGGAACGGGACGAGTGCGGCACCGGACCCGAGGGCGCCTTGCTCGCCCGGCCCGACGGGTTTGTGGCGTGGCGAGCAACCGACAGCGCGGGTGCTTCAGAAGCTACGTTGCAGGAGGCGCTGAAGACGGCACTTGTGAGCTAGAAAATCCTCATTAATTCATTGATGTACAATACCTTAGTGTTAAGAAGCCGACATGGCCGGTATTTCAGAAAGCTCTTCCGCCCCAAAGGGCAGAATTGCTGGTCCGTTGATGTTCGCTGCCCTCGCCTTCGTGCTCCTCGCGTTTACGAGACAAATCGCCGCATCGGTCCCTCCGGAGCAAACCGGAATGATCGTCATGGTGGCCGGGTTGTCGCTCAACGGCCTCTGGCTTTGGCGAGGCCGTTCAAAGCAACAGAGCACTCCCGGCCTCATCAAGGCTTGGGCGGGAGCGCATTTTGTGGTGCTTTTGGCTACCTATCCCAAATGGTGGCCGGCCGACCTTGAGCACCCTCAAGCACTGGCTGCCCTGGCCTTTCCCTTGGCACTCCACTTCTTGGTCGCATCCAATGTTGCCCTGAGGTCGCACGATGCCTCCGACCGATTCGAACGGTTTATCGCGGCCCTGCTTCCGGAGCGGCTCGCACCGGTGCTGCGTCTGGAGTTTGGGATCCTATGGGCAGCGCTGACAAGCTGGCGTCGTCCGACCCTGTCGGCGGGTCAGAGACGCTTCACTTCCTACGGCACCATGGCGCCTATGCTCGTGGCAGTCCTGGTGTTGAGCTTCGCCGAGATCGCCATTCTGCACATTGTCTTGCGGCAGTTGTCGCATGACCTCGCGACCATCGTCACCGCGATCGGGATATTCAGCGCGATCTACATTTTCGGATTGCTCAAATCACTGCGCAATCGCCCATCCATCGTGGACCGCGATCAAGTCATGCTGCGGATCGGTAACATTCAATCGGCGAGCTTTCCGCGAATGTCGCTGAGCGAGGTGCGCCGGATACCTCCAAGCGTACAAGTCGAGGCTGACATCGCAAAGATGGGCGCAGCGTCGGCTCCGAACGTGCTGATGCGTTTCTGTGCGCCAATCACGTTGAACGGGCCGTTCGGGACTTCGAAGTCTGTCTCCACGCTGGCGATCCATGTCGATCGACCGGATGATCTCATCGATGCCCTGCGCGTGGCATAGCTCCTCACCAAACCCTCATTTTCCTACACGCACCAAAGCTGCTAGAGCCCCGCGCGATGATCGAGCTTGCGAATCCTGCTGCTTTCGGCGCGCCCGCTTCCGGGCAAGGGCAAGGTGACACTTTTGCCGGCAAGGTGACACTTGCGAGGCGCAAGGTGACACTTACCTCTAGAACCGTGTCACTCTGTCACCCCCTGTCACTTTACCCTCCTGCCAGTCAGGGAATGTCTGCGTAAAATGAACGAAATCCGTCCCTGGCGAACGATCGAGCGGCGTCAAAGCCGGCAGATCATGGTTGGCAAAGTCCCGGTCGGCGGCAATGCGCCGATCTCGGTGCAGACCATGACCAACACCCTCACCTCCGACGCGAAGGCGACGATCGACCAGATCCGCCGCTGCGAGGATGCGGGCGCCGACATCGTCCGCGTGTCCTGCCCCGACGTGGAGAGCACCGCGGCGCTCAAGCAGATCGTGCGGGCCTCGAACGTGCCGATCGTTGCCGACATCCACTTCCACTACAAGCGCGCGCTCGAAGCGGCCGATGCCGGGGCGGCGTGCCTGCGGATCAATCCGGGCAACATCGGCTCGTCGGAGCGGGTGGGCGAAGTCGTCCGCGCGGCCAAGGCCAACGGCTGCGCGATCCGCATCGGGGTCAACGCGGGCAGTCTCGAGAAGGACCTGCTCGAAAAGTACGCCGAGCCTTGTCCCGAAGCGCTGGTCGAAAGCGCGCTCGATCACATCAAGCTGCTGCAGGACCACGATTTCCACGAATACAAGGTCGCGGTGAAGGCGAGCGACGTGTTCCTGGCGGTCGCCGCCTACATGCAGCTGGCCGAGACGGTCGACTGTCCGCTGCACCTCGGCATTACCGAGGCGGGCGGGCTGATCGGCGGCACGGTGAAGAGCGCCATCGGCATGGGCAACCTGCTGTGGGCCGGGATCGGCGACACGATCCGCGTTTCGCTTTCGGCCGAGCCGGAAGAGGAAGTGCGCGTCGGCTACGAGATCCTCAAGAGCCTCGGCCTGCGCACCCGCGGCGTGCGAGTGGTCTCGTGCCCGAGCTGCGCGCGGCAGGGGTTCGATGTGATCCGGACCGTTCAGGCGCTGGAAGAGCGGCTGCAGCACATCAAGACGCCGATGAGCGTCTCGGTGCTCGGCTGCGTAGTCAACGGCCCGGGCGAGGCGCGCGAGACCGACATCGGCATTACCGGCGGCGGCGCGGGCAAGCACATGGTGTTCCTCTCCGGCGTGACCGACCACCATGTCGAGAGCGAACGCATGCTCGACCACATCGTCAGCCTGGTCGAAGCCAAGGCGGCCGAGATCGAGGCGGGGACCTCGGTCAGCATGGACACGCTGCACGGCAAGGCCGCGTGAAGCACAAGGCGCACCTCGCGGCCTACAAGCCATCACTGTCGCGCAAGAGCGTCGGCATCGGGGCGGTTGCTACCGGCGCCACCGCCACGGGGACGGCGGCCCTGGGCAGCGGAGCCATTGGTGCGCTGGCCCTCGGCGCCTTTGCGCTGGGCGCGCTCGCGATCGGGGCCCTGGCTATCGGACGCCTCCGCGTCGGCAAGGCTCACATCAAGAAGCTGCGGATCGACGAGCTCGAAGTCGGACGCATTACCTTGCTCGATCCGGACAAGGATGTGGGCAAGCAGTGAGCGTAGGAATCCGGTCGGCAACGCCCGCCGACCTGCCCCTAATCGCCGAACTGATCCGCGCGCTCGCCGAATACGAAAAGCTCGCCCACGAAGTGCGCTTCGACGAGGCGACGCTGGGCGAGAAGCTGTTCGGCCCGCGGCCTTACGCCGAGGTCCTGATCGGCGAAGTCGACGGAGTGCCACAGGGCTTCGCGCTGTTCTTTCACAACTTCTCGACCTTCGAAGGCAAGCCTGGGATCTACCTCGAGGACTTGTTCGTCCGGCCCGAAGCGCGCGGGGTCGGGCTCGGCAAGGCGCTGCTCGTCGAACTGGCGCGGCTGGCGCTGGAGCGCGACTGCGCCCGGCTCGAATGGTGGGTGCTCGACTGGAACGAGCCGTCGATCGGGTTCTACAAGTCGCTCGGGGCACGGCCGATGGACGAGTGGACGGTCATGCGCGTCGATGGCGAGGCGCTGGACGCTCTCGCCGGCGCCGGGAAGTAGCTTTACGGGCATTTAAGCAAGTGCGGTGTAGGACGGCCCGATGAAGATCGAACCGCTCTTCGCCCTGCTCGCCGTGGGCATGGTAGTCGCCTGGCTCACCCCCAACGGGTCGAGCAGCGACGCTTCATCGCCGGACAAGGCGGAAGCGAAGGGCAAGCCGGAACAGATCGCCGTAGCCAAGGAAGACCCCGATCCGGTCGTGTTGCCACGCGAAGCCGACGGGCATTTCTATGCCGACGTGATCGTCGGCTCGACCGCCAGCAACATGCTGGTCGATACCGGAGCCACGGTAATCGCGCTGACCGACGAAGACGCCAACTCGATGGGCGTCACCTGGGATCAATCGCAAGTGCGCCCGGTCGCCCGCGGCGCAAGCGGCGCTGTCTACGGCGTTCCGGTGATGCTCGACGCAGTCCGCGTCGGCGATCTGGAGGTTCGCGGCGTCGAGGCGATCATCGTCCCCGATGACCTCGACATCTCGCTGCTCGGCCAGTCATTCCTTTCGCGGGTGAGTCCGGTGCAGATCGAAACCGGACGAATGATTCTCGGCGGTTAGCCGCGTCCCCAAGTCAGCCCAATCGCATGCGGCTGGACACGTCGGGGTGAAAAGGAGCATTATAGGTCCAGTGAATAGGCGGGAATTCATTGCTTCGGCTGGCCTGGCGGCGGGATCGCTGGCTTTGCCTGCACGCGTGGCCGCGCAAGTCGGGCCAGACTTGCGCACGACTGCAATCCTCGATGCTGCGCGCGCTGAGATGAACCGCTCCGGCGCCTTGCTATGGCGGCGCGATATCGTCGGCGTTGCCGACTTTGCGGCCCATTCGGCCTACCCCCGTTTTCACGTCGCCAACCTCGAAAGCGGCACCGTCCGCTCGTTCCGCGTCGCCCACGGCGCGGGCTCCGATCCGGAGCACGACGGCTGGCTCAAGTGGTTTTCGAACGTGCCGGGCTCCAACGCCACCAGCCGGGGATCGTACATCAGCTGGGAGTGGTACTACGGGAAGTACGGCACCTCGGTGCGCCTCGGCGGTCTCGATCCCGACAATTCCAACGCCTTCGACCGCGCAATCGTGATGCACTCGGCCGAATACGCGACGCAGGCGCACCTCGATCATTGGGGCAAGCTCGGCCGATCGAACGGCTGCTTTGCCTTCTCGCCCGATGACTTCAATGAAATCCTCGCGACGCTCTCAGGCGGCCGCCTGATCTTCGCCGACCGCCTGGGCTTTATCTGACGCCTTAGGAAGTCTGCAGGTCGTCGACGATTTCGATGACTTCTTCGTCAGTCACCCGCGAACGGTTGTCCACCCGCGGCGCCTTGAAGCTGGCGATCACCGCTCCGTCGCGACCGTAGATATCGTTGAACGTCCGCATCTGGCCGTCGATGTCCCGGGCCATCGTGAAGTAGGTGATGTAGACCGGCATCGACTTTTTCACCGGCACCCGAGTGTACTCGCCCGAGGTGGAGATGGTCACCGCCTCTTCGCGCGTGGCACCCTGCCCCAGGATGGCGATGGTCATCGCCAGTTCCAGAGCGCGTTCGACGCGGACGCAGCCATGGCTGAGCGCGCGGCTGTCCGAAGCGAAAAGATTGCGCGACGGCGTGTCGTGCAGGAAGATCGAGTGCGGATTGGGCATGTCGAGCTTCATCTGCCCGAGCGAGTTCCCCGGCCCCGGCTGCTGAACGACGGTAACGAAACCGTTCTCTGCGCGGCTGCCACGATAGCCGTTGGCCCGTGCCCAAGCGGGATTGCCGATCACTTTCGCGCCGAGCCCTTCGCCCTTCACGATCGATTGCGGCACCGTCCAGGTCGGGTTGAAGATCACGCCTTCGACCGTTTCCGCCAGCTGCGGCGTCGCGGTGCGGCCCGGCTTGCCGACGATCGTACGGTAGCTGCGGATGATGTTGTTGTTCACCGTCAGCCGAAGCTGGAACTCGGGCACGTTGGTGAGCAGGTACTGCACGCCGAGATCGCGCTGCAACCACCGCCAGCGGTCCATGTTGGCGCGGATGAGGTCGCGCTTCGCCGTTTGGCTCTTCGGCGTGGCGGCAAGAGCTTCCCTCAGCGCCGCATAGTCCGGGTGCGTCGGAAGGACGGTTTCGATTGTCGAGCCAACGACACCGGTCTGTGTCGCCCGCTGCATCAGCTGACCGGTAGGCATCACGTCAGCATCGGGATCGATGACGAACCACTGCAGCCGCGATTTCATCGGAGTGCGGCCATCACGCAAGTCTTCAACCAGCCAGGTAAAAGTCTGGCTTGCCGCAGCATCGAGCTGGGCACCTTCGCCGGCCGCAATCGCCGCACGTAGCTCTGTGAGGCGATAGTCGGCCGGATCGAGACCCTCGGCACCGATGCGTTCACCGTAAGCGAGCAGGTTTTGCGCACTTTCGACCGGCCAGTACATGACGGCGGGAAGGACGGGCGACGGCGGCAGAGTGAGGGCCGACGACAAGGGCGCCGTCACGACCTCCGCGTCCTGATCGAGCACGCGACCGGCCTGAATCTGCTGTGCCGCAACCGGCGCTCCGAGAGCGATGGTCAGCCCAGCCAGCCAAAATGAGCGCAACGCCTTCATCGTAATTCCAAATCCCCGAGTCATGTGGAGCCCCTGCCATGAGGGACGGGACCGGACAATATCATCCGTATTTTCCCTGTTTCGCTGCCGCGTATCAAGGATAACGGCTGACTCTAAGGTGAATCCTGTTGTGGTGCGGATTGTCCGCAACGGTTTGCCGGGTAAAGCTGGCAGCATGTCGCACGAGCGCCCCTTGCTGCCCTTCGCCGTCACCTTGGTCGCCGTGGCGCTTTATTCGCTGATGGACGCCCTGATGAAAGGAGCGTCGATAGCGGTGGGAGCCTACAGCGCCTTGCTGCTGCGCTGCGCGCTGGGGACACTCCTGATTGGGCCGGTATGGCTCACCACTCGCACAAGTTGGCCGGCCAAGGAGGTCATGCGGCTCTACGTGCTGAGGGCAGTCGTCGGCTCCGCGATGGCCTTCACGTTCTTCTGGGGTCTCGAGCGAATCCCGCTGGCTGAGGGAATCGCCCTGTCGTTCGTCGCCCCGTTGATCGCGCTTTATCTGGCAGCGATCGTGCTCGGCGAACGGATCAATCCGAGCGCCATCGGTGCCTCATTGCTTGGGCTGGCCGGCGTAGCGGTGATCGCATTCGAACGGGTCGGGCCAGGTGCTCCAGCAAATAGCGATGCAACCTGGGGCGTCGCCTCGATCCTGCTGTCCTCGGTGCTCTACGCCTGGAACCTCGTGCTCCAGCGCCAGCAGTCGCTGATGGCCAAGCCGGTTGAGATCGCAACCTTCCAGAACGCCGGAATGGGCCTGGTGTTGCTGCTGTTCGCGCCGTGGATGTTCCAGATGCCAGCCCTGGCCACGTGGCCGGCGATCGGTGCATCGGCCATCCTCGGGGTGGTTGCCGTCCTGCTACTGTCCTGGGCTTATGCGAGAGCCGAAGCCCAGGCTCTCGTCCCGCTCGAATATTCGGGCTTCCTGTGGGCCGCGCTATTCGGCTGGCTGCTGTTCGACGAGGGACTGCGGGTGGCGGTTCTCATGGGCGCCGCGCTGATCGTGGCCGCTTGCTGGATCGCAGCGCCGCGCAAGCATCCCGAACAGGCGGCTGCCTAGCTTTCCGACTTGGCAGCCGTGGCGGCCGGGGCGGGCTTGGCCCCGAAGCCCGTCGCGTGCCAGATGAGACCGAAGGCGGCCCCGAAGATTGCCGCCAGAATCAGGGCCAGCGCCATCGGTATGACGTAAAGCGGTTCCTTCCGCTTTCCCGAAGGTCCTGTTGTCATGACGCGCTCCTGATCATCGCCGTGCCTTGACCTAGCGCGCTTGAACGCGCAAGCGCCAGCGCAAACCCGACCCCCTGCGGTCGGACCCAGCATTCTCAGGAGGCTCACTCGCCCATGACCCAGGTCGGCAAGAATTCGCTCGATACCCGCAGCACGATGGACGTCGCAGGCAAGAAGTTTGCCTACTACTCGCTCAACAAGGCCGCAGAGAAGATCGGCGACGTCAGCCGCCTGCCGTTCTCGATGAAGGTCCTGCTCGAAAACCTGCTGCGCTTCGAAGATGCCGGCTTCACCGTTTCCGTGGGCGACATCCAGGCGATTGCCGACTGGCAGAAGAACCCGGTTACGGGCAAGGAAATCCAGTACCGCCCGGCGCGCGTGCTGATGCAGGATTTCACCGGCGTGCCTTGCGTGGTCGACCTTGCCGCCATGCGTGACGCGATCGCCAAGCTCGGTGGCGATACCTCCAAGATCAATCCGCTGGTGCCGGTGCACCTGGTGATCGATCACTCGGTCATGGTCGACGAGTTCGGCCACCCCAAGGCGTTCGAAAAGAACGTCGAGCTCGAATACGAACGCAACCTGGAGCGCTACGACTTCCTCAAGTGGGGATCGAAGAGCCTCGCCAACTTCAAGGCCGTGCCTCCGGGCACCGGCATCTGCCACCAGGTCAACCTTGAGCACATCGCCCAGGGCGTATGGACCAGCATGGACCAGGACGGCGCCATGGTCGCCTATCCGGACACTTGCGTCGGCACCGACAGCCACACTACGATGATCAACGGCCTTGGCGTGCTCGGCTGGGGCGTTGGCGGGATCGAGGCGGAAGCGGCCATGCTTGGCCAGCCGGTTTCGATGCTGATCCCCGAAGTCGTCGGCTTCAAGATGACCGGCCAGCTCAAGGAAGGCGTCACCGCCACTGACCTCGTACTGACCTGCACCCAGATGCTGCGTGCCCGCGGCGTGGTCGGGCGGTTCGTCGAATACTTCGGCCCGGGCCTCGCCTCGCTCAGCCTCGCCGACCGTGCGACGCTCGCCAACATGGCGCCGGAATACGGCGCGACCTGCGGCTTCTTCGGCATCGACGACAAGACGCTCGAATATCTGCGCCTGACCGGACGCGACGAAGACCAGATCGCGCTGGTCGAAGCCTATGCCAAGGAGCAGGGTTTCTGGCTCGATCCCAACGCAGCGGACCCGATCTTCACCGACACGCTCGAACTCGATCTCGGCAGCGTCGTTCCCTCGCTCGCCGGTCCGAAGCGCCCGCAGGACAAGGTCGCGCTGCCCGAGGTGGACGACCTGTTCAACGGAGAGCTCAAGTCGCTCTACGGCAAGTCCGCGCCCAAGCGCACCGCCGTCGAAGGCGCGAGCCATGACATCGGTGACGGTGACGTGGTCATCGCCGCGATCACCAGCTGCACCAACACCTCCAACCCCGACGTGCTGATCGCCGCCGGCCTGGTCGCCAAGAAGGCCAACGAGCAGGGCCTCAAGCCCAAGCCGTGGGTCAAGACCAGCCTCGCCCCGGGATCGCAGGTGGTCACCGACTACCTCGAGAAGGCCGGGCTGCAGGACCACCTCGACGCGATCGGCTTCGATCTCGTCGGCTATGGCTGCACCACCTGCATCGGCAACTCGGGCCCGCTCGCCGATCCGATCAGCAAAGCGATCAACGGCAACGACATCGTCGCCGCCTCGGTCCTGTCGGGTAACCGCAACTTCGAAGGCCGCGTCAGCCCCGATGTGCGCGCGAACTTCCTCGCCAGCCCGCCGCTGGTGGTGGCCTACGCGCTCAAGGGCACGGTGACCGAAGATATCGTCTCGACCCCGATCGGCGTCGGCAAGGATGGCCAGGACGTGTTCCTCAAGGACATCTGGCCGAGCAACCAGGAAGTCGCCGATCTGCGCGCCGGCAGCATCGACCGCGCCATGTTCGAAGCTCGCTATGCCGACGTCTACAAGGGCGACACGCACTGGCAGGCGATCGACGTGGTCGGCTCTGACACCTACCAGTGGCGCGCGGGCAGCACCTATGTCGCCAACCCGCCCTACTTCGAAGGCATGAGCATGACTCCGGCCGCCGTGACCGACATCGTCGGCGCGCTGCCGCTGGCGATCCTGGGCGATTCGGTCACCACCGACCACATCAGCCCGGCCGGCTCGATCAAGGCCGACAGCCCGGCTGGCCGCTACCTGCTCGAACACCAGGTCGATAAGCGCGACTTCAATTCCTACGGTAGCCGCCGCGGCAACCACGAAGTGATGATGCGGGGCACCTTCGCCAACATCCGCATCAAGAACGAGATGGTCCCGGGCATCGAAGGCGGCATGAGCCGTTACGGCACCGAGGTCGGCGCCATCTACGACGTGGCAATGCAGCACAAGGCCGACGGCACGCCGCTGGTCGTGATCGCGGGCAAGGAATACGGTACCGGTTCCAGCCGCGACTGGGCGGCCAAGGGCACCAACCTGCTCGGCGTGCGCGCGGTGGTCGTGGAGAGCTTCGAGCGCATCCACCGCTCGAACCTCGTCGGAATGGGCGTGCTGCCGCTGCAGTTCAAGGACGGCGAAAGCCGTGCCACGCTGGGCCTGACGGGCGACGACAAGTTCAGCGTCCGCGGTCTGGCCGATCTTGAGCCGGGCCAGGACGTTGCGGTCGAAGTCACCCGCCCGAACGGCGAGAGCTTCACCTTCACCGCCCGCTGCCGCATCGATACCGCGAACGAGATGGAATATTACCGCAACGGCGGCATCCTCCATTACGTCCTGCGGAAGCTGGCGGCCTAAAGCTCGTCATCGCGCGCCCGGCCGAAGGCCGGGCGAAGCAATCCAGGGCGTCACATACGACTGCTCTGGATTGCCGCGGGGCCTGCAGCGCCTCGCAATGACGAGGATTGTGTTCAGCAGGGATATTCGGCCGGGCGCAACCCAGCACGATTACGCGTCGGGCTTACCCGCACTGCGCCCGATGCAGCAGCTTATGATCCGCCAGCACCAGCGCCATCATCGCTTCGACCACCGGCGTCCCGCGAATGCCCACGCAAGGATCGTGGCGTCCCTTGGTGACTAGCTCTGTCGCCTCGCCCTCGCGCGTGATCGTCTCCTGTGGGATCAGGATCGAGCTGGTCGGCTTGAACGCCACCCGCACCACCACCGGCTGTCCGGTGGAGATGCCCCCGGCAATGCCGCCGGCATGGTTGGCGAGGAACTCGGGGCCATCGGCGCCCGGACGCATCGGATCGGCGTTCTGCTCACCGCGCAAAGTGGCTGCGGCAAAGCCGTCACCAATCTCCACGCCCTTGACCGCATTGATGCCCATCATCGCCGCGGCGAGGTCCGCGTCGAGCTTGCCGTAGATCGGCGCGCCCCAGCCGGCCGGAACGCCGGTGGCGACACACTCTACCACCGCGCCGAGTGAGGAGCCGTCCTTGCGCGCCTCGTCGACCAGCTTCTCCCAGCGCACCGCGGCCGCGGCGTCGGGGCAGAAGAACGGGTTCTGGCCGATCTGCGCGGCGTCGAACGCGGCGTGATCGATCCGGTCGCCGCCGATCTCGGAGACGTAACCGAGGATCGTTACCTCAGGGATCACCAGCCTCGCGACCGCTCCAGCAGCCACTCGCGCTGCCGTCTCGCGCGCCGAAGAGCGCCCGCCGCCGCGATAGTCGCGGAAGCCGTACTTGGCGTCGTAGGCATAATCGGCATGGCCCGGGCGATAGGCCTTGGCGACCTCGGAGTAATCCTTCGAGCGCTGATCGGTGTTCTCGATCAAAAGGCTGATCGGGGTGCCGGTCGTCTTGCCTTCGAAAGTCCCCGACAGGATCTTCACCAGGTCGGCCTCACGCCGCTGGGTGGTGAACTTGCTCGTCCCCGGCTTGCGCGCATCGAGGAACGGCTGGATCGTCTCTTCGCTGATCGCGAGGCCAGGAGGGCAACCGTCGACCACGGCGCCGAGCGCCGGTCCATGGCTCTCGCCCCAAGTGGTAAAGCGAAGGACGCGGCCGAAGGTGTTGACGCTCATGGGGCGCTCTTCGCCGAATTGAATGAATCTGTCCATATTCGGTGTGGGAGAACCATTTTCGTGCGGGCAAATCCTCCCCGAGCTTGTCTCGGGGAGGGGGACCGTCCGCCCAGCGGATGGTGGAGGGGCGTGGCGTTGTTCCGCCTACCCCTCCGTCACGCGCCTGCGGCACGCGCCACCTTTAGTGAAGAATCATTTTCCTACACGATCACGATCTGCCATGCCGTGTTCATGCTTTGTTTCGAACTAGATCCAACCAGCAGCGCGCACTACCAAGGTGACACTTCTCCCCCGCAAGGTGACACTTCCTCACGCAAGGTGACACTTTCCCCGCCCAAGTTGACAGTTTCGGAGGTCTAAGGTGACACATTGCTCTTGGACTGTGTCACCCCGTCACCCCTTCCGCCGGATCGGTGGACGCCGCGGGCTTGCCCCTAGCCAAACCCGCCACGCTCGGGCAGGAACAAAACATGATTGCTAAGCTGACGGGACGGCTGGACGAAACGGGGGCGGACTGGGCGGTGATCGACGTCCGGGGCGTCGGCTATCTGGTCCATTGTTCGAGCAAGACCCTCGCCGCGCTCGGCATCGCGGGGGACGAATGCACCGTCTTCACCGACTTGCAGGTGAGCGAGAACGACATGCGCCTGCTCGGCTTCGCCGAAGCCGGAGAGCGCGACTGGTTCCGCCTGCTGACCACGGTGCAGGGTGTCGGCAGCAAAGTGGCGCTGGCGATCCTCTCGGCGCTCACGATCGATGAACTGCAGCGGGCCTGCGGAGCCGGGGATGCGGCGCAAGTGGCGCGGGCGCAGGGCGTCGGGCCGAAGCTCGCCGGACGCATCGTCAACGAGCTGAAAGACAAGGCCGGGGCACTGCCGGGTGGCTCAGGCGGCGCGGCGGCGGCAGTCTCGGCTCCGGGCAGCGTGAGCGCGGATGCGGTCTCGGCACTTCAGAACTTCGGGTTCAAACCGGCCGTGGCGGCAAGCGCCGTGGCACATGCGCAAGCGGAACTGGGCGAGGGTGCGGGGCTGAACGATCTGGTGCGGGTCGCGCTGAAGAGGGCGGCGGGGTGAGGGAGTTGAATGATGACCGAACCGAACGATGACGCGATCGTCAGCACGCTGACCGTCGCTCAGTTGCGGAAACTCATCGAAGCCGCCTGTAACTCGATCTCGGCAGATGAACTGCAGAAGATGATCGGGCATAAATGCTGTTCCACCGCCACCAGTGAAAGCCCGAAGAATATCGCGGCCGAATTCCGCTTCAATGAAGTACGGGATCGGCTCAATTTCCAACTCGGACTGGCACAGTCGACGCTGAGAAATCTGATGCTCGTGAATGGCGGAGCCCTAGTGGCTCTGCTGACATTCATCGGGAACAGCGACTCTTATGATCGAACGGGCATTTTCAAAGCGTCTAATTGCTTCTCGATCGGGCTGGGACTGGTCTTGACGGCCTATTTCGCAGCGTTCTGGTCACAACTTGCCCACGGAAAGGATGCCCTGGAAAAGGCGAGGAATGAACTGGCCGGACAAGGAAATGCGGATGGTAGGGCCCCAGGTCTTGAGGACAGCGAAATTTCCGGCAAGCATCGCCAAAGGCTGGCCACATTGTTGGCGGTCTTGAGCCTAGTTGCCTTCGTGGCCGGTTCCTACTTGGCCATGCACGCGATCACATGACCGACAACCCTACCCTCTCCCCTCAGCGCCAGCCTGAAGACCAGGACGCCGCGCTGCGCCCCAAATCACTCGGCGAGTTCGTCGGGCAGGAGGCGGCGCGCGATAACTTGCGGGTGTTCATCGAGGCCGCGCGTGGGCGGGGCGAGGCGATGGATCACGTGCTGTTCTTCGGCCCGCCGGGCCTCGGCAAGACCACGCTGGCGCAGATCGTGGCCAAGGAGCTCGGCGTCGGCTTCCGCGCCACCAGCGGCCCGGTGATCGGCAAGACCGGCGACCTCGCCGCGCTGCTGACCAACCTCGAACCGCACGACGTACTGTTCATCGACGAGATCCACCGGCTCAATCCCGTGGTCGAGGAAGTGCTCTACCCGGCGATGGAGGACCGCGCGCTCGACCTCATCATCGGCGAGGGTCCCTCGGCGCGCTCGGTGCGGATCGACTTGCCGCCGTTCACGCTGATCGGCGCTACGACCCGGCAAGGCCTGCTGACCACCCCGCTGCGCGACCGCTTCGGCATTCCGGTGCGCCTCAACTTCTACACCGTGCCGGAGCTGGAGCGGGTGGTGACCCGCGGCGCCACGCTGCTCGGCATGGCGATCGATCCCGCTGGTGCGCGCGAAGTGGCGCGCCGTAGCCGAGGCACGCCGCGTGTCGCCGGCCGCCTCCTGCGCCGCGTGCGCGACTTTGCTCACGTTGCGGGGGCGCCGCTGATCACCTCGGAGGTGGCGGACAAGGCGCTGACGCGGCTGGAGGTCGATTCGCTCGGCCTCGACGCAATGGACCGGCGCTACCTCTCGATGATCGCGGACATCTACAAGGGCGGCCCGGTCGGGGTCGAAACCCTCGCCGCGGGCCTCGCAGAACCACGCGACACGATCGAGGACGTGGTGGAGCCGTTCCTGATCCAGCTCGGCCTCGTAGCCCGTACCGCGCGGGGACGTTGCCTCAACGATGCCGGGTGGAGACACCTGGGAATCACCCCGCCGAGCGGCTCGCAGACCGGGCTGTTCGATCCCGGAAAGTAGCGACGGGCGTTAACGACTGTTGGGATTCGCCCGCAGTTCGGTTCCAGTTCGGGACAGAGCCGTAAGGAGAGCGCTGGAACTTAGCAAAAAACGACATCGGGCGGTGTGAATCGAGGTTAATTCGATTGCCGATGCCTCGCCCGTGCGTGTTCTTGGCCGTGGAGGAGCAGGGCTGGAGGTCCAATTCGGGCCGGCAGCGCTCCTGGCTACTGAGAGAGAACACGCATGTCGGTACGCACAGCCCTCGCCAAACTGGCCGCACTCGCGGCTAGCGGCGCGCTCGTCGGTGGCGCAGTCCACCAGGCCGAACCGCAGGCGCGGACGACCGACTACAAGTCGGGCAAGTCGGTTCCGGTCGAACGGCCCATCAAGCAGGTCAAGGCGACCCCGCCGCGCCCGGTGGTGGTGGCCGAAGCCCCGCCGCCCGAACTGCCGCCGATCGAACGCGTGATCGACGCACCGCCGATCGCTCCCATTCCCATCGCTCCCCTGCCGCAGGCCGCAGTCGTGGCAACCGGCAGCCCGCCCCCCGTCGTTATCGGCGGATCGAGCGGCGGAGGCGGCTTCGGTGGTGGCTTCTTCGGAGGGTTCTTCGGAGGTGGAAGCAGCGGCGGCGGCACCGTCTCGGTTTCGACCACGACCTCAACATCGGGAACACCGCAGCAGAATTCCACCTCCGGCACTTCGGGCAGCACGACCACGACGACGACCACCACGACATCGTCGGGCGTGTCGACCAGCGGCATCGATATCGACATCGATATCGACAATTCGAGCACCGGCAGTTCGACCTCGACCTCTTCGGGCGGAAGCTCGACGTCCACCTCGACGGGCGGCAGCTCCACCTCGACCAGCTCGGGCAACGTGACCAGCACCAGCTCGACTTCGGGCGATATCACGTCGAGCACCTCGAGCTCGACCAGCAGCTCCACGAGCACATCCACGAGTTCGTCGACCTCCACCAGCACCTCAAGCTCGACTTCGAGCTCGACCAGTTCTTCCACGAGCTCGAGCTCGGGCAACTCCAGCACCACTTCGGGCACGGAAGTTCCGGAGCCGCCGATGATGGTGCTGTTCGGTATGGGCGCCGCCGCCGTGTTCATGCGACGCCGCAGGAAGGTACCCGCCACGGCGGCCTGAACCCACTACCTTCGTTGCGGTGAAAGGGCGGTTCGGGGGGACCGCCCTTTCGTTTTTGTGGTGGGTTGGTCTCACCACACCAGCCCTTGTTGCAAAAACCACACCACCTGTTGCACTTTTCGAAAGTGTCGCTCGGTTGATCGATTATTTCGATCCCATCAATCGCTACAAATCGCTTTTTTGCATCGCAACATCGCTTATGTGCGGTCCCGCAAGAGTTTCAAATCAACCCAAAAACCAACGGAGAAATCATGGGTATCATCGGCAGCACCATCAAGCCGTTCAAGGCGACCGCTTTCCAGGCGGGCAAGGACTTCTTCGACGTGACGGAGCAGGACCTCGCTGGAAAGTGGGCGGTGTTCTTCTTCTACCCGGCGGACTTCACCTTCGTCTGCCCGACCGAGCTCGAAGACCTCGGCGAGCACTACAACTCGCTGCAGAAGATGGACGTGGACGTCTACGCCGTGTCGACCGACACCCACTTCAGCCACAAGGCCTGGCACGACACTTCCGAGAAGATCGGCAAGCTGAACTACGCCTTCCTCGGCGACCAGCTGCACACGCTGTCGAAGAACTTCGGCGTGCTTCGTGAAGAAGCCGGCCTGGCCGACCGTGCGACCTTCGTGGTCGATCCGGACGGCGTGATCCAGATCATGGAAATCACCTGCGAGGGTGTCGGCCGCAACGCCAACGAGCTGGTCCGCAAGATCAAGGCTGCCCAGTACGTCCGCGCCCATCCGGGCCAGGTCTGCCCGGCCGCGTGGGAAGAAGGCGCCGAGACGCTTGCCCCGTCGCTCGACCTCGTCGGCAAGATCTAACAGTTCGCAACCCGCCTAGCGCGGGCTGCAGGGCGGCCCGGGGCACCTCCCCCCCCTTTGCCCCGGGCCGTCTTTAGATTTCAGATTCAAGGAAGATTCGATGCTCGACGCCACGATGAAGGAACAGCTCAAGCAGTATCTCGGCAATCTCCGGGAACCGATCGAGCTTGTCGCCTCGCTGGGCGAAGGCACGAAGTCCGAACAAACGCGCGAGCTCCTGACCGAGATCGCGGAACTGTCGGACAAGGTCACCGCTCGCTTCGACGGCGACAACGACCGCAAGCCCAGCTTCATCATCCGCCGCGCTTCCGACGCGGAAGTGTGGGTCCGTTTCGCGGGCCTGCCGATGGGCCATGAATTCACCAGCCTCGTCCTTGCGCTGCTGTGGACCGGCGGGCACCCGCCCAAGGTCTCTGACGAGGTGCTGGAGCAGATCCGTCATCTCGAAGGCGACTTCGCGTTCGAAATGTACTTCTCGCTGTCGTGCCACAACTGCCCGGACGTGGTGCAGGCGCTGACGCTGCTCGCGCTCTACAACCCGCGCATCACCGCGACGCTGATCGAAGGCGGCACCTTCCAGGAAGAAGTCGACGCCCGCAACGTGATGGCGGTGCCGGCGACCTTCCTCAACGGAGAGATGTTCGCCAGCGGCAAGATGAGCGTCGAGGAACTGCTCGCCAAGCTCGACACCAATGCCGTGGCGCGCGCCGCTGCCCGCATGGGCGAAAAGGAGCCGTTCGACGTGCTGATCGTCGGTGGCGGTCCGGCGGGCGCGGCGGCGGGCATCTACACCGCGCGCAAGGGCTTCCGCACCGGCATCGCGGCCGAACGTTTCGGCGGGCAGGTGCTCGACACCATGGGGATCGAGAACTTCATCTCGGTGCCTTACACCGAAGGTCCGAAGCTCGCCCGCGCGCTCGAGGCGCATGTGGCCGAGAACGGCATCGACGTGATGAACCTGGCGGCAGCCGAGCGGCTGATCCCGGCAAAGAAGCCGGGCGGCTGGCATGAGGTCGTGCTCAAGAACGGCGCGACGCTTTCGGCCCGCGCGGTCGTGCTCGCTACCGGTGCGCGCTGGCGCAACCTCGGCGTGCCGGGCGAATTCGACTACCGCAACCGCGGTGTCGCCTATTGCCCGCACTGCGACGGTCCGCTGTTCAAGGGCAAGCGCGTGGCGGTGATCGGCGGCGGCAACTCGGGCGTCGAAGCGGCGATCGACCTCGCCAACATCGTCGGCCACGTGACGCTGATCGAATTCGACAGCCAGCTGCGCGCCGACCAGGTGTTGCAGGACAAGCTGCGCAGCCTGCCCAACGTCGACATCCGCATCTCCGCGCAGACCACCGAGATCCTCGGCGATGGCGAGCGGGTCAGCGGCCTGCTCTACAAGAACCGCGTCTCCGGCCAGGAGCACAAGGTCGAGCTGGAAGGCGTGTTCGTCCAGATCGGCCTGGTGCCCAACACCGAGTGGCTCAAGGACTCCGGCCTGGAACTGTCGAAGTACGGCGAGATCATGATCGACCACAAGGCCGCGACCAACCTCCCCGGCGTGTTCGCCGCGGGCGACGTGACCACAGTGCCCTACAAGCAGATCGTGATCGCGATGGGTGAAGGCTCGAAGGCGGCGCTGAGCGCGTTCGACTACATCATCCGCAATGCCCCGGCAGAGGACGTGGCGGAAGCGGCTTAACGTTCAAATCCTCCCTGTCGGCGCAGCCGATGGGGAGGTGGCAGCCCGCAGGGCTGACGGAGGAGCTAGTGGTGTTACGCCGGGCCCCTCCTGCGGCGGCGGTCCCCCTCCCCATCGCCACGCGACAGGGAGGATTTAACGCCTCCGCTTCAACACCAGATAAAGCGCACCCTCGCCCCCGTGGCGGCGGTGCGCTTTTCTTATGGCGGCGATGTCGGAAGAGTGCGGCCCCGCCGCCAGCCAGTCGAGCACCTTGGCCCGGATCGCGCCGCGCTTCTCGCCGCGGTCGGCCGCGTGGACGGGGCGGGATTTGCCGGTGATCAGCAGCACCAGCCGCGCGCCCATCGCCTTGGCCTGGATCAGGCCCATGTCGAGCCGGTTGTGCGCCTGCTCCAGGTTGTGGCCGTGAAGGTCGAGCGTGAAATCCGGATCGATCACCGCTTTCGCCAGCTTGCGCTCCCACGAGGAATCGAGGCCCGGTCCCGGTGACGGCGGCGGAGCTTGCGGGCGTGGCGCGGGCAGTGGTGGTGGAATCCGTCCCTTGGGTGCCTTCTTGAGCGGAGCCGGAGGCGCTGGCGGAAGCTCCAGCGCTGGTAACGGCGGCTTCTTCGCTACAGCCTTCTTCAGCGGCGTGACCGTGCTCGCCACTTGTGCCCAGAGCGCTGCTTCCTCCGCGCTCAGCCCGCGCGGGGCTTTCATTGCGCCCTCAAGCGCGCCAGCGTCCCCTTCGGTAACAGGACGAACGCCTTCCCGCGCGAGTTCATGCCGCCGGCAATGGTCTGGGCATCGTTACCCGCGCCCCAGAAAGTGTCGAAGCGGTTGGCGCCCTTGATCGCGCCGCCCGTGTCCTGGGCGATCCACAGGCCGTTCGCTTGCTTGTGCTCGACATTGATGAACACCGGCGCGCCAAGCGGCACGAAGGCCGGATCGGCGGCAACCGAATTCTCGCGCCTCACCGGCACCTCGAGCGCGCCGAGCGGGCCGTCACCGGTCAGCTCGCGGAAGAACACCCAGCTCTGGTTCTCGCGCATCATCGCGCGGCCCTCCGCCGGATGCTCGCGCAAGTACTGCACGATCCCCTGCATCGAACCGGAGTACTGCCCCGGCCCGCTACCGATCAGCCCGCGCTGGCGCATCAGCGAGCCGATGGCGACGTAGGCGCGGCCGTTCTGCCCGGCATAGCCGATGCGGATTACCTCGCCGTCAGGCGTGCGCAGGCGGCCCGAGCCCTGGATCTGCAGGAAGAAGAATTCGATTGGATCAGCCGCCCAGGCGATCTCCAGCCCCTTGCCCGAAAGCGCACCGTCTTCGATCTGCCCGCGGTCGAAGTAAGGGCCGACCACCCCGCGTTCGTCCCGCCGGCCAAGCGGCGCACGGCCGTTGCGTTCCCCTGCGGGCGTACCCGAGGGCCAATCGCGGATGAGATCGGGCGGCATGCGGTACACCGGCACCTCGAACCCGGGCCGGCGCTGACGGCTACCGGCGATCTCGGGCTCGAAATAGCCGGTGATGTGGCTCGCGCCCTCACCGACGATCACCGCCTCGAACTGCGTCTCGAAGAAGCGCACCGCATCGTTGGCGGACCAGCCGCCTGCCGCCGTACACGCCGCGCGCCAGTCATCTTTCTGGGTCAGCCCGCTGCCATCAGTGCGGGCGAGCAGCTTGGGGCAGCTTTCACGAAACGAGGTGAGCGCCCCGCGCGCATCGGCGGGCGCCAGTTGAAGGTCCGAGATCGAAGGACCGGCCCTGACACCGGCCGCAAACGCGTTGGTGGCCGTAGGAGCCGGGGTCGGAACCGGTCGCGGCTGCGTCGTTGGCTTTATGCTCGGCGCGACGCACCCTGCGAGCAGGGCAAGCGAAGCCAGCCCGGCGAAACGGTATCGCCCTCCCCCCGGCATTCGGGATCAGCCTTCGTCGGTTTCGTCGAGCAGCCAGTCCGGATCGGCGCTGTTCACGTCCCGGGAGAAAGTCCACACGTCGATGCTCTCGATCGCATCGTTGAGCGAACCGGCAACCACGTTGCCCTCCTTGTCGCGCGTGACCGCGGCGATGTCGGCCGTGAAGCGGACCGCGATGCGCGCCGTGCGGCCATCGAGGCGGGCCATGTGCACCACGGTGTCCTCGATCCTGATGAGACGGTTGTCGAGCGTTTCGCCCGCTGCCTCACGCTCGTCGATCGCGGAAGAGAAGCTGCGATAGACGTCATCGTCGCACAGCTGGCGAAGCTCGTCCTTGTCCCCGCGCCAGAAGGCTTCGAGCACCATGGCGTAAGCCGCCTTGGCGCCTTCGAGGAAGCTCAGCAGGTCGAACCGGCGGTCGGCCACGCTGATATCGCGCAGGCCCTGTTCGATCGCGGGCGGGAAGCCGGCAATCTCGCGATTGTTGTTCGGGACTTCGGCGGCGGAGGTCGTCATCTGGCGCGGCACGTTGCCAGCCTCATTCCGCTCGAAACGAGTCGGCACGGGTTCCTCTTCATGCTCGGCCCGGCGGCCAAGCACCGAATAAAGCCGCAGCCCGAGGAAGGCTGCGATCATGGCCAGGATGACGATTTCAATGATCACTACGCTTGTCCGATCTGCGCCCGGCTCGTCCTCTTACGGAACAACCTAAGCCTATTTGTGCATAAGATAGTTGCCATACACAAATGAACAACACCTGTCAGGCCCACTGGCTCCTGAGAGATTACGCTTTTTAGGCAAGCGTTGCGACAGCGCAATGGCGGTGCTAGCGGGCGCCAAACCCATTTTCGAAAGTCGAATTGCATCATGGCCGAACAGGGCGACGTTCTCACCAATCTCGATTCCGACACCGCCAACGCTGGCAACGGCGCGGATACGCTGCCGGTCGCGGGCCTTCTGACGCAGTACGTGAAGGATCTTTCGGTAGAGAATCCAAAGGCTCCCGACAGTTTCCAGTGGACCGAGCAGCCGCAGGTCGACGTGCAGTTCAACATCGGCGCGCGCAAGATCAACGAAGAGGTCCACGAGATCGAACTGAAGATCTCGGTCACCAACAAGACCGCCCAGGGCACCGCCTACATCGTCGAGCTGTCGTATTGCGGCCTCGTCGGAATGCGCAATATGAGCGACGAACAGAAGCACGCTTTCACTTACGCCGAAGCGCCGCGGATCCTGTTCCCCTTCGCTCGCCGCATTGTCGGCGACGCCGTGCGCGATGCGGGCTTCGCTCCGCTGCTGCTCGATCCGGTCGATTTCAACGGCCTCTACGTGCAGCAGCTTCAGGCCCAGGCCCAGCAGGCCGGGCAAGACGCTCCTGCCGGTCAGGCCTGATTTCACGGCCCATCTGAGGTTCCCTAGATGAGCCTCGTCAAGAACGTCGGCACGATCGGCGGGCTGACCGCCGTCAGCCGCGTGTTCGGCTTCATGCGCGACATGCTGCTCGCCCGGGTCCTCGGAGCCGGGCTGGCGGCTGACGCGTGGCAGCTTGCCTTCACGCTGCCGAACACCTTCCGCCGGCTGTTTGCCGAAGGGGCGTTCTCGGTCGCCTTCGTGCCAATGTACTCGCGCGCGCTTCACGGCCACGGCGGGGAAGAGGCGGCAGACCGCTTCGCCAACGACGTGCTGGCGGTGTTCGTCTGGGTCCTGCTCGGGTTTTCGGCCCTGGCCATGCTGGCGATGCCGGGCATCGTCTGGCTATTGGCGCGTGAGTACCAGGACGTGCCGGGCAAGTTCGAGCTCGCGGTCAGCCTTTCGCGGATCACCTTTCCCTACCTGATGCTGGTAAGCCTGGTGGCGATGCTGTCGGGCCTGCTCAATGCCCGCTCCCGCTTTGCGCCCGGCGCTTTCGTGCCGGTGCTGCTCAACGTGGTGCTGATCGGCGGCATCGTGGTCGGCTACTACTTGCGTGAGAATTTCGGCGGCAGCGATGTTACGGTGGCCTATGCCCAGTCGGTGGCGCTGGCTTTCGCCGGCGTGGCGCAGCTCGCCTACATGTCGTGGGCCACGCGCAAGGCGGGCGTTCACCTCAAGGTCTCGTTCCCCAAGTTCACGCCCGAGGTGAAGCGGCTGGGGCTGCTGATCCTGCCGGCCACGTTCGGCGCGGGCGTCTATCAGATCAGCCAGCTGGTCGACACGTTCTTCGCCACTAGCCTGCCGCAGGGCTCGCTAACGCTGCTCAAGATGGCCGACCGGCTCAACCAGATGCCGCTCGGGATCTTCGGCATCGCGCTCGGCACCGCGATCCTGCCGATGCTCGCGCGCCACATCCAGACCGGAGACGGCAAGGAAGCGCAGCGGCTGCAGTCGAATGCGGTCGAGGTCGGCACCCTGCTGACCCTGCCCGCTGCCGCAGCCCTCGCCATCTGCGCCCCGGCCTTCGTCACCGCGTTCTTCGTCGGCGGCAAGATGACCGCGGCCGACGGGGCGATCATGGCCAATATCGTCGTCGCGCTCGTCGCGGGCCTCCCGTCCTACGTGCTGGTCAAAGTGTTCCAGCCGGCGTTCTTCAGCCGTGAGGATACCCGCACGCCGGTCTATGTCGCGGCCTGCGTGCTGACGATCAACATCGGCCTCAACTTCCTGGTCGTGCCGCGCTTCGGCATCGTCGGCCTTGCCGCGGCGACCGCCTTCACCGCGACGCTCAACGTGCTGACGCTCTACACCCTGCTGCAAATCCGCGGCTGGTTCCATTTCACCGGCAAGCTTGCCGGCCGCATCGCGCGGCAGCTCGTCGCCACGGCGGTGATGAGCGCACTACTCTGGTGGCTGACCCCGGCCCTGTCCGATCACTATGCGGGCAATGTGATTGAGCGCGTATGGTCGCTCGCGGTCCTGGTCGGCGCGGGCGGCTTCGTGTTCTTCGCGGTCGCCTGGTTTATCGGAGCGATCGACAAGGACCTGATCGGCCAGCTTCGCCGCAAGCGCCCGGCGCAATCGGTCAACCTTTCCGAGTAGGGCTGTCGCGCGCCGCCGATTGTGCTATCGGCCCGCGCGATGGAACATCCCGCCGCCCTTTCACGTAAGAGCTCGTGCCGCTTCATGGCGCGTGGCCGGGCGGCCTGGCGATGGCGGAGCCGCGCCTCGATCTGAGCGCCTGCTGCCCCGCTTTACGGGCGGCCTCCCCTTTCAATCCCAATTCTGAGAGATACTCATCATGCGCGTTGTTTCCGGCATCCAGCCCACCGGCTCCCTTCACCTCGGCAATTACCTCGGCGCGATCCGCAACTGGGTTCGCATGCAGGACGATCTGGAGCCGGGCAGCGAGTGTCTGTTCTTCCTCGCCGACCTTCACGCCATCTCGATGCCGCACTCGCCGGCCGAGCTTAAGGCGGCCACGCTCGAAATGACCGCGGCACTCGTCGCCTGCGGCATCGATCCGAGCCGCTCGATCCTGTTCAACCAGGCGCAAGTCCCCGCTCATTCGGAACTGCAATGGTTGCTCAACGGCACCGCCCGCATGGGCTGGCTCTCCCGCATGACGCAGTTCAAGGACAAGTCCGGCAAGAACCGCGAAGGCGCCAGCGTGGCGCTGTTCACCTACCCGGTGCTGCAGGCGGCCGACGTGCTGCTCTACCAGGCGACCCACGTTCCCGTGGGCGAGGACCAGAAGCAGCACCTGGAGCTGGCGCGGGACATCGCGCAGAAGTTCAACAACGACTTCTGCCCGGAAGACGCGCCGGTCTTCACTCTGCCCGACCCGATCATCCCCCCCGGCGCGGCGCGGATCATGTCGCTGCGTGACGGGACCGCGAAGATGAGCAAGTCCGACCCGTCGGACATGAGCCGCATCAACCTCGCCGACGATCCGGACGAGGTGATGAAGAAGGTCAAGAAGGCCAAGACCGATCCGGAACCGCTACCGAGCGAGGAAGCGGGTCTGGCAGGCCGTCCTGAGGCGCTCAACCTGGTCTCGATCTATGCCGCCCTGTCGGACAAGTCGGTGGCCGAGGTTCTGGCGGAGCATGGCGGACAGGGATTCGGCTCGTTCAAGCCCGCCCTGGGCGAATTGCTGGTCGAGACCCTGAGTCCGATCACCGCACGCTTCACCGGCCTGCTCGAGGACCGGGAATCGCTCGATGCGATTCTCGCCCGAGGCGCGGCCAAGGCCCGGCAGATCGCCGGTCCCACGCTGGATCAGGCCTATCGGGCCTTGGGGCTGGTGCGCGGCTGACAGCGCCATCTTGGAGTCGTTGATTAACCAATGAGTTATCGCTCGGCCCGGGAGGTTCCGTTCTCAAAACGGGCCTTCCGGGCCGTAATTTCACAGAATCGACTCTCATCGCGCATTGGCCGGTACTGAAAAATCACGGTTTTTCCGCCGCTTGCGTTCAACGGCTATTCAGCCCGCCCTTGATATGACACGCTCTAACGTTCTGGAACTCGCACCCGATCGAAGGAGTTCGGGTTGCGCGAGGTTTTCGAAAGAGAGTTTTCGAGATGAGCAACCTGACCAAGATGGCACGAGCTCTCAGGCTGATCCTGGTGCCCCTGGCCCTAGCCACGCTCGCAGCGTGTGCCACGCCGTTCAAGGCAGACGTTTCGCGGTTTGAGTCGCAGCTACCGGCCCCCGCCGGACAGACCTTCGTCATCGTGGCAGGCGATCCCGCGCTCGAAGGCGGGATCGAATTCCGCACTTACGCCCAGCTCGTTTCCAACCACCTGACCCAGCTCGGCTACAGCCCGGTCACCGACAAGGCAGCGGCCGATCTCGTCGTCAGCTTCGGCTATGGCGTCGATAACGGCCGCGAGCGCGTGCGCTCGTCCGGGTTCTACGATCCCTGGTACGGCTCCTGGTACGGCTATCGCCCCTACTGGCGGGGCGGTGGCTTCTACCGGCCCTATGGCGCCTGGGGATGGGGCTGGAACTCGTCGTTCTTCAATGACGTCTACAGCTACACCGTCTTCACCAGCGGCATCGACCTGAAGATCGATCGCGCGGCTGACGGCGTGCGGCTGTTCGAAGGCAACGCCCAGGCGCTGTCGACCTCAAACCGGCTGCAGTACCTGGTGCCGAACCTCGTCGATGCGATGTTCGTCGGCTTCCCGGGCAACTCGGGCGAGACGGTGCGCATCTCGATCGCGCCGGAAAAGCAGACCGCCAGCCGCGACTGATAGCGACCGGCGGAGGAGGCTCAGGCCAGGGCGGAATGTCCGCCCGTCGAGCCAAACCCGCCGGCGCCGCGAACGGTCTCGTCCAGTTCGTCGGTTTCCTGCCATGACGCCAGCGTCACCGGAGCCAGCACGAGCTGGGCGATGCGGTCACCCCGCGCGATCGCAAAGCTCTCGCTGCCGAGGTTGATCAGGATCACCTTCACCTCGCCGCGATAATCGGAATCGATCGTCCCCGGCGTGTTGGGCACGCTGATGCCGTGCTTGAGAGCGAGGCCCGAGCGCGGGCGGACCTGGATCTCGTACCCTTCAGGGATGGCCACGGCGAACCCGGTCGCGACCGCATGGCGCGCTCCGGGCGCCAGAGTCACGTCCTCGGCAGACAGCACGTCCATCCCGGCAGCGCCATGCGTGGCATAAGCTGGAAGAGCCAGGCCCACTCCGTGCGTCAAACGCTTGATCCGCACGCCGACAGTCGCGTCACTCACTGGTCAGGACCTCGGCCATTCTCTCCACCAGCCGCCGTGCGACCGCTTGCTTGCTCATCGGATCCCAATCCTCGACTTTGCCTTCGCTGATCAAGTGGACGGTGTTCTCGTCGCCACCCATCGCGCCGCCTTTTCCGACGTCGTTGGCGACGATCCAGTCCACGCCCTTGCTCTTGCGCTTGCGAGTGGCGTTGTCGACCACGTTCTCGGTCTCGGCGGCAAAACCGACCAGCAGCTTGGGCCGCTGGTTGCTCGCGGCGACCGAAGCCAGGATGTCGGGGTTCTCGGCCAGGATCAGCGCCGGTGGGGCGGAGCCACGCTTCTTGATCTTCTCCTGTGCGAAGTCCTTGGTCCGCCAGTCGGCGACGGCAGCGACCATCACCGCGGCATCGGCCGGCAGCGAGGCCTTGACCGCAGCGGCCATCTCGTCTGCGCTCTCCACGTCAATACGGTCGACTCCCGGCGGCGTCGCCAGGGTCACCGGCCCGGAGACCAGCGTGACCCGCGCACCCGCGGCGGCCGCAGCAGCAGCGATCGCAAAGCCCTGCTTGCCGGACGAGCGGTTGGCGATGAAACGCACCGGATCGATCGGCTCATGCGTCGGCCCAGCGGTGACGAGCACGTGCTTGCCGAACAGCGGGCGATGCTCCGGATCGGCGTCAAAATCGGGCTGGCCTTCGAGCGGATCGAAAGCTGGTGGTTCCGGCGGCGCTTGCCAGCCGTTGACCTGGTGATTGATCGCATCGGGATCGGTTGGCGGAGCCGACTTCGCCTGCCCCTTCTTCACGATCAGTGGGCCGCCCGTAAGATCGGGCTCTGGCAGCGGCGGCACCTCGCGCACGAGATCGCCCAGCTGTTCTTCCCCGAACGCCTTTTCCAGATACGACACTTCGTCGGGCTCAATCCGGCGCGGCGTGCTCCGCGGGATGAGCGAAGCGAGGAGGCCCGCAAGCCCACCTGGCTTGCCGTCCGCCACATCCTGCGTGTCCTCGGGCTCGTCTTCGGGTTCGAGCGCTTCGAGATAGCTCGCAACCTCTCGCGATCCGGCCTCGCCGGGATCAAGCCCCAGCTTCTCGGCAATCTCGAGCCAGATCATCTCCGGCTCCGGCAGACGGCCGGGGCCATATTCGCCGCAAGCCATTTCGCCTTCATCCGGCTGCATCACGTGCACCCCGGCCTGCTTGAGCCAGGCGACATTGCGCTGGGTCGCCTCGTGCTCCCACATGCGCACGTTCATCGCGGGAACGGCCATGACCGGCTTGTCGGTGGCGAGGATCAGGGTGGTTCCGAGATCGTCGGCAATCCCCGCCGCCATCTTCGCCAGCAAGTCCGCCGTCGCCGGGCATACGACCACGAGGTCGGCTTGCCGGCTGAGCTGGATATGGCCGATCTCGACCTCGTCCTTGAGGTCCCACAGCGTCGAATGGACCTGATTGCCGCTGAGAGCCGCAAGGCTCATCGGCGTGACGAACTGCGCCCCTCCCTCGGTCAGAACACAGGTCACGTCACCGCCGCCCTTCTTGATCAGGCGGACGAGTTCGCACGATTTATAGGCGGCAATTCCTCCGCCCACGACGAGAAGGATACGCGGCCCCGGCATGGTTGCCGCTTGTGCAACGCCGAAGGTTACCACGCAATTACTTTGCGAGCGCTAACTGGGAAACAGGCTGGCGCAGAGCTGAGTTTAGAAGCGATCGTATCGCATTCGGAGCGAAAGCCAGACCGACCAGCATGGCGGGCGTGACAACGGCGCCCCAATAGAAGTTGTTGGATCGTCCAGCGATCATGAAGGCAAGGCCATATCCGAAATAGAGGAAGGTGGCGGAGGTACCCAGGGGCGAGCGCCAGCCCGCCCAGCCGGCCATTGCCAACATGAGCACCGGGCCGGCGATCCAGTCCGGCAGGATGTATAGCGGGCTAGAGAATACGAGGTTCGACAACCAACCCGACAGGCCCCGCATCGCAAGCCACGACGGGGATGGCGGATCACTTGGTAAAGTTTGGGCGGCGATAACGTGCAGATGCACCGCAAGGGCAACTAGAAACGCCAGGGCTAAAGCTGCCCAAGCTATGCTCTCTCTCCAGTCCCGACGCCAAAGGGCCATGGCTCCCATCAACAAGACGAAGGGCAATGCATGTTCGCGAATTGCGAGGGCCAACGCAGCGACCACAAGCGCCGCGGTCCACTTACCCGGTCTGTGCAGGCCAAGCGAAAGGGCCATGAGCTTTCCTGCCCATAGCTCGTGCATCGCGAAATAGTAGCTATTGAGGCCGAGCGGAGCGAGCGCCAGGATCAGAAACACCGGAAGTAACCGGTTTTGCTGAAACCAGCCCGGTTCTTCACCCAACCTGCGCCACCAAACGGCAATCGTCGCAACAAGCAGCAACAAAGCCCCCGCGAACTGCGCCTGTTCGCTCAGAGTGGCTTGAACGTAAGCAAGCGTCGGCAGGCGCACAGCGAGCCCGGGCGTAACCGGATAGTTGGCGAGGCGCTGCTCTCCGACAATGAAATCGTAATAATTCTCGCCCTTCCGGATGCGTTCGGCGGCGCGGTCGTACAACGCGAGGTCATCATCGCGCTCGGACGTTGCTTCGGTGCCCGACGTTTCATGGGTTTGCGAAACCTTCGGAAGTTCGGCCTCAGATCGGATCGGAACGAGCGCCGAAGCGATCAGCAGGAGCACCAGTGCCAGCAACCCCAGGCGAGCCTGGACCTGAGGCCAGTGGGCAAAGCGATCCCACGCAGGTGCTCGCCCTTGCGCTACACCAGCAGTGTTCCTGAAATCATCGCCCACGCCAACGCCCCTCCAGCGAGCGCGGCGAGAATATAGCCTACCCAGTGGTTACCATCGCGTTTACGCTCCCAAACCAGGTCCACCTCAGGCAAGGGCGGTTGGTCAGGAGCTCCACCCCGGGCGGGATAGCTCTCTTCGATCCGGCGGACGAGCGCCGGCAGGCGCAGCAAGGTTCCCAGATCCTCGCGGATACGCTCCGCCAGCGCCGCTTCCGGTCCGAGTTCGTCGCGGATCCAGCTACGGACGTAGGGCGCGGAAACGTCCCACATGTTGATCGAGGGATCGAGCTGGGTGGCGATGCCTTCGACCATGACCATGGTCTTCTGGAGCAGCAGCAGGTGCGGCTGGGTCTGCATGTCGAAGTCGCGGGTGATGGCAAACAGGCTGTCGAGCATCATGCCGACCGACAGCTCGCTGACCGGCTTGCCACGCATCGGTTCGCCCACCGCGCGCAGGGCCGTCGCGAACTCTTCGACCGAATGATAACTCGGCACGTATTGCGCTTCGAAATGTATCTCGGCCACGCGGCGGTAATTGCCAGTGGTCAGGCCGTAGAGGATCTCCGCCAGCCATTGCCGCGCGCGCCGGTCGATGCGGCCCATGATCCCGAAGTCGATCGCCACGATCGTCCCGTCGGGCCGCACGAACAGGTTCCCCTGGTGCATGTCGGCATGGAAGAAGCCGCCGCTGATCGCCTGGGTCAGGAAAGCCAGCACCAGGCGGCTGGCGAGCTGGGGCAGGTCGTGACCCGCAGCGCGCAATGCCTCGACATCGCCGATCTTGATGCCGTCGATCCACTCGATGGTCATGACCCGGCCGTTGGTCCGGTCCCAATCGATCGCGGGGACAGTGTAGCCCTCGAACCCCTTCATCGCCTGGGCGAGTTCGGACGAGGATGCCGCTTCTCGCCGCAAGTCGAGTTCGCGGTGGGTCCAGCGCTTGAAGTTGGCGATGGTCAGCCGCGGGCGCAGGCGCCGGGCTTCGCCACCGAGCGCTTCGAGATGCGCGGCGGCCCATTCGTAAGTGTCGATGTCCTTGGCGAATTTCTCGCGGATGCCGGGCCGCAGGACCTTGATCGCGACCGTACGACCGTCGTTGGTCACGCCGCGGTGGACCTGGGCGATCGAGGCCGAGCCGACCGGCACCGGATCGATCTCCGAAAACACATTCGCCAGCGGCTGCCCGAAGCTGCGCGCCATTTCCGCCTCGATCTGCTCGAACGGGAGCGGCGGGAGGCTATCCTGCAAAGTCAGCAGGTTGTGCGCCGCTTCCTCCCCGACGATGTCGGGCCGGGTGGCGAGCGTCTGGCCTAGCTTGATCGCTGCCGGGCCAATGTCCTGGAACGCGGCGGCATAGTCCGGCACGCGCGGCTGGACCGTACCGAAGCGCGCGATGCGGGCCAGGCGCTTGACCGGTGGCGGCGTGTTGGGATCGCCCTCGATCCCTCGCAGAGCGCCATGCCGGGCAAGCGTGCGCCCCCACTTGAGCAGGCGCAGGATATGGATTGCAGGTCGGGTCAGATCTTCCACCCTGAGTGAATGGCGACCAGCCCTCCCAGGATCGGCTCGACCTTGGTCTTCTCGAAGCCCGCCTCGCGGATCATTCGTTCGAATTCCGGCATCGGCGGGAAGCGACGGATCGATTCGATCAGGTAGCGATAGCTGTCCTCATCGCCCGCGATGGCTTTGCCCACCTGCGGTACGATCTTGTGCGAATAGAAGTCGTAGACGTCCTTGAAGCCCGGCCACTCGGTGGTCGAGAACTCCATGCAATAGAACCGCCCGCCGAACTTGAGCACGCGGAACGCCTCTTCCAGCGCCTTGTCGATATGGGTCACGTTTCGGATGCCGAACGCGATGGTGTAGGCATCGAAGCAGCGGTCCGAATAAGCGAGCTGCTCGGCATTCTGGCGCGACCAGACCAGCGTATCGATCCCGCGCTCGACCGCGCGTTCGAGCCCGACGTCGAGCATTTCCTGATTGATGTCGGCCACCGTCACCGCCGCGCCGCGCGCGGCCATGCGGAAGGCGATGTCGCCGGTGCCGCCTGCCATGTCGAGGATCGCCTCGCCTGGCTGGGGCTTCACGCGGCGGACGAACTGGTCCTTCCACAGCCGGTGCATGCCGCCCGACATGGCGTCGTTCATCACGTCGTACTTCGACGCCACGTTGGAGAACACCGCGCCGACGCGGCGGGTCTTCTCGTCCGCGTCGACGGTCTCGTATCCGAAGGAAACCTGATCGCTCATGCCCGGTCCTCTAGCGAGCGGTTTGGCGTGGCGCCAGCGGGCTCTTTCCTCGCCCCCGAAAGCAGGCTCAGCCCGATTCCCGCCAGGATGAAGACCATGCCGACGAAGTGGAACGGATGGAGCCGCTCGCCCAGCAGCGCGGCGGAGAGGAACGCGCCGAACAGCGGCATCAGCGTGATGGCCTGCCCCGCCTTCGCCGGACCGACCACGCCGGTGGCCTGGTTGTAGATGAAATAGGACAGCAGCGACGGCAGCAGGGCGACGTAGAGGAACGCGCCCACGATGTGCGGGCTCCAGGCGATGGTCCGGCCGGACTGCCACTCGAGCGCTGCCGGGACCGCCATGGTCACCATGGCGATGAAGAAGGTCACCGCGATAAAGCTCACCGGCGAGATCGGCGGACGCAGCCGCAGGAACACGGTGTAGACCGACCACACCACCACCGAGCACAGGATCAGCGCATCGCCCTTGCCGAAGTGCAGCCGCAGCGCGGCTGACGCGTCGCCCTCGAACACAATGACGAGCACGCCGAGCATCGAGGCGGTTACGCCGATAATCTGCCACCAGCCGGGCCTCACGCCGAAGATCAGCCGGTCGAGCAGCACCATCATCGCCGGGGTCGCGGCCTGCAGCAGCAGAGCGTTAGTGGCGGTGGTGTATTGCAGGCCCGAATAGAGGAACGCGTTGAACGCCGCGACGCCGACAAGGCCGAGGAACAGCAGCGCCTTCCAGCCCTTCACGATCTCGGGCCAGTCGCGTTTGAGCGGACCGATGGCGAACGGAGCGACGGCAAGGCAAGCGCCGGTCCAGCGGATGAAGGCCAGGGTGAAGGGAGCCACTTCGCCGCGTACCCCACGGGCAACGATCGAGTTTCCTGCCCAGAGCACCATGACAAGTCCGAGCAGGGCGAAGGCGCGAGCCTGTTTGCGATCGATGGGCATGGCGCGCGCTTTAGTCAGCACCGCAGCGCTTGGCGATGACAGAGTGCGGCGGGATCGCTAGGTATCTTCCGCAAATGCCCGAACTTCCCGAAGTCGAAACCACCGTCCGCGGTCTCGCCCGCTTCCTCGACGGCGCCCGGATCGAGCGCGTCGCGCTCAACCGGCCCGACATGCGCTTTCCGTTCCCCGAGGGGCTGGTGCAGTCGCTCGCCGGGGCGCGGGTGACCGGCATGGGGCGGCGCGCGAAGTACGGCCTGATCCACACCGATCGCGGGACCACGCTGGTATTCCACCTCGGCATGAGCGGTCGCTGGCGAATCGATCCCGCGGAGCCGGCAAAGCACGACCATCTCGTCCTCGAAACAAGCGACCATAGCTTCGCGCTTAATGACGCGCGCCGGTTCGGGTTTGTCGACCTCGTAGATACCGAGGCGCTCGAACGCTGGCCGGCCTTTGCGGCGATGGGACCGGAGCCGCTCGGTCCGGGCCTGACGGTCGATCACTTGCGCGAGGCCCTGCGCGACCGCACGCAGGCTGTGAAGCTGCTGCTGCTCGATCAGCGGATCGTCGCCGGGCTCGGCAACATCTACGTCTGCGAGGCGCTGTGGCGCGCCGGGATCGACCCGCGCAAGGCCGGCGGCAAAGTCACGCGCCCGGCGCTGGAGCGGCTTGTCCCGGCGATTCGCGAGGTCCTCGAACAATCGATCGAGGACGGCGGCTCCACCCTGCGCGACTACGCCCGCCCTGACGGCGAACTCGGCTACTTCGCCAGCCGCTTCGCCGTGTACGGAAGAGAGGGAGAGCCCTGCCAACACGAGGACGGCGGCACGATCAAACGCATAGTCCAAGGCGGAAGAAGCACATGGTTCTGCCCCACCTGCCAGAAGTAGCCTTTGGCTCCGTCGGCGAAGTCGACGGCAAGGCCGAACGGCCGCCCGAGCTTATGCGAGGATAGCCAAGGGGCCGGATGGCCCCGCCGGCGCTTGAGGCGCTATATCCAGTTGACGATTCGGCACCTCCTCGGTAAGGGCGCCGCTTTCCGGCGGGAAACTGCCGTTTCAGCAATTTTAGACAGAGCTTCCGGCCGCTCCTAAAACGCGGCCCGATGTAAGGACAAAAATGGCCAATACGCCCCAAGCCCGCAAGCGCATCCGCCGCAACGACAAGCGTGCCGAGATCAACGGTGCGCGCATCAGCCGCATCCGCAGCTTCGTGAAGAAGGTGGAAACCGCTCTTGAGACTGGCGACAAGGATGCCGCTCAGGTGGCCCTTAAGGCAGCCCAGCCGGAGATGGCTCGTGGCGTGGCTCGTGGCGTTCTGCACAAGAACACCGTGGCCCGGAAGATGAGCCGCCTCAGCAAGCGAGTCGCGGCTCTCTGATTCGTCCCGTTTCGGGATTTATCAAAGAACGAAATTGGAACGGGCCGGCGGGTTTTCCACCGGCCCTTTTTCGCGTCTGCGAGACAGTAAATACTGACTTACTCGAAAGTGCAGGATTTCTGCCGATTCGCAAAACTGTCACAAGAATCCGGCGCTGATTCAGGGACTTGAACGCAAGGCTGCGGGGTCCACACGAGTCAAGCCGATATATTTCACTTTTTTTAGATGCGCAGACTTGCGAGCGTCGACGAGGCACGTTCATAACGGCCTTCCGGTTGGCGACTGACTCGTCCAGCCGAACTAATTCGAGATGACGTACGGGGGCACTTGCGATTCCGCTGGATTCGCAGGGGGGGCTTTTCTGTGCCCGGCGTCTTTCAGGTGTGAAAAGCCTTTCGGGGAGGGAACGGATCAATGATTCGGATGGGACCGCATGCCGGCCGATCAGGGCCTGCCAGAAACGATTCTACTGAGGGGGATATGGAAGAACAGGAAGCCGTCGATCTCGCAGCGGACTGGGCTGACATCAGCCAGGGCCTGCGCAAGGATCTGGGCCACCAGCTGTTCAGCCAGTGGATTCGTCCGATTCAGGTCGGCAGCTTCTGCAAGGACACCGGCACGCTCCATCTGTTTCTGCCAACCGAGTTTTCGGCGAACTGGGTGCAGGATCGATTCCACGATCGCCTGTCGCTCGCGTGGAAGATTGCCCGCAGCGAAGTGCGCAACGTCAAGATCGGCGTCCATCCGGGCCGCCGCAAGCTGGCCGACCTCGACTTCCGGGGTGAGGACGGCTTCGGTCACCGCGCCGCCAACGATGGTGCCCTTGCCGGCGCCCGCGCGATGGAATCGATCGGCGACGACGGGTTTACCTCGTCGGTCGGCCTCGACCCCTCGCTGACTTTCGCGGCTTTCGTCACCGGCACTACCAACGTGCTGGCCAAGAACGCCGCCGAGCGCATGGCCCAGGCGGAAAAGCCGCAGTTCTCGCCGCTCTACCTCAAGGCCGCCACCGGCCAGGGCAAGACGCACCTGCTGCACGCGATCGGTCACGCCTATCTCCAGGCTCACCCGCGTGCGCGCATCTTCTACTGCAGCGCCGAGCGTTTCATGGTCGAGTTCGTCTCGGCCCTGAAGTCGAACGAGATGATCGAGTTCAAGGCGCGCCTGCGCGGCTTCGACCTGCTGCTGGTGGACGACATCCAGTTCATCATCGGCAAGGCCAGCGCCCAGGAAGAGCTGCTCTACACGATCGATGCATTGCTGGCCGAGGGCAAGCGCCTGGTATTCGCCGCCGACCGCGCGCCGCAAGCGCTCGACGGTGTCGAGCCGCGCCTGCTCAGCCGCCTGTCGATGGGCCTCGTCGCCGACATCCAGTCGGCCGACATCGAGTTGCGCCGCCTGATCCTGCAGTCGAAGCTGGTGCGTTTTGCTCCGCTCGACGTGCCGGCGGACGTGATCGAGTTCCTCGCCCGCACGATCAACCGCAACGTGCGCGAGCTCGTTGGCGGCCTCAACAAGCTGATCGCCTATGCCCAGCTGACCGGGCAGGACGTCTCGCTCCAGCTGGCCGAAGAGCAGCTGACCGACATCCTGTCGGCCAACCGCCGCCGGATCACGATCGACGAGATCCAGCGCACGGTCTGCCAGTTCTACCGCATCGATCGCGCCGAAATGTCGAGCAAGCGCCGCGCCCGCGCGGTGGTTCGCCCGCGCCAGGTGGCGATGTACCTCGCCAAGGTGCTGACGCCGCGCTCATACCCGGAGATCGGCCGCAAGTTCGGCGGCCGCGACCACTCGACCGTGATCCACGCCGTCCGTCTGATCGAGGATCTGCGCCAGCGCGATTCCGACATGGACGGTGATGTACGCAGCCTGTTGCGCCAGCTCGAGAGCTGAGCTTCTGACGGGAGGGTGCTTCGACAAGCTCAGCGCGAAGGGAGTCTGGATCCTGACTTCGTTCGGCTGAGCTTGCCGAGGTGCATATCCAGCCCTAGCTGCAGGGCATGACACTCCCTCCCGAACGCCTGGACCGTTTTGCCCGCCATATCGTGCTGCCCGAAATCGGCGGCGTGGGCCAGGCGACGCTGGCAAGCGCGAAAGTCGTTCTCATCGGCGTCGGCGGAATAGGCTCGCCCGCCTTGCAGTACCTTGCTGGAGCCGGGATCGGCTCGCTAGTGCTGATCGACGACGACACGGTCGATCCCACCAATCTCCAACGCCAGACGATCTTTCGCGAACACGAAGTCGGCCGGAGCAAGGCGGACCTGGCCGCCGCCTGGGTGCGCGAGTTCGATGCCGCACTCGATGTGCGCTGGGTGAGCGAGCGGATCACTCCCGCCAATGCCGCCGAACTGATCGCGGGTGCCGACCTCGTGCTCGACGGGTGCGACAACTTCGCGACCCGACTGGCCGTGTCCGACGCCTGCGTCGTCGCGGGGATCCCGCTGCTCTCAGCTGCCGTCGGCCGCTTCCAGGGCCAGGTCGGAGCCTTCGCCGGTCACCTGCCGGACCAGGCCTGCTACCGCTGCTATGTCGGCGACGCTTTCGACGCCGACGACTGCGACACTTGCGCCGAGGACGGCATGCTCGGCGCTATGGCCGGCTGGACCGCGACCTTTGCCGCACTCCAGGCGATCAGAGTGTTGCTCGCCCGCAGCGGCGGACTGGGCGATCCGCAATGGAGCAAGTTGCACCTGCTCGACGGCCTGACGCCCTCGATGCGCACGCTCAACCTGGTAAAGGATCCGGGTTGCCGCGCTTGCGGCCGCTAGTAGCTCGCTCCGTCGATTAGTCGGCGGGGCAAGTCCCGCCACAACGGCGGATCGAACATGCGCAGGTTCACTCCCATGCGCGGATAGGCCGGATCGGTCGGCGTCCAATGGGTAATGCAGCCGCAGGTCGGGCAATGCCATAGGTCGAGCGAGCGATCTCCTTGCTGATAGGAGACCTCTTCACCTTCGACCTGCACCGCATCAGGATGGCAGTGATGCCATAGCGCGCCGGTCCGCCGGCAAATCGAGCAGTTGCACTCGCCGGCGTCGGTCGGCGTCTCGCTCAGGGTCAGATGCACACGCCCGCAGTGACAGCTGCCCTGATGGTCGCTCATCGCAGTACCTCCTCAACCCAACTCGGCACCAGTTCGCTTGCGGGACCAAGCCGCGTCTCGTCGAACCATTGCGAGCCCTGGCTCCGCTCGAGATTGAGTTCGAGCGCCCGTGCCCCGTGGCTCTTGGCCTCCTGCACGAACCCCGCCGCCGGATAGACTGCGCCCGAGGTCCCGATCGAGACGAACAGATCCGCGCGCGCCAGGGCGGCGAAGATCGCGTCCATCCGGTACGGCATCTCTCCGAACCAGACGATGTCCGGCCGTAGCGCCGCCTCGCCGCACGCGGGGCACGGCGGCTCGTCGAGCAAGGTGCCGGTCCAGTGATGACGTGCGTCGCAGGCGAGGCACCAGGCCGAGAGCCCCTCCCCATGCATGTGCAGCACCCGCCGCGCCCCTGCGCGTTCGTGGAGGTCGTCGATGTTCTGGGTGACGATCAGCAGGTCCCCGCCAAACTCGCGGTCAAGCCGCGCCAGAGCCTCGTGCGCAGCATTCGGCTCGGCAGCGAGGATGTTGGTCCGGCGTTCGTCATAGAACCGCTGCACCAGCTCCGGATCGCGGCGAAAGCCCTGCGGGGTCGCCACGTCCTCGACGCGGTGATCCTCCCACAAGCCGTCGTCGGCGCGGAACGTCCGCAGCCCGCTCTCGGCGCTAATTCCGGCGCCGGTGAGGATCACGATGTTGCGAATGGCGTCCATTGCTCGCATGAAGCACGCGCACGAAGGGAGGCGCAATGGCCCGTATTGGCATTATCGGCAGCGACGGACGCATGGGACTGGCACTTACGCGCGCCATCGAGGCGGCCGGTCACGAGGTTTCCGGCGGTATCGACCGGGGCGGAGACGCAGGCCGCCTGGCCGACCACAGCGACACGCTGGTCGACTTCTCGGCCCCCGCCGCGCTCGAAAACAACCTCCACGCCGCGGTCGGCGCGGGCATCCCGATCCTCGTCGGTACGACCGGGCTCGGCGAAACGCAGCAGGCGCTGATCGAAAGCGCGGCGCTGGCGGTGCCGGTGCTGCAGACGGGCAATACCTCGCTCGGCGTCACGCTGCTGGCGCACCTCGTCAGACAGGCGGCCGCGAGCCTCGGGCCAGACTGGGACATCGAGGTGCTGGAGATGCATCACCGGATGAAGGTCGATGCCCCTTCAGGCACGGCATTGCTGCTCGGCGAAGCGGCGGCTGAGGGCCGCGGGATAGAGCTGGCAGGCAACTCGGAACGCGGGCGCGATGGGCACACGGGTGCCAGGCAAGAGGGCGCGATCGGCTTTGCCAGCTTGCGCGGCGGTACCGTGGCGGGCGAGCACTCGGTGATCCTCGCAGGGCCGCAGGAGCGGCTGGTCCTGTCTCACAGCGCCGAGGATCGCATGATCTTCGCCCATGGCGCGGTACGCGGAGCCACTTGGCTGATCGGCCAGCCGGCGGGCCGCTACACCATGGGACAAGTGCTGGGGCTTTGACCAAGGACGAGATCTTCGAGTTCTTCCGCCGTCTTGCCGAGGACAATCCGGCGCCGGAGACCGAGCTCGAATTCGGTAATGTCTATCAACTGCTGGTCGCGGTCGTCTTGTCCGCGCAGGCAACCGACGTGGGCGTCAACAAGGCGACGCGGGCACTGTTCCGCGAAGTGAAGACGCCTGCCCAGATGGTCGCTCTGGGCGAAGAAGGCCTCAAGCAGCACATCAAGACCATCGGCCTGTTCAACGCCAAGGCGAAGAACGTGATCGCGCTGTCGGAAATCCTCGAGCGCGATTTCGGGGGCGAGGTCCCGCAGGACCGCGACACCCTGGTCACCCTCCCCGGCGTCGGCCGCAAGACCGCCAACGTGGTGATGAACTGCGCTTTCGGGGAGGAGACCTTCGCGGTCGACACCCACGTGTTCCGCGTCTCCAACCGCACCGGGCTCGCCAAGGGCAAGACGCCCGACCAGGTCGAGGCCAAGCTGGAGAAGCGCGTGCCGCAGCCGTTCCGGCGCCACGCGCATCACTGGCTGATCCTCCACGGCCGCTATATTTGCAAAGCGCGCCAGCCGGAGTGTTGGCGTTGCGCCGTAATCGACCTATGTTCCTATCGGGATAAGGTGCTCGAGAGGCCCACCGCGAAGAGAAAGCGGGCAACGATTCCCTCTACTGAATGACCTCCGGCCTGCAGCCGGGGTGCAACAGAGGGAGTATGTGCGATGACCCCCAAGGTAGTCGTACCCGCGCTGGCCTGCGCGGGATTGCTGTCGCTGGCAGCCTGTACCAACGGAAGCGAACCGGGAAGTACCCCGCAGAGCCGCGCTCCGGCGGTCGAGGTGATTGGCGAGCCGGTCAACTGCATCAACACCGTGCGCATCCGCAACACCCGGGTGCATGACGACCGCACGATCGATTTCGTGATGTCCGGGCGCGAGATGTTCCGCAACACCCTGCCCAACCGTTGCCCGGGCCTCGGGTTCGAGCGGCGCTTCGCCTATCAGGGTACCGCCGGGCGCCTCTGCCATACCGACATGATCACCGTGCTGCAGGCCGGGTCCGCTCGCGGGCCGCGCTGCCGGCTTGGCCGGTTCGTGCCGGTTCGGCTGGTCACGGCAAATGCCGACACTTCGAGCAGTTCCGAGAGTTCGGATCCGCCCGAGCCGCCGGCCGACTAGGTCGCTACGGCCTCTGACGGTTCGCGGCTGAGGCTGCTGATCACCTGGGCGGCGACGAGATCGCCGACCACGTTCAGCGTCGTGCGGCACATGTCGAGGAAGCGGTCGACGCCGAGGATCAGGCCGATGCCTTCCGGCGGGACTCCCACGCCCGAAAGGATCAGCGCGATCACCGGCAGCGACCCTCCCGGTACGCCCGCGGTGCCAATGCCGGCGAGGATGCAGACGAGCATCACGAACAACTGATCGGCCAGCGTCAGGTCGACACCGAAGAACTGCGCCAGGAACAGCACCGTCACGCCTTCGAACATCGCCGTGCCGTTCTGGTTGGCCGTGGCGCCGATGGTGAGGACGAAGCGCGAGATCTTCGGCGGCAGCTTGAGCTGCGTTTCGGCGACGCGCAGCGAGGTGGGCAGCGTGGCGTTCGAGCTGGCGGTGGAGAACGCCATCACGCTCGCCTCGCGCGTCTCGCGGAAGAAGGCGATCGGGCTCTTCTTGCCGACGAACTTGAGCAGCGCCGGGAACACCACGAACATCTGCACGCCAAGCGCCAGCAGCACGACGCCGACGAAGGCCGCGAGCCGCGGGAGCAAGTCCCAGCCGAACTGCGCCGAGAGGTTGAACATGAAACAGAAGATCGCGATCGGCGCGAGCTGGATGACGATGCCGATCAGCTTCATCGCCACTTCGAATATGCCCTCGATCGCTTCCTTGAGCACCTGGGTGCGCGGAGTGCGGACGAGGAGCAGGCCGATACCGAACATCAGCGCGAAGAACATGACCGCGAGGATATCGTTGTTGCTCATCGCCGAGACGACGTTGCTCGGCACGATGGCGACGAAGGCGTTGACCCCCGCCTCGCTCTCGGCCGAGGCGGCGACGATGCTGGCGGCGTTGGCCTTGCCCTGGGCGAGCAATTCCTGGGCGGCTACGGGGTCGACGCCCTGGCCTGGCTTGAGCACGTTGACCAGCAGCAGCGAGACCGCGACGGCGATGCTCGAGACGATGACGGTGTAGGCCAGCGTGCGCAGCCCGATCGCCTTCAGCGCACGGATCTCGCCCATTTCGGCGATGCCAACGACCAGCGCCGAGAACAGCAGCGGCAGCACCAGCATGAACAGCAGGCGCAGGAAGATCTGACCGATCGGGCCGGTGACGTAAGTCACCACCCATTGCAGCCAGTCGGCATCGGGGGCGATGGCATAAGTGAGCAGACCGGCTGTGAGGCCGCCGATGAAACCGATCAGGATGCGCCACTGCAGCTTGCTGTGGCTGGCAGGCACGGCTTCCTTGGCGATCTGCTCTGCGTCAGTGCTCATGCCTACCCCGTTCCCCTGGTTCTGGAGGCAAAGGTAGCGAAGCAATCCGCATCGGTCGACCGCCTCGCTCGACCCAATTCCAATTCGTCACCCTGAACTTGTTTCAGGGCCCATGGTTGAGCACGAACGGAGGGAAGAGCTCGGATGCTGAGCGTGGGTTGAACACGCCCACCCCTAACCCCTCCCGCAAGCGGGAGGGGGATGACTCGCCCGAACCAAAAATGGGCGCGCCTCAGAACGTCCCGCGAATGCCCACCAGCAACGTCCGGCCGGGGTTGTACTGGTTGAAGGTCGCGTTCGGGAACTGGAAGTAACTGCCCTGAGGTTCTTCCGTGAGGTTGGTCGCGTTGAGGACCAGGGTCGGCAGGCGCTCGTTGTCGAACAAATACCCGAGGTCGAGGCTGCCCGAGAAGTCGAGCTGCGAATAGCCGCGCCCGAAGATGGCGGCTTGCGGGATGCCGTTCTGGTTGAGGCCCGAACCCTGCGACCCATCGTAATGGGTGTAGGAGAGCCGGGTCGATACCGCGCCCTTTTCGTAGTAGCCGGTCAGCGTATAGGTCATCGGCGAAACGCCGGTTGCGACGGCCGGAGCCCCGGCACCCTGGCCCTTCTGATCGATCAGCGTCAGGTTCCCCTGCACGCCGAAACCCGAGATGCCGACACGTTCGGTCAGGAAGTCGAGCGGCTGGGTGATCTGGAACTCCATGCCGTTGACCTTGAGCTTGCCATCGGCGTTGACCTGCTGCTGCACCACCACGTTGACGTCCCGCAGAGCCTGGCCCGGCTGGGCCCGGGCTGCGAGCGCGTCGCGCTGGGCCTCGGTCAGCGAATCCAGGTTGATGCCGTAGGGCTCGAAGAACGAGAACGGCACGGTGGTCAGGCTGTTGACGGTGAAGCCGGTGATCGACTTGCGGAAGGCCGCGAAGGCGATCACGCCTTCTCCGCCGGTATAGAATTCGAACCCCAGGTCGATATTGTCCGAGATATAGGGATTGAGCGCGCTGTTCCCGACGGTGCCGATGTCGGCTGAAGGCTGAACGAAGCTCGCACCGGGCAGCATGGCGTTGGGGTCAGGCCGGGTCATCGTGCGCGAGATCGAAGCGCGCGCAATGGCCTTGCCACCGAATTCGTAGGCAATGCTCGTCGACGGGAGCAGGTTCGAATAGGTCGACCGGGTCGTCGGGAAATTGATCACATTCGAATAGCGCCCGCCATCGGCCACCGGAGGCGCGCCGACGGGATTGTTGCGCGGATCGGGCAAGCTGACACGGCCGCCGACGAACTGATCGGTCCACACGATGCGCAAACCTGCGTTCACCCGCAGCGTGTCGTCGCCAATGTCGAAGATGCCGTTGCCCTCGACGAAGCTGCTGAGCACTTTTTCGCGGATCAGGCCGCCATTGGCACCGGTCGCGCTTGCGCCCGTTTCAGGGGCGCTCGCGAGGTGGCCGGCATAGTCGGTGTCGGCTTTGACCTTGTCCCAATCGACGGTGATGTAGCCATTGCTGCCCGGCAGCAGATAGCTCGGCACCAGGGCATTGGGGATGAGCGAGCCGGCATAGACCAGCGGCGGCGCCCCGGTGGTGGCGTTGGTTCCGAAGCCTGGAAATGTCGGGAAACCCGCGGGGGTGGAGGTGCCGGGTTCGTTGAGGCCGGTGCAGGGCGTGGTTACGGTATTCGGCGCAAGGAAGGTAAAGCTCGGCCCGTTGCCGCAGATCGCGTTCTGCCACGGATTGGTATTGTCGAACGGCGTGATGCGGCGTCGGGTATCGTCATAGGCCCCGCCAACACGCACGCTGAAACGCTTCTCGTCGCCGAACAGCAAGCTGCCGCGCACGCCCTTGGTCTCGGTCTCGCGATCTTCGCCATTGAGGTTGACCCGACCGCCGCCGACCCAGCCGAAGTTAGCGGGGTCGTTTAGGTCGATATCGGTCTCGATCGACAGAAGCTCGCCGTCGTTGCGATAGCTCACCGTCGCTCCGCTGTTGGGCGGGGTCGTGACCAGGAAAGTCGGGTTCTCCCGGTGGAACGTGCTCCGGGTGAAGTTGGCGTTGAGATCGCCCTTGAGCCAATCGTTGAAGGTGAACTCCATCCCCGGGTTCACGCCCCAGTAGTCCTGCCTGTCCTTGTACTGGCGATATTCGAGGAAGAACTGGGAGTTGGCGTAAGTGCCGCCCGTAACGACGCAACCCTGCGAGCAATCGTCGCGGTCATAAGTCGTGTTGAGCGGAATCACCGCGCCGTTGCGCCCGACCCAGTTCATCGAGGTACGCGTCATGTCGGTGTTGCGCCGGGCGTACATGCCATCGACGTAGAAATGAAAGTCGTCGCTCGGCCGCCATTCGAGGGCGACCAGCCCGTTGTACCGTTCACGCTCGCCCGCTTCCTCGCGAGGACGGGCGAGGCGCGGGATCAGGCCGTTGTCGATCTGCTCGATCGTCGCACCCGGATTGTTGGCTAGTAGGAAAGCTTGGTCGATCGTCGCGCCCGGCGTCAGGCCGTTGCCGGCCTTGCTCGGTACGGTCGAAGGGATGGTGAAGTTTCCCCCGCCCGTGGTGTTGCGCGAGTTGGCGGGGCCAGGGCGCTGCGCCTCGGTCAGGTTCGGATTGGTCCACCCGATCGTCTCGAACCCGTCGACGTGGAAGTTGTTGCGCACCGCCGCACCACCGACGAGAAGGCCGAAGTCGCCGAATGTCGCGCTCGCCAGCACGTGGCCGCGATAGCCCCATTTGTCCGACCCACTCACCTTCGAGCCCTGGAGGCCATAGCTGATGTAGGGCTTGGGATTGTCGAACGGCCGCGCGGCCCGGAGGTTGACGGTGCCTGCGGCGCCACCTTCCACCTGACTGGCGACAGGCGATTTGCTGACCGTCAGTTGGGTGAAGAGTTCGGTCGGCAAGAGATCGAGATCGACTTCGCGATTGGTCCCCTGCGCATCGAACCGCACCGAGGCAATCGCCACCGGTGCATCGTTGAGCAACACGCGGGTGAAGTTGCTGCCGAGGCCGCGGATAGCGATCGTCACGCCCTCACCCGTGACTTCGCGGCCGATAGTGACGCCGGGAATGCGGTTGAGCGATTCGGCGATATTGGTGTCCGGAAACTTGCCGATGTCCTCGGCGAAAATCGTGTCGGTAAAGCCGGTCGAGTCGCGCTTGGCGTTGGTCTGGCTCTGGAGCGACGCGCGGTAGCCCGAGACGAGGATCACGTTCTCCTCATCCGCGACTTCGGGCTCAGGCTCCTCGGCAGACGACTGCGCGGACTCGGCCGTCTTGGCCGGCAACTCTCCGGCTTGCGCGTAGGCCAGCGACGGCAGCATCAGACCGGAAATGGCCACGGCGCCCAGCAATTCACGGCGCACGATCTCAAGGCGTGAAATCACGCTATCCTCCCTGTTTTTTCCGGCTTTTTTACCGGGGTATGCGTTATGGTAACGCTACCATCAGGGATGGAAACTCCGTGATTTTACGTAAGCTGGTCAGACCTGTCGCGGAACGCGAAAGGCTCAGGAAGCAGCAGAGGCAAAAGCCTCCAGCGCGATCCGGCGATAGATCCGCACCAACGCTTCGAGATCCTCGATCGCCACGGCTTCGTCGCGCTTGTGCATGGTGGCGTTGGTCAGGCCGAACTCGATCACCGGGCACAGCGCACGGAGGAACCGCGCGTCGGAGGTGCCCCCGCTGGTCGAAGCCTCGGGCTCGATGCCGGTCTCGGCCTCGACTGCCTTGCTGACTATCTCCGAGAAGGCCCCTGGAGGCGTCAGGAAGGGCTCTCCGGAGATGACGGGCCTGGCAGTCCCTCCGTGCTTGCGGGCGATCTCTGTGACCCTCTGAGAGAGCTCCGCGCCGCTATGCGTGTCGTTGAAGCGGATCGAGATACGCGCCTTGGCTTTCGCCGGAATGACGTTGGTGGCCGGGTTGCCGACTTCGAGCTCGGTGATCTCGAGGTTGGAGGGCTGGAACCACTCGGTGCCCTGGTCCAGCTCAAGGGCGTCGAGCTCAGCCAGCATCGCCACCAGCCGCGGGATCGGATTGTCGGCCAGGTGCGGATAGGCCACGTGGCCCTCGCTTCCCTCGACTTCGAGGAACACATTGACCGAACCGCGTCGGCCGATCTTCATCATGTCACCCAGGCGATTGACCGAGGTTGGCTCGCCAACCAGGCACAAGTCCGGGATATCGCCCCGCTCGCGCATGAGGTCGATCAAGGCTCGTGTCCCAAAGACCGCGGGCCCTTCCTCGTCTCCGGTGATGATGAAGCTGAGCGTACCCGCGTCCGCCGCGACTTCGGCCGCCGCGGAGACCATCGCCGCGATCGCGCCCTTCATGTCGACCGCGCCCCGGCCATAGAGCAAGGCGCCGCGCCGTTCGGGGCTGAAAGCTCCGCTGGTCCAGCCCTCGCCGGCAGGGACGACATCGACGTGTCCGGCAAAGGCCAGGTGGCGGCTCCCCGGGGGCCCGCGGCGAATGGCGAAGAGGTTCTCGACCGGTCCGTCCGGCACTTCCCCGGCAACGAAGCGATGAACTTCGAACCCCAGCGGCTCGAGCATCGCCTCAAGCGTGTCGAACACGCCCCCGCGGGCAGGGGTGACGCTCTCGCAGGCGATCAGCTGCTCGGCGTGGCTTACAACGTCGCTGGAATTTCCCATCGCAGGCGGGTTAGACGAGCGACAGGCCTCTTGCCAGCCGGAGATGACGATCATGCCCAAGCTCGATCTCGAAGCCATCCCCCAGTCCAACCGGACGGGCTATCCGGCGCCCTACGATCGCGACGTCGAAGGCCGCTGGTGGCGGCGCCTGGCACCGGCCGGGGGGCTGCATGAGATGGGCGCGAGCCATGTGGTGCTCAAGCCCGGAGCCTGGTCCTCGCAGCGGCACTGGCATGCCGAAGTCGACGAGCTGCTGGTGATGATCTCGGGCGAGGCCGTGCTGGTCGAGGACGATGGCGAAACCGTCCTGCGCGCCGGAGATGTCGCGGCCTGGTCCAAGGGCGTGACCAACGGCCATTGCCTGCAGAACCGTAGCGCAAGTGACTGCAGCTTCGTGGCCATCAGTGCGGGCGACGCGGACAACGACCGGGGTGACTATCCGGACATCGACCTCAGGTTTGGAAGCGAGGGCTACCTGCACAACGACGGTACGCCCTACCCGCCGAAGGAGTGATCGCGCCTAGGCGACCTCGAACTGTTCGATGACCCACTGTTCGTCTTCGGCGCCCTGGATCCACTCCTGCAGCCAGGCGTGCTCCCAGATGGCTTCCATGTAGGCCTGGGCGAAGCCGGGAACACCGATGCCGTAAGTCACCAGGCGCGTCACGATCGGGGCGTAGAAGATGTCCGCGGCGCCGAAGGTGCCGAACAGAAACGGCCCGCCCTTCCCGAACCGAGCGCGTGCTTCCGCCCACAGCCCGAGGATGCGGACGATGTCGTGGCGGGCGTCGTCGTTGAGCTCGAGCCCCTCGATCCGCTTGCGGATATTCATCGGGCACTGGCGGCGGAACGCGAGGTAGGAGCTGTGCATCTCCGCCACCATCGCCCGGGCCATCCCGCGCGCGGCATCGTCCTTCGGCCAGAAGCGGTCGCGCCCGACCTTGTCTGCCAGGTATTCGAGGATGGCGAGCGAATCCCACACCACCACCTCGTTGTCCCACAGCACGGGGACCTTGCCGGCGGAGGGCTGGAACTCGTCGTCGTTGAGCTTGGTCGCCTGCCAGTCATCGCCGTCGATATGGACGGTCAGCGCCTCGAACGAGAGGCCGGACTGCTTGGCCGCAAGCCAGCCCCTCAGCGACCAGCTCGAATAGTTCCTATTACCGATGATCAGCTTCACGCTCGGTACCCTGTCTGCCCGCAGCGCCCCTAGGCGTTCATGTCAGACGTGTCGAGACTGAACCGATCCAAGCGGATCAAGTCCGCTGCACGCTGCCGATCACGGCGGTGCCGGGCGACAGGTTGCGCACGAACACGCGGCCGCCCAATTCTGCCAGGCGGGCCCGCATGCCGAGCAGCCCCACTCCGGGGGAGACATCCACCGGTATGCCCCGGCCATTGTCCGCGACGATCAGGTGGATCATCGACTGGCGCCCAATCAGCCTGACCGACAGCTGCGAGGCGTGGGCGTGGCGGTGGACGTTCGACAGCGCCTCTTGCAGCACGCGATAGATCGCCACGCGGGCGTTCTGCCACTGCACGTCGGTTTCGCCTTCGACCTCGAACGAAGTCGTCAGCCCGGCGCGCCGGCCGAAACCTTCGACCAACGTCCGCATCGCTTCCGACAGGTCCATCCGGTTGAGTTGCGGCGGATGGGCGAGGTAGGCGATCGAGCGGAGCTCCCGCTGCGCGTCGAACAGCAGCTCTTCGATATCGTCGACCAAGGCGAGGGACTCGCCCGGCAGGCGCGTACGCTTCAGCTGGCTGACAGCGAGGCCGAGAGCGGAAAGCTGCTGCATCGTGGAATCGTGGATCTCACGCCCCATCCGCCGCCGTTCTTCCTCCTGCGTGTGAATCAGCGAGGTGCTGAACCCCTGGCGGAGCCGGCGCAGCTGGACCAGTTCGGTTACGTCGATCCGGGTGACGGTGAAGTACTTCCGGCCGCCGATCTCCATGCTGGCGATGCGGATCTGGGTTTCCTGGCCGTCTCGCGGACCGCTGTAGACATGGCGGTAGATGCTGGGCCGGCCCTGCTCAAACTCCTTGATGGCCGAGATCACCGCGTCCGTCGCGCGCGAGGCTTCCCGCTTCTCTTCGTTGAGCCGTTCGAGTTCCTGGAGGTAGTTGTTGCCTACCTGAAAGACTTCGAAGCCGTGCGCAGCGCAGTAGTCGGTCCAGGCGTCGTTGCTGGCGATGATGTTCCAGCGAACATCGAGCAGGGCGATCTGGTCCGGCAAGCCATTGACCAGCTTTTCGAACACGTCGATCGCAGTCGAGGCGCCGGTGGCATCGACCAGGTTAGCGATAACATCGTTTGATAAGGGGGTTCGACCGTCATCGTGGGACGTTCGTTGCCCGATGGCCTGTCCATGAGCGTATCGAGAACCCACTAGTTTTCCCGAACCTAGCCTCGGGCGACATTAGTCCAGCAATTCGGAAGCGAGTCAACTTTTGTTCGCATTTCGCGCCGCGACTGGCAGCAAGGGTGAGTCGCCGGGACAACAGCTCTCGGTCAGCTATCCGACCGACCGCAGGTCCGGTTCAGGCGCTCTCCGAGCTCCACCTGCTGCAGAAAATCGCGCATCATTGCAGAGACTTCGCCTACCTCTCCAAGGCGCACCGCGCCCGCGCTGTCCGGCCAGCTGACCCAGACCACACCGTCCTTCAGGCTGAAAATGACACTGCTCATGGCCGGGCCTCCGCCAGTTCGGAGCGCGACTTCGCCGCACGCCAGGCATGGGGAGACATCCCGAATTCACGTGCGAACCAGCGGCTGAACGAACTGAGGCTGGCATAGCCGGTCAGTTCCGCCACCGCCGTGATCGACCGCGTGGAATTGGTCAGATAGCGTTTGGCCAGTTCCCTCCGCGCCTCGTTGAGCAAGAGCGCGAAGCTCTGCCCTTCCTGTTCCAGGTTGCGCTGCAGGGCGCGGGAGCTGATCCCGAAATGGCCGGCGACTTGCTCGACCGTGGTGATGCCCTTGGGCAGGAGCTGGATCACCAGCCGCTTGGTGCGTTCGCTGACCGGATCGTCTTCAGGCCCGAGCGGGACGAGCGCGAGCAAGCTCTCCGCATGGCGGGCCATGTCCGCATCGGCCATCGGCAAGGGAATGGCGAGCGATTCCGTCGGGCAGGAAATGCCGTTGAAACTGCTCTGGAACTCGACCGGAACGCGAAACAGCCGCCGGGCGATCGACAGGTCGGACGGGGCTTTCCGTTCAAGGTGGATCATCGAAGGCTCCCAGCGCCCGCCAGACACGCTGTGCAGGATCTTGGCCACGAACCCGAGCGAGTAGTCCAGCACTTGAGTGCGCGCGTATTCGGGGATCAGCTCGACACGAACGATCGTAGTGCCGTCCTGCTCTTCGATCGCCATGTTGAGGACATCGTTGAGATGCCGGCGATAGCGGGTCATGGCGTCCAGCACTTGGCTGACGTTTTCGAGCCGTTCGAGCAACAGCGAAAGCGGGCCCAGGCTCGAGTATGGCCGCGCCTCGCCCATCAGCAGTCCGAAGCTGTCGAAGCCGGAACGCTCGGCCGAAATCTCGAGCAGCTTGACCGTCGCGCCAGCGGAAATTCGAAGTTCGGGGTCGCTCAGCCCCGAGAGCTGCAGGCCGGCCTCACGCAGCATGGCCGGGCCGTCGAGCCCGACTTGACCAGCAACCTTGGCGTAGCACGCCAGCGAGGCCACACGAACCTGGTGCACCCTGTTTACCCTCCAGACGGCACCACCTGGCCGCGTCGACCCCCTTCAAGAGGGTAGCAAGGTAACGGAAACGGGCTTTGCGAATCGCGCCAAGAAGTTTCCATCTCGGTCGATTGTCATAATTCGTGGAATTTGTCCGACCATCGTCGACGGTACGAGCCCCAAGTCGGGACAGACCGCCGCCATTTCGTGAGCAAGCCCCGTTCCGCGCCAGCTCACGGTCGGGTCAGCGGAGCGCGTCCCCGAGAATCGCGGCACGAAGTTCCGGGATGCCCATGCCCTTTTCGGCGCTGGTCACGTGGATGACCGGATAGGCCGCGACATGCTTGCGCGCCTGGGCCTCCACTTTGGCGAGCGTCGCGGCCAGTTCGCTGGCCTTGACCTTGTCCGCCTTGGTCAGAACCAGGCGATACCCGACCGCCGCCTCGTCGAGCATCTTCATCATCTCTTCGTCGGGCGGCTTGATGCCGTGACGGCTATCGATCAGTACCAGCGTGCGCTGCAAGGCCACCCGCCCGCGCAGGAAATCCCGCACCAGCCGGCGCCAGCGCTCGACCACTTTCACCGGAGCCTTGGCGAAGCCGTAGCCGGGCATGTCGACCAGGCGGAAGCGCGTCGGCTCTCCCACCTCGAAGAAGTTCAGCTCCTGCGTGCGCCCGGGCGTCACCGAAGCGCGGGCGATGGACTTGCGTCCGGTGACCGCGTTGATCAGCGAGCTCTTTCCTACGTTCGAGCGGCCGGCGAAGGCCACCTCCGGCAAGTTGCCGTCAGGCAGGAAGTCGAGCGAAGGCGCGGACAGCAGGAAATCCACCCGGCCGGAAAACAGCCGGCGGGCCTCCTCGATCAGCGCCTCTTGCCCTTCCTCGGTCACCCCTTGGCCTTGTCACGTTCGGCGGCACGCGCCTTGTCGGCCGTATCTTTCTCCGCCTGCGCCTTCAGCTGAGGATGCTTGGAGTAGAGATACTTCTGCTGCCCCAGGGTCAGGATGTTCGAGGTGATCCAGTAAAGCAGCAGACCTGCCGCGAACGGAGCCATCACGAACATCAGCACCCACGGCATGATCATGAACATCTGCTGCTGGACCGGGTCCATCGCCGCCGGGTTGAGCTTGAACTGCAGCCACATGGTGATGCCGAGCAGCACTGCCAGCACGCCGATGGCGAGGAAGCTGGGGGGCGTGAACGGCAGCAGGCCGAACAGGTTCAAGATGTGAGCCGGATCGGGCGCGGAAAGGTCGCGGATCCACAGGATGAACGGCTTGTGCCGCATTTCGATGGCGATCAGCAGCGTCTTGTAGAGCGCGAAGAAGATCGGGATCTGCAGGAAGATCGGCAGACAGCCCGTCAGCGGGTTCACGCCCTCATCCTTGTAGAGCTTGCCCATCTCCTGCTGCAGGCGGACCTTGTCGTCCTTGTGCCGTTCCTGCAGCGCTTTCATCTTCGGCTGCACCGCGCGCATTTGCGCCATGCTGGCGAACTGCTTCTGCGCCACCGGGAACATAACCGCGCGCACGATCACCGTCAGCAGCATGATCGCCACGCCGAAGTTGCCGGTTACCGCGTAGAGCTGCTTCAGCAGCCAGAAGATCGGATACATCAGCCAGCGGAACCAGCCCCAGTCGATCGCCAGGCCGAAGTTCTCGATCCCGCCCTTTTCGTAGTGATTGAGGACCGAGCTTTCCTTGGCGCCCGCGAACAGGCGCGTGGTGCGCGTGGCCTGGGTACCCGGAGCCAGCGTTACCGGGTCGTAGACCACGTCCGCCCGGAACTGTTCGTTGCCCAGCGAACGGAAGCCGCCTTCAATTCGCTGGCCGTCTTCCGGCACCAGGACCGAAAGCCAGAAAATGTCGGTGAAGCCGAGCCAGCCGGCCCTGCCTTCGGGCGTGACGTGGCGGGCCTCGTCGACATCCTTGTAGTTCCAGCTGAAGTTCACCTTGCTGTCGAACAGGCCGATCGGGCCCGAGTGGACGTTCCAGGTGTCCTGGCTGGCGGTGCGGCTGGTGCGGTTGATGAAGGCATAGGGTCGCATCGCGACCGTGCCGGTTCCGGTGTTCGCCACGGTCTGTTCGACCGTCAGCATGTAGAATTCGTCGATCGTGAAGCGCTGCGTGAAGCGCTGGCCCTGGCCGTTGTCCCAGGTCAGCGTCACCGGCTTGTCCGGCGCGAGCGGACCACCGGAAACCTGCCACACGGTCTGCGGACCCGGCAGGGCAACGCCCTGGCCGACCCAGCCGAACTGGGCGAACTGCTGTGCCGGGGTGCCGTTGGGAGAGAACAGACGGACCGGGCCGCTGTCCTTCTCGACCGTCTGGCGATGAGTCGTCAGCGTGATGTCGTCGACGCGCGCACCCACCGGATTGATCGAGCCGGCAACTTTCGGCGCGTCGATTCGGACACGGCCGGGAGCGGCGAGCGCGGTCTTCAGATCCTTGACCTCTTCGGCCCATTCGGCCGGATCGGTCAGCCCGCCTTCACGGGTGTGCTTGGCGGCGGCGCGCTGAGTCGGCGTGTCGGCCTTGGTGGTGACCTGCTCGGTCGGGGCGGGCTGCGGATAGAACCGGCCCATCACCAGGTCGAAGCCGAGCAGTAGCGCCATGCACAGCACGACAGCGACAATGAGGTTACGCTGATTGTTCAAGATGCGATCCTAGAGCCTAGATCCGATTCCCGTGCCACTCGTCAGGGCACCGGGTCATAGCCGTGTCCCCCCCATGGGTGGCAGCGCATTAGACGCTTGGCGGCCATCCATCCACCCTTGATCGCGCCATGCCGTTCGAGCGCCTCGATGGCGTATTGGCTGCACGAGGGTTGATAGCGGCACGAGGGCGGGAGAATGCGTGAAGGCCCGAGCTGCCAGGCCCGAGCCACGACGATGAGAACCTGCTTCATTTGCGCGGCGGCCTTGGGCGGCGGGGCGGATCGCCTTTGCCCGCCGCGGCGCGAGCCAGCGCGGCGGCAAGCTCTTCGCGCAGCTTGGAAAAGTCGCGTTCGATCCCGCCTTCGCGGCCGATCAGGACGTGGTCGTGATCGGGCAGGCCTTCGCCCGGAAGAGCGTCACGCAGCAGTTCGCGAAACCGGCGCTTCATCCGGTTGCGCACCACGGCGTTGCCGATCTTCTTGGTGACGGTGATGCCAAAGCGCGTGCCCTGCCCGTCGTTCGGGCGGGTCAGCAACACGAAGCCCGGCCGCGCGACTCGCAGCCCGCGATTGGCGGCGACGAAGTCCGCCCGTTTGCGGATGATCTGGAGAGCGGCGGTCATTGCGGCGGCTTATCTAGGAGTTGATTCGGCGCCCTGCCAGATGCGCGCGAACGCAAATGCCAGATGGGCGCAAACGCAAAAACGCCCTCCGGACGAAATCCGAAGAGCGTCAGATGCGAACAATCCCGGCGCGTGCCGGAATCGAGCCCGATGCTTAGGCGCAGAGCTTCTTGCGGCCACGCTTGCGGCGGGCAGCGAGTACCTTGCGGCCACCCACGGTCGCCTTGCGGGCGAAAAAGCCGTGCCGCCGGGCGCGGACGAGGTTGCTCGGCTGGAAAGTGCGCTTCATCGTCTTAAATCCTGAATCAACAAAAAGGGCCGCAGCTCAGGCGGCCTTGGTACGGGGCGGGCGGTTAGTGGAGAGGCGCGCCCAAGTCAAGGCGGCCGAGTTGCGGCGCCGATCTCGCGAGCACCGGATCGCCCTTGATCCACTCGCGCATCGCCGAACCCGACATCCAGCGCGGGCGTTCATGCGGCGCCGAATTGGTCATGGCATAGAACGCCTTGGCTTGCGACAGCGACATGCCCATCTCGCGGTAATAGGCGAGGTACTTGGTGTGCTCCCACGAATCGGCCGGAACCTGGCCGGCCTCGCGCCCACCTCTCTCCCGCCAGGCGTGGACGGCAAACACCGCGCTGTCGGAAATAGTCAGGTTGGTCCCCGCCAGCATCAGGTCGATCGCGCCCGACCGGACCGAGCCACCGGGAGGAACGTAGACCGCCAGACCCTCCAGCCGGATCAACCGGCCCAGCGCAAGATTGGCGCGGTCGTCGTAAGTGCCCGGGCATTCGATGAAGACCAGCGTGTCGATGGCCGGGTAATCGCGCAGCATGGCCCGGAAGGCCGCCGGCGAGCGGGCGTCGGTGCTTCCGATCAAAGCCGCGGTGCGCTTCTCCATCACCGCGAACGGACCGTAGCTGGCGATCGGGACCCAGGCGCTGGGCACATAAGTGCGCGAAGCGGACTGCCCGCCAGCAGCAGCGCTCTGCTGGGCGGTGGTGGCCGTCTGCCCGGCGGCGGATACCGCGAGCGACAAGGCACAGGGCAGTGCCAGGAGGCATACAGGGCCACGCATTGCTTAAGCCCGGAAACCGCCAGCCGCAGATGGGCCGGGATTCGCCGGGACTTTGGCCGTTTATCCCGGACTTTCCGGGCTCCCCACAATTGGGCCCAACCCGCGTGCGGCGGGGGGAATTAACATTAGTTTGATCTGCGCTCGACACTGAGAACCCTCAGCAGCTATCTTACTGATTCGAAAAGGAGTTCCCTTGGTCGCAATAGTATCGACGGTGGCTTACCTCGGCCTGGAGGCGCGCGCGGTAGAGGTTCAGTGCCAAGTCGCTCCGGGCATGCCCCGCTTCGCCATCGTCGGGCTACCTGACAAGGCTGTCGGAGAAAGCCGCGAGCGGGTCCAGGCGGCGCTCGCCGCGATGGGCCTGTCGCTTCCGCCCAAGCGAATCACGATCAACCTCTCCCCGGCGGACCTGCCCAAGGAGGGCAGCCATTACGACCTCCCGATCGCGCTCGCCCTGCTGGCGGCGATGGGGGTCACCGATGCCGAACAACTGGCCGACTGGATCGCGGTTGGCGAGCTGGCTCTCGACGGCCGCATCGTCCCGTCGCCCGGCGTCTTGCTCGCGGCAATCCACGCCAGCGAACGCGAAAGGGGCCTTATCTGCCCCGCGGCGCAAGGGGCGGAGGCGCGCTGGGCCAGCGGCATCCCGGTGGTCGCGGCGCCGGGTCTGGTCAGCCTGCTCAATCACCTCAAGGGCACGCAGCTGCTATCCCAGCCAGAGCCGGGCGAGGTCGAGGAGCCCGGTTTCGGCCCTGACCTTAGGCAGGTCAAAGGGCAGGAGACCGCCAAGCGCGCGCTGGAGATCGCCGCGGCCGGAGGTCACAATCTGCTGATGAGCGGCCCGCCCGGCGCGGGGAAGAGCCTGCTCGCGTCATGCCTCCCGGGTATCCTGCCGCAGCTCGCGCCGGCGGAGGCGCTCGAGGTGAGCATGGTCGCCTCGGTCGCAGGGACGCTCGAAGGCGGGAAGATCAGCCGCACCCGTCCGTTCAGAGCCCCGCACCACTCGGCCTCGATGGCCGCGCTGACCGGTGGCGGGCTGCGCGTGCGACCAGGTGAAGTCAGCCTCGCCCATCTCGGCGTGCTGTTCCTCGACGAGCTGCCGGAGTTCCAGCGCGCCGTGCTCGATTCGCTGCGCCAGCCGCTCGAAACCGGCAAGGTCGACGTCGCTCGCGCCAATGCTCACGTCACCTTTCCCGCGCGGGTGCAACTGGTCGCCGCGATGAACCCGTGCCGCTGCGGCCACCTGGGCGACCCCGCCCTCGCCTGCAGCCGTGCGCCGCGCTGCGCCGCCGACTATCAGTCCAAGGTCTCGGGCCCGCTGCTCGACCGCATCGACCTGCACGTGGAGGTCGATCCCGTCAGCGCCGCGGACTTGGCCCTACCCCCTCCCGCAGAGGGTTCAGCCGAAGTCGCCGCAAGAGTTGCCGCAGCGCGCAGCCGCCAGACCGAACGCGGGGTCCGCTCGAATGCCGAGCTGGAAGGCGACGCGCTGGACAAATTCGCCGCGCCCGACGAAGCGGGCCGCAAGCTCCTGCTACAGGCAGCCGAGGCGATGCGACTGACTGCCCGAGGTTACACCCGAATGCTGCGCGTCGCCCGGACGGTCGCCGACCTGGCGAGGGCCGATCAGGTGGGACGCATCCACGTGGCAGAGGCGCTTGGGTATCGCCGCCAACCGCCGCGGGGTTGAATAATCGAATGACCCTCACAGAAGGCGGACATTCGCCAGCAAGGCTAACCCAGCCGACTAGTCTCGCTTGCCATAGAAGACACCTGAATAGGTCGCGTCCGGAGCCCAGCCTCCCGTTACCCTCGTGAAGAATTCGAAGGTCCCGCCGATTTCATCTCCGCCGGGGCCATAAAGGCTGCCGCGAATCGAGCCATCGCTGTGGCCTGGTGCATCGTAGAGAAATGTATCGAACGCGTAGGCGTTGCTGCTTGAGTCAAAGGTCATAACCGGAAGATCGATCATCTCGTTCGCTGAAGTCCAGGCATCGACGTTGACCGTCCCACTGATGCGCTCCGCCGCAAAGTCCGCGTCGATCGAGGAAGTCCCCTTCAGGGCCAGTTGTTCCATGTCAGCGAAGCGTTCGCCAGAACCCATGACAGTGGCGCTGTAATGTGCAGAGCCGGTTCTCGGAAGCGAGTTATAGACGGTGCGCACGCCGTAGGTGAACCAAGTGGAGATGCTCTGACGTGCCGCATCGGCAATGGCGCGATCTTCGCTCCAGTGCCCGAAGCTGCTGTACGTCAGGTTGATCTCCGGATTGCCCGGACCCGGCCTGAACATTTCCAGGCGATAGTCGCCATTGGAGTTCCGGACTTGGTAGACGTCGAAACGAGCGTCACTTTGCGCCGCGACCTTGTCCGTCGGACGGAAGGTAACGTTCGTGAAACTCGGATCGCTGATGCCGAACATCGGGGTCAAGCTACCATCGGCCTTGAACGAAACGGATCCGTATGTAGCGGGAAAATAGTAGGTTCCGCCTTCCGAAGACGTCGCTCCGATCCTTTGAAAAGCGATCGAGCTTCCCTGAAACGAGTAATAGCTGCGCTCACCGCTATCGAGGACTGTCAGGCTAGCGTCGATTCCAATACGTTCGCGCGTGCCGGCAAATGCACCGCTGAAGGTGGCGTCCGCTCCGTCAGATCCATGAAGGCTTCCCGCCACATCCGCGCCTACAGGGCCGTAGAGGGCTCCGAGAATGGAAGCCTGGTAGGTATAGCGATCACGTCCGGCATAGGTGAAGTAGCCGGTAAGGCCGCCGGTCGAAGCGAGGTAGCCAGCACCATGCCATTCGGTGCAACAAGTCGAGTAATTGACATCATTGTTGTACTCGCCAGCCTCACCGGACATTGCGAAAAGTCCGTGCGCAAAGTCGAGTGAGAATGTGCCATTGCCAATAACGCTGCGCGGAAAAGAGCCTATCGGAGAGGCCACCGCGAACAAGTCGATATCGTAAGTCGCACTTCCGACGCGTGGCACACCTGTTGTCGCGGTCGGAACCCCGTAGACGAAGACGTCGAAAGCGAAGTCGCTCCCGCCATTCGTGCGCTTCTGCCAGAGCCCCAGGGTAACCTTTTGCGTGCCACGACCCAGCCGCTGCGGGTTGAATAAGGTGAGGAACTCCTGGCCCCCGGAGACATCGCGATAGAATTGCGCGTCACCAATGTTGTCATAGCCGAGGAACTCCGCCTTACCGAAGGTGGAGGCGACGCCGCTGCCGGAGACCGAATAGACACCGCTGCCGGCATCGTAGCTAAACGTCAGCCCGGCTCTTTCAGTCGAAGTACTCGTGACCGTGTCATCGGTGGTGAGCAATTGCTGTGTCGTGTGAGTCGAAAGAGCGGCGAAGTTCGTGGTACCCGACGATACACCAAGCGCCTGCGGAGGCACCGATGGCGTGGGAGTGGGAGTGGGAGTAGGCGTCGGAACCGGGGTAGGGGCCGGAACAGGCGTTGGTGTTGAGTTCACACCGCCGCCGCCGCCGCAGGCGGCCAGCATCAGGCTTAGTGCCATGGCCGAACCGGCCCACCCGATTCTCGCCTTCTCCTTCATGTACATCAATACCCCCCGTTGATCGGTGACCTTTCGCCGATTTCGGCGATCACCACTCTTCGCGCCGATTTCGATCGAACTGCGCGCCCCGTATCGCCCGTACGAGCAGGACCATCCCAGCGCGCAGCCGGCCTACGATCTCAAGCGTTCAATTTTTTGGAAATCCCCCGCCCCACAATCATTAATACCCACAGACTCGTCAAAGTCCAATCCAACTACACGTAACTCGATCCCTAACTGAGATCGAGGAACTCAACGGTAACACCCGACCGCTTCGCCGGAGATTCGGGACTTGCTTACATCTCTGTAGATATCTACGGCGAGGCAAGCGCCTTGCGAAAGACTCCATCTCCCGAGGCGCAGACTAGACCCTCGCGCCCCTCCCCCCCTTTCGGCGCGGGGGTCATTTCCTTCAGGCCAAAAGTCCTCGCTCGACGAGTTCCGCCTCCAGCGAAGCGGCGTCGGTGAACAGGTGCGCCTGCCAGCCGCGCGCTTGGGCGGCGGCGACGTTGGCCGGGTTGTCGTCGGTGAAGAACAGCGCCGAGGGCGGAAGGCCGAATCGCTGCTCGGCAATCTCGTAGATGCGCGCGGCAGGCTTCGCGCAGCGCTCTTCGCCGGAAACCACGACGTCGATGAACGGATCGAACACTGGCTGAGCCGGACGGAAGCGGGCCCAGAACTCGGCGCCGAAATTGGTCAGGGCGAACAGCGGGACGCCGCGCTCCGCCAGGCGCTGGACCAGTTCGTGACTGCCGGGGATGGCGTGGGGCAGCGTTTCCATGAAGCGCGCGGCGTAGGCTTCGATCAGCGTGGCGTGCTGCGGGAACTCGGCGATTCGTTCGGGCAGCATCTCGGTCAGCGGGCGTCCGCCGTCGCTCTGGAAGTGCCATGATTCGGTGACGACGTTGGCCAGGAACCAGTCGAGCTCCGCCTGATCTTCGATCAGCTTTTCGAACAGGTAGCGCAGGTTCCAGTCGAACAGGACGCGGCCGATGTCGAAGACGACGGCTTGCGGCGCACCAGGCGCCAACTGAACGTCAGGCATGCAAAAGGCCCCCGATTCCTCGGAGGCCCTTCAAGTCATCGCCGCCGCGAACGAATCGCGGCGCGGCAGACATCAACCCTGGCGCGCCTTGAAGCGGCGGTTGGTCTTGTTGATCACGTAGACCCGGCCGCGACGACGGATCACGCGGTTATCGCGGTGGCGACCCTTGAGCGACTTGAGGCTGTTGACGATCTTCATGGCTATTTTCCAAAAAAGTGCGGCACCGGAGACAGCCCCGATGCCGGAATTCGTGGCCGCGCCCTATGCTCGGCGCCGGCTCAAGTCAAGCTGGACCGCGCAATTCGCTGAGCCTCCGCTCCCACGCAAGGGCGTGCCGGACGATTTCGTCGAGGTCGGCGTGCTGCGGCTGCCACGGCAAGGTCGCCTTGATCCGCGACGGGTCCGAGATCAGCGAATCCGGATCGCCGGCCCGGCGCGGCGAGAGCACCCGCTCGATCGTGCGATTCGTCACCCGGTCCACCGCATCGAGCACCTCGAACACCGAGAAGCCCCGGCCATAGCCGCAGTTCATGGTCATCGAGCGACCGGGTTCGGCGATCAGCGCCTCGAGCGCCAGGACATGGGCCGCGGCGAGATCGCTGACATGGATGTAGTCGCGAACGCCGGTGCCATCCGGCGTGTCGTAGTCGGTGCCGAAGACCTGCACGTTATCGCGCTGGCCCTGGGCGGCCTGGACCGCAACCTTGATCAGATGCGTCGCCCCGACCGTCGATTGCCCGCTGCGGCCCTTCGGATCGGCACCCGCGACGTTGAAGTAGCGCAGCGCGCAGAAGTTGATGGGATGAGCCGCGGCAGTGTCGGCGAGCATCCGCTCGGTCATCAGCTTCGACCAGCCGTAGGGATTGATCGGCTCCTTCGGCGTGTCTTCCGTGACCGGAGAGACCTTGGGAATGCCGTAGGTCGCCGCGGTGCTGGAGAAGATGAAATGCGGCACGCCCGCCTTCACCGCGGCTTCGAGCAGGGCGCGGCTCTTCACCGTGTTGTTGTGATAGTACTTGAGCGGGTTCTCGACCGATTCCGGCACGATGATCGAGCCGGCGAAATGCATCACCGCCTTGATGCCCTTCTCCTCAAAGATGCTCGCCAGCAGCTCGCCGTCTTCGACATCGCCTTCGTAGAACGCGGCCTCTTCGGGAATGGCGAAGCGGAAGCCCGTGGTCAGATTGTCGATCACGGTAACGGGCCACCCGTTGTCGAGCAGCGCGAGAACTGCGTGGCTGCCGATATATCCGGCGCCGCCGGTGACGAGTACTGGAACAGGGCTGGTCATCGGCAACGGGGCTACGTAGCATCGCGTCAAGGCGCAATCGTTTTTCGCCAAGGTGAGGGACCCACGCAATGGCTGCAACTGCTTGGCAATTCGTGCGTTTGGACTTGATGAAATCCACCCCCGGCATTCTCGCCCCCGTCCTGGCTGTAGCGCTTGCGGCTTCGCTCGGCGCCTGCACCACTTCTTTCGTCTCTCCGGTCGAGGTCACGCGCTTCACCGGCAGCGAGCCGCATCTGCTCGGAAAGGGAGAGATCGTGGTCCGCGCCGCTCCGGGCCAGGATCCTGCTTCGTTGGAGAATCGGGTGTTCGAGGACGCGGTCGCCGCGGAGCTTACCCGGCTCGGCTATACCGTGGTCCAGGGCGACGCGCCGCAAGTCGCCGAGGTTCGCGTCGAGCGTTTCGTGATGCAGGCTTCGGGTCACTCGCCGGTCAGCGTCGGCGTCGGCGCAGCGAGCGGGAGCGCCGTCAACGCCCGGCATGGCGGGGTCGGCGCAGCGGTAGGCATCGACCTGACGCCGCGCCCGTCGGACCAGATCGTCACCCAGATGCGCGTGATGATCAAACCCGCTGGCGGCGGCACCGCGCTATGGGAAGGCGGCGCGCAGTTCAACGCCACGGCCAACAGCAACTACGGCAGCACCGAGGCCGCCGCCGGGCGCCTGGCCGGGGCACTGTTCGGTGGCTTCCCCGGACAGTCAGGAGAGACTATCCGGGTGCGATGAACATTCTCATCGACGCCGCCTTCGACAGCGGCAACATCGAAGTCCTCGAAATCTCCGGCAGTGAGGCGCGGCTGCGCATCCGGCACGACCACCAGTCGGAATTCTACCAGTGGTTTCATTTCCGCGTCGCCGGCACGGCGGGGCAGGAACTGACGCTCAAGATCGGCGATCTCAACGGCTCGGCCTACCCGCTTGGCTGGTCGGGATACCGCGCTTGCGTGTCGGAAGACCGCAGCTACTGGGCGCGGGCCGAGACGAGCTTCGACAAGAGCGAGGACGGCGGCACGCTGACCATCCGCCACACGCCCGACAGCGACGTGGCTTGGTTCGCCTATTTCGCGCCCTACTCGCTCGAACGGCACCACGACCTTATTGCTGAAGCAGCGGCGAGCGAGGGGGTTTCCTATCGCCGCCTCGGACAAAGCCTCGATGGCCGTCCGATCGACTGCCTGGAGATGGGCGAGGGATCGATTCCGGTATGGCTGATCGCCCGCCAGCACCCGGGCGAGAGCATGGCCGAATGGTGGATGGAAGGCGCGCTGGAGGCGCTGTGCGACCCGGCCGATCCGGTGGCCCGAGTGCTGCGGCAGAAGTGCCGCCTCTACGTAGTGCCCAACTGCAATCCCGACGGCTCGATCCGCGGGCACCTGCGCACCAACGCGGCCGGGGTGAACCTCAACCGCGAATGGCATGAACCGACTCCCGAACGTTCACCCGAGGTCCTGGGAATTCGTAACGCGATGGACGAGACTGGGGTTCGCTTCGTGATGGACGTCCACGGCGATGAAGCCATCGCGGCAAACTTCCTCGCCGGGTTCGAGGGCATCCCGTCGTGGACCGACGATCTGGGCGGGCAGTACCTGCGCTATCGCTCGATCCTCGAGCGCCGCAGTCCCGATTTCCAGACGACCAAGGGTTACCCGATCGCCGGCGCCGGCAAAGCCAACCTGACGATGAGCACCAACCAGCTCGCCGAGCGCTTCGGTGCCTGCGCGATGACGCTGGAGATGCCGTTCAAGGACAACGACGATCTGCCAGATCTCGAGCAGGGCTGGAGCCCGGAGCGCTCGAAGCTGCTGGCGCGCGACTGCCTGGCTTCGCTGGTGGAGTGGCTGGAGGGGTAGTTTCCTTGATCCTCCCCGAGCTTGCTCGGGGAGGGGGACCGTCCGCGGAGCGGATGGTGGAGGGGCGTTGTGTTGTTCCGCCTACCCCTCCGTCACGCGACTACGTCGCGCGCCACCTCCCCGAGACAAGCTCGGGGAGGATTTGAACCACCCAAAGTTACGAGTGCCCAATCCTCCCTGTCGCGAAGCGATGGGGAGGTGGCAGACGCGTAGCGGCTGACGGAGGGGCTAGTGGCACGACGCCAGCCCCTCCACCACGCTGCTGCGCAGCGCGGTCCCCCTCCCCATGAGCTGCGCTCACAGGGAGGATTTGAGACACACCAAACCACCCGCTGGCGAGCGCGGGCCTAACGCCGGGGAGGAAAACAAGCGGACGGGCGAGGCCGGCGCTGCCCTGGGCGTCACAGGGTTGCCTTGCGCGAGCATGGAATGCGAACGGCGGCGAGGGCTGCGTCTAAACTCGCTACTCGGCCCTGTCGGACAGGAGGCGCTGGCGGTTAGGGCTCGCACGTCCCGCCAACGGTTGTCATCCCCATGTCCTACGGTGACACCCTCTGACGATGTCGAGAGCGCGCCGGCCATCAGTGCGGGAGTGAGAGCGAAGCGCTTACGCTCCCGCACCCGTCGCTGTGTCAGGTGTCAACTGACGGCGGGGCATATAACCTAATGGGTTATAAATGTCAACACAATTCACCGAACGATGCTCTTCCCGTCCAGTTCACTGCGTGTTACTTACATCATTGTGAGCAGCGCCCCGCCCTATCTGCATCAGATCGAGATCGATCCCGCTGACATCGATTTCATGGGGCACGTCAACAACGCCAGCTATCTGTCGTGGGTGCAGGACGCGGTCATCGGCCACTGGCGCTCGCGGGCCCCGGCCGAGGCGGTGGCGCGGCACCTGTGGGTCGCGCTCAAGCACGAGATAACCTACCTGCGCCCGACCTTCCTCGGCGACACCGTAGTGGCGCAAGTGCTGCTGGAGAAAGTCCAGGGCGCGCGCGCGTTCTACGAAACGCTGATCCGCCGTGGCGAGGAAGTGGTCGCCGAAGTGCGTTCGAGCTGGTGCTGCCTCGACGCCGAGACGCGCCGTCCGACACGCCCCGCGCGCGAGGTGATCGAGCACTTCCTCGCCGGGAAATGACCTACTGGCGGGTACCGGTGACCGGAATCTTGCCGAACTGGCCGGTATCGACTTCGGCGGTCAGCTTGTCGCCTTCGACGGTGCCGGTGTAGGCGAACTGCATTTCGCCCTGCGGCCCAGCCAGCTTGCGCTTGAACGAGAACTTAGCCCCATCGACCACCACGTCGCTGATCGCGCCGGGAGGCGCCGGCGGCGCTGGCGGCGCGCCTTCCAGCGGCACGTCCTTGATATCGATCTGGTAGCCGCCGCCAACCTCGGCGACAGTGAGTGTCGATTTGAAAGTTCCGAAGTCCGTCACGGCTTCGGTGGCCCAGGTGCCGACTACCGGAGAGTCGGCGGCGAACGCAGGGCCCGCTGTCAGCAAGGCAACGGCGGCGAACGGGGCGTAACGGATTGTCCTCAGCATAGCGCATCCCTCCATAGTCAGGAGCCGCCCCATACCGGCCGACGCTTTTGTAACGCAGCTTGGGCCGCGCACCAAAAGCAATCTGGCCGGTATGAAGCGAGGATGCCCTGAGGCTTGCGCCTTACTTGCGCGTGCCGGTGAGAGCGATCGGGCCGAAGTCGGAGCCGATCTCTCCGGTCAGGTTGTTGCCGTCGACGGTGCCGGTGTAAGTCAGGTTCATCGCGCCCTGCGGCGTGTTCAACGCCCGCTTGAAGGTGAACTTGGAACCGTCGACCACGAGGTCGGAGATCTTGCTTTCCATCGGCGGAGCGTCAGCCGGGGCACCCGGCATCGGACCGTCCTTGATCGCGACTGCATAGCCGCCCGAAGCCTGCGAGAAGGTCAGCTCCGCTTCGATCTTCTGGCCCTGCACATCGATCGCAGTGGCCCAGGTGCCGACAACCGGCGAAGACTGCGCCAGAGCCGGCGCGGCGAGCAGCGTGGCAGTCGCAGCGACCGCTGCGAAGCGTAGTGTCTTGAACATTGATTACCCCTCCATCGTCAGGCGTCGTTCCGCCTCGGTGAATTTTGTATCGCAAGGCGCGAGGGCGGACAACGTTGTTCGACAGGCCGCCAACCGCTTCCGACGCCGGATAAATTTGACTGCCGCGCAATTCGGGTGAACGGGGCTCGGCAGAAGGAGAACTCCATGCCCGCGCTGCGCAACGACATCGATCCTGACGGTCTGCTCGAATACTCGGTGGTCTTCACCGACCGGTCGCTCAACCACATGAGCCTGGCCTTCCAGCAGGTCATGCGCGAGATTCACGGGACGCTGTGCGACGTCTACGGCGCCCACCGCGCGGTCGTGGTTCCGGGCGGCGGCACTTACGCGATGGAATCGGTCGCTCGCCAGTTCGCCACCGGCAAGAAGGCGCTGGTCATCCGCAACGGCTTCTTCTCCTATCGCTGGACGCAGATTTTCGAGGCTGGCTCGATCCCGTCCGAAGAGATCGTGATGAAGGCCCGCCGCCAGGGCGATGGCCCGCAAGCGCCCTTCGCCCCCGCTCCGATCGAGGAAGTGGTCGAGCGCATTCGCAGCGACCGCCCCGCGATGGTGTTCGCCCCGCACGTGGAGACCGCTTCGGGCATGATCCTGCCCGACGACTATATCCGCGCGGTAGCGAGCGCTGCGCATGAAGTCGGCGCGCTGTTCGTGCTCGACTGCATCGCTTCGGGCACCGTCTGGGTCGACATGAAGGACACCGGCGTCGACATCCTCATCTCCGCCCCGCAAAAGGGCTGGTCCGCCCCGCCTTCGGCTGGCCTGGTGATGATGACCGAAGCCGCGCTCGAAAAGTGCAAGGCCGCGCAGACCACCAGCTTCGCGATGGACCTCAACAAGTGGAACGCGATCATGGAGGCCTACCTCGGTGGCGGCCACGCCTATCACGCGACCATGCCGACGGACGCGCTTCGGGCGTTCCACAAGTCGATGATGGAAACCAAGGCGCTCGGCTTCGAAGCGCTCAAGGCCGCGCAGTGGGAACAGGGCAACGCGGTGCGCCGCATGCTCGAACAGCGCGGGGTGCGCTCGGTCGCGGCCGAGGGCTTCCAGGCGCCGGGCGTGGTGGTCAGCTACACCGAAGATCCCGAGATCCAGAACGGCAAGAAGTTCGCCGCGCAAGGCCTGCAGATCGCCGCGGGCGTGCCGCTGATGGTCGACGAAGGGCCCGACTACAAGAGCTTCCGCCTCGGCCTGTTCGGGCTCGACAAGCTCAAGGACGTGCCGGGCAGCCTCGGGCGGCTGTCGGACGCGTTCGACGCAGTGCTGTAGGCGTCGCCGCGTTTCCTGACAGCAAGGGGGGATAGCCGCCAGCGCTCGCTGGCGGGTCGCCCCGCGCTCTATTAGTCTGGCCATATGGACATGGACCCCCAGCTCCTCGTCATCTGCCTGCTGACGGCCGGCATCAATCTTATCGGCACGCTGGCCTATGCGGCGCGCATCGCGGGCGTGCGCACGCGTCGCATTGCGATGAGCTTTGCGCTGTTCAACATCCTCGTGCTGATCTCGCGCATGTCGAACAGCTTCCTTGGGCCGTTCCTGGCCAAGCGGATCGAGACGCGCATCGCGGGCAACGGTGGTGACGCGCTGCTCGGCGATTTTCGCCTGATCCTGATGTCCGCCTCGATCGCCGTGTTCATCGGTATCCTGCTGGTTCCGACCTCTCAACGGCTCTTCGCCCGCGCGATCGGTTATTTCCAGGAGCACCGCTCGACCACCCGCATGCTGCTGCAGAGCGCGACGCCTTCCGGGATGCGGACAATTCGCGATTCCCTGGCCCTTCCCCGGGCCAGCCAGTTGCGCGAACTCGCGCTTCCCCGCGGCGTGGGCTGGGGCGTGCTGCTGGCCAATTGCCTGGCTCAGGCGCTGCTGACGGTCGGCGTGCTGGCCTCGCTCTATGCCGGCTACCTGAACCCCGAATTCCGGGTCACCGCCTCGCAGCTTTCGGCGGTGATCAACGGGGTGGCCACGATCCTGCTGTTCGCGCTGATCGACCCTCAACTGTCGGTGATGACCGATGACGTGGTCGAAGGCCGGGTCAGCGAACCGCTGTTCCGGCGCACGATCGTGTGGATTTCATTCAGCCGCCTTGCGGGAACGGTGCTCGCCCAGGCTTTGTTCGTGCCCTCGGCACTGGCCGTGGCCTGGGTGGCGAACCACGTCTGAAACTAGTTCGCCGGAGCCGGAACCTCGCCAAGTGGCGGCGGTACGATGAACCATCCTTCGCCTAGCATCGCGTCGAGCCCGACCGCCGATGAAGGGTCGCGCAAGTAATCGAACAACTCGTCGAAGTCGCTGCGGCGATCTCCCGCCATGGCAATGATACACACCGACTTGTTGGCCTCGTCCCGCATCACCTGCTTGCGCTCCTCTCCGCTCCTGACGAGCAAGAGGGGATCCTTCCCCGCCGTATCGAGACCGGAACTGCGCAGCGCATCGCCTATGGCCGTGACGCGGTTGGCGTCAGCCGCGGACACCCACATCACGACGACGCCAGCAGCCCGAAGTTGCGCCAGTCCCTCAGGCAAACCAGCGACCGGTTGAGCGGAAGGGGTGGGCGAAAATGCCGATGGCCCCTGATCGAGGTCGACGATAACCGCGGGAGTCGGGCTCCTGCACGGAAGGCGGTCCGGCCATTCAAGCCGCGTCCCGGTAATCAGCAAGGCGGATTGCACGGGCTCCGGTCCGCCAAGGGTCCGACTCTTGTCGAGCGCATAGTCGACGAAACCGCGCCATTCCCCGGCGACCGAAGACTGGCCAGCAATCTCCTCGGGGGCTGATCTTGGTACGAACGCCGACGGATCGACCAAAGTCATCTTTGGCGCAGGCTCCTGGGAGTCGACCTCGACCGCAGGCGATAGCGCCTCGGCTCGACGATCGCTCTTCGTGTTCCTGGCGACCATGGTACCCGCTGCTATGACCGGCACGACGACCGCCGCGGCGCACCCTCCCAAGGCCGCCGACAAAGCCAGCGCCGCGCCAACAGCGCCGATACGCTTACGACTGAACCCTGAGGGGTGCCCCACGCTTACTCCGCAGCTTCCCGTAGCTCGTACGGATCGATCTCACGCCAGTCCGCCTCGCGCGGGAAGGCAAAGCTGACCGCTCGAATGGCGGCGTAGTCGATTTCGTCGCCGACGAACGAGAGTTCGCCGGTGTCGCGATGCCGCCTCACCGCCTCGAGCAGCAGCTTGCGGGCGCGATAGATCACCCGGTCGCACGTGCCGAGATATTCCTGGCTGCGATCGACGATCGGACCCATCGATTCCTGCACGGCGAAGTCCTCATAGGCATTTCCGCGCCCGGTGATGCCCGACCAGTGGCCGTCCTTCATCGCCTGCCGGTCCTGGTGCCAGAGGTTGGATGCGTCGCCCATGTCAGAGTTGAAGTGATCGGGATCGCCCGACCACATGCCGAAGGCGCCGAACAGGTTCGGGTTCAGCGGCGCTTCGGCATCATAGGCGATGTACCACTGCGCGGTGGTAACGTCGTCGACCGGGATCGAGCAGCACACGATCCTCGCCCCGCGCGGTGCGGAGGGGATGAACGAAAAGAACGGCAGCGCCACCTCGCGCACCCGGGCGTAGCTGCGCGCGGCTCCTTCCTCGCGGATCGCGCCCTCGCGGAAGCCGTAGGGCCGCTCGTCGAACTCGAACACCGGCGCGCCATCGTTGAGCAGGTAGTCGCTCTCGGCCTTGAAATAGTCGCGCCCGCGATCGGAATTGAGGTTCGCCGAATGCAGGAAGGTCACGTGCGCGGAATCGAGCAGCGCCTCCAGGCCCTGCAGCCAGTTGGTGCGGATGATGCCGCGATAGGGCTGCACGTGACCGTCGGGCAGGCTGGTGAATTCGTAGTCGGGGAAGCGCGGCGGGCTCTCCCGCTGGCCCATGTAGACCCACACCAGTCCGCCCGCCTCATGCGTCGGGTGGCTGCGCACCGGCACGCTCTCGGCAAACCGTTCTCGCTGGGCGCGCGGCTCGGTCGGGGCGTCGACGCACTTGCCCTCGACGCTGAACTTCCAGCCGTGGAACACGCACCGCAGACCGTTCCCCTCGTTACGAGCGAGAGCCAGGCTGGCGCAGCGGTGCGGGCAGGCTTCCTGCATGAAGCCGACGCGGCCATCGGTGGCGCGGAACGCGACGAAGTTCTCTCCGAAGAGCCGCACCCGCTCGGGTGCGCCATCGGCTTCCAGCTTGGCGGAACGGCACGCCGGGACCCAATACTCGCGCAGCATCGCACCCATCGCGGTGCCGGGTTCGATCCGGGTGAGCAACTCGTTGTCGGCCGAGTTCATCATCGCCAGCCTCCTCTTCCCAAACGCCGCGTTCCAGCCTGAGCCGCTCGCGGTCCTGCATCACTTTAGCACTGGTCTACTCCGGAGGAAGACCCCCCTTTTGGTGCGCTTGTCGCGAATGGCGCTCAAGCGTATTGTGCAGGACAGCAGAGGACAGAAATTCGAAGGGGGCATCAATGCAAGCAACTGTGCGCGAGGCAAAAGCCTTGGTGGCCGCACTGGTGATCGCCGCGGCCATTCCCGGTTCGGCCTGGGCCGCGGATGGCAAGAACCGGAAGGTCGTGGTCGAAAACTACACCAGCGTGACGCTGCGCGAACTCTACGCTTCGCCGATCTCCGCCGACACCTGGGAAGAAGACCTCCTTGGCCAGCGGACCCTCGCGCCGGGCGAGACGATCGAGGCCGACATCGACAACGGCACCGAAGAGTGTTTCTACGATCTCAAGGCCGTGCTCAGCAACGACAAGACCGTAGAGCAGCGCAACGTCAATGTCTGCGAAGTGAGCGCCTGGACAATCGGCGATTCGGGCAACTCGATCCGGTAGACTTCTAAATCCTCCCCGAGCGAGCTCGGGGAGGATCAAGGCTCACGGCTGCAGGACAACCCAACGGAACGGCGTCGAGCCGGCCTCGGTCCGCAGCGAAGAGTTGGCCGTCCACAACGTCCACGGCCGCCCGGCATAGTCCGGTTGCATCCAGTCCCGCTCTAGCCACAGGCCGCGCTCGAGCCGTGCCGCGATGTGGTAGTGCGCCTCGAACTCCGGTCCGATCCGAAGTACGGCGGGCTGGCCGGTGTGCGCTTCCACCTGGTTGAGGAATGTCGTCAGCTCGCTTTCGACGCCGGCTTCGCTCACCGGATCTTTGCATCCCTCGGCCGGCCGCGTCAGCGAAATGACCGGCGGAAGCAAGGCCGCGTCGCGCGGGACGATGGTGACGAAGTTCGCCGCCTGCCTGTCCGCCGCCACGCAGGGATCGTAAGTATGGACCGCGCCGAACCTGAGCCCGGTGCCGCGTACTTCGCGCAAGTTGCGGGCGAAGGCCGGATCGCGGGATGTCGCGCCAGTGCTGGCTTCGAGATAGGCGAAGTTCGCTCCGATCGCGTGCAAGGCCTTGAAGTCGGTCTCCCCGTCCTCAGCGCCGACGATCACGCCCTGCACTGGAAATTCGGCGCGCGGAGGAGCCCAGTGGCGGGCGACCCACCACGTCCAGGCACTGCCGACCATCGCCGCCAGCACCACCGTCGCGGCCACACGGCCGCGCCAACCTATTGCGCGCTTCCTCCCCATTGAACTGACTTAGCCCCGCCTCCTCAGGCCTTGATATGGAGGACGCAGAGGAGCGTAAAGAGGCGGCGTGCGGTGGCGAAGTCGGTTTCGACTTTTCCTTCGAGCGCCTCCAGCAGATGCCGCGTCGCGCGATCGTGAATCGCACGGCGCGCCATGTCGATCGTCTCGATCTCGCTCGCCGAGGCCTTGCGCAGCGCCCGGTAGTACGAATCGCAAATCGCGAAGTACTCGCGCACCTCGCGCCGGAAGCGCGCCAGCCCGAGGCCGATCCCGCCCGCGTCGGCGCCTTCGCTATCCTTGAGCGTCATCGACAGCCGACCTTCGGCGACCGTCAGCTTGAGCGACCACGGCCCCTGAAAGCCATTCGCGGCGGCGAGTGTGGGCCGGAAGCGATTGTCCGCTTCCAGATCGCGCATCGCCACCTCGCGCTCCTGCTCGACGTCTGAGCTGCGCTTCAGAATCGTAGCTTCGTCGAGCTCGATATGGGCGATGCGGTCGTCGGACATTGTCGGGGTCTTTCGCAGATGCAGCAGGGCTAGGGCAAGGGCTGAGACGGCCGCATCCAAATCCTCCCCGAGCTTGTCTCGGTGAGGATTTAAGTCAGGTCGCCAGCTTGTGCCCGCTTTCCACAGGTGCCCATGCCACTCTCGCTCTTGAAGCCGGAGTCCGCTCGGCGCATCAGGGCCGCCATGGCCAGCACCCCCGTCCTCGATCACCCTGCCGCAGACGCCGCCCCCGGACGGGCGCTCCCCGCCAACCTCGATGCCGAATCGGCGTTCCTTGGCGCGGTACTGATCGACAACCGGGTGTTGGAAGAACTCCCCGTGACGGTGCGGCCGGAGCATTTCTTCGAGCCGCTGCACGGCCGGATCTTCGAACGGGTCCTCATGCTCGTCGACCGGCAGATGGTGGTCACCCCGGTGACGCTGAAGCCCTATTTCGAGAGCGACCCGGCCATGACCGAGCTGGGCGGCACGGCCTACCTGCTGAGGCTCACCGCCGATGGCCACGGCCTGCTCGCGCCGCGCGAACTGGCGCAACAGATCTACGACCTGGCCTTGCTGCGCGAACTCGTCACCGTCGGCCGCGAGCTGGTCGAAGGCGCGCTCGACACTTCGGAAGAAGTGGAGCCGATGCGTCAGATCGAGCTGGCCGAAGCTTCGCTGTTCCGCGTGGCCGAAGGCGCTTCGGGCGCCAGTGAGGCCGCGAGCTTCCGCGGCGCAACCAGCAAGGCGCTGGAAATGATCGAGACCGCGATCAATTCCGGCGGCCACGTTTCGGGCAAGACCACCGGCCTCTCCTCGATCAACGAGAAGGTTGGCGGCCTCCACGATTCCGACTTGATCATCCTCGCCGGTCGTCCGGGCATGGGCAAGACCTCGCTCGCCACCAACATCGCCTTCAACTGCGCCGACCGCTGGCTGCGCGACCAGCGCGACGGGATCGAGAAGTCGGTCGGAGCACCGGTCGCCTTCTTCAGCCTCGAAATGTCGAGCGACCAGCTCGCCACGCGTGTCCTGGCCGAACAGGCCGCGATTCCCAGCGAAGCGCTGCGCATGGGCAAGATCAGCCGCGAAGACTTCCAGCAGCTCAGCTACGCCAGCCAGCGCCTGGCCGAACTGCCGCTGTTCATCGACGACACCCCGGCGCTAACCATCGGCGCGCTGCGCACCCGCGCCCGGCGGCTCAAGCGGCGGCATGACATCGGGCTGATCGTAGTCGACTACTTGCAGCTACTGCAGGGCAGCGGCCGCAGCACCGACAACCGCGTCAACGAAATCTCCGAGATCAGCCGCGGCCTCAAGACCCTGGCCAAGGAACTGCAGGTCCCGGTGATCGCGCTCTCGCAGCTAAGCCGCGCGGTGGAACAGCGCGAAGACAAGCGACCGATGCTGTCCGATCTTCGCGAATCCGGCTCTATCGAGCAGGACGCCGACATGGTCTGGTTCGTGTTCCGCGAAGACTACTACGTCGCCTCGCGCGAGCCGAAGGTCCCGGTCGGCGACGACGACATGAAGGCGCACGAGGCCCACGCCGCGTGGCAGGCCGACATGGAGCGGGTCTACGGCCTGGCCGAACTGATCGTCGCCAAGCAGCGCCACGGCTCGACCGGCAAGGTGCGCATGCGCTTCGAACCCAAGATCACCAAGTTCTCCGACTTGGCCGAGGGCGAGTATCGGGGCGAAGACCTGGAGTAAGGATCTGACCCGTTGGTAACGCCTCACTGTCCGAGGTTGAGGCTCCGCGTCACCGTGTAATCCACCACCGCCACCAGGAACCGCGACAGGCGCCAGCGCGTGCGGTTCCACCAGGTCGCGCGGCGGGCGTGCAATTCCGGCGTGATCTCGATCGACTGAGGCAATTGGCTCTCCATGAACTGGCTCAGCCGCCGCGCCAGCGCCGCGTCTTCGATGAACAGTACGATCTCGAGGTTGATGAACAGGCTGCGCGCGTCGAAGTTGGCGCTGCCGAGATAGACCGCATCGTCGAGCACGATCAGCTTGGTGTGCAGCTTGCACGGCTCGAACTCCCAGATCCGCGCGCCGGCGTCGAGCAGCCGGGTGTAGTAGGCCCGCGCCGCGCCGATGGTGGCGCCATTGTCCGACTTGGCGGGGAACAGCAGGCGCGTCTGGCCCTTGCGCGCGATCCGGCGGATGCGCTTCGCCAGGCGCCGGGTGGGCGAAAAGTAGGCCATGATCATGTCGAGGCGATCGCCCTCGACGAGATCGGCGCTGACGCTGTGCGCCCAGCTCGAAAGCCGGCCGGTCGGTCCGCCGATCAGCAGCTGCACCGGGCCGGTCCCGCCGCGCCACTCGCGCACCTTTCGGCGGATCGAGAGGAGCTGCGCATCGGGGTGCGAGACCCAGTCCTCGAGTTCGGAATACCAGCGCCCGATCTGCTCGACCACGGGCCCTTCGACGGTGAAGGCCAGGTCGCTCCAGCGGTCGCCGGAGAGCGCGAAGTAGCTGTCTTCGACGTTGAACCCGCCGAGCATCGCGAGCTTGCCGTCGGCGATCACGATCTTCTGGTGGTTGCGGATCAAGTAGCGGCGGGTGAACCGGGCGATGAAGCAATTGAACGTGCCACCCGCCTCGATCATCGGGGCGAAGAACTTCCGGTCCGCCGCCGCGCCGAAACCGTCGAGGATCACGTGGACGTCGACCCCGCGCCGGGCCGCTTCCGTCAACGCGTCGCGCACGAGCACGCCGGACTTGTCCTTGGCGAAGATGTAGAACGCCAGCCGCAGGCTGGACTTGGCGCCCGCGATCATACCGAGCAAAGCGTCGAGCCGATCCTGCCCGCCGGGATAGAAAACGAACGAATGCCCCTGCGCGTCGAGGGAGAAGGGTTCGGGGTCTGAAGAGTCCGCAGGCTGCAGGTCGCTTGGGGCCATGGTCCTTCCTACCAAGATCGCGCCGGCGCGAAACCTTGACTCTCCAACCCTCCCCGCTTAAGTGCCTCGCTTTCCGAACAACCCGAATTTCCGGAGTGCTCATGGCGCGCGTTACTGTCGAAGATTGCGTCGACAAGGTTCCCAACCGTTTCGATCTGGTCCTGCTTGCAGCCCAGCGCGCCCGCGAGATTTCCGGCGGCGCCGAACTGACGATCGATCGCGACCGCGACAAGAACCCGGTCGTCGCCCTGCGCGAGATCGCGGAAGTGACCGTGCGGCCCAAGATCCTGCACGAAAGCCTGGTCCAGTCGCTGCAGCGCGTCCTGCCGGACGAAGAGGACGAAGCGGACGATATCGGTTCGCTGAGCCAGTCGGCAGAAGCCATGCGCCTCTCGGCCGCGGCTCCGGCCCGTTCGAATTCGGTCGGCGGCGATTACGACGGCTGATCGAACCTGGCAGGATTGACCCGAATAGAGGGCCGCTCTCAGGAGCGGCCCTTTTTCATTGCGCGAACGGCCCGTGTCAGCGGGACCTTGCAAGCTGGAGCCGACGTGTCACAACGGAGGTTTCCTGGATTGCGGGAGAGTGACGGTTGGCGGTCATCGCGGTCTACAGCGTCAAGGGCGGGGTCGGTAAAACCACCATCGCGGCCAATCTCGCGTGGTGCTCCGCCGCGATCTCTTGCCGCCGAACCCTGCTGTGGGATCTCGATGCAGCGGGCGGCGCCGGTTTCCTGTTCGGGGTCGAGCCGCGCAAGAAGCACAGCGCCGAAAGCCTGTTCGCCAAGGATGCGCGCCCGGCCGACCTGATCCGCCACACCGGGATCGAGCGTCTCGACCTGCTTCCGGCCGACGAGTCCCTGCGCGATCTCGACAACCTCTTTACCCGCATGGGCAAGAAGCGGCGGCTGGCCAAGCTGACCGAAACGCTGGCGCAGGATTACGAGCGGATCATTCTCGACTGCCCGCCGGTGTTGAACGAGATCAGCGCCCAGGTCATTCGCGCGGCCAATTGCGTGATCGTGCCGCTGCCGCCCTCGCCGCTGTCCTCGCGCGCGTTCGAGCTGGTGGCGGAGGAGATCCGCGCCCATGCTCCCGACCATCCGCCGATGCTGCCGGTCCTCTCGATGATCGACGCCCGCCGCGCGCTTCATCGCGCGGCCCGGGAAGCGAACACCAACTGGCCGGCTATCCCGATGGCGAGCGCGGTCGAACAATGCGCGGTCCGTCAGCAGCCGCTTGGCGCCTTCGCCCCCTCGTCGCCGGCGGCCAAGGCCTTCGCCCAGCTATGGACCGCGATCGAACGCAAGCTGGCAAAGCCAAAGGGCTGATGCCTCGCCCTTTCGTCCGACAGAGCGCTGGATTAGGTGTGCCGCATGGCGGAGCAGAGCATGAACGATAGCAGCAGCGCAGTGGCGGCCGCCCCCGAAGCCGGCACTCCGGAGACGAGGGCATCAGCGGACGGGCACACGCATGAGAGCGCCTGCCTCAATTGCGGCACCCCCCTGATCGGCGCGCATTGCCACGCCTGCGGGCAACGGGGCCATGTCCACCGCACGCTTGGGGCATTCTTCCACGACCTGCTCCACGGCGTGCTCCACTTCGAGGGCCGGACCTGGCGGACCCTTCCTCTGCTGGTGTGGAAGCCGGGCAAGCTGACCCGCGAGTACATCGACGGTCGTCGGGCGAGCTATGTCAGCCCGGTCGCGGTATTCCTGTTCGTGGTGTTCCTGAGCTACGCGCTGTTCAGCGCACTGGGCGGGGCGGAGTCGCTCACTCCCACGGTCAACGGAGTGGACCAGGTCAAAGGAGCCTACGAGGCCAACGAGCAACAGCTGACCGACTTGCGCCGCGAACGCGCGACCCTGGCCAACGACGCCGCGGAGCAGAAGCGGATCGACAAGGAAATCAAGAGCCTACAGGAAGACCAGAACGCGATGCGGATGGTCCTGGGCAATGTCGGCAGCCAGTTCGAGCGCGACTTCCGCGCGGGCTTCGAAGCCAACCCGCTCCCGAAGGGCAACTCGATCACCAAGGCGATCGAACACATCCAGGCAAACCCCCAGCTGGCGATCTACAAGGCCCAAACCAGCGCCTACAAGTACAGTTGGATGCTGATCCCGTTGAGCGTGCCGTTCGTCTGGCTGCTGTTCCCCTTCAGCCGCCGTTTCGGCGGTTACGACCACACGGTGTTCGCGACTTATTCGATCAGCTTCATGATCGCGCTGGTGGCGGTGGTCAGCCTGCTGGTCTTCTTCAACCTGACCTCGATCGGGCTACTGCTGCTGCTCTACGCACCTTGGCACATGTACCGGCAACTGCGCGGCACATACGCCCTCGGGCGCTTCGGCGCGATCTGGCGCATGTTGTTGCTGAGCCTGTTCGCGTGGGTAGCAATCGGGCTGTTCGCCACGGTCATTGGCGTGATGGTGGCCTGAGCGAAGCTGGGGGAGCCCGTCCACGAAGGACGGGCTCTATTTATCAGGCGCCCTGAGGAGCCTCGCCACCGAAGCGCTTGCCAGCCTTGGGGATAGCCGACCCGCGCACCGGACGGACCGGGCTCGGACCGCTCGGCTTGTCCGGACGGTCGATCTTGCCGCTGTTGAGCAGCGTTTCGATCTCTTCACCGGTCAGCGTCTCGTACTCGAGCAGTGCCTGGGCCAGCAGGTGCAGCTTGTCTTCCTGAGTGCGGAGAATGTCGGTCGCGCGGGCGTGCGCCCCTTCAACCAGCGCGCGGATCTCCTTGTCGATCTGCTTGCTGGTTTCGTCCGACATCATCACACGCTGGTTGGCGCCGTAGCCGAGGTAGCCTTCACCCTGCTCTTCGTACTGGAGCGGACCCATGGCGTCGGACATGCCCCACTTGGTGACCATGTTGCGCGCAAGGCTGGTGGCGTACTGAATGTCGCTCGACGCGCCGCTGGAGACCTTGTCGTGCCCGAAGATGATCTCTTCGGCGACGCGGCCGCCCATGCTGACCGAGAGGTTCGCATGCATCTTGTCGCGGTGGTACGAGTAGTTGTCCCGCTCCGGCAGGCGCATGACCATGCCCAGCGCACGGCCGCGCGGGATGATCGTGGCCTTGTGGATCGGGTCCGACGCCTCCTCGTTGACCGAGACGATCGCGTGGCCCGCCTCGTGGTAGGCGGTCATTTTCTTCTCGTCTTCGGTCATGACCATGCTGCGGCGCTCGGCGCCCATCATGACCTTGTCCTTGGCGTCTTCGAACTCCTGCATCGCGACCAGGCGCTTGTTGCGCCGCGCCGCGAGCAGCGCCGCCTCGTTCACCAGGTTGGCGAGGTCGGCGCCCGAGAAACCGGGCGTGCCGCGCGCAATGGTGCGCGGGTTCACGTCCGGCGCCAGCGGCACCTTCTTCATGTGCACGGCGAGGATCTTCTCGCGACCCTCGATATCGGGGATCGGCACCACGACCTGACGGTCGAAACGGCCCGGACGCAGCAGCGCCGGGTCGAGCACGTCGGGACGGTTGGTCGCCGCGATGATGATGATGCCTTCGTTGGCTTCGAAGCCGTCCATCTCCACCAGCAGCTGGTTGAGGGTCTGCTCACGCTCGTCGTTCGAGTTGCCGAGGCCGTGGCCACGATGGCGGCCGACCGCGTCGATTTCGTCGATGAACACGATGCACGGCGCGTTCTTCTTCGCCTGCTCGAACATGTCGCGCACGCGGCTGGCGCCGACACCGACGAACATTTCGACGAAGTCCGAACCCGAGATGGTGAAGAACGGCACCCGCGCCTCACCCGCGATAGCGCGGGCGAGCAGGGTCTTGCCGGTACCGGGCGAGCCGACCAGCAGCGCGCCCTTGGGAATCTGGCCGCCGAGCTTGGAGAAGCGCTGCGGATCGCGCAGGAATTCGACGATCTCCTGCAATTCCTCGCGCGCTTCGTCGATGCCGGCAACGTCATCGAACGTCACGCGGCCCTGCTTTTCGGTCAGCAGCTTGGCCTTCGACTTGCCGAAGCCCATGGCTCCCGAACCGCCACCCTTCTGCACCTGGCGCAGGGCGAAGAACGCCACGCCAAGGATCAGCAGGAACGGCAGCGACTGGATCAGGATGTAGAGCAGCACGTTGGGCTCTTCCGGCGCGGTGCCGGCATACTTCACGCCGCTGTCATCGAGCAGGCGGGTCAGTTCGGTGTCGTTGGGAACCGGGACCGTGGTGAAGGTCGAACCGTTCTTGAGCTTGCCGCTGATGCGGTCCGGCGCGATCTGGACTTCCTCGACGCTGCCTTCGGCCACGCGCTCGCGGAACTCCGAATAGCGGAGCTGGGTACCGGCGGTTTCGCGCGGGCCACCGACCATGGAAACGACCAGCAGCAGGGCGAGGAAAATCCCGCCCCACACGAGCAGGCTCTTCATCCAGGGGTTGCCGTTGCCTTCCGGCTCACGATTGGCGCTCATCAGGAATCCTTTTGCGTTCGCCTGCCAATGTAGGTCTACGCCTGTGAATGGCAAGCTAACGGGTGAGCTGTTCGCCTTGTGGCATCATTTGCCGCGTGGTCGGGCAACGATCAGCTTCTCCGCCAAGTCGGCCCCTTGCTGCCCGGTAATCTGGAACAGCGCCTCGAAATCGCCCTTGCGCGCGACCTTGTCGAGCTCGCCCGGAAGGGTCGGTGCGGCGACGATCGGGGCAACCCCGCGCAAGCCGGTGTCGCGGGCGCCGGCCACGATCGCCACCAGCGCGCCGCTCGGGGTACGGAAGCGCGCGATGTAGCCGAAGTCGGAGTAGTAGGCCGGAGAGGCGAGGCTGCGGGCCTCGCCGCTGGTGAAGGTCTTGCCCGAGGCCTTGTCGAGCACCTCGTCATAGCTCTCGCCCATCTGGAAGCCCGAATCCATGAAGTTCACGTCTTCGAGCAGAGCCATGCCGCTGAACAGCCCGACGTAGACCACGTCGAAGTAGTTGAGCATGTCGGGCTCGAGCTCGGAAGCCGCGATCACGCTCACCTGGCTGCCTCCGCCCGCGAGGACCGGGGCAATGCCGCTGATCCCGTAGGCGACCGAAAACGGCAGGTAGTTGAGCCCGACATCCTCGGCATTGCCGTACCGTTCCGGCTCGAGGTCCTGCATCTGGATCAGGTCGCTCGGAGAATTGACGCGGAAGTCGCGGATCAGGCGGCCGCGCTCGGGCGAGACCGAATCGATTTCGCCGAACATGTAGTAGTCGCCGACCACGATCAGCTTAGGCCGCGGCGAGTCGATGAAAGGCTGCCACAGCGCGTTGGCGGGCGGCGCCTCGTCGCGCCACGGGACGGCCCATCCGGCGAGGAAGGCCGCGACCAAGGCCGCGAGTGCCGCCAGACCGATCAGCAGGTTGCGGCGTCGGTGCGTGGTCGGCGCTGCCTCTTCGACCTCGGGCTCACCTTCGGGGCGTACCAGACGCAGGGCGTAGGTGCCGGTGGGCAAGGTCAAGCGCGACCCTTCGGGAGAGTCGCCTTTGGCGGAATAGAACTCCTCGAGCCGCTTGCGCAGGCGATGGATATAGACCCGGACCGTCGCGTCATCCGCCCCGGCTTCGGTCTGACCGAAGACCATCTCGGCAATTTCGGCCTGGGAGGCGGACGGCTTGTTGGCGCCGCGAGAAGCCAGGAAATCGAACAGTTCGAGCAGGCGCCCGCCCTCGCCCAGCGTCCCGCTTGCGCGAACCCGCCCGACTTCCGCCGCGAACGACGCTTCGTCCTGCGAAACTGCTTCAGCCAATTCGGTCATCCCCAAGGCCCATAGGCGCGGCCCATCCCGGTGTAACGCGATGTAACGTAGGGATTACCGTAATTAACTTGGTTTGGCGAGTGGCCCCCAGCAACCCGATTCCCGCACTGCTCTCAACAGGGATGGGGATTTTTCAAGTCATGAGTTTTGTTAGGTTTTCCGGTCGGCAAGCCATGCTTGCCGGCGCTGCATCGGTAGCGCTGCTGACGATTCCCGCAGCCGCCTTTGCGCAGGACGAGTCTGAGGGCGCCACCGCCGAAAAGCCGGACGAGTCCGCCGATACGCAGGCGGAAGGCGATGGAACGATCATCGTATTCGGCCGCGCCGAGCGCCTCATCGGCCAAGCGGGTGCTGCCAGCGAAGGCGGCGTGGCGGGTGCCGACCTCGAAGTACGTCCCCTGCTGCGCCCGGCCGAAATCCTCGAAGCCACGCCCGGCTTGATCGCCACCCAGCATTCCGGCGGCGGCAAGGCCAACCAGTACTTCCTGCGCGGCTTCAACCTCGACCACGGCACCGACTTCGCCGTCTACATCGACGACATGCCGATGAACTTCCGCACCCACGGCCATGGCCAGGGGTATCTCGACGTCAACGGCCTGATCCCTGAGGCGGTCCAGCGCCTCGACTACCGCAAAGGACCGTACCGCGCCGACACTGGCGACTTCGGCTTCGTTGGCTCTAGCTACATCACCACGCGTAATACGATGGACCCGTTCGCCGTCGTCGAAGTGGGCATGTACGACTACGCCCGGTTTGTTGCGGGAGGCTCGTTCAAGGTCGGGAGCGGCGACCTGCTGTTCGTTGGCCAGGCCAAGTACAACAACGGCCCCTGGGACTTGCCGGAGGACTATGATGGCTACTCCGGTATGCTCAAGTATTCGGCCCCGTTGTTCGACGGTGAATTCCAGGCCTCGCTGAATATCTACACGGCAACCTGGGCGCCAACCGAGCAGATCCCCGAACGCGCGATCGGGACGCTGGTGCCCGACGCCTTTGGAACGCTCGACCCTACCTTGCGCGGCAGCACCGAGCGTGAGATCCTGACGCTTGGCTACAAGTCGGACACCTGGCGCATCACGGGCTACCTCCAGCACTACGACTGGAACCTGCTGAGCAACTTCACCTTCTTCCTCGACGATCCGGTGAACGGCGACCAGCTGCGGCAGTACGACAAGCGCTGGACTTACGGCGGGCGCATCGAACGCACGGTCGAGGTCAACGATGCCCTGTCGCTTCGCGCCGGCACCGAGCTGCGCGAAGACACCCAGCCGCGCGTTGGCCTCGACCGGACGATTGCCGGGGTAAAGAACTTCACCGTCGGCGCCTTCGACGTGAAGGAATCGAGCGCCGCCCTCTATGCCGAAGCCATTGTGCGCCCGGTCGAGCGCCTGATGGTGATCGGCGGTCTGCGCGGCGACTGGTACCGATTCCGTACCACCGCGCTCGAAGGTGACGCCGCCTGGGATGGCGTGGTCAAGGACCACGGCCTGTTCCCGAAGATCGGCGTCAACTACGAGGTTGCCGACGGGATCGCGCTCTACGCCAACTGGGGCGAAGGCTTCCACTCGAACGATTCCCGCGGCGTGACCAGCCCGACCGATCCGGCGCCGGGAGTGGTGCAGGGCACGATGAAGGAAGTCGGCGCCCGCTTCGAACGCGGCGGCCTGATCCTGACCGGCGTGTACTGGTGGAGCTACATCGACAGCGAGCTGATCTACGTCGGCGATGCCGGCGCGGTCGAGCCGAGCGATCCGGGCCGGCGCCATGGCTACGAGCTGACCGCGTTCTGGAAGCCCAACTCCTGGCTGGCGTTCGACGGCGTGTGGACTGGATCGAAGGCCCGCTACGTCGGCCTGCCCGAAGGCGAGAACTACGTGCCCGGCGCCCTCGAAAGCGCCGGCGAACTGGGCGTCTCCAGCATCTTCCCCGAATGGAACGCCGCCATCCGCTTCCGCTACCTCGGCCCGCACGCGCTGATCGAGGACAACTCCGAACGCGGCGAGCCCACCCTGCTGGTCAACTTGCGCGCCGCTTGGACGCCGAGCCGCTACAAGGGCTGGGAGATCTACGGCGAGGTGCTCAACCTGTTCGACAGCACTGCGCACGACATCGACTACTTCTACGCCACCCGCCTCCCCGGCGAGCCGCTCGACGGCATCGAAGGCCGCCAGAGCCGCATCGTCGAACCGCGCCAGTTGCGGATCGGGTTCAAGAAGACCTTCTAACCCCTCTCTCCGAGCCCCCCACCCGGCTCGCACTCAAGACCCGCTCACCAATGGTGGGCGGGTCTTTTTTCGACGCAGATGTACAGTGTCCTTGACATAGCGTCCCGTTTAGTCCAGTTTCCTTGACATGATTGCAAGGGAGCTTGACCAATGAAGCCCTATCGAAGCGCACTCTGCTGGGCAGCCGCCATCATCGGTGTCGCTCTCGCGGGAATGTTCGACGTCATCGACCAGGCCTCGACTACGACGCTGCTCATTGCGTTGCCGGTCGCCGGGTGGATGGCAGTGAGCGGGCGCGGTTCGTGCCCGTTGGCAAGGGAGCGCTGAGGCATGGCGTCCAAATTCACGCCCGTCCGCCGGAAGTACTTGATCCGCTCCTGGATAGTTGGGGCCGTCTACGTCAGCAGCATGCTCGGCGCAGGTTACCTGATCGGAAACGTCGGAGTGTCGCGCCCGGTCGCCGTGGCGGTGGCGTTGGTCCCCGGCTTTGCCATAGCGGCGATGTTCTACGTGACGATGATGATGATCAGCGACACCAAAGACGAATTCATGCGCATGCTGGCCATCCGTCAGCAGCTGGTCGCCGCGGGTTTCGCCTTCTCCATCGCAAGCGTGTGGGGCTGCCTCGAGGTGTTCCATCTCGTCCGACACATGCCGACGTTTTACGTGGTCATCCTTTGGGCGATCGGAGTGTTCGTCGGCCAGGTCGTCAACCGGATCACTTACGGCGTGTGGGGCGAATGTCCGTGAAGAACCGCCTCCGTGTCCTCAGAGCCGAGCGAGAATGGAGCCAGCAGCAGCTGGCCGAACGGCTCGACGTGTCCCGCCAGAGCGTCAATGCGATCGAGACCGGCAAGTATGACCCCTCCCTGCCCCTGGCGTTCCGCATCGCCGATGTGTTCGGAATGACGATCGAGGAAATCTTCCTACGCGATTGAATCAAGCCAACAGCCGCTAAATGCTTCCCGAAGCCTGCCATTTTCAGCGGTTCAACCCAAGATTTCCCCGGCCCGACGCGAGTGCCTCGGAGACGCCGCGATTCTGCGTTTGATTAAGTCAGGAACCTCGGAACAACCCTCTGGTTAATCCGAGTGAAAGCTTCCGCGTGTGCGGTGCAACAAACCAATCGCTTTGAAAGTTGGGGACTTACGCCGCGGTCGCAACTCAAAACAGCAACGTGCTTGTCAAGACGAGCATTATATGTTGCACTGCACAACATACCGAATCCGCCGAGTACGGAGGGCGCCCGGCGGAAGAACTTTGCTTCTAGGGAACGCCGATGATTGTCGACGAAGTGAATATCCGTCCTGCACGTCCTGCCAAGGCCGTAGACGTCCATTCGATCTTCACGCGCCTCAAGGATAATCCCCCGGCGCAGCTCAAGGTTGCCATGGTCGGCACCTTCGTTCCTCGCCAATGCGGCATTGCCACGTTCGGCAATGACATCTTCGAGAAGCTCGGCCAGTTTCATCCAGGCATCCAGGTCGATGTCTATGCGCTCGACGATCCCAAGGACCCGCTCGAATACACCGACGTCGCCGGAACGATCGATTGTAGCGATCCCCAGTCCTACCTCGCCGCCGCCCGGCGCATCAACGAAAGCGGCGTCGACGCGGTGTGGCTGCAGCATGAGTATGGCATCTTCGGAGGCCCTGATGGCGAGATGGTGTGCGACTTCGTCGACCGCCTTGCCGCCCCGCTCATCCTCACCCCGCACACCGTACTGACCGAACCGAGCGAGCGGCAGCGTGCCATCCTCGAACATCTGGTCGCCCGGGCGAGCCGGATCATGGTGATGAGCCGCCATTCCTGCGAACTGCTGGTCCAGCACTACGGCGCTCCGCATGAAATCCTGCAGATCATTCCGCACGGCGCGCCCGACCGCCCGTTCGGCCGCAGCGAAACCTTCAAGGAGCGCATGGGACTTTCGGGCAAGAATGTCCTCATGACCTTCGGCCTTCTCGGCCCCGGCAAAGGACTGGAACGCGTGATCGAGGCGATGCCCGAGATCGTCGCCCGGCATCCCGACACGGTCTACCGCATCGTGGGCGCCACGCACCCCAACCTCGTTGCGAGCGAGGGCGAGGCCTATCGCGAAAGGCTCCAGGCGCTAGCCGCCGAACTGGGCGTGGCCGACCATGTGCTGTGGGACAATCGCTTCGTAGAGACCGACGGGCTGCTCGATCAGATCGAGGCCTGCGACATCTACGTCACTCCGTACTTCAACCTGCAGCAATCGACTTCGGGAACGCTCAGCTACGCGGTGGCCCTGGGCAAGGCCGTCGTGTCGACGCCTTACCTGCATGCCCGCGAATTGCTGGCGGGCGACGCAGGACGCTTGATCGAGCCGGACTCCGCCCCCGCCATCGCGGCAGCCGTGAACGCGCTGCTCGATGACCGCGCCGAATTGCTCGCCTTGCAGCGCCGAGCCTATGCCAAGGGCCGGCAGACGATCTGGCCGCGCTTTGCCGACGGCGCCGCGGCGCTGATCGAAACCGCCGTGGCTCCAGCAGGGCGGCCCGCCCCCGTCACCGCCACTCCGGGCCTGAGCGGGGTCTTCGCGATGAGCGACGGCACCGGCATCCTGCAGCACGCCATCGGCGTCGTCCCCGACCGTCGCCACGGCTATTGCGTCGACGATAACGCCCGCGCGCTTATGCTGATGAACCTCGCGTCAGGGCTACCCGATCAGGAACGCTCGCGCTGGAGCCTGACCTACGCCTCGTTCGTCCAGCACGCCTGGAACGAGGACCTCAAGGTCTTCCGCAATTTCATGAGCTTCGAACGCACCTGGTGCGAAGACGCCGGTTCGGAGGACTCCAACGGCCGCACGCTCTGGGCGCTCGGCCATACGGTCGAGAACGCGCCCGACGAGGACTTGCGCGACTGGGCCCTGCGCTGGTTCGAGACTGCCCTGCCCCATTGCGCCTCGTTCGGTTCGCCGCGGACCATCGCCTTCATCATGCTCGGTGCCGCGGCTGTCCTTCGCACGCTCCCGCGCCATCGTGGCGCGCGTGAGATGCTGGACCAGGGCGGCGAGGTCCTGAACCGATTGCTGGAACGCGAGCGGCGCCCCGACTGGGCCTGGTTCGAAGCCGTGCTCGGCTACGACAACCCGCGCCTGCCGCAGGCTTTGATCGAGGCCGGGCTGGTCCTCAACCGGATCGAATTCGCCGAGGCCGGGCTGGAGACCCTGGAATGGATCGTCCAGCAACAGGTCGCAACGAGCGGGCATTTCCGCCCGATCGGTTCGGAGAGCTTTGGCAAGCGGCATTCGTACCTGCCGTTCGACCAGCAACCGCTGGAGGCGCAGGCCGCGATCGAGGCGGCGCGGGCGGCCTATATCGCCACGGGCGATCGCCGCTGGTTCGATCATGCGACGGCCGCCTGGAGATGGTTTTTCGGAGCCAATGACCGGGGCGTGATCCTCGGCGATCTAACGACCGGCCGCAGCCGGGATGGTATCAATCCGCGTGGAGCGAATGAAAACTGTGGTGCAGAATCTATTCTCGCCTTTCAACTCGCGCATTATTCCATGCTAGCGCTTTCGCAGGCGCAGCGACGCGAATCGGTGGGAGATAACCTTGGGTCTCGAGGGCGCTCAGAACAGTCCGTTGCAAATCCTTGACGAGCGGCTCCACGCGGACCCCTCACGCGTCGTTCTTCGGCCATTTCACCTGGGCTGGCAGGCCAGCAATGCACCGGGCGGCCGTGCGCTCAAGCTGCTGCATGACGTTGCCGCGCTGAGCGAAGAAGACGTCGTTGCGGAATACGACCGCGTGCGCGGCGACTTCGTGGCGCGGCACTGGCAGACCGAGAAGATGTTCGACGACCGCTTCGAGGAAGTCGAGGCGACCGCGGACATCGACTGCAGCGGTTTCTCGCGCACGCGCAAGCGCCTGATCGGGGCGTTCTTCTGCCACGAATATACCTACGCTGCGGCAGCGCTGATGAACCCTTCGATCGTGCCGCATCCCGACCAGAGCGGCATCAGCGGCGGATCGTGCCGTTTCGTCATGTCGCTGCGGGCCGTGGGCGAAGGCCACATCAGCTCGGTCGCGTTCCGCGAAGGCATTGCCAATCCCGACGGCAGTTTCAGCCTGTGGCCGCAGGGGACCCTGGCAACCTCGGTCGATCTCGACGATGCCAGCCTGCATGACAGCGACGCCGGCGTGATCGTCCACCGCCATCCCGATTCCAGCCTGTCGAACACGGTGATCTTCCCGATCACCGAACAGCAGCGCGGCGGGCTTGAGGACTTGCGCCTGGTCCGCTTCGACCATGGCGACGAAGACTACGAATGGATCGGCACTTACACCGCCTATTCGGGCCAATCGATCCGCTCGGAACTGATGCGGACGGTCGATTTCAAGCGCTTCCTGCTCGAACCGATCGTCGGCAAGGCCGGCCGCAACAAGGGTATGGCACTGTTTCCGAAGAAGATCGGCGGCAAGTACATGATGGTCGGCCGGCAGGACGGGAAGAACCTGTTCCTGCTCAAGTCCGACCGGCTCGACCGCTGGAACTCCGACGGGGTCCTCCTGATGGAGCCCAAGTACCCGTGGGAGTTCATCCAGATCGGCAACTGCGGCAGCCCGATCCTGACCGACGCGGGCTGGCTGCTATTCACCCATGGCGTCGGCGCAATGCGCAAGTACTCGCTGGGCTGCGCGCTGCTCGACCGGGACAATCCGGCCAAAGTCATCGGCCGCACTGCCGAGCCGGTCCTGACCGCGGTCGATGCCGATCGCTCGGGCTATGTGCCGAACGTGGTCTATACTTGCGGGGCCATGAGGGTCGGCGACCGGCTGCTGGTACCCTACGGCATTTCCGATAGCGCCGTCGGTTTCGCGACTGTCGAAATCCAGGCCTTGCTGGACCTGATGGTTTAGCTAGGAGTTAGGCGGTCATGCTCCTTGAAACCAAGACCGTCGAGAAACCCTGGGGCAAAGACTTGCTCCCCCCGCCGTTCGCGACGCCCGCCGGCAAGCGCATCGGCGAAATCTGGTTCGAGCCACCGGCAGAGCTGCCGCAGCTCCTGGTGAAGTACATCTTCACCAGCGAGAAACTCTCGGTCCAGGTTCACCCCTCCGATGCGCAGACTCAGGCCGCCGGACTGGGCAAGCAGGGCAAGGAGGAATGCTGGCTGGTGATCGATGCCGATCCCGGTGCGGTGCTAGGCATGGGTTTCGGAGGCGATATCGATAGCGAAGCCATGCGCCAGGCGGCACTCGACGGCAGCATCGAGGACAAGCTGGTATGGCATCCGGTCCAGGCCGGTGATTTCTTCTACATTCCCGCGAACACGGTCCATGCCATCGGCGGCGGGGTCAGCATTATCGAGATCCAGCAGAACTCGGACATCACATACCGCCTCTACGACTACGGCCGCCCGCGCGAGCTGCATCTCGATGAGGCCATCGGGGTGGCGAAGGGCCAGCCCTATGACGAGCGGTATTCGCGGCACGTGCCCGAGCGCGGCGACACGACCCTGGTCGATGGGCCCTGGTTCCGGCTCGACCGGATCGACGGCACGCCGCCCGCAGCGATCGCGGCCAAATATGACGGACCGCTGCTGGTGATACCGCGAGAAGGCTCAGCGGTTGTTGCCGGAGAAGCCGTGGCACCGGGAGAGTGCGCGCTGGCGCCATCGCTGGCAGCCATCGAGTTCGCGGATCAGGGAAGCTGTCTGATTACGCAGCCGATTGCGGGGGCTCGCTAGGGCTTACCGCCCCTTCCACACCGCCGGACGTTTCTCGACGAAGGCCGCCATGCCTTCCGCCTTGTCCTCCGTCGCTGCGAGCACATGGAACAGCCGGCGCTCCAGCCGGATGCCCTCGCCGAGCGGCAGATCCTGGGCCGCGTTGACCAGCTCCTTGGCCGCCAGAATCGCGAGCGGCGGCATCGCCGCGATCGCTTCTGCCGTCTTGAGCGCGCTGTCGAGCAACTCCGCCGCGGGCACGACTTTCGCCACCAGCCCGGCCCGTTCGGCCTCGGCCGCGTCCATCATCCGGCCGGTGAGGATCATCTCCATCGCCTTGGCCTTGCCGATCGCCCTCGTCAGACGTTGGCTGCCACCCATGCCGGGAACGACGCCGAGCTTGATCTCCGGCTGGCCGAACTTCGCCGTATCCGCCGCGACGATGAAATCCGCCATCATCGCCAGCTCGCACCCACCGCCGAGCGCGAAGCCGTTCACCGCCGCGATCCACGGCTTGCGCACGGCATTCACGAGATGGCTCTGCCAGCGCACGAACATGTCGTCGGCATAGAATTCCGCCGCCGGTTTCTCCGCCATCTCCTTGATGTCGGCCCCGGCGGCGAACGCTTTCTCGCCCGATCCCGTGACCACCGCGCAGCGCTGCGTATCGTCAGCCTCGAACGCGGCGAAAGCGGCGATCAGGTCTTCGAGGACGGCGCTGGACAGCGCGTTGAGCGCTTCGGGGCGGTTAAGCGTGACCAAGGTCACCACCCCGCGCGTTTCGACGAGAATGTTGGCGTATTGCGTCATACGACTCCGAAAGCGAGCATGGCGTCGGCCACTTTCTTGAAGCCGGCGATATTGGCACCCTTCACGTAGTTTACGTAGCCATCGCCCTGAGCACCATAGGCGATGCAGCGGTGATGGATGCCGTCCATGATGTCGCGCAGCATGACCTGGAGCTCTTCCTCTTTCCAGCTACGGCGGGCCGAGTTCTGGCTCATCTCCAGGCCCGAGACCGCAACACCTCCGGCATTCGCCGCCTTGCCCGGCGCGAACAGGATGCGCGCGTCGCGGAAGGTGTGCACCGCGTCGAGGTTCGAGGGCATGTTGGCGCCTTCGGACACCGCGATGCAGCCGTTGGCGATCAGCGCCTTGGCATCGGGGCCGAGCAACTCGTTCTGCGTCGCACAGGGCAACGCCACGTCGCACGGCACGTTCCACGGCGTCTGGTCGGCATGGAACGTCGCGCCCTTGAATGCGTCGGCGTACTCGCTGATCCGTCCGCGCCGGTGAGTCTTGTGTTCCTTGACCCACTGGACCTTCTCCAGCGTCAGCCCTTCGGGATCGTGAATGAAGCCGCCGGAATCCGACAGCGTCACCGGCTTCGCGCCAAGCTGGATGAGCTTCTCCGCCGCGTGCGTCGCGACGTTGCCCGAACCGGATACCACCGCGCGCATACCGGTCAGATCGCGTCCGGTGTGCTTGAGCATGTTCTCGAGGAAGTAGACCGCGCCATAGCCGGTCGCTTCGGGCCGGATCATCGAGCCGCCGTATTCCAGGCCCTTGCCGGTCAGCACGCCGGTGAAGTGGTTGGTGATGCGCTTGTACTGGCCGAACATGTAGCCGATCTCGCGCTCGCCCACGCCAATATCGCCGGCGGGCACGTCCACGTCGGCACCGATGTGGCGGTAGAGCTCGGTCATGAAGCTCTGGCAGAAGCGCATGACCTCGCGGTCGCTCTTGCCCTTGGGGTCGAAGTTCGCCCCACCCTTGCCCCCGCCCATCGGCAGGCCGGTCAGCGCATTCTTGAAGGTCTGTTCGAACGCCAGGAACTTGAGCACGCTCTCGTTGACGCTCGGGTGGAAGCGGATGCCGCCCTTGTAGGGGCCGATCGCGTTGTTGTTCTGCACGCGGTAGCCGCGCTGGACGCGGATGCGGCCGCTGTCGTCTTCCCAGCATACGCGGAACGACACGATGCGGTCGGGCTCGGCAATGCGGCGCAGGATCCGCTCGGAGTGGTAAGCCTTCTTGTCGGCGATGAAATCGAAGATGTCTTCCGCGACCTCCTGCACCGCCTGGACGAATTCCGGCTGATGCGGGTTGAGGCGCTTCACGTCCTCCATGAACTCCGGAAAATCGACGTGCGTAAATGTCGCCATGCGCCCTCTCTTCTTTCCTTATCTTTCGCCAAAGCGTGGCGATTCGGGCGTCTATGAACGGCGAGCAGGGCGCTGAAAAGGCGCAATGGTTCCACGGAGCCCCGCTTGCCTAGCCGCGCCGCTTGGCGCAAAGCTCCCTGACAAATGGGGTATCGCGTTCCGTCATAGGGGTCAGGGAATGCTTTCGAATTCGTGCCGTGCAACCATCGCCGCGCTGTGCAGCGCTGCCGCCGCGTTCGCCCTGCCCGGGCCCGCGCTGGCCGCGTCGCCGCTCGAGAGCGAGAGCTTCCAGGTCGGCACCGAGGGCGCCTTGTGCGAAGCCCAGGGCGTCATGCTCGGCGCGGCGCGGACATCCGTGTTCGACCGCAAGTGGGCGCTGATCTGCAGCGACGTCGACCGGCCGGTCGGCTCAGCCTTCAGCTGGCGCGCCGGAGGGGACGCATCGGAGTGGATCGGCCGGGGTCGCGACGCGACGATCGAATGCAGCGCGGTCGGTTCTGCCGCCGACATCGCACCGGGAGCCATCATGCGCCGCTGCCGGGAGCAAGGCACCAATCTCGAATGGAACAGCTATGCCGTGAAGTCCGGCGACCGCGTGCTGGTTGTCGAAGGCGTCGCGGCTTTCGACAGCGCGCTGCGCCTGGCCATGGCCAATCTGGTCCAGAACCGGATCGTGCCCGGCGCGCTCGACATCGTGACGACCGGCGGCTCGGGCTCGCTGGCACAGGCGCGCGCCAGCCTGGGTGGGCACGACTTGCTGATCGGCCAGGGCTACCGGCGCAACAACGCAGGCGAATATACCGAGGCCGAGGAATTCTTCCGGCCCGGCCTGCTCGACGACACGAGCCAGGAAGGCGCCGCCACTATCGCCGCGCAACGCCATGAGACCCTGGTCAACCGCGCGCTCCAGCTGTCCAACCTAGGCCGCTTCGACGAGGCGACGCGACTGTTCGGAGAGGCCCGCGCCATGGGCCTGCGCGACCCGATCCAGCCGCGCCTGCTACGCAATTTCGAGGCGATCGACGCGCTCAACCGTGGTGACCTCGCCGCCGTAGCCCCAATCCTCGCGCGCCCGGTGCCCGAGGTGGCTCAGCCGGTTGCAGCGGAAGGCGGCACTGTCCTGATCGATGCGCCGCTGTCCGCCGGGTTGAACTCGGGCCTCTCCGCCAGCCTGACGGACTCTGTGCAGCAAGCCAGTCGCCTGACCCTGGCCGAGCGCGCCGCGATCATCGACGCACAGGCCCGCCAGATCGGCGGCACGGCTCTGCGCCTTGACGGGAAGAGCGACGCCGCGCTCGCCGAACTGACAGCGGCCCGCAACGACATCATGCGGGTCAAGGAAGGCCGCGTGCTCAGCACGGCCCGGCTTCAGGCCCAGATCCTGGCCGAAATGTCCCAGGTTCACGAAGCCAATGGCCGCTATGCCCAGGCCGAGGGGCTCCTGCGTGACGCTGTCGCTCTGACCGAGCGGCGCTATCCGGAATCGGCCTCGGTCAACGCCACCAAGGCGCGGCTCGCCGCCTACCTTGAGCGGCGCGGAGAGAAGCAGAAGTCGCTGGCGCTCTATCGCGAAGTGGTCAGCGACGTGACCGGCAAGCGCGCGGCGCTGGTGGGGCTCGAGAACCAGATCCGGCCCTACATGCGGATGCTGGTCGACGATGTGCAGGCGCAACCGGCGCTCGTCTCCGACTTGTTCCTGGCCTCTCAGTTGGTCGAACGGCCCGGCGCGGCGCAAACCCTCGCCCAGCTTTCACGGCAGTTGTCGGCAGGGACCGGCGAGGCCTCGGACTTGTTCCGCCGGGCCAATACCGTTGACCGCGAATTGACCCGCGTGAACCTCTCGATCGCCCAGGCGCGCACTCCGGACAATGCCGGTGAGGGTGAAGCGGCCGCCCTGCTGCCCGAACTCGAAGACCGCAAGGCGCGGCTCGAGCAGGCGCAGCTGGAATTGCTCAATGCGCTTGGGGCCTATCCCGAATACCGCTCGATCTCGCACAACTATGTCGCGGCCGATGACCTTGTCGCGCTGCTCAAGCCGGACGAGGCCTATCTCAAGCTCGTGCGCCTCGGGGACGAGATGTTCGCGGTCTATCTCTCGCCTACCCGCTCGACCGGCTGGCGCGTGGACGCGAGCGCGAGCCAGGTGGCCGGTCTGGTCCAGAAGCTGCGGGATTCGATCGCCCTCAGCATCAACGGCGTTACCGCGACCTATCCGTTCGACGTCGACAGTTCGCGCCAGCTTTACCAGGCCGTCTTCGGTCCCGTGGCCGGCGAGCTGGGCCAGGTCGAGCACCTGATCTTCGAGCCCGACGGCGCGCTGTTGCAGTTGCCGATCAACCTGCTCGTGGCCGATCAGGCGGGGGTGGACGCCTATCATGCGCGGGTGGCCGCCGGTGGTGACGAGTTCGACTTCCGCGGCGTGAACTGGCTCGGCCGCGATAAGGCCATCAGCACGGCTCTGTCGCCCGCAGGCTTCCGCGACGCACGGCGCGCGCCGTCTTCGAGAGCGGCGAAAGCCTATCTCGGGCTCGGCCAGAACGAGCCTGTCGGGCAAGTGACGCAAGCGGCCCTGACGCGTGGCCTGCCCCAGTTCACCGATCCTGGCTGTGCCCTGCCCGTAGCGTCCTGGAACCGCCCGATCCCCTCGGACGAGCTGGTTGCGGCGAGCGCAGTATTCGGTGCCGGGCAATCGACCCTGCTCACCCGGGCCGCGTTCAGCGACACAGCGATCGAGGGGCGCGGCGATCTCAACGCCTTCCGCATCCTCCACTTCGCGACCCACGCCGTGGTGACGCCCCCGCGCGAAGGCTGTCCGGCGCAACCGGCGTTGGTCACCTCGTTCGGCGACCAGGGCTCCGACGGGCTGCTGCAGTTCGGCGAGGTGTTCGACCTCAACCTCGACGCCGACCTGGTCATCCTCTCGGCCTGCGACACGGCCAGCACCGCGGGCCTTGAAGCGACCCGCGAGGCCGGGCTCGAGAGCGGCGGCGGGCAGGCTCTGGACGGTCTGGTCCGCGCCTTCATCGGTGCCGGTGGCCGGCAGGTCATCGCCAGCCACTGGCCCGCGCCCGAACAGTACGACGCGACCGGACGGCTGTTCGCCAGCTTCTTCCGCGCGCCTGCCGGGACCAGCCAGGGAGACGCACTGCTGGCCGCTCAGCATCAGCTGATGGACGACCCGGCGACCTCGCACCCGTTCTACTGGTCCGGCTTCGCCCTGATCGGCGACGGCGCCCGGCCGTTGTTCTCGGGCTCGTAAGGAGGGCACGGGGGGGGCACATGGCAGGGGGCCGGTCTTCGAACTTCCTGACACGCGGATGGCACAACATCCGCGAGGCCGGGACGCGGCGCCTGGTTTTGACCACGCTGCTGCTGATCGTCGCCCTGCTGCTGGCGCGGTTCAGCTGGTACCTGCCGGTGACCGACCAGGCGGAAAACCGGCTCTACGACTTGCGCAGCTTCGTGCTCGCCGAAGAGGTCGGCCAGGACGAACGCATCGCCCTCGTCGTCTACGACGACCAGACGCTGATCAACGCCCGCAAGCGCTCGCCGCTCGACCGCGGCTTGCTGGCCCGGGCTCTGCGCAATCTCGATGCGATGGGCGCCAAGGCCATCGGCATCGATATCTTGTTCGACCAGCCGCAGGACGAGGATGACGACCTTATCGCGACCTTGCGCGCGATGAAGACGCCGGTGTCGGTCGCCTTTGCCGAAACCTCGGTCAACGAAGGCGACATCAAGTACGAGCAACAGCAATATCTCGAGCAGTTCCTCGCCCGCCTCGAAGGAAGTAACGCGCATCCGGCCAGCATTGCCCTCAGCAACGCTGACGGGGTCACCCGTGTCTGGCCCAGGCTGTCGCCGCAACTGCCGCCGACCCTCGGCCGTTCCATGCTCGCGAGTGCCGGGGAGAACGCGAAGGCCCTTCCCGGTTACGAAGGCTCGATCCGCTATCGGCGCGCCGCCAGTGACGAGATCCCGGTCTATAGCCCGCTGCAGATCGACAGCCTCGTCAATCCGGACGTGCTCCCCTACCTCAAGCCGGCCATAGAAGGCCGCTACGTCCTGATCGGCGGCGACATCGTAGACTACGACCGGGTGGCGACCTCGCTCACCGCCGCGACGGGCGAGACCCCCGCCGGAATGCAGGTCCACGCGGAGATGATCGCTCAAATGCTCGACGGCGCGCGGTTGTCGCAGCCCCAACCTCTTGTGCTGTGGTTGCTGGGCGCGTTCGTGATCCTCAGCGCCGCTCTCACGGGCCTGGTCGAACTCCGCAGCCTTAGGATCTACCCGCTGCTCGCACTCCAGTTCGCGGTCCTCGTCGGCCTCCCGTTCCTGCTCCAGTGGCGCGGTGTCGACACTTACGGTTTGCCCGCCGCGGGCTGGGTACTCGGGTGGATCGTCGCGTTCAGTGCGGTGACCTCCGCGGCGCGGGCTTCGAGCGCGGTTCAGCGGCGGTTCGCGCAGGGGGCGCTGGGCAAGTACCTGCCGCGCGAGATGGCCGAAGAGATTCTCGAACATCCCGAGCGGCTTTCGCTCCATGGCGAGAAGAAGGAGATCTACGTCCTCTTCAGCGACCTGGAGGGCTTCACCAAGATGAGCCACGCGCTCGAACCGGAAATGGTCGCCAAGCTGCTCAACCGCTACCTCGATATGCTGAGCGAGGTCGTGCTCGAACATGGCGGGGTGATCGACAAGTTCGTCGGAGACGCGGTGGTCGCGTTCTGGGGGGCGCCGATCGCCCGGCCCGACGACGGCGCCCGCGCGGCCAAGGCGGGCTATGCCGTGTGGCAGGCGGGCGAGGAATTCAGGAAGACCGTCGACCCCTCTCTCCCGCCCGTCGGCAAGACCCGCGTCGGGCTCCATTTCGGCGAGGCGGTGATCGGCAACTTCGGGGGCAAGAGCCGCATCCAGTACACCGCGCTCGGCGACAGCATGAACACCGCGTCGCGGCTGGAGGCGGCCAACAAGGCGCTCTACTCCAGCGTCATGGCGAGCCGCGAGTTCGCCGACCGCTCCGGCCTCGACTGGTGGCGCCCGATGGGCCGGGTGGTCCTGCGCGGGCGGATGAAGCCGGTCGACCTGTTCGAACCCGCGCCCGACTTCCCCAACGAGGATCGGGCGGCGCTCTATCAAGCGATGATCCTGGTCGAGAAGGACAAGCCGGCGGCGCTCGAGGTCTTGCGCGCCGTCGCCGAGAAGCACCCTGACGATGCGGCGCTCGCCAATCTCGTCGAGCGCACCGAGCGCCTTTCCAACAACTTCGCGTTCGCCCTCGGCTGAGCGTTCAACTACCGGAATTTCACTGACAACTCCCGGCGGTTTTTGATAGGGGGGTCTCGGTCGATGAAAGGGGAACATGGGGTGAAGCAAGCAAAGACGAACCGGCTGATCCCGTTCGCGCTGGCTGCGGCTGCCTGTGCGCTCGTGCCTGCGGTCGCCTCGGCCGGCGTGGTCGTCGCATCGAGCGGACCGTCGGCTTCGAGCTTTCCGGTCGGCAAGAAGATCGGCGACAGCGAAAAGGTCGTCCTGCGCGCGGGTGACACGCTCACCGTGCTCGACGGCAAGGGCACCCGCGTCCTTCGCGGGGCCGGGACGTTTTCGCTCGACCAGCAGGCCGGCCCGAACAAGAGCGGCACTTTCGCGGTCCTGACCGAGCGGCGCTCGGCGCAGCGGATGCGGACCGGGGCGGTTCGCGGCGACGAAGTGACCGGACAGGTCCAGCCGCCCAACCTCTGGTACGTGGACCTGGCCAAGCCCGGCAAGGTGTGCCTCGCCGAAACCGACCGCGTGCGCATCTGGCGCAACACCACAGACGGTGAGGCGAGCTTCACGCTCAGTCCTGCAGGCGGCGGTAAGTCCGAGACGATCAGCTTCTCTGACGGCGACATGCTGACGCCGTGGGACACCGCGGGCCTGCCGGTCACTGCCGGACAGGTCTATCGCATTGCCGATGCGCGTGGGAACACGGTCGGCGAACTGAGCTTCGCGATCCTCAATCCGGTGGCTGAAGAGCCCGAGGCGCTCGCGCAGCAACTGATCGAGAACGGCTGCACTAGACAGCTTGAGCTGCTCTCTTCAGCGACGATGGTCACCGAAGGGTAGCAAGTGGCGCCGTAACGGCGCCGAAGGGTGAACGGCTCAACGGTAGGGCCGGCGAGCGACGCCGGCTTTAGACCGGGCCGTACCAAATGGGGGTTTCATGGGGTTTCTGGCGAGCAAGCGGCTGCTGATCGGGATGGCGTGTCTCGCGCTTCCGAGTGCGGCCCTGGCGCAGCAGGGCGTTGTGCCCAATCCACCGACCAGCACCGACCTCAACGTCGCGCGGGACGAAGCCGGCCAGCCACGGCCGAGCACGCTATCGGTCGAAGGCGACATCGAGCGCGGGCCCTGCCCTCTCTCCGACCCCTCGTTCGCCAACACGCGGGTGACGTTTTCGGCCGTCGAGTTCTCCGGCTTGCCGGGCATCCCGGCCTCGGTGCTCGACGCCTCGTGGACCGACCTCAAGGGGCGCGAGTTGCCGATCGCGTCCTTGTGCGAGGTTCGTGACCGCGCAGCCACGATCCTGCGCGGCCTGGGCTACCTCGCGGCGGTGCAGATCCCGCCGCAGAGGATCGATGCCAACGGCACCGTGCATATGGACGTGCTCGCGGCCAGGCTGGTCGAAGTGCAACTACGCGGCGAGCCGGGCCCGAGCGGGAAGTTGATCGCCGCGCACCTCGCGCGCCTGACCGAACGCGAGTGGTTCAATACTCGCGAGGCCGAGCGGCAGTTGCTGCTGATGGAGGACCTCCCCGGCTACAACGTGCGTCTGGTCCTGCGCTCCGCCGGTGGCAAGCCGGGCGAAGTCGTGGGCGACGTGCTGATCGAACGGCGCCCATTCGAGCTGGTGGCGGGCTTCCAGAACCTGGGCTCAAAGACCACCGGGCGCGAGGCGGGCTTCGTGGCCTTTACCGCCAACGACCTCCTCGGCCTCGGCGACCGTACGATCGTCAGCTACTACAACACCCTCGACTGGAACGAGCAGCGGATCATCAACCTCTCGCACGACCTGGCGCTCAATGCCGACGGCTTGCGGATGGGTGTCGGGGTCCTGTTCGGCCGGACCGAGCCCGACCTCGGCGGAGCGCCTTTCACCACCGACAGCTTCACCGCCGAAGCCTATCTCAGTTATCCCTTCATCCGCCGCCAGTCGCAATCGCTGTTCGGCACCGCCGGGTTCGAGGTGGTCGACCAGCAGGTCAACTTCGGCAAAACTCTGCTCAGCGACGACCAGCTGCGGGTCGCTTACGCCCGGCTCGATCACCAGATGGTCGACCGCGACAGCATCACCGGACGAAACGGCTTCAGCGGGCTCGAACCGCGCTGGCGGACCCTGGCGTCGCTCGAGCTGCGCCAGGGGATCGATGGCCTCGGCGCAAGCGACAGCTGCGTGCCGCTCTCCAACTGCCTGCCGCCCAACGTGCCGATCAGCAACTTCGCTGCCGATCCCAGTTCCTTCGTGGCGCGGCTCGACGGACAGGTCGAATTCCGCCCGGCGCGTCGCTTCACCCTCTCGGTCGCCCCGAAGGCGCAGATTTCGGACGGTCCGCTGCTCTCCTACGAGCAGGCGAGCCTTGGCAACTACACCATCGGCCGCGGCCTCGAGCCCGGCGTCGCGCTGGGCGACAGCGCGCTCGGAGCTTCGTTCGAGCTGCGCTACGGCAGCATCTACCCGAGACGGCCCAACGGCTTTGCGATCGAACCGTTCGTGTTCCTCGACTGGGCCAAGGCGTGGATCGATGATGCCATCGCCGGACCCGATCCGCAGGACGTGGCAACCGCCGGCCTGGGCGCTCGCGGCCGCTGGGGCAGTGCGGCGGACTTCAGCGTGCTGCTGGCCTTCCCGCTGGCGCCCGCCGGCTACCAGACCGAAACCAGCGACCCGCGGCTGCTGTTCACCCTGACCACTCGCCTGCTTCCCTGGGGAGACCGCTGATGCTGCCATATGCAAGATCCGGCCTGCTGGCGGGTTGTGCGCTCGGAGCGCTGCTGATCGGCCTTCCCGGCACCGCCGATGCTCAATCATTCCAGGGCAGTCACAACGTCGTCACAGGCGCAGCCTCGGTCGCGCATGGCACCGGAACTACCGACATCACGGTCGGCTCGGCAGAAACGGTCATCAACTGGACGGCGATGGACGCCTTCGGCACCGGAAACATTGATTTCCAGCCCGTAGGCACGACGGCCACCTTCAGAGCCGACGGCCCCACCGATTTCACGGTGCTCAACCGGATCCTGCCGGTCAACGCCAACGGCGGATCAACCGCGAGCACGGTAACATTCAACGGCACCGTCGAGAGCTTCGTCAATCCAGGCGGCGGGCCAGACGTGGTTGGAGGGCAGATCTGGTTCTACAGCCCGACCGGGATCATTGCCGGACCTTCGGCGGTGTTCAACGTCGGCAGTCTGATCCTGACAACCAACGATATCCAGTTTGTGGCTGACGACTTCTCTGCCGGCATACAAGGCTCCATCTACGGACCGGGTGGACTGGTGCAGTTCCGCGGTCCGGTAGATTCGAGCGGCGTGGTAGACGTACAGGCCGGGGCGCAAATCAACGCCACGGGCTCCAACGCCTATGTCGCGCTCGTCGCTCCGCGTGTGATGCAATCGGGCCAGGTCTCGGCGGACGGCAACGTCGCCTACGTCGCCGCCGAGCAGGTCGACATGACGATCAACGCCGGGCTGGTCGATTTCACGCTGACCGTCGGCACGACCGACGCGAATGGCATCGTCCACGACGGCACGACCACCGGCCCGCAATCGGCAGGGTTCGCCGATCCCCAGCGCATCTCCATGGTCGCGCTCCCGAAGAACGACGCGCTGACGATGCTGCTGTCTGGTTCGATCGGCTACGCGCCTGCCGCCAGTGCGTTCAACGACGGTAGCTCGGTGGTGCTCGCCGCCGGTTTCGCCGACGATCACCCATCGGCGCTGCCCGACAATCGCCTGGGTAGCATCTCCATCGGCACCGGCGTCTTCAGCAATGCCGTAACCGCTTATGCCACTGACGGCATCCAGGTCACGCCACCTTCCGGCACGACGAACTTCCAGGGCGATGCCAATCTTCAGGCTGCCCGATCGATCGAGATCACGGCAGGCGATCTCCAGCAGGTCACTTTCGACGGCAACCTCTACCTCTCCGCCGGAGAAGCGGGGACGGGCGGCACTATCACCCTCCTGGCGAGCGGCTCGGGCGGCTCCCAGGTCGGCCTGATCGACATTGCAGGCACGCTGAGCGCCTATGCTTCGAGCGACGGCATTCTGTCGGGCCTCGCCTCCCCGCTCGACGGACAGGGAGGGACGGTCGACCTCACCGCCGATGGTGGCCGGATCGAGGCGACGACACTGTTCGCCTCGGCCGATGGCTATGGCAGCTACGATTTCTACACCGGAGGCGACGGCACGGGCGGCACCGTCAGCGTCAGAGTCCAGAACGGCGGCACGATCGCGGCCGATTTCGTAAGCCTCAGCGCCGATGGAAGCGGCGGCGGGTCCGACAATGACGGCGGTGACGGGTTCGGCGGCCTGGCCTCGGTGGTCGATGAAGGCGGGGCGCTTGCCTTCCGTGATCTCTATGTCACGGCACGTGCCAACGGCGCCTATGCCCTCAACGGCGGCGATGCGACCGGGGGGACGGTCAACGTCCAGATAACCTCACAGGCGCAGACCTGGGACTACCTGTCGATCAACACCAGCGGCACGTCGGGTAGCCAAGCCTTCTTCGACACCGGCCTCACGGGCAACGTCCACAGCGGCGGCCAAGCAAACCTCGCGATCAGCGGCACCGGCAGCCTCGAAGTTACGGGCGATGTCTATGTCACCGCCAACAGCTACATGGGCCTGGAGGGAGCCGCCGGGTTCGCCGGTCAGGCCGGAGACGTGGACGTTTCGGTCACCGGCGGAGCCAGCCTGGTCGTGGCGGGAACGCTCGACCTTCAGGCCAGCGCGCTGATCTTCGACGAGAACCTCGATCCGGATCCGACCACGGCCCCGACCCAGCTCGGCGGAACCGTCACGTTGACCGCTGACGGCGGCAGTGTGACTGCGGGTTACCTCAACGCCAAGGCCGAGGCCTTTGGCGTGTCGGCTTCAACGACGGCCGGCTCCGCTACCGGCGGGACGGTCAGCGTGTCTGCGCTCGGCGGAGGCTCGATCCTGCTCGACGACGGCAACAACGCCTCCTTCGCGCGCATCTCAGCCGACGCATTCGGAGCGCTGGGGCTGGCTCCGGCGGATGCCATCGGCGGGACCGCGCAACTGATCGTCGAGGACGGATCGTTCGTGGTCCGTGGCGACATCGACCTTTCGGCCAACGCCCGCATCGCTGACGTGTTCTACGACGTCATCCCTCCTGGCGACGGCTTCAACGCCACCGGCGGCACGGCCTCGGTCCAGCTTTTGCGGGGATCGGCCGGGTCGGCCAATCTAGAGGCGACTTCGCTCTCGATTCAGGCCCTTGGCGACGGGCGCCTGATCATGTCGGGCTCGGCCCTGCCAGGCGGAGATCCGTTCCTGGGCAATGGCGGTGACGGCGCGGGCGGCGCGGCAGGGCTTTCGCAAGCAGGGGGCCAACTGACTGTCGCGAGCGTCCTGTTGGACGCGGCCGGTATCGGCGGCGGCTCCGATACCGGCGACGGCGGGCTGGGAGCCGGGGGATCGGCCCAGGCCGCGTTCTCCGATGGCTCGTTCTCGCTCGGCACGGTCAGCATCACCGCGATGGGCACGGGCGGTTACGGTCAGACGGCCGGAGAAGCCAGCGGCGGCCAGGCCGGGTTCTCTGTCATCGATACCGTCGCGGGACCGAGCGGCGCGCGCAGCCTCACCGACCTCACGATCGATGTCAGCGCAACCGGCGGCCTCGGCAGCGGCGGCGCAACGGCATCTTCATCCGCCGGGCGCGCGGAGTTCGTGTTCGACACAGCCTCGACCGTCACCCTGCCCGGCTCGCTCGGCATCTATGCCCGCGCGGTGAACTCCACTGCCACTTCGGGCATCTATGGTCGGATCGACGGAGCCCCGCTCGACATCGGCGGCGATCTCGCCCTGTCCACTGCAGGCTTGGTCGACATCGACGCCGGCCAACCGCTCAACGTAGCAGGAGCGGCGGTCATTTCCGGCGGGAGCTTCTCGTCGAGCGGCGTCATCTCGGCCAACGGAACGCTGGACATCACCGGCACTTCGGGCATCGCTGCCGGCGAGCTTCGCTCGGGCGGCGTCACCACGCTATCCGCTTCGGGCGGACAGCTCACCGTCGCCGAACTGATCTCGTCCGGCGAGGTCAACGCCCTCGGCCAGTCGGTCGACATCACCTCCAGCGCGCCGCTGCAGTTCGGAGCAGTCGATGCGACTGCAGGGAATGCCACGATCCGCACCGGCGGTTTGCTGTCGATCGGCAACATCTTCGCCACCGGCGCAATCTCGCTCGACGCAGCTGGGGCATTCAACCTTGGGGGCGCCGCTGTCGGACAGACCGTGCGGGTGACCTCAACCGACATCGCCCTCTTCGGAAGTGGCGCGTATATCGGCGAGCGGGGCCGCACTGGCACCGTAGAACTGATCAACCGCAATCCCTCCCGCCCCATGTTCATCGGCGGCGGAACGGACGACACCGGCTACAGCCTGAACCAGGCCGAGTTGGCCTCGCTCTTCGCCGACAACCTGATCTCGCTCGGCGTCAGTCCCGGAGCGACCGGCAGTCAGGGCCTCGTCAGCGTGCGCGATTTCGCCATGACCTTTGGCCCGGCAGGAAATATCGGCACCGGCGGGACGTTGGAGATTTCGACGCCGACCGAAGTCATGGTGACCGGCCACGTCGCTCTCACAACCAGCGACGCGAATGATACCTTCCTGATCGATCCGACCTTCATCGGCATCGACACCTCGACCGGCTCGATCGCGATGCTGAACGCCAACGGTGCGCCGACTGGGAGACTCGTGCTGATTGGCGACACGGTGGCCGTGGCCACGACCAACGTGCTCAGCCAGCTCAGGACCGCCAGCACCATTGGCACGATCAATGCCCTGCTCGATCAACCCGGCGGAACGGCGCAGCCCCTGCAGACCGGAACTCTGGCGGCCACGGTCACCAACGGGTTCTACGTTCAGAACACTGGTGCCTCGACCGACTACGACGACCGGCGCGGCATCAGCGCGAACGCCATCACCATCTCGACCTCGGCGCCGACGACCCAGATCGCGATCAACGCCGAGATCCTTTCGTCCAACGGTCCGGTGACCGGCCTCGATGTCGTTCCGCTGGTCACAATCAACGGCGCGCCGGCGGCAGCAGGCGGCCGGTTCGACCCCGGCTCGACCATCAACGGATGCGTCATCGGCTCGGGATGTGGGTTGGTGCCACCGCAACCGCCCCAGGCCCCGGAGCCTCCTCCGAGCGAGGAGCTCGATCCCGTCCAGCCCGTCGGCCCCGACAATTCATCGGTCGTTGCGCCGCTGATCGAATTGGCCGAAACTCGACCTTTGATCGAGCCGCCGCTAGTCGACGAGCCGATCACGGGCGTCGGCAACGACGACCTGTGGGAACCGCCCTGCGAGGGTCAGGACGGTGATGGGGTCTGCAGAGGGGGCAGCGAGTAAGCGTGGGTCGGGGTCGTGGCCGATGGGGGATATCGCGCTGGCGCGTGCTGCTGGCGGCGATGCTGTGCCTCGCAGTCGGATTGCCGCCCGCGACCGCGCAAGACAACGCGCGCTACGTCGGCGTGGCCACTTGCGCGGGATCGACCTGCCATGGCCGGGCCGAAGGCAATGGCGCAGTCGTGCGACAAGACGAGATCGCCACCTGGCAGGAACCGTCCTCTCCCGCCGGAGCGCATAGCCGGGCCCTCGCGGTGCTCGGCTCGCTTCGCGGCCGGCAGATCACGGCCACTCTCGGCCTGGGCGATCCAACTTCGGAACCCGCGTGCCTCGGCTGTCATGCCACTTATGCGCCCGTCGCGGAGCGGGGGCCGCGCTTCCAGCTCTCCGAGGGCGTCGGCTGCGAGTCCTGCCACGGCCCGGCGGGAGGCTGGATCGCCACCCACTACACCACCGGCGGCTCACATGCGGCCAATGTGGCCGCAGGCCTGACCCCGCTCGAAGACCCGCAGACCCGCGCTCGCGTCTGCCTCGACTGCCATTACGGCAGCGCCAACGGCAACCAGTTCGTCACCCACCGGATGATGGCCGCCGGCCACCCGCGCATCGTGTTCGAGCTCGACCTGTTCAGCGCGCTCCAGCAGCACCACGACGAGGACGCCGACTACGCCCAGCGCAAGGGCCGGACCGACAGCGTGACCCTATGGGCCGTGGGCCAGGCCGAGGCAGTGCGCCGCTCGACCAACCTGTTCGCCCGCCCCGGCTTCGGTACCGAAGGCGTGTTTCCCGAATTCACCTTCTACGACTGTCATAGCTGTCACCGCCAGATCACCGACGGCCCGCAGCGCCGCCTGACTTTCGAGACCAATCCCGCCCGGCCGATCCCGTTCGGCCAACCGCCCTTCAACGACGAGAACATCATCATGCTCTCCGCCGTGGCGCGGGTGCTGGCGCCGGGCCAGGCCGACAGCTTCGAAGCCGCCAGCCGCGACTTCCACCGTGCGATGGGCGACGGCCGGCAGGAAGCGGCCGGCGCGGCGGTCAAGCTGAGCGGAGCCGCAGGCGCGTTGTCCGATGCGCTCGCCCGCAGCGGCGGGGCGGACGCGTTCCAGATCATCGCCGCCACCGCCGACCGCACGACCTCGCCGCGCTTCACCGACTATGCCGGATCGTCGCAGGCGGTCATGGCGGTCGACACGCTGCTCAACGCGCTGGTGCGGCAAGGCCGGATCACGGTCGGCGCGGCGGCAGGGATCCGGGCAGACATCAACAGCGCCTACGAGGCCGTCCGCAGCCCGGAGAGCTACAACCCGGTGCGCTTCCGCGCCGCGCTGGGCCAGGCTGCCGGAGCGATCGGAAAGCTGCGGTGAAGCACGTGCGGGGCAGTACGGCATTGCTGAGTGCCGCGACGCTGGTGCTCACCTCATGCGGAGGTGGCGGCGGTAGCCCGACGCCGAGCCCCTCGCCCACACCCACTCCCGCGCCCACGGCCGGCGCCAGCTACACCCCGCCGGCACAAGTGGCGCTGACCTCCGTCGAGGTAGGCCGGGTCGTGGCGCAGGCCGTGGCCCAGGCCGATGCGGTCTCGCGTCCGGCAACCATCGCGGTCGTCGACCGGGTCGGCAACGTGCTGGCGGTGTTCCGCATGAACGGCGCTCCGGCGCTGTCAGCGATACCGGAGGCCCCGAACGGTGCGAACGCCGACATCCAGGGCCTCGACGTCCCGTCCGAGGCCGCCGCGATCGCCAAGGCCATCACCGGCGCCTACCTGTCGAGCGGCGGCAATGCGTTCTCGACCCGCACGGCGAGCATGATCGTGCAGGAGCACTTCCCGCCCGCTCCCAGCACCGCCGGGCTCGAGAGCGGCCCGTTGTTCGGGGTGCAGTTCAGCCAGCTGCCGTGCTCGGACCTCGCGGAGCGGCTGGCGGCTGGGTCGATCGGCCCCAAGCGCTCGCCGCTGGGGCTTTCCGCCGATCCGGGAGGCTTCCCGCTCTACAAAAACGGCGTGCTTGTAGGCGGGGTCGGCGCGATTGCCGATGGCAGCTATGGGTTCGATGCCAACGTGCTCGATGTCGAGAACGACGCCGACGAGATGATCGCCCTCGCCGGGACGGTCGGCTTCGAAGCACCCGCCAGCATCCGCGCTGAACGCATCTTTGTCGACGGCACTTCGCTGCGTTATTCCGACGCGGCCTATGCTTCGCTTGCCAGCGTCGCCGGAGCCAGTTTCGCCGCGGCCGACGCGCGCGGCGATCTGGTGCCCGTCACCGGCTACTATCCTTCCGCCGCGCTGTTCGCCGGGACCGCCTACGGCAGCGAGGCCTCCGGCGTGCGCGCCTCGACCGCGGCGGAGTTCTCCAACCGCGACGCTTTCGTCCTGAGCAACGGCGCCGGGACCCCGCGCTATCCGATCCGCGCGGGGACCGACGCGGGCGACGTGGCGCAACCGCTGACCCAGGCCGAGGCCCAGGCGATCCTTGAAGAGGCGTTCAAGATCATGACCCGGGCGCGGGCGCAGATCCGCCAACCGCTCGACAGCCGCGCGCAAGTCTCGATCTCGCTGGTCGACACGCGCGGGCAAGTGCTCGGTATCGTCCGCTCGCCCGACGCGCCGGTGTTCGGCATCGACGTCTCGCTGCAAAAGGCGCGCACCGCGAACTTCATGTCCGGCCCCACCGCCGCCGCGCAGCTTGCGGGCGGTGGCGGAGAGGTGCCGCAGTTCCTCGCCAACATGCGGGCCTTTCTCGGGCCCAACGCGCTCACCGGCACGCATGCCTTTGCCGACCGCTCCGGCGGCAATCTCTCGCGTCCCTATTTCCCGGACGGCGAGCTCGGCAGGCCCAACGGGCCGCTCTCGCGCCCGATCGCGCAGTTCAATCCGTTCTCGACCGGGCTGCAATCGGCGCTGGTGCTTGGCGACCTCGGGCAACACCTCGCCTTCGTCACCGGGGCTTCGGCCACCGACACCCCGCAGCGCTGCACCGACCTGCCCGACGCAGCGCCGGGACAGAAGCGGCTGGCGAACGGCTTGCAGATCTTCCCCGGCTCGGTGCCGGTCTATCGCGGGAACCAACTGGTCGGCGGGCTCGGCGTGTCGGGCGATGGCATCGACCAGGACGACATGATCAGCTTCCTCGGCCTGCACAACGCCGGGACGCGCCTCGGCGGCTTCGGCAATGCGCCGGTGGCGATGCGGGCGGACCAGATCGTGGTCGCGCTCGGCGGCGGACAGACGGTGCGGCTGCGCTATATCAGCTGTCCGTTCGCGCCGTTCCTCGACACCGCCGACCAGAACGTCTGTCAGGGCCTCTGATGGCAGCCGGGCTGCTCTTTCCCTTGCTTCTGTCGCAAGCGGCGAGCCCGGAGGCGGCCCCGCCCCCTCCTGAGGCGGACAGCGAAACCATCGTCATCCAGGAGCTGCCGTTCAGCCAAGCCGACGAGGCGCCACCCCCAGTCGATAACGAGTCCATCGAAGGCCGCAGACGCCCGGGCTACACCGGCCCGCTGCCGGACGCTGTGACGCAGGACAATCCCGGCGCGGTGCGCGCTCCGCCGCCCGAGGCGTTCCCGACCGACCAGATCCCGATCCCCGACCGCTGGCGACTGATCGAAACGCTCGGGCTGGTGAAGGAGCGCTGGTTCGATCCTTACAACCAGAACACGCTCAAGGGTGACCGGCCGCTCAATCCGGACAAGCTGCCCCTCATCACAGGGCACGACTGGTTCTTCGCGGGCAGCCTGGTGTCCGACACGGTGCTGGAGCCGCGCACGTTTCCGATCCCCGTAGGCGTGCAGACCACCGATCGTCCGCAGAGCCTTGACGTGTTCGGGAGGGACGCCAGCTACGTCGCCTCGCAGACTTTCATCGCCAGCGCGGCGCTGATCAAGGGCAGTACCGCGTTCAAGCCGCCAGACGTCGAATACCGGATGACGCTGGCGCTCAACCTCAACTACGTCGACGTGCCGGAACGGCGCGTGCTGCATGTCGAGCCGAGCAAGCCGACCCATCGCCTCGATCACTTCCTGGGCGTGCAGGAAGCCTTCATCGACTACCACATCCGCAACGTGTCGGAGCGGTACGACTTCGATTCCGTCCGGGTCGGCATCCAGCCGTTCCAGGCCGATTTTCGCGGCTTCCTGTTCAATGACCAGCAGCTTGGCGTGCGCCTGTTCGGCAACCGCGACAACAACCGCTTCCAGTATAACCTGGCGGCGTTCTGGCGGCTGGAGAAGGACACCAACAGCGGGCTCAACTCGGTGGTTCAGCGCCCGCGCGACGACTTCGTGTTCCTGGCCAATGTCTATCGCCAGGACTTCCTGATCCCGGCGCTGACCAGCCAGGTGACCGTGGCCTACAACCGCAACCGCGAGGCAGGCGAGATCGAGGTCGATGACAACGGCTTCCCGGTCCGCCCGGCCTTGCTCGGGACCTTGCGTGGGCGGGATTATGACGTGGTCTACCTCGGCTACAACGCCGATGGCCGCGTCGGGCGCATCAACGTCACCGCCAGCGCCTATGCCGCGCTCGGAGAAGACCGGAACAACTTCTTCACCGACCGCCCGGCCGACATCCGCTCCTACTTCGGCGCGGCGGAGCTGAGTTACGACCAGGACTGGATGCGCTTCCGACTGTCGGGTGCCTGGGCCAGCGGCGATTCCGATCCGACTGACGATACCGAGGGCGGGTTCGACGCGATCTTCGAGAACCCGATCTTCGCCGGAGCCGACACCAGCTACTGGATCCGCCAGACGATCCCCTTCGCCGGCGGCGGCCGCGCCGTGGCACTGAGCGGGCGCAATGGCCTGCTCAACTCGCTGCGGTCCTCGAAGGAGCAGGGGCAGTCGAACTTCAACAACCCCGGCCTGATGCTGGTGGGTGCGGGGGCGGATTTCGACCTGACGCCCGAGCTGCGCCTGTCGGGCAATGCCAACCACCTGTGGTTCGAGAACACCTCGACCCTCCAGGCGCTGCGGATGGAGGGCTCGATCCCGAAGTCGATCGGCTGGGATCTTTCGGCGGCGGGGATCTGGCGGCCGAAGGCGACGCAGAACCTCGTCTTCCGCCTCTCCGCCGCGACGCTCCTCGCCGGGAGCGGCTTCCGCGACCTGTTCGACAACACTGACGGCTCGAAGGCTTACTACTCCGTGCTGGCCAACGCGATCTTGAGCTACTGATGCGCAACCTGCTCCGCCTTCTTCTGGTCCCGGTGCTGTTCGCGGCGGCCCTGCTAGCCGGCAACGCCCTGCGCGCGGCGGGTGGCGAGGTGGCGGTCGAGCGGGACTATTCGCGTGTCATCGCCCCGCCCGCTCCGGCCGGGCAATCGGTGGCCGACGTCTCGGCCAAGTCCGATGGCTGCTACTCTTGCCACGTCCGCACCGACGCGCCGACAATGCACGAGAGCCCGGCGGTCCGGCTCGGCTGCACCGACTGCCACGGCGGCGATGCCACGGTCACGGGCAACAGCGAGCTCGAGCACAACGACCCCGCCTATGTCGCCGCGCGCGAGCGGGCCCACGTGCTGCCGCGCTATCCGGGCAGCTGGCACTACCCCTCTTCAGCCAACCCCGAACGCACTTACGCCCTGCTCAACCGCGAGGCGCCGGAGTTCGTGAAGTTCGTCAACCCGAGCGACTATCGTGTCGCGCGCGAGGCCTGCGGGGCCTGCCACGTCGAGACGATCGAGGCTGCCGAACGCTCGCTCATGGCCTCGGGCGCAATGCTGTGGGGCGGGGCGGCGTACAACAACGGCATCCTGCCGTTTAAGAACTACCTCCTGGGCGAAGCCTATACCCGCGAAGGCGAGCCGGCGAAGATCGTCAGCGCCGGCAACCCGCCGGGCACGATCACGCCCGCCCAGCAAGCGCGCGGCGCGCTGGCCGAACTCTACCCGCTCCCCACCTGGCAAGTTGTCCCCCCGGGAGACGTGTTCCGCGTGTTCGAGCGCGGCGGGCGCAACATCAGCACCCAGTTCGCCGAGATCGGCCTGCCCAACCCCACCGGCAGCATCCAGCGCCTCGACGAGCCCGGCCGTCCCGACCTCAAGCAATCGAACCGCGGCCCCGCCACCGGCCTGCGCGTGGCGATCCCGGTGCTCAACATCCACAAGACCCGCCTCAACGACCCGTTCACCTGGTTCATGGGCACCAACGACCAGCCGGGCGACTATCGGCACTCGGGCTGCGCGAGTTGCCACGTGATCTACGCCAACGACCGCGAGCCGCGGCATAGCCTGACGTACGCGCAATACGGGCGCGACGGGCAGTCGGTGACGGTTGATCCGACGATCGCCCAGCTCACCCAATCCTCGGGCCACGGCGCTGTGAAGCAGCCCGGCGACCACCACGAGGACGAACCGGTCAAGCAAAAGGGGCACCCACTGCGGCACGTGTTCACCCGGGCGATCCCGACCGCGCAGTGCATGAACTGCCACATGCACCAGCCGAACATCTTCCTGAATTCGTTCCTCGGCTACACCATGTGGGACTACGAGTCCGACGCGCCCGCGATGTGGCCCGAACAGCAGAAATACCCCACCGCCGCCGAAGTGCGCGCGGTGCTAGACCGCAACCCGGAAGGCGCCTCTCCGCGCGGCAAGTGGGCCGACCTCGACTTTCTACGCAATGTCCACGACCTCAACCCGACGCTGAAGGACACGCAGTTCGCCGACTACCACGGCCACGGCTGGAACTTCCGCGCCGTGTTCAAGCGCGACCGCGAGGGCAACCTGCTCGACGCCGAGGGCAAGATCGTCTCGCCCGACGATCCCGAGAAGTGGCGTCGCGAGGGTGAGGACCAGTTCGTTCCCGTCGGCACCAACCCCGGCAAGACCGTCCACCTGATGGACATCCACGCCGAGAAGGGCATGCAATGCGCCGACTGCCACTTCGGCCAGGACAGCCACGGCAACGGCCTGATCTACGGCGAAGTCGCCAACGCGATCGAGATCGGGTGCAAGGACTGCCACGGCACCGCCGACGCCTATCCCACCCTGCTGACCTCAGGCCCGGCCGCGCCGCCACGGGGCAACAACCTAGCCCTGTTGCGCAACCTCGACGGCAAGCGGCGGTTCGAATGGACTTACGACAGCATGGGCCGGCAAGTGCTGGTCCAACGCTCGATCGTCGACCCAGAGCTCGAATGGCAGGTGAGCCTGGTCAAGGACAGCGTCGACGCCTCCAACCCGCACTTCAACGCCAAGGCCGCTCGCGCCAAGCTGATGAGCCGCGACGGGGCAGAGACCGGCAAGTTCGAATTCGGCCCCGGCATCGCCCCGGCCGAACGCGCGCACCAGGACGGCGAGATGGCGTGCTTCACCTGCCACCTGTCGTGGACCACCAGCTGCGGCGGCTGCCACTTGCCGATCGAGGCGAACTGGCAAAGCCCGGTTCACCGCTACGAAGGCGAGACCACCCGCAACTTCGCCACCTACAACCCCCAAGTCGCGCGCGACGAGATGTTCCAGCTCGGCAAGCATATGACGACCAAGGGCAACCAGGTCGCGCCAGTCCGCTCGACCAGCGCGCTGGTGCTCAGCTCGACCAACCTCAACCGGGAGCGGATCTACGTCCAGCAGCCGCCGATCAGTTCGATCGGCTTCTCCAGCCAGGCCTTCGCCCCGCACTTCCCGCACACCGTGCGCACGACCGAGACCAAGACCTGTTCCGACTGCCACCTGAGCGACAAGGACGACAACAACGCGATCATGGCGCAGTTGCTCCTGCTCGGTACCAACTACGTGAACTTCATCGGCCTCAACGCCTGGACCGGGCTGGAAGGCGGGTTCGAGGCGGTGCGGGTGACCGAGTGGGAAGAGCCGCAAGCGGTGATCGGCAGCTATCTCCAGCGTTATGCCTATCCCGACTACTGGCGCCTGCATGTGGAACAGAACAACCGCGAGCTGAAGAACTGGACCCGCGGCAAGACCTTCGACGCCAACCTCTCCGGAGAAACGCAAGCGTTCGAGGAGTTCGCCAACGTCCACGAGAAGACCGGCGATCGCGTTGGCTGCCTGCAGCTGCGCGGCGAGTACATGTACGTGGCCGAGGGCAAGGGCGGCTTCCGCGTCTATGACGTGGCCTCGATCGCCAACAAGGGCTTCTCCGAACGGATCCTGACCGCGCCGTTCTCCGCCCTCGGACAGGACACTCACGTCGCCTCGAAGAACGCCACCTGCATGGCGCTGCCGACCAACCAGCCGATCGCGCCGACCCGCAGCACCGCGGAGTTGCGCGCGCTGAACCAGGAGCAGGCGTTCCTGCCGATCTACAACTACGCCGCGATCACCGATGCCGAGGAAGGGCTGATCCTGGTCAACGTCAACACCCTGGCCGACGGCGAATTCCGCAACAACAAGCTCAAGCGCGCGGTGACCTGGAACGAAGGCGGCGTGCTCAACGGTGCGCGGCACATCGTGCTGGCGGGTGAGGTCGCCTACATCACCACCGCGCGCGGGCTGGCGGTGGTCGACCTCGCCGACCCGCTCCATCCGAAGCTCGCCGCCGAGCGGGCGCTGACAGATGCACGGGCGAGTGCGGTCCAGTTCCGCTATCTCTGGGTCACCGACGCCGAGGGCGTGAAGCTGTTCGACGTCACCAACTTGCGCAATCCCGTCGCGGTCCCCTCCGGCACCGTGCCGCTCGCCGACGCGCGGCGGCTCTACATCGCGCGAACATACGCCTACGTCGCCGCCAAGCAGGACGGGCTGGTGATTCTCAACGTCACCAATCCCATGGCGCCGAAGATCTACCGGCAGGAGACATTCGGCGGCGCGATGAACGACGTCGAGGACGTGGTAGTCGCCTCCACCAATGCCTCGCTGTTTGCCTATGTTGCGGACGGACGGAACGGGATGAAAGTGCTGCAGCTCACCAGCCCCGACAGCCAGCGCAACTTCTACGGCTTCAGCCCCGCACCGGTGCCTGAGTTGATCGCCTGGGCGAAGACCCCCTCACCCGCTCTCGCCATGTCCAAGGGCCTCGACCGCGACCGCGCGGTGGACGAGACCGGCGGCCAGATCGCGGTATTCGGACGGCTCGGATCGAGGCCGTTCACCCGGCCGGAGATGGAACGCCTGTTCCTGACTAAGGGCGGTGTGCCGTGGAAGGTCAGCGACGAGCCGGACATGGCGGCGTGGGTGCCGGGCCGCGGGCCGGTGGTGGCGAGTACTCGTTAACCAGTCAACCTACGCGGGACGCGTAAGTCTCAGGCAAGTCACCTAGCGCATCGCGCAGCGGTCCGAGCCACGCATCGAACGCATGCCACTGGTCCACGCCGTCGCGGTTGATCGGACGGCGCACTTGCTCGCTCGACGCGGTGCGGACGGGGCGGCTGCTGCGGTGGAAGTCGAGGCAAGCTTCCTCGAACGGCAGCCCGAGGTATTCGAGCATGTCACGCACCACTGTTTCCGGATCGTCGAGCAGTTCCTCGTGGATCACGCGATGGATGCGGCCCGGCAGGACGCGGTCGTAATGATCCATCGCCCGCACATAGTCCGCGTAATAACGGCCGATGTGTTCGAGGTCGTAAGTGAAGCCCTGCCCCATGGCGAAGTGCTGGCGGAAGTTGGAGAAGCAGCAGTCCAGCGGATGGCGCCGCGCGTCGATGATCTTCGCGTTCGGCAGCATCAGGTGGATCAGGCCGGCGTAGGACCAGTTGTTCGGCAGCTTGTCGATGAAGAACGGCCTGCCGCTCTTGCGCTGAACGCGGGTGCGCTCGATGAACTCGGCGCCGAGGCGTGCCAGCGTCTCCCGATCGAGCGACGCGGCGACTGTCGGCCAGTGGCGGGCGCTCGTGCCCTGCGCCTGTGTCTCGCGGCGGACCATCGCGGGAAGGTCCGGCAGTTCCATTGTGCCTTCGATCTGCGAATGGCAGGACAGGATCTGCTCGATCAGCGTCGACCCTGCACGCGGCAGGCCGACGATGAAGATGGGGTCGGGCGAGGGATCGCCCCAGCCGGCGCGCTCGGCCACGAATTCGGGCGTGAAGGTGGCGATCACCTCATCGACCTGACCTTCGACAGCCGCGGGATCGTGGCGGACCTCGTCCTTCCGCAGGGCATTGGCCGCGGCATAGTGGCGAAACGACTCTTCGGCCTTGCCGCTGTCGGCATAGGCCTTCCCGAGCGCGAAGTGCAGGTGGAGCCGGTCTTCCGGGGCCGGCTCGCCAGCCAGCGCGTCTTCCATGGCCGCAACATCATCGTCGCCGAAGCGTACCGTCTTGAGATTGGCGAGGCTCCACCAGACCTCGCCCAGGTCCGGCTTGACCGCGATCGCGCGGCGGTAGGCGGCGATACTTTCGTCCTGGCGGCCAACGGTCTTGAGCGCGTGGCCGTAGCTCATCAGCAGCTTGGGATGCTCCGGGAAGGCCGGGATCAAATCCTCGTATATCCGCAGCGCTTCGTCATAGTCGCCGATCCTACCGAGCGTGGCGGCCCTGAGGTTGCGGTTCGCGGGATCGACGTCTCCCGCATCGGCCAGCGCGTCGAGCGTTTCGGCAGCCTCCGCAAAGCGGTTCTGGCGGTAGAGCACCGTGGCGAGATTGCCCCGCGCTGCGGTGAAGCCCGGTGCCAGTTCCAGCGCGCGGCGCAGCAGCACCTCGGCATCGCGCAACCGCCCGATCCGCCCAGCCAGCTCGGCCATGAGCCGGATCGCCGCCACGTCGAACGGCTGGGCCTTGAGCCGTGCGCGCAACAGTCCTTCGGCCTGCGGCAGGTCGCCCGCGTTCATCGCCTGGGCGATGGCGATCATGTCCCTGTCGAACGCGGAGGTGCGGATCGCCGAAAGCTCGGCCTCGGAGGCTTCCTCGTCCTCTCCCATTGCCCGGAGAGCCTGGCCCAGGAGGCGCCATCCCTCGGCGTTCTGGGCGTCATCGCGAAGCAGGATGCGCAGGCGCTCAGCGGCCTCGGCCGGGTTGTCCCTGACAAACCTGTCGATAGCTGTTGCTGGCCCCACCATGCCCCTGCTCTAACATGGCGCAATAAGGTCGCCACAGGAGATTCGCATGCGTTCGATTGCCGCTGTCCTGCTTCTCGCCGTGCCTGTTACCGCCGCTGCCCAATCCCGCCCCCAGGCCCATCCCCAAGCCGAAGCCCAGGCGCTGGCCCTGTCGCAGGAAACGATCGCACTGCGTTCCGTGCAGGGAGACGGCAACAAGACGGCCGACGTGGCGCAGGCCTTCCGCAAGGCGCTGCTAGCCGGCGGTTGGGCGGACAAGGACATCGAGATCGTGCCGGTTGACGATACCGCCTATCTCGTCGCCACCTGGCCGGGCAGCGATCCCTCGCTCAAGCCCGTCCTGCTGTCGGCCCACATGGACGTGGTCGAGGCCAAACCCGAGGATTGGGAACGCGATCCGTTCACCCCGGTGGTGGAGAACGGCTACCTCTATGGCCGCGGGGCGAGCGACACCAAGTTCGAAGCCTCGCTCGCGGTAGCCTCGATGATCGAGCTTCGGCGCCAGGGCTTCAAGCCCAAGCGTACCATCGTGATCGCCTATTCGGGCGACGAGGAAACCACGATGAAGACCTCGCGCATGATCACCGACCGGTTCAAGGATGCCGAGCTGGTGATCAACATCGACGGCGCTTCGGGCACCTTCTCGGAAGAGACCGGCAAGCCGCTCTACTGGTCGTGGCAGGGGGCGGAGAAGACCTACATCGACTTCCAGCTCGAGGTGACCAATCCCGGCGGCCACAGCTCCGCGCCGCGTCCAGAGAATGCCATCGCCCAGCTGTCGGAAGCGCTGGCCCGGATCGGCGCCTATCGCTTCGCCCCCGAAGTGAACGACATCACCCGCGCCTATTTCGAGAAGGCTGCCGCGCTCCAGCCGGAGCCCGAGCTGGCGGCAGCGATGCGCGCCTTTGCCAAGGACCCGAACGACGCCGCGGCGCTGGCAGTCCTGCGCAATGATCCGTCGATGGCCGGGCGCATCGCCACGACTTGCGTGCCGACCATGGTCCAGGGCGGACATGCCGCCAACGCCTTGCCCCAACGCGCGACGGCAGTGGTCAACTGCCGCGTGTTCCCCGGGCACTCCAACCCAGAGATTCAGGCCGAGTTGGAGCGGGTGGCAGCTGTGCCGCAAGTGAGGTTCACCGACATCACCGGTGACACCTCAACCGCTTCCCCCGCCTCGCCCCTGAAGCCCGAATTCATCAGCGTGTTCGAGAAGGGCGCGCGCAAGGCCTGGGGCGACGTGCCCATCATTCCGATGCAGTCATCTGGCGCGTCGGATTCGATGTGGTTCCGTGCGGTCGGCGTGCCGAGCTATGGGGCGAGCGCGAGCATGAGCAAGGATTCGGACGACTTCTCGCACGGGCTCAACGAGCGCATTTCGCTGGCGAACCTCGGGCCGGGGGTGACGTACTACCTCAGCGTGATGACGGACCTGGCTTCGAAGTAAGCTCTCAAGACCCTCCCCGAGACAAGCTCGGGGAGGACTTAACTCTACGAAACCCCCAGCGTTTCCGCCGCCGCCTCAATCTCGGCTCGCCTCTGCGGGTTTGCCGCCACCGCTGACTGCAACGCCTTGCCCGCATCGCCCTCACGGCCGAGCGTCTGGTAGCTGCGCATGAGCATGATCCAACCTTCGACGTTGCCCGGCTCTCGCTCAAGCCGGGCCGCGAGACGTTCGACCATGCCTTCGGCCATGTCTTGCTGTTCCGAGGGACGCATCTTCGATGCGGCGGCGAGTTGATCCTGCGTAGGTCCAGGAATGCCCGCCATCGCCGGGACCGACTTGGGGCGCAGCGTTTCGGTCGCTGCAAGCTGGCGGCTCACGTCGATGGAGTTGATCTTGCCGACCTGCTCGATCGTGCGCTTGAGATCCGCTTCCCACGGCGCGCCGGGCGGGGTTTCGCCCAATAGCGCGACCCAATCGGCGATCGCGCCCTTATGATCGCCCGCCAGATCCTTCTCGACCGCGAGGAAGTAGCGGGCGCGCGGGTCCTTGGGATCGAGCTGGATCGCCTTGCGGAAGGCCTCGCGCGCCGGGCCTGGCATCGGGTCGCGCTCGCTCGCCATCGCCAACGCCTCGCCCAGCGAGGACCACAGGACCGCGCTATCGGGATCGGCCTCGGTCGCGCGGCGGTAAGCAGTGGCGGCTTCTTCGAACCGGCCAAGTTCGAAATAAGCGAAGCCGAGCTTCTGCCACGCGCCGGCGTTCTCCGGCTGCGCGCTGGCCTGGCGTTCGAGCTCGCTCAGCGGGTCTTGCTCGCCTGGGACTGCGGGCGTGTCTTCAGCAGTGTCGATCAGCCGATGGCCGATCACACCCACGGCGAGCGCAACCGCCACCACGGCGGCGATGCCTCCGGCCCCGATCTTTTGCAGCAAACTCTTCACTCGTACCCCCGACCCATAGTCCTTCGGGAATAGCAGCGAATTCCTCGGCTTCAATCCGACAGGCAGTTGTTGCCGCGCTGCCTTTCGGGCATGAGGCCGGCGGGGGTCTCAAGTGGCGGGTCAGGTTTCAGAAAAGGTGAAAGTCGCGATCGTCGGCTCCGGGCCGGCGGGGCTGAGTGCGGCCGCGCGCGCTGCTGCCCTTGGCCTGAGCCACGTGCTGATCGAAAAGACCGACCACCTCTCCGACACGATCTTCAAGTACCAGAAGGGCAAGCACGTCATGGCGACGCCCAGCAACCTGGTGCTGCGCTCCGACCTCGATTTCGACGCGGGCAAGCGCGAGGCGATCCTCGCGACCTGGGACGAGCAAGTGGCGGCAGGCAAGGTCAACATCCTGCTCAACGCCGAAGTCACCGCGATCACCGGAGAGAAGGGCGCGTTCACCATCGCGCTCAAGGGCCAGGACCCGGTCGAGGCCGAAGCGGTTGTGCTGGCGATCGGCACACAGGGGAACCCGAACCTGCTGCGCGTTCCGGGCGCCGAACTTTCACACTTGCAGTACCAGCTCGACGATCCGGGCGAATACTTCGACGAACACATCACTGTGATCGGCTCGGGCGACGCGGGGATCGAGAACGCGCTCGGCCTCGCCGCCGACCCGGCGCAGCGCAATCTGGTGACGATCCTCAACCGCGGCACCGACTTCGCCCGCGCCAAGGGGGCCAACGTCAAGCTGCTCAACGAGGCGGCGGCCGACGGGCGCGTGATCATCCGGCTCGAAACCTCTCCCGCCGAAGTAAAGCCCGGCGAATTGGTACTCGACACCCGCGATGGGCAGGAGACGATCCGCTGCGACCGGATCATCGCCCGCACCGGCTCCAAGCCGCCCCGCGCCTTTGTGGAAGCTTGCGGGGTAAGCTTTGCCAGCGACCAGCCTGACGCCTTCCCGCAGCTCAGCCCGAGCTTCGAGACGAGCAAGCCCGGCATCCACGTGATCGGCGCGCTGGCGGGCTATCCGCTGATCAAGCACTGCATGAACCAGGGCTATGACGTGATCGAGTTCCTCAACGGGAACGCCGCGCTCAAGCCCGCCGACGAGCCGATCCTGGCGGATAAGTTCGCCGGTCTGCCCGGCCGCCGCTCGGTCGACGAATGGCTCGAGCTGTTCCGCGCCAATATCGTCATCCTGAACGACCTCTCGCCGCTGCAGATGCGCGAGTTGATGCTCGACAGCCAGGTTCATGCTTATGGCGCGGACGAGGTGGTCTTCGTCCGCAACGATCCCGGCTCCTCGATGTTCGCCATCGCCGAGGGATCGGTATTGGTGGAAGTGAGCGCAGAGGACCCGTCGATCACCGTGCCCATTGGGCAAGGTTCGATCTTCGGCGAGGTCGGCCTGATCTCGGGCCGCCGCCGCGGCGCCACGATCCGCGCGGCAGAGCCGACGCTGTGCCTGGAGCTGTCGCGCACCGCCGCGCTCAAGCTGATGGCCACCGCGCCTAGCGCCGCCCGCGCGGTCAATCGCGTGTTTATCGAGCGGCAGCTGCTGCAGATCTTCGGCTCCGGCCTCACCGCAGATGACGTCGCCGAGCTGGTCGACGCCGCGGTGGTCGAGGACGTGCGCGCTGGTAAGGTCGTGGTGCAGGAAGGCGCGGACGACAAGGACATCTTCCTCGTCCGTCGCGGCTCGATGATCGTCGAGAAGGACATCGGTGGGCACCCGGTATTCCTCTCCTACCTCCCCGCCGGCAGCTACTTCGGCGAGATGGCGGTGATCGACGGCAGCAAACGCACCGCCACCGTGAAAGCGGCGATCAAGTCGGAAGTCGTGCGCTTTCCGGGCGAGGCGTTCACCGCTTTGCTCGACCGCAAGCCGCGTCTTCGGGAGAAGGCGCTCGCCGACATGGCCGGGCGGCGCGAGGTCAACCAGTTCATAGAAAGCCGCAAGGACAGCTTCGGCGGCGCGGTCGACTATTATTCGCGCACCGCGCAGTTCCTGGTCGACAACGGCATCGGCGAAGCGACCGACGTGCTGCTGATCGACGAGATGCTCTGCGTCGGCTGCGACAACTGCGAGAAGGCCTGTGCCGACAGCCACGACGGCCTCAGCCGGCTCGACCGCGAGGCGGGCAAGACTTACGCCCACCTCCACGTGCCGACCTCCTGCCGCCACTGCGAGCATCCGCATTGCATGGCCGATTGCCCGCCCAACGCGATCAAGCGCGGGCCCGACGGCGAAGTCTTCATCGACGACACCTGCATCGGCTGCGGCAATTGCCAGCGCAATTGCCCCTACGGCGTGATCCGCATGGACGCGAAGCCGCCGAAGAAGCCGGGCCTGCTGTCGTGGATGCTGTTCGGCGCCGGGCCGGGCCCGGGCGAGGCGAGCTATTCCTGGCGCAAGAAGAAGGCCGAGGCGAGCGGGGCTGAACAGGCCAAGCTCGCGATCAAGTGCGACATGTGCTCGGGCATCAAGGGCGGCCCGGCCTGCGTGCGTGCCTGCCCCACCGGCGCGGCGATCCGCGTTTCGCCCGAACGGTTCCTGTCGGTCGCACGGCTGGTCGAGGAAACCGACTGATGGTGGCGATGTCTGACATCGACGTTGCCGGGCAATCCGAAAGCGACATCCGCCGCGCCTCTGACCACGAGAGCTTCCTGGCGCACAAGAGCATGCGTTGGCTCAAGATCTCCTTCGGGCTCAGCCTGGTCGCGATCCTCGGCTATGCCTTCGCCGATGTCACGCCGCGGCCGAACGGCGGGACGTGGTACGGTTATATCCTCGGCACCATCGGTGCATTGCTGATCGTGTGGCTCTCGCTGCTGGGCGTGCGCAAGCGGGCGATCACGGCGGGGCGCTGGTCACTCAAGGCCTGGACCAGCGCGCATGTCTATCTCGGCCTCTCTCTGATCGTGATCGCGACCTTGCACACCGGCTTCCAGTTCGGCTGGAACGTCCACACGCTGGCCTATGCGCTGATGATCCTGGTGATCCTTTCGGGCGTCTACGGCATCATCGTCTACGCGATCCTGCCGCAGGAGCTGAGCAACAACCGGCGCGAGATGACGCAGGGCCAGATGATCGAATCCCTGGCCGCGATCGACCGCCAGCTCGAACAAGCCGCGCAGCCCCTGGCGCGCGAAGAGGCTGACCTGATCATCGCGGCGCTGGGGCAGGACACCTTCGCGGCTGGTGCCATCACTCGCTTGACCGGCAACTACCGCAACTGCCTGACCGAGCGTGCCCTGGCCGAATTGGCTGGCGCTGCCAACGACGATGCCCATGAGCGCGTGGTCGTGCTGCTGCGCAAGCGTGACGGCCAGCTCGAGCAGATCCGCCGCCACTTGCGGCTGAAGGCGCTGCTCGAGGTGTGGCTCTACGTCCATGTGCCGCTCACCGTCGCCCTGCTCGCGGCACTTACGGCGCATATCGTCAGCGTTTTCTACTACTGGTGACGGCCTGGATGTTTCTTCTCCGCAGCATCGACCAGACCGCCACCGGCCGCGAGATCGTGCGCGAGCGCGCGGTCGAGAAGGACCAGCTAACGATTGGCCGCGCCGCCGAGAACGACATTCACCTGCCCGACCTGGCGGTGGAGCAAACCCATCTCCGGATCATACCAGCGACTGGTGGAAAGCTGCGGTTGCAGGCGGCTGGGACGCTCGGGTTCACGGTCGACGGTCGCACCACTACCGACGCCACCATCGACCCGCGTGACGGGGCTGAACTGGGCCTCGGCTCCTACCGCCTGTCCTTCGCGCAGGAGGGTGACGGCCACCCGACGATCACCGTGCGCCAGGCAGAAGAGCGCCAGACGGGAAAGGTCGACGAGCAGGCAGGGTTCTCGCTCGGCCCGGTCATGCCGAGCAAACGCAAGGTCGCCTGGGCCGCGCTGGCGTTGATCCTGCTCGCGTTCCTCGCACTGCCGATCTGGTCGCACATGACGCGTGAGCGGGTAACGCCGCAGATCAACAAGCCCGGCGCGGTGATGATGGATGCCAGCTGGCGCACCGGCGCGCTGAGCTCGGTCCACCACGGGCTGGAGGACAACTGCGAGGCCTGCCACACCGAACCGTTCGTGGCGGTGCGCGACGAGACCTGCCTCACTTGCCACAAGGACATCGGCGATCACTCCGCGCAGCCGCGTCTGGCGAGCGCCCGCGGCCCGATGAGCTGGGGCGACGAGGCGCAGTGGAAGGTCGCCCACACCTTCCACAAGCCCGGCCCCGGTGCCTGCACCGACTGCCACACCGAACACGAAGGCGCCGGGCGAATGGAGCCGACGCGCGAGCAGTTCTGCTCCGATTGCCACGGCACGCTCGACCAGCGCCTGACCGACACCGCGCTCGGCAACGCGGCGGACTTCGGCAAGGTCCATCCGCAGTTCAAGGCGGCGCTGTTCACCGGTCCGGATCAGGCCAAGCCGACCCGCATCTCGCTCGCCGACGCGCCGAAGCAGTGGAACGGCTTGCGCTTCCCGCACGACATGCACCTCAGCAGGACCAACGGGGTCGCCCAGATGTCGCGCCGGCTCGGCGCCGCGCAGGGCTATGGCCAGCCGCTCGATTGCGCGAGTTGCCACACGCCGACAGCGGACGGAGTGCGTTTCCTGCCGGTCGACATGGAGAAGAACTGCGAGTCCTGCCACAGCCTGGTGTTCGACCGGATCGGCACGACCTACCGCACCCTGCGCCACGGCGACGTCGAGCAGATGCGCGCCGAACTCACCGCGCTCGATGTCCGAGCCCCGCGCAACACCGGACGGCGGCGGCCGGGCGAGTATGGTTCGGGCGGGGTCTACCGCGCCAACTTCGGCGGCCCCGGTACGGCGCTGATGACAAGGGCGATGTCGGAGAAGGGGCTGTGCGGCGAGTGCCACACTCCGGCTGCTTCAGGCGGTTCGCTCCAGGTCATGCCGGTGACGCAGCAGTCGCGCTATTTCCTCAACGGCTGGTTCGACCACGAACCGCACAAGCAGGAGAAGTGCACGACCTGTCACCTGGCGGACAAGTCGAAGGCGGCGTCGGACCTGCTGCTCCCGGGGATCGCCCAGTGTCGCGACTGCCACCAGGGCGAAACGGCAGTGAAGGCAGAGGTGCCATCGAGCTGCGCAATGTGCCATACCTACCATCCGCGAAATGGAGCGGCCTCCGCGCCGCCTCGGATCGCGCGGAAGTAGACAGGAACGGATCGTAAGAGAGCTGCCGAGGGAGGGCAGCTCGCAGGGGGAATGGCTTAAGCGATGCTGATCGCGCAAATGACCGATATCCACATCGGTTTCGCGCCGGACGACAAGCCGGAGGAACTCAACCGCACGCGGTTCCGGGTCACGCTCCGGCGGCTGCTCGACGGCCCCAATCGGCCTGACATGCTGGTGCTGACCGGGGACATCACCGACAACGGCGATATCGAGAGCTTTGACAAGACGGCGGCCCTGCTGGCGGAATGCCCATTCCCGGTCTGGCCGATGGTCGGCAACCACGACCGGCGCGAGGCGTTGCTGCATGCCTTCCCGCAAGTCCGGCTCGATGGCGGGTTCCTGCAATACGTGGTCGAGCAGGAAGGCCTGCGCCTGATCATGCTCGATACCTTGGACTACAGCCGCCACGGCGGGGCCTTCTGCGAGGCTCGGCAGGCCTGGCTCACTGCGCGGCTGGACGAGGCGCCGGACACGCCGGCGCTGATCTTCATGCACCATCCGCCGGTCGTCAGCGGCATCGACTGGATGGACCCGCTGCCTGACGAGCCGTGGATCCAGCGCTTCGGCGCTGCGGTAGAGGGGCGGAAGCAGATCCTCGCCATCCATTGCGGCCACTTGCATCGCCCGCTGCAGACGACGTTCCGCGGTATTCCCTTGCAGGTCACGCCGTCGGTGGCGCCGCTGGTGTCAATGGACTTGCGGCCGATCGACAAGGAGCAGCCCGATGGCCGTGACCTGATCGTCGCAGAGCCGCCGTGCTATTCACTGCATCGCTGGGATGGCACGTCGCTCGTCACTCACCACGAACGCGTCGACGAATGGCCGGTTCTGGCGCACTATACTGGTAAGCTGCAGCAGATGATCCAGGACATGTTCGCCGAACGCGAATGACGTTTGGCAGCAAGCTGCTTGCTGCAAGTGCCCGCACGTTCGCTTTTACATGAAGTCCCGCGACCGACCGCCCATCGTGGCGAAAATGTCATAGTATTGCAGGATTTGTGCGGCGCAACGAACACCTCGGTCTAATTTCTGTTGTTACCGCCCAAGAGTTGTGGCGCATTGCCTGCGGGATCAGCCTTCGGGGAGGCGCTTCGTATGATGAGTTCGCATTCGGCCACGACCACTCGGCGTTTGGCCATTACTTTGCTTGCCGGAACTTCACTAGCGGCAGTGACACCCGCCGCAGCCCAGGAAACTACCGGTGCCAATGAAAGCACCGAAACGGGCAGCACAAACAACAACGTCATCATCGTTACGGCGCAGAAGCGCGAACAGAACCTGCAGGACGTGCCGATCGCGATAACGGCGCTGGGCAATGAACAACTGGCCAACCTGCAGGTCAGCAATATCGAGGATGCGGTTCGCTTCCTGCCTTCGGTCACCATCCAGTCGCTCGGACCGGGTTTCTCGCAGCTATACTTCCGCGGCGTCGCCTCGGGTGAGAACGCCAACCACTCGGCGTCGCTGCCTACCGTCGGCACCTACCTCGACGAAATGCCCGTCACCACGATCCAGGGCTCGCTCGACATCCATGCCTACGACATCAACCGGATCGAGGCTCTCGCAGGCCCGCAGGGCACGCTCTACGGCGCCAGCTCGATGGCGGGCACCCTGCGCATCATCACCAACCAGCCTGACGTCGGCTCCTCCTACGGCGCCGTCGATCTGGAGCTGAACACCGTCGCCCATGGCGAAATGGGCGGAGCGGCGGAGGGTTTCTATAACCTTCCGATCAGTGAGACGGCCGCGCTGCGCGTGGTCGGATGGTACAGCCGCGATGGCGGCTACATCGACAACATCCACGGCTCGCGCACCTTCCCGATCATGCAGCCGACCGACACGGACGGCGATGGCGAGAACGACACGTTGATCGACCTGCCGGGCGACGACATCACGCAAGACAATGCGAACCTGGTCGAAGACGATTACAATGGCGTCGAGACCTACGGCGGCCGCCTCGCGCTCGGCATCGATCTCAACGACAGCTGGACCTTGCGCCCGACCGTCATGGGTCAGGTGACGAAGGCCAACGGGGTTTTCGAGCAGGAACGCAGCTCTGCCGTCAACGACAAGCTGCAGGTGGTCCAGTACAATCCTGAATACTTCAAGGACGAATGGATCCAGGCCGCGCTGACCATCGAAGGCAAGATTGGCAACTGGGACCTCACGGCGGCAGGCGGTTACCTGTGGCGTGAAGACGAGGTGATCCAGGACTACTCGGACTACTCGTATTTCTACGACGTCTTGGCCGGCTACGCCTCTTACCTCTACGACAACGCGGGCGACCAGATCAGCCCGAACCAGTACATCCAGGGCGCCGACAAGTATAACCGCATGTTCGGCGAACTGCGCATCGCCTCTCCGGCCGAAAACCGCCTGCGCGTCATTGGCGGCCTGTTCGCCCAGCGCCAGACCCATCACATCACGCAGCACTACATCATCGACGATCTGGCTGACACGCTTGAGGTCACCGGGACGACAGACAATATCTGGCTGACCGAACAGAAGCGCATCGACCGCGACTACGCGGTGTTCGGCGAACTCAGCTACGACCTGATGGACAACCTGACGCTCACCGGCGGCATCCGTCTCTACAACTACAAGAACTCGCTCGAGGGCTTCTTCGGCTACAGCGCCGGTTATTCGGGCAGCACGGGTGAATCGCAGTGCTTCGGTCCGGCCACGGTCAAGGGAGCACCCTGTAACAACCTCGACAAGACGACGTCGGACACCGACTTCATCCACAAGCTCAACCTGACCTACAACATCACGCCCGACATTATGACTTACGCCACATGGTCGCGTGGTTTCCGGCCGGGCGGCATCAACCGGCGCGGTACCTTGCCGCCTTATGGTCCGGACGAGCTCGACAACTACGAACTCGGCTTCAAGTCGACCTTTGGCGACGTCCGGTTCAACCTGGCAGTCTACCAACAGGATTGGAACGGCATCCAGCTGTCCTTCATCGGCGCGAACGGCCTCACCGAGATCCGCAACGCCGGCATCGCCCGCATCCGCGGCGCCGAGTTCGACTTCGGTTATTACAACGACGGTGTGACGATCAGCCTCGGCGGCAGCTACAACGATGCCGAGATCCGCAGGGATTTCTGCGCCATCGCCAACGACGATTTCGACTGCTCGGACCCGGCGGACAACGAGCTTCTCGCCCCGATCGGGACTCGCTTGCCCACGGTGCCGAAGTTCAAGGGCAATTTCATTGCGCGGTACGAAATCCCTGTGTTCAACGACTGGACGGCTCACGTCCAGGGTGCGGCCACTTACGTCGGCAACCGGCGGAGCGATCTCCGTACTCTTGAGAACGAGATCAAGGGCACGATCCCGTCCTACATGACGGCGGACTTCAGCATCGGCGTCCGCAACGACACCTATCGCTTCGAACTCTACGCGACCAACTTGTTCGACGGAAACGGGCGCCTCGACACCGGCATCCAGTGCCTGGAAACGGTGTGCGGCGATCCCGATGGCCTGACTGGCGGGGGTGGCGTGTTCTACGACTCGGTCATCCGGCCGCGCGTGGTCGGGCTCAAGTTCGGCAGCGACTTCTGATCGGCTGACGGCGGGAAGGGTTCAGGCCTCTCCCGCCGTCACGCCTCATTTCGCCGGGGCGGGCTCGCGCGCTGCCGCAGCCTGTCCGGCGACCGGGGCTTTCTCGGGCTTGATCTCGACAGTCACTTCCTCGACCCGCCCGGTGAACTTGAACGGCATCTGGTAAGTGAAGTCGATCGGCGATCCGGTATCCATGCCGACGTCGAGCCCTTCGCCGAGCGAGAACTGGATCGGCACGGTTTTCTCCATGCGCCCTTCGGCGATCTTCGCGCCATCGGACAGCAGCGTAATCGTGCCGCCCTTGCCCATGCCGCCGCCATCGTACTTGAAGTCGACCACCAGCGTGTGCCGTCCCTTGGGCAGGGCCTTGTCCGCCGAGAAAGTCGGACGCGACTGGCTGAGGAAGTTGTAGACGAACACCGGCTTCCCCTCGCGCAAGTAGAGACCATAGCCGCCCTCGAGCCCGCCGTGGGTGACGACCATGCCTTCGGCCTTGTCGTCGAATACCTCGATCGCGGCGGTGATCGTCCAGGACTTGTTGAGCATCGGCAGGCACGCCGCATCGGGCAAGGCGATTTGCCCTTCGTAGTACGTGGCCTTGGTCCGATCCCCCACGAGGCTCGGCCGCCCCATCGCCTCGGCGTTCATGCGGATCGTCCCGCGCCAGTCGAGCGGCAGGACATTGTACTTGGCCGCCTCGACCCACCACAGGTCCTGCAGCTCGCGCAGCTTGTCGGGGTACTTCGCGGCTAGGTCGTTCGCTTGCGAGAAGTCCTCGTCCAGCTTGTAGAGTTCCCACGGCGCCTTGTCGGGGTCCCAGTTCTCGTCGCGGTTTGGATCCCACGGTACGAACGAGGGACACGAGGCCATCCAGCCTTCGTGATAGAGTCCGCGATTGACCGCCAGTTCGAAGTACTGGGTCTTGCGCTTGCTCTCCGCGTTGCCGCTGTCGAACGTCGCGGCGAAGCTCACGCCTTCAATCGGCTTCTGCGGTATTCCATTGATCACGCTCGGCGCGGAGACGCCGCAGACTTCGTAGAGCGTCGGCACGATGTCGATCGTGTGGATGAACTGACTGCGCAGCCCGCCCTTTTCCTTGATCCGCTTGGGCCAGGAAATAATCATCGGGTTGCGCGTGCCGCCGAAGTGGCTGGCGACCTGCTTGGTCCACTGGAACGGCGTGTTCATCGCGTGAGCCCAGGCGGAGGGGAAGTGGTTGAAGTGCTTCGGCCCGCCGAGCTCATCGATCGCCTTGATATTGTCTTCCCACTTTTCGATCACGCCGTTGAAGAACAGGTTCTCGCAGAGTGAGCCCTCGATCCCGCCTTCGGCGCTCGAACCGTTGTCGCCGGCGATGTAGATGATGATGGTGTTGTCCGCGTCTGGCAGTTCCTTGACCGCGTCGACCACCCGCCCCATCGCCGCATCGACTTGCGCGCCATAGGCCGCGAAGACCTCCATCATCCGCGCGTAGAGGCGCTTCTGGTCGGCGTTGAGGGTGTCCCAGGCCGGCAGGCCCTTCGAACGAACGGTAAGCTCGGTGTCCTTGGGTACGACGCCCAGTTTCTTCTGCCGCTCGATCGTCTGTTCGCGATAGGCGTCCCAGCCCATGTCGAACTTGCCCTTGAACTTGTCGATCCATTCCTGGGGCGCCTGGTGCGGAGCGTGCGTGGCACCGGGGGCGACGTAGAGGAAGAACGGCTTGTCGGGGGCGATGCTCTTCACGTTGCGCATCCATGTGATTGCGCGGTCGGCCAGGTCCTCTGTCAGGTGATAATCCGGATCGTCGGAGGCGGGCACGAGATTGTGGTTTTCGAACAGCAACGGGTTCCAATGGTTCATGTCGCCCGCGTTGAAGCCGTAGAAATAATCGAAGCCGAGGCCATTGGCCCAGCGGTCGAACGGTCCGGCGGCACTGGTCTCCCAGGTCGGGGTGTTGTGGTTCTTGCCGACCCAGGCGGTCATGTAGCCGTTCTGGCGCAGGACCTCGCTCACGGTGCCGCAGTTGCGCGGCAGGATGCAGCAATAGCCGTCGTAACCGGTGGCGAGCTCGGTGATCCCGGCGAACGAGGTCGAATGATGGTTGCGTCCGGTGATAAGCGCGGCCCGTGTCGGGCTGCACAGCGCGGTGGTGTGGAAGTAGTTGTAGCGCAGCCCTTCCTTGGCCAGCCGGTCCATCGTCGGCGAGGGCACCCCGCCGCCGTAAGTCTCGAACTGGCCGAAGCCGACATCGTCGAGCAGGATCAGGACGATATTGGGGGCGCCTTCGGGAGGCTGGACCGGCTGCGGAAAGGTCGCGGGATCGGAGTCCTTGTAGGTCCGGCCGACCTCGCCCGCGAAATGGAAGTCGGGGCGAGGAAGGATGTCGGGTGTCTGCGCGGCCATGGGAATCTCCATTGCAGGGAAGCCGCGCAGCCTATGGCCGCGACCTGTCGGGCCTATCGGGTCTTACCCCGGGACTGGCGGGATATGGTCCTGACCGACGGGGAAAGGACGCATGGACGCGATGGACGGAGCGCCTGCGCCATCCTATCCAGTGAGATCGAAACGGCGCGGGAGTGAGCCAGATCGCCAGTTCCAATCCAAGCTCGTCGGCCCGCAAGCTAGGTCTGATCGCCGCAACCGCGCTGGTCATGGGCAACATGATCGGCTCCGGGGTATTCTTACTTCCGGCCAGCCTCGCGCCTTTCGGATGGAACGCGGTCGGCGGATGGATCATCACCATCTCGGGAGCGCTGGTGCTGGCTTGGGTGTTGGCACGGCTGACGCGGGCCTTGCCTGACGCTGTCGGGGCTGTGGGATTCGTCGAAAAGGCGTTCGGCGCTGTACCGGGCTTCCTGATAAGCTGGGTCTACCTGGTCTCGATCTGGACCGCCGTGGTGACCATCGCCGTGGCCGCTATCAGCTATCTTTCCAGCATGGTTCCAGAGCTTGCCGCACACCACTTCCTCCCCGCAGTGGCAGCCGTAGCGCTGTTGTGGTTGATCACGTTGCTCAATCTGCGCGGGGTGAAGGAGGCCGGGCGCTTTCAGGTGCTGACTGTGGTGCTCAAGGTCGTGCCGCTGTTCGTCGTGCTGGTCCTCGCCGTGGGAGCATTGGCGAGCGGCACCGGTGAAGTCCGTCCGTTCGAACCTCAAGCCATCTCGCTCACCGCCCTGAACGGCGCGGCGGCCCTTACGCTCTGGGCCCTGCTCGGTTTCGAGTGCGCCAGCATCGCAGCGGCCCAGGTGCGCGATCCGGCGGTCAATGTGCCGCGCGCGACCATGTGGGGCACCGGCCTCACCGGTGTGCTCTATCTGACCGTGTGTTCGGCCATTGCCCTGATGCTGCCCGAAGCAATTGCCGCGTCCTCTCCGGCGCCCTTTGCCAGCTTCGTAGAACGGTATTGGAGCGCGGGCCCGGCTGCCCTGATCGCCGTGTTCGCGGTCATCAGCTGTGTTGGCGCTCTCAACGGCTGGGTGCTGATGCAGGGCGAGATGACCCGCAGCATGGCGGCCCGTGGAATGCTGCCCGGCTGGCTCGCCGGAACCGACGGCAAAGGCACGCCCCGGCGGGGCCTGCTGGTCTCTTCGGTGATCGCCAGCCTGTTCGCGCTGGTGAACGCCAGCCGCAGCTTGCAGGGGTTGTTCGAGTTCCTGCTGCTGCTTTCGACTTCCGCCTCGCTCTGGCTTTACCTCGCCTGCGCGCTGACTGCGATCCGATTGAACGTGGCGCGGATCTGGGCGGTGATCGGCGCGGTCTATGCGATCTGGATGCTGTGGGGCGCCGGCATCGGCGCGAGCGGCCTCAGCCTGGTGCTGATGGTGGCGGGCCTGCCGATCTACTGGTGGGCGCAGCGCCCCTCAGGCGAGCAAGCCGTCCAGCCATAGCTCGACCAGTCGCTCGGCCTCCTCGGGCGTGAAAGGCGCCTGGCCGAGGCTGAGTTCGAGCCACAACCCGTCGATCAGCGCCGTCAGCGCCACTGCGGGCAAGCGCGGGTCCGTTCCCGGGCGCCACTCCCCCACCAGCACCTCGATTCCGTGGCGGAAGTCACGATAGATCTCCTGATGTACTTGCCCGATCGCCGGATCGCTGCGCGTCAGGCTCCAGAACGCGATCCAGGTGGCGAGCAACTCCGGATCAGCAATCGGCGGACGGAAGCTGGCGGTGAGATAGGCGAGCAAGCGGGATCTCGGGTCGGGGCCTGCGGCCTCCACAGCATCGGCCAGTGCCGTTGCCACCCGCGCCCCGGTCCAGCGGTAAGCCTCGGCAATCGCGTCCGATACGCCCGCAAAGTAATGCCGCAGCAGCCCGGGAGAGACCCCCGCCTCGGCGCAGATCGTGCGCACCGAAACCCCCGCTGCTCCCCGTTCAGCCAGACAGCGCGCAGTCGCCTCGATCAGGCTCTGCCGCCGTTCGTCGGGCGCCGCGCGCGTGAAGGCCGATTGCCGGGATGCCATAGGCTTGTTATACGATTGTATAGCAAGGAGTCGCAAGTGGCATCACGCCCGCAACATTGGACTGGTGACAACGCCGATCCGCTGGAAGGCTGGTCTCTCCCGGCCTGGACCTACGACGATCCCGAGTTCTTCGAGCTCGAGAAGGAACGCGTATTCGCGCCGAGCTGGCAGGTCGTGTGCCATGTCAACGACGTGCCCAATGCCGGCGACTGGCACACGCTGGAGTATATCGGCGAAAGCGTGATCGTCGTCCGCGGCAAGGACACCCAGGTCCGCGCTTTCACCAACGTCTGCCGCCACCGCGGCTCGCGCGTGGTCGATGGATCGAGCGGGTGCGCCAAGCGGCTCGTATGTCCCTACCACGCCTGGACTTATGACCTCGACGGCTCGCTGGTCGGCGTGCCCGACAGCGCCAGCTACCCCGGCCTCGACAAGTCGCGCCACGGCCTCGCCCCGGTCGACATCGAGATCTGGCGGGGGTTCATCTTCGTCCGTCTCCGCAACGACGGCGGCCCGTCAGTGGCTCAGATGATGGCGCCTTATGAGGCCATGGTCGAACCCTACCGCCTCGAGGAACTGCAAGCCTTCGGCCGCGTCACCCTGCGTCCGCGCGAGGTGAACTGGAAGAACATCGGCGACAACTACTCCGACGGCCTGCACATCCCCGTTGCCCACCCCGGCCTCACCCGCCTGTTCGGCAAGAGCTATGGCGTGGAGGCGGAAGAGCATGTCGATCGCATGTGGGGCGATCTTGTCGATCATCCCTCGCGCAACTGGTCGGAGCGGGCCTATCAGAACGTGCTGCCGCCAGTGCCGCACCTGCCTGAGGACCGCCAGCGGGGGTGGCTCTACTTCAAGCTCTGGCCCAACGTCGCGTTCGACATCTACCCCGACCAGGTCGATTTCATGCAGTGGCTGCCGGTCAGCCCGACCACCAGCCTGATCCGCGAGATCAGCTACGCCCTGCCCGACGAGCGGCGCGAGATGAAAGCCGCGCGCTATCTCAACTGGCGCATCAACCGCCAGGTCAACGCCGAGGACACCGAGCTGATCACCCGCGTGCAGCACGGCATGAGCTCACGCAGCTTCACGGTCGGCCCGCTGTCAGAAAAGGAAGTGTGCCTGCGCCACTTCTGCAAGCGCATGCGGGACATCATCCCTGCGGCGCGAAACGAACAACGACCGGCCAGGGGCTGGAGCGGAAGGGAAGCATGAAGAAGTACGACGCCCTGATCATCGGCGCTGGCCACAACGGTCTCGTCTGCGCCTTCTACCTCGCGCGCGCGGGCCTCAAGGTGCGCCTGCTCGAACGGCGCGACGTGGTCGGCGGAGCGGCGGTGACCGAGGAGTTCCACCCCGGCTTCCGCAATTCGGTGGCGAGCTACACCGTCAGCCTGCTGCAGCCCAAGGTGATCGAGGACATGCGCCTCGCCCAACACGGCTATCGCGTGATCGAGCGGCCGATCTCCAACTTCCTGCCGCAGGAAGACGGCGGCTACCTCAAGCTTGGCGGCGGCTTGGAACGGACCCAAGCGGAGTTCCGCAAGTTCTCCGCCCACGATGCCGAGGTGCTGCCGCAGTATTACGACGCGCTGGAGATCGTCGCCGAAGTCTTGCGCGGCCTCGCGCTTAAGGCGCCGCCCAACGTGGGCGAAGGCTGGCGCACGCTGGTCGATGGCGCGTTGCAAGGCCGCGGGCTCGCCAAGCTGTCGCTCGAACAGAAGCGCGACGTGCTCGACCTGTTCACTAAGTCGGCCACCAGCTTCCTTGGCCAGTGGTTCGAGAGCGAGGCGGTCAAGGCCGCGTTCGGGTTCGACGCGGTGGTCGGCAACTACGCCAGCCCCGACACGCCGGGCTCGGCCTACGTCCTGCTGCACCACGTGTTCGGCGAGGTGAACGGCAAGAAGGGCGCCTGGGGTCACTCGGTCGGCGGCATGGGCGCGATCACCCAGATCATGGCCAAGGTCTGCCAGGACCTCGGCGTCGAGATCAGCCTTGAGAGCCCGGTCCAACAAGTGCTGGTCGACGGCAACCGCGTCGCGGGCGTCCGCCTCGAAAGCGGCGAGGAGATCGCGGCCAGCCGCGTGATCGCCAATGTCGGGCCGAAGATCCTCTACGACCGCATGTTCGCGCCGAGCGACCTGCCGGCCGACTTCAACCGCCGGATGAAGGGCTTCAAGGCCGGATCGGGCACGTTCCGCATGAACGTCGCCCTGAGCGAACTGCCGCGCTTCACTTGCCTGCCCGAGCCGGGCGAGCACCACCAGTCGGGCATCATCCTCGCCCCGACGCTAGACTACATGGACCGCGCCTTCCTCGACGCGAAGCGCGATGGATGGTCGACCAAGCCGATCGTCGAGATGCTGATCCCCTCGACCGTCGACGACAGCCTCGCCCCTCCGGGCCAGCACGTCGCCAGCCTGTTCTGCCAGCAGTTCGCTCCCGAACTGCCCGACGGTCGCGACTGGGATGCCGAGGAAGACAAGGCGGCCGACACGATCATCGACACGGTCGAGGCCCACGCCCCCGGCTTCCGCGCCTCGATCCTCGGCCGGCAGGTGCTCAGCCCCAAGGGACTGGAACGCAAGCTCGGCCTGGCTGGCGGCGACATCATGCACGGCAACATGACGCTCGATCAGCTGTGGTCGGCACGGCCTGTGCTCGGCCATGGCAACTACCGTGGGCCGGTAGGCGGCCTCTACATGTGCGGCGCTGGCGCGCATCCGGGCGGAGGCGTGACCGGCGCGCCGGGGCACAACTGCGCGCAGGTCGTGATCGGCGATGGCGGGAGCGTGCGGCGGTTTTTGTAGGCCGACGGGCGTCCGCTGACGACCCATTGCTGTCATCGACCAGCCTGTTTAGCTACATCTCATGAAATTGAACGACAGCGACTACTTGTTCGAGAGATTTGGGGGGATGCTGGGGTGATCGACTTGCCGCCCCAGATGCCTCCTGTGCCAGAGAACATCGCCCAGGCGCTTGCCGAGTGTGGAGTTCGCGCGGGAGAATTTACGATCACATACGACGACGTTCTCCAAGGGAACGTCATCAAGTTTTCTGCTCAGTCAGGAGTGACTACAGAAAACATGGAATGCATTTGGCGAGCTACTTGGCCAGACTTTCCCGAGTTTGCAGACGCCACGCTCCAGGAGGCCTACGCGGCAATTGGACAAAGTTACTTCGACGCCCATTTCAAGGGGCAGGTCATAGCGTCGGCTCGCGGCCGTTTGGAACAACGCGGGCTATTGGATACGCTGCCCCAAAAGAATGATTTCCCGAACCGTGAAGATTTTGCTGCTGCGCTCGAACAGCACTGCGGGTTCGAACGGCGAACAATTCTGCGCGTTGAAGGCGATACCTTCACGGTGTGGCCACAGACCGAAGTGGCTTCCTATTCTGCACCAGAGTTCGAAAAATTCGCCTGCCTCTTCGCCGCACTGACATTGGCCGCTGAGGATGACAGTGGCCTCAAAATTGGCTTGATCGGCAACGAAAAATTCCGGGAAACAGATAGCGATTATCCCCAAACACACTGATATCTCCGCGATCCCCACGATCGGCGGCGGACCCGTTGAGGGAGTGCACTGAGCACCCCGACTAAATGTCCGCTTTCCACGCATCTCGGTCATTAGCGAATAGACACGATTTCAGACCTTCCTCAGCTATCGCTCATGCCTCTCATCACGATTGTCGTCATGATAGACTGCAGTTGAAACGGGAGGCGAAAACATGGCCGGATCGGGTGAAAGCTGGACTTACCGCGCGGGAGTTGGCGTGGCGATCGTGGTGTCGCTTCTCATCGTGTGGACCACGATCGTTCGCGACGATGGCACTGGCATGAGTTACTTCATGCTGATCATGGCCGCAGGGGTCGGGGCCTTCGCAGCCCGAGCCAGCTCCGCAGGCATGGCGAGGACCATGCTCGGCGTTGGGGTCATGCAGGCCTTGCTCGGCATCGCCATCGCCACCGCTCCGATGACCGCGCGCGTGCCGGACGGCCCGTTCAAGGCACTGCTCTTCAACGGAGTGTTTACCGCGTTCTGGCTGATAGCGGCCGCGCTCTTTCGCGCCGCCTCAAGGAAAGACTACGAAACCGCCTCCGCCTAAGATCTACGCCTTGGTTTTGACGTGATCCTTGAGGGTGCCTTCGACCGGGCGCACCGTTGAGACATTGCCGGCCGCGGAGGTCGTCTGCATCACGCCGCCCGCCTGTCGCGGCCCGTCGGTAAAGCAATTCTCTTGCGCCTGGCCCTCGACCTGGAAGCAGGTCTTGCCGTCCTTCATGAAGATCGATCCGCCCGTGGCCGAGCCGTCTGCCGCTACGCGCGAGAACGTCATGCCCGGATGGATCTCGATATAGTCGATTTCGCCGCCGGAGCGTGTGATTTGGTAGGTGCCCGGCGCGACGGCTTCGAAGCCCGGCTTGTCGCCTTCGAGAACGCTGGAGGCGTCAGCTACTTCACCGGTTGGAGTGGCCGTTGCGGTGGCAGCTGCAGTGGTCTTGTCGGCACCGGAGTCAGCATTGTTGTTGCAGGCTGAGAGCGCAAGCAGCGCGGCGAAGGCGATTGTCTTCCTCACATCAGGTCTCCCGGCGTTAACACACAAATGAAACTCCGAGCCGGGTCGGCAGTTCCGGGGCGGTACTCCTCACCCCCTAGCGGTACCGCTCCCCGCCCTTCACTACTCCGGCAACGCTCTCCAGCACCCGCACGTCCGTCAGCGGATCGCCGCTCACCGCGATCATGTCCGCGAACTTGCCCGGCTTGAGCGAACCGAACTCCCCCTCGTGCCCGATCAGCGTGGCCGCATCGATCGTGGCCGAGCGGATGGCCTGCAGCGGAGTCATCCCGTAGCGGACCATGTAGGCGAACTGGCGGGCGTTCATGCCGTGCGGGTAGACCCCGGCGTCGGTACCGAAGCCGATCCGAACGCCCATCCGCACGGCCTTGGCGAAGTTCTCGCGCTGGAGGTCGGTCGTGGCGCGGTTCTTCTCGAGGTATTCGGCGGGCCAGCCTTCCTTGGTGCCGATCTCTTCGATGTAGTCGCCATTGAAGATGTCCATCACCAGCCAGACGCCGCGCTCCTTGGCCATGAGCAAGCCTTCGTCGTCGATCAGGCTGGCGTGCTCGATGCTGCGCACACCCGCGCGGATCGCGGCCTTGAGGCCCTTCGCCCCGTGGGCATGGGCGGTGGCATAAGAGTTGTGAGCGCGGGCGACTTCCACCGCGGCGCGCATCTGCGCTTCGCTCAGTTCGGGCTGGTTCACGTCGGTGCCAACGGCAAGGACCGCGCCGGTGGCGATCAGCTTGAGGAAGTCGACGCCATTGGCGAACAGAAACTCGGCCTTCTGGCGCGATTCCTCGGGTGTCGAGGACACGCCGAGGCGCATGTCGGGCGGGAGCTGGTCGTTGGGCACCACGCCGTTGAGCTCGCCTCCGCCGCCGGGCGTGGTGATGTAGGCACCCGCCACGAACATCCGCGGCCCCGGCACTCGGCCAAGGTTGATCGCATCGCGCAGCGCCACGTCGGTCAGCCCGCGATAGGTCCCGACATCGCGTACCGTGGTGAAGCCGGCGAGCAAGGTGGTGCGCGCGTTCTGCGCTCCGATCAGCGCGGTGGCCTGCGGCGACGTCTTGATCGGCAGAGCCAGGTCGGCGTCTTGTCCCGCGTCCGCCAGGTGGGTGTGCAGGTCGATCAGGCCCGGCAGCACGGTGTAGGCCGACCAGTCGACCCGCTCGGCCCCCTCGGGCGTCGCGCCGCACGGTTCGATCCGGGCGATGCGGTCGTCCTGGGTCAGCAGGCACTGACCGGTGCTCACCTGTCCGCTCTCGACATCGAGCAGTCGGCCAGCTTCGACGTAGAGCGAGCGGGCCTGCGCGGGTGATGCGGCTAGTGCGAGGCTGGCGAAGGCGAGAAGAGCTTTCATGCTGCGAGGCTAATCACACTCCTCGGTCCGCGCCAGCGTCCTTCGTCCTTACTTCCCCGCGAGAAACGCCTCAGCCGCCGCGTCCATGTCGGCGACCGGATTGTTCGGGCCCGACTGTCGCTTGGGGATGAACTCGTTGAGCACGCGGCGCTTGGCGATCAGCCATTGGCCGTCGACCTTTTTGAACTCGTCCTCGTAGATCCCGTAAGTGCCCATCTTCATCGTGTCGCCCGGGCCGTGGTTCGCCATTTCGAGCCACAGCGTGCGGCCCCACGCGCGCTCGCCTTCGACACGGATCGAGCTTTGCAGGATCACGTGACGCAAGATCGCGGCCTTGCCGTCCTCGGTGTGATAGAAGCGGCCGATCCCCTCGGCGAAGCTGGTCACCGCCTTGCGGATCGCCTCGCGGCCCTTCGAGGTGCCGCTGGCGAACTCCAGCTCGCCATCCTCTGCGAAGGTGGCGACGTAGGCATCCCAGTCGAAGTAATCGATGGCGAAGAGATAGCGCGCCATCAGGTCCTCGATCTCGGCACGGTCCTGGCCGTAAGTCGGGGAATAGTTCGGCGAGGCCGCAGCAGCAGGCATTGCGCCGAGCGCCAGGATCGCTGCGGCCAGCGCGGACTTGCAGGCAGTGCTAACCGACATCTTTCCCAAACTCCTCATAACTCAGTGTCCCCAGTCTTCGTTGGCGCGGGCGATCAGGTATTGGTGGATCGCCTCCGCCTCGTCCCTCGAGAGAACGTCGGCGAAGCTCGCCATGCCGTTCGCGGCGCGCTGACCGCCGATGACGATTTCGAAAAAGGCCGCGTGCGTGGCGGGCGTCATGTGGCGCAAGTCCTTGACCCCGCCGCGTGCGCCGTTGCCGTGGCACAGCGCGCAGTTGGCGCCGTAGAGCTGCTCACCGCGCGCAACGAGTTCTGGCGAGCCGGTGAGCGCGGGCGGAGCCGACAGCTCGGGCACCTCGACCGACTGCGCCGGAAGCGGCGGCAGCGTGGCCGTGCCGCCGAGCTTGAACACCAGCAGGCGCGGCTTTGACAGGAACAGCTGGGAGTAGGCCGAGCGCTCGACATGGGCGAGCCCGCCGCCCCAGCCGGCGTTGACCGCGACATATTGATCGCCGTCGACCATGTATGTGATCGGGGCTGAGATCGGCACTTGCTGCACCGGCATCTCCCACACCTTCTCGCCGGTGTCGGCGCGATAGGCGGCGAACGTGGTGCCTATGGTCCCCTCGAACACGAGGTTGCCCGCGGTCACGAGCACGCCGCCGCTGCCCTTCTGCGGGGCCGGCACGCGCCACACTTCGCGCTGCGTCACCGGGTCCCAGGCAGAGAGCCAGCCGCGCGAATGGGCGTCGGCGTACTCAGCGATCGCCTTGCGCTCCGCATCGTAGCCGCTGAAGCTGGTGCCGAGCGAAGGCTTGTCGGGATCGAAGCTCTCGGCCGCCGCATAGGCCATGTACGTCTCGGACACCGGGACGTAGACCAGCCCGGTCAGCGGGCTGAACGCCATCGGGTTCCAGTTATGCCCTCCGCCCGCTCCGGGCGAGACGCTGACCGGCGTGATGCCATAACGCGCCGCCGGGTTCTCGATCGGCCGCCCGCTCGCCATGTCGAAGCCGGTCGCCCAGGTGATCGGGACATAGGCCTTGGCCGAGATCAGTTCTCCGGTCTCCCGGTCGAGCACGTAGAAGAACCCGTTCTTCGGCGCCTGCATCAGCACCTTGCGATCCCGCCCGTCGATCTTGAGGTCGGCAAGGATCATCTGCTGCGTGGCAGTGTAATCCCACTCCTCGCCCGGGGTTGTCTGATAGTGCCAGACGTACTCCCCAGTGTCGGCCTTTAGCGCCACGATCGAGGCCAGGAACAAGTTGTCCCCGCCACCCGGGCTGCGCCACTTCCTGACCCAGGGCGAACCATTTCCAGTGCCGATGTAGATCAGGTTCAACTTGGGATCGTAGGAGATGCTGTCCCACACGGTCCCGCCACCACCGGCCTTCCACCATTCGCCGGTCCAGGTCTTGGCGGCCATCTCCATCGCCGCATTCTCGAACCCCGCGGCCGGGTCGCCCGGCACGGTGTGGAAGCGCCAGAGCTGTTTGCCGCTCTCGGCGTCATAGGCGGTGACATAGCCACGCACGCCCAGTTCCGCCCCGCCATTGCCGATCAGCACTTTGCCGTCGAACACCCGCGGCGCGCCGGTGATGGTGTAGGACTTGGAGTTGTCGACTGTGAGCTCCGACCAGACCGGCTTCCCGGTCTTCGCGTCGAGCGCGATCAGCCGCCCGTCGAGCGTGGCGACATAGATCTTGCCCTTCCACGCCGCCAACCCGCGCGAGACGATGTCGCAGCAGGCCATGCGCCCGTACTTGAGCGGGACTTGCGGATCGTAGCTCCACAAGGTCCGCCCGGTCCTGGCGTCATAGGCGGTGACGATGTTCCACGGCTGCACGTTGTAGAGCACGCCATCGATGGCGAGCGGCGTCGCCTCCATGCCGCGCGTCGTGGCGATGTCAGCGTACCACGCGAGGCCGAGGCTGCCGACATTCCCGGCATTGATCTGCGTCAGCGGACTGAAGCGCTGCTCGTCGTAAGTGCGTCCGTTGCTCATCCACTGCCCGGCATTGCCGTCGGCATCGAGCAGGCGAGCGTGATCGACCCGGGCCGGAGCGCTGTCCTGTGCGGAGACCGGAACATTGCACGCGAGACTGAGCCCCAAGGCCAGGCCCAAGGCCCGCCTCACCAGTTGCGCGCCCACTAGCGGTCCCCTCGTACGATCACGCGTTCTTCGAACAACTTCTCAAGCACCGCCTCATTCGTCCTTTCGTAGACCAGGCTCTGCGGGTTCTTCCCCGCGATGTTGGCGAGCGCAGCCACCCGTCCGCCGCCCAGGTAAAGCGTGTCCGGCTCGGTCTGCGCGATGGGGTCGCGATAGGCTTCGTCCATGGTCACGATGGTCCAGCCGGCCGCTCGCAACCCTTTGATCAGGTCAGCGATGAACAGCCCGGCAATGTCGGTCTCGTGCAGCAGCAGCACGTGGGCGGGCTGACGTCCCAGGTTCTCGCGCGCCATGGCGTCATAGAAGTCCGCCGTCCCCACAATCGTCTCGACATAGAGATCGCGCAGCGCGTTCCTGTCGATCGGCCGCTTGGCCTCGACCGCCTTCCTCGCGAGATCGTCGATCGCCCAGTCGTAGTCGTCGATGGTCACATAGGCGTTCATCAGCCCCCGCTGGGCGAGCGCCGCCCGCAAGGCATCCCGCCGCCCGAGATCGCGGCCCTCATCGAGATAAGGGAAGCGATACCACGGCCGTTTACCGGGCTTCCCGGCCAACCAGGCCTCGGCCCGGTCGAGGTCTGCGATGTAGTCCGCTGCGCTGTTCCGCGAGAGCCAGGTATGGCTGTGGGAGTGATTGCCGATCACATGCCCCGCGGCCACGTAAGCCCGAATGCGATCCTCCCCACCCTTGCCGAACTCGGTGTCGAGATTGCCGGTGGTGACGAAGAACCCCGCCTGCTCGACGCCCGCCTCGGCCAGCCCCGCGATCAGCGCAGCCGTCCGCTGATCCGGCGTCATAAAGCCGCCGGGATGACGCGGCGCGTCGTCGAAGCTGATGGCGATACGCTTGCCCTCCTGCGCCACGGCAGGCGCGGCAAGCCCCAGCACGAGGGCAAGCGCCGCTAGCAGAAGCTTCGACCAGGACGGCACGCGCGTCGGCCGGATCAGGCGGTGGCGAGGCCGGGAATCTGGCTCGCGTCGGCCCAGAACCCGTGAACCTGGCCGACGACCTGGAACGGCATCCTGACCCGCGCGACGGGACCTGCTGCGACATCCTTGGTGTCAAACAGGATCAGGTCCGAGCGGCCGCTTTCCTTCATGCTGCTGCCGATTCCGATCAGGTAGCCGTCGCCTTCGGGCGCGTCCTTCTTGCGCGGGACGAAGGTCATCTCGGACAGCGAATAGTCGGGCACCGAAGCGACCTGCACCACCTTCTCCTGGTGATCGATGATCGACCAGCCGCCGCCCGGCCCGGGGCTGTTGAGGTAGCCGTAGCGGTAGGGCAGCGTGTGGAACCGGTCGTCCTGGCGCGAGAGCACGCCGCTGACTTGCGGGAACAGCGTCTCGCTCTGGAAGCGGTCGTTGGTACGGCTCGACAGGTCGACCGTGAAGCGCCGGATCAGCCCGCGCGACTTGGCCGGATCGAACGGTTCGTGCAGGCTGGGGAAGAACGGGAACTGGTTGCCCTCGCCGCCATCCCAGTCGACGGTAATCTTGTCCCCGTCCGACCAGCCGCCCATCACGTGGGTGCAGAACTGGTTCGGCCCCCTGAACCACCTAAGGTCTTTGCCGTCCCCGCCCCGCCGCATGACGCCAAGGTAGCAGGGCGCCTGTGAATCGTAGGAGAAGTGCACCCCGCCCGCTTGAATGCGGTTCGCGTCCGCGACCATGTTGGTCAGGTAGAGCACGATGTGCCGCTGGGTGACCGCGAAGTCGTGCATCATCCCGGCGTAGGGCGCCTGCACCGTCGTGCTCCAGTTCACCTCGCCATTGCGATCGGCGGAGAACACGAAGATGTCCTTCGACAGCAGCCCGTTCGCTTCATAGCCGAAGCCGATGTATTCGCCGGTCAGCGGGTCGATCTTCGGGTGCGCGGTGTGGGTCTGGCTCTGCAGCTTGCCGCCAAAGGTATAGTAATCGTCGAGCGTCTCGAGCGTGACCGGGTCCATGTAGACCGGCGGACTGTCTTCCTTGAACACCAGCAGCTTGCCGTGGTGCAGGAACAGCTGCGTGTTCGCCGTGCCCCGGCTCAGACCCTTGACGCTCGGGTCATCGGTGAGCGGATTGCGGTACATCCCGAACAGCGAGCGCCGCGCCTCGTGCTGCGCCTTCCACCGCTGGTTGCGGACGTAGCGGGTGCGATAGTCGACATGCCCGTCCTTGATGCGGAACATGCTGACGTGACCTTCGCCATCGAACACGATGTCGGAAGCGTACTTCGGATCCTTGGGATACTGCGGATCGGGACCTACGCGATAGAACACCCCGTCGAGGTCCTTCGGCCAGGCACCCTCGACCTCGCAGTCGTAGAGATCGATCTCCGCCCGATTGACCGCACCCGCAGCGCTGCCCCCGCCGCCGAACTCCTGCCGGCTTTCAGGGAAATCCACCTGGGGTGCAGTAGCAGTTGCGCTCTTGGCCGCGGCCGGAACGGACATCGCCAGCCCCGTAAGCGCCGCGCCCGTCCCCACGGTCGCGGCCCCGAGAAAATTGCGCCGGTTCAATTGCGTTCCGCTTGTGGAATCACCTGATGCGCCCGTCGAAACGGCGTCCTCGTCTTTCACAGCCTAACCCTCCCCAACGGCTTCCCGCCGCTTTGACGCCATGCTTGTCCGATTGGAGGGATTTGGCAAGTGAGGCCGTGAGCAAAATCGCACAGCTGCGGGGATTGGCCTGGAAGGTGGGGTGGCCCGGCGCTCTCGCCGGAGAAAATGGTGCCCAGAAGAGGACTCGAAGGCGGGATTCAAGTTGCTGTTTGATAGTGTTTTATTTTCGATTGTCGCTTTGCCAGCCCCCATAAAAGCCCCAAGTCGAGCAGCCAGACGACTGTGCAGAGGGGAAGCTTTGCGATCAGGTGAGGGTCAGGCTCATTTGCCTGCTTGTTCCGGCGCGAAGAGGACGTACCACCTGCGGCTCCAAATATCCGTGCACTACGGCGGCAATCTGATGAGCGAGATAGGGAGGCACGGCATTCCCGACTTGGACGTACTGCTGAGTTCGATTGCCCTCGAAAAAGTAGTTGTCAGGAAAAGTCTGCAGCCGGGCGCCTTCGCGGACTGTCAGGCTGCGGCACTGCAGTAAGTCAGGGTGAATGAAATAGTGACCATCCTTCGAGATGTGGCTGGTAACCGTGGTGGACGGTGAGTCCCACGTTTGAACGCGGAACCTGTCCGCGAATTTGCCTGAGCTCCAATTGTCGTGACGCGGCGCTAGGGCGACTGGATAAGCACCTGCTTTTGGCGAACGCCCAGCAACATCCGAGTACGCAATCGCAAATGCATAGCGCGTGAGGTCTTCAGCCATGTGCCCTCGCGTCTCGTGGTTCGGCAATGAGCTGAGGCGAGGATCGAAGAGCCAATCTGATAGCTCTTTGTTTTCCAAGGGAGCCGCGGCCACTGATGATCTCGGAGGCAGGTCCCTCACACAATTCAATTCCTGCATGCCGTCGCACAGCCTTTGTGCCACCCTGTCCATCAGTTCGTCTTCAAAGGCGAATGACGCTTCACCAGCCGTCCTCATTGCCTCAATTGCGACCTGTCGCCACTGCTGCGGCCCATCTATCGACTTGCTGAGCCCGCTGCGGAGCCGTGGCATGCCCCCTAGTACGTCGCGAACGCTAGTCACGGGACGCTGGTCAAGCCAAGGATGATTGCCCCTATCGCCTACATCCAAGTCAGATCGAATGCCGAGAAGGATGACGCGGTGCCGTGCCTGAGGAACTCCGTATTTCTCTGCGCGGATCAGGAACTCGGCTCCATTCCGGCCACCATCAGCGGTCAGCGGGACAATTCGATAGCTGTCCGGGGCTCCCCCCGCCGATCGAAGATCGCTAAGAACGCGATTGAATATGCGCTCCCCACCGATACGGGATGACAAGAAGCCTTTCACGTTCTCCATTACGAAAATCGCGGGCTGAAGCATTCCGATAATTCGGATGTATTCCTTGTACAGGAAATGGCGGTGATCTTGTGACGGGTCGTAGTCGACATTACCCCTGTTGCGCGCCCTTCCAACCAAGGAATAGGCTTGGCAAGGAGGGCCGCCCACGAGAACCGAATTGCCTGACGTTTCTCGTGCCAACTTCTTCAGTATCGGATCAAGCTCCGAAGCGGCCTCGGGAGCGCCAAGTTCGAGCTGTTTCGTCTCCGCGCAAGCCGCCGCCCATTGGCTTGGGTAGCAACAGGTGAGCTGATCGAGGCCAATTTGGCCCGCGACGTAATCATAGTACTCCTGAGGCAGTTCCTGGTCGAAGTGGCGGGTGAATGCTCGAAGCCGAAGCGTCCGGAAGGCCGAAACCTCCTTCTCAACTGATAATGCGAGCTCGAAGACATGCTTCCCGCCCGCGCGGTAAGAGGAGAAGCCCTCCGCCAGTCCGCCTGGGCCGGCGAAAATGTCCACTACCTTGAAACTGCGGCTCATCCGTAAGAACCTCCTCGGGCGGGCCTTACCAGGTCTTGGCCGCGTAGCCAGGGAAATGTCATGGTCGATGTTGTGGACAAGTTGACCCGTTCGCGGATGATGAGAGGGATCCGCAGTAAGCACACTAGCCCCGAGGTGAAGCTTCGCAGAGCACTTCATGCGCTGGGCTATCGCTACCGGTTGCACCAAAAGAGCTTACCCGGCTCACCGGACCTCGTACTCCGGAAGTGGAACGCAGTTGTAGAGGTTCACGGGTGCTTTTGGCATCGCCATCAGGAATGTCGATTGGCTGCCACTCCAGAAGATCCAACGGGAAGTTGGGCAGAAAAGTTTACCTCCAATGTGGCGCGTGACAAGCGAAACCAGGCAGCGCTTCTGAGCCTTGGGTGGCGCGTTGCCATAGTTTGGGAGTGCGCGATCCGCTCCCAAGGCGAGGTTGTGGTGGCGAACTTGGTTGGGGAGTGGCTAAGAGACGGGGAGAAATGCGCACATTTTAGGTGAACTTTGGAGCCTTCTGTACGCGATATATCTCATATATTTTTGGAATGTTGACTCAGGATTTCGCTCACCGTAATCATACGCCCAGAAAATAGATATAGGATGATTCGGAATCGTGACGGACAAAAGAGACAAGTTTGTGAAGCTTGCCGAGCAACGGGTAAACCGGGCGCTTCGGGAAATCCGCCTAATCGGAAATCTTTCCAATCGCTCTGCCTATGAATCTACGGAGGACGACGTGAAGAAAATCTTCCGAACCCTTCAGAAGGAGCTCGATACGGCGAAGTCGCGCTTCGGCGAGGGTGAAGGCGCCAGCGGCTCGGCGTTTCGCCTATAATTGGTTGGGGGGGGATAGCATGAGTGCGACACATTCGTGGATCTGGCCTGCCGTTGGAGCAACGCCGATCAATCAAGGTCTCGATAGCGAAATGTTCGATCGGGTAGATTACCCGTACTCAGAAACGTTTGTACGCGAAGCAATTCAGAACAGCCTCGACGCTCGACTCGATCTTTCGAAGCCCGTGATAATCCGATTTTCTTTCCATGAGGAGAGGCTCGGCAAGAGGGCCAAGTTCCTGAAGCAGGCGATTGAATTTCGCAGACTCGCCGGGCTCCCCATCCCACGGGAATGGGATCTCGAAAAGATCCGGTGGATCACGGTTCAGGATTTCAACACGAAAGGTCTCTTGGGTGACCTCCAGGATCGTAAGGGTGACTTCTGGGGCTACTGGCTCAACTTCGGGCTCTCAAACAAGACCGGTACGGGACGGGGCGGCCGCGGCATTGGCCGCGTGACCTTCCTAATCGCATCCAAAATGCACACCGTTTTGGGCCTGACGAGGCGGTCAAGCGACCACCAGCTGGCAAGCTGCGGGATGTGCGTCCTGAAGGCCGATCAATACGACGACGTATTTCGATCGACTCATGCATACCTCGCTGATTATGAAAAAGGTTCTGTTTATCAGCTACATGATTCCCAAGAGTTCCACGAACAGCTCGAAGATGCTTTTTCGCTGACCTCATATTCCGCCGATGAAGAAGCTACAGGTTTGTCCTTGGTAATACCTTTTCCTCATGACGAACTGGAGGAGAACGGGATTTTGGCTGCGGCTGTTGACCATTTCGCGCCGGCGATCCTGAGTGGAGGGCTTGTGGTTGAGGTGGGAGTGGACAGGCTCGACGCGGAGACGATCGCCGCGGTGGCGCCCTGCGTAAAGCAGTATGTAAAATCCAAACCTGTGGCCAGTGGGATTCATCGGTACTTAGACCTAATCGGGAAGGCTCAAGCTGGTTCGCCAATCACAATCAATCTTCCACAGGCGACCGCAAGGCTTGCAGACCAAAGGGATGTGGCCGAGGCTGTGAAACTCCGTTCGCAACTCGGCGAAGGTTCTGAAGTGACGTTCGCTCTGCATTTCCCAATGCAGAAGAAGGGGGTTACCCATGACGTCACGATAACAGTCGCAGCCGCTCCAACTCCCCACGCGAAACTTCCTATTGATCGTCTTTTTCGGGAAGGCATGAGCCTACCTGACGTGAAAACACGGCGACCTGTCGACATCGATCTTGTTCTTTTGGTGGAAGATGAGCCGCTTGCTCAGTACCTCAACCTCTGTGAGGGCAAGGCTCATTTGGACCTACTAGAGTCAAAGGAAGTTAGGACCAAATTGACGGACGCCGGTTTCGAGGGGTTGCAAGTTAAGAGGTTGGTCAAGTCATTGCCCGATACTCTTCGTGAGTTCCTCAGCGAGGAATCCACCGAGCCCGACGTTTCAGTTTGGGAGAGCTTCTTCTCAGTTCCCGATCCGGTGAGCGAAAAAAAGAAGGTTCCCAGGCCGAAAGTCGATGATCCTTCGCCGCCTCCGCCTCCACCCCCCCCACCGCCGCCTCCGGCAAACATAAGCGCAGTGATCGTGGCCCCTCTGGACGATGGTTTTCGGCTTGTTGCAAACCCGGAATACCTGAAGTTTCCAGCAACCGTCGAAGCAATCATTGCCTATGCTGATGGATCGTCGAAACCTTCTTGGAGCGAGTTCGACTTCGGGCCCCAGGACCTAAAAGCTGCGGCGCACAACTGTTCCCCTGAGTTTACGGACAACAAGTTGAGGATCCGCGATTGGTCGCAAGATAGCCAGATTGAAGTTCGAGGCTTTGACACGCGGCGGGAACTTGACACTCGTATACGGACCGAGAGCAATGCGTCGAAGAATTAGACTAACCGGGCGCCGTCAGCTGAGCAAATCGGCTGTCAGGATCTCGCTGTCGGAACTGGGCGGGGACCCGCTGGTGGTGGTGACCATATCCCGGCCGGAGGCTTTCGAGAGCTTTCCACCCGATTCAAGGGTCACGCTCCGTCTTGTGGAGAACAAGAACGTCGAAATAGTGGATTTGGGAACTGTCTCCAAATTGCACTCAAGCAAAAAGCTCCAATCCAAGAGCATGACAGCCCCAACATGCCAGCTTCGGGTGGCAGACGTGGGCCACAAGGCAAAGGGTCTGCTGCTCGCAAGCACTGACAGCTGGACGCTCAAAGGCGACGATGCGGACGAAAATGAAAACAGCAAAGGAATCCTGCAATTCCTTCCCGCGGATACAGACCCTCAGTCCTGGAAGCTGACGATCAACGAGAACGATTATCCTCTCGTATTGGTCGACAAGCGGATACCGAACGCGGGTCTCTGGGCTCGAAACGATCCCGTTTTCAAAGGAACAGTCCTTCCGACCATCATCCGCCAAATTTTCGACGAGATCCTGCGGGACGAATACTCCGCGGACACGCCTTGGGTGGTCCATTGGATGCAGTGGGCCGAGGCGATCTTGCCTGGCAGCCTCCCTCCGCTTGGGGAAGATCAGGATAAGGCGACCCGTATGGACTACCTTGAAAGGTTGGTTGATTCATTCTGCTCTAAACACGAGTTGGCGGCCAAGCTGCTGGAAGTGGCAACGCCGGAGGAAAGCTGATGGCTACCTATACGCACGTCTTCGAATTTAATGATCTTGGCCTTAATGCATTCAAGCGTATTTTCGAGGGTACCCTTAACGAAACGGCAATTGATCCTTTGGACCCTCATTACGCCACGCGTCTATCCGGAACGGGTAGCTTTTCGGATGCGTCAGCAGAAACTTCGAAGGAACTTGCAGAGCGCCTGCTCAATGCTCTGGGCCGCGAGTGGAGCGCATTCTTGCCACGCGCTGGAGTTTGGGCATGGCTGACGTTCATTCTCCGTGATGTAGTCCTGCCCAGGGACGCCGAAGGAAACAGACGCCCGGGAGAGGTCCACCGGTGGTATCCAAGTGATCCGGGGGACTATCAAAAAGCACAGCGTCACCTAGTTCGCATGCCAGTCGTGCTGCTTGGCAACTTGGGCGACGCAGCTGACCATCTTCTCTGTGGGTCGCCGTCGAAGTTACCCGAGATCCGAGAGCAGCTGACGAGTCAGCAGGATATGTTTAGCCCTGAGTTTCAGAGGGCCGCCAGGCGGCTTTATTTCGATGATAGCAAGGGTGGCCTGAAGCGCGGCGGGGGTGGCAAAGGCGCGGGGACGCCGCGCCGACTGGCGAAAGTTAGGCAGCAGCTTGATGTGACCTGGAACCTGTTCGACCTAGAGGCTGAACAAATACTCAATTTATTGCCCAAAGAGTTCGATCGGTTTTCCGCTGCGAGGGGATAGCAAATGGGCGCAGATCATTATCGCCGAGCACAAACAGCCATGGCAGAACTAAAGGCCGCGGTTGTCGCCCTTCTGGAGAGATCGGACGGGCTCACAAACGCAGTCATTGGTCGGTCGTTGGGAATTTATGGCGGACACAAAGGACACGAAGGTCACATTTCTCGGACCGTTCTCGCCATGCTGGAAAATGAGGGTTTGGTAGAGCAAAATTCAACAGACCAAACTTGGTCGCTTCGGATCCACGGCCCGGAGCGGACACGCCGAGTGGCGCAAGATTGATGGGTCCGGATGCCAGCGCGGAACAGCGAGCCCTTAATCTCGTCGATCGCTGTATAGAGCCTGCAAAGCTCAAGCAGATTGCGCAAAATGCTCGGAACGCGGGTGCAGATGATGTCGAAAGAGCTGCCCTTTTGAAGCTCTACTCAGTTATGCCAGCCGCTAAGCTTGGTACCTTGGAGCATGACGTTTGGCAGAGTGTATACGCTCTCGAAGGCGCACTTAAACAAGAGCGAGGCAAAACCACTCTTCTCGCGCGCACTCGGCAAAAACTTCAGCGAGATGGGGAGCTAAAAACCGTAAGCGATTTGGTTCTGGGCAAAGAGTCGGCCGGGTTTCAAATGTTGATTGACCGAAACATGCCCGAATTGACTTTCGAGGCTGTGGCTCTCCGACACGCCCTTCGTTTTGATGGGCCGATCTTGAACGCGGCCCGCGCTCGCCTTGAGAATGTGTCTGACAAAACTGGCGAAGGCACGGGTCAACTTTGAGGTCAACGTGCTGCCTGAGGACCGCTACCGAGGAACTGTCGACCGCTCGCCAAAAGATTTCGATTAGCACAGGCCGGTCGGGCAGCGCCTGCTTTGTCACCGCCTAGCTTATAACACCAAGAGAATATGTCGACGCAGACAGGCTGCGAAACCTTTCGTGAACGCTTGCATTGTAGGAAACATTCAACCATATGGTTGGAGTGGGCTTGGCCCCGGGGTTTGCGTAGGCGAGCCGATCTATGAGGCCCGGCCTAACGGCTGGGCCTTTCTCCTTTTCTGGCCAATTCGAAACAACTGTATTTTACGCCACGCGATGGACGCTCATCCTTTTCGAGAAGCGTATCGATGATGCGCCCAGCTTGCGCCAACTGGTCGTATGGCAGGTAGTTGTCATGGTACCCAGCCTTAACGATCGGGTACAGGTACAGATCTGCAATTTGTATGAGGGGCGATTTCTTTGTCAGCCGGGTAGGGTCGCCAAGGAGGTTCGACTGGAACTCCCGCGCGTCTAGTGCTCTGTATTCCGCAGAGCTGCTATTATCGAAGGGCATTCCAGCCTTCTTGAGTTCTCGATGATACGCGACGAGGCTTCGATCTTCTTCCTTGCCTGCCCCTTCGTAGAAAACTTCGAGTGTCGCCCCTTTCGATTGGGCAAACTTCGCTGATCGCTCGACCACAATGGAATAGGCGGTCTTGCACATAAGCCAGCGATCCGTTCCGTACTTTTCTTGATACCTTGCGTTGTAGCCCGGCCGGTCAATGACGCATGCAATTCCCATTACGGGGATACTCGTGAGCAAGACGCTCAATTCCTTGTGGAAGCGAGCGGCTTGGCCTTGGTCTCGGCCAAGCCAAGAGAACTCCTTCCGGCGGCCCCGGATCTTGGTCGAATGCAAAGGACAATCTAATCCCCAGGCATCAACGAACGCCTCATGAAGACCGAGGATCTGAGGCAGATCTCCCACCTCAACTAGTACGCCTCCAAGGGCGAACCAATCCATGCCGTCATGCCGGGCGGCATCTGGTTCATGGTCAGGTTTTCGGCTGCCACTGTCGTCAATATACAGTTGGAATTTCGGCTGTAGATCAGTCAAACATCACCTTTGCGACCAGTCCTTAGCTGGCAGTGCCGCCAGCCGCCAGAGGACAAGCTGCCAAGTATGCGCGCCAACGAGTCTCCAGCGCGTACACCGAGGCACTGGGCACCAAAAGTTAGCGCTGATCCGACCAATCAATTGCGATCATCATCGCCCGAGCGCCGTCGAACGCGCCAGCAGGCGGCCTCACAATCTGATCCGAACTTCGGCCGCGATGAGGACGGGGTCCAGGTCTTCGCACGAGCCCTAAATCCGGGAGCCTGCCCCTCAACGCCTCGACGACTACACATTCCTTCTCAAACTGAAATTTTTTTCGCGCCAAGTACCGGACTGCCGGCTGGCCAGGGCTCAACGACGGCTATTTTAGCGTGGTACCCTTCTTGCCCAGCTCCTCGACCTCTTAAGCCGGGCCATATCAGCATTCCAAGTGCTTGCATTCGGAAGTAGATAATCTCCCGAGTCCGTTCTCGACCTAATCCAAGATAGAACAAGGTCTATCGCCGAGCTGGAAATGCGCGCTGGAACTTACTCAGAGCCTACCCTTCTATGCGGCTCTAAACTGCTAATCGACTCCATAGGTAGGTTATGCGTGCTGGGGGTTGAGACACAGCGGGTTACTATGAGTAGTGGGACCTCCTCAATTTCGAGGAGAACTAACTTGATTACCGACAACAAAGTGCATTCGGATCGCTTTTCGGCAGCAGTTGAGGCCGGCTTTCGCGTCTTCCCTGTGATGCCCGGCGACAAAATACCCGCGCTGGCTTGGAAGGGCTTCGTAGAGCGAGCGGCGACGATCGAAGAAATTTTGGCATGGGAATCTAACGATTTCAATGTCGGGGTAATTTGCGGCCAACCAAGCGGTATCGCTGTTCTGGACGTCGACAGTGTCGAGGCGCAAGAATTTGTCGATGGCCTAGATCTTCCACTCACACCGGTGGTGTCAACCGGCAAGGGACACCACTACTACTTCAAAGTCCCTGCAGGCGTGGAGCTTCGTAACCGAACAGGGATTGCGGGTCAGAAGCTCGATCTACGCGCTGAGGGCGGCTATGTGGTGGGTGCTGGCTCGAAGCATTCGAGCGGGCGCCTCTACGAGTGGCTTGTGTCCCCAGCCGACGTCCCCTTCGCCGATTTTCCTCCGCAACTGCTGCAACTGGCATCGAGCTCGGGCCGGCTTTCTATCCCAACTCGGGCTACAGACAGCCCGAGCGAGCGGATCGTCGCCACCCGTTTCGATTGGTACTTAGAGCGCTCGCTCGGCGAGGCCCTAAAGGCGATCCGCAGCGCAGAAGAAGGCAAGCGCAACGACGCTCTTTTCCTTGCCGGCGTGAGATTCGCCAGTGAGGTGGCCGGTGCCGGTGCATCCTGGCCAAACTACACCCCAACGCTACGAGCGGCGGCGATGGCGATCGGACTGGAAGAGAGCGAGACCAACGCGACTTTAGCGAGTTGCTGGAACTCTGGTTCTGCCGACCCGAGTCCTTGGATGGTGACAGCGCAGGACTGGATATTTCTCGGAAAGCAAAACGTCTTTTACCACCTTGAGAGTGGCGAACATATGAAGGTCGATGCCTTCAACAACATGTTTGGTGGTCAGCGCGTGACAAAATGCCCCCTTCACCGCTTCCTCTTGGACAATGAGTTTGTCATCAAGGTCCAAGACCTGACCTATTTGCCCGGTAACTCCGATCTCTTTGTCGAGCGTGACGGGATGATCTGGCACAACACATATCGCGACTCCGGCATTGCTCCGGTGGAAGGGGATTGGAGCCCTTTCGAGGATTTTCTGAACTACCTCGTTCCCGAGGAAGAGGAGCGCGCGCACCTTCTTCGGATGATCGCTTGGACGGTGCGCAATCCGGGCCAAAAACTCCGACATGCGCTCTTATTTCGAAGCGACGAACAAGGGATCGGGAAGTCGATGCTCTCGGAGATCTGGGGGGCCCTTCTCGGCAGGCGCAATGTGAAGAAGACGTCCACCGAGGAGATCAACAGCGATTACCAAGGCTTCCTTCAAGAGACCCTGCTCATTGTGGTTGAGGAGCTAAACCGGGGTGTTGGACCGATGGTCTACAACCGTATGAAGGACTGGATTACTGGTGATGTGGTTCGAGTGAACGAGAAGTTCCTAGTTCGGCGTGAGTGGCCGAATACCGCCACGTTCGTGATGTTCACCAATCTGAAGACTCCGATGATCATCGAGGATCGCGATCGGCGCATCATGTACATCGACAGCTCCGCGAAACGCCTCAAGCCAGAGTACTACCGCAACTTTGCAAGTTGGTGGCGGGGTAATCTCGGCGTTATCCGTGCGTTCATCGACACTGTGGACTTAGCCGACTTCAATCCCCACGCGCCGCCGCCGATGACAGCGTCGAAGCAGGCTCTGATAGCCGACGGCCGCGAGGACCTCGTAAAGGACTTGTTACTCGCGATCGAAGAACGGTCGGGACCCTTCAATCGGGACATCGTGACTTTGGCGGAAATCGAGGCTGTTCTCGGCAATTCGTTCCGAGGAAAGACCAAAACGCAGTTGTATGCTGCACTCCGATCAATCGGCGCCGTCTCCTTCAAGCAGCAGCGGGTTACTGGTCGATGGAATTTCAGTCACTTCGTCGACGCAAACGGCCATCGGGAGAGTCTGTGGGCAATTCGCAACACTCGGTATTGGGCTTTAAGCGATCCCCAGGCGCGCGCGGAAGAGTTTCGTCGAATTGAGAGCACATTTGCGCACTTGGACGGCGTCCCAATTGAGGTGCGGCACATGAGCGAGTGGCCCGGCTCTTAGCGGACATTGGGATTTGACTAACCGTCTACCTGTCTAGCTCACTATCAGAGCCCATCCATTCATTTGCCTAATGGGTGGGCTCTTTTTTCAACTTCTCCTCCGTAATCCTTAAAGAAGGTAGACAGAAAGACACTAAGACAATTGTCTTTGCTCCCATCACGCAGCCCGGAAGGATATGCCCCCTCTAAAGTGCCAAAAAATCTAAAAGTGCCACCTCAATCGCTATTTGCCTCACTGTCAGACGAGAGAAGCGGACCAGAAAGAAAAGGCAAAAATTTGTCGCGTAACCAGGTTATACATCACTTCGTTGTTGAAGTGGGACTCTTCGACTCCTAGCTAGAGCCGGACCCGAGCGGAGCGCCAACTCCACCCGGGCCCTAACCACCAACCGTCGTATGGAGACGAGTCGAATGGCTAACCAAGCCCATAGTGCCCGCGCCACAGCGTGGGAAAGCACCTTCGCCAAATATAACGAACTGAGCTTGAGTCAGCACCAGGCCCCGCGCCAGGAGCTGGACGAGATTGAGCGAGAGATCGCCGCACTTCAGGACGAGCTTCTCGACACCCCGGCACCAAGCTTCTCGGCGGTCGCAGCGAAGCTGACCATCCTGTGGGATGGTCAGATGCACGGCCTCGACCAAGACTCCGAAGAACGCAGGCTCATACTCGAAGATCTTGAGAGCCTCATCCAGGTCCAGCGCCGCCTCCTCGGCGCCTAACCCCTTACCTTCACCTCGCAGCCCGACCCGGATCCGCTTCGGCGGACCGGCGACTCGCGGCTGCGCACCGCGGAGAACAACGTGATCCCGAACCACATTCGAACCGAAATCCAGCGCCGCATTCGTCTGGCGGAGGACATCAACCCTGACCTGCTCAGGGCACTCAACATCGAACCTAACGCATGCCCGGAAGACCCCGAGGAACCGTTGGAATTTTTCTCCAGTTCCACACTCCCGCTCCCCGGACGAGGAGAACCCATCCGAGGCCATATCTTGTTCGACCTGGCACTCTCCGCGCTGGGTGAGAGCGTCACACACAGCTGCCGAGGCAGCTATGTGATCACTTTCTATGACGAAGCCTTCGACGGGGAACGAGAGTCCGCTCGCCTGATGTGCGAGATGGCGATGCGTTACGAAGTGCTCGACTGGGACGACCCCGACGCATGCGACGAGAACACGGGAGCGCCCCTCCCGCTAGCGGTGCCTCGATGGAGGGAGGTCAATCTATTCCCCATCATTCCTCGCGCGATCGAGGCAAAGCTCGACGATCTGATCGAGGAACAGGCGCTGGCGCTGGAGCGCCGTCTGCTCGGAAAATCGACTTCATAAGCAGGTTATGGTGGCCGATCGCTCTGTCAAATCCACAAACCGTGGGTAGATGGCGAGCTTCCTCAAACTAAGAAGGAAGAAATTGTGGAACGAAAAGCTTACCGAGTTAATGAAGTTGCCGCCGCTCTGGGTATCGGCAGGAGCACTATCTACAAGCTCATCGAAACTGGCGAGCTGAGGCGCATCAAAATCGGTGCCAATTCGCTGATCCCTGTGGCAGATGTCGATGCGCTCTTGCAGCGTCGTGCTGCTTGATCGGGAGGAGCAGAACCGTGGCTCTCACCGTCAAGGAAATCGACAACGCCGTTCAAGGTGCGAAGGATCGGAAGCTGACCGACGAGAAGGGGCTCTACCTATTGGTGGCTGCTTCAGGTTCCAAACGTTGGCAACTCAAGTATCGCTTTCAGGGAAACGAGAAGAAGATCAGCCTTGGGGTCTACCCCGAGGTGAGCCTCAAGGCCGCGAGGACAAAGCGGGACGAAGCCCGCGCACTCCTCGCGGATGGGCGCGATCCCTCTCGGGTGAAACAGGAAAACAAGCTGAAATCGAGACTAGCGAATGCCAACACGTTTGGCGCGATCGCACGCGAGTTCATTGCCAAGCGCGTCAATGACGGCGACGACAGCATCTGCGAGACGACCCAGCTGAAGACCGAGTGGCTGCTCTCTCTGGTCGAACCAGCTCTGGGCAAACTTCCCGTCAGCGAGATTACGGCACCGATGCTGCTATCGGTCCTGATGGACATCCAGGGTACTGGACGTCGGGAAACCGCGCGACGGCTTCGCTCCTTTGTCGGAAGGGTGTTGAACTACGCGATTGCGACCGGACGACGGACCGATGCTAACCCGGCTCCCGCACTCCGAGGAGCGCTGTCGACGCCGACCGTGCGCAACCACCCTGCCATCGTAAACCGGCAGGCGCTGGGCTCGCTACTGAAGGCAATGGAAGGATATGGAGGGTTCGCGTCTACCGCCGGAGCGCTGCGGATTTCCGCTCATCTGTTTCAGCGTCCGGGCGAGATCCGGACTATGAAGTGGGCCGACCTTGATCTTGAGAGCGCCCGGTGGATCATCCCGGCAAGCGACACGAAGATGCGCCGTGAGCACGTCGTGCCCCTATCGCGTCAAGCGATCGAGATCATCCGCTCGATGGCTGACATTGCAGGTAACAGCGAGTTCGTCTTCCCGAGTCACAATCCGAAGAAGCCGCTGTCGGAGAACGCAGTCAACGGCGCGCTCCGACGTTTAGGCTATGCTGGGGTAATGACGGCCCACGGCTTTCGCTCGACCGCATGCTCGCTGCTGAACGAATGCGGTAAATGGAACCCTGACGCCATCGAACGCGCGCTCGCGCATCAGGATGGCAACGCGGTGCGGGCGGTTTACAACCGGACGGCCTACTTGCCTGAGCGAGTCGAGATGATGCAGTGGTGGTCCGATGAACTAGAGAGTCTGAAGGCTGCCCCAGACTGACCGTGACTGGGGGTCGAAAAACGGCCCCCAAAACGGCCCCTATTCTGCCCCGATCGCAAGCAACCGCCTCCAAACACGGACGGACTGATTTCGAATTTTTCGCTTATTATTTCGGCCGTTAGCGGCCTTTTGCGGACACCCCCGAAAGAGTGTCTGGTGCCCAGAAGAGGACTCGAACCTCCACGCCCTTGCGAGCGCCAGCACCTGAAGCTGGTGCGTCTACCAATTCCGCCATCTGGGCACGGGCCGCGCGGTCGTCTTAGGCCGGCGGCGGGTAGGCGCGGGCCACTAGCGAAGGGGAGGGGGCGTTGTCAATCGCTGCGATGCGACCCAGTGCGACTTGCTAGGCCCGCCGCCTTGCGGCATGGGCCGCGCGAGAGTTTTTAGAGGAACCGGCAAAGCGCCGGACGGGTTGGAAACAGGCAATGGCGCAAGTGGATTCGCTCGAAGACAAGATCGTGGTGCTGATCGGTGGCGGCGGCTTCCTGGGCTCGCATGTCGCGGAAGTGCTGCTGCGCCGCGGTGCGCGTGTCAGAATCGCCGAGCGCAATCCCGAGCAGGCCTATCACCTTCGGGCCCTCGCCAATCTTGGGCAAATCCAGTTCCTGCGCGCCAATGTGCGCGACAAGCGCAGCCTCGATGCGGCGACGCGTGGGGCGGACGCAGTGGTCTATCTGGTTGGCACATTCGGCGACGGGCAGTTCGAGCTCCAGGCCGAAGGGGCGGGTGAAGCTGCGAAGGCCGCAGCGGCCAATGGCGCCGGCGCTTTCGTCTACATCTCGGCGCTCGGCGCGGACGCGGAGTCCGACAGCGGCTATGCCTCGTCCAAGGGCGAAGGCGAGAAGCTGGTGCGCGAGGCGTTTCCTAAGGCGATCATCGTGCGTCCCTCGGTGCTGTTCGGTGACGACGATCGCTTCGTCAGCCTATTCGCCGGCCTGATCTCCTCGCTCCCCGCCCTGCCGGTGTTCGGCGCCGAATCGCGCATCCAGCCGCTGTTCGTCGACGATGCGGCGGAAGCGGTCGTGAACGCGCTGGCCGACCCCGGCAGCCACGCCGGCAAGACCTACGAGATCGCCGGGCCCGAAGTCCTGACGATGGAAGAGCTGCATCAGCGCATCGCCAAGGCCCAGGGCCGCGAGCGGGCGTTCTTCCGCATGCCCGATGCGGTGGCCTCGCTGTTCGCGGTGCTGCCGGGCACGCCGATGAATTCCGACCAGTGGAAGCTGCTCAAGCGCGGCAACGTGGCGTCAGGTGAGCTTCCGGGCGTTGAGAAGCTGGGCGTGCAACCCAAGCCGCTCGGGCTGTTCCTCAACCGCTGGATGATGCGTTACCGCAAGCACGGACGTTTCGGCACCAAGGGCGAAATGGCCTGAGGCCTAGCCCGCGGTCCGAGTTCCCTCATCACCCAGCAAATTGAGCGGCTCGACCAGAAGCATCGAGCCCTCAGTGCCGCGGATCCGCACTCGCTCTCCCCTCGGCACGTCCGGCCCGCGCGCGATCCATTCGCTGTCGCCTAGCTTTACCCGGCCGCTGCCGTGCTCGATCGCTTCGACCACGAGCGCAGTCTCCCCCACCAGCCGCGCGCCGCGGCGGTTCATCAGCGGGTCGGAGCTTTCGATCGGCGTCTGACCAAGGAACCGCTTGGCCGAGAACGCCACGATCAGCGACAGGAACACGAAGTCGATCACCTGTATCGGGAACGACAGATCGAGCACCGCCGTCATCGCGCCGGTGATGATCGCGGCGACCGCCAGCCAGATCAGGTAGACGCCCGGCACCAGCATCTCGAGGCCGGCGAGCACCAGCCCCAGGGTCAGCCAGACCCAATGCGCCTCCAGGCCGTTCAGCCAGTCCATCAAGGCCTAGCCCTCCCCCTCGCCGCGAGTGCGGGGGACAGCGGCGCGAGGCGCCCCTTTCGGTAGCTCGAGCGGGGTCGTGACATCGCCCTTGCTGCCTGCGCCGATCACCTCGCGGGCCAGTTCGCCGATGCCGCCGAGCGTACCGATGAGCTGGGTCGCTTCGACCGGGAACAGGATGGTCTTGGCATTGGGGCTGGTGGCGAACTTGCCGATCGCCTTCGTGTATTCCTGGGCGATGAAGTAGTTGATCGCCTGGTTGCCCGACCGCGAAATCGCCTCCGACACCACTTCGGTGGCGCGCGCCTCGGCTTCGGCGGCGCGCTCACGCGCCTCGGCGTCGCGGAAGGCGGCTTCCTTCTTGCCCTCCGCCGAGAGGATCGCCGACTGCTTCTCGCCCTCGGCGCGCAGGATGCGGCTGGCACGTTCGCCTTCGGCCTCGAGGATCTCGGCGCGCTTCAAACGCTCCGCCTTCATCTGCCGCGCCATGGCTTCGGAGATGTCGATCGGCGGGCGGATGTCCTTGATCTCGACGCGGGTGATCTTGACGCCCCACGGGCTCGTCGCGTGATCGACCACCGAGAGAAGCCGGGCGTTGATCTCGTCACGCTTGGACAGCGTCTCGTCGAGGTCCATCGAGCCCATCACGGTGCGCAGGTTGGTGGTCGTCAGCGCCATGATCGCGTTGTAGAGGTTGTGCACCTCGTAGGCGGCCTTGCCCGCATCGAGGACCTGGAAGAACACCACCGCATCGACGCCGACCATGGCGTTGTCGCGAGTGATGATCTCCTGGCCCGGGATGTCGAGCACCTGCTCCATCATGTTCACTTTTTGCCCGACGCGATCGACGAACGGCACGATCAGGTGCAGGCCCGGTTCGGCCGAAAGGGTGAACTTGCCGAGGCGCTCGACGGTGTAGACGTAACCCTGACGAACCACTCGCACGCCCATCATCAGGAACACGAGCATCACGAACACCAGGGCGCCAATGACTGCGTACATGGACTTCACTCCCCCGAAATCGTCCTTGGGAACATGGTAGCTTGCGCCGGACGCGGGGCAAGCGAAAGCGACGTGTTGTTCAATGGCGCCCTCCACGCCGAGAGCCGATTGTGCGGGCCGCGACGTCCGCCTAGAGAGGCTGCCGATAAACGGAATTGGGTTGGGAGGGTGCGTAGATGAAGAAGCTTGCGTTGACGGCCGTGTGCATGGTGCTGGCCGCATCGGGGACCGTTGTTTCGGCGCAGAATGCGCCGGCTCCGGCAGCGGCGCCAGCCGCACCGAGGCCGGCGGGACCGCCGCCGACGCCGGCCCTGGGCGATGGCCCGTGGGACGTGCAGGGCGCCGACGCCAAGCTGCATGTGGAAGTGGTGACCAAGGGGCTCGACCATCCCTGGGCGCTCGCCTTCCTGCCCGACGGCGGCATGCTGGTGACCGAGCGGCCGGGCCGCCTGCGGATCATGCGCAACGGTGTGCTCGATCCCAAGCCGATCGAAGGCCTGCCGCCGATCTTCGCCCCGGGCATCGCCGGGCTGACCGACATCGTGCTGGATCCGAACTTCGCCACCAATCACGTGATCTACCTCGCTTATAGCAAGGCCGATCCGGCCGAGGGTGCCAACCCGGCGCCCAACGTCAATTCGACGCTGGCGGTGATGCGCGCCAAGTGGGACGGCGCCTACAAGCTGACCGAGGTGAAGGACATCTTCGTCGCCGACGCCTGGTACGGCAAGCCGCCGCTGCCGCCCAAGTGCTGCGGCCAGGGTCCGGCGTTCGGCAGCTTCGGCGGGCGCATGGCGATTGACGCCGAGGGACGCCTGCTCGTTACCAGCGGCGACCGGAATTTCGGCGAGAAGGTCCAGGATCCCACCAACCACTTCGGCAAGATCCTGCGCATGAATCTCGACGGCAGCGGCGTGGAGATCTGGTCCACCGGCCACCGCAACCCGACCGGCCTCTACTTCGATGCCGCCACCGGGCGCCTGTGGGAGACCGAGTTCGGCCCGCGCGGCGGCGACGAGGTCAACCTGATCCAGCGCGGCGGCAACTACGGCTGGATGGATGTCACCCAGGGCTTCCACTACAACGCCGAGCCGGCGAAGAAGGGCACTCGCAACGTCGAGGGCATGACCGATCCGGTCTGGGCCTTCGGACCGCCGTCGGGCAATCCGGGCAACCTGGCGATCTATCGCGGAACCTCGTTCCCGCAGTGGCAGGGTGACATGCTGGTCGCGGCAATGAACCGCTCGCTGGTGCACTTCCGCCTTTCGCCCGATGGCCACGTGGTGTGGAAGGAAGACCTGCTGTCCAACCTCGGCCAGCGCCTGCGCGACGTGCGCGTGGCGCCGGATGGCTCGCTCTACATCCTGACCGACGAGACCGCCGGCGCGATCCTGCGCGTAACGCCGGGAAGCTGAGTTCACGCTACAAGGTGACAGGGGGTGACGGGGTGACACGGTCCGAGGGATTTGTGTCACCTTGTCCGTCCAAGGTGACACTTTTCGCGGCAAATGTGTCACCTTGCGGAGAAAGACTGTCACCTTGGACGGCGACGGCGCCTTATCCGCGTGGGGTCTCCGAGTCTGAGCTTCGAGATGCGTCATCCGGCAGGATGAAGCAGATTGAGTTCGAGTAGGAAAATGGTTTTTTCTCAAGATATTAAATCCTCCCCGAGGGCAAGCTCGGGGGAGGATTGGGTCCTACAAATCCGGCAGCCGCTGCTCGGCAAAGCCCCAGCCCGCGAGCGCCTTGTTCTCCGCCCGCTCGATCAGCGTCTTTGCGTCGTCGATCGAGAACGGATGCGCGTCCTTCATGGCCTTGAGCTCGTCCCAGGCAATCGGAATCGCGACCGGGGCTCCGGCCCTGGCCCGGGCCGAATAGGGCAGGACCGCCGTACTGCCGCGCTGGTTACGCAAGTAGTCGATGAAGATCTTCCCCTTGCGCTTGGCCTTGCTCATCGTCGCCACGAAGCGTTCGGGTTCAGCCATGCTCAAGGCCTCGGCGAAGCGTTTCGAGAAGTCCTTGTGCGCCTCCCACGAATGGGCCGGCGTCAGCGGCACGACGACATGCACGCCCTTGCCGCCTGAAAGCATCGCAAAGCTGGTCAGCCCGATGTCGGCCAGCCGCTCATGGATGTCTTTCGCTGCGCGTTTCACAGCGGCGAAGTCGAGCCCCTCATCGGGGTCGAGATCGAACACCATGCGGTCGGGCGCTTCGACATCGGCGCTCTTGCTGCCCCAGCCGTGGAATTCGATCGTGCCCATCTGCACGCAGGCGAGGAGCCCGGCGGCGTCCTCGATGTAGAGATAGTCCTCGGCGCCGCCGTCCTTCTCGGTGATCGGGACATGGTGGACGTGAGGGCCGAACGATCCGGAGTCATGTTTCTGGAAGAAGCACTTCTTGCCCCGCCCCTGCGGGCAGCGGACCAGGCTGACGGGACGCCCGGCGGCCCAGGGGAGCATGAGCCCGGCAACCGCTTCGTAGTAGTCGGCAAGTTGTCCCTTCGTCTGCCCGCTTTCGTCGAAGACTACGCGGTCGCGACTGGTGATCTTGACCGTCTCGGGCTCGGGCGGCTTGGCGGGTTTTTCCGGCACGACTTCCTTCGCTTTCTTGTCACCGCGCAGCCCGAGGAAGCTGCCGTGGCGGACGTTGCCGTCGGCGGTGAACTCGGCAAAGGCGATCTCGGCGACGAGCTTGGGTTCGAGCCAGGTCACGCCTCGGCTCTCCACCCGCCCGACTTCCGCCGGTGCGGTCTTGCGTTCCAGCTTGGCCATCCGCGCGGCGAGGTCGCCCAGGGTATCGGTATCGAAGCCAGTGCCGACGTTGCCCTTGTAGACCAGCCCGCCCTTCTCGTGCTGGGCCAGCAGCAGTGAGGAGAACGGACGGCCCTTGGCGCTCGACTTCTTCCAGCCGATGACCACGAACTCCTGCCGCCGAGTGCATTTGACCTTGAGCCAGTTCTTGGTCCGCGCAGAGCGATAGCGGCCGTCGATCGTCTTGGAGATGATCCCTTCCTGCCCCGCCGTGCACAGTGCCTTGAGCAGCCTTTCGCCCGCACCAATCACATGGTCGGCCACGTGGATCGGCGGCTCGGCCGCGGCGAGCAGCGCCTCCAGCCGCTCCTTGCGCTCGATGTTCGGCAGCTGCGACAGATCGCGGCCATCGAGCTCGATCAGATCGAACGCATGGAGCGAAAGCGCATCACTCGCCGTCTGCGATCCATGACCGCGCTTGAGCACCGCCTGCAGGGAGGAGAAGTCGGGATTGCCGTCCTTGCCATAGGCGACGATCTCGCCGTCGATCAGGCAGGGCGGAAGGGCGAGCGCCTTGATCCTTTCGACCAGCGGCGCGAACTTGTCGGTCCAGTCCAGCCCGTTGCGGGTGTAGACGTGCACGTCCTCTCCGGCGACAGCGATCAGGGCGCGGTAACCGTCGAACTTTATCTCGTGCATCCAGCCGTTTCCCGCGGGGACGGCATCCACCAGGGTCGCGAGTTGCGGCGCGCGAAATTTGGGCGGCGCGGTCGGCGTCTTGCGCGTTTTCGACTGGCTCTTGTTCCGCTTGGCCGCCTTGCTCATCTCGGCGCTGAAGGCATCGCCCTTCTTGCCCTTGAGCGAATAGGCACCCTTCGTGTCCGCGGCGATCTCCGCCATCGAACGGTCGGTCAGCACACTGGTCAGGCAGCGTTCGACCAAGGGATCCCCTTCCTCGGCGTATTGGTCCTGGACCTTGCGCAACAGCCAGTTCTCGCGCTTCTCGCCGGGCCGGGGCTTGAGGCGGATCAGCAGCCATTCGCCTTTCATCCGCTCGCCATCGAGCGTGAAGTGCAGGTGGCCCTTGTCGATGTCCTTCCAGCTCTTGCCCTCGACCGGCGCCCATGTGCCGCGGTCCCACAGCATGACATTGCCGCCGCCGTATTCGCCCTTGGGGATCACCCCCTCGAAGTCGGCATAGGCCATCGGGTGGTCCTCGGTCCGCACCGCCAGCCGCTTGATCTCGGGATCGGGCGAAGGGCCCTTGGTCACCGCCCAGGACTTGAGCACGCCATCGGCCTCGAGCCGGAAATCCCAGTGCAGCCGCGTCGCCTCGTGCTTCTGGACGATGAAGCGGTTGCCGCCCTCGCTGCTCGCACGCTTGCCGGCGGGTTCGGCGGTCTTGGCGAAATCCCGCTTGCGATTGTATTCCGCCAGCGGATCGCGAACGCTCACTGGGTGTAGTCCTCGTCGGGGAAATAGCGCCGCTCGACCAGGCCCAGCACGGTCAGCATCAAGAGCGAGATCGCCGAGCCGATGACCACCAGCGGCCACTGCCCCGCCCCACAGGCCACGCCGATCACCGCCGTCAGCCACAGATGCGCCGCGGTGGTCAGGTTCTTCACCCGCCCCTTGCTGAACACGATCAGCCCCGCGCCGACGATGCCGATGAAAGATCCGGTCGCCTCGAAGATGCGCAGGGCATCAAGCCGCGCCGTGTCGAGTTGATAGTAGAGCGAGACCATCGAGACCGTCATCGCCGCGGCGGAAAAGCAGATCAGCCCATGCGTGCGCAGCCCGGCCGCACGCCCGCGAAACTCGCGGTCGAGGCCGAGCAGCAGGCCGAGCACGGCAGCGGCCCCGAGGCGTGTGAGCAGATCGTAGTCGACCCAGTGGACGAGGATCGGCGGATTCAACTCCATCAGGCGCGCTTCTTGGCCGGGGCCGCTTTCTTGACGGGCGCCTTCTTGGCTGCGGGTTTCTTGGCCGGAGCCTTCTCTCCGCCGACCGACTTCTTCAGCGCCGCCATCAGATCGATCACATTGGAACCGCGCGCGACCTCGGGCTCCGCGACATCCTCGAGGATCTTCTTGCCCTTGGCCTTCTGCTTCTTGGCGATCAGCGCCTTGAGCGCATCGACATAGCGGTCGTGGAACTCGCCCGCGTCGAACGGCGCGCTGCGCTGGTCGATCAGCGTGGTGGCGAGGTCGAGCAGGTCCTTGCTCGGCTTCTCGGTGCCGATACCCTTGAAGTAGCCTTGCGCTTCCCGAACCTCGTCCTCGTAGCGCAAGGTTTCGAGGACCAGTCCCTTGCCGCAGGGCTTGAGCGAGACGAGCTGCTCCCGCCCCCGCACAGAAATCTGGCCGACGCCGACCTTGTTGCTCTTCCGCAGTGCCTCCCGCAGCACGATGAAGGCTTCTTCCGCGAGGTCGTCCGCCGGCACCACGTAATAGGGCTTCTCGAAGTAGAAGACGTCGATCTCGCCGGCGTCGACGAACTGGACCAGGTCCAGCGTCTTGCGGCTTTCGACCTTGGCCGCTTCGATCTCGTCATCTTCGAGAATGACGTAGTTGCCCTTGGACACCTCGTAGCCCTTCACGATCTCGTCGCGGTCTACGGGGCCGATGCCCTGGACGACCTTCTCGTAATTGATCCGCTTCCCGCTCGGTTCGTGGATCTGGTGGAAGGCGATCGTGGCGCCGGATTTGGTCGCGGCGTAGACCTCGACCGGAATCGACACCAGCGCGAGACGAATCTGACCCTGCCAATAGGCGCGTGCGGCCATGTGCTGTGCTCCTGCATGCGGGTCAGAAGCGCTTGGAGGGCCGAGGTGGTTCCTGGCTGCGCCGGATCGTGCCACCTTTGTTACACTTCAACCGTATTCTGTTGGAAAGGTGGTTAGTAACCACACACTTGACTTGGCTAAGTATATTTCCTGAGTACCATGCACCTGAACGATAGAACAAAGGGCAAGGGTTTTGGGTCAGCAAACCTCACTGCCGCTACCGGCAGAGTTCAAGGAAGTCTGTGACTTAGTCCGCGGCTTGGCGCGCCGTGTGGCTGACATCGAAGCGTGCACAGGCTCGAACGACGATCAGGAAATCGCGCCGAGCTATAGCGATGACGAACTCGCGATTGCGGCCGCCTCGATCTATCGATTGAGGTTCCAGCGCGCCAATCAGTTCGATCCTACCCTTTTCGGCGAGCCGGCCTGGGACATGCTGCTCGACCTGTTCATTCAGCGGGTCAAAGGGAAGCGCGTTTCGACGACTGGCCTATGCCTGGGCGCCGACGTGCCCCACTCGACGGGCCTGCGCCACATCGAGCGGATGTGCGACGAGGGCATCTTGCGCCGCTGCACCGCGAAGGACGACAAGCGCCTGATCCTGATCGAGCTGACTCCGAAAGGCTTGCGCCTGATGCGCGACTACCTCTCCAACGCGGTGGCGCAGTTGAGGATGCAGTTGCCGGAGTGAGGGCCTGTGCGTGGCGTCACGCTTAAAGGTGTGATCCGACGTCCATGGCCAAGTGCAGAATGCGTTGCACTACCACCTCATCTTCGAAGACGTCGTAGTAGATGCGATGGCTACCATGCCGCAGGCTGCGGATGGGAGGATGCACGGTGCCGTGAATTGCACCGATTGAAGCGTGATCTGCGATTAATTCAAAGGACTGTGCGAAGCCTCTCAGATAGACTTCGGCAACATCCTCACCAAACCGGTCTGCGCCATAGTCATAGATCGCAGCCAAGTCGGCGGCCGCCGCTTCGCTGATGTGAACGGGAATCATGCGCCGCGGCGTTTGCGCCCTTCAGTAATGATCTGTTCGAGACTCAAGCTGCTGACGCCTGACGCTCGTCCAGCGTCGATTGCCGCCTGCAGCCGTTGGCGGGCTTCCTCGGCATCTTGGTCTCGGCGCACAAGGTCGCGGACGTAGTCGCTCGTACTACTGTAGCGCCCCTCTGCAACACGCGCCTCGGCCCAGTTCTTGAGCTTGTCGGGAATGGAGATATTCATCTGCGCCATCGACGTTTTATAGGATTTTGCGCAAATAATGACAAGATGGTCGCGGATTCTCGACGAGCTCACTCCGGCCCGAGCATATCCTCAGGGCGCACCAGCCGGTCGTAGTCCTCGGCCGCGACGTACCCGCTGGCCACGGCAGCCTCGCGCAGGGTCACCCCGCTCTTGTGTGCCTGCTTGGCGATGGCCGCAGCCTTGTCGTAGCCGATCGCCGGAGCGAGCGCGGTCACCAGCATCAGCGAGCGTTCGACGCCTTGCGCGATGTTATCGAGCCGCGGCTCGAGGCCCGCGAGGAGGTTGATGGTGAAACTGTCCGACGCATCGGCGAGCAGGCGGACCGACTGGAGCACGTTGTAGGCCACGACCGGCCGATAGACGTTGAGCTCGAAGTGGCCCTGGCTGGCGGCGAAGGTCACCGTGGTGTGATTGCCGAAGACTTGCGCGCAGACCTGGGTCAGCGCCTCGCACTGCGTCGGGTTGACCTTGCCGGGCATGATCGAGGAGCCAGGCTCGTTCTCCGGCAGCGCCAGTTCGCCGAGGCCTGCCCGTGGTCCCGAGCCGAGCAGGCGGATGTCGTTGGCGATCTTGTAGAGGCTCGCCGCCAGCGTGTTGAGCGCGCCATGGGTGAACAGCAGCGCATCCTGTCCGGCGAGTGCCTCGAACTTGTTGGGCGCGGTTACGAAGGGCAGGCCCGTGGCCTCGGCGATCTCGCTCGCCACGGTCTCCGCGAAACCCTTGGGTGCGTTGAGCCCGGTACCGACTGCGGTCCCACCTTGCGCCAGCTCGTAGAGGCCCGGAAGGGTCTGCTCGATCCGCTCGATCCCCGCGCGGACCTGCCGGGCATAGCCCGAGACTTCCTGCCCGAGCGTGAGCGGCGTCGCGTCCTGGGTATGGGTCCGGCCGATCTTGACGATATCCGCCCAGGTCCTGGCCTTGCCCTCCAGCTGCTCGGCCATACGCCGTAGCGCCGGCAAGAGGTCCGCGGTGAGCGTGACGGCGGCGGCGACATGGATCGCAGTCGGGATCGTGTCGTTCGACGACTGGCTCATGTTGACGTGGTCGTTCGGGTGCACCGGCACCTTGGTCCCAGCCTGGCCGCCCAGCATGAGGTTCGCCCGATTGGAGATAACCTCGTTGGCGTTCATGTTGCTCTGGGTGCCCGAGCCAGTCTGCCACACAACCAGCGGAAACTCGTCGTCGAGCTGGCCCGCGATCACCTCATCGGCCGCTGCGACGATGGCCTCGCACAGCTTCGCGTCGAGCAGGCCGAGCTTGCGGTTGCTCAGCGCGGCCGCGCGCTTGACCGTACCGAGCGCGCGGATCACCGGCAGCGGCATGCGCTCGCCGCCGATACGGAAGTTCTGCAACGAGCGCTGCGTCTGCGCGCCCCACAGCTTGTCCGCGGGTACGGCGATCTCGCCCATGGTGTCGGTTTCGATGCGAGTCTCGCCCAATCGGCTTCTCCTGTTCAGGCGCCCCCATTCACAAGGGCGTTAACGGACGGGCTTGTAGGGTTCCCAGTTCGGGGACAGGCGGCTCATCACTTCCTTGGCGGCTTTCTCGACATCGGCGAGATGGAAGCGAACGTCCTTCTCCTCCATCTCCGGCCCGACCCCGTCGAAGTGATAGCGCGCAGTCTCGGCGAAACCGAAGACGTCGACCAGATAGCGATCGAACACCGTGCGCAGCGAGCCGAACACGCCCTTCTCGCTGAGCCACGACTTCAGGCTGCCCGACGATGTCAGCGAGACGAGCCGCTTGCCCACCAGCAGGCTGCCCGAACCACCTTCGCCATGGCCCAGCTGCCGACCGGCGCCGAATACCCTGTCGATATAGCCCTTCAGCATCGCCGGAGGGGCGCCGAACCAGATCGGATAGACCAGCACGAACACGTCCACCTTCCCGAGAGCGGCCCATTCGGCCTCAACATCGGCCCGAGGTTTTCCGTGGCGCTCTTCGTCCTGCAGCACAGGGTCGAAACCCAGGCGATAGAGATCGCGCATCACCACTTCATGCCCATGCGCGCGGACCGCTTCGGCGTAACGCTCGGCTACGGAGAGGGTGAAGCTCTGTTCTGCAGGATGGCAAACGATGATCGCGTGCTTGATTGTCTCGGACATGGCGCGCTCGCTTCCGCAAGAGGGGGGACGACCAGTCTAGCAAAGACTTTGGCTATGGTTCCAGCTTCTTAGACAGCCCCTCAAAAGAGACTTCGTCAATTTCCCCTGATGACGGATGCATTTGCAGGTGTCATCATGGCCCCAAGGCCGGAAGAGCCTGGGAGAAGGAATTATGCGGCTTCATCTCGCCTGGGCGGGTGCCCTGGCCGTGTCGGTCGCCAGTGTTGCGGCGCAAGCCCATCACAGCATGGCGATGTTCGACAACCAGAAGAAGGTCACGGTCAGCGGTACCGTGACAGAGTTCCAGTGGACCAATCCTCACGCCTATATCCAGATGATTGCCAAGGACGCTGCCGGCAAGGACGTCGAATGGAGCATGGAGATGGGCGCGCCCATGTATCTCTACGCTCGCGGCTGGCGGCCCTCCTCGCTCAAGGCCGGGGCCAAGGTCAACGTGACCATCCACCCGCTGCGCAACGGAATGCCCGGCGGGGTCGTGCTCGAGGTGATCGGCGCTGACGGCGTGCCGATCGGAAAGCCCGCATGAGGCTGGGCCTCGTCGCGGCGATCGGCGCCGCTTCGCTTGCCCTCACCGGCCCCACATTCGCGCAGGACGACGCGCAGGGGAAGGGGCAGAGGACCGAAGAGTTCGCCAAGCTGCCCTATTGGTCGGGCTATTGGGTCAGCGAAGGCCAGGCCGGGACGACCATCGGCGGCATCGCCCCCGCTTCGATCCAGATGCGCGAGACCGGCAAGGCTCCGACGGTCCCGATCATGAGCCTGAGCGGCTTCGGTGCTCCGTGGAATGACGAAGGCAAGGCGCGCATGGCCGAGCGGGCGCGGATCGCTCCGGGCCGCAAGGCCATGGGCTGGGGCTACCCGATGATGATGGACGCGGCCGCGCCGCTGCAATTCCTCATCACGCCCGAAGAAACGCTGATCATCAGCCCATACGGCGACGTACGCCATATCTACACCGACGGCCGCGCGATGCCCGCCGAGGAGGATCTGTGGCCGACCGTGTGGGGCACCTCGATCGGTCGTTGGGAAGGTGACACCCTTGTCATCGAAACCAAGGCGGTGAAGAATCCGAACGTCTACTTCCACACCGCTCCGCCGCTGTCCGAACAGGCGCACTATCTCGAGCGCATCCGGATCGACGGCAACCGGCTCGTTTCCGACGTCACCATCGAGGACCCGGTGACACTGACCGGCCCCTGGAAGGCGCACCTTGCTTACGTGCGCGACGAAGGGTTCGACCGCATGGTGCAGATCGACTTCGACAACGACCGCACGGGCTTTGACGGACAGGTCAACACCATCGAGCCGGCTCACCACGAGGAGCAGCACTGATGAAGGGTTCATTCGTATCGGGCCTGGCGCTGGCCATGGCCCTCGCCCTGCCGGCATCGGCGCAAGCGCTGCTTCCGGGCGAGAAGGCGGCCGACATTCCGGCAATCGCGGGTGTCATTTCGGGCGATGCGCAGTGGGACCGGGCCTGGTCCGGGCCGATGACCGCTGATGGCATGGTCGGGTCTCCGGACGGCGGCCTGCTGTTTGCACAAGAGCAGAGCAATTCGATCCGCAAGCTGTGGCCGGATGGCAGGGAATGGGTTCTCGCGCCCTATATCGCCGGCGCGGGCGCGGTCTCGATCGACGGGCAAGGCCGGATGTTCACTGTGGAGCGCACTTGCACCGATCCCGGCTTGAAGCTTCCCAATTGTGCCGAGGCCACCCGCGTCGTGCAGCTGACGCCGGAACGGAAGGTGCTGGCGAGCGCCTTTGCCGACGGCAAGACCCTGGGCCGGCTCAATGACGTCGCGGCCGATGGGCATGGCGGAGCCTATTACACCCAGGGCGGGATCTATCATGTGAAGGCCGATGGCTCGGTCAACACGGTCGCCGAGGGCGGCGGCTTGTTCACCAACGGCCTGGTGGTCAGCCCGGACGGCAAGACGCTCTACGTCACCAATCGCGGGACAATCCTCGCTTTCGATATCGGGGCGGACGGAACGCCCTCCAACCGCCGCGACTTCGCGACTTTGGACAGCGAACCGCAGGGCGGATTTGGTGGTGACGGGCTGGCAGTCGATGCCGAGGGCCGGCTCTACGTGACGGCGGACGCGGGACTCTATGTGTTTGACAAGGCGGGCAAGAAACTCGGGATCATCCCGGTTCCGCGCAGGGCCATTACCGCGGCTTTCGCCGGACCGGACAAGAAGACGCTCTACGTGGGCGCCATGGGCGCGGTCACTCCGGACGGCACCGCCTGGGCCACGCCCGAGGGCGTGCGCAACGTGGCGATGACGATCTATCGGGTGAACACTCAGGCCACCGGCTTCAGGAAGTAGGCTTTCGCATGATCAACTTCGATTCGGCGTCGAGCCAGCTGAGACAACTGCAGGACAAAGAGATCAGCGCGGTCGAGCTGCTGGAATCCTACCTGGACAGGATTGATCGCTTCAATCCGACATACAATCTGGTTGTTGCGTTCGACCGGGATCGCGCACGGGATGACGCGGAAGAGGTCGATCGCCGGCGCGCTCGCGGGGAACAGCTCGGGCCGTTGGCCGGGCTGCCGATAACGATCAAGGATTCGTTCGAAGTTACCGGCATGCCGGCGACTTGTGGGCTCGAAGGATTGCGCGACCATCGGCCGAAACGCGACGCCGATGCAGTCACCCTGCTTCGGGAAGCGGGCGCAGTCATCTTCGGCAAGACCAATCTTCCTGCCGGGGCGAGCGACTGGCAATCGTTCAATCCGGTCTATGGCCTTAGCCGCAACCCCTGGAACCCGGAGCGGACGGTAGGCGGTTCCTCAGGCGGCGCGGCGGCGGCGGTGGCGGCGGGCTTCACTTCGTTTGAACTGGGCAGCGACATCGGCGGCTCGATCCGAATCCCGGCGCATTTCTGCGGAGTCTTCGGACATAAGCCGAGCTACGCGGCCGTCCCGCTGCGCGGTCACATTCCGCCACCGCCGGGTATGCTGCATCAACCGGAGCTGGGAGTGGCGGGACCGCTCGCGCGCAGCGCTACCGATCTCGCAGCGTTGATGGGAGTGCTCTCCACCGCGCGATTGTGTGCAGCAAGGCACGAACATCTCAGGGATTTTCGAATTGGCGTGTGGATGGGCCATGGAGCCTATCGGGTCGATGGCGCTTACCGCCAGGCCCTTGAGGCCTTCATCGAGGATCTGCGGCAGGCGGGTGCAAATGTCAGCGCGGTTAGCCTGCCGGTCGATCCAGCGGAAAGCTACGAGACCTATCTACAGACCCTGTTTGCGATCGTCGGCGCTCCGGCGCCTCAGGAGGCCGAAGCCTTCGAGAGCCTAGCCGCCCAGGACGAGACTGGCATTGCCGCCAAGCTGGGGCGCTACATGCGCACTACACTCGGCGAATGGTTTGGCCTTGCCGAGAAGCGCGAGCACCTGTTCCGCGCCTGGGCCGAATATTTCGCGGACTATGACGTGCTGTTGTGTCCGGCAGTCCCGGTCGTCGCCTTCCCTCACATGGCCGAAGGCAGCGGGGTCCATTCGGATCAGCTATTCCGGCGGGTGACGATCGATGGCCAGCCTGCGCCGTACCTCGACTTCACCTGGCAGGGGCTGGCCACAGTGGCGAATCTGCCTGCGACGGTGATGCCAACAGGCCGTCTCGTCGATGGTCTGCCCACGGGAATTCAGATCATCGGACCTTACCGTGAAGACCTCACGCCGATCCGTTTTGCCGAGCTGGCGGAACAAGTGATGGGCGGCTTCGCTCCACCGTCCGACCTGGCCTAGGCCAAGCGCTCTCTCGAGCGCCCCAAAACGCAAAAAACCTGACACCTGCGAAGGTATCGGGCGGATAGGATGGTGGTTGCGGGGGTTGGATTTGAACCAACGACCTTCAGGTTATGAGCCTGACGAGCTACCGGACTGCTCCACCCCGCGGCACCGTGTTCTTCTCAGACGTTTCCGCCCAAGATTTCGCGAACTCCGAAGAGACGCGAAAAAGGGCCGCCCCCGGGGGGACAGCCCTTTGACTTGTGAATGGGTTCTTCCGCTGCACGTCAGCTACAATGCCTGGCGACGTCCTACTCTTCCAACGCTTAAGCGTTAGTACCATCGGCGCTGCCTGGTTTCACGTCCGAGTTCGAGATGGGATCGGGTGGGTCACAGGCGCTATGGCCACCAAGCAATGAAGCTGGCGTGTGCGGGTTAATCGATGCGATTTGTTGAGGCGTTATCTAGCTGTGATCGTCCTCCACGGGACAAGACCTAGCAGGCCTGTCGTCGATGGTGGAATTCTCAAGCATGAACAGAGTTATTAGGACCGGTTAGCTCCACACATTACTGCGCTTCCACACCCGGCCTATCAACGTGATGGTCTATCACGACTCTATGATTGCTAATCTCGAGGGAGGCTTCCCGCTTAGATGCTTTCAGCGGTTATCCCGTCCGTACATAGCTACCCTGCGGCACTGCTGGCGCAATGACAGGTACACCAGAGGTACGTTCACCCCGGTCCTCTCGTACTAGGGGCAACTCCTCTCAACAATCGACGCCCACGGCAGATAGGGACCAAACTGTCTCGCGACGTTCTGAACCCAG
>JAGIBN010000005.1 GCA_017744315.1 Porphyrobacter sp.
ATCCACGACACCTACAGCCGCTGCGTGACGGTGCATGGCACCAACAACGTGCGGGTCGAAAACAACGTGACCTTCAACACCGTGGGCCACTGCTTCTTCCTCGAAGACGCGGTCGAGACCGGCAACCAGTTCGTTCACAACCTCGGCATCATGACCAAGTGCCATCCGACCCTGCCGTGCGAGCCGACCAATCTTACGCTGGCTCACCAGAACACCACGGGCCAGAGCTCCAAGCAGATCCTGATCCCGTCGGACAATACCGTCTCCACGTTCTGGATCACCAATCCGGACAACATCTACCGAGACAACGTGGCTGCAGGCTCCGACCAGATCGGTTTCTGGATGGCCTTTCCGCAACATCCGACCGGCCAGTTCGAAGGCACCGAGATCAGCAAGAACACCTGGCCCGGCCGGACGAAGCTTCGGGAGTTCAGCGGCAACACGGCTCACTCAAACTTCGATGGCCTGATGCTTGACCGCGGTCCCGGGCCCGACGGCAAGTTCGGGATCGCCGGCGGCAACCTGACCGCCTACGCCAATCCGGCCGATACCAAGAGCGGCGTGGTGGTGTCGGTGTTCGACAACTTCACCGGCTACAAGAACCGCAACGGCGCCATCTGGGGCCGTGGGGAGATGCACCTCTACACCAACCTGAAGCTTGCCGATAACGCCATCGGCTTCACCCACGCGTCGGGCATTCCCGGTGCCGCGCCCTTCACGTCGCGCGTCGTCGACTCGCTGTTCGTGGGCGAGAGCGAAAACATCGGCAATCCCACAACGCCCGAGGAAGTGGCTTACGGCCGCAGCCTGCCGGCCGCTGCGGCGGACTTCCCGATCCGCGGGTACGAATATTACGACTTCCACCACGAAGTGGAGAACACCACTTTCGTGAACTACGTGCCTAACGACCTTCGCGACGCGGGCGCGCTCTCCTACCTGTTGTTCACCAGCTTCGGCATGAGCACCGACAATTCGGTGAAGGGCCTGAAGTTCGTCAACGCCCAGCCGGTCAGCTTCCCGCAGATCCAGCGCCGCTGGGCCTCCGATTACGGACGCAGCGCTGCTTACAAGAGCGCGGCGTTCCGCGATCTCGACGGCTCGGTCAGCGGCACTCCGGGCGCCTACATCGTCATCGACAATGGCATCGCTGCCGATGAAGAAGCCTGCCAAGTCAAGGCGAGCTGGAATGCGGCGATCTGCAAGGGCGACATCGGCCGGTTCAGCATCGCGGGCAATTTCAGCGGGTTCGAGACAGGTCCGATCACCGATCCGATCATCCTCCAGCGCCATGGCAAGCGGTTCGAATATGTCGGGGAAACCACGCTCGGCAGTGGCGCCGAGCTGCGGGTCGAGACGGCGCGGGACAAGCTGTCCTTGTCCTTGACCGAAATGGACGACGGCTCGTCGGTCATCCTCGAATTCCCCGGCTTCAACACCGCCACCGGCGGCGTGGAAAAAACCAGCCTGACCGCTCTGCGCGAGGCCCGTGAGACGTCCTGGTTCAAGGATGGCGACACGCTGTGGGCCAAGCTCGTGGTCGACAACGCTGCGGGCCTGACGGTTTCCCCCGGCAACAATGCTCCTCCGGGCTTCGCCGCGAGGGCTTTGCCGGTGGGCGCCATGATCGAGGTTGGAAAGGAAGGCCTCGGCGGCTGACGGAACACGACCCCCCTGCACAAGCAGGGGGTGCTCCGTCGGCTAGGGGCCTTGTCCTGGGGGGCAGAATGCGGCGGGCGATCGTCAAACTTCATCGTTGGACCGGAATAGCTCTGCTCGCGTATGTGGCGATGATCTGTCTAACGGGCAGCGTCCTCGTCTACAGACCGGAACTGTATCGGCATTTCGAGCCGCAGCCGGTCGTGGTTGCCCCCGGTCCCAGGCTGCTCTCAGATCAAGAGCTTTTGGAAAGCGCTCGGCGCGCGTTCCCTGCAGAAGTGGCGGTAAAGGTCTGGCGGGGCCAGCAGCCAAACCATGCAGTCGAAGTCGATCTGGAGAAAGACGGCCAGACCAGAAACTACCTGTTCGATCCGTACTCCGGCCGCCCTGTCGGGCCGACCCTTCCGCTCGGCTTTCGCGTGACGAGCACGCTGTTGAAGCTGCATACCGAGCTTGTCGGCGGCGACACGGGACGTCTCGCGAATGGCGCTCTCGCCCTGTCGTTCGTTTTCCTGTCCCTCACGGGCGCCTTGGCCTGGCGACCTCGAAAACGCCGTGCGGCGACAAGCAAATCACCCAAGCGGGGCTTTGCTAATCTCCGCCATTTGCACATGACCTTTGGAATTTGGGTCGCGGCGTTCGTGCTGATGTGGGGCGTTACGGGAATCCACCTGGTTTTTCCCGCCATAATGGAGAGCCTGGTCGAGTACTTCGAGCCGTTCGATGAGATGAATCCCGTAGAGAGGACGGGCGACAAGATCTCTTACTGGCTCGCCTATCTCCACTTCGGCCGCTTCGGAAACCGCATACCGGGATGTGGCGATGGCCTGTGCGGCGAGAGCTTCAAGGCCCTTTGGAGCTTGGTCGGGGTCGTGTCCGCCTGCTTAGCTGGAACGGGCTTCATAATGTGGTGGCGCGGACGCATAGCGCTCGCTCGCGTCAGCCGGTTGCAGCCCGGCGCCGCGCCTGAAACCCTATCTTATCAAAAGTGAAATTGGGAACCGGGCTGCGTATCGACGCATTCCGGGCTTTGGCGCGTCGTCGATGTAGTTCGGCCGGCGCGTCTTTGCGTTTCGAGCCTTGATCAACTTTCCCCATCGAGCGCCTCCGGTCTCAGGCTTTTCAAAAGGTCGAGCTTCCGCCGCGTTCAGCAGCCTCTGGCGTTTCAACAGCCAGTTGCCAGCACAGATGGCGGGTAGATGGGCTCATGACATTGAAGGGCGGATTGGGGATGGGGTCGGTTCAGATTGGCGGTCGCTCATGGCGATCGAGGCAGAAGGCTTCGGCTTTTCACGGGCCCGGTAATTGCCGGCCCCGGATTCACCGCTAGACCTGCCATATCTCAATTCAGGACGGAATCATGCCGAGCTCTTCTGCCCGCAATTCTACCAATTCCCGTGCAAGCCTATCCGTAGGACTGGCGCTTGCGCTGGCCATCCTGTTCTTCGTGGCGAGCAGCGCGATCACCGCGCGCAACGTCAACTTGCTGCGCGACGGCGCCGCGAGGGTCCAGCATACTCACACGGTCATCACATCGTTGGATGATCTGATATCGAGCCTGCAGGACGCCGAGACCGGACAGCGCGGCTACCTCCTGACCGGACGCGAAGACTATCTCCTGCCTTACAACGAGGCGCTGGCGCGGGTGTCCACCCAGTTGGATCGTATCGGCGACCTCATCAGCGACAATCCCAGCCAGCAGCGCCGTCTCGCCCTCCTGCGCGGCCGAACGCAAGCGAAGCTCGCTGAACTGGAGGAGACCATCGTCGCGCGGCGCCAGTCGGGCTTCGACGCCGCCGTTACGCTTGTCTCGACCGATCGCGGCAAAGCCGAAATGGATGCCATTCGTGCTCAGCTTGACGAGATGCAGCAGGAAGAGACGCGGCTCCGGCTGCTGCGTATCGATGAAATGGAGAGTGCCTACCGATCGGCATGGCTGACGGGCATACTCGCTGGAATTCTCGGCATCGGGCTGACCTTGGCGATCGGCTACCTCGTGCGCCGAAGCTCTGCCGCGCGGGAACTCCAGCGGTGGCAGCAGACCGGCCAGGCCGAACTGGCGGCCGCTATGCTCGGAGAGCAGGAAGCTATCCAGCTCGGCGAGAGTGTCCTGCAGACGCTCTCCGATTATCTCGACGCCCAGGCAGGCGCCGTATTTGCCCGCGAGAACGGGAAGTACAAGCGCATTGCGCTAAGAGGCGTCCCTCTCGACGCCCAGATCGTCGAGCAATTCTCGCCGGGGGAAGGGCTCCTGGGGCAGGCAGCGGCAGACCGTGGCGTCGTGCAGCTGACCGACATTCCCGAAGGCTATCTGACCATCGGCTCTGCCCTTGGCCGTGACAAGCCGCGGCATCTGGTCATCTTCCCCGCCATCGCCGACGACTTCGTGCAAGGCGTAGTCGAGCTCGGCTTCCTCCACGAGCCCGATGCTCGTGTGCTGGCGTTCCTGGAGCAGGCCTCGTCCTCGATCGGTACGGCGCTCCGCTCCGCGCGCTTTCGTTCGGATCTCCAGAAGCTGCTGGAGGAGACGCAGCGGCAGTCCGAAGAGCTCCAGACGCAGAGCGAGGAGCTCCGGGTCTCGAACGAGGAACTGGAAGAGCAAGGGCGCGCGCTCAAGGAATCCCAGGCGCGCCTCGAGCAACAACAGGTCGAGCTGGAGCAGACCAATTCCCAGCTCGAGGAACAGGCGCAGCAGCTGGAGAACCAGCGAGACGATCTCGTCCGCTCGAACGCCGCCGTCGAACTCAAGGCGCGGGAGGTGGAGCAGGCGAGCCGCTACAAGTCCGATTTCCTCGCGAACATGTCCCACGAACTGCGCACGCCGCTCAATTCGTTGCTCATCCTTTCGAAACTGCTGGGCGATAACTCGACGGGCAATCTTAACGAGGAGCAGGTCAAGTACGCCCAGACGATCCATTCGTCGGGCAACGACCTGCTGTCGCTGATCAACGATATTCTCGATCTTTCGAAGATCGAGGCCGGGCACATCGAGGTCAATCCGGAAACCGTGGCACTTGAGCGGCTGGCGACGGACATGCGGCGTTTGTTCGACCCGGTCGCTGCCGATGGCCAACTGACCTTCGCAGTCAGCATCGCCGAGACTTGCCCAGCGACCATCGACACCGATCGCCAACGTCTTGAGCAGATACTCAAGAACCTGCTCTCCAACGCCTTCAAGTTCACCGAGACCGGGGGGGTCAAACTGGAAATTGACTGCGATGGAGCCGACGGGCTCTCGCTCGCGGTTTCCGACACGGGCATCGGCATTCCCGCGGACCAGCAACGGGAGATATTCGAGGCTTTCCGCCAGGCCGACGGAACGATCAGCCGCAAGTACGGTGGCACCGGACTGGGCTTGGCCATATCGAGGGAACTTGCGCGACTACTCGGCGGCAGCATCGAGTTGGTCAGTACTTCCGATCAGGGAAGCCGGTTTACGCTGTCAATCCCGCGGGCGTTCGACCCAGCCGGGGCAGTCCCGCAGATCGAAGCGCGTGTTCCGCCGAGCGCGACGCTCGCGCCACCGCCAGCCGAGCCGGCGCAGCCGCCGAGACCGCTGTTCCGGCGCCTGGACGACGACCGCGAGAAGCTGACCAGCGATCGCCGCATCCTGCTCGTGGTAGAGGATGACAGCAGTTTTGCCGCGATCGTCCGGGACCTGGCCCATGAAATGAGCTTCCAGTGCCTGGTGGCCGGTACCGCCGAAGAAGCGCTGGAGCTTGCGCGGCAGTTCAATCCCAACGCCGTTGTGCTGGACGTTGGCCTGCCCGATCAATCCGGCCTCGCCGTGCTTGACCGGCTCAAGCGCGACGTGAGCACGCGTCACATCCCCGTGCACGTGATCTCGGCAAGCGATCATGCGCAGACGGCGCTTTCGCTCGGGGCGATCGGCTACGTGGTGAAGCCGGTGAACCGGGAGAAGCTCTCTGCCGTGTTGGAGGCGCTCGCGTCGAAACTGGCACGAAACGCGAGGCGAATTCTGATCGTTGAGGACGACGCGGTGCAGCGCGATGCCGTGGCGCAGCTTCTCGCGAGCGAGGACGTCGAGACAGTCGGGGTCGGCACGGCGAGCGAGTGCCTGGAGCGGCTGCGAAACGAGACTTTCGATTGCCTGGTGCTGGACCTGACTTTGCCCGATGCCTCGGGCTTCAGCTTGCTCGAGCAATTGCGCGAAGACGCTGATCTCAGCTTCCCGCCGGTGATCGTCTATACCGGGCACGACCTCTCAAGTGACGAGGAGCAGCGCCTTCGTCGCTATTCCGATTCCATCATCATCAAGGGCGCCCGCTCCCCGGAGCGGTTGCTGGATGAGGTATCGCTCTTCCTGCACCAAGTCGTGACCGACCTGCCGCCCGAACAGCAGAAGATGATCCAGCAAGCGCGCAATCGCGACGCGATCCTGGAAGGGCGGCGCATCCTCATCGTCGAGGACGACGTGCGAAATGTCTACTCGCTCACCAATATCCTGGAACCACGCGGGGCGAGCATCGCTATTGCACGAAACGGGCGCGAGGCAATCGAAGCGCTTGATAAGGCAGCAGAGAACCACGGACAGGGAATAGACCTCGTGCTGATGGATGTGATGATGCCCGTGATGGACGGCCTGACCGCCACGCGCGAAATCCGGCAGGATGGGCGCTGGAAGAAGCTGCCGATCATCATGCTGACGGCTAAGGCCATGCCCGATGACCAGCAACGCTGCATCGAAGCCGGCGCGAGCGATTACATGGCCAAGCCGCTCGATGTGGACAGGCTGCTGTCGCTCGTGCGGGTATGGATGCCCCGGTAGCTGGCCATCCCATGTCTGACGCTATCGAGGATATCGAGATGCGCCTTCTGCTCGAGGCGCTGTACCAACGCTACCACTACGACTTTCGCCACTACGCCCAGGCCTCGGTGCGCAGGCGCTTGCGGCAGGCGAAGAAGCAGCTGGGCTTCGATACCTTTTCGGCCATGCAGGAGGCGCTCCTGCATGATGAGACGATGCTGTCGCGCATGCTTGGCTATCTGACGGTGCAGGTGAGCGACATGTTTCGCGATCCGTCGTTCTTCCTCGCCATGCGGGAGAAGGTGATCCCTCACCTGCGGACCTACCCCTCGTTGAAGGTCTGGATCGCCGGCTGCAGCGGTGGGGAAGAGCTCAATTCCTACGCCATACTGTTTCGCGAGGAGGGGCTGGAGGATCGCACGATCTTCTATGCGACGGACATCAACCCGGACGCGCTCGAAACCGCAGCCCGCGGGATCTACTCGCTCGATCGCATAGCTGGCTTCACCGAGAACCATCGCGCCGCCGGCGGAAAATCCTCGCTCTCGGACTACTATTCGACCGGCTACGGAGGGGCGGTGTTCGACAAGACCTTGCGCGAGCGTGTGGTCTTTTCCGATCACAGTCTCGTCACCGATGCGGTGTTTGCAGAGATGCACCTGATTTCCTGCCGCAACGTGCTCATCTATTTCGACAGGGCGCTTCAGGACCGTGCGGTGGGGCTGTTTCGCGACTCTTTGGTGCGCAATGGCTTCCTGGGGCTTGGTGCAAAGGAGAGCATCCGGTTCTCCGAGCACGCGCGCTCATTCACCGACTTCGCTCGGACCGAGAAGATCTACCAGAGGCGGGACCTATGAGCGAAGACCTTGGTCGAGCCGTGGTCATCGGCGCGTCGGCGGGCGCGATCGAGGCGCTTTCGGTCATTCTTCCCGCCCTTCCTGCGGACTTCCCTGCGCCGGTCCTTATCGTTGTCCACATCCCTGCGGACCGCGGCAATTTCCTCAGCCCGCTCTTCGCCGCGAAGTGCCAGGTTTCGGTCCGTGAGGCGGAAGACAAGGAACGGGCCGAGCCGGGCACAGTGTATTTCGCGCCGTCGGACTATCACCTTCTGGTGGAGACAGATGGCACGCTGGCGTTGTCGGGCGACGAGCCGGTCCAGCATTCCCGCCCCTCGATCGACGTGCTGTTCGAAAGCGCTGCCGACGCTTACGGCGCCGGGCTCATCGGCGTGGTGCTCACCGGCGCGAACGAGGATGGTTCCGCGGGCGCGCATAGCATCGCGGTGGCCGATGGCACCCTGGTCGTCGAAGATCCGTCGCGAGCCTACGCCGACACGATGCCGCGAGCGGCCATTCGCAAATGCCCCGGCGCCCACGTCATGCCCCTCGATGCCATAGCGCCGTTTCTCATAAGCGAGCTTGTAAGAAGATGAGTAAGATGCCCCCCATTCACTTCCTGCTGGTCGATGACCTCGAGGAAAACTTGCTTTCGCTTGAAGCGGTGCTCAAGGGTGAGGAAGTTGTCCTTCTAAAGGCTCGCTCGGGCGATGAGGCCCTGGAACTGCTTCTCCGCCACGATGTCGCGCTCGCCCTGCTCGACGTTCACATGCCGAACATGGACGGGTTTGAGCTGGCAGAGTTCATGCGCGGGAATGAGCGCACGCGGCATATCCCCATCATCTTCGTGACGGCGGGAACGGCCGACGCACAACGCCGCTTTCGCGGTTACGAGGCGGGGGCCGTCGACTTCATCCAAAAGCCCATCGAACCAGATGTCTTGCGCAGCAAGGCCAAAGTCTTCTTCGACCTCCACCGACAGCGGCAGGTCGTCGCAGCGCAGCGCGACAAACTGGAAACAGCCTCCCAAGGCCTGTTGGCCGCCGACCGGCGGAAGAATGAGTTTCTGGCCGTGCTCGCTCACGAGCTGCGCAATCCGGTGGCCTCGCTTCACGGTGGCCTGACCTTGCTCGAACGTCACGAAGGGACCGACAGGACCGTTGGAATTCGAGAGGAGATGCGCCGGCGGGTGCATCATCTGGAGCGCCTGGTCGAAGACCTGCTGGACATTTCGCGGATCACCGAGGGGAAGATCTCCCTTCAAAAGGATCGGATCGAACTCCGCACCGTCTTGGAGCACGCGATGGCGCTGAACCGCGAGCAGCTTAACGCCAGTGGCCACGACTTTTCCTTCGACTTGCCGGATGGTCCAGTTTGGCTGGAGGCTGATCTGGTGCGGATGACACAGGTGGTGTCGAACCTGCTCAGCAACGCCGTGAAGTACACGCCCCCTGGCGGATCAATAGCACTGAGGGCGAGATGTGAAGACGACTGGGCCGAGATAGCCGTCGAGGACAACGGCCTTGGAATTCCGGCGGACCAGCAGGAGCAAATCTTCGAGATATTTGGGCAGATCGAAGCTCATCGCCAGCAGTCTGAGGGTGGCTTGGGCATAGGCCTCTCGCTTGTCAGGCAGATCGTGCAATTGCACGGGGGAAGTATCTCGGTCGCAAGCGCCGGCGAAGGGCAGGGAAGCACGTTCACCGTTCGCGTCCCCGCGGTTTGCGAGGAAGCACTGAGTACGTCTGCGGAGGCGGCTCGATAGCGAGGCGCAATTGTTCTCGGACGGAACAGCTTGATTGCAAACCCGTTGTGGCTGGATGCGAACCAGACACCAAGTTCTCGCCGGTGTGGCGATTGCCGCGACGGGGGCAGCCCTCTTCACGACTACGCGCACGATCGGGCGCCATCCTCGCGGTAACGCCAAGGTGCCCGAGCCCGCCAAACCAGTCGACCTGCAGCGCTATCTTGGGTTGTGGTACGAGATCGCCCGCTACGATCAGCGTTTTGAGCGCGGCTGCATTTCAGCGACTGCCGAATATACACTCCGCGACGATGGCCGCATTTCTGTCGTCAACATCGGTCGTAAGCGCGACGGGACCTCCAAGACCGCTCATGGTGTCGCGAAAGTCGTCGACACTTCGACGAACGCCAAGCTCAAGGTACGCTTCTTCGGGCCGTTCGGGGGAGATTACTGGGTACTCGACCACGCCGACGACTATGGCTGGTCGATTGTGGGTGAGCCCTCGGGTCGCTATCTCTGGATTCTCGCGCGAGACCCGAATTTGGACTCGGCCCAGGTCAAAGAGCTTACGAAACGCGCGGCCGGACTGGGCTACGACACGTCCATGCTCTTCTTCGACAAGCACTGAGGGGAAAGGCGCTCGGCGCTACCGATCGGGCTGCCCTAGAAACGTGCAGCCTGGTTGATTGAGGGAAGCAAAGCTTCATGTTCGTGATGATCTCGGGATGCTCGGGAGGCGGGAAATCCACGCTACTCGCGGAACTCGCGCGGCGCGGTTACGCGGTGGTCGCCGAACCGGGGCGGCGCATCATTGCCGAGGCGCGGGGTGGGGATGAGAGGACATTGCCCTGGGTCGATGCGGCTGCCTTTGCCCGCCGCGCACTGGAGATGTCCGTCGCCGATTATGAGGCAGCGAGCGGCCTTACCTTCTTTGATCGCGGCATTGTCGCCGCGGCGGTCGCGATAGCGGCGGCTCGCGGCGAATTTCCGACCTCCGCCGTCGCACGTTTTCGCTACGACCAGCTCTTCCTGGCGCCGCCCTGGCCGGAAATCTATGTGAACGACGCTGACCGGCGACACAGCCTGGAGCGGGCGTTGCTCGACTACGAAAGTGTTCGGCGGACATATCTCGATGCAGGGTACGAACCCGTCATGCTGCCGCGGGCTACGCTGTCGGACCGTGCCGACTTTCTCTTGGACCATCTGGGGGTTTAGCGACCTCGATCACCACCATTGGAAGCCGACAGCACCTCGCGCGTGTGGTGGGCAATCATTCTTTCCTCGTCGGTGGGAATTACCCAGACTTCGACCGCTGCGTCAGGGGCGCTAAGCTTGCGTTCGCTGGAGCCTTCCGAACCGACAATCTCGACACCCAGCCATGCGCAACGCTCTGCCACTTGGTGGCGTAGTTCGTCGTCGTTCTCTCCGATGCCACCGGTGAAGACGAGACCGTCCAGCCCCCCTAGAGCTGCAGCGAGTGAGCCCGCTTCCCTGGCGATACGATAGGCGAAGAGGTCGATCGCCAGTGCCGCCCGTGGATCCGACGATGCCTTGAGTTCGCGCATGTCGGAAGAAATGCCCGACACGCCCAGAAGACCGGACTTCTTGTAAACCAGATCCTCCAGCGCTCGCGCATTCATGCCGTGTTGGTCCATGAGATAGATCAGCACGCCGGGGTCGATGGAACCGCAGCGGGTGCCCATCATCAGCCCTTCCACGGCAGTGAATCCCATCGTCGTGGCCTGGCTTCGGCCCTCGCTCAGGGCGCACATGCTGGCGCCGTTGCCGAGGTGAGCGACGATCGTTCGCCCCCTCGCGAGACGGGGCGAGATCTCTCGCAGGCGGCCGGCAATGTACTCATAAGACAGGCCGTGAAAACCGTAGCGCCGGATACCTTCTTCGGTCAGGTCGAGCGGCAAGGCATAGAGCTGCGCCAGTTCGGGTTGCGAGCGGTGGAACGCCGTGTCGAAGCAGGCCACTTGCGGCATGTCGGGCGCCGCCTCCATGATAGCGTTGATCGCCGCCAGGTTGTGCGGCTGGTGAAGCGGCGCCAGCGGGGAGAGCTGGGTCAGTTCGCCGACGACCGCTTGATCGATCCGGACGGGCGCCTGGAAGTGGGTTCCGCCGTGCACCACCCGATGACCGATGCCGATGACGTGCCTGCCCGCGAGCAAGTCCCGGGCCGTGAGTAGGATCGTAATGGCCGCGCCATGGTGATCGATTTCGCCGGCTGCCCATTCCCGCTCGACGAGGCTCTTGCCCGCCGAACTAACGATCTTGAGGCGAGGGGCGGTGCCAAGCTTTTCGACCTGGCCCTTGAACAGCAGGTCGCCGTCCGAGCCCTCCTCGTAGAGGGCGAACTTGATGCTCGACGAACCGGCATTGATGACGGCGATGCAGCTCATGGAATTGCCGCGTCCGCCTGGGCACGCCTTGCCGCCACCAGCAACAACGCCACCGCGCAGGACGCGAGGCGGGTCAGCAGCAAGTCCGCGCGGCTGGTGAGAATGATCGGCACGCGGGCGCCCAACACGATGCCCGCAGCATCCGCTCCAGCGAGGAATGAGAGGCTTTTCGCCAGCATGTTCCCGGCTTCGAGGTCCGGCACCACCAGGACATTGGCGCATCCAGCGACCGGCGAGACGATCTTCTTCACCGCCGCCGCCTCGGGGCTGATCGCGTTGTCGAGCGCCAGCGGTCCGTCGAGTACGCCGCCGGTGATCTGGCCTCGGTCCGCCATCTTGCACAAGGCGGCGGCCTCCAGCGTCGAGGCGACGTCGGGGTTGATGGTCTCCATCGCGCTGAGGATGGCCACCAGCGGCTCGGCGACCCCCATCGCGTGGGCGAGGTCGATGGCGTTCTGTACAATGTCGACCTTCACCTTGAGGTCTGGAGCGATGTTCACCGCAGCGTCGGTGATGATCAGCGCGTTCGTGTGGCCGGGCACGTCCATGATGAAGCAGTGGCTTATGCGCCGACCGGTGCGCAGGCCGGTCTCGCGCGCGACGACGGCGGACATCAGCTCGTCGGTGTGGAGGCTGCCCTTCATCAGGGCCTCGGCCCGGCCTTCCCGGACGAGCTCGACGGCCTTCGTCGCGGCCTCGTGACTGTGCTTGGCATCGACGAGTTCGAGGCCGCCGATGTCGATGCCCGCATCGCTCGCGGCCGCCTCAACCTTGGCTCTGTGGCCCACGAGAATGGGAACGATCAGCCGCATCTGTGCCGCTTCGACGGCACTTTCGAGTGACACGCGATCGCAGGGATGGACGACCGCAGTGACCGCCGGGGCATGGCCTTGCGCGCGCTCAACCAGGCGCCTGAACTTCTCGTGATCCTTTTCCATCGTCGGCTCGGTCTCCTGGGCCGGGCGTGCTCAGCCGGGCTGGTTCCACTGCTCGTCGGTCAGTTTCCAACCACCGCCCAGCGCCTTGTAGAGGTTCACCACGGCGACAAGCTGCGCCTGCTGGACCCGGGCCAGTTCCGCTTCGGCAGGGAACAGCTGCTGCTGCGCTTCGATCACCTCGAAGTAGCTGGCTCTACCAGCGTGGTAGCGAACGTCGGCGAGATCGACTGACTGGCGCATCGCCGCCACCTGGGCTTCCAGCGCAGTCCGCCGATCCACGAGGGTTTGCTGGGCTACCAGCGCATCGGACGTCTCACGGAAGGCGACCAGGATCGTCTGCCGGTATTGCGCCACCATCTCATCCCAGAACGCCTTGCGCTCGTTGTAGACGCTTTCCAGCCGTCCGCCGGTGAAGAGTGGTCCGGCGAGGCCGATGCCTGCGCTCCACAGGCCGAAGGTACCGTCGAGGCCGCCGTTCCCGTCCACACCGATGACGCCCGCGAGCGTCGACAGGCCGATCTTCGGATAAAAGTCGGCCACTGCCGCGCCGATCTGGGCGTTGGCGCGGATCATGTCCTGCTCGGCTTTGCGGATGTCCGGCCGCCGGCGGATGAGATCTGTCGCCAGCCCGACCGGCGTTTGCGGCAGCTGCTGCGCGGTTAGCGGGCGGCCCCGTTCGATGGCGTGTGGGTATCCTCCGGCCAGAACGCTAAGCGCGTTCTCCTGCTGCGCTATCTCGCGCTTGAGGTCGGCAATGCGGGCGCCGCTGGATTCGAGCGAGGCTCTTGACCTCTCGACCGGCAGTCGGCTGTCGCGTCCGGCGTCGAACCGCTGCGAGAACAGGTCGTGGGTCTTGCCGAAGACCGACTGGCTCTCCTGCGCAATCGCCAGTTCACGGTCGAGCTGGAGCAGCCGGAAATAGCCGCTGGCTACGTCGCTGACCAATGTGAGCATGATGCCACGGCGCACTTCCTCCTGGGCATAGAGGTTGGCCCGAGCGGCCTCGGTCTGGCGGGCAATGCGGCCCCAGATGTCGAACTCCCATGCGGCGTTGATGACGCCGCCGATCGAGGCGAACTCAGCCGTCCCGATTTCCTCGGGGGTGGGGACAAAAGTCTTCTCCCCCCCGGCAAAGCCTTCGTAGCCGATCTGCGGCAGACCCTCGGACTTCGCCACCCCCACAATCGCGCGCGCCTGCTCGATCCGGGCGACTGCGCTGGCGAGGTCGTTGTTGTTCTTGAGCGTCTCGTTGATCAGCCCTTGGAGCGCCGGGTCGTCGAACACCTGCCACCAGGCGAGATCGGCGAACGAGTTCGCATCGGCCTGGGCAATCTGCGAGCGGAACTCGCCCGGTTGGGCGACCTCCGGCCGTTCGTAGTCCGGGCCCATGACGCATCCCGCTAACGCCAGCGGGAGCAGGGCGGTCGTCAGGTGGGGAAGTTTGCGCATAGTCGCCTCCAAATCACTGGATTGCCGCGAGCATCTTCCGGAACCGCGAGAGCGTGTACACGGTGTAGGCAGCGCCGATTACGAACATCTTGAGCAGCATCGGCCACACCATCCCGAGCGTCGCGTCGCGGAACAGCACGGCTTGCGAGAAGCTGACGAAGTGGGTCGAGGGCACGAACTGCATGACCTTCTGCAGGGCAATCGGCATGCTCTCGAGCGGGGTCTGGCCGCCTGACAGCAGGCTCATCACGATGAAGGTCGGGAAGGCCAGCAAACCGAACTGCGGCATCGAGCGGACCATCGTCGCCAGCATGATGCCGAGCGCGGTGACCGAGAAGAGATAGACCATCAGCCCCAGCGCAAAGAGCGGGATCGAGCCCGCGATGGGCACGCCGATCAGGCCTTTGACCACCAGGAATAGCGAGAGCATCGCGGCAAAGATCACCACGATGCCGTTGGCCCAGATCTTGGCGAACATAAGTTCGAACGGGCGTAGCGGCATGACCAGCAAGTGCTCGATATTGCCGTGCTCACGCTCGCGCAGCACGGCTGCGCCGCACAGGAAGATCGCCAGCACCGAGATGTTGTTGATCAGCTGGTTGATCGCCACGAACCAGCCTTGCTGCATGTTCGGATTGAACCGCGCGCGTGTCTGCAGTCCGACGAGCGGCACGTTGTCGGGATTGCCCTTGCCCGACCAGAATGACTCGACTGTGTTGTTGATGATCGCGGATAGATACCCTGGGCCGCGGCCCGCCTGGCTCATGGCCGTGGCGTCGGTGATGATCTGCACGTCGGGGAAACCGTCTTCGGCCAGCTCGTCCTGGAACTCCGGCGGGATGTTGACCACGAAGGTGTAGCGGCCGCGGTCCATCGTCGGGTTGATGTCGGCGAAGTCGATCAGGTGCGGCGGCAGGAATAGCGGCGGCAGCATCGCGTCATGCACGGCCCGCGAGGCTTCGCTGCTGTCTTCGTCGACCAGTGCGATCGAGGCGTTGACCACGTCCATCACCGCACTCTTTGACGGCGTGTAGACCGAGAAGGTGAAGGTGTAGAGGATCAGGAAGATCAGCACCGGATCGCGCGACAGGCTGATCAGCTCTTTTACGCCGAGGTGAAAGATGTGCCAGACTTCGCGCATGGCTCAGGCCTCCTGCTTCTTGAGCAAGGCAACCGAGATCAGGAAATAGACCAGGGCGATGATGGCGAGCGCGAGCAGGCTGGGCCAGAGCGCTTGTATTCCGAGCGCCTTGGTGAAGGTGCCGACGCTGATCGACTGGAAGTAGGTACTCGGGAAAATCAGCGAGGCGCCCCAGGCGCCGCCCGTCAGCGAGGAGGAGGGCACGAACATGCCCGAGAATTGCACGGCCGGCAGGATCGCGATGATGGCTGCGGCGAAGATAGCGGCGGTCTGGGTCGAGGCGAAGACCGAGATCAGCAGCCCAAAGCCGGTACTCGCCAGCACGAAGACTATTCCGCCGAGCAAGAGGACCGAGACGCTGCCCTTAACGGGGACCTGGAACAGGATCACCGCCAGCGCCACTAGCGAGACAAACTGGATCAGGGCGACGCCGATATAGGGCAGCTGCTTGCCGAACAGGAACTCCGCCCGGGTGGCGGGCGCGGCGTAGAAGTTGGCGATCGAGCCAAGCTCCTTCTCACGCACGACGCTGAGCGCGGTGAGCATGCTCGGGATCAGCATCAGCAGCAGCATGATGTCGCCCGGCACCATGGCGTAGACGCTCTCGAACGACTGGTTGTAAAGCGCGCGGGCCTCGATGTTCACCGGGAACTTGATCGGCCCGATGCCCTTGTCCTTGCGTAAGGTCGCCTCGTAGGCCTTGTGGGTTTGCTCCACGTAGCCGCGCGTGGTCTCCGCCCGGAATGGTACCGCGCCATCGACGTAAAGCGCGACCTCGGGCCGCCGTCCCTGCTCGACGTCCCTCTCGAACCCTGCCGGGATATCGAGCGCAAAGCGCAGCTCACCGTTGCGCAAGCGCCGGTCGAGGTCCTGGTCGCTCAGGATCGGAGATCGCTCGTCGTAGTAGACCGACCCTCGATAGGCGTCGGCATAAGCGCGGCTCGTCGCTGTCTGATCGTTGTCGAGCACGCCATAGGTCAGGTTCTCGACGTCCAGCGAAATACCGTAGCCGAACACGACCATCAGGAAGAGCGGGCCAAGGATCGCGAACAGCAGCCGGACGCTGTCGTGCCGCAGCTCGATTGCCTCGCGCCGGGCAAAGGCCCAGACGCGCGACCAGCTGAACTTGCCCGGTTCCGCGCCGTGCTTGGCGAACTCGATCTCTTCCTGAGGTACCACAGCTACAGCCTCGACCCCGGTCTGGGCCTGGACCCGCGCCTTGGCTTCGGCGGCTTCGTCTTCGAGGTAGCCAATAAAGGCGGCTTCCAGGCTGGGTGCCCCACGCTGCTTGACCAGTTCGGCGGGCTTGTCCTGCGCCAGCACGCGGCCCTGGTGCATCATCGACATGCGATCGCAGCGCGCGGCTTCGTTCATGAAGTGCGTCGAGAGGAAGATCGTCACGCCATCCTCGCGTGAGAGCTTGATGAGCAATTCCCAGAACCCGTCGCGCGCCACGGGATCCACGCCCGAAGTCGGTTCGTCGAGGATCAGCACCTCGGGTTCGTGCAGCACCGCCACGGCCAGCGAGAGGCGCTGGCGAATGCCGAGCGGGATGTCTTCGGCCAGGGTATCGGCAACCGGTCCCAGGCCGAACTTCGTCAGAAGCTCTTCGACCCTGTCCCTGCCTTGTTGCGGCGGCAGGTCGAACAGGCGGGCGTGCAGGATCAGGTTCTGCCGAACGGTCAGCTCGGTGTAGAGCGAGAAGGCCTGCGACATGAAGCCGACCTTGCGGCGGGCGTCGATATCGCCGCCCTTCATCTCCTTGCCGAACAACAGCGCGCTGCCTTCCGTCGGCTCGAGCAGCCCGGTCAGCATCTTCATCGTAGTGGTCTTGCCGCAGCCGTTTGAGCCGAGGAAACCGAAGATCTCACCCTTCTCGATCTTGAAGTTGACATGGTCGACCGCTGTGAACTCGCCGAAGCGCTGGGTCAGGCCGTGAGCCTCGATGGCGGGCGGACCGCCAGACGCCACGAGCGGGGTGATGACGGGTTCGCGATGGCCGACCTTGGCTTCGGGCGGGAGCAAGGCGATGAAGGCTTCTTCCAGTGTGCTCGAATTGGTCTTCTGGCGAACCTCTTCGGGCGTGCCGGTGTCGAGCACCTCACCCCCGTTCATCACCATCAGCCAGTCGAACCCCTCGGCCTCGTCCATGTAGGCCGTGGCGACGAGCACGCTCATCTGCGGGCGGCGTTCGCGGATACGGTCGATCAATTCCCAGAACTGCCGCCGAGCGAGCGGGTCCACGCCGGTCGTCGGTTCGTCGAGGATCAGCAGGTCCGGGTCATGGATCAGCGAGCAGCACAGGCCCAGCTTCTGCTTCATGCCGCCCGACAGCTTCCCCGCAGGCCTGTCACGGAAGGGGGAAAGGTCGGTACTCTCAAACAGGTCGGCGATGCGCCATTCGCGCTCTTCCTTCGATTGCCCGAACAGGCGGCCGAAGAAATCGGCGTTCTCGAAGATCGAAAGGGTGGGGTAGAGGTTCTTGCCCAGGCCTTGCGGCAGGTAGGCAATGCGTTCGGCCACATTGGTGCGGAACCTGGGATCGCTCATGTCGCCGCCAAGGACGTTGACTTCGCCCTCCTGCATCTTGCGCACCCCGGCGAGCAGGCCGAGCAGCGTGGACTTGCCCACGCCGTCGGGCCCGATTAGGCCGATCATCTTGTTCGCCGGGATGTCGATGCTCACGTCGTTCAGCGCGATCACGTCGCGGTATCGGTGCGTGACGTTTCGAACGCTCGCGGCGATTTCAGGCAGCCCGGCGTCCATGTTCAGTTCCCGGCATTTCCGGACTGGAACAAGTTCGCCGGCATCTTGGCGGGCGGCTGCAATTCGGCCGGCCACTGGGCGCCATTGTCGAAGCGGACGTAGCCCACGCCGGGGACGCCGGCCTTCACCAGCGCCTCGTACTGCTGCAGGCGCTCCTTGGGGATCTGCAGTTTGACCCGGAAGGTCAGGTTGTGGCGCTCTTCCTGCGTCTCGACCGTCTTGGGCGTGAACTGCGCGGTCGGCGAGATGTAGGAGACCGTCGCGCGGATCGGATACTGCGGGGCGGCGTCGAGGACGATGCGCGCCTCGGAGCCGACCTGGAGCCTGCCGACAACGGGCTCTGGCAGGAAGACGTACATGTAGACGTCGCTCAGATCGACCATCGAATAGACGCGCCCACCGGCACCGACGACTTCGCCCGGTTCGGCCAGGCGCCGTTCGATCCGTCCGCGCATCGGGGCGACAAGCACCGCGTCCTTGATCTGGGCCCTGATCCGGTCAGCCTCTGCAGCGGCCGCGGCAATGGTTGAGGAGGAGCGGCCGACGAGGGCCTGCGAGCCGGTCAGGTCGGCCGAGGCCGCCGCGAGATCGGCGCGCGAGCCGGCGACCTGGGCCCGGGTCGACAGCATGCGCGAGGAGTCCATTTCGGCCTCCTGCGCGCTTACTGCCCCCGTCTTGACCAGGTCCTTCGAGCGGGAAAACTGCTGTTGGGCGAATTGATAGTCGGCCTGCTTGGCGTCGATCTCTGCCCGGCGCGCCGAGACGAGGGCCGACTTGGTGCCGACATCGGCCCGCGCGACTCGCTCGCTTTCGCGGGCCTCGCTCATGACTGCAAGCGCCTGGCGTAACGAGGCTTCGAGCTCAGTCGTGTCGAGCCGCGCCACGATCTGGCCGGCCTGGACCGTGTCCCCTTCATTGACCAGCACCTCGGCCACGCGGCCAGGTATCTTGGCGGAGATATAGACCTCGTTCGCTTCCAGGCGCCCGTTGCCTTTCGCGAAGCCCTCCGGGAGGCTGTCTCGCGAAAAGATCTGCCACCCGATGAATGCCACCGCGACGATCCCGATGGCTGCCAACACCATGTTGCGCTTCGACATTCTCGCATCTCCAGGGGTAGAGGTGTGGCCCCCCCCTGGCCACGCAAAACTGGCTACGCCCGCTCTGGCGCGGTTTGCATCAGGAGTTCACCTGATGAATTCGTGAGCAATCCCCCTAGTTGGTTTTTCCGTCTTGCTATCACGTTGATATTAAATGAAATTGTGGAAGACCCTATATCTTTTGCTGTCTCTTAAGCGCGCTAAGTCTTTGTATCATTTGTTATATTTCATCGAATGTAATAAGTAATAATAAAATAGGTCGACCGAATACGATGAGGGTTTAGTCCTATTCACCCCACGCATTTGGCGGGAGTAGTTTTTCCCGAAAGGACTCGGAACGGGACCTTTACTCCTGGTTGCCCGCAAGAGCGGCAAACCGTGACGGCTTGGCGAACCGGGAGCGGATAGGGGAGTGCGGGGCATGGAACTTCAGGGTTTTGATGCGCTCGGGGAGGACAAGCCGTCCGTCCCTGATCTCGATTTCAGCGAACCACCAGCCGGATCGGATCGGCGTGCGTTCATGATGCGCAGTGCGCTGGCGACAGCGATCGTGGCGCTGACTGGCCGGCCTCTCGTGGCCTTTGCGCAGGCGCCCGCAACTGACCCGGTGGTCAATGTGACGCTCGATCCCAACCTCGACGTCGTGAAGCGGTCCAAGGGACCAGTTATGACGCTGATCGACGAGTTCTACAAAGTCGGCCCGGGGCCGTCTTCGTCGCACACCATCGGTCCGATGCGGATCACTTACGACTTCTATCAGCGTGCCAACAAGCTGCCCGCCGCTCAGCTGGACCAGGCGACTGCGCTGCGGGTCAACTTGTTCGGCAGCCTCAGCGCTACCGGCAAGGGACATGGCACCGAACGCGCGGCACTGGCGGGGCTCATAGGCATGGAGCCGGCGACGACCGATCCGGCCTTCCTCGACGGTCTCGCGGCTGATCCCACCCAGAGCTTCAAGGTGAAGCTGGGCTCGAAGGAGATCCCCGTCTCGCTGGCTGATGTCATCTATGACGAGACCAAGGGCGACTTCCACCATCCGAACACGATGAAGGTCGCGTTGCTGGCGGGCGACAAGCCGCTGCTTGAGCAGGAGTACTACTCGGTCGGCGGCGGGTTCATCGAGTGGGAGGGCTACGAACCACCCAAGAAGAATGCGCCCAAGTATCCCTACTCCACGATGGCAGAGGCGCTGGCCCATGCCGAGCGCGACAACCTCACGCTCGCCCAGCTGATGATGGCCAACGAGACCACCATCTCGGGCCGTAGTGAGGCGGAGGTCAATGCCTTCCTCGACAAGATCATCACCGCGATGCGGGCGACGGTGAAGACCGGGCTCGATGCGCCGACGGGCGTGCTGCCAGGGCCGATCAAGCTCAAGACCAAGGCCGGGGACGTCTACAAGAACGCGCTCCTGCAGGACTCCGCGGCGCGCAAGGGTATCGGCCTGGTATCCGCCGCGGCTCTCGCGGGGTCGGAGGAGAACGCCCGCGGGCACCTGGTGATCACGGCGCCCACCGGCGGTTCGGCGGGGGTCATGCCGGCGATCGTCTATTCACTTGGGCCGGATGGCGCCAAGATGTCCGACCAGAAGATCCGCGAGGCCCTGCTGGCTGGTGCTTTGGTGGGCTACTTGTGCAAGCACAACGCTACGCTCTCGGCGGCCGAGGGCGGCTGTCAGGCGGAGATCGGCGTGGCTTCGGCCATGGGAGCGGCAGCGATCGGCCAAGCGCATGACACCTCCAATCTGGTGATGGCGAACGGCGCCGGTGCGGCGCTCGAACATCATCTCGGCATGACTTGCGATCCGGTTGCGGGCTTCGTGCAGATCCCCTGTATCGAACGCTGCGCCTTCGGGGCGGTGAAGGCCTGGACCGGGTTCCTGATGGCGCAGAACGAGATCCCGGCCAATCGGCGCGTCGATCTCGATACCGTGATCGAAGCCATGGCGCTGACCGCGAAGGAAATGAACTCCAAGTACAAAGAGACCTCCGAAGGCGGCATGGCCGTCTCGCTGGTCCTTTGTTGAAGCCCGCGTGATGAACCGGGGCGCGCAGCCGGGCGGTACCGCCCTTGGCGTGGTTGCCGCGGCCTGGCTCGTCACGTCGATCTTCTATTTCTACCAGTACATCCTGCGCTCCGCCCCGTCCGTGATGGTGCCGGAGATGACACTGGGTTTCGGCCTGACGCCTGTAGGCATCGCGTCGCTGCTGGGGCTGTTCTACTACGCCTACGCGCCGTTCAGCCTGGTGGCCGGCGTGGCGCTGGACCAGTTCAGTCCGCGCAAGGTGGTTCCGGCTGGCGCGGCGACGGTGGCGATCGGTGCGCTGCTGTTTTCGACCGGTGATCCCGCTTTGGCCAGCATCGGCCGCTTTCTCCAGGGAGCAGGCGGCGTGTTCGCACTGATCGGCGCGGTCACAATTGCCAGCAACTACCTGCCGGCAGCGCGGGCGGCCACGCTGATCGGTGCGACACAGATGTTCGGCATGGCGGGCGGTTCGGCGGGACAGTTCGTGGTGGGCCCGGCCATCGCTGGTGGCCTTGAATGGGACCGCTTCTGGCTGATGATGGGCATCGTCGGCCTGCCGCTCGCGGTGGTGCTGTTCGTGCTCATTCCCTCGCAGTCGCCCAAGCCGGTCCCGGCAGGGGCTGGGGAGGGGCGTGTGCAGATCGCCGGGCGTGCGATGAAGGCGGTCTTCATCAACCCGCAGTCGATCCTGTGCGGCGTGATCGCGGGCTTGTTGTTCATCCCGACGACGGTGTTCGACATGGTCTGGGGCGTCCGGTTCCTCGAGGAAGCGCACGACATGCCCTACTCGATGGCGGTGCTCCGATCCGCCTCGGTGCCGTTCGGCTGGATCATCGGATGCCCCTTGCTCGGCTGGCTGTCCGACCGTCTGGGCCGGCGCAAGCCGGTGATCGTTGGCGCAGCGGCGGTGCTGTTTGTGTGCCTGGCGTTGATCCTCTACGGCCCGCCGGGACTGTTGCCGACCTACAGCCTCGGCCTCGTGGCGGGCATCGCTTCGGGCGCGGCGATGATCCCCTACACGGTGATCAAGGAAGCGAACCGGCCCGAGCATGGCGGGACCGCGACCGGCGTCATCAACTTCATCAACTTCTCGATATCCGCGCTGCTCGGCCCCGTGTTTGCCGGGCTCCTGATCCGCACCAGCGGCGGCGGAACGCGCGAGCTCGAACACTATCAGGCGACCTTCCAGCCATTGCTCTGGGGTGTCGCCCTGGCGATCCTGCTGACGCTGCTGTTGCGCGAGACGGGCCCCGCCGCCCGGCGTCCAGCCGCTCCCTTTGCCGCACCTCAAACCCACCCCTGATCCCCACGGAGTCCTTATGCCGACCATCGAACTCGAGCCCGCAGCGAAAGCCGATGACCGCGCCCCGTTCCGCACCGGCTTGTGGACCAAGGAAGTCAACGTCCGCGACTTCATCCAGGAGAACTTCACCCCCTATTACGGCGACGAGACATTCCTTGCCGGTCCCACCGAACGGACACTGGCGGTGTGGAAGATACTGCAGGACCTCTTCATCGAAGAGCGCAAGAAGGGCGTGCTCGACGTCTCGCAAATCCCGAGCAGCATAACCGCGCACGAGCCCGGCTATATCGACAAGGACCGCGAGCTCATCGTCGGCCTGCAGACCGATGCGCCGCTCAAGCGCGCGATCATGCCGAACGGCGGGCTGCGGATGGTGACGACCTCGCTCGAGGCTTACGGTTACGAGCCCGATCCGAACGTGGTCGAGATATTCACCAAGTACCGCAAGACCCACAACGACGGCGTGTTCGACGCTTACACGGCCGATGTCCGCCGCTGCCGCAAGTCGCACATCCTAACCGGCCTGCCCGATGCCTATGGCCGGGGGCGGATCATCGGCGACTATCGCCGGGTTGCGCTCTACGGCGTCGACCGGCTGATCGCGCGGAAGAAGGAGGAGAAGGAAGCGCTCGACCGCCAGTGGACGACGCAGGACATCATCCGCGACCGCGAGGAGCTTGGCGAACAGATCCGCGCGCTGGGCGAGCTCAAGGAAATGGCCGCCAAGTACGGCTTCGACATCTCGGGCCCTGCGACTACCGCGCGAGAGGCTGTCCAGTGGCTCTACTTCGCCTACCTCGCGAGCGTGAAGGAGCAGAACGGGGCGGCGATGTCGCTCGGCCGGGTCTCGACCTTCCTCGACGTCTACTTCGAACGCGACATGGCGGCAGGCCTGCTGACCGAGGGCGAGGCGCAGGAGATCATCGACGACTTCGTGATCAAGCTTCGCATCGTCCGCTTCTTGCGCACCCCCGACTATGACGCGCTGTTCGCGGGCGATCCCACCTGGGTGACCGAATCCATCGCCGGCATGAGCGACGATGGCCGGCCGCTGGTGACCAAGACCAGCTTCCGCTTCCTGCAGACGCTCTACAATCTCGGCCCGGCCCCCGAGCCGAACCTGACGATCTGGTACACCCCGCTGCTGCCCGAGCCGTTCCGTCGCTTCTCGGCCAAGGTCGCGATCGACACGAGCTCGATCCAGTTCGAGAACGACGAGATCATGCGCAATGCCTGGGGCGATGACGGGGCGATCGCCTGCTGCGTATCGCCGATGGGCGTGGGCAAGCAGATGCAGTTCTTCGGCGCCCGATCGAACATCGCCAAGTGCCTTCTCTACGCGATCAACGGCGGACGCGACGAGATCAGCGGGGAGCAGGTCGCCCCTCCGTCGGATCCGGTCGAGGGCGATTACCTCGATTTCGACGACGTGCTCGAGCGGATGGAAGTCATGATGGACTGGCTGGCGGGGACCTACGTCAGTGCCATGAACGCCATCCACTACATGCACGACAAGTACGCCTACGAGCGGATCGAGATGGCGCTGCACGACTATGCGCCACTGCGCACGATGGCGTTCGGCATCGCCGGGATGTCGGTAGTGGCGGACAGCCTCTCGGCGATGAAGCACGCCAAGGTCAAAGTGATCCGCGACGATACCGGGCTGATCGTCGACTACGAGACCGAGGGTGACTATCCGGTGTTCGGCAACAACGACAACCGCGTCGATCACCTCGCGAACTGGCTTGTCACGACCTTCATGTCCAAGCTGCGCAAGTACCCGACGTATCGCAACGCCGTGCATACCCAGTCGGTGCTGACGATCACCTCGAACGTGGTCTACGGCAAGAACACCGGCAACACGCCCGATGGCCGGCGCCATGGCGAGCCCTTCGCTCCTGGTGCAAACCCGATGCACGGGCGCGACAGCCACGGCATTCACGCCTCCGCGGCTTCGGTGGCCAAGATCCCCTACCGCGATGCGGCGGACGGCATCTCGCTTACCACCACATTGGTGCCGAGCGGGCTGGGCAATACCGAAGGTGAACGCATCACCAACCTGACCTCAATCCTCGACGGGTATTTCGGGGTCACCGGGTATCACATGAACATCAACGTGCTGAACCGCGAGACGCTGCTCGATGCGGTCGATCATCCGGAGAAGTACCCGAGCCTGACGATCCGGGTCTCCGGCTATGCGGTGAACTTCGTGCGCCTGACGCGCGACCAGCAGATGGACGTGATCAACCGCACCTTCCACGGCGCCTGACATGCCCGCGGCCGAAGCCCCGCCTTCACTGGAAGCCAGCAGTCCGTTCGAGATGCGGATCAAGCTGGGCGAGAAGGTGCCCGAGACTGATGTCCGCTCGGCCCTCAAGACTGGCGACATGGGCTTCCTGCATTCGTTCACCACTGGCTCTGCAGTGGACGGGCCGGGCATTCGGCTGGTGGCCTGGACCACGGCCTGCATGTTCCGCTGCCAGTTCTGCCACAACCCCGACACCTGGACGCTGGCGAACGGCATCCCGGTGACGCTCGAACACGCCATTGAGGAGGTCCAGCTCTACGCCAACGGCCTCAAGCGCATGCGCGGCGGCTTCACGCTTTCGGGTGGCGAGCCTCTGATGCAGGACCGCTTCGCTGCCCGCTTGCTACGGGCGACGAGCGGGATGGGCGTTCACACCGCGCTCGAAACCAACGGCTATTACGGTGAACGGCTGTCCGACAGGGAACTGGCCGACATCGATCTGGTCATCCTCGACATGAAGGGCTTCACTCTCGAACAGCATAAGCGGGTGACTGGGGGGCTGGGCAACGAGCCGGTGCTGGAGTTCGCGCTCCGCCTCGCCGCGCTCAACCGGCCGATATGGTTGCGCTACGTTCTCGTGCCGGGCCTGACCGACGTCGACCACGAGATGGAGCAACTGGCCGCATTTGCCGCCGCGCTCGGCGTGGTTGAGCGGGCCGAGGTCCTGCCCTTCCACCAGATGGGGCGGTACAAGTGGGAACGCCTTGGGCTCGATTACCAGCTCGATCACGTGGCGCCGCCTTCACAGATGGCGGTCGATCACGCGTTATCGATCTTCGCGGGCGCGGGTCTTCCGATCCAGCGCTGAGGGGCCCCGCTCAGAACAAGGGTTTCACGAAGTTGACCCGCTCCGGGTCCAGCTTGTCGTTGTAGCGATGCTTGGTGGAGCGCTTGGGGAGCTTCGGCTTCTCGTGTTCGATTTCCTTGTACGGAATGCGCGAGAGGATGTGGCTGATGCCGTTGAGCCGAGCGCGCTTCTTGTCGTTGCTCGGCAGGACGTACCAGGGTGCCGCGCCCAGATCGCTGGCTTCGAACATTTCGTCACGGGCGCGCGAATACTCGTACCACTTGGTGAAGGACTTGAGGTCGAGCGGGCTGAACTTCCACTGGCGGAGCGGATCGTTGATCCGCTTGCGCAGGCGGCGTTCCTGCTCGTCCTTGCTGATCTCCAGCCACAGTTTGATCAGGATGATCCCGGCGTCGGTCGCCCAGGTTTCGAAGATCGGGACGTCCTGGAGAAAGCGGCTGACTTGTTTATCGGTAGCGAAGCCCAGTACCCGTTCAACGCCCGCCCGGTTGTACCAGCTGCGATCGTAGATCACGACTTCGCCGGAGACCGGGAACTGTTCGATGTAGCGCTGAAGGAACAGCTTCGACCGCTTGTCTTCCTTCGGAGAGCTGAGCGCGACGACGCGGAAGACCCTTGGGCTGACCCGTTCCTTGATGACCCGGATCAACCCGCTCTTGCCCGCGGCGTCGCGTCCTTCGAGGATGATGATCACCCGTTCGCCGCGGTCCTTCACCCATTCCTGCAAGTGGCAGAGTTCGACCTGCAGTTTCGTCAGCTCTTCCTCGTAGACCTTGCGGGAGAGCTTCTCAGGCTTGGACTTCTTCGCCTTCTTGGGCTTCGCCGCTGCACCTGAGCTTTCTTCGAACGGCCGATGGACTTGCGCTGTCATAATCGTGACCTCCGGGAGACCCGAATTGCATCACAGCACGGGTGGCGAAGGTATCGGGAGATATCCTGAGGCCATTCTTCGGGAATAACGGCTTTGCGGCTCGCTTCGTCAGGGCTTTCGGCCTTCGCCAAGGCGAAATGGCCGTCAGGGTATTGTCACAAAGAAATGCGGGAATCCCTTGATTGCTGGACCCCCTGTCTGAGCGTTTTGTACGCCGATGGGATCGGGACCATTCCAGCGGCGCACCAGAGCCAGCGGGCAATCCTCGCCGATGTCTCGTTTTGCGCCGGGCCTGGACAGCATCATCACTCTCCCGCGTGGCCTGATCCCGACCGAGATCGTGGTCGGGATGAGCGTGGCGGCGATCGCCGTGCCGGGCGGGCTTGCGATGGCCCAGCTGATGGGTGTGCCGCCGGAAGTCGGCCTCTATGCCTGCATCGTCCCGGCGATCGTCTACGCGCTGATCGGTCCGTCCTCGCGGTTCCTCGTGGTTGGACCCGACACGGCTACCTGCATGCTGCTCGCGGCGAGTGCGACGACCTTTGGCGTGGTGGGGCCTGCTGCGCGTGCCGATCTGATCTCGGTCCTGACTTTGCTCGTCGCGATCCTGTGCCTGATCGCTTACCTGGCGCGGCTCGGCCTCGTCTGCACGCTCATCTCGCGGCCGGTTTTGCTCGGGTACCTAGCGGGGGTGGCGGTCACCTTACTGTTCGACCAGCTCAGCCCGATGACCGGCGTTGAACTGGAAGCGCCTGGCTTGATCCGCCCGGTCATCGAGCTGACGCAGCGGAGTAACGAGATTCACTGGCTGACCGTCGGGCTAGGGCTCTCGCTGTTCATCATCTTGCGTCTGGTGAAGCGATACCTCCGGCCGGTGCCGGGCCCGATCGTGGTGCTGGTGCTGGCGATAATTGCTTCCTGGTTGTTCGACTTTGGCGGGTTGGGGGTAGCGCTGGTCGGTAAGGTGCCTTCCGGCCTGCCGACCTTCCACATCCCGGAGACCCGAGGGCATTGGACCGGCCTGCTGCAGGCAGCCGCCGGTATCATGGTCGTCAGCGCCTCGAGCGGGATCATCACGGCCAGGGCCTTTGGCGAGCACGTCGGCGCGCGCAGCCGGCCCAACCAGGAACTCGTCGGCTTCGGCTTCGCCAATCTCGCGGCTGCTTTCTTCCAGGGTTTCGTGGTCACCGGATCTGACTCTCGCACCGCCGCCGCGGTAAGTTCCGGAGGTCGGTCCGCGCTTGTCGGAGTGGTGGCGGCTTTGACCGTTGGGCTGGTGGCGATGTTCCTGGTCGGCCCGATAGCCATTTTGCCGAGCGCGGCGCTGGCCGCCATTCTGGCATCGGCGGCAGTCGACCTCGTCGACATTCAGGATTTCCGCGAACTCGCGCGGATCAACAAGCACGAACTGGTGCTGGCTGCGGTGGCCGTCGTTGGGGTGATCTGGATCGGCGTGTTGCAGGGGGTCGTGATCGCTGTCGGCGCCACGCTTGCCCACCTGATGGTGATGGCCGCGCGCCCGCGTGACGGAGTGATGGGCCGGGCCTCTGCTGATGGACCGTTGGTCACGCTGCGCCGCGATCCTTCTGCCCGGCAATCCGAGGGGATATTGGTCTACCTGTTCGAATCGTCGCTGTTCTTCGTCAACGCGGACTACTTCGGGGACCGGGTGCGGCTGGCGCTGATGGCGGAACCGAAGACGCGGTACCTCGTGCTCGACACCTCGGTGATGATGCACGCTGACAGCATGGCTGTCTCTGTGCTCACCTCGCTGATCGAGGAACTCCGCGAGCGGGACATCGTGCTGCTGGTCGGCGGGGGGCACGGCCGTTTCCGCGAAATTCTCTACCGTTCGGGCCTGGCCGAGATGATCGGACTCGATCTCATTTTTACGACACCCGAAGAAGCCTTTACCGCAGCCGAGGAACTGAGAGACGAGGAGCGCTGAAGCGGTAGCCTCTCGAACCTCTCTCCTTCGGTCGCTCGACCGGACCGAGGGCGGCGGCCAAATCACCAAACGATCTGCATTATCAGGCACGTAACGTTGAGATGGACCTCGCATCTTTGCGGACGGCGTGGCTGATAGGCACCTGTCCTGTTGCGTCGAAAGTGACAAAGTTTAGCTCAGAATATTTCTGGATCGTTACGCTGTTGAATCGTTATTCGGCGTCAACATCTAAGTATCGTATCTGCATTCCTCTCTCATGCTCCCCGAGATATACCCATTTTAGCTCACCTGCTTGGCGGGCATTGCCTGTTTTACCTTTTGCCCTGATCAAATATCGAGCGCCTGACTTCGGCCCCCGGAAAGAGTGGGCGTGTTAAGTCAGAAGGAGAGGAGTCGTGGTGCGAGCCTCGACGGTTCAATCCGACCATTTGGCGACGGATGGCCTGTTCCAGCTTGCCACCCATCACCTGGCGTGCCCGATGGCTGTGCTGAGCCAGCACAAGGCCCAGAGCGAACAGCCTACGGTGCTGGCCGCGTTCAACATGTGTGACGATCTGGCGCAGGGAATTGCGCACTCGGTTCACGGGAGCGCAGCGTTCGACAACTGGCTGCCCGATTCATCCGATCCGGAATGTGCTCCTCTCGAGATCGAGAAGGAATATCTGCCCGACGCCGCAAGGGGCGGCGCGCGCTTTACTTTCGTCAGTCAGGTGGAGCCGACATCCTACCTTGCGCTGTCGGTTTGCCGTCTCGATCCCGAACCCTATTCGATGCGAGTGCTGGCGGCCCAGGAAGTCCGCTGCTGGATCGAGGCTCATCTGCGGCTGCTGTGGCAGTCAAGGCGCGATCGCGGGCGTGCGGATGTAATGGCTCAGACGCTCGACCTGTTCGACTTCGGTACCTTCCTGCTCGATCCGGAAGGCACCATCATCTTCGCCAATGACCGTGCATCCCAGTTGCTGGACCTGGGCGAAGGGCTGCGGCGCGCGGGCCAGTCGGTGACGGCGACCGATTTCGATAACGCGGTGCGCCTGCAAAGCGCGATCCACCATCTCTCGCACCATGAACAGGGTACGAGCTGCGAGGTGGACTCGTCGCTGATGCTCATGCACCGGACCAACGCGCGGCCCCTGGTGGCGGTGTTGTCGCGGCTCGCCGAAACGGAACCTGGTAACGGCGGCGCTGCGACGGTGCTCTATGTGCTGGATCCGGATATCGACACGGGTCCTCTCGCGATGGCGCTTTGCCGAGCTTACGGCCTGACCGCAACCGAAGCCGGACTGGTGATCAAGCTGGTCGGCGGCCTCACTATAGACGCCGCCGCGCGCGACATGCGCATCCAGACCCAGACCGCGCGCGCCTATCTCAAGCAGATCTTCGCGAAGACCGACACCCACCGTCAGGCGGACCTGGTGCGGGTGATCCTTGGCGGCGTGATCCGCATCCGGGCATCGGCGGCGCTTCCCCCCCAAATGGGGGTGATGATTCTCCCCGCTTGAGGGCAGAGCGAGCACTCGTCTGGGGCTAAGTCGCGCAATCGGAAGGGGATAATATTGCAGAGTTGCGACATCGGAACGGGCGAGGGTGTCGCCGAGTGCCTTGTTTCAAACCGCAAAGGATCCCAACATGAGACATCTCTTGCTATTGACCGCCTCGATCGGTGCAGTCGCACTCGCCTCTGGTACGGCGCTGGCCCAAACCGCGGACGTCGGCGGAGCCCTGGCTACCGCAGACAACGGCGCCACAGCGACGGCTACGGACAGTTCCGCTGATACCACCACCGATAACTCGAACTCGAGCGACTCCTCCGGGCTGGGCTCGGCCAATAATGGCGGTACCTCTGCCGTAACGACGGACGTCGATGCGAGCGACAACAGCGACAACAGCGACAACAGCAACAGCAGCGACTCAAGCGGCCTCGGGTCTGCCAACAATGGCGGCACCTCCGCCGTGACGACTGACGTCGATGCGAGCGACAGCAGCAATAGCAGCGACTCCAGCGGCCTCGCATCCGCGAACAATGGCGCCACTTCGAACTTTGCCGTTGATGCTCATGACGAAAGCAACAACAGCGATTCAAGTGGTCTCGCTTCCGCCAACAACGGCGGCACATCGAACTTTGCTGTCGACGCTCATGACGAGAGCGACAACAGCGACAACAGCAACAACAGCGATTCAAGTGGCCTTGCGTCCGCGAACAATGGCGGCACTTCGAATTTTGCGTTGGACGCTCATGACGAGAGCAACAACAGCGATTCGAGCGGCATCGGCTCCGCGAACAACGGCAGCACTTCGAACTTTGCCGTTGCTGTTGATGCCAGCGACAACAGCAACAACAGCGACGCGAGTGGCGTCGGTGCGGCCAATAATGGTGGCGTAGCCACCACCACCTACACCACGCTCACCACGGCTTCGAATCTGGCCGGCTCGGTGACAGGCGGCGAAGTCTACTTCTGGCAACCCGCGAGTGGCGGCAACGCCGGCAGCGGCGGTGACGGATCGGGCGGTGCTGCCGATAACGAGGCTACCGCTGGCGCAGGCGGCACTGGCGGCGCGAGCGGCGACGGTGGCGCGGGTGGCGCTCCGGTCATGTCCTGGGATGTCGAATTCGACAACGGCGCGTTCTCGAACTTCGCCGGTCTGAATGCGATGAACATCAATACGGGCGTGTTCGCTTCCCAGAACGCCAGCATCAACGTGGGTGCGAACATCGGCACCTTCACTGTTGGGCAATAACCCTCGGAAAGACCGGCCGCTTTCGGGCGGCCGGTCCCTTTTTTGCTTTAACACGCGAAGGAGGGACACGCCCGTGACCCGCTCCAAATTGCTCGTGGCCGGGGTTCTCATCGCCGGCCTGTTTCACGTTGGCCCGGCCTTAGCTGCTGACGAGCCTGACTCGTCTGCGCAGACTGGGAGCCTGCTGAACGATCCGGCAGCCGTTCCCGCGGATGCCATCTCCAACGCTCAGATCACCAGCGAACTCGCAATCGTGCTGGCCAAGCCGTTTGCGACCGCAGCTGTTGCCGACGACACCCGGCTTGCCCAGGTCAACGGCAAGGCAGACCTCAACGTCATCGAACAGAACATCAACGTCAGGAATACCAGCACCGTCTCAGGCAACATCATCAACGGTGATCCGGTGACGGGAACCATTTCGATCGACGGCGCGTCATTCGGTGGGTTCAATGGTCTGGCGATGGTCAATGCCAACACCGGCAACAACGTTTCGATCAACTCGGCGATGAATGTGAATGTCGCCATCCAACCTTAGGGTCAGGACCGCCAGCCTGCTGGCGGTTAGTCTGATGCTGACAGCTTGTGCAGATAGAGCAGTGCCGCCGACCGGTAGCACTCTCAGCCTGGGCACCGGCGACTACTCCCTGCCGACCAAAAGCATGGTCGAGCGCCGGTACCTGACCGTCGTCCGCCAGCAATATGATTTCAGCTGCGGGTCGGCTGCCCTCGCGACCCTTTTGCGCTACCACTACGGCGACCTGCAGAACGAGCAGACGATCTTCGTCGGCATGTGGAAAGAGGGCGATCGCGCGCAGATCAGGCGGCTCGGCTTCTCCTTACTCGACATGAAGCGCTACCTGAACGCGCGGGGCATCAAGGCTGACGGGTATGTCGTAACCCTGGCCGATATCGAGCGAACCGCCATCCCCGGCATCGCGCTGATCGACATGAAGGGATACAAGCATTTCGTCGTCATCAAGGGCGTGGCCAATGGCCAGGTCCTGGTCGGTGACCCTTCGCTCGGCATGCGGTCGATCGACGAAGAGCAATTCGCCAGCATGTGGAACGGCATCCTGTTCGCGCTCAGCGACGCGCCCGAGCGCGGCAAGAGCAGTTTCGGTCGCGACGAGGAATGGGGCCTGGTCGCGCGCAGTCGCGCGACGATGCTGATGGAGCCTGCGAGCCTGCAGGCCCTCTGGCTTACTCGCGCGCCGCCCTATCCGGTCGAGATGTAGGAGGCTGCCATGACTATCAGGCGCTTCAACCGATGGTGCATCTGGGGAGGGCTGCTTCTCGGTTCGGTATCGGTATCGACGGGCCTCCAGGCGGAAACGAGCCCATTCCCGACCGAGGCCCGCGTGGCCGATGAAGAGCTCGACCGGATGCGCGGCGGGTTCGAATTGCCCAATGGTATGGACATAGCCGTGGGTATCGACATTCAGACCATGGTCGACGGTGCGCTCGCCCTGCGTACGGTCCTCAATACCGCGGACAACGGACTGCCCGTCGTGTTCACCGGGACGGGCGGCGCTTCATCGGCGGCTTCGGGCGAGGGCACGACAACCACGGTGCCGGGCGTGGGCATAGTGCGTGTCGTGGATGGCCCGGCAGCACCCGCCGAAGCTGGGGCTGGGCAACAGCAAGTCGAGCTCACGCCCAACGGACCGGCGGTCCAGACACCCGCTGGGTTAGTACAACTCGCAAAGGACGAAACCGGGTCATCAGTGGTATTGAACGGTAATTCTCTTGAATTACGCCACATTATCGGTAACTTCACCGGCACTCTCATTGCCAATACAGCCAGTGACAGATCGATAGATACTGTAGTCACACTGAATATCGATCTGAAGAATTCGGCGGTACCGGTTGGTAACGCGATGCTTCAGTGGGAATCGATTGCAGTAGATGTAGTCGGCAGAAGCGTTCGTTGATCTGACCCGCACGCCGGGGAGATGCCGATGAGAGGGTTGCTAGCCGGCACGTCGTTGCTGATCGCGATATTGCCCATGCCGGCGCTGGCGCAGGGCGCTGCGTCGGCGACAGGGGATGCTCCTTCCGAGGCGTCGGAACTGGCCCGGCTCCAGGAACAGATCGCCACAGAGCGCCAGGCTCTTCAGGATCAGCGGCAAGCTCTCGATGCGCAGGAACAGCGGCTCTTACTGCTTGAGGAGGCCTTGCTCGACAGGATGCGCGGCGCGGGCATTCAGGGCACGCCGCTGGCCCAAGCGACACCCGCTCCGTCCGCTCCGCCTCGGCCTGCGCAGCAATCCGCACCGCAGGCCGATGACAGCGTTTCGAGCGTCGGCGAGGCGCCAACCGAGCGGCCGATCCAGGAGGTCGCGGTCCTGGCCGATCAAGGCAGCGTGCTCACCAGGGCCGGCAGGATCACCATCGAGCCGACCTTCGAATATGCCCGTGTCGACCGGAACCGCTTCGTCTTCCGCGGCATCGAGATTCCGCAATCGGTGCTGGTGGGCGTGTTCGACATCAACGAAAGCCGTCAGGACGTGCTGAGCGCCGCGATCGTGGGGCGGTTCGGTGTGACCAACAGTCTCGAGGTTGGCCTCAAGGTTCCCTGGATTTACCGCGAGGATGCCTCCGTCCTCATCCCGCTCGTCCAGAACCCGCCGCAGTCCGGTGCGGGTACGATCAACACCTCCGCCAAGGGCAAGGGGCTGGGCGACATCGAGATGATGGCCCGCTACCAGTTGACCAACGGCACAGGCGGCTGGCCCTTCCTGACCGCCAATATCAACGTGGTTGCGCCCACCGGGACAAGTCCCTTCGAAGTGCCGCGCAATGCGCTCGGGAACGCCACGGAATCTGCCACGGGCTTCGGCTTCTGGAGCGTCCAGCCCAGTGTGACGGTGCTGACGCCCACCGATCCCGCCACTCTGTTTGGCGTGCTCGGCTACAACTACAATCAGGGCAAAGACGTGAACACGCGCATCAGCGACGCACAGGTCGATCATGTGAAGCCGGGATCGGGGCCCAACGCAACCGCCGGTATCGGCCTGGCGCTCAACGAACGTACCTCGATCAGCTTTGCCTATGCGCACAATTGGGTGTTCTCGACCGAGAGCACTGTGCGGCCGATTACGGTCCGCAACGGGATCCCGACAGTGGGTGATCCGATCGTCACCAAAACTCGCGACCTCCAGATCGGGCGGTTCCTGTTCGGTGTGAGCTATCGGTTGAACCCGCGAACGATGATCAACTGGACCGTCGAAATGGGCGTGACCGACGACGCCTCCGACCTGCGGACGAGCCTGCGGATTCCGTTCAATTTCAACTGAGCGATGGAGCTTGGATGTGTTGGACGCGCGGCAAGGCGCACCGGAAATCGGCTTCGGCTGGATCATGAGGGTTTCCTTGAAAGAGGGGGCGGCGGGCCAAGCAGCCCATCAAATTCCGTCATCCAAGTTCAGGATGACGGATCATCGCGATGTTCTACATTTGTGCCATAACAGCGTTGCGATGTCAAGGAAAAATGCCAAATAGGTTATATCTGAAAGATCAGCTCTCCTAGTCCCTCTCCCTGTGGGAGAGGGAGGAGCGCCGTCAGGCGCGGAGGGTGAGGGTGCGCGAGGTCGCGTCGCTCACCCTCACCCAACCCTCTCCCAAGGGAAGAGGGCTTTAAGGTTTCAGCGTCTGGCCGGAGACCTTTGCGCTGCCCGTGGCAGCCATCGTCCCCGCGTCGGTGCCGATCGCGACGTCGTAGCTGCCCGGAGCGATGACCCAGCCGGGCTTGCGAGTATCGTAGCTCGCAAGCAGGCGCGGGTCGGCCGTCAGAGTGACGCGCTTGCTTTCGCCCGGTGCCAGATCGACCTTCTCGAACGCGAGGAGCCGCCGCTCAGCGCCGCCGGGCCTGCCGGTCAGGTAGAGCTGCACCACGTCCTTGCCGGGCTTACTGCCGGTGTTGGTGACAGTGACGCTGGCGCTGACGGTCTTTCCGCCCTTCACCTCGAGCTGGTCGTGGCTGAAGCTGGTGTAGCTCAGGCCGTGGCCGAACCAGTACTGCGGCGCGATCGAACGGCGGGCGAACCAGCGGTAGCCGATGTCGGCGCCTTCGATGGTGTAGTCGACCTTTACGCGATCGTTCGGTCCGGCGCCGGTGCCGGGGATGACCGGGCGGGGGAGATGGCTCTCGTCCTTGGCCCAGGTCAGCGGCAGGCGGCCCGAGGGATTGACCTCGCCGGTCAGGACGCGGGCAATGGCCTCGCCGCCGCGCTGTCCCGAGTACCAGGCCTGCACGATCGCGCCGACCTTGTCCTTCCACGGCAGGTTCACCGGGTTGCCGGTCTGCAGCACGACCACGGTGTTGGGATTGGCCGCAGCGACCGCCTCGACCAGCGCGTCCTGGCCATAGGGCAGGTCCATGCTCGGCACGTCCTCGCCTTCGCCCGAGGGCTGGTAGACGAACACGATCGCGACATCGGCGTTGCGCGCAGCCTCGGCGGCGGCGGCGGGATAGGCTCCGGTGTCGAAGCTCACTTGCGCGTCCTTGAACCGCTCCCGCAGCGCACCGAGTGGCGCGGAGGGGTGGAACACGACGTTGGCGAACATCCCCATCATGCCTTCGCCGCCCAGTGGGACGCTGCGCAGGGGCGCACCCGGCGCCCGCCAGGGGTTCGAGACTTGCGAGGAGCCGGTGCCCGAGGGAACGCCTCCGTCGGCATGGCCGCCGATGACCGCGATGTGCTTCGCGCCTGCTGCGAGGGGTAGCACCCCGTTGCGGTTCTGCAGGAGCACGATGGCCTCTTCGGCTTCTCGCTGGGCGATCCCCGCGTGGGCGGCGAAGTCGATTTCGCTCTTGGCCGAGGGCCGGTCGAACAGTCCGGCAGCGAACATGGCGGTCAACACGCGGCGGGTGGCGTCGTCCACTCGGGAGGTTGGGATCGTGCCCGCAGTCACGCCGTCCTTGAGCGGCTTGTCGAACCACACCTGCTTGTCGAGCTGTTCGCCCGACTGCTGGTCAAGTCCGGCGGTAAAGGCCCCGACTTCATGCACTGCGCCCCAGTCCGACATGACGAAGCCCTTGTAGCCCCAGTCCTCCTTCAGCACCTGGTTGAGCAGCCAGTCGTGCTGGCAGCCGTAGACCCCGTTCACGAGGTTGTAGGAGCACATCACCGAACCCGGCTGACCGCGCTCGATGGCGATCTGGAACGCGAGCAGGTCGCTCTCGCGCGCCGCGGCTTCGCCGATCACGGAATCGGCGGTCATGCGGTTATGCTCCTGCCCGTTGAGGGCGAAGTGCTTCACGGTCGAGATCACGCCATTGGACTGGATCCCGCGCACCGATTCACCGGCGAGGATGCCGGCGAGCAGAGGGTCTTCGCCGACGTACTCGAAGTTGCGGCCGTTGCGCGGGTCGCGCAGCAGGTTGACGCCACCTGCGAGCTGCACGTTGATCGTCTTGGCCCGCGCCTCGCTGCCGACCATCTGGCCGCCCTCGTAGGCGATCGCCGGGTTGAAGGTTGCGGCAAGGGCTAGGCTCGAGGGGAGCGCGGTCGACATGTCCTCGACCCCGCGCACCAGCATGGGGTTGGTCACGCCGAGGCTGGCGTCGCTTTCCTGCAACGCCGGGATGCCGAGGCGCTCGTTGCCGGCGATATAGCCCGCCGATCCGATCGCGCCCGGCGGGAGCGGGCCCGGACCGAAGGACATTCCCATCGGTCCGTGGAGCAGGGCGACTTTCTCATCGAGCGTCATCTGCGCAAGCAGCAGCTCGGTGCGCTTCTCGGGCGAAAGGCTGGCGTCCATCCACGGCCGCGCGCTGGCGGCCTGCTGCTGGGCGACGATCGGGGCGGCAGTCAGGGTGGCGATGCCGCCCAGCAGGGCGGCAGCGAGCTTCAGCGATTTCATGGTGTCTGCCTCCGGGTCAGCGAGCTGCGGCGTCGAGTTCGGCGCCCCAGGGATCTTTCCCGGGTACGGCCTTGCCGTTGGTGGCAAAGTCCATGATCTCGTCCTTCGAGCGATCGTAAGTCGGCCAGGCGGGCAGGCCGGCGCCGTTGGGATTGCCGGTCTTGGCGAAGTTCACCAGGTAGGCGCTGATCGTCTTGCCCATGGCGTTGTCACGCGCGGTGGTGCGGTCTTCGTACTTGATTGCCTGGGTGTCGAAGAAGAATGGGATGTCGCTGGCATGCCCGGCGCCATCCTGGGCCGGTGCGCCTGCCGGGGCGGGCGGCGGGTTCTCGGCGACGTAAGAGAAGCGATAGGCGTAGACCGGCACGCCCTTGCCGGCGATCACGGTCTCGACGTTGCGGGCGCCGGCGACCATCGGACCGGTCTTGCCGCCGATGTCGGCGCTGGTGGCGCCGATCATGATCGGCACGCGCGCGAACTGGCCCGAGCGATAAGCCGCACCGGCGTCGACCGCGAGCTTACCGTCGGCAAACGGGCTGGCGAAAGTGCGCGGGCCGTTGGGTGCGAACAGCGCCATCATGCTGAGCCCGTCGGTCACTTGCTCGGCGCTAAGTGCGCGGAGCTTGGCCAGCGCCTGAGGGTCGTTGGCGGCGATGCCGAACTTCTGCGCGAAGGTGCTGCCGACTTCCTCGGTCGAGGCCAGGGTCGATCCGCCCATGCCGCCACCGTCACCGCCGGACATGACCACGGCCCTGTCGAACAGGCCTTCGGTCATCGGCGAAGTGACCAGCGCGTGGACCGACATGCCGCCGGCGCTTTCGCCGATGATCGTCACGTTATCAGGATCGCCACCGAAGGCTGCGATGTTGCGCTTGACCCACTGGAGCGCGGCGAGCTGGTCCATGTAGCCGTAGTTCCCCAGCAGCCCGCCATCCTCGTTGGCCTTGGTCAGCGCCGGATGCGCGAACGTCCCGAAGCGGCCGACGCGGTAGTTGGCGCTGACGAACAGGACACCCTGCTTGGCCATTTCCGCGCCCGAGTAGGTCGGCGGCGAGGCGCCGCCGTTCACGAAGCCGCCGCCGTAGATCCAGAACACCACCGGCAGCTTGCCCTTGGCACCGGCCGGACGCCAGACGTTGGCATAGAGGCAATCCTCGGCCGGCGGCGTGCCGAGCGGCGCGGCGTCGCTGGGGAAGGGGACCTGCATGCAGTCGTTGCCATAGGCGCTGGCGTCGCGCGTGCCTGTCCAGTGAGCAGCCGGCTGCGGGTTCCGCCACCGCAGATCACCGATTGGAGGCTTGGCGAAGGGAATGCCCTTCCAGCTCAGCACGCCGTCGGCGGATGTGCCCTTGAGTGTGCCGCTCTCGATCGTGACGGAGGTGTCGTCGGCAAGGGCCGGACTTGCCAGGCAAGCAGACGCAACCAGTGCGATGAACGGCAGAACTCTTCTCATCAAAACCCCTCTCCATGTCGTTGGCGCAGAGGGAATCGTTCGATCGCCATCCTCTCCCGCGCCCCTCTCTTTGCACAAGCCTTGGCCAGGGACAACGTTGTCTTGAAGCAGCATGTGGGCAGGGGGTAGAGCCGCTGGCCCGTCGGGGCATTTGCTGGCATAGCTGCTCCGGGGGAATGGAGAATGAGCGGGCAAATGGCGACCCAGAAGCGGCGGCCAACCATCATCGACATCGCCAAGAAAGCGGACGTGTCGTTCAAGACCGTGTCGCGCGTGCTGAACGACCATCCGCGCGTGGCAGCTGATCTGCGCGAGCGCGTGCTCAAAGCGATGGCCGAGCTCAACTACCAGCCCAGCCTTGCCGCGCGGTCGCTGGCGGGCCGCCGAGGCTATTCGATCGCGCTGCTGGTCGACCAGTCGGAGTTCTTCCGCGAGGATGACGCCAACGCCTATTTCGCGCCCTACCTGGTCGACCTTCAGGCCGGTGCGCTGACCGCTTGCCGGGAGTTCGGCTATCACTTCTTCGTCGAGCCCTACGATTTCAGGTCGAGCGCTTTTCCGGGCGAACTGCGGGCACAACTGTCGAAAGTAGCGCTCGACGGGGTGATCCTGGCGCCGCCTTCGTCCGATCGGCTTCCGCTGCTCGATGCGTTGGAGGAGCTGGGTCTTCCCTACATCCGCATTGCGCCGGGTCTTGAGACCGATCGCGCGCCGTCTGTCGCCACCCACGAGTATCAGGGGACCGTGGCGATGGCGGAGCACCTGCTTTCGCTCGGCCATCGTCGCATCGGCATGATCTGTGGGCCGGAGAGCCACATCGCCGCCGGCGTTCGTCTCGTTGCCTTCCGCGAGGCTCTGGCGAGCAAGGCCGAACTGGTGCTGCACCCCGGTGACTTCACCTTTGCGGGAGGGCTGGCGGCAGGCCGGGCCCTGCTCGACCGGGAGAACCGGCCGACGGCCATCTTCGCGGCCAATGACTTCATGGCGGCTGGCGCGATTGTCGCGGCCACCAGCCTCGGGCTGCAGGTCCCGCGCGATGTCTCGGTCACCGGCTTCGACGATTCCGCGATCGCCCATTTCATCTGGCCGCCGCTGACGACAGTGCGCCAGCCGATCCGCGCAATGGCGCGCGCGGCCATCGAGTATCTCGTCGCTCTCGCCAACGAGCGGGAAGACTTGGAGCGGACGACCGAGCTTCCGCTCAAGCTCATCGTCAGGGAATCCAGCGCACCGCCGCCGGGCACTGCCAAGGACGGCTGAGCGAAAGACCGTCGCGGCTTTACAATTTCCGTAACATCGGACAGCGTTGTCTCAACCAGCCACGGGCGCAGCGCAGAATGTTCGCTTTCCCGAAGGTCCAGCCCGCCGGAGGGAAGAGGAACGATGACGCCGTATTCACTGCGAACCAAAGCCTGCACCGCGTTTGCGCTGGCGGTAGTCGCGGGCTGCGCGAGTGCTGCTTCAGCCCAGCCCGAGATCGGCCTGCGCTCGAAGCCTTCGATCGAGGTCGATGGCCAGAAATTCCGCGACCTCGATGGCGATGGGAAACTGGCGCCGTTCGAAGACTGGCGCCTCGATCCGCACCAGCGGGCTGAGGATCTGGTGGCTCGGATGACGCTGGAGGAAAAGGTCGGCACGCTGATGCACTCGACCCTTCCGGGCCTCGGCGGGACGCTGGGGCGGTCGGACAGCTACGATTTCGACGCGCTCGGTGCACTGGTGCGCGACAAGCACGTGACGAGCTTCATCACCCGCCTCTCGATCGCCCCGGCCGATCTCGCGCGGGCCAACAACGCGGTGCAGGAATTGGCCGAGACCACCCGGCTCGGCATTCCGATCACGATCAGCACCGATCCGCGCAATCACTTCCAGTACGTGCTGGGCGCCGCGGAGAACGCCAACGGCGTGACGCAATGGCCGGAGCTTCTCGGCTTCGCGGCTCTGCGCGATCCGGCGCTGGTTCGGCAATTCGGCGATATCGCCCGCAAGGAATACCGAGCGGTCGGCATCCACATGGCGCTTTCCCCGCAGCTCGACCTCCTGACCGAACCGCGCTGGCCGCGGGGCACGGGGACTTTCGGCAGCGATCCCGAGTCGGTCAGCGAACTGGGCGGAGCCTACGTCGCCGGCCTCCAGGGCGGGGACATCGGGCTACAGGCCAACGGGGTCATGACCGTGGTCAAGCACTGGGTCGGCTACGGCGCGCAGCCGGAGGGCTTTGATGGTCACAATTACTACGGCCGCTTCGCTCGGCTGGATGGGCAGCTCGACTGGCATGTCGCAGCCTTCCGCGGCGCACTGGCCGCCAAGGCCGCTGGGGTCATGCCCGCCTACCCGATCCTGACCGACGTCTCGCTCGACGGCAAAGCGCTCGAAGCCGTGGGTCCGGGCTTCAACCAGCAATTGCTCGAAGGCCTGCTGCGCGGGCGTGAGGGGTTCGAGGGGATCATCCTGTCCGACTGGGCGATCACTCGCGATTGTACCGTAGGCTGCCGCGCACCGACGCCGGCCGCACCGCAGCAGCCGAAGGACATCGCGACCTCGTGGGGCGTGGAGGGCCTGTCGGTCGGCCAGCGCTACGTGAAGGGCTTGCAGGCGGGGCTCGACCAGTTTGGCGGCACTGATGAAGTGCAGCCGCTGATCGATGCCGTGACCAAGGGCGAAGTCTCGGAGGCGCGCCTCGACCAGAGCGTCATGCGGATCATGCTGCCCAAGTTCGAACTTGGCCTGTTCGACAATCCCTACGTGGTGCCCGAGCAAGCGGCACAGTCGCTCGGCCAGGCAAACGATATCGCCCTGGCTAGGCGCACCCAGCGCGAGGCGCAGGTCCTGCTGCAGAACCGCGGCTCCCTGCTGCCGGTCGCGCCGTCGGGGAAGAAGGTCTGGCTGTTCGGCATGGCGCCCGAAGCGGCGAAGGCGGCGGGTCTCAGTGTGGTCGATGATCCCAAGGACGCCGACTTCGCCATCGTCAGGGCCGAGACGGCGTCGGAGATGCTACACCCCGATCACTTCTTCGGCAGCCGCCAGAAGGAAGGACGGCTCGATTTCCGCGACGGGGACCCGGCGTTCGAAGCTTTGAAGACCGCCAGCGCGAGCGTTCCGACAGTGCTCGCCATCTTCCTCGACCGCCCGGCGATCCTCACCAACGTGCAGGACAAAGTGTCGGCGATCCTCGGCAATTTCGGCGCCGACGATACCGCGGTGCTCGATGTGATCCTGGGCAAGGCCAGCGCGAAGGGGCGTCTGCCGATGGAGCTTCCCCGTTCGATGGCCGCGGTCGAAGCGCAGAAGCCTGGCGTGCCGGACGATTCCGTCGATCCGCTCTATCCACGCGGCGCGGGTATTGTGAACTAATCTCCAGCCCGCTGCCGGGCCTTGAGGGTCTCCCGCAACCTCGCGAGCCCTTCCGGGGTCCAGCCCGTGGGTTCGGTTACCGCGATCCAGGAGTCCATGTAGTGCTCGGCCGCGAACACGTGCCCGGTGCCTGGCGGCGTGCTCATGCCGGTGATCATGTCGACGCCCAGTTGGGTGAAGGTGACGCCGGGAATCCACACGAACGACGGTACGACATCGGGCGCGCGTTTGCCGCGCATCCACGCCGGCTCGCGGTAGAACGAGCTCGGCTCGAAGAAGGTGATCGGATCGCTGCCGTACTGCAGGTAGACGATCCGCATCGGGCCCCAGCGGCCGCCGGGCGGGTTCAACTGGTTCTGCTGGTTGGTGAAGCGCACGATCGACCCGTCGCGGAAACGCGGTAGCCAGACCGGCGATCCAGGCTCGCGGTTCTGGGTTGCCGAATTCCACAGCGGGCTGGGGAAGGGTGGGCCGGCCCAGACCGCACCCTGGATGGGGTCCTCGATCACGTCGAACAGGTCCATCGAGCTTTCGGAACTCAGCGCGCCGAGGCTCAGGCCGTAGAGGTACAGTCGCGGCCGGCTATCCTTGGGCAGCGTCTTCCAGTGGTCATAGACCTGCCGGAACAACGCACGGGCGCTTTCGGTGCCGTAGTTCGGCTCGACCAGCAGCGAGAGCCAGCTGGCGAGGTAGGAATACTGGATCGCCACGCTCGCGACGTCGCCCCGGTGCAGGTACTCCAGCGTATCGATAGCCGCCGCATCGACCCATCCGGTGCCGGTCGGGGCGATCACTACCAGCACGGACTTGTCGAACCCTCCGACACGCTCCAGTTCGGCGAGGGCGAGCTTGGCGCGCTCTTCGACAGTGTCCGCCGAATTCAGCCCGGCATAGACGCGTATGGGCTCCTGCGCAGGACCGCCGGACAATTGCGCGATATCCTCCGTCGAAGGTCCGGAGGCGATGTACTCGCGGCCCTGGCGGCCGAGGCCCTCCCAGGCGATCAGCGAGGCAGCGCTGCCGGTCTTCAGCGTCGAGGTCGGCGCCGGTGCGTCGCGCTCGATCAGGGCGTCGAGCTCGCGGAACGAGGAGTCCATCACGTGCAGGCCGGTCCGGAACACGATGCCGGTCACGACCGCCCACAACACGATCGCCGCCACCAGCGCGCTGAGCAGCGCGGTGACCTTGCGCGGGAAATGGCTGTCGAGCCACTTGGCCGCGCCGCGAAAGACGATCCGGATGCCGAGGCCGCAAAGGTACAGCAGGCCGAAGGTGATCACGCTCACGAGCGCGACGGTGACCGAATTCCAGCGCGACCAGGGCTCCATGCCGAACAGCGTGCGGATCTCGTTCTGCCAGCCCATCGAGAGCCACAGGAACAGCAGTGCGATCAGGGCCAGGATGCCGACGATGATCTGCCAGCCGCGGGGATGAGCGGGGTGGACCGAATAGCCGAGGTAAGTCCACAGCCCGCGCAGTGTGAGGCCCAGGACATAGCCAGCGGCGAGACCCAGCCCCGCCAGAACGCCGAGCAGCAGCGGGGGGCGGGGGGTCAGGCTGGGAGTGAGCGAGGCCGCGAAGAGGAGTGTGCCGAGCGCGAGGCCGAACAAGGACCTCCCTGCGAGCCAGTTCCGGAGCGGTAGAGCCCTGAGCAATGCGGCCATACCCGAACTCTATGAAGCGGCAGGATAGAATCCATGCGGGTAATTCCGGATAAGGCTCAGGACTTTCCTCAGACCCGGTTCTGCGGTCAGGCCTCCACGCGGGCGCAGTAGCTGTCCAAAAACGCCTGGTGGCTGGGCATAGTCTCCACCGAGCGTGTGATGCCGCTGCTCGCCTCCGCCAGCGATTGCTTGAGGCGGTCGGATCCCATCAGTGCGGCAATGCCATGCCAGGCCTGCGGTTTGACGCGCTGGCCGAGCATGCATTGGACCCAGCTGTCGACGCGGAAGATCTCCGCCGTCGCCTGCCAGGCCTGGGCCGATTGGCGGAAGCTTTCGATCCGTTCCTGCAGGGTGTCGGGGATGTCCATGTCGCGGACGTAGCGCCAGAAATCGGTCTCATCGCGTTCGGTCAGGTGATAGTGCAGGATCACGAAGTCGCGGACTTGCTCGATCTCGTTCTGCGCCAGACGATTGAACCGGTCCCGCTCGGCAGAGCAGTCCGCGCCGAACGGGAACAGCTGGATCAGGCGGGTGACGGCGATCATGATCAGATGGATCGCGGTCGATTCCAGCGGCTCGACGAAGCCGGAGGACAGACCCATCGCGACGCAATTGCGCGACCAGGCCTTGCGTCTGCGGCCGGTGCGGAAGCGCACCAGGAACGGATCGCGGAGCAGCTTGCCCTCGATCGCGCCCTGGAACTCGTCGAGCGCCGTCTGGGCCTCCACGTGGCTGGTCGAGAAGACCATGCCGTTGCCCATCCGGTGCTGCAGCGGGATGCGCCACCGCCAGCCGTTGGGATGGGCGATCGCGCGAGTGTAGGGATGGGCGTCCCCGACACTCTCCGTCGGCGCCGCCCAGGCCGCGTCGGTCGGCAGCCAGTGGCCCCAGTCCTCGTGGCCCGCTTCCAGGGTCTGTTCGATCAGCATGGCGCGGAAACCGGTGCAGTCGATGAAAAGGTCACCTTCGATGCGGCCGCCGTCTTCCAGCACCAGCGCGACGATGTCCCCGCTTTCGCCGTCCTGCTCGACCTTGACGATCTTGCCTTCGCGCCGGGTGACCCCGTCGTTCTCGGCGATCCGCCGCAGGAAGCGCGCATAGAGCCCGGCGTCGAGATGGTAGGCGTAGTTGAGCGGCGGCTGGGCATCGAGCGTGAAGCGCTGGAGCCTCGCAGCCTCATGCTCCGGGTAGTAGTCCCCGATCTCGCCCGCTTCGCCACGAGCTCGTGCCTCGAGCCAGAAGTGCTGAAAGTCCGCCACCCAGGTGCGCAGCGGCATGGTGCCGAAGCTGTGGAGGTAGCGGTCGCCTGGACGCGCCCAGTCTTCGAACGAGATCGCCAGTTTGAAGCTGGCCTGGCTCTCGCGCATGAAGGCCTGCTGGTCGATCCTGATCAGGTCGTGAAAGGCGCGGGCCGTGGGAATCGTCGACTCCCCTACGCCGATAGTGCCGATCTCCTCGGATTCGACGAGCGTGATCTCCACCAGCCGGCCAAGCTGGCGGGCAAGGGCAGTGGCGGCGATCCATCCTGCGGTGCCTCCGCCGGCGATAACGACACGACGTGGCGCAGGCTCGTTGCTCATCTTTGCAGCTTTCGGGTCACGAGGGCGCGCAGGCGCCGTGCGAGGGTATCGTCGATCGGGGCGAGGGGCCCCTGGGCGGCTTCGGGCAAGTGGCGGCGCGGGGTCTCCGGGTCGCCGAACACGTAATAGTCGAACAGGTTGCGCCAGGCGGCCTTCTCGTCCGCCGGCCGGTCACGCAGCGACAGCAGCGCGTGGAGCAGCGTCACTTGCGGGCTGTCGACATAGGCGGGAACGGCGTTCCACCAGAAGTTCACCAGGGCGTTGAAATCGTCCAGCGCCTCGACGTGGTGCCACCACATCGCCGGGTAAACCAGCACATCGCCCGGCTCCATCTCGGCCACCTCGGCCGCCTCGAGCGCCTCTGTGAAGCCGGGAAATCGGTCGAGGTCCGGCGCGGCGAAGTCGACCATCGAGATGACCTGGCCGCCCGGCGTCGGCTCGAGCGGGCCGGGATAGAGGTTGGCTGCCTGTTGCGGCGGGAACAGGGTGAAGCGACGGTGTCCGACCGCACAGACGGCGATGTTGTGCGAATAATCGAAGTGGCAGGTCGCGGTCGTGCGATTGCCCAGCCAGACCGAGGCGAGGCCCGGGTGCTTGGCGAGATCGGGATGAATGGCGGCCAGGTCTATCGCGATCTTGTCCCGCAGACCCGGGAAGAAGATGCCGAGATCGGTTGAGCCGATGTAGATCGAGGGGGCCTCGGCCTCGCCGCGCAGGGAGAGGACCTCCTGCAGCACCGCGTCGAGCGGCTCGCGCGAGGCGGCGAAGTTGAAGCCATCGACTTGCGGGGTGTAGGCGAACCGCCCTTCGATCTCAGGCGAGCCGCGATAGACCACGACCGGTTGGCCGGACCAGCCCGCCACGAGCATGTCGGCGGCTTCCTCAGGCGAAGACAGTCCGGCCTCGACCAGTGGCCAGGCCAGCGCGGCGCCCTTGAACAGGACGGGACGACCCGAAGCGACCACCGCATCCCATTCGGCGCCATGCGGGAGCGGACCTTTGCGGGTCTCTACTTGGCGGCCGGTGAGCGCGGGCTTCGCCATATCAAGCCGCAGCGGCGAGTTTCCGTTGCTTGCGGGCAATCAGGCGCTGCATCGTCCCGAGCGAGGAGGCAGCAAAGACGGCCACATCGAGCAGCCCGGCGGCGTTCAGGCGAGCCAGTGCCTCTCCATCGAGCGCGGCGATCTTTTCCGCCGTGACCGCCAGGTAGCCGTCGAAGTCGATGGTGGAGTGTTCGCTCAGGCGGACTTCCAGCTTCACTTCCTCCACCAGCCCGAGATCGCTGAACAGGGAGGATAGGGTTTCGGCCGCCGCAGCGCCGGCGCTGAGAGTTCTGAGCGCCGCCAGGGCCGAATTGAGCGCAGGCGCATCGCCGCCATGGGGCTTGAAGACCGGATCGCCCTCTTCGCCTTCCGTGGCGATGCGCGGGTGCGACAGGTCGACGTTGACCACCGCCTCGCCATTCGAAAAGCCAACCTGGAAGGGGCCACGACGGAAGAGGGCGGGGACATAGGCCGCGTCCCAGCTGTTGCCGTCGAGGAACAGGTTCTCCTCGCGGTCGAAGCCCAGGATCGCGACCGGCTGGATTTGTCCATCCGGCAAGCGGGCGAACAGGATCGGGTATTCGCGCTGCACGTCCTCGAACTCGCTGGCGAAGACGGCGACCTGGTTCACGGCCTCGCCAAAGCGGGCCCCATGATCCCTGCGCAGCCTGAGGGCGGCATGTTCGACGTTATCGAGGCGGACTGCGGTGCTCATCGCTCAACTTTGTTGCAGAAATCTATGCGTCAGCAAAGCGAAAGGCCGTGCCTTGCGGGCACGGCCTTCCCCCTCACCGTACCGGTGATCGAAAGATCAGAACCGGTAGCGTGCGCCGAAGTAGAAGCGGCGGCTGCCTTCCGTGATGAACCAGGGCTGGTTCTCCGTACGGGCAAAGGTCTTGGTGTCAGACTCGGTGATGTTGATCGCTTCGAACGAGAGCGCGATGTTTTCAGTCACATCGTAGCTCAGGTTGAAGTCGAGCTGATCGTAGGCGTCCACGAAGACCGGGTTACGCGAAGCGCCACGGCTGTTGTTCGACAGGTAGGAGTCGCGCCAGTTCCAGGCGAGACGGGCCGAGAAGCCGTAGTTTTCGTAGATCAGCGTGACGTTCGCCGTGTCCGACAGGCCGAGCAGGGCGAACTGGTCGGCGCTCGGATCGGCGAGGATGTCGTAGCCGATATCGCCGTTCACCATGGTGTAGGCGGCCGAGATACCGAGGCCGGTATCGCCGAGGAAGTACTGTCCGGCGAGTTCGAAGCCGTAGATGTGGCCTTCCTTGTTGTTGACCGGCTTCTGCACCTGGAAGGTGAACAACGGATCGGCGGCGTTCGGCGACACGTTGTAGGCGGTCAGCACCTGGTCGATGAAGGCCTGGTTGAGCGCCCCGTTCGAGAAGTTCGCCTGGAACTGCGCGCTGGCAGCGGCCAGACCGACCTGATCGATGAGCGCAGTCATCGTGAACAGGTTCACGTCGGACAAGTCGGCGCCGATGCCGCGCAGATAAGTCGCAGCATCACCCGACCGGGTTCCGGCCGCGCCCGAACCCGCATCGCGCAGGCCGAACAGTTCCTGGTTCTCCTGACCGGTGCCGACGAAGTTGCTCACGCGCTTGTCGAAGAAGCCGGCCGAAAGGTAGCTGGTCGGAGCGAAGTAGTATTCGAGCGAAACGTCGAAGTTATCGGAGACCAGCGGCACCAGCAGCGGGTTACCCGAACGCGCTGACGGCACGCCGCCAAGCAGGGTCGGACGGTTCGGGTTGTTCGAACCGATGTCGACTGCCGAGAACAGCGAACCGAAGTCCGGCCGGGAAATCGTCTTGCCGTAGGATACGCGACCCTTGAGCTCGCTCGTGAAGTCGATCGAGAAGTCGAGCGCCGGCAGGATGTGGCCGTACTTGTTGTCCAGTTCGTAGTCGACGCTGTTCGGGGCCAGGACCTTGGTAAAGTCGTTGTCCGCGTCCCACCGCAGTTCGGAGGGCGGTACGATAACCGAGATCGAGGTTGAGTCGGTACGCTCGTAGCGAACGCCGGCAACGATGTTGACCGGCATGTGGCTGAGCTCGGTATTGACCTCGACCTGGCCGTAGACCGCGAAGATCTGCTCCTTGACGGTGTTGTCCTGCTCACCGTTGACCGTGCCGAAGCCCGGATAGGCGTTGCCCAGCAAGGTGTAGAGCTGCGTGGCGTCGGCCCGGAAGGAGTTCAGCAGCGCACCACTCGCCATCGGATCGAAGCGCTGGAATTTACACGGCAGGCAGAACTCGGAGACTACGCCCGGAGCGATCTGTTCGACGTCGCCGACGTGACCCACACCCCAGTCACCCAATGCCTGGTAGGTATCGGTGCGGGTCTGGTTCATGTCGTTGTCGCGATAGGATGCGCCGAAGACCACGCGGTCGTCGTCACCCATTTCCCAAGCGCCATCGAAACGGACTTCGATGGTGTCCTGCACCTGACGCGAGGTCGTGCTGCGTGCGACCTGCGAGCCGAGATCCGGCAGGTCGAGAATGCCGTTGGCATTGCCGTTGCCGCCCGTCGCCGGGTTGTCGTTGAAGGTGATCGACTGAACGGGGAAGCCGTCGATGATTTCCAGCGTCTGGCCGGCGACACCCTTCTGGGCGATCGCGACGAGCGTGGAGGAGTGGCCGAGCGGGTTGTTCGGCAGCGACTTCGCCTTCGAATAGTGACCGTCGAGGTACAGCGTCAGGTTGTCCATCGGCTCGTACTGAAGGTTGAGGCCGAACGATGCGAGGCGGTCCTCGATCGCGCGATACTGCTGTTCGAAGCCGCCGTCCTTGGCGCCGGAGATGATGTCGGTGATTGAAATCGCGGTGGCGACATCGGTGTTGCCGTCAAATCCGACATTGCTGAACGGACGGTTGAGCCAGGTCGCCTGGTCGCTGCGCTGTTCTTCCGACTGGTTCTGGAAGAACGTGCCGTCGGCGGTGATCTGGAACGTATCCGTCGGCTGGAATTGCAGAGTTACCTGGCCGTTGATCCGCTCGCGTTTGAATTCCGAGTAGTGCAGGCGGAAGTCGTTCGGGAAGGCCACCAGCGTATCGCCGCTGGGGGCGTTGTCGAAGGTGGTCGAGGCGTTCACGCGGCCGCGGCTGGGATCCGAGAACTGGGAGAAGGTCTCGATGTTCCAATCGTTTACCGATGCCGACGGCGCGGAGTTGTTGCGGCGCTGCCAGCTGCCGAACACGTTGACACCGAACTTGCCGTCATCGCTGACCCAGTTGAGCAGGCCGGAAACTTCCGGCGTGACGCTGGCGTAATCGGTGTCGGAGGTGTCGTAGACCGCCTTGGCGCCGATCGAGCCGCTGAAGCCGGCTTCGCCGTCCAGCGGCTTGCGGGTGACGATGTTGATCGTGGCGCCGATGCCGCCCGAGGTGACCGAGGCACGCGCGGTCTTGTAGACCTCGAGCATGCTGACACCTTCGGTCGCGACGTTCGAAAAGTCGAACGAGCGGGTGGTGCCCGAAACGAAGTCGCCGTTCTGGTCCTGACCGATCGAGGCGATGCTCGCGGTCGGGATGGCGCGGCCGTTGAGAGTGACCAGGTTGTAGCCCGGGCCGAAGCCGCGGACCGTGACCTTCGAACCTTCGCCGTTCACGCGGTCGATCGAAACGCCGGTGATGCGCTGAAGTGATTCGGCCAGGTTGGTGTCAGGGAACTTGCCGATGTCTTCGGCCGAAATGCCGTCCACGACACCGTGCGATTCGCGCTTCAAGTCGATCGACCGGTCGAGCGATGCGCGTACGCCCGTAACGACGATCTCGTTCTCTGCGGCCGGCGCATCCTGCGCCATCGCGGCGTTAGCGCTAACAAAACAAGTGGCAATGGTAGCAATCGACGTCGTGCGAACGAGCGCGGACAAGACTCTAGACCGGTTCATAGAACATTCCCTCCCCTGGCTCGTGCCCTATGGGGCTACGAGGCAAGCCGTTTAGACTTCGCAGGTAGCGCTACCAAAAGTGAGGATGGGCTGTCAATCGGGCGTTAATCCGACCCCTCATCTGTGTTCATAACTGATGCGGAAAAGCTGCACTGCCGTCGCGCGGCGCGGGTGCGCGGGACTATTTCTTCAGGTGCTGAGGGAAAATTGAGTCGGAGTCGCGGGCCGCAGTCAGCCTACAGTCGCGAGCTGAAACCCCAGGTTGTCGAGCGCCTTGCGCAGGTCCTTGAGGTTGTAGGGCTTGCGGACATAGGCTTCGGTGATCGGGAATTCGTAGTCCGTTTCGCCCATTCCCGTCGCGTAGATCACTTTCAGGCCTGGGATGATCTCCTTGGCGACGCGGGCGAGCTCCCAGCCGTCGGTCATGCCGGGCATGCGGATATCGGTGAACAGGAGATCGAAGGTGCGTCCCTGGCGCAAGATCGCGAGAGCGTCGTCGCCGTCGTTGGCCGCGGTGACGTCAAAGCCTGCATCGGTCAGGTCTTCGAAAGAGAGTTCCCGCACGAGCAGTTCATCCTCAACCAGAAGGACCGAGCTCATAATGGCGTACCCTGCATTCTGTTTCCCCCACGCCCCACCAGGGGCCTTGATGCATGATAACGCGGGATAGTTCCCTTGGTTCCGCAGGGCAAAAACCCTGATTTGCCTGTGAGGCAAAGAAAAGGGGCCTGCGACCGGAGTGGTCGCAGGCCCCTTTCTGAAGTGCCGTTCGGCTTACTGGCCGCGCTTGGCGGCAGCAGCGACCGCTTCGGTCGTCGGGTTGCCGAGCGAGAGCTCGCGACCGTTCGGGAAGCGGATTTCGGCGGCGCTGGCGCGGGTGTCACCATCGCGAGCGCGGAACGCGTCGACGATGATGTCGGTGCCGGCCGGCAGCGAGTTTCTGTTCCAGCCACGACGCAGCAGAGCGCTCGGCGCACCGCCTTCGACGCGCCAGGTGGTGCCGTCCTTGGTCTTCAGGTGAATCCACGAGTGCGGGTTAACCCATTCAAACTTCACCACCTTGCCTTCAAGCCGGATCGGCTTGTTGCGGTCGAATTCGGTGGCGAAGGAATGGTGAGCGACAGCGGTACCGGCGGCGCTCAGAGCGAGCACTGCGCCAATCGCGGCAGCAGTCCACTTCTTCACTTGCATTGTCTTAACTCCTTAAAACTGACTTTGCGGGTCAAGTACTTGTTATTATTCGTTACCGGACTGCTGCTTACTGCCCTTCCAGCAAGTCACCATATAGCATGGGCTCGCTGAACGGTACGCAACGGAATTCAAGCAGCTGCGCGTTGGGTTCCATACGACGGTACAGCGGCATCGAGATGGTCCAGGGCTTGGTGTAAAGCTCCGGATCTTCGATCGTTGCACTGTACTGGATCAGGTTGTCGTTCACCTTGGTGAAACGCTCGGTCACGGTCGAGGTGTTGCTCAGGTAGTTACCGTTACGGTCGAGCCAGGTAACGCCTTCTTCCATCTCACCGCCGGGGAGCTTCACGTCGCCCGGGCCGAGGGCCAGAGTGGTCACGACGAGGGTATCGCCCTCCCACTTGCCGTACGAGGTGCCCATCCAGGTGTCGATCGGCGGGACTTCGACGTCGCGCATCTCGATCACGCGGTTGGCGGTCGCGTATTCGTAGACCATCAGGATGTCGTCGCCGTCACCCTGAACGATCTGGAACGGGTAGGGCATGTAGGTCGCGCGCGGAATACCCGGGAGGTAGCAAGCCGCTTCGGGGTCATGCTTCACCAGGTTGGCGCGGTTGTGGTTCAGGCGCTCGAGAGCCTCGGGCTTGTAGGGGATCTTGCCGCCTTCGACGACACCCAGGCCCGGCTGGATCGCTGAGAGCGCGCCGAGTGCACGGCCGGCCTCGGGCAGCGGGTTCGGCTTGGCCGAATGCGGCTCCAGATCGTCGTTGGCGTTGTTCAGCGTCTGCCAGATACCGTTGAGGTTCGGCTTGCCACCAATCTGGGCCGGCTGCTGCGTCTGCGCGGCTGCCGGCGTGAGAACGGCGGTGCCGCCTGCCATCACAAAAGCAGCGGCGGTGGCTGCCAGAACGGAAAATCTTTTCATCCCCAATAACCTCTCTCTCTTGGGTAACTCTATCGGGATAGCGAATAGCTTACGATAGTGCCACCAGCATTGATGGCGACGTATTGCTTGCCGCTGCGACCACGATAAGTCATCGGGTTCGCGTTGGCGTTGCTCTTGAGTTGCGCTTCCCAGAGCTGTTGTCCGGTCTGCGCATCGAAGGCGCGGAAACGCCTGTCGTTAGTTGCACCGACGAATACAAGCCCGCCAGCGGTGACGGTGGGGCCGGCGCTGCCGGAATTGCCCACGAGCCGCTTGCCTTCAGGCAGTTCGTCGATCACGCCGAGAGGCACCGACCACTGGATCGCGCCGGTATTGGCGTTGACCGCGACCAGCTCGCCCCATGGCGGCTTGTAACAGGGTGCGCTCGGGCCGACGCCGCGGCCTTGCGCGTCGTACTGACCCGAAAGCGGGGCGCTGAACGAGAAGAACGGACCCTTGCCGTCGACGCTCGCGCGGTCATACGGCTGGTCGGTATCGTTCGCGTCGAAGCTGTAGCTTTCGCTCGATTCCTTGCGCTCCACCCAGCCTACCAGCGAGGTGTCCTGCGCATTCACGTAGACCAGGCCCGTCGTCGGATCCGCAGCCGCACCGCCCCAGTTCACACCGCCGGTACCGCCGGGGAGCTGGATGGTCGACCGCGGCGGAGTGCCCGCCTGGTGGTACATGAAGGGCGTGAATAGGCCGAAGTTCAGATAACCGCCGGCCTTGTCCCACATCGCGCGGCAAGCCGCGGCGTGTTCCGGAGTGGTGTCCTCAGCATCGACGATGTCGTCGAAGGTCAGCGACACGCGGCTGAGCGGCGGGGTGTTGACCGGGATCGGCTGCGTCGGGTGATAGTATTCACCCGGCACGTCGCCCACAGGAACCGCACGCTCTTCGACCGGAAGGGCCGGCACGCCGGTCTCGCGATCGATTACGTAGAACAGGCTCGACTTGCCGACGTGGGCAATGACCGGTTCCGACTTGCCGTTGATCGTCACGTTGATCAGCGGGCCGGCGCTCGGCATGTCGGTGTCCCAGATGTCGTGATGGACTGTCTGGTAATGCCACTTGTACTCACCGGTCTTGAAATCGACCGCGACCAGCGAGTTGCCGTATAGGTTGGTGCCGGGACGCTCGCCGCCCCAGTAGTTCGGCGAGGGGCCGGAGATCGGCAGGATCACGATCCCGCGCTCCAGGTCAACCGGTGCGGCAAAGCCCCACATGTTGGTGCCGGAGCGGTTCTTCCAACCATTGCCCCAGGTTTCGTTGTGCGGCTGACCGGCCTGCGGGACGGTCTGGAATTCCCACAGCTTGCGGCCGGTGCGGACGTCGAAAGCGCGCGGATTGCCGGGGACGCCGGTCGGATTTTCCAGCGTCGCGGCGCCGATGATCGCCACGTCGTCGGCGATGGTCACCGAGCCGCCGTAGGACACGCCGACATCGGTCATGCCGCCTTCGCCGAAGCCGGCGGAAGGCTGACCTGTCGCCGCGTCGAGTGCGAGCATCGTCGAGCCGGCCATCACCAGGATGCGGGCAGGCGTCGAACCTTCGCCGGGCCAGTAGCCCACACCGCGAGTCGAGGCGTTGCGCGGCTGCTCTCCGGCGGGCGGAATGGTGTAGACCCAGCGTTCCTGACCGGTGTCGGCGTCGAGCGCGACGATCCGGTTGCCGGCGGGGAAGAACATAGTGCCTTCGACCACCACCGGCACGGCGGTGTTGAACGACTTGAGCGGATATTCCCAGGTCTGCGTCAAGCTCGTGACGTTGGACCGGTTTACATCCTTGAGGGGGGAATAGCGGGTGGCCGCGGCATCGCGGTTGATGGTCTGCCAATCGCCATCAGGAATCGCGTCCTGAGCGATGGCGGCGGTGCTGGCTGCAAGCAGCAAGCCTGTCGCGAGCCTGAGGCTCTTAGCGACACGCATATACTATCCCTCCCAAACAGTACGAATCCCGACGTATCAGACCACGCGATGCGGCCCTCGTTGATTCTGTCCTAGGATCGCTTCGAGAGTTTGACAATGGCCTCTCGCGTCGCCCTCCGTCCCACTATTGTCGCAGTTTGTATCATCGCTGCAGCGCCGCTTGACTTGGGAGCCGAGTCCTTCGATCTCGCGCGCGCCAGACATAGTCAATCGAATACGATCGATCGGTGAGAGACTAGGGCTTGGCTAGAACGTTTCCTGGCGCTAGCGGGTTTTGCGTTACGTCAAGGTGCGCAGGCTTCGGTAGTGTAACTGCGTGTAACCGGGCGGTTACCGTAATTAACTCGGCAAGTTTGCCGTCCGCTGTGCAGACATGGGGTTGTGCCTCGCGCTGCGAGTCCGATTTCGGGCCTGCGAGTGGGAGGCAAATGCAGGGAGAGAGAGTTTCCTGATGGGCGACTTATTATACAATTTTACGCAGTGGCTCTATGGGACGCCACTCAACCAATTCGCGCAGTCGATGTCTGAATCGGCTCTGTCGCTGTGGATCGTGGAGCGCTTCTGGGCGATTCCGATCATGCAGGTGACCCATATTCTGGGTATCGCCTTCTCATTCGCGGCAGTGCTCATGCTCAACATGCGCGTGTTCAACCTGGCGGGTCATGCCACGCTGGCCGAGACTTCGGCACGCTACACCAAGATCCTGTGGTGGGCGCTGGCCGTGGTCATTCTTTCGGGCGTGGCCATGCTGTTCGGCGACACGGTGCGCAACCTGCTCAACTCGATCTTCTGGATCAAGATGGGCCTGGTCGTGACCGCGATCCTGTTCGCAATCGGATTCGCCCGTAGCCTTCGACGGCAGACGTCGAGCGGCGACATCGTCGTCGTGAGCGGTGGCACCAAGGCCACTGCGATCTTCCTCGTCGTTCTGTGGTGCGTGATCATGCTGTGCGGTCGCTGGATCGCCTACGCGCCGTCCTAAGGGGGCTATTCGATGTATCCTGAACCTACAAATCTCTGGGAGCGGATCGAGTACTCCACGCTCGGGACGACCATTGCCGAATCGACCTGGATGTTCCCGGCGCTCGAGACGGTCCACGTTATCGCGCTCGTGACCGTCATCGGTACCATCGCGCTCGTCGACCTGCGTCTGATCGGCGTGAAGGGCCATGCCCTGCGCGTCTCGCAGCTCGCCAAGGACACCCTGCCGCTGACCTGGGGCGCTTTCGCCCTGGCGGCGCTCACCGGTGGCCTGCTGTTCTGCTCCAAGGCGAGCAGCTACATGATCAACCCCTGGTTCCTGGGGAAGATGGCGCTGCTGGCCCTGGCCGGTCTGAACATGATGTACTTCCACATGACCACCTGGCGCACCGTGGAACATTGGGAGCAAGACCCGACGTTTCCGACCATGGCCAAGGTGGCCGGCTGGCTGTCGCTGGTGTTTTGGCTGGGCGTCGTGTTCTGCGGCCGCGCAATCGGCTTCACGCTCGGCATCTTCTACTGATTTCAGCCCCAGGCTGAAGCATGGAGGCCGCCCTTCGGGGCGGCCTTTTTTGTGTGCGCTCCCGGTTATCGGCGGCCGATTGCGAAATAGGCCCGCTAGGATAAACTGCAGCTTCGAAAGTGGAGACCATCCATGGACGGCGCCGACCGGATTCCCATCGACATCGGATACGAGGTCGCCTCGGCTGCCGATCAGCTGGCAGCCCAGGGCACGACTACGCTGGATGATGGAGCGCTCGTCATCGACATCCTGGTTCCTCCGCCTTGCCCCGTCGAGCCAACGACGGACGAGGAGATCGTGGTGTGTGCCGCGGCACCGGAGGGTGAGGCCGCCGAGGAAGCCGCAAATCCAGCGCCAGAGAGTTTCGCAGAAAGGTTGGGCAAGGCCTTGCACGCAGTCATCGGGCCTGTCGAACTCGGCTCGATCCCCAAACGCGACGGCACGCGGGCGTTTGGCATGCGGGTGCGATTCTAGGTTGAGGGTGGTTTCCATGATCCGCTTTTCCTGATGAGAACAAAAGGCGAATCAGGTCTATTATGCATGGAAGTGCTTGTAGGAAAGTTGTTTTTTTCTCGCCGGCCAGCCCCTCCACCATCCGCTAGGCGGGCGGTAGAGGGGCTCTTAGCAGACTCGCCTAGTCCGGCAGCGCAAACACGTACAAGGTCGAACTGTTGACCGGCGGCAACTGCGTCTCCGGGATCACATCGGGAATCCCGAACGCCAGCGGATTGCCGTGGCCTGTCACCATCGCGACGTACTGCTTCCCATCGACCGAGTAGGTGATCGGCGAGGCGTTCGGCACGCCGCTGACTCCGGTGCGCCACAGCTCCTTGCCGGTGGCCTGGTCATAGGCGAGGAACTGGCGGTCCATGCCGCCGGTGAATAGCACGCCGCCTGCGGTGCTGAGGATGCCCATGTCGAAGGTCTGCCGGCGGCGAGTCTCCCACAGGACCTTGCCGCTCTCCATGTCGATCGCTTGCAGCACGCCGTAGTTCCCGTCGCCGTTGGGGGGCGGGGCGTACTGGATGTTCACGCCGGTGGTGAGGAAGCCTGGCCCCTGAGCGGCGACCATGTCCATGCACACGTCGCGGGCGTTGACGAACAGGTGGTGCGAGTTCGGGTTGAACGAGGTCGGCGTCCAGTTGCGCCCGCCGCCGCCGTGGGGGCAGACGAACACCGTGCCCTTGTCGCGGCCCGGCACCTTCGCCGGATCGACGGTCTTGTCGCCGGTCACCGGGTCGATCGCGATGATGAAGTCCTGGATGCCCATGTCGACGGTTTTCACGTACTTGCCCGTCTCGGCATCGACCGCATCGAACAGGCCTTCCTTGCCGCCGGTGATGACCACGCGGCGCGGGCGGCCGTCGACGTCGATCGTGCCGACCACGCGGTCGAACACCCAGTCGAGATCGTACTGGTCGTTCTTCATGTGCTGGAAGTACCAGCGCAGCTTGCCTGTCCGTGGTTCGAGCGCGAGGGTCGAGTTGGTGAACAGGCCGTCGTTGTTCTCGCCGGGCTTGAGATCGCGCAGCGGGCCGGTGTCGTAAGTCTGGGCCACGCCCCATAGTGCAAGGCCGCTCTCCGCGTCGTAGGTGCCCGAGGTCCAGACGGAGCCGCCCTTGCGCTGGTCGCCGGGGAGGCCGTTCCAGGTATTGCCGCCCGGCTGGCCGGGCTTGGCGACCGTCTCGAAGGTCCACAGGTGCTTGCCGGTTTCGGCATCGACTGCGACGATCATCCCGCCGCCAGCGGCTTGGGTGGCGAGGCCTTGCATGACCACACCATCGGCAGCGAGCGGGCCACCGGGGATGCGCATGCCGGGCTTGTCGGTCAGCTTCACGTCCCACACCGGACGGCCGGTGCGCGCGTCGAGCGCGACCATGTGGTTGTCCGAAGTCGCGGTGAAGACCTTGTCGCCATAGAGCGCGAGCGTCTTCTTCGAGGACAGCGGGGTCCCTTGCGGTACCTGCCGTTGGTACTTCCACAGGGAGCGCCCACTCGCCGCGTCGAAGGCCAGCACGCTGTCGCCGTACCCGAACACGTAGAGCACGCCGTCGCGCACCAGCGGTTCGTTCATGTTGGCGCCGGGCGGCAAGGCCTGGGCCCAGGCGATGTGCAGGTTGCCGACGTTGCCGGTGTCGATCTGGGTCAGCGGCGAATAGCCCTGACCGTTATGGCCGCGACGCCAGGACAGCCAGTTCTCCGGCGCCGGGTTGGAGAGCATCGCCTCGGTCACGGGCGTGTAGTTGGCGAAGCGGTCCGGCACCTTCGGGCCCGGCGGAAGCGGATAGCGTGGCGACAGACCACCAACGCCTTGGTCGACGTTTTGCGCCGCTCGCGCCGGGGCGGGGAGGGCGAGGCCGCTCATCTCGCCAGCCATGATCACACGGCCGGGGTCGGGTGCGCCATTCTCGCTCAGGATTAGCGCGGCGATCGCGGCGTAAGTCTCATCGGGGAGCCCGCCGGCATTGGCCGGGGGCATCGAGCGGTGGACGTAGTCGAACAAGTCGGAGAGCGGGGCATTGCCCCACTTGGCCAGGAACCCCGGGCCCTTCAGCGCCGGGGCGAACTGGCCGCCCGCGAGCGCTTCGCCGTGGCAGACAGAGCAATGCTGGGCATAGGCGGTGCGGCCGAATGCGACCTGCTCCGCCGTACCGGGCGTACTTGACTGCGCAACGGCGATCGTGGCCCCACCCAGCAGGCCGGCGATGGCGCCGGCCCGCAGCAAAATGGAGCGATAGCTCCCGATTCTTCCCCTCATTGGCCCTCCCTATTTTGGGCCAATGTGAGCTTAGTCGCCGCCGGCGGCAATCCCCAGCGGAGTAGCGACGCGATCGTCATACATCGCCTGGAACAGTTCCGACTTGGCCGGGGTGATCCACTGACCCTTGCCCGACTTGTTGTCGGCATCGAGGATCATGGTCTCGTTCGGGCCGAGCTCCGACATCGACGGCCAGTGGGGCAGGCCCGGGCCGTTAGGATTGCCGGTGCGGGCGAAGTTGACCCAGTACTGCGAGACCTGATCGGCGAACGCCTCTTCACGGGCGTTGCCCGCCATCTGCGTCACCGAGCTGCCGGCCGGGTAGGTACGCGGCGCGGCGAGGTTGTCGAACGCATAGGGGATCTCGGCCGTGTGACCGGCGCCCAGGTTCGGGCGACCTTCGTCGTACGGCGGCTCGTGCGTGAACCAGTAGGTCCAGGTCTTGGTGCCGATCTTCGCCTGGCTGTCGGCGAACAGGCGCATGTGCCAGGCCAGCGTGTCGGAGAACGGCATCGGTGCCAGGGCCGCGGCTTCGGCATCGGTCGTTGCCGGATAAGCAGCGCGGCCGAGGTCGACGTGGCTACCCCAGCGCATGCCTTCGCCCTGCGTCCAGGTCGCCAGCGTGGTCGGCGGGCCGAACGAGCTGGTGAACGAGCCTTCGTTGGCGTTCGAGCCGGAGATCACGTCGACCTTGTTCTGGCGCCCGTTGGCGAAAGTGATCGAGAGGTCTTCGGTGATGATCTTGCCATCGACGATCATGCCCTGGCCGCGGAAGTTCTTGGCGATGTCTTCCGCCGGCAGCGCGCGCAGAGCGGCGAGCGAGGTGGCGTTGATCTTGCCAGCGGCTTCGAGGGTGCGCTTCTCCATGTCGGCGAGCTTGGGCATCTGGGCGATGCCGAGGCCCATCCAGGCGCCGCTCTGTGCGATGGCGCGCTCGAACGTGCCCTTGGCGCCGGCTGCGCCGACCAGGCCGCCGTTCATCGCCGCACCGGCGCTTTCGCCGAACAGGGTGATGTTGTTGGGGTCGCCACCGAACTGGGCCACGTTTTCCTTGAGCCACTTGAACACGGCGATCGAGTCACCCAGCGCCTGGTTGCCCGAAGCACCGCCGCCGGCAGCGGTCAGCTCAGGGTGCGAGAAAAAGCCGAACGGGCCGACGCGGTAGTTGAAGGTCACCATGACCACGCCCTTGGCGGCCAGGTTGTCGCCTTCGCTGAAGGGCGCGTTGCCGCCGCCTTCGTTGTAGGCGCCGCCATAGAGCCAGACCATCACGGGCAGCTTTTCGCCGGCCTTCTTGGCCGGGGTCCAGATGTTGAGCGTGAGGCAGTCCTCGCTCATGCCGGTGAAGTTGGCGCTGTCGGTCGCGCCGTTCTGCGGGAAGCGCTGCGGGGCAGGGGGCTGCACGCAGACATCGCCGAACTTGGTCGCGTCGCGCACGCCGCTCCACTTGGCGGGAGCTTGCGGCTGGGCCCAGCGCAGCTCACCGACTGGCGGCGCGGCGAAGGGGATGCCCTTGAACACGGTGACACCCTCGACCTTGCCGGGGGCGCCCTGGACCTTGCCCTGCTGGGTCTGGACCGGGCCGGAAAGGGTGGTGGACTTGGCGCCGACCATGACCGGCATCGCGAGCACCGCACAAGCCAGGGCTGCGCGGAACGATTTCACTCTGTTCATTGGGCCTCTTCCCTATTTTTCTCGCCGCGCGCTTGGGCGCGGGCCATGCCTAAAGCGACAGCGCCAACCGGTTCCGGCAGGCGCTGCGCTGAGTGTCTGATTTGATTGCAAAGACCGGGGCGGGGGACCGAGAGCGTTCCGCGAGCATCGCCGGCAGAACCGGCGATGCAGTGTAATGCGGGCCGCGCAGGTGCGGCATAGGCGCTGTCAGGTCCCCCGCCGTTCGGCTTAGTGAGCGCCGCCGGCTTCGGCAGCCAGCTCTGCTTCCGACGCCTTCTCGAGAGTGCCGGCACGGTCCGCGGTGATGTAGTTGCGGACCTGCACGTTACCTTCGTGGCAGGCGTATTCGAAGAAGCCGTAATCGTCGTTACGGGTCCAGTCGAGGCGGGCGGTGAACGGCGCGGTGAACACTTCCGGATCCGAATAGGTCATCTCGTAGATGATGTTGTTTTCACCGGTCATGGTCAGACGCTCGACAACCTTGGCCTGCGAACTGGTCGGGATGGTGTTGTTGGCCGGAACGCCCATGGTCGCCATGTTGAGCGGCGAGCCGTTGCGAGCGAAAGCGTCCTGCGTGGCGCTGTCACCGGTCTTGAGGTTGGTCGTCTCGATCACCAGGGTGTTGCCTTCCCAGTGGCCGACGCTGTTGCCCAGGTAGCCCTGGACGTTCTCCGGCCAATGGTCCGGGTTGCCGCTGCGGATCGGAATCACGCGGGTGCCGAGCATTTCGAGCGCGATCGTGACGTAACCCGGCGACTGATAGACGCGGATGCCGTTGTTGTAGCGGAACGGCAGCATCGAGGCCGGGAAGCCACGGCTGATGCAACGATCCCAGCTGTCGAAGTCCGTCACCCAGTTGAAGCGGGTGTTCGGGGTCCAGCTCGAACGGCCGGCCTTGTACAGCGCCTGGGCCTGCGGGGTCATCGCCGGCAGCTGGCCGTTCGCCGGATCGACGAGCAGCGAGGTGCGGCGGCCCGAAGCGTCGGATTCCACCCAGTGGCCCATGCCGATGCGGCCGGCCTTGTCTTCGGCGTCATAGGCCTGGTCCGAACGGTTGGCCTGCGCCTGACGGGCAGCGAACTCTTCGTCGGTCAGCCAGAAACGGTCACCGAAGTTGGCCGGGCGGTTCATCGGCAGGCTGGCGATGTTGTCGATCGGCCAGGTGCCGCGGAAGTCGGGGTCGCCCCACGAGGTCTTCTTCGGCTGATAGTCGGTCGGAACCGGCGGCATAGTGGTCAGGTCGGCCGGAACTGCCTGTGCAGCGGCCGGAGCCGACGCGATGGTCGACAGGCTCACCGCAGCGAGCATGGCGCCCGCCACGGCGGTGCGGAAGGAAAATTGGCGATTCATTTTGCGGGCTCTCCTGTTTGTCGCGCGCCTGCTCTCACGGGTACGCGAAGCTTTTCTGAAATCCTGTTGTGCGACGTTAACATTGCCGCGGCGGGCCTTACAGGTCCGCTCGCGTAAAAATTTGTATCAGCGGGAACCCCCGCTTTCGGCCTGAGTTGCCTGCGCCCGCTCGGCGCGGGAGGCGTTGATGTAGTTGCGGATCTGCACGTTGCCTTCGTGGCAGGCGTATTCGAAAATCCCGAAGTTGTCGTCACGCTGCCATTCCAGGCGCGCGCTCCACGGTTCGGCGAACACCACCGGGTCAGTCCAGGTGAATTCGTAGATGATCGTGTCCGGCCCGGTCATGGTGAAGCGTTCGACCATCTTGGCCTGCTCGCTCACCGGCGTGTCGTTCTCCGGCGGGGAGCCGGTGGTGCCGATGTTGGTGGCTGAGGGGCCAGGGCGGAAGTTGGTGGTTTCGACGACCAGCGTATTGCCGGTCTCCCAGTGACCGCGGCTCTCGCCCATCCAGTTGTGCATCTGCACCGGGATGCCGGGGCGCCCGTCGGTCGGGATCATGCGGGTTTCGTGCACCATCTCCATCTGCAGGGCGACGAGGCCCGGCGACTGGAAGATGCGCATCCCGTTGTTGTACATGAACGGGAACATCGAGGCCGGAAGGCCGCGCGTGATGCAGCGGTCCCAGCTGTCGAAATCGTCGACCCAGTTGAACGGCTGGTTGCGCCGCCAGGTCGATTTCATCTCGCTCGAGAGGCGCTTGCCTTCGGGAGTGTATTCGGGAAGCCGGCCGTTGGCGGGCGAGGTGATCCAGCTCGTCCGCCGGTTGGCGTTGGCGACTTCGGCCCAGTGGCCGATGCCCATCGTGCCTTGCGAGTCTTCGTTCTCGTAGCGCTTGGCGAGCTGCTGCACCGCCTCGTCACGCTTGGCGAACTCTTCCTCGGTCAGCAGCGCACGGTTGCCCTGCGCCGGATCGCGCTGCAGCGGCGTGCGACCGTTGAGGTGGTCGATCGGCCAGCCGCCGCGAAGGTCGGGCTCGCCCCAGGATGTGGTCTTGGCCTTGTAGTCCGTGGGCGCGGGAGGAAGGACGGTGAGGTCCGCCTCCTGCGCCATGCCCGGGACGGGGGCCAGCGCGACTGCCGCCAGGGCAGCGAGCAGCACCGGCGCACGCATCTCAGCGCTTCCCGGCCGGAAGGGCGAAGGTCACGTACTTGTTGGAGCCGGGCTCCGACAGGCCGAGGCCGTTGGCGAAGTGGCCGACGCCGCCCACCGGAATGGTCACGTACTGACGGCCGCCGACTTCGTAGACCGCGGGCACGCCCTCGGTCGCGGCGTCGAGCTTGTATTCCCACAGGACCTTGCCGGTCGCAGCATCGCGAGCGCGGAAGGTGCGGTCGGTCGCCGTGCCGACGAACAGCAGGCCGCTCGCCGTAGCCACCGGGCCGCCGCGCGGAGCCTGGGCGCCGACGCCGTCGACGCCCTGCGCCTCGAGCGTGGTGACTTCGCCGTTGGGTACGCGCCACATGACGTTGCCGGTGTTCATGTCATAGGCGGTCAGGAACGAGAACGGCGGCTTGATCGCGACCATCCCGTTGCTCTGCAGCAGGAAGTTGACCGGCGAGGTGTACGGATAGTTGTCCGGACCACCGTTCGGCATCTTCTCCTTGGCGCGAGCCACGGCTTCGGCGTTGGGCAGGTCGTTGAGCTTGATCAGCACCGGGATTTCGCGGCTGACCACGAAGAAGCGCTGGTTGACCGGGTCACCCGCAGTGTTGCCCCAGTTGGTGCCGCCATTGTGGCCCGGCATCGAGATCGTGCCGCGCACGCTCGGCGGCGTGAACAGGCCCTCGTTGCGGCTTTCCTGCAGCAACTGGCGGAGCTTCTCCTTGTCGGCGTCCGGCAGCAGCGGGTTGATGTCGGCTTCGGTGAAGCTCTGGCGCGCGAACGGCTGCGGCCAGGTCGGGAACGGCTGCGTCGGCGAGGCGACTTCGCCCGGCACGTCCGAGGCCGGAACCGGACGCTCCTCGATCGGCCACACCGGCTCGCCCGTGCGACGGTCGAACACGAAGATGAAGCCCTGCTTGGATGCCACGATCACGACCGGGATCTTCTTCCCGTCCTTGGTGATGGTCATCAGCTTCGGCGCGTTCGGAAGGTCGAAGTCCCACAGATCGTGGTGGACCGTCTGGAAGTGCCACAGGCGCTTGCCGGTACGGGCGTCGAGCGCGACCAGCGAGTTGGCGAACAGGTTGTTGCCCGGACGGTTGCCGCCGTAGAAGTCGTAGCGGGCGGTACCGGTCGGGATGTAGATGATGCCCAGTTCCGGATCGAGCGTGCTCTCCGACCAGTTGTGGACGCCGCCGAACTTCTCGCGGTCCTTCTCGGGCCAGGTGTCCGAACCGAACTCGCCGACCCGTGGGACGACGTTGAACTTCCACTTCAGCGCGCCGGTGCGCACGTCGTAAGCCTGGATGTCGGCCGGGGACGAGGCATAGTCGTAAGCGCCGGCGGGCAGCGAGAGGATGATGGTATCCTCGAAGATGCGGCCCGGGTTGTTGGTCATCAGCGGACGGCCAGGAACGACCGAACCTTCGGGCAGGGCGTTGCGGAGGTCGACGCTGAAGTTTTCGATATACTTGCCGGTGCGGGCGTCGATCGCGCGCAGCAGACCGTCGTTGAGGGCGATCAGGCGGCGGTCCTTGCCGTCTTTGCTCTGCCAGTAGTTGATGCCGCGCGCGCTGAAGCGGCCGGTGGTCTCGCTCTTCCAGATTTCCTTGCCGGTCGTCGGGTCGAGCGCGGCGATCTTCCCGTCAGCGGCGAGGACGTACATCATGCCGTTGGCGACGATCGGATTGAACTGCGGCGGCTGACCGTCACCCGCTTCATAAGTCCAGGCGACTTGCAGCTGGTTGACGTTGTCCTTGTTGATTTGCTTCAGCGAGGAATACTGCGAAGAGTCCGAACCGCCGAGGTAAGCGTCCCAACCGGCGAAGTCGAAATTCCCTTTCGGCACGGCCGTCTGCGATTGCGCCTGCGCCGGAAGGGCAGTGGCTGCGAGCGGCAGCGCAGAGATCAGCACCAAAGAGCGCGCAACGCCGCCAAGCACCTGGCCGCGGTACGATCCCGCGCGCGAAGAATTTCTCACACCCAATCCCCTATGCATTTTCGTGGACCCACCCGGTCAGGCCGAAACGCCTAGCCGAGATTCCGCCCGGACAACAAGGGCGGAAAATGTCGCAAATTGACTAAATCCGTTCTGACCCGGCGGTGAACGATTATTTCGGAGGCGTCAGCTCGCGCTTCCGTGGGATGCCCATCTCGAACAGCGTCGATTCGGTGATCGGGCCTGCGGCCTTCAGGGTCAGGGTCACGTCGCTCATCGTGCGGTTCTGCCAGTACCAGCCATGCAGGCCGCTGAACTGCGACACGTAGCGGCCGTGCATCTGCGGCAGCGTGCCGAGGCTGTAGGTCTCGGTAAGCTTGTCGCCACCGTCGAACGGGTGCGAGTGCATGTCGTAGTAAAGCGGTCCGGTGGCGGTCCAGGTGAAGTCCAGCTCCGCGCCCTTGTCGAGCGTGTACTTGAGCTCGATCGATTCGTAGGGCCGCAGGGTGATTTCCCAGCTGTCGGTCCAGTCGGTCCGCTGCTGCGGCTGTTCGGACAGGGTCAGCACGCCAACGCGCTTGGCGCCGCGGATCTGTTCCTCGTTCATTGCCGGCTCGGACAGCTTGGTCAGGCCCAGCGCCTTGCCGGCGCCGGTCGGGTCGATCCCGTACTCGGCGGGCAGGACGAACACGACCAGGGCAACAGCGGCCACGGCCACAGCGGCGAGCGAGCCCACGACGAGCTTCTTGCGGGAGGGCGGAGCGGCGGTGGGTGCAGTGTCAGTCATGAAGTGAAATACCCCGTAAGTTGATAGCCCATCAGGACAAAGCCCCCGGCCATGAGGGCCAGGTTGGCATAAAAGGCGCTCGGCGCAAACGACCGCGTCCCGCGCCACAGGTTGAGCAAAGTGACGACGACGGCCAGGACCATGACCTGGCCGATCTCGACGCCGATGTTGAAGGAAATGAGGTTCACCAGCAGCCCGTCCTCCGACAGGCCGAGATCGCGGACTTTGGTGGCAAGGCCCAGGCCATGGAACAGGCCGAAGCCGAACACCGCCAGCTTGGTGTTGATCGCCACGCCGATCTTCTTGAACCCGCCAAGGTTCTCGAACGCCTTGTAGACGACCGAGAAACCGATGATCGCATCGACGATGTAGGAATTGGCCCCGGTGTTGAGCAGCACGCCGCCCATCAGGGTCAGCGAGTGGCCGATGGTGAACATCGTCACGTAGATGACCACGTCGCGCAGGCGGTAGAGGAAGAACACCACCCCGATCAGGAACAGGATGTGATCAATCCCGGTGACCATATGCTTGGCGCCGAGGTAGAGGAACAAGAACGGTGCCGGTCCCTCGATCCGCTGGACGGTCGCGCGGTCGGCCTGGGAGATATCATGCGCATACGCAGCCGCGCCGTTGGCCAGCAGGAACAGCACCAAGAGCAGCGCGAGGACGACTTGCGGGCGGGAGAGCCAGTCATAAACGCGGCGGGCGGTGAGGGCAGGCATCAGAGCTTCAATCCCAGTTTCGGGCCGATCGAGATCATCGCCAGGTAAAGCACGATGGTCAGTGCGCAGCCCGCCGCTAGCGCGACCCCGAACGACTGACCTTGTCGCAGCAGGAAGGGGACCAGCAGGAACATCGGCAGCGAGGGGAGGACGAACCAGAAAGTTGCCTCCGCATGGGCCGCCAATCGCGCCGGGTCATGGGTGTCGCGCCACAGCCAGATCATCGCCAGTACCGAGACCAGCGGCAGGGACACGATCAGCGCGCCCCACCCGGGCCAGCGGCGCGCGACTTCGGAGGCGACAGCGATAATGACGCCCGACAGCCCGGCCTTGATCAGCAGATAGAGCAACGGTCCGAAACGGTCAGGCCGCGTCGTCGCCCGGTCGCGCTTCGGTCCCCGGTCCGGTCGCCGGCGGATACATCTGATGGCAGGCGCTGCAAACGCTGTAGATCGTACCACCGACCTCGAATACCTTGTCGGTATTGCGCTCGGCCGCAGCCTGTTCGGCCAGCTTCGAGACCTCGATCAGCGAGTCCGAGAACTGGACCCAGTCCTGTCCGCGGCCTTCGGAGAAGCCGGGCTCTTTCAACTGGGCACCGAGCTTGCCTAGCTTGACGGCGGCGTCCTGGACGGCCTTCCACTCAGCGTCAGTCTTCGGGAAGATGTCGTGATCGCCCTTTTCATCGCTGATGAACTGGACTGCGTTCCAGTAGATCTCGGCGGTCGGCTGGACTTCCTTGGCCATAAGCTGCTGCGCGGTCATCTCCGGCGCCTGGGCAGCCTGGTTGCAGCCTCCGAGCAACAAAGTTGCAGCAACCGCCGCGAAAACAGCCTTGTTCATCCCCATTCCTTTCTTATTCCGGGGGGCTTCCTATACCATGCCAGCGCGGGCGTCACGCTTGACTGTGTAACGCCAAATTGACAATGTCCGAAACAAGGCCGCGTAAATCTGCGGTAAAGCTTGTGCTAGCTAGCACTTGATTGACTTTGGTCCCGTTGTTGCGGAACGGGCCGCCAAACCAAACGGGAAAGGTTCACCATGCATCGATTCGCGATTCCAGCCGGCAAGATGGGGCGCCTGGGCTTGGTCGCTCTGGCCGTCGTCGCCATCCCGGCCGCGAGCGCTTTCGCCTCGGCCGAGGATCCGACTGCCAAGCTCTCGGCCGAACAGGTCGAGAAGGGGCGCCAGATGTTCTCCGACAACGGCTGCAACTCCTGCCACACTCTGGCCGACGCCAAGGCTGCCGGTTCGGTAGGCCCGTCGTTCGACGGCAACGCCAACATCAACAAGGCCCACGTGGTCGACATCGTCACCAACGGCCAGGGCGCCATGCCCAGCTTCAGCTGGCTTGAGCCGGCCGACATCGACCTGCTGGCGAGCTACATCGTCCAGGCGAAGAAATAAGTTTTCGGGTCGCAATTCGAACGGAAAAGGGGGCGCTTCACCGCCCCCTTTTTTGTGTCTCGTCGCTGCTCGACAATTTCGACAGCAGGGCGAGACAGCCACCGAAAAAGCCCGCGGCCCCCAGGCCAAGCCCAACGGTGACTCCGACCGGCCCCGTTGCAGATGCAGACAGGACCATCCAAGTCACGTCCCCCACAATTCCCAAGGCGGCCGAAGCGTAATCAAAGACGCTCCCGGCCGAATGTCGGGGCTGCCCGGCCGTTTCCGGCTCTCGGGCGGCGCTTGTCTCGCCTCGCATGATTCCATCCTCCCCTCAATCTTCTGAGGGGAGGATGGGATCATGCTCGCAAATATATGAAAATACGTAATTTTACCAGGCGACGTGGAAGCTAGTTGCTCGCGCGTGCCTGCTGAGCCGTACGGCTGTTCGGCCCGACCTGGGCGTAATAGTTGGTCACACCGTCTGGATCGTTGAGCCAGACCGTCACGAGATCGAACCCGGCCAGCTTGTTGAGTGGCGTCTCGACCGCGATCCCGCCGCGATGCTTTGCCTTGGCGTCGACCATCGGCGAATCCCGCACCACGTACTGGATCCCCGCGCTGCCATTGTCCTGCGGCAGGTTGTCGCCTGCGTGGTAGAGGTAGAGCGTCGTTTCCTTGTGGCGATAGGGATAGAGCGTGGTACCGAGCACGGTCGCTTCTACCGGCGGCAGCTCGTCGAGGCCGACGAACTCGCGATAGAACGCGCGGCTCTTGTCGAGGTCGGAGACGCTGATGCCGACGCCGACGCCGTCGTCCGAGTTGTCCTTCGCTCCGGCACGGACCAGGATCACGATCGGAAAACCGCCGGGATCGGTGACTTGCGCCTGGAAAGCGCCGTCAGGGCGCTTCACGAACTCGGGCTTTGCAAAGCCTGCCGCGGCGAAGCGCTGCTCGACCACGGCCTTGTCCGGATAGCTCAGAAGGAAGAAGCGGATGCCCGTGCCGCCCATGATGCCACCTTCGAGGTTGTACTTGCGGTTGCCCTGCTGCCCTGCGGAGAGCTTGATCTGGCCGCTGCCGACGCCGGTGAGGAGCATCTGCTGGGTCGAGGTGAGCTGGATCGGGCTCAACGAACGCAGCGCCAGGGCCTCGGTGTAGAACTTGACCATCTCGGCGGTCTTCTCGCGCGGATAGCGGCGGAAGACGTTCATTGAGTTCTGCGCAAACAGGTCGCGCGTCGAACTGGAGAGCTGCTCTGGGGTGAGCTCGCCGGGCTTGTATGCCAGGTCAGTGGCCGCGCTCATCTGTGCGCCCTCGGGCGTGGTAATGGTCTGCGCTGCGGCGGGCAGGGCAACTGCCAGGGCGGCGGTGCCGAGCAGGGTGGTGATCATGCGTCCCATTTCAAACTCTCCCAAGTTTATTCCGACAGCGCGAAGGCGATCACGGATTCGTTGTTGAGCGGCTTGCCATCGGGCCCGCGCGGGGCGGGGCCGCCGAGGCCGGAACCGGCCGCAATCACGGCAACATACTGCTTTCCGTCCTTGCCGCGATAGGTGATCGGAACCGTCATCGGCGCGTATTCGAGCTGCTTCTCCCACATGATGCTGCCGTTGCGGGCATCGAAGGCGCGGAAATAGCGGTCTCCGGTGGCGCCGATGAACACCAAGCCGCCCGCAGTTACGATGGGGCCGCCGAAGGTATTGTTGGAGCCGGTGTCACGCTTGCGGCCTTCCAGCTCCTCGGTGATGCCGAGACGTGAGGACCAGGCGATCTCGCCCGTATTGGCGTTGACCGCAACCAGCTTGCCCCAGGGCGGACGGATGCAGGGCAGGCTCGGGCCGATCGGCTTCTTGTCGGCATCGTAGCCCGACAGCGGAGCGGAGAACGACGAGTAGGCCCCGGGGCCGACCAGGCTGCCGCGGTCGTAGATCTGGGTCGAATCCGCGGTGCCGCGGCCATAGTCGCCCTTGGGATCACGCTTCTCGATCCAGCCGATGCTGCCGCTCTCGCTGACGTTGACGAACACCAGGCCCTTGGTCGGGTCGGACGCGCTGCCGCCCCAGTTGGAACCACCGTTGTGCGGCAGGTTGATCGAGGCTTTCGGCGCGTCGCCCGGGTTGTGCATGAAGAACGGGGTGAATGAGCCCTGGTTGAAGAACGTCCCGCCGTAGGAATCGAGCAAAGCGCGGCAGGCGGCGGCGTGTTCGGGGGTGGTGTCGCTGGCGGTGACGATATCGTCGGGCGTCCACACGCCGCGGTTGAGTTGTTCGGGCTTCACCGGGAACGGCTGGGTCGGGCTGTACCATTCGCCGGGCACGTCGGCCGAGGCGACCGGGCGTTCCTCGACACCGTGGATCGGCTCCCCGGTCTCGCGGTTGAGGATGTACATCAGGCCGGGCTTGCCGGTCAGGGCGAGGGCGGGGATGCGCTTGCCGTCCTTGGTCACGTCGACCATCACCGGCGGGGCGGGGAGGTCCCAGTCCCACAAGTCGTGGTGGATGGTCTGGAAGTGCCACTTGTACTTGCCGGTCTGCGCGTCGACCGCGACCAGCGAGTTGCCGAACAGGTTGTTGCCTGGCCGATCGCCGCCGTAATAGTTCGGCGAAGGGCTGCCGATGGTCATGTAGATCGTATCGGTGTCGGGATCGGCGGTGGTGTACCAGATCCACATGTTGGTGCCGGAGCGTTCCTTCCAGCCATCGTCCAGCCAACTGTCATGGCCGACTTCGCCCGGCTGGGGCACGGTGTTGAACTCCCACAGCTTCTTGCCGGTGCGCGCATCGTAGGCCCGGCTGTTGCCGCTGGGGCCGCGCGGCATTTCGGCGGTGCTGGCGCCGATGACCATGACGTTCTTGTAGATCGTCGGCGGGTAGCCGTAGGGCGTGCCTTCGATGGCGATCGAACCCTCGGTGCCGAAGCTCGCATCGACTTGCCCGGTGGCCGCGTCGAGCGCGGTGATCTTGGTTCCGTCGTTGTAGAAAATGCGCGGCTTGAGCGTGCCGTCACCCGGCCACCATGTGACCCCGCGGCGGACTAGCCCGCTGACCTTGTGGCGCCAGACTTCCTTGCCGCTATCCGCCTCCAGAGCGACCACGCCGTTACCGATGGTGAGGTACATCACCCCGTCGATGACGATCGGCACCGCGCCGCCGAGAAGGCCTGCGCCACCCTCGGGTCGCATGCGGAAGCTCCACGCCTGATCGAGCTGGTCGACGTTGCCGGTGTTGATCTGATCGAGCGGCGAATAACGCGTGCCGCCCAAATCGCGCGCGTAACGGGGCCAGTCGGCCGGGTCGACTTTGACCGCATCCGATTGGGCGTGTGCGGCGGACACCGCGAGCGTCGCGCCCAGCAGCAGGGCCATCGTCTTGCGCATTGAACAGAGTCTCCCAAGCCTTTGTTATGGGGAGGACGTAGCCAATCCTCCCCGGCTAGGCAAATCGTTCATTTCTGAACTATTGAAAAGCTAACTATTTCCCCTCCGTCGCTTTCCGCCGCGTGGCCTCGGTCACGATGTAGGCGCGGATGGCTTCGGCTTGTTCGGGCTTGAGCCACGGCTTGAAGCTGATCATGCCGTTGTCCGCCAAGGCTCCGTCCATCACCACGGTTCGCCAGGCATCGGCGCTGGTGGCGATTTGCGAGCGCAACAGATCGGGGTTCACCGGGCCGTTGTGGCAGATGGTGCAGAAGCCGAAGTATTGCGCCTCGCCTTCGGCAACCTGGGCAGGGGTGAACTTCTCGTCGCTGGTCACGAACGGTGAAAGTTCGACTGGCGGGAGCTTGGCGAGCTTGCCCTTGCCGCCGATCTTGAACGCCAGCAGCACCCCGTTGGGTGGCGGGCGGCGCATCCATTCGCTGGCGGTCGCCATGCCCATTGAGCCGCCGTAGCCGGCCATCACCGCCACGTACTGCTCGCCACCGGCACGGAATGTGACGGGGCCGGCCATGATCCCGCGCTGGGAATCGAACGACCACAGCTCCTTGCCGGTATCCGCGGCGCGAGCGCGGAAGATGCCGTAGGGATCGCCCTGGAACAGGAGGTTGCCGGCGGTCGCCAACGTGCCGCCGTTCCACGGCCAGGGCTGCTCGATGGTCCAGCGCGCCTTCTGAGCAACCGGGTCCCACGCGACCAGCATGCCCTTGTTCATTGCCGCCAGAGCCGCGCGCCGTTCGAGCGGCGTGTTGCCGGGTACGGACCCTTCGGGCGGGGCCAGGAAGCTGACGCCAGTATTCCAGCGTCCGATGTGCCGCGTGTAGTTCACGTCATCCGCGTAGGAGAGCGGAACGTGCATCGCCGGGATGTAGACCAGGCCGGTCTTCGGCGAATAGCTCATCGGCATCCACGCATGGGCGCCGATACCGCTCGGGTAAGTCAGGTGCGGTGCATCGGCGAAGCGCGCCTCGGGCCGCTCGACCGGGCGGCCGGTGGCGATATCGATCCGCTCGGCCCAGTTCTGCGGCGCGTAGTTCTCGGCGCTGATCAGCTTACCGTTGGTACGGTCGATCACGTAGAAGAACCCATTCTTGGGCGCCTGCATCGCCACCTTGCGCACTTTGCCGTCGATGGTGAGGTCGGCGAGCGTGATCTGCTGGGTTGCGGTGAAGTCCCAGGTCTCGCCCGGGTTCACCTGATAGTGCCACTTGTAGGCGCCGGTGTCGGGATCGAGCGCCAGGATCGAGCTGAGGAACAGGTTGTCCCCCTTGCCCTCGCTGCGTGCGCGGTAGTTCCACGGGCTGCCGTTGCCGACGCCGATGATCAGCTGGTTGAATTCGGGATCGTAGACGATCGAATCCCACACGGTTCCGCCGCCGCCCATCTCCCACCATTTGCCGTACCAGGTCTTGCCGGCGAGCTTGGCGAAGGCTTCGTCGGAGGCGGCGCCATCGGGGCCGTCGGCGGGATTGCCGGGAACGGTGTAGAAGCGCCAGACCAGCTTGCCGGTCTTGGCATCGTAAGCCGTGATGTAGCCGCGCACGCCGAGTTCGGCGCCGCTATTGCCGATCAGGACCTTGCCGCGCACCACGCGAGGCGCGCCGGTGATGGTGTAGGGCTTGCTCTGGTCGACGGTGACGACATCCCACAGCTCGTTACCGGTGGCCGCGTCGAGCGCGACCAGGCGGCCGTCGATAGTGCCGACGAAGACTTTGCCTTCCCACACCGCCACGCCGCGGTTGACCACGTCGCAGCAGGCGTGCGCACCCTTGGCGCCGATCGGTTGCGGGTCATAGTTCCACAGGACTTTGCCGGTCGTGGCGTCGACCGCCATGACCTTCGACCAGGCGGTGGAGATGTACATCACGCCGTCAACCACCACGGGCGTCGCTTCCTGCCCGCGGTTAGTGTCGAGTTCGACCGCCCAGGCAAGGCTCAGGTCCTTGACGTTGCCGTCATTGACGTCTTCGAGCGGGCTGTAACGCTGCTCTGAATAAGTGCGGCCGTGGCTGAGCCAGTCATCGCCATTGTCCTCGGCCGCGAGCAAGCGCGCCTCGGTGACGTTGCCGGCCTCGGGCTCGGACTTGCTGCAGGCGCTCGCGAGCAACGCAGCGGCGGTGGCCAGCGCCAGCGGCGCCAGTCTCTTCAAGATTCGCTCTCCCATCAAACGGATGGTGGCACGAACGAAGGGCTATAGGAAAGTTGAATCCGTGCTTTGGGACCAACGGGGCGCTATTGACCCTGAGCCGGCAACGGAAGTTGTGTCGCGGCAGGAGGGGCCAGTGCGCGTTGACGCTCAGCATCCCGATCCAGCCGCGCCAGCAATTCCTCGAGCGGCCGTTGCGGAACCCGGATCGAGCCATCGCGCGGCCGATCGATGTCCATGATCAGCGCCAGCATGACCACGAACAGTATCAGCAAAATGCTGGAGGCGTGCCTCGGCGTTCCTTTTCGCCCGCGCAGGATATAGCCGAGCATGGCCGCGGTGATGAACAGCGACAGCAGCATCACATCGAGAATGCGCGAAGGAACATGGGCGCGCCCGGCGGTCTCGCGCCGAATGCCGACGTTGAGGGCATCGTTCACCGCTTCAACCATCGACGAGCCCTGATCGGTCTGCCGGATCGGTAGAACGGCGGTGCGAGTATCGTTCCAGAGCTGGTCTCTCAGCACCGAGTTCTTCTTCAGCTGCTCTTCCATCTTGTCATCCAGCACGCCACGCGGTGAGACGCGCGTGTGCGCATAGGCGCGGATGGTCGACTGGAGCGTGTTCCGATAGGGCTCATCCAACAGGCTTGCCCGGAGATAGGCGGTGTCGATGGCGGTGGCCTCTTCCGACACCAAGCCACGCCTGGTGTCGTAGCGGTCTAGCGCGATCGAAAAGGTAAAGCCCACGGTGAAGGCCAGCAGGCCGAAGATCGCACCGACGATATGGGATTCGGCCTCATGGTCCTCATCATCTTTCCGACCCGCCGCAACGCGGCGGTAGAACCAGGAACCGGCCTCTCGTGCGAGGATGCTGACGCCGATGAGGAAAAGGGCCACCAGCCAGAGCGGCGCCCTGTACAGCAGGAGATCGATCACGCCCGCGCATCCATCGTCAACGTCTCCCGTCCGATCAAAGGTGATCTATCCGTCGGGTGGGAGCATGTGGAAATCGGGGTAAACCCGAGGCTGGGGTCTGTGGAGGATTGAAATCAAACCGGCCGCTGGTCAGCCCCGATAGGAATAAGAACGTCCGCCCGCCCAGGCATCTCCGCCAGCGTCGATCGGGTCAGCCGTTCGTAGTGCATCACGAACCGGTCGAGGGCCGCTTCGTCCATCACGCCCCTGCCGCCCGGATTGATCGCCGCCAGCTTCTGCTCCTGTAGCAAGCGATTGGCGCGCACGGCCTCAAACCCTGCGACCTTGAGCATCACCAAAAGGTCGATCCGGCCGAACAACTCGGCATAGTCGGTGGCGAGCCGCCGGTTGACCTCGCGCCGCCAGGTGCCGTCGGGGTCTTCCTCGGCCTCGAGCCGGTTGATCGGTTCGCGCATGGCTGCGGCTGGCTGCGGAACCGCGCCGACGCACCAGCCTTCGAACAGGATCATGTCGATCGGAGGCTCTGCCAGCGTGCCGCCGGGGGCGCGGTCGTCGATCGCCTTGTCGAACACAGGCAGGGTGACCGCGCGTCCCGCTGAGATACCGTCGAGGATCGCCTCGCCCAGCGCAACGTCGTGAGTGCCCGGCACGCCCCGCGTGGCGAACAGCGGGTGTTCGTCGCGAGCCAGCGCCTGACGCTCGGCGTACGTCAGGTAGAGGTCGTCGAGCGAGAGTGTGATAGCCCGCAAACCGCGTTCCTCAAGCAAGACCTGGAGGAAGCGGCACAGCGTCGACTTGCCCGAACCCTGCGCGCCGTTGATCCCGACCAGCAGGGGCCGCTTGGTCTCGCTGGCAATCCGTTCCGCCAGGGGCCGCCAATGTGCGTCCACCACCTCGCGATAATCGCCGGGCAGCCGCTCCGCCGCGATCAGCGCGTCAATGGCGTCGCTCATGCCACTCGGTCGGGCAGCGGCTCGCCTTTCGCGAAGGCTTCGACGTTGGCGAGCGCCTTCATGCCCATGGCGATGCGCGTTTCGGCATTGGCGCTGCCGAGATGAGGCAGGAGAACCACGTTCTCGAGGCCCAGCAGTGCGGCGGGTACCTGCGGTTCGTGCGGATAAACGTCGAGCCCGGCGCCGGCGATGCAATGGTGATCGAGCGCATCGGCTAGCGCATCATGATCGACGATCCCGCCGCGCGCGGTGTTGATCAGGTAACCAGTCGGCTTCATCGCCGCGAGCGCCGCGGCGTCGATCAGGTTGGCGGTCTCTCCGCCGCCCGGAACGTGGAGCGACACGAAGTCCGAAGCGCCGAGCAAGGTGTGGAGGTCGGGGAAGAACTCCGCCTCAAGCTCCCGTGCCACGTCCGGCTCGCACTCACGTCGCCCGTAGTAGGCGATCTTCATGCCGAAGCCGTGCTTGGCTCGCTGCGCCGTGGCAATGGCGATGCGCCCCATGCCGACGAGGCCCAGCACTTTGCCCTTGAGTGCGCTGCCGATGAGGTGGGTCGGTCGCCAGCCGCTCCAGCGACCGTCGCGCAGTTCGCGCTCTCCTTCGCCCGCGCGCCTTGCCGCCATCAGCAGCAAGGTCAGCGCGATGTCGGCCGTCGCGTCGGTCAGCACACCGGGAGTGTTGGTCACGGCGATGCCCTGAGCCTTGGCCGCCGCGAGGTCGATGTGGTCGAACCCGACGCCGTAATTGGCAACCAGCCGCACCCGGCAGCCGCTGCCGAAGACATCGGCGTCAATCTTGTCGGAGACGGTCGGGCAGAGAACGTCGAACTCGTTCATCGCCTTCGCCAGTTCGGCCTGGCTCAGCGGGCGGTCGGGGCCGTTGAACACGACCTCGAACCGTTCCTGCAACGCACGTTCGACTTCCTCCGGCCAGCGCCGGGTAACGAGTACTCGCATCAGGCCTTGGCCATGCCTTCGGTGATGCGCTGGGTTTCGGCGCGGGTCGATTCCGGGCCGGTGTTGCGCTTGTGAATGCCGCCCTGGCCCTGTGGCATGAACAGCGGTGGGTCCTGCGGGCGCTGCTTCAGGCCGAACAGCGGGAACAGGCCCGGATGGCGGCCGAGCCCGCCGAAGAGATCGAGGCAACGCTCGATCCACGGGCGCAGCGGATCGTCCTCGGCCAGGACCGGGCTGTTCTGGCACACCGAGGCGGTGAACAGTATCGATCCCATGATGCGATAGTCGGCATAGTTGGGGCTGTCGCCGCCAAGCCAGTCGGCCTCACGCAGCGCGATCCGCAGCGGTTCGAGCGCGGCGGAGATGGCGGGGAGGCGGTCTTCGTAGCCTTCCTGCATCTCTTCCAGCGTCTTGCCGAGCATCTTCTCACGCGAGTGAGTGATGTACTCGTGATCTTCCGGATTGGAGAGATCGCGGTAGCTCACGCAGTTGCAGCGCATCCACGGGCCGGTGGCGACTTGCCAGAACCACGCGTCGAGCGCCCGCGTCATGATGGCGACGCTCGGGTGCGGGATCAGCATGGGCCGGTCGGGATAGGTCTCGTCGAGGTATTCGACGATGCCCCAGCTATCGAGCACCCATTTGCCGTCGTCGACGATCGCCGGAAGCCGCTCGCTCATGCCGCCGGTACGCTCGGGAATCTTGGTGAAGCCGCCCGGGACCACGTCGAGATCGAAGCCCTTGTGCTTGAGCGCATACTTGGTCGCCCAGACGAACGGGCTGATCGTCGCGCCCGTCGACAGGGCGAGGTCGTAGAAGGTGATCGTGTTGTTCTGGGCCATTGGGGGCGACTCTCCGGTATATGTTTGAGCGTTGTGCTATGGGGTGCGCAGGCAAAAGGGAAGGCCTCTCAATCCCGAGCTTGCTCGGGCAGGATCTAGGCCTCCGCCAGCTTTGCCTCTTCGAGCTTCACCAGGCGCCAGAGCGTTTCCATCACCGGCGCCTCGATCCCCGCCGCTTTCGCCGCCTCGACGATCGCGCCGTTGATCGCGTCGACCTCGGTCCGGCGACCGGCCTTTACGTCCTGCAGCATCGAGGCCTCGTGATCGGCGTGGTCGGTCATCGAGACTTCGGTCAGGTCGTGGATCGGTTGGGCCGGCACGGGAACGCCGCTCGCATTCGCCACCGCGACGCCTTCATCCACGGCTGCGGTGATCATCGCGCGGCTTTCGGGATGGGCGCCGAGAAAGCCCGGCGTCCGGCGGGTGAGGGCGCAAAGCGGGTTCATGGTCGCGTTGAAGATTGCCTTGGACCAGATCGCGACGTGGATCTCCGGCTCCAGCACCGCGGCGAGACCGCCTTTGGTCAGCAGGTCCGCCACGTGTCCGGCGTCGCGCACGTCGCCGCCGAATGCCGGGTAGAGCTTCGATCCGCCTTCGCCATGGCTGCGCACCTTGCCGGGCCCCACCAGATCCGAGGGGAGCGAACTCGCGCCAACCATGACCCGCTCGGGCGAGGTATGGGCCGCCAGCCGCTTGTCGTTGCCGAGGCCGTTCTGCAGGCTGAGCAGCGAGGTCTCGGGCCCAATGGCCGCGGCGATGCCGGACAAGGCCGCGTCGGTATGGAACGTCTTGGTGAACACCACCACAAGATCGACGGGTTCATCGACCTGTTCCGGCAATTTCGCCGGTATCGGAAGCAGTTCAAGGCCTGCGCGCGTATCCAGCTCCAGCCCCCGCACGTTGATCGCGTCGATATGGACGCGGTTCACGTCGACCAGCGTGACCTCGCAGCCCGCGCGGTGGAAGGCGGCGCCATAGAGGCAGCCCATTGCTCCGGCGCCCAGGATCAGGACTTTCATTGCGCGGCATCCTCCAGCAGTTGCGGGCCGAGCAGCATCGTCAGTTTCACATCGATGCCGTGGCCCTTGGCGCGGTGTTCCGCAATCACTTCCGTTATCCGCGAGAGGGGTACGCGGTGGACCACGATCTCCTCGTGCTCGGTGCCGCCGCCTTCGTGGACTTGCGACAGGCCGGTCGCCTTGAGCAGGGTGAAGCTCTCCTGCACCATGCCGGGCGAGGAGTAGAACTCACCCAGGTTCTCCCACTGCGCGGCCTGGTATCCGGTCTCTTCTTCCAGCTCGCGGCGGGCGCTGGTGAGATCGTCCTCGCCTTCATCCTCGTCGCCGATCAGCCCGGCGGGAAGCTCCAGGCAGAACTTGCCGATGGCCACGCGATATTGCTCGACCAGGATCACCTCTCCTGCATCCACGGCGAGGATCACCGCCGCGCGGATGCCGCGAGTGCGAGTGGCGTATTCCCACCGGCCGCGGCGCTTGGCGGCGATCCAGTTGCCGGTCCATTCGACTTGTTCGGGGGCGTGGGCGTCAGGGGGGAGAGGGCGTTCGGTCACGCCCAACGCCTACAGTTCGATCAGGCGATCTGGCAACTCGTTGATGTCGTCATCGGCGCGTGGGAAGTGCTCGGCCAGGATCACGCCGACCTTGCCGATCGCGGCGATCATCCCGTCGGCGCAGCGGCCATCCTTGATGTGCTCCAGCATCGCGGCCATCGCATCACCCCAGGTTTCGGCGGGGACTTTGCTGGCGATGGCCTCGTCGGCGATGATATCCGCCCGGTGTTCGCGCATCGAGAGGTAGATCAGGATGCCGGTGCGGCCATGAGTGCGGCGCTCAGCGCCCACCTTGAACAGGTCGACCGCTCGGGCGAGGGCGCGGCGGGTCTTCACCACGCCGGGGATCAAGGCGAAGCGCAGCGGCGGCCATTGCAGCAGCAGACAGGTCGCCATGAACTTGATCATCGCGCCGGTGGCGGCAAGACCGAGGATTTCGCTGCGGGTCCACTCGTGGTTCCAGCCGCCGCTGACCCGCTCGATCAAACCCAGGTAAAAGTCGGGCAACAGCGCGTAGGCCACGAGCGCGGTGAAAGCGACGAGGGCCGACCAGGCGAGCGCGATGTCGCTGTAGCCGTCCGACCTCTCGGCCACGACCGTGACGATCTCGCCCGCGGTATGAGCTTCCGCTGCGGCGACCGCCTCGCTGACGCGGACTTGGTCTTCTGCCGAAATCCACACGCCCATTTACCAGCCCCCGCTCGCACCGCCGCCGTTGAAGCCTCCGCCGCCGCCGCCGAAGCCGCCGAAACCCCCTCCGCCGCCGCCAAAACCGCCACCTCCGCCACCGCCCCAGCCGCCACTGCCGGAGCCGCGACCGCTGTTGAGCGCGGCATTGATGGCCGTCCACATTAGAACGTTACCGACGGCCCCTGCGGCGCCTCCACCATGATAACGACGTCCGCGTGTGCGACGACCGAACACCACGGCGAAGAAGATGAGCATGGCGATCCAGAAGACGACACCAGCGATCGCCGGAGCGGCCGCTTTGGCATTTCGAGCTTGCCGCGCCTTTTCGGCCTCCTCGATCGCCTTGGCCTGGGCCGGATCCATGTCGAGTTGCTGGATAATGGCGTCAGTACCGGCAACGATGCCGCCCGACAGATCACCAGCCTTGAAGCGCGGTGTGACCACGTCGCGGATGATGCGGCCGGACATGATGTCCGTCATCCGCTCCTGAACTCCGCGCGCTGTGTGGATGCGCATCCGGCGCTCGTTGGGAGCGACGAGGAACAGAACCCCGTTCTCGCTTTCCGCGCCGCCAATGCCCCAGCCCTCGGCGAGCGTCTGGGCGAAAGGCTCGATCTCTTGACCTTCGAGTGAAGGCACGGTCGCAACGATCACCGCACGTCCGGTCGTCTCGTTATAGGCGCGCAGTCGTGCATCGAGCAGTGCCTTGTCCGCCGGGGAGATGATGTTCGCGCCGTCGTAAACAGGACCATCGGGCCGGGGAGGGAGGTTCGGCTGGGCCGCCACCGGCACGCCCGCGAGGGCGGCCAGCAGCGCCAACCAGATCAGCAGCAGGCGAGCCATCGAGGTGACCTAGTTCGCTGCGGCTGCGGGTTGTTCTTGGGCGGGAGCATTGTCGTTCGCGGCCGGCTGTGCCGGTGCCGCCGCAGGCGTGCCACCGATGTTGTCGAGATTCACCGTCGGCGCGGTCTGCGCGGACTCGCTGGCCTGGAACGGTACCATCGGCTTGGCGCCGTGGATCACCCGAGCGCCGATGATCGACGGGAAGGTGCGGATCTCGGTGTTATAAGCCTGTACCGCCTCGTTGTAGCGGGTGCGGGCAGTGTCGATCCGGTTTTCAGTTCCTTCGAGCGCGGTCATCAGGTCGGCGAAGCGGGCCTGGCTCTGGAGCTGCGGATAGTTCTCAACCACGGTACGCAGTTGGCCCAGCGCCTGGGTCAGCTGGTTCTGCGCGTCCTGGAAGCGCTGGAATTCGGCGGGGTTCGAGAGATCGTCGGTGGTGATGTTGATCGATGTCGCGCGGGCGCGGGCGTCGGTCACCTCTGTGAGGATCTGCGATTCTGAAGCAGCGGCGCCACGGACGGAGGCGACGAGGTTGGGCACAAGGTCGGCGCGGCGCTGATAAGCGCTCTGCACGTCGGCCCACTTGGCCTTGGCGTTTTCCTCCGCAGCCGGCACTGAATTGATACCGCACGCGGCAAGGGAAAGGGCCGCCATTGCGACGAGCGCGTAACGGAGTGAGGCAATCACGGACATGTCAGAGCATCCTTCGCAACGGACCGGTCACCGGCCGACTGTGTTAGTTAGATAGCACAGGGGGGAGGGCTTTCAAGAAGCATGGTTGCCCAGACCTCCATCCGATGCCAATTTAGAATTCAGGGTAGGAAACCAGGGTGGTGCGCATGTTGCAGGAATTCAAAGCTTTTATCGCGCGGGGCAACGTCCTCGACCTGGCTGTGGCGGTGATCATCGGCGGAGCTTTCGGCGCCATCGTCACTTCGCTGACGGGCGACCTGATCATGCCGGTCATCGGAGCGATCTTCGGCGGTGCGGACTTCTCCAACCACTTCATCCTGCTCAGCGTGCCCGCTGGCTACACCGGCTCGCTGACCGACTATGCGGCGCTCAAGGAAGCGGGTGCCGCGATGATCGGATACGGCGCCTTCATCACTGCGGTGATCAATTTCCTGATTCTGGCGTTCGTGATCTTCCTGCTGGTCCGCACCGCGAACAAGCTGATCGCGAAGAAGGAGGATGCGCCAGCCGGGCCGAGCGAGGTCGATTTGCTCACCGAGATTCGCGACGAACTGAAGAAGCGCGGCTGAGACACTCGCTCACTTCACATTAAGCCTGTGATCTCTATATAGGACCTCGCCGGCTTCGGCCGGCTATGGCGATAAACTGCGGTGTGCAATAGGCACAGCGGACCCGGGGGCAGTACCCGGCGGCTCCACCAAAATCCTCGGGAAACCGGGGGCTCTGACGGGGCCGAACCAGGATCGACGTGTGTTGAAAAGCACTGTTTTCGCCCGGGCTGAGTAACCCGTTAAAGGCTCAAAACACACAAGTGCCAACGACAACGAAGCACTTGCTCTCGCCGCGTAACCTGACGGCCTAACGGCCTGATCTTACAAAGCGTTGAGCACGGTTCGGACCGAACCGGGTAACAGAATCGGAAACCGGGGGCCCGGGGGAGCCTAGCAACAGAATCCCCCACCCTGACATTGGTGGAAGCGGACCCGACAATTCGCGTCAAAGATTGTGCGGTGCGTCGCGCCGGCATTGACCTTGCCGCACTCTTGCCATCATCTTGCGCAAATCAGAACCGTCGTACCGAGGCCGCCAGAGCCGGGGCGAGGCAATTTTACGGGATCGCAAATGCAACTGAGCCGCCGCCTTTTCATGGGCGCCGCCATTGCCGCGACCGCTGGGGTCTCAACGGGTCGAGCCTTTGCCGAACCCATGAGTGCACCGATTGAGCCTGCCGTCGCTTTTGCTGAGCCGCGCCAGGCCTATCGGCCACCCCTTCTGGAAGAGGCCCTGGCAGCGCTTGATACCCACTCGGGCTACATCCTCGACCGGAGCCGCATCGGCCTGGTCGATTTCGCCGCGCCTTCCAGCGAGCCGCGCTTCCATCTGGTCGATGTCGCCAGCGGGCAGATCATGCTCAGCTGGCTGGTCGCCCATGGCAACGGCTCCGACCCGACGGCGACGGGAATGTTGCAGTACTTCTCGAACGTGCCGGGCTCCAATGCCAGCTCGCGCGGGTCCTATGTCACTTCCACGACCTACTACGGCAAGCACGGTCGCTCGCAGCGGCTGATCGGGCTGGACGAAAGCAACAACATGGCGTGGGACCGCGCGATCGTGCTCCACGGGGCGTCTTACGTTGACCCCTCGATGATCTCGGCACGAGGCCGCATTGGCCGGAGCCAGGGTTGCTTTGCGGTGGAACAGCGAGAGATTGCGACGGTGATGGAGCAACTCGGGGCAGGGCGTCTGCTCTACGCAGGCCGGCCCGGCGACATGGGGATGGCCTAAGCTTCCTGCTTGTCCTTCTCGGCCCGCTCGTAACGCAGGCAGTCGAGGATCTTGGCGCCTCCGATGAACACCGCGCCCGTAGTGGCTAGGAACAGCAGCTCGCCGCCAATGCCTGGGAACTGATCAAGGTAATGCGCGCCCCGCGTGGTCGCCCCGAGCGCCAGGGCATAGATGATCAGGAAGGCTTCAAAACGCGTCTTGATCGTGAACAATCTGGAAACCTTGCGCAGCATTGCTCGACATTCCATCGTTAACCCCGACACGAGAAATGATCGTGCCCGCGGCTGAGTTCCAGCACAAAGAGTGGTTAACCGGGGTGCTCTTATGAGTTGTCCCGACAGGGAACAGTTCAGGCGAGCTCCGAAAGGCCGAGTCCGTCGAGCAGAGCCTCACGGGCTTTCCGCACTGAATTCGCCAGATCCTCCTCGCCGAGGTCGGCGGGATCGATCTGTTCCGGCCAATGCCCTTCGATGATCTTCGCCATCGTTTCGGCTTTGATCTCGTCGATCAGAAATCTTGGGTCGACCGTCGAGGGATCCGCCACAACTCGCAGCCTCAGGCAGGCCGGACCCCCACCGTTGGCCATCGACTGGCGCACGTCGACGGGCACGATTCGGCGAATTGGCCCGTTGCCGGCGATCATCTTGTCGAGCCAGCGGCGTACCTGGGGCGTCTCCCAGGCCTCACCGGGAATGACTAGCGCCTGCTCTCCCGCAGGAAGCGTCACCAGCTGGGCGTTGAACAGGTAGGAGCGGACCGCTTCGGCAAGGCTCACCGCGCTCGACGGCACTTCCACTACCTCAACCTCAGGAAAGCGCTCGCGGATCGCCGCATAAGCCGCCGCCGGTTTTGCGAACGCCTGCTCATGGCAGAACAGCACCCGCTCATTCGCCACGGCGACGACGTCGTTATGGAAGGCTCCGGCGGCGATCGCTTCAGGCGACTGCTCGATGAAAAGAACGCGCTCCGGATCGAGACCATGCCGTCGAGCTACTACGCGGCTGGCCTGTTCGTGCTGCCGGGCCGGGAAGCGGCCTCCCGATCGACCATAGACGAACACCTCCAACCCCGGCTCGCCGTGAGCTGAAGTCAGACGCATGTGGTTGGCGGCCCCTTCGTCGCCGAAACAAGGGGGCGCCGGCCCGTGAACCGCGAAGTGCCGCTGGTCGGCGAAGGCGAGTTGGAGCTGGCGCAAGGTGTCGGGCCATTCGTGCGAACGGTGCGCCATGGTCACGAGGTTCGCGACGCTCAGATGGCAGCGGCCGTCGGCTGTGTCGGGCGCGGGCGAGACCGTCGCGGCGTTGGCAGTCCACATCGAAGAGGCGGACCAACCTGTCGCGTAGAGCGCGCGGTCGGTGGCCGCATCGACGGCGATCGTTTCGAGCCAGGCGACGTTTGGCCGGGGCAGGGGGGCGAAGAACCCTTGAGTCAGTCCCAGAGCCATGTTGCCGCGCATCTTCTCCAGTCCCTGGAGGGCCGCGGCGCGAGGGTAGGAGATATCGCCAGCGTGAGCCGTGGCTGCGAGGTTGCCCAGGCTGAGCCCGGCATAATTGTGGCTGGGACCGACGATCCCGTCGAAGTTGATCTCGACCAGGCTCAACGCTGCACCGTCCACACCGTGTCGCCCGGTCGGACATCGAGCATGTCAGCCGAGGCGGAATCGATCGACAATCCTCCCTCGACGGGCTCGCAGGCCCCGTAGCAGGAGTGGAAGGCGGATAGCCTGCCGCTGGCCATCAAGACTTTCTCGCCCTTGCGGCAGTCCGTGCTCACGACGGTCGAGGGGTGGGCATCGCGGATCGAGCGGACATTGTCGGTCCGCGCGGTCATCGTCGGGCCACCGTCGAAGATGTCGACGTAACCCTCACAGGAGAAACCTTCCTCCTCGAGCATTCGCATTGCCGCGCGTCCCGAGGGATGCGGTATGCCGATCGCCCCGCGCGCGCTGTCGCTCAGCATCGCGACATAGACCGGATGCTTGGGCATGAGGTCGGCGATGAACTGGTTGCCGTTGATGGCGTTGAAGTAGTCCGCCTCCTGGAAGTTCATCCCGAAGAACCGGCCCGCGACCCCGTCCCAGAACGGAGAGCCGCCGCGCTCGTCGATGATGCCGCGAAGTTCGGCCAGAATGCGGTCGGCAAAGCGGGCGCGGTGCATGGCGATGAACAGATAACGGCTTCGGGCCAACAGCAGGCCGAGGCCGCCCGCTCGCTCGTTCGGATGGAGAAACAGCCCGCCGACTTCGCTCGATCCTTCGAGGTCGGTGACCAGGCTGAGCATCTCGGCGCGCACGGTGCGCTGCAACTCCTCCGAATGCTGGGTCAGCGTGTTCAGGCGGTAGGAGTAGAACGGCCACTGCTGCCCGACCTGGGTCATCATCTGGCAGGTGCCCCGAACTTCGCCGGTCTCGGGCTTTTCAAGCACCAGCACGAACTGCTCGTCGGCCAGCGTGTCTTCATCGCGGCCATAGGCGGCTTCCGCCCGTTCGAGCTTACGCGCCAGCGCCTTGCGGTCCGCGGGTAGGTTGGTGAACCCTCCGCCGGTCAGCTTGGCCATTTCGTACAGCGGCTCAAGGTCGTCCGGCCGGGCGGCGCGCAAGCGAAAGGTCAAGCAAGGTCTCCTGTTGCGAGCCGATGGAGCACTACCGCTGAGAGAGCAGCCCGTTCGGCAAGGGAGGATGCGATCAAGTATTCCTCGGGAGAATGAATGGCCCCGCCGCGCACGCCCATCGTGTCGACGACAGGCACTCCGCAGGCGGCAATGTTGTTGCCGTCACACACGCCTCCACTCGGCTGCCAGCCGAAGTCCTGGCCCAGATCGGCGCCTGTGCGCTGCACGAGGTCGAACAGACGCTGAGCTTCGAGGTCTACCGGCTTGGGCGGGCGCGTGATCCCGCCGTGGACGTGGGTGCCGACCTCATGTACCGCTTCAATGTGTTGCAGCAATACACTGAAATCACGTTCAAAGTTCAGGGCGGCTTCCGCGGTCTTGGGGCGAATGTTGAAGCGCAAGATGGCAAGGTCCGGAACGACATTATTGGCCGAGCCGCCGTCGATCCTGGCCGGATTGATCGCCAGGTCCGGGTGCTCCATCGTCTTGAGCGCGACCGCCAACGCTCCTGCCGCGACAATCGCGTTGCGGCCGTCCTGCGGGTTGCGCCCGGCGTGAGCTGCGCGCCCGCTAATGGTGACGCTGTAGTTGCCGCTACCCCCGCGCGAATGGGCGAGCGTGCCATCGGGTCGGGCGGAGGGCTCGTAGGTGAGGGCGGCTGTCTTCCCACGCGCCAGTTCGGCAATCAGCGCGGCGGAGGAAAGCGATCCGGTCTCCTCATCCGAATTGATCATCACGTCATAGCCGGTCGAAGCTGCCGCGCTTGATCGCTCGAACGCAACCAGCGCTGCCAGCATCACGGCGATGCCGCCTTTCATGTCAGCCGCGCCGGGGGCGTTGTAGGTGTCGCCATCGATCCACCGGCCAGCCTGGAAGGGATGATCCGCGGGGTAGACCGTGTCCATGTGCCCGGTCAGCAGGAAGCGCCGCTGCGCCGCCGGTCGCACGCGCAGGATCAGGTGCTGGCCGTTAGCCTGCTCGATCTCGCGCCCGCTTGCATCGACCGAGGTCACTTGCGCCGGGGCTCGGAGTTCGACCTCTCCGGGCAAGGCGGCGAACGCATGCGCCAGCTCTTCGGCCTGCCGCTGGAGGCCGGTCAGGTTGCCGGTGCCGCTGTTAATGGCGCTCCAGCGCTCGGTGCGCTCAAGCATCGCCGACCGCTCGATCGGCTCAATCAGCTTCCTCTCGTCTTGGGTCAGCCGTTGCATTTGAAACGAAGCTTAGCCGGTAGGCGTTTGCTGTCAAACGGCGCCTCGCTATTGCTGTCGGGCGTGCCTAGACATGTCCCCAGGAAGGAGTCTGACTTGAGCGATAGGGTAGAGCGGAGTGGGTTGCGGGTCGATGCGGCCCTGGCGGAGTTCATCGAGGGAGAGGTGTTGCAACCTCTCGGGCGCGATAGCGCGAAGTTCTGGGCCGGCTTCGCCGAATTGCTCCGCCGCTTTGGTCCGCGCAACCTGGCGCTGCTCGACAAGCGCGACGCTCTTCAGTCGAAGATCGACCACTGGCACGCGGAGCGACGGGGCAAGCCGCACGATCCCGCCGCCTATCGCGGCTTTCTCGAAGAGATCGGCTACCTTGTCCCAGAACCAGAGGCGTTCACCGTCGGCACCACCAATGTCGACGCGGAAATCGCGGCCATGGCCGGTCCTCAGCTGGTCGTCCCGGCGCTCAACGCGCGGTTCGTGCTCAACGCCGCCAACGCCCGGTGGGGCAGCCTCTACGACGCCTACTACGGCACCGACGCCCTGCCTCAGGCACCAGCCGCCGAGGTTTCGGGCTATGATCCCAAGCGTGGCGAAGCCGTGATCGCGGCGGCCCGGGCCTTCCTCGACCTGGCGGTCCCGCTTTTGAACTTGAGTTGGTCGGAGATCACCGGCCCGGAGAGCCTCCCGCTATGCGAGCCGACCCAATATGTCGGCCGCACCGAGAAGGGCGTCGTATTCTGCCACAACGGCCTGCACATCGAGGTCCTGTTCGATCGCGGGCATCCGATCGGCCAATCCGATCCAGCGGGCATCGCCGACGTCAGGCTGGAAGCCGCGCTGACAACGATCGTCGACCTCGAAGATTCGATTGCCGCTGTCGATGGCGAGGACAAGCTCGCCGCCTATCGCAATTGGCTCGGCGTGATCCGCGGCGATCTCGAGGCAAGTTTCGACAAGGGTGGCAAGACTCTGACGCGGTCGCTGGAAGATGACGTCGTCGTTACCTGCGCAGATGGCAGCACGCGCGACTTGCCGGGTCGTAGTCTGCTGTTCGTGCGCAATGTCGGGCACCTGATGACCAACCCGGCGATCTTACAGGTCGGCGAAGCCGAGGTGCCGGAGGGCATTCTCGACGCGGTCGTCACCTCCGCCATTGGCGCCTTGGATGTCGAGGGCCACAGCCGCTGGCGCAACAGTCAGTGCGGCAGCATCTACATCGTGAAGCCCAAGATGCACGGGCCAGAGGAAGCCGCTTTCACCAATGACCTGTTCGATGCGGTCGAGGACTTGCTTGGTCTGAAGCGTCACACGATCAAGGTCGGGGTGATGGACGAGGAGCGGCGGACGAGCGCCAATCTCGCGGCCTGCATCGAGGCGGTGAAGGACCGGATCGTGTTCATCAACACCGGCTTCCTCGACCGCACGGGGGACGAGATCCACACCTCGATGCGCGCCGGTCCGATGGTGCGCAAGGGCGCGATGAAGCAGTCGGTCTGGCTCGATGCCTACGAGAAGCGCAACGTTGCCATTGGCCTCGCCTGCGGGCTTTCGGGTAAGGCGCAGATCGGCAAGGGCATGTGGGCAGCGCCCGATCGGATGCGGGCCATGCTCGAGGAGAAGGGCGGACACCTCCAGGCGGGAGCCAATACCGCTTGGGTTCCTTCACCTACCGCAGCGGTGCTCCATGCGTTGCACTACCACGCCACCGACGTGTTCGAAGTTCAACCCCGGCTGAGCCCGGCGCCCGGCCTCGACGCGCTGCTGACCTTGCCCCTGGCCGAGGGCGTGAACTGGAGCGAGGCGGAGATTGCCGAAGAGCTCGATAACAATTGCCAAGGCCTGCTCGGCTATGTCGTACGCTGGATTGACCAGGGCATCGGCTGCTCCAAGGTGCCAGACATCAACGACATCGGGCTGATGGAAGATCGCGCGACGCTGCGCATCTCCAGCCAGCACCTCGCCAACTGGTTGCTCCACGGCGTTGTCAGCCAACCGCAGGTCATGGGCGCCCTCAAGCGCATGGCCGTGCGGGTCGACGGGCAGAACGCCGGTGACCCTGCCTATCGCCCGATGGAGGGCAACTGGAACACCGACCCGGCGTTCCTCGCGGCAGTCGACCTGGTGTTCAAGGGGCTCGATCAGCCGAACGGCTATACCGAGCCCCTGCTCCACGCCTGGCGCCGCAAGGTGAAGGCCAGCTAGCCAGCTTCCGGCCGCCTAGTGGGCGGCCGGGGCCTTGGGAGCCATCAGTTCAAGCAGGCGGATGGCGATTTCGCGTTCGCCCATGATCACCTGATCGACACCCGCCTGCAGGAGGTGGTCCACCTCGTTGTCGGAGTGCGCGCGGGCGTAGATGGTGATCTCGGGATTCAGCTTGCGCGCCTGATCGGCAATGGCGCCCGCCTCGAAGCCCTCGGGTATGGCAATCACCAGCCGCTTGGCATCTTCGATCCCCGCCTCGAGCAGCACTGAAGGGGACGCGGCATTGCCCATGACTACCGGCAGTCCGTCTTCGGCAGCCAGCCGGGCCACGTCGGCTTCGTCTTCCACCACGACGACCGCGCGACCGGCCTTCTTCGCCCCTTGGCCGACCAGGCTTCCGACGCGGCCATAACCGATGAGCAGGGTATGTTCCTTGCGCTCTTCCTGGCGTTGGCGCTCGACCTCGCGGGCTTCGGCGACCGCGGCCTTCTTGGCGGCACCGACCCGGCCGGCGACGGCAGTGAACACGAACGGGTTCGCGAAGATCGAGAGGATGGCGCCTGCCAGGATCAGGTCACGGCCCTCTGGGGGCAGGATACCGAGATTGGTGCCGAGACCAGCCAGGATGAAGGAGAACTCGCCGATCTGGGCGAGGCTGGCGGAAATCGTCAGCGCCGTCCGCGTCGGGTGGCCGAAGAAGCGCACGATGGCGAAGGCAGCGAGCGACTTGCCGAAGATGATGATCGCCACGGTTGCGAGCAGGGGCCAGGGTTGCTCGATCACTACGGCGGGATCGAACAGCATCCCGACAGAGACGAAGAACAACACCGCGAACGCGTCGCGCAGCGGCAGGGTTTCTTCAGCGGCGCGGCGACTCAACTGGGATTCGCCCAGGATCATGCCTGCAAAGAAGGCTCCGAGCGCAAACGAAACGTCGAACACATAGGCCGCGCCGAACGCCACACCCAGGGCGATCGCCAGGACAGCCAAGCGGAACAACTCGCGCGAACCGGTGTGAGCGACCCAATGCAAGGCGGCCGGTATCAGGCGTCGGGCCACGATCAGCATGAAAGCGATGAAGCCGCCGACCTTGAGTACCGTTATGCCAAAGGTGGTCGCGATCGAGGCGCCGTCCATCGCGTCTGCGGTTACCATGCTGGCGATCGGTGGCAGCAGCACGAGAGTCAGCACCATCGCGAGGTCTTCGACGATCAACCATCCGACGGCGATGCGTCCGCGCTCGGTGTTGATGAGATCGCGGGCCTGCATTGCCCGCAGCAATACGACGGTACTCGCAACCGAGAGCGCGAGGCCGAAAACCAGGCCGGACAGGATCGACCAGCCGAGGAAGTGGGCCAATGCCAGGCCCAGCAGCGTCGCCACCGCGATCTGCGTCAACGCGCCGGGAATTGCGATCTTTCGGACTGACAGGAGGTCCCGCAAGGAGAAGTGCAGGCCAACGCCGAACATCAGCAGGATCACGCCGAGCTCGGCCAGTTCGTTGGCGAGGCTGGTGTCGGCGACAAAGCCAGGTGTGAAGGGCCCGACGATGACGCCCGCGAAGAGGTAGCCCGCAACAGGGGACACACGCAGGCGATGCGCCAGCGCTCCCATGAAGAACGCTACGACAAGGCCGGCGACAATCGTCCCGATCAGGGGGGTGTGGTGTGGCAAGTGCTTCTCCTGGCTTCGCGAGACCCTGAAACCTCGCGGAATCTTTCACTGTACGACGAGGGGACGAGCGCAGCGCGAAATGTTTCCGCGGCTCTCGGACCCGTCGATGGTGCAGGCGCGCGCCAAAAGTGCGGCCCGCATCGCTTTTCGATCATGTTAAATCTCCAAACCGAGCCGCGTGGACCTGCAGTCTGGTGCGGGCATGGCGAGGAAGAGGCCTAGCCGTGCCGAGGGACGCGAGATCAGGCCGCCGGTGGGGCCCGCGGTCCATTTGCGCGAATGGATGTCGCTCGGCCGAAGCTCTCAAGCGCGATGTGAGCGTAGGGTTCCCCGGTCACCAACTCGAAGTTGGGAAGGATCAGGATGGGCTCGATCGTTGCCTGAAGCGGCGTCCAGTCGAGCTGGTGATCGAGCGGTGTCTTTCGATCGAGTGAGGCCTTGGCCGCCGAAATGCGCGGCTTCTTGGGGCTTACTACGACCGAGTAGGTCGCTGGGTCGAACGCGGATCCGATGATCCTGGTGCGGGCATGCCCCGTGGTCGGCACCGCCGAAATCAGGACGACCAGCAGCATTAGCCAGCCCACGATCGTGGGCCGGCGAACGTCCGGCGTCATGAGAATGCCTCGGTGCATGCCTAAGAAGTAAGTGATCCGTCCCGGATTGCGAACCGGAAATTCCGTACCCTCGTCAGAGGCTGGCTCGTTAGGGAGCGGTTCATGTTCGGTCGGGCACGAAAATTACGCCCACTGCCCAGTGAGCGAAATTACATATCGAGTATCTTTCGTAACTTGTTTGATAGATGCGTTTGTAACCAGATTTCTGCCTTGCGTTAACTTACGCGCTGTGCGAGGCGCGCCGCCGGGTCAGCTCGGTACAGGTTTTGCACCAGCTTTTTGGGGGAAGTTTTGTGAGTAATGAATCCGCGCTCGTCCTGGACGGGCGGCCGGAGCCGACTGACGAAGCGGGTTCGGCTCTATCGAAGCCCAGTGCGGCGGGATCGTTTCCCGAGCTCAATCGCGGCGAGCGTAATGCTTTGCGGGCCTACTGGCCTTTCCAGGAATTCGAACCTCTGTCGAAACGCGTGCGCATCGGCCTGCCAAGCATGCACGGCCTCGTTGCAAAGGGTTTGGTCGAAGAAGGACCGGCTGGAGTATTCGGCCCGACCTTTCGGCTAACCGATCGCGGACGGACGTTGACGCTTGCCCTGGCGGGCCTGGGGGGCGAGCGGCCGAGATTCGGCTGAAGCCCTCAAGCCGTCAATTCGCGGGCGACCGAAACGAATTCAGCGACGCTCAGCGTTTCAGCACGACGCGTCGGATCAACTCCCAGGCTTTCGAGGGCCTCAAGCGCCCCTGGGATGCCCTTCAGGCTTTGGCGGAGCATCTTGCGGCGTTGACCGAAGGCGGCCTCGGTCAGTTTCTCCAGGACCTTGGCGCTGATGCCAGCTGGCGCCTCAGCCGGTGTAACATGCACGATAGCGCTCATGACTTTGGGCGGTGGAGTAAACGCGCTGCGGTGCACTTTCATGGCGAACTTGGCGTTCGAACGCCACTGCGCCAGGATCGCCAGCCGCCCATAAGCACTGCTGTCGGGCGCGGCGACGACGCGTTGTGCCACCTCCTGTTGAAACATCAGCGTCAGGCTGGTCCATTTCGGAGGCCATTGCTCTCCGCCTAGCCAGCCCGTGAACAACGCGGTGCCGACGTTGTACGGCAGGTTCGAGGCAATCGCGTAAGGCTCGCCCATGAGTTCGTCATGATTGAGTTTGAGGGCGTCCCCTTCGATCACCCGCAACCGGCCGGGAAAGGCCTCTCCCAGCTCGGCGAGCGCGGGAAGGCAGCGGCGATCCATCTCGATGGCGGTCACTCTCGCTCCCGCGCGCAACAAGGCCCGCGTCAGCCCGCCGGGGCCGGGTCCGATTTCCAGGACGGCGTGATCCTGCAGGTCGCCGGGAATGGCGGCTATCCGGGCGAGCAGTTGTTCGTCCAGCAGGAAGTTCTGGCCGAGCGCTTTCGAGGCGCTCAGCCCATGGGCGGCAATGACCTCCCGCAGAGGGGGAAGGACAGGAATAGGCGCGGTGGCGGAACTCACTGGCCGCTCCGACGCTCTGCCATTTCGCCGGCCATCCGGATCGCGGCGATCATCGCGTCGGGCCGGGCGGCTCCCGTTCCGGCGATACCGAAGGCCGTGCCGTGATCGGGCGAAGTGCGGATGATGGGTAAACCCAGGGTCACATTGACGCCCTGGTCGAAGTCGAGCGTTTTCAACGGAATAAGAGCCTGGTCGTGATACATCGCGATCGCGACGTCATAGCTGCCTCGTGCGTGCGCTGTGAAAAGCGCGTCGGCCGGATGGGGGCCCGTCGCCTCGATACCTGCGGCCCGCAAGGCGGCGATGGCCGGGGCAATGATCTCGATCTCCTCACGCCCCATCCTGCCGCTTTCGCCGGCATGCGGATTGAGACCGCAGATCGCGATCCGGGGGGCGGCAATGCCGAAATCCTGCCGAAGGGCTTTGTCGACAATCGTCGCGCGGCGGCAGATGAGGTCGGCCGAGATACGCCCCGATACCTCGCTCAGGGCGCAATGCACTGTCAGCGGCACGGTTCGCAGCTGTGGGCCCGCCAGCATCATCACCGCGTCATCTGCGGCAACGCCGCTGGCGGCGGCGACGAATTCGGTCTGGCCTGGGAATGCAAAGCCGACCTTGGCCAATTCCGACTTCGCAATCGGTCCGGTGACGATGGCTCCTGCCTCCCCCGAAACGACGAGCGCGCCAGCCGCTTCGAGCGAACTGAGAGCCAGCCTTGCGCCGCTCTCGTCCGGTTCACCGGGATGGTATTCGCTGTCCGGTCCGCCAAGAACGGGCAGGGCATTGGGGAATGCCTCGAGCGCCAGCGCTGGGTGATCGATGATCGCGAGGGGGACCTTGAGCCCCCGCTGCGCCGCCGCTGCCTTCAGCACGCCCACGCCGCCCACGACAAAGAACGGAGGCAGATGCTCTTCGCCGCGCCTTGTCCAGGCTTCGCATATGACTTCGGGGCCGATGCCCGCCGGGTCGCCAAGCGACACGGCGAGTGGCTTCGCACGCTTAGTTATATTCGATCACCGCGTCGCGCCGAAGGTCGCGCAAGTAGCGCTGTGCCCGGCGGTTGATGCGTTCGTCCTCGAGTTGCGACATCAGCGCCTCGGTATCCGGACCGGCCGCACCGGCCGGATCGTCGCGGCCGCAGAGCAGTAGGACACGTACACCGTCCTCGAGCGTCCCGAAGGGCGGGGTCGCCTGGCCGACGCTAAGGTCGAGAAGGATCGGCTGCAACGCTTCAGGAAGCGAACGAATGGCAATGCCGTCGTTCGATACGACCTGGGCTCCGAGCGTGGCGGCTACGCTTTCGGCTTCGCCGCATCCGCGGATCTTGCCCACGCCATCAGCAAACGCCTTTGCGCGAACCTGAGCGTCTTCCTTTGAAATGCCGGCCGGGAAATCGAGCGAGATTTGCTTCAGGCTGAGCAGGGCATCGCGCGGATCGGCCATGCCGACCTGGCGCTTGTCGATCAGGTAGAGGATCGAAAAGCCGCCGGGAATCTCGACCGGTCCGACCAACTGACCCGGCTGCAATTCGCGAGCGACGTTTTCGAGCTGCTGGTTCTGCAGCTGTTCAATGCGGATCCAGCCGAGGTCGCCGCCGACTGCCGCGGTCGAAGCTTCGGAGAACTGACGGGCATAGGCGACGAAGCTGCCACCAGCGCGAAGCTGCTCCATGATCCGGCGGGCGTTCTGATTGACCGCATCGCGAGTTGCAGGTGTGGCCGAGAGATAGATCTCGCCTATCCGATACTCAGCGGTACCCTTGGAAGCCTGGAGACGCTCGAACAGTTCGTTCACTTCGCCTTCCGACACGTTCACGTAGGGGGCGACGTTGCGACGAAGCAGACGATCCCAGGCGAGTTCGCCCTTGATCTGGCGCTTGAGCGAAGCCGGCGATGAACCGATCGAGCCGAGATACCGCGTCATCTCTGCGTCCGAGCGCCTGAAGCGTTCGGACGAGAGGCGGTTGTAGGTCGAATTCACCTCGTCGTCGGAAACGCCGATTTCCTGGGCATCTGCCTCCTGGATCTGCAGCGTTTCGTCGATCAGGTTGCGGAGCACCTGCAGCCGGAGATGCTTGACCTCGTCGGCTGAAGGCTTCGCTTCGTTCGCCGCGATGATCAGCGCCACACGCTGGTCGACGTCGGTGCCGGTGATGATGGTGCCGTTGACCGTCGCGGTGGCCCGACGCTTCGCATCCTCGCGATTGAGGATGATGATATTGTCAGGGATGTTGAACGCGTCGGAAGAGCTGGCTTCGGCCGGCTCCTGCGCAATGGCCGCCGTGTAGAGCCCGGCAGAAACTGCCGTCGCAGCCATGAACCATCCGAATTTCTTGGTGAACTTGCTCAATTGCAGGACCCCGTAAAGGATGCGCTATCTGCGCGTCTCGAAGGCTGGCCACCTACCTCCAGGCGGCTTAACCCTAGCTGAGCCGCGGCGGATAGCGCGTTTGCTGGTGCCTGCCAACGGCGATGCTTGCGGATAGCGTCGACAAGACCCGAAGTGCTAGCGAATGCCGAGATTGCGCAGGGCGAAATAGACGCGGAAACTGTTGCCCTTGTCGGCATCCGCCACCGCGACATAATCGCGCCGCCAGGTAAACCCGAATTCCAGGCAGTCATCGGCATAGGCGATACCGAGCCTCGTGCGCAGCGGTTCGAATCCGTCCGAGGTGAACGAGGGATCTTCTTCCGAGTTGGTCAGGTTGACCACCGCGGAGCCGAACACCGACCAGTACTTGGCAAACGCCACGCGACCCGCAGCGCGCAACTCCTCGCGGTCCTGCAGGTCTTCGAAGTTGAGGTCGATGTCGCGATTGAGGCGGAGGTAGCCCAGCTCGACATAAGTCTCGTCTGAGCCGAGCGTCGCGTCGATCTCGTTGCGCCGAACCGCGAAGTTGTCCTTGTCCACGCGGTAGCGGTGGGTGAACTTCACGAAGTCGCGATAACGGATCTCGGTTCGGCCGACCCAGTCGGAAAACTGTTCGGTCAGCCCGGTGCCGTCGGGAAACAGGGAGGGCTTGTCGGTCAGCCGGTAGGATTGCCCGATCGTGACCTTGGCACGCCAGCTCGGGATCTCGGCCGCCCAGTCGAGGCCGTAGGTTACTCGCGCGCCATCCTCGACCCGGTCGTAGCCGGGGAAGCGGTTGAGCGCGAAGAGGTTGCTGTCCTCGAGATCGATCGAGCGGGCATCCTCGTTGGGGATATCGAGGTTCTCGATCGAGGGCGCTGCGGCCAGCTGGACGCGCGGGGTGATGACCTGCGTCCCGCCCATGAAGCTGCCGACGAACGGCCACTTCACGTCGATGGCGCCGATGGCGACGCCGCGGGCCTGCCAGCCGTTTCGCCCGCGATAGGCCGGGTTCTCGGTGAGTTCGATGCCGTCCGAATGATAGACGTCGCCGCGCAGGTAAGCCGTTGCGGTGACCTCCTGGCCCCAAGGGGTGATGCGGCGCAGGTTCCACTCGGCGCGAGCGAACGCGCGTTGTGTATCCTGCCCGTCGGTACGGGTGATCGCGAGTGTGTTGGCCTGAAGTTCGAACTGCCCGCCAAGGACAGGGTCGGCGATCCGTCGCCGGTAGTCGATCAGCGGCAAGGCGATGGGAACCAGGCCCTGAGGCTGCTGGACCAGCAGAAGCTGCGTCACCCAGCCCGAGATCGACAGGTAGCTGTCATCGTCGATCCGCTCGACATCGATCATCGAGCGCAACCTGTCGTCACGGGTGATGTCGTAACGGCGGGCGAAAGTCCGGTCGAGCGCGAAGCGCAGCGAGCTCGTCACGCTCCAGTTCGGATCGAGCTGGAATTTCCCGTTGGCGAAGAAATAGCCGCGGATGTCCTTCTCCTCGGTCGGAACCGTGGAGTTGAGCGGGATGCGGGTGCCGTAAGTCAGGTAGCCCGTGGCCTGGAACGCGCCGCTGTCGGTTAGCTGGCGGTACTGGGCCGAAATCATCGGCACCGCTTCGGTGTAGGCGTAACCGGTCAGCAGAAGATCGCGATTATCGGCCATATGCCAATAGTAACTGCCGATGACTTCGAGGCCGTTGGACGCGTTGACGCCGACGTCGGGGATCAGGAAGCCGGAGCTCGGCCCGCCGTCCGCCTGCACGGTTATGCCCGGCAAAGGCAGGATGCGCTTGCCGAACAGTTCGAGGTAGGCGCCATCGAAGCGGATCGTCTTCGTCTCGGCGTCGTAGCGCACCCGGCGGGCGGTCACCCGCCAACTCGGCTGTTGCGGGCAGCCATCGCCATCGACCACGGGGCACGACGAATACGAGGCGCGCGACAGCACCACGTCGCCGGTCTCATCGCGGTGACCTTCGGCTGCGGCGAGGCGTCCGCCGGCCCTGAAAGCCAGGAGCAGGTTGCTCATGGCCCCTTCCTTGAGCTCGTCGGTCAGCTCGAGGCTGTCGGTGAACAGCTGGTTGCCGTCTTCGTCCACGGCGCGGACATTGCCCATCGCCATGATCTGGCCGCTCGTGCGATTCCACGAAACGCTATCCGCCCGAACCGAGCGGTCGTCCGATCGCAGGAGCACGTCGCCCGAGGCGGTGACCAGGTCAGAGTTGCTGTCGTATTCGAGGTTATTGGCTTCGAACTCGACTTCCCGTGGTGTCGCTTCGCTCTGCTTGGCTTCATCGCTTGCGGCGGGTGCCGGCTCATCCTGAGCCAGTGCCGGCAAGGGAACGCACATCATCGCGGCAATCCCCGCCAGGGCGATCGCGCGGAAACGCCGCAAGTTGCGAAGTTCGGCGTACAATTCTGGCTGCGGGCGGGGGCGCATCGGCTTGCCTATTGCACCGCTGCTCCCTAACTGCAACGCCACCGAGCAAGTCCTGCGGTATCAACTGCCGCGCCTCCCACACGATCGAGCGGAGAGAGCATGCAAATCACCTTCCAGAGCGCCCCTGGCGCAGGTTCTTCATTGGTCGCGCGCGTCGTGGACAAGGACCAGCTGCCCGCGGATCTCGACCGGGCCGTGGCCGAGGGAGCGCGCGCTGCGCGCTTTTCCGGCAAGGCCGGGCAATTGTTCGAAGCCTTTGTCGAGCGCGGTGACGCGGTCGTCCGCCTCGCCCTCGTCGGCGCGGGTGCCAACGGCGATGGCCGCAGTGCCGCGCTGGAACGCGCCGGTGCGGCTCTGGCCGCGAAGTACCTGACCTCGGGAGCCACCGAACTCGCGCTCGATGCGACCGGGCTCGAGGCAAAGGATGTCGCTTCGGTGCTGACCGGGCTGCGTTTGCGCAGCTGGCGTCATGACACCTACCGGACCAAGCTCAAGGACGAGCAGAAGATCTCCCTGACGCAAGTCGTCGTCACTGACGCGCCCGCGGGCAGCGACCAGGCCTGGGCGACCGAACAGGCTCTGTCTGAAGGCGTCGAGTTCACCCGCGAGCTCGTGGCCGAGCCGCCAAACGTCATCTACCCCGAATCGTTTGTCGAACGCTGCCTCAAGCAGTTCGCCGGCACCGGAGCAGAGCTGTCGTTCCTCGGTGAAGAAGAGATGCGCAAGCTCGGCATGGGCGCGCTGCTCGGCGTCTCGCAGGGTTCGGCCCAACCGCCGCGGCTGCTGGTCATCAAGTGGCTCGGCGGAACCAAGGGCGCACAGCCGACGGTCTTCGTCGGCAAGGGCGTGACGTTTGACACCGGCGGCATCTCGATCAAGCCGGCTGCCGGCATGGAAGACATGAAGTGGGACATGGGCGGCGCCGGTGCGGTGGCCGGGGCCATGCTCGCGCTTGCCAAGCGCAAGGCGAAAGCCAACGTCATCGGCGTTTGCGGCCTGGTCGAGAACATGCCCGACGGCAAGGCGCAGCGTCCCGGCGACATCGTCACCACGATGTCGGGCCAGACGGTCGAAGTCATCAACACCGACGCCGAAGGACGGCTGGTCCTGTGCGACGCGCTCACCTGGGCGCAGCGTGAGTTCAAGCCGGCCGCGATCGTCGACCTCGCCACGCTGACCGGCGCGATGATCATTTCGCTTGGCCACGAGCATGGCGGATTGTTCTCGAACGACGATGGCCTGGCCGACGACCTGTCTGCAGCAGGCAAGGCCAGCGGCGACAAGCTGTGGCGTTTCCCGCTCTCGCCGGCTTACGACAAGCTGATCGATTCCCCGATCGCCGACATGAAGAACGTCGGACCCCGCTGGGCTGGCTCGATCACCGCGGCGCAGTACCTGCAGCGCTTCATCGACGAGGGGACCCCCTGGGCTCACCTCGATATCGCCGGGATGGTCTGGGCCGACAAGCCCGGCGCCACCTGGGACAAGGGCGCGACCGGCTACGGCGTGCGCCTGATCGACCGCTACGTGCGCGACAAGCTCGAAAGCTGAGGTGGAGCGCGTCGGCTTCTACTTGTCGGGCGCGCAGCCGGTCGAACGCGTCCTGCCGTTGATTGCCCGCGCCGCGAAGGCGGGCGGGCAAACGATGCTGGTGGTGGCCGAGGACCCGTCGCTGGTCGACAGGCTGGACAAGGCGCTGTGGGAGCAGTGCCCCGAGGACTTCCTCGCCCACGGCCGCGCCGACGCGCCTCACGCCGATCGCCAGCCGGTGCTTCTTTCGGGCGAGTGCACCGCCGCCAACGGAGCGAAGCTGCTGGCGCTGGCCGACGGGCAATGGCGTGGGGAGGCGGAAGCCTTCGAACGCGTCCTGCTGTTCTTCGACGAGGGCGGCAAGGCCGAGGCGCGCAAGACCTGGCGGCTGTTCGACCAACGCGAAGAGGTGACGCGCGAGTTCTACGAGCTCGAAGGCGGCAAGTGGGTCAAGAAGGCTTGAGCCTTGCGCGTACCAGCGCTCGCCGCTAGGGGCGCGCGCAACTTTCCGCACATACAGTCCGAAGGAATCCCCCAATGGCGGCCACCCGCACTTTTTCGATCATCAAGCCCGACGCTACCCGCCGCAACCTGACCGGTGCGGTCACCAAGATGCTGGAAGACGCCGGCCTGCGCGTCATTGCTTCCAAGCGCATCCAGATGACCCGCGAGCAGGCCGAAGGCTTCTACGCGGTCCACAAGGAACGTCCGTTCTTCGGCGAACTGTGCGATTTCATGACCAGCGGCCCGGTCGTGGTCCAGGCGCTTGAGGGCGAAGACGCCGTGAAGCGCAACCGTGAAGTCATGGGCGCCACCAACCCGGCCGACGCTGCTGAAGGCACCATCCGCAAGGTGTTCGCCGAGAGCATCGAAGCGAACTCCGTCCACGGTTCGGACAGCGACGAGAACGCCGCGATCGAGATCGCCTACTTCTTCAAGGCTGACGAAATCGTCGGCTGACACGCGTGCGCCGCGTCGGTCTGATCGGTGGCCTGAGCTGGGAAAGTACCCGGCTCTACTATGACGCCATCAACCGGACCGTCGCGGCACGTCTCGGCGGCGCCCATTCGGCGCCGCTGATTGTCGACTCGCTCGACTTTGCCCCGATTGCCAAGGCCCAGACCGAAGGGCGCTGGGATGACGCCGGAGCCGAGGTGGTGGAAGCCGCCATCAGGCTCAATCGCGCCGGCGTGGACGCGGTCGCGATCGGCAGCAACACCATGCACAAGTGCGCGGATAGCGTGCGGGCGGCGGTCTCGGTACCGCTGATCCATATCGTGGATCCGCTGAGCGAAGCGCTACAGCGCGACGGCAAGTCGCGCCCGCTGCTGCTCGCCACCCGCTTCACCATGGAGCAGGACTATATCCGTGCGCCGCTGGCCGAGGCCGGTATCACGGCGTCGATCCCCGACGAGGCCGACCGCGCGGGGATCCATCGCGTGATCTACGAAGAGCTGATCCGCGGCGTAGTGACCGACGCCTCGCGCGAAACGTTCCTGAAGGTGATCCAGGCCGGGCGTGAGGCGGGGGCCGATAGCGTGATCCTCGGCTGCACCGAAGTCGGCCTGCTGGTCACCGCTGAAAACTCGCCGTTGCCGGTCTACGACACGATGGCGCTGCATTCGGGCGCGATCGCCGACTTCATCCTCTACGGCACCTGAGCGGTCAGAACCCGTCGGCGACGTCCATCAGGCCGGTGAGCTTCTTGGGCGCAACCGCCCGCCAGCTCCGCGCGAGCCACTCGCCTATCTCGTCCCAGTCGGTATCGCCGAGGTCTAGCCTGATAGCGATCCAGCCGTCGCCGAAATAGGCTGGGCGGTAGTAGCGGTCGGGATCGTTCTCGATCAGCTGCGCCTGTTCGTCGGGGCCGCTGATCTTGACCAGCAGCGCGGTCTTTCCGTCGCCGTGATGGTCGAGGCTGACGTAGGCGAACTTCTTGCCCTTCACGATGCCGAAGCAGGGCATGCCGTGCGACACGATCTCGTCCGCCTCAGGCAGAACCATCGCCCGCTCGCGCACCTGAGCGACGAGATAGTCGGGCGATTTCTCGCGCGCCACGTAGTCGGCGAGCATGCGCGGATAGAGCTGGTACTCCGCCATCAGCACGCGGGCCGAAAGGCTGTCGGGCGTGTCGTCGGGCAGGATGTGCACCGGCACCTGGCCGAGCAGTGGACCGCCATCGAGTTCAGCGGTCACGACGTGGACGGAGCAGCCGCCTTGCGAATCGCCCGCTTCGATTGCGCGCTCGTGCGTGTGCAGGCCCTTGTATTTGGGCAGCAGCGAGGGGTGGGTGTTGAGCATCCGCCCGTCCCATCCTTCGACGAAGCCCGCGGTCAGCACGCGCATGTAGCCGCACAGGGCGATGTATTCGGCGCCGCCGTCGCGCAGGGCCTGGTCCATGATCGCCTCGTGCGCCTCGCGGTCGAGGCCGCGGTGGCTGTGGGCGAAAGTCGGGATGCCCTCGGCCGCCGCGATGCTGAGGCCGCGCGCCTCGGGCACGTTGCTGGCGACGAGCACGATCTCATAAGGGCAATCGGGCAGGCGCGAATGGAACAGCAACGAGGACATGGTCGTCCCGTTGCCGGAAAGCATGACCGCGACGCGGGCCTTCTCAGGCATTGTGCGTAGCGCTCCAGTCAGCCTTGGCGCTCCAGGTGCCGGCCGATCCGCGCACGGTGCAGCCGCGCGGGCCTTCGATCACTTCGCCAATCCGCACGACGTCTTCTCCGGCTGCTTCCAGCTCGGCGGCGACTTCGCGGGCGAGGTCCGCCTGGACCGCCAGCACCATGCCGATGCCGCAGTTGAAGGTGCGCGCCATCTCGCCTGGCTCGATGTTGCCCTGGCCCTGGAGGAAGGCCATCAATCCGGGTTGCTCCCAGGCGTCGGCATCGACCACCGCATGCGCGCCTTCGGGTAGCACGCGCGGAATGTTCTCGAGCAGGCCACCGCCAGTGATGTGGGCGAGGGCATCGATCTTGCCGGCACGGACGGTCGGCAGCAGGCTCTTCACGTAGATCCGAGTCGGCTCGATCAGGGTCTCGATCAGCAGGCGCTCCTGGTCGAACAGGGCAGGGCGGTCCATCCGCCAGCCGAGATCGTCCGCCAGGCGGCGCACGAGCGAGAAGCCGTTCGAATGCACCCCCGAACTCGCGAGGCCGAGCAGCACGTGGCCCGGGGCAACGCGCTCGCCCGTCAGCTGCTCGCCACGCTCAACCGCGCCGACGCAGAAGCCGGCGAGGTCATAGTCGCCCGCGGCATACATGCCCGGCATCTCAGCCGTCTCTCCGCCGATCAGCGCGCAGCCCGAGATCGTGCAGCCTTGCGCGATTCCCGCGATGACCCGCTCGGCCACGCCGTTGTCGAGCTTGCCGGTGGCGAAGTAGTCGAGGAAGAACAGCGGCTCTGCGCCCTGGACGATCAGGTCGTTGACGCACATCGCCACGAGATCGATTCCCACCGTGTCGTGGCGGTCATGATCGATCGCGAGCTTGAGCTTGGTGCCCACGCCATCGTTGGCCGCGACCAGCAGCGGATCGTTATAGCCAGCCGCCTTCGGATCGAAGAACCCGCCGAAGCCGCCGATCTCGGCATCGGCACCGGGGCGGCGCGTGGCCTTGACCAGCGGGCCGATGGCCTTGACCAGCGCGTTGCCGGCATCGATCGAGACGCCTGCCTGGGCGTAGGTATAACGTTCGGGCGGGGGGTTGTTTGAAGTCATAACTGGGCGCTTTATCCATTCGCGCTTGGATTTCCACTCGCCATTGGGCAAAAGGCCGCCGATTTCACACATGCCAAGCCTTGCTCTCCCTCAAATTTCGCCTTCGCGACGCCTCTGGGCCCCGATTGCCGGGGCTGTGGCTCTCGCCTTGGGAGTCGCTCTCGTCGCGCAAGTTTCGGGGGATCGCGGCATCGCGCCCGTCGCCAGCACCACCGATATCGAGGTGCGCGGTATCACGGTCGACGTCGTCGGCAAGAATTCGGAAGATGCGCGACTCAAGGGCTGGCAGGAAGCCAAGAAGCTCGCCTGGAAGAAGATCGGCGGGCCGGACATCCCCGAGTCGCAGCTCGAAGGCCTGATCTCGGCCATCGTGGTCGAGCGCGAGCAACTCGGTCCGCGCCGCTATATCGCCACCCTCGGCGTGGTGTTCGACCGCGCACGCTCGGGTGGATTGCTGGGCGGGCAGGGCGAGCGTGCCCGGTCCGCGCCGATGCTCACTTTGCCGGTGCTGATTACCGGCGGTACCCAGACGGTGTTTGAAGTCCGCAACCCGTGGCAGCGCGCCTGGGCCGAGTATCAGGCGGGTGCCAGCGCGATCGACTATGTCCGCCCCTCGGGCGCGGGCTCCGATTCGCTGGTTCTCAACTTTGGCCAGACCGGCCGCCGCAGCCGCCTGCTGTGGAACGACCTGCTCGATCAGTTCGGCGCGGCCGATGTGATCGTCCCGATCGCCCGGCTCGAGTATTCCTATCCCGGCGGGCCGGTGCTCGGCCACTTCACCGGACGGCATGGGCCTGACAACGAATACCTGTTCAGCTTCACCCTGCGCGCCCGCGATGCGGAGCAGGTGCCGGCCATGCTGACCATGGCAGTCGAGAAGTTCGACGAATTCTACAGCCGCGCGCTCGCCGCCGGCATCCTGCGGCCCGACCCGACTCTGTCGATGGAAGGCATGCAACTGAGCCCCGAGGTCCGTGCTCTGATCGAAGCGGCGCGTCAGGCTGAACTCGCGGGAGCTGCGGGCGGTGAAGGTCAGAACGCCCTGGTCGACCCAACCAATCCCGCTGCAACGCCTGCGGCAGGCGAGGCTCCGGTGGTGAACATCACCGTGCAAGTCACCACGCCCGATGCGCCCTCGGTCGATGCGGCGATTGCCGCGCTGCGCGGGACCCCCGGCGTGCGCGGTGTATCCACCAGCAGCGTCGCCATCGGCGGCACTTCGGTGACGCGCGTCAGCTTTGCCGGCGACCTCGCCACCCTGGCCGATGCGTTGCGCGCTCGCGGCTGGCAGGTTACCCAGGGCAACAACGCGCTCGCCATTACGCGCTAAGGCGCGCATGACTGGCGCGAAACTAGGCCACTTATGAGCCAGATTGCCCTTCCGCTCGCGCCGGAGTCCGCTGGACCTTCGCGGATCGTGGTCGGCGCCGCCAACGCCCATGTGGCGGAGGTTCTGGCTCGGCCCGAGAGCTGGCCGTTCCGTACCGCCGTGCTCACGGGTCCGTCCCGCTCGGGCAAGTCGCTGCTCGCCCGCTGGTTCGCCGAAAGCGGCCGAGGCGAAGCGATCGACGATGCCCGCTCGCTCGACGAAGCGCAGATATTCCACCGCTGGAACCGCGCGCAGGAGGAAGGCCGTGCGCTGCTGATCATCGGCGGGGAGCCGCCTTGGGACATCGTACTGCCTGACTTGCGCTCTCGCTTGGGTGCTGCGCTGCAGCTCGAAATCGGCCTGCCGGATGACGAGATGGCAGAGGAGTTGCTGTACATTCTGGCCGAACAGCGCGGGCTGCCGCTGGGCGCCGATGCGGCGGCGTATCTCGTTCCACGAGCCGGCCGTTCCTTCGCCGATCTGGAGAAGCTGGTGGCCGCGATCGACCGGCTCAGCCTTGAACGCAAGGTGCCGGCTACCCAATCTATCTGGCGTGCGGCCCTGGAGGCCGTTCACGGCGCTGAAGAGCCTCGCTTGCTTTAGCGCCGGATTTGAGGGAGAATCGTCAGTAATGTTCGATCAACTGATCGCATACTTGGACTCGGTCCGGGCCCGTGACCCGGCTCCGCGGTCCCGCTGGGAAATTCTCCTGTACCCGGGCGTGTGGGCGCTCGGATTCCATCGGCTTGCGCACTGGCTTTTCGACGGGGAGCTCTATTTTCTCGCGCGGCTGGTCAATCACATCTCTCGCTGGCTGACAGCGATCGACATCCATCCCGGCGCAAAGATCGGACGCAACCTGTTCATCGACCACGGCTTCACCGTGATTGGCGAGACCGCCGAGATCGGCGACAACGTCACGATCTACCAATGCGTCACGCTCGGCGGAACCAACCCGACCAACGGCGTGGGGGGCAAGCGTCACCCGACGCTCAAGGACAATGTGATCATCGGTTCCGGCGCGCAGATCATCGGCCCGATCGAGGTTGGCGAGCGCGCTCGTGTCGGCGCCAATGCCGTTGTCACGGACGACGTGCCCGAAGGCGCGACCATGATCGGCCTCAAGGCGCGTTCCACGCTGGTTCCGGCAGAGACCTGGCTGCGCGAATTCATTCCTTACGGTACGCCGTGTGACGAACCCTGCGAGCAGGTGAACGGCGGAGTCGAACGTGTCGAAGCGCTCGAACGCGAACTGGCAGAGCTTCGTGCCGAGATCGCCGCGCTGAGGGAGGAACGGCAAGTGCCGGCCCGCTCGCGCAAGACGGGCGCCGCCAGCTGATGCGGGCGGGACCGCTCGACGGCAACATCGTTCCCTTCCCGTCGTCGCGCGTCCTCACACAAGTCGGTTTCGAGCGGGCCGAGCTGCAGCGGATCCTCGATCTCTACGGCCGCATGGTGGCCGCTGGCGAATGGCGCGACTATGCCATGAACTTCACCCGCGACTTCGCCAGCTTCTCCGCCTTCCGCCGCACTGCCGACGTTCCCCAGATGCGGCTGGAGAAACGCCCGGAGCTCCGGCAACGGCAGGGGATCTGGGCGCTGTTCGGTGAGCAGGGCCAGGTGCTCAAACGAGGGCATGAGCTCGCCGGGGTTCTCGCTCCGCTGGAACGGCGGTTGCTGAAAGTGGTGAGCGGGTAGTCCCGGGAATGCCAGTGCCGAGAACGCTGGCGAACCAAGCCGAAAAGACCGCGTCCGCGCTGCCCCAAAGCTCACGCCTATCGGCAGGCGGCGGAGCCTGAGCCATGGACCTCATGCGCATCGTCCGCTCGCTGGAGGAATTCCTCTACGAGGTCATGACATGGCTGGTGTTCTATCCCAGAACCATGTGGCGGTCGGTGCGACACCCGGTCGAGATGCTGCACTACGCCAACCGCGAATTGCAGGACCAGCCCGACCGGCGATTTGCGGACCTCCTCAGCCCGCCGCTGTTCCTGATGATCACGATCCTGCTGTCCCATCTGATCGCAGTCTCGGCCCATCAGGGGGCGGCGGTAGCCAACACCACGGTCGGAAAGCAGATCGTCGCGTCGGAATGGAGCATGTTCGTTCTGCGTTCGATGCTGTTTTCCGTCTACCCGCTGATGTTCGCTGTAAGTCGCCTGCGGAGGGAGAACTTGCCCCTGGACCGGGATACGTTGCGCGCGCCATTCTTCGCGCAATGCTATGTCGCGGCACCGGCAGCGTTCGTGATCGGCATCGGCGCCATTCTTAGCCGAACAGCCCATCTGGAACTTCAGATTGCCGGACTGGTCGTCAGTCTGGGAGCGATCCTCTGGTACATTACCGTCGAGGTCATCTGGTTACGGAGCCGCGGACCCGTCGGCCGGATCGCCGCGATCTGGAGCGTGTGCAGGACCTGGCTGACAGCATCACTGATCAACGTCCTCGTGATCGTCCTAGTGCTGGGCATCTGACCTCTCAGAGCCCTTCAAGCGTTCCGACCAGATCCTCGTATCGGTCGATCACAACATCGGCGCCCAGCTCAGCCGCCGGCAAGTCGTTGTATCCGAAGCTGAGCGCGACCACGGGCACTTTGGCGTTGCGGGCGGCCTTCACGTCGAAGGTGCTGTCGCCGACCATCGCGAAACGTCCGCCGCCGCACATCAGGATCGCAGTGTCGATCATGTCGGGCGCGGGCTTGGCGCGGCCCGGGCCGAGCGTGTCGCCGCCCAGGATTACCTCGAACCGGTCGGTCATCCGCAGCGCGTCGAGCAGCTTGCGCGAATAGACCTCGATCTTGTTGGTGATCACCGCGAGCTTGCAGCCCCGCTGGGCTAGTGCGTCGAGGGCGTCGAGACAGCCGGGATAGGGCACGGTGTGATCGGCAATGTGGGCTTCGTAGTGGACCAGGAGTTCGCCGTAGGCCGCCTCGAACTCGTCCTCTGGGAGCTCGCCGCCGGTAAGTTCGAAAGCTCGCTCGAGCATGCGCCGCGCGCCGCCGCCGATCAGGCTGCGGGTGGCGTCCTGCGAGATCAGCGGACGGCCGACCGTCGTCAGCGCGTGGTTGACCGCCGGACCGAGGTCGCGGTTGGAGTCGACAAGCGTGCCGTCGAGGTCGAACCCGACGATTTCGAAAGGAAAGTCAGCCATCCACCGGCCCTTGCCGGAGCTGTATGGAAACGGCAACCGATTGGTGGCATTGCGCGCCCCATGGGAGCTTCCGAACGACCGATCGCCGCCATTGTCCTTGCTGCAGGCAAGGGCACGCGAATGAAAAGCACGCGGCACAAGGTGCTGCACGCGATTGCGGGCAGGTCGATGATCGACCACCTGCTGGCCTCGCTCGACTTGCTCGCTCCAACCAAAACGGTGGTCGTAGTCGGGGAAGGGCGCGAGCAACTCGAGGCTCACCTTGGCGGCCGCGCCGACATCGCCGTGCAGCAACCGCAGCTCGGCACTGGACACGCGGTGCAGCAGGCGGAGAGCGTGCTGACCGGGTTCGAGGGCGACGTGCTGGTCATGTACGGGGACGTACCCTTCGTCCGGCCGGAGACGATGCAGGCGATGATCGCGCGGCTCCGCGCCGCCGATGCGCCCGAGGCGGTCGTGCTGGGTTTCCTGCCCGAGGATGCGCTGCAATACGGCCGGGTGATCGCCGAAGACGGCCAGATCGCCCGCATGGTCGAATTCAAGGATGCCAATGAGGGCGAACGCGCCTGCATGCTCTGTAACTCGGGCCTGCTGGCGGCGAAGGCGGACGTGCTGTTCGAACTGCTGGGAAAGGTCGGCAACGACAACGCCCAGGGTGAATACTACCTGCCCGACGTGGTCAACATCGCCATCGCCGAGGGCCGCAACTGCGCCGTGATCACCACCGATGAACCCGACGAGGTCTCCGGCATCAACTCGCGTTCGGAGCTCGCAGAAGCCGAGGCGCGCTGGCAGCGTTCGCGCCGGGCCCAGGCGATGGCCGAAGGCGCGACGCTGGTGGCGCCCGAGACAGTGTTCTTCAGCTGGGACACGCGCATCGGCCGCGACGTAATGATCGAGCCGAACGTGCTCTTCGGGCCCGGCGTGGAAGTGGCCGACGAGGTCACGATCCACGCGTTCAGCCACCTCGAAGGCGCTAAACTCGCGTCGCGGACGTCGGTCGGACCTTTCGCTCGGCTGCGGCCTGGGGCGGTGCTCGAGGAAAACAGCAAAGTCGGCAACTTCGTCGAGGTGAAGAACGCGGTGCTCGGTCAGGGCGCCAAGGCGAACCATCTGACCTATCTCGGTGACGCCACGGTCGGTGCCGGGGCTAACATCGGCGCGGGGACGATCACCTGCAACTATGACGGCTACTTCAAGTATCGAACCGAAATCGGTCCGCGCGCCTTCATCGGCTCGAACAGCGCACTGATCGCCCCGGTCAAGATCGGCGCCGACGCTATCGTGGCGGCGGGCAGTGCGGTCAGCCGTGACGTGGCCGATGGTGAACTGCGAATGGTCCGGGCGGAACAACTGGTGAAGCCCGGCTGGGCCGATCGCTTCCACGACGCGATGAAGCGCAAGAAGGCCGAGAAGAAGGGCTGAGCTCTTGACATGATATCATGATATGATATCTAGATATCGATGACGCGGATTCTTGCCGACCTGCCTGACGATGACATCCAGTGGCTCGACCGCATCGCGGAAGAGCGCGGCAAGTCGCGCGCTGCCGTTCTTCGTGAAGCGGTCACTGCCTACCGGGCAGAAGGCGTCCAGGACTGGCTCGATCGCGGGTTCGGTCTTTGGAAGGACCGTACCGACATCGGGGATTCGGTCGAATGGCAGCGCCGGGAGCGCGCGTCTTCGACGCGGCCCTGGGATGACGATTACGAGCAAGTCAAAGCCGAATTCCCGGAGCTTTTCGACGCCGAAGATGACCGCCAGCGGCAGATTCATCTCGACATGCTTGCGGGCAAGTACCCTCCTGGTCAGAAGCTCGATCCGAAGTGAGCGGCTTTGCCTTTGACGCCAACATCCTGATTGATGCTCTCGCCGGATTTGACTTGGCGAGAGTGGAAATTCGCCGTGCGGCCGGGCAGGGTACCCGGCCCTGGATCAGCCGGATGGTCTGGATCGAGGTGATGTCCAAGGGGGCGGCTCATCACTTGCGCGATACCGAGGCCTTCCTGTCCGGATTTGGCGTGGACGAGATCGATGGCGAAATCGCCGGGCGCGCTGCGGCATTGCGTCGGGAGCGGCCGCGCCTCAAATCTCCCGATGCCATAATCCTGGCGAGCGCGATGGTCAGGGGCCGCGTGCTTGTCACTCGAAACACAAAGGACTTCCCGGCTGAGATGCCGGGCATCCGCGTACCTTACACCCTCTAGAGCAAGGCAGTCTCTCCATGTGCGGAATCATTGGCATCGTCGGCAAGGAACCGGTCGCGGAACGGCTCGTCGACGGTCTCCGGCGGATGGAATACCGCGGCTATGACAGTGCCGGTATCTGCACGATCGACGGCGGCAACCTGATCCGCCGCCGGGCGCCCGGGAAGCTGCTCAACCTTGTTGCTGAGATCGAGCGTCATCCGGCCCCCGGCGACATCGGCATCGCGCACACCCGCTGGGCGACCCACGGCGCTCCTACGGCCAGCAACGCGCATCCTCATGCGACCGATGATGTTGCCCTGGTCCACAACGGCATCATCGAGAACTTCAAGCCGCTGCGCGAAGGGCTGCTCGCTCGCGGCCGCAAGCTCGAGAGCGAAACCGATACCGAGATCGTGGCCCACCTCGTGTCGGAGCAGATCGAAGCCGGACTTTTGCCGCAAGATGCGGTGAAGGCCGTTCTGCCGCAATTGCGGGGCGCCTTTGCTCTCGCGATTGCGTTCAGGGCCCATCCCGATTTGTTGATCGGAGCTCGCCTCGGTTCTCCGCTGGTCGTCGGCTACGGCGAGGGCGAAACCTACCTCGGGTCCGACGCGCTTGCGCTTGCTCCGCTGACGCAGCAGATCTCCTACCTGGACGAGGGTGACTGGGTCGTCGTCACGCGCGAAGGTGCGGCGATCTTCGACAAGGATAACAATCCGGTAGAGCGCGAAGTTACCACGTCGGGTGCCTCGGCGGCTGCGATCGAGAAGGGCAATTACCGCCACTTCATGCAGAAGGAGATCTTCGAGCAGCCGACGGTCGTGGCGCAGACCTTGCGCAGCTATCTCCGTCCGGTCGAGATGCAGGTGGCCCTGCCGCAGATCGACTTCGACATCTCGGCGATCGATCGCGTGACCATCGTGGCGTGCGGCACCAGCTACTACGCGGGCATGGTCGCGAAGTACTGGTTCGAGCAGTTCGCGCGCGTTCCGGTCGACCTCGATTTCGCCAGCGAGTTCCGATACCGCGAGCCGGTCCTGCAGAAAGGCGGGCTGGCGCTGTTCATTTCGCAGAGCGGAGAAACAGCCGATACCCTCGCGGCGCTCAGGCATTGCAAGGCCGAAGGGCAGACGATCGCCGTGGTCGTCAACGTGCCCACCAGTTCCATGGCGCGCGAGGCGGACTTGCTGCTGCCGACGCATGCCGGCCCCGAGATCGGCGTCGCCTCGACCAAGGCGTTCACCTGTCAGTTGGCAGTGCTCGCGGCTCTCGCAGCGCACTTTGCGGTAAAGAAGGGCCGGCTGGACCGGGAGGCGGAAGCGGAGGTCGTGCGGCATCTGCTCGAGGCCCCGGCGTCGCTCAACGCAGCCCTGGCGCACGACGACGAGATCGCGGCTATGGCGCACCTGATCGCTCCCGCTCGCGACGTTCTTTACCTCGGGCGCGGTCCTGACTTCCCACTGGCGTTGGAAGGGGCGCTGAAGCTCAAGGAAATCAGCTACATCCATGCCGAAGGTTATGCGGCGGGTGAGATGAAGCACGGCCCGATCGCGCTGATCGACGAGGCCGTTCCGGTGATCGTACTGGCGCCTTCGGGGCCTCTGTTCGAAAAGACCGTCTCGAACATGCAGGAAGTCCGCGCTCGCGGCGGCAAGATCGTGCTGATTTCCGACAAGGCGGGGCTGGAAGAGGCCGGAGAGGGTTGCATGGCGACCATCGAAATGCCGCAAGTGCACCCCCTGATCGCGCCGCTCGTCTACGCGGTTCCGGTGCAGTTGATTGCCTATCACACCGCCTGCGTCAAAGGGACCGACGTCGACCAGCCGCGCAATCTCGCCAAGTCGGTGACGGTCGAATAGTTTTCGTGACACCGACAATCTTCTAGCTCGGGCTTTACCCGCTTCTAACCATTGATGCCCTACGCGCGATGGGTGAGCGCGAATCCATCCGAACTGCCGACGATCAGGCTTTCAGCGTTGGAGCTTCTGGGTCTTAAGGGCCCGGCCGATGGAGATTGGGCGCGGGTCCGTGCTTTGCAGTACGGTCAGTTGCACAAGACCGTCCTGATCCGCACCATCGCCCAGGCGCTTGCGGCTGCGGTCACGGTGAGCGTGTTCGTCGGCAAAGTGCCGGTCTGGCTGCTCGGGCTGTGGCTCGTGGCTGCGCTTGCGGCGACCTGGAATACGATCAGGATCGACCGCAGTCTGGCCGACATCGACCGCCGAACCATGACGCGGCACGAATTCAGGCGCCAGGCCCTGGGCGTGGCAGGCAGCGCTCTGGTCTGGGCGGCCGCCATGGTTCTGTTCCCACCCTACGGCGGGCAGGCGGAGCACTTTGCGCTCTGGACTTTGGTGGCGATGCTGATCGCCAGTTCGGCTTCGATCCTGTCGTCGGCACCGATGGGCACCGTGGTGTTCATTGCCATCACCGGCGGGACTGCCAGCGCCTCCTTCGTCCTTTCGGGCGATTACGGTTTCGCGGGAGTGACCCTGGCATTCATAACGCTGGCCATTTCCGGAACTATCGATTCCGCCCGAACCTACCTCTCCGCTCGCATCGCCGAAGCCGGGGTGGCCGAGAAGGACGAGGTGGTTTCGCTGCTGCTGCGCGAATTCCAGGAGAACGAGGCTGACTGGCTCTGGCAAGTCGACCCCAACCGCCGGGTGAGGTCTGCCAGCCCGCGCTTCGCGTTCGCGCTGGGCAAGGATCCGGCGGCGGCCGAAGGTCTGCCCTTCATTCAGTTGATTGCCGGCGACAGCTGGGACAGCGGCCAGTTCCATCCCAGCCTCTACGACCTCGCCGAACGGCTCAAGCGCCGGGAGAGCTTTTCGAACCTGCTGGTCCAGGTGACAGTCGCCACCGGCCGGCGCTGGTGGGAGCTGTCGGGCACGCCGATGCTCGACGAGAACGGCAGCTTCATCGGATACCGCGGCGTTGGTTCAGACGTCACCGAGCAGCGCGAATCCGACGAGAAGATCGCTTACCTCGCGCGTTACGACACGCTGACGGGCCTGCCGAACCGCCTCATGCTAACAGAGGCGCTGGGTGAAGCGATGCGCTTCGCCGATCAGTGGCGAAGCCGCTGCGCTTTCCTGATGATCGACCTCGACCGCTTCAAGTCGGTCAACGACTCCCTGGGCCATCAGGTCGGCGACCGGCTGTTGGCCCAAGTGTCCCAGCGGCTGAAGTCTGTCATTGGCGAGAACGAGCAGTGCGGCCGCCTGGGCGGCGACGAGTTTGCCATCGTCATCAGCGATGCCTCGAACGAAGGGGCTGTCGCCCGTGTCGCCGAAGCAGTGATCGAGGCTCTCTCACAGCCCTACGACGTGGACAACCACAAGCTCTACATCGGCGCGAGCGTGGGATCGGCCCTTTGTCCGAAGGACGGCAACACGGTCGAGATGCTGATGCGCAATGCCGACCTCGCGCTCTACCGGGCGAAGGACGAAGGCGGGGGATTGCACTTCCGCTACGAGCCCTCGCTGCATGCCAACGCCGAAGAGCGCCGCAAGCTCGAACTCGCCCTGCGCAACGCGATCGGCAAGGAGGAGTTGAGGCTCCATTACCAACCCGTGGTCGATGCCAAGAACGGAACCTTGGTCAGCTTCGAGGCACTGCTCCGGTGGCAGAGCAAGGACCATGGCTTCGTCAGCCCGGGCAAGTTCATCCCACTGGCCGAGGACACCCGCCTGATCGTACCGATAGGCGAGTGGGTGCTTTACGAGGCCTGCCGTGAGGCCGTTCGCTGGCCGGGCGACATCAAGGTTGGCGTGAACGTTTCCGGCGAGCAATTGCTTGAGCCTGGCTTCTCGGCCCACGTCGTCCGCGCCCTGGTGGACAGCGGCTTGCCGCCGTATCGGCTTGAGGTCGAAGTTACCGAGAGCATCTTCCTGCGCGATGCGCGAACCGCGCGGCAGACGCTGGAAGAGATCATGGCGCTGGGCTGTTCCGTTGCGCTCGACGATTTCGGCACCGGCTATTCTTCACTCGGCTACATCAGGGCCTTGCGCTTCTCGACGATCAAGGTCGACCGCACCTTCGTGCAAGGCGCGGCGCAGGGCAGTGTGGAGAGCCTGGCCATCATTCGCGCCGTTGTGGCGATGGCCGATAGCCTGGGTATGACGACCACCGCGGAGGGCGCGGAAACGGCCGAGGAAGTCGCGCTGATCACCAACCTCGGATGCACCAAGATCCAGGGCTACTACTTCGGTCGGCCGATGGAGGCCGACGACGCGCTAAAGCTGATCGGCCGCAAGGGGCGCGTCGCGGCGGCTTGAGGAAGTCCTCCCTATCGCGCGGCGATGGGGAGGATCAGAAGCGTCAGGCCTCTACCAGACCCCGGATCGCGCTTTCGAACATGGCGCGGCCATCGCTGCTGCCATGTTCCGCTTCGATCGCCCGTTCCGGGTGCGGCATCATGCCGAGCACATTGCCGGCTTCGTTGAGAATGCCGGCGATATCGCGGCGGGACCCGTTGACCGTCTCGGCATAGCGGAAAGCCACGCGGCCTTCGCCTTCGAGCCGATCGAGCGTGTTCTCGTCAGCGAAATAGTTGCCGTCGTGGTGTGCAACCGGAATGTGCACGATTTGCCCGGCTTCATAGCCGGCGGTGAACAACGACTGGCTGTTCTCGACCGAAAGCTGGACCGTGCGGCAGATGAAGTGCTGGTTGGCGTTGCGCATCAGGGCGCCCGGCAGCAGGCCCGATTCCGTCAGGACCTGGAAGCCGTTGCAGATGCCGAGAACGGGCACGCCCCGTCCGGCGGCCTCTACAACCGCCTGCATGATCGGGCTGCGGGCGGCCATTGCGCCGGAGCGCAGATAGTCGCCGTAGGAGAAACCGCCGGGAAGGGCGATGAAGTCGAGCTTTTCCGGCAGCTCGGCATCACCGTGCCACACGCGCAGTGCCGGGGTGCCGGAGACTTTCTCCAGCGCCACAGCCAGGTCCCGGTCGCAGTTCGAACCCGGGAAGGTGACGACTGCCGACCGGAAGCTCACGCTACTGCCTCCGGCTTTTCGATGCGGTAGTTCTCGATCACCATGTTGGCGAGCAGCTGGCGGCACATCTGGTCGATATCCGCGTCGCTCGTGCCATCGGCCACGTCGAGTTCGATCAGGCGGCCGACCCGCACATCCTCGATGCCCTTGAAACCGAGCCCTTCGAGCGAATGGTGCACGGCACGGCCTTGAGGGTCGAGCACGCCGGGCTTGAGGCTGACATGGATGCGAACCTTCATGGGGCGGGGGCCTTCTGGAAAATGGGACGGGAGTCGCTCTGGCCTATGGCGATTGAGCGCCTTCGCGGCAAGGGTGTTCAAGCTGCCGCACGGTTGCCGAACGAGCCAATCCTCCCTGTCGCGCAGCGATGGGGAGGGGGACCGTCCGCGAAGCGGATGGTGGAGGGGCTGGCGTTGCGCCACTGGCCCCTCCGTCAGCCGCCATGCGGCTGCCACTTCCCCATGAGGCTAAGCCTCACAGGGAGGATCTATTGGATCAGAGCCCGGGAACCGAGCAGTTGGCCTTCTCACCGCAGTTCACCGCGATGTGCGTCGCCTTAACTTCACCGCCTTCGATGCGGAAGGTGAAGCTCGCAGGGAAACGATCAGCGCCAAGCCGGGCGAGTACGTTCACGCCGCCGAGCACTTCGTCGATCACGTAGACGCGGTCGGCCGTCGTGGCGCCGTTCGCTGCGCGGGCATCGAGCCAGGCGTTGGCGGCCGCGGTCAGGTCCTGGCGGCTCATGCGCTTGTCGGCGGGGATTTCGGACCACTGTTCCGCCTTGGCGGTGGCGAGCGAAGTCTGGGCGTCGAACTTCCAGTCGCCCTTGTCGGTCACGAGGTTGTCGATCGGGCCAACGCCGAAAAAGCCGTTGGTGAGCTGCGTCGCCAGAACCATCGGCCGCTCGGGATTGAGCAGCACGGCTTCGACGAAAGTCTTGCAGGAGGTGGTGTCGAGCAACGCGTGGTTCCAGTCGACCGTGCGCGCCTGGTTGTCGAAAAACGCCGACAGGAAGCCGATCTCCAGGTTTTCGCGATAGTCGACCCATTCGCCGAGGTTCATTTCGAACGGCGAGCCCTTCTGGACGCCGGAGACCCAATCGTTCGCGATGCCTTGCAGCAGTTCGCGGCTGCAGCCGCCCTGCGCTGCGGCGGGCGTGGCGAAAGTGGCGGTGGCGGCGAGTGCCACGGCGGCAAACCCAAGACGTTTCATTGCTATGCGTTCCCTCTCGGCCGCGCGGCGGCCCTTCTCAAGTTGGTGCGCCATATTGCGCTCATCCGATTTCGGCTAGAGGCCTAACTGCCCTCTTTCGGCAACACGAGGATCTCCAGGCGTTTGTCCGGCTGCAGGTACTTCGCAGCCATTTCCTGAACATCGGCCGGGGTCAGGGCCGCCAGGCGATCCTTGCCGCTGGTGAAGCGCTCGATCCGCTTTCCTTTCGATTGCGCGCGATAGGCCAGGTTCATCCAGCCGGCATTGGTCTTGAGCGCGTTGTCGTAGGCTTCGAGAAGCGGCTGGCGTGCACGCAGCAGTGTGTCGTTGTCCACCGGCTGGTCGATCAGCGACTGCACGGTCTCAAGAATGGCCGCGCGCGTCGCGTCGACTTCCTTCACGTCGACAGAGGCGGCGACGTTGAAGGTTCCGTAACCGGCGTAAGTGTCGGACTCGCTGGCGCTGACGCCAGGGCTGTAGGTCTTGCCCAATTCCTCGCGCAGCTTGTCGGTCAGCTCGATGCGCATGACGCGGTCGAGCATGTCGAGCTTCAGCACTTCCTCGAAATCGCTGTCGTCGCGCGTGGGCCAGCTCATGCGTACGATCGCCTGGTCCGCTGCGCCATCGTGCCGCACGATGCGCGGGGCGCGGTCGGAGGTGAAGGCGCGCGTCCGGTTCTCGGGGTAGGCGCGGAAGTCGGCCTCGCGCTGCGGCAGGGCGCCGAGCGTGCGGGCGACCATGTCGATCGCCTGGTCTTCGTCGATGTCGCCCACAATCGCGAGTTCGAGAGCGCCATGGCTGAGCCGGTCAGCGATCTCGTCGCGGAGCTTGGCAAAGGACAGCCCGAGATAGGCGTCCTCAGGCTGGAGCGTGAAGCGCGGATCGCCGTCGGACACGATCTCACCCAGGGCGTTGGCGAGCGCGCTTTCGGGCGTCGCGTTGCGGCTGGCGAAGAAGGCCTTGATGTTGCGGCGGTACTGGGATTCGCCCTGCGGCCGATAACCGGGGTCGGAGATCGCGGCGGCGAGGACCTGCAACTGCACCTCTAGATCGCGCGGGGTGGTGCCGGCGTTGAGGACGAACGTATCGTCGGTGGTCCCGAGGTTGAAGCTGACGCTGCGTCCGGCGAGGATCGACTGCAGCTCGTCGGTGGAGTGCTTGCCGAGCCCGCCGACCGGCAGCGAACTGCTCATGGCGGTGGCGATCGGGTCCTCGCGCGTGTTGAGCATCTGCCCGCCGTCGACATTGAGCTGGACGGAGATGCGGTCGCGCTGGAGCTCGGTCTTCTTGAGATTGAGGCGCAGGCCGTTCGAAAACGTCAGCGTGCGGATGCCGAGCAGCGGTTCGGTGGTATCGGAAACGACCGTGCCGGCGGCGCCGAAGTCGGTATAGCCCCAGGCATCGAGACCGACGGTATCCTCGGCCGCGAGCGTCGCGGCCATTCCCTCGTTCCACGCTGCGCGCAGCGCTTCCGCGCCGCCCTCGGGAGCCGTGCGCCCTTCGAAGCGGATCAACGGATTGTCGAGCGGGACGAACTCTTCCTTAAGCGCGGCGAGCACGCTTTCAGGTGTGATTTCGGGAAGGTGGCCGAGGAAGCGCTCGAGCGCGCTTTCAGGCGTGGTCGGAACTTGGCCGTCCTCCAGCAGCGTGATCGCGCCAGTGATGAAGTTGGCGTTGGAGCGGGTCGAGGCGCCGGCGACATTGTTTTCGAGCGAGGTGCGCAAGTTGGCCACCTGCTCGGCAACCTCGGCTTCGGTAAAGCCGAACTCGAGCGCCCGGCGGTATTCGGCCTGAGCCGCAGCCAGCGCCTGGCGCCATTCGCCTTCACCGGAATAAATGACCAGATTGCTGGTCCGTCCGGCGTCGAACATCTCGGCCGTACCGACGCCCGCACTGCGGAACGGCGGGTCCTCCGCGCGAGCGAGGCGCTGGAGGCGGCGGTTGATGATACCGTACCCGAGCTGGCGGCGGACGTTCTTTTCGCGAAACGCCCGGGTGTCGGTCCGGTCGAGGGCGGGGCCGTGGCGCGAGATCGTGACCTGCTCGGACAGCGCCGGGTCGAGGTAGATGTCGGTCTGTCCGGCGAGATCGAACGAGATCGGACCCGGGTCGGTCTCGGGAATGATCGGTTCGGGCTGCCAGCTCGCGAAGTGTTCGCGGATTTGGGCCTCGATCTTGTCGGCATCGAAATCGCCGACGACGACCAGCGCGGTGTTCTCCGGGCGGTAGGTGCGCTGGTAGAGCGCGCGCAACTTCTCGGGCGTCGCGGCCTGAAGCGCCTCGATTGTCCCGATGGGCATGCGGTCGATGAACCGCGCTCCCGGGTAGAAGAATTCGAGCCCGTCGATCGTGTCGCGATATTCGTAAGTGTCGCGAACGCGCCGTTCGGACAGCACCACGCCCTTTTCGCGCTCAACGGCCTCGGGGTTGAAGGTCAGCTCGCTCGCGGTCTCGCGAAACAGCATCAGCGCCGTGTCGAGCAGCGCGGGATCGTTGCGCGGCAGGTTCAGCATGTAGAGCGTGGTATCGAAACTGGTCGACGCGTTGGTGTCGGGCCCGAAGGCCAGGCCTTCGCGTTCGAGCAGCTTGACCATCTCGCCTTCGGGCACGCGGGTTGAGCCGTTGAAGCTCATGTGCTCGATGAAGTGGGCGTATCCGCGCTCTTCCTCGGTTTCCGCTACCGAGCCGGAGTTCACCCAGAACTGCACCATGGCCTGGCCGGCGGGGGTGCCGTTGGAGCGGATGATGTAGCGCATGCCGTTGTCGAGCCGGCCGAAGCGATAGGCGGGGTCGGCGGGCAGGTCGCTCTTTTCGAACGGCCATTCGTGCTCTGGCGCGACTGGCGCCGGTTGGGCCAGGGCGGGGACAGCGGACGCTAGGAGGAGGGCGGCGAAAAGGGAACGTCGGATCATTGCGCGCGGTGTGTGGCGGATGAAACCTGAACCGGCAATGGCGATTGGTCGACGGGGGTGCGTGGCCTGTCCTTCGACAAGCTCAGGACGAACGGAAAGAGATAGCCTCGATCCGTTCGCGGTGAGCCTGTCGAACCACCCCAGCGGGGGTCCGCTTACTTCTTGGGCTTGGGCGTCGTACGCAGCTTGGAACGGTGCGCGGTGAGATCGAACACCTCGCCCGGTCCATTGTCGGCATCGTTGAGGATACCGAGCCGGCGAGCGACTTCTTGGTACGCCTCTTCTTCGCCGCCAAGGTCACGCCGGAAGCGGTCCTTGTCGAGCTTTTCGCCGCTGGTCATGTCCCACAGGCGGCAATTGTCCGGGCTGATCTCGTCGGCCAGGATAACGCGGCTGTAGTCGCCGTCCCAGATGCGGCCGAATTCGAGCTTGAAGTCGATCAGGCGAATGTCGATCGCGGCGAACATTCCGCACAGGAAATCGTTCACGCGGATCGCCATTGCGGAGATGTCCTGCATCTCCTCGTTGGTGGCCCAGCCGAAGCAGGCGATGTGCTCTTCGGCGACCATCGGATCCTGCAGCTCGTCCGACTTCAGGTAGTATTCGATCAGCGTATGGGGCAGCGGCTCCCCTTCCTCGATGCCGAGGCGCTTGGAGATGCTGCCCGCGGCAACGTTGCGCACGACCACTTCGAGCGGAATGATCTCCACCTGGCGCACCAGCTGCTCGCGCATGTTGAGGCGGCGGATGAAGTGCGTCGGGATGCCGATGTGGGCGAGACGCAGGAAGACGTGCTCCGAAATCCGGTTGTTGATCACGCCCTTACCGTTGATCGTACCCTTCTTCAGGGCGTTGAACGCGGTGGCGTCATCCTTGAAGTACTGGATGATCGTGCCAGGCTCAGGACCTTCGTAAAGGATCTTGGCCTTGCCTTCGTAAAGCTGGCGACGGCGGGACATGGCAAACCTTCAGAATAGCAAACCCCGGCGTGGACGAGTCGGTTATCGACTGCGCTGCCGGGGCAAAGCGGGCCTCTACGCCAATTCGCACCCGCGCGCAATTGTGCTGGGCGGCCTTTTGCAAATCGGTCACGAGGCAGGTTCATAGTCCTTCCTGAACCTAGTTCTTGATTTACTTACACTTCTGCAAATTGCTCGCAATTGACGCCGGCTTGTGCGAACACTAACGGGCGCGGCGAAAAATAAACTTAGAAAAAAAGTGAGGGTCGTGTTGCGCAAGAGCGGCATCAATAGAACCGTGTCTTTGCTGGCGGTGGCTACAGCCACCTTTTCGGCAATCCCGGCCATTGCACAGGACAAGTCTGCGGAGACTGGTCGCGAGATCATCGTCACTGGCTCCCTCATTTCAGGATCGCGCGAAGACGCCCCCGCACCGATCGACGTGATCGGGGCTGAGGAGCTTTCGGCCCAGGGCTCGCCTTCGATGCTGGACCTGACCAAGCGCCTGCCGGCATCGGCCGGCGTTATTGGCGACGCCAGCCAGTTCGACATCCGCAGCCAGTTCAACGAAGGCACCGCCTCGGTGAACCTGCGCGGTCTCGGGCCGCAGCGCACGCTGGTCCTGCTCAACGGCAAGCGGCTGGTCGCGAGCGGTTCGGGCAACCTGCCGCTGGTCGACGTGAACCTCATTCCCTCGGGCGCGCTTGGCCGGATCGAGATACTCAAGGACGGTGCCGCAGCGACCTACGGGTCCGATGCCATTGCCGGCGTGGTGAACTTCATCACGCGCACCAATCAGGAAGGCTTCCTGGCCGAGGGCGACTACCGATACGTGGGCGGTTCGGACGGCGACTGGAACGCCGCCCTGTCGTGGGGCGGCCAGGTCGGCCCAGCGCGAGTCCTCCTTTCCGGCGGCTATCAACACCGCAGCGAGCTGACCACGCTCGACCGCGACTTCGCGCTCCGGACCTTCGAGGAAAACCCGCAGGGCGGTTGGTCGGGCGGCGGTTCGCCGGGCAACTTCGACTACAACGGCAGCAACGGCGGCGTGGCTTTCGAGTCCGACGAGGGTTGCGAAGCGGTTGGCGGTTTCCGTTCACTGCCCGGTTCCACCGCGGACCTGTGTCAGACCCAGTATCTCGGCTACACCAACCTGGTTGAGCCCGAGGACCGGTTCCAGCTCTTCGGCGATGTCGAACTCGACCTCAGCAGTTCTGCGACCTTGCGGCTGACCGGCCTCTACGGTCGGACCGAGACCGTACTGACCACGTCACCCAGCTACCTGCCGACGATTTCGCCTTCGAACAATGCGGCCTTCGGTGGAGGCGGACTGTTCGTCATTCCGTCCTACGCCCCGGCGCTGGCGGACTATTGCGCGCGCTACGGCGCGGCGGCCGGTTGTACGGTCGACGGAAGCGGCACTCCGCAGGCTTCGGCCCTGGCTTACCCGGTGCGCTTCCGCCCGGTGCTTCTGGGCGGCAATCCGCTGTTCGACAACGAGCGTCAGGCCGCGGTTCTCCCGCGTAGCTCGGACTTCTACCAGTTCACCGGCGACCTTTCGGTCGAGGTGACCTCGAAGCTCGATTTCGACGTGGGGCTGACCTACTCCGAATACGATCGCTACTTCGAAGGTGGGGACAGTTTCGTCGACCTGCTGCAGAATGCCCTGGCGGGCTTTGGCGGCGAGGATTGCGCCTATGCCACGCCGCAATCGCGGGCCGGAATGACGCCAGCACAATTGGCTGCGGTCGCAGGCACCAATGGCTGCAATTACTTCAACCCGTTCTCCAGCGGGATCGCCGGCAACACCATCACAGGCCAGGCCAACCCGAACTACGCCGGGTCGAACAACGTGCTCGGCCTCGATCTCACGCCCGGCGCCGGCCTAATCAACGACGCCTCCACGATCGACGACTTCTTTACGGTCATCCAGCGCAAGGCCAACACGAAGCAATTCGTGGCCGATGCGGTGCTTTCGGGTGAGACCGGGATCGAGCTCGGTGGGGGAGAGGTCGCCTTTGCTATCGGCGGCCAGTACCGTCGCGACGGCTATTCGCGTTGGTACGGCGACACCAACAACCTCGACGTCATGCCGTGTCCGGGATCGGTGCTCGATCCGAACGCGACTTGTACCCAGGAAGTGGGCCCGATCGGGTTCCTCGGTTCGAACCGCAACGTCGACGTCAATAGTGACGTAGTGGCTCTGTTCGGCGAGCTGCAGGTTCCCATCACCACCGGTATCCTGGCGCAGCTTTCTGCACGCTATGAGGATTACGGCTCCACAGTCGGCTCGACCTTCGATCCCCAGGCGCGCTTGCGCATCGAGGTGACCGACTGGCTGACGCTGCGGGGCGGGGTGGGCACGACCTTCCGTGGACCACCACCGCAGACGGTCAATTCGGACCTGGTGATCCTGACTTTCATCGGCGGCGCATTCCGCGCGGTCGATGTGCTCGGCAACCAGGACCTGCGCCCGGAAAGCGCGACCACCTATAACGCCGGTGCGATTGTCGAGAATGGCGGCTTCCGCGCCAGCCTCGATTACTGGCGCTACGACTTCAAGGGGCCGATCGAGAGCGAACCGGTGAGCGGCATGGTCTCGGCGATGTTCGGTGCGAGCGGCACCGCCAATTGCGGCAACCCCGATTACGCCGGGCTCCAGGCGCGCTTCACCTTCTCGGGCGGCATCTGCTCGTCGGCCAACGTGCAGCGCCTCACGACCTATGCCTTCAACTCGGCCGACGTTTCGACCAGCGGCCTCGACTTCCAGGCAGACTACTCGACCGAGGTCGGGGGCGTCGACATGCAGGCCGGTGTCTCGGGCAGCTACGTGATCGACTACAAGATCGATGACGTGGTGGTCGAAGGGATCGTGGTGCAGCCGGCCTTCGATGCCGCCGGGAAGCTCAACTACCAGACGACCGCTTATCCGCTGCCGCGCCTCAAGGGACAGGCTTGGGTGCAGGGGAACTTTGGCGACCATTCCCTGCGGCTGCAGATGAACTACGTCGACAGCTATACCGACCAGCGCGGCGCTGACGTATTCGGGCCGAATACCTCAGCACTTGCGGGCGCATCGGTGACGACCGGCAAGGTCATCGGAAACTTCACCACGTTCGACGCGGTGTGGCGCTGGCAGGTGGTCGAGGGGACGAGGGTGACTTTAGCGCTGCTCAACATCTTCGACGTCGATCCGCCGTTCGCCCGCCTCGACCAAAACTTCGACCCGTTCACCGCGAGCCCGATCGGGCTGTCGGCCAAGTTCGGTCTCAGCCAGAACTTCTAAGCCCAGCCAAGGTGGGGGAGGAACGCCAGCGACGCGCTTGCCGCGCGCCGCTGGCGGAGGCATTGAACGGGCATGCTCTCGCAGAAGACCCGCTACGCCATCCGCGCCATGCAGCATCTGGCCGACAACTACGGCCAGGGACCGGTGCAATTGGCGGAAATCGCTGCTGCCCAGAAGATCCCGGCGAACTTCCTCACCGTCATCCTCTCCGAACTGAGCCGCTACGGCATCGTCGACTCGCAACGCGGCAAGGACGGCGGGTACTGGCTGGCGATCGCGCCGATCGACATCACTTACGGTGATCTGATCCGCGTCATGCGCGGGTCGCTGGCGTTGGTTCCATGCGCGAGCCGCTTTGCGCACGAGAAGTGCCGCAACTGCCTGGAAGAGGGCGACTGCCGCACCCGCGCGCTCATGCTTCAGGTGCGTGATCGCACCGCGGAGCTCCTCGATTCGATCCGGCTTTCGGACAGAATCGATCCCGTTCCCGCCCTTGAGGGTGAGGAAGAAAGCTGAACTTTTCGCATGTGAGCAGGAAATTTCGCACCGATCATCGCATGCCATATTGTCAACTTAATTAGTTGAGAATATCAGGACGTCCACCGCGGCAGTGCGCCGCTATTGATCGGAGATGCTACATGGCCGCCACTATCGAACGTCCCAGGACTGACGATTCTGCCGACCTTCCCGAGCACCTGCGGGTCGTCGTGGAGGCTCTTGACCGCCTTCGCTACGGCGTCATCCAGCTGACCGTACATGACGGCAAGCTGATGCAGGTCGACGTTACGGAGCGCCGCCGCTTCAGCTGAAGCGCTCCTGATTTCTAACACAACTTCAATAATTTAAATCCTAGCAGACCGGACCTCCGGATGCGTCTCCAGCCTGCGTGGGCGAGACCCCTAGCGTTCTCTCCATCCGCTGGAATCCTGCCATCTTGAGGGAACCGCTATGACCAAGAAGTTCGTCTTGCTGACGGGGATCGCCGCTGGCGCACTCGTCTCTTCACCCGCTTTCGCGCAACAGGGGGCGCAATCCACTACTGCCGGCGTGCAGGTTGCACAGGCCGGTGGTGGAAACGTGACCGTCTCGGCCGACGCGCCACCGGAAGTCACGCCCAGCAACGTCCCGGAAAACGTGATCATCATCACTGCCCGTCGCCGTGAGGAAGCCTCGCAGGACGTGCCGATCGCGATTGCCACGCTCGACGGCCGCACGATCAACGAGACCGGCGCCTTCAGCATCCAGAAGATCCAGCAGCTCGCCCCGAGCCTTCAGGTCTATTCGTCCAACCCGCGTAACACCGCGGTCAACATCCGCGGCATCGGTGTGCCGTTCGGCCTGACCAACGACGGCTTCGAACAGGGCGTCGGCATTTACGTCGACGATGTATACTACTCGCGTCCGGCTTCGGCCGTGTTCGACTTCCTCGACGTGGCGCAGGTCGAAGTGCTGCGCGGCCCGCAGGGGACGCTTTACGGCAAGAACACCACTGCCGGCGCGATCAACATCCGCACCAACCAGCCGACCTTCGACTTCGAAGGCAGTGCTGAGGTTTCGCTGGGCAGCTACAACTTCAAGCAGCTCAAGGCGGCGGTTTCCGGGCCGTTGAGCGAGAACGTCGCGGCGCGCATCGCTGTGTCCGGCACCAACCGCAAGGGCACGATCTTCAACGTCACGTCGGGCAACTGGGTCAATGGCCAGGACAACCTCGGTGTGCGCGGCCAGATCCTGTTCCGCCCCACCGACGACATCGATATCACGCTGTCCGGCGACTACAGCGCGCAGGATCCGGAGTGCTGCGGCACCGTCTACGTCGGCTATGGACCTACGCAGCGCGCGCTGGCCCGGCAGTTCCCGGCACTCGCTGCCGCCCAGAACTATGCGCCGGTCAGCACCAATCCGTTCGACCGCCTGACCGATCTCGACAGCAGCCTCAACGCCGGAAACAAGACTGGCGGCGCGTCACTGCGGGCGATCTGGGACATCAACGACAGTAGCTCGTTCACCTCGATCACCGCGTGGCGTTTCTGGGACTGGAAGCCGGAGAATGACCGCGACTACACCGGTCTGCCGATTGTCAGCCTGTCGCAGAATCCCTCGCAGCAGGATCAGTACAGCCAGGAGTTCCGCTACAACTACTCCGCGGACACCATCAACGCGGTGGTCGGTGCGTTCGCCTTCCATCAGCGGATCGACACGCAGGGCACCGAACAGCAGGGCGCCGCTGCAAGCCGCTGGAACCTGACCAATGCAGGTCAGATCACGCGTGACATCCTCAACGGTCTGACGGCGAAGAACACCCAGTGGCTCAAGGCGACCAGCGCGGCCGTCTTCGGGCAGGTCGAATGGGAAGTGACTCCGGGCCTAAGAATCCAGCCGGGCGTTCGCCTCAACTACGACAAGAAGGAAGGTCACTACGAACGTGTGGTGACTGACGGCCAGGGTAACCTCATCCCGGCTTCGGGCGGCACGGCGGACCAGATCGCGCAGCGCGGCATCTACGCCCCGCAGCTGATCGAGCCGAGCTTCAGCGACTGGAACTTCAGCTACGATCTGACGCTCAGCTACGCGCTGATGGACGACGTGATGCTCTATGGTACCTATGCCAAGACCTTCAAGACGGGCGGCATCAACCAGAACGGCGTTCCGTCTGACTCCAGCGGCAACCCGATCCTCGAGGCCGGTACGATCCTTCCGGAATCGGTCCAGCATTTCGAGATCGGTGCCAAGACCCAGTTCTGGGACAACAAGGCCACGCTCAACCTCGCGGCTTTCCGGACGACGATCGACAACTTCCAGGCGAACGTCACCAACGGTCAGTTCGGCGTGCTGCGTGGTTACCTGGCGAACGCCGACCGAGTCCGCACCCAGGGCGTGGAACTCGATTTCTCGGTCCGTCCGGTCGAAGGGATCACCGGGTACCTCAACGGTGCCTATACCGATGCGAAGTACGTGAAGTTCATCGACGCGCCGTGTCCGCCTGAACTCGCCGGCGGCACTACCGTCACCGGTACGCAGGTCCCTGGCCCGCCGGGAGTTCCTGGGTCGTTGAGCCCGGCGAACTGCGACGTTTCGGGTCAGGTGCTGCCCGGCGTGTCGAAGTGGGCGTTCTCGTACGGCTTCGAAGCCGCCGCTCCGCTTCACCTGCTTGGGGAAGATGGCGATCTCTACTTCGGCGTGGACGGAAGCTACCGCTCCGAGCTCTCGTCCAACCCGTCGCCTTCGATTTACACCTGGATCGACGGCTACAACCTGACCAACTTCCGCTTCGGCTTCCGCGCCGAAAACGGCCTCAACATCTATGCCTGGGTACGCAACGCTTTCGACGCGCAGTACTTCGAACAGCTGGTGTTCGGACCCAGCAACACGGGCCTGATTGCCGGCAACCCCGGCGACCCGAGAACTTGGGGCGGAACGATCCGCTTCGATTTCTAAAGAGGGCTTCTCCCCGCCCTCGTGCGAAAGGGAGCGGGGAGTTTCTACGGCGACCCTGCCGTCTGATCCGAGGGGAGCGCGGTAACGCTCCCCTCAGCTCTTTGCCTCCCCGTCCGGTCCTACCGGAGGGGAGGTTTTTTCATGCGGTAAGTTTGGCCGCAGTCGTGGCCACCCGGCGGCCGAGGTAGCGAGCGCCATTAAGGTCGACTTCGCTCGGCAGGCGCGAACCGTCGTTGTTGGCGATCGTCGTCGCGCCATACGGCGAACCGCCGCGGACCACGTCCACTCCGTTCTGCTCGGTGAAGCCATAGTCGAGCCCGACAATGGTACAGCCCATGTGGAGCAAGTTGGTAAGGATAGAGAACAGCGTCGTCTCTTGCCCACCATGCTGCGCCGCGGTCGAAGTAAAGGCCGCGCCGACCTTACCGATCAGCGCGCCACGGAACCACAGACCACCGGCCTGATCCCAGAATGAGGCCATCTGGCTTGGCATGCGCCCAAAGCGCGTCGGTGCGCCGACGACGATGCCGTCGTACTTCTCCAGGTCGTCGACACCGCCGATCAGCTCATGGCTGTGGTCTACGCGAAAACCCGCAGCGGCAGCGACCTCTGCCGGAGCCGTCTCGGCCACGCGGAGGACGTCGCAGTCATGCCCCGCCTCGCGGACACCTTCCGCCACGGCATCAGCCATTTGGGCAATGTGACCATAGGAAGAATAGTAGAGCACGAGGATGCGGGCCATCGAAGGTTCCTTTCAACTGAACTGTGCGGGGATAGCGCCTGCATGGCCAATCGCAACGTGTCGAGTTTGATCCCTGTTGACGCTGAAGGGCAAGGCTAAGCGACACAAATTGCGAGCAATGTGTGCTCCGCAAAAGGGGCATGTTCGGCCGATTGCTGCGGGGTTTAAGCAGTATCCGCGCAGCCTCAATCTGCGAACTTGCAGATTCCTAGGGTAAATCCTGATGGCAATCTCTGCCGAGCACCCGATTATCGGGGGCTATATCGGAATCAGGCCTGCCGTCACCGAGGGTTTTGGTGCATCAAGGCAAGCGCTCTGTAACAGGGGCCAGAGAGGAGTGGAGGGGCGTTGACCACTTCGATCCGCAGAATACTGATCGCAGACGACCATGACATCATTCGCCGTGGCGTCAGGATGCTGCTCGAAACCCGGGGCAATCTTCGGATCGTGGCAGAAGCAGCGACCGGAAGGGAGGCTTTGGCCGCCGCGCGGGAAACCAAGCCCGATATCGCGATACTCGATTACACCCTGCCCGAATTGAACGGGCGGGACCTGACCCTGGAACTGCGCAAGGAGTTCCCGAAGATCGAGATCCTCATTTATACCATGCACGACAGGGAGGACATGATCCTCGACGTGCTTCTGGCGGGCGCTCGTGGGTTCGTGCTCAAGTCGGATACGGAGAAGCACTTGTTTGCGGCGATCGACGCACTTTCGATCCACCGTCCGTACTTTTCCGCAGCGATTTCCGAAACTTTGCTGGAGCAGTACTTGCGCAGCAAGCCACAGGGCTCGTTCAGCACGCTCAGCCACCGGGAACGCGAGGTTGTTCAGTTGATCGCGGAGGGGAAGATCAACAAGCAGGTCGCGGAACTGCTCAACATCAGCATCAAGACTGTCGAAACCCATCGTTCGGTTGCCATGCAGAAGCTGAAGCTGCGGACGACGGCGGAACTTGTCCGCTATGCCGTACGCAACAACCTGGTGGAGCCGTAGGGCTTACTTTCCAGGGAAGGCTTGGGCCCTCCTTCTTACCGCTTTCTGATATCTTGGCCGGCCTAGTCCGGGCGCTGAGGGGCGATAGCTGTCGACCCTGATCAGATGGCCGAATTGGCAGGTGATTCCCTATGCGGTTTGCGGGAAAACCCCAATGGTAGTCTAACCCTCTCAATCGGATTGTTCCTCCGCAATGCAGTGGAGGAACCACTATGCGATCCCTTGTCATTTTGGGTGGCGTGATGACGTTGGTGATGATGCCAGCGGCCCAGGCTCAAGAGCAGGCTGCCCAACCGGCAGCGTCGACCGTGGCACCCGAGGATGCGGTGGATCCGCGGGCAGTCGACGCGCTGAAGAGGATGAGTACGTATCTCACCTCGCTGAATACGTTCAAGCTCACCTCGACCGCGGCGATGGACGTGATCACGAACGAGAACCAGAAAGTCCAGATGGATTCTGTATCGGTTTACCAGGTCAAGAAGCCGGGTATCGCGATCAACTTCAGTTCCGACATGAAGCAGCGGCAATACCTCTACGACGGGAAGCAGTTCACCATCTTCGCTCCCGCAATGGGCTATTACGCGACGGTCCCGGCACCGGCGACCAATCGGGAGTTCCTGAAGGAACTCTATGACAAGACCGGGATCGAGCTGCCGTTGGAGGACTTGTTCCGCTGGGCGGATGACGATGAATCGGACATCAACGCGCTGACCTCGGCTTTCAACGTCGGTACAGCCACAATCGACGGAGCCCGCACGGACCATTGGGCCTTCCGCTCCGCCGACTTCGACTGGGAGCTGTGGATCGAGCAGGGCGACCGGCCGCTTCCGCGCAAGATCGTGATTACCGATCGCACGGACCCGACTCTGCCCTCGTTCACCGCGCGCTTGGCGTGGGAAGTGAACCCCACGCTCAACCCCGCGGACTTCACCTACGTGCCGGGACCTGGGGCAATCCCCATCCAGATCGCGAGCGCAACGGGAGCAGGCCAATGAAGAGGCTTTCGAAGATAGCGGCGATCGTCACTGCATTCACCTTCATCTCGGCTTCGGCCATCGATGCCGATGCGCGCGGTCGAGGCGGTGGCGGCGCTCGTGGCGGTGGTTCGATGAGCATGAGCCGCGGCGGCGGTGGCGGCGGCGGCATGAGCCGGGGCGGTGGCGGTGGCATGAGCCGCAGCGGCGGTGGTGCGAGCCGCAGCGGTAGCGCCAGCCGTGCCGGTGGTGGTAGCCGAGGCGGTCAGCAGATCGGCTCGCGGCCCGGTGCAAGCAACCGCGCCTCGACAGGTGGTGGTCTCGGCTCCGGCGGAGCGGGGCAACGCCAGAGTGTCGGCAGTCGCGATGGCAGCCTAGGCGGCGGCAATCGTCAGGCAGGACAGGGTGGTGACCGTCAGGCGAACCGCCAAGCCGCGCAAGGCGATCGTCAGGCCAATCGCACCGATCGGCAGGGCAATCGCCAGGATACCCAGGGCGATCGGCAGGAGAACCGCACCGATCGTCAGGAGACCCGGCAAGAGAACCGCACCGATCGGCAGGGGACCCGGCAGGAGAACCGTACCGACCGGCAGGGAAATCGTACCGACGCCATTGAAAACGGCGATTGGGACAACGATTGGGATGATGGCTGGGGCCACTGGGTAGATCACCCGATCGCGGCCGGCATGGTCATCGGTGCTACCGCCGCGTGGACGTCTGCGGTCGTCGGCTCCTACTGGTACGGCCTGCCGCACGGCTGCCCGCCCTGGTATTGGGGTGGCGCGACTTACTACTCGTGTGGCGGCTCCTACTACCAACCGATCTATGAGGGGGACACCGTGGTCTATGTCACGGTCGAAGACCCGTCGAAGGGGCAACAGGCCCCGGGTCCGATGGAGCCTCCTCCGGGTCAATAAGCAAGTCTGGCAGTGAAAATGGCCGGCGAGGGTAAGCCCCCGCCGGCCTTTTCTTTTGATTTGTACCTGTCAGCCCAGCTGAGAGTCGGGAACGCTCGCGATCAGGGTTGTTCCTGCCCCACGACAAAGCACGGAGACCCGCCCGCCAATCTCGCGCAGCCGCTCGGCCATGCCGGTCACGCCAACGCCTAGAACGGTCTTGTCGTGGAACGAGGGAATGAAGCCGACCCCGTCGTCCTCGATCACGAGGTGCACGCAGTTGCGCGATCGGGCCAAGCGTACATCGACCGTCGTCGCCTCGGCATGGCGATAGATGTTGGTCAGCGCTTCCTGAGCGAAGCGATAGAGGCTGATCTCGGCGAAAGGCGCGGCAAGCGGCTTGTCGAGCCACTGGCGATTGATCGTCAGCCCAGTGCGCTTGGCAAATCCAGAGATCATCGCTTCCAAGGCCGCTTCGAGGCCCATGTCCCCCATGGCAGGCGGATGGTACAGGTACGAGATGCTCCGGATTTCCTTGTAGGCGAGCTCGAGGATCTGGTCGCAATCGCCCAGGAGTTCGGCGGAGCTGGTCTTGTCGTCACCGCCGATCTTGAGCCGGGCCAGGTTCAATTGCAGCCCGACCAGCAATTGCAGCGTGGAATCGTGCAGCTCGCGCCCGATGCGCTTCCGTTCGCGCTCCTGTGCATGCAGCACAGCAGAGCCGAGTTGCTGGCGCCGGCGCTTGAGCTGGACCATCTCCGACGCGTCGCTGCCGGCGATGTAGATGAAGTTCTTCGCGCCCCGGACGAGCTTGTAGAGCTTCAACGCAAAGTGCCGGGCAGGGCGCCCCTTCAGCCCGAAGTTCAGGCGGACCGTTTCGTACTTGCCGCTGATGATGTCGAGTAGCGCTAGCCGCAGCCCCTCCGTCCCCTCGCTGGCCTTGCCGTTCGAGAGCAAGCACTCGGTGCGAAAGAACTCATGCTGTTCGGCTAGTTCCCGCCAGGCGGCGTTTCGGTAGAGGAGAGTGCCGTCGTAAGCGACGATACCGGCGAACTCGTCGATGCCATCCAGCAGGTCATCCAGCGGCAGCGCGATGTGGTTCTCAGTAATATAATGGAGTTCGGACGCTGCCTGGCCCGCTAGTTGAGCTGGAATTCCTAGTTCCTTGCCCATCTTTTCCCCTGACCCCCGGTCAAAAAAGTCCCCGGGTGTCTGAGATTTAAACCTATATTAATTAATGCTGCTATCAGGAAATACCCTGACCAGAAATTGACCAATTTTGCGATGAGATTATGCTATTTGGAATAGCCAACATCAGGGTGTTCGGCGGTGGAAATTAGTAAAAGGCACCAGTTCGCGAAGTTAACGCGAACTGGTGCCTTTTACCCAAAAGGGGCCGGGATCAGCCGTAGCGGCTAAAATCCGGCTTCGAGGAAAATCGCCGGGCCTCTGAACTTGTAAGCGAACCGACCAACGTAATCGCGCTTCTCCACGTCGAGCCGGTAATCGACATATCGATACATGACGCCGACGCCGAAGTTCCGCGTGAAGCGATAGGCGAGGCTCGCCTGAGTATTGATCAGGCGGCCATCGTACTTGTCGATCGACAGCGAAAGGTAGTCGATCCGCGCGCCCAGGGTGAGTTTGGGAGCTACGTTGAAGGTCGTGTAGACGCCGACCGTCGGCAGCGGCGCGAGGACGTCCTGCTGGCGGCGTTGCAGGGTTACCGATGTCCCTCCGCCGGTAGAGCCCTGACCCTCGATACCGAACGATATGTCGGTCACGTGAGCACCGATGGCAGCGCCAAGTTCGAAATTGTCCTCGCGAACGAAGGACCATCCAATCGTAAAGCGATAGATATTGGTCTTGAAGCTGCCTGTGACGCTGGCGTTCACCGGATAGGTCACGTCGTTGATGGTGATGTCGCGAGCCAGGGTGGCAGTGCTGTCCCGGTTCAAGGCGTAATAGTCTGCGCCGGCCTGAAAGCCGCCGCCGAGACGAGCGCCCGCGGAGAACGACGGCAGGATCTCATCGTCATCGAAACCGAGGTCGTCTTCGAGATCGATCTGCGTGCCGCCGTTCGGATTGGAAGCCGGTGAGACGCGAACCTTGGTGTCGATCTTGGTGTAATAGCCTGCAAGCTGGGCCCAGTACTTGTCGTCAAGCGCCTGTGCATTTGCGGCCGAGTTGATGAAGATGCAGCCCGCCAACAGTCCCGCCGAGATTCCGATTCTCGATGCCCGCATGGTCTGGTTTCCCCTGTTCGATACGGGAAGATTCTGACCCGGCGTGGCATCGTTTGCTATCGGGGTTTGTCCCCATCTCCAGCCGTTTCACACCCTTGAGCCGGCGAGTGTCGCATCGCGGCAACGCTAGAAGTGGATGAAAATTGATCCGAAAGCGAACGTGCCGATGATGATCACCGCATAACTGACCAGCAGCGGCTGCACTCTGATCTTCTCGGGCCCGACCAGCGCGGCATACGGTCCGGTGCTGAGCGCCTTCACGGTGTAGTGATACTGGATGGTGAACAGGATCAGTGAAATCACACCCGCGGCGATGAGCACCAGGCCGACGTTGCGAGGCATCGCCGGGTTCATGACCTCAAATCCGTCAGGAACCTGTCCCCGCAGCCGCTGAAAGAACTGCGCCACGGTAAAACCGAAGCCGATCAACGATACCGAAGTCCGCACGGCTGCCATCAGTGTCCGCTGCAGGCCCAGCAGGGTTCGCAGCCAGGCGAAATGATTGCTGACCGTCGGTTGGATATCGAATGGAAAGGGGGTTTCGGTCATCGTCGCTCGATCCTGCTCACCCGAGGAAGCTGATGTTGAAGATGATGCTCGCGACGGCCGCCAAGCCTACCAGCAACAGGGCGATCGCCGTGATGAGCGTCGCCGAAATTGGATAGTCGCTCTGTCCATAGATGAGGTGATCTTCGATCAGTTCGTGACGACGTGCCCGAAGTTCGCGAGCGAACTGCAGGTGACGCAGGATGCCACCAACGAGCAAGAGGATGCCGAGAACGATCAAGGTGAGGCCAAAATTCCGGGCGGACTCAGCGCTGTGGATGGCGCCCGCGTCGATCGCCTTCTTGAAGACTTCGTGGACCGTGAAGCCGAAGCCGATCAGCGAGAGAGAGGTTCTGATGAACGCCATCAGGGTGCGGTCGGCCGCCATCCGCGTTCGATGGATGGCCATGCCCGTCCGGCGCATGGCCATCTCGGTGCGCTCATCCGATCGGTCAGTCCGATACTCGGACAAGTCGGTCCGATGTTCGGAGAGCTCGGTCCTGTGGTGCGATAGCCCCGTCCGGTAATGCGAGAACTCGACCGAAGCCTTGTCGGCATTGCTTTCGTCGGGGGTGGGCACTGACGGCAGGGGCGCATTCTGAATGCGCTCTGGCCTTACCGGTGCTTCTGCCATTGCTCGGTCTCCCGCCAGTCATGCCCTCGGTGACGCCGTACGCACGGCGCTCAACGCCAAGTTGGGCGGGAGTTTAGCCGGCCAGATGAGCTTGCTAACCGGGGTAAACCCGAAGTTTCGCAATCGGACTTCCCTGTCGTCTTTTACCCCTCCAGCGCGGCGGGTTACCGAAGGCCGGAAATCTCCCTCGCCTCGGGTAAATCCCGATACAGCAACGATCTTCCCTGTCTTACCCCGGTTGAACACGAGGCGCTCGGACGTGCGGGGAGGTTGGAAGCCTGCCGGTCCGACCAGGGAATGGGATACGTCATGTCTCCTATCAATCTGCTGGTACAGGGAGCCCTGCTGGTGCTCGTCTTCACGGTGGGCCTTCAAGGGCGCTTCCACGATTTCCTGATCGTCACCAGGCAGCCGCGGCTGTTTCTGTCGGGCGTCCTGGTGATCAACGTGATCGTCCCGGCAGTGGCGATTGCGATGGTCCTGACGTTCCCTATCGCGCCCGTGACGAGGGCTGGGCTCGTCGTCATGGCGATCGCGCCGATGGCACCGTTCTTGCCCGGCAAGATGCTCAAGACCGGCGCTGGTCACGAGTTTGCCGTCGGTCTTTATGCGACCCTCACGGTGACAGCGATCCTTATCGTGCCGGCGTCGATCTGGGCTGTGGGTGAGTTTACGCACCGGGAGGTCGATCTGCCGGTCGGAGCCTTGGCGTGGTTCCTGTTCACTACCGTGCTCGTCCCGTTGCTGGCCGGGATGCTCGTCGCAACCCTTTGGCCGGCGATTGCACCGCGCCTGGCAAAAGTCGGTACGATCGCCGCCTTCGTCGTTCTCCTGCCGATCGTGCTCCTCCTTCTGTTCAAGTCGGGGGGCGAGCTTGCGGGGCTGCTCGGCGATGGGACGCTCGCGGCGATCGCCGTCACCGTTCTTGTGGGCATGGTGGCTGGCCACGCGCTTGGCGGGCCCGCTCCTGCCACACGGCTGGCGATGTCCCAGGCTGCCGTCACTCGCCATCCAGGCATCGCCGGACTGATCGTCCAGGCCAATGGCGTGGACAAGGCCGCGATGATGGCGGTCCTGCTGTTCCTGTTGGTCAGCCTGGTTCTCTCGACCCTTTATGGGAAGTGGATCGTGCCCCGAGACGCCGCAACGGCGGCGCGGACCAACGGCAGTCTCCACAATTGATGGAGCGATGGCGTGACTTGGCTTGAACCCACTGCTGAGATCGTTGCTTCAATACTGGAGCTGATCATGCTCTCGGTCATCGTCATCGGGACCCTTCGGGCACTCAAATCCATCCTGGTCCATGTCGTGAGGCGAGAGGCGCTCGCGGCCGACGTCCGCCAAATATGGTTGCACTATGCCGGCTGGATCGTTCTCGCGCTGGAATTCGCCCTGGCGGCGGATCTGATCGGTACCATCATCGATCCGACCTGGGACGACATCGGCCAACTCGCCGCCATCGGTGCGATCCGCACGGCGCTCGCCTGGTTCCTGAGCAAGGACATCGAGGAATTCAGCCAAGACGTCGAGGCGAAGGAAGAGCGGGCGGAAGCATGAGCAGGAATTTCCGTGTTCTGCTGCCGATGGCCGCGGCGATGCTTGTTCCTTCCCAAGCCTGGGCTCAAGACGAGCCCGCACCGGGAGCGGCGCCAGCTTCCACTCCAGCCGATGATGCCGAGAAACTGGCCAAGGACCTCGCCAACCCCATCTCGAGCATGATCAGCCTGCCGTTCCAGTTCAACGTCGACGGCGGGTTGGGCGAGAGCGACGGGGTTAAGAGCACGCTCAACGTGCAGCCGGTGATCCCGGTTCGCCTGGGCAAGGACTGGAACGTGATCATCCGCACGATCGTGCCGATCATCCACCAGCAGGATGTGGTCGAGCCGGCCTCCAGCCAGTTTGGTCTGGGGGATACTACGCAGAGCTTCTTCTTCTCGCCGAAGTCGGGGGGGATCATCGGGGGCGTGGGCCCCGCATTCCTTTACCCGACCGGAACGCACCGCACGTTGGGCGGCGAGAAGTGGGGGGCCGGACCTACGGCGATCGTGCTCAAACAGGCGGGCCGTAACACTATCGGCCTGCTCGCAAACCACATCTGGTCGGTTGCCGGCGATGACAGCCGGTCGGATATCAGTTCCACCTTTATCCAGCCGTTCGTGAGTCACACCACCTCGACGGCGATGACGATCAGCCTTGCTTCCGAGACGACCTATGACTGGAAAGCCGACCAGTGGACGGTCCCGATCATCCTGTCCGGCGCCCAGCTCACGCACATCGGCAAGCAACCGATCAGTGTCGGTGCGGGCCTGCGCTATTACGTCGAGAAGCCCGAGAATGGACCCGAATGGGGGTTCCGGCTGATCACCACCTTTCTCTTCAAATAGGACCTGCCCCCCATGACCGCCCACGAACCCAGAAAGACTACCGCCAGCGAGACCGGGACAGAGGACATGGTCTGGCTCGAGGGCGGCGTATTCAAGATGGGGTCGGATAATCACTACCCCGAGGAAGCCCCGGTTCACCTGGCCAAGGTCGACGGCTTCTGGATTGACAGGATGCCCGTCACCAATCGCGAGTTCGCGGCATTCGTCGAACAGACCGGCCACGTCACCACGGCCGAGATCGCGCCCGATCCCAAGGACTATCCGGGCGCCTTGCCAGAGATGTGCAAAGCCGGATCGCTGGTATTCGTCCAACCGCCCGGGCCGGTCGATCTTTCGAACTGGTACAACTGGTGGTCGTTTATGTTCGACGCGGACTGGCGCCGTCCGCAAGGGCCGGGCAGCAGCGTCGAGGGCATCATGGATCACCCGGTGGTGCACGTGAGCCACTCCGACGCCTTGGCCTATGCCCGCTGGGCGGGGAAGGACCTGCCGACCGAAGCCGAATGGGAATACGCCGCTTGGGGCGGCACTGAGGACGCCGAGTTCGCCTGGGGCGAGGAGCTGGAACCGAACGGCGAGCATCGCGCCAATGTCTGGCAGGGCTCATTCCCGTGGGAGAACTCGGAGCGGGACGGCTTCTCGCGTACCTCGCCCGTGGGCAGCTTCCCGCCGAACGGCTTCGGCCTGTTCGACATGATCGGCAACACCTGGGAATGGACCGATGACTGGTACATCGCCCGCCATTCCTCGCCCACGAGCAAGCCCTGCTGCATTCCCAGCAACCCCCGCGGCGGTGAAGAAGACGCGAGCCACGATCCCAACGACAGCGCCCGGATCGCGCGAAAGGTGGTGAAGGGGGGGTCGCACCTCTGCGCCCCCAATTACTGCCGCCGCTATCGGCCGCCGGCGCGACACCCTCATCCAATCGACACTTCGACCAGCCACATCGGCTTTCGCTGTGTCAGGCGGCCTGGGAAAGGCGGATCAGGACTGGCCTGACAGGACGGCCGCCTCGGCCTCGCATTGGGTGCTGGCCTGCGTGACGGGAGACAGGCTCGCAATCTCCTGACGGACCGCCGCCAGATCGGCCTGGAAGCCTGGGTCCGCGTGAAGGCGCGCGACAGTGCCCGAGGCAATCACCCGCCCGGCATCGACATCGCTTTGCCAGTGGGCATCGCAGATCACCCGGCTTTGCCCGAAGTCGCGCCCGCGCTGCAGGATGGCATCCGCCTTATCGGGAACGAGCTCGGCAAGCACCAGGGCCCATCCCCAACCGGCGGCGCTGTGCCCGGAGGGATAGGAACCGTCGTGCCGCAGCAGCTCTTCGTCGGGCGGATAGCAGGTGCCCTCGTTGTGCGAGACGAAAGGCCGGGTGCGGTTGTAGTGCGTCTTGGCCTTGTAGGTCGACAGCCCGACATCGATCAGCATCCGGCCAAGCAGGGCATAGAGCTTTGGCGTAGTCTCGGGACTGATCGGAATTCCGGCGGCACATGAGAACAGTTCGCCTGCATGGGGGAACTTGAGATTGGCATCCGATGCGGCGAGGTTCCAGCGGGGCGTATTGCGGATCGGGATCGTGGCTTCCCGCGCCTGCTCGTCGCGCTCCATTGCCGCAGAGCCTGCCGCCGGGGGTGGGGGGAGCAGGGCCAGACTGTCGGGCAATGCCTCGCGCGGCAAGTAGCCGGGAGGAAGCTGGCCGATCGCCGCGCTCGCGTCCTGTTGCCCTTGCGCAAGAACTTCGCTCGCGGACCAAGTACCCAGGCCCGCGCAAGCTGCGAGGGCCGAGAGCGCGGTGAGGCGTAACGTCAGCTTGTTCACGGCCTATCCTCCAGCCCCAGGTGGAAGCTTCATCGAAATCGGGAAGGTGAGCGAGAAGAATGCGGCAGTGCCGTCGAGCCGCCGGGTCGCGTTGAACTCCTCGAACACGCGAAGCCTGGCGGTAACGGGCGTCTTGCCGAGCACGAAGTTGTAGGCGCCCGTCACGCCGACCGCCGAGACCTCGCCCTTGTTGGGGCCGAGCACCGCGCCGGTGCCGCTGTCACCGCTGATCTGCTGGTAGTGGTAGGCCTGAAGGCCGAGCGAGACCTGTTTCGATAAGGTCTTCTCCACCGACGCTTCCCAGTGGAGCTCGGTGCCGGTGTTGTAGTCGGTGAAGTTGTTGGTGCCGTTGAAGGTGATCCCGGTCTTGGTCGAAAGGTCCCATCCGCTGGCCTCGTCATGCCAGGTGGCTGCGAGCGAGGCGTCGACGATCCAACGGTGAAAGGCGAGATTTGCCAGCTCGTCCTCGCGGTACTGGCCGATCGGGATGTTCACCATGGTGCCGAACTGGAGGTGAGTTTCCTTGTCCAGGCTCCAGGCCAGGGCGGCCGATGCCACGGGATCGCCGATGACCCAGGCCGAATCCTTCCGGTCGATTGCGATCTGGTTGCCGCCAGGGCCGGTCAGGACGACCGAAGCGTCGACCGCCGGATGGCCTATGGGCAGCGCCGCACTCAGCGCCAGGGTGCCGCCGAGAACATTCGTGCTGGGTACCCACATCAGAGTCGTGAAGTTCGCAAAGATGTCGGCGTCGAGCCCGGCGACGACGTTACCGCCGACAACGAATTCCCGGTCGACACTCGCTTCGCCGTTGTAGAAGTACATCGTGTTGTCGAGGAACACGCCCTCTACCGGCGGCAGCACTGCGGCTTCAGGACCTCCCGAGCCCAGAAGGTAGAAGCTCGACCCTCCTTCCGACGCAGCGGCCGGGGTCGAAAGCGCTGCCCCTGTTACTGCGAGGCCTGCAACGGCGCACCGTCTTACCGCTCGGCACAGGGATTGGCGCATGGGGCAACCTCATCGTTCACGATCGGATTGCCATGGGCTTAGGTCAGCCCCCGTAGCTCCCATACCCGGTTAATTCCTTGTCTTGAGGCCGGAATTACCCTGAGCATCTACGAGAACAGGTTGCGCTCAAGGCCAAAGGGCGAGCGCAAAACAACACATTGTAGGGTGTGGTGCCCAAGGGCGGAATCGAACCACCGACACTGCGATTTTCAATCGCATGCTCTACCAACTGAGCTACTTGGGCATTCACTCGGACGCTGCCGACAATCGGCGGTCCGGCGGTTGGAGTGCGCGCCTATGACGAAGGGGCGCGACCTTTGCAAGAGGCTTCATTCACCCTTGGCAATGTCTTCCGGATCGGCAGGCGGGCCAGGCACGGCGTAGCCGTCGTTGAACCACTGCGCGAGGTCGCGGTCGCGGCAGCGTTTCGAGCAGAAGGGCGCGAATTCTTCAGATCGCGGCTTGCGGCAAATCGGGCAGGGACGGTTGGTCATCGCGGCACGAGTTGGGCTTGCGGGGCGGCGATGGCAAGGGCCGGATTGGCTTCCCAGCGCACTTCGCGCCCTGTTCTGCGGGCCAGTTCGGCAAGCCATTCGGGCTTGAGCTGGGATTCGAGTGCAGGATGACCCGAGAGCAGCACGGCGCCGGCGCCTTGCAGGCGTTCGGCGCTCCGGAGAAGTGCGCGCGCAGCCAGGCCTGCGCGTTGAAACGTTGCTCTGTGGATTAGCGACGGCCTTTCCAGGCGCGCTACAAGCTGCACGAAACCGAAGCCATTCATGGCGGTGCGTTCGTGCGGCCAGCCGGCGAGAGCTTTCGCAAGGGCGTCGTCGACAGCGCGGCGGTCGGCCTTCTCCGGCAGTGTTGGAAAATCGATTCCGATCGAGCCTCCCAAGTCGAAGCGGCGCAGCGTCAGCGCAAGCGATTCGACTGCGGCCAATGACAGGGCCTTGGGTTCGAGAGTCCCGTCGATGTCGATCAGAAGCATCGCGGGCGTGGAGCTCAGTTGGAGGCTGCCCCCTGGAAATGAAACTTCCGCTTCAAAGGCCTCGGCCAGCAGTTCGGACTCGTAGCCGGTGGGAAACTCACGCACGACGCGGGGATGATGCCCTTCGTTGCACAGCTGTTCGGCCAGAGTCGGGGCCGGGCGGCACGGGGCATCGGTTGGTCTTGCTCGCGCCAGCTTGCGGCGTCCGCGTTCGCCGATGGCCGGACGTGTCACTTCCAGGCGGATCGAGCTGCCTTCGCTGGCGGAAGGCGGCAGCTTGTCGACCAGCGCATCTTCGCCGTTTGGAAAGCGCGCGGTCCCGCGTCGGGCGCCAGCGGACCGCGAGGTAAGGGTCGCATCGGCCACAAGGCCCGCCGCAAGCTCGCCGGGCCAGTCGATCCGCGCGGCGACGATGTGGTCTCCATCGAGCTGGATCGCGCGATGCTCGCCGATCCCTTCCTCGATCAGCCACTTAGCCAAGCGCGAATCCCGCGGCTTTGAGTAGCGCCCGGGTTTCGAACAACGGTAAGCCGACGACGCCGGAGTGGCTGCCACCGATCCAGGCGATCAGGCCTTCTGCGCTTCCCTGGATAGCATAGCCCCCAGCCTTGCCGTGCCATTCGCCGCCTTCGAGGTAGGCGTCGATTTCGGCCGCAGACAGGTTCTTGAAGCGCACGACGGTTTCGCTCAGCCGCTCGCGCAAGGTGCCATCCGGCGCGCGCAGGGCGATGGCCGAAAGCACGCGGTGGCGCCGGCCGGAAAGAAGCTCGAGACAGCGGCGCGCCGTGGTCTCGTCATCGGCCTTGGGCAGAATCCGTCGGCCGAGCGCGACGACCGTGTCGCCTGCCAGCACGTGGTGCTGGTGGCTGGCAGCGGCGAGGGCTTTCTCGCGCGCCACTCTGACCGCGTAGGTACGCGGAATTTCGCGGGGCAGTGGTGTCTCGTCGATATCGGCGGGCGCGATCTGTGCCGGCTCGATGCCGAGGCGCGCCAACAGCTCCCGCCGACGCGGGCTTGCCGAAGCAAGGACGAGTGAAGGGGGCGTGGACACGCCCGCCGCGCTTTATTGCGGACCCGGGCCGCCTCGGCCGGGCATAAAGCGGTAAGTGATGCGGGCCTTGGTCAGATCGTACGGGGTGAGTTCGCACAACACCTCGTCACCCACCAGCACGCGAATGCGGTTCTTGCGCATCCTTCCGGCCGTATGGCCGAGCACTTCATGGCCGTTTTCGAGCTCTACCCGGAACATCGCGTTCGGCAGCAGTTCCACCACCTTGCCGCGCATTTCGAGGAGTTCTTCTTTAGCCATGCAGTATGTGTTTCCATTTCAAGTGAATGTGACAGGCTTTCGCCTTGGGCGGGCGCCATAGCGGGCAAGGCGCAAAAAGGGAAGCGTCGCCTTCAGAAGGCCCATCCTGACAGGCCAGATACATCTGCGACATTTTATTACCCTTCGCGGCTTGCGTCCTTTCCGCGCCGCAGCAAGGAGCCGCAGCTGGCGCTTAAATTAGAACATCTTGAGGAAGCCCCCCCTTGCGTATCTCGTCTTCGACCAGTTTCCTTGCTCTTGCTACTGCACTCAGCCTGGCGGTTCCGAACCTCGCCACGGCGCAGGATGACAGTGCTGCCGCTCCCGCTTCCGGAGCAGCGGCCCAGCAGCCTGCCGCTCCGGCGACGCAGCCCGAAACGACCGACGACGAAATCCTGGTCATCGCCAACCGCCTGGCCGGCCAGGTCGACGCTCCCCAGCCGCCGATTCTCGAACTCAACACCGAAGACATCGCCGCTTACGGTGCGAGCTCGATCCAGGAACTGATCCAGGCCTTGAGCTCGCAAGTCACCAGCGGCAGCGGCCGCGGCGGCGGCTTCCCGGTGATGCTCGTCAACGGCGTGCGTATTTCCAGCTTCCGCGAGCTGCGTTCCTATCCGCCCGAAGCGATCGAAAAGGTCGAAGTCTTTCCCGAGGAAGTCGCGCAGCGTTACGGCTACTCGCCGGACCAGCGCGTCGTGAACTTCATCCTGAAGAAGAACTACTCGAGCCGCGAGGTCGAGCTTCAATATGGGCAGCCGTGGGACGGCGGGAACTCGACCAAGGAGATCGAGGGCACGTACCTGCGACTGCTCGGCCAGTCCCGGCTGAACTTCAACCTGGATTGGGAGCATTCGAGCCTCCTCACCGAGGCCGAGCGTAACGTCGAGCAGACTCCGGGCAGCGAACCGACCCTGCCGACCGATCCCGACCCGGCGGAATACCGCAGCCTTGTAGCGCCTTCGACCAACATCGAGGCGACCGGCAACTTCACTTCGCGGCTTGGTGACGGCCCGACTTCGCTCAGCCTCAACGCGACGTTCGAACGCGATGATAGCTTGCGTTACCAGGGCCTGGATTCGGTGCTGCTCACCGACCCGAACGGCGTGACCGCCTTGCGGACCTTCAACGAGGATGACCCGCTAACGGCCGATTCCCGCACGAGCACTTATTCGCTCGGCGGAACGCTCAACAGCACGCTTGGCGATTGGCAGATCACCGGTACCGCCGACGGCAGCCGGGTAAATTCGCGCACGCTCACGCAGCGCCGGATCGGTTCGCCCGAAACCGACGCGCTGGTTGCTGCGGTTGCGGCGGGTACCCTGCCGCTTGATACAGACATTTCCTTTCCCGACGCGGGCGTCGACCGGGCGGACACCCAGACCGACGCTGCCAGCAGCAAGCTCACCGCCATGGGGCGCCCGATCCTGCTGCCAGGTGGTGAAGTCGCGGTCACCTTCGACGCGGGCTACGACTGGACCCGCATCCAGAGTTCGCGCAACACCGACCCCGATACTGTGCTCAGCCGTGGCGATCTCAACGGCGGCGTCAACGTGGCCATCCCAATCACGAGCACGCGTGAGGACTTCGGGTCCGTCCTTGGCGATATCAGCGTCAACCTGTCGGGCGGTGTCGACGACCTGTCGGACTTCGGCACACTGACCGACTGGAGCGCGGGCCTCAACTGGGGCCTGACAGATCGATTGAACTTCGGGGTGACCTATGTCGGACGCGACGCCGCGCCGACTCTGGCGCAGCTCGGGGCGCCGGAAGTCACCACCTACAACGTTCCGGTCTACGATATCTCGCGGAGCGAAACCGTTCTCGCGACTGTAACCACCGGTGGCAATCCCGATCTCCCGGCGCAGACGCAACGCGACCTGCGGGTGAGCATGAACTGGCAGCTGCCCGAGTTCACCTCTGCGATCCAGCAATCGCGACTGACGGTCGAGTACTTCCGGAACAATTCGGAAGACGTCTCTTCCTCCTTCCCGCTGCTCACGCCGCCGATCGAGGCAGCGTTCCCTGATCGCGTGGTGCGCGATGCCAATGGCCAGTTGGTGTCGATCGACCAGCGTCCGGTCACCTTCACTCAGCAGAAGTCGCAGCGCATCCAGGTCGGTTTCAACCTGACCGGTCCGTTCGGCAAGGCTCGGCCGGAGGCGGCTGCGCGGGCTCAGGCGAACAATCCGTTCGCGATGATGCGCCAGGCCACTCAGGGCGGTGGAGCGCCGGCGAACGGCGGCCAGGGTCCGGCGGGTGGGCCAGGTCCGCAAGGCGCTCCTGGCGCGCAGGCGCCGGGCCAAGGGCAGGGCCCGGGCCAGTTCAATCCGCAGGTCTTCCAGCAGATCCGCGCTCGCTTCTGCACGCCCGAAATGGCGAACACCGTTCCGACTGCCGAGGATCTCGCAGGTCTGCCTGAGCAGCTGCTCAACCGGATCAAGAACCCGGACGGCACGATCAATCCGGAACGCTGGGCCGAGGCGCGCGGCGGCATCTGCAACGCCAACTTCCAGCAGTTCGATCCGGCTCGCTTTGCCGAAATGCGTGAACGCATGTGCGGCAAGCCCGGTGAGACGCCTCCGCCGATCACGGACGAACAGCTCGCGGCTCTTCCGCCGCAGATGCTCGAGCGCCTCAAGGGGCCGGACGGCAAGATCGATCCCGAACGCGTGGCTCAACTGCGAACGCGCTTCTGCAGCGCCAACTTCGGTCAAGGCGGACCCGGTGGCCCAGGCGGACCGGGTGGTCCTGGACAGGGTGTGTTCGTGTTCGGCGGTCCGCCTCCGGGCGGAGCTGGTGGGCCGGGCGCCGCACAAGCAGGGCCCGGTGGTGGTCCCGGCGGACCGGGCGGTGGTCCGCGCGGCCCTGGCGGTGGCGGCTTTGGCGGACCGGGAGGCAGCGCCGACGGCCGCGGCCGCTGGTTCGTCAACTTCAGCTATACCCACGAGCTCGAGAACGAAGTCCTGGTCGCTCCGGGCGGTCCGCTGCTCGACTTGCTCGATGGCGACGCGCTCAGCGGTGGCGGGAATCCGATCCATTCGGCGCAGTTTAACGGCGGCCTGTTCTATGCCGGCTTCGGTACCAACGTGAACGCGCGCTACACCGGCAGCTCGCATATCAACGGCACCGGCCAGCCGGGTAGCACCGACCTGTTCTTCGGCGACTACGTCACCGTCAACTGGCGTCTGTTCGCCGATCTCAATCAGCGGACGTCGCTGATCGAGCAGGTACCCCTGCTCAAGAACACCCGCGTTACCTTTGGTGTGAACAACCTGTTCGACACCCGCCAGAAGGTGACCGACACCAACGGTACGGTGCCACTACGGTACCAGCCTTATCTGGTCGATCCGATCGGCCGCTCGTTCGAGATCGAGCTGCGCAAGCTGTTCTGATCTCCCCGATTGGCGAGGCGAGCGGGACGATCAGCCTGCTCGCTTCGCCAACCGTAGCTCTCGCCAGAACTCTTGGATGACGGATGCGCCCGAGCGCACTATCTGATCGTCCATGGCTCGCACTCCCGCCGGTTCTCCTCCCCACCCCAAAGGTGCCGAGCGTTTCCATGAGGAGCGCGCGACTTACGCCGTGCGTGGCGCGGCGCAGCCCGATCTCGAGGCAGGCGTGGCGGCGATCCGGGAGGTCGTGCGGACGCTGAAGCCGAAGCCCGGCGTGTACCGGATGCTCGATGCGCGTGGCGACGTACTTTACGTCGGCAAGGCGCGGGCGCTGAAGAATCGCGTGACCAACTATACCCAGGTCGCCGCCCTCCCGCTGCGCCTCCAGCGCATGGTGGCGCAGACGCGTGGGATGGAGATCGTCACCACCAACTCGGAAGCCGAGGCGCTGCTGCTCGAAGCGCAGCTAATCAAGCGGTTTCGCCCGGCTTACAACGTTTTGCTGCGCGACGATAAGAGCTTCCCGTTCATCCTGCTGCGCTCAGAACACGACTTCCCGCGCATCATGAAGCACCGCGGGGCGCGGAAGATGAAGGGCGACTACTACGGGCCCTTCGCCAGTGCCGGCTCGGTCAACACGACCGTCAACGCGCTGCAAAAGTTGTTCTTGCTTCGGAGCTGCACCGACAGTTTCTTCGCCCGCCGAGACCGGCCGTGCCTGCTTTACCAGATCAAGCGCTGCTCGGCCCCGTGCGTCGGACGGATCGACAAGGCTGGTTATGCCGAGCTGGTAGGGGAGGCGAAGGACTTCCTCGGCGGCCGCTCCGGTGCGGTGCAGAAAAAGATCGAGGCCCAGATGGCTGCCGCGGCCGAGGCGCTCGACTTTGAGACGGCGGCGCTGCTGCGCGACCGCCTGAGAGCCGCGACCTTCATCCAGGGCACCCAGGCGATCAACGCCGAAGGAGTCGGCAACGCTGACGTCTTCGCCCTAGCGGCCAAAGGTGGCCAGGTCGGCATCCAGGCGTTCTTCATTCGCGGCGGACAGAACTGGGGGCACCGCGCCTTCTTCCCGAGCCACACCCAAGGCGTGGAAGACGACGATGTGCTCGGCCGAGTGCTGGCCCAGTTCTACGAAGAAGTGCCGCCACCGCGCACCATTCTGGTCGATCGCGAAATGCCCGAGCGAGAATTGCTCGAGCAGGCGCTATGCGAAGCCGCCGGGCATCGCGTCGAGATCAGCATACCCCAGCGCGGCGATCGTCGTCGCCTGATGGAGCAGGCCAAGCGCAACGCCGCCGAGGCTCTCGACCGACGCCTCGCGGAAAGCGGCACCCAGGCGAAGATCCTGCAGGAAATGACCGAGTTCCTCGAACTCCCGGACGAGCCGAGCCGCATCGAGATCTACGACAACAGCCACCTCCAGGGTGCGAAGGCCGTCGGGGCGATGGTGGTCGCGGGGCCGGAGGGCTTCATCAAGAACCAGTACCGCAAGTTCAACATCAAGAGCGCCCAGACCAACGACGACTTCGGGATGATGCGCGAGGTCATGGGGCGCCGCTTTGGCCGTGCCCTGGACGAAGATCCCGATCGCGACGGCGGTTCATGGCCTGGCCTGGTCCTGATCGACGGCGGCAAGGGCCAGATGTCGAGCGTTCGCGATGCCCTGGAAGAACTGGGTATCGAGGACGTGCCGCTGATCGGCGTGTCCAAGGGACCTGATCGAAACGCCGGACGCGAAGTGTTCCATTTCCCTGACGGACGCGAGAAGACGCTGCCGGTCAATTCGCCAGTGCTGTTCTACCTGCAACGCCTGCGCGACGAGGCACACCGCTTCGCAATCGGTGCCCATCGCCAGAAGCGCAGCCGTGCCATAACCGCTTCACCACTCGACGAAATCCCGGGCATCGGACCCGCTCGCAAGCGCGCGCTGCTGCTGCACTTCGGCACTGCGGGCAAAGTTCGCGCGGCAGGGCTTGAGGATTTGCAGCGCGCTCCGGGTGTGAGCGGGGCGGTGGCGCAAGCTGTATATGACTTTTATCATCCAGGCGGATAACAGCCTGAAAAAGAACCAACAGGGAGGGGCATCACACCATGAATAAACAGGCCATCAGGCGTGCGCGGCTTGCGTTGACCCTTTCGCTTCCGCTGCTCGCGGTCGCGGCCAGCCCGGCGCTTTCCGCGGGCGAGGACAAGGGCGGCGCCTGTTCCGCTCTGGTCGGTGCTGACTTCGGCAAGGGCGTTGAGATCACCGCCGCCACTTCGATTCCCGCCGTGGCGCGGGGCACGCGGGTACAGCTTGGGCCCAATGCGTTCACCGACGCCGGCATGCCCGCCCATTGCCGGGTAGAGGGCGTGATCAATCGCCGGACAGGCGCTCAGGGCAAGGAGTTCGGCATCGGCTTCGAACTGTCGCTGCCTGAGCCCTGGAACGGCCGCTTCCTGCTCCAGGGCGGTGGGGGCCTCAATGGCAGCGTCGGCCGCGCCATCGGTGACACGGCAGCGGGAGGCGTTCCAGCGCTTTCGCGCGGCTTTGCCGTCGTCAGCCACGACAGCGGTCACAAAGGAGCGGTGTTCGATTCCAGCTTCTCGGTCGACCAGCGCGCGGCGCTGGATTTCGCCGAAACCTCGGTGCGCACGGTGACGGTGGTGGCCAAGGCGATCGTTGAGAAGCACTACGGGCGTCAGATCGACCACAGCTACATGGCGGGATGCTCGACCGGCGGACGCGAGAGCATGCTCGCGTCTCAGCGCTATCCCGAGCTGTTCGACGGTATCGTCGTTGGTGCACCGGCTATGCGGACGGGGTTCTCGAACCTCGGTGCAGCCTACGCCAAAGTGCAGTTCAACCAGGCCGCTCCGCGGGATGCAGAGGGCAAGCCGCTTCCCGAGCAGGCGTTCAGCACTGCCGATCGTCAGACGATCCTGAAGGGGATGCTCGCCCAGTGCGACGCTCTCGACGGGCTTGAAGACGGCATGATCATGAATGTGGCGCAATGTCATTTCCAGCCGGCCAAGCTGCAATGCTCGGGCGCCAAGCAGGATGGCTGCCTCAGCGGAGCGCAGGTCGGGGCTCTCGAGAGGGCGTTCGCCGGGCCGAAAGACGCGTCAGGCCATCCGCTTTATGTGCCGGTGCCGTTCGATACCGGCGTGGTCGACATCTCGGGCCCGATCTCAGGCTATATCGTCAGCGGCAAGGCCGACATTCTCGGCCCGGCCAATCGAAACCTCACGATGGACCTGGACGCTGCTGCCTGGACCATTCGCGCCGACGCGATGCAGCGGCTGATCGACACCAACGTGTGGACCAACCTCAACACTTTCCTCGGCAAGGGCAGCAAGATCCTGTTCTACCACGGCGTGAGCGACCCCTGGTTCTCCGCCAATGACACCTGGGATTACTGGCAGCGTGCGCGCGAGGCGAACGGGGCGGAGGCGTGGGACAACGCCAGCCGTTTCTACATGGTCCCTGGCATGGCCCACTGCGGCGGAGGCAACGCGTTCGACCGGTTCGACCTGCTGAGCGAGGTGGTCGCCTGGGTGGAAGAGGGCAAGGCGCCTGCGACCCCGATCGCGCGCCGCAGTTCCGCTCCCGACCAAGAGCGGCCTCTGTGCCAATACCCGGCCTATCCGCGCTACATGGGTGGCGACAGCAAGAAGGCCAGCAGCTACGTCTGTACGCAGCCGACGGCCTGACGAACGTCCGAAGTTAGAGGGGGCGACCAATGAGATTGCGTGGTGACCGTCTGGAGAACGGGACGTTCCTGCTTCTGGTAGTGGCGGTGACCGTGCTGTTCGGCTGGCTGGCGCTCCCCTACTTCGGAGCGATCCTTTGGGGCGTGGTCGCAGCGATCCTGTTCACCCCGATGTACAACAGGCTTGTGGTGGCATTTTCCGGCCGCCGAAGCCTGGCCGCTACCCTAACACTTCTGACCGTGATCGGACTGGTCGTGATACCGGCGTTCCTGCTGGCGGTTTCGTTGGTGCAGGAGGCGACGGATATCTACGTCGGTCTAGAAGAAGGCCACTTCGACATCTCGGTTGTTCTGGGCCAGATCCGGTCTGCATTGCCCACGTGGGTATCGGACCTGCTCGGCCCGAACTGGACCGACGCCAATCGGTTGCGCGACACCTTGGCAGCCACGCTTTCGGCCGGCGCTCAGAGCTTTGCCGGGCAGGCCCTGCTGTTCGGCCAGGGCGCGCTCAACTTCCTCGCGGCGCTGGGTATCATGCTCTACCTGACGTTTTTCCTGCTGCGCGATGGCGACAATTACGGAAGCACGATCAAGGCGGCGATTCCGCTCGATCCGGACTTGCGGGACAGGCTGCTGGGAGACTTCGTCACCGTGGTGCGGGCCACGATGAAAGGCTCGATCGTGGTGGCTGTGATCCAGGGCATCCTCGGCGGGGCAATCTTCTGGGTGCTGGGCATCGAAGGCGCGCTGCTCTGGGGCCTGCTGATGGGCGTATTCTCGCTCGTGCCGGCGGTCGGGACCGGGATCGTCTGGGTTCCGGTGGCGGTCTATCTGATTGCGACGGGTTCGATCTGGCAGGGCGGAGTGCTCGCGTTCTGCGGGTTCTTCATCATTGGCATGGTCGACAACCTGCTTCGGCCCATCCTGATCGGGAAGGACACCAAGCTGCCCGACTTCGTGGTCCTGATTTCGACACTGGCGGGCCTGAAGCTGTTCGGCATTTCGGGTTTCGTGATTGGTCCGATCATTGCCGCCCTGTTCGTTTCGGTCTGGCGCACCTTCACCGAACTTCGCCTGCAGGAAGCGACAGAGAACGATTAGTCGCGGGCGGGAACGCTCGCCTGCCTTTCGCGGTTTCGCTGTGGGGACTTGACCCTCGTCAAGGCAGGGGCGGCGGACGCGCGCCATTGTCTCGGACAGCGAAGGAGACTCTATGCGCTCGATCTTGCTTCACGCTCGCCGCGATGATCGCTTCGAAAGCCGCTTCCAGGCCGCCCTTGATGTTGCGCGACAGCTCGATGCGCATCTGACGTGCCTGCAGGCCACGTCTTTTGACGTCGCCGTCCCGGGCGATCTCTACGGCACCGTGATCTCCGAGATGATCCCGGTCATACGCGACGCAGCCCTCGAATTTCGTGCCGAGATCGAAGCTCGGCTGGCCAAGGAGGATGTTCGCTGGAGCTGGGCAGAGGAATACGGAACCGAGGAGAGTTACTTACTCGATTACGCGGCGCTCAGCGATCTGGTGGTCGTCAGCGCTGCCCCGTCGGAGCTAGGCGCCCGGGGACCTTCACCGCTGGTCGGCGGTCTTGCGATCCACGGGCGCGCGCCATTGCTCGTGGTGCCGAATGACCAGTCGGGACTATCGCTGGGAGGGGCGGCGCTGGTCGCATGGAACAACTCGGCAGAAGCCTCGCGTGCGTTGAAGGCAGCCGTTCCGTTCCTCGCGCGGGCCAGCAGCGTCTCGCTCGCGATCGTGGCCGAAGAGAAGCCGGATAGCGAACACGACATCCCACCACTGCGGGGCGTGGAATATCTCGCCCGTCACGGCATCGAAGCCGAAGTGGTCGAACTCAGGCAGAACTCCGACGGCGTTGCCGCCACCCTGGAGCAGGAGGCCAAGGCGCGCGGGGCCACTTACCTGGTCATGGGCGCCTATGGACACTCGCGGCTGCGGCAGCTGCTGTTCGGCGGGGTTACGCGCCGTTTGCTTACTGATCCGGGATTACCGCTGCTTCTCGCTCACTAACCCTTTAGGTCAGCCTTCGACGGGCCGGATCATGCCTTCCTGCGCGACGCTGGCGACGAGCCGGCCATCGCGGGTGAAAATCTGTCCTCGGCCAAACCCGCGGGCCAGGCCAGACCATGGGCTCTCGGTGACGTAGAGCAGCCATTCGTCGGCCCTGAACTCGTCATGGAACCAGATCGCGTGATCGAGGCTGGCGGCCTTGATCTCACCTTTGTGGAAGCTGAGCCCGTGCGGCTGGATTGCAGTGGAAAGCAGCTGAAAGTCGCTGGCATAGGCAAGCACCGCGCGGTGGATCGGCTGATCATCGGGCAGGGGAGCCACGGTGCGGAACCAGGCGTGGGCGCGCGGTTCGCGCTTGCCGGGCGATTGCCAGTTGCGCGGTTCGACGGAGCGAAAATCGATTGGCCGTGCGCGAAGCATGAGATCGCGCAAAGGGCCCTCGGGCATTTCGGCCCCGGCCCGCTGGCGGATTGCGGCATCGGGCTCGAGGTCCTCGGGCGGAGGCACATCGGGCATCACAGCATATTGATGCGTCAGGCCTTCCTGCGGTTTCTGGAACGAGGCGACCAGGTTGAGGATAGGCGCTCCCTGCTGGCTCGCGACTACGCGGCGGTTGGAGAAGCTCCGTCCGTCGAGGTCGCGCTTGACGCGGAACTCGATCGGCAAGGCGTCGCTGCCGCCCCGCAGGAAGTAGGCATGAAGCGAATGGGTGTGCCGGTCTTCGGGCACCGTCCGCCGCGCGGCGCCGAGCGCCTGGGCAATCGCTTGCCCGCCGAATACGCGTCCGGTTCCACCGACCTGGCGGCGGCCCACGAAGGTATCCGCGCCTCGAGGCTCCAGATTGAGTAACAGGACGAGATCGGCAACCAACTGTTCAGGTGTTGGCACGTGTGTCTTTTCAGTCGCCATGGCGCCACGCTTGCGCGGCGCCGTGGCGTCAGTCAACTTATGCCGGGGATACGGCGCAGGATGCGCCACGCGATTGCTTTGCCCGTGTTGCGCCCGGGCCACCGTACCGGCGGAGTAGGATTGAGCCCCCACTTCCGCAACAACCCGTTGAACGCGCGCGCGTCCGCTTCGGCGAAGCTCCATTCGCTGCGCCAGGTAATTGATAGCGAAATCGACGGGGCCGAACCGTTGCGCACGTAGTGCGGAGCCATGACCGGCACGTAGAGCGCCTCTCCTGATGCAAGGCGGAAGGTGAGGCCGTGGCAGGCGAATTCCTGGTTCCACGCGAGCTCGCGAGCGCCGCCGGTGTGGTACTGTTCATGCACGGCGTCAGGCGCGAACAGGGCGTCGCCGGCGCGGAACACCGTCATCGCCTTCTCGCCGACCAGTTGCAGCAGGATGTTGTGCTCCGGGTCGAAATGATAGGGGGTGATGGCGTTGGGGCTGGACACGAAGATGTAGCCTTGCGTCTTCAACATTCGCCCGGTCTTGCGGACGATCTCCGCCTCAAGCTCACCAAGCAATTCGGCAAGCAGCGCGGCGTAAGTGGGATGCTGCTCGATATTCTTGAGCACCGCCCAGCTGTTGGTCTGTTCGATTCCCCGGATCGTCTCGCCGATCGTCAGACCGTTACCCTCGGGCTTGCCTTCGACGCCTATCGAGAGGTCGCCGCGATTGTATTCGACCGAAGTTGCAGGGAGCGCTTCGCCAAGTTGGGCGAGCGCTTCGAGCTCGAGCAAGGGGTGCCCCTCCAGGCTATGACGCAGCTTGTGCGGCCCTTCAGGATAAGACGCCGAAAAGTTGGCGCGCGAGAGCGGCGGGAACACGCTCGCCCCTCGCTTCGCGTCGGTCAGATACTGGTCATGCAACTCGTTCATTTGGACCCCTTGCTGCCGGAGGAGGTCTCCACGGCAGCGATCAAACGGAACAATAACTGGCGGGCCGCGCCGCCGATCGCGATGTTGCGGCTGACGATGGGGCGACGTTCACGCCAGAACTGGTCGATCATCGGATGGTTCATCGCCGCGCAGCTGTCTGACCACTCGATCTCCAGGCGCTTGAGGACTTCGATATTCTCAAGCTGAAGAAGGGCGCCCGGCGAAAACCGCGCATAGTCTTCGTCGAAGGCCGTCTTGAAGGCGAAGGCCGCCGGTGGACACATGAAGGTGGCCAGCATGGCGATCGGCTTGCCGTCGAGACGAAGTGCCCGCCGCTCAAGCCGTCTATTGCGGGCCGCACCTGTCAGCGCATCGCGGAAGAAAGTTTCGGTAGTACCGTCGCAGGCGAGGGCTGAGCCGGCTTCGCCTTTCCATCCCGCGCGTTCGAGCTGGAGAAAGGCGTCGATCCATTCGTCCAGACCGTCTGCATCGCGCAGGCACTCGGAAGTCAGGTGTCCTTCTTCTCCGAGGCGACGATGCTGTCGGCGCAGCTCTTTGCGCTTCTTGCCGGAAAGCGCTCGCTCCAGATAAGCGTCCGGCGCCAGGTCCGAGCGGAGCATCGCGCGCTCCTCCTGCATGACCGTGGCGGAGTGGCGGGACATGTGTTCGAGCACTTGAAGCAGCGCATCCGCTACCGGGCCATCTGCAGCCTGACGCTCGACGTGAAGAAACAGGGCGCCGCCGGCATTCTCATCCATCCAAGCGAGAAGTTCGAGCCAGAACACCCTTTCCAGCCCGCGCGCGACGAGGGGCGTGCCGAGAAAGGCGTTGGGATGCAGCCAGTTACGCCAGTGGGGCACCGGGTGCCCGTAATAGCTGGTTTCACGATGCACCGGGAGGAGGCCGGCCAGCTGACCGTCGGCCTCCAGGCATAGCAGTGCGACATCGTCGGAAGGATCCAACGCCCTGAGCGCGGGCAGCAGGCACCAGCTCTCCAGAAACGGGTTAGGCTCGCTCGCCCGTAAAGAGAGGGCATGCCAACTGGCTTGTTCGGTGGGACATTCGAAGCTGCGCCAGTCGCGCTCGACGATCCGCAGGCGCGGCGCGGGTGACCGTACCTCCCAGGTCGGTTCGAGATAGAGGACTGCATTGCTGCCCACGCGCGAGGTTAACCTTCATCGCCGACGGCCCGGTCACCGCCTCGATCTGATTAGCCTTGCGGGCCAAAAGAACGGCTAAGCGAGAGGGTAAAGAAAACCCCACCAGGACGAACCTGGTGGGGTAATTCGTTTACCAATCGCTCGAAAGGTCAGCCCGCCGCGAGCGCCGCCAGCAGCAGGAGAGCCACGATGTTGGTGATCTTGATCATCGGGTTCACGGCCGGACCGGCAGTATCCTTGTAGGGATCGCCGACAGTGTCGCCCGTGACGGCAGCCTTGTGGGCTTCGGAGCCCTTGCCGCCGTGATGGCCGTCTTCGATGTACTTCTTGGCGTTGTCCCAGGCGCCGCCACCGGCGGTCATCGAGATCGCGACGAATAGACCGCCGACGATCACACCCAGAAGCAATGCGCCCAGGGCCGCGAAGCCGTTGGCCTCACCCGCGATCGCAGTGATCGCGAAGTAGACCACGATCGGCGCGAGGACCGGAAGCAGCGACGGTATGATCATCTCCTTGATCGCGGCCTTGGTCACGAGGTCCACGGTCCGTGCGTAGTTCGGCTTCGAGGTACCGGCCATGATGCCGGCATCGTTGGCAAACTGATCACGCACGTCCTTGACCACGTCACCGGCTGCACGGCCGACCGCCGTCATGCCCATCGAGCCGAACAGGAACGGCAGCAGCGCGCCCAGCAGAAGCCCGACAATGACGTAGGGGTTCTCAAGGCTGAAGCTGACTTCTCCGTTCGTCAGGATGCCGTCCGACAGGGCCGGGAAGAAGTGACGCAAGTCGGTGGTGTAGGCGGCGAACAGCACCAGCGCGGCGAGACCGGCCGAACCGATTGCGTAGCCCTTGGTGACGGCCTTGGTGGTATTGCCGACGGCGTCGAGCAGGTCGGTCTTCTCACGCACCGCGTCGTCGAGGCCCGCCATTTCGGCAATGCCGCCGGCGTTGTCGGTGACCGGACCGTAAGCGTCGAGCGCCACGACCATGCCGGCCAGCGCCAGCATCGCAGTTGCACCGTAGGCGATGCCGATCAGACCAGCGATCTGGTAAGCGACGATGATGCCGGTGACGATCACCAGTGTCGGCAGTGCGGTTGCTTCGAGGCTGACCGCGAGGCCCTGGATCACGTTGGTGCCGTGACCCGTCTCCGAGGCCTTGGCGATCGAGCGGACCGGACGGAAATTGGTGCCGGTGTAGTACTCGGTGATCCAGATGATCAGGCCGGTGATGACCAGCCCGACCAGAGCGCAGTAGAACAGCGCCCGACCGTTGAACTCGGTACCCGGAATGACCGCTTCCATGCCGCCGAGGGCATAGGACGTGGCGAACCAGATGGCCGGGATCGACAGGACGGCGGAGACAAGGAAACCTTTGTACATCGCGCCCATCACGTTGTTCGACTTGCCCAGGCGGACGAAGTAGGTGCCGATGATCGAGGTGACGATGCACACGCCGCCGATCAGGAGCGGGAGCGCCATCAGGTTGCGCAGCAGGTCGCCCGCTCCGGTGAGGAGCAGGGCCGTGAGGACCATCGTGGCACCCACGGTGACGACGTAAGTCTCGAACAAGTCGGCCGCCATGCCGGCGCAATCGCCGACGTTGTCGCCCACGTTGTCGGCGATCACGGCCGGGTTGCGTGGATCGTCTTCCGGAATACCGGCTTCGACTTTGCCGACGAGGTCGGCGCCGACGTCGGCGGCCTTGGTGAAGATGCCGCCGCCAAGACGCGCGAAGATCGAGATCAGCGAGGCGCCGAAGGCGAGGGCGACCAGGCCGTCGACCACCGTGCGATCCTCACCGCCGACGCTGTAGCCACCAGGACCGGTCAGGTACCAGTAGAACACCGCGATCGCGAGGAGGGCGAGGCCCGCCACGAGCATGCCGGTGATGGCGCCCGCGCGGAACGCGAGGGTGAGACCATCCTGCAGGCCCTTCTGCGCGGCAGCGGCCGTGCGGACGTTGGAGCGGACCGAGATGTTCATCCCGATGAACCCGGCGACGCCCGACAGGATCGCGCCGAGCACGAAACCGGCGGCGCTGATCGGGCCGAGAAAGGCGAACACGATAACGGCCACCACTACGCCGACCACGCCGATCGTGGTGTACTGGCGCTTGAGGTAAGCCTGTGCCCCTTCCTGGATCGCCGCAGCGATCTCCTGCATCTTGCTAGAGCCCGGATCGGAGCCGAGCACCTGGCGGCTGGTGATGAAACCGTAGACGACTGCGAGCAGTCCTAAGCCAATGGCAATCAGTGTCAGGTCCATGACGAGACCATCCCTCCCCTCTTCCAAAAAGGAAGCGCGGCCCGATCATTGCGCCGGGTCCGCGCGGAACCTGATGGCTAAAGCGGGTGGAAAGGGCGTGCAACCCCTAAACGCCAGCATCCGGTGGACCAATTCGGAGCCGTGACCCGCCGAATAGACAATGAATCAGACTGTCCGGAAATGCGACGCCATTTCCCTGATTCTTGCGGGTTTGCTTGGTTTATGCGAAGTTAATTCGAATTTCAGGGGCGGCGTCCGGCCGCGAACAATGGGGTTGCGACAGGTGACGGACGGGCCAATCGGGGACGAGTACCTTCTTGCGCGCGATGGCGTGGCGGTAGAAGCGCTTGCACCGGACACTGATCGTTCCGCCATTCCGCTGAACGGCCCCGACGGATTGGACCGCCACACCCGCCGAGATCTCCGCAAGCAAGAGCTGACGATTGCCCGCGAATACATGGGCGGGGCGATGTGGCCCTACGTCGTGGCTGCCTGGGGTGGGTTCGCGCTGTGGGTCAGTCTGTTTCCGCTGACCATGCTCGATATCGTGCCGCTGCCGATCGCGTTCGTGATTTCCTGTGTGCTGGCGACGGGCGGTTACGTCACCAGCCACGAGGCGATGCATTCCAACATCGCGCAGAAGGGCAGCAAGAACCGCTGGATCAATGAATGGGTCGGGCAGGTCTCGACCATCCCGATCGTGTTCCCGTTCTCGATGGCGCGGCTGATGCACCTGGAGCATCACTACCACTGCAACGATCCACTCAAGGACCCGGACTACACCGACGAGGCGCCCAACGCGCTGATGGCCTGGTACAAGACCTGGTATAACCGCCAGCCCGGCGTCGACGGATCGATCCACGCCTACAAGCGCATCCTCAACGAGATGGGCACGCCCGAAGCGGCTCGTTCGCTCAAGGAGACGATGGTGCTGCAGCTGGTCTTCATGGCCGTGCTGTTCGCCATGGCCTGGAGCGGATACGCGATCGAGGCCGCTCTGGTCTGGTGGCTGCCGCGGCACATCGGGCTCAGCTACATCCGCTTCTACCTGAGCTGGGCGCCGCACCACCCCCGCGCCGGACGGACCGGGCGCTACGAGAACACCCACGTGTTCAAGAGCCGCCTGGGCCACGTCCTGTCGATGTGCATGGAAACGCACATCGTCCATCACCTCTACCCCAACATCCCCAACCACCGCACCCGCGCGGCATACTTCGCGCTCAAGCCGATCCTCGATCAGCGCGGTGTGGACATCACGAAGCTGTGACGATGGAAGCTGCCGTAAAGCAACTGTTCCGCTGGATGCCGTTCATTTTCGGCATCGGCTTCATCGCCCCGCTGATTGCGCAGTCGATGACCTATTGGGACGTCGAGGCTCCATTCGGCCTCAGCGGGATCCAGTTGGGACTGCTCATCGGCGCCCCGTGGGGGCTCTACGCTGTGTGGCGAGGGCGCTGGATCTAGCACCTAGGCCGATTGCAGGACCTGCCGCGCAATCTGGAACCCGAGTTTGTCCGTATCCACCAGATTGGTGTTTGCCAGAATGACGATCGTCAGGTCGTCATCCAGCATCCGAAGCAGCAGCGTATTGGCGCCCATAATGCGGCCCGGGCGCTGAGCGAAACGGTGCTTGCGTCCGTTTACGTCGAGTTCCGAGACCCATTGGCCGAAGCCGTATTCATCCAGGCCGGGCGTCAATAGCACCTCCACCGCCTCAGTTGGCAGAAGCCGACCCTCATAAAGGCCCGCTGCGAAGACTTCGAGGTCGTCGACGGTCGAGTACATTCCACCAGCGGCGTACCAGTTCTGGCCGTAGGTCGGCATGTCGTTGACGAGCGGAGAGTCCTCGTCCTTGTAGTAGGTCGGGGCGAGGCGTGGAATGATCCGCTGCTGTTCGGCGAGGCCCGTCATCGTCATGTTCAGTGGCACGAGGATGTCGCGGCTCACCACCCGTTCGTAGGGCAAACCCTCCAGCGCTTCGATGATCTGGCCGAGGATCACATAGTCGGCGTTGTTGTAGTCGAAGGTCGTTCCGGGTTCATGCACAAGCGGACCGCTGGCGAAGCGGTCCATCAGTTCCTGCGGGCTATGGGGGATCTGGTAGGCCGACATGCCGGTTCGCGCGGCCTCGGCGAAGCTGGTCAGTGACTTGTCGAAATTCTCGATGCCCGAGGTGTGGTTGAGGAGCTGCCGAATGGTCACTCGCCCGGCGCCGGGTCCTTTGTAGGCGGCGAGGTAGGTGGCGATCGGCGCGTCGAGGTTTACACGCCCGGCAGCGACCAGTCGCATGACGAGGACCGCCGTGAAGAGCTTGGTGATCGATGCGATGCGATACGCCGTCTCAGGCTCGCTCCGCACGGCAAACGCACGATCCGCCAGTCCGAGACCCGAACGAAGCAAGGTCTGCCCTCGATGCTTGACCAGAACCGTGCCTCCGAAGTCCTGCCCGGAGAGCTTTTGCTCGACGAAATCGTCCAGCGTCGAACTGGTGACTGGTGCTGCAGTAGCGGCCTGACTAGCGACCGCTGCTCCCGCGATTGTCGCTGCTATGAACTGCCGTCGATCCAAAGGCCGCCCCCGTCGCTGACGATGCTCGAAGCAGGATGTATCCTATCCTGCGTTTCTACGGCTAGCCACCTCGCTGCGCGCTATCGTCGCGCAGAGCCGTAACAGCCGCCTGCTTGAATTGGTCGGCGGGAACTGAGGTGAGGTCCGCGTCCGGCGCGAGGCCGAGATGGTCGCGTAGGGTCAGGAGCACGCGGCGGTTAGCGTAACTGTGCGCATCGTCCGGCGCGTCTCCCTGGTTGCCGGCAAACTTCGCCAGCAGCTTGTCCCGGTTCGCATTGGCGAGGGATAGCTCGGCCAGTTTTGCGCGATATTCCAGCTGCCAGGGCAAGAGATCTGGAAAGCGCTCGTAGTCGGCGAAGTGCTGGCTTTCGTGCCCCAGGAAGCTGACCGTGAAGTTCTCGTCAGTCAGGGATTTGTACGAGGGTACGATGACGTAAAGCCCATCGCTCGTGGCCCAGCCTCCGGTTCCCGTCCGATCGCAAGAAAGGTAGCTGCCCCAGCCCAGGCTCTGAAAGTCGTTGAGATAGAAAACGCGTGTCTGCACAGCGCGTTCGGGCAAGGTGACGTTTTCGTCCTTGGTATCTTGGGTTGACCAAACAATCAGATCCTGCAGGCGGCCGGTCTGTCCGTTGATCAGGTGAAAGCCAGACGCTTCCAGGCGCGCCTGGGTTTGCGCAAGCGCCGTGTCGAGATCTGGCGGCGACGATCCTAACAGGCCGGCGAGACCTTGCCGAAGCCCATCAAGCTCTGTCTCTCGCTGGTCTGGAGCCATGACGCTGCGGCGCCAATATTCCCGATAGAGCTTCAGGACATCTCCCGCAAAGGCATCAGGCTGTCCGGTGGCGGGAGAGATCAGTGGCTGTGCCAGCGTCGGACTATCCAGCCGCGCGATCACGCATTCGCGGAACTGGGCATCTTTCTCATCGAGCGCATCGACCGAAAGACCCTGAAGGAGATCGTGCGCCCGGCGTCCATCTGCTTGCAGCAAGGCGGACTGTACGGCCGTGATCGTTTCGGCGGCCTTCGCTCGTTCGGCGTCAGTCGGAACAGGCGCCAGTGAAGTCGCCGCAGCCAGTAGCAAGGGGAAAGCCGATGGCATGGTGTCTCCTGAATCAGCGGCCCGGGGAGATGACCGTTTGGATCGCTATCGCGCCGCGCCGCTATACCGCGCTGGCGCCGAGCCTCAAAGCTCAGTGCTCCCAGCCCAACCCAGAATGGTTCGCGATCGGCTCTCCGTCGAGAAACAGCGGCACGAACCCGCGCGGCTCGACGGTGCCGATGTGGGTGGCTGGCACGGGGGGCTCGGTGCCGGCCGGCAGCGTGAATAACAACTCGTAATCGTCGCCCCAGCGCAGTGCGTCGAGGCGGCGGGCCTCGGATGCCGCTATCGGAACGGCGCGGCTGTCGATAGCTAGCGAGACCTGGCTTGCCTCGGCCAGACGCCAGGCGTCGAGCAGGAGGCCGTCGGACACGTCCATCATCGCTGTTACCAGCGGGGCGAGGGCTTCGCCTTCCGCGAGGCGCGCCATAGGGCGCCGATAGGTCGTGCTATCCTCCTCGGTGCCATCCCGCAGCGCCTCGAATCCCAGCATAGCGGCGCCCACCTGACCGGTGATCCAGAGGCCGTCGCCAACGCTCGCTCCGCTGCGTGAAGGCACGGGCGAGTGCGTCGCCCGGCCGATGGCGGTGAGGCCGATCGCCTGAGGCGGTCCGCCCGAAACGGTGTCACCCCCGAGCAGCGGCACGCCGTAATGATCGAGGACCTCGCTCAGACCCTCGGCAAACTCGTCCCTGCCGTCCGCAAGCATGTAGCCGAGCAGCACGCCCAGAGGCTCGGCACCCTTGGCCGCGAGGTCGGACAGGTTCGTCGCGACCAGCTTCCACGCCACGTCCGCCGGCGATTGCGAGGGCAGGAAGTGCCGCCCTTCCACCATCATGTCGTGCGTCAGGACCATCGTCTCTGAGCCGACCTGCAACACAGCCGTATCGTCGAGCAACCCGCGCGCGGCGGGATGGTGGGCGAGCGCCCGAAGCGTTTCGATGAAAGCGGACTCGCCGCTCAACGGGCGGCCTTCGCCACCGCGTCGAGCACGCCGTTGACGAACTTGGCCTCGCGCGCGTCGAAGAAAGCGTGAGCGACGTCGACATATTCGCTGATGGCAGCGCCGGTCGGGATGTCGGGCCGGGCGAGAAGTTCGTAGGCGCCAACGCGCAGGATCTGCAGCATGGTCTTGTCGAGCCGGTTGACCGACCAGCCTTCTGCTAGCTTGCTGCCGAGCAGAGTGTCGATCTCTTCCTCGCGCGCCACGGCGCCCTTTACCAGGTCGTCGAAGAATTCGACCTCAGCGTCGATGTATTGCTCTTCCTCGATCTCGGCGCCCAGGCGATGCTGGTGGAACTCGTTGAGCAGCAGCGTGAGCGGAGTGCCTTCCATCTGCCGCTGGTACAGCGCCTGGACGGCAGCGAGCCGGGCGGCCGAGCGGGCCTTGGAGCGGGCGGGGGTGTTCATTTCAACCTCAACTGTACGGATTTGGCGTGAGCCGGAAGGCCTTCCATCTCGGCCAGCGCAACAGCGGCCGGACCGATCTTGGCGAGCGCATCGGCGTCCATCGAAATGAAGCTGGTGCGCTTCATGAAATCGAGCACCGAGAGCCCGCTGGCAAAGCGCGCGCGGCGGCCGGTGGGAAGCACGTGGTTGGGGCCGGCGACATAATCGCCGACGGCTTCCGGTGTGTGGCGGCCGAGGAATACGCTGCCGGCATGGCGCAGTTCGGCGAACAGCGCCTCGGGATCGTCGACTGCCAGCTCGACGTGTTCGGCGGCGAGGCGGTTGGCGAGGGCAGGGGCTTCGGACAGGTCATTGACGATCAGCAGCACGCCGTTGTCGTCCCAGCTCTGGCGGGCGCAATCCTCGGTGGCGAGCATCGAACACTGGACGTCGACCCGGTCGGCCACCTGGTCGGCGAACTTGGCGTCGTCGGTGATCAGGATCGACTGCGATGATGGGTCGTGTTCGGCCTGGCTGAGCAGGTCGGCGGCGATCCAATCGGGGTCGTTTTTGCTGTCGGCGATGACCAGGATCTCGCTGGGGCCGGCGACCATGTCGATGCCGACCACGCCGAATAGCTGGCGCTTGGCTTCGGCGACGTAGTCGTTGCCCGGGCCAGTGATCACGTCGACCGGCTTGATGCGCTTGGTGCCATAGGCGAGTGCGCCGATGGCCTGCGCTCCACCGATGCGCCACACTTCGTCCACGCCCACGAGATGCGCGGCGGCGAGGACCAGCGCATTGCTTTCGCCGCGCGGTGTCGGGGTCGCGACGACGATGCGCTCTACACCGGCAACTTTGGCCGGGATTGCGTTCATCAGCAGCGAAGAGGGGTAGGCCGCCCTGCCGCCCGGAACGTAAAGACCTGCCGCGTCGACCGCACGCCACTTGGCACCCAGGCGAACGCCGGCCTCGTCGGTGAAGTCGCGGTCACGCGGAAGCTGGTCGACGTGATAAGCGCGGATGCGTTCGGCGGCGAGCTCGAGCGCCTCGCGCAGCTTGGGTTCGAGTGCCTCATAGGCTGCCTTGCAGGCCTCGGGCGGAATGCGCCAATCGTCGTCGGTGCCGAGCGTGTGGCGGTCGAAGCGGGCGGTATATTCGGCCACGGCCTCGTCACCGCGCTGGCGGACTTTGTCGAGGATATCCGAAACCACGCCTGCGACGTCGCTTTCGGTTTCGCGCCGGTCTTCGACCAGGCGGGCGAACTTGCGCTCGAACTGCGGGTCGCTGGTGAGCAGGCGTTGCATCAGGCGGCTTCGCTTTCAGATAGGGCGCGGAAACGCTCGACCAATTGCGCCACGCGCGGATCGGTCTTGAGCGCCGCGCGATTGACGATCAGCCGGGCGGAGACGGGCATGATCACGTCGGTTTCAACCAGGCCGTTCTCGGCCAGCGTGCGCCCGCTCGAGACCAGGTCCACGATCCGCAGCGACAGGCCGAGCGAGGGAGCAAGTTCCATCGCGCCGTTGAGCTTGACGCATTCGGCCTGGATCCCCTGCCGTTCGAACCAGCGGCTGGTGAGGTTCGGATACTTGGTGGCGACGCGCAGGTGGCTGGCGTTGCCGGGGCTGTAGACGCTCGCGTCCCTCGGTTCGGCGACAGACAGGCGGCAGTGGCCAATGTCGAGATCGACGGGGGCGTAGAGCTCCGAGTAGTTGAATTCCTCGATCACGTCGGAACCGACGATCCCGGCATGCGCGGCGCCGAAGGCCACGAAGGTGGCGACATCGAACGCACGCACACGGATGATCCGCATGGCGCCGTCCTCGGTCGCGAAACTGAGTGCGCGGTTGCCCTTGTCGTTGAAGGCGCTTTCCGGCACGACGCCGGCGCGCGCCATCACCGGCAACGCCTCGTCGAGGATGCGGCCTTTGGGCACGGCGAAGGTGAGGGCAGTGGTCATGGCGCGGCCCTAGGCAAAGAGGCGGGAAAGGGCAACGGCGATGGCGATTGCGGCGAGTGGCAAACCAGTCATGGGAATTACCGATGTGCGCGAGGCGATCGCCTGGCAAGCCGACCATGCGGCGAAGGCGCACGCTCCCAATACCGCCCGCGTGATCCGGGGCGAACTCGCAATACTCGATACGCCGACCGAGCTGGCTCGGCGGATGAACAACTGGCCAGGCCTGAGCCTGGAGGACGCCATGCCGCTGCGTGTGGCGGGTGGCCTGCACTGGCTCTGCCTCTCGGGAGCGGACCGGCGCCTGGCCCCGGTCTATGCTGGAGAGATCACCGATCAGGAACTGGTGGATGAACTCGTCGCCACCGTAGCCATCGATTGGGACGCCAAGCTCGTGCCTTGGCTCGACAGTCCGCCGCAGACCAACGAGGCGGGTCGTTCGGCCAGCATCATGGGTGGCTTGCTGTGGCTCTCGCAGCGGTTGGGGCCGAAGTTCGAACTCAACGAGATCGGCGCGAGCGCGGGCGTCAACACGATGATCGAGCGCTATCATTACGATCTCGGTGGGACGCGGGCAGGACCCGCAGGTTCACCGATGCATATCGTGCCCGAATGGCGCGGACCACCGGCGCCGCTGGGTGAAGTCGAGATCGTCTCTATCCGCGGCTGCGACGTGGCACCGGTCAACCTGGCGGATCCGGCCGAGGCGCTGCGGCTCAAGGCTTACGTTTGGGCCGACGCGACCGAGCGCATGGGCCGAATCGAAGCCGCGACGCGCCTGGCAGCCGAACACCCGCCGCTGCTCGAGCGAAAGGATGCCGAGGTCTTTGTCCTCGAGCGCCTGGCCGCACCGCAAGAGGTTGGCGTGACGCGTGTGCTCTACCATTCGGTGATGTGGCAATACCTGCCCCAAGCGACGCGCGCTGCGATCACCGTCGCGATGGAGCAGGCTGGGGCGCGGGCCACTGCGGACAAGCCACTCGCCTGGGTCAGGCTGGAGACCAACCGCGCAACTTTCCGTCACGAGCTGACGGTGCGCTACTGGCCAGGTGGGGAGGAGCCCGTCATGCTGGCTGAGGCCCATCCCCACGGTGCCTGGGTGCAGTGGCTCGGGTAACTCCCCGTTTAAAAGAACCGTTCAAGCCGCCTTGTCGGCTGAGTGTCCATCCGTGAGCGGCATCTGATAGTCGGCGGCGATCTTCCAGGGGTCGCCGGCCTCCTTGCGCCAGACTGTCTGGTTCGTGGTCGCTTCCGTGGCCGGTTTACCAGTGGCGGGATCGGTCGTGGTCACGCGCGCGGTGTGGGTGGTGACCACCATGTCTCCGCTGGCGGCGGCCCAGGCCTTGCCCGGAGTGATTTCGATCTTGAGGTTCGGATCGGCGAGTAAGGTCTCATACGTCGTGCCGATCGCGGCAGCACCAATGGTAGGTGCGCGGCCGTGGGCAACGAGGATGGCCTGATCTTCGTAGTTGCGCGTGGCGCCGCGCAGGTCCTTGGCGGCAATCGCCTGGAATTGGGCCGCCTCGGTCGCCCGCACGGTTTCGAGCACCGCGTCAGTATCGGCGGACGAGCCGCACGCGCCCAAAAGCGTGATCGGGGCCAGGGTCAGAAAAGCGGCTCGCATTGTAATCCTCCACCAAGACAGTTCTGGTCCCGAGGTGGCAGGGAATGGGCTGGCCCGCTTTGATCGAACGCAAACGGTAGGTCAGGTCGGCTTACGCCAGTCGTCGAGACGCTCTTGCCACCCGCCGTGAAGGGAGAACCACTCCCACACCGCGACCACCAGCAGTACGGTTACCCCGAGGACCCCGAACAGCAGCGCGGGCAAGTGCACCAGCCAGGCATAAGCCCCGAGCCACCCGAACAGGCTGAGGCCGGCGAGGTGCGACAGCGGAAACCTTAGATGCGTGCTCGCGCCCTTCTTGAAGAAGCCGACACCGAGGAGGTAGAGCGCCATCCCGCCGCAAGTGAACGCCACCAACTGGTGGCTGGCGTGGTGATCGGGGTGCGCCAGCAGCAATTCGTCCGCCACCGCGCCGCCGATCATGCCGATGACGATGGGCATGTGCAGGTAGGTGTAGGCGTTGCGCGCCACGCGGCCGGGTTCCGAGTGTTGCTCGATCAGCTCCGAACCTCGGCGGGCGCCTGTGTCGAAGTATATCCACCACATCAGTACCGAACCGGAGAAGGCGATCAGGAACGCCGAGAGGTTGGTGGCGGTGAACTCTTCGCCGGCGAAGGTTGCGCCCGTGACGACAATCCCTTCGCCGAGCGCGATGATGATGAACAACGCGCAGCGTTCGGCCATGTGATGGCCAGAAATGGTCCAGTCGTCGATCTTCGAACTGCCGAGAAATGGGACGCGGAACAAGGCGAACGGCCCGGCATATTCGATTGCCAACGCCACCAACCACCACCCGAGCCGCTCCCAGCCTTCTGCCAACAAGGCTCCCGCGATCCAGACTACGGCGGAAACCATGAACCAGATCGCGATGCGGAGCATGTTGCGGGCGTCTGCGCCTTCGGACCCGTGCATGGCGTAGACCATGAACAACGTGCGGCCGATCTGGATGGCCACGTAGCAAAGAGCAAAGACGAGGCCGCCATCCTCGAAAGCGTGCGGCAGGACCACGGCTAGGATGAGGCTCGCCAACATCACGCAAATCAGCATGATGCGGACCGGCAGCCGCTCGGGCTCAGCCCAGTTTCCCGCCCATGTGGTGTAGATCCACGCCAGCCATACAGCTGAGAAGGCGACAGCCGCCTCGGCCAGTCCCTTCCAGCTCATCTTCTCCAGGATCAGGTGCGAGATCTGCGTTAGAGCGAAGACGAAGACCAGATCGAAGAACAACTCCATATAGCTGACAGGCGCATGGCCGCTCGTGTCGCGCAGAAGCGACGACCTGTGCTTGCCTGACCCTTGCGCGTGCCCCTCGCTGATGGTGGCCTCCCTTGATTCACCGCCTCAGGGGTAGCTGACCGTCTTCGGCCTTTCGGGCAAGGGGATGAATTCGTGATCGTCACCAGGGACGAGCGGGAAGCGGCCCGAGGTCCAGTCCTCTTTCGCCTGTTCGATCCGGTCGCGGCTGGAACTGACGAAGTTCCAGTAGACGTAACGGTGCGTCTTGAACGCCTCGCCGCCCAGCAACATGATCTTGCCGCCGCGCGCCGAGCTGAGCGTCATCGGCTCGCCTGGCTTGAGTACGATGAGGGCGTAGAGTTCGAGTGGATGCCCGTCGATGCTGGCCTCGCCGCCGACCAGCATGACGGCGCGTTCGTCGGCCTCGGCATCGATCGGGATCGCGCCTGAGGGGCCGAGGTCGATCTCGGCGTAGATCGTGTCGGCATAGCACGTTGTCTGCGCACGCTTGCCCCACAGCGAACCCATGATGACGCGGGCCTTGACGCAGGTGTCCTCGATCAGCGGGAGCCCGCTCACCGCCTCGAACGCCGGGGCGATCTCTTCCTTGCCGTCGGGGAGGGCGAGCCAGGTCTGCATGCCGTACATCGAAGGACCGGCATCGCGCTCGCTTTGCGGGCTACGCTCTGAATGGACGATACCGCTTCCGGCGGTCATCAGGTTCACGGTGCCAGGGCGAATGGTGGAATAGCTTCCCAGGCTGTCGCGGTGATCGATCGCGCCCTCGAACAGCCAGGTCACTGTGGCGAGGTTGATGTGCGGATGGGGGCGGACATCCATGCCCTCTCCGGCATTGAGCCGCGCCGGGCCGAACTGGTCGACGAACACGAACGGCCCGACCATGCGGCAATTGGGGCTCGGCACCGCGCGGCGGACCTGGAAGCCGCCGAGGTCGTGGGTGACGGGGATGACGGTCTGGAGAATGCTCATTCGGCGTCGAGCTCCGGATAGTGACGGAAGATGCCGTCCTCGTTGAACGGGATACGGCGGTCGGAAGACAGGTAGGCGGCGATGCCGTCGATCTCGGTAACCGCGCCATGCATGGCGTAGAGCCGAGGGTAGGCGGCTTTCAGGGCGCCCATCCGCCGGGGAAACGCATAAGTCAGGCCTTCGACCAGCTGGAACAGCGAGGTGTCGACCGGCGTCCACTTCTTACCGAGCACGAACGGACCGTCATTCACGCCGAGCGCGGCCTCGAAATAGCCGAGGTACTTCGGGATGCGGGCGGAGCGGAACGAGGCCGCCGCCCTGAGGGCTTCAGGCTTCTGGTCGTGGTAGTACTTGTCCGCGCCGACCGGGTGGTGGACGTCATGCGTCTCGGCGACCACGTCGGTGATCGTCAGCTGTAGTTGGATCAGCTGAAGGTCGGTCTCCAGGCTTCCGGCGCCCAGACCATGGCGGTCGCTCAGCCAGGCGAGGATATGGGCGACCTGGCCGATCACGAAGTCGCCGTCGACGAGATAAGGAGGGGCGAAAGGCTTGAAGCCCTGGCGCGCCAGCAGGTCCCGCATCAGCGCCTCGGCGCCATCCTCGCGAGCACGATCGCGGTAGGGAATGCCAGCGCCTTCGAGCGCCAGCCGCACAAACTCCCCGCGGCCCTGGATGTTCGGCCAGTACCACAGGTCGTAGCTCATGAGCGTCTATCCAGCTTCGTTGGGGGCAAAGGCTCGAATGGCGAGAGCGTGCACCCGGTTCCCGGGAATGTCGCCCAGGGCGCGGTTGACCAAGCGCTGGCGTTCGAGCCGGCTCTTGCCGGTGAAGGCAGCGCTTTCGATCACCACGGTGAAGTGCGATTCGCCGCTGCCGTCGTCGCCGGAATGGCCGCTGTGCATGGCGCTGTCGTTGATGACGTCGAGACGTGTCGGCAGGAAGGCTTCCTGCAGAAGTATCTCGATCTCCCGTGCGAGAGGTCCGCTCATTGGTGCATTCCAGGGGTTTTCATCGGGCCGCTCTATCACCACTAAAGATCGAATGCGCCCACAGAAATTCCACGGTCGATACGAAAACGAAGGCAAGGGCTGCGACGCGCCCGACTGCAAGGAAGCCGGCGAGTTCCGCGCGCCGGGCTCGCGCTCGGCCGGGTTCGATGGGCCGGGCGACTGGCGCTGGTTCTGTCTGCAGCATGTGCGGGAATTCAACGCCGGGTACGACTGGTTCGAAGGCATGTCGGCCGACGAGATCATGGCCGCCCAATCGCCCATCGCCGGCTGGGAGCGAGAGACCCGGGCCTTCAAACCCGGCGCCGGCACGGTCCCGCGTTGGGCAGACTTTGACGATCCGCTCGATGCCATCGGCGCGCGGGCGGCCGATATTCGCAAGCGCGCGGCCGGTCGGCAAGCGGCGGTTCGTTTCACCGCGAAGGAAGCAGAGGCACTCTCGGCCATGGGCCTGGGACCGGACACCGACCTCCACTCCCTGCGCAAACGCTATTCCACGCTCGTCCGCCGCTTCCATCCCGACCGTAACGGCGGAGACCGCAGCCAGGAGGCCCGGCTTCAGCGGGTGGTCGAGGCTTATCAGCTGCTGCGGAAATCGACGGCCTTTGCCTAGGCGTAGCTGAGCTTCGGGAAGAAGGTTTCGCCACGCCCCTCCGGTATGGTGTCGAGCAGGCCCCAAACCGGATCGGCGAAGTCGATTGCGCGGTGGTCCTGGCCGGGCTCATCCGGCGCGAAGACCAGTTCGCTTCCCCAGAAGTGACTGACCGTGTCACCTTCCTTGCGGAAGACGTTGAGCATCGGTTCGTCCCAGTTCTCGCCGTTCTTGTACCCCCGGTGCTCGCGCATCGCCGGGGTCAGCGCGGAAGTGTTGCCATAGTAGTGATCGCTGTAGCTGTTTCCGGCGGTCGAGAGCATCACGAGGTGATCCCAGCCGCGGTCATGGGCCCAGGCGGCGAGCCGCGCGATCGGCGACCTGGAGACGACGTAGAACGGCGCGCGCTGGGCTACGTGGGGTATGGCGCCATCAATGCCGTCGAGGAGATGGGTGCAGCCCGGGCAGGGGCTGTCCTTCTCCGGCCCGAACATGAAGCTGTAGAGCATGATCGAGCGATGATCGCCGAACAGTTCGGAGAGACGCACCTTCTCGGGCCGGAAGTTGGCGCCGATCCTTTCGAATTCGAAGTCCTCAGGAACCTCGCCTCCCGCCGGCAGGGCCCGCCGCATCGCTGCGACGGCTTCGGTCTGCCGCCGCAAGGCGATCTCGGCATCGAGCAGCGCGTTGCGCGCTTCGCGGTAGTCCGGGCTTTCGTTGGGAAAGGCCATGCGGGGGAAATTGGCCGTCATCGTCACGCCTCCGTTTGGGTGGCACTCTGCATCTCAGCGATCAGCGCCATGTCGATCGCCGATCCTTCCTGATAGGCGGGCCGCTGACCGCAGCGATCCCAGTAGGCTTTGAAGCTCGCACGCTCGGGCATCGAGCCGAAGCGCAGGCCCCACATGATCTGGCTGCCGACATAGACGTCGGCCATGGTGAAGCGCTTTCCGCAGACGTAATCGTGAGTGGAAAGCCAGCCATCGAGGGCGTCGATCGTCAGGTCGAAGCTGCCGAACCCTACCATGCGATGCCGGTCGCCTTCCTCCCAGCCCATCGACTTCGCCGTTACGGCTTGCTCGACCGGTCCCGAGGCGAAGAACAGCCAGCGAAAGTAATCGGCCTTCTCCTCCGTACGCGGCAGAAGATCGGGGGCCGACATCTCAGCGAGGTAGTGGCACACCGCTGCCGCCTCGCTCACCACATGGTCGTGGCCCTGGTGATGGTGGATGATGGTGGGCAGCTTCCCCATTGGATTGGCCGCGAGCAGGGCCTGGGGCTTGTTGTCCCATTCGACCAGCACCGGCTCGTAATCCGCCTTCGCCTCATGCAGCGCCCAGCGGGCAATCTGCGCTCGGCTCATCGGATTGAAGAAGAAGGTGTAGTCGGCCATCGCAACCTCCAGATCGGCTAAGAGAGGGGTCGGAACATAAAGAGAACAATCTTCGACTCAACCCCCTTCGCACAATTCCTTGAGCTGATCGGCGCAGGCGCCCCAGCCGGGCTCGAAACCCATGTCGGCGTGGCGCTTGGAATCCTCTTCGGTCCAATGGCGGGCCTTGGCGGTGTAGCGCGTGCCGCTGCCCTCAGGCTCGATCGACCAGATGCCGACCATGAACGGCCCGGCGGGCTCAAGGTCGCCCACGATCGCATCGGTAAAGGCGAAGCGCTTGCCCTCGTCCCAGGCGAGCACCATGCCGTCATGCGGGTGCACCTCGCCGTCCGGGCCGTACATCGTGCAGTTCGAAACTCCGCCAGGGCGGCGGTCCAGATTGGCGAACTCGGCGCGCCACGGCCTCGGGCACCACCACTCCTCGATCCGGTTGGCCATGACGTCCCACACCTTGTCGGGCGCGGCGTCGATGTAGCGGGTGATGCTGAGTTCCTTGGTGTCGCTCATGAATGATCCTCTCGTGAAATGTCAGTCCCGGTCGGGTGCGCCGAGCGGGAAAAAGGCGCGATAGGGCCGGGCATCGTCAACGCATCGCGCCACCGGCGGCAAGGCCAGAAGCTCGGCGCGCAGCGCGGCGAGGCGCGGGCAGTCGTCGGGTATCCGCTCGACCCAATCGGCGTAGAACAGAGACGGCGCCGCGGCGCAGGTAACCAGCGAGACGTGCGGCGGAAGCGTGTTCGCTCCGAGCCACTGCTCCAGCCAACGATAGGTCCGCAGCAGCTCCTGCTTGCCCTTGTCGAGGATTGCCTGGTCGGGGTTCTCTGGGTTGGCGATATAGGCGAAGACCACCTTCTGAAGGTGGTTCATCACGTAGTTGTCGAACACCCGGTCCATCATCCGCGCCGTTACGGCCTCAAGCGGATCCGCCGGAATCAGCGGTGCAGGGCCGGGGTGGCGGACCGCGAGGTATTCGATGATCGCGGTCGCCTCGAATACCGTGGTCTCGCCATCGACCAGCACGGGGAACTTGCCTTCGGGATGAGCCCGCTGGACGAACACAGCGTTGCGCGGATGGTCGGGCGAGACCTCCTTGAACTCGAACTCGGTCCCGTTCGCGTAGAGCGGGATCAGCGCCTTCCAGGTGTAGGAGGAAAAGAGGTGGCCATAGAGTTCGAGCATCACCAGGTTCCTGCCTTTACCTTCTCGCGGCGCTCAAGTTCGCGCTCGCTTGGATCTTGGGTGGCGAATGTGCCGGTCTTGAGCTCGCCGACGGGTTCATAGGTCAGCACCACGTTCCCTCCCGAGCCAACGTGCTGATTGATCAGTTTGAAGGTACCCGGCGGCGTACCCTCGCCGAACAGTCGCTTCCCCTGGCCGATGGCCACGGGAGCGACCATCAGGACCAGCCGGTCGAGCAAGCCTCGCTCGAGCAGTTGCGGATAGAGCGTCGAGCTGCCCTGGATCACCAGATCCGGCCCGTCCTCCTGCTTAAGTTCGGCCAGCGCATCGATGTCCGGCAGGCGGTGGCTGCCCTGCCATTCGAGTGGCGCGTCCGAGCGGGTCAGGACGAACTTACCGACCCTTGCGAAAAGCGATGCGATCGGGCCGTCCATGGGCTGGAAGGGCCAGTAGCTGGCGAAGATGTCATAGGTCCGGCGGCCGAGGAGCAAGTCGAACGGCGCCTCGAACAGGCTGTCGATCTGCTCCCCGATCGCTTCATCGGCGACCGGCTCAAGCCAGCCGCCGTAAGGAAAGGCGCCCTGATCATCCTCACCCGGCCCGCCCGGGGCCTGGATGACCCCGTCGAGCGAGATGAAGGCGGCGCCGATGATCTTGCGCGGCATCGCGTCAGGCCTCTGCGGGAGCGGCGTCGGCCGCCGCCTTGAGCGTGGCGATGTCGATCTTCTTCATCTTCATCATCGCTTCGAAGACCCGCTTGGCGCGGGCCTTGTCGGAGTCGGTCGATGCCTCGGCGAGGAAGCGCGGAGTGATCTGCCACGAGACGCCCCACTTGTCCTTGCACCAGCCGCACATGCTCTCTTGCCCGCCGTTGCAGACGATGGCGTTCCAGTAGCGGTCGGTCTCTTCCTGGTCCTCGGTAATGACCTGGAAGGAGAACGCCTCGCTCTGCTTGAAGTGCGGCCCGCCGTTGAGGCCGAGGCAGGGGATGCCGAGCACGGTGAAGTCGACCGTCAGCGGCTCGCCTTCCTTGGTCGATGGGTTGTCCGAGGGCGAGGCGTGGACCTTGCCCACCGAGCTATTGGGGAAGGTCTCAGCGTAGAAGCGAGCGGCCGATGCGGCGTCGCTTTCGTACCAAAGACAAACCACTGCCTTGTTGCTGCTCATGATCATGCTCCTTTCGGACCGACGAGCCCGAGGGCCGCGCCGCTGGGGTCGGTGGCGGTGAAGGCGAACTCGCCGCCGGGGATTTCCTGAAGGTCCTGGGTGATCGTTCCCCCGTTTGCCTCGACCGCTGCCTTCGCGGCCTCGACTTCCTTGACGCCGAAGATCGGCAGCCAATGCGGCCGGGCGCCGCCGGTGTCGGGGTTGATCGCCCCGATCGCTACGCCGTCGACCTCGACGAACTGGTAGTCGCCCAAGGGACCCATCGGCATGCTCATTCCCAGGGTCCAGCCGAGCAAGTCGGGATAGAACGCCTTGGCGGCCTCGGCATCGCTGGTGTTGAGTTCGTTCCAGCGACAGTGGCCGGGCTTCATGGGGTCGAAGGCATCGCTCTGGGCGTTGGGATCACCGGGCGGCGGCACCGGGTCCATCAGGTAGAACGAAGCGCCCTGCGCATCGGTGACCATGGCCATCCGGCCGACGCCGTCCATCGTGGCGGCGGGCATGTGGACGCTGCCGCCCAGAGCCTGCGTCTTGGCGACGGCAGCATCCACGTCATTGGTGTGGAAGTAGGGCACCCAGTGCGGCTGGACACCGCTGCTCGACATTGTCGAGGTGAGCGACAGCACACCGCCGGCATAGCCGCCGCTGCCGCGCCTGATCTCGCGATATTGGGAGCCGTTGGGCATGGCATGGCCCTCGGCCGGGATCTCCCAGCCGAGCACCTCGCGATAGAACGGAGCGACACCGCCCGGATCGGGCGTCATCAGCTCGTACCAGATCGGACCGCCGGCCATGGTCAGCGCCCCCTGACTACGAGCGGATCGAAGCCGCCGAAGATCATGCGCTTGCCGTCGAACGGCATTTCCTCGCCGAACTCCTTCATGCGCTCGTCGGTCATCATCTTCTCGTGGCTGGCATCCGCGGTGGCCTTGTCCGGCCAGACCATCCACGAGAAGACCACCTTCTCACCGTCCTGAATGTCCACGGCGCGGCGGAAGTCGGTCCATTGGCCGTCCTTAACATCGACTTCCCAGGCTTCGACCTGCTCTTGCGCGCCATAGTCCTTGGCGATGTCCCAGAACCGTTCGGCGACATCCTGGTACTCGGCCTTCTTGTCACCGGGGACCGGGATGAGGAATCCGTTGATGTACATGGCAAGCTCTCCTTTGGGGGGTCAGGCGGCTTCTTCGGCGTAGTCGGCTATCTGCGCTTCGAGAGCGCGCTTGTAGGCCGGACGTTCCTCTCCCCGGGCCTTGTAGGCGACGAGGACAGGGTATTCCGCGACGATGTCCGTATGCCGCAGGTTGTTGAGCACTGTGATCATGGAAATGTCGGCAATCGAGAACCGGCCCGCGAGCCACTCCTTGCCGTCAAGAACGTCGGTCAGGCGCGAGAGCCGCTTGCGGCAAATCGTGAGCGCCGCTTCGCGCGCTTCGGGCATCCAGGCCTTGTCCTGGTGGAACAGGTCATAGATCGTGATCGGGACCAGGAACGGCTCGACGCTGTTGAGCGAAGCGAACAGCCACGAGAGCGCGGTCCAACGAGGCTGTCCGTCTTTCGGCAGCAGACGCTCGTCCTGCTCGCCCAGATAAAGCAGGATGGCTCCGGTCTCGAAGATGTCGATATCACCTTCCCGAAAGGCCGGGACCTGGTCGAAGGGTTGGCGGGCGAGGTATTCGTCGGGTCGAGGGTTGCGGGCGTTGAACAGCTCGGTGTCGTAGGGTTCGTCGATTTCCTCAAGCGCCCAGCGAACGCGCAGGTCACGCACGAGACCGTGGGCGAAGGCGGGAACCCACTCGAAGGCGGTCACGAGGGGGCGGGGGGCTGTCGCAGTCATGGTTCAGTCCTTTCGATCATGGAAAGGCAGCAAGGCTCTCAGCGCGGGACTCCGTAGCCAGAGGCCACCCCAGACCAAGAGGGCGAGGTAGACGCCGAACAGGATGTGGGTGAACAGCGGGCTGCCGATGCGCATGTGCGTGGCGATCGCTCCGCCGAGGTACCCGGTGATCAGGATGGCGCCGAGGAACGCGGTTCGCGGCCAGATGTAAAGCAGGGTCGGGACGATCAGCAGCAGGCCGAGAGTGCGGATCGTCACCGGGTCGAGCGACCAGCCGATGTCCGGGCTGTTCGCTGCGACCATCGCTGGTGCAGCCAGCTTCGATCCGGCATCGACCAGCAGGAACGCCGCCGCGAGGCCGCTCAGGACCCGTCCAGTCCAGACCGAGGGAGGCGTTGTTGCTGATGCTTGGGCTAGGGTTGCCATTATCGTTCTCCTCTCCCTGCGTGCTCTTTTAGCCTTCAGCGTGCTCCGGGATCTCAGCCATGTTCATGTAGGCGTTTTCCCAGATGTGCCCGTCGGGGTCTTCGAAGCTGCGGCCGTACATGAAGCCCAGGTCCTGCTTTGGAGTGGGGTCGGCCTTGCCGCCCGCAGCGACCGCCTTGCTGACGATGGCTTCCACGTCCTCCTTGCTGTCCTGGCTCAACGCGAGGAGCACCTGGGCGGACTGGTGGGCGTCGGGAATCTGCTTGTCGGTGAAGGTCTTCCAGAAATCGTGACGCAAGAGCATCGCAACGATCGTGTCCGACCACATCATCGCGGCGGCCTGGTCGTTCGTGAACTGCGGGTTGTTGGTGAAGCCGATCGCCTCGTAAAAGCGCATCGAGGCGGGCAGGTCGGTAACCGGCAGGTTCACGAAGATCATCTTGGTCATTGTTCGATCCTTTTGAGAAGCAGGCTTCAGTTCGAGTAGTCGAGCTTCGGGTACCAGTCCTTGCGCCGTCCCTCCGGCGTCCAGTCGAGCACGTTCCAAAGCGGGGTCGGGTCAGGTGAGAGGTGGGGGTCGAAGCCGGGATCGGCGGTTTCCGGACCGCCCTCGGCCGCCCAGAACAAGCGCACTTCCGGCCCCTTGCGAGTCCATACGAGCACGCCCGCACCCTCGTTGCCGTCGACGACCCAATGCGTGTCGCGCACGAAATCGTCGTCGATCGTCTGATAGAACTTGAGATGGCTCCAGCCTCGCTCCCGCGCGAACGCCAACTGACGGGCAACCGGCGAGCGACCGATGATGGCAAGGGCCAGGCGCTGCTCGATATCGGGCGCAGGAATGTCCAGCGAGCCGACGAACGAGGTGCACATGGGGCAAGGCCGTGACCGCTCGGGTCCGTACATCCACAGGTAGGTGAACAGGGTCTCATGCGCCCCGAACAGGTCGGCCAGGCCGATCTCGCTGCCTTGCTCATCCAGGAAGCGATAGTTCTTTGCCAGCGGGCCGGGGGGAAGGGCGCGGCGCTGCTCGGCGACGCGCTGGATCTGGCGGCGAAGGGCGATTTCCTCGCTCAGTAGCGCGGTGCGGGCCTTCCGGTAGTCGGCACTCTCGCCTTGCCAGCGCATCGTGCTCGCCGTGGCCAGCTCATCGGCTGGTTTCAGCGCATCCCGGGGCGGCAGTGTTGCGGTGTCGCTCATAATGTAGCTCCTCTCCCGCTTCGTTGGTGCCGCGACTCGGCACTTGCGATTCGTGGCCTAATGAGTTACTAAAAGCAACTATGAAGTTACAAAAAGAAACTGAGTCGCATGGCAAGTGGTATCAGGACGCCTGCGGCACAGCCTTTGCGATGGAACTGGTAGGTGAACGCTGGTCGATGCTGATCGTGCGCGAGCTTATGCTGGGCGGACGACGGTTTTCGGACTTGCGCGCCAGCCTGCCCGGAATTTCCGCTAAAGTGCTGACAGAACGGCTTGCCGGCCTTGAGCAGGCGGGCGTGTTGACGCGTCGCAAGCTGCCTCCGCCCGCCGCGACACAGGTCTATGAACTGACAGAGTGGGGCTATCTCGCCGAACCGGCGATCCAGGAGCTGGGCCGTTGGGCGGCGCGCTCGACCGAGCACAATCCGCAGCTGCCGCTGTCCGCGGTCAGCCTGATGCTATCGATGCGCACGATGCTGGTGCCCGAAGCGGCCGCAGGGGTGGAAGCCAAGGTCGGCTTCGATATCGGCGGAGAGACGTTCCTGGCCTACCTGCACGACGGGCAATTGCCGGTGAAGCGCGGCGAACTCGACGGAGCGCAGGCGATTATCTGCGCTCCTGCGCCGTTGCCGGTGCTGCGGGTGATCTATGGCAAACAACCGCTCGAGGCGCTCGAGGCCGAGGGCGGCCTGACGGTCGAAGGTGACCGCGAAGCCGCCCGTCGGTATTGTTCGGTGTTCAGCTTGCCGGAGAAAGTCGGCTAACCAATCCTCCCTGTCGGCGCAGCCGATGGGGAGGGGGACCGTCCGCGAAGCGGATGGTGGAGGGGCTGGCGCGGTGTATCTTGCCCCTCCGTCACGCGCCTTTGGCGCGCGCCACCTCCCCATGAGCTTCGCTCACAGGGAGGATCGTAAGCCTTAGCCGCCCATCGCCGCGGCGAAGACGGCTTTTTCGATCTCGACGGCGGCCTGCCAACCGGCGCGCTGCTGCACCCGGCCGAACCAGGCGGCAAGCTGCGGATAGGCCGCGGCGTCGAGTTCCCAGCCGGTATAGCCAAGCGTGCGGATCACCGAAGCGACGGCGATATCGCCAACCGAAAAGGCGCCATCGAGCCATTCCCCCGAAACCGCGTCTTCGAGATAGACGAGGGGCTTCTTGATTGCCTCTTCCGCTGCCAGCGCAGCCGCCTCGTCGCCGTCGGTTCCGAAAATCTGCGGACGCAGGAAGCGGTTCAGAACGATCGGGGCGCCAGCGGGCGTCAGGACTGTGTCGGCCACTTCTTCGAACCAGATCGCACGGGCGCGGCCCTCGGGCGCGGCCGGAAGCAGCGCGGGCTGCGGGTACTTGGCTTCGAGGTAAGTCACGATCGCGGTCGAGTCGGCGATCGTGAAGTCGCCGTCGCGGAAGGCGGGGATTTTGTGGAACGGGCTAATGGCGGCGAATTCCTCGTCAGGCTGGCCGGGGCTGCTCGGCACCAGTTCGGCGTCGAGTCCCTTTTCCTTCACGGCGACAACCACCTTGCGTACGAACGGTGACAGCGGAAAACCGTAGATCTTCATAATTGCCCTCCTTCAGGTCGCCGCCAGAGTGGGCTTTGCGTGTTGCAGGCGCAACTCCGTACGTCTACGCATCCGGCGCGATGAACGAGATGACCACAAGCCACGCCAATTCCGGAACCGCCATGGCCGCGCCCGACCGCGAGGTCGATGTGCGCGAGACCTTTGGTATCGATATCGACATGAAGGTCCCGGCCTTCTCCAAGGCCGACGAGCGCGTGCCCGATATCGATGCGACGTATGTGTTCGATCCGGACACCACGCTCGCGATCCTGGCCGGTTTCGCCTTCAACCGCCGCGTGATGGTCCAGGGCTATCACGGCACCGGCAAGTCGACGCACATCGAACAGGTTGCGGCGCGCCTCAACTGGCCGTGCATCCGCATCAACCTCGACGCGCATATCAGCCGTATCGACCTGATCGGCCGTGACGCGATCGTGCTGCGCGACGGCCTGCAGGTCACCGAGTTCCGCGAAGGCCTCCTGCCCTGGGCGCTGCAGCATCCGGTAGCGCTGGTGTTCGACGAATACGACGCCGGCCGCCCGGACGTGATGTTCGTGATCCAGCGCGTGCTGGAAACCGAAGGCAAGCTGACGCTGCTCGACCAGAACCGCGTCATCCGCCCGAACCCGTATTTCCGCCTGTTCGCCACCGCCAACACGGTCGGCCTTGGCGACACCAGCGGGCTTTATCACGGCACCCAGGCGATCAACCAAGGCCAGATGGACCGTTGGAACGTGGTCGTCGGGCTCAACTACCTGCCGGCGGAGACCGAGCGCGAGATCGTCGGGGCCAAAACCTCGCTCGATCCCAAGCTCGTGGCCGACATGATCCGCGTGGCGGACCTGACGCGGCAAGGCTTCATCGGCGGCGATATCTCCACCGTGATGAGCCCGCGTACGGTCATCACCTGGGCGCAGAATACCGAGATCTTCAAGGATCCCGGCTTCGCCTTCCGCCTCACCTTCCTCAACAAGTGCGACGAGGCGGAGCGGATGCTGGTGGCCGAGTACTATCAGCGCGTATTCGGCATAGATTTACCCGAAAGTGTCGTGGGTAAGGCCTGAGCCCTCTCGTCAATCCTGTGTTAATCCTGTAACACAGTAGGCGATGGACATGCTGTCGCGTGGATCGGTTGAAAAACGTAGGGCGGGATTCTGGCCATGGTCGCGCCGGAGTGATCCTGCGCGCGCTGAGCCCGAGTACATCTCCTACGGTCCCGATTACGACGAGCCCAACTACGCCGAGCCAGAAGCGGTCGAGGCGCGCGATTGGCTCGACGAACAGCTTGCGCCCAAGCCCAAGTCCCGCACGCGGAGCTGGTGGATTAAGCGTAGCCTGCTCGCTTGCCTGGGCGTGTTCTTGCTGCTTCTTGCCTGGCTGGCGATTACCGCGCCGCTGTCCAAGTCGCTTCAGCCGATTGCTCCGCCGCAACTGACCCTGCTGGCGGCGGATGGCACGCCGATTGCCCGCAATGGCGCCATCGTCGACCAGCCGGTCAAGGTTAGCGAGCTTCCGCCGCACGTCGTCCAGCCCTTCGTCGCCATCGAGGACCGTCGGTTCTATAGCCACTGGGGCGTCGACCCTCGCGGCGTTGCTCGGGCCTTGTGGTCGAACATCACCACCGGCCGGACGCAGGGGGGCAGCACGATCACCCAGCAGCTCGCCAAGTTCACCTTCCTCACGCCCGAACAGAACCTGACCCGCAAGGCGCGCGAGGCGCTGATCGCGTTCTGGCTGGAGGCATGGCTGTCGAAGGATGAGATCCTCGAACGATACCTGTCGAACGCCTACTTCGGCGACAACGTCTACGGCCTGCGTGCGGCTTCGATGCACTACTTCTACCGCAAGCCGGAGAACCTGAAGCCCGAACAAGCGGCCATGCTTGCCGGACTGCTGCAGGCACCTTCGCGCCTTGCACCGACCGATAACCCGGAGCTCGCGGAAAAGCGCATGCGGCTCGTGCTGCGGGCGATGGTCGAAGCGGGCTATCTGACCAAGGCTCAGGCTGACGCCTTGCCGACGCCGCGGGTCGATGTGCGGACGAAGAACGATCTACCAACCGGCACCTACTTCGCAGACTGGGCCTTGCCTGAGGCCCGGCTCAATACGGGCGTCAGCTACGCCAGCCAGACGGTCCGCACGACGCTCGACTCCCGCTTGCAGGCGGCCGCACGTCGAGCTGTCGAACGTGCTCCGCTGGGCAAGGCGCAAGTCGCGCTCGTAGCGATGCGCACCAACGGCGAAGTCGTCGCGATGATCGGCGGGACCGACTACGCCAAGTCCCCGTTCAACCGTGCCACCCAGGCGCGCCGCCAACCGGGATCGACGTTCAAAACCTTCGTCTATCTCGCCGCGCTCGAAGATGGTTGGGACCCGGACGACAAGATTTCCAACCAGCCGATCGAGCAGGGTTCCTACCGTCCGCGCAACGCGGGGGGACGCTATTCGGAAACGATCACGCTGGCCGATGCCTTCGCGCAGTCGAGCAATGTCGCCGCCGTTCGCCTTTGGAGCGAGGTGGGCGACGATGCAGTCATCAATGCGGCTCGCGATCTTGGCGTGACCTCTCCCCTCGCGAAAGGCGATCCCAGCCTCGCGCTCGGCACTTCGACCATGACGCTGATGGAACTGACCGCCGCCTACGCGGGGATCGCGGCTAATAGCTATCCGGTCCATCCGACCGCGCTGAAGGGCGACGAGCCGAGCTGGTTCGAGAGCTGGTTCGATGGCCGCTCAAGCCTGTCGGCCAGCGAGCACGAGGACATGGAGGCCATGCTGCGCCAGGCGGTCAACCGCGGCACCGGGCGGGCGGCGATGCTCAACGGCCCGAACTTCGGCAAAACCGGTACCAGCCAGGACAACCGCGACGCGCTATTCATCGGCTATGCCGGCGATCTCGTGGTTGGCGTGTGGGTCGGCAACGATGACAACACGCCCTTGGACGGAATCTACGGGGGCGGGTTGCCCGCGCAAATTTGGAAGGACTTCATGCAGCAGGCGCTCGGCGAGCGGACTGCCCCGCAGCGGCCGCGTCCGACGCCGACACCGGATCCGAGTGGGCCGGTCCAGCAGCTCGACCTGCCCGACCTCGGCACGATCCCGCTGGGTGACAGCAACGCTACGATCGGGGTCCAGAACGGCGGCGCGGTGATATCAGGCGACATCCAGGGTGTGCCGGTCGACCTGCGGATCGACCAGCAGGGCGTCCGCATCAACGCCGACCCGCGCAATCGCGAACGGCCCGTGGCTCAGGCTACGCCTGCGCCGACAGCGGCTCCCTAATCTCCCCGAGCGAGCACCGAGAGATTACGGATACTTCGCCGCGACGAAGTAAAGCCCCTCCGACGGAGCATTTAGCCCCAGCGCAGCGCGCTCGCGCGCTGCAAGCGCATCGGCCACCTGCTGCTCGCTCCACTGGCCGAGCCCCACCAGCGCCAAGGTGCCCACCATCGAGCGCACCTGATGGTGCAGGAAGCTCCGCGCCTCCGCCTCGACGGTCACGATGTCCCCCTCGCGGCGCACATCCAGGCGATCGAGCGTCTTGACCGGATCCTTCGCCTGGCAATGGACCGAACGGAAAGTGGTGAAGTCGTGATGCCCAACCAGAACTTGCGCAGCCCGATGCATCGCTTCGGCGTCGAGGGGGCGGGTGACGAGCCAGGAGCGCCCCTTGTCGATCGTCAGCGGCGCGCGGCGGTTGTGGATGCGATAGAGGTAGCTCCGCCCGAGGCACGAGAAACGCGCGTGCCAGTCATCGGCCTTCGGCTCACAGGCGAGCACGGCGATGGGATGGGGGCGCAGGCGGGCGTTGAGCGCTTCCATCAGACGGAATGGCGCGATGTCCTTTTCGATATCGACATGGCTCACCATGCCCAGCGCGTGGACCCCGCTGTCGGTGCGTCCGGCGCTGTGCATGGTCACGGTCTCGCCCGTAACTTCGCGAACAGCACGCTCGACCTCTTCTTGCACCGAGGGGCCATGGCCCTGCCGCTGCAGCCCCATGAAAGGGCCGCCGTCGAATTCCAGGGTGAGGGCGAAGCGAGTCAACGCAGCACCGTGCCCACCGGTATCTGCTTCCCGCGAAGGAAGTCCGCCGCGTTCATTGCCGGCTTGCCCGCGCGCTGGATCGTGAGCGGGCGGATAGCCGCATCACCGCAGGCAATCGTGAACTCTTCGTCGAGCACGGTACCTGGAGCGCCGTTCACCCCGATGACCCGGGCGCGGAGTAACTTGATGCGTTCGCCGTCGAGCTCGAGCCAGGAGCCGGGGAAGGGGGCGAAGGCGCGCACTTCCCGTTCGATCAGCTCAGCGGATTTGCGCCAGTCGATGCGGGCTTCCGACTTGTCGATCTTGGCCGCGTAAGTGGCGCCGAGGTCTGGCTGCGGCTCGGCTCTGAGTTGGTCGAGTTGCGCTAGGGTGTCGACCATCAGGCGTGCGCCGATCTCCGACAGTTCCTCGAACAGTTCGCCGCTGGTCTTGTCCTCCACCGGTACGCGGGCCGTCGCCAGCATCGGCCCGGTGTCGAGCCCTTGCTCCATGCGCATGATCGTGACGCCGGTCACATGGTCTCCGGTGAGGATCGAGCGCTGGATCGGCGCGGCCCCGCGCCAGTGCGGCAGCAGGGAGCCGTGGACGTTGAGGCAACCCTTCGTCGGCCCCTGCAGGATCGGCAGCGGCAGGATGAGGCCATAGGCGACCACGACTGCGATCTCCGGCTCGAGCGCGAGGAAATCCGCCTGGGCCTCCATGTCGCGCAGCGTCAGCGGATGGCGCACTTCGATGCCGAGAGCCTCCGCCGCCTGATGCACGGGCGAGGGTTGCAGCTGCTTGCCGCGGCCGGCGGGGCGGGGCGGTTGGGTGTAGGCCGCCACGATCTCGTGCCCGGCTTCGTGCAGGGCGTTCAGGGTCGGCACCGAAAAGGCTGGGGTGCCCATGAAGACTATGCGCATCGGGTCCCTTCCTCTTCTCGCGGGTTGGCCCTATCTCCCGCTCCATGGCATCGCAAGAGATCGAGGCGCTCGCGGGGGCATTGGCGCGTCTACCAGGGCTCGGCCCACGTTCGGCACGGCGGGCAGTCCTGTGGCTGGTCAAGCGGCGGGAAACCGCGCTGGTGCAGCTGCTCGACGCGCTCGAGATGGTGCGCGGGGCACTGGTCGAGTGCCGGACTTGCGGCAATGTCGACACCCAGGACCCCTGCGGCATCTGCGCCGACCCACGCCGTGACGCGCGCCAGTTGTGCGTGGTGGAAGACGTGGCGGACTTGTGGGCGCTCGACCGTGCGCGGCTGTTCACCGGGCACTACCACGTACTCGGCGGACGGCTCTCGGCGCTCGACGGCGTGCGGCCGGAGGACCTTTCGATCGGCAAGCTGATCGAGCGGGTATCGGCAGGCGGGATCGACGAAGTCGTACTCGCCATGAACGCCACGCTCGAAGGGCAGACCACCGCGCACTATATCGCCGAGCGGCTGGAGGCCTTCCCGGTGCGCATCACCCAGCTCGCCCACGGCCTGCCCGTCGGCGGCGAACTCGACTACCTCGACGAGGGCACGCTTGCCCAAGCGTTGCGGGCGCGGAGGCCGGTGGGATGAAGCGCAGCTGGATCGTCGGAGGCTGGGTCATCGCCATGGTCGCCTCGGCGCTTCCCTCGCTGTGGATGTCCCTCGACCTCGCCGAACGCAATCCGCTCCAGATTTATGTAGATCCCGAGACCGGCCGCCCCACGGGGCAGCTCTACTGGCAGTTCTTCAGGTGGTGGTTGCCGATCGCGATCCCGGTGAGCCTGCTCGCCGCTGCCTGCATGTTCCTCAACCGGCCGCCCGATAGACCCTGACGCGTTCACTTGTCGTTCGGGGCGAAAATGCTTATTTGCGCGCCATGGCCATTCGCGAAATTTTGGAAGTGCCGGATTCCCGGCTGAAAACCGTGTCGACTCCGGTCGAGAAGTTCGACGACGAGCTCAAGGTGCTCGTCGAGGACATGTTCGAAACCATGTACGACGCCAACGGCATCGGTCTGGCGGCAATCCAGGTCGGCGTGCCCTTGCGCGTGCTGGTGATCGATCTTCAGCCTGAGGACCCGGACGCCGAGCCGGAAGAGTGCACCGCCCACGGCGGCCATTCCCACACGCACCAGCCGCTCAAGAAAGAGCCGCGGATCTTCATCAATCCCGAGATCCTCGACCCGGCTGACGAGTTCAACGTCTACCAGGAAGGCTGCCTCTCGGTCCCCGACATCTACGCCGATGTCGAACGCCCCAAGACCTGCCGCGTCCGCTGGAAAGACCTCGAGGGCACCGTTCACTTGGAAGAGATGGAAGGCCTGATGGCCACGTGCATCCAGCACGAGATGGATCACCTCGAAGGCATCCTGTTCATCGAGCACCTGAGCCGGCTCAAGCGCAACATGGCGCTCAAGAAGCTCGAGAAGCTGCGCAAGGCAGCCTGAAGGCCCAGCCTCCAACCCCTCTCGCGCGCGGGAGGGGTACTCACGCTTCGGCGTGAACTTCCTGATTGAGCGCGATCAGCGCCTCACGGCAGTCGTTGGCGCATTCGCCGCACATGGCAGCGCAGCGGTGGCAGTGTGCATGTTCATGCCTCTCGCATTCCGCGCGGCAGACATCGCACGCCTCGATGCAAGCGGCGAGCATGGTGCGGATCAACTGCCGGTTGTGGTCGGTGCGGCGGCTGGCGACGCGATAGGTCGCGGTGCACACGTCCGCACAATCCATGCATAGCCGGATGCAGCGGCGCATGACCATGTCCTCGGCCGAGCAGGCATCGGCGCAGGAATTGCAGATCGCCGCGCAGTACATCGCGTGCCGGACGGCCATGCCCAGCGAGGGATTGTATTCGGCACCGACGTCAGGGTGCTCTGCAATCATTTTTTCGATCGACATCATAGGCTCCTTTCCCATCGACTGAGCGAACGATGGCCGGTGGCGTTCCGGAATTGACCTAAGAAAAGGGCCGCCCCATCGGAGCGGCCCTTTGAATTTGGGCAGTGATTGGAGATGATGGCGCTACTTGCTGCCGCCAGCTTCGGCCGTGTTCGTCGACGTGGCGATACCGGCTGCCTGGGCGCCGATACCCTCGGCAACGTCAGCCCGAACTTCGTCATTGTGAGCCACAACCGTACCTGAGACCGTGCCTTCCTTGTCGAGCAGCACGGGCTCCTCCTGGGTGCCAAGCTTGGCCAGGCGGACGTGGAGCGGTTCGGGATAGAGGTAGTTGGTCGAGCCATTGGCAGCGTCCACCGCCCCGCCGATGATACCGCCGAGCAGGATGTTCCCCGCCATCGCGCCACCGAGCCGGCTCTGCACTAGTACGTAAGCCGGTTTGTAGCCCTCCTTGGTGATGTCGACCCGCAAGTCATTCCGCCGCTTGAGATTGAGCTCGCACGGAGAAACGCAGGTCGTGCCGTCGTTAAGGGCAATGTTGGCGCCGTCCGGATCGGTTCGAACGGTATAGTCCTGGCTGGTACCGTTGATGACCGTCGCGCAGCCGGACAACGCAATAGACAGGCCCGCGAGGGCCACAGTGTGGCGCAGTTTCATGTATTTCCCCCCAAGAAGTCGCAACGAACGGCGACGTTGAGCTACATGACGCAGAAAGTGACCGCTACCAAGCCCGGATTTTAAAGCTCCGGCGGAAAAAGAAAGGGCCGCTCCACTGGAGCGGCCCTTCGATTTCCTACCGAGAGGATCGGTTCTTAGAACAGACCTTCGATCACGCCGTTCTCGAGCCGGATCTTCTCGGCGCTCGGCACCTTGGGCAGGCCGGGCATGGTCATGATGTCGCCGCAGATCGCGACGATGAAGCCAGCGCCAGCCGCCAGGCGCACTTCGCGGACCGGCACCGTGTGGTGGGTCGGCGCGCCAAGCTGCGTCGGGTCGGTGGTGAAGCTGTACTGGGTCTTGGCCATGCAGATCGGCAGGTGGCCGAAGCCGTCCTTTTCCCACTGGTGCAGCTGGTTGCGGACCGAGGAGTCGGCGATCGCTTCGTCCGCGCGGTAGATGCGGGTGGCGATCGTGTTGATCTTCTCGAACAGCGGCATTTCCGACGGGTAGAGCGGAGCGAACTGCGACTGGCCGCTCTCGGCGATCTCGACCACGCGCTTGGCGAGTTCCTCGGTGCCGGCGCTGCCGTTGGCCCAGTGCGTGCAGACGAAGGCTTCGCTGCCAACCGCGGCGACCGCGTCCCTGATGGCCTGCACTTCGGCTTCGGTGTCGGTGATGAAGTTGTTGATCGCCACGACTGCCGGCACGCCGAACTGCTTCACGTTCTCGATGTGGCGGAGCAGGTTCACGACGCCCTTCTTCACCGCCTCGACGTCTTCCTTGCCGAGGTCGGCCTTGGCGACGCCGCCGTTCATCTTGAGCGCGCGCACGGTGGCGACGATCACCGCTGCAGACGGCTTGAGGTCCGCCTTGCGGCACTTGATGTCGAAGAACTTCTCAGCGCCGAGGTCGGCACCGAAGCCGGCTTCGGTCACGACGTAGTCGGCGAGCTTGAGCGCGGTCCGGGTCGCGGTCACCGAGTTACAACCGTGGGCGATGTTGGCGAACGGGCCGCCGTGGATGAACGCCGGGTTGTTCTCCAGCGTCTGCACCAGGTTCGGCTGGATCGCGCTCTTGAGCAGCACGGTCATCGCGCCATGGGCGTTGATGTCGCGAGCGCGCACGGCGGTCTTGTCGCGGCGGTAACCGATGATGATGTTGCCGATCGATTCCTCGAGGTCTTCGATCGAGGTGGCGAGGCACAGGATCGCCATGATTTCGGAAGCGACGGTGATGTCGAAGCCGGTTTCACGCGGGTAGCCGTTCGAAACGCCGCCCAGCGAGTTGACGATCTGGCGCAGCGCGCGGTCGTTCATGTCGAGCACGCGGCGCCAGGTGATGCGGCGGGTGTCGATCTCGAGCGCGTTGCCCCAGTAGATGTGGTTGTCGATCATCGCGCTCAGCAGGTTGTGCGCGCTGGTGATCGCGTGGAAATCGCCGGTGAAGTGGAGGTTGATGTCTTCCATCGGCACGACCTGGGCATAGCCGCCGCCGGCCGCGCCGCCCTTGACGCCGAAGCACGGGCCGAGGCTCGGTTCGCGCAGGCAGACGATCGAGTTCTTGCCGATGCGGTTGAGGCCGTCGTTGAGGCCGACCGAAGTGGTGGTCTTGCCTTCACCCGCCGGAGTCGGGTTGATGGCGGTGACGAGGATCAGCTTGCCGTCTTGCTTGCCGGCCTGCTGATTGATCCAGTCCATCGAAATCTTCGCCTTGAAGCGGCCATAGGGCTCAAGCGATTCATCGGGGATGCCCAGGCGGGCGCCGATTTCAGTAATCGGCTTCATCTTGGCTGCGCGGGCGATCTCGATATCGGTGGCCATGAGGCGTCCTCTTCCGGTTGCTGGCCCGCGACGGGTGCGGGCGATATTTGGTCGTGAATTTTCGCAATCACGAAATTTTCGCAATCACGAATTTGTAAGTGGGCCATACAATCTTACGGGCGGGATGCTCAAGCGGGAATCTTGCAGCTGGGCGCGATGATCGGGGGATCGAGCTCGGCGGAGCCTTGCAATGTAGGATTTTGGCGAATAAGTTCCCTTTTCGTTCTCATATTCGGGTGTTTGGTGGAACCGCTTCTCCTCATTTTCATGGCCCTCGTCGCATTGGTGATCGGTGCAGTGCTTGGCTGGTTCGCCGGATCGCGCCCTGTCGCGGACTGGAAGGCGCGCTTTGTCGAGCAGGAAGCAGCGACGAAGGAGCGGGAAGGGCAGTTCAAGCAGGCGGTCGCAGAACTCGGGCAGTCGCGGATCGAGGTCGCGACGCTGAAAGCCAACGTCGAGAATTTCGACAAACAGATGGCGTTGGTCAACGAAACGCGGGACCAGATGCTCGCCCAGTTCAAAGCGACGGGCGGCGAAGTGCTGTCGAAGGCGCAGGAGGATTTCCTCAAGCGCGCGGAAGAGCGGTTCGGCAATTCGGAGAAGGCCAACAAGGAAGCGGTTTCCGCCCTGCTCGAACCGGTCAACCAGCGGCTCAAGAGCTACGAGGAACAGGTGCGCGTGCTGGAAAGCCAGCGCGTTGATGCGTTCGGCCAGTTGACCGGCCTGATCCAATCGATGCGCGAAGGGCAGGAAGCCGTGCGCAGCGCGGCGCAGCAGCTCGGCAACAGCTTGCGCAACGCGCCGAAGGCACGCGGCCGCTGGGGCGAGCAGCAGCTCAAGAACGTCCTCGAGCAATGCGGGCTCGCCGAGCATACCGACTTCGTCACTGAGCATTCGGTAGACACCGAGGAGGGGCGCCTGCGTCCCGACGCGATCGTTCGCATTCCCGGCAACAAGCTGTTGGTGATCGACGCCAAGGTTTCGCTCAACGCATATCAGGAAGCTTTCGAAGCGAGCGACGATGCCGAGCGGGTTCGCCATCTCGATCTGCATGCAGCTTCGATGCGCAACCACATCCAAACGCTGGGGGCCAAGAGCTACCAGAGCCAGTTCGAGGAAGCGCCCGACTACGTGCTGATGTTCGTGCCGGGCGAGCACTTCATCGCCGCGGCGCTCGAACACGATCCGCGCTTGTGGGACTTCGCCTTCGAACGGCGCGTTCTGCTGGCGAGCCCGACCAACCTCGTTGCCATCTGCCGCACGGTGGCGCAGGTCTGGCGTCAGGACGGCCTGGCGCGCGAGGCTCGCGAAATCGGCCGCATGGGTGGCGAACTTTACGACCGCCTGGCGGTCTCGGCCGAGCACCTCAAGCGGGTCGGTTCGGGGCTTGAGACGGCGGTCGGCAACTACAACAAATTCGTCGGAAGCTTCGAACGCAACGTGCTCTCGGCCGGGCGGAGGCTGCGGGAAAAGCACATCGAGATAGGCAAGCGGGAGATCGACGAAGTACCGGTGGTCGAAAGCGCTCCGCGTTACGGCGCGGCCGACGATGTCCCGACACCGCGACTAGTCGACACTTCTGACGAGGACGAGGTCCGGAACGCGGGATGAAGCGGCTGCTCCTCCCGGCGCTGCTTCTTACATTACTCGTCTGCTCAGAGAGTGCGCTCGCCGAAGGTGAGTGGGCGCCGCAGGACACCTGCTCCAAAGTCGAAGGCGCCGGGCCGTTCCTTGAAAGCCTAACCAAGGCCGTTGCCGCCCGCGACCGGGATGCGCTGGTCGCGCTTGCGGCAGACGATATCGAACTCGACTTCAGCGGCGGCGAAGGGGCCGACGAACTACGCTCGCGGCTCGGCGCAGGGCCGGGCCTGTGGGACGAGCTCGACAAGCTCCTCACTCTCGGCTGCTCGGCGAATCCAGATGGTGGCCTGACCATCCCGTGGATCTTCGATCAGGACCTCGGTGACGTCGATCCGTTCACCACCTTTCTGGTTATCGCGGCGAACGAGCCGGTCCTGTCAGAGCCGAGCGCCTCGGCGCGAGAAATCGGCAAAGTGTCGTGGGAACTGGTGGACAACGAGACGTTCGATCACGAGCGGCCGTTCCAGGCCGTCACTCTGGCCGATGGCCGCGAGGGCTACATAGCTACAGCCAGGCTCCGTTCGGTTATCGACTTTCGCCTGATCGCAGCGCGTCAGGGTGGGCGCTTGAAAATCACCGCGCTGATCGCGGGCGACTAGCTCGGTTGAGCGTCCAGCTTCGCCAACACTTCATAAGCCAGCACCGCACCCGCCACCGCGGCGTTGAGGCTATCCGCGCGCCCGAGCATCGGCATGGTCACGCGAAGATCGCAGGCCACTTCGTACTCTTCGGGCAGTCCGCGCGATTCATTGCCGACCATGATGAAGCACGGTCCCGCGTAGGGCGCCTCGCGATAGGGCAGGGCATCCCGCAGACTCGCGGCGACCAACTGCCCCGGGCCAGAGCGCAGCCACGGCAAGAACTCATCCCAGCGGGCCAGCGCCACTTGCTGCGTGAAGATCGCCCCCATGCTCGCGCGAACCGCTTCGACCGAGAACGGGTCCGCGCTGTCGTCGAGCAAGATCAGCCCGCCGGCGCCCACCGCGTCACCCGTGCGCAGCATGGTGCCCAGGTTACCCGGATCGCGCAGCGCCTGGGCCACGAGCCAGATCGGCGACCGGCTCCGATCGAGCGCTTCGAGCGACGTGTCGAATTCGGCAAAGACCCCGGCGACGGCCTGGGGGTTGTCCTTGCCGCTGATCTTGGAAAGAATGTCCGCACTGGTTTCGACAATCTCGCCGCCGGCCCGCTCCACCTCGGCCTCAAGGGCGTCGAGAAGGGGGTGAGGGTCGCGCTGGTCGGCCATGACGAGCATTTCGGGCAACCGCCCGCATTCGCGCGCATCGGTCAGCAGCCGCAGGCCCTCGGCGAGAAACTTGCCTTCGCGCTTGCGGTGCTTCTTGTCCCTCAACGAGCGAAGGTACTTCACCGTGGGATTGGAAAATCCGGTTATCGTGCGGCGCATGTCGTCTGGATCCAGTGCGAAGGATTAGTCCTCGCCGAAACCGTCCATGACGAGGGCGGTGAGTTCTTCAAGCCGCTGTTCGGCCTCAAGCCCGCTGACGCAAAGCTGGACGGTGTCGCCTTTTGCAGCGCCGAGCATCATCAGGCCGAGGATCGATCCTCCGGCGGCGCAGTGGCCATCCTTGGAAACGCGCACGTCGCTCCCTTCCATCCCGGCAACGGCAGCGACGAACTTGGCGCTCGCACGCGCATGGAGGCCGCGCTTGTTGACGATCATGACTTCGCGGCAGGTCTCTCCCAAGTCCCTGTCTCCCTCGGTTCTTGTCACGCCTCCTGGCCGAGAAACTCGGAGGCGATCGTGATGTAGTTGCGTCCCGCATCGCGCGCAGCCTTGGCCGCGGAGGCGAGGTCCATATCCTTGCGCGCGCCGGCGAGGCGAATGAGCATGGGAAGGTTGATCCCGGCGATGACTTCGGTCTTGCCGCTCTTCAGCAGGGAAATCGCGAGATTGGAGGGCGTGCCGCCGAACAGGTCGGTGAGAAGCACCGCGCCGCTGCCGGAATCGACCTGCTTGATCGCACGGGCGATTTCCTTGCGGCGTGCCTCCATGTCGTCATGCGGGCCGATGCAGACGGTAGCGACGTCGGCCTGTTTGCCGACGACATGCTCCATCGCATGAACAAACTCCTCGGCCAATTGGCCGTGGGTCACCAGAATCATACCGATCATTTGGGGCAGCGACTCACGAAAAGCGGGCTCGCAATCAGGACGTTCCCTTGCGTCCGGACCAGAAACAAACAGGTCACGACTGTTGCGGCCCTTCGATCATCTCGGCAGTCCGCGACCCTAAGTTGCGGTGCAGCACAGTGGGCGAAAACCCTCCTTCGCGCAAGGCCTCGGCTATACTTTCAGCGACAAACACGGACCTATGTCTGCCACCGGTGCAGCCGAACGCGATGTTAACATAAGTTTTCCCCTGCGCGGCATAGCGCGGTAGCAGTTCGAGCAGCAGATCGCGGATGCGAACGAAGGCCGACTCGAAGGCCGGATCCTTGCGAATATGCTCTCCCACCCCGCTATCCAGGCCGGTCTGCAGGCGCAGTTCCGGGTCCCAGTGCGGATTATCGAGGAAGCGAACGTCGAACACCAGATCGGCGACCGGAGGCATGCCCCGAGCAAAGCCGAAGCTCGACACGGTGATCGTCATGTCTCGCGGCGCATCCTGGGCGAACAGTTCGCGAATGCGCTGCTGAAGGTCGTTGCTGGAGAAGTTGGTCGTATCGATCAACACGTCCGCCCATCGGCGCAGAGGAGCCATCAGCTCGCGCTCGGCCGCTATGCCCATCGCCACCGGAAGATCGTGGGCGAGGGCGTGGCGGCGCCTTGTCTCATTGAAGCGCCGTTCAAGCTCGTGACCCGAGCAGTCGAGAAACACCGTGGTCACATCCACGTCGTCTCGAGTGAGGAGCTTTTTGACCAACTCGATGATCGTTTCCGGAACGAACCCTCTTGTCCGGCAGTCGAACCCTATTGCGAGCGATTGTTCGGCGGGTTCAGTGCTGACCAGGCGTTGGAGCAGGCGGATCGGGAAATTGTCGATCGCTTCCCAGCCGAGGTCCTCAAGTTCGCGCAGCGCGGTCGACTTCCCGGCACCGAGCATACCGGTGACAAGGACGATCCGCTGCCGACTGGGAGACTCGCTGGACATCCGAGGCGCTTTGCCCCTCCGCGCGCCAATTGTGAAGAGGGCCGATCAGGGCGTCCCATGGAGGGTCAGCGCCCACTCAGCTCGGAGCGCGAGCGCGAGGTTGTCGGGATAGAGCCGCACGAACGGGACCTTGATGCCGTGCAAGGTGATCGCCTCGACCGTTTCGGGCAATCTCGGGGCGCTCGGATCGAGTTGCACGATCAACGCTATCGGCGCCGGTTCGGCGGGCAGATTGAGAAGGCCGACGTTGCGGATCTCCAGCAGTCCGGTGATGTTCGGCGGGGGCAGGGCCCATAGGCGTCCCTGACGGGTTTCGAGCATCACCCCGTCATCGCCGACCAGGGTCGCACCCCGATCTATCAGTGCGAGCGCCAGCGTCGACTTGCCGCTGCCCGGCGGCCCCTCGATCAGCAGGGCGCGCCCCTTGATGGCGACGCAAGTCGCCTGATGGGGGGCCGGGGTCATGCCGCAGGCAAGTCCAGCACCAGGCACGCACCCGTCTGCGCATCCGGGCGGTCGGTGACGTAGAGCGCACCGTCGTGGGCTTCGGCGATGGTCCTGGCGATTGCCAGCCCAAGGCCGCTGTGATCGCCAAAGCCTTCGGCTTCGGGCCGTGACGTGTGGAAACGGGCAAAGACCTTTTCGCGCGAAGCTTCGGGTATGCCTGGCCCTTCGTCGCAGATCGCCGCCCGTACCCTGTCACCTTCGCGATGGACGTTCACGTGAACCGTCCCGCCGGGCGGGGAGAACGACACGGCATTGTCGAGCAGGTTGTCGATTACGCGCTCGAGGCGGATCGGAACGCCGCTGACGAGAGCGGAGCCGCTGTGGCGGATTTCGACTTTCCTTGCCGCGTTGAGGCCGCGGTCTTCACGCGCCTTGACGACGTTACTGATCAGGGTGGCCAAGTTGAGCGGTTCGAAAGTCGCGCGGCTGAGTTCGGCGTCGATCCGGCTCGCCTCGGCGATCTCGGTGACGAGGCGGTCGATACGCCGAACATCGTGCGCGGCGATCTCGTGCAACTGATCGCGCAGCGCCGGATCCTTCACTTTGCCTAAGGATTCGATCGCGCTCCGCAGGGACGCGAGTGGGTTCTTGATCTCGTGCGCGACGTCGGCGGCGAAGGCCTCGACCCCGTCGATCCGCTGGCGCAGCGCGATGGTCATATCGGAGACGGCTCGCGCCAGGACGCCGATCTCGTCGCCCCGCCGTTGCATGCGCGGCACTTCGACCTCGCGCTCTCGCCCCAGTCTCACTCGCACCGCATCGCGGGCCAGGCGGCGGAGCGGGTCGATGATGGTGCGCGCCAGGAACAACGACAGGACGATCGAAATTACCAGCGAGACCGCGAAGAGGATGAGTAGCGAGGTCCGGGCGTCGCGCACCGCGGCGGTGATGTCGCTGGCATTGCGCGTCGTCAGCAGGCTCGCCCCGTTCAGGCCGACGGGGGCTGCTGCCGTGATCACGGGCGTCCTGTCGGGGGCGAGCCGCAACTCGATCTGGGTAAGACCCTGCTCCCGCGCGCGGACCAGCTCTGGCCAGGCGTCCGCACCTTGTTCGGTGGGTTCGACGAAGGGCGGCACCGAGCGGGCGCCGACCAGAAAGTCGACCGTCGTGTCGAGGGCCCGGGCAAAGTCCTGTGGGAAGGGTGCCGAGACCGGATCGCCCAATTGAAACGACGGCTTGGCCAGCTCGAAGCTGTCAGCCCACAGGTTGCCCTCGGCGTCGTACATGCGCAGGCGCATGTGCTGCTCCTTGCCGATCTGGATGAGCAGCGCTTCCTGTCGTTCGCGCGTCGCACCGGCGAGAGCTTCCGCGGTGATCTGCGCTTCGATGCGCGCCAGCTTGAAACGCTCATCGAGCAGCTGGCGGCGATAGGAGTCGAGGAAGAACAGACTGCCCGCCAGCAGCAGCAGCGGGATCAGGTTCACCGCCAGAATGCGGGAGGTGAGCGAGGCGTTCGAGGTGAAGGGAAACCAACGCCCGGGACGGCGTTCGTGCGGCTCCGGTTCAGCCATCGGAGAAGCTGTAGCCGGCGCCGTAAAGCGTCTCGATGGCGCCGAACTGCGGGTCAACGAGGCGGAACTTGCGGCGCAGGCGCTTGATGTGGCTGTCTACCGTGCGATCGTCGACGAAGACGTCGTCGGGATAGGCGGCATCCATCAACTGGTTGCGGCTCTTGATCACGCCGGGACGCTGGGCCAGGGCTTCTAGGATCAGGAACTCTGTCACGGTCAGCGAAACTGGGCGGTCCATCCACATGACCCGGTGGCGCGAGGGATCGATGCGCAAACGTCCCCGCTCGATCATGGGGCCGTCCAGGGTCGCTTCTTCGTCAGCCTCGGCTCCTGGTTCGCGAACGGCGGTGGCGCGGCGCAGGATGGCGCGAATGCGCGCCAGTAGCAGGCGTTGGCTGAAGGGCTTTGCGATATAGTCGTCGGCCCCCATTGCCAGGCCGGCTTCCTCGTCCTGCTCTTCGTCCTTGCTGGTCAGGAATATCACCGGGAGGTCGCTGGTTGCGCGCAGGCGCCTGAGCAGCTCCATCCCGTCCATGCGCGGCATCTTGATGTCGAACACGGCGAGGTCAGGCGGATTTTCGGTGAGGGCCTTCAACGCGGCCTCGCCATCCGAATAGACCCGGGTCGCGTACCCTTCGGCCTGCAGCGCGATTGACAGCGTGGTGAGAATATTCCGGTCGTCGTCGACCAGCGCAATGCTGCGCTGAAGGTCCGCCGGCGCGGCATCCCCCGGTGCGTCGTCAACCATCATTCCGCCGGTCTTTAGAGCCATTCATCCCGTTCGGGTTACCGCGTTACCCAAGATGAGACAATTGGAGCTGGCAATTTTCGTAAGTGAATTCCGCATAAACAATTGAAATGTTAGATTTCCATATCCAGATAATGTCACCGAACGGGCCTTGGTTACCCGGTTTGACGGCGAACCGTTCGCCGACTATGCGCTCGGATCAAGACGTGCCGCCTTGTGGGGGAGTGGCACCCATTGTGCGATTTTCGAAGGGAGACCCCTTAGTGACCAGCTCGCTTACCGTTCCGTTGTCGGAACAGGGCATCAAGACCGATGCCGAGATCCTCGCCAACCTCGGAACTGCGGCACTCGTAGAACACGCCGTGGCCAACGGCGAAGGTCAGCTTGCGAAGCACGGACCGTTCGTGGTGAAGACCGGTCTGCACACCGGGCGTTCGGCGAAGGACAAGTTCATCGTCCGCGACGCAGAGACCGAGAACACCGTGTGGTGGGGCAAGGTCAACGTGCCGATGACGCCGGAGCACTTCGCGGCGCTGAAGGAAGATTTCCTCGCGGCGCTTGGCGACAAGTCCAAGCTCTACGTGGCCGACCTGTTCGGCGGCTCGCAGCCGGAATATCGCGTCAACGTACGCGTGATCAACGAATTGGCCTGGCACAACCTGTTCATCCGCACGCTGCTGGTGCGTCCGACCAAGGACGAGCTCGCTTCGTTCGCGCCCGAATATACGATCATCGACCTGCCGAGCTTCCGCGCCGATCCTGAGCGCCATGGTAGCCGCAGCGAGACCGTAGTCGCCGTCAATCTGAGCGAAAAGCTGATCCTCATCGGTGGCACGGCCTATGCCGGCGAGATGAAGAAGAGCGTGTTCGGCATCCTCAACTACCTGCTGCCGGCCAAGGGCGTCATGCCGATGCACTGCTCGGCCAATATCGGCCCCGATGGGAAGACCGCGGTGTTCTTCGGTCTCTCCGGAACCGGCAAGACCACGCTCTCTGCCGATGCGAGCCGTACGCTGATCGGCGACGACGAGCATGGCTGGTCGGACACTGCCGTGTTCAACTTCGAAGGCGGTTGCTACGCCAAGATGATCCGTCTCTCGCCCGAGGCAGAGCCGGAAATCTACGCGACGACCCGCATGTTCGGCACCGTTCTCGAGAACGTGGTCATGGATCCGGAGACCCGCGAACTCGACTTCGACGACGCCAGCCTCGCCGAAAACAGCCGTGGCGCCTATCCGATCGAGTTCATTCCGAACACGTCGGAGAAGAACCTCGGTCCGGTTCCGGCCAACGTGGTGTTCCTCACGGCTGACGCGTTCGGCGTGCTACCTCCGGTCGCTCGCCTGACGCCGGATCAGGCCATGTACCACTTCCTTTCGGGCTACACCGCCAAGGTGGCTGGCACCGAGATCGGCGTGACCGAGCCGGAAGCGACTTTCAGCACCTGCTTCGGCGCGCCGTTCATGCCGCGTCACCCGTCGGTCTACGGCAACCTGCTCAAGCAGCGCATCGCCAGCGGCGGCGTGCAGTGCTGGCTGCTCAACACCGGTTGGACCGGTGGCAAGTACGGCGTGGGCAAGCGCATGCCGATCAAGGCCACGCGCGCGCTGCTCAATGCTGCGCTCGACGGCAGCCTGAACAACGCCGAGTTCCGTAAGGATCCGAACTTCGGCTTCGACGTGCCGGTGGCTGTTCCGGGTGTCGACAGCGCGATCCTCGATCCGCGCGAGACCTGGGCGGACAAGGGTGAATACGATCAGACGGCTGCCAAGTTGGTCCAGCTGTTCGTCGACAACTTCGCCCAGTTCGAAGCCCATGTTGACGAAGGCGTGCGCAAGGCTGCTCCGCAAGCAGCCTAATCGGCCCTGCCAGTTCAGCGACCGCCCGTTCTCGAAAGAGAGCGGGCGGTTGTCTTTTGGGCCTTAACCTAAGCGTTTCTCCTTAGATCGTGGAAAACCACCGGCTGAGGAGGAAGCGTTAGTTCAAATTAAACCATCCGAGTTTACACATTCGCCGAAGACGTGGGGTCGACAGGCGGTCAATGGCAGTTCGGAGCATTCTCAAGGGGCTGACGGGCGCAGTTTCAAGCAGCGCCGAAAGCGAAACCGATCACGGTGACGTTGCCGTCATCCGTACCGGCGACGCCAGCCGTCGTTTGCAAGTGCTCGACGAATTCGAGAAAACCGGCATGGGGTGGATTTGGGCCACCGACGCCGCGGGACGCTTGATCTATCTTTCGGAGAACGCGTCCGAGAAGATCGGCCGTCCGGTAGATGAGCTTTTGGCACAGCCGCTGGTACTCCTGTTCGAGACCGACCCCGACAGTCCTGACGACAAGAGCGAGCGGCCGCTCAATTTCCAGCTCAATGCCCACAGCAAGATAAACGACCTCACCGTGCGCGTGATCGTCGATCGCGGGAGTTCACGGGCGGCATGGTGGTCGCTCTGCGGTCATCCGAAGTTCGACAAGGGCGGCAAGTTCCAGGGTTATCGCGGCAGCGCCAAGGACATCACCGTCGAGTACGAGCGCAAGCTGATAGACTCGCGCATGGCCGAGTATGATGCCCTGACGGGCCTCGCCAATCGCCATCGCATGGTGCGCCGGCTCGACAGCATCCTCGGCGCCTACCGATCCGCCAAGCGGAGCTGCGGGCTGATGATGCTCGACCTCGACCGCTTCAAGTACGTCAACGACACCATGGGGCATCAGGCTGGAGACGATCTGTTGCGCCAGGTCGCGGAACGGCTGCGCAACATCATCGGCGATCGCGGCGAGATCGGCCGCCTGGGCGGCGACGAGTTCCAGGTCATTCTTCCCGACCTCGACGACCGCGGAAAGCTTGGCGAGCTGGCTGACAAGGTCATCCAGATCGTTTCCCAGCCCTATCCGATCGACGGCAAGCGCGCGATTATCGGGACCAGCGTGGGCATTGCCATCGCTCCCTATGACGGGATCGACCGGGAAGAGATCACTCGCGCATCGGACCTCGCCCTCTACGCAGCCAAGAACGGCGGTAGGGGACAATTCCGGTTCTACTCGTCGGACCTGAAGGACGAGGAAGAAGAACGCGCGCTCCTGCTCAAGGACTTGCGCGAGGCACTCGCTTCCGACCAGCTTGAGCTTCATTACCAGCCCGTAGTGCGGACCAGCGATCACGTTGTGGTCGGCTTTGAGGCGCTGATGCGCTGGGAGCATCCTGAACGCGGCCCGGTTTCGCCCGACATCTTCATCCCGGCAGCCGAAGAATCCAACCTGATCAACCAGCTGGGCGAATGGGCGCTGCGCCGCGCTTGCGCCGACGCGGCGTCATGGCCGGAGACGGTTAGGGTAGCGGTCAACGTGTCGGCCGTTCAGTTCAACAACGCGAACTTCGTATCCGTGGTCACCAACGCGCTGGCTGCCGCAGACATGGCGCCGGATCGGCTCGAGCTAGAGCTCACCGAGAGCGTGTTCATGGGAGACAGCGAGCTCACCGACCGAACCTTTCAGTCGCTCAAGCATCTCGGGGTGCGCCTGGCCCTCGATGACTTCGGTACGGGCTATTCGTCGCTCAGCTATTTGCGCTCTGCCCCGTTCGACAAGCTCAAAGTCGACAAGAGCTTCGTCGATTCCTGCACCCAGAAGGACCAGAACAGCGCCAAGATCATCACCGCGATCATAGGCCTGAGCGATGCCCTGGGCATGGAGACCACGGTCGAGGGGGTCGAGGCGTTCGACCAGTTCCACCTGGTTTGCGAGAAGGGCGCCAAGTACATCCAGGGCTGGATCTATTCCAAGGCTCTGCCTGCGGCGATCGTCGCCGAGCGGATGGACAGCGGCGAACTCAAGATCGAGCCGAACGGCCCGGAAATCCACCGCCCTGAACGGCGCTCGGTCTTCCGCCGCGTCGGGGTGATCCATGACGATCATCGCTACGAGGCGGTGATGCGCAACCTCTCCCGAACCGGAGCGATGGTGGAGGGCCTGGTCGGCGTTCCCGTCGGCACCGGCCTCGTCCTGGACCTTGGCGAAGGCCAGCTCGCGGTGGGGATCGTGAACCGCAGCGAAGACCTGATGATCGCCATCGAGTTCGAGACGCCGCTGGTCGGCGACGGGGCGGGTGGCTTGTGCACCCGGCATCGCGTCTCGCCCTATGCGCTCGCAGCCGCCGGCATGCCGCTCGCAGCGTTGCCTCCGGGCCATTACCCTCTGGCGCTGAGTGAGGGAGGACAGCGTTCGAAACCGCAGTTCATGCAGGTGGTGGTCGCCGGCATGGGCCACTGAGCCGGCCTCCAATGGCTTCAGCTTGATACCTCAATCGCGCCAACTCCTCATGATTCCTCGGCAATATTAGGGGAAAGCCCTGATAGCCGTAGGGCGTGTGCAATGGTCAATGTCTTCGCAATTCGCGCCGACAGCGGCGAGCTAAGAACTGCGGGGAAGGACAGACCATGACTATCGGCAGGCGCATGGCGGCAGAGGTTATCGGGACCTTCTGGCTGGTGTTCGGCGGTTGCGGCAGTGCGGTTCTAGCCGCGGCGTTCCCCGAAGTGGGCATTGGCCTGCTCGGCGTGTCGCTGGCATTTGGCCTGACCGTGCTGACGATGGCCTTTGCTCTCGGCCATGTATCAGGCGGACACTTCAATCCGGCGGTGACGCTCGGCCTGTGGGCCGGCTCGCGCTTCCCGGCGCGGGACATACCTTACTACGTCGTGGCGCAAGTCGTCGGCGCGATCGCAGCGGCCTATTTGCTGTACTGCATCGCGAGCGGAAGTCCGACATTCGACCTGGCGACCAACGGCCTCGCAGCAAACGGTTTCGGCGAAGGATCGCCCGGAGGCTATTCAATGGCTGCGGGGCTGATCATCGAGATCGTGCTGACGGCTGGCTTCCTCATGGTAATCCTAGGCGCGACCGATGTTCGCGCACCGGCGGGATTTGCTCCGATTGCTATCGGCCTTGCCCTGACCTTGATCCACCTGATCAGCATTCCGGTAACGAACACCTCGGTCAATCCGGCCCGTAGCACGGGGCCGGCGCTGGTCGTGGGCGGTCTTGCTCTGCAGCAATTGTGGCTGTTCTGGGTGGCACCGTTGATCGGGGGCGCGATTGGCGGCGCTCTTTATCGGTTGTTGTTCTCAGAACCCCCGCGTCCGATGTAACGGTTTGGCGCGTATTGCATAATTCGAAAGCGGCTAGGCGCCGGTTTCGGGCAATTAATCACAAAAACAAAGCGGGTCGCCTCACTATCCTGCATTCTTCGGAACAGGACGAACTGTCGTGGATAGCACGAAGTTGGGACATGAGGGGTAGATTGAACTTGGCCGACAAAGGACCGGGCCCATCATCGGAGACGAAGCCGGTAACTCAGCCGAGCTGCGCGGCCGATCGGTTGCCCGGCTTGGCGCATGAGTTGGCCAATCTCGTCCAGGCGGTTAGTGGCAACCTTGAACTGCTAGGCCGCCGTTCTCTCGATGAGACATCACTCCGCTATCTCGGAAATGCCCAGATGGCCGCCCAGCACCTGACCGAGCTGACCATCGGGCTTCAGGCGACCCTGCCGAGTTCGCTCAGGTCGCGCAAATAACGATCAGGCTTTCGCTGAGGCGATGTAGCGGTCGATGTTCTTTGCCAGGACGTCGAGCGGAACGTTGCCGCCCTGGACCACCGCCTCGTTGAAGTCGCGCAAGTCGTAGGCCGGGCCGAGTGCCTTTTGGGCTCGCGAACGCTGGCGAACGATCTCGCTGTGGCCGACCTTGTAGCCGCAGGCCTGACCGGGCCACGAGCAGTAGCGATCGACTTCGCTTTCGACCTGTTCCCGCTTGTTGCCGTTGCGCTCCATGAAAAACGCGATGCCCTGATCGCGCGTCCAGCGCTTGGCGTGGAGGCCGGTATCGACCACCAGACGGCAGGCGCGGAAGGCCTGGTCCTGAAGGTAGCCCAACCGCCACGCGGGGTTATCGTCGTAGGCGCCCAGTTCGTCGGCCAGTTGCTCGGCGTAGAGCGCCCAGCCTTCGGAGTAGGCATTGAACGACAGGATCGAGCGGATCAGCGGAAGCTGGTTCGAATACTCGCCCTGCCACACGTGGCCGGGGATCGCTTCGTGATGGACAAGGGTCGGCACGTCGAACTTGCGGTGCAGATCGGTGGTGCGCAGGTTGATCCACATCTTGCCGGGGATCGTACCGTCGACCGAGCCGGCGCCACCATAGGCGGTCGGCGCGCCAGGCTCTTCGGCCAGCGGCAGGCGACGCACTTCGAGATTGGCGCGCACCAGGGTGCGGAAGGCGCGCGGCATCTGCGCGCGGATCCATGAGATGCGCTCCTGAATGAACTCCATGATCTCGGCGCGGCCCGGATCGTCCGGAGCGAACTTGAAGCGCGGATCGGTGCCGAGCTGGGTCATCCGCGTGCCGACCGGTCCCTCGGTATAGCCCAGACTGCGCAGGATCGGGTCCATCCGAGAGTGGATCTCATCGAGCTGGGTGAGGCCCATCTCGTGGATCTCATCCGGGGTCATGCGGGTGGTCGTGCTGGCGCGCAGGGCCCAGGCGTACCATTCGTCACCGCCCGGCTGGGACCACATGCCGGCGTCGGTGTCCGCCTGCGAGGCTTGCCGCTTCAGTTCCGCAAGCTGGTGTTCCAGCGATGCGGCGATCGGCCCGGTGACGATAGCCGAAGCGCGCTTCTCCCAGTCGCCGGCGATGTTCCCCTCTGCAGTGCGGCGGGTCAGCGAACTGACCATAGATCCGCCGGACTTCGCATCTGCGACCGAGGCTTCCATCTGGGTGATGGCCTTGGCGAGCAAGAACGAGGGCGGGATGACTCCCAGGCCGGCCGCCGAGCGAATGCGTTCGAGTTCGCCATCGAGGTTCGCGGGAATCTGCTCAAGGCGCGAGATGTAAGCTTCGGCATCTGCGGTATCGCGCACCGGATGGTCGGCATCGAGAAAGCGCGGATAGTCGATGTAGCCGCCGACATTCTGGATCACGACGTAAGGCGCATTGCGCCAGCCGCCGACAGCGACGTCGCCATAGGGAAGGGCAAAGCCATCGAGCGCGGTCGAATAGGCGCTTTCGACCACCTCGAAGCTGGTCCGGGTCGAAGGATCGAGCTTTGACGTGTCAGCTTCGCGGACCCGGGTGAGATCGGCGCGCAGCGTGGCGGCCAGCTTGTTGACTGCCTCTGGCGTAGTGCCGCCCAACTGGCCGCGCATGTAGGCCCGGTCACCTACGTCGAGACCAAGGCCGGTGGCGCCCGTCGGCGAATGCTCCAGCAGGTTCCACGCCACATCGTTCAGCAGCGCATTGGCGTCAGCAGGCGCCGTCTTGGCTGCGGCGCTCGACCAGGCGGGGAGGGCAAACACCGAAGCCCCGACACCAAGCGTGGCGAGCGCCTGGCGGCGGGTGATGGTTTCATTTGAAATGGGCATTGTCGGTTTCTGCTGCCGGGGATCGAGTCTGTCAATCCGCATGGATTTGCCGCCCGGAGCGGTCTAGGCCGACATTATGGATATCGTGCTGTCACTCGTCATGCTCGCCACCCTGGTGCTTATCGGCGGGGCGATTTTTCTCTGGCGCAGGGGCGGGGCGCAAAAGCAGGTCTGGCTCATGCTGCTCCTGGCCGTGGTGATGATCGTCAATCTGCTGATCTGGATGCTGCCAGACTCCAGCGGCACGGCCCCCGTGGACCATGCCGCCGAAGGGTCCCGTTAGTCGGGTATCTGCCAGCGCACGGTTCCACTGAAGGAGCCGACGACTTTGGCGCCAGTATCGTCGGTCGCAGGCTCGAAGCGGGCGCGCCGCTGGATCAGGCGGCAAGTTGCGTCGTCGAGCTGCCCACTGCCTGAAGACCGCGTCACATCACACGCCGACACGCGGCCGTTAGTGCCGATGATCAGTTTGTAGTCGACCGTGCCCTGCAATCGGTTCCGCAGCGGACCGGCGGGGTAATCGTCGTTGCTGATCCAACCGCTGCGTTCATTGCTTGGCCGGGCGAGCCGAGGCGGTACGGTTGGTGTTGGCATCGGCGTCGGGGTGGGCAAGATGTTTGGCCCGTCGCCGCTCTCCGGATAGTTGAACAGGTTGTCGGGCAACTTGGTCTGGACGGTTGGATCCTCCCTTTTCATGTCGATCCGCGGCACCGGCGTAACGACAGTGTGGCTTGGTTGTGCGCTGGGTTCGACTTTCGGCTCAGGCGGAGGAGGCGTGGTCTTTGGGTCCGGCGTGATGGTGAAGGGGTCCCAAGTGTCGAGGGGAGGGGCTACCCCGGCAACGGTCAACCCCACCACTACTCCCAGGCCGATGGCCGCATGAACGGCAGCCACGCCGGCAATCGCCGCGATCCGGCTCCCCGCGCTGTTTGATTGGTCGAGATAGGCCATACCCTTCTCCTCTCCTTGCGGTCACCGATGCGATCCCAGTGACTCGTGTAATGATGTAACATTACTATAAAGAGGCGGTCTTAAGCAAGGCCTCTCGCAAGGCCTTGCTTAGGCGGTCAGCTCAGCGGATCGGGCAGTCGGGCGAGAGCCGGAAGTCGAGGTAGTTGTCGACCGAACCCATCAATTCTTCGATCTCGTTTTCGAAGAAGTGGTTGGCCCGCGGGATTTCCTCGTGATGGATCGTGATGTGCTTCTGCGTGCGCAGCTTTTCGACGAGCTTCACGACCGAATTCGGCTGCACCACCGTATCCGCCGCGCCCTGGATGAAGATGCCCGATGCGGGGCAGGGGGCGAGGAACGAGAAGTCGTACATGTTGGCCGGCGGGGCGATCGAGATGAACCCGCGGATTTCCGGGCGGCGCATCAGCAACTGCATGCCGATCAGCGCGCCGAAGCTGACGCCGGCGACCCAGGTGGTTTGCGATTCGGGATGGATCGACTGCACCCAGTCGAGCGCCGCCGCGGCGTCCGACAGTTCGCCGATGCCGTTGTCGAAGCTGCCCTGGCTGCGGCCGACACCGCGGAAGTTGAAGCGCAGGACGGCAAAGCCGCGGTCGACGAAAGTCTTGTACAGACGCTGCACGATACGGTCGTTCATCGTGCCGCCACCCTGCGAATGCGGGTGGAGAATCATCGCCACAGGCGCGCGCGGACGCGGGGCTGGGGCAAAACGGCCTTCGAGGCGGCCTTCGGGGCCGGGGAAGATGACGGATGGCATGGTCGCAGCTCTTGTTCGGTAAGGTTCTGGCGCAGGTGGCGCGCGTGAAGTCGCGGGCTATATAGTGTCGATGCAAAATTTCGCAATTCCCGCGCGATGAGCCGTATCTATCTGGATCATGCCGCAACCTCGCCGCTGCGCCCCGAGGCGCGTGAGGCGATGGAGCATGGCTTCGATATTTGGGCCAATCCGTCGAGCCCGCACGCCGAAGGCCGCGCTGCCAGGGCGGCGCTCGAAGACGCCCGCGCACGCGTAAAAGCGGCGCTTGGCTGGGAGGGGGAAGTGATCTTCACCTCCGGCGCGAGCGAGGCGCTGGCGATCGGGCTCGGCCAGGCAAAGGCGGATCGAAGGCTCGTCTCTGCTGTCGAGCATGACGCAGTCTTTCGCGTCGCACCCGATGCCGAGATCATTCCGCTCGGTGTCGACGATGACAGGCACGCCTGTGTCGATACCGAGGTTCTGGCCGAGTCGCTCGCCCGTCCCGGCCGGGCGGTGGTGGCGGTGCAGTCGATCAATTCCGAAACCGGCACGGTGCTGCTGCCGCATGGCGATGCCTCTCTCGCCCGCCAGGTGAGAGAAGGCGGCGGGCTATTGCTGGCGGATTGCTCACAATCGGCCGGGAAGGTGCCGCTGCCCGATGCCGACATGGTCGTGGTTTCGGCTCACAAGCTCGGTGGTCCGATCGGCATCGGAGCCTTGCTGGTGAAGGACTACGCCATGCTCGAGCCCACGGGCGGGCATGAAAGAGGCTACCGACAGGGCACGGAGAACCTCCCGGGCGCCCTGGGGTTCGCGGCGGCCCTGCAGGCCGGCGGAGTCGAAACTTGGCAAACGTCCTATCCGGAGCGCTACGAATTCAAGGATCTGCTGGGGCGGGGTGGCGATGTTCTCCGGCCGGGTCTGCAATGTTCGCATATCATTTCCGTGTCGGCCAAGCGGCTGGCCTCGGCGGTGACGCTGATCAAGTTCGATGGAATGGGCTTTGCAATTTCGGCCGGTAGCGCCTGCTCCTCTGGCACCTTGAAGCGCAGCCGGGCACTCGAAGGGTTCGGGGTGGACGAGGACATTGCGGCCCGCACGGTCCGGATCAGCATCGGCTGGAACACTACGGTCTCGGAACTCGATGCCTTCGCGGAGGCGTGGCTAGCCGTGGCCAGTGAGGCGCAGTCGCGCTCATGATCTATCTCGACTACCAGGCCACCACGCCGCTCGCCCCCGAGGCGCGAGAAGAAATGCTGCGCTGGCTCGATGGACCCGGTGGATCGGGCTTCGGCAACCCGCACAGCATTCATCGCATGGGGCGCCGGGCGGAAGCCGCGGTCGAGGTTGCGCGCGAGAGAGTGGCAGCGCTGTTTCCCGCCGGAGGGTCGGTCGTGTTTACCGGGAGTGCGACAGAGGCGCTGAACCTTGCCCTGCGTGGGTCAGAGCCGGGCCGGGGAGGTAAGCCGGTTGCCGTCAGTGCCATCGAGCACTCCGCTGTCCTCGACACCGCGCTCGACCTGCCGGGCGACACCACGATCCTCCCGGTCGATCGTGATGCGCTAGTCGATCCGCAAGTCGCCCTGCCGGAGGGGGTAGGGATCGTCTCGGTCATGCAGGTCAACAACGAAGTCGGCACGATCCAGCCGGTCGCGGAGCTCTATGAGCGCGCAAAGGCGCACGGCGCCCTGTTCGTTTGCGACGCCGTCCAGGCCGCCGGAAAGGTCCCGATCGCCGAGGCGGACCTCATCGCCATCAGCGCTCACAAGTTCTACGGCCCGAAAGGCATCGGCGCTTTATGGGTGCGCGACGGCATTGAACTGACTCCGCAAATCACCGGTGGCGGACAGGAAGGGGGCCTGCGTTCGGGCACGCTCAGTCCTGCGCTCTGCGCTGGCATGGGAGTGGCCGCGCAACTCGCGCTCCAGGCAATGGAAGAGCACGCCACTCATGTCGCAAAGCTGTGGGACCGCGCGCTGGAGCTGTTCCCGGGCTGGGCGGTCAACGGCAGCACCGATCATCGCTACAAGGGTAATTTTAACATCCGTCGCGAAGGCCTCGACGTCTCCCGCCTGATCTCCGACGTGCGTGAGGTGATGTTCTCCGCGGGGTCTGCCTGCGCCAGCGAAAGCAACAAGCCAAGCCGCATCTTGTCGGCCATTGGCCTGACGACAGAGCAGGCCCGCGGTTCGGTTCGCGTCGGATTTGGACGCTACACGACCCTAGACGAGCTTGAACGGGCTGCCGAACTGATTAATTGTGCTGCAACGCAGCAAGGATAGCAGCCATTCGTGTAGCCTTCATTACAAGCGACGGAGAGCGCGTTGACGCAGCCGCCGAGCCGGGCATGCGCCTGCTCGAGGTTGCTCAAGCCGCCGGCATGCCGCTTGAAGGCACCTGCGAAGGGCAGATGGCCTGCTCGACCTGCCACGTGATTCTCCCCACAGACTGGTTCGACCGTTTGCCACCGGCGAGTGACGACGAGGAAGACATGCTCGACCTCGCGGTGGGCGTCTGCCGCACCAGCCGGCTTTCATGTCAGATTGAACTGACCGATGCTCTCGATGGCATCGAAGTGCGAATCCCCGCCGAGAGCTGGGATATGCAGAAGCGCTAGCCGCTCGAGCCTCGAAGTTTTTGACCGCACTTCATGTTGAAAGCCCGGCTGCGTGCCTGTCGCGCGGCCAATGCCGCTGCTAGGGCGGAGCCATGACTGTTATCGAAGACGAGAAGGATCCGTTCGACGCCATCGTCGACGCGCCGTTCGACAGTGCCTTGTCGGAGCGGTACCTGGTCTATGCGCTCTCCACGATCACGGCCCGTTCGCTGCCCGATTTGCGCGACGGCCTGAAGCCGGTGCACCGGCGGATCCTGTGGGGTATGCGCGGGCTGCGGCTCGATCCCTCGAGCGCGTTCAAGAAGTCCAGCCGCGTGGTCGGCGACGTGATGGGCAAGTACCATCCGCACGGCAACCTGGCGCTCTACGACGCGATGGTCCGCCTCGCCCAGCCGTTCACGCTGCGCTACCCGCTGGTCGAAGGGCAGGGCAACTTCGGTAACATCGACGGCGATAACGCCGCGGCGGAACGGTACACCGAGTGTCGCCTGACGCGCACGGCGATCCAGTTGATGGATGGGCTGGACGAAGGAACGGTCGATTTCGTCCCGACCTACAACAACGAAGAGGAAGAGCCGTCGATCTTCCCGGGCCTGTTCCCGAACCTGCTGGCCAACGGTGCCAGCGGCATCGCGGTGGGCATGGCGACCTCGATCCCGAGCCACAACGTGGCCGAGGTGATCGACGCGGTGCTTGAGCTGATCGACAACCCGCATGTCGAACATGCCCGCCTGATGGAGTTGTTCCACGGGCCGGACTTTGCCACGGGCGGGCTGATCGTCGATTCCAAGGAAGCGATTTCGCACGCCTACGAGACCGGCCGCGGGAGCTTCCGCGTGCGCGGGCGGTTCTTCGCGGCCGAGTCGAAGGACGAGGCTGACCAGCAGGCGGGGATCGAGCGTCTCGGGGGCGGCCAGTACCAGTTGGTGATCTCCGAGATCCCGTACATGGTGCCGAAGGGCAAGCTGATCGAGCAGATCGCCCAGGCGATCGCCGACCGCAAGCTGCCGATCCTCGAGGACGTACGCGACGAGAGCGACGAGCAGATCCGCATCGTGCTCGTGCCCAAGAGCCGCAACGTCGATCCGGAGCTGCTCAAGGAAAGCCTCTACAAGCTGACCGACCTCGAGACGCGCTTCGGTCTCAACCTCAACGTGCTGGACGCCACGCGTACGCCGATGGTCATGGGGCTGCACGAGCTGCTGTCGAACTGGGTAGCACACCAGATCGACATCCTGCAGCGCCGCAGCCGTCACCGGTTGCAGAAGATCGCCGATCGGCTTGAACTGGTCGAAGGTTACATCATCGCCTTCCTGAACCTCGACCGGGTGATCGAGATCATCCGCACCGAGGACGAGCCCAAGCCGGTGATGATGGCGGAGTTCGGTCTCACCGACCGGCAGGCCGAGGCGATCCTCAACATGCGCTTGCGCAGCTTGCGCAAGCTCGAGGAAATGGAGCTCAAGCGCGAACGGGACGAGCTGCTGGCCGAGCGTGCCGAGCTTGAGAAGCTGCTCGACTCTCCGGCCCGCCAGCGGACCCGGCTCAAGCGCGATCTCGCGGCCCTGCGCAAGGACTACGCCGAAGACACCGCGCTCGGCCGCCGCCGCACCACGATCGCCGAGGCTGCGCCCACGGTCGAATTCAGCATGGACGCGATGATCGAGAAGGAGCCGGTGACGGTTATCCTCTCGCAGCGCGGCTGGATCAGGGCAGCGCGCGGGCACTTGCCGCTGGAGCAGGACTGGAAGTTCAAGGAGGGCGATGGCCCGGCCTTCGCGCTCCACGCCCAAACTACCGACAAGCTCCTGATCGCGGCGGACGACGGGCGCTTCTTCACCATCGGGGCGGACAAGCTTCCCGGTGCGAGGGGCTTTGGTGAGCCGCTGCGTAACACGCTGGATATCGACGCCGCGGCGCAGATCGTGGAGGTCGTGGTCCACAAGCCGGGTACCCAGCTACTGCTGGTCTCCAGCACCGGCCATGGATTTGCCGCGGTGACCGACGAGCTCCTGGCAGAAACCCGCAAGGGACGGCAGGTGGTCAACCTCAAGGACGGGCGCAAGCTTATCGTCGTCCGTCCGATCGCGCCGGAGCACGATCACGTCGCGGTGGTGGGCGAAAACCGCAAGCTGGTGGTCTTCAGCCTCGAAGAGCTGCCGGTAATGTCACGCGGACAGGGCGTTACCCTACAGCGTTATCGCGATGGCGGGCTAGGCGATGCCACCACGCTGAAACTGGAAGACGGCCTGTCATGGGAGATGGGCGGCGAGACTGGCCGGACCCGGACCGAGAAGGACATCCACATGTGGAAGGTCGCTCGGGGTGCCGCTGGTCGGCTTCCGCCTCAAGGCTTCCCGCGCGACAACAAGTTCTGAGGTGAGGCAACGATCGGAGGGAACCCGCCCAAGTAGCGACCCTTGGCGGGCCCCCTCCACCGGGTGCGGGGGCACCCGGTATCCTGTTGATCAGTCGCCGCCTTGGGCTGCGAGGGCTGCCTCGACATCGGCTGCGGTCGCGAGGAAGGTGACCTTGTCGGCCTGAAGGGCCATCTGCTTCTTGGGCAGCGAGGTTGCGCCGTCCTTGAGGTCAATGACCACAAGGTCGCCTTCGACCTTGTTCACTTTGCCGAGAACGATGCCGTCGCTGCTGTAGACTTCGGTCCCGGCGACGAGCTTGGTGTCAAGTGCGGCACCCGCTTCAGCGGTAGCCGCGCCAGCGGCGGCTTCGAGTTCAGCCTTGTTCCAGCCGATCGTGGGCCCCTTTTCGCCATCACTGAGCGTGTCGGCGGGGATGGCGGCTTTGATGCTGCCGGTGTCGATTACGACGTTGCCGCCGGCGACTTGCTCGATCTTGCCGACTTCGCTGCCGTCAGGACCGTAGACCGTTGCGCCGACCGTTGGGGCTGCGAATGCCGGAACCGAAAGACCGGCCAGCGCCACGGCGGCCGCGGCCGCCAGGGGGGAAAACTTCATCGTCACTCTCCAATGACTCCAAGACACTTTGCGTCCGCTTTTGCGGACGTGGGGGGCAGCCGGAATGAGGGGGACCGGGCATGGCCGCTATCGACGCGCGACCCATCTTTTGGAGACCCTTGCCGATGACTGGAGGTCACCGGTCCATCTTATTGCGACCTTGCATCCTGCTTCGTGATGCTGGGCCAATCATGCAAACCGGTTTAGGATGAGCCGTGTCTTTGGAGCGCCGAAAGGTTAGCGAATACAACTATTAGCGTGGCAGCCTTTCATCGAGCAGGGCTTCGGCGCGTTCCGAATCCGGGAACCCTTCCTCGACCCAGCGCTGCTCGATTTCCCGCAGGATTCTCGCAACTTCGGGTCCTGCCGAGATGCCACGCGCAACGATCTCACCGCCCTTGATCGGGAACTGCGGAATATCCCACCCGGTGAGGGAAGAGGCGTCGGAACCCGTGAGCAAGAGTCGATCGACGGCTTCGTTCCGTCCGAGACGATAGGCGAGTGCGCGGGCTTCGCCAGCTTCGGCTTCGCGCGCTGCCGCGGTGACCAGCCGCTTCTTCTGCGCGGCCGATAGTCGCAGCCTTGCGGCGACCTGCTCGGCAATGCGAGGTTCGGCAGGCAACAGCGCCGCGAGACGGCGCAGCGCGTCTGGCGGGACCTGTTGGCGGTCTTCCTCTGCGATAAGCGCTCTAAGAGTAGCGACGCCACTGTCGCCGGCCTCGGGCAGGACCACGGGCAGTACCCCGCGGGCTTCCATCCGCTCTATCGTCGCCGAGGGATCGGGCAGGGCCAGCAGGTTGAGCAGTTCCATCGCCACCCGCTCCCGGCTCAATCCCTTGAGCGTCGGCGCGAGTTCGGCGCAGGCCGCTTCCGCTTCCTGGTCCAGTTCGCTGCCGAAGCGCGCCTGGAAGCGGAAATAGCGCAGGATGCGCAGGTGATCTTCGCGGATCCGTTGCCGCGCGTCGCCGATGAAACGCACGCGGTGGACCTCGAGGTCGGCGAGGCCACCGAACCAATCGTAGATCTCGAGCGTCACCGGGTCGGCGTAGAGCGCGTTGATGGTGAAGTCGCGCCGCTGGGCATCCTCGCGCCAGTCGGTTGCGAAGGCCACGGTGGCACGGCGGCCGTCGGTGCTGACGTCGTGGCGCAGCGTCGTCACCTCCACATTGCCGCCGGGCAGGATGGCGGTCACGGTGCCGTGGTCGATGCCCGTGGGGATGGCGCGGATACCGGCGCTGCCGAGCAGGTCGATGACGGTTTTGGGTTCGTGCAGCGTGGCTGCATCGACGTCAGCTACGGGGTGGCCGAGCAGTGTGTCGCGTACTGCGCCGCCGACCCAGCGGACCTTGTCCGAACCGAGCGCGCGGACGAGCGCGGCGAGGTCTTCTCGGGCGGTCCATGGATCGGCCGGCAGGGTATGCGAATCGGGGCTCATTCAGCCGATCCGATCAGCGCCCGAGTTGACAGGGGGTGACGGGGTGACACTGTCCTGCAACCTCTCCCGCTCTGCCTTTTCCGGGCCATTTTTCGAGAGGGGAAGGGGGATCGGTTCGTCGTCATACGTGCCGCATGGCACAGCCGGGGCGGGTAGGACAGCGCTCAGTTTCGGCCCGTCCACGCCAGTCTTTGCGAGAGGTTGGCGATGATCGCGGCGGTAATGCCCCAGATGACATGGCCCTGCCACTCGATCTCGATATAGGGCCGCATCCGGCCGAACCATTCGCGCTCTTTGTGGGCGTGGTTGGCGGGGTCGAGCAGAAAGCCGAGCGGCACCTCGAACCACGAGGCAACTTCCTGCGGGTTGGGCACTAATGGCAAGTCGGGCGGGATCAGGCCGAGGACCGGGGTCACGTCATAGCCTGTGCCGGTGATGAAACGATCACTGGCCCCGATAATTGTCACATCCGAAGGGTTTATAGCCAACTCTTCGTACGCTTCGCGAACCGCGGCCTCGACCGCAGTTTCACCAGGATCAAGCTTGCCGCCCGGAAACGCCACCTGCCCGGCATGCGCGCGCATCGAGTCCGGCCGATGCGTGAGGATCACGCCAGGCTCCTCGCGATCCGTGACCGCGACCAGCACTGCCGCAGGGCGTATCTCGGCGGGGGCGAACTGACCGTCGTTACGCAGGCCGGGCAGTTCGACGCCATGCCCTTCGTCGAACAGCCGCTTCAGCCGTTCGAACAGCGGGCTCATTCGGGATAAAGCGAGAAGCGCTCGCCCTGGCTTTCGACCCAGAAACCGTCGTCGTTGGCCATCGCGTGGTGCGCCAGTTGCAACCAGGTGGACCGGTTAAGCTTCGCCTCGCAGCCATGCCGGACCATCAGGTAGACTGATGGCTTGTCCAAGTCTCCAGCGCTGCGAAGAGGATGATTGGGCCCGGCGATGACCAGTTCATCGGTGTTGAGGCGGAAGGCGAGCGCGCCATCGAGGACCTTGGTGTCGATGGCAATGAAAGCCGCGTCCTCGACCTCGATCGACTGCTTGCACTCTGGCGTGACGAGCCAGTGACGCCCCTTGCGGTCGCGCTTGAGCAGTGAGGAGAAGGTACGGATCATCGCCGGACGGGTGATCTCGCGGCCTTCATGGAACCAGGTCCCATCGGCCGCGATTCGTGCGTGACTGTCAGCAGTATCTTTGGGATTCCAGCGATCTACCGGCGGAAGTTCATGCGCCTCGATAACATCGGCGATCTCGCGCAGCGACATGGCTGCCAGGTCAGGTGGCTCTACGTATGGCATTCAGGCTGAGATGGCAGATGGCTTCATACGAAACAATGTGTGGTGTGCTCAGAACGGTCGGATCGCGGTGGGTTTTCAGGGGCAATCGTTCGGTGTATTAGGTGCGCAACGCACCTGTTTGCACGAGGATTAGATGCCGGATTGTCCCAAATGCCGCGGGCAGATGACCCAGGGTTTCATGTACCTTCCCGACACTGGCGGCCGAGTGACCTGGATGGATGGAGAGCCCGGCTTCTGGAAAGCCGTGATGGGCGCGTTCCGTACGAAGTCGGCGGACCTGACGGCCAAGCGCTGCACGCAGTGCGGGTTCGTGGAGTTCTACGTCGATACGCAGGCAAAGCCGGTGAAGACGCTCAAGTCGATCGACGAAGAGAACGAACGCCTGCGCAGTCTCGTGACCAAGCTGCAGGACCGGGTGGCGACACTCGAGACGATAGCGACAGACCCGGCCGAGCGCACGGCGCGCGAAATCGAAGCCTTGCGCGCCTTGCCTCCGGCGAAGGGCGGGGCTGAGCAGTAGGTCGGCCGCAGACGAGCTGCCCGCTAACGGTAGGTTACGTAGACCCGGCCTGTGGCTTCCTCGCCCGCGGGGATGCGAACGCGGTAATCAAAATACGTCGTTCCTTTGAACCCACCCACGGCTGTCGCAGTGATCGTGCCCGCGGAGAGCGTGACGTCTATCTGGCTGGCCTTGCTTGCGGGCACGGTGATCGAGATCACCTGCCCTCCCGTGCCGATACCGCTGCCTTCTGCCGGTGTGCGAAAATACAGGTCGTTGTTCGTGATGTCAGGCAAGCCGCCGGCTCCCGCGCGGATGCTAACTGTGTCGCTGGCGGTCCAGAAAAAATCTGGTCCGGGGAAGAGGAAGCCGCTGGTGTTGATGGGCACGGTTTCCATGAACACCGCGATCCGCGTCCTGATCGTGTCGGTCGTCACCAACTGCGCCGCTGCGGCTGCGGCTGGGGTGTTCGTCTGCACCAGCGTTTCGAGCTCGGGCTGGAGGTAGCCGCGTATGCCCAACACGTACTGTGCGATGAAGGGTTGATCCGAGACTTGGACGCCCATGGCAGCCGCATATGCGTCGATGATGTGTGCGGCGGCGCTGAGGGTCTCGCGGAAATTGGCGGAGACGGTGCGATTGTTGACCAGGATGTCGGTCATTCGCGCATTGTCGAAAATGAAGCGACTGTCGGTACCGATCCAACGACCGAGATAGGCGTAGTCGGGCATCCCTGAGGACACGTGACCGTACGGATCAGGTGTACCGGTAAACACGGCCTGGATACCCGCGGCAGTAGCCATCGCCCGCAGGTTCGCAGCGGCAACGCGGGCGCCTTCGCGGCGCGTAGCATCGTCGCTGGACGCCAGCGCGACGACAGGGTCGAACACGGTCAGATCGGGATCGGTGGCGAGGAAGAATACGCCGCCATCAAGGCCGAACGCCTGTTTGACCTTCGCTTGGCTGCCTGCGCTATCGATCAGAGAGGTAAGCGGCGAATAGATCTTCGATCCCAAGGGCCCGGTGAACTGGACGAAGGTCGATCCTGCGCTCTCTATGCCCTGAACCGTGACGTACTGCTCCGTGAAAAAATCCACGCCGGCCGTGCTCGAAATTGCGGGGAGGCGGACCATGGCCACGCCTTTTCCGAACGTGCCTTCGCGAGAGCAAGAGCCATAGCCGGAGTCGTTTCGTCGATCTGGATCCGAGTCGAGAAAGACCAGGCATAGACCGACAGAACTTGCTGCGAACACGCGGCCCATGGGTGGCGGTGGAGTGGGAGTTGGGGTTGGAGTGGGCGCAGGCGTAGGAGTTGGCGAGGGACCACCAGACCCTCCTCCTCCGCCGCCGCATGAGGCGCAAAGCGCAAGCGCCGCCGTACAGCTCAGCAGAGTCCTTAGCCCCATCCCCATGCCCCCCGGCTTGGTATCCAGTTATCGACGGAGCGTCTGCCATGTCGAGGGCGGCGTCAATCGACGAACGCTCGAAGCTGTTAGTGGTTGTCGCGCATCAGATTGCGGACAGTCTGCTGTCGACCCATTGCGGTCAATCGCGCAAGGCCGGCGCGCCCGAACGGGATCGTCCGTTAGGGTACCAGACAGAAGGGGTTGGTACCGGCTCATAAGGCGCTACGTTGGCCGAGATGAGGATGGATGTGACCGACGAGACCACGCGGGCTGCGATCCTGCGCCTGACGAAGGCCGAGCGCGAATGCCTCAAGCGCTGTCTGAACCATCAGACTGCCAAGCAAATGGCCCTCGATCTGGGTATCTCTCCTCACGCTGTCGAGAAGCGGTTGAAGATGGCCCGCGCCAAGCTCGGCCTATCCTCGTCCCTTGAAGCTGCAAAGCTTGTGGAGTCCTTAGAACGGTCCGGTCGGCTGGTACCCCATTCGTCGGACCTTCCTTCGAACAATACCAGGCCCGACCAAGATGGCTCAGTGGCCGCCCCACGAAACGAGACCGGGTGGATCAGGCGGCACCGGGTTTATGTGGTCTCAGGAGCCATGCTCATGAGCGTTTCTGCCGCAGTAGCGTTGATACTTGGGGTTCAGTCAGCCGGTGTCGTCGAGGGGCCGGCAAGCCCACCGGCAAGCGTCACGTCTGTTCCGCCCGCCGCACCCTCTGCCGAACCACCCGCGAGTTCGGAGCCGATCCCCGGCACCGAGGCCGCATTGCGGAGCCTTGTCGCCGGGCTGGCGAGCGGTTCGCCCGATTACGACAAGCTCTCTCCGCAGTTCGCCGAAGTCGTCCGCCGGGACCTCCCTACGACACATGGCATGTTCAGCGGGATGGGCGAGCTGAAGTCAGTGACTTTTCGCGGACGCGGCGCGAGGGGCGACGACGCCTACAACTTGGTTTTCGCCAACGGCCAGATGATAATGTCGGCCGTGCTTGACGCCGAGGGCAGGATGGCCGGCGGCCTTCTCCAACAGGTGGGACCCTCTGCACCGCCACCCGCACCCGGCTCAGGGCCGATCCCCGGCACCGAGGCCGCATTGCGGAGCCTTGTCGCCGGGCTGGCGAGCGGTTCGCCGGATTACGACAAGCTCTCTCCGCAGTTCGCCGAAGTCGTCCGCCGGGACCTGCCCATGACACATGGCATGTTCAGCGGGATGGGCGAATTGAAGTCGGTGACTTTCCGCGAACGCGGTCCGAGAGGCGACGACGCCTACGACTTGGTATTCGCCAACGGCGAGATGATGATGTCGGCCGTGCTCGATGCTGAAGGCAGGATGGCCGGCGGCTTTCTCCAACCGGGAGGTCCTGCGGGACGCTGACTGCAGGGCTGCTCCGCTACCTGAAAGGGAAGTCCGCTTTCCACCCATGTCGGTCATTCAGTTATCGCGCGCTCAGCCGAAAGCGGGCGTAATCTCTTAGCCTCGACCTCATGCGTGATGGCCTCAGCGGAGCCAGGCCCCCAACATGCCCTCTTGCGGCAATGTTGCGGGCGCGGCGCCGCGGATCAGTAGGCGGGCCGGATCCCACGGACCGGGGCAGAGCCAGCCGCGTGGGGCCTCGATGAAGCCGAAGCGGCTGTAGTACGGGGCGTCGCCGATCAGGACTTGCGGGATCGGCGCGGCGGGGTCGATCGCGGCGGCTTGGGCGGCCATCAGCGCGCGGCCGAAGCCCTGGTCCTGCCGCTCCGGGATGATCGCTACGGGGCCGACCATGATCAGCGGATGGGCGCGGCCTTGCTGGTCGTTGAGCGCGACCGGCCAGGCCTGAATCGTGCCGACGAGATACTCCTCGGCATCGAGCGCGGCGAAGCTCAGGGCCGGGAGCCAGTCGGTGCCTTCGCGGATCTTGTACGCGGTGCGCTCCTGCCGGCCCGGTCCGAATGCGCGGTCGAGCACGTCTTCCACCAGGGCCGGATCGACCTGGTCGAGGGGAATCAGGGTGGAGAGCGCTAGGTCGGCCATAAGGCGCGCGCGGATAGGGTTCGTGGGGGGCGATGGCAATTAGAAATCCTCCCTGTCGCGCAGCGATGGGGAGGGGGACCGTCCGCGAAGCGGATGGTGGAGGGGCTGGCGTTGTGCCACTCGCCCCTCCGTCAGCCCTGCGGGCTGCCACCTCCCCATGAGCTTCGCTCACAGGGAGGATTGATCACTTCGCGGGCGTGAGCTGCAACAGACGTCCGTTCGCACCGTCCTCGATCACGTAGAGCGAGCCATCGGTGGCCTCCACGATATCGCGCAGGCGTTTGTCGAACTTGGTCCGCGCCTCTTCGGTGCCCTTGTCGTTCGCCAGCTTGACCCGCACGATTGACATGGTGCCGAGGTTGGCGATGACCGCCTGGTTGCGCCACTCGGGCCAGAGCTTGCCGCTGTAGAACACGAAGTCGCCCGGCGCGATCACAGGGTTCCAGAAGATCGCGGGCTTGGTGAAGCCGTCATCTGCCGAATGGTCGGGGATCGGCGAGCCGTCATAGTTGTCGCCGTTGGAGCGCACCGGCCAGCCGTAGTTGTGGCCGGGCTCAACCTTGTTGATCTCGTCCCCGCCGCGCGGGCCGTGCTCGAGGTCCCACAACTGCCCGTCGAGGTCGAAGTGGAGGCCGAGCAGGTTGCGGTGGCCGTAGCTCCAGATCTCGCGGCTGACGCCGCCGCGGTCGGCGAACGGGTTGCCGTCGGCAGGAGTGCCATCGAGGTTGAGCCTCAGGACCTTGCCGAGGTTGGTGCCAAGATCCTGCGCCGGGTCGCCCTGCATGCGCTCACCAGAGGAGAGGAACAGGTACTTGCCGTCGGGCGAGAAGGCGATCTTGTGCGAATAGTGTCCGTTGCTCTTGATGGCCGGCTGCTGGCGCCAGATTTGCTGTAGTCCCTCGATCCGGCAATCGGCGCCGGGATCGCAGACAAGCGTGCCGCGGCCCATGGCGGCGAAGCTGGCGGTGCCGTCACCCGGATCGGCCCAGGTCAGGTAGATCGTCCGGCGGCTGACGGTGGGCGCGCTCTCCGACGCCAGGAACGCTACGTCGCCGAGGCCGCCCTGGCCCTGGACCAGCACCTTTGGCAGGCCCGTGACGCTGCCCTGCCGCCCGGTGGCGAGATCGACGAACTTCATCGTACCCGGCTTCTCGGTGATGAACAGCGTCTGCGTGCCCGGCGCGAAGGCGAGCGCCCAGGGTGAATCGAACGAGCCTTTCTCGGCAATCGCGAAGGGCGAGGGGCCTGCGGGGGCCGGGCTATCCCCCGACTGGGCACTTCCGCAGCTTGCGATCATCAGCGTGGCGGGAGATAGGGCGACGAGCACCTGTTTGAACTTGCGCATGCTATCTGGAACTCCCTCTCGCGAATTTGCTTCGTCTCTGGCCGCTGGCGAGCTCGTCTTTGGCGTGGACGAGGCCGGCCGCGGGCCGCTGGCGGGGCCCGTTGTGGCGGCCGCCGTGCTGCTGTGCAAGCCGCGACCTGCCGGACTCGACGATTCCAAGAAGCTCGCCGCCGCCAAGCGAGGTGAGCTTGAGGAACGCATCCGCCGCCGCTGCGCCTTCGGGATCGGGGTGGTGGAGGTCGAGCATATCGACGCGATCAACATCTTCCAGGCGACGATGTGGGCCATGGCGCAAGCCGTTGCGCGGCTGTGCGAGGTGATCGGCTGCGATCCGGCAGAAGTGCTGGTCGACGGCAACCTCACCCCAGCTGGTCGCCGTCCTGAATGGCGCTGGCCAGCTCGCGCCATAGTCGGAGGCGATGCCCTGGAGCCGAGCATCTCTGCCGCCTCGATCCTCGCCAAGGAACACCGCGACCGCTTGATGCGCGAATATCACCTGACGCATCCGCAGTACGGCTGGGAGCGCAACAAGGGCTACGGCACGCCGGACCATCTCGAAGCGCTGCGGGTTCACGGACCGACGCCGCTGCATCGCCGCAGCTTTGCGCCCGTTGCGCAGATGGAGCTGTTCTAAGCGGTCGCGAAGGCCTTGGCCTTCAACTCCTCGATATATTCGCGGGCGAAGCGCTCAGCCGTCTCGGGATCGGGCGGGAGGCCGCCTTGCTCGTCCGAGTGGCTGCTGAGCTCGTCGCGGCTGTTGACCCGCGGGAACGGCCCGTAGGGCACCGGCACGCCAAGGAAGTCGCAGAGTGGCTCCCACCCTTCTTTCGCGGAGAAGACCAGCAGGCGCTCTGGCGGGAGGGCATCGCGCACCGCCTGGTTTCGGCGGACGAACCAATCGGTCATGAACTCTCGGTCGAGGATGTCGCCGCCCTTGAACGCGTCGAAGACGACCCCGCGCATCATCGTTTCTACCGGGCTTCCGGCGAGCGAACCCTGCATGCTTTGAGAGAAGATCGTCGCGGTCACGGAATCGAACCAGCTGTCCGGATCACGAACCGAGAGCACGACCTTCGCCTCTGGGTAACGTTCGGCCAATTCTCGCCAATAGCTGCAGGCGGGATAATCGGCGGCGGATGAGAAGCCGTCGAATACCGCATCCCAGTCGGGCTTGCCTTCGATCACATCCAGCCACAGCGGAACATTGCGGCGCGCACCCGCGAATACCTCCGACATGTGGTAGCAGGGACCGAACCCGAGATGCTCGAGCGCGAACTTCAACGAGAATGTCGCGGTACGGCCAAGCCCCGCGCCGATAACCTTGAGTGCCATCGTAGGCTCCCCAACAGGCGCGACCCCAAGTGGGTCTGCTCGCCCCGCCACAAGGAAGCAAGCGCGAAACCCACGATGCGAGTCTTCCGTGCCACACCACCAGATATCGAGTCTCTTGCCGCCCCGATGACTCAACATGCTGTGCCGGACTCGTTCCGTTCCGGTCTTGGCATTTCGCGCCATCGCAAAAGCCACGCGAATCCGCGGCTTGACGGGAGACTCGCAGCACTGGCACCCTGTGGATAAATCAGGGGGCAGAAGAAAGTATAATGGGCGTTGTCACTACTCTCCGGGCGCCGCGTGCCCGCGCCGCCGAGCCGGTCAAGCTGCCGCTCGGACAAATCCTTGCGGGTGATTGCATCGAGGCGATGCGCTCTCTGCCGAGCGCGTCGGTCGACCTCGTGTTCGCCGATCCGCCGTACAACCTGCAGCTGGGCGGCGACCTCAATCGCCCCGATGGCAGCCATGTCGACGCGGTCACCGATCACTGGGACCAGTTCGACAGCTTCGCGGCCTATGACAAGTTCACCCGGGAGTGGCTGACCGAAGCACGCCGCGTGCTCAAGCCCGACGGCGCGCTGTGGGTCATCGGTAGCTACCACAACATCTTCCGTGTCGGCGCGATGCTGCAGGACCTGGGGTTCTGGATCCTCAACGACATCGTCTGGCGCAAGTCGAACCCGATGCCGAACTTCCGCGGCACCCGCTTCACCAACGCGCACGAGACGCTGATCTGGGCGAGCATGGGCGAAAAGTCCCGCTACCACTTCAACTACCGCGCGATGAAGACGCTCAATGACGAACTGCAGATGCGCAGTGACTGGGTGATGCCGATCTGCAGCGGACAGGAGCGCTTGAAGGAAGGCGGCCACAAGGCCCACCCGACGCAGAAGCCCGAAGCGCTGCTCTATCGCGTGCTGCTGGCGACGACCGAGACCGGCGACGTCGTGCTCGACCCGTTCTTTGGCACCGGCACCACCGGCGCGGTCGCCAAGCGCCTGGGCCGCAACTGGATCGGCTGCGAGCGAGAGACTGGCTATCGCCGCATCGCCATGGAGCGGATCGAGGGCGCTCTGCCGCTCGACGAAAGCGCGCTGGCGACGATGCAGAGCCGCAGGCAGGCACCCAAGGTGGCGTTCGGCGCTCTGGTCGAGGCGGGCTTCATCGCCCCCGGCACCGAGATCTTCGACCGCCAGCGCCGCTGGAGCGCGACCGTGCGGGCCGATGGCTCGATCGAATGCGGGCGTGAGCAAGGCTCGATCCACGGCGTCGGCAAGACGCTGCAGAACGCGCCGAGCTGCAATGGCTGGACCTTCTGGCACATCATGCATGAAGGGCAAGCGAGCCCGATCGACACCCTCCGGCAGCTCTATCTGTTGGCGGTAGAGGATTAATCCGAACCTCGACCTAAACTCGTCATTGCGAGGAGCGAAGCGACGCGGCAATCCGGGGCGATCGAGTGGGACGCCCTGGATTGCGTCGCGACGCTCGCAAGGACGAAGGAATTGAGTTGGCCGACAAGCTCTACATCCAGCCGCTGACCCTTATTGGGAGCCCGCAAACGGTTGCGGGTGACGCGATCCGTCTTGCAGGCGGCATGGCCTACGCTCGCGAGTTCGCCGTGACGGTGACCCGCGACGGCGCAGTGGTGCAGCGCGAGCTGGTAACGCCCGAAGGGATTGACGAAGCTTTCGGGCGGCTCCCGGACTCTCTTGGAGCCGAAGCCGAAGCTCAGTGGACCGGCTTGCGCATGGCGCATCCGCCGCTTCAGCTGGGAGAGCGCACGATCCGGCTCGACCAACCGCAGATCATGGGCATCCTCAACGTTACGCCCGACAGCTTTTCGGACGGCGGCAAGTTCCTTGACGATCCTGAAGAAGCGCGAACTCATGCTGGCGCCATGCTCGAGGCCGGAGCAGCGATCATCGACATCGGTGGAGAGAGCACCCGCCCCGGGGCTGCGGCGGTCTGGGAAGGTGACGAGATCAAGCGTGTGGTCCCGGCAGTCGAACACTGCGTCAAAATGGGCGCCGCGGTCAGCGTCGACACCCGCCGTCCTGGAGTGATGGAGGCGGCGCTCGCGGCAGGCGCGCATATCATCAACGATGTCTCCGCCTTGCGACACGATCCGCGCAGCCTCGAGTTCGCTGCGGCGAGCGGCGTGCCGGTTATCCTCATGCACGCGCCGGGAGATGGCGACGATCTCCACTCGAACGGCAACTACGCCAACGTGGTATTCGACGTGTTCGACTGGCTGCGGGCGGCGCGTGGCCGGGCCATCGCGGCCGGCATTTCTCGCGAACGGATCGTGCTCGACCCAGGCATCGGCTTCGGCAAGTCGCTGACCGAAAACCTCGCTCTGATGAATGCGCTGCCCTTGTTCCATGCGCTGGGCCAGCCCCTGCTGCTCGGGGCCAGCCGCAAGCGGATGATCGGCGCCCTCTCGAACGAGGCGGCAGCGCAGAAGCGGCTCGGAGGAAGCCTATCGCTGGCGTTCTCGGGAATGCAGGCGGGCTACCAGCTCCACCGGGTTCATGACGTTTACGACACCGTCCAGGCGCGCAACGTCTGGCGTGGGCTGCGCGACACCGCCCTTACGGACTTCAGCGGTCTGGCGAACGATTGACTTACTGCTCTAGTTGAGTAATACACCTATCCCGACATCTGTGATCGGGAGACATTAAATGCGTGCAGTCGCATTGTCCGTCCTTCTTGCAGCCTCGGCGTCTGCAGCGCCCGCGTCAGCCCAATCCTTCGTCGGCGAATGGCGCGCCACGGCCAAGGCGCCAGACGGCGAAATCTCTGAGACACTCACGGTCGAGAAAACCACGGACGGCTATTCGGTCACGGCCAAGGACGTGCAGCCACCGCCGGCCGAAGGGATGAGTGCGGGGCCGGGGCAGGAGGTCAAGCTGGACGGCGACACCTTCTCCTACAAACGCATCGTCAACACCGCGCAAGGGCCGCTGGAGATCGTCTATAACGGCACAGTGACCGGCGACACCTTCACCGGGACCGGAGAGATCATGGGCTTTAGCGTTCCCTACAACGGGGTGCGGTTGAAGAAGTGACATGAAGGCGCTTCTCGGACTGACGACGGCCTTTGTCGCAGCATCCGTTTATGCGGCTCAGCCGGCATCCAATCCTTCAACCGCCACCGATCAAACTGACGACATCATCGTTGAGGCGCAGCGGCTGCCGGAAGAATTGAAGGATACTACGCTCGAGTTCGTTCGCGGCCGCGACAACCGGGTGACGTTCAAGATCCGCGCAGACGGCACGTTTGCGAGCGCCCTACGCGGCTTGCCATCGGATTTCGGGGTATGGCGCGTCGAAGGCGACAACGTGTGCTTTGTCGGGAGGATGCGCGGGACATTTTGTGGTCAGGCCCTGCTCAACAGGCGACCAGGGGACACCTGGGAAGCAGTGGGCTACGACGGCAAAATGTGGAAGGCTCGCCTCATCGCTGGCGATTAGGAACCATGTGATTGGCGGCCTTCAGGGAAACCGTTGAACCACCTCAATGGGCCCGACAATCGCGTCGTTGAAGGCATCCATATCCTCGGCGGGTATCCAGTATTCCTGATGGGCTTTGCCGCCAGCATCCTGAACCGAATATTGGTCGAGATAGTTACGGCTTACAGCGAACCGCGTCACAAAACCTGAGCCGCTGGCCGGCACATTCCAATCGCGAGCTATCTTGATGGCATATTCTTCGGTCGTGACCGGGTAGAAAATCGGCTGCTCAGGCAAGCGAGGCGGGAAGGCTCGCATATCAGCCTCTTCAATGAGCTTTAGTTCTGCCGGACCTACCGGTCTCCATAAAGTGATGGTGCCCATAGCCATCACATATTTCAGAGCCCGGGCGGCTTTCCAATAGTTATGACCTTAAGCGTGATTGACGGCAGCTTGGCAAATCGGCCGATCCGTTGCAGACCCTTGTCCAAATAAGAAAAACGGGACTCACAGTCCCGACTGAGGGGATGACCATCATGCGCCTGCCAACGGGCCTGCTTCGTGCTGCTTTGCTTCTGCCAGTGTCGCTCTTGCTCGGCACTGGCGCGGGAGTGGC
>JAGIBN010000006.1 GCA_017744315.1 Porphyrobacter sp.
AGCATGTCACCGACACGCTCGACACCACCAGCAGCTCGAAGTCGTCCTCGTTCGGGCTGTCGCTCGGGGTGCAAAGCCCGCTGGTGAACGGCGTTGAGACCGCGGCGCGCATGGGCGAGATCGCCAGCGGGACCGGCAACGATCGCGTGGCGGCGGTCGCCGGGCTCGCCGGAGGTCTCGCGGCTTACAACGCGGCCGATGCGGTGATGAACGATCCGGGGTCGCTCGGCGGGGTCAATGTCTCGGCCAGCGTCGGCTTCTCGAAGTCGAGGTCGAGCGGCGAGAGCCATGACGAGACCGTGGTCGGTTCCACCGAGAGCGGCGCTACTCGAGCGAGGAGCTCACCCTCATCCCCGCGATCGTCAACGTCCGCCCGTCTCCGCACTCTCCGTCAGAGGATTGGAGACCAACGGCTCGTCCGAAAGGAACGCCCCCTGTTTGCGCAGCAGCGAGCGCAACTCGGCCAAGTCGACGTGGCGTGGCGCTATGCCGCGGTTCGCAGCGATGGCCGCCGCAGCGCCGGCGGCGTGGCCGGTGAGCCAGCATTGCGGGATCTCGCGCATGAAGCCGTGGCTATTGGCATCGCACGAGACGTGACGGCCGGCAGCTAGCAGGCCATCGAGGTGTTTGGGTACGAGCGAGCCGTAGGGAACCGAAACTGTCGGATATTTGGGGCTGACCGAAGGGCTGATGCCGATCTCGTCGAAGGCAGGCGTGCCATTGCCCCAGTCCTTTCGCTCGATCCGTCCCAAGCCCGCCAAGCGCCGAGTGTGCCGTACGCCAAGCTGCGGGGCGCTTTGCAGCATGTAGGCCCGTTCGAACCCGGGGGCGTTTCGGCGGAAGAACTCGCAATGCGCGGCCATGAAGCGGTGCGATCGGATTTCGACTTCGGTCATGTCATCGACATCGAGGGCTGAGAGGCCCGATTGCCGGGGCCCCATGAACACCGCGATATCGTTGCGCCAGGTGACATAAGGCGTCTGGAAGAACCCGAGCTGTTCGCGACCCAGCGCAGTGAATTGCGCGAACTGATCGGCATCGGCGGCCCGGAACTCAAGCCAGCGATCCATGTCCACGCCTCCGATCAGGAAGCTGGTGTTCATCGAGTGGTGGACGTCGCCTTCCTCGATATCGTCGTCGAAGTCCCCGCCGGCGCGCGCGAACATGTCGCCATCGCCGGTCGTGTCGATCACCACGTCTGCCAGCACCGCTTGGCGGCCGGACTTGGATTCGAAGATGGCGCCGCCGACCTTGCCTTCGCGGAGCAGCGGCGTCGCGGCCCAGGCGTGGAACACAATGCGCACCCCGGCTTCGAGCAGCATGTCCTGCGCGACCAACTTCATCCGCTCGGGGTCGAGAGTCGGGGCCCAGGATACGATGCCGTGAAAAGCGGACGTGCGCAGACGCCAGTAGGCGGCCTTATCCGCATCCTTCGACCCCCAGTCGGCGATGGGCGGGCCTGCCACCCCCTCCTTCGGCATCCGCTCAACGAACTCGCGCGCGAAGCCCTGGATGACATGACGGCCTTCCCAGTCGGTCATGCGATCGATCCAGATCACCAGCCCGCCGGTCGAAAGACCGCCGAGGTGATTGTAGCGCTCCAGCAGGACGACGTTCGCCCCGGCCTTGGCGGCTGAATAGGCAGCGGCACAACCGGCGGGGCCGCCGCCGATCACCGCTACGTCCGCCTTGTGATAGACGCGGACCTGGCGCGCGGCTTCGTCGATCAGGCCGGTTCCGTTCGGGGGCGGCAAGGTCCGATCGGTTCCGCTGAAGATATCCGAAGCGAGGAACCTGTCCTCGGTCTGCCGAATCTCCCGAACCACCTGACCATCTTCACCCATCGCCATTGCCTCTCGCTTTGTCGGTTTTCCTCGCCGCCTGCCTTCCAGGAGCGGGATATCTACGTATTCTACTTAAACTCGACGAATGTAATCGTTCGGAACCCCTTCCCGGTCACGATCGAGTCGACCCTTCGCTGCGCCCTCCAAGAAGCCACGGGAATGTAGCCTTTTTGAGATGAATCCGAGCCCGACCCAGGAGGTGCGAAAAATTCGGTAGCATTCTATGTAAAATGTGAATAGCCCTATGTGCGAGATCGGCGACGGCCGGCAAAAGTTGGGAGAGAAAGATGCGGCGCTTGAAAGTAGGCGGGGCGGTGAGCCTCGTTTCCATGGCAGTGATTCTGGCAGCGTCTCCGGTCGCGGCGCAGGATGCAGCGGCGGACGAAGCGAACACCGCTGCGACGGAGGAGACCAGCGATCCGATCGTGGTGACCGGTTCGCGTATCGTCAGTGGCTTCGACACGCCGACCCCGGTGCAGGTGGTCGACGCAGCGCGCCTCGAACAACGCGGGGCTGCCAATATCGGCGAGGCCCTGAACGAAATCCCGGCATTCCGTGCGACTGAGACACCGGCATCGAGCGGTCTCTCTCCCGCGGCCGGTTATGTCGGCGGACGCATTCTCGACCTTCGAGGATTAGGCTCGGTCCGCACGCTGACGCTGGTGGACGGGAAGCGCTTCGTACCATCGACCACGCAGGCCACGGTCGACACGAACATGATCCCGTCGATCCTGCTCTCGCGCGTCGAGGTGGTGACCGGCGGCGCTTCGGCCGTCTACGGGTCGGACGCCGTGTCGGGCGTCGTCAACCTGATCATGAACGACAAGCTCGATGGCTATAAGTTCAACACCCAGGTCGGCGTCTCGGACTACGGCGACAACCAGACCTTCCAGATCGGTGCCGCGGGCGGATGGTCTTTGGGTGAAAACCTGCACCTCGTCGTCGGTGGCGAGTACGAGCGCAATACCGGCGTCGACGGCTGCCCCAGTCGCGATTGGTGCGCTTTCGGCAAGATCAACTGGGGCCGCAATCCGGGCGTCAGCAGCCTTCCTGCCAACAACATCCTGACCGGGGTCTACCCCTGGAGTGCCGACTACGAAGGCGTGACCACCCCGCCCGGCTCAGCCTACAACGGCAACCTGGTGCCCACGCTCCGCCCGATCGACGGCATCACGTTCGGCCAGGACGGCACACCGCGCCGCTATCAGTTCGGCACCCTGGTCAATTCGCTCTATTCGGTGGGCGGCGAGACCGATGGCCCAGGCGAGAACATCTACTTCGACTTCCCGATCGTCTCCCCGACCAAGCGCTGGAACGCGGCGGCGATGCTGACCTGGGAACCGACCGAAAACCTCACGGTCGATTTCACCTTCAACTACGGTCACGGCGAAGGCGTGCACCGCGCGGTCGGCTATCGCAACACGGCCCTCATCATCCAGTCCGACAATCCCTTCATCCCGCGCTCAACGGATCCGACACTCGATATCCCGACGATCCTGGCGGCCAGCGGCGCGACCAGCTTCACGCTCGGCAAGGGGTTCGACGATATCGGACCGGCGGGGCTGCACACGAAGAACAACGTCTATCGCGGCGTGGTCGGGCTCGAATACGATCTCGGCAGCGGCTGGACGGCGGACGCCTATTACCAATACGGCCGCAATGACTTCCGCCGCGACCTGACCAACGGTGTGATTACGGAGCGCATCCTGCGCGCCATCGACGCCGAGACGGCCCCGAACGGAACGATCGTCTGCGGCGTGAACAACGACGGTTCCACCGCCAACGACGATGCCGCTTGCGTTCCGCTCAATCCCTTCGGCTACGCGAACGGCCCGACCTTTGCCGCCGCGGCCGACTACGTGACGGAGGACGGGTTCCAGACCAACCGGACGACCCAGCAGGTGGCCGCAGCCAATATCACCGGCTCCCCTCTGGAACTGCCTTACGGCTCGCTCGGCGTGGCGTTCGGTCTTGAGTATCGCAACGACAAGGTCAGCGGCGAGACGGACGAGTTCTCGGCCCAACGCAAGTTCTTCACCGGCGGCGGCTCGCTGATCTCCGGCCAGATCGAAGTGATCGAAGGCTTTGCCGAACTTGAAGCGCCATTGCTCCGCGATCTGCCAGGCGCCGACGAGTTGAGCCTCAACGGCGCTGTCCGCCGTACGCACTACAACCGCTCGAGCGACTTCAGCCCGGACTCCTCGCTCAGCGTCACGACATGGAAAATCGGCGGCGTCTGGGCGCCGATCCCCGAGGTCCGGTTCCGCGTGACCCGGTCGCGCGACATCCGCGCGCCCAACGTCTCGGAACTGTTCGGCCCGATCTCCAACACGCAGGGCATCCTGAACGATCCGGCCCGCGATGGCCTGCAAACGGTGGCGCCGATCACGCTCGGCTCCAACCCCAACCTGCTGCCCGAGAAGGCGAATACCTTCACCGTCGGCGTGGTGCTGCAGCCGGAGGGCGATTTCTTCGGTCGCTTCCGCGCTTCGGTCGATTACTTCGACATCAAGATCAAGGATGCGATCAGCACCCTTGGCCAGCAGAACATCGTGACGCGTTGCTACCAGGGCGATCCTCTCAGCTGTTCGCTTGTAACCCGCGATTCCTCCGGCGCGATCACCAACATCACCGACACGTTCCAGAACGTGAACCAGCTGATCGCACGCGGCCTCGATATCGAGCTGAACTATCGCCAGCCAATCGGGGACGACAACGCGCTCAACCTGCGTGTCGTCGCAAACCATATGCGTGACCTGATCACGGTCGATGCTGTCGGCCCGACCGAACGAGCGGGCCAGACCGGCCTGCGCGGGGGCACCCCTCCGGGCATCCCGGACTGGACTGTCGATGCGATGGCCGTGTTCGAGATCGGCGACCAATACGAGCTCAACGCCAACGTCCGCTGGATCAACAACGGCTTCTACAACGCGGCCTTCATCGGGCCTGAGCAGGAAGGCTACTCGATCGCGTTGCCCAACAGCTCCAACACCAACGCCATGCCGGGACGCACTTATCTGAACCTCCTGGCGACCTACAAGATGGAGCTCGGCGAGCGCACCAAGGGCGACCTCTTCGTCGGCATCGACAACGTGTTCAACACCGATCCGCCGAACTTCCCGGGCGCAAACGGCAGCGGCAACAACGTGTTGTTCAACCCGGTCGGACGGCTGTTCAAGACCGGTCTCCGGTTCAACTACTGACCCCCCCGGTCTGCTGGCCGGCAGCTCCCCGGCCAGCAGACCCCCCCTTTAACTCGGGACCAAGGACAGACCGATGCCGCTTCGCAGCCTTGCCGCCAATTCCCCGGTTCGCCGATCCCACTGGCTGGCACTCGGCCTGACGGAGGAGGATCTGCTCAAGCCGAAGATCGCCGTGGTGAATTCGTCGTCGGAGCTGGCCGTCTGCTACGCCCATCTCGACGGCGTGGCGAAGGTGGTGAAGGACGCCATTCGCGAGGCAGGCGGCGTGCCGTTCGAGGTGCGGACCACGGCCCCGTCCGACTTCATCACCGGCGCGGCAAGGCGCGGCAGCTACATCCTCGCCGGCCGAGACCTCATCCCCAACGACATCGAAGCGCAAGTCGAAGCCGCATTGCTCGACGGCATGATCTGCCTCACCAGTTGCGACAAGACCCCGCCGGGGCACCTGATGGCCGCGATGCGGCTCAATATCCCGACGCTGCTGGTCGTCGGCGGCTATCAGCCTTCGGGCGAGATCGACGGCGATCCGGTCGATATCGAGGACCTGTTCTCGGGTGGGGTGGAAGAGAGCTTCGGCCGCTTCGGCAAACACCGCGTGGACGAGATCGTGCCGCAAGCGATCCGGGGGCCCGGCGTGTGCCAGGGCATGGCCACAGCCAACACCATGCATTGCGTGGTGGAAGCGCTGGGTATGTGCGTGGCCGGCTCGGCGCCCGTGCGTGCCAACAGCGACAAGATGTTCGCGAAGGCGCGCGAGGCCGCCGCACGGATCGTGCAGATGGTGCACGAGGACCTGAAGCCGCGCGACATCATGACGCCCGGCGCGTTCCGCAACGCCGCGGCGATGGTGCTCGGCGTTTCGGGCTCGATCAACGCCATCAAGCACTTGCAGGCGGTCGCGGTCGAAGGCGGCATGGACCTCGACGTCTATGGCCTCTGGAACGAAGTCGGGCGCGAAGTGCCCGTCCTTTCCGCCGTGCGCCCGAACGGCGCCGTGCGGATCGAGCAGTTCGAAGATGCCGGCGGTGCTCGCGCGGTGCTCAAGCAGTTGGAAACCCTGCTCGATCTCGATGTCGTTGTCGCCAGCGGGCGCACCATGCGCGACGACATCGCCGATGCCGAGGTGAACGATGAAGAGATCATCCGGCCCCTGAACCGCGCCATATCGCCCGGGCCTGCGATTGCGATTCTGAAAGGGTCCCTCGCCCCGGAAAGCGCCGTGGTGAAACTGGGTATCCGCGACGGCTCCCGGCCCGAGACCTTCCGCGGCCCGGCACGGGTCTTCGACGACAACCAAGCCGCCCTGCAGGCCCTTTCCGCCGGAGAGGTGAAGAAGGGCGACGTGCTGGTCGTTCGCGGTCAGGGCCTCAAGGCCGGCCCAGCGATGGGAGGCGGCGCCTCGTACATCCTGTTCGCCATCAACGCGGCGGGCCTGGCCAAGGACGTGGCTTTCGTCACCGACGGACAACTGTCGGGCCTTTGCCTGAAAGGGCTGACCGTGGCGGAGGTGGCGCCCGAGGGATGCTCGGGCGGTCCCATCGGCAAAGTCCGCGATGGCGACATGATCGCGATCGACGTTGCCACCTACAGCATCGAACTCGAAGTCGGCGCTGCGGAGCTCGAGGGCCGCTCTGCGGCCGAAGACCTTGTGGAAGCCGGCGGCTGGTTGGGCATGTATCGCCGCGACGTACAAGAGATGGCGACAGGCGCGGTACTGATCGATCGTGGTTGATGGCTGCTTAAGCAAGCTTGTGACGAGCCCGCATCTCACCCTACTTGGGCGTGGGGGACGATCAATTTTGCGTGGGGGGAGCCAATGAAGCGGGCCAAGAAGACCAGGACATCGCAGGAACGCGGTCCACAGCCGCCGCGCAAGGGGCGCCGCGGGCAAGGCACACGCGACCTCGAAGGGCTGCTCTATGGCGGGTTCGAGCTCGCGATGTCGGATCGCCACCTCGATAACTACCACCGGCTGTCGCCTGAGAACTTGGAAGACGACACACACTTCAAGTTCACCCGCGCCCTCGTTGTGGCGGCTCGCCGCTGGCGCAAGGTCGCCAACGATCGGATCAAGGCGCTCGACCAGACGATGGTGCGATGGGAGACGCTCTACCTCGTGGCCTACTCGGGCGAGGAGCTGACCCAAAGCGAACTAGCCCGCGTTGTCGGCGTCGAAGGCCCGACCATGGTGCGCATCCTGCACCTGCTGGCAGAGGAAGGCCTGCTGGAACGACACCAGAGCCGGGAAGACCTGCGCGTCACGATCAACCGCATCACCGACAAGGGAAGGCAGGTCATCGCCGACATCATGTCAATTACCAACCAACTGCGTAGCGAGATGTTGGAAGGTATCGATGGCGAAAAGCTGGCCGTTGCCCAAGGCGTGCTGACTCAATTGATGCGCAACCTGGAAGGCGCGCAGCTCGAAAAGAACCGGAGCCCCAGGCTCAACGGAGCGAACGAGGTAGGGAAGGACTGATGGTCAAACTCACTGACGATGAGCGCGCGATGCTCGACGGGCGGGACGGCGCCGCTGTCCAGAAGGCGATGGACCTGCTGGTCCGCTATGCGGAGGCGCTGGGGGCAGAGGATTTCGTCTACACCAACAACGTCGCCGGCGTTCCGGGCTCGTCGCCCCAGTGGGTGAAGGAATACTACGCAGCCGATGGCGGCGATTACCGCGCGGTGTTTTCCCGCTTCGATCTCGATTCCGATGAAGTGGTCGATATCCCGCGCATGAACGCGTTCAGCTGCCACCTGCAGGGCGGGATGGATCCCGTCATGTGGAAGGAACAGGGGATGACGCCCGCGGCCTTCGCCAACTTCTCCTCGGACGAAGCGGAGACGGCAGCGCATGGCGTTCAGGTCCTGAAGACCTGCACGCCCTATCTCGCCGGCAACGTGCCGGTGATGGGTGAACACTGCGCTTGGATGGAATCGAGCGCGGTGGTGTTCTGCAATTCGGTCGTGGGTGGACGCACCAATTGCGAAGGCCGGGAATCCACCAGCGCGGCGATGCTCGCCAACCGCATCCCCAACTTCGGCTTTCACCGGGACGAGTTCCGAAAGGGCCAGCACACCGTGCGCGTGGACGTGCCGGTGGATTCGATCTTCGAATGGGGAATGCTGGGCTATTTCACTGGCGCCGCGGTGGAGGACTCCATCCCGGTGCTCGACGGCCAGATCAGCCAGCCCTCGCTGATCCGGCACAAACACTTCGGCGCAGCCGCCGCTTCCTCGGGCGGGGTCGAGATGTACCACATGGTCGGCATCACGCCCGAAGCGCGCGACGCCGAAACGGCCTTTGGTGGGAAAGCGCGCGGAGAGACCTTTGCGTATGGAGCGAAGGAACGCCAGGCGATCTACGAGCGCTTGAACAGCATCGGATCGAGCACCGACGTCGACTACGTCATGCTGGGCTGTCCGCACTATTCGGTCGAGCAGATCGCCGAGGCCGCACGATTGATCGAAGGACGCCGGGTTGCAGCGGATTGCGAACTCTGGATCTTCACCAGCCGAGCGGTGAAAGCCACAGCAGAAGCCAGCGGCTATAGCGAGATCCTGAAGCGCGCCGGCGCCAAGTTGATGACCGACACTTGTTCGGCGATCAGCCAAGCGGTCCCCAAGGGCACGCGCGTCGCCGCTTTCGACAGCGCCAAGCAAGTGCATTACCTTCCCGCGATGATGGGGATCGAAGGTTGGTACGGTACCACCGCCGAGTGCATCGACGCGGCTTGCACCGGTAAATGGAACGGAGTGCTGCAGTGATGGCGACCTTAACTCTCGAGAAGCCCGACATCCTCATCCGCGGGCGCAAAGTCGTGGGCGGCGTGACCGAAGGAGAGGCGCTGGTCACCACCCAGACGATTTCGGGCTGGGGCGGCGTGAACCCGATGAAGGGTGAGATCATCGAGAGCCACCACGAACTGCGCGGCCAGTCGTTCGCGGGGAAGGTCCTCGTCTTTCCTGGCGCCAAGGGCTCCTCGGGCTGGTCGGGCGTGTTTCACACCACGCGGCTGACCAACACGGCGCCGCTTGCCATGCTGTTCAACGTCACGACGACAAAGGCCGCGCTCGGCGCGGTCGTGTTGCGGGTTCCAGCGATGACCGATTTCGATCGCGATCCGTTGGAACTCATCGAGACCGGCGACTGGGTGCGGGTCGACGCGGACCAAGGCTTGGTTTCGATCTGGAAGCGGGCTGGATAACGTGAGGTTTTGACATCAAGCCAAATGGGAGCGCTACCCTCAAGGCGCACTTATTGATTTGATAACAACTGTGAATTAGGCGCCGCCCAGGTCTCGGTCTTGGGGGTGAAGTTGCGGAAATCTTGGGGGCTTCGCGCCGTTCGTAGTGCGATCTTGGGCGGCGCGTGCGTTGCAAGCTGTCTGACCGCGGTGCCAGCGTCAGCGCAGGTCGCACTGCCCTCACGTCAGGAGCTGGATCCCGCCCGGGCCGCCCCGATACCCGCGGCTCCGCGCCGTAACCTGTTCAAGGGCATCGAGCCTGGTCCCTGCGCCTTTCGCGACAGTCCGCTCAAAGTCACCCTGAGCGCAGTGGATTTCCGCGGCGCGACCTCCGGCGACCTAGCGTTGTCCGACGAAGTTCTCGCTTCGACCTATGCCGAGTTTATCGGCCAGGAAATGCCGCTGAGCGTCGTCTGCGATATCCGGGATCGTGCTGTTGCTCTCTATCTGCGCCGCGGCGTGCTCGCGAGCGTAGTCATTCCCGAACAGCAGATTAGCGGCGGGCGACTGACCCTGACGGTCGTAGAAGCGAAGATCGCTACAGTCAGCTACCACGGCGATGTAGGACCGGCGCAGAAGCAAGTAGAACGCTTCCTCAACCACCTGCGTGGCCTGGCGCCGTTCGATCTCAATGTCGCCCAGCGTTACCTGTTGCTTGCCTCGGACGTGCCGGGCGTGACCATTCAGTCCGTGCTCCGTCCCTCGGAGCAGGGCGATGGCGCGCTCGATCTCGACATCACCATGGTCCGCGACGCGGTGGACGGATCGGTCATGACCCAGAACTACGGGTCCAAGACCGTCGGTCGCGACCTGACGATGGCGCGGGTCGACTTCAACAGCTTCACCTCGCTGGGCGAGCGTACCTCGATCATCGCCTATGGCACTGTGGCTACCGACGAACAGCGCGTGCTCCAGGTCACCGAACGGTTCTTCCTCGGCGGCAACGGTCTGGCCGCGGACATGTCGGGAGCATGGTCCTGGACCCGGCCCGGTGACGTGCTGACGCCGCTGGAACTGGAAGGCACTTCGTTTGCTGGCAGCGTACGGCTTTCGTATCCGCTGATCCGCCACAGCCGCCGCAACCTCAACTTGAGCGCAGGCCTCGATGTGATCGATCAGAAGGTCGAGTTCGGCGGCGGCCTGGCCACCCTGACCGATGACAGCCTGCGCGTGGTCTTCGCGCGCCTGGACGGTCACTACGCCCCCGCCGCGCTGTCAGATCACTCCTTTGCCGTGACCGGAGCGCTCGAAGTACGCCAAGGCATCAGCGGTCTCGGCGCCAGCGAGTTCGGCGATCCGCGCGCCTCGCGCTTCCTGGCCAAGCCCGACGCGACCGTGCTCCGCCTCGAGGCTGAGGTAGGCGCACGCCTGGCCGGCCCGGTGATCGGCAAGATCCGCGGCGCGTGGCAGTACACCGACGATCCGCTGCTGTCGTACGAGGAGTACGGCGTCGGCAACCTGACCATCGGCCGCGGCTACGACCCCACCGTTGCATCGGGTGACCGCGCCCTTGCCGCGACGATCGAGCTCAGCACGGTTCCGCTGCCTTTACAGGGCGGGCGATCTGCCTGGCGGCCCTACGTGTTCTACGACGCGGCCGAGCTGACCAATCTCGGCTTCGGTGCTGGCAAGCTGAACCTGGCTTCGGCCGGCGTCGGCCTTCGCGCCCAACTGACCTCGCGGGTCGCGGTGGATGTCGTCTGGGCCGAGCCCTTCGACAGCCCCTTTGGAGTTGGCGAGGAACCCCCTTCGCGCCTGCTCTTCTCGCTGTCCGCCCTGGTCTTCTGACCGACTGAAATCTCCGGAGCTTCCCATGACCCTGTCTCAGATCCGCTTGATTTCCTCCAACTCCGTCAAGACTTCGGCGCGCGGATCCTGCCTGCTGATGAGCTCGGCTCTGTGCGGAGCGGTGGCCATGTTGCCGCAGCCGAGCCTGGCGCAGAGCCTGCCTGGTATCCCGGGGGCGGGAAGCATCACTGTCTCCGCCGGCGGATCGATGCCCGTGATCTCCGCACCAGACGCGGTCTCGCTCGACATCGATCTGAACGCGTCGCGCACGGTGATCAATTGGAGCTCGCTGCACGTCAGCAGTGGCGACACCATGACGTTCCATTTCGACGCCAGCAGCGACATCGTCCTGAACAAGACAACGAGCCAGATCGCCATCGACAACGGAGCGACCGTGACCGGCTTGGTCGGCGCCACGACGGGCGGCAACATCTGGTTCTATTCGCCCCAGGGAGTGATCGTTTCGCCCGGCGCCGTAATGACGGCTGGCGGCTTCCTGTTCAGTCGCGGATCGAGCCTCAACGACGCTGCGTTTGTCTCTGCCGCCGACCCGACGGCCAACTTGCGCGCTGCTACCGATGCGCTGATCAGGGTCACATCAGTCTCCACGGCAACCAGCGCCTCGATCACCGCAGGCGGCGAGGTCATGCTGAGCTCGAGCAGCGGCAACCTCAGCGCTCAGAACGTCGTCGGGACGACGGCGCTGGTGTCGACAACTACAGGGTCGATCACCGTCAGCGAGATCACCGCCACCAGCGGAACGGCTCAGGTCATTGCCGGGGGCCCAGGCGCCACTGTCACCCAGATCACGGGCGCGACCGGGGCTTATGTTACGTCAGCCACCAATAGCTCGGTCGGTTCGGGCACCACTACGAACTCGGGCGACATTCTCATCACGAGCAATGGATCGGCGTCGCTAACGCTCGGCAACTCCGCCCGCGACGTCACACTTCAGGCGCCGCAAGTGTTCGTGAGCACGGTCGATGCCGCGCGCGACGTCTTCGTGACCGGGACAACGCTCGCGTATGTGACAAACCGCATCTTCGCCGGGGACGACATCGAAATTACCTCGAACGGCGATGTCAACGCCAGCGGAGCCTATCTACGATCATCCGGCACCGGTACGGACGACGGACACATCTTGCTATACTCTTCCGGCGGATCGGTCTCCTCCGGTGGCACACTGATCACTATGGGAACCGGCGCGACTGCGGGGGACATCACGATCAGCGGCATAGGTTCGGCGTCGGCGGGTACTGTCCGCTCGAGCCGGGACTTCATTCTGACCGGCAGCTCTGTTTCGCTGTCGTCAGCAACGGCCGCGCGTGACGCGCTCGTCTCCGCATCGGGCGGAGATGCCACCGTCTCCATCGAGGCTATTGCCGGGGATGACGTCGAGCTCGTTTCCGCCGGCGGCAATGTGGTGGCTGGGAACGCAACCTTGAGGTCGACCGGCCTCGGTGCCGTTGATGACGCCTACGTCCTGGCGCTCTCGACGTCGGGCGGCTCGGTTGCCGTCGGAACGGCGCTAACCCAGGGTACCGCCGCTGCCGCAGGCAATGTGACGGTCAGTGGGGGCACGATCACCCTGACCTCGGCGTCCTCCTCGCAAGACCTGTCTTTGAGCAGTTCGGGTTCTCTCAACCTTACGGGCGATTACAGCGCGGCTCGAACCGCCTCGCTGTCCGCAATCGGGTCGATCACCCAGAGCAGTGGAAGCCTGACCGCGACGACCCTGACCGCCGGCTCGCAGAGCGGCATCACCCTCTCGCAGGCTACCAACAACGTGAGCAGCTTGGGCGGGATGAACGCTGGGGGCAATCTCACGTATGTCGACGCCGACGATTTTGCGCTCACCGGATATACGGCCGGCATGTCTGTGTCCTTGCAGTCCACCAACGGTGCGATAACTCAAACGGCGGGTTCGCTATCGACCGGGACCCTCTCTGCCTCCGCAGTAAACGGCATCTCGCTGACGAGTGCCACGAACAACCTGGCCCTAGTCGATCTGCTCAGCAACACCGGGTCGGGTGACATCGCTCTTACCACGACTTCTAACCTCGTACTCAATGGTCCCGTCAGCGCGATCGAAGGTCTCTCCCTCAACGCCGGCGGCCAAATTCTCCAGATCGGCGACTACATCACGGCCCGCTCCCTTAACGCGCAGGCTACCGGTGGAGTCGGTCTCAGCGCCGTGAACATGATCGACAACCTCGGCACGATCCAGAACGACGGGTCGGGCAATGTTGTAATCAATAATGGCACTTCGCTAACGATCGCCGGTACGATCGGCAGTGCAGGCGATGTGGCAATTGCGACAACGTCGGGCAACCTTGATGCCACCACCGGCGGCGAGATCATCGCGGGGCAGGACGTCGTTTTGATCGGCGCCGCCGGCTTCAGTGGTTCGCCCGCGGCCCTGATCGGTCGCAACGTGACCGTGACCGCCACCACCGGTGATGCCACCGTCGGTCGGATCACGGCGACCGGCGGAAACGCCCTGGTCGAAGCGCAAGATGGTGCGGCCACCCTGCGCGACGTTTCCGTCACCGGCGGCAGCACCACCGTAACCGCCAGCGGAACCGCGACGCTCGGTGCCGACAGCCTGGCGGGCATCACCTCGCTCAATCGTGTCGATCAGGCGGCAGGCTCCATCTCGGTCACCTCGGCCCACAGCGATGCGCGGGTGTTCCTCGCCAGTCTCAACAACGACCTCGCTTTAGTCAGCGCCAACTCTGCGAACGGAACCGCGTCGATCGGCGTCGCGAGCGGTTTCAAGGTCAATTCCGTGGCCGGGCGCAACGTCTCGCTCTCTGCCAGCAACGGCACGATCAACGCTCCCGCGATAACTGTCAGCGGTGGCGACTACACCGCCACGGCGCGGGACTGGGCCGGAGTTGCACTGAATCCGGGCGGAACGATCCGCAACCTGTCGATCACCGACACTGCTGGCGGGCTGGTTCTGGCCAATGCCCTGACGGCGACCGGCGACTTGGGCCTTTCGTCCTCCGCGGAGCTCTCCAGCATTTACGACCTGACTGCAGACGGGAAGGTCAGCGTGATGGCGACCGGCGATGTGGCGCTGGCCCGGGCGTCTGCCGGTGATGAACTCACCATCAGCTCCGGCGGCAACGCGACTTTGACTTTGGCCACGGCGTCAGATCGGATCGAAGTGTCGGCAGGCGCGGGGACGGCCAGACTTGCCTCCGCCACTCTGACCGGAACGGGGGCCAACAGTTTGCTAGTTTCGGCCTCTGGCGGGAATGTCGTACTGGGCGCGGCGACGCCTAACTCGATCGCTGCGGCAAACGCAGTGACCTCTGCGGGGATGTCGACCACGATCGAGGCACTTGCGGCGGCAGGGATCGCCTCCGTCAATCTCGACCACGCTGCGGACGGGCTGAGCCTGGTGAGCGGTCGCGACGGTGCTCTGATAAGGGTGGCCCATGGCGACCTGACGATCGGCGAGGTCCGCTCGACTGCAGGGGCCGTGCAAGTCGAAGGTCCGACCGGTACGCTGACGGTGGGGCTGCTTGCCGCCCAACTGAATTCAGAGGTCTTGGGCACGAACGACACGCAGATCGGCTCGGCCCTAGTCGGAGCGGACCTCTCGGTTCGATCGACGACCGGAAACCTGCACTTGGGCGACGGCACGCACGGCCAGATGGTTAGCGTGGCCGACGGGCTGTCGCTCGATGCCGGAGGCAACATCACGCAAGACGCCGCCCTTGAAGCAACAACGCTCAACGTGACAGCTGGGACCGGCGCGAGCCTGCTGGCCGGCAACCTCGTGCAGTATCTGGGATCGGTCAACGTTGCCTCGGGCGGCTTTACGTTCCAGGGTGCCGGGTCCTACGACCTGACCGGACCGATCGTCGCCACCGGCCAGGCCGTAGACCTGCGCTCAGAAGGCGCGATCGTCCAGACAGCCGGCACGATCACCGCCCAGACCCTCACTGGCCGAACCGCTAACGGAGCTACCTTTGGCGGGGCAAACAGTATCGCGAGGCTGGGTGACTTCACCAACCTCGGCGGCTCACTGCTGCTCAACAACGCCGATGCACTGACAATCACCGGAACAGTCCTGAGCGGCGGCGATCTGACGATCCGCTCTCACGGTGGGATGACCTTCACCAACACTGGTACAGTCCGCGCAGATGGCGCCGGAGACGCCGTAGTCCTGGCGTCGGATGGTCTCTTCACCAACGAGCGCGGTGCTAACGCCGTGACGGCCAGCAACGCTACAGGCCGCTGGCTGATCTACACGCAAGAGGCCGGCAATCCGACCGGCTCGACCTCCGGCGATGATCTGGGCGGCTTGCTCGGCCGGAACTTCTACGGCTCGGCCTACGATTTTGGGACCGGAACCTTCTCGGTCACCCCCAATGCCGGCAACCGCTTCGTGCGCGCCTATCGGCCCACGCTGACCGTGACGCCGATCAGCCTGACGACGACCTACAACGGCACCATTCCGCAGATCGGTTCGACGATCACCGGCCTCGTCAACGGCGACCTTGCCGCTGACGCCTGGACGGGAGCGCCGATCATCCTCGGTGCGGGCAGCAACGCCGGGACTTATGCACTAGCCGCCAGCATCGGCAGCCTCGCCTCCGACATGAACTACGCCTTCGCCTTCGGCACCGGATCGCTAGGGATTGATCCTCGGGCGTTGACGATCAATGCCGAGGACGTCTTCAAGGACTTCGGCCAGCCCGACCCGGCCCTGCTCTATCGGATCACCTCCGGCGACCTGGTTTCGGGCGACGTCTTCACCGGCACGCTTTCGCGCGACGCCGGAGAGTCGCCTGACGACTACCGGATCGGACGCGGCACCTTGAGCCTTTCGCCGAATTACGTGGTGACGTTCACGGGCGCCACCTTCACGATCCGGCCCGTGCCGGCCAACGATCCGGCGGGTTCGGCGCTTCTGAAGGCGCTTCACCGACCGCTCGACTTCAACCTCAACTGGGATCCGGCGCCAAATCTATCGACGGAGATCATGGACTAAGATCAACGCGCAGCACTGCCCGGCGGGAACTGCGCGAACATCTTGTCGAGTTCCTTGTTTAGGGCCTTCGTCTGTTTTTCCGGCGTCGAAGGCACGGTGCCTGTCGCCGTTCCCCGCCAGATGGCCTGCTGAGTGCCGGTGTCGAACATGTCGAGGATAAGGGTTCCGGTCGCGTAGTTACGAACGGTCGTGGTCGCAGAGCCCATCCCGACGCCTCCCCAGCCGCGCCATCCCCAGCCACCCATGGGGGTTCCGGTATAGAACGTGTCGAGAGACTGCTTCTCCCCGGTGGTGACGTGCGCGGCCAAGGATACGTCGCCCTTCTCGACCAGGGTCCATCCTTTGGCCTGCAGGCGAGCGTTGATCCCGTCGACAATCCGCTGCTGCATCAAGGGCGAGGCGGTTTCGGGTTTCATGGCCCAGGAAAATGTGCGGTACGAGCTGAATGACGTCGCCGGATTCACGTCGGTGGTCACCTTTGCGCCGAGAGGCGACAAGGCAAACGTCGCAACAACCAGTGCAACAGCGAGCTTTCGCATGGGAATTTCTCCTATCGAATAGGCGCCGCCTCGACACGCTTCCAGGATCATGAGCGGATGCAGGACGACAGCTGCCAGTGCCTGGCCATAGGTAGGCAAGCGCGACGCAGGTATCGGGCATTCCCTGCGTTAGCGGCCGGAAAATTGCCCATACGAGACCGGCCTCCCTGCGCCTGCTCGGGTCTTGACGGCTGCCGATCTACCAGGGTTCCCATCACTTGAATGGAGGGATCATCCTGATGGATCAACTAGATGCGCGACCCTAGCACTGGCGATCCGGGCACCAAGCCAAGGCAGGAAAGGGATGATCACAGGGTCGCGCAATCAGCTCGCAACTTGGCCCACCGCTCTCGTCCTCGCCCTCTTCTTGAGCTGCCTGGGCTCGGGAGTGCGGGCTCAGGAAGGCGTGCCGCTCACTGGTGAGGTGCAGTCAGCCGAGGACACGCCCGATCCCGTCTCAGATCGGCAAAACACGGCACCCAGCGTCACCGCGCCAGCCGAACCGCCCCATAAGGAAGACTTCTTCGCCCGCTTCTTCGACAAAGAGGATGGGATGATCGATCTCTCGAGCTTCCTCGCCAAAGGTGGCTTCATCCCGGTCCCGATCATCATCACCGAACCCGCTGTGGATGGCGGTCTCGGTATGGCCGCGGCCTTTCTGTCGGCGAACCCCGACAATCCCAGGCAGGTTACCAAGCACATCGTCGGCGCGATGAAGACCGGCAACGGATCTTACGGCTACGGATACTTCCAGAGCGGATATGCGTTTGACGGACGGCTCAATTATCGCTTCGGGGTCGGGAGGGGGAAGATAACGCTCGACGCGTTCCCCGTCTTCGCGCCCGACGGCATCGAATACACCAACCATTACGACTACGGCATCCTCGGCTCGGCGCTGTGGCACTTCAAGGACGATCGCTTTTCGATCGGGCCGCTGTTCGATTTCCGCAAGCTAAAGTCCGAACTCGACATCGAAGGCCTGCCAGAGGATTTCGCCGGGGACTTCAACTCGACGCTGCATACCGGAGCGCTCGGGATGGGCTTTCACTTCGACAGTCGCGACAACCCGCTCACTCCCACCAAGGGCATCAATGCCTACGTCGAGGGCAAGTTCAATCGCGACGCGTTCGGCAGCGATCGGGATTACGAGGTCTATGATCTGGAGTTCTACTCGTTCGACAAGATCAGCTCCGCGCTGCGCTATGGCCTGAAGGTCGAAGTGGATGCGATACGCGGAGACTTCCCCGCCTATTTCGCGCCATCCATCGATCTGCGCGGGGTCCAGGCCATGCAGTATCAGGGCATGAACGTGCTGAGTACCGAAGCCGAACTGACGTGGCAGCTAAGCCCGCGCTGGGCCCTGCTTGCCTTTGGCGGGCTTGGACTGACCGACAACGGCAGCAGGAAGATCTTCAGCGATTCCGGTTCGATCTGGGCCGGAGGTGCGGGCTTCCGCTACCGCCTGGCGCGCAAGCTCGGCTTCGATGCGGGCCTCGACGTAGCCTATGGTCCGGGGGGCTTCGTGTTTTACCTCCAGTTCGGCCATGCGTGGTCATTTGGAATGGACTGACCACAGACGGCAGCCCCTCCGCATTTGACCCGATGCAATCCGACCGCGCGACCGGGTAGTGTCGGGACGTCTTGGGGGATTTGGCAGGATCAAAACCACCCCTGCCCGGAGCGGGATGGCAATGGCAATCCTCGATGACACGGTGAACTTGCTCGACCATTCCGAGCTGACGCTCCGCCCCGATACCGGTCGGACGATCATCCGCCCGTTCGTTCCGCAAGACCCGAGCGACTACGCTAATCCGGGCCGATCCCGGCCCCAGCGGATCACCGAGCGGGTGCTCGCCCTTTCGGATACTGAGGTGGCGCAGACATTGGAGCGGCTGCTCGACACGATGTCGGGTCGCCTGCGCAGTGCTGAACAGTTCCTCCTGAAGCGCTTCGATGAAGTGAACGGCTCCGTCATCGCGGACTGCGCCTGCAGCGACCAGCGCAAGCAGCTCATCGCCGCCTACTTCTGCGCCGAGTATTCGTTCGAGGCAGCCGCACTGTTCAATCCCAGCATGATCCGCCATCTGAAACAGCCGCGATTGCCGGATGGGAGAGCGCAATTCGTCATGTCGCTACGGGGCGTTGGCGAAGGGCACGTCTCTTCGGTCACCTTCCGAACGGGACTCTGGAGCGAGGCTAGCGGCTTCGAGATCGATACGCCGAGCGACGAAGGCTCCTTGCTCCGGCTGGATTCGACCGAGGGTCAAGGCGATGATGAGATCGCCCACCTCGTCGCGGCAGACGACCGGCCGGTTTCCGAAATGGTGATCTTCCCCACGACCCCGAGCCAGCGCCAGGGCATCGAAGACATGCGCCTGGTGATCTTCGAAGACCCGGACGCTGAACCGCAGATCTACGGCACTTATACCGCCTACGACGGCCGGGACGCCCGGCCCGAGATGATGCACCGCGATGCCGGCAAGCAGCTCACCTTCCGCCGGCTCAAGGGTCGGTTTGCGACCGGCAAGGGCATGGCTCTGTTTCCACGCAAGGTCGGTGGTCAGTACATGATGCTGAGCCGCCAGGATCAGGAGAACGTGTGGCTTCTCTGGTCCGACGACCTCTACCAATGGGAAAAGGGGATCAAGCTTCTGGAGCCTGCCGAGCCGTGGGAGTTCATCCAGCTCGGCAATTGCGGTTCGCCCATCGAAATCGAGGAAGGCTGGCTCGTCATCACTCACGCCGTTGGCGTGGTGCGCAGCTATTCGATGGGCGCCTGCGTGCTCGACAGGGAGGATCCGACGAAGGTGATAGCCCGGATGCGGTCTCCGCTCCTGCGTCCGGCGACGGTCGGCGGACGCGACGGGTATGTCCCCAACGTCGTCTACAGCTGTGGCGGGATGGTCCATGACGGGACGTTGCTGCTGCCGTTTGCGGTGGCCGACAGCGTGACTCGCTTCGCCAGCATCCCACTCGAACGCCTGCTCGCTGCGATGGAGTGGCAGCGCTGACCGACCAGTTGCGGAGCCCGGCGAAATTTCCGGGTTTGCACCGATGGCCGCCGGCTTTTTGCAGGTCGATCTAGGGTCCCTCCAAAACGGATCTTGGAAAGGACGCGATCATGTCTTTCCGTCTCGTCTTCCTCCTCAGCGCCAGCTTGGCGCTCACCCTGGCCCCGGCAAGTGCCCAGACCGTACCCAAGCTCCCCGGAGGCGCTGCGTCGATGCTGGGTGGAGGACTGCCGAACCTCTCCTCGGTCGGCGTTCCCAACGCGGCCGGTGTCCTGCAGTATTGCGTGAAGAACAAGCTGCTCTCAGCCTTCGGGGCGGACAACGTGCTCGGCGGGCTGATGAAGACGCCCGACGTTCAATCGAAGCCGGAATATTCGGCAGGGGCTGCCGGCAATATTCTCACCGGCCAGGGCGCGCAGCCCTTCTCGCTCGATTCAATCCCCGCGGACCTCAAAAAGCAGGCGTGCGACATGATGCTGAAGCAAGGCGCCAGCCTGCTTTAGATCGGCGCGCAGTTCCACACGCGGATTGCTCGTTCGCCGCGATAGTGGCCGAGGATACACAAGGTACCCGTGTCGAGCAGGAAGCGACGCCCCTCCTCGGCGGGCAAGCCGATCCATCGTGCGGCGAGGACCCGCAGCACGTGCCCATGTGCGAACAGCGCGACATCGCCATCGACCGCGTTGATCCGGGAAATGACGCGATCGACGCGCCGTGAGAGATCGGAGGGCAGTTCTCCTCCTGGACAGCCGTCCTCGAACACCATCCACCCCGGAACCGTCTTGTGGATTTGCGCAGGGGTCAGCCCTTCGTAGTCGCCATAGTCCCACTCGCTTAGGTCGGGATCGATCTCGGCCCGCTCGCCCAGGCCGACGATCTCACAGGTCTCCTTCGCCCTGGCCAGCGGGCTCGACAGGACCAGCGCGAACTCGTGCCCCTTGATCGCGGGCCGCAACTCAGCGGCGAGCTTTCGGCCGTTCTCTGTCAAGGGGAGGTCCGTGCGGCCCGTGTGCTGACCGCTCAGGCTCCACTCGGTCTCGCCGTGGCGGATGCAGTAGACTTCCATGGTCCGGGGTCAGACGTTGTCGGCCTCGGTCGAGCCGGTCGTGCCGCCGGCTTGACGGCCCCAGGCCCAGCCGCTGATTTCGGGCATGTCCTCGCCATAGCGCTCGATATACTCGCGATGCTCGATCAGTTTGTCGCGGATCGCCTGCTTGGCGTAAGCGGCGCGCGTTTGCAGCCCCGGCACTCGCTCGATGACGTCGGCGACGAGGTTGAAGCGGTCGATCTGGTTCATCACGCACATGTCGAACGGAGTGCTGGTGGTGCCCTCTTCCTTGTAGCCCCGCACGTGCAAGTTGCCGTGCCCCTTGCGGCGGTAGGTCAGCCGGTGGATCAGCCAGGGGTAGCCGTGGAAGGCGAAGATGATCGGCTTGTCGGTCGTGAACAGGGCGTCGAAGTCCGCATCGGGCAAGCCATGCGGGTGCTCGCTCGGCGGCTGGAGCTTCATGAGGTTGACCACGTTGACGACCCGGACTTTCACATCCGGCACATACCTGCGCAGGATGTCGACCGCCGCGAGGGTCTCCAGCGTCGGCACATCGCCGCAACAGGCCATGATTACATCGGGCACACCGCCCCGATCGTTGCTGGCGAATTCCCAGATGCCGAGCCCGGCCTCGCAGTGCTTCACCGCCTGATCCATGGTCAGCCACTGCGGCGCTGGCTGCTTTCCGGCCACCACCACGTTCACGTAGTTGCGGCTGCGCAGGCAATGGTCGGTCACCGACAGCAGGCAGTTCGCATCGGGCGGAAGATAGACCCGCACGACCTCGCCCTTCTTGTTGACGACGTGATCGATGAAGCCGGGATCCTGGTGACTAAATCCGTTGTGATCCTGCCGCCAGACATGGCTCGACAGCAGGTAGTTGAGCGAGGCGATCGGTCGCCGCCAGGGGATGTGGTTGCACACCTTGAGCCACTTGGCGTGCTGGTTGAACATGGAATCGATGATGTGGATGAACGCTTCGTAGCAGGAGAAGAAGCCATGCCGCCCGGTAAGGAGATAGCCCTCCAGCCAGCCCTGGCACTGGTGCTCGCTGAGCATTTCCATCACCCGGCCATCGGTCGCGAGGTGATCGTCCCAGGGGAAGGTCTCCGCCTCCCACGCGCGGTTGGTGACTTCGAGCGCGTCCTGCCAGCGGTTGGAGTTGTTCTCGTCCGGACTGAACAGGCGGAAGTTCCGCGCGTCCATATTGAGTTCCATCACATCGCGCAGGAAGCGCCCCATGATGCGGGTCGATTCCGCGGAGACCGCTCCGGGCAAAGTGACCTCGATCGCATAGTCGCGGAAGTCGGGTAGCTTGAGGTCCTTCAGCAGCAGGCCGCCGTTCGCGTGAGGATTGGCCGACATCCGCAAGTCGCCGTCGGGCGCCATCGCGCGCAGTTCAGGCCTCAGGCGTCCGTCATCGTCGAACAGCTCTTCCGGACGGTAGCTCTTCATCCAGGTTTCCAGGATCTGCACATGCTCCGGGTTCTCGTGCATCTCGCCCATCGGAACCTGGTGCGATCGCCAGTAATCCTCCGTCCGCTTCCCATCGATCTCCTTGGGACAGGTCCATCCCTTGGGTGAGCGGAGGATGATCATCGGCCACCGCGGCCGCTCGCGCACGCCGCTGCGGGCCTGGGCCTTGATCCGCGCAATGTCGGCGAAAACCGCGTCCAGCGTGTCCGCCATCAGTTCGTGCATCGTGGCCGGATCGCTGCCTTCGACGAAGTACGGGGTGTAGCCATAGCCGCGGAACAGCTGGTCGAGCTCTTCATGGCTGATCCGGGCGAGCACCGTCGGATTGGCTATCTTGTAGCCGTTGAGGTGCAGGATCGGCAGCACCACGCCATCGCTCACCGGGTTGAGGAACTTGTTGGAATGCCAGCTGGTCGCGAGCGGACCGGTCTCGGCCTCGCCATCGCCGACGACGCAGGCAACCACCAGGTCGGGATTGTCGAACGCGGCCCCGAAGGCGTGGGACAACGCATAGCCAAGCTCGCCGCCCTCATGGATCGATCCGGGCGTTTCAGGAGCGACATGGCTCGGGATACCGCCGGGGAAGGAGAACTGCTTGAACAGCTTCTTCATGCCCCGCTCGTCGGCGGAGATGTTGGGATAGACCTCGCTGTAGGTGCCTTCGAGCCAGGCATTGGCCACCAGCGCTGGGCCGCCGTGCCCGGGTCCGGTGATGTAGATCATGCTCTGATCGTCGCGCCGGATGACGCGGTTGAGGTGGGCGTAGATGAAGTTCAGTCCGGGGGTCGTGCCCCAGTGGCCGAGCAGCCGTGGCTTGATGTGCGCCTTGCTCAGCGGCTCCTTGAGCAAAGGATTGTCGTAGAGGTAGATCTGCCCGACCGAGAGGTAATTCGCCGCCCGCCAGTAGGCATCGAGCATGGCGAGTTCACCACGGGGCTTGGCGGCAGAGGTCTGCTGCTTGTCCTTCACTGCGTTTGGCATTGAACTCTCCGGTGCTGGAGGTGGCGGAAACCTAGTGATCGAGAGTCGCGGGTTGAGCGGCGTTGGGCATGCGGATGCCGTCCTGTCCTTCCTCCATCGCCGGCGAATAGGCGCCGAGCGCGGCGGCGCTGTTGCAGCGTGCGCGATGGATCAGGGCCTGGGCGCCGGCCTCAGCGCGGTCCTTATGGCCACCCCACCGTTCGAGAGCCGGATCCTGGAGCGCGCGACCATAAGAGAAGCTGACCGTCCACGGCGCGGGCCATTGCAGCCGGTTGATCGTATCGAGGTGAGCCGTCGCGAGCTCTGGCGACTGTCCGCCGGATAGAAAGACCACGCCGGGTACGGCGGCGGGTACATGGCGAAGCAGGCACCGCAACGTTGCCGCCGCAACTTCCAACTGCGAGGCCTTCTCGCTGCTACGCGAACCCGGGATCACCATGCTCGGCTTGAGCAACAGGCATTCGAGCTGCACGTCCTCGACGAAGAGCTCACGGAATACCTCCTGCAGCACTTCGCTGGTAACTTCGTCGCTCCGCGCGAGATCGTGGGCCCCTTCCATGAGGACTTCCGGCTCCACGATCGGAACCATGTCCGCCTCCTGCGCCAGCGCGGCGTAGCGGGCGAGCGCGTGGCTGTTGGCGTGGATGCAGGCACGGGTGGGCAGGCGATCTCCGTCGATCCGAAGCACCGCCCGCCACTTGGTGAAGCGCGCACCCATCTTGCGATATTCGGCAAGCCGCTCGCGAAGCCCGTCAAGGCCCTCGGTAACGGTTTCGCCCGGACTTCCGGCGAGAGGCTTTGCCCCGGCGTCGACCTTGATGCCGGGCAGGATGCCGAGTTCGGTCAGCATCCGGGCAAAGGGGAGTCCCCCGCTGGCCTGCTGCCGGATCGTCTCGTCCTGAAGGATAACGCCGCTGATGAACTCCGACGCGCCATAAGCGCCAAACAGCATCTCCCGATAGGCGCGGCGCGTGTCAGGAGTGGAGTGAATACCAAGCGCTTCGAACCGCTTGGTCAGCGTGCCCGGCGTTTCGCCCGCCGCAAGAATCCCCTTTCCGGGGGCCACAAGGGTCCGGGCGACGTCACTGAGTTTCGAGGCCATCACGAAACCTCCGGATCTGCCCTCCCCGTGAGCAACCCTGCCACACGCCGCTGAAAGGAGTCCGACCGAGGAACTGACCTAGTGGTACGTGAACTTTGTCGCTCCAGGCATCGGGATGATTCCCGATATCGCGCTCAACCCGCCCAAAAACTGGCGCAGATCATCGTATCAGCAGCGTTCGGTCAAGGCCTCGAGCATCCAGGCCGTCGCAGGTCCCGGTCGGCTATCTTTTCGCCACAGCGCGTTCAGGCGATAATCGAACTTCGGCGCCTCGGGCAGGCAGAGGGTGACCAGCCGTTTCGCGGCAAGATCTTCGGCCACCATGTGCTTCGGCATGTTACCCCATCCGATCCCTTCGAGAAGCAAGGCATGCTTGGCGCCAAGGTCGGCCAGCCGCCAGGTCCGCGGGCTGAGTACCGAGAACTCCCGCCCTTCGGTGAGCCGAGAGCGGTCGGTAAGGACTAGTTGGAGATGCTCGGCCGTTTCACCCGGCTCGATAAGCGCGCGTTTGGCCAGTGGATGTGAAGGGGCTGCCACCGGAACCAGTTCCACCACACCGAGTGCCCTGCTCTGCAGTTCAGGCAAATCCACGATGTCGGGCCCGGCAACGGCCAGATCGGCCCGGCGATCGAGCACGAGAGCCGCCACGGCCCCCAGAGCTTCGACGTGAAGCCGAAGATTGACCGTTGGAAACATGGTCTGAAAGTCGCGCAGGACGCTTGCCACCGTACCACTCGGGACCATCACGTCGACTGCGAGCGCCAGCTCGGTCTCCAGGCCCTGAAGGATACCGCGAGCCCGTGATACCAAGCCGTCAACGTCGTTCGCAACCGCCCGCGCATCGGCGAGCAAGGCCCTTCCGGCATCGGTGAGCTCCGGGCGCCGCGACCCTTCACGATCGAACAGCCTGACACCGAGCTGACTCTCGAGTGCCGCTATGCCGTAACTGACCACCGATAGCGCCCGGCCGAGCTTCTGGGCCGCCTTGTTGAAGCTGCCTTCGTCGGCAACGGCGAGAAAGATGCGGAGCTGATCGAGGGTGGGATGGCCGACTTCCACTATTCAACTTTCTCGAACGATTTGGATCACTTTATCCGACTTTTCCGTTTTGTCCGCAACCGCCAGATAGTCGTTACGCCAAGACACGGAGACAACGACCATGATTGAAGTTCGGCCTTTCAGCAGCCTCGGCGCCGCCAATCACGGATGGCTCGATGCCCACCACCACTTTTCGTTTGCCGATTACCACGATCCGGCGCGGACCAACTGGGGCCAGCTCCGTGTGTGGAACGACGACACCATCGCCCCGCAGAGCGGCTTCCCGCCTCATCCGCATCGCGACATGGAGATCATTACCTACGTCCGCAAAGGCGCGATCACTCACGAGGACAACACCGGCAACAAGGGCCGGACTGTCGCGGGTGACGTGCAGGTCATGTCGGCAGGCACCGGGATCGCCCACGCAGAGTACAACCTGGAAGACGAGCCAACTCAGATCTTCCAGATCTGGATCATCCCCGACGAGCGCGGCGGCGAGCCCAGTTGGGGCACCCAGCCCTTCCCCAAGGGCGACCGGGCTGGGCACTTCGTAACGCTCGCTTCCGGCATCGCCGGTGACGAGGAGAGCCTGCCGATCCGCACCCAAGCGCGGGTCCTGGGCGCCACCGTCAAGGCGGGCGAAACCGTGGTCTACGAGACGAGCGCCGACCGGCACCTCTATCTCGTCCCGGCGACGGGCAAGGTCCGGATCGAGGACGCCGAGGTCAACGCCCGCGACGGGGCGGCGATCACGGGAGTGGCCCAGGTTCGGGTCACGGCGATCGAGGACAGCGAACTCGTCCTCGTCGACGCCCGGTAAGTCTCAAAACCAACCGGCCGGCGGCTGCCCCCGCCGCCGGCCACACACCCCAAAGAATTGGAGTATCCCATGAGCGAGAAGATCAACGTCGCCGTTATCGTCGGCAGCCTGCGCAAGGATTCCGTGAACCGTAAGGCCGCACTCGCGCTGGCCAAGCTGGCTCCGGAAAACGTGAACCTGCGCATCGTCGAGATTGCCGACTTGCCGCTCTACGACGAGGATGTCGAAGCCGCCGGCGTGCCGGAGCAATGGGCACGCTTTCGCAACGAGCTTCGCGCGAGCGATGCCGTGCTGTTCGTCACGCCTGAGTACAACCGCTCGGTTCCCGGCGCGCTCAAGAACGCGATCGATGTGGGTTCACGCCCCTACGGAAGCAGTTCCTGGGAAGGGAAGCCGGCCGCGATCATGAGCTTGTCGCCCGGCGCCCTGGGTGCTTTCGGCGCCAATCATCATCTGCGCCAGTCGCTGGTGTTCCTCGACATGCCAGTGCTTCAGCAACCTGAAGCCTACATCGGCAACGCCTTCGGGCTGTTCGACGAGGCGGGTCAGTTCACCTCCGAAAGCACCAAAGCGTTCTTCAAGACGTTCATCGATGCGTTCGCTAGGTGGATCGGGAGGCATTCGCCCCGGCACGAAGTGCGCGCTGCATAAGCCGGGAAGATGGGTTATCGGCGGTGGTGAGCGCGGCGCGAATTGGCGCCACCGTTCGGGCCGCCGGCATGAAGGAGCACCTTGATGACCAAGATGCCTGCTTTGTTTGTCGGCCACGGCAGCCCGATGAACACGCTGGAGCGCAACGGCTTCACCGACGCCTGGCGTGCCTTCGGACGGCAACTGCCTCGGCCCAAGGCCATACTGGTCATCTCGGCCCATTGGTACTTCGGTGCGACTGCGGTCACCGCCATGGCGCGGCCGCGGACGATCCACGACTTCTACGGCTTTCCCCAAGCGCTGTTCGACTTCGACTATCCGGCGCCTGGAGACCCCGACCTGGCGGGCGAGATCGTCGAGTTGGTCAAACCCAACTGGGTCGGCCTCGATCGCGATCAGTGGGGCCTCGATCACGGCACCTGGTCCGTCCTCGCGCACCTCTACCCCGAGGCCGACATTCCTGTCGTTCAGTTGTCATTGAACGCCTTGCGGCCGCTTGATTACCATCTGGATCTCGCGCGCCGGCTGGCGCCCCTCCGCGAACAGGGCGTGATGATCCTTGCGAGCGGCAACGTGGTGCATAACCTGAGCCTGCTCAAATGGAACGAGCCGGATCTGGCCTACGACTGGGCCGAGAGGTTCGACGATGCCGTGGTGGCGCAGATTACGCAGGACCCGGACAATATCCTGAGCCTGGCGGAGCATCCGGATTTCCCCTCTGCCGTTCCCACGCCAGATCACTTCATTCCTCTGCTCTACACTGCGGGCCTGGCAGCAGCCGATAGCTCCACGATCGAACCGCTGGTCCGCGGCTATTCGATGGGGTCCATCTCGATGACCTGCTATGGGATTGGCGCCGAGGTCGAACTTCGGTCAGACCCCACGTGCGCCGCGCTTCTCCCTGGCGGAGTGCCTCCCGATCAGACGAATATGTGAGCAAAAACCCGGAAGAGCGGGCCCTGGTTGCGGTTCGTCGCCAGGAACCATAGGAACGCCAGGTGGCGACGGATAGCACTAGGACGCGGCTGCTCGCGGCGGCGGAAAAGATCCTTGTTGAGCAAGGCGTCAACGCGCTTTCGGTTCGGCGTGTCGGAGACGGTGCAGGCCAAAATCCCGCGCTGGTGACCTATCACTTCAAAAGCTTGTTCAACCTCCTGGACGAGCTTTGCAGCATCAACCTGGAGCCGATGCTCGAGGCCTGGACCGGGATCGGGCCGGGTCGCGGCCTCACTGCCGATGAAGTCTTGCGGCAATGGCTCGCACCGATGCTCCGGCCAGCCGCGTTCACGCCCAATGGGCGCGCACTGGCCGTGCTCGATGGGTTGGCGGCCCATGGCGAGCCGGCGCTCCGAGAGCGTGTCCTGCGCTCCATGGAAGAGTTCAGCCTGCGCCTGCGCGGGGCCTTGGCTCCCTCCCTGCCCCACCTCACGGACGACGAAATCCGGGCCCGGGTGCGCTTCATTTCCGGCGCCGCGCTCGGCCCTCCGCCGCGGACCAATACGGCGCCGTTGGCGGGCTCGGTAAGACTGGACGACATGCACTTTCTACTGCCCTTCGCGCGCGCCGCCCTCTCGCTTCCACCAGCTGAGTAAATGTCGCCCTTGACCTGACTGGCGAGGAGTTTATGCGATCGTATAAATTGTACGATCGTATAAATCTCAGAGGCACGATGATCGACCGGAGAGACATGCTGAAGTGGGGCGCGGCCGCGCCTATCCTGGCAAGCGGACCTTATTCCGCGCTCGCGGCGGTCCCCGAGGGGCTGGACGCGCTGGTGGTCGATACCCGCTTTGCCGATGCGGAGCTGACGGGACTGGCCGCACGCCGGACCTTCGCGATCGACGGCGACGTTACCGCGCTCTGGTACAACACGCTCGATACCCTGTGGCGCAAGCCGGGGTTCGTGCTGGGTGGCATTACCGGCACAGACGCCCTGTTCGTGCTTGAGCGACTTGCCCTCGACTGCGGACGCAGGGTTGTGAACCGCACCGAGCTAAGGCCTGCTGCCGCCTCCGGCGTGGCCGCGATCAGCTGGGTGATCGCCCCGGTCCATCCAAGCGTCATGAAGGGCTGAGCCGATGGCCGTGCTACCCCCCGACATGAACGCCGCCACGTTCGCGCAGTTGCTGGAAGAGCTCCGCGGCGCGGTCGGTGCCGACTGGCTCTGGTCTAGCGACGACGACCTCGGCCCTTATCGCGACAGCTTCTCCCCGGTGTGGGACACGGCGGAAGAGCGCCATGCGTCCGCCGCCATCGCCCCCGCCGACGTGCCGCAAGTCCAGGCGATCGTGCGCATCGCCGGCAAATACAAGGTACCGTTGTTCCCGATCTCGACGGGCAAGAACTACGGCTATGGCGGCCCGTCGCCTAATGTGAACGGCAGTATCGTCCTGGATCTCAAGCGCCTGAACCAGGTGCTCGAAGTCGACGACAAGCGTCACTTCGCGCTGGTCGAGCCCGGCGTGTCCTACTTCGATCTCTATCGCCATATCCAGGATAAGGGGCTGAAGGTCATGATCGACTGCCCCGATCCGGGTTGGGGCAGCCCGATCGGCAATTCGCTCGAGCGCGGCATCGGCTACACCATGCCGCAGTTCCGCGATCACTTCGGCGCCAGTTGCGGGATGGAGGTGGTTCTCCCAAACGGTGAACTCATGCGCACCGGCATGGGCGCGCTACCTGGGGCCAAGACCTGGCAGGAATACCGCTATGGCTTCGGGCCCGATCCGGCAGGCCTGTTCGCCCAGGGCAACTTCGGCATCGTCACCAAGATGGGCTTCCGTCTAATGCCGTTGCCCGAACACTATCGAACCGGCCTCATCACCGTCCCCAAGCGGCGCGACTTCGTGAAGCTGGTGGAACACGTGAACTACTTGTCCGACAGTTCGATGTGCGGCGAGGCGGTCTATGGCAGTCCCTTGCAACGGCTGATGGGCGATCCCGCCTTCCTGGCCATCGCGACCAAACTCGGCGGTCCGTCCGATGCCGAGATGGATGCGGCGGCCGAGCACGCGGGTCTCCCGAGCTGGCAGGTGGATTTGCAGTTCTTCGGGCCCGAGGCGACGACCAAGGCCAACTGGGACTATGCCAAGAGCCGCATCCTGTCCGACATCCCGGGCGCCAAGGCGATCGACGGCGATCAGTTCCCACTCCCGGCGACCGAGGAGCAACTGCTCAACAAGACCCAACCCTATCAGACCGGCATTCGCCGCTTCGGAGCGCTCGGCGTGCCGAGTCTCGGCATCTGGCGGATCGTCGGGGACAACGGTCATGTCGGCTTCTTCCCGATCCTGCCGCGCAGTGGTGAAGCGGTGTTCGAGATGCAACGCGTGCTCGGCGATGCGTTGAAGGAATTCCCGCTGCGGCCCTTCTTCAACGCCACCACAGCGCCGCTCTATTGGCACACCTACGCGTTCCAGATGGTCTTCGCGCCATCGGTGAAGCACGACGATCCGGCCCACAACGCGATCGTCCACCGGGCCATGAAGAAGGTCGTGGCCGTGGCGGCCGAACATGGCTGGGGCGACTATCGCGCAGCTCCAATCTACCAGGACCACGTTTCCGATACCTACAGCTTCAACGGGCATTCCCTCCGCCGCTTCCACGAGCAGTTGAAGGACGCCATTGATCCCGACGGTATCATCGCGCCGGGCCGCGGCGGCATCTGGCCGAGGAGATTCCGGAAATGACCCGTCGCTTGTCCCTCGCCCTAGCGACCCTGGCGGCGACCGGCCTGCTCGGCGTGGCTGGCGTCGCGATTGCCCAGGGAGGGCAAGCCCCGGCCGCGCCCAAGGTGGTCAAGGCCGACCTGCCTGGACGGACAGTGTTCGAACACCAGTGCGCCCCATGTCACGGGGCCGGTCCTGGAGACGATGGCGCACCCATGCTTCCGGGGACGGCAGCGCTGACGCGGCGATATGGCGGAGAGATGGCCGGCGCGCTTGAACTGCGCGACGATCTTGACGGCGACGCGCTCCGGCTGTTCGTCCGTCATGGTATCGGAGCGATGCCGAGCTTCCGTAAGGCGGAACTGAGCGACGCCGATATCGACGCCATCGCCGCCTATCTCAAAGCCACGGCGGAGCAGTCACTGCGCCAATAGTGGGAGCCGCGCGCGGGGTCATTGATAGAAGCTGGAAGGCGAGACGCCGAAGTGTCGGCGGAACATAGCCGCAAACGCGCTCTGGCTGGCATAGCCGCTGTCCAGAGCCACATCGATGATACGGTCACCGCGGGCCAGGCGTTCGAGCGCGAATAGCAGGCGGGCCTGTTGGCGCCATTGGCCGAAGGTTAGCCCCGTCTCCCGCCGAAACAGACGCTGCACGGTCCGCGCGGTCACGCCAACAGCCCGGCCCCATTCGGCGACGCAGAACTCCTGTTCGGGAGCCTCGGTCAGGGCTTCGCAGATACGCCGCAAGCGTGGGTCACCTGGCATCGGGAGATGCAGCGGCAAGATGGAAATGATCTGCAGCTCATCGAGGAGAAGCTGCATTACGCGGTCATCGCGCGAGCCCAATACGTAATCGAATGGCACCGAGGTCGCGGCGAGAATTAGTTCGCGCAGCAACGGGCCCACCGCGAGCACGCTGCTTGATGAGGGCAAGTCGGGTGCAGCTCTGGGCGCCACGAAAACCGTTCGCATCTTCACGTCTCCGCACATCCGCACCTCGTGGCTGACCCCGGGAACCAGCCATACGGCACGCGTCGGGGGCACAACCCAGTATCCAGCGGCCGACCGGATGATCATCACTCCCTCGATGGCATAGAGGAGCTGAGCGCGCTCGTGGGTGTGCTCCCCAGTCGAAGTGGCATTGGGATAGTCCGCGGCCAGCGCAGAGACCGGACGCGACGCAGCCTCATGACGGGCGAGAAGTTCGGCGTCGGGTATGTCGTTCTTGCGATACATTGGGTCTCTATAGCGTGAGACGGACCACAACTTAAGCGCCTAGCTGACCGGATCGGAACTGGAGTCACCCATGCGCATCACGCCCTACCTTTACCCGTTGCTCGCCATCTTGCTCTGGGCGGGAAATGTCGTCGTCTCGCGGCTGTCGGTGCACCTGATCGGCCCCCAGGCGATAACGTTCTATCGGCTGCTTCTTGCTGCGCTGCTGATGACCCTGTTCGTGGGCCTGCCAGCGTGGCGCAATCGCCTTGCGCTCAGGCGCCAGCTTGGCGAACTTGCAGTTCTCGGCTTCCTCGCCATGTGCCTGTTTCAGAGCTTGTCCTATCTGGCCGCTGAATCGACCAACGCGACGAACATGGCAGTGTTCACGGCGCTCGTCCCGCTCCTGACGGTCTTGCTCAGCATTCCCTTGCTGGGCGACAAGCCCACCACCGGTCTTCTCGCCGGCGGTGTCCTTTCGCTCGGAGGCTTGATCCATCTCGTCAGCGGAGGCGATCCACGAAGCCTACTCAATGGAGGCCTCCACGTTGGCGATATGCTCATGCTGATAGCGGCGCTGGTTTATGCGCTCTACGGGGTTCTGCTGAAGCGTTGGCAACCTGACCTGCCCGGTTGGCAGTCAACCTATGGCCAGGCGCTCTGCGCGCTTGCGATCATGTTTCCGGCCTTTCTCGCTACTCCGCCAGAACTGCGCCAGCTCGATATGCGCACCCTCCCGTTGATCGTCTACGCTGGCGCCTTTGCGTCGGTTCTCCTGCCCTTCCTATGGATCCGCGGCATCGAGCAGCTCGGACCGAGCCGATGTGCGATCTTCATGAACCTGCTCCCGGTGTTCACCGCGGCGATCGCGATCGTGGTCCTCGGCGAGCCGGTGCACGCCTATCACGTCGTTGGCGGCGTCATGGTGCTCGCCGGGGTCGCCTGCGCGCAGCTGTTTCGTCGGCCGATCGCCGGACCAAGTTGGAGACCCAGCCTGGAGCCTTGAGGACCGACGGAATCTGATGGGGCCAAGGAGTCAGGCGACTTTTCGAATAATTTACAGTCCACGCTCTGACTCTTTACCCACAACGCTGCGGGCGGGCTTCATATGACGGTGCATGATGCCCCGTCGCAAATTGTGGATCGGCGTTTCCGCCATTGCCGCGCTGATCGTGATTTTCCTGATCTGGCGTACCTTCTTCGCCGCAGCTGAGCCCCCCGCCTTGCTCACCGCCGAGGTAACTCGCGGGGATTTCGTGCAGACGGTGGAGGCGACCGGAACGATAGAGCCGAAGGAACTTGTGAGCGTTGGCGCCCAGGTGTCCGGTCGGCTGGAGAAGCTGACCGTCCGTGTGGGCCAAACCGTCCGCCAGGGTGACTTGATCGCCGAGATCGACGCGCAGACCCAGACCAACTCGCTCAAGACCGCCCGCGCCGAACTGGCGAACATGCAGGCGCAGCGGGCGTCTCGTCAGGCAACGCTGGCCCGGGCCGAGCAGACCTTTGCGCGCCAGCAGGCGATGGTGCCAGGCGAGGCTACCTCTCTGGCGGACTACGACGCAGCAGAGACCGAGCTGAAAGCAGCCCGGGCGGAGATCGCGGCCATCGACGCGCAGATCCAACAGGCAAGCGTCAACGTGAACACCGCAGAGGTCAACCTGGGCTACACCCGCATCGTCGCGCCTATGGACGGCGTCGTAGTCGCGGTCGTCACCCAGCAGGGCCAGACCGTTAACGCCAACCAGTCCGCACCGACCATCGTCATTCTCGCCAAGCTCGATGTAATGGAAGTGAAGGCGGAAATTTCCGAGGCCGATGTGATCCGGGTGGAACCGGGGATGCCGGTCTATTTCACCATCCTTGGTGACCCGGACCACCGCTACGAGACGAACCTGCTCCAGGTCGAACCTGCACCGGAGTCGATCGTCGATGAGGTCAATTCGACCAATTCGTCCTCCTCCGGCAGCAGCAGTTCCTCGGCAATCTACTACAACGCCCTGTTCGAGGTGCCCAATACTGACGGTCGGCTCCGCGCGCTGATGACGGCGCAGGTGTCGATCGTGCTAGCCAAGAAGAGCAACGTCCAGCTCGTTCCATCGGCGGCGCTGGGAGCGAAGGGCAAGGACGGCACATATGCCGTGCGCGTGGTCGATGCACAGGGCCAGATCGCCTCGCGACAGGTAAAGATCGGCCTCAACAACAACATCTCGGCCGAAGTCCTCAGCGGACTCAAGCTGGGCGAGAAGGCGGTTGTCGGCGAAGCGAGCCCGACCTCTGACAGCAATAGCGGCGGCCGCCCGATGGGCCCGCCACCGTTCTGAGGGCGCCGTGACCGATACCCCCCTTCTCTCCTTGCGCAAGGTGCGGCGCGAATACCCTTCGGGCGACGGCGTGTTCGCCGCACTGAAGGGCGTCGACCTCGAAATCCGTTCCGGCGAGATGGTCGCGATCGTCGGCGCCTCGGGCTCCGGCAAGTCGACGCTGATGAACATCCTGGGCTGCCTCGACCGCCCAAGCGCCGGCAGTTACGCCGTCAGCGGCCGGGAGACCGGCGAACTCGAGCCCGATGAACTCGCCGCGCTGCGGCGCGAGCACTTCGGCTTTATCTTCCAGCGCTATCACCTGCTGTCCGACCTGCCCGCGCAGGGTAACGTAGAGGTACCAGCCATCTACGCCGGCAGCCCGCGCCCGGTGCGCCAGGCACGGGCGGCGGCGCTGCTCGGGCGCCTCGGCCTGGCAGAGCGGACCGGGCATCGTCCAGGCCAGCTCTCCGGCGGACAGCAACAGCGGGTCTCGATCGCCCGTGCGCTGATGAACGGCGGCGAGGTCATCCTGGCGGACGAGCCGACCGGCGCTCTCGACAGCGCGAGCGGTGAAGAGGTCATGCGCATTCTTGGCGAACTCCACGCCGAGGGTCACACTGTGATCCTGGTGACGCACGACATGGCCGTCGCCGAACACGCCGACCGCATCATCGAAATCCACGACGGCGAGATTGTCGGCGACCGCACCAAGCGCGAGCATGCCGAAGCTCGTGGATTGCCGCCGAGAGCGGTGAATGGCAGCGGCTGGCAACAACTGGCCGATCGCTTTCGCGAGGCGTTCCGCATGGCCCTGCTGGCGATGTCGGCGCACAAGCTGCGCACGTTCCTGACCATGCTCGGGATCATCATCGGCATCACCTCCGTCGTCTCGGTCGTGGCGCTGGGCAACGGATCCCAGCAGCGCATCCTCGAGAACATCAGCAGCCTGGGGACCAACACGCTCGACCTCTATCCCGGCAAGAGCTTCGGAGACATGCGTTCCAGCCGGATAGAAACGCTGGTTCCAGCGGATGCCGAAGCGCTCGCTGGGCAGCCCTACATCGACAGCGTCACGCCCAGCGTGTCGAGCAATGTCACGGCGCGGTTTCGCAACGTGGCAGCAACCGCACAGGTGAACGGCGTGGGCGAAGGGTACTTCCGCGTGAAGGCCTCCAAGCTCGTCGCGGGAAGTCTGTTCGGACCAGCCAGCGTCACCATGAGAGCCCAGGAAGCGGTGATCGACGAGGACACGCGCGACACCCTGTTCGTGAACGGAGAGGAACCGATCGGCCAGGTGGTCATGCTCGGCAACGTTCCCGTGCGTGTGATCGGCGTGGTCGAGACTACCCAGGCGGGGCCAGGCGGGAGCGACAGCCTGGTGTTCTACCTTCCCTACACCACAGTCATGACGCGGATGCTGGGCCAGGCCTATCTCAGCAGCATCACGGTGCGGGTGGCCGACGATGCCGACATGTCCGCCGCCGAAGGGGCGGTGACCAAGCTGATGACCACGCGGCATGGCACGGTCGACTTCTTCATCCGCAACACCGACGACATTCGTCAGACCATCACCAGCACCACCCAGACCATGACGCTGCTAATCGCCGCGATTGCCGTGATCTCGCTGATCGTCGGCGGCATCGGCGTGATGAACATCATGCTGGTCTCCGTAACCGAGCGGACCAGCGAGATTGGCGTGCGCATGGCGGTGGGCGCGCGCCAGTCCGACATTCTGCAGCAATTCCTGATCGAAGCGGTTCTCGTGTGCCTGCTTGGCGGCGTGGCCGGGGTGCTTCTGGCGCTCGGCATCGGAGTCCTGTTCGGGTGGAGCAACTCCAGCTTCCCGATGGTGTTCTCCGCGACCTCCATCATCGTGGCATTCGCCTGTTCGACCTTGATCGGGATGGTCTTCGGCTTCCTCCCGGCCCGCCGCGCCGCGCGGCTCGATCCGGTCGATGCCCTCTCGAGAGATTGAACCATGGTAACCCCAACCCCTTCCGCATCCAGCCGGGTCCTTCGCCTGGCGGTGCTTCCCATTCTGCTGGCGAGCGCGGGTTGCGCCTCGCTCACGCAGACCGACTACGCCGCGCCGTCCTTGCCGGTCGAAGCCGCCTGGTCTGAGCAGCCGGGCGGCGTCTCCGCCCAGCAGACCGGCCCCTGGTGGGATGAGTTCAACGACAGCGAGCTTTCGGCGCTGGTCGACCGCGTGCTCACCGAAAACGCCGATCTCGCCGCCGCCGGAACGCGGTTGAAGCAGGCGCGCCTGTCGGCGGACCTGGCTACCAGCCAGCTTCTCCCCTCGCTCAGCGCGAACCTGTCGAACGGTGTGTCGAAGACATTCGACAGCGGCATCTCCTGGAACGAGAGCGCATCGGGCAGCCTGGGGGCTTCATGGGAAGTCGATCTGTTCGGCAGGCTCGATTCAGAGCGCGACGCCGCCGGATGGGAAGCCAAGGCCACCGAGCAGGACCTCGCCGCCACCCGCCTTGCCTTGGCCGGCACGACCGTCAGCGCGTGGTGGCAACTGGCTTACGTCAACGAACGTATCGCACTCTCCGAACAGAGCCTCGTCTACACGCGCAAGATCCTGGACCTGACCACCCGGCAACATGAAGCGGGCGAAGTCTCGCGTTTGGACATCAGCGAGGCTGAGCAGTCCTTGGCCACGCAAGAGGCCTCCCTAACCCAGCTCAAGCAGAGCCGGGTCGAAACGCGCAATGCGCTGGCCGCGCTGCTCGGACGGCAAGTTTACGATGGACCCGAGCGCTTGGCCCTCCCCGTCGAGCAGCTTCCAGCGGTGGATGCGGGTATCCCGGCCGAATTGCTGGCGCGCCGTCCGGATCTCGCGGCAGCCGAGTTGCGCCTACGCAAGACCCTCGCCACGTCCGATGCCACGGTTGCCAGCTACTACCCCCGCCTGTCTCTGACCGGCGCGCTCGGGACGACAAGCGATACGCTGTTGGCCTACCTCGCCAATCCCGTAGCGACGATCGGCGCCGCGCTTTCCCAAACGGTGCTCAATCCCGATCGGATCCGCCTGGGCACCAAGATCGCCCGCGCCGACTACGAGGTTGCCGTCGATCAGTTCCGCCAGACTTTCTACGATGCCCTGCGCGACACCGGGAACGCCCTGTCCGCTCGGGAGCACTACCTCACGCAGGGACAAGCCATAGCGCGCAACCTGGCCGCGTCGCAGGATGCGGAAACGCTCTACGCCCGCCAGTACGCTGCCGGGCAGGTCGCGCTTCGAAGCTGGCTCGATGCCCAGGAGCGATTGCGAAGCGCAGAAGCCAGCGCGGCCGAGAACCGGCTGAACCAACTCAATGCGCAAGTCGCACTCCACCAGGCGCTGGGCGGGGATGCTACCACCGTGCCGGGTGCATGAGCCCCAAAGTCCCCCGTTGAAAAGAAGGGTTGTAACAATGCATCGAGTTTCGGTTGGCCTGGCCCTGCTGGTGTTTTCCGCCACTGCCCTTGCCCAGGGAGGACCTCCGCCCGGTGGCGGTGGTCGGGGTCCGGGCGGACCGGGCGAAGGCGGTCCGGGTATGAGGCGCATGCCGGAGATGAAGCCGCTCAAGCGCGAGAAGTTCGACAAGGCGGTTACCGCTCTGTTCGAAGCGGGCGACGTCAATCGCGATGGCTATGTCACTTTGGCCGAGTTGCGAGGGATCCAGACTGCCCGGCGCGAGGAGGTCATTACCGAGCGATTCAAGCGCATCGACAGCGACCACAACGGATCGATCAGCGCCACCGAATTCAGTATCTGGCAGCAGCAGCTCGGTTCGGTCGTCCTGTCCGAAGAGGGTCCGCCAACGCTCGATCTGGAGATCATTCCCGACGTCATCCGCCCGAAGCTTGGCGACGACGACATGGCGCTGGAACGCCTCATTGATCCGCTCAGCGCGACCGTGATCGCCAAGGCCAATGTCAATTACGACAGCGGCGTTACTCTGGCCGAAATGCTCGCTTACCAAGGCGCTCGTTTCGAAGCGGCCGACGAGGACCGGGACGGAACCATCTCGATGGAAGAACTGCGCTTCGTCGCGCCTGATCGCGCCCCCGGGCCACGGCGGCCCGGAGGCGGGCCTGGAGAGCCTCCGAGCGGCTTGTGACGGCCGACTTCGGCATCTGAATTGGGGCGCGGCAATCACGCCGCGCCCCAGGAAGTACATCTGGCGATCAGAAGCCCAAGCTGAACGAGAAGCGCGCCGAAAGATCGACGTCGCCTTGCGTTTGCTCCGCACCGACACCGAGCTGCCATGTGTACCCATAGCCCCCAAGACGTATGCGGGTTTCGGTGAACCATCCGCCCTTCAAGCTGTCCGGCATAAGCGTGAACGATTGGCCGACCGCCGTATCGTTGTCGCCGTCGCTGTCGGTATCGACGCCATCGAACGCCGCCACCGTCTCGCCCAGTTCGCCGCTGAGTACCGAGCGCCAGCCGCCCTCGAATTCAAGGGTCAGCGGAGTGGCATAAGGATCGGGTTGGCCGAAACGATAGCTTCCGGTGAGCGACGTGGTGCCGAACAGCGCCTCGCTCTTCCGGTCCTCGACCACAAGATCGATGGCACCGCCGCCGTCCTCTCCGTAACCGTCCTCGTCGAGCCTGAAATATTCCAGGTGCGCCGTGGGGCTCAGGGTAAAGTGTTGACCCAGAGCGATGGAATACGAAGCGCCCGCCATCGCGGAGTAGGTGACGCCTTTCCACTCCCCTGTACTGGTCAGGGTCGTGTCAGTGCCATCGACCGATCCAATGAAAGCGCGGGTGGATGACAGCGAGGCGCGCGAGGCGGAAATACGGGCAAAGCTGTAGAGCGGTCCGGTGCGAAGCCGCCAGTGGCCGGCGAGTTCCCAAATGTTTGCATCGATGGTGTGCGAGTGAACGGAAGTGAGGTTGTCGTCCTCTTCGGTTCCGAGGGTGTACAAGTCCCCGTTTGTGATCCCGCCCTGGGTGTAGGTGGCCGACACCCCAAGATATCCGAAGCCGAAATTGCTCTCGAAGCCGCCGGATATGCCCTTGCCATCCGTCGCAAAACCCGCGGTCGCGCCTGCGTCCTTGCTGCCACGGAAATAGATCGGCTCGAGCCAGACCCCGGTGGGGAAGTCCTCGTAGATCGCGTTGTTGTCGGAAACATGCTTCGCCGCCATGCGCGAGGCGCGGGTCACGAGGTCGAAAACGCCGCCGGCATAGTCTGGAAGCAAAGTGTTGATTTGAGCCTGGAGCGCGGGGACATCGTCCACCTGGAGCAAGCTCTGCTCCAGCGTGCTGCTGTTCGCCGTTGCAGCGATGATGGCCTGATAGGCCGCCGACTGCGGACTTGTCAGTCCGAGCTGTTCGGCCGTCTTGAGCTCGATCGTCAGATCCAGCGTATTGGTGCCGACGATCATCTCTCCGCCCAACACGATCGGAAGGTCGGCATCCAGGTCCAGGGTCGGCAACCCCGTCAGAGTGTCTGCAGTCAGTATGCGATAGGTTCCGGCGGCGTTGGCAAGGGAGGTAACCTCGGCCTGGACGTGGGACCCGTCGGCGAAAGTCGCGTTGCCGACTACGAAGCTTGACGCCGTGCCTTCTTCGCCATCGACGATAACCGCAATTGCGCCGCCCGAAGCGACGTTCAGGTTGCCGAATTCCGCGGTTTTGTTCTGCGAGGCAATGAGACGCCCGCCTTGGACATCAACCGTGAACTGGTCTGCGTTCTCGAATATCGCATCGACTTCGCCCGCGCCTGAGATCGTCAGCTCGGAGGCAAGACCGTTCGCGTCGATCGTTCCTTGGAACGACGCGGTGTCGGATACCGACATCGAAAAACCATCGGTGCCCGCATGGACCGTACCGAGATAATTACCCTCGTCGAGGAGCACTATCCTGTCGTTACCCGACCCGAGATAAGTGTCTCCGTAAATCCAACCGGATGAGACCTGCAGCAGGTCGCTTCCCGAGCCCAACAGGATGTCACCGGTGATCGAGGTGTAGATCGACGCATTGTTGGGATCGTAGTCTTCGTCGGCTTCCTCCTCAGCCTTGGTGGCAGCATCGATATCGTTGAGATACTGGTTGATCGTCACGCCAGTCGTGTTCGCCTGAAGATCGATCGCAATCGCCAGATCCTCGTTGGAGCCGGCAGCCTGGATATGACCGCTATTGTCGATCGTGCTGAGCGTGCCCGACAGGTCCCTGATCGCCCAGACCTCGGCCTCACCGCTCGACGAGACCGATGCCCGAATGGTTCCGCTGTTCGACAGCGAGGGCACGTATACGCCTTGATTGATCAGCAGGGCGGTGGCGGAGGAATCGACAGTCGCGGCTTGGATGCTGCCCGAAACGCCAATTCCGTATGGCAGATCGACCGCACCACCCTGCCCGCCGATGACCACGCCCGTGGAGTCGAATGCGGAGTAGTATGCGGTCGAATAGATGGTGCCATCAACCGCCAGGGAATAGACTCCGTCGCGACCCTGTACTCCGCCGATCGAGACGTCAGTGGCTCCTCCGATCAGCAGTGCGGGGCTTTCTCCGACGGAGTCGATGCTGCCGGTTGCCTCAGAGGAGTCCGTGACGCCATCGTCATCTTCGTCGGTATCGGCGTCATTGAGGTCGTAGGGCGGGGCCTCGATAAGGATACCGCCGGCGACACTCCCGCCGACGCTCACCACCGGATTTGCCACGCGCAGATCAGCCCGGGAAAGATAGCGCGAATTGCCGTTGTCGTCCGTGAAGCTTGCCGCTTTCGAGATTGCACCCTGGATTGACAGCGTACCCGAGATATCTCCCCCGAGTACGGCCCCCTGGGTACCCTCGCCGACGACTGCAACTGTACCGTCGATCGTCACGTCGCCATCAACCGAAGCGGTTTCCAGCCCGATGCTGTAGTCTCCCTGCACCGCGATCGACCCGGTGTTCACTATGTCGCCAACAAAATTGGACTCGACAGAGATCCCTCGGGAGGAAAGCCCTTCAACGTCGATCGTGCCGCTGTTGGAGATGGTGCCGCTGCTCGTGGCGCCTGGCATCACACGGACGCCGTAGCGATTGCTGGCCTCGGCAATGGCCCCGTCGGCGATACCGTTAGCGTCGGTGTCGGCGGGAACGAAGTCCTCGAGCACCTGGATTGTCCCGTCGTTCTGAACCACGAACGTCCGCCCGGCCTGGACCGAAATCCCAGCACGGCCGTCGGAGTCGTCGGCCTCCACACTGGCGTCTTCATCGATCGTCACGGAATTGTTTGAATCGACCGTAATCGGGTTGCTGCCGGTGACCCCCAACTCCGCTTCATTCGTGATCGTAATGTCGCCGGCCGACGAAGTGGCCAGGGGAACCGAGCTGTCGCTGGTGACCTGCGTTGCTCCGAGCGCCGCACCGGGCAGTATGGCGGTCAGCATCGTGGTAACCAGGGCGCTGGTCCGTGAGGATCGATTCATTAGAGGCGTTACTCCCGCAAGCCCGGGCGAGCGCGCCCGAACGATGATTTCGGATCCCGGGGACGACCGACGTCCGCCCGCGCGGGAAGGCGGACGGCACGCGCCGTTGATGCAAACCTCAGGATTGGTTTGTCCCGTCCAATCGGGACTAACGGGGCTTCGCTCGTTTCCCTTCGGCGCTTCGTTGCGGCGCCGATCTGGATGACATCAGGACGTGATCAGCGCGCAGGTGAAGGAGGACGACGAAGCATCCAGATGCGCCGATTGACGGTGAAGGGAATTTCCAGGTCCTTGCAGAAATCGTGGATCGTCCAGAGCACGTCGGGATGAGTGCGGGCACAATCGTCCCCACACAGGATCCCGCCTGGCTTCACTCGCGGATACCAGTGAACGACGTCGGCATGGAATCCGGGATTGTGATGGAGACCATCGAGGAAAACCAGATCGAGGCTGTCCAGCGGCCAATCCGCGAAGTCCTGTGGGCTATGCCCGCGGATGGCCGTGATGTTGTGGCAGTCGCGCACGTAATGGTCGAAGTTCTCGCGCGTGCCCCAATCCTCCCTCGGGCGCGCGATCTTCCCGTAGTCGCTTCCGGAGACTGCCCCTTCCCCCGACTTCGCAGGTGGCGAAAAAGGGTGCTCGACGGGATCCCAAATATCGACGCAGGTCACCGAAACTGACGGGTCGACCGACTTCGCCCAGCACCAACTTGATCGGCCACAGAACGGACCAACTTCCAGCATGGCGCCCCCAGGGGGAATCGTCCGCGCCAGGCCTTCGAGGATCTTGAGCTCGGGCTCGGGCATCCAGCCGGGAATGTCGAGGTTGTAGGGCAAGACCTTCAACTCGGATGGTCGGCGTGAAAGTCGTTCGGCCAGCGAAAATTGGTGTGCGTGAACATCACGCTGAAATCGAGCGCGGTCACCTGATGCCACCAGCCGAGGGGGATAAACAGGGCGTCTCCCGGTCCGAGAACAACCTGGTGTACATGGACGCCTTCGAGAGCTGGAAAGCGCTCCACGACACCAGGCTCGGCAAGGTCGCGGACGCGGCTGTAGACATGATAGTCGTTGTAGAGTCGCGGCGTAGCGTCAGGCGCTACCAGAAGCACGCGCTTACGGCCGGTTATCTGGATCAGGAGGTTGTTCGTCAGATCGTGATGAAGCGGCGTGAAGCTGTTCGCCGAACCGATCCAGGGCATGCCGTGGGGCGACTCACTTTCGCGTGAAAGCACTTTGTCGAGAAAGCCAAGGTCCTGTTGCAAGGGCTCCAGCGCGACTGTGTTCGCAGCGGAATTGTAGGCGGTCAGATAAAGATCGTTTCCGTTCTCGGGCCGGGTGACGCCATCGATGAACTGATCGAACGGCATCCTCTGACAGTGATCCACCATATTGCGTTCGAAATTGGGATCGGGGTTTCGGTTCGCCTGAACCTCGATCTCCCGCGGACCGATCAGCTGTTTGAGATAATCCGGCGTCCATTTTCCGAGGGCCGGCCAGTCCGCCAGTTCTCCGTCAAGGATGACCGGATGGTTGGCCGCGTAATGTTGGACCAGGAACTCGTCGGAGGAGAGGCCCCTCTTCCGCTCGATCGCCCTGGGGGCCAAGGCTCTCAGCCGCTCTTTTGCGGACAGGATCCACTGGTACTTGGCACCCAGGCGATCATGATCCGACGTTTCGGGAGGAGACTGAGCGAGCTCGGTCGCTGGGCAAGCGGGCGGTCGATCGGGAGTTTCACGATGGAAAGCAGCGGCGCCGTCAAATTCCGCCAGGCGCAGCTTCGATTGGTGATCCTGGGTTCCGGGGCAACCATCGGTGAGGACGCCGCGATAATAGAACTTCTGCCATTTCGCGCTCGGGTTGTCGGGCGGATTGCTGGCCATCTCCACCTGGAAGGCATCGCGCGCCCGGCTCCATTCCTCGAACTGGCGCTTGAGTTCAGGCTCCGTTTCGATCCCCAGGATGCGCGGCCGAACGGATTCCAGCAGGTGTCGTTCAACGGGAAAGAAGAAGCAGAAGGGTTCGTTTTCCTCGAAGCGCACCGCGTGATTGGTGCGCGTGAAACGCCAATTCATGGTGAAGCTGTACGGCGACCAATCGGTCTCGATAACGCCGCCCAGCGGCGCGATGCCATCCTTGGCGTGATTGGGCGGACCACCCACCCAGAGGTTGAACCCAGGCGGCGTCCTCAGAATACCTTCGACATGAAACGTCACCGTGCCTTGCCCAAAGAGGGCAACGGGCACCCGGTGAGCCTCGGAACCGGGATCGGGGCGGACGACCACGTCAGCCGCGCCGCTTCCGCCATTCCATTCGGCTTCAAAGCCGCAGGGACTGAGAATCTCCCAGCCGTGTGCGTTGGCGATGTTGAGAGGCAGACAGCGATAGGCAAACCGCTCGGGCGTCGCGTCCATCCACTCGCGCCGCGGTGACGCGGCCCTGATCCGCGGCTTCCACGCGGAATAGACATAACAATCGAGGGCTATTCCCTCGCTCGACGCTTCGCCGGTTATGTCGGACGCTGATCTCTGCACCATATGCCTTGATGTCTCCATCAACTGGAGAGGTAGCTGCCTGCTCCAAATAGCACGGTATTACAATCAGGAGAGAGCGAGCGATGTCACGCTTCAGGCGTGGTTAGACCTTCTCAATGCGCGTTCGGCCAGCGTGGCTTCGGCCAGTTCGTAACTGAGCTTGTGATCGACGTCGATCGGGCCCCAGGGATAGTCCAGCCAGGAAATCTCGACACTGACGCGAAGCCGACGCCCAATGACGTTCACCAGTCCCGACACATCGGCCAGCTTCAGCTTGTATACGATGAAGGGCCACAGGCCGAACGCTTTGAGAATGCGGATATGCCGCTTGCCGAACTGGCCACCGCCCTCGAAAATCTTGACCGCCTTCAGCGCGTTCTGATTCTTCAGGGCGTAGAGGTTGCATGACGAAAAGCCCCCGTCCTTGAGACGGTGAAAAGCCAAGCCCGAGTTGGCATATTCGCGCAGCACCACTGCTTCCCGCGTGAGACCGACCACGGCGTCGTCATCGCTCGCATGCACGTCGCGCACGAAGTCCCGGATGATCTCGGGCGTGTGAAGCGCGTTGTCGCCGGTCGTGATGACCAAGGGCAGCGCATCGCCGATTTCCTCAACCGCCTTGAGGACGCTGTCAGCCAGATTGCCGTGCGACTGCACGAATATCACGCGCCCCTCGTCGACCCAGGCTGACATCTTCGGGGTTGCTGTGAGAATGTCAGGACGATCCACGGAGACGTGAACCCGCTCGAAGCAGGCACTGTCTATCAGCGCTTCCAGCACGATTTCGAGCATGACCTGACCGCCGATCTCGACCAGGCACTTGTGCGATTTCTGCTGCAGTTTGGCAACGGGATCATCCACACCGCGGCGGCTGGCTGCCATGACAAGCGCTGACGTTTTGGGACCTGTTCGATCTGTCGACGTCGCGTTTTGTGATGTCATGTACTCTTCCTTGCTACTGGAGTGCTTCAGGAAACCGGGGTGAAAGCGGCGCTGCGCATGATCTCGCCCGCATCAGGCAGGAAGGGCAACCGCTCCAGGGCATCGCGCAAGCGAGCATGAGCGTCCTCATCCAATACCCCAGCGCAGCACGCGTCGAACTTGGCCCAATACTGAGCCTCGGTGAAAGGCGCGGCCTTGCTCCCTTGAGGCCAGGGGATCACCGCCTCGAGCTTGCGCCCGTCTTTCAGCGTGACGTGGACTTGCGTCGGGAATTCGCCTTCGAGCTTGTCCACCGGATGCCGATGGATAAGCGGAAACAGCGAACGAACGTCCTCCGATTTCACCTTCTCGGGCGTGAAATCAGCCAAGGTGCAGTCGCCCCGCGCCAGCACGCAGCCCACCGCGTACTCCGCCGAAAACTTGGCCTGCAGCGGGTCCTGCGGGTCAGTGTAGAACACATTGTTGAAGTGAACCCGCGGCATGTGGAGATCGACCGAGGTGACGTCGGCACTGGTAAAACCATGCTCGGCCTTGAGGTCGAGAATCCCGTCCATCGCGCGATGGATAGCGCCACAGGTGGGAAAGCGTTTTACGCGGAACTTGTGCTCGGTGATGAGCAAGGGCTCGCCGACCCTCTCGAGCTCGTAGCGTAAGTTCTGCCCGTGCTCGACATGGGTGATGGTATCGCGCAGCTCTTCGTAATCCGGGCCGACCATCAACCGGTTCATGCCCGTGCGTCCATCAAGCGTGTCGGACCCCGCGGTGACGCCTGCGCGTGCCAGGCCCACCGCCATAATGCCGCCTTTGGCAGCGAGACCGGCGTGGACCGGTTTCATCTCGGTTCCGAATTGCGACATGAAGCCCGCTGACATGCTGGTGGCGATGGACAGAGCACGAGCACATGTTTCGGCATCCAGCTTCAGAAGCCGTGCGCAGGCGGCGGTCGCCCCCATGACGCCAACCGTGGCGGTGGCGTGCCAGCCGCGGTTGCGATGCGTGGGATTGAGCCCTTGCCCGATCCGTCCGAGTATCTGCAGCCCTACGATGTAGGCATCGATTACTGCCGCCCCGGAGAGCTTCTGCTCTTCCGCGATGGCCATGATCGCGGGGACCAGCACGGCGCTGGGATGCGCCTTGGGCGGATCGAAATTGTCGTCGAAGTCCAACACGTGGGCAATGGCACCATTGACCATCGCAGCCCAGGGCGCCGCCAAACGTTGTTGCTTGCCGAAGACCGTGCAGGGGCCGTGTCCCCAGGGCTCGACCGTGGCGAAAACCTTGTCCGCCAGGGGATCGACCGCGCCCGGCACCATCACCGCTACCGTGTCGATGAACTCGCGATGGGCCCAGTCGCGGGCGTCCTGCGGCCAATGGTCGCCGACCTGGGCAATCCAGCTGCCATAAGTCTGCTGGGGATTCAGTTGCATCGAATTTCCTGAACTAGAGACGCTGGTCGCTTGAGCCCTTGGGTAAGACAGACTTCACGTCGTAAAGCGCCGCTCCAGGCTTGCCGAGCGCACGAATACCCTGTGCTCCCATGGCGAGGAATTCGTCATGGGCCACGGCAAGAATGATGCCATCGTATTTGCCCGTTTCGAGCACCGTCACCGGACGGATGCCGTATTCTTCCGCACACTGTTCGGCATCGACCCAGGGATCATAGACATCGACCCCGAGATCGAACTCCCGCAGATGGTGAACGATGTTGGCCACTTTGGTGTTGCGGTGGTCCGGGCAATTTTCCTTGAATGCAAAGCCGAGCACAAGGACGCGCGGGTTTTCCTTGAGCAGACCCATGCGCCCCATCAGACGCACGAACTGATTTACGACGTACTTGCCCACCCGATCGTTGATGCGGCGCCCCGCCAGGATCACCTCCGGATGGTAGTCGATCTCCTCTGCCTTGTAGGTGAGGTAATAGGGATCGACGCCGATGCAGTGTCCGCCCACAAGACCCGGCCGCACGGGCATGAAGTTCCACTTCGTGCCGGCCGCTTCAAGCACCTCGATCGTATCGATGCCGAGCGCGTTGCAGATCATCGCCAGTTCGTTGGCTAGGGCGATATTGAGGTCGCGCTGGGTGTTCTCCATCACCTTGGCCGCTTCGGCCACACGAATGGAACTCGCCCGGTGTGTGCCCGCGGTGATGATACGGCGGTAGAGTTGATCAACGAAATCTGCAGTCTCGGGCGTGGAGCCAGAGGTGATCTTCATGATGTCGCTGATCTTGTGCTTCTTGTCGCCCGGATTGATCCGCTCGGGGCTGTAGCCACAGAAGAAGTCGCGGTTGAATGTCAGGCCGCTCAGCTCCTCCAGGATCGGCACGCAGAACTCTTCCGTGCAGCCGGGATAGACCGTGCTTTCGTAGATCACGACATCGCCGCGCTTGATCACCTGAGCGATGGCGCGAGTGGCGCTATCAAGCGGGTGGAGGTCGGGGTGGTTATGATTGTCGAGCGGCGTCGGAACAGTGACGATATAGACGTTGCAGGTCGCTACATCGGCCCAGTCTGCCGTTAAGGTCAGTTGGGTTGCGGCCTCCAGTTCTTCGGCACTCGTCTCCCTCGTCTCGTCCTGGCGGAGCTTGAGCTTTTCGATCCGCACGGTGTTGATATCGATGCCGACGGTCGGGAATTGCTGTCCAAGCGCGACTGCGACCGGGAGACCGACGTAGCCGAGGCCCACCACACCGATACGCGCATCCTCTATCTTCAGCGGGAAGGCAGCTGGAACCTCCTGCTGCTGAAACTGCCCGCTCAGAGGTTGGGACATAGGCGCTCAGTGCTCCCTCGACTGCAATGGCCAGTAGCCGGACAAGATGCGCTCGCCACCCTCGCCGCGTTCGACCTCGTCGATGACCCGCTTGCCGATGCCGGACAGGTTGCCCTGATGCATGCGGTAGCAGAACAGCGGTTCAGCCAGATGACGGCCGTTCCAGCCATTGGCGACAATCTTCTTCCACTTGTGGTGCTTCGTGCCCTTACGGATACTCTCGTCGTAAGGGGCCGCCTCCAGCACAGGCGCGGCGAGGCAGGTCGCGGGTTCCGGTACGAATGAATATCGCTCCAGCAGCGCCTTGTCCCAACCGGTGGACTTGCCACGGTCGAGCTCTTCCCCTGTCTGCGAGATCAGCATGCAATCGGTGTAGAGGAAGGCGATCGTGTCATCTTCCTCACGCGCGCGTTCCAGCTCGGCGATGGTGCGCCTCGCATAATCGGGCGTGAGGATGTCATCGCTGTCGAGGATGATGAAATAGTGACCCTTGACGTGCTCCAACGCGCGATTGAGCGCGCCCAGCTTCCCAACATTCTGATCGAGCGCGATCAGCCGCTTGGAAACAAGCTTGCCCGCAGTGGCCAGGGCTTCCTCGATGACCGCCACGGAGTTGTCGGTGCTGGCATCGTCCACCACGATCAATTCGATCGGACCATAGGTCTGCGTGTCGATCGACGCGATCGCCGCGCCAATGAACTCCCCGTAGTTGTGATTGGGGATGACTACGCTGAGTAAGGCATCCTTGGTGACGTTATCCAAACGGGGCTCCTTGGGCGTTGTTCAGTCTAGCTTGCCGCAAATCCGCAGCAAGCTGGACCCGAAAGTTATCCTAAGTTCCTTCTGATATATAGTTATGCGCCTTTGGCCTAAGGCGCAAACAAGTTGGAGGCTGAGCGATCCAATCTTGCGACCAGATCGCCGCAGATCTGGGCCACAAGGCGTTTGTCCTCGTCTGGCATGGATGCCCGCTTTTCGGCGCTGTCGACCTTGAACGCCTGCTTGTCGCTGTCATCCTTGGAATGGAACCGGAACTGGTCCAGCATCAGTGCTAGTTCCTCTTCGTCCGGTCTGAAACTCAGACCTCGCACCAGCATGATAGGAAAACTGGCGGGGCTGATATCCGTGTAGTTGACCAGCGCCACATGGCCCGAGGCTTGCTCCGCAACTTCAAGGTAGTGGGCAAAGCAGCGGGCAAGATACTCGACATCGCCCATTTCCTGCGTTTCACGCCAGTCATCTCCGATCAGGAAGCCGGCCTGCCGACGACCCTTTGCCCAAAGCACCGCGCTGGTTTCGCGAAGGACCGAAGCGATCACTTCCACCGGGTCACGATAGAGGAACAGGGCCGGCACCTGCGGAAAGGCTCGCATGGCAAAATCCATATAGAGCGTATTCCAGCTGATGAATTTTACAAAGGCGTGAACCTGTTCCGGTTGGCGGCGGCGCGTCATGGCCAGCACCAGATTGCGGAAGGCCTTGAGGTTCTCGGGGCTCGCCTCCGCCTCGCGCGTCCAGTCCCGCGTGATCGTGGCCCAGAAGCCGCGCTGCAACGGACCGCCCTGGTTGATGACCACGTGCCTCGGCGAGCGCGCAAGGGCCTTTGCCGTCAGCGTCGATCCGCATCGTGAGATGTGAAACAGGAAGCCGTCCGGCTCGATCGGATCGGCAAGAATGCGATCATCCTGCAGGATCGCGAAATCGGTTGTGAAGGCTTCGCCGATCAGTCCGTCCTGGGACAGCTTTTCGATGGTGTACATGAACTGCCATTCGCGAAACGGATGGTCGCCAATGTCCGCCCACAGCACCGCGCCTTCGCCGGCCTCGCCCTCGGGATCGATGGCGACAGGCACCATTCCAGGAGTGGCACGGATGCGCGCAATCGCTTCTTCCGTGGCGAGGCGCTTCTCGAGGATACCGGGGATCAGGTCCGCGACCACTTCGTGGTCCGGCAATGCGTAAAGGGCTTTCACTTCGATCGGTCGCTCCCGCTTCGGCGGCAGGATATGTCCCAAGCGGGCGCTTGGCAAATGGCAGTGGAGTAGGCACATCTCTTTGAAGGCGCCGCCATTCTTCCAGCCGCGCAAAGTGAGAGGCGAATTCATGACTGACCTGCTTTCCAGCCTCTTCCCGCAAGCCCTGGACGACCGAACGGGCATGCCCGTGTTGAACCCCGCCAACGGGGATGTCGTGGCTTCGGTGCGGACTTATTCCGAAGCCGAGATCGACGAGATTATCCGCAAAGCAGATGCGGCGCGCCCGAGCTGGGCTGCGGCCACGGCCAAGCAGCGCTCAACCGTACTGCGAACCTGGTTCGATCTGATCGTCGCCCATCGGGAAGAGCTGGCAGAACTCTGCACGCGGGAGTGCGGCAAGCCTTTGAACGAAGCGCGCGCCGAGGTCGACTACGCCGCCAGCTTCGTCGAATGGTACGCGGAAGAGGCCAAACGCGCCTACGGAGAGACGATCCCCAGCTTTGCCGCCGGCAAGAGTATTGTGGTGAACAAGGAACCGGTCGGGACTTGTGCCGCGATTACTCCCTGGAACTTTCCACTCGCGATGATCACGCGCAAGTCGGCACCGGCGCTTGCGGCAGGCTGTGCGATGGTGATCAAGCCGTCCGAGGCGACGCCGTTATCCGCGCTGGCACTTGAAGCTCTGGCCGTGAAGGCAGGCTTGCCGGCCGACCTCCTGCGGATCGTGCCGAGCGACGATGCGCCGATGGTGGGGGAGCTGTTCTGCACTCACCCGATCGTCCGCAAAATCAGCTTCACGGGGTCCACGGCCATCGGCAAGCTGCTGCTCTCGCAGGCCGGCAGCACCGTAAAGCGCGCCAGCATGGAACTCGGCGGCAACGCGCCCTTCATCGTGTTCGAGGATGCCGACATCGATGCCGCGGTAGACGGCGCGATGATCGCCAAGTTCCGCAATGCCGGGCAGTCATGCATCGGCGCCAACCGCATGCTGGTCCAGCGTGAGGTGCATGATCGCTTCGTCGAGAAATTCGCGACGCGGGTCAGCGCGCTCAAGGTCGCGAATGGCCTGGAAGACGGTGCGCAGATTGGTCCGCTGATCACCGACAAGGCGTTTCGGAAGGTAGAGTCGCTGACCGACCTGGCGCTCTCGCAAGGCGCCTCGCTCGCTTGGGGTGGCAGCCACCACAACGCCGGCGCGCAGTTCTACACCCCCACCGTGTTGACCGGCGTGACGCCGGACATGGATATCGCTCAGCAGGAGATCTTCGGTCCGGTCGCTTCCGTGATGTCCTTTGAGCGTGAGGACGAGGCACTGCGCATTGCCAATGACACCCGCTACGGCCTGGCGTCCTATTTCTACACTCGCGACCTTGGCCGCGCTGCCCGCATGATGCGGGGGCTGGAGTACGGCATGGTGGCAGTGAACGAGGGTCTGCTCGGCACCGAGGTCGCACCGTTCGGCGGCGTCAAGGAATCCGGCCTCGGCCGCGAAGGCTCGCGGCACGGCATGGATGAGTATCTGGAGCTGAAGTACGGATTGATCGGCGGCTTGGGCTTTTGAGATTGAACTGAGTTCAGTCCTGGTCTTCGTCGATCAGTATACGGCTCGCGGCACCGTCAGGATCCTCGAATTGTCCGTTGCGCAAAGCCCAGAAAAAGGCGGCCAGGCCCAATAAGCCAAGAGCCAAGGCGACGGGTATGAGGAACAGGAGGCCGGTCATCGCGCCGCCCTCGCCAGGCGTAGGGAGTTAGCGATCACGATCACCGAACTCGTCGACATCGCCAGCGCTGCCACGAGCGGCGTGACGAGCCCCGCCATGGCCAGGGGCACGGCGAGGACGTTGTAGCCGATCGCCAGCGCGAAGTTCTGCTTCACCACGCGCGTCGTCGCTCGTGCCGCCCTGATCGCGCGAGGGATCACGAGAAGCGAATCCCGCGTGAAGACGAGGTCCGCCGACTGGAGCCCCACGTCGCTCGCCGACCCGGGCGCCATCGACGCATCGGCCGCGGCGAGAGCGGGACCATCGTTCAGCCCATCACCTACCATCAGCACACGCCGACCCGCGGCCTGCAACCTGCCGATAAGCGCCTGCTTGTCGGCAGGCGAAGCGTTTGCTTGAGCGCTGAGACCCGTGGCACGGGCGACTTCCGCCACCGCCGCCACGTTGTCCCCGGACACGATCGACGCTTCGATCCCGAGCTTGCGCAATTCAGCCAGTGCTTCGACGTGATCGGGCCGCAGCCGATAGGCATAGGGGATCAGCCAGGTCGGCTTGCCCTCGATGTGAAAGCTCACCGCGATCCCGTTGGCGGCCTCGGGGCGGCGGAGTGCGACTTCGAGGCCGAGCCAGTGCGCGAACACGCCCTCGCCCGCGCGTTCCTCCACCGCGTCGATGTCCGCGGCCTTGTGTCCGCCAGCAATGAGAGCAGCCGCCAAAGCGCGCGAAAGCGGGTGGCCGCTGTGCGAGGACAGGGCCAGCGCGACCGACGCGGCGACAGGATCCATCGCCGCAAGCACATCGGGGTCCGGCTGGGGGCGGCTCATGGTCAAGGTGCCGGTCTTGTCGAGAAGCGCCCGGTCGACGAGCGCGATCCGTTCGAGCGCCGAGCCATCCTTGACCATGATCCCTGCCCGCATCAGCGCCCCGCTGGACACGACTTGCGCCACCGGAACCGCCAGGCCCAGAGCACAGGGGCAAGTGATGATCAGCACGGCGACGCCAATCACCAGCGCCTGGTAGAGGCTCGCCCCGGCAATCAGCCAGCCCGCCACCGAGAGCGCGGCCAGAGTGTGGACCGCCGGCGCGTAGAGCCGCGAGGCACGATCGGCGAGGCGGACGTAGCGCGAGCGATTTTGCGTGCTCGCCTCCATCAGGCGCACGATCTCCGCCAGCGTGGTGTCGTGGCCCGTGTGGCTCACCCGAACGTCGACAGGGCCTGTGAGGTTCAGCGTGCCCGCAAGCACCCCGTCGCCCACTTGGGCGGCAACCGGGCGGCTCTCCCCCGTCAGCAGCGACTGGTCGAACTGGCTGGCGCCGCTGACGATCTCGCCATCGGCCGCGAGGCGCTCGCCAGCCACGACGCGCAGGATCATACCCGAACACAAGTACTCGGTTCGGTACCAGTTGAGCTCACCGTCCTCTCCCACAACGGTTGCGCCCTGGGGTGCCTGGCTGATCAAGGCATCGACCCCGGCCCGCGCCCTGTCGCGCATCATGGCATCGAGCGCCCGGCCCGCCAGGAGGAACGTCAGCAGCATCAGGGCGCCGTCGAACCAGGCATGCCGACCGTGAACCGCGGTTTCGTAGAGGCTCAGGCCGGTCGCGATGAGCACGCCGAGGCTGATCGGCACGTCCATGTTGGTGCGGCCCTTGCGCAGGGCCGCCACGGCAGAACGGAAGAATGGCTGCCCGGCATAGGCAATGGCCGGAACCCCGATCAGCGCGCTGAGCCAGTGGAAAAGGTCCCGAGTAGAGCCCTCCGCGCCCGACCACACGCTGACCGACAGCAGCATGACATTCATCGCCGCAAAGCCGGCGACGGCCAGAGGTGCCAGCAATTGGCGTGCCGCGGAGTCCGGACGTGCCGAGCCTTCGACGCGGGTCTGCGCTTCGAAGCCGAGATCGGCCAGGGCATTCACCAGCTTACGCTGATCGAGCCCCTCTTCGTGGCTGACCGAGACCATGCGGGCCGAGAGATTGACCCGCGCCTCGGCGACCCCCGGGACTGCCGCAAGGCCGCGCTCGATCTTGCTCATGCATCCGGCGCAATGCGCACCTGGGACGGCGAGCGTCGTTCGTTCCAGCCGGTCAGATGCGAGGGCTAGCGCAGTCATCGCAGGGTCTCCTCACGGCGCCATTGCCGTCCGCCCTGCTCAAGCTGGAGCCGCAGAATCCAGCGTCCCTCAGGCAGTGCCTCATGCGAAAGGAAGCGCCCGTCCCCTGTATCGGTGAACGCGATCGGTATGTCGGCTACGCGCCCGAGCGGGTGGCGTGCGACGGCGGTGAGCCGGGTGCCTGACGGAGCCCCGGTCACGGCAATCGCCAGCCGCCCGTCAGGCCGCCAGGCCGTCACCGCATCCCAGCCGAGTGCCTGCTGCGACTTCGCCGCATCGAGCCAGCCGTTGAACTTCTGGCTCGCCACATAGGAATTCTCGACCACGATGCCGCCGAAGGTCGAGGAGGCGAAGCGGGCCATGGTGAAGTTGACCGCGATCACTACGCCGAAGAAGGCGACCAGGATCGTGGCCATGTGCCAACCGGTGAATTGCCTGCTCATCTGCCGTCCTCCGGTGCTTCAAAACGGGTTTCGCTCGCGGCCCGTTCCGGCCGTTCCCCCTGCGCGGTCGCAGCGAAGCCGAAGGCTTGGGGCGAGGTATCGGGCGGCGCGATGACGTAGATACGCAGCGGCATGGTGCTGTCGGGCGGTATCTCGCGGACGATGGTCCGCGCGGCGTCCTGCCTCGCCATGTCGTCGGTCCACATCTGCGCTGCCGGGAGCCCTTCGATCTCGAGCTGGAACGCCCGCGGACGGCTCTGCATGTTGCGCAGCTTCACGGTGTAGGCGTTGCGCACACTGCCGTCGCTCAGCAGCATGAACGAGGGGTTGCGGTCCGGCTCGACCGAAATCCCGAGATGGGTGCGCGTGCCGAGCGCAAAGAGCATCGCGAGCCCGATGCCCGCCCAGATCGTGAAGTAGATCACCGTGCGCGGGCGCAGCAGCGTGCGCCAGGCCGGGCGCGGCTCTCCACCGTCGGCTTCGCGGCGGCAATCCTCCAGCGTGGCGTAGTCGATCAGTCCGCGCGGACGGCCGACTTCTTTCATCACCCGATCGCAGGCGTCGATGCACAGCGAGCAGGTAATGCAGGCGACATCGGGACCCTTGCGGATATCGTAGCCGGTCGGACAGACCGCCACGCACAAGTTGCAATCGATGCAGTCGCCGAAAGCACCCGGGTCCTTCTCGGCCTTCTTGACGCTGCCTCGCGGTTCGCCGCGCCAGTCCTTGTAGGTGACGATCAGCGACTTCTCGTCGATCAGCGCGCCCTGGATGCGCGGCCAGGGGCACATGTAGATGCACACCTGCTCGCGCATGAAGCCGCCGAGCCAGAAGGTCGTGGCGGTCAGGATCCCGACGGTGACGTAGGCCGCCATCGCCGCATCGCCGCTCCAGAAGTCACGCGTAAGCGTCGGGGCATCGGCGAAGTACATGATCCACGCCCCGCCCGTCCAGAAGGCGATCACGAGGTAGATCGTCCACTTGAACGCGCGCCGCACCGCCTTGCCCGCGCCCCACGGCGCCGCATCGAGCCGCATGCGCGCGTTGCGGTCGCCATCGACGAAGCGGTCGACATGCTGGAACAAGTCGGTCCACACCGTCTGCGGGCAGGAATAGCCGCACCAGGCGCGCCCCACGGCGCTGGTGACGAGGAACAATCCGATCCCCGCCATGATCAGCAGGCCGGCGACGAAATAGAACTCGTGCGGCCAGATCTCGATGCCGAACATGTAGAAGCGCTGGTTCGCCAGGTCGATCAGCACCGCCTGGTTGGGCGCATAGGGACCGCGGTCCCAGCGGATCCACGGCGTGCCGTAGTAGATCGCCAGGGTGACGAACATCACCAGCCACTTGAAGCGGCGGAACGGACCGTCGATCCGCCGCGGATGGACGGACTGGCGCTTGGCGAAAAGCTTGCTCGGGGTGCCGGGAGATATGCTGTCAGCGTTGCTCATCGGCCTGGTCGGCCGTGTTCGCGGCGACCTCCACGAATTGCTCACCGCCCCCCAGCGAATGGACATAAGCCGCCAGCATGCGGATCGTCACCGGATCGAGGCGATGCTCCCAGGCCGGCATCACGCCATGCCGAGGCTGGCGGATCTGCTGCATGACGCTGTCCTTGGTTCCACCGTAGAGCCAGATCGCGTCGGCGAGGTTCGGCGCACCAAGCTCGCGGTTTCCGGTCCCGGCGGGGCCGTGGCAGGCGGCGCAGTTGTCAGCAAACAGTTGGGCCCCTGCAGCGTTGTCTTTCGCCTTGCCGGATAGGCTCAGCACGTGGTCCGCCACTTGGCCGATCTGCTCTGAACTGAGCGCGCCGCCAAAGGTCGGCATCAGGCTGGTCCGGGTCACCTCTTCGCCGGGTTGGCGGATACCGTGGAGCAGCGTGTATTCGATCGACTTGAGATCGCCGCCCCACAACCACTCATCATCGTTGAGGTTGGGATAGCCCGCCGAACCGGCAGCCCCCGCACCATGGCACTGCACGCAGTTGACCTTGAACGCCGCGCGGCCACCGGCGACCGCAGCGCGCATCAGTTCCGGATTGTCGGGCAGGCGCTCGATCGGCGTGGCCGCGAGTTGCGCCATCAGCGCCGAGCGGCTTTCGCGGTCCTGCTCCATCTCCCGCGCGAACTGGCCACGGCTGGTCCAGCCGAGCACGCCCTCGGTGCCCCGCTCGATCAGCGGCCAGGCCGGATAGGCAATGCCATAGCCGATCGCGAAAACGATGGTCGCGAAGAAGGTCCACAGCCACCAGCGGGGCATCGGCGTATCGAGTTCCTCGATGCCGTCCCACTCGTGACCGACCGTCTCGGTGCCGGTCGCTTCGTCCAGGCGCTTATTCGCCATCGTGATCGTCCTTGAAAATCAGGTTGGCCGCCTCATCGTTGCGCCGCCGGGCGCCGGGGCGGAACGGCCACAGCGCCAGCGTCACGAACACCAGCAGCATCACCAGCAGGCCCCAGCTGTCCGCCATGTGCCGCAGCATGTCGTAAGTCGAATGCGCGCTCACCGCCCGGTCTCCTGGGCCAGCTCTTCCTGCGCGGCGGCCGCGTTCACGTCGACCAGGGTGCCGAGCATCTGCAGGTACGCCACCAGCGCATCCATCTCGGTCAGGCGCTGGGGATTGCCGTCGAAGTCGCGGATCTGTGCCTTGGGATAGCGCTTCTCCAGATCGCCCGCGTCCGCCTCTGGGTCGGCCTGGGCGGTGATGTCCGCGATGGCCATTTCGAGGTCCTTGTCGGTGTAAGGCACCCCTACCCGGCGTAGCGCGAGCAACCGCGCAGCCGGATCGCCGATGTCGAGATCGTTCTCGGCCAGGAAGCCGTACTTGGGCATCACCGTCTCGGGCACCACGCTGCGCGGGTCCTTGAGGTGCTGCACGTGCCACTCGTCCGAATAGCGCCCGCCGACACGCGCCAAGTCCGGCCCGGTGCGCTTGGAGCCCCACTGGAACGGATGGTCGAACATCGATTCCGCCGCGAGGCTGTAGTGGCCATACCGCTCGGCCTCGTCCCGGAACGGGCGGATCATCTGGCTGTGGCAGGCATAGCAGCCTTCGCGAATGTAGATGTCGCGGCCTGCCTGCTCCAGCGGGGTGTAAGGACGCATCCCGTCCACCTTCTCGATCGTGTTGTCGATCCAGAACAGTGGTGCGATCTCGACGATGCCGCCGATGGCGACGGTGACGAAGGCGCCGAGGGCGAGCAGCGTCACGTTGCGTTCGAGCTTTTTATGGCGTTGGGCCAAACCGGTCATGATATGATTTCCTATTCGGCCGGAACTGCGACGATCGGGCGGTCCTTGGCGGGATCGAAGGCGGCGTCGCTCATCGGGGCTTCGGTCCGCAGGCGGCCGAGGATCGTGGCCCACACGTTCCAGACCATGACCAGAGCGCCCGAGAGGTAGAACAACCCGCCGAGTGCCCGCAGGGCGTACATCGGGTGGAGTGCCGCGACGGTGTCGGCAAAGCTGTTGACTAGGTAGCCGTCGGCGCCGAACTCGCGCCACATCAGGCCCTGGGTGATCCCGGCCACCCACATGCTGCCGGCGTAGAAGACGATGCCCATGGTCGCGAGCCAGAAGTGCCAGTTGACCATGCGCAGGCTGTAGAGCCGCTCACGCCCCCACAGACGCGGCACTAGGTAGTAGACCGCAGCGAAGGTGATCAGGCCGTTCCACCCGAGCGCGCCGGAATGGACGTGGCCGATGGTCCAGTCGGTATAGTGCGACAGCGAGTTGACGCTCTTGATCGACATCAGCGGGCCTTCGAAGGTGCTCATGCCGTAGAAGGCCAACGCCATCACCATCATGCGGATGATCGGGTCGGTGCGGATCTTGTCCCACGCGCCGTTGAGCGTCATCAGGCCGTTGATCATGCCGCCCCAGCTCGGCATCCACAGCATGATCGAGAACACCATGCCCAGCGTCTGTGCCCAGTCGGGCAGCGCCGTGTAGTGCAGGTGGTGCGGGCCGGCCCAGATGTAGAGGAAGATCAGGCTCCAGAAGTGGATGATCGACAGGCGGTAACTGTAGATCGGCCGCTCGGCCTGCTTGGGCACGAAGTAATACATCATCGCCAGGAAGCCCGCCGTCAGCAGGAAGCCGACCGCGTTGTGGCCGTACCACCACTGCACCAGCGCGCCCTGGACGCCGGCGAACAGCGGATAGCTCTTCGATCCGAAAAGGCTGACGGGCATGTCGAGGTTGTTGACGACGTGGAGCATCGCCACGGTGATGATGAAGCCGAGGTAGAACCAGTTGGCGACGTAGATGTGCGGTTCCGAGCGCTTGACGATCGTGCCGACGAACACCGCCAGGTAAGCGACCCACACGATCGTGAGCCACCAGTCGACGTACCATTCGGGCTCGGCATATTCCTTCGACTGGGTAACGCCGAGCAGGTAGCCGCTCGCGGCCAGCACGATGAACAGCTGGTAGCCCCAGAACACGAACCGGGCGAGCTGCGGGAACGCCAGGCGCGCACGGCAGGTGCGCTGCACGACGTAGAAGCTGGTCGCGATCAGGGCATTGCCGCCAAAGGCAAAGATCACCGCCGAGGTATGCAGCGGACGAACCCGGCCAAAGTTGAGGTAGGGCTCGAAGTTGAGCTGCGGGTAGGCGAGCTGCAAGGCGATGAAGACGCCGACCAGGAAGCCGACAATGCCCCAGAATACGGTGGCGATCACGCCCCAGCGGATAGGATCGTCATCGTAGCGTGATGGGTCGGCCGGAGCGCGCAGAATGCCGTTGGCAACAGCAGTATAGTCGACGCCGAGCATGCTCACGAGCATGCAAATCCCCGCCGCCAGCGCGACGATGGTCATGTGCACGGCGTATCCCGTGTCCTGCGCCAGTGCCACGGCCACGATAGCCAAGAGGATGACCGCGAACCAGAAACCGGTCCGCGCTACGATAGTGTCCATGCCCTGCCCGTTTGCTTGCTGAGAATTTGCGGTAGGCTCCGCGGGCGGGCAGGACTTTGACATCGGTCAAAGTGATGCTGCCGGCGCGAAGCCTTCTCTTTCACCAACGGGCTTTCATTCCGGCTTGGCCGGTCGATATGCTTGGAAGAGGTTGGCCTGGAATGTCTTCGGACACGCGAGCCCCCGCCTTTTCGTGACGCCCGTCTTGGTACTGCCGCCCAAAGCTAAGTTGGCCGTCACGCCTTGGATATTCGGGTTTGTCCCGAAAATCCGCCTCGCCGTGCCCTTGATGCCTCGCTCAACACGCTCTCCGCAGCGGCACCGGTGAACCAGCTAGCCACACGCCTTCCAAACGCTATGAGGTGCCTCCTGCAAGCGAGGGGCACACGGCATGGAACTACCCGAAGACATCTTCACCGAGCCGGAAGACGTTGATCCGGAGACTCTGCGCAATCTCGGTCCCTTGCGCCGGCTCGCGGGTACCTGGGAGGGTCAGCGCGGTGTGGACATCAACCCAAAGGCCGAGGGTCCCGAGCAACGCGATTTTCGCGAGCGCATCGAGATGGTCCCAATCGATCCCCAGGCCAATGGGCCGCAGCTATTCTACGGCCTGCGCTATCACGTGCACATCAACACGCCGGAAGAAGACATCACCTTCCACGACCAGGTCGGTTACTGGCTATGGGAACCGGCCACCGGCCTCGTTCTCCAGACGATCGCCATTCCGCGCGGTCAGGTAGCGATCGCCGCCGGTCACGCCGCCCCGGACGCGACCAAGCTGGTGCTATCGGCCGAGCGTGGACAAACCGAATACGGCATCTGCTCTACCACATTCCTCGAGCTGGCGTTCCGGACCGATTCCTATCGGATCGAGGTCGATTTCCATGACGATGGCTCGTGGAGCTATGTCCAGGACACCATGCTGATGGTTCGCGGACAGGATACGCTGTTCCAGCACCGCGACCGCAATCACCTGACGAAGATCGCCGAGCCCGACCTCAACCCCTGGGCGAAGATCCTTCGCAAGGCCTAGCTCCCCTCCCGCAAGCAGGAGGGGAGTGTTTCACCTTAGGCCGCTACCGGCATTCGGGCGGAGCAACCGTCGCCCAGTTCGGCCGAATATTCGACCGACAGAGAAGTGGTGCCCCGAGCCAGACTTGGCCGCTTGCTGGTGCGGCCGGTCGGAAGGAAGCCGACCTTACGCAAAACCCGCCCCGACGCCGGATTGTCGGCGAAGTGATCGGCCCGCACGCGGCGATATCCAATCGCCTGGGCAAGCTTGAGGATCGCCTGGTTCGCCTCGGTGGCAAAGCCTTGCCCCTGGTGCGAGCGGGCGATCCAGTAGCCAATGGCAGGTTCGCCCTGCTCTTCATGGAAGCCGCAGACGCCGATGATCCGCCCACCCTCTTCAGGCAAGGTGATGAGAAAGCTCGGCAATTTGTCCGGCTTGGGCGTGGTCAGCCACTGGCGCGCGTGGTCCATGCAATAGGGCCACGGCACGCGGGCAAGGTTCCGCACAATCGATTCGTCGCCGATCGCGCGCGCCAGTTCCGGCGCATCTTCGATCCAGCCGGGCCGCAGGAACAGCCTTTCCGTGCGAATGAACATGCCACGTACTCCCTTGCTCGCCCGCGCCCTACGGATGGCGCGTGACAGTGTGATTGCGAGGGAGAAAAACAAAAAGGGAGACGGGTTGGCCCGTCTCCCTCTTGAGCCGGAGTGATCCGGCCGGGCCATCCCTGAGGATGACCCCTTTAGCGAGTCATCCGATTATTCGGCTGCTTCTGCCATTGCGTCCACGGACACGTACTTGCGGCTTTGCTTGCCATCATGGAATCGCACGCGACCTGCGGTGAGCGCAAAGAGGGTGTGATCCTTGCCAATGCCGACGTTCACGCCCGGATAGACGCGCGTGCCGCGCTGGCGGATGATAATGTTGCCGCCGACCACTTCCTGGCCGCCGAACTTCTTCACGCCGAGGCGACGGCCAGCCGAATCGCGACCGTTGCGCGAGCTACCGCCTGCTTTTTTATGTGCCATCTCGAACTACTCCTCGGACTTCTCTTAGTCGGCCTTCTTGGCAGCCGGCTTCTTGGCCGGTGCCTTCTTGGCGGCGACGGGCTTCTCAGCAGCGGCTTCCGTCTTCGGAGCCGGCTTAGCAGCCTTGGTTTCCTTCACAGCGGCCGGAGCAGCTTCAGCCTTCGGCGCTTCGGTCTTCGCAGCAGCGGCCTTCTTCGGCGCTTCCGACTTGGCATCGCCCACCGCGACGATTCGCAGGAGGGTCATCTGCTGACGATGACCGGCCTTGCGGCGGTAGTTGTGCCGACGGCGCTTCTTGAAGACGACGACCTTCTCGCTCTTCGCCTGGGCGATGATCTCGGCCGAAACCGCAACCTTGGCCGCGTCCTTCAGGTCGCTGCCTTCGCCGGCGAGCAGAACGTCACCCAGCGTGATCGTGTCACCAGCTTCACCAGCCAGCTTCTCGACCGCGATCTTGTCTCCGGGGGCGACGCGATACTGCTTGCCGCCCGTGCGCACTACTGCGAACATGGTCTTCAAATCCGTTCGTTACGACTGCCATTTTCCCCGGGAGAACCCGCGTAAACGACAAAAAAGGCGCCCAGTGGGGCACCGGAAAGTCGGCCGCCGTTAGGCCATGAGCCGGTCTCTGTCAACGATTCGACCGCGCATTTTCGGCTCCGCAACGCTGGAAACCCGGACAGTGCACAGCTAAGACGCCTCTAATGCGTTTCAACCCCACTGTCCTCCCCTTGCTGATCCTGGCTTCGAGCCTGACGGCCTGTGCCGGTGCATCCGATGCTTATCCAAGTCTCGCGATCCGCGATGCCGAGCGGGTATCGGGCACGATGACCCCGGTTACGCCCGTGGTCATCCGGCCCGCAGCCTCGGCCGAAGTGCTCGGCCGGGTCGACCAACTCGAAGCTGACGCCGCCAGTGCCAACACGGCTTTCGTCGCGGGAACTCCGGCAGCGCGCCGGGCGGTCAATGCGGCGAGCGGACAAGACGTTGGAAGTGAGAACTGGTCGGTGGCGCAAGTCGCTGTCGCTGGGCTCGAGGCCGAGCGGGCGAAGGCGATGACCGCACTCGCCGACCTCGACCGCCTTTATGTCGACGCTGGTGTCGAAGGAACCGAGATCGACCGAATCGCCGCCGCGCGTGAAGGCGTCATGGCGCTGGTCGAACAGCAGAACGCAGTCCTGGAAGAGTTGGCGGGGGGCCTGCGCTGATGGGGCTCAATTGCTCCACCTGCCCGGTGAAGGATCGGGCGGCCTGTTCCGTACTGACCGACGGGGAACGTGAGGCGCTTGCCCGCTCAGGCCGTGGGCGTAAGCTCAAGCGCGGCGAAGTCCTGTTCGCAGCGGGTGACGAGAACTCCGCTTGCGCGACGCTGCTCAAGGGCGCGCTCAAGGTGACCAGTGTCGATGAACAGGGTACCGAACGAATCCTCGCGATCGTCCACCCTTCGGGCTTCATTGGCGAATTGTTCGCCCCGTTCGCCCACCACGACGTGATCGCCCTCACCGACAGCGAACTGTGCGTATTCCCGCGTAGCGAGATGGGCCGGGCGATCGATCTCAATCCCAAGCTGAGCCAGGCGCTGCTGCGCCGTTCGCAGGAAGACCTGCTGCAGAGTCGGGAGCTGCTGTCGCTCAGCGGCCGCCGCAGCGCTCCCTCGAAGGTTGCCGGACTAATGATGGGCATCGCCGAAGGAGCGAGCGATTCGTCGTGCCATGCGGCTCGCGAGTTCGAGCTTCCGCTCACGCGCGGCGAGATCGCCGGAATGCTTGGCCTGACGATCGAAACGGTGAGCCGCGCGCTGACCAAGTTCGAGCGCGACGGCGTGATCAGGCGAAAAGGTGCGCGCGGGATCGAATTGCTCGACCCCGCGCGGCTGGGCTGGGTTGCGGAAGGCGCGGAAGGCTAGCGGACCACCGCGGCGATTATTACCGCAACCAGTCCCCACAGCAGGATTAGCCCAGGCAGGATCAGAACCTGCACCGTGGCTGCCCCCGCCGTGCTGCGGCCATACGGGGTCATAACCCCCCGCTGTTGGAAGCGGCTCCAGCTCGTAAGCTGCTGCGGGTTGAGCGGCCCCATCTTCATCCACATCGCCGGCACAGCAAAGAACATCGCGACGAACACGATGAAGATCGCCATCGGCACGATCAGACCGGGGTTGCCGAAACCGAGAGCCATCACGCCTAAGAAGCCGAAGTAAGCCGCCGCGGTGGCGACGTAGAGACCGGCCGGGAGTTCGAACGTGCGGTCGACCGAAGTCGGCAGACGCAGCGCGGGTTCGTCCAGAACGATCGCCTTCTCGGCGACAACTTGGCGGGTCAGTCTTTCGGCCATCGGTTCACTCCTGTCTGTAGGAGGAGGAATGCGCCGAATCGGCGAGATAGGCTTTGATGGCGATCAAACCTCAAATCCTGCCCGAAACTCGGGAGGATTTAGCCCCAGCGCTCCAGGTCGGAGTGATCCTGTTGGCGCGGCTCGATCCAGTGCCAGCCGTCGGGGCGCTTTTCGCGCTTCCAGAACCAGGCGTTGCCCTTGAGGTGATCCATAGCGAAGTCCGCGGCCTCGAATGCGTCGCGGCGATGGCGAGCGGCGGCGGCGACCAGCACGATCGACTCGCCCGCCTGCATGACGCCGACCCGATGAACCAGGAGAAGCCCGTCGAGCGGCCAGCGACGGAGCGCCTCTTCGGCCAGCGCCTCCATCCCTGGCAGGGTCAGCGGCTCGTAATGGCTGAGCTCGAGCGCCTCCACGCCCTGGTCCGGACGGACTTTGCCGACGAAGCTGGCGATGCCACCTGCAGCAGGGTGAGCCGCCGAGAAGGCCGCCAGCTCGGCTTCCGGCACCAGAGCGTGGTCGAGCAGGCGAACGTCGCGAGCCATGTCAGCCGCCGCTGACGGGAGGCAGCAATGCGACCTCGTCGCCCTCCTTGGCCGAGAGCGCAGTCTTGTCCGACAAGATCTTGCCATTGAGGGCCAACTTGACCTTGTCGCCGCGGGCACCCTCCCCGAGTGGTCCTGGCAGGGCCGCGAGGAGCCCCGTCCAGTCGAGCGGACCGGGCACGAGCATTTCCGGCACGCCCGAAAGGTCGGCCAGCTTGCCCAGGAAAACGAGTTTTACTGACACGGTCAGCCGCCGGTGAGCGACATATGGCGCGGCTGCGCCGGTTCCTGGCCGCGTTCGATGCGGAAGTGGTGGCGCTCGGGCTTGATCCGCATCGCCTCGTCGAGCGCGTCGGCGAGGTTGGCGTCCGGCGCGTCAGACCGCAGCGCAGCGCGCAAGTCGACCTGCTCCGCTCCGCCGAGGCAGGCGTAGAGCTGCCCGGTCGCCGTCACCCGGATGCGGTTGCATCCGGCGCAGAAGTTGTTCGTCAGCGGCGTGATCAGGCCAAGCCGCCCGCCAGTCTCCACCACGTCGAAATAGCGCGCCGGACCGCCGGAGCGATATTCGCTCGGCACCAGGGTCCAACGCGCTTCGAGCGCATCCTGAACCACGGTCAGCGGCAGGTAGTGATCGACCCGCTCACCTTCGACCTCGCCCAGCGGCATGACCTCGATCAGGGTCATCTCATGCCCCTGCGCATGGGCCCATTCGACGAGGAACGGAATCTCGGCCTCGTTGAGGTTCTTGAGCGCCACGGTGTTGAGCTTGACCTTGAGCCCGGCTTCCTTGGCGGCGGCAATGCCTTGCAGGACTTGGCCGAGCCGGTCGCGGCGGCTGAGCGCCTCGAACAGGCCGCTGTCCATCGTGTCGAGCGAGACGTTGATCCGTCGAATACCCGCAGCCGCCAGGTCGCCGGCATACTGCGCCAGCTGCGTGCCGTTGGTGGTGAGGGTCAGCTCCTCCAACCCGTCGCCGAGCTTGCGGCCGAGAGCCTGCACCAGCTCGATCATGTCGCGCCGGACAAGCGGCTCGCCGCCAGTCAGGCGGATCTTGGTGATGCCGCGGTCGATGAAGGCCAGCGCGAGCTTGTGCAGCTCTTCCAGGCTGAGCACGTCCTTGCGCGGCAGGAACTGCATCTGCTCGGGCATGCAATAGCTGCAACGCAAATCGCACCGGTCGGTCACCGACAGGCGGAGATACGTGATACGCCGATTGAACGCGTCAACGAGAGGGGCAGAACAACTCATCTGCGACCTATCTAGTCGTTTTCCCGCGATTTGCCATCTACGGCGAGAATCTGGCCAGTGACGCCGGGGGCGGATGCCAGGAATGCAAGCGCTTCGCTGAGCGCCGGCTCCTCATCCCCAACGATCGCGTTCACTCGCAAAGGGGCCGCCGCGCGCGCCAGGTCCTGGATCGCAGCCAGTCTCCACGCGCGATGATCGTGCGGAGCTGGCGGAAAGACCACAGCCAGATCTTCTCCGGCGGCCCGAAGCCCAGGCATGACGTCCGCCTGAAACGCTGCCGCCGCGTCGAGCGCGCCTTCCGGCAGGGATCCAACGCGAACGACCGCCATCAACGCCGCTCGCGATGCAGGGTGATGCCGATCTTCTCGTCAGCCTCGCTAAGAGCGAGCTTCACGATCTTCACCGTCACCGCCTCGACGCGCTTGTCCTGCAGGAACAGCGTCTCGCACACGTGATCGGCCACCGCCTCGATCAGCTTGAAGTGCGTCCCGCCATCGAGCGCTTCGGAGCAGGCGAACTTCAGGTCCATGTAGTTCTTGCTCGCGTCGAGCGAGGTGTCGGGATCGTAGTGTTCGATCGGCTTCATCCGCACGTGCACCGTGAAGCGCAGCGGTTGCGGCTTGCCGGTCTCTTCCGAATAGATCCCGGTGTGGACCATGTGTTCGAAGTCGGCGATCTCGAGGATCAGGCTGTCTTGCATTGAGGGGAATTCTTCCTTGGCTTGGCGCCGCCGATGGCACCAAGAAAGGCGAAAGTCCATCGGCCGCAGCCGCGGTTACAGCCGTGCGACAATTCGCGACTTATCACCCCAAGGCACGGCGGTTATAGCCCCGCCTCTTTCGCCCGGCCCCTTGGGCCGGAGCGCGTTCGAGAACGTCAGGGGATCGCCATGAACAAGCTTGCTCTCAACCTCCGCCATGCCGGCGCTGCCGTGGCGCTTGCCGCGAGCCTTGTCGCGCCGGCTGCGACCTTCGCCCAGCAAGCCGGTGCTGACCTCACCGTGATGCCGCCTGTGGCGACCGACTTCCAGCCCAAGAAGACCGCCTGGGGCGATCCCGATTTCCGCGGCACCTGGCCGATCAACGATGTGGCCGAACTGCCGGTCAACCGCCCGGAGCAGTACGGCAATCGTTTCTTCAAGACCGACGAGGAGCTCGCCGCCGAGCAAGCCCGCGCGACCGAACTCGAAACCCGCTACGCCAAGGAAGAAAAAGAAGAGACCATCGGCACCGGGCACTGGATCGAGTACCTTGCGGGTGCCCGCCGGACATCGATGGTGATCGACCCGGTCGACGGCAAGCTCCCCGCCATGACCCCGCAGGCCGAGGCCTTGCATCGCGCCGGCCGTTCGAGCTGGACGCCCAACACCTCGTTCGACTGGGTAACGGACTTCGACAGCTGGGATCGCTGCATCAGCCGCGGCTTCCCGGCCTCGATGCTGCCGTTTCGCTACAACAACGGTATCCGCATCTACCAGGCGCCGGGCTACGTCACGATTGCGCTCGAGATGCTCGGCACTCGCGTGATCCCGGTGCGCGGTAACGATCAGCATTGGCCGGACGGGGTCGAGGCCTACCTCGGCAACAGTGTCGGCCACTGGGAAGGCAATACGCTCGTCATCGAGACCACCAATCTCAAGACCGGCGACAGCGCCACACGCGATATGTTCGCCCGCAACGGCTCGCCGCTCAACATGGCCACCCGTGGGGTGCCGCCGTGGAACACGATCCCGACCAGCGATCAGGCCAAAGTGGTCGAGCGCCTGACCATGACCGGCGAGAACACCATCACTTACGAGATGACCTACTCCGACGCCCAGGTCTTCACCGCGCCGTGGACGATCCGCTTCGACTGGACGCGCGATGATTCCTACGCATTCTTCGAATACGCCTGCCACGAGGGTAACGTGCAGGTCCGCAACTACATCACCGCCTCGCGCGCCGGACGGTTGGAAGCGGCTTCTGCCGACGAACTCGCCGCCGAAGGTGGCGGCCACTGAGCTTACTCAGAACGTGAGGGAGGGGTGAGCGGGTCGAGCGCTCACCCCTCCACCACCCGGCTTTTCCGGGTGGTCTTGTTTGCCGAGCGACTTGGGATCGATCAGGCTATCAGCGTCGACAGCGCTATACCCAGGCTCGTGACCAGGATCAGCGCAGTCAGCCAATACTCGGGATAGAAGCGGCGGCGTGCGAGCGGGCGGCGGCGCAGCTCGAAGCCTTGTTGTTGGTGCAGGGCCTGACCAGGCATCTCTCGTCTCCGTAACTCTTCGCGCGACATGGCGCTATTTTGGCGACGAATGGGTTCCACCGACTTACCGGGCAGGGCTTCGGATAATGCTTAACGCCTAGGCGTAAGTGCAGCGGAAAATTAACCATGTGGACTGAGCCGCTCACCGAAGCGGAGAGGGCTAGCCGTTGCTCCAACGAGCGAAAATTGCGGTCGGCAGCAGGCGGCCGCCCTCCCCATCTTCGCGCACCGCCAGGTCCCCGTGCTCGATCTTGCCCGGGAGACCGGCGAAATGCTCGGCCAGCAGCCCGGCCAGCGCCAGGCTGCTCATGCGCACGGCGTAGACCGTGAGAAACAGGAAGCGGCTATCCTCGTCGAGGAGGCTGCGGCAATCGGCGATCAGGGGCGGCAAGCCTTCCTCGATGCGCCAGACCTCACCCTCGGGACCGCGGCCGAACTTCGGCGGGTCGAGGATGATCCCGTCGTACCGCTTGCCACGGCGAACTTCGCGGGCAGTGAATTTGGCCGCATCATCAATCAACCAGCGAACAGGTCGCCCGGACATGCCCGAGAGCGCCGCGTTTTCGCGGGCCTGTGCGACCGACTTCTTGCTCGCATCGACGTGGGTTACCGGGCCGCACTCGCTCAGCGCCAGCGTGCCAACGCCGGTGTAGCCGAACAGGTTGAGCGTCTGGGCGTCAGGCTTGCCGACCAGCTGGCCACGCATCCAGTCCCACACCGGCGCCATATCGGGGAAGAACCCCAGGTGGCGAAACGGGGTGCAGTGGCCGGTAAACCGGACATCGTTCCACGCCAGCGGCCATCCCTCTGGAGGAACCTGGCGCGCATACCCCCAGCGACCCCCGCCGTCCTCGTCGGAGCCCGGCACGAACTCGCCGTCCGCGTCCCAATCGTCGAGACGCGCCGACCACAGCGCCTGCGGCTCGGGCCGAATGAAGCGGTAGGGGCCGTAGCGCTCGAACTTGCGACCGTAGCCGCTGTCGACAAGCCCGTAGTCGGACCAGCCCTGCCCTTCCATGACCAGGGGCTGTTGGACTAGCTCAGCCATCAGGCCGACGGTGTCGCGTGCTCCGCGACGAAAGCGGCGATCGCGTCATAGTCGCCCGGAAGCTCGCTGTAGCGTTCCTCGCGGTCGAACAGGTCGCCCACCCGCGAAGGAAGTGGCGGACGCTGACCGGTGGCGCGTTCGACGGCGTCGGGGAACTTGGCCGGATGGGCCGTCGCCAGCGTGACGACCGGCACCCCGCGCGGTACGCCTGCCGTGCGGGCGGCGTGGAGGCCGATCGCGGTGTGCGGATCGATCACCTCGCCGCATTCGCGGGCTGCCCAGGCCATGGCCTGGGTCATCTCGGTCGCATCGGCCCGAGTGCTGGTGATCAGAGCGGCGGCACCCTCGCGCTGCGCATTGGTCAGCCGCATCGCCTTGGTCGCCTCGAACCCGCGCATCTGCTCGGCCAGGGCAAGGCCATCGCGCCCGCCGCAATCGTACAGCAGCCGCTCGAAGTTGGAGCTGACCTGGATGTCCATCGACGGAGCCGCGGTCGGCGTGACCGTTCCGGCCGAATAGTCGCCCGCAGAAAGCGCACGGTGGAGGATGTCGTTGACGTTGGTGGCGACGATCAGCCGCTCGACCGGCAGGCCCATCTGCGCTGCGACATAGCCGGCGAAGACATCTCCGAAGTTACCGGTCGGCACGCTGAAGGCGACTTTGCGCTCGGGCGCGCCAAGCTGGAGGGCAGCGGCGAAGTAGTAGACCACTTGCGCCATCAGCCGGGCCCAGTTGATCGAGTTGACCGCGCTGATGTGGAAGCGGCTGGTCATGGCGGTATCGCCGAACATGCGCTTCACCATCGCCTGCGCGTCGTCGAAGCTGCCCTCGATGGCGATGTTGTGGACGTTGGGCGCCTTGACCGTGGTCATCTGCCGGCGCTGCACGTCGCTCACCCGGCCCTTGGGGTGGAGCATGAAGATGTCGATCCGCTCGCGCCCCGCAACCGCATCGATCGCGGCCGAACCGGTGTCGCCGCTGGTGGCACCGACGATGGTCAGGCGGTCATCGCTGCGGGACAGGAATTCCTCGAACAGGCGGCCGAGCAGCTGGAGCGCCACATCCTTGAACGCCAGCGTCGGACCGTGGAACAGCTCCAGCAGCCACTGCTGTTCGTCGAGCTGCTTGAGCGGCGTGACGGCAGCATGGGCGAAACGGCCATAAGCCTCGGTGCACAGCTCGCGCAGTCGCTCTTCGGTCAAGCTCGTGCCGACGAACGGCAGCATGACGCGCACGGCTAGCTCGGCATAAGGCAGCCCTGCCATCTCGGCGATTTGCTCGTGCGAGAAGCGCGGCCATTCGCGCGGCACGTAGAGGCCGCCGTCGGAAGCCAGTCCGGCGAGAGTGACACCTTCGAAGTCGAGCGCGGGTGCGTTGCCGCGGGTAGAGACGTATTCCATCGTGCGCAGCGGTTAGCGGCGGGTCGCTGGCGTGGAAAGCGTTTCCTGCTCAAGCTCGTTCTTCAGGCGGTGAAGCTGGCTCGCGGCCTGCGCCGCCAGCGGACCGATCCAGCGTTCGTGGATGGCCTGTATCGGCATCGCATCGAGATAATTGAACCGCTCCCGCCCCTTGCGCACTGGAACCACCAGGCCGGCGCGCTCGAGGGCTCCGAGGTGGAGCATGATCGTGCAGCGGTCGAGTTCGGGGAAACTGGCGCAGAGCTGCTTGGTTGTCAGAGGACGCAGCTTGAGCTCGTCACAGATGCGACGGCGCAGGGGATTGGCGAGCGCCTTGAACACGGCGTCGAGATCGTCGTCGGTTGACATGTTATGTTTTTATAACATATTTTCAAACGACTCAAGCAAGGAGCCGATCATGGAACTCAAATTCAGGGTCGCGGCCCGCATATCCAAGCCGGTGCACGAGGTGTTCGAGGCAGTTGCGGACCCCAAGCAGCTGTCGGAATATTTCACCACTGGCGGTGCCAAGGGGCGGCTTGAGACAGGGACCACGGTGACCTGGGACTTCCACGACTTCCCCGGCGCCTTCCCCGTCCACGTGATCGAAGTCGTGCCTGACGAGCGGATCGTGCTGCGCTGGCGGGCCAGTGAGGGAGAGGCACCCAACGTCGAAGGCGGTGAACTCACCGATGCCGATTATGAGACGACGGTGACCATGAACTTCAAGCCGCTCGACGACGGGCGCACCTTGGTCGAGATCGCCGAGGAAGGCTGGCGCTTCAACCAGGGCGCGCTGGGCGCTTCCTACGGCAACTGCCAGGGCTGGTCGCAGATGCTCTGCGCGCTCAAGGTCTGGCTCGAGCACGGCATCAACTTGCGCGAGGGTATGTACAAGTAGCGGACGCTAGTCCGGCTTGCGCTCTTCCCCGTGGAGCTGGGCCCACAAGGCGTCGGTCCCGGCCTCTCGGCTCTTGTTCACGTACTGCGAGGCGACAAGCCAGCCCTTGATCGGGCGAAGCGGCAGGACACAGCCTGCCACCATCAAGGGCACCGACGTAAACAGGTGCACCCAGATCGGCGGCGTGAACGCCACCTCGAGCCAGACGACGATGAAAATCAGCGGCAGCGCGACGATGCAGAGCGAGAAGAACGCGGGGCCGTCATCCGGCGAGGCGAAGCGGTAATCCAGCCCACAGCTCTCACACTTGTCGGCGAGCTTGAGCCACGACTTGAACATGTGTCCCTTGCCGCAGCGCGGACACACGCCTTTCCAACCCGCCTTGAGAATCCACCCGAGGGCCTCGCCTTCCTTGAGGACGATCACCGTGCGCTCCTTATTGCGTTCAGACCGGACTTAGGATCGGGTGGCGCGATTGCCAGCCCCTTTGGCTTGGACCGGATAAAGGCCCACTATGACTGCCGTCGCCGCAGCGCCAATACGTAGATAACCAGGGCCGTCAGCGCGAAGAAGAACCACTGCCCGGCATACATCAGGTGGTTGTTCGGCAGGTCCTTGGGATCCGGTGGCGCGAGCGCCTTGAGACCCTCGACTGGCTTGGCGACGTGGAGGATACCATGCGGCGCAATCACGCCGCTTACTTCGCCACCCTGCCAATTGAACGGCTGAGTCGGCAGCGACCACCCAAGGGAGACTTCGGCCTCCCCTCCCCCGTCGATGGCACAGCGCGCGATCTGCGCCACGCCTTTCGAGCCATCCGTCGCAGTAGCAGCAGTGGTCCGCATGCTGAGCACACGCTGGCAGTCGAACTGGCTCCAGCGGAACAGAGAGTGTTCCAGGTCAGCGTCGGTCCTTGGCCACGGGACCGCAGAAGACATGGTCTGTGCCTGGCTATACTGGGCGATCAGGCCCTCTTTCCAATCGGCGCGGCGCAGTTGCCAGACGCCGAGGCCGATCATCGTCGCAATCGCGGCGGCGACGATGATCGTCGATAGGATGGGGATCTTGCGGGTCATGGCATCCAAAACAAAAGGGCAGCCACGGCCAAGCCGGGCTGCCCCTTCGATGTTTCAAGTGAGCGGGTCACGAGACCTTAGTGGTACTGCGCGCCCCAGCCGCCCCACACGTAAACGACGACGAACAGGAACAACCACACCACGTCGACGAAGTGCCAGTACCAGGCAGCCGCTTCGAAGCCGAAGTGCTGCTTCGGGGTGAAGTGGCCGAGGTAGGTACGACGCAGGCAGACGATCAGGAAGATCGTGCCGACGATGACGTGGAAGCCGTGGAACCCGGTCGCCATGTAGAACGCCGAACCGTAGGTGTTCTCACCGAACGGGAACGGGGCGTGGATGTACTCGTACGCCTGGATGCTGGTGAACAGCAGGCCCAGGAGGATCGTCAGCCACAGGCCCTTCTTCACGCCATCACGGTCACCGTGGATGAGGCAGTGGTGAGCCCAGGTCACGGTGGTGCCCGAGCACAGCAGGATCAGCGTGTTGAGCAGCGGCAGCGCGAAGGGATCCATGACCGCTTCGATGGCCTTCGGCGGGAACTGACCGCCGATCACTTCAGCAAGTTCGCTCGGGAACAGCGCGAAGTTGAACCAGGCCCAGAACCAGCCGACAAAGAACATCACTTCCGAAGCGATGAACAGGATCATGCCGTAGCGCAGATGCAGCTGCACGACCGGCGTGTGGTCGCCCGCCTGGGCTTCCTTCACGATGTTCGAGAACCAGCTGAAGAACGTCGCGATCAGGCCGGCAATGCCGAGACCCAGGACCAGCCAGTGGCCCGGCAGGTCGTGCATGAACAGCACCATGCCGGTGGTGAAGGTGACCCCCGAAGCTGCGCCGGCAAGCGGCCAGATGTCGGGCGGCAGAATGTGGTAATCGTGGTTCTTGGCGCCGGCCATGTGAACTTTCCTGATCCTTGAATGCGGTGGCCCTTAATGCGGTGGCGCGGGCCGGTCTAGTGCCTTGCTTGCACTACCTTGTGCGGTGGAACGTGTAGCTGAGCGTTATCTGCTCAACGTGCTTCATGTTGGGATCGTCGAGCGCCTTGGGATCGACGTAGAACAGCACCGGCATCGCGACTTCCTCGCCCGGCTTGAGCGTCTGTTCGGTGAAACAGAAGCACTGGATCTTGTTGAAGTACTTGCCCGCCTGCTCCGGCTCGACGTTGAAGCTCGCCGTGCCGGTAACCGGGACGGCGCTGAGGTTCTTCGCCTCGAAGATTGCCATGTCTCGCTCGCCGTACTGAACGGTGTCGGTCACGTGGCGGGGACGGAAGGTCCAGGGTACGTCCGACGCGGTATTGGCGTCGAAGCGGATGGAGATCGTCCGCGCGCCCGCGCTCTTGGCATCCTTCTGCGCCTCGACAGCCTGAGCCATCGTTGCGCGCTGGGTGGTGCCGCCGAAGCCAGTCACACGGCAAAAGAGATCGTAGAGCGGGACCGCAGCGTAGCCGAGGCCGAGCATGGCGAGGGCCACGATGAACGCGATCAGCCCAACGCGGCGATTCTTCCGTTCGATCGAGGCCGTGTTCATCCGCCGCTTCCGACCTTCACAATGGTGATCGCATAGAACAACGCCACGAAGGCCACGAGGACCAGCGCCAAGGCGATGTTGCGGCCGCGACGGGCCTTCTTGAACTGCGCTTCTTCTTCCGGAGTCATGACATAAGCCCCTGCCCCAGGATCAGCCTGTCCGCAACCAGCGCGGCGAACAGGGCGAAAAGATAAAGCACCGAAAACCCGAACAACCGCTTCTCCGGCTTCATCTTGTCGTTCTCCTCACGCCGCCGGAAAGCGACCGGGAGCGACAGGATCACGAACAGGCCGGACAGCACTAGGGCGGCAATGCCGTAGATCGCGCCGGTGCCGCCGATCCACCACGGAGCCAGGCTCACCAGCAGCAGGACCACCGAGTAGATCAGGATCTGCCGCCGCGTCGGGCCTTCACCGGCGACCACTGGCATCATGGGAATGCCGGCCTTGGCGTAGTCCGACTTCACGAACAGCGCGAGCGCCCAGAAATGCGGTGGGGTCCACATGAAGATGATGACGAACAGCAGTACCGGCATCAGCGTGATGTGGCCGGTCACCGCGACCCAGCCGATCAGCGGGGGAAACGCGCCGGCTCCGCCGCCGATGACGATGTTCTGCGGCGTCCGCGGCTTGAGCCAGATGGTGTAGATCACTGCGTAGTAGAGGATCGAGGCGGCAAGGATCAGCCCGGCCAGCCAGTTCACCACCAGCCCCATAACCAGGACCGAAGCGACCGAGATCGCCACGCCGAAGTCGCGCGCGTCGCTCCGGCGCATGCGGCCCTGCGGCAGCGGGCGCTGAGCGGTGCGCTTCATCTTCGCGTCGATGTCCGCTTCCCACCACATGTTGAGCGCGGCGGCACCGCCGGCGCCCACGGCGATGCACAGTACCGCGGTGAAGGCGATCACGGGATGGATGTGCCCCGGCGCTGCGAGCAACCCGCAGAGACCGGTGAACACCACCAGGCTCATCACGCGCGGCTTGGTCAGCGCAAAGAAGTCGCGCCATTCGGCCGGAAGTGTCTGGGTCTGGGCGGTTGCAGTCATGTTTCTACCTGAAAAGGGGGCGCACCGTTACCGGCACGCCCCCCTCCTTGTTCCGTGCGGCCCGGCTGGGCCACCGCGTCAGTGAGCCGAAGCCGTGTCCGGCTTGGTGCCGATCGCGTCGTGGTGCGAGTGATGGTCCTCGATCACCGGAAGCGTTTCGAACTGGTGGTACGGCGGCGGGCTCGACAGCGACCATTCGAGAGTGGTCGCGCCTTCGCCCCAGTAGTTGGCCGGAGCCTTCTTGCCCGCCACGAACGCGTAGATCAGGTTGGCGAAGAAGATCAGCATCGAGCCGGCCATGATCACGTAACCGATCGACGAGATGTGGTTCCAGTACTCATACGCCGGAGTGTAGTCCGGATAGCGGCGAGCCATCCCCTGCAGACCCAGGAAGTGCTGCGGGAAGAAGATGATGTTCACGCCGATGAAGAAGATCCAGAAGTGCAGGTGGGCGAGGAACTCGCTGTGCATCTTCCCGCTCATCTTCGGGAACCAGTAGTAGAACCCGGCGAACAGCGAGAACACCGCACCCAGCGACAGCACGTAGTGGAAATGCGCCACAACGTAGTAGGTGTCGTGCAGGTTGTCGTCGAGGCCGCCATTGGCGAGCACGACGCCGGTGACGCCGCCGACGGTGAACAGGAAGATGAAGCCCATCGCCCATACCATCGGGCTCTTGAACTCGATCGAGCCACCCCACATGGTCGCGACCCAGCTGAAGATCTTGATGCCGGTCGGCACCGCGATCACCATGGTTGCGGCGGTGAAGTACATCTTGGTGTTCACGTCCATGCCGACGGTGAACATGTGGTGCGCCCACACGACGAAGCCGACGACGCCGATCGCGACCATGGCGTAGGCCATGCCGAGGTAACCGAACACCGGCTTGCGGCTGAAGGTCGCCACGATCTGGCTGATCATGCCGAAGCCCGGCAGAATCATGATGTAGACTTCCGGGTGACCGAAGAACCAGAACAGGTGCTGGTACAGGATCGGGTCGCCACCGCCGGCGGGGTCGAAGAAGGTCGTGCCGAAGTTACGGTCGGTGATCAGCATGGTGATCGCCGCGGCGAGAACCGGCAGGGCCAGCAGAAGCAGGAACGCAGTCACCAGAACCGACCAGGCGAACAGCGGCATCTTGTGCAGGGTCATGCCCGGCGCGCGCATGTTGAAGATCGTGGTGATGAAATTGATCGCACCCATGATCGAGGCGGCACCCGCCAAGTGGAGCGCGAAGATACCGAAGTCGACCGCCGGTCCGACCGAGCCGGAGGTGGAGAGCGGCGCATAGACCGTCCAGCCCGTACCTGCACCGTTACCCGTTCCTCCGGGGAAGAACGCCGACAGCATCAGCGAGATGAAGCCTGCTACGGTCAGCCAGAACGAGATGTTGTTCATACGCGGGAACGCCATGTCCGGCGCACCGATCATCAGCGGAACGAACCAGTTGCCGAAGCCACCGATCATCGCAGGCATGACCATGAAGAACACCATGATCAGGCCGTGGGCGGTGATCAGCACGTTCCACATGTGGCCGTCGTGGTTGATGTCCGAAGGCGTACCGTTGAGGAATTCGACGATGTGACCCATGATCTGCACGCCCGGCTCCGCGAGCTCCCAGCGCATCAGGCCCGAGATCGCGCCACCGATGATCCCCGCCATAATCGCGAAGATCAGGTAGAGCGTCCCGATGTCCTTGTGGTTGGTGGACATGAACCAGCGGGCGAAGAAGCCCGGCTTGTGGTCGGCATCATGGTGATGCTCGTCCGCATGGGCCTGGAAATGGTCGGCGGTGGTAGCCATCGTCAGCGTTACCTTAAAATCTATCGTTCAGCGAAATTCAGGCGGCAGGAGCCGTCGCGGCGGGCGAAGCGTCGGCAGCCGGTGCTGCAGCCGCCGGAGCGGGAGCAGCAGCCGGAGCGGCGGCGGGGGCTGCAGCAGGCGCATCACCCGGAACCGTGCCGCCCTGCGAACGAACCCAGGCTTCGAACTGCGGACGCGGCAGGGCCTCGATTGCGATCGGCATGTAACCATGGCGAGCGCCGCACAGTTCCATGCACTGACCGTAGTAGATTCCGGGCTCGTTGACCTTCAGCGTGCGCTCGTTGATTCGGCCGGGGACGGCGTCGATCTTGAACCACAGCGACGGCACGCCGAACGAGTGGATCACGTCGGCACCGACGACCTGGATGCGAATCGTCTCACCGACCGGAACGACCATGCGGTTGTCCGCAGCCAGGTGCGGCGGTTCGCCGTTCTTGATCGCGTCTTCTTCGCTCAGCATGTTCGAGATGACTTCGAACCCGCCGTTATCGGGATAAGTGTAGCCCCAGTACCACTGGTAGCCGGTCGCCTTGATCGTGAGCGCGTCCTTGGGAGCGCTGTCATACTGGCGGGCCAGAAGCGTGATCGACGGGACCGCGATAACGACCAGGATCAGCACCGGCACGACCGTCCAGATCACCTCGATCAGGGTGTTGTGGCTGGTCTTCGAAGGGACGTCGTTGCGCTTGCGGTTGTAGCGTACGACCACCCACAGCAGCAGCGCGAGAACGAACAAGCTGATCGCGGTGATGATCGGCAGCAGGACGAAGGTGTGCATGCCGTAGGCAAAGCGACCGTCGTCGGTGTGCTGCGTCTGGAAGTCGATCGCGCCAGGCGTCGGCGCACCCCGGATCCACTCGGGAGCCTTGAGCGGGGTGTAGCTGCTGTCCGCAGCGGTCGCGGCAGTCTCCGCCGGCGTAGCGGCTGGGACTTCGGCGCTGACCGGCGCAGCAACTGCAGCGGCCGGGGCCGCAGCAGTCGATTCGGTGGTCGGCGCGGCTACCGTGGCCGCTTGGGCAAGGCTCACCTGCGGCGTCGCAACGACGGCGAAGAGTGAGGCCAGGAAAAGAGTGTGCAACCGCTTGCGGGCGATATCGCCGAAGTTCATTTTACTGACGCTTTCCGTTCTCGATTGACGCGCGCTAAGGCTCGCCCGACCCCGGGCAGGGCCGGTTTTGGCGGGCCTATACGCCCGCTTGCCCCATGCCTCAAGCGCTTCTAGGGAGATTTTTCGCAAGGCTCGTCAGGGGGGTATGAACGCCACCCTCGGCGACTGCAACTGATACACTGACTGGCACACCGAAAGGCCGCCCCCCTCATGACAGAAGACGAGGTTCTTGCCGAGTTCCGGGCCAGCCACGCCCTACTGGAGGGCCACTTCCTGCTCTCCTCTGGTCGGCACAGCGGCTATTACCTGCAATGCGCACGCGTATTGATGAACCCGGAGCGCGGCGGGCGGCTCGCTCGCGCCCTCGTGCAAAAGCTCCCGCGCGAACTGCGCAGCCAGATTCGCAAGGTCGTGTCCCCGGCCATGGGCGGGGTCATCATCGGCCATGAAGTCGGCCGCGCGCTCGATGTCGACGCGATCTTCCTCGAACGCCCCACCGGCGTGTTCGAACTGCGCCGCGGTTTCGACATTGCTGAGGGCGAGAAGATCCTGCTGGTCGAAGACGTCATCACCACGGGCCTTTCCAGCCGCGAGGCGATGAAAGAGATCGTTGCCCTGGGCGGAGACGTCATCGCGGCCGCCGCGCTGGTCGACCGCACGGGCGGCGAGGTCGACCTCGGCGTGCCGTTCCACGCGCTCGTGACGATCAACTTCCCGACCTACGAGGAAAACGAGGTTCCCCCTGAACTGGCCGCCATCCCGGCCATGAAGCCGGGGAGCCGCAAGTAGTGGCGTCGCAGCAGGCTCCGGGCGATCGGTCCGCGGGCCGGTTGCGCTTGGGCGTCAACATCGATCACGTCGCCACGATCCGCAACGCGCGGGGCGGCGAGCACCCCGACCCCGTGCGCGCGGCAGAGATCGTCGCCAGGGTCGGGGGCGATGGGATCACCGCCCACCTTCGCGAAGACCGTCGCCATATTCGTGACGAGGACCTGCGCCGTATCCAGGATGCGACCGACCTGCCGCTCAACCTGGAGATGGCGGCGACGGACGAAATGGTCGAGATCGCGCTGCGCCACATGCCGCACGCCGCCTGCATCGTCCCCGAGAAGCGCGAGGAGCGCACTACCGAGGGCGGGCTCGATGCAGCGGGTCAGCACAATCACCTGCAGCCGGTGGTCTCCCGCCTCGTCGACGCCGGCATCCGCGTGAGCCTGTTCATCGCTCCCGACGAGCGCCAGTTGGAGGCCGCCCTTCGACTCGGCGCGCCGGTCGTCGAGTTCCACACCGGTGAATACGCCCACGCGACGGGCGACCAGGTCGCGGTGGAGTTGAAGAAGATCACCGACATGGCCGCGCTCGCTGCGAAGAACGGCATCGAACCCCACGCCGGCCACGGCCTCACCTATGAGAACGTCCAGCCGATCGCAGCCATTCCGCAACTCGCGGAATTGAACATCGGGCACTATCTTATCGGGGAAGCGGTTTTCGTCGGCCTCGAGAATGCGGTCCGGCGGATGCGCGAAATGATGGATGCGGCGCGGTAAGATATGATCATCGGAATGGGCTCTGACCTCTGCAATATCGAGCGCATTCAAACCGCTCTCGATCGGCATGGAGACCGTTTCGAACAGCGCTGCTTCACCGCAATCGAGCGCGCCAAGGCGGCCAAGCGGCCCTTCACCCGGGCCGGCACTTACGCCAAGCGCTTCGCCGCCAAGGAGGCGTTCTCGAAGGCCGTGGGCACGGGCTTCTTCCAGGGCGTCTACATGAAGGACATCGGGGTAGTGAACCTGCCCTCGGGCGCCCCCACCCTGCATCTCGAAAACGGCGCGGCGAAGCGGCTTGCGGAACTGACACCGGATGGCCATGAGGCGCACATCCACCTTACCCTTACCGACGACCATCCCTGGGCCCAGGCTTTCGTCGTAATCGAGGCACGCCCCCTAACGTGAACGACCAGCCTTCCGAACCGATTGGCGCCGACGAATCCCACGGCAAGAAGAAGGCCAAGGTCAACTGGCTGGCGGAAATCCGCGGCCTGTTCTTGATGCTGCTCGGCGTGCTTGCGTTCCATACATTCGTCGCCAAGCCGTTCTACATCCCCAGCGCTTCGATGGTCCCCAACCTGCTGGTCGGGGACAGGCTGATCGTGAGCAAGTATCCCTATGGCTGGAGCTGGGTCTCCGCCTCGTTCCACCTGCTCCCGCGCAGCGACTGGCGCATTGCGCCGGCCACACCCGAATACGGCGATATCGTCATCGCCGTCCCGCCAGACCGGGCGGAGGATTACATCAAGCGCGTGATCGGCCTTCCCGGCGATCGCATCGCCATGGTCGACGGGCAGATCATCCTCAACGGCAAGGAAGTCCCGCAAGAGGTCGAACCTCCCGTGCGGATTCCCGTCGCCGACCAGCAGTTCTGCGACGGACACCCCTGCCTCGCCGACTTCGACCAGTTCCGCGTGCGCGATCCCGACGGCCGCGAATTCTACGAACCGCCGACGTACCGGGAAACGCTGCCGAACGGCGCGAGCTACCGGATCATCGACCACTTCACGCAGCCGCTCGACAACTTCGACGAGATCGAGATCCCCGAAGGCTACGTGTTCCTGATGGGCGACAACCGCGACCATTCGGCCGACAGCCGCGCTCCCGCGGCGCCGTTCGGCAACGGGCTTGGCGGACCGGTTCCGATCTCGAGTGTCGGTGGTCGCGCTGAAATCATCACCTTCTCCCTCGACGGCAGTGCCGGCTGGAATCCGCTGAGCTGGTTCAGGGCATTGCGCCCGGACCGCGCTTGGACCACTCTCCGCCCCGAACTGCGTAAGGCGGGAGAGGGTGATGGCAGAGACTGACGCCAAGGACGGTCCTGCGGGCGACAACCGGGCAAGCCCGACCCACATCACCAGCCCGGCCCTGCGCTACGAAGCCAAGCGCGCCTTGCTCTGGGTCACCATCGTCGGCCTTGCCATCCTGGCGATCTACATTTCGCAGGCCCTGCTCGTAATTTTCGGCGCATTGGTGTTCGCCTCGATGCTCGACGGCGGCGCTCGCTTGCTTGGACGAGTGCTGCCGATCGGTCGCGGCTGGCGGCTGGCGTTGGTGCTGCTACTCGCCATTGGGTTCATCGTGTGGCTGGTCCAGTTCGCGGGCAACCAGATCGCCTACGAGGCGGCAGAGCTCCCGCAAATCGTCACCGAGCAGGCCAACCGCTTCTTCGCTTGGCTTGACCAGAAGGGCTTCGACATTGGGTTAGCCGACGTCCAGGGCGTCGCCGGCCAGTTGATGAGCGGCGTCGGCACACTGACCAAAGCGATCGGCGGCATCTTCGGCGCTATGACCACGCTGTTCCTTATTGCGATCATCGGCATCTACATCGCGCTCGAACCGCGGCTCTACGAACGCGGCATTGCCTGGATGCTCCCACCAGAGCGGCGCGGGAACTTCTACGTCACAGTGAATCGCATGTCCTTTTCCATGCGCCGGCTGATGGGCGGGCGCCTCCTGGGAATGGCGTTCGAGGGCGTGTTCACCTGGGTCATGCTCGCCGTCTACGGCGTGCCGATGGCCGCGTTGCTGGCCATCCTCACCGGGTTGCTCGCCTTCATCCCCAATGTCGGAGCCATCGTCTCCGGGATCCTGATGATCCTTGTCGGGTTCTCAGGTGGACTAGAAATGGGGTTCTACACGATCTTCGTCTATTTCCTGGTCCAGAACATCGACGGCTACATCGTGGTCCCACTGATCGCGCGGAAGACCGTCGATCTCGCCCCTGCCCTGGTGCTCGCCGCGCAGTTGGTCATGGGCGTGCTGTTCGGGGTGCTCGGTCTGTTCCTGGCCGATCCCTTGCTGGCGATGATCAAGGTCGCGCTGGAACGCCGCGCGGAACAAAATGAACAAGATGGGTCGCAACCCGAGGCGGAGGCCAATGGTCCGTAAGTTTCTCTACGTTATTGCTGTCTTCCTGGTCATCCTGATTGCCGGCGCCTTTGCCCTGAGGCTGTGGTCGACCAAGCTTGCCGAGATCGCCTTCGTGCCTTCGACCGAGTTCGTCGCGCAGGACCCGCTCGCCACCAATGCCTATCAGGATCCGGCGATGTGGTTCTCGCGCCCAGGCATCGGTGCGCCGACCGACCCGTCGCGGTGGCAACCCGCAGGCGTTCCGGCGGCCGCCAAGCCACCCGTGAACTTCGCGGTCTTCTTCGTCCATCCCACCAGCTATCTTGAGAGCGTCCACTGGAACGCCCCGCTCGACGACGCGCAGTCGCAGGCGCGTGCCAAGCTCTATCTCCGCGGCATGGCGAGCCCGTTCAACCGCGCCAGCGAGATCTGGGCTCCGCGCTATCGCCAAGCCACTTTCGGCGCCTTCCTCACCGACGCCGATGGCGCCGACGAGGCGATTGATGCGGCATATCAGGACGTTGCCCAGGCTTTCGCATACTTCGTCGACAGTGTCGGCCCCGACACGCCGATCGTGCTCGCCGGACATAGCCAGGGAGCGCATCACATCCTGCGGCTGCTGCGAGAGAAGATCGCCGGAACCCCACTACAGCAGCGAATCGCGATGGTCTATCCCGTGGGCTGGCCGATCTCGATCGCGCACGACCTCCCTGCCCTCGGCCTTCCTGCTTGCGCGACGGCCGAACAGGTCGGCTGCATCGCAACGTGGTCGAGCTTCGCGGAACCGGCCGAGCCCGACGCCTGGTTCGAGATTTTCCGCGCCTCCCGCGGCTTTGATGGACAACCGCGCGGCGACGGCCCGATCCTCTGCGTCAATCCGCTCACCGGCACGCTCAACGGCACGGCTCCGGCTTCCGCCAACCTTGGCACGCTGGTGCCGAACGATGACATGAGTAGCGGCGAACTCGTTCCCGGCTCCGTACCTGCTCGCTGCGATCCGCGCGGGATACTGCTGATCGGCGATCCGCCAGAGGTCGGGCCCTACGTGCTGCCCGGCAACAACTACCACGTCTATGACATCCCGCTGTTCTGGCGGAACTTGCAGGAAGACGTCACGCGGCGGATGGGCGCCTGGTCGGCCACGCGATGACGACCGAGCAGGCCGACGAGTTCCGCACAGCCCTGCCCAATGGCGGAGTCCTGCTTGGGCTCGACCTCGGCACAAAGACCATCGGCACGGCCTTCTGCGACGCCGGGTGGAGCTTTGCCACCGCGGGCAAGACCCTGCCGCGCGGCAAGTTCACCCGCGACCTGGCGGCGATCAAGGCGCTGGTAGACGAACGGCGAGTAAAAGGCGTGGTGATCGGGCTACCGCTCAACATGGACGGCACCTCCGGCCCCCGGGCTCAGGCCAGCCGCGCATTCGCCCGCAACCTTGCCCCGCTGGATCTGCCGGTTCTGCTGTGGGACGAACGCTGGTCCACGGCGAGCGCGGAGCGTGACATGATTTCGCAGGATTTCAGCCGCGCCAAACGCGCCGAGCGAATCGACAGCCACGCCGCCGCAGTGATCCTGCAGGCTGCAATCGACCGATTGGCCGGGGGAATTCTCTAGGCTTTCGGCCCCCGCCGCAGCAGCAGGACGAGACCAGCGGGCAGAGCACCGTCATGCGGTAGCTCCCTTCGCACCGCATCGGCCCGCGCGCGGTCGAGTATCGCGGCGGCGATCGATGGCTCAAAAAGGACAGCGTCGGCACTGCCCAGCAATCGCGCCTGCCTCAGGGTCAGGTCATCCGGATCGTCACCACGGATCGTAAGTTCGATCTCCTGGCTCCCAACCGGAGCCACAGCGTCCCCCAGCCACTGCTCCACGTTGCCAGCCGCGTCTTCCTTCAGAGGGTCGAGCGGCCCGCCTTCCGCGAACGCCGCGTCCAACGCCAGACGCCGGTCGGCCGCCGAGGGCCAACGGGCGCGCAGCTTCGAGCGAGCCGCGTGCATCGCGTCGGCAAGGGCTCCGAGATTGGCCGGAAGCAAGGCCTCCAGCCGTAAGCGCAACTGCTTGGCCAGACCAGCCGACGCCCCGGAGGTGCCGACCGCGATCAAAACCGGATCTCGATCGAGCAGGCTTGGCACGGTGAAGTCGCACAGATCGGGCCGGTCGACCGTGTTCACCAGCACGCCCGCGTCCCGCAGGCGAGCCGCGTCGGCCTCACAGGCGGCGGCGTCCTCGTGCGCCACGAATGCCAGTCTCGCGCCGTGCGAGAGGCCATCCTCAAGTTCAGTTGAGGTTTGCCCGCCAGCCCGTTCGACGAGGCGTCTTTTCGCCTCGGCCGCCGCCCCGCTCCCCAGCACGATCACCGGCTGTCCGGCGACGCGATGGAAGAGCGGGAGCGAGCGCATCAGAGCCAGGCCGGTACCCGCTCGGCGGCGGTAATCTCTTCGGGAAGGATGCGATCGGCCACGACGGCGTACTTGTCGCCATCGACCATGACCTCGGCCACGAAGCCGCGGCTGTTGTAGCTCGAGGCCATCGTCGCGCCATAAGCGCCAGCGGTACGGAACACCGCAAGGTCACCGGCTTCGACGCCCTCGATATCGCGACCCATGGCGAACGTGTCGCCGGTCTCACAGATCGGTCCGACGATGTTGGCGGTCATCCGCTTGTTGGACGGCCGGACCGCCTCGAAATCATGCCAGGATCCGTAGAGCGCCGGGCGCGCCAGGTCGTTCATGGCCGCGTCGACGATCACGAACGGATCCCTGATCCCGCGCTTCACGCGCACGACCTTGGTCAGGAGGATGCCAGCGTTACCGGCGATGACTCGTCCAGGCTCGAACATCAGGCGCACGTCCCAGCCTTGCGTCACGCGGGCGACCATCGCGCCGTACTCGGCCGGGCTCGGCATCACGTCGCCCGCCTTGTACGGCACGCCAAGGCCGCCGCCGAGATCGGCGTGGCTGACTTTGAGGCCGTTGGCGCGCAAGCTTGCGATCAGCCCGCCAAGCTTCTCGAACGCCCGCTCCAGCGGGGCGAGGTCTGACAGCTGGCTGCCGATGTGCACCGCGACGCCGCGCATATCGAGGCCGGGCATCGCCGAAAGGCGGGCGTAGATCGCCGGCGCCTCTCCGATGGGAACGCCGAACTTGTTGTCCGCCTTACCGGTGGAGATCTTGTCGTGGGTGCCGGCATCCACGTCCGGATTGACGCGCAGAGCGCAGGGCGCGCGAAGGCCGCGCGCTTCGGCCAGCACCGCAAGCTCGACGCCCTCTTCCTCCGATTCGAGGTTGAACTGCCCGATCCCCGCATCGAGGCCACGGATCAGTTCGTACTCCTGCTTGCCCACGCCGGAGAACACGACGTCCTCCGCAGGCATGCCCGCAGCCAGCGCACGCGCCAGTTCGCCGCCAGACACGACATCGGCCCCGAAGCCTTCGCGCTGCATCACGCGCAGCACGGCGAGGTTAGGGTTCGCCTTCACTGCAAACGCAAGATGGGGATCGCCGAGCGGAGTCAGCGCTTCCTTGAACACGCGGGCGTGCCGTTCGAGAGTGGCGCGAGAGTAGACATAGACCGGCGTGCCGACTTCCGCGGCGATGCGGGCCAGCGGAACGTCCTCGGCGTAAAGCTCGCCGTCGCGTAAGTGAAAATGATCCATGATTAGACTGTCTTTACCCTTCGGGCGGCAGGTCGAACGGATCGTCCTCGCGCTCTTCGGAGCGCTGCCGCAGTTCGACATTGCGGGCCGGTACGGCCTGAGTGTTGGGCTCCAACAGTTCGGCCGAGGTTTGAGGCTCGTTCCGACCGATCGGAGTGGGAGGCAACGGCTGGCCGGCAGCCTGTTTAAGGTCCTGTTGGCTGCCGCAGGCCGCAAGGCCCAGGCCCACTAGGAGCACGAGAGCGCGAAGGCGAGTCATCCCCCCATACCTAACGCCTCGCGCGCTTCGGCGATACGTTTGCGTACTTCCGCCGGCGCGGTGCCACCGTGGCTGGCCCGGGCGGCAACCGAGGCTTCGACCGAAAGGGCGGCATAGACACCCTCTCCGATCCGGCCATCGATGTCCTGCAGGTCCGCCAGCGACAAAGCTTCGAGCGCAATCCCGCGGCTCTCGGCCAACTTGACTGCCGCGCCAGTAATGTGATGCGCCTCGCGGAAGGGAATGCCCGCCTGCCGCACCAGCCAGTCGGCGAGGTCAGTGGCCGTGGCATAGCCGAGCTCAGCCGCCTGACGCATGCGATCGGTGCGAAAGTGGGCTTCGGCGACCATTCCGGTCATCGCAGCCACAGACAGGCCGAGCAGGTTCGCAGCCTCGAACACCGGCGGCTTATCGTCCTGCATGTCCTTCGAATAGGCGAGCGGCAGGCCCTTCATCGTGACCATTAGCGATACCGCAGTGCCCACGATGCGCCCGGCATGGCCGCGAACCAGTTCGGCCGCGTCAGGGTTCTTCTTCTGCGGCATGATCGAGCTGCCGGTCGAAAGCGAATCCGGCAGGCGTACGAAACTGAACGGTTGGCTGGCCCAGATGATGAACTCTTCCGCCAGCCGCGACAGGTGCAGCGAGCACTGCGCCGCCGACATCAGGTAATCGAGCGCGAAGTCCCGATCGGAAACCGAGTCGAGGCTGTTCGCGGTCGGCTTGTCGAAGCCCAGTGCCTGCGCGGTCATTTCGCGATCGATCGGAAAGCCCGTACCGGCCAGCGCTGCGCTACCCAGCGGCGACTCGTTCGAGCGCTTGCGGGCATCGGCAAAGCGGGACCGGTCGCGCCGGATCATCTCGTAATAGGCCATCAGGTGATGCCCAAGCGTGACCGGCTGCGCGGTCTGCAGGTGGGTGAAGCCCGGCATGATGCTGTCGGCATGCTCAGCCGCCCGGGTCACCAGCGCCCGCTGAAGTGCCTCGAGGCCGGCGTCGACCTGGTCGATCGCATCGCGCACCCAAAGGCGAAAATCGGTCGCCACCTGGTCGTTGCGACTGCGTGCGGTATGCAACCGCCCGGCCGCCGGACCGATCAACTCGGCCAGCCGGCTCTCGGTGGTCATGTGGATGTCTTCGAGCGCCCAATCTTCCGGGACGCCATCCGCTTCGTACTCGGCGGCGACCTCATTGAGACCGGCTTCGATCGCCTTCGCATCGTCGGCCGAAACGATCCCGCAAGCGCCGAGCATCGCCGCGTGAGCCTTGCTCGCGGCGATGTCCTGGCGCCACAGTGCCTTGTCGAACGGGATCGAGGCGTTAATTTCGCGCATGATCGAGCTGGGCCCTTCCGCGAAGCGCCCGCCCCACATCTGGTTGGAGCCTGCAATGCCCCGTTCGCCTTCGTTCTTGCTCACGTGTGTTATCGCCCTCGTTCTGGCGGGGTGCGATAGGCAAAGCGCGGAACCCGCGCAACCGCAGGAAGAACAAGCGGCGCAAAACGAAGGTGGGCTCACCGGCACGCTCGACCGCAGCTTCGCGGGTCAAGCCCTCCCCACGACACAGCTTGTCGACCCATCGGGAGCCACGCTGGCGATGGCAGATCTGAAGGGGAAGCCAGCTCTGGTGAACCTCTGGGCCACCTGGTGCGTACCTTGCGTCACCGAAATGCCGATGCTGAACGACCTCGCCGGAGAACTCGGGGACAGCGTGCGCGTGGTCACGGTCAGCCAGGACATGAAGGGCGCTGAGGTGGTCGAGCCGTTCTTCGCCCAGCGCAAGCTCGCCAACCTGCCCAAGTGGATCGACGCCAAGAACGACCTGCCCTTCGCCTACGGCGGCGGCTCCGCGCTACCGCTCACTGTGCTCTATGGCGCCGACGGCAAGGAAATCTGGCGGGTCATGGGCGGCTTCGACTGGTCGAGCGCCGAAGCGCGCGAACTGGTGGCGGAAGCGACTGCCGGAAAGGGATAAGTGATGTCACAGCTGAGCCGGGACCTGGCCGCCGGAATGGACCGGAGGCGCGTGCTTGGCGGCCTTGCCCTCGGACTCGGCGGCGTGCTGGCGGGCTGCGGCTCCAGGGCCGGCGCGCAAGGCGGGGCAACGGCCTGCGTGGCGACACCTACCGAGATCAAAGGCCCCTTCCCCGCCGACGGCAGCAACGGCGGCGCGCGGCCAATCAACGTGCTCAACCTCGGCGGCGTAGCACGACGCGACATCCGTACCGGGTTCGCCGGGATGGAGGGACGCGCCGAGGGCGTTCCGCTCGAACTGGAGCTGGAGCTTGTCGGATCAGGCTGCGGGACCCTGCCCGGACACGCGATCTACCTGTGGCAAAACGATGCCGCAGGCGAATACTCGCTCTACAGCCTGACCGAGACCAATTACCTGCGCGGTCTCCAGCCGGCAGGGGCTGACGGCCGCGTCCGGTTCACCAGCATCGTGCCGGGCTGCTACGGCGGCCGCTATCCGCACTGCCACTTCGAGGTGTTCGAAAGCCCCGAAGCGGCCATCGGCGGCGCAGCGCCGCTACTCGTCTCGCAACTCGCCTTCCCCGCCGCCGAGTGCAGCGCGATCTATCGCGACGACGCACGTTATGGCGATTCGCTTCGTAACCTAGAGCGGCTGCCGATTGGCCGGGACTTTGTGTTCGGCGATTCCGATGCTGCGGGTCAGCAACGTCAGACGGTCAAGCTGAGTGGCGATCCGGCACAGGGCTATCGGGGAATGGCCCGGGTGACCTTGGCCTAGCGCCAATTGATCATCGTGGTGGTGGGCGGTGAGGGGCTCGAACCCCCGACCCTCTCGGTGTAAACGAGATGCTCTACCAACTGAGCTAACCGCCCGGATACCGGGAGAGCGCGAGATAGCGTCTCTTTGCCGCAGGTCAACGTCTGGTTCGTTTATGGCAGAACGAACTTCACCCCGGCATAGACCGCCCTGCCCGCCGTGCCGTAGCTGAGGACCTCCTCGTAATCGGAATCGAGCGCGTTCTCCAAGCGGCCGAACAGTTCGATCGTGTCGCTAACGCGATACCCTGCCGCGATCCTTACGAGGGTGTAGGCTCGCAGCGCGGTCTTCTCGGCCATGAAGCCGTTGGAGAAGTAGTTCCTGAAGTCGTTGTCGAGCCGCTCGCCATTGTAGATCAAGCTCGCGCTGAAATTTCCGCGGGCCGATGGTCCGAATGTTCCGTTGACGTCGAAGCTCGCCTGATTCTTCGGACGGAGCACCTCTGGGGTGCCGTCGATATCCTTGGCATCGAGGTAGGTGTAGCTCCCGCCCAGGCTGATCCAGCCGAGATTGAACCGCGCGCTCAGTTCCACGCCCTCGCGCGTGCTTTCGCCAATGTCGTTGCCGATGGAGGGGAACTGATCGACGATCTCATTTTCGAGCGTGGAGTTGAAGTAGGTCAGGTCGATCTGGAACCGGTCGTCGAGCAGTCGCTGCTCCAGCCCGAGATCGAAGCCCTTGGCGCGTTCGGGCACGAGATCGGGATTGCCGACGAAGGTGCCAGGGACGAAACCGAACTGTTCGAAGAAGGTCGGGTTCGTCACGCCCGTGCCGTAGCTCGCATGAAGCCGGGTAGAGCCGAGCACCCAGGAGCCCGCCAGACTGTAGGTCGTCGCATCCCCGAACGCGTCGTTGTCGTCGTGGCGAACGGCGGCGCGCAGGAACAGGTTCTTGAACAGATCCAGACGGTACTCCGCCCCGAAGCCGAGGAGGCTGCGCTTCTGGCGGGCGAGCTGGCTTGGGTCGGTTGGGAAGGTATTGCGGAAGCGCTCTTCCTCATGCTCGAGGAAGACGGTCACATTGTGGACGGCATCGGCGAACGCGGGTGTGTCGAAACCGATCGTGCTCCGCGCCGCAAGGGTCACGCGGTCGCCCTCGTTGCCGAAGCTGTCGATCGAGCCGAACCCGCCCGTACTCTCGTCCCCGGAATAGGCGGCGGAGAGCACGGTTTCCCAGCGATCGACCGGCTCGAGCGTCAGGGCAACGCCGCCCGAAACGTTGCGCGTGTCGGAATAGCTGTCGTCGTCGATGGCGAGGCCCTGCAGCGGGCCGCCGGAGAAGTCGAAGCCGTCGGTGTCGGTCGCCTTGTCGACGAGCCTGAGTGAAGCGTCGACGCGGGCGATCTCGGCCAGCTTCGCGCCGCCGCGCCAATAGAGCGTGAGGTTGCGGTCGCCATCGGGCTCGGTGCCGATCGCGGCCGAGCTGAAGCCGTCGGTGCGGCGATAGATGGCGCTGGCCGAAACGAATGTCTCCCGGTCGCCGACGGTAAGGCCGGCGCGGCCGAACAGGCTGTCGTAGGTGCCATATTCGGCGGCAGCATCGAAGGCCGGCCCGTCGCCGCCCTTGGTGATGACATTGATCACGCCGGCTAGGGCGTTCGAACCGTAAAGGCCGCTCTGAGGGCCGCGGAGGACTTCGACCCGGTCGATGTTGTCGGCAAGGAGCGTGGAGAAATCGAACTCTCCCGAACCGACCGGCGCAACCTCGATCCCATCGATCAGCACGAGCACGTGATTGGCTTCCGCCCCGCGGATGCGCACCTGGGTCAGCGAGCCGAACGAACCGCCCTGGCTGACAGCCACGCCGGGCACTTCGCGCAGGATGTCCTGCAGGTAGGCGGTGTGCCGGCTTTCGATCTCGTCGCCTTCGATGACCGTGAGGGTATTGCCGATCTGCTCCCGCTCGACCGGGATGGTCGTGCCAGTGACCACGATCGTGTTCGCCTCTTGCGCCATTGCCGGGGTGGCCAACGGCAGCAGCGCCCCAGCGAGCCAAATCGCGCCATGGTGCGCGGCGCGCTTGCGGCTGTTCGACGATCGGATGACGGCCCCCATGAATACTCCCTGCTTCGCTTTGCGCGACAATTGCCGCCGCCGATGGCGCCGAACACGCGCTTCTGCAAAGTTATTTACGGTAAAGCCGCGCGTTACAGCGGCGAGCGGGGGACGAAATCGACCGTGGCGGTGGCCGTGCCGGCACCTGCGACGCAAGCTTCCACCTCGAACACCTGGCGCAGCAAGGCGGGGGTCAGGGTCTGCGCGGTCGGTCCAGAAGCGACAAGCTTCCCATCGCTCATCACCGCAACCTGAGTGGCATAGCGCGCGGCGAGGGTCAGATCGTGGAGTGAGGCGACGACAAGCTTGCCCTGATCGGCGAGCGCGCGGAGCCGGATCATTCCATCGAGCGCATGCCGTGGATCAAGTCCGGCAAGCGGCTCGTCGACCAAAAGCACCGCCGGATCGCCCACCAGCGCGCGGGCAAGCATGGCGCGGGCGAGTTCTCCGCCAGAGAGCGTGGTGGCGGGTTGGTCGCGATGGGCGGTGAGGTCTGCGGCTTCCAGGGCCGTCGCGACGCGCGCGCGCATGGCTTCGGGCAGCCCACCGAACGCCGGCAATTGAGGAAGCAGCCCCAGAGCTACCAGCCGCTCCACCGACACCGGCCATTCGGCGCGCGGGTTCTGCGGCAAATAGGCACGGACCCGGGCAAGCTCGCGGCGGTCGAAAGCCGGAAGCGCCGTGCCGTCGAGCCGCGCCGTGCCGCCGTCCGGCCTCAGCAGGCCCGCAAGAACCGACAGGAGTGTCGACTTGCCAGCACCATTCGGGCCGATGAGTGCGACAAGCTGTCCGCCTTCGAGCTCGAGGTTCACCTCGTTCACGATGGCGCGCCCGCCCCGCGCCACGGTTACCGCTTCGACTTCGATCCGGCTCATGGCGACATCCGCCGTAACCGGGCGACGAGCCAGAAGAAGAACGGCGTGCCGACAAGGCTCGTCAGCACCCCGAGCTTTACTTCCTGATCCGTCGGAATGATCCGCGTCGCAACGTCGGCGAACAGCAGCAGGATCGCCCCGAACAGCGCCGAAGGAAGCAGCACACGGCTCGCCTGGTGGCCCACGAACGGCCGGACGAGATGCGGTGCCAGCAGGCCAATGAAGCCGATCGCTCCTGTCACCGCCGTGGCCGCGCCCACCGACAAGGCCGTCCCGGCCAACGCAAGAAACCGAGTGCGCGAAAGGTCGATGCCCAGGCTTTGGGCCTGCGCCTCTCCCAGTGTGAGGGCATCGAGGTCTCGCGCGGTCAGCGCCAGGCAGAGCCATCCGGCGAGGATGAAGGGCGCCGCCAGCAGGACCTGGCTCCAGTCCCGATCCGCCAGCGAACCGAGCATCCAGATCGTCATCTCGTACGCGGCGTAGGGATTGGGTGCGAAGTTCAAGGCGAGGCTGAGGCCTGCGCCCATCAGGCCCGACACGGCGACACCCGCGAGGATCATGGTCAAGGTACCGCCCCGCCCCGCCGCCAGGGTCAGCGAGGCGGCCGCCAGGGCTCCGGCGATGCCAAGGATCGGCGTGGCTAGGGCGAAGGTGCCCGAAAGACCGAAGTAAATCGCGATCACCGCGCCGAGCGCTGCACCTGGCGAAACACCGAGCAGGCCGGGTTCGGCGAGCGGATTGCGCAGCAGCCCCTGCAGCGTGGCCCCGGCCAGGCCGAGCGTGGCTCCGGCGAGGACAGCGAGGACCGTGCGCGGCATACGAAGCTCGGAAAGGATCAGCCAGGGCAGGTTCGGCTTCGGCTCGAACAGGCTACCCGCCAGGACCGCGGGATCGAGCGAGACCCGTCCCGTGCCGAGCGAGAGCAGCACGCCTGCGACGAGAAGCAACGCCGCGAGCAGCGGCCAGGCCCGGCCGCCTACCATGTCATGGGGCCTTGCGGCACTTTGGCGAGCGCCGCGCGCAGCGCGATCGCGGCGTCGGCCGATTGCGGCAACCCGCAGGCGTAGAGCGAGGCCGGATAGGAAATCCGCCGTCCGGCATAGGCCCGGCGGATCGCCGGATGTTCGGAAACGGCATCGCGCAAGGCCGGTCCGTCGTAGCGGTCTTCACCGCGCATGATCGCGTCGGGGCGAGCGGCCAGCAGTTCTTCGACGCCGAACGTCGAATAGCTCGCATCGGGCACGCGGCGCGCGAGATTGACGGCGCCCGCCCGTCGGATGATCTCATCGGTCAAGGTGCCGGCGCCGGGCACCGCGTCGCCACTGCTCCACGCGGCCACTTCAAGCGGGCGCGCCGGGCGATCCTGTTCGAGCAAGGCGAGCTTGGCGTCCATTTCGGCAATCAGCGCTTCGGCCCGTTCGGGTTCACCGACTGCCGCACCCATTTGCCGGGTAATGCGGCGAATGTCTGCGAAGCTGTTGGCGGCATCGATCTTGACCAAGGGCGCCCCGACCTTGCCCGCCAGACGCTGCATCACCGAAGCCGACCAGGGGCTCGTGAGGATCAAGTCGGGCTGCTGTGCGACGACTTCCTCTGCCGAGCCATGGTTGATCGCAACCCCGGCATCGGCCCCGGGCAGCAGGACCTGCACCGGATCGTGCGCCAGGAAAGTGATCGAGGCGATCCGTTCCTTGGGCACCAACATGAGCAGCAGAATGTCGCTGCACAGATTGGTGGACATGATGCGCTGCGGTTTGCCGGAAGGCACGAGCTTGCTCGACCCGCTCGAAGCAGAGGCCGCGGTCAAGCAGGCCATCGCGGCGAGGAAGGCCGCAAAGGCGCCGATCCGAAGCCTCCCCCATTTCATGCCCCGCGCCGCTCCTGCCTCTATTCGTCTTCAGATACTCAATGGCGGGCGCTTATCGTCCCACCGTGGGCGAAGGTCCAGCGCGGCCAGGCGCAAACTTCGTCATCATCGCGAAAGCGGGACTTTGTCGGTACGTCCCGTAGTTCCGCCGTGGATTCCCGACTTTCGCGGGAATGACGAAGAGAGGGGGTGTTAGGTCAGCTTCGCGGTGCTTTTCCCCACTTCGGCGAAATAACGCGCCATCATGTCCGCAGCTCGATCGGTGAGCGCGATGAAAGCGCGCCGTCGGTCCGCGTCATCTTCGTTCCGCTGAAGCAGGCCCGCCTCGATCATCTGGCCAATCCACCGCAGCGCAGTCGTGGGCGGGACGCCGCTGGCGATGCAGAGCGAGGTGACCGAGACGCGGATGGCCTCGATACGCGCGGCAGTGAGATCGAGCAGGATGTCCCATGCCGGATCGGCGAACAGCGCCCCATCGAAGAACCGTGTTCGCACATGGCGGTTGCGGATGATCCGACGGATCGTCCTGGCGTCGGGCAACGATGGCTTGGCCCCCGAAGCCAGCCTTCCGCCCGCCTTCGGCTTTTCGCCCGCGAACTCCGACCCAGGGCTTTCGAGACCGAGCCCCTTTCCTTCACCGAAAATCGCCGCATGCCCGACGCCGAACTGATCGAGGCGTTGGGCAATTTCCCCGACCTGCTCAATCAGCCGCAGCAGGGTGCCGCGGTCTTCTTCGGACAGCTCACGAAGGCGGAGGTTGGAAAAGCGAGTGAGCGCCCGGCCCAGGGCGATAATGCGATCGGCCCGGCTTGGGTCCACCAGGATCTGCGCGTCCGACTGATCACAACAGGCGAACACGTCATCGAGCGCCTCGATCGAAGTCGAAACGATCAGATGAGCGGCGGAGTGCTTCGCGCGAATGTCCAACCGCGACAGGGCCGCCAGCACCGCGGCATCGGCCAGAGGACAATCGACCAGCACCACTTCGCCGATCGGCCGAGCCTCCCCATCGTGCAGCGCCGCCACCGGCCCGCATTCGCGCACGGCCATCCCCGCCGCCATGGCGTCATCGCGAATCTGGTCCCGGAGATGTTCCCGATCGGCAAAGATCGACACCGCGAGCGGCATTCCGGCCGGTCCGGTCGCCTGCGTGTCCGGTGATGCGTAAGGAAAATCGGCGTGCCGCATGGACTCCTCCTGATGAGAACATCATAGGAACATTTATCGGCAAGTCAAGTAATTTCAGTTTGTTATCTCAATCGGGGTGCCGTCCGGTATCAGCCGCCACAGCTCCGCGATCTCGGCATTGTCGAGCGCGATGCAGCCGTCGGTCCAGTCGCCCGGCAGCCGCCCGGCGGGAAGCCAGTTCGGCTGCCCGTGAATGAAGATCGCACCGCCAGGGGAGCGGCCGCGTGACCGGGCGAAGTCGGTGTCCGCGGCGTTGGGATAGGAGATATGCAGGCTGAGGTGATAGGCGCTCTGCGGGTTGCGGTAGTCGATGGTGTAAACCCCTTCGGGCGTCCGCTCGTCACCTTCGAAGCGCTTGTGGCCTTCCGGTGCATCGCCGAGTTGCAGTCCTTGGTAGGTGCGGATCGGCATGCCGCCGGAATAGAGCGTCAGCACTCGCTCGGATTTGTCCACTCGCACATAGTCGACGAGCGGCAGGTCATCGACTTCGGCCTGCGCCGAGCCGCATCCGGCAAGGATCATGGCAAGGAGAGACGGACGGAGCCAGCGCATCGGCAGGCTATGCCCGACGCCGCTGGCCCAAGGCAATCAGCGAAGCCGTTCGCCTACCAGCGTGCCCTTGGCGCCCGGGAGCAGGGTGAAGCGGAAGTCCGGCCAGTCGCGCCGCCAGCGCTGGGCCACGACGCGTTCTCCGGGACGAGCGGCATCGTCGAGCAGGATCATCCCGCCGGGCACGATGCGCTCGAACAAGCATTCCGCCCGTCCGCGAATGAACGGGTTCAGCGACCACGGTGGACCGTCGATCACCAGCAGGTCGATCTCACGCGGCACCGAGCCCAAGTCATACCAGGTGTGCGACCATTCGGAGGGATCTTCCACCAACGGCGCATGGCGCATGTTCGCCTGCACGCCGTGGCTTTCGAGCCATTGGCCGGTGGACACCACGAAATCGGCGTGTTGATCGAAACTGGTCAGCCGGCCGCCGCCGTTCAGCTCAAGCGCCTTGCCCAGCACCAGCGTCGAGGCGCCGCAACCGAGTTCGACCACTTCGCGCGGACGCAGCTTCTCGATCGCTTCGACCATGCGCCAGAGGAACCAGGTGTCGGCCTTCCAACTGCCGAGATGCGGCAAGGCGTCATGCGGCAGGCCGAGCTTGTCGAGCAGCGCGTGCTTGTCCGTCAGCTTGCCGCCCCACAGGCTGCGCAGCAGCCAGGGCCACTGGATCGCACCCCAGGCTATGGTCAGGGCCTTTTCCGACAGCGGCCGGTCCGGACCTGTCGTTTCCAGCGGAAGAAAGCCGGTTTTCTCGCGGGATGTCATTGGGGCAGCATACTCCGCGCAGTGAATTTGAGGCTCAACCCTCGAACGGGTCTCGCACCAGGATCGTATCGTCTCGTTCGGGGCTGGTCGAGACAGAAGCGACAGGACACTCGATCAGTTCCTCGATCCGACGGATGTACTTGATCGCCTGAGCCGGAAGATCGGCCCAGCGGCGTGCGCCGGCAGTAGTCTCGCTCCAGCCGTCCATTTCCTCGTAAACCGGCTCGAGCGCTTCCTGGTCGGCGGCGTTGGCGGGCAAGTAGTCGATCACTTCGCCGTGCAGGCGGTAGCCGGTGCAGATGCGAATCTTCTCGAAGCCGTCGAGCACGTCGAGCTTGGTCAGAGCGATGCCGGTCACGCCGCTGATGGCGCAGCTCTGCCGCACGAGCACCGCGTCGAACCAGCCGCAACGGCGCTGGCGGCCGGTGACGGTGCCGAATTCATGACCGCGCTCGCCCAGGCGCTGGCCGTCGGCGTCGAACAGCTCGGTCGGGAATGGGCCCGAACCGACGCGGGTGGTGTAGGCCTTGACGATACCGAGCACGAAGCCGGCCGAGCCCGGCCCAAGCCCGCTGCCCGAAGCGACCGAGCCGCTGACGGTGTTGGAGCTGGTGACGAACGGATAAGTCCCGTGGTCGACGTCGAGCAGCACGCCCTGTGCGCCTTCGAACAGGATGCGCGAGCCCTTCTTGCGCTCTTCGCGCAGGCGCATCCACACCGGCTGCGAGTACTGCTGCACGAACGGCGCGATCTCGCTGAGCTTTTCCTTCAGCGCCGCGCGGTCGATCGGCGGTTCGCCGAAGCCGGCGCGCAAGGCGTCGTGGTGGGCGCAGAGGCGGTCGAGCTGCGGTTCCAGCTCATGGAGATGAGCGAGGTCGCACACGCGAATCGCGCGGCGGCCGACCTTGTCCTCATAAGCCGGGCCGATGCCGCGGCCGGTGGTGCCGATCTTGCCCTTGCCCGCGGCAGCTTCGCGCATCACGTCGAGCTCACTGTGGACGGGAAGGATCAGCGGGCAGTTGTCCGCGATGGCGAGGTTTGCCGGGGTGATCTTCACGCCCTGGCCTTCGAGCCGCTCGATCTCCGCCTTCAAGGCCCAGGGATCGAGCACCACGCCGTTGCCGATGATCGACAGCGTGCCGGTGACGATGCCCGAGGGGAGCAGGCTGAGCTTGTAGGTCGTGTTGCCGACGACAAGCGTGTGCCCGGCGTTGTGGCCGCCCTGGAAGCGGACGACTACGTCAGCCCGGCTAGCCAGCCAGTCGACGATCTTGCCTTTGCCTTCATCGCCCCACTGAGCGCCGATAACGGTTACGTTGGCCAAGGAGACGTGCCTTCCTGCGTGTAAAAAACCCGCGCGGCCCTAGGCCGCTTGGCGCCGGAGGGCAAGGCACCCGGACGGACATTTCGGCCGGCTCAACTTCCGGTTTCACAATCCTCTGTCGCATCCAGCGCTTCTTCGAGCGGCGCTTCGGGATGAGTCTCGACATTGGCGAGCCCGGCCATGCGGCACAGGTCGTCCTGGAAAGCGTCCGCCGTGGGCGCGGAAGAAGCGCCGATCAGGAATGCGGCGAAAGCCGGTACCGACAGGCCGATGGCCCAGAACAAGCCCTGAAAAGCCACGTCACTCAAAGTTCGGTAGGTGGCCGAATTGAATACCGCGTCGGCGGCGGCGAGCAGGAGGCCGGCGATCAGCAGGTAGGCGACGAAAGCCAGGAACGGGGCACCGCTGATTCCCAGGCGGAAGGGGAACAGCGTAGCCGCCACAATCCACACCAGGACACCCAAGCCAAAGGCAGGTTCAGCGAGGATCCGGTCTTTCATTTACGGCGACCTCTAGCGCCAACTCACATCGCATGCGGCTCGCTCCGCCCGACACTACGCCTGGGCCAGCAACCGCTCAACAATGGTCAGATGGCGACGGGAGCCGTTCCGTCAAGTCGGTGAGAGCACCTAAGGGCGACGGGATCGTCGCTTTCCGACAGTGCAGCGACCGTCCGCCAGCCATCAGCCCGCAGCTTTGCCCCGAGCGCCTGATCGTGGCCAAGCGGCAGGAACACGGTGTTGCGCCGCGGCTCTTCCGCCTTGACCGATTCGACCAGTTCTTCGGGATAGAGCGAGAAGCCGGTGGCCACTTCGTCCGATCCGCCAATGCTGTAAGTGCCGCCCCGGCCCAGCGTGCCGCGAACGCCATCGGCGTAGAGCGTGAAGCCGAACCATGACTGGTATTCGAAGCCGTGCCGCTCCGCCGGATCGAGCGTGAGCCGGGCCCGGCCGCCAACCCGCTGGGCGATCTGCCGCAGACCGGCGATCCGGCTCGCGAGGGCGCCGACCGTATCGATCGCGGCGAGCTTCTCGATCGCTTCGTCGAACGGGCCGCTGGCGTAGAGCAGCGGCAGGTAGGCTTCGCCCCCTGCATCCTTGAGCCCGCCCGCGTCCTTGGCGTCGAGTTCTCGGCGCACGGCGACGACCTGTTCGGGCGACAGCGGGAATTCCTGCGCGGCGAGCGTGTCCACCAAATCCGGCAGGGTGAAATCGACCGAAATGCCCGTAGCTCCGGCCGCTTCGAGCGAGGCGATCGCGAGTTCCACGATCTCGGCCGCGGCGGCGACGGAATCGCTGCCGATCAGCTCGGCGCCGAGCTGGAGATTTTCCCGACGCGGATCGAGCTGGCTGCCGGCGATCTTCACGACCTGACCCGCGTAGCACAGCCGCAAGGGCCGCGGCGTATTGGCAAGGCCAGTGGCGGCGATGCGCCCGACTTGCACCGTCATGTCCGAGCGCAGCGCCAGGGTGCGCAGGCTTTTGGGATCGACGAAGCGGAACAGGTGACGGGTCTTCACCCCGTCCATCCGCCGCGCCATCGACTGCATGAACTCAATCAGCGGAGGGCGCACACGATCATAGCCGTGCGCATCGAGCACGCCGAGCACGGCGCTTTCGATACGCGCCGCCGCCGCGGTGCTTTGCGGCAGGCGGTCCTCGAGCCCCTCGGGCAGAAGGTCAGCAGCAGGATCAGTCATTGGAGCCCCCTAGCCGCTCACCCCTCGCATGCGAAGGGTGAGCGGTTCAAGGTTGTTCAGAACGCCAGCGCCATGGCGCGCTTCACGCCCGGAAGGCTGCGCGCCTTCTCCAGCACGTCGGCGGGGACCTGGCTGTCGACCGAGAGCAACAGCACCGCCTCGCCACCGGCTTCGCGGCGACCGAGGTTGAAGGTGCCGATGTTGATGCCGTTCTCGCCCAGGAGCGTGCCGATACGACCAATGAAGCCCGGCGCGTCCTCGTTGACGATGTACATCATGTGGCCGGCCAGCTCAGCCTCGACCTTGATGCCGAACAGTTCGACCAGGCGCGGTTCGGCATTGCTGAACAGCGTGCCGGCAACCGAACGCTCGCCCGCATCGGTCTTGACCGAAACGCGCAGCAGCGTGTGGTAATCGCCTTCCTTCTCGGTCCGCACTTCGCGAACTTCGATGCCACGCTCCTTGGCCAGGAACGGCGCGTTGACCATGTTCACCGTGTCCGACTGCTGACGCAGGAACCCGGCGAGCACGGCGGCGACCATCGGCTTGATGTTGAGCTCGTTGGCGTGGCCTTCGGTGTGGATCGAGATCCGCGGCACCGAACCGGTGGTGAGCTGACCCACGAGGGTGCCGAGCTTTTCGGCCAGCGCCATGTACGGCTTGAGCTTCGGCGCTTCCTCGGCGCTCAGCGATGGCACGTTGAGCGCGTTGGTGACGCCGCCGTTGACGAGGTAGTCGCTCAGCTGTTCGGCCACCTGAAGGGCGACGTTGACCTGAGCTTCGTTGGTCGAGGCGCCGAGGTGCGGGGTCGCCACGAAGTTCGGCGTGTTGAACAGCGCGTGCTCCTTGGCGGGCTCGGTCACGAACACGTCGAGCGCAGCGCCGGCGACGTGGCCGCTATCGAGCAGCTCCTTGAGCGCTTCTTCATCGACGAGACCGCCGCGGGCGCAGTTGACGATCCGCACGCCCTTCTTGGTCTTGGCGAGGTTTTCGCGGCTGAGGATGTTGCGGGTCTGGTCGGTCAGCGGCGTGTGCAGAGTGATGAAGTCGGCACGGGCCAGGAGATCGTCGAGCTCGACCTTCTCCACGCCCATTTCAACGGCGCGCTCCGGCGAAAGGAACGGATCGTAGGCGACGACCTTCATGCGCAGGCCGTGCGCACGGTCGGCCACGATCGAACCGATGTTGCCGGCGCCGATCAGGCCAAGGGTCTTGCCGGTGACTTCGACACCCATGAAGCCGTTCTTCGGCCACAGGCCGGCCTGGGTCTGGGCATTGGCTTCCGGCAGCTGGCGAGCCAGCGCGAACATGAGCGCAATGGCGTGTTCGGCGGTGGTGATCGAGTTGCCGAACGGCGTGTTCATCACCACGATGCCCTTGGAGCTGGCATAGGGGATGTCGACGTTATCGACGCCGATTCCGGCGCGGCCGATCACCTTGAGGTTGGTGGCGGCGTCGATGATTTCCTTGGTCACCTTGGTCGAGCTGCGGATCGCCAGGCCGTCGTACTGGCCGATGATCGCGATGAGCTCTTCCGGGGTCTTGCCGGTGATGACGTCCACTTCACAGCCGCGCTCTTCGAAAATGCGCGCGGCGTTGGGATCCATCTTGTCCGAAATGAGAACTTTGGGCTTCGTCATGAAAGCCTCCTGCAAATAGAAATTGGGTGGTTCGGCGGACCCGCAGGTCCGCCGGAAAACGGGTCAGGCCGCCTTGAGCGAAGCCCAGGCCCAGTCGAGCCAGGGACCGAGCGCTTCAATGTCCGCCGTGTCGACGGTCGCGCCGCACCAGATACGCAGGCCCGGAGGGGCATCGCGATAGCCGGCGATGTCGTAAGCGGCGTCGGCTTTCTCCAGCAGACCGGCGAAGGCCTTGATGAAGTCGGCGTCGGCGCCTTCGACGGTCAGGCAGACCGAGGTCTTGGAGCGGGTGCCGTGATCGACCGCGAGGTGGCCGAGCCACTCACGCTCTGCCACGATCTTGTCGAGCGCGGCCGCGTTGGCGTTGGAGCGGGCCTGGAGACCCTTGAGACCGCCGAGATCCTTCGCCCATTCGAGCGCCCAGATCGCGTCTTCCACCGCCAGCATGGACGGGGTGTTGATGGTCTCGCCCTTGAACACGCCTTCGGCGAGCTTGCCCTTGGACATCAGGCGGAAGACCTTCGGCAGCGGCCAGGAGGGGGTGTATTCCTCCAGACGCTGAACCGCGCGCGGGCCGAGGATAAGGACGCCATGGCCGCCCTCGCCGCCCAGGACCTTCTGCCAGGAGAAGGTGGCGACATCGATCTTGTCCCACGGAATGTCGTAGGCGAACACCGCGCTGGTGGCGTCGGCGAAGCTGAGGCCCTGGCGGTCTGCCGGGATCCACTCGGCGTCCGGAACGCGAACGCCCGAAGTCGTGCCGTTCCAGGTGAACAGGACGTCGTCTGACCAGTCGACCTTGTCGAGGTCCGGCAGCTGGCCGTAATCGGCGCGCATCACGTTCGCTTCGATCTTGAGCTGCTTGACGACATCGGTGACCCAACCTTCACCGAAGCTTTCCCAAGCCAGCGCCGTAACACCGCGAGCGCCGAGCATGGTCCACATGGCCATCTCGAAGGCGCCGGTGTCCGATCCGGGCACGATACCGATGCGGTGCGTATCAGGCAGCTGCAGCACTTCACGCATCAGGTCGATGCAGTATTGAAGGCGCGACTTGCCGATCTTGGCGCGGTGCGAGCGGCCCAGCGATTCGGTGGCGAGCTTGTCGGGGGAATATCCTGGCGGCTTGGCGCACGGACCAGAAGAAAAGAACGGACGCGCGGGTTTGCGCGCCGGCAACGTAATATCAGTCATAAAGACTCTCCTCACAGAGAGCACGCGCGGCGTTGGGACCGCGTGGCCCGGGGCGGCCCTTAGAGACGAGTATTCTTGGCCGCAAGGACGAATTGGAATATCTTTGCCGGAACCTGGGAAAGGAGGATGCGATGCGCGTCGTTCACCTGGCATTGGCCGCAACAATTGCACCTGGGCTCGCAAGCCCGGCCCTTTCAGCACCCAAGCCCGAAGAAAGCTGGGGCCGCGCGGGGGTCGACTTCGACACCTATCGCGCCGACTCGGTGGAGTGCGCGGAACTGGGCTATTACGCCGACGTCTCGGACACCGAGCAGGCAAAGGCGTTCGTCATTGGCACTCGCCGGCTCGAAACGGCCGACCGGACCTCTTCGGATTACATCGGCCAGGCGAATGCCTACGCGCAGATCAACCAGAGCGTCCGCGCGCCTGAACGGATCGAGGAACTGCGCAAGGCCATGCAGGCGATCGTCGATCGCTGCCTGACCGAACGAGGCTACGTCAGGTTCAGGTTGACGGAAGCCCAGCGCGACCAGCTCGGCAAGCTCCGCGCGGGTTCGGACGAGCGGCATCACTACCTGCACTCGATCGCGTCAAACAGCACCAACCTGGAAGCCCAGGCCGTTCACGACGGGAAGTCCTGAGTCTCCGTCCGCAAATCGCCCCCGGGGGATTCCTTGAAGTCGAAGGCCGTGTTATCATGGCGTTAGATGGTCAGGACGGGTCTTGCCTTGATTTGCGCGGCGTTGGTCGCGGGTTGCTCTGCGGTGCCGGAAGGTCGGGGGCAGCAGCAGGCGAGTTCTACTCCCGCTAAGCCGAGCGCCCTTCCCGCGCCAAGGAGTGCTGAGACGGGGCAATGCCTCTCCCGGCTGGTGCAGATGGGGGCGCAGTACACCGCGCTCGACGATCGATACATGGGCCAGGGCTGCAGCCTGCTGAGCTCAGTCCAGTTGAGCAGCCTGGCCTCTGACGGCGCCAACCTCGGCGTCTCGAACCTGGGCCCGGTGACTTGCGAGGTCAGCCAGGTGTTCAGCGGTTGGGCGCGCTACGGCGTCGACCGCGCGGCGCGGCAGATCCTTGGCTCGCCGGTGCGGACGATCGAGACGATGGGCAGCTATTCCTGCCGCAACGTCGCCGGGACGGACCGCAGGTCGGGCCATGCCACCGGCATGGCCATCGACGTGTCGGGCTTTGTGCTGGAGGACGGACGGCGGATCACCGTCAAAGGCGGCTGGTTCGGCGGCACGGCCCAGGAACAGCAGTTCCTCCGCACCGTGCAGCAGAGCGCCTGCAAGCGGTTCGCTACGGTCCTCGGCCCGGCCTACAATTCCGCGCACAACGACCACCTTCACGTTGAAGGGGTCATCGCCTCGAAAAGCTACTGCCGCTGACGGTGAGCTTCGCGCAGCGCGCGAGCGGTCGTGCGCTTTGCCCGAATGCGTCCGGCAACGACCGCCTGGTCGATCTTGACGTCGTCGTTGGCGTTGGCGGGAAGCACGGAGGGCAGTTCGAACTGGGCGTCGAGCCACAGACGGATCGCGTCCGCGATGTGGCCCGCAGCAAGCTTGGTCATCATGTTGCCGCGATGGATTTCGACGGTGCGCGGGCTGATGTCGAGGAAGGTGCCGATCTCCCGGTTGGAGCGCCCCGCGCTCAGCAGTTCGAGCACCTCGCGTTCGCGGCGGCTGAGCATCCCGATCGCGTGCCGAGCACTGACTTCGCGACGGCGCCGTTCGGCATATTCGCGAGACTCTGCGATGATCCCGGCCAGGCGGCGAACGAAGCTGCCCATTTCCAGCGGCAAGGTCAGGTAGTCGATTGCACCCGCCTTGATCGCGGCGACCGCCCGATCGATCCTCGGTTCGTCAGAGGCGACCACGACCGGCAGCCAGATACCATGTTCGCCAAACTTCCGGATGAGCGAGCCGGTCATCGCGGTCTCGCCGTCGTCCGCGGCGATGATGATCCCATCGGTCGGCGGCCGGTCGAGCAGTTCCTCGAACTCGGAATAGACCTCCGCATGATGGCCCAACGCAAATGCGATGCGGGCTTGTTCGGCGCGGGAGCGGCTGTCACCGCCGACGATGTGCAGGGTCGTCCTTTTCATGGACAATACGATGCCGTCGACGAGGAGTCCGCGCATCATGAGGCCCATCGGTTTCGGAGTGAATCCGCATGGTTACCGAACGATATACGGCCTATCCCCTAGGTAAATATACCTCCATTCTGGATGCAGTTGCCCGAGTTATCCCCAATATTTTCAACAACATACGTAAAACTACTTAGTTTCGGCACTTTTTGGCGCATTTTGGTAAAACGTGTAGTCGGGCAGGACGTGGAATGCGCTCCTCAGCGCGTCGCTCCAGCCGGAGGATATCGAGTCAAAATACGGATCGCCGTACTCGATCCGGCGCTCGTGGAGCGGCTTGAACTCGTCCCGTTTGACGACCAGCAGATCGAACGGAAGCCCGACCGAGAGATTGGCCTTGAGCGTGGAATCGAAGCTGAGGAACAGCAGTTTGACCGCATCCTCGAAGCTCATGTCCTTGTCATAGCCGCGAACCAGGATCGGCCGGCCGTACTTGGTCTCACCGATCTGGAAGAAGGGTGTATCGAAGCTGGCTTCGATGAAGTTGCCCTCCGGGTAGATCATGAACAGCCGCGGCTCCATGCCCTTGATCTGGCCGGCGACGATGATGGACGCGGTGAAGCGCCCCATTCCCTGCATGCCGTTCTCGTCCTGGATCTCGCGCACGGTCTCTCGCAGGAGCTTGCCGATCTCGGCCGCGACCTGGAACATCGTCGGTATCTCGAGCAGCGAGTTCTGCCGGTCATCGGGAGCCTTAGAGCGCTCCTCGAGCTTGCTGATCACCGCCTGGGTGGTGGCGAGATTGCCCGCCGTCATGATCGCGATCAGGCGCTCGCCCGGCTTGCTCCAGTGAAACATCTTGCGGAAGACCGAGATGTTATCAACGCCGGAATTGGTGCGGGTGTCGCTCATGAGGACGAGACCGTCATCAAGCTTCATGCCTACGCAATACGTCATGTCCTGCCCCTGTTCTTATCCGTTTTGATTCAGCCAGTGTCGCGCAGCGCCGCGGCGCCTTTTACTGCTGTACGGTCTGCTGTTCCACCGCGAGTGCGACAAACAGATCTTCGGTCTCGGCGCCGAAGCTGATTCCGGCGACTGGTGCGGCGTCAGCGTAGTCACGCCCGGTGGCCAGGCGGACATAGCGCGGATCCGGGCTGATCCCGTTCGAAACGTCGAAACCCACCCAGCCGAGCCCATCAAGCCAGGCCTCGGCCCAGGCGTGCGTCGCCTCCTGCTCAACCCGGTCGTTCATCATCAGGTACCCGCTGACATAGCGTGCCGGAACCTCGAGGCATCGGGCGGCGGCGATGAATATCTGCGCGTGGTCCTGGCAAACCCCATGCCCGGCAGCCACCGCGTCTTCGGCCGAAGTGTCGACCATGGTGTGGCCGGTGTCGTAAACCACGCGCTCGCGGATCGCGGCGGAGAGGTTGTGCAGCGTCGCCACGATCCCGTCCTCGCTGCGGCCGACAGAGGCGACAAGCTGCTTGATCCGGGGCCCTGGCTGCGTGAGCTCTGTGTGGCCGAGGAAGGACCACAGGGGCAAGTGACCCGCGTGTTGGCCCAGTACCCCCGCCCGGTCCTCGGTCACGACGGTGCCCTGGCAGGAGATGACCACTTCCTGGCTTCCCTCGATCACCGACACGAGCGTGACGTGATTGAAGTTCTGGTCATCGTAGTGGAGCTCTTCGCGCGCGCCTTCGTACTCCATGCTCCAGTCGAGCACCGTCTGCCCCTGCGTCCCCTTCGGGATCAGCCGCAACCGCTGCAGGCCGTACTTGACCGGCTCCTTGAAGCGGTACCGGGTGGTGTGGCGAATGGAGAGGTGCATGACTGTCGGTCCCGACCTCAGGCGGTGAAGCGATATTGCTCGGCGATCGCAGTGGCGACCGAGCGGTTGCGGAGGATGAACTGCAGAAGGAATTCGTGCAGCCCCTGGTCGAAGATCTCTTCGATGGTCTTGCCGGTCAGCTGTTGGTCGACTTGCCGCATCAGGGCGTCGGCCGGCCCTTCATGACCATGCAGCCGGGCCAGCGCCCCGAGGTTCTCGCGCATGGTGGCATAGGAGAACGCCAGGCTGCGCGGAAAGCGGTCGTCCAGAACCACGAACTGCGCGATCGAGCGGGCGTCCATTCGTCCGGCGTTGAGCCAGCGATAGGCGCGTTCGCCGGACAAGGAGCGCAGCACGTTGTCCCACTGTGCCGTGTCGAGCACCGTGCCAACGTAAGAGAGCGACGGCAGCAACAGGTAGTACTTCACGTCGAGGATGCGGGCGGTGTTGTCCGCTCGCTCCAGGAAAGTGCCCGCTCGCGCGAAATAGTACGTCTCGTTGCGCATCATCGAGCCGTGCGTGGCTCCCCTGGCGAGCGTGGACTCGCGCCGCACTGCCGCCAGAGCATGGCCGAGGCCCGCTTCGCGCACCGGCCGCGCCAACAGGTCGCGCAAGGTCATCCAGCCCTCGTTGACCGCTTCCCACACTTCCAAGGTGATGGCGGAGCGGCAAGTCCGCGCGTTGATCCGGGCGCGCTCGAACATCGAGAGGACGTTTTCCGGATTGGCTTTCGACCGCAGCACAAAGTCACTGACGTGAGCACCGGAGAAGTCGCTGAAGCTCGCCTCGTAGCTTTGCAGCAGGCCGAGGGTGTGGAGGACCGAACGCCATTCCTCGGTTTCGGCATCGGGCCCGCGCGTAAGCGCCATCCGGTGACCGGCCGCCAGCAGACGCGCGGTATTCTCCGCCCGCTCCAGATAGCGGTACATCCAGAAGATGCCGTTGGCGACGCGCCCTAGCATGGTGAAGTCTTGCAGGTGGGTCGCGGGGCCATCAGTCGTCCAGCACCCAGCTGTCTTTGGTCCCGCCGCCCTGGCTCGAATTGACCACCAGCGAGCCCTTCTTCAACGCCACTCGGGTCAGCCCGCCGGGAGTTATCTCGATGCCATCCGGCGAGACGAGCACGAACGGCCGCAAGTCGACATGCCGCGGAGCGAGACCACGTTGGGTCAGGATCGGGCAGGTCGAGAGCGCCAGCGTCGGCTGCGCGATGTAGTTCGCCGGATTGGCTTCCAGCTTGACGCGGAACTCCGCCAGCTCGCGCTTGCTCGCCGCCGGACCGATCAGCATGCCGTAGCCGCCCGAGCCGTGGACTTCCTTGACCACCAGCTCGGCAAGGTGATCGAGCACGTACTTGAGGCTCTCGGCATCCGCGCAACGCCAGGTCTGGACGTTGGGCAGCAGCGGCTTCTCGCCGGTGTAGAACTCGACGATCTCCGGCATGAACGAATAGATCGCCTTGTCGTCGCCGATGCCCGTGCCCGGCGCGTTGGCGATGGTGACCCGGCCCGCGCGATAGACATCCATGATGCCGGGCACGCCCAGCACGCTCGTCGGGTTGAAGGTAAGCGGGTCGAGGAATTCATCATCGACCCTGCGGTACAGCACGTCGATGGGCTGGTATCCGCGCGTGGTGCGCATCTGCACCCGGCCGTCGAACACCCTGAGGTCAGAGCCCTCGACCAGCTCCGCGCCCATTTGGTCGGCCAGGAAGGCATGCTCGAAGTAGGCGGAGTTGTAGATGCCGGGGGTGAGCACCGCGATGGTGGGATTGTCCGAAGAACCCGGCGGGGCGCAAGCGGCGAGGCTCTTGCCCAAGCGCCGCGGATAGTTCGAGACCGGCTGCACTTTCACCCGCGCGAACAGCTCGGGGAACATCGCCATCATGGTCTCGCGATTTTCGAGCATGTAGCTGACGCCCGAAGGCGTGCGGGCATTGTCCTCAAGCACCAGGAACTCGTCCGGTCCCGTCCGCACCAGATCGATCCCTACGATGTGGGTGTAGACGCCGCCCGGCGGGGTGAAGCCGACCATCTGCGGCAGCCAGGCGCTATTGTGGCGGAACAGCCGCTCGGGCAGGCGGCCGGAACGGATGATCTCCTGCCGATGGTAGAGGTCGTGCATGAACGCGTTGAGCGCCCGCACCCGCTGTTCGATCCCGCGCGACAGCCGGCGCCATTCGCTGCCGGTGATGATGCGGGGCACGATGTCGAACGGGATCAGCCGCTCTTCGGCGTCATCCTCGCCATAGACGTTGAAGGTGATGCCGGTGCGGCGGAAGAAGCTCTCGGCCTCGAAGCCCTTGCGGCGCATCCACGCCTGGTCCTGCTCCGACAGCCATTGCTCATAATCACGGTAGGCGTGGCGCACCGCCCCGTCGGGCGCCTGCATTTCGTCGAACTGATCTGAACTCGTCGCGTTCATGCTTGCCTTGTTTTGCAGTGCAACATGACACGCTTCCACGCCATCGCCAAGAGTAGTTTTCGACTACGAAATCAGGGCAGTTCGAGTTCCCTTGCGACCGCCTCGATCGCCTCTGCCGAGTTGGCAAAACCCAGGTGCGTGCAGCGTAGCGCAATCGCCCGGTCGCGTTCGCCCGCGCGGCCGCAGGAACTACGCGGCGAGACGATCCCGTCACGCGGGCTCCATAGCGCTACGGTCTCCACCGGCGGCTTAGCCGCCATGTTGGCCGCGATGGGAGGCTGCGCCACGGAATGGCCCGTGACGAGGTTGTAGATACGCCAGGCATTGTTGGCATAGGGTGTGCCCGAGAATGGCGAGCCCATGGTGATGACCTTGGCGACCAGGTCCGGATTGCGCTTGGCCATCTCGCGCGCGAACACGCCCCCCAGGCTCCAGCCGACGAGCACGACCTCTTGCCCATAGCGCTGGTGGATCTGTTCCAGGCGCTTTTCTAGCAGCGCAAAGTTCTCTTCCGTTGGACCAAAGTTGAATCCCAGCCCCCAGCGTTTGACCTTGTGGCCGGCGCGTTCGAGTTGCTCGGCCATGTAGCGCATGCGGAACGGGTGGGTGCCGAAGCCGGGCAGCAACATGACCACGCGCGGCTTGGCGCTCTGCGGCAGTTCGAGCGGTTCGCGAAATTGGCGAAGGAGCGGCTCCAGCGGAGTGAGAGCCTCGCCCAGGAAATACTGGAGCGAAGGACCATGCACGTTCTCAGGAGCCTTTTCCCGCGCAAGCGCTACTCGCCGTGTCAAAGCCTCGCGGATGACCGCTGCTTCAGGGATCGATCGACGGAGGGGTGCTGCGTTGGTTGCCATGCGTGCCACTGTAAGAAAACTGACTGATTGCAGCATGAACGCAATAGTCAGGCAAGGTTCCCGCGCCCATCGTCTCGAACCTGTAATGCAGAAACGCTCGCGTCCCGTATGCCGGGGCGCGGGCGTCACTTAGCCGTTAGGCCGTTCAGGTTTTAGGAACACTCGCCGATGCGGTTCGAGTTCACCCGCATCTTCATGTTCACCGCGCCGACGTTCGGCAGTTCCTGGCTCATGTCCATGGTCATGGAGGAGCTTTCGGCGGTCATCTCGCCCTGCATCTTGACGGTGTTGGTACCCCCGCCCTGGCCGGCGCACTGCATCTCCGCGACGACGTCGCTGCCCGAGACGTTGAACTTCTTCACCTCGCAATCGCTCTCGGCGAGGTTCTTGACCATCTGCTCGGGTCCGTTCCGGGCAGCGTCTTCCTCGGTCATGCAGAAGGTGTTGCCCTGGGCCAGGCCGCTGGCGAAGACCTGCTGCATCTGCTGCTTGGCGGAATCGGGCATGCCCGGCGCGTCGAACTCAAGCAGCTCGACAGTCGTCTTGTATTGGCCCGGACGCGGGGTCACCAGGTCTCCTGCCTCGTCAGCCACCTGTTCCGGCGACATCCCCTTGCCCGTGGTATCCTCATTGCTGCCGCAAGCAGCCAGCAGGATCGCCGCGACAAGCGGCAGTGTGTGGATCGCGCGCATCAAGATCTCCCCTAGTTACCGGAGCATCCGGCCCTCGGCAGGCACGCTATCAGCCTCTGCCCGTGCTGCCAACGTTGCGATGGGGCCTCCCATGTTCCATATTCGTACACATGGCCGAGCTCGTAATCCGTCGCGGGCTGGAGGAACCGGATACGTCCGGGACCTTCACCCCGCACAAGCCGCAGCGTCCCGAGAAAGCTCTCGGCGGGCGCAAGTTCAAGCTGGTTTCCGATTACGAGGCGGCCGGCGACCAGCCGACCGCGATCCGCGAGCTGGTGGAGAGCGCCGAGGACGGCGAGGCGACGCAGGTCCTGCTCGGCGTCACCGGCAGCGGCAAGACCTTCACCATGGCCAAGGTGATCGAGGAACTGCAGCGCCCCGCGCTGGTCCTCGCTCCAAACAAGATCCTCGCCGCCCAGCTCTACGGTGAGTTCAAAAGCTTCTTTCCTGAAAATGCAGTCGAGTACTTCGTCAGCTACTACGACTACTACCAGCCCGAAGCCTACGTCGCGCGCTCCGACACCTACATCGAGAAGGAAAGCTCGGTGAACGAGGCGATCGACCGGATGCGCCACTCGGCCACCCGCGCGCTGCTTGAGCGAGACGACGTCATCATCGTTGCCTCGGTATCATGCCTCTACGGCATCGGCAGCCTCGAGACCTACTCGGCGATGACCTTCGACCTCAAGAAGGGCCAGAGTGTCGACCAGCGGGAGATCATTCGCAAGCTCGTGGCGCTGCAGTACAAACGCAACGACACCGCCTTCGCCCGCGGCAACTTCCGCGTCCGCGGCGACAGCCTGGAGATCTTCCCCAGCCACTACGAGGACATGGCCTGGCGCATTTCCTTCTTCGGCGACGACATCGAGGAGATCAGCGAGTTCGACCCCCTGACCGGGCAGAAGGGCACCGTCCTCGATGCGGTCGCGGTGTTCGCCAACTCGCACCACGTGACGCCGGGGCCGACGATGAAGCAGGCGATGGAAGCGATCCGCTTCGAACTCGCCGAGCGCCTGAAGGAACTGCAGGACGAGGGTCGACTGCTCGAAGCCCAGCGGCTCGAGCAACGCACCATCTTCGACCTCGAGATGATCGGCGCGACGGGAAGCTGCGCTGGGATCGAGAACTACAGCCGCTTCCTGACCGGACGCTTGCCGGGCGAACCGCCGCCGACGCTGTTCGAATACCTGCCGGAAAACGCCCTGCTGTTCGTCGACGAGAGCCACCAGACGATTCCGCAAATCGGGGCGATGGCGCGGGGCGACCATCGCCGCAAGCTGACCCTGGCCGAATACGGCTTCCGCCTGCCGAGCTGCATCGACAACCGCCCGCTGCGCTTCAACGAATGGGACGCGATGCGCCCGCAGACCTTTGCGGTCTCGGCCACGCCGGGCGGCTGGGAGATGGAGCAGACCGGCGGCGTGTTCGCCGAGCAGATCATCCGTCCCACCGGCCTGATCGACCCGCCGGTGGAGATTCGTCCGGTCGAGGATCAGGTGCAGGACTGCATCAACGAATGCCGCCTGACCGCGCAGAAGGGTTATCGCACGCTTGTCACCACGCTGACCAAGCGCATGGCCGAGGACTTGACCGAGTTCATGCACGAGGCAGGGCTGCGCGTCCGCTACATGCACTCCGACGTCGAGACACTGGAACGCATCGAGCTGATCCGCGACTTGCGCCTTGGGGTCTATGACGTGCTCGTCGGCATCAACTTGCTGCGTGAGGGGCTCGACATTCCAGAGTGCGGGCTCGTCTGCATTCTCGACGCCGACAAGGAAGGCTTCCTTCGCTCCGAAACCAGCCTGATCCAGACCATCGGCCGAGCCGCGCGCAACGTTGATAGCAACGTCATCCTCTATGCCGACCGGATCACGGGCAGCATGGAGCGGGCGATGGCCGAGACCGACCGCCGTCGTGAAAAGCAGCGCGAGTATAACGCCGAGCACGGCATCACCCCCACGACGATCAAGCGCGGCATCGCCGACATCGTCGCCAACGTCGCCAGCCGCGACAGCGTACTGGTCGATACCGGAGACGACGAGCGCAACAACCTCGTCGGCCACAACCTGCGCGCCTACATCGAAGACCTCGAGAAGCGCATGCGCGCCGCAGCGGCCGACCTCGAGTTCGAGGAAGCCGGACGCCTGCGCGACGAGATCAGGCGGCTCGAGAACGAGGAGCTTGGCCTGCCGGACGACCAGAAGAAGGCCCCGGTCGTCGGCCGCAGCAACGAGGGCAAGCCGGGCACGAGGAAGATGAGGTACGGGAAGACACAGCGGAAGTGGGGGCGGTAACGGCTCGCCTCGGGCCGCGAACGGTTGAGGAAAGTCGCGCTTCTAATTCTTGAAACCGGAAGGCTCGCCCGCCATCAGGCGCCATGGCTCGCTTCCAGACTGCTTCGATCCTTGCCCTCTGTGTGATTCTCTCGGCCTGCGGTGGAGATGCGGACACGCCGGAAGGGGCGAAGCGCATCTCGCTCGATACCGCCCGCCAGCAACCGAGCGAGCCCTTGCCCTCGCCTGACCTGAAGGACGCGGGGTGGACTGTCAGCGAAAACGGCCAGGCGATCAGCTTTGGCCGTAGCGGAGCGCCGATGTTGAGCCTGGTGTGCAATCTGAAGGCGACCCCGGCAAGGCTCACCGTAATCCGGCATGTCGGGACTCGGCCCGGAGAGAAGGCGCTGTTCCCGGTGATCGGCAATGGCACGATCTCGCGGTTCAAGGCCGACGCAACGCTGCATCAGGGAGAATGGCGCTGGGAGGCGGCGCTGGAGGCCAGCGATCCTCAGCTCGACGTCTTCACGGGAACCCATGAGCTGGAGGCGACCGTGCCCGGCGGCGGAACCCTGAAGATGGCGGGCAGCCGCATCCCGCGCGAGTTCGTCAACTGGTGTCGGGCGGGCGGACGCCTGCAGCGAGTTGAGGCGGTGGAGAAGGCGGTGGACGCGCTCAAGGCCCCGCCCGCAGGCGCTAACTCGCCAGCTCGATAAGGCTGTCCGGCGTCAGCACCTGCGGCAGGACCTCTCCGTCCTTGCCCGGTGCGTACCACATATAAAGCGGCACCCCGGCGACCCCGTGCGCGGTGAGGAAGCGGGTGATCGCGGGATCGCGCCGCGTCCAGTCGCCGCGCATCGCCACGACGCCGGCCTTGGCGAAGGCATCGCGGGTCGCCTCGCGTTCGATCGCCACGCCTTCGTTGACCTTGCAGGTGAGGCACCAGTCAGCGGTGAACCAGAGGAACACTGGCTTGCCCGAAGCCCGCGCCTCGGCGAGCTTGGCTTCGCTGAACGGTACAGCGGCGAGAAGGCTTTCCTCAGAGACCGTCGCCGGCCGATAGACATGAGGAAGGACAAACGCCGCCGCCACTGCGAGAACCGCCACTGCAGGAGCCGCAACCAGCCAGGGCCGCGTCTGCCGCCGCTGGATCAGGATCAGAATCCCCAGGAACGCCAGCGCCACGATCAGCGCGAACACCGCGAACAACGTCCCGCCGAGCCGCCATGCCAGCCACAGCAGCGCGAGGGCGGTCAGACCCATCGGTACCGCGAGCACGCGCCGGAACAAGTCCATCCACTTGCCCGGCTTGGGCAGCAACCGCCTCAACGCAGGCACAAACCCAAGCAACAGGAACGGCAGCGCCAACCCGAACCCGAGGGCGGCGAACAACAACAACCCTTCCCACCACGGAAGCAACAGCGCCGCGCCCATCGCGGCAGCCATGAATGGGCCGGTGCACGGAGTAGCAACGAAAGCCGCGAGCAGACCGGTGGCGAACGCGCTCGACCGGCCGCCGGAGCGGGTGAAGGAAACCGACGGCAGCTCATAGAGCCCGGCGAAGTTCGCTGTGATTGCCAGCGCCAGCGCCAGGAGCGCTACGACCACGCCGGGCTCCTGCAACTGGAACGCCCAGCCCACCTCGCTCCCGCCCGCTCGCAGCGCCAGCAGCAGGCCACCGAGCGCGAGGCAGGCGAGCATGACACCCGCGGTATAGGCCACGCCCTCGCGACGGGCGCCGGCCTGGCTCTCGCCCGCGCGGGCCAGTGTCATCGCCTTGAGGCTCAGGATTGGGAACACGCAGGGCATCAGGTTGAGGATCAGGCCACCGAGAAAGGCTCCACCGATCAGGATCCATAGCGGAGCCAGTCCCGCAGCGGCCGAACCTGCGACAATCGTACCACCAGTGGGCACCTCGCCTGGCACCGCCTCGAACGTGATCCCGTTGCCCTGGTCGTCGAGCTTGAGGATGCCGGAAAGACCTTCCGCCCCCTGCGCCAGGCCCTTGCGCGGGATCTCTGCGACGAGGACATCGCCGTCGCGCCGGAAGACTTGCGCCGCTGCGTAGTCGACAAGCTGTTCGTTCGCGAGGAACACGTGCGGATCAACGAGATTGAGCGACGCCGGAATGGGGACGGCAATCCGCAGCGTGTCCGCGGTCAGCTCAAAGCTGGCCTTCTGGTCGAGCAAGGGCGGCAACGCGGCGCGCCACTTGTCGAACCGCGGATCGCTCGGCGCCTGTCCGGACGCCAGCCGCAGGGTCAGCGTGGCGCGTTCAGGGACACAGATCTGGTCGGTGCAGGCGAGCCAGCGAGCCTCGACCTCAATCGGCACGATGTTGGAGACCGCTGCATTCGTCGGAACGCTCAGCGGCACGAGTACCGCGTATTCGCCCTCGTAAACGTGGTTCATCAGCCCGGCGACGAGCAACTTGTGCGGCACGGGATAGAGCGGCTCTCCCGCCTTCCAGCCCTCCGGCAGTTGCCATTCGAGCTCCATGCCGAGACCGGCATCGCCCGGGTTTTTCCAGTAGCCGTGCCAGCCCGGCTCCGGCCGGAACAGCAACGCGAGGTCGAGATCCTCACCCGGCACGACCGGCCCAGCCGCGACAAGCTCTGCCGCGATGTGGTTGCCCTGGGCGGGAACGGCCAGCTGCGCCGCTGCTGGCAGCGCGTACGCCGACACGATCAGCAGAATCAGGGCTTTCAGGAAGGGTATGAAGCTTGCGCGCATCGTCATCTCCGCTCTAGGGGACTAGGCCATGGCGGACAAGCGCGACCTCTTGATCCTCGGCGGCGGCCTGGTGGGCATGACGCTTGCGTTGGCAGCGGCACGGAAAGGCTTGTCGAGCCACGTGGTCGACCGGGCCGATCCGGCGGAACTCACCGCCGAAGGCTTCGACGGTCGCGCCTCGGCAATTTCCACGGCGAGCTGGAACCTGTTCAGCAACATCGGCCTCGACGGTGCCCTGGCACCTTTCGGCTGCCCGATCGATTCGATCGCGGTGACCGACGGGATGAAGCCCGGCCGGATCGACTTCCAGCCGGAGCCGCACGAAGGTTCGCTCGGCCTGATGTTCACCAACCGCTCTCTGCGGCTGGCCCTGTTCGAAGCCGCGAAATCAGAGCCGCTGATCAGCTGGCACGCCCGAGCGGAAGTGGTCGAACGCGAACGCAACGAATTCAACGTTGCCGCCACACTAGCGAGCGGCGAGCGGCTGGAGGCGAGCCTGATGGTCGCCGCGGAGGGACGCAACTCCCCGACGCGCGAGGCCGCTGGTATCTCGGTTGCCAAGTGGGACTACCGTCACCGTGCGATGATCGTCGGGCTGACACATGAGAAGCCGCATGGAAACGTCGCCTGGGAGATCTTCTACCCGGCCGGCCCCTTCGCGCTCTTGCCCTTGCTCGACGCACCCGATGGAAAGCACCGCAGCGCGCTGGTCTGGACCGTGGACGAGAAGGACGCTGCCGGAGTGCTGGCCCTGTCCGAGCGTGCGTTCCTCGCCGAAGTCGACAAGCGGATGCACGGCGTGTTCGGCGCGATTGCGCTCGACGGGCAGCGTTCGTCTTATCCGCTTGGGTTCCACCACACGGCCAAGATCACCGGACACCGCCTGGCCCTTGTCGGCGACGCGGCGCACGGCATCCATCCGATCGCGGGCCAAGGCCTCAACCTTGGGCTGCGGGATGTAGGAGCGCTGGTGGAAGTGCTAGTCGAAGGGATGCGCCTCGGCCTCGATCCGGCGGATGCACAGCTGCTCACCCGCTACGAGCGTTGGCGCGGGCTCGACAGCTTCATGGTCGCCTTCGCCACCGACGGTCTCACCCGCCTATTCGGGATCCCCGGCCGTCTGCCCAGCGCCATTCGCCGGTTCGGCATGGGCGTAGTCCAGCGCACACCGGCGCTGAAGCACTGGTTCATGGATGAAGCCCGCGGCATGTCGGGCACGCTTCCGGAGCTGATGCGCGGCTAGGGCTGCGGGCCCGCCTACCTCAACGTACTACGACAGGGCTCGGCTGGTCGACCGGCTTGCCCGCCCCGTCACGCAGTTCGCGCGGCTCCAGGATGGCTGCCGCCTCAAGTGCCTCGAGCGCCTGTTGGGTCGCGGCATAGCGCTGGGCGTCGGCAATCCAGCCCGCTGCCTCATCGGCACTCGGCATGTTGCGAACCTCGGAGATCGCCGCTTCGGTGCGCCCGCTCTGCAAGAACAGTCTCGCCCGCTCCAGCCGCTGCACCGGTGCCGGCGACGGCGAGTCCTCGCGCCGGACGACGAACAGTTCGGACAGCTCTCGCGAAATCCAGCTGAACGCACCCTCGGTCTGCGGGGCGTGAGTCAATTGCGGTGCCAGTCCGTCCAGCCGCGCGAGCAACTGATCGAGCGTGATCGGATTGCGCGACGCGACGATGATCGTCTGCACAGCCTGGGGCTGAACCTCACCAAACCGAACCTGGAGTTGGTCGGCCAGGTAGCCGAGCGGCGTCCCCCGCTCGATCGCCCTACGGGTAGCAAAGGCGATGAGCAGCCCTTCGGCCCGCGCCGCGTTACCCGCTGCCGCCTGCGACTGCAGATCGATCTCGGTCAGTCGCTGCTCCATCGCCGCAACGCGCTGGTCCATCCGTCCATCGCTTGCGTATTCGCTGGAAATCGCCCGCGAAGCCGCTTGGTCGCGCGTCGACATGCCTTGCGTTGCAGCCACCGGCTGCTCCTTGCGGAACACGAACAGGTCCGACGTCGACAGCCCCGGCGAACCGCCGAGGTACCAGGTGGCGACACCACCCAGCAGGAAAGCGCCGAGTGCGGCGCCTATGAGGATACGGGCATTGCCTGACTTGCGGTCGGCAGAACGCCCGTGAGTGAGGAGTTCCTCGTCCATAAGTTCCTTCGCGCCCCAAGACCGCGCCTTTTTGACGTCGACCTCACTTCTCAGGGGCGGTCATGGCACATATCGGACGCCAAAGCCAAGAGCGCAGCTTCCGCTGGTACACTGGCGCATCGTACCTTTGCCCACCCATCTCCGGCCGCGTCGGCGATACGCGGGCCGAGCGCGGCCAGCGCGATGCGGCTCCGAGACACCGCGCAGCGGTCGCATTCGCTGGCAAAATGCCGGGCCGCCACCGCGGAATGGAGCAGGACGAGCGCCCCTTCATTCAGGCGTAGAGCAAGCTCATCGGGCAGCGGCAGGCCAGCGCTCTCGTATGCGACACGGGTTTCGACGGAGACGCCGGATGGCGGGCTGATCGGAACGTGCTCGGCTCCGGTCACCCGCAGAAGGCGCAGTTGCTGACCGGCCAGACTATCGACCACTGGCTGCAACACCCCCTGTCCGCAGACCGCGACCGGGAAACCCGCGTCCTCTGCCGCCTTCCCCGTAGCCGCTCCAACCGAATAGACCGGCTTACCCCGAAACAGGTCGAGCGCGGGACCGGCATGCCGTACAGCATTGGCGCTGCCGAGCAGGAGCGCGTCGATGCTCTCGGGCGCTGGCGGGTCCCAGGGCAGCGATCGTATGGCGAACAAGGGGCAGCCTTCAATCGCCAGGCCCAGTTCACGCCCCGCCTCAACCGTTGCCGTGCATCCCGGCTCTGGCCTGATGGTGAGGATCAGGGCCGTCACCTCGGGCCTGTGAAGTGGGCAGATATTCCCGGCGTCGACCGTGCAAGGAGGTCTTCGGCGAGACGCTCGGGCCCATCGTTATCCCCGGCAGCAAAGCTGGCCGCTCCTTCGACGCGCTCGGCGCCGTCAGGGCTGAACAGGACCGCGCGCATCGAAAGCATTTCACTGGAATGGTCGCACACCACCGCGATCGAGCTGTGGCAATTGCCCCCGAGCGCGGCGAGCAGCGCCCGCTCGGCCATCGCTTCGGCGCGGCTCGGCGCGTCGTCTATGGCCTGAAGCAAGTCGCGCACGCGCTGGTCGTCAGTGCGACATTCGATCCCGATGGCCCCCTGAGCGGGAGCCGGAAGCCAGTCCTTCGTCTCAAGCGGATGGCCCGTACCCGTCTCGCCCAGACGCGCCAGACCGGCTGCAGCTAGAAAGGTGGCGTCGAACTCACCCGCGGCGAGCTTGGCAAGACGAGTGGCTACGTTCCCGCGCAAGGTCACGACCCGGCAATCGGGGCGAAGGTGCAGCAACTGCGCCGCGCGACGTGGGGCGCTTGTGCCGATAGTCGCGCCCTGCGGCAGAGCGTGAATCGTGGCTGCGCCGATCAGCACGTCGCGCTTGTCGGCGCGTGGCAGGATCGCCGCGAGCGTGAAGCTGTCGGGGCGCCAGGTCTCCACGTCCTTCAGGGAGTGGACCGCCGCGTCGATCTCGCCTTCGGCAAGCCAGGCGTCGAGCTCGCGCGTCCACAACGCCTTGCCGCCGATCTCTGCCAGCGGGCGATCCTGGATCTTGTCCCCGCTCGCGACCACGGGGATGAGCTCGACAGCAGACTCCTCCCAACCATGAGCGGCGCACAAGCGGGAGCGAGTCTCGTAGGCCTGGGCCATGGCGAGCGGCGAGCGGCGGGTGCCGAGCTTAAGGAGTGGTGTAGTGGGCATCAGGTCGGCTTGCCCTAATTGTCATTTGCGTCCAGTGGAAGCTCCGGATGAGGATCGTACTCGGCATCGAGAGCAGTTGCGACGAAACGGCCGCGGCGCTGGTGACGGAGGACCGTCGCATTCTCGCTCAGGCCATCGCCTCGCAGGATGACAGCCACGCCCCCTATGGCGGCGTGGTTCCGGAGATTGCCGCCCGCGCGCATGCGGAGCGCCTCACGCCACTGATCGAGCGCGTCCTCACCGAAGCGGACCTTTCGCTGGGCGATTGTTCGGCCATTGCGGCAACGGCCGGGCCTGGCCTGATCGGCGGGGTCATGGTCGGCCTCGTGACGGCCAAGGCCCTGGCCATGGCGAGCGACCGCCCCTTGCTGGCTATCAACCATCTCGAAGGCCACGCGCTGAGCCCACGGCTCGCCGACCCGGATCTGCAATTTCCTTACGCCCTGCTGCTGGTGTCGGGCGGGCACTGCCAGGTGCTGCGGGTCGACGGCGTCGGCCGCTACCGACGCCTCGCGACCACAATCGACGACGCGCTGGGCGAAGCCTTCGACAAGACCGCCAAGATCCTGCGTCTCGGCTTCCCCGGCGGCCCGGCCGTTGAACGCCTCGCGGCCGAAGGCGACCCCAAGGCCGTGCCCCTGCCGCGCCCGCTGTTCGGGAGTGAGGAGCCGCACTTCTCCTTTGCCGGCCTCAAGAGTGCGGTCCTGCGCGCACACGACAGCGGGAAGTACCAGGCAGCCGATATCGCAGCGAGCTTCCAGCAGGCCGCCATCGACTGCATTCTCGACCGCACCACCCGCGCTCTTTCGGCCATGGGAGAGGTGACAGCGCTGGTCGTCGCCGGAGGTGTCGCCGCCAATCGCAGCGTACGGGCGGCGCTCGAACAACTTGCCGCCAACCGTGGCCTGCGCTTTGTCGCCCCTCCGATGGCGCTGTGCACGGATAATGCCGCGATGATCGCCTGGGCAGGCCTGGAGTGGCTGGAGAAGGGCCGCACGGGCGACCCGCTCGACGTCGCGGCACGGCCTCGCTGGCCGCTCGATCCGGATGCCGCGCCGGTGCGCGGCGCAGGGGTCAAGGCGTGAGCGCGCCCGCGATCGGCGTTGTCGGTGCCGGAGCCTGGGGCACCGCACTGGCGCAGATGCTCGCTTCGGATGGGCGGGAAGTCTTGCTGTGGGTGCTCGAGCCCGAGCTGGCGGAGGAAATCAATTCGCACCGCACCAACTCGCTGTTCCTGCCCTCGGCTTCGCTGGCGCCGACGATCCGCGCCACCAGCGACCTGGCCGACACCGCGGGTTGCGAGATCCTGCTGCTGGTTACCCCCGCGCAACACCTCGCCACCACCATGGCCCGGATGCCCGCTTACCCGCGCGATCTCGTCCTCTGCGCGAAGGGTATCGAGGCCAGCACCGGCCGCATGATGCACCAGGTCGCCGCCGAGGCGGCACCGGACAGCCAGGTCGCGGTCCTCTCCGGCCCGACCTTCGCGCACGAAGTCGCCGCGGGCCTGCCGACGGCGGTCACCCTCGCCTGCGGCGGAGCGGATGCCCAATGGCAGCGGCTGGTCTCGGCGATCGCCCGGCCGGCTTTTCGTCCCTACTACAGCGACGATCTCACCGGCGCTGAGATTGGCGGCGCGGTGAAGAACGTGCTCGCCATCGCCTGCGGCGTGGTCGACGGCCTGGGTCTCGGTCAGAATGCCCGCGCCGCCCTCATCGCTCGCGGCTACGCCGAGATGCAGCGCTTCGGCGAAGCTCTTGGCGCTCAGCGCACGACGCTTGCGGGTCTGTGCGGGCTCGGAGATCTGGTCCTGACCTGCTCGTCGACTTCGAGCCGAAATTTCTCGCTCGGCGTGGCGCTTGGACAGGGGCAAGACCCGAAAGTCCTGATGCGCGAACGCCATACCGTGGCCGAGGGCGCCCACACCGCGCCCATCCTGGTCGAGCTCGCACAGAAGCAAGGCGTGAGCATGCCGATCGTGGAGTCGGTGGCGCACCTGCTCGAAGGTGCCCCGGCCCTGGAAGTCGTCTCCCGCATCCTGGCGCGTCCACTGACCGCTGAAGATCAGCCCTCGCCCCTCCCCGAAAGGCCGACGATTTGACCCCCGCTCCAGCGGGAGAAGCTCCGGGCGGCGATCTGGCCGTGCTGGCGAAAGGCGGTCGAACGAACCTGTTCGGCTTCCTGCTACGACTGGCTGCGCGCCTGCCGTTCCTGTTCATCGCCGGACGCTTCTACGGCCCTGACGCGCTCGGGCGGTTCGCCTCGGCGCTGGTCATCGTCGAACTCGCAGCAATGGTCTGCACCTTCGGCGAGAAGCGCGGCCTCGCGCAGCGGCTTTCCGAAGGCGAAGAGGACCCGACCCATCTCGTTTTCGACGGCCTGGCTGCAGCCCTTCTCGCCGGTGTGGTAGTTAGCGTGGCACTGTGGCTGGTGCCGGCTCCGATGTTCCCGAGCGGGATCTACACCGAAGTGGACCGGCTGCTCGTACTGGCGATTCCGGCCCTGGCCGCGACCGAGATCCTGCTCGCGGCCCAGGCCTACCGCTACGACGTAGCCGCAACCGTTCGCGCCCGGGCAATCGTGGAACCTTGGACCATCTCGATTATGGCCGGGGTCCTGGCGTTCGTGGCACCCCAGAGCGGTCTGTCGCTCGCCTATATCATCTCGATCTACGCCGCGCTGCTGACCGCCGCGTGGCCGTTCTTCAAGAGCTACGGCCTGCCGAGCGGGTGGCGTTTCAGCCCGAAGCGGATCGTGCGCATGGCGACGCGCGGCCTTCCGGTTGCCGCCGCCGATACCATCGAATGGGGCACGCGCCGGCTCGACATCTTCATCCTCGGCCTGTTCGCAGCCCCGGCTGCGGTCGGCATCTACTACGTGGCGCAGCAGGTCGCGAGCCTGCCGCAGAAGCTCAAGACCAGCTTCGAGCCGATCCTCGGCCCTGTCCTGACGCGCAAGCTCAAGGAAAAGGACTACGCCGCGATTGCCAAGCAGGTTTGCCAGGTCGGCTTCTGGATCACGGCTGCACAGGCGGGCGTGGGACTGGCGCTCGGCATTCCGGGCGAGGCCATCATGGGCCTGGTCGGACCGCACTTCGTCGGCGCCACCGGAGCGCTGGGGTTCCTTCTCGCGGCCGAAGTCGTCGCCGCGACGGCGGTGGTTTCGGAAGCTGCCCTCATTTACGTCGCGAGACTGCGGAACCTGTGGGTCTCGTTCGCCACGATCGCGCTTCAAGCAGGGTTGACCGTGGGCGCGATGGTGCTGGCCGACAAGCTGGAATTCAACGACGGCTGGCGCGCCGCCGCCGTGGCGGCCTCGCTGATGCTCGCGCTCGGCGTTTCATCGGTGGTCAAGGCCGTCATGCTCAGCCGGATCGTCGGCCGCGCGATCAACAACTGGCGCTGGGCGCTGATCTGGGCATCGGCCGCTGCGATCGTTGTGGGGCAACTTGTGATCCGCATGCCGGAGTGGGCGCAATTGGTGATCGGCATACCGGCTCTCATGGCTGTCTACGGCTGGATCATCTGGACGAAAGGTTTCGGACCCGAGGACCGCGTCTTATTCGCCCGCAAAGTAAAGCAGGAAGAGGCTGAAGAGAGTCCTTAGCTTCCTCTCGACGTGCAGCGATCGATCAAGCTAGGGTCAGCGCGATGCCCATGATGCGTAGCCCCTTTACCGTGATACTCGGCCTCGTGCCGGTTGTCGGCCTGGCCTTCCTTGCGAGCGCGCTGAATGGGCCGGCGATGGTGGCGGGCCTCGACGCGCAGGCAAAGGTCGCCATCGCGAAGGCGGGCGGTGCTCCGGTGCAAGCCCGGTTCGCCACGGCGGACGGGTGGCCGTCACGCCATCCGCTGTTGAGCGGCGGAGAAAAGCTCAACGAAGGCACGAGGGACCGCGTGGCCAAGGCCGTCGCGGCCATTCCCGGCGTTGGGGGAGTCACCTGGATCGACGGGACGGCTCTTGCCGTGACCACCGAGGCGTCAATCAAGCCTCAGCACTGCCAGGATGATGTCGAGGCGCTGCTGAACGCCCGCACTATCCGGTTCGAGGGAGGTTCGTCACGGATCCAGGCCGCGAGCGGACAGCTGGTGGACGAGGTGGCCACCGCGCTGCGGCCATGCCTGGGCAGCATCATCGCCATCATCGGGCACACCGATTCCTCCGGTCCCGAGGCGGCTAACGTGCAGTTGTCCCTTGCCCGGGCTCGCGCTGTTCGCGACGCGCTGATCGAGCGGGGCATCCCCGCCGATGGGCTGCGTACCCGCGGTCTCGGTTCGCGTTCACCGGTGGAAGGTCTCGACGCCACCGATCCGGCGAACAGGCGGATCGAATTCAGCGTGCTTGCGATCCAGCCGGTCAAGCCCACCCCCGTCGATACGCCCGGTCCGCGCTAAGCCACCGATTTCGGCGGATGGATTGCAAAACGTCCGCTTGCCCCCCTAAAGACCTTTAATGCCGATCTGGATGGAACTGCTGGTGCTGATGCTGGTCGCTTACGTGACCGGGATCGCTATCGGCTGGATCATCTGGGGCAGAGAGATCAGGAAGGAGATGGCTGATGGTTGAGCTGGTGCAGGAAAATTGGATCTTCCTGGTCATCGCGTTGGTCATCGGTCTGCTCACCGCGTGGTGGGTGCTGGTCGCCTCGCGCCGGACCAAAGTGGACATCAGCCGCGGCGAAGATGGTACGCCGGCGAAGCGCAATCAGGCGCTGATCGACGCGCCACCGGCCGCCGCGACGCCCAAGGTTGAGGTTCCGCCCCAAACGCCCGTGGGCCTTGCCGGCGTAGGCGAAGCGGTCGCTGCTGCAGCGGCCCCGGTCGAAGCGGCACCTGAACCCACACCGGAACCGGCTCCTGCCCCAGCGCCCGCACCCACCGCGTCTGGCTCAGCCGACGACCTCACCCGGATCAAGGGTCTCGGCCCCAAGCTCGCTCAGCAGTTGAAGGACCTCGGCGTCAGCAGCTTTGCCCAGATCGCAGCGTGGGACGATGCCGAGATCGACCGCATCGACGCCCAGCTCGGCCGTTTCCAGGGCCGCATCCGCCGTGACGATTGGCCGACCCAAGCGCGCTTCCTGGCGGGCGGCGACACCGCCGGTTACGAGGCGAAGTTCGGCAAGCTCTGAGCGCCGCCGGGAACAATCCCGTCTAGCTCGCTTTATGATACTCGGGCCCCGTACGATGGACCCGGGAGACCTTAGATGCCACGCTCCGCTGCATATGACAGGCCGACGGTGCTTGTCGTGGAAGACGAGTTCATCATCGCGCTCGATTTGTCCGAGACGGTGAAGGACCTCGGTTACGAGCTGGAGGGCCCCTTCCCGGACAAGAAACGGGCGCTGGCATCGATCAGGGACGGCATGCCCGATTGCGCCATTCTCGATATTCAGACCAGCGATGGCGAAGTCTATCCGCTGGCCGACGAACTGCTCGAGGCGGGCGTTCCGATCATCTTCCACTCTGGACATGTGCCCCCAGAAGAAGTTCGCAGCCGCTATCCCGACGCGATAGCCTGCAGCAAACCGTGTCCACCCGACCAGCTGATCGAAGTGCTGCAGGAAGCCGTCGCGAAGGCTCACGTAGGCTAGTCATCGCAACGATTGGCGAGACCCTCTGCAGCCGCTAAACCGGTTGCAAAGGAGACTTGCAGACATGGTGCCATTCAGCTGGGCGGACCCGCTCGATCTCGAAGGCCAGCTGACCGAAGAGGAGCGCATGATCCGCGACGCCGCGCGTGGCTTCGCGCAGGACGTGCTCCAGCCCCGCGTGATCGCAGGCTTCCGCGACGAGATCGACGCGCCGGAACTGTTCCCGCTGATGGGTGAGGCCGGACTGCTCGGCGTCACAATTCCCGACGAGTTCGGCGGGGCCGGTGCCAACTACGTTTCCTATGGCCTCGTGGCGCGGGAGATCGAACGGGTGGATTCGGGCTACCGCTCGATGGCCTCGGTCCAGTCGAGCCTCGTCATGTATCCCATCTATGCGTACGGTTCGGCGGAGCAGAAGGCCAAGTACCTTCCTCGCCTTGCCAGTGGAGAGCTGATCGGCTGCTTCGGCCTGACCGAGCCCGACGCCGGCTCCGACCCAGCCTCGATGCGGACTTACGCCAGGAAGGACGGCGACGGGTTCGTCATTTCCGGCAGCAAGACCTGGATCAGCAACTCCCCCTTCGCCGACCTGTTCGTAGTCTGGGCGAAGAGCGAAGCGCACGACGGGCGCATCCACGGCTTCCTGCTCGAGAAGGGCATGACCGGGCTGTCAGCTCCTAAAATTGAGGGCAAGTTCTCCCTCCGCGCCTCGACCACCGGCATGATCATGATGGATGAGGTCAGGCTTCCGGCCGAGGCGCTGCTCCCCGGCGTCGAGGGCATGAAGGGCCCGTTCGGCTGCCTCAACCGCGCCCGCTATGGCATCTCGTGGGGCACGATGGGCGCGGCCGAGTTCTGCCTGTCCGCAGCGCGCGAATATGGGCTCGACCGCAAGCAGTTCGGCAAGCCGCTCGCGGCGAACCAGCTGTTCCAGAAGAAGCTCGCCGACATGGAGACCGAGATCGCGCTGGGCCTCCAGGGCTCACTTCAGGTTGGGCGACTGATGGACGAAGGGCGTTTCGCTCCCGAGATGATCAGCCTGGTCAAACGCAACAACGCCGGCAAGGCGCTAGAGATCGCCCGCTGGGCGCGCGACATGCACGGCGGCAACGGCATCTCCGAGGAGTACCAGGTCATCCGTCACATGCTGAACCTGGAGAGCGTCAACACCTACGAAGGCACGCATGATGTCCATGCCCTGATCCTCGGTCGCGCCATCACCGGGATCGCGGCGTTCTAACCCAATCGGGAACCGCTCCGAGGGTTGCCCGATTTAAACGGTTGCAACCAAGGAGTTTGACATGATCGGCAAGATGATCGGCGCCATCGCCGGCGCGAAGGTGGCAGAACATGCACGCGGGGTCAGTGGGCCGGTAGGCGCGTTGATCGGCGTGGGGATTGTCGCCGCGATCCGCCGGATGAGCCCGGTCACCCTCGTCGCCGCCGCGGCGGGCGGCTACGTCCTTAAGCGCTACACCGAGAAGCAAGCCGCCGCGAAACCGGCGTCTCCCAAGACGGCCCACTGACCGCCGGCGGCGTCACGCCGCCAGCAGCACTCCCCTGAAGCCGTTGTCTTCCAGAGCCCGGCCCGCGCCCAACGCGACGCAATTGAGCGGATCCTCCGCCACACGCACCGGCAATCCGGTCACTTCTGACAGGCGCTGGTCGATCCCGTGAAGCAGTGAGCCGCCACCGGTCATCACAATGCCGTTTTCGAGAATGTCGGCGGCGATTTCAGGCGCGGTCGTCTCCAACGCACGACGCACCGCGTCGACGATCTGCGAGACCGTACTCGACAGGGCGTCGGCGACGTCGGAGCGCTTGATCGCGACTTCGCGCGGAATTCCGCGAACCGCATCGCGGCCACGGATCGTGATCACTTCCTCGCTGCCGTCGCAGATCGCGGAGCCGGCGTCCTTCTTCACTCGTTCGGCGGTCGCCTCACCGATGTGCAGGTTGTGGTGGCGACGGACGTAGGAGACGATCGCCTCGTCCATCTGGTCGCCGCCGACGCGTTCCGACAGCGACGTGCTCATCCCGCCGATCGACATGACGCCGACTTCGGTGGAACCGCCGCCGATATCGACCACCATCGAGCCGATCGGATGGACCACCGGCAAGTCGGCCCCGATTGCGGCCGCCATCGGCTCCTCGATCAACCAGACCTGCCGCGCTCCGGCGTTCGAGGCCGCATCGCGGATGGCGCGCCGTTCGACCGCGGTCGATCCAGAGGGCACGCAGATCACGATCTCCGGACTCTTGAACCGGCGGGGCCCGAGCCGCTCGCGCGCCTTACGCACGAAATGCTTGATCATGTGCTCGGCGATCTCGAGATCGGCGATGACCCCGTTGCGCAGCGGACGGATCGTGCGCACGTTTTCCGGCGTCTTGCCCATCATCAGCTTGGCATCGGCACCGACCGCCCGGACGGTATCGATGCCGTTGATGGTCTCGATGGTGACGACCGAAGGTTCGGCCAGCACAACGCCATGATCGCGAAGATAGACGACGGTATTCGCAGTCCCGAGGTCAATCGCCAGGTCCGCCGAAGCGAATGGCATCACGCTAAAAATCGACATGTTTTAGTTTGTCCCGACCCTTCCCCCCTTGGGGAGTACGACGAGATCAGCAAGCTTTCCTGTCTGCAGTGTTAACGATCTCACGGACCGCCATTAACCACGACCGGAAGTGGCCATAAGGCGACGAACAGGGCGAAAGCTTCCCATGCCGCACCCGCCGAAACCTCGGAATTGGGCCATTTCGCGTTGTCGTTCATCGGCTTCGAACGCGTGTTTGCCGATCCTCAAGTGCACTTGAGAAGTGCCAGTGTATTATATGAATAGGGCACTTGGGGGCTGAAAAATGACTACGAATTCTGCGACCCTTCGCACGGATAAGCGCATGTCATCCGAGCTGGCGGAGGCCGCGGATGTCGTTGCGCGCGAGATCTTCGAGGCTGGCCCGGCGAAAGCGCCTGGCTTGTCGCTGGCGGTGGCGAGTAGCGAGGGGGTCATCTGGGCAGCTGCCTATGGCAAGTCGAACCTGGAGTTCGACATACCCGCGACGACAGAACACCTGTTTCGCCTGGGTTCGGTGAGCAAGCCCGTCACCGCCACGGCAGCAGCAAAGCTCGTCACCTCTGGCGTCCTCGATCTCGATGCCCCGATTTCGACCTGGCTTACGGAACTGCCGGATCATCACCGGGCAACCACGTTGAAGCAGTTGCTGACGCACCAGGGCGGCATACGGCACTACCTGGCCAAGGACTTCGACATCACGGCGCCGGGTGGCCCGATTACAGCGCGCGCTTACCCAACCAACGATGACATCCTGGCGTTGTTCATCGACGATCCGCTGGTCGCCCCGCCGGGCGCGAGCATCAGCTATTCCTCATTCGGCTATTCGCTGGCCTCGATCGTCATGGAGGTTGCCTCGGGTCTGCCTTTCCTGGAACTGATCCAGCGCGAGATCGCCCAGACCTTCGCTTTGCCAAGCCTGACTGAGGACGCCCCGCTCACGGTCCTGCCTCTGCGGGCCAGCGGCTACATGGGCGAGTTCGAGCGTAACATGGTCTTCGACCAGCTTGCCGTCGAGGCCCGCCCCAAGCTGACCGACGGCTACATCAATATCCCTTCAAGCAACCCGTCCTTCTGCTGGGCCGGAGCGGGGTTGTTGATGACACCGACCGATGCCGCGCGCTTCGGTGCCGCACACCTCGCCTCTCCGAACGCCAGGATCACCGAGGCGGAGAGGAAGCTGCTGTTCACGCCGCTGACCGAAGCGACAAGCAATTCGCCACGACTGGGACTTGGCTGGCGGGTCGACACTGACAAGCTCGGTCGCCTGCGCTGGCATCATGCGGGGGCCACTGCCGGTGGGCGTTTCGGGCTTGTGATCTACCCCGACCTCGGCCTGTCGATCGCGCTGGGAAGCAACCTGATGGTCTCGCCCGGAGACGTACTGGGCCCCGCCTCCCGCCTAGCGGACGTCTTCGCCTAGCTCACTTGACCTTCGGCAAGTCGGCCTGGCGCAGTTCGACAAGGCGCCAATCGCCGTCGCGCAAGCAGGCGACGCCCGTCAGGTAGTCCTGGGTGAAGCGTCGGCAGCGCTGGCCGCTTTCGGTCGAGAACATCTGGCCGGCGGTCACACCGCCCTGGCCGTCGCTACCGCGAGACGGTTCGAACAAGACCGACGCCACCTCGGGCGAGACGATCACGCTGCCTTCCTCGTAGAGCACCGGCGCATCCGAAGGCCTGGTCATGTCGTAAAGCTGGAACGCGCCGAAACCGAAGACCGCCATCACCAGGCTCCACGCCCAGAGCTTGCGCTTGCCGCCATCGTTGGCCGCTTCGTCCGTCCGCGCTTCTTCCGTCATCGCCCTCAACCCACAGGTGTATTACTCACCTATATCAGCGAGCCCTGTGGGTTGGTCAAGTCGCTCCGTCAGTCGACCAGCATCAAGGCGTCGAGCGCAACCACGCCCTCGCCTTCGGGATGGATGATGACCGGGTTGAGGTCGATCTCGCGGATCGAGGGATTGCCGGCCATGACGCGGCCGATCTGCACGATCAGTCCGGCGAGCGCGGCGATGTCGAGCGCGGGCGAACCGCGATAGCCCTTGAGCAACGCAGCCTGCTTCAGTTCGAGCAGTCCGGCGTGGACCGAAGCCTGATCCATGTCGGGCGTGAACAGCTTCACGTCCTTGAGGATCTCCGCCGTCACGCCGCCGAAACCGGCGAGGACGACCGGACCCCATTCAGGATCGTTCTTGGCGCCGACGATCATTTCGGTGCCCATGCGGCCCATCTTCTCGACCAGCACGCCGTCGAGCAGGATCGAGGCGTCGTAGGCGCCGACATTGGCGTACATGCGGCCGAAAGCCTCGCGCACGTCGTCTCCCGACTTGAGGTTGAGGATCACCCCGCCCGCATCGCTCTTGTGGCCGAGCGCGGCGGCCTGGGCCTTCATCACCACCGGGTAGCCGATGGCCTCCGCCGCAGCGACCGCTTCATCGGCGCTGGCAGCGAACTTGCTATCAGGGAACGCGAGACCGAGCGGGCGCAGCAGTTCCTTGGACTTGTATTCCGGAACCACGCCCGCAACGCTGTCGATGCCCGGTACAGCAATCGGTTCGGCCGAGCGGTCGGTCAGGTCGCGCTTGGCGAGGTCCGCGAGGCGAGCGATCGCGCGATAGGCGCGCTCGGTGCTCGGGAACCAGGGGATGCCGACCTTGCGCAGGCCTGCGATGTAATCCTCGGGGACCGTCGCACCCTCGTCGACACCGGCAAAGACCAGCGGCTTGGGGAAGGAGCCGTCTTCGAGCACCTTGATGATGTGCGGGAACTTGATGCCGCTGGTGATCGGGTCCGACTGGATGATCGAGGCGACTACCGAACCGACGCGCTCGTCTTCGAGCAGCGCGGTCAGGACCTTGGTGTAGATCTCCGGCTCCGACAGGCCGAGCGCGGTGATGTCGGTCGGGTTCGAGACCGGCACGAAGTCCGGCAGCACAGCGCGCAGGGCCGGGCTGTTGTCGTCGTTGAGGTCGATCAGGTCGAGACCGATGTCCTCGGCAATGTCGAATGCCAGTCCGCGCAGAGCGCCGCTCTCACCCAGCACCGCCATGTTGGCGCCAGGCAGCGCGGGGCAGCGCAGCGCGATCTCGGTGATGTCGGCCAGCTCTTCCAGCGTGTCGGCGAAGATCACGCCTTCGCGGGCGAGCTTGGTCTTCATCAATGCGTAGTCGCCGGCCATCGCACCAGTGTGCGTGGCGGCGCTTTCCTGCGCCTTGTTCGACTTGCCGGGGTGCAGCATGACGATGGGTTTGCCGGCAGCGCGAGCACGACGAGCCGCGGCGACGAATGCCTTCGGACGGCGCAGGCTTTCCACGTACATGGCGATGACGTGAGTGTCCTCGTCATCGATCAGCCACTCGACGTAATCCTCGACGCCCGAGGCGGCCTCGTTGCCGGTCGAGACCGAGGTCGAGACGTAGCAACCGCGCGGGTGCAGTGCCGTAGCCAGAACAGCAGCGAGCGCGCCCGACTGGCTGGCGACGCCAACCGCGCGCGCGCCCTTCGGCGGCGTCTGCATGTTGGTTTCGACGAAAGTCAGCGGAACGCGTTCAACGTAGTTGGTGCAGCCGAGGCAATTCGGGCCTTCGATCACCATGCCATGTTCAGCGGCGATCGAGGCGAGTTCGAGTTGGTCCCTCATCCCTTCCTCGCCCGCTTCGGAGAAGCCGGCCGAGTAGATCACCACTGCGCCGCACTTGCGCGCGGCCAGCTGGCGGACGGTGTCGAGCACGAACGGACGCGGGATCGCGAGCACGGCGCAGTCGATGCCTTCGGGCAGCTCGTCCACCGTGTGGTAGACCTTGAGGCCGAGCAATTCGTCACGCTTCGGGTTCACCGGGTAAATGTCGCCCGCGAACTCATACTGGACGAGGTTGTTGAGCAGCGTGGCGCCGAGCGCCCCCTTGCGGTCCGACGCGCCGATCACGGCCACGGACTTGGGCCGCAGCAGGCGATCGATCTGCTGGTTGGTGAAACGCCGCTCGGTCATCGAATCCCTCTCCCGGAAAGTCATCGGCCTGATAGCCGAAAAGCCCTCCCCCTCAAGGGGGGAGGGTTTGGGTGGGGATACCCACCCTTTCGACCCCCTCCTCAAAAGAAGAGGGGGCTTCTTTAGGTTCAGTCAGCCTGGACCTTGTTCTTGTCGAACGCGCCGAGGCCCGGCTTGAAGGTCTTGTCGTCAAGGAACTGCTTGGTGGCTTCCTTGCGGGTTTCCCAGCCGCCGAAGTCGTTGAGCGCTTCCTGCGCGCGGATCAGATAGTCCTCGGCGTTGTCGTAAGTCATCTCGCGCACGCGGCGGACGGCCCACTTGGTGGCGCGCAGCGCGTGGCTGTCCTTCTTCTTCAGGACGTCGGCGACCTGCTGAACACGCTCCTGCAGCTTGTCGGCCGGGAGCGATTCGTTGACCATGCCCTTTTCGGCGGCCTGCTTGCCGGTCAGGTTCTCACCCATCATCGCGTGGTACATCGCGTTGCGGAAGCCCATCAGCTCGGCCGCAACCTTCGAGGCGCCGCCGCCGGGCAGGATCGCCCAGTTGATTTCCGACAGGCCGAACTGCGCGTCGTCCGAACAGAACGCCAGGTCGCAAGCGAACAGCGGACCGTAAGCGCCGCCGAAGCACCAGCCGTTGATCATGGCAACGGTCGGCTTTTCGTACCAACGCAGGCGCTCCCACCAGCTGTAGGCTTCGCGCTGCGAGCGGCGGGTGGCGTGGATGCCTTCGGCTTCGCTCATGCGGAAGTATTCGAGCAGATCCATGCCCGCCGACCAGGCCGAACCTTCGCCCGACAGCACCAGCACCTGCACGTCGTCACGGAACTCGAGCTCTTCGAGAACCTGCAGCATGCGGCGGTTGAGCTTCGGGCTCATGCAGTTCCGCTTGTCGGGGCGGTTGAAATAGACCCAGGCGACGCCGTCCACGACATCAAAGCGAACGGTTTCCGATTCCGGACGCGGATCCGGCTGCGACGGCATGGCCATTTGAAAAGTTCCTCTCAAGATCAGGAGCGGAAAACCCGCCCGACATCGTTATCACTTATAGCAATCGCGGTTGCTATGGACAACAGCCATCATTACGGTTCGCTTATGCGCGATCCGCTTCCTTCCTACCCGGGCTATGCGCTGCGGCGCGCTGCAAACGCGACCGCTGCGGAGCTGGCGAGTCGGCTGACCGAAGTGGGTCTGCGCCAGTCGGATGTCTCGGTACTGATTCTCGTCGCCGAGAACCCCGCCGTTACCGCTAGCGCCATTGGCCGGTCGCTCGACATCCAGCGGGCCAACATGGTGCCCCTGCTCAAGCGCCTGGAGGACGCCGGCCTGATTGCGCGGGAGCCGATCGACGGCAAATCCCGCGGGCTCGACCTGACGGCGGCAGGCCGCGAACGACTGGCCCAGGCCAGGCAGATCGTCGAAGGGTTCGAAGCCGAATTGCTCGAGCGCGTGCCGCCCGAACACCGCCCGCATCTGCTTCCGGCGCTGGAAGCCCTCTGGCGTTAGCGCGCCGGGTTCTCTAACCCTCTCGGCAAGCATCACCTCGCTTCATCACTGCTTTCGAAGCGAGGTAGAGGGAGAGAGCATGTGAGCGATGGTGTGATCCATCCCGTACCCGAGGCATGGGCGAAGAATGCCCTGATCGACGCCGAAACCTACGCCGAGAAATACCGCCGTTCGGTGGAGGGGCCCGAGGGTTTCTGGCGCGAGGAGGCGCAGCGGCTCGACTGGCTGAAGCCTTTCACCAAGGTCAAGAACACCAGCTTCGACGAAGCCACCTTCGGCATTCGCTGGTTCGAGGACGGCACGCTCAACCTCACCGCCAATTGCCTCGACCGCCACCTCTCCACGCGGGGCGATCAGACCGCGATCATCTGGGAGCCGGACGATCCGGCTACTCCGGTTCGCACACTCACCTACCGCGAGTTGCACGAAGCCACCTGCCGCTTCGCCAACCTTTTGCGGGCAGAAGGCGTCCGCAAGGGCGACCGGGTCACGATCTACTTGCCCATGGTTCCCGAAGCCGCCGTGGCGATGCTCGCCTGCGCGCGCATCGGGGCGATCCATTCGATCGTCTTTGCCGGATTCTCGCCCGAGGCGCTCGGCAGCCGGATCGAGGATTGCGACAGTGACGTCGTCATCACCGCCGACGAAGGCCTGCGGGGAGGCAAGCGCGTGCCGCTCAAGGCCAACGTCGATGCGGCGCTGGAGCACCACGGCAAGGTCCGGCGCGTGATCATGCTGCGCCACACCGGCGCCGACGTGCCGATGGTCGAAGGACGCGATCTCGACTGGGCGACTGCCGTCGAGGGCCAGCCCACCGAATGCCCGGCCGAGGAAATGGGCGCCGAGGACCCGCTGTTCATCCTCTACACCAGCGGCTCGACCGGGAAGCCCAAGGGCGTGCTCCACACCACAGGCGGCTACGCCGTGTGGGTCGGCATGACCCACGAGTACACCTTCGACTATCGCCCCCACCCCGACGGCAGCCCGCAAGTCTACTGGTGCGCGGCGGACATCGGGTGGGTCACCGGCCACAGCTACGTCGTCTACGGCCCGCTGCTCAACGGCGCGATCTCGGTGATGTTCGAAGGCGTGCCCAACTACCCCGACTTCAGCCGTTTCTGGCAGGTCGTCGACAAGCACAAGGTCGAGATCTTCTACGCCGCCCCGACCGCCCTGCGCGCGCTGATGCGCGAGGGCGACGACTGGGTGAAGAAGACCGACCGCAGCACCCTGCGGTTGCTCGGCTCAGTGGGCGAGCCGATCAATCCCGAGGCCTGGGAGTGGTACTACAACGTGGTCGGTGACGGCCGCTGCCCGATCGTCGACACCTGGTGGCAGACCGAGACCGGCGGCCACATGATCACTCCCCTCCCCGGCGCGACCGACCTCAAGCCCGGCAGTGCCAGCAAGCCGATGTTCGGCGTCCAGCCCGCTATCGTCGACGGCGAGGGCAAGGAACTGCACGGCGCCTGCGAAGGCGCCCTGGTCATCAGCGACAGCTGGCCCGGACAGATGCGCACCGTCTACGGCGACCACGCTCGCTTCTTCCAGACCTACTTCAGCACCTTCCCGGGCCACTACTTCACCGGCGACGGCTGCCGGCGGGACGAGGACGGGTACTACTGGATCACCGGGCGGATCGATGACGTGATCAACGTCTCTGGCCACCGCATGGGCACTGCCGAGATCGAGAGCGCGCTGGTGCTGCACGACAGGGTGGCCGAGGCTGCAGTCGTCGGCATGCCGCACGACATCAAGGGCCAGGGCATCTACGCCTACGTCACCACCACCTCGGGCACCGAGGACAACGAGGACTTGCGCAAGGAACTGATCCAGCACGTCCGCCGCGAGATTGGCCCAATCGCCACGCCGGACGTGCTCCAGTTCGCGCCCGCGCTGCCCAAGACCCGTTCGGGCAAGATCATGCGCCGAATCCTGCGCAAGATCGCCGAGAACGACACCGGCAACCTCGGCGATACCTCGACCCTGGCCGATCCGGGCGTGGTCGACGACCTGCTGGCGAACCGGCCGAAGACCTGATTAGATAGGACAAAAGAAAAACAGGGAGTGGGGTAATGAGGAATTCGATTCGCGCGGGCTTGGCCGCGCTGGCCATGACGTTTGCCACAGCCGCTTCGGCGCAGGCGCCCGAGAAGCCGCAAGCCTGCCAGCGCGAATGCCTTGAAGGCTTCGTCAACCGTTACCTCCAGGCGATGGCAGACGGGACTGTCGATCCCGCCCTCTTCGCCAAGGACGTCCGCTTCACCGAGAACGGCATCCAGCTGCCGTTCGGCAATGACGGCCTGTGGGCGACGACCAGCGGCGTCGGGCAGTACAAGTTCTACGTCCCCGACATCGAGACCCAGCAAGTGGCCTTCCTCGGCACCGTGCTGGAGCAGGCCCAGAGCTCGGCAACCGGCCCGCAGCGCGCGCCCGAACTCGTCGGCATCGCCCTGCGCCTGAGGATTGTCGACGGCAAGATCACCGAGGTCGAGCAGATCGCCGCCCGGCCCGAACGCCCGCTGGGCCCAGTCCAGACCGCCAGCACCAGCCCATTCCCGGCCACGGGCGCGGCGGTGGAAGCGATGGGCGCTCCGAACGCCAAATTTCTTGAGGCCATCCCCGAGGGCGAGCGCCAGAGCCGCGCCGACCTGATCCGGATCGGGAACTACTATTTCGACGCGATCCAGCGCAACACGGGCAAGGGCTACTATCCCTTCAGCGACGATTGCCTTCGGCACGAAAACGGCATGATCATCGTCGGCCCGCCGGGAACGATCGGAATCCAGGGACGCCCGGTCCAAGGGTGCAAGCAGCAGCTCGAGACGTCGCTGATCGGCGCGGTCACAGGAATCCGCGACCGCCGCTTCGTGGCGGTGGATCGCGAGCGCGGGATCGTGTTCGCCTTCGCCTTCTTCGACCACCGCCCGATCAACTGGACGTGGCAGCTGGGCGAACTGTTCAAGATCGAGGGCGAAGAGATCACTCGCGTCGAAGCGATCTTCATCCGCGGGCCCTATGGCATCAACGCCGGCTGGAGCACCTACGAACAGGGCCGCTCCGAACAAATCCAGGACGTGCGCTGACTCAGACCTGAGGGGGGGAGACATTCGATGATCCGCAAGCTGCTCTGCGCCGCACTCCTGCTCGGCGCTTCCACTCCGGCCCTGGCGCAAAGCGGCCCGCCGCCGAGCCCTTGGGCCCCGTTGCAGGACCGTCCGACCTGTACCCGTGACGAGCTCAAGGCCGCCACGACCGCCTACGTCGAAGCTCAGCGCAAGGGCGATATCTCCGCTCTTCCGCTGCACGAGAAGGCCCACTTCCTCGAGAACATGGCCGACGTCGATCGCGGCGCCGGACTGTGGAACACCGCCCTCCCCATCGGCAACGCGATGAGTTTCCACGACGACAAGCGCTGCAAGACCTTCACCGAGATCATCGTCACCGAAGGCGCCCACCAGTACGTGATCGGCACGCGCCTGTACCTGCACGAGGGCAAGATCCTGCGGGTCGACAGCCTGGTGACCGACAAGGGCGACTGGCTGTTCAACGCCAACGCCTATCTCAAGTACGCCAAGCAGGAAGACTGGTCCGACCTGTTCAAGTACCAGAAGACCGCCCCTGCCGAGATGATCCGCGGCGCCAACGCCTATCTCGATGGCTTTGCCGACAAGTTCACCGACATCCCCTGGGGCACGCCCTGCGCGCGTCTCGAAGGCGGGGCCTACACCAACCGCACGGGCGACCCGCACGCCTCGTGCGAAGTCGGCCTGCCGCCGGGCGTGCTCTACATCGTCAATCGCGACTACCTGATTGACGAGGAAAAGGGCGTCATCAACATCTACTGCCGCTTCGGCAACTCGGCGAGCGGCATGCCCGACAGCCACACCTTCCGCTTCATCGACGGCAAGATCCGCGCGGCGCACACGCTCAGCGTGAACCTCGGCGGCCCACCCTCGCCGCAAGCGAACGACGACGGCGGAATCGTGGGAGGACCCCCCGGGATAAACTGAACGGCGCGTTGGGGATTCGGCAAGGATTGCACTCTATGAGTGAGTCCCGGAGTCTTGGGGTGCCTGTTCAGTGATTGAAATCGAAGTCCAGAACGAAACCCACCAGAGCCAGGAACGCCTGCGCTTTGCCGCGGTCCCACGCATCGGCGAAGGGATCCGCCTGCGTGAGCCCGATGGCTTCTGGGCGTCCTACGACGTTGTCGACTTGTGGTACCAGAAGGCCGAGTTCGGCGATGTCTGGATCCCCTACCTTCATGTCAGGCTGACCCCAGCACAGTCGGCGGCAGAGCCGGAGCCTGTCCCCACACTGGCTGAGGTCCCGGCCCAGGCCCCCACCCAGGCGCAGGTCTACGGCATCAAGGAGGTCTACTCATTCACGGGTTGATCAAACGCACCACGCCCCACGCTGAGGGCGTACAGCCGGCTCCTGCCGAAGCGGCGCAGTCCGCACCGGTCGAGGCCGCCGCTGCCGGACAGGCGCGCCGTTGCCTGATCGTCGACGACTCGCGCGTCATGCGCGCCGTCTCGCGCCGCGTGGTCGAAAGCCTCGGCTATGCCGTGGCGGAGGCGGAGAACGGCCAGGAAGCGCTCGCTCGCTGCGAAGCCGGCGGGATGCCGGACCTGATCCTGCTCGACTGGAACATGCCGATCATGACCGGCATCGAATTCATCACCGCCCTGCGGGCCCAGCCCAATGGCGGCGGCCCCAAGGTGGTGTTCTGCACCACCGAGAACGACCCGACGATCGTCGGCCGCGGCATTGCTGCGGGCGCCGACGGCTTCGTCACCAAGCCCTTCGACGGCCAGACCCTGCAAGCCAGACTTCAGCGCCTCGGCGCAGCTTGAAGCAAAATCCTCCTCGAGCTTGCTCGGGGAGGGGGACCGCCTGCGAAGCGGGTGGTGGAGGGGCACGGTGTTGTTACGCCTACCCCTCCGTCACGCGCTTCCAGCGCGCGCCACCTCCCCGAGACAAGCTCGGGGAGGATTTACCGATCAATCACAATGACGCGAGCGCAGTGCCGTCCACAACCGCACCCTTAGCGGCGGCCTGTTCGACAGCGTTCTGCATCGCAGTGGCACGGCATTCGCTGAGGGCCGCACCGGCCTTCATGTCACGCGGATCGACACGGCCGCAGGCGGCCTTGGCGCCGATCTCCAGGCGCTCGGCGAGGACGGCGGCACCGGTCGGGGTGGCAATGTCGAGATCGCCGTGGTGCACGGTGACCTGGACTTCCTGAGCCGCGGCGGGGGCAACCGCGAGCAGGGACAACGAGGCGGCGGCAAGCATGGCGGCGAAAGGGGCCTTGAGGGCAATCGTGTTCATCTGAGTACGTCCTTCTCTGGGGGGCGCCTCGATCGGCGTGATCACCGAATAGGACGGGCTTGTCGCACCCCTATGCCGCCGCTGAACCAAATTGTCGGAAAGTGTCGGCGGGCGAGAACGCTCTCCGAATGCTCCGAATACGAGGGTGAATGGCCCCCGCACGAGCCTGTTGACGCCTTCTGATCCTGCGACAGACGCGAAGGATCGTTACAGGTTGCGAAGAGTGTGCCGGGGCGCGTGGGAGCACCAAGGGGAAAATGGCAATCGGACCGCAATGAGTAGCGGACCGTCCGCTAACGACCCATTGCGGACTTACCACGTCGGCGCCATCACGCTGCAATTGGCAGATCTGTCGCTGTTACTGCGGACGGTCCGGGAGTGTGAGAGATGAAGACGATCTACACCGATAAGCTCGGCCTTTACCCGTGGGTCATGCTATTCGTTTCTTCGACGATGTTCTGGTCTGCCTACTTCGGGTTCACAGTAGGTGATGGAAACCAGCTTGGTTTGGGAATTGGCTCCGGCAGTCTCTTTTTCATACTCGGGGTAAAACGCCTTTGGGAAGTCCGTGAAGCGAAGCGTCAAGGTCGAGACCCGACGATCATCCGAGTTAAGGACAGTCGATAAGATTGTTTCCATCCAAGGCTTCCGGTCTGCAAACGACCCATGGCGGACATTGTAGTCCAAGTGACCGCCTAACTGCTTGCGTCCAAGCGTATGCGATAACTGCGAACGTAGTTGACCGGTAAGTCCTGATCGCGTTTTACTTCGAACTGCTTGTCCGCCACCTGCTCGCAATATCTGGCGAGCCTCTCAATTAAATCCTCGTTCGCAGGCCTACAAACCTTGGCTCGACCGTTCTCGTCTATTGCCAACAATAGCCCGACGTCCTCGCCCGCTGAATCAGCTGAGGCATTTGCCGCAATCGACAAATCCGGGGAGCTCAAATTTGCTAGATCTTGGGCCAGCTTATCGGTTTCCTGGCGCGTGGAACCGTAGCCAGTCGTCATCACGCTAATCGCATATGTCGGCGCGTTGATTGGCCCCTTGGGAGCCCGTAGCCGCCTTTGCTTCATCAATGCGCATACTTGATCCGCTATGGCCTTTGAACCGGCGTATCTCACGACCGTGCAGTCCAAGACCTTTCCGTTTGGTCCGATCCAAAGTTCGGTCGTCACAGCTGCAGATTTATCCCTCAGTGCCGGAGTTTGCTGCAATCGGGTCTGGATGAAGACAGCTTCGTCGTACCCAGCATATGGCAAGATAAATGCGGCGATCGAAGTTGCGAAAATCTCCAGCATACTCTTCTCGGGTCCAGTCTCTGTTAGATGAGGATATGCTCCAACCAATCGTGGATAATCAATAACCTCTGGCGCGAATTCGGTTGATTCCGCAACCTTGTCGTGACCCTGGATCGTCCCGGTCATCGTCGGGGCCATCGTCAATCCGAATGTCCGCTTTCCACCCACCTCGGCCATTATCCACTCTGCCGGCATGGCCTCCCCGCGACACAACTGTTAAGTACATCTGAGTTGTGTTGCTTCTTGAGGGGGGAGCTCCATGCACGGTTCATTGAAAAGCAGGCCGTTTCACTGGGCCGTAATTGCATCCGTCCTAATTGCCGCTCCTGTTCTAGCGGAGGGCCCAACGGGAGGTGGCTCTGCGCGGCCTGAGTGTGCGTATGACCGAGAAGCGACGCTCGCGCTTGAGTTCGTGGCGTTCGACCAGACCGAAGGGAAAGGTTGGCGCCCGCTGTATGATGCGCACTGCTTCACAGAGGCCGCCGAGTTGCTTCGTGAATGGCAGGTACGGCACCGAGGTGATTTCGATCCCACCAAGCCAATGGACCGCTCGATCCTGGAATTCCTTCCTTGGCACGAGGCACAAATGTGGGCGTCCGGGGGACGGAACGACGTGGCGCTGCCGATGTTTGAGAGCACTCACAAAACGGGTGAAGGCAGTTTGGTAGTGGCGTGGAATCACTACGTTGACGGCACCCTTGCCTTCCTGCGGCGTAACCGCCCTGCGCTTGAGACCGCCATCGCGGAATTGGCGGTCGTTCCGAAACCGCCGGGCTGGGACAACGCCAGGGGAGCCGATGGCCAACCGATTTCCATGGCCTGGCCTCAAAATCTCGACGTGCTGCAAGGGTTGTTGCGTTGTTGGGACCAGCCCTACGCTGTTGCCTACGTCTGCCGTGACATTCGCAGAGCGCGCTAAGCAGCCTCAGCCCTGAGAGGCCTATTCCCGCCGCAAGTCGTAGTCGATCTTGATCCGCACCCAGGAACCCACCAGCACCTGTCCGCCGCGTCGTGGTGGGCGGACCTTGAACTGCCAGGCGGCTGCAAGGATCGCTCGATTGATCATCGAGCCTTGCGGATATTCCTGCAGCGGCACGCAATCCTCGACGCGGAAGTCCGGCGCGGTGCGGCAGGCGATCAGGCCCCATCCTGGCCCGGTGGCGGTGGAGAGGTAGCCGCTCAGTTCGCCATCTCGCGGCCTGCGATACCAGGATGCCGCATAGAGCGGCTGCCCATCGGGTGCCGTACCGACCAGTTCGGTATCGCCCATCGCCCCTGACGAACCCGTGTCGGGAGGTCCGTACGTGGGCTTGTTCGGATCGGGCTTTTGTATCGGCCGCGGCCCCACCGGCGGAGGCGGTATGACCGGCTGTGGGCGTGGAAGCGGCATGACAGTCGGGACTACCGGCGCCGGCGGCGCAATGATCGGCCGTTCTTCGACCTTTTCGGTCGGCTTGAAATCCGGATCTTCCTGCTGCTTCCGCTGGTCGGACTCGGGCGTCTCGTCCTGTGAGTCCGAGACATCGCTGGCCTTGAACTGGACTTCGACGATCTTGGGCTTCTTCGGCTGGTTGATCGACCAGCCGAGCGAGAGCAGCAAGAGGAGCAGGAATGCTTCGAGGACCAGCGCCACGACAACGCCGGTGGCGCGCGGACCGAGGTCCTTGCGAAACCGCTCAGGAAGGAAATCGGCCAGCGATCGAGCTGGCCGGTCTGAAGAAGTCTGATCCAAGAACGATTACCTTGGCCGTGTCAGTCGTTCGAGCCCGCGCCGCAAATCCATCGCCGCCTGTCCGGACAGCTCTGTTCCCGGGACCATTTCAAACGCATGAATGGCTCCCGGATACACGTGCAATTCCGTCTGGACCCCGCAGTCGATCAGGCGGCGTGTATAGTCGAGGTCCTCATCGAGAAACAGGTCAAGCGCGCCAGTGCTGATGTAAGCCGGCGCGAGGTCGGACAGGTCGTCGGCAAGTGCTGGTGAGAACCAGCCTTTCTGTGCGTCGACAGCCTCATAGCCGCCACGCAGGGCTTCCCACCCGAAGCGGTTCTTCTCGCGGGTCCAGACGAATTCGCCGGTGTGGCGATTCTTGTAGCGATCCTCCGGCCCGCCGGTACGCCAGTCGAGCATCGGATAGATCAGCACTTGTCCCGCGAGTCGGGGCCCGCCCCGGTCGCGCGTCATCAGTGCAAGGCTCGCGGCAAGACCGCCGCCGGCGCTCTCGCCCATGACCACGATGCGGGCCGGGTCCACGCCGAGCGAAGCGGCATTCGCCACCAGCCACAGCAATGCGGCGTAGTTGTCCTCCTGCGGCCCGGGAAACGGCGTTTCGGGCGCCAGGCGGTAGTCGACCGACACCACCACGCAATCGTGCTCAAGCGCCAGCGCGGGCTTGTCGGCAACAGCGCGGTCTGCAGTGCCAACGATCATGCCGCCGCCGTGAATGTGCAGGATCGCGGCGCGGTTCTTCGCCTGGGAAGGCGGGTTCATCACGACCAGCCGGACGTCGGGCCCACCGGCGACAGACGCAAACGCCTCGCTCACGGGAAACGGCGGCGGCGGCACTTCCGCGCCGGTGAACATCGGGTTGGAGCGGATTTCCGGCAGCGTCTCGGCCGACAGGTCGAGCGAGGGCAGTTCGAGCAAGGGCCCGATCTCGGGATCCACCAGATGGCGCGAGGTCATTCATCGTCTCCCAGCTTGGGCCCGAGCTTCGGTGAAGCCTTGCCCAGCGTCAGTTCCGCATCCGAGAAACGGATCGGAGTGCGTAACCCTTTGATGCCCTCGCCCAGATCGAGCACCATTCCTCTCGCGGCGATCTGCGGATCGGCCAGCGCCTCTCCCACAGTATTGATCGGCCCGGCGGGAATGCCCTGCTCTTCCAGGTCGGCTAGCAGCGCGTCGCGCTCCCAATCGCGGGTCTGGGCCGAGACCGCGTGCGAGAGCGCATGCCGATCGCGTACCCGGCCGGCATTGGTGGCCCACTGCTCGACATCGGGCAGGTCGAGGAGGTCGGACAGGCGCCGGAACTGGCTGTCGTTGCCCACCGCGATGATGACCCACCCATCCGCTACTGGGAAAGCCTCGTATGGGGCGATGTTGGGATGGGCATTGCCGAGCCGCTTGGGCTCCACGCCCGAGACGAGGTAGTTCATCGCCTGGTTGGCGAGCGTGCCGGTCATCACGTCCATCAGCGCCATGTCGATCTGCTGCCCGCGCCCGGTACTCTCTCGCTGATGTAGGGCCGCCTGGATCGCGATCACGGCGTAGAGGCCGGTGAGGATGTCGGCATAGGCGACGCCGATCTTCTGCGGCGCGCCTTGCGGGTCGCCGGTCAGGTCCATGATCCCGCTCATGCCCTGGACGATGAAGTCGTACCCGGCGCGTGAGGCATAGGGTCCGTCCTGCCCGAAGCCGGTGATCGAGCAATAGACCAGCCGCGGGTTCACCTTGCGCAGGCTCTCGTAATCGAGCCCGTACTTGGCGAGGCCGCCGAGCTTGAAGTTCTCGATCAGCACGTCGGCCTCGCGAACGAGGTCGAGCACCTTGGCCCGGCCTTCCTCGGTGCCGAAGTCCGCCACTACCGAGCGCTTCCCGCGATTGGTGGCGTGGAAGTAGGCGGCGTCCTTGGTGCCGTCCGCATTCTCCACGAATGGCGGCCCCCAGCGGCGGGTGTCGTCGCCTTCGGGGCTCTCGACCTTGACCACCTCCGCGCCGAGATCGGCCAACACCTGCCCCGCCCAGGGACCCGCGAGAATCCGCGCCAGCTCGACGACTTTGATCCCGGCGAGCGGCGCGGTCATTTCAGGTCAGGCTGCGAGCGGCAGGGCAGCGGGGCGATCGTCGTCGTTGGCGGACGGCAGCGTGCGCCGGGCCTGCCGGCTCCGGCGCCGACGAGCGGCCGTCACTCGCCTGGCCGCTCTCCCGCCGCCCAGGCGCAATCGGGTGTAGCGCAGCGAATTGCGCGCGACCGCAAACGCGGCCAGCGCGTAGGCGACGAGCATGGCGTCGAAGTAGATCGCCAGATCGAGCGCGTAGACCATCAGGAAATCGACACTGCCAGCCGCGATCAGCAACTCCATCCCGCCGACCAGCATCAACGGCAGGATGACTGCGAAAAGCAGGTGGTGGCTCTTCAACTGCCCCAGCTTTGCCAGCGGCTCGGTGACCAACCAGTCACGGAGCAATCGGGCGGCCGGGGCATGCGGAGCCAGCCGCAGCACCATGATCAGCACCAGCACGAAGCCACAGAACGCCACCATGATCGCAATTCCCTCCCTCAAGCCGGATCGATGTGGAAGATGCGTTCGGCGTTGCCGTGGCACAAGGCGTGGCGCTCTTCATCGGTGCATTCGAAGGCGTTGATGAAATCGACCGCCGGTTTCATCGGCTGGTAGGGATAGTCGATCGCCCACATCACGTTCTGCACGCCCAGCTTGTCGATCGCATAGCGCAGCGCGAGCGGGTCCTCGACGCCGCTGGTGGTGATGACGAAGTTGTCCTGGAAGTACTCCGCCATCGAGCGCCCGGTCTTCTTCGCCCGGCCGACGACTTGCGCGCGGCTGTTCATGAAGTTGATGCGCCAGAGCCAGAACGGCACCGCTTCTCCCATGTGGCCGATGCAGATCTTGAGCTTGGGGAAATGGTCGAACACCCCGCCCGCCATCATCCGCACCGCATGGGTTCCGACTTCGACGCCGTAGCCCCACATGGCGCTGTCCATGCCATAGTCCTGCAGCGGACCCTTGAGGGTATCGCTGGCCGCGCGCGGGTGGATGTAGATGCACCGGTCGAGCGCCTCGGCCGCTTCGAGGATCGGCCAGAACTTGGGATCGTCGAGGTATTCGCCGTTGGTGTGGCTGTTGATCATGAAGCCATTGAGGCCGAGCTCCTTGATCGCCCGCTCCATCTCCTTGGCCGCGCGCTTGGGGCTATGCGGCGCGAAGCTGGCGAGGCCGGCGAAACGCGTCGGGTACTTGCGGCAGACTTCGGCTAGGCGGTCGTTCGCGAGCGAGGCCAGTTCCATCGCGGTGTCGGCATCGAACATCTGCACGCCCGGCGCGGTCAACGCGAGCAGGTGCATGTCGACGTCGAATTCGTCCATCTGCGGCAGGCGGTGCTCTTCGATGTCCTTGAGGCCGCTGAGGAAGTCGAGCTTGCCGTAGCCCGAGGTGTCGGTCGGCGCGTCGTAGATGCCTTTCACCAGCAGCTTGTCGAGGCTCTGAGTCGGGCCATTGGCGGTCTTGCGCAGTTCCTCCGCGACTTCGGGGATCGACCAGGCTTCCTCGGTGGCAATCAGGCGCAATGCGGCTCTCCTCTTATGTGTTTGGCGGCAAGGTATGACGCAAAGTCGCGGCCGGGCAAGGGGCTGCGGTCGAGCTGTCAGAAAGGCAGGATGATCGGGACCAGCAGCACGGTCACGACCAGCACGATCAGCGTCAGCGGAATGCCGATCCGTACGAAGTCTCCGAAGCGATAGTTGCCCGGCCCGACCACCAGCATGTTCACCGGCGAGGACACCGGCGTGATGAACGCGGCCGAGGCGGCGAGCGCCACGGTCATGGCGAGCGGATAAGGCGAGACGTCCAGCGCCTGTGCCATGGCAATCGCGATCGGCGCCATCAGCACAGCCGTCGCGGTGTTGGAGATGAACAGGCCGAGCACCGAAGTGACGACGAACAGGATCACCAGGACCAGCGTCAGCGAACCAGAACTGACGACCGACAGCAACCATTCGGCCGCGATCTCGGTAGCGCCGACAGCCTCCAGCGCGATCGAAAACGGCAACATGCCGACGATCAGCACCAGCGTCTTCCAGTGGATCGATTCGTAGGCGGAGTTCATGTCGATGCAGCGGGTAAGCCCGAACAGCAGGCATCCAATCAGGGCGGCGAGGACATTGGGCACGAAATTGGTCGCCAGCAGGAACACGGTCAGCGCCAGGATCGCCACGGCATAAGGCGCGCGCGAGGCCTCAGGTACTGCGTCCTCGACTTCGACCGGCGTGTTGAGGACGATCAGTTCGTCCGAATGAATTGGCAAGTGGTCGATCGCGCGCCACGGACCGATGACCAGCAGCGTGTCGCCGGCGCGGAGGACCACATCCGCTACAAGTCCATCGAGCACTTCCCGCGCACGGCGGATGCCGACCACCGAGAGATCATGCTCAGTGCGGAAACCGCTTGTTACAACGGTCTTTCCCACGAGCTCGGAATCGGGAGAGAGCAGCACTTCGGCCATGCCGATCTCCTGGCTGCGATCGCCGAAATAGGGCGCCGCCAGGGGAAGCTGGTGGAACCTGTAGAGGCCCTGCAACTCGTCGAGGTCGATATCGGGGCGGACCATGTCGATCATCACGACATCCCCAGCCTCCAGCCTGAACTGCGGATAGGGGCGCAGCAGCTCGCGGGTGAACACCTTGGTCCGCTCGATCGCGACAATATTGATCCCTGCGCTGCCGCGGAGATTGAACTCGTTCAGCGCGCGCCCGATCAGCGGCGAGCCGTCCTCGACCAGGAAGCGGTATTCGCGGCCCTCCAATCCATAGGTCTCGACAAAATCGCTGAGCGTGCGGCGCCCGGAGATTTCGGCCGTTACCGTCTCACCCCCAAGGAAACGCCGGGCCACGAGCATGTAGGCGACCGCCAGAACAAGCAGTGGAATGCCGAAAGGCGTAAAGTCGAAGAACCCGAAGCCGGGGAAGCCATGCCGCTGCAGCTCTGCATGGATCACCAAGTTGGGCGCGGTCGCGACCAGGGTCATCATCCCGCTGAGCAGGGCCGCGACCGACAGCGGCATCATCAACCGCCCTGCCGGGATGCGAGCGTTCCGCGCGACACGTAGGACAATCGGCACGAAGATCGCCACGACGCCGGTCGAACTCATAAATGAACCGAGGCCCGCCACCACGACCATCAGCAGCACGATCAGCTTCGACTCGCTGCTGCCCGAGCGCATGACCAGCCAATCGCCGAGCGCCTTGGCCACACCGGTGCGGACCAGCGCCTCCCCCACCACGAACAGCGCGGCTATGAGGATGATGTTGGGATCTGCGAACCCGGCCAGCGCCTGATCGACGGTAATGATCCCTGAAAGCGGCAGCGCCACGATCATCAGCAGCGCGACCGCGTCCATCCTCGGCCGCCCGATCGCAAACATGACAATGGCCGCGAAGAGCAGGGCCAGGACGATGTAGAGATCGGACATCTTACCCCCGTCTACAGCAGCCTGAACCTACAGGGGCGCCGGTCCGGCGCGAGTCATTTCTCCGCTCTCCTCCCATCCGACCACGTAAGCCGCGTCTCAGGCTCGCGACCGCTTACCGGATTGGCGAAGTGGAAGCCCATCGGCGCGATGCGCGGATAGGGCGCAAAGGTTTCCCCGCGCAGGGGCGCGTCGGGGCCGAAGGCTGCGAGTTGCTCGGCCGTCGGGGCGAAGCGCTTGCTTGCCTCAGGGTCGATGCCCGTCCAGCCGGTGGCGTAGTCGGCCAGCCAGACGTAATCGAGGTCCATCCCGTGGATCCGCCAGACCCCGTCCTCCTTGACCACCTGGTTTTCGTAGATCCCGCCGATCCAGCTTCCCGGCGCGGTCGAGGAGCTGTTGAACTGCATCAGCCGCGTGCGGACGAAGGCGCGGCTGCCATCGCCATAGACGCTGACGAAAGGCTGGGTCTTCTGGTGGATCGCCTGAAACGCATCGTTCGGTCCGCCCTCGCCATAGCGCTGGATCAGGCTCTTGAGCACATGGTCCTTGCCGATGAACGTGCCGATGTAGCTCAGTTCCTTCCACCCATCGCGGGCGAAGAGGTCGGCAGTGTTCCGCCAGGCGAACTGGTCGATGTAATAGCCATAGGCGTTGGAGACGTTCTCCGCCCCATCGAAAGCCTCGGCCATCTCGAGCGCGTTGGCGGTTATCGTCACCTGGCCACCGGGCTCGCGCGCCGGGAAGATCACGCCCGGCGGCAGCTGCTGCATGGCGAAGGCGTGTTCTGGATAGGACAAGTCCACCGGCTGCGGTGGGCCGTCGGGCCACTGGCTCTCTCCGATCGGCATGGCCGCGGGGAGCGGATGCGCCCAACCCTGTTTGTAGTTCGCCCGCATCAGCGGCCGGATATGCAGCTGGGCGATGCGCCAATGACCGCGCTCGTCGGCCCGGAGGAGGAAGGTGTCGATCGCGGCCGACCAGTAGCCCTCGCCGCCGTGCTGGCCTGTCATGCCCAACTCGACGACGCGAACGAGCGCCGTGGAGCCATCGTCCGAAACATTGACCAGCGGCATCAGCAGCGGCCGGTCGTTCAGCTCTCCCGGATCGAGCCCCGGTTCGCCGAACCGGCTGAGGAACTTCCGTACGCCCGCCGTGCCGTTGTAAACGCCCTGCCCCGCCACATCGATCTGGCAGTCAGCGGCGAACAGGTCGGCGATGTCATCGTACATCCCGCGGTCGAGATAATAGCCGAAGGCGTTGGCGAGGTTCTGCGCCGTGCCCTGACGCAACAGAAGCGAGGCCTCCCGCGCAAGTTCGTCACCCGGGCGCGGCCGTTCGGCCTCGCGGTCGGGCAGGATCACGCCTGCCTCATCTGGCGTGTAGTGATAGGGCGCGCGTTCGAGCGTGGCGGCGTCATGACGCCAGCCGCCCTCGTAGGGACCAACAAAGTTCAGGTAGGGCCGGATGAAGGCGATGCGCCAGCCGTCGCGGGTCTTGTGGTATTCGATGACATCGGTGGTGCCGCGCCATTCGGCGGACTTCCCCGCCTCTCCGGTCAGCGCGATCTGGTGCCAGCGGCCGATCGCCCTGTCGCCCATGGCGGAGAGCGTGATCACCGGGCTGATCCAGACCCGCAAGTTGAGCCGGCCCGCGGGCATTCCGTCGACCCCCTGCCCCATGCGTTCGCGCAGCCACTGTTCTACCGCCTCGCGACCAGGGGTGTTGCCGCCGGGCAGGACCATCTCGAGATAGTCGGTGCCGAGCGCGGCCATGCCCTTCCAGTCGCCGGCCATGGCGCGATAGCCCCATTCGGCCTGGAGCCGCTTGATCTCGCGGATCGAGCGGAGGTCCTCGACCTTGGCGGTCTCGCGCGCCAGGTCGTCCTGGGCGTGGGCCACCGGGGTGAACAGCAGGACGGCGAGCGCGAGGAGCAAACGGCGGATCATTGCCCCGCTCCCAGCGCCAGCGCCTCTTGAAAAACGCTCATGTCGATCAACTTCGCCAGCTCCTCTCGGCCCCGCGCCGGGCGATTGTCGCGCCGGGCGAGCCATTGTTCCTCCAGCACCAGCACATCGAGCAGGTCGGGCGGGAAATTCGCGTTGAAGCGGTGGTGCTTCCAGCTGTCCTCGACATCGTCTGCCGAAAACCCGCCGGCCTCGACCACCAGCCGCTTGGCCTTGTCCGGTGACGCGTTCATCGCCGCCGTCGCGTCGATCACCGAGCGGACGAAGCGGACGATCTTCGCGCGCTTTGCCGGGTCCGCGAGATTGGCCGCGGTGGTGTTGAGGTTGAACAGCTCGCGGTAGACGCCGTCGCCGTGGAACTCGATCAGGTCAGCGCCAAGGACCTGCGCGGAATTCTCGCTCTCCGGCTCCCAGATCACCACCGCGTCGACCTCGCCCTTGCGCAAGGCTTCGGTCATGGCCGAGAGCGGCGAGATCGGCACCGCCACGATATCGTCGAAGCTCAATCCTTCCTTCGCCAGCATGCGATGGAGGAAATAGCCCGAGCTGGTCTGCGCGATGGTGGCGACGCGCTTGCCCTTGAGGTCGGCCACGCTCGCGATCCCCGCCGAGCGCCGGGCGACGATGCGGTAGAGCCCCTCGCTGACGTTGAGGATGATGCGCAAGTCCGGGTGGCGGACCGAATAGCGCAGGGCCTGGGTCTCGGCATGGGTCGCGACATCGGCCACGCCGTCCTCGCCGAAGCCCGGCACGATCGGTTCGCCGACCAGGTTGGGGATGCCGCCCATCTTCACCGTGGCGACGCCAGGGTAGAACGCGTCCGCGGCGTAGAGCACGGGGGCGATCTCGAACGTCTGCATGTTGCCGTGAATGGCGATGGGGCCGGGCGTTGGTTGGGCCGACAGCGGCGCGGCAAGGGCCAGGATCAGGCCGCCCAACAGCACGCGTATCGCGTTCATCATCCCCCTCCCCGTTCGTTCGGAGCTTGTCGAAGGCTCACCACGAACGCGAGGTGTAGCGGCTGGAGCCGGGCGGACAATAGGGCGCGCAGTAGGGCCCGACGCGGGTGACGCGTTGTTCATGGGATTCTCCGTCGATTTGTGAGGGAGCGATTGGTGCGTGGGGCACCATCGCGATGTTCGCGGTTTGTGCCATTCTAGCGTTGCGATGTCAAGTTGTTTTGCCGATTTGGTTATTTGAAATCCTCCCCAGAACGGGGAGGGGGACCATGCGCCGCATGGTGGAGAGGCACCGTCGGGTCGCTCTACCCCTCAAGGTTGGGAATACTCGCACGTGCCCCTCCACCCCCGACTGCGTCGGCGGTCCCCCTCCCCGTGTCGGGGAGGAACCTTGCCCCTTGGCCCCGCGCGTCGTAGCCTCCGCCCCATGACCCCGTCCCTCCCCTCCGACGATGCCAGCTGGACGTCCGCGGGTCTCGCCCGGCGCGAGGCGGTGCGCGAGTGGCAGGAGTGGGCCGCCCGCACGATCGCGCCGATCGACGTCTGCGTGTTCGACACCGACAGCTTCGCCGCGCGCTGGTCGAGCCACGGCGTGGGCCAGCTGCGCCTATTGCGGCTGGAGGCCCCGGCGCAGCGAGTCGTCCACTGCGGCAACGAGGGTAATGCGGGGAAAGCCACCCCCTCCATCCAGCTCGTCTATGCCCGCAGCGGCGCGCTCAAGACGCGGATGGGCGGCAAGCGCTTCACCGTGCAGCCGGGCGAGTTCGTGCTGCTCGACAACACCCGTTTCTACCAGATGGAAATGGACACCGCGCACGAGGCAGTGGACCTGATGATGCCGCTCGGCTGGCTCGACCGCTACCTGCCCGATCCCGGCGCTTTGCTAGGGCGGCCGGTGAGTGCCCGCGAAGGTTGGGGCGCGCCCCTCGGCAGCCTGCTGGAGACCATGGCCGAGGGGATCGACCAAACGCCGCTTCCGCGCCCGATGATCGCCGAACAGGTCGGCGCCCTGCTGACCCTCGCCACCGGCTTCCACGAGCCCACCACCGAAAGCCGCCACCGCGGCCAGCTCGCCCGGCAGATCCTGCGCCGGATCGAAACCGACTTCGCCGACCCCGACCTCTCGCCCGAGGGGCTGGCGGCGGAGCTCGGCATCTCCAAGCGCTACCTGCAAACGCTGCTGGCGGGCAGCGGCACCAGTTTCGTGCAGGAACTCACCGCCACCCGCCTCGACCGCGCGAGCGACATGCTGACCGACCCGCGCGCCGCCGGGCTGAGCGTGGGCGAGATCGCGTTCCGCTGTGGGTTCCTCGACCCTGGGTATTTCGCGCGGGCCTTCCGCAAGCGGTTTGGCCGCACACCGAGCGAGTGGCGCGCGGCGGTGCTGGGCTAGCTCAATCCTCCCCGGCCCGGGGAGGGGGACCATGCGCAGCATGGTGGAGGGGCACCCTCGGATCGCTCTACCTCTCGAGGTTGGGAATACTCGCACGTGCCCCTCCACCCCCGACGACGTCGGCGGTCCCCCTCCCCGCGCCGGGGAGGATTTCGCCCATCGTCAAACCCCTCCCGCACCCTCAGCTGTACCCTCCCCTTCACCCCTGCTAAGCAAAGCCAGCCGGAGAAGGAGCCCCCCGAATGCCCGACACCGCCGCCGCGAAAGCCCGCCTTCAAGCCCAACTCACCGAGCTTCAAGGCCGTCTCGACCGCATCGAAACCGACCTCGCCGAGCCACTCAATCCCGACTTGCCCGAGCAAGCGACCGAGATGCAGGACGACGACTCGCTCGGCGGCCAGGCCGAACTCGCCGCTCGCGAAATCGCCTCGATCGGGCGCGCGCTGGAGCGGATCGAGGAAGGGACTTACGGCGTCTGCGTCCAATGCGGCGCGAATATCGCGGAGGGCCGCCTAGAAGCCCGGCCCGAAGCGGCGCTGTGCATCGATTGCGCCAGGGCGCAGTAGGACGCGCCCACTGCGCGTTTGTCCCACCCCTCATGCGCGGGAATCCTCACATTCAGTTGCGGGCAAAGGTTAGACCTGCAAGCCTAGGATGATGCCCGCATCCTGAGACCGCAAAGGTCCGCGGGCACTTCTGCGAGAGAGGTTTGCCCACGATGTCCGAACAGAAGTCATTTCCGCTGCCCAGTGACCTCACGGTCGTCGCCGGAACCGAGGCGGCCCAGGCCGCCTATCCGTACTACACCCAGTTCGTGCCCGAGGATGACCAGAAGTTCTGGTTCTACAACTCGATGCACTTCCCCGAGCCGATGCATCACTTCGACATGATCACGGCCGAGGCGGCCTATGTCGCGCTGGGCGCGTTCAACACCCGCGTCCACGTGCTGCCGACCGCCAAGGGGATCGAGCACCGGGTGATCAACGGACGGGTCTATATCGGCGGTGTCGCGGTGACCGATCCGGCCGAGATCGGCGAGCGGGTCGAGCAGTTCCAGCAGCGCGCGTTCTACTACTACGAGCACTGGGAGAAGCTCTACGACCAGTGGAAGGGCAAGATGAAGACGCTGATCGCAGACGCCCAGGCGCTGCCCAAGCCTTCGCTGCCCGACTACGAGCCGATCGAGACGACCCACACCGGCAAGGGCGTCGCCAGCAATCACGCGCTGCTCGACATCTACCAGAAGCAGGTCGAGGGCTACCACCGGATGTGGCACCACCACTTCGAGTTCCTGCTGCTCGGCTACGGCGCGTACATGACCTTCTTCGATTTCTGCAAGAAGGCCTTCCCCGAGATCAGCGACCAGGCGATCAGCCGCATGGTCGCGGGCATGGAAGCCGAGATCTTCCGCCCCGACGAGGAGGTAAAGCGCCTCGCCCGCCGCGCGGTGGAGCTGGGTGTGGACCGCCACTTCACCGACGGCATGGACATCGACAAGGTCCTGGCCGAGCTCGATGCGGTCGGCAATTCGGGCAAGGAATGGCTCGGCGAGCTGGAGACCAGCCGCAACCCGTGGTTCAATGTCAGCAGCGGCGACGGGTTCTACCACTATCACCGCAGCTGGAACGACGACCTCTCGCTGCCGTTCGCCGCGCTCCCCGGCTACATCGACAAGATCAAGTCAGGCGCCAATATCGAACGCCCGACCGCGCAGCTTATCTCCGAGCGCGAGCAGCTGGTGGCCGATTACCGCGAGCTGCTCGACACCGACGAGGACCGCGCGACTTACGATCAGCTGATCGGCCTGGCCCACCGCGTGTTCCCCTATGTCGAGGGGCACAAGTTCTACTGCGAGCACTGGTACACCAACCTGTTCTTCAACAAGATCCGTGAGTTCGGCGCGCTGCTGCGCGATCACGGGTTCTGGGAGAAGGAGGAGGACGTGTTCCACCTCACCCAGTACGAGCTCGAGAGCGCGATCATCGATCTCATGCTCAGCTGGGGCATCGGCGCTCCGCCGCGCGGGCCGCAGCATTGGCCGGCGGTGGTGGCGCAGCGCAAGGCGGCGATCGAGGAGTGGGGCAAGCACCCGACTTCTCCGGCCCTCGGCGCGGTGCCCGATGTGATCGACGATCCGGCGATCGTGATGCTGTGGGGCATTACCCGCGACAACCTCGATTCCTGGCTGTCCGACGGGGACGAGGATTCCAACGAGCTGAAGGGTTTCGCCGCCTGCTCGGGCGTGGTCGAAGGTACCGCTCGCGTGGTCAAGTCGGTCGAGGAAATCGGCCGCTTGCAGCAGGGCGACATCCTGGTGTGCCAGGTCACCAACCCCACCTGGTCGCCGATCTTCCAGAAGATCGCCGCCGCGGTCTCCGACATCGGCGGGTCGATGAGCCACATGGCCATCGTCGCGCGCGAGTACGGCCTGCCCGCGGTGGTCGGCACCGGCAAGGCGACGCAGAAGATCAAGGACGGCCAACGCATCCGCGTCGATGGCGGGCGCGGGGTCGTGACGATCCTCGACGAGGAACGGGTGCTGGAAGAAGCGTGATGTCCGTAGCTTGGTTCAAGGAAGTCGGCATCGCCGACCGCCCCACCGTCGGCGGCAAGGGCGGTTCGCTCGGCGAGCTGACCAACGCCGGCATCGCCGTGCCGCCGGGGTTTGTCGTCACCACGCAGGGGTTCGAGCAATTCCTCGAAGCCCTGGAGGCGCGCGAGCCGGTGCGCTCGCGGGTCGAGGCGCTCGATCCGCACGATCTCGGGGCGGCGACCAAGCTCTCCGAAGAGCTGCGCCGCCGGGTGATCGAGGAACCGATGCCGGCGGAGGTGGAGCAAGCGATCCGCGCCGCCCATGCCGAGTTGTGCCCGAACGCCGAGCCCGTCGCCGTGCGCTCCTCCGCCACCACCGAGGATGCCGAGGACGCCAGCTTCGCGGGCCTGCAGGATACATTCCTCTGGGTGCTCGACGCCGACCAGATGGTCGCCAAGGTGCGCGAGTGCTGGGGCAGCCTCTACTCGGTTGAATCGATGACCTACCGCCTCAAGCACGCGTTCCCCGAAGCGGGCGTGGCGATGGCGGTGGTAGTGCAGCAGATGGTCGACGCCATGTGCGCGGGCGTGATGTTCACCCGCAGCCCGACCACCGGCGACAAGTCGGTCATCACCATCGAAGGCGCCTGGGGCCTCGGCAGCTCTGTGGTTTCGGGAGAGGTCACCCCTGACCGCTGGGTGCTCGGCAAGATCACCGGCGAGATCTCGGTGCGCGACATCTCCGACAAGCACGCCCGCCAGGTCCCTGCACCCGGCGGCGGGATCGAGGAGATCGCCAACGAGGCGGTGATCGCCAACCAGCCGTGCCTGACCGACGACCAGCTCATGGCGCTGCGTGAGGTCGGGCGGAAGATCGAGCGGCACTATGGCAAGCCGCAGGACATCGAATGGGCTCTCGACGAGCAAGGACGGGTGTTCCTGCTCCAGAGCCGGCCCGAGACCGTGTGGTCGGCCAAGGATGCCAGCGCTCCAGTCAAGCCGACCGAGGACAATCCGCTGAAGCATGTGATGAGCATTTTCGGGGGCCGCAAGTGAGCCTGACCGCCCGCGACATTGCCGAGATCGCCAAGCTGCTCGACACCTCGCACTTCTCGTCGCTCGACCTGACTGTGGGCGATTTCCGCCTGCGCCTGCGCCGCAGCGGCGGGTGGTCGGGCCGCGACTATGATGACCACGAACCGGCATCGGTAGCGCGCAAGGCCGAAGCCGAAGCACCGCCGCCACCGCTGACGCAAGAGGCGGGCGCGGCCAGGGTCGGCGAAGTCGACGTCCCCGCCCCGCTGCTCGGCAACTTCTACACCGCCCCGCGTCCTGGCGATCCGCCGTTCGTAGCCGTCGGCGACGAGGTGAACGAGGAAACCGTGGTCGGCATCATCGAGGTGATGAAGCTGATGAACCCGATCCGCGCGGGCGTGTCCGGCACGGTGGTTGCGATGCTGGCGGAGAACGGCACGGCGGTCGAAGAAGACCAACCGCTGATCCGCGTCCGGCTGAAGGGCTGAGGGCAATGGCCAACCTCCAGATCGTCGAAACCTCGCTGCGTGACGGCAATCAGTGCCTGTGGGGCGCGCTCGGTGTCACCACCGCCAACACCCTGACCATCGCGCCCGCCATGGAGCGCGCTGGTTACCGCGCGATCGACTTCACCACCTCGACCCACATGGGCGTGGCGGTGCGTTACAAGCAGGAGGATCCGTGGGAGCGGATCCGGGCGATGGCGGACATCTGCCGCAACACCCCGCTGCAGTTCCTTTCGACCGGTTTCCGTTTCATCGCCTGGGAGACCGCCAGCCCGGAGTTCATGGAGCTGGCCTTCCGCACCCTCGCCCGCAACGGCATCCGCCGCTTCGCGCTGGCGGACCCGATGAACGATGCGGCCTCGAACGTCGAAGTCGCCCGACTGGTCAAACGCAACGGCGGCGAGCAGGTCATCGGGGCGCTGGTTTACACCATCAGCCCGATCCACGATGATGCGCACTACGCCGAAGCCGCGCGGATCATGGCCGCGAGCCCGGACATTGAGTCGCTCTACATCAAGGACCCCGGCGGGCTCCTCACCGCCCGGCGTGCCCGCACGCTGATCCCGGCGATCCTGGCCGAGATCGGCGACAAGCCGCTCGAACTGCACAACCACTGCACCATCGGCCTTGCCGAGCCCGCCTGCCTCGAAGGCGCTGAGCTGGGCTTGTCGGCGGTGCAATGCGCCAGCGGCGGGGCGGCGGACGGGACCTCCAACCCGCCGATCCAGCGCATGATCGCCAATTTGCGCTCGCTCGGCCACACCGTCGACATCGATGACGAAGCGGTGGCCGAAGTGGCGCAGTACTTCACCGCGCTGGCCGAGGCCGAGGGTCTGCCGACCGGTCACCCGATGGCGTTCGACGCCGCCTATCTCCAGCACCAGCTTCCCGGCGGCATGGTCGGCACGATGCGCCGCCACCTCGCCGACCACGGCGTGCCGCACCTCGAAGGCGCGGTGATCGAGGAAATGGGCCGGGTGCGCGAGGAGCTGGGCTGGCCGATCGTGATGACCCCGTTCGCGCAGATGCTGCAGACCCAGGCGGTGCTCAACGTCACCGGCAAGGAGCGCTACGGCGTTATCCCGGACGAGATCATCCGCTACGCCATCGGCCGCTTTGGGCGCCCCAATGTGCCGATCGAAGGCGAAGTGCTCGACCGCATCATGGCCAACCCGCGCACCAAGGAACTCGAGGCCGAGCCGGGCATGGCCGAGCTGTCGGACCTGCGGAAGCGCATCGGGCCGAACCTGTCGGACGAGGAATTCCTCCTGCGTGCGACTATGCCTGCGAACCTCGTCGACGCGATGCAGGCCGCCGGTCCCGCCGAGCGTCAGTACGATCCGGCCAAAGTGCCGGTGATGAACCTCCTGCGCGAAGTGCTGAAGCGCACGGACGTAACCCAACTCTCGGTCGAGAAGGCCGGATTCAAACTGGAAGTCGAAGCATGACCCTGGACCGCCGCCCCAAGGGCTTCATGTTCGACCTCGACGGGACGCTGATCCTCTCGGACCGCAAGCTCGGGGGCTACACCGCCATTCCCGGCGCGGCCGAGGCGCTGGCGGCTCTCGACGAGCGCGGCATCCCGTGGATCGCGATGACCAACGGCAGCGCCTACGCCGCCTCGGTCCAGGCCCCGCGCCTGCGCGCGGTCGGCCTCCCCATCGCCGACGAGCGGCTGTTCACGCCGAACAGCGTTGCGGGAAAGGTCATGCTCCAGCGCGGTTTCTCGCGCGTGCTGGTGCTGGGGACGCAAGGCGTGGTCGACGCGCTGGAGGAGATGGGCGTGCCCTGCTGCCTGCCCGGTTCGCCCGAGGCCGAGGTTGCCGACGCGGTCTACGTCGCCTGGCATCCCGAGTGCACGATGGACCACATCCACGCCGCCTGCTCGCGCGTGCTCGAGGGCGCGGCATTCCTGACCGCTTCGGACGTGCCCTTCTTCGCGACCAAGGACGGCCGCTCGTTCGGCTATTCCTGCGCCATCAACGGCGCCATCTCCCGCGTCACGGGCCATGAGCCCGAGCCCTGCGGCAAGCCGAGCGCGCTCGCCCTGACCCTTATCGCCGAACAGCTCGGGGTGTCGGAGCAGGACGTCGGCGTGGTGGGTGACGATGCCGTGGCCGAAATGCAGATGGCCCGCGCCGGCGGCGCGATCGGCATTGCCGTCACCAGCGGCTCGACCGACCGCACGCAATGGGCCGAGCAGCCGCCGGAACGCGCGCCGCATGCGGTGATCGACAACGTTGGGGATTTGCTGGCGGACGGCCTTATCGGCTAGAAGCCGCGCATGAATCTCGGCCGCCTCAATCATGTCGGCGTGGCCACGCCTGACATCGATACCGCCATCGCCTTCTGGCGCGACACCATGGGGGCCACGATCGTCTCCGAACCGTTCGACATGCCCGCACAAGGTGTGCGGGTGTGCTTTGTGGATACGCCCAATGGCGGCACGCAGATCGAGCTGATCTCTCCGCTGGACGAAAGCTCACCGCTGACCGGGTTCCTCGAACGCAACCCGCTGGGCGGCCAGCATCACATGGCGTTCGAGGTGCCCAATATCGAAGCCGCCCGCGCCGAGTTCGAGGCGGAAGGCAAGCGCATCCTCGGCCCGACGCGGATCGGGGCGCACGGCACGCCGGTGTTCTTCGTCCACCCCAAGGACATGAACGGCACGCTGACCGAGATCATGGAAACGCCCGCTCATGGCTGATCGCAAGGACTGGCAGGACAAGGCGGCCAAGGAACTCAAGGGCCGCGACGCCACCTGGCACGTCCCCGAGGGGTTCGACATCCAGCCGCTCTACACCGCCGAGGACCGCGCCCCTGACGCTGGCCTTCCCGGCTTCGCGCCGTTCACGCGCGGCCCCTATGCATCGATGTACACCGGCCGCCCTTGGACCATCCGCCAGTACGCCGGGTTCTCGACCGCCGAGGAATCGAACGCCTTCTACCGCCGCAACCTCGCCGCCGGGCAGAAGGGGCTCTCGGTCGCTTTCGACCTCGCCACTCACCGCGGCTACGACAGCGACCACCCGCGCGTGGTCGGCGATGTCGGCAAGGCGGGCGTGGCGATCGACACCGTGCGCGACATGGAGATCCTGTTCGACGGCATCCCGCTCAACGAGATGTCGGTGAGCATGACGATGAACGGCGCGGTGCTGCCGGTGCTGGCGTTCTACATCGTCGCGGCGGAGCGTCAGGGCGTGGCGCAGAACCAGCTTTCGGGGACCATCCAGAACGACATCCTCAAGGAGTTCATGGTCCGCAACACCTACATCTACCCGCCCGAACCGAGCATGCGGATCGTCTCCGACATCATCGCCTACTGTTCGGCCAACCTGCCCAAGTTCAACAGCATCTCGATCTCCGGCTACCACATGCACGAAGCCGGGGCGACGGCGGTTCAGGAGCTCGCCTTCACCATCGCCGATGGCAAGGAATACGCGCAGCGCGCGGTCGCTGCAGGCCTCGACATCGACGCCTTCGCCCCGCGCCTGTCGTTCTTCTTCGGCATCGGCATGAACTTTTTCATGGAGGTCGCCAAGCTGCGCGCCGCGCGCACGCTGTGGTACCGGGTGATGGACGGCCTCGGCGCCACCGACGAGCGCTCCAAGGTCCTGCGCACCCATTGCCAGACCAGCGGCGTGAGCCTGCAGGAGCAGGATCCCTACAACAACGTCATCCGCACCACGGTGGAGGCGCTGGCGGCGGTACTCGGCGGGACGCAGAGCTTGCACACCAACGCACTCGATGAAGCGCTGGCGCTGCCGACCGACTTCTCCGCGCGGATCGCCCGCAACACCCAGCTGGTGCTGGCCGAAGAAACCGGCGTGACGCGGGTGATCGATCCGCTCGGCGGCTCGTATTACGTCGAGGCCCTGACCGCGAAGCTGGTCGAGGAGGCCGAGGCCCTGATGGCCGAGGTCGATGGGCTCGGCGGCATGACAGCCGCGGTCGCGAGCGGCATGCCCAAGCGACAGATCGAGGAAGCCGCGGCGGCTCGGCAGGCGCGCATCGACCGGGGCGAGGACGCCGTGATCGGCGTCAACCGCTTCCCGCTCGACGAGCACGCCCCGATCGACACGCTGGAGGTGGACAACCACAAGGTCCGCGAAGGCCAGATCGCGCGGATCGGGCGGGTGCGCTCGGAGCGGGACGAGGCGAAGTGCAAGGCCGCGTTGCAGGCGTTGACCAAAGGAGCGGAATCGAACGAGAACCTCCTCGCCCTTGCAGTCGAGGCAGCACGCGCCGACGCTACTCTGGGCGAAATCTCAAGCGCCCTTGAGGTTTCGTTCGGCCGCTACGGAACCACCCCCGAACCGGTCACCGGCGTCTACTCGCAGTCCTACGCCGGCGACGCGCGCTACGCCCAGGTCGTCTCGGGCGTAGAGGCCGTGGGCCGCCGCCTCGGCCGCCCCCCTCGCCTGCTCGTCGCCAAGATGGGCCAGGACGGGCACGACCGCGGCGCCAACGTGATCGCCAGCGCCTTTGCCGACATGGGCTTCCACGTGATCCCGGGCCCGTTGTTCCAGACCCCTGCCGAGGCCGCCAAACTCGCCATCGCCGAGGAAGTCGACGCGGTCGGCGCCTCCAGCCTTGCGGGCGGGCACAAGACGCTGATCCCCGAGCTGGTCCAGGCGCTCAAGGCCGCGGACAAGGCCGACATCAAGGTCGTCGCCGGAGGGGTGATCCCACCGCAGGACTACCAGTTCCTGCGTGACGCGGGCGTGCAGGGCATCTACGGCCCCGGCTCGAACGTGGTCGAATGCGCGGCGGACCTGCTGCGCCTGCTCGGCCACAACATGCCGCCCGCGGGCGAAGGAATGGAAGAGGCTGCCGAGTGACCCAGGTTCGTACCGACTGGACCCGCGAGGAGATCGCCACGCTCTTCGCCCTGCCCTTCACCGAACTCGTCTTCCGCGCCGCCGAGGTTCATCGCGCACATCACCGCGCGGGCGAGGTGCAGCTGTGCACCTTGCTCAGCATCAAGACCGGCGGCTGCCCTGAGGATTGCGGCTATTGCTCGCAGTCGGTTTCCGCCGACAGCGGCGTGAAGGCGACCAAGCTGCTCGACGCGCAGGAAGTGCTCCAGCGCGCGGCTCAAGCCAAGGATGCCGGGAGCCAGCGCTTCTGCATGGGCGCCGCCTGGCGCAATCCCAAGGACCGCGACATGCCGGCGATCGTCGAGATCGTGAAGGGCGTGCGGGCGATGGGCCTGGAGACCTGCATGACGCTCGGCATGCTGACGCCGAAGCAGGCGGGGCAGCTCGCCGATGCCGGGCTCGACTACTACAACCACAACATCGACAGCAGCCCGGAATACTACGAGCGCGTCATCACCACGCGCACGATGGAGGACCGCCTGGAGACGCTGTCCAACGTCCGTTCGGCGGGGATCAACGTCTGTTCGGGCGGGATCGTGGGCATGGGCGAGACGCGCGATAACCGCGTCGGCTTCATCCACACCCTCGCCACCCTGCCGCAGCATCCGGAAAGCGTGCCGGTCAACGCGCTGGTGCCGGTCAAGGGCACCGTGCTCGGCGACATGCTGGCCGACACCCCGCTCGCCAAGATCGACGACATCGAGTTCGTCCGCACCGTGGCGGTGGCGCGCGTGACCATGCCGCTGTCGATGGTCCGCCTCTCGGCCGGGCGCGAGAGCATGAGCGAGGCGACCCAGGCGCTGTGCTTCCTCGCGGGCGCGAACTCGATCTTCACCGGTGACAAGCTGCTGACGGCGCCGAACTCGGGGGACGACGCCGACGGGGCGCTGTTTGCGAAGCTGGGCCTGGTGCCGCTTGCGGGCGAAGAGCCGATGCGGGCTTGCGCGAGGGTTGAGGCGGCGGAGTGATTACCGCTCTGTTCCTGTTGCTCGGGACACATGGCGTCGGCACCTTGGACGACGATCTGCCGAGCTGCATGGACAGCCCAGCTATCTGCGCAGCCGCGATGTCGGCAGCGATCGAGGCGGCCAGCGCGGCTGAGCCTTCGGGCGAACCGGAAGACTGCACCGACCCTCAGGCTCAGCAGGAAATGAACCGCTGCGCCTATCAGGACTTCGAAAGCGCCGACGCCGCGCTCAACGAGGAATGGGCCACCACCGTCGCCGCGATGAAAGCCGCCGACGCCGAGATCGACCGACAGTACGACCAGCAGCCGGGCCATTACGAGACCCTGCTCGAAGGCCAGCGCGCCTGGCTCAAGTACCGCGACGCGCAGTGCCTGATGGAGAGCTTCGAGGCGCGCGGCGGATCGATGCAGCCGATGCTGGAGAACTTCTGCAAGACCTACATGACCGAGCTGCGCATCCAGCAGTTGCGGCTGATGACGGCGGGGCCTGAGTAACCGATGTTCACCAAGATCCTCATCGCCAACCGTGGAGAAATCGCCTGCCGGGTGATCCGCACCGCACGGCGCATGGGGATCGCGACCGTGGCGGTGTACTCGGACGCCGACGCGCGCAGCCCGCATGTGACCATGGCGGACGAGGCGGTGCATATCGGCCCCTCGCCAGCCGCCGAAAGCTACCTCAAGGCCGACCGCATCATCGAAGCCTGCAAGGCCACCGGGGCGCAGGCAGTCCACCCCGGCTATGGCTTCCTCTCCGAGCGGGCGAGCTTCGTCGAAGCGCTCGAAGCGGAGGGCATTGCCTTCATCGGCCCGCCCGCCTCCGCCATCGCGGCGATGGGCGACAAGATCGAGAGCAAGAAGCTGGCGCTTGCTGCTGGCGTCAACGTGGTGCCTGGCTTCGTCGGTGAGATCACCGACACCGAGCACGCGGTGAGCATCGCCGCAGAGATCGGCTATCCGGTGATGATGAAGGCGAGCGCCGGCGGCGGCGGCAAGGGCATGCGCCTCGCCTGGTCCGAACAGGACGTGCGCGAAGGCTTCGAAAGCGTGCGCCGTGAGGGGCTCAACTCGTTCGGCGACGACCGAGTGTTCATCGAGAAGTTCATCGAGGACCCGCGCCACATCGAGATCCAGCTGCTCGGCGACAAGCACGGCAACCTGGTCCACCTCAACGAGCGCGAATGCTCGATCCAGCGGCGCCACCAGAAGGTCGTCGAGGAAGCGCCCAGCCCCTTCGTCACCCCCGACATGCGCCGCCGCATGGGCGAGCAGGCGGTCGCGCTGGCACGGGCGGTCGGGTACTATTCTGCCGGGACGGTCGAGCTGATCGTCAGCGGCGCCGATCCGACCGGCCAGAGCTTCTACTTCCTCGAGATGAACACCCGGCTGCAGGTCGAGCATCCGGTGACCGAGGCCATTACCGGGATCGACCTCGTCGAGCAGATGATCCGCGTCGCCGCCGGAGAGGTGCTGCCGTTCACGCAGGCAGAGGTCGGGCTGAACGGCTGGGCGATCGAAACGCGGGTCTATGCCGAGGACCCCTATCGCGGCTTCCTGCCCAGCACCGGGCGGCTCGTGCGGTACAATCCTCCGCGTGCCGGGGAAGAGCACATCCGCGTCGACGACGGCGTTCGTGAGGGCGGCGAGGTGTCGATCTTCTACGACCCGATGATCGCCAAGCTCATCACCTGGGCCGAGACGCGCGAGGGCGCGGCGGACTTGCAGGTCGAGGCGCTCGATCGGTTCGAGATCGAGGGTCCGGGCCACAACATCGATTTCCTCAGCGCGCTGATGCAGCACCCGCGCTTCCGTTCCGGGAACCTCACCACCGGCTTCATCGCCGAGGAATATCCCGAAGGCTTCCACGGCGCCCCGGCCGACGAGAACCGCCTGCACGTCATCGCCGCCATCGTCGCCGGGAACGCCTGCACCCGCATGGCCCAGGCTCGCCGCACTTCCGGCCAGCTCAACGGTCCGCCTTCAGTGCCCAGCGAATGGACCGTGCGGATCGACGGGCACGACTACGAGGTCACGCTGGGCGACGGGCACGCCATGGTCGACCAGCACCGGATCGAGGGTACTTGCGACTGGCTGCCCGGCCAGCGCACTGCCAGCGCGACCGGGCCCGGCGAACGGCTCGGCCTCAAGGTTGCGCGCGAGGGGCTCGACTGGCTCATCACAACGCACGGCCGCCGCCACCGCGCCCGCGCCCTGCCCGCACGCCTCGCCCCGCTGGCGGCGTGGATGAAGGAGAAGGTGCCGCCCGATCTCTCGCGCCTGTTGCTCAGTCCGATGCCGGGCCTGCTGGTCAAGCTCCACGTGGCGCAGGGCGACAAGGTCGCCGCCGGCCAGCCGCTCGCCACGGTCGAGGCGATGAAGATGGAGAACATCCTGCGCGCCCAACGCAACGGCACGGTCAAGGCGGTGAACGCCGAAGTCGGCGCCAGCCTAGCCACCGATGCGGTGATCCTCGAACTGGAGTGACGATGGACTACGCCGAGTACGAACGCGTCTTCAACACGGGCGACGACGACCTGCTGGTCGAGCGGTTCTTCTGCGACGACGTCACCTTCTCCGCCGGCTCGGGCGACCGCGAGGGCAAGGACGGGCTGCTCGCCTTCTTGCGCTGGGCTCATGACGGCGTGCGCGAGGTCATGCGGCCGCAGAGCTGGGTGCTGCAGGGCGACCATCTGTTCGCAGAGGTCGACATGGACTTCCATGCCAGCAAGGAGCGGCCGGACTTTCCGTTCGGTCACCTCCATCCCGGCGACACGGTGACGGTCAAGTTCCTCGTCCACTACACTCTGCGAGACGGCAAGGTAGCCGCGCTCAAGTCCATGACCTGGGCTCCCGGCAAGGGCGTGACCACCCTCCCCCTCCTGGGCCCACACCCGAGCCAGCTGGCGGCCTACGGTGCCTATACCGCAGCGTTCTCCAACGGCGATCCGGGGCGGTACACACGGTTTTACACCGACGACGTCGAGCTGCTGCTCGGCTCGGTGGCGCCGATGAAGGGCAAGCAGGCAATCGCGGACTTCTACACCGCGATGTTCCAGCGCGTGCGCGAGGGGCTGACGGTGCACTCGATCACCGCGAGCGAGCACGAGATCGTCAGCGACACCACCAGCCGCTTCACCGCCATCGCCGACGCGCCGGACTTCGTGGTCGGGCCGCTGGGCAAGGGCGACTACATCGAGGTGCGGGTGATCGTGACCTACACCCTGCGCGATGGGCTGATCGAGCGGATCGCGGTGCAGCGCGCGGGAGAGCCGGTGACGGTGCGGGCCTGAGGCTCCTAGCGGGTAAGCGCGCGCACGACCTCGGCCAAGTCCTCTGGCCTGTCGACGTCGCGCAGCATTCCCGGTTCCGGCTCAAGGAGCGTGGCTCCGGCAAGTAGAGGGCCCGCCCCCCGATCGCCCGTAAGCGCAGCGGCCTTCTGGATCAGTGAGCGATCGAGCAAGGCAGGCACACCGGCATGTCCGTCAGGATGCCGGGTGGCCGCCGGTGCGGGCGAGGCCGCGATTTCGCGCAGATAGTCCGCCGCCACCAGCGGCATGTCAGCAAGCAGGATCAGCAAGGTCTCTGCTTCGACTTCGAGCGCGTACTCTGCCTCTAGCGCCAGCGATGTGCCAAGCCCCGCCTCAGGCATCGAGTTGACCAAGGCGTGCCAGCCCTCGGCAAAACTCACGCCCTCCGGGCCGGTGACGATCACGCCGGGCCCGAGCCCCGCCTCTTCAACCGCATCTATCACCCACCGGCCGAGCGGTTTTCCACCGCAGTCGGCTTCCAGCTTTCCCCCGCCAAACCGGCTGCCGCGCCCTGCAGCGAGCACCGCGACGAGCGGCTTAGCCATGCGGGTGGAGCGCCTCGTACTCGCCGACGATCCCGGCGAGCACCGAGAGCGCCAGCACCCCCGGCTCGCGGCTGTGGGTGATGACGCCGACCGGGCTGCGGATGCGGCCGAGTTGTTCGGCGGGAACGCCGGTTGCCGCCAGCCGCTCGAGCCGGGTGCGCCGTGCTTCGAAGCCGCCCTGGGCACCGATGTAGAACGCGGGTGTTCCTAGCGCCCACTCGAGGATCGCCTGTTCCCATTCATGGTCGTGGAACAGCAGGACGACGGCGGTCCAGGGATCGGCAGAGAGCCCTGCGGGGTGCCGTCCTAGCGAGAGGGCGTCCTTGCCATGGGAAGAGACCTCCACACCCGCGGCCCCCGCAAGAGTCACCAAAGCGTCGAGTTCAGGCCCCTCGCCGAACACCTGCAAGCGCAGGGCGGGGACATAGCTCCGCGAGTGCAATTGATGGGGCATTACCGGCAGCTCGATCACCGCCGACTGCCGCCCATCCAACCGCGCAATAGCAGCCCGGCAAGCCTCCCGATCGGGCTCCGGGTCGATCAGCACGTCGAGCCCACTGCCGCAGGGCAAGCGGAAGTCGATCAGCTCCGATCCGCTGCCGAACCGCTTGACCACCGGCCCGCTCGCTTCGGCCACTTCGGTCGCGAGCTGGCGTTCGAGGCAGCCGTCGGCGAGACTGCCGGTGATCGTGCCGTCGGCATGGACCGCCAGTTGCGCGCCGAGCCGGCGCGAGAAGCTGCCTTCGATGCCGACGATCGTGCACAGACCCACGCCGGGCTCACAGGCCGCGCGCAAGGCGGCGCGGTCGTCAGCCCAGGCGGTGGTCCGTTCGGGCATCAGGTCCGCGACGCGTTCGCGATCGTGGTCGTGCATTGGAAGTTGGCCGGATCGTTGGGATCGCCCTGCCCCTTGTACTGGGCATAGGCAGGCCAGGCGCAGAGCGGACGGGTCATCGGCTCGCGCGGCGGACCGGCGGGTGCCCCCGGAGGACCACCGGCTGCGGTGGTCGGGCGAGTGGCGACGATCCTGTCCGGCGCCTTGCCCGAGGTGGCCCACTCGTCGATCACGCCGAGGGTATCGAAGTCGCTCGGCCCTTCGCCGCCCGAGCAGTGATCCATGCCCGGCGCCATGAACAGGCGGTACTGGTTGCTCGCCTGCTCCGCGCTGAGCGTGGGCCGCAGCCGGTCGTAGAAGCCGAGCGAGTTGGTCGCCGGGATCAGGCCGTCAGACCAGCCATGGCTCATCAGCAGCTTGCCACCGCGAGCGAAGAACGCCTTCAGGCCATCCGCCGGAACGTTGAGGATATCCGCCCCGTATTCGCGCGAACGCTCCATGTCCCGCTGATAGTCGAAAGTCTTCCAGTCCCAGCCCTGCTGGTCTCCAAAGACCAACATCGAGAAATAGGTCAGCGCCACCGGGAACGGTTGCGGCCCCTGCGTCAAAGCTCCGAGCTGCATCTCACTGCCGACCGGCCAGCCCGGCAGGCCCGGAGGACCGTTGTAAATCGCGCGCATGGTCTCAACTTGCGGCGCGGTCAGGCACTGGTCGTTGTCGCCACTGGTGCACTGGATCGTCGCCGGATCGAACTTGCAGGCATCGGGCCGACCGACCACGCCGTCTTCGAGTCCGTCGAGCTTGTCACACTGCTTGACCACCGCGCGGTGCACGGCGGCCATCTTGGGAACCGACACCGCCGCGCCCGGCGCGCGATTAGGCTGCCACCCGGCCCACATCGACTGGGTCATCAGGTCGGTCATCGGATTGGCCGGAGCCATCGCGCTGATGGCGTCGAAATCGTCGGGATAGCGATGCGCCGCCATCAGCCCCTGGCGCCCACCGGTCGAGCAGGAGTTCCAGTAGGAGAGCTTCGGCCCGCTGCCGTAGAACGTGGTGATGGAGCGCTTGGCCGTCAGCACCATCTGGTGCACCGCGCGATGGCCGAAATCGACCAGCTTCTCCGGATGGCCGATCGCCCATTCCGCCGTCAGGCCGTTGCCGGAGTGCCCGGTATCGGTCGTGGCCACGGCGTAGCCACGCTTGAGCGGATCGGCGAGCTGCGAATAGCTGAGCTGCCCCGCCCAGATGCCGTTGCCGATGCCCACGAACTTGCCGTTCCAGCCGCTCACCGGAAGCCAGACTTCAACCTTGATGTCGGAATCGCTGGTCGGGGTGAGCGTCGCCTGCACCCGGCAGAACTGCGGCAGGTCGCGGTAAGCGGCATTGGCCACGCCCGGCGGGAGGTTGCCCGGCAGTCCCGGCTGCTGGAACGCGCCCGGCGCCACGAGCTCAGCGGACGTGACCTTGCCGCCTTCGAGCGTCATCTTCGCCAGGTCGCCGCAATCGGCCGCCGCAGCCGGTGCCGCCGCCACCATCGCAGCCAGCGCGCCTCCGCCCAGCAGTCCCCGCAACAGCCCCTTACCCAACAGCGCTCTCCGCATAGCCGATCCTCCCCTCATTCGGATTTCGAGTTCGTCATAGTCGCCTTTGCGGTGAAGGCCAGAAGCGGGTTTGTCGCAAAATGTCTGTGGGCTTGCTCCCGGCGCTAACTCGCAGCAAAGTCAGCACCAAACCGGCGAGAACCGGGGACAGGGAGAGAGGGGATTTCCGACATGAGCAAGTTGAAGCTGCTTCTGGGCGCCGCCGCGATGGCCGTCGCCCTGCCCGCCACCGCCCAGGCACAGGATTGCGACCGCGCGTGCCTCATCGCCATGGCGGACACTTACGCCGCCGCGCTGGTGGCGCACGATCCGTCGAAGGCGCCGCTCGCCAGCAACGTGGTGACGGTCGAGAACATCAAGAAGATCGGCAGCGGCGAAGGCCTGTGGCGCCGGGCGACCAAGGGGCCGACCGAGTTCCAGATCCACGTCGCCGACCCTGTCTCGCAGCAGGTCGGCCTGCTCGCGATGATGGAAGTCGAAGGCAAGCCGGCGCTCGTCGGCATCCGCCTGAAGCGCGAGAACGGCAAGATCGTCGAGGCCGAGCACATGGTGGCCGAGAACCTCAGCGAGGGGCAGCTCAACAACCTGCGCACCCCGCGTCCGGCGATCATGCGCCCGGTGTCCGAGGAATACGCGGACTCGCGCGGCCGGCTGATCCACATCGGCAAGAGCTATTATGACTCGCTCGATAACAACAACGGCAGCCTGACGCCCTTCTCCGACGACTGCGAGCGGCGCGAAAACGGTTTCCAGACCGCGCGCAACCCGATGGTCCGCAACACCCCCGGCGGCAACGGCCAGACCGATCCGGCCTTCGCCTACCTCGGCGGGCTCGGCTGCGAGGCGCAGATGGACACCAACATGTGGGAGTACATCGACACCATCGAGAACCGCCGGGTCGACATCGCCGACACCGAGACCGGCCTCGTCTGGGGCATGAGCCACTTCCACCACGACATGAAGGAAGAGCGCTATCGCCTGCTCGGCGTGCCGGGCACCGAATACCGCGTGATCCGCGCCTCGACCGGGGCCGGGTTCGATATGCCGGCGATCCACATCTACAAGATCTGGGGCGGCCAGATGCATGAGATCGAGGCGATCGGGATCGTGACGCCCTACATGTCGCCGACCGGTTGGGAGAAGTAGGGGCAAAATCCTCCCCGGAACGGGGAGGATCTAGGACGGCTTCGAGAGAATCCTCCCTGTCGCGAAGCGATGGGGAGGGGGACCGCCGCCACAGGCGGTGGTGGTGGGGCTGGCGCCATGCCACTAGCCCCTCCGTCAGCCCTGCGGGCTGCCACCTCCCCATGACTGCTGCGCAGCCACAGGGAGGATCTATTTAAGCGAACTGCTTCGTGTCGATCGGCAGGCTGCGAATGCGCTTGCCGGTCAGCTTGAACAACGCGTTGGTCAGCGCCGGGATCACCGGCGGCAGCGCGGGTTCGCCCATGCCGGTCGGTGCGTTGTCGCTGATGACGAACTCGGTGTGGATCTTCGGCGTGATCGGCATGCGCGGCAGCTGGTAGTCGTGGAAGTTCGACTGCTTTGCCCCGCCGTTCTCGATCTGCACCGCCAGGCCCAGGGCCTGGCCGATGCCATCGATGATCGAGCCTTCGACCTGGTTGAGCGCCCCGAACGGGTTGATGATGTGGCTGCCCACGTCACCCGCCGCCCAGACGTTGTGCACCTGGACCTGCTTGCGCTCCGACAGGCTGGCTTCCACCACTTCGGCGAAATAGCCCATGTGGCTGAAGTAGAAGCCGAAGCCGAGCGCGTGACCTTCGGCCACCGGCTTGCCCCAGTTCGCCATCGCCGTCGCCTTCTTGATGACGCCGCGCATGCGGTCCGGATTGAAGCCCGGGGACACACCCATGAAGCCGCGCTCGTCGGGCTCTTTCTCGTGCCCTTCGATCATCTCGAGCAGCAGGGTCGGCAAGTCCTTCCCGGTCTCGACCGCAACTTCGTCGAGGAAGCTCTGCATGACATAGGCCAGCGCGTTCGAAGACGGCGCACGCAGCGCACCCATCGGCACCCGCGTTTCCATCTCGGTCTGCGCATAGCGCAGGTTCGGCACGAACTTGGCCGGGAAGATGTCCGGCGCCATGGCAGCCGGGTTGTAGGCCCCGGCACCCGGAAGCGAGAAGGTGACGAAGTGGTCGTCGAACCCGGTCAGCTTGCCATCGGCATCGACCGCCGCGCGCAGGCGGTGCCAGCCGGCCGGCCGGTAGAAGTCGCTGCGGACGTCATCCTCTCGCGTCCAGATCAGCTGGACCGGCGTGCCCGGAACCTTCTGCGCGATAGCCGCGGCCTGGTGCATGAAGTCGTTGGTCAGGCGCCGCCCGAAACCGCCGCCCATGCGGGTGATGTGCAGCCGGACCTTGTCCTGCCCGATACCGAGCATCTGCGCGACCGAGCCCTGCCCGGCCTGCGGGTTCTGCGTCGGCGCCCAGAACTCGATCGAGCCGTCATCGTGCATCAGCGCGGTGCAGTTCTGCGGCTCCATCGGCACATGAGCGAGGAACGGATAAAAGTACTCCTGATCCAGCACTTTGGCCGCCGAAGCAAACGCCGCATCGACATCGCCATGAGTGACGATCGGCGACTGCGGCTTGCCCGACGCCATCGCCGCGCGGGCGGTTTCGTCGTAGCGTTGGCTCGAATGCTCACCCCACGGGCCGTTGTCCCATTCGATGGTCAGCTTCTCGCGCGCCTTGTTGGCGAGCCACCAGTTGTTCGACAGGATCGCGACGCCATCGACGAGCTGTTCGGCATTGCCGTTGCCCTCGATCACGAAGGCATCGATCACGCCCGGCGCGGCCTTCACCGCGTCGAGGTTGGCCGACTTGAGCTTGGCCCCGAACACGTGGGAGCGTTCGAAGGCCGCATAGACCATGCCGGGAAGCTGGGTATCGACGCCGAAGATCGGCTCACCCTTCACCACACGCGGCGAATCCACCCCGCCGATCGCACGGCCAATGATGTGGAAGGCCTTCGGATCCTTGAGCGTGACGCTCGCAGGATCGGGCGGCGAGAGCTTGGCCGCGTCGCTCGCGAGTTCGCCGTAAGTGGCCGAGCGGCCCGACGAAATCTCGATCACCTTGCCGAGCTCGGTCTTGAGGCCCTTGGGATCCACACCCCAGCGCTGCGCGGCCGCGGTCACCATCATCTGGCGCGTGGCGGCTCCGACCTGGCGCATCGGCATCCAGTTCATCGGCGTGGCGAAACTGCCGCCAGCGAGCTGCGGGCCGAACTTGGCCGCGTTGCTTTCCGCCTGGGTCACGCGGACCTGGTTCCAGTCGGCGTCGAGCTCGTCAGCGATGAGCATCGGCAGCATGGTCTTGATGCCCTGGCCGATCTCGGGGTTCTTGCCGACGATGGTGATCGTGTTGTCGGGTGCGATCGAGACGAAGGCGTTGAGGGTCGCCTCAGTGGCTCCCCCGGCCGCCGCCGTCGCCGCGCGGGCGACCATCGGGATCGAGGCGGTTAGCACCAACCCGCCGCCAGCCATGGCGCTGGCCTTGAGCAGAGTGCGGCGCGAAAGGGTGGCTTGATCAGGCATTGGCCGTCCCCTTTTCAGCAACCATCGCAATCGCATCGCGAATACGGGTGTAGCAGGCGCAGCGGCAGATGTTGCCGGCCATCGCGGAATCGATCTGGCTGGCGCTCGGCTTCGGATTGCGGGCGAGCAGCGCGCTCGCGTTCATCAGCTGGCCGGCCTGGCAGTATCCGCATTGCATCACGTCTTCTTCGAGCCAGGCCTGCTGCAGCGCGCGGCCGATCTCGGTCTTCTCGAGCGCTTCGATCGTGGTCACCTTGCTGTCCGCACCGATCGAGCCGACCGGCAGCGAGCAAGAACGCTGGGCCACGCCGTCGACATGCACGGTGCAAGCGCCGCACAGCGCCTTGCCACAGCCGAACTTGGTGCCGACCATGTGCAGCTCGTTACGCAGCGCCCACAGCAGCGGCATGTCTTCCGGTACGTCGAGCTCGCGCACCTCTCCGTTGATGTTGACCTTATAGGTCATCGAAATTCTCCCCTGGTCGCCGGGCTCCACTAGCGCGCCGGACAAAGTCAATCGCTTGTAGCCCAGGACAATTGTTCGGGAAAGCTTGCTCTCTACAGGGGCGCCTTGCTTGACAAATAACCCAGCAATGCCGGAAGCTTTACGGATGACGACGGTCACCCCGGCTACAGACCTCGCCTCGAACTCGGATTTCTCGAGTTTCGAGATCTATCGCGATGGCGGCACGACGCGTGAAATCCGGCTGACGGTGCATCTAGTGCTGGCGGCGCGGCGCTGGCGTTCGCTGCTCGACGAACAGCTGCGCCTGATCGGCCAGAGCTCCGCAAGAATGGAAGCGCTCGCGGCGATCATCAACTCGCCCACGCTCAGCGCCCAGGTGGACATCGCCAAGCGGTTGCGGATCGAAGGCCCGACGATGACGCGGATGCTCGACACGCTTGAGAAGGACGGCCTGGTCGAACGCCTGCCCGACCCCGGCGACCGGCGCAGCAAGCTCCTGCGCCTGACGCGCGAAGGCGAAACCGCACTGCAGGAGATCTTCGAGATCGCCGACACCCTGCGCACTCGCCTGCTTGAGGGCTTGCCCGCCGATAAGATGGACGAGCTCGACGAGTTTCTGAAGGACTTGATTGCCCGCCTCGACGCCGGGTTGCCGGAACGGGCGGGTTAAACAAATCCTCCCCGAGCTTGTCTCGGGGAGGATTGAAGCCCCCTACTCGCCACGCCCCCAATCCTCGTTAGCGCGGGCGATCAGGTAGTTGTGGATCGCCTCGACATCCTCCTTCTTCAGCAGGTCGGCAAAGCTCGCCATGCCCTTGTCGAGGTAGAGCCCCTCCAACACGATCTGGTTGAACTTGCTGTGAGTGTCGGCGGTCATGTGGCGCAAGTCCTTGACCCCGCCGATGGCGTTCTGCCCGTGGCACACCGCACAAGTCTGGCCGAACAGCTGCGCGCCGGCCTGGATCTGCGCCTCAGGCGCCCGCAGCGGTGGCGGCGGTGGGACGGCGGCCTTGGCCTCGAGCGGCGGAAGCTGCTTGGTCCCACCGAGCTTGAACACCAGCAGCCGCGCCTTGGCCCGCGGCAGCTCGGTGCCCGATGACTGCTCGATCTGCGCCGCACCCCCGCCCCAGCCGGCGTTGACCGCGACGTATTGCTCGCCATCGACCATGTAGGTGATCCCGCCTGCAACGGGCGCGCTCTGCGTCGGGAACTCCCACAGCGTCTTGCCGGTCCGCGCGTCGAACGCGGCGTAAGTCTGCTTGGTCGTGCCTTCGAACACTAGGTCGCTCGCCGTCACGAACACCCCGCCGTTGCCGTGGCGCGGCAGCTCGACTTGCCAGGCGGCCTGCTGCTTCACGGGATCCCAGGCGGTGAGCCAGGCCTTCTCGACCTTGTTGGCTTCCTCCATCAGCTTCATCCGCTGCTGCAGCACCGGCCCCGAGAACCCGCCCCAGCCGCTGTTCGAACGCATCGGCTGCGGCTTCCAGTCGGGCTGCAGCGCATAGACGAAGCCCGACTGATAGGCCGGGAAGTAGGCGAGACCGGTGCGCGGGCTGAAAGCCATCGGGAACCAGTTATGCGCCCCGCCCGGCCCCGGCATGACCAGCTTGGGGTCGAAGCCATAGCGCACGGCTTCGTTCATCACCGGCCGGCCCTTGTCGTCGAAGCCCGCGTTCCAGTTCTGGATCACGTGCGCCGCCGCGCTGATGAACTCGCCGGTCTTGCGGTCGAGCACGTAGAAGAACCCGTTCTTCGGCGCCTGCATCAGCACCTGGCGCGGCTTGCCGTCGATTTGGAGGTCCGCGCTGATGATCGAGGCGGTGCAGGTCCAGTCCCACTCCTCGCCGGGGTTCATCTGGTAGTGCCAGGCATACTCGCCGGTATCGGCCTTGAGTGCCACGATTGAGCAGACGAACAGGTTGTCGCCCTTGTTCTCCGATCGGTAGAAGCGCGAGTGCGGAGAGGCGTTGCCGGTGCCGACATAGACCAGGTTGAGCTTGGGATCGTAGGCGATCGAATCCCACGGGTTGGCGCCGCCGCCGAGCTCCCAGTACTTGTTGCCGAACCAGGTCTCGCGGACATTGCTCATGACGCTGTCGGAGGCTTCGCCGTCGGGCCCATCCGCCGGGTTGCCGGGGGTGAGGAAGAACTTCCACTTCTTGGCCCCGGTCTCGATGTCGAAGGCGGCGACGAAACCGCGCACCCCGAAGTCGCCGCCGGACTGGCCAACCACGACCTTGTCCCCGAACACGCGCGGCGCGCCGGTGATCGAGTAGGGGAACTCCTTGCCGAAGGTCTCGGTGGACCAGATCGGCTTGCCGCTGGTCTTGTCGAGCGCGATCAGTCGGCCGTCGAGCGTGGCGATGATGACCTTGTTGCCCGACATGGCGAGCCCGCGCGACACCGGCTCGCAGCAGGCATAGCGGGCCATCTCCCGCGGCACTTGCGGATCGTAGGTCCACAGCCGCTCGCCGGTCTTGGCGTTGTAGGCGATGGTCACGTTGAACGGCAGGATGTTGTAGAGCACCCCGTCGGCGTAGATCGGCGTCGCTTCGACCCCGCGATAAGTGTCGAGGTCGTCGTACCACGCGAGCCCAAGGCGGCTGACGTTCGACGCGTCGATCTGGGTCAGCGGGCTATAGCGCTGCGCCGAATAGTCGCGCCCGTCGCTCGGCCATTCTCCAGCAGCGGGCGTGGCGAGCGGATCGTTTGCCGCCGCAGTGCTGGCGAAAGTCAGCGAGCCCAAGGATGCAAGCGCTGCCAGGGCGCCGAGCCAGGCGGCGGGGCGATGTCTCAAGGTGGTCATGTCAGTCTTTCGGAGGTTCGGCGATCGGTTGCGTCCCGTCAGCGAGACGGCCAACCGTGAGCGATTGTTGCTGTTCCGGCGTGCCCGGTGGCCGGTGATAGGCGCCAACCTGGCCCTGATCGGGTACCAGGGCGTGGCCGCTAACCGGGTTCGGATAGTGGAACGGGACGATGTAGTAGGCCGGATAGGTCAGGTAGACCGTCGAGGGCGGCAAATCCGGCGGCGGGTCGAACTTGTCGGGCCAGGTGTTGTTGAGGGCGTTCTTCCCCCAGCCTTCCCAGTTGGTGTACATCGTGAAGGGCCCGCTGAGGCGGCTGATCCGCCATACGCCGTCTTCACCCTTCTTGTACTCGTTCTCGTAGAGCGGCAGGCCCCAGCCGGCATTGCTCATCACATAGGCGCGCGAGCGGACCCAGCCGGTCTTGCCGTCGGCTGATATGTCCGGGATCGGCTGGAACTGCATGTGGTTGGCGAGCACGCCTTCCTTCGCTCCGTCCGGCCCAAAGGCGGTCTGCATGTATTCGAGCACACGGTGCTTGCCGAGGAACAGGCCCTTGCCGCCGATCTCCAAGGTGGCATCGTCGGTGAACAGCTCGCTGAGCTGGGTCCACTGGCCCTTGTCGACGAAGTAGCCGTAGGCCTTCTGCAACCGCTCGATGGCGTTCATGTCCTCGAGCCGGGTGATGCGGGCCTCGAGCTGGTCGAGCCTGGCTTCGGCGCTCTGGGCGAAGGCCGGGGAGGCAACGGCGCAAAGCAGCGCGACCGCGAGTGTCAGCTTCATCTTCATGGGCGCCCCACCACGTTGTCGGCCGGTTGCTTGATGTCCTTGAGCGACTGGCCGGTCACCGGATGGACGTAGCTGAACGGCGGAATGTAGGCCGAGGGGAAGGTGCGATAGACCTCGGTCGGCGGTTTGTCGGGCGGGAACAGCGCGCTCGGCCCTTCCATCCGCATGGCCGAGCGCATGAAGCCGAGGTCGTAGTCGGTCAGCGCGACCGGATAGAAGTGCAGCTTGGAGATCTTCCAGGTGCCGCGATCCTTGACGTATTCGTTCTCGTAGACGCCCACGCCCCACACGCCGTTGGCGCCGGGTTCGGCAAGCTGGACCATGCCCTGCCAGCGGGCGGTCGCGGTCTTCCCGTCCGGCGCGACCGAGATGATCGATTGCAGTTGCATATGATTGTTGAGCCGCCCTGGCCCAAGCCCTTCCGGCCCGAACAGCAGCAGCGCGCGGCGGACACGGTCCTGGCCGATGTAGACCCCGCGCTGGCCGTATTCGAAGCTGCCGTTGGCCGAGAATAGGTCGGCGACCTCATTCCATAGGCCCTTGTCGAAGTAGTAGCCGTAGTAGGCCTGGAGGTTCTCGATCGCGTCCTGGTCTTCCAGACGCTCCACGCGCTCACGGTATGAGGCAAGGCGAGCTTCGACTGATTGGGCCTGAGCGCAGACCGGCACCGCTACTGCGCTGAGCGAAAGAGCCGCGGCGCTAACAATTGTTAAGACACGCATTACCGGGCCTCCCTCACTGGACGGTCGGTCACCGGGTTCGGAGCCTGGAACGGGGGCAGCTGTCTGTCGGGGAACGAGGCGTAAGTCGCCGTCGGCCCGCGATCGGGCGGAAAGGCCTTCGATGCCTCGCTCTGCGCGACGCCTTCACCCTGGCGCAGGCGGGCCCAGCCTTTCTCGTACGGCGCGACGAAGTTCACGTAGAGGTGGAGCGACTGGATCTTCCAGACGCCGTCTTCCTTGACGTAAGTGTTCTCGTAGATGCCGTCGCGCCATTCGGCGTGCTTCTTGTATTGCCCGGTCATACCGAGGTCGCGCCAGCGGGCCGTGGCGGTGCGTCCGTCCGCGCCCATGTCGACCGCCGGCTGCAAGGTCACCCACTCGTTGAGCTGGCCGTAGATCAGCCCCTGCTGCCCGCCGTGCAGCCGTTCCAGGTACTCGCTGATGCGCGCCTTGCCGACATAAACCCCGTCGACGCCGATCTCGATCGTACCATTATCGGCAAAGAGGTCGGCGGCTTCGCTCCACAGGCCGCGGTCGACGTAGTAACCGAACGCGCGCTGCAGCTTCTTGATCGCGCGAGTGCCTTCGAGCTTTTCCACTCGCTGGGTCAGCGCGGCGATTTCGCTATCGGGGTCGGCCGCCTGTGCCGGGCCGCTCAAGGCGAGCGCCGCACCCACCGGTATCACCCACAGGCCCCTCAGCCGCGCGGTGCGCATCAAGCATCCTCCCCGTTTACCCAAATTCTTTGCGCTCATCATAGGCGGCGCGTCGGCGGTGAAAAGCCACAAACGATGTACTTGAAGCAACTTTGCGGTCGCGACAGCCGATCTCCGCGTAAGATTTCCTGACGCTCGATCACTAACCCCATCAACGAGAGGCAAGCCGCTTGTCGGCCAGAGTTGAACACTGGTCGATTGCGACAAAATGCGACTGGTCGTCATTTCTGCTGATGTGTATTAATACAGCAAGACAGGTTGATGGGGGCATTGGCTTTGATGATCGGCACGATGAGCAGACCCGGCGCGGGCGCGCATCATGGCCGCCGTGACCTCCGCCTGGCGTCCCACAAGCTTTCCCTAACAAATGTGTTGATGAGTGAGTGCTCACTCACTAAAGGACGGCGAATGAACCGCGCCTCTCCGCTTCCGGCTGCCGAGCGCCGCGCCGCCATCATGGCGGCGACCGAGCAGTTGTTGATCGCGAAGGGTGGCACCGTCAGCACCCGTGAGATCGCCGAAGCCGCAGGCATTGCCGAGGGCACGATCTTCCGCGTCTTCCCGACCAAGGACGCGATCATCGACGCGATCTTTGCCGATGCCTTCGACCAGGAAAGCGCTCGGGCGGAACTGGCCGGGATCGACTGTGGCAGGGACCTCGACACTTGCCTGATCCAACTGGTCACGTCTCTCCAGCGCAGGATCCAACGCATTCTCGCGCTGATCGGCGCGGTTGGGTTCCATCAGCCGGCGGGCGCGGACAAAGAGAAATTCCAGGAACAGCGCAAGCTTGGCTACGACGCCATCGCCGCGCTGCTTCGCCCGCACGCCGCCAAGCTTCGGCTGGAGCCTGAAGACGCGGCCCGCCACCTTCACGGGCTGGTGCTGGCGATGACTCACCCCATGCTCACCGACCGGCCCATCGGCGATCCCGCCGCGATCGTGGACGTTGCGCTCAACGGCATCGCCCGGCAGCCGTCTCAATCGGAAACCAGAGGATCATGACCCGCTTGTCCCGCAGTTCCTCCCCGCTCCATCGCCGCCGCACGGCCGCCCTCCTGTCGGTTGCGATTGGCTCCCTGGCGCTCGCTGGATGCGCCCGGCCCGACATCGCCCCGCCAGAGGCCGGTATTGCCGTACCGCAAGGCTGGGTCGAAACCGATCAGGTCCACGCCTCGCAAGACCTGTCGCAATACTGGCAGCTGCTCAACGATCCGCTGCTTACGCAGTTCGTCGAGGCGGCCGCGGCCAACAACCTCGACCTCGCCCAAAGCGCCGCACGGCTCGAACAAGCCCGCGCGCAGCTTGCGGGATCGCAGTCGGGGTACTTTCCTTACGTCTCGGCCAGCGGATCGGGACGGCGCAATTTCAACGACGGCCTGCCGGACACCAGCGCCTATTCGATCGGCGCGGACGCCTCCTGGGAGCTCGACCTGTTCGGCCGCATCGGCGCCGACGTAGCCGCGTCAGAGGCCGAGCTTGCGGCCGCCGGATATTCGCTCGCCGATCTCGAGCGGCTCGTCACCGGCCAGGTCGCGCTCGCGACGATCTCGGCCCGGGCGACGGCCATGCAGCTCGCGATCGCGCGGGACAGCCTGCAGTCGCAGGACGACAACCTGCAGATCGCCCGCTGGCGCGCCCAGGCCGGTCTCGTATCGAGCCTCGACGTCGAGCAGGCGCGCAGCCAGCGCGCGGCGACGGCAGCCAGCATTCCGCAGCTCGAAAGCAGCCTCGCCTCGACCGCCAACGCCATCTCGACCCTGATCGGGGAGCCGCCGGGCCGGGTCCTGCAATTGCTCGAAAGCTCCGACTTCGTCCCGACCCCGCCCGAACTCGGCGGGTTCGAGGCACCGGCCGAAGTTCTGCGCCGCCGGCCCGATGTCAGACAGGCCGAAGCCTCGCTCGTCGCCAGCACGGCGCGCATCGAAGGCGCCAAGGCCCAACTCTATCCGCTGATCCAACTCGGCGGCACGATCTCCTCCTCGGCAATCGGGTTCGGCAATCTGTTCGACCTGGTTTCAGGCGGGCTGTTCGGCTCGGTCAGTCAGTTGATCTTCGACGGCGGCCGCACCCAGTCGCAGATCGACAGCTCGAAGGCCGCTGCGCAAGGCGCGCTCGCGGCCTGGCGGCTCTCGATCCTCGGCGCGCTGGAGGATGTCGAAAGCTCCGCCGTCGACCTTCAGAAATCGCGCGAGCGGGTGGTGATCTTCGGGGAAGCCGTCGATGCCGCGAACAACTCGGCCATCCTCGCCCGCAGCCAGTATCAGGCCGGTCTGACCGACTTTCAAAACCTGCTAACTTCTGAGCTACAACTGCGCACCGCCCGCAACGCGGAAGTCGCCTCGCAAGCCGATCGGGCAAGCGCCTTCGTGCGTCTGACCCAGGCGCTTGGTGGCGGCTGGTCGCCCAGGGAATATCCGCTGCCCGTCAGTGACAGGATCCAATGATGACCGAAATGACCGCAAATCCGACCGCTGGCACGTCCATGTCCGTGGACGAGTTCCTCGGCACCACTGAGCGCCCCCGCTGGCGCCGCTGGGCCAAGTTCTGGATCCCGGGCGTGATCATCCTCCTCGTGGCGCTCTACTTCGTCAATCGTGACGAGAAGAAGCCCGAGTACATCACCGAGAAGGTGGTCGAACGCTCGCTCGACATCGAGGTGACCGCGACCGGCAACCTGCGCCCGACCAACCAGGTAGAGGTCGGCTCCGAAGTCTCGGGCCGGATCGACCGCGTCTATGTCGACGTGAACGATCGCGTGTCACAGGGGCAAGTCCTGGCGCAGATCAACACCGACGTGATTGAGGACCAGATCAAGCAGAGCCAGGCCAACCTGCAAGCCTCGCGCGCCCAGGTCGCCCAGGCCCGCGCGACACTCGACGTCGACAGCGCCCAGCTGGCGCGCCTGCAGGACGTCTATCGCCTCTCGGACGGCAAGGTACCCTCCAAGACCGAGATGGAAGCGGCCGAGGCCAATGTCGCGCGCAGCAAGGCGGCGCTCAATTCGGCGCAGGCCAACGTGGCGTCGGCGCAGGCACAACTGTCATCGAGCCTGACCAACCGCGACCGGGCGCTGATCCGCTCGCCCGTCTCGGGCGTAGTGCTCGCCCGTCAGGTCGAGCCCGGCCAGACGGTGGCAGCCAGCTTCAACACGCCGACCCTGTTCGTCCTCGCCGAAGACCTGTCGCAAATGCAGCTGCGCGTCTCGGTCGACGAAGCCGACGTCGGCGAAGTCAAGCAAGGTCAGCGGGCGAACTTCACCGTCGACGCCTACCCCGGCCGCCAATTCCCGGCGACGGTCGAGCGCGTGAACCTCGCTTCCAACAACACCGCCCAGTCGAGCCAGCAGCAACAGCAGGGCCAACAGTCCAATGCCGTGATCAGCTACGAAGCCCGGCTGACGGTCGACAACGCCAATGGCCTGCTGCGTCCCGGCATGACGGCCACGGCCAACATTGCCACCCAGCAAACCGGCAAGCGGATGCTGGTCCCCAACGGCGCTCTGCGTTTCGAACCGCCGAAGGAAGAAAGCGCCGCTGGCGTCCAGCTCAACAACGGCGAGGACTTCGGTCTCGAGCGCGAGGAAGAGCGGGCCACGATCGGCCGCGGCAGCCGCCAGACGGTCCACATCCTGCAGGCCGACGGCACGCTCAAGCCGATCGAGGTCGTCACCGGCCAGAGCGACGGGCGCTTCACGGTCGTCACCTCGAAGGACCTGAAGCCCGGCATGACGGTCGTCACCTCGCTCAAGGCGGCCAAGAAATGAGCGGTGAGGCGATTATCGAGCTGAAGGGGATAACCAAGACCTTCGGCCAGGGGATCGCTGCCTTCCAGGCCCTGAAAGGGGTCGACCTGACCATTGACCGCGGCGATTTTGTCGCGGTCATGGGACCCTCGGGCTCGGGCAAGTCCACCACCATGAACATCCTCGGCTGCCTGGATTCCCCGACCTCGGGCGTGTTCAAGTTCCTCGGGACCGAGGTCCAGTCGCTGACGCGCGACCAGCGTTCGCTGCTGCGCCGCAAGTACCTCGGCTTCGTGTTCCAGGGCTTCAACCTGCTCGCCCGCACCAGCGCGCTCGAGAACGTCGAGCTGCCGCTGCTCTATCGCGGCGAACGCAAGGAACACCGGCGCGAGGCGGCGATGCGGGCGCTCGACCGTGTGGGCCTTGGCCCCTGGGCCGATCATACGCCCGCCGAGCTTTCCGGCGGTCAGCAGCAGCGCGTGGCCATCGCCCGCGCCCTGGTGACCGACCCCGAGGTGCTGCTGGCCGACGAGCCGACCGGCAACCTCGATTCCGAACGCTCGATCGAAATCATGAAGTTCCTTACCGAACTCAACGCCACGGGCATCACCATCCTCATGGTCACCCACGAGCCCGAGATGGCGAGCTACGCAAAGACCGTCGTCCACTTCAAGGACGGCCTGGTCGAACGGATCGAGAGCAATCACCGCCAGGGCGCTCCGGTGGAGGCCAACTGATGTTCGGTACGACACTCCTGCTCGCCTTCCGCGAGATCCGCCGGCACATCCTGCGCAGCTTCCTGACGACGCTCGGCATCATCATCGGCGTCGGCGCGGTCATCACCATGGTTACGCTCGGCAAGGGCGTGACCGCCGACATCGAGGAGCAGATCAGCTCGCTCGGTTCGAACGTGTTCTTCGTTTTCCCGATCCAGAGCGACCGCGACCAGATCCGCCCGTTCGACGAGCGCGACGTCCAAGCCGTGCGCGAACAGGTCGCCGGGGTGAACTTCGTCGCCGGCCAGGTCGAACGCAACGTGTCCGCGATCCACAACGGCCAGGATTGGCAGACCAAGGTCGAGGGCGTCGGCAACGAATTCCTCGATGCGCGCGGGATCGAGATCGAGGAAGGCCGCCGTTTCACCGCTGCCGAGCAGACCGCGGGCGCCAATGTCTGCATCATCGGCCCGACCGTGCGCGACGAGATCTTTCTCGCCAACCAGAGCCCGGTCGGAGAGCGCATGCGGCTTAACGACGTCTCCTGCCAGGTGATCGGCGTCTTCGCCACGCGCGGCAGTGTCGGCGGCGGCGGGGATGACGACAACTCGATCTTCATGCCGCTGACCAACGTCCAGCGCCGTTTCACCGGCGATGACAACATCGGCTACATGGTCGTCGCCTACGACGCTTCGTACGACAGCAAGACCATGATCAACGCCATCGTCGAACTGATGCGCGAACGCCGCGTCCTGCTCGAAGGTCAGCAGAACGACTTCGACATCGTCGATACCGCGCAGATCAACGAAACCGTGGCCGCTACGGTCGGCACGATGACGGTCATGGTCGCCGCCATCGCCGCGATCAGCCTGATCGTCGGCGGAGTCGGAATCATGAACATCATGCTGGTGTCGGTGACCGAGCGAACTCGCGAGATCGGCATTCGCCTCGCCATCGGTGCGCTCGCCCGAGAGGTGCAGCTGCAGTTCCTGACCGAGGCCGTGGTGCTGTGCTGCTTCGGCGGGATCGTCGGCATACTGCTCGGTTTCGCGCTTTCGTTCGGCCTCTCGACCGCGCTCGGCATCGCCTACGTGTTCGATCCGTTCATCAATATCCTGAGCTTCGTGATTTCGGCCCTGATCGGGATCATCTTCGGCTACTTCCCGGCACGAAGGGCCTCGAAGCTCGATCCGATCGAAGCCCTGCGGCACGAGTAGGCGCGCAGGTTCGAGGGTGTAACGCAGTGTAACGAAGGAATTACCGTAATTAACTCCCCTCTCGACAGGGGATGCCTACAACGACAGGCGCGGGTTGAGCTGTTGCGCCGTCAAACTCCACGGCGTGAGTTCTTCCATACCTGGCGCCACATCCGGTCTGCCTCCCCAAGACGGCCGGACGTGGCGCTTCCTTTTCCTGCTGCGATCTCCTAGGGCGCGGACCGTGCAATCCCTGCGATCCCTCCTGCATTCGCGCTGGTGCCTGGCGCTGCTGCTTCTGGCAGCCGCGCTCGCGCCGCGCTGGGCGATCCCGCAGGGCTACATGGTCGAGGCCGGCAAGACGCTGACCGTATCGATCTGTTCGCCGACGGGCCATTCGGCCAAGACGGTCGAGATCCCGATCAGCGGTAAGCCAGACAAGAAGGCCGGCAATTCCGCGCCCTGCTCGTTCGGCTCGCTCAACCAGGGCATGCTCGGCGGCGCGGATCCCGTCCTGCTCGCGACCGCGCTCGCCTTCCTCATCGCGCTGGGCTTCGCACCCTGCCACGCGGCTCTGCTGAGCCAGCCAACCGGACTCCGGCCACCCACCAGGGGCCCTCCCCGCACCGCCTGACCCTCGATGGCCGCCGCAGCACCCTAGCCGCGGCATTCCCTCATCGCGCGCCCGTGCGGCGCCGTGTTCAGGTAGATCCCCGTGTCCGTTTCCCGCCTCGCGCTCGCCGCAGCGCTATTCACTGCCGCCCTCCCCGCCCACGCCGAAAGCGAGGAGAACGCGTATATCCTCGTCGTCGGCCAGAGCGACGCGCCGATATCGATCGAGCCGCGTGGCCTGTCGGTCAGCCTTGGCGACGAACAGTTCGAGGGCGTGAACGCCCAGAACGTCGAGGACCTGATCAAGTACGCACCCGACTTCTTCGTGCGCAAACGCTACGCGGGGGACTCCAACGGCGTGCCCGGCTTCCGCGGCACGCACTCCAGCCAGAGTGCCCGCACGCTGGTGATGGTCGACGGGTTCGTGGTTTCGAACTTCCTCGGCAACTCGTTCAACTTCGCACCGAAGTGGGGCGTGGTCGGACCGGGCGAGGTTGAGCAGTTCGACATCGTCTACGGCCCCTACTCCTCGCGCTATTCGGGCAATTCGATGGGCGGGATCGTCAACATCACGACGCGCACGCCCGAACACACCGAGGCCTTCGCCAAGATCCAGACTTTCGCGCAGACTTACGACCAGTACGGCACGCACGACACCTACCTGGGCTGGTCGGGCGAGGCCGGGCTGGGTTGGCGGCAGAAGGATGGGCCCTGGTCCCTCCGCGTCTCCGGCCGGCACTTCCGCAACGAGGGCCAGCCGATGAGCTGGTACGGCCTCGCCCCCGCAAGCGGCGCAGCTGCTGGCATCCCGGTGACTGGCGCGATAGTCGATCCCGGACAGGCGATCCCCAACGCGCCCGGCACTGCGAGCAACCCGATCTTCGCCGCCCAGTCTCCCGCCGAGATCACCCAGGACCAGGCCAAGATCCGCCTCGGCTACGACGGCGCGACAGTCACCGGCGAGGCGCTGATCGCCTACTGGCACAACCTCGACCGGCAGGAGGCGCCCGACTGCTACCTGCAGGACGCAAGCGGAGCCCCGGTCTGCGAAGGACGGGTCACGACCCTCGGTGCGACCTGGAACGCCAGCGGCGCCCGATGGTCGCGCACGGTACGGGACGAATTCCTGGCGGGCGTGAAGCTCGCCGCTCCCCTGAGCGATGCGGTAACGGCGTCGGTGAACGTCTCGACCTATCAGATCGCCCGCTCCGATGGCTTCACCTCGGCCAGCTATGCCGCTGGCGAGAACGACGGCCCCGGCACGCTAGCACGGCAGGGTCCCACGGGCTGGTACACCGGCGAGGTGGCGCTGGAGGGCCGCTGGGGCGACATCGAACTGGCCACGGGTGCAAGCGGCAACCTCTACCGCACCGACCTGACGAACTACGCGGTGCCCAACTGGCGCGACGATGTCGGAGCGGCATTTTCGACGCAGACCTTCGGCAAGACCCGGCTGCTCTCCGGTTGGGCCGAAGGCCGCTACCTCGCCGACCAATGGATCTTCACACTCGGCGCGCGGTACGAGGACTGGCGGGCCTTCGACGGCGGGCTTGGCCGGGTCGGGGGAGGATCGCAGCCTGTGTTCAACGCCTACGTCTCACGCGGAGCGGACGCCTTCGATCCCAAGGCCTCGCTCGAATGGCGCAGCGACGCCACAAGCGTGCAGCTCAGCCTGGCCGAGGCGACCCGCTTCCCGACCGTCGGGGAGCTCTACCAGGGCAGCCTCAACGGAGACGGCAGCTTCAACCCCGACAGCTTCGACCCCAACTTGAAGCCCGAGCGCTCGCGCGATGCGAACCTGCTGCTTGCCCATGATTTCGGCGACTTCAAGCTGACCGGATCGCTGTTCTGGCAGCGCGTGCAGGATACGATCTTCAGCTTCGTCGGGTTCAACCAGAACGGGGTGACGACCTCGACCTTCAAGAATATCGACCTCACCCGCCAATACGGCGTCGAGCTGATCGCCGAGGCCCGCGACCTCGGCCTCGAAGGGCTAGACCTCGACGCCAACGCGGCCTGGATCGACTCCGAGACTGTGCGCAACGACAGCGCTCCCGCGGCCGAGGGCGTGCAATTCCCCCGCATCCCGCGTTGGCGCGTCAACGCGAACGCCCGCTATGCCATTTCCGCCGACGTGCTGGCATCGCTCGGCCTGCGCTATGCCTCGCGCCCCAACACTGACCTGTTCGGCCTCCAGCGCGGCGATACCTTTGGCTACACCTCCGAGCTGTTCGCCCTCGATGCGCGAGTCAACTGGCGGGCCTCCCGCACTATGCGGTTCAGCGCCGGGATCGACAACATCACCAACAACAAGGCTTGGGTCTACCACCCCTATCCGCAACGAAGCTTCACTCTGGAAGCGGGGTGGACGCTGTGAGCACGGCACCTCGTTACGAACGCTGGTACCTCGCGGTCTGGCGCTGGCATTTCTACGCCGGGCTGTTCTGCGTGCCCTTCGTCGTGTGGCTCTCGGTCACGGGCGGGATCTATCTGTTCAAGCCACAGATCGAAGATTGGCTCTATTCACCCTATCGCGACGTAGTGACCGAAAGCGGCCCGCTGCTCACCCCGGCGCGCATCGTCGAGGCCGCGACCTCTGCCGTGCCCGGATCGGTGCTGCACAAGTACGTCTTGCCCGAAGATCCGGCTGACGCGGTCCAGCTGCTGGTCGGGACTGCCGATCAGGAAACTCGCGTCTGGGTCCATCCCCAGAGCGGAGCCGTGCTTTACCATGTGCCGGAAGAGCAGCGCTTGATGCGGGTCGTGTTCCGGCTGCACGGGGAGCTGCTGGCTGGCAATTGGGGTTCGGCGCTGGTCGAGATCGCAGCCTGCTGGACGATCGTGATGATCCTCACCGGCCTGTTCCTGTGGTGGCCCCGGGGCGGCACCGGACTGGCGGGTGTGCTCTGGCCTCGCCTGCGCCGCGGCAAGCGCGTGTTCTGGCGCGACCTTCATGCGGTGACGGGCCTGTGGGTCTCGCTCGGAGCGGTCTTCCTGATCGCCTCCGGCCTGCCCTGGGCCAACAACTGGGGAACCTATCTGCGCGAAGTCCGCACGCTCACCGGCACGGCCTCGGTCAAACAAGACTGGTCGAGCGGATCGGAGGCTGACGCAGCTGCTCGCGCCAAGCTCGACAAAGGCGCCCGAGCCACGCTCGACGAGCATGCCGGACATCACGGCATGACCATGGTGCACGAGAAGCCGACCGACCGGGCACTCAACCGGGTGATCCCGCAGGCGAGCGAGCTCGGCCTGGCAGCACCCGTCGAGATCACTCCGCCGACTACGCCGCAGGGTTACTGGATGGCCCAGTCGCAAGCCGCCAACCGGCCTCAACGCGGGGAGGCTGAGCTGGACAACGACGGCGCCCTGATTGGTCGCCAGTCGTTCGACCAGCGCCACTGGATCGACCGCGCGGTGGGCTACGGCGTTGCGGTGCACGAGGGCGCGTGGCTCGGCCTTGCCAACCAGTTGCTCAACCTCGCGGTGCTGCTCGGCCTCGTGATGCTGGCCTGCTCCAGCGTCGTGTTGTGGTGGCGCCGGCGGCCTGAGAACCGGCTGGGTGCCCCTCCGGCCACCGCGCCGCTCCGGCATAGCTGGTCGCTGGTCGGCGCGACCTTGGTCTTGGCGTTGATGATGCCGCTGTTCGGCCTGACGCTGGCTCTGGTTGCGATTTTCGAGCGATTGCTGCCGCGAGTGGCTCCCGGTTCAGCGAGCTGGGCCGGACTGCGAGGCTAACGGATCAGCAGGTTGCGCAGCCACGCAGCGCCGGACCGGGAAGCCTCGCGCCAATCGGTGTCGTGGTCGCTGTCGGGCTCGAACCTGGCCGGGTCGAGGACTTTCACGCGGCCTGCGCGGTAAGTCCTCGGCTCGCTGGTCACGAGTGTGAGGTTGTTGACCAGCGCGGTCGCGGCCAGGATCCCCTGCCGATCCTCCACGTAGGGAAGCTGCGCCCTGCGACGGACGACCGCGGCATCGACCGGAAGGATCCGCCCTTCGAATGCCGGAGAGACTTGCCGGTCCAGCCAATCCCGCCAGACCGAACCGGCATCTTTGCCTCTTCGCCCGGCTGCCGTCGCGGCACTCTCCAGTTCAAGCAGAGTAAGCGCGGACAAGAACATCTGCTGCGCCGAGGTCCGTTCCGCCCAGGCCGCCAACGCAGGATCGCCGCCGGCGCGGCGAGCCTCACGCAGATCGAGGAGCATTCGAGTATCTAAAAGATACATTACCTTGAGGCCGGGTTGGCGGGCGAAATGCCCCCCTTCAAGGGAGCGCTATCAGGATCGGCGCCAATCAGATCGAGGATGCTCTGCCGATCGCCGCTTAGTTGCCGGTAGGCGCCGATGCTCAAGAGCACGTGAGTCGGGCGCCCGCGGTCCGTCACAAATACGGGCTCACTCGCGGCGAGTCGCTTCGCTTTGCCCACATCCTGATTGAACTCGCGTGCCGTGACGACCTTCATAAGGGCTCCCGAATTTCGAGCCTAAAGCGCCAAAATGGTACCGCTCCCATGTAGGTACATTACTACAATGTAGCGGCGTGGCAACAACTTGGGCTGAGGAGGGAAAAATCGTCAGTCGGCTGATCGATTTCCGGTTGCGACGGCCCCTCAAATTCGATGCTCTGACGTCATCCCGCACAGACGGGGATGGGACTGGGGGAGAAAATCATGGCTTCCGATTTGGTGAGTCAGTTCTTTGCGGCGGCGGTCGACGTGTTCAACGCACACGGGCCCGCCATTCAAACCGAGGCGAGCCTTTCGCCGACAGACTTTTCGATCCGCTTCTTCCTGCAGCTGGCGATCATCATCGCCACGTGCCGCGTGGTCGGCTGGCTGTGTCAGAAGCTGCTGGCGCAACCGCAGGTGGTCGGCGAGATGATCGCCGGTGTCATCCTGGGGCCCTCTTTGCTGGGCTTGCTGTTTCCCGATCTCCAGGCAGCGATCTTCTCCAAGGAGACCAAGAGCGTCCTCTACGCCGGCGCGCAGTTCGGTGTGGGCCTCTACATGTTCCTGGTCGGCGCCACGCTGCGGCTCGACCATTTCCAGACCAAGGCGAAGAGCGCGGTCGGCGTATCGATCGCCGGGATCGCGACGCCGTTCCTGATGGCGTTCCTGATCACTCCGTTCCTGCTCGATGTCCCGGGCCTGTTCGCCGAAGGGATCAGCCGGGCCAACGCCACCCTGTTCATGGGCGCATGCATTGCCCTGACTGCGTTCCCGATGCTCGCCCGCATCATCAACGAGCGTGGCCTCGCCAACACCTCGCTCGGCACCCTGTCACTGACGGCCGGGGCGTTCGATGACGCCATGTCCTGGTGTGTCCTGGCAATCGTCCTCGCCACCTTCGGAGCTGGTGCTGGCGTCGCCATTCTCGCCATCGTCGGCGGCCTTGCCTACGCCACCTTCCTGTTCTTCTTCGGCAAGCGCCTGCTCGCCCCGCTCGGCCGCGCGGTCGAGAAGACCGGCGAGATGAGCAACACCGTGCTCGGCATCACCTTGTGCCTGTTCTGCCTCTCCGCCTTCCTGATGGACGCGGCGGGCTTGCACGCGGTGTTCGGCGGCTTTCTGCTCGGCGCCTGCATGCCGCGGGGCAAGTTCGTGGACGAGCTGCGGCGCAAGGTCGAACCGTTCGCGGTCGTGGTGCTGCTGCCGATGTTCTTCACCTACTCCGGCCTCAACACGCGGATGGACATGGTGAACTCGGTCGAGCTGCTGGCAATAGCGCTGGGCATCCTCGCCGTTTCGATCCTGGCCAAGTTCGGCGCCTGCTGGGCGGCAGCGCGGCTCTCAGGCGAAGACAACCGCACCGCGCTCGGCATCGGCGCGCTGATGAACTCTCGCGGGTTGATGGAGCTGATCATCATCAACATCGGCCTGCAGCAGGGCGTGATCGGCCCGGCGCTGTTCTCGATGATGGTGCTCATGGCGATCGTCACCACGATGATGGCCGGACCGCTGTTCGAAGCGGTCTACGGCAAGAAGGCCCGCGAAAGCGGCGAGCTCGACGCCATTCAAGGCGAGGCAGCGCCTAGCGCAGCCTAACCCGAAGGCCCCGCTCCCGCGCGCCCTTGGGAGCGGGGCCTCTTTTTGGGGGACCCTTCATGAAACTCTGGCCCTTGGCGGCGGCCGCTGCGCAGTGCGGCACGCTGGCGCATGCCGAAGACGTGACGCTTACGCCGTCCGTCGATGCCCGGCTGCGGTACGAGAATGTCGAGCAGGACGGGGTGCCGCAGGACGCCGATGCCTTCACGCTCAGGGTCCGTCCAGGCGTCACGGCGAAGCGTGGCGAATGGTCGGCGCTGGTCGAGGCCGAAGGCACCTTGGCCCTCTCGACCGGCTACAACGACGGGCTCAATGGCAAGACCCAGTTCCCGATCGTCGCCGACCCCAGCAACCTCGAAATCAACCGCGCGCAGGTCCGCTACTCCGGTATGAACGGCCTGACCGCGACAGCGGGGCGCCAACGGATCGAGCTGGCCGACCAACGCTTCGTCGGGCCAGCCGCGTTCCGCCAGAACGAACAGACTTTCGACGCGCTGCGAGTGCAATGGACCCACAACCGCCTCAGCGCCGACCTGACTTACGCCTGGAGCGTTCGCACAGTGAATGGCACGCGCGGCACCAGCGCCCGGCCCACCGCCATCGATGGCGACAATGTCTTTGCCCTGCTGGGCTACCGCACGGACATCGGCACGCTGAGCGGCTTCGCCTATCTCGTCGATCAAGACGAAGCGGCCGTGCAGAACTTCAGGCTCTCGAGCCAGACCTACGGCCTGCGTTTCAATGGTAGCATCGACGTCGCTCCTGGTGCAAAGCTCGGCTACACCGCCAGCTGGGCCCGGCAGAGCGACTACCATCGCAATCCCAACGACTACTCCGCCGACTACTGGTTTGGCGAAGCGACACTGGCGTACAGCGGCCTCAATGCCGCCGTCGGCTACGAGGTCCTCGGCGCCGACCAGGGACTTGCCCTAACCAGTGTCCAGACCCCGCTAGCCTCGTTCTTCCGCTGGAACGGCTGGGCGGGAAAGTTCGCCACCATCCCGCCCGACGGTCTGCACGACCTCTACGGGACGCTCGGTTACACGGTGAAGGAAGCCGGCCCATTCCAGGCGATCAACCTGGCCGCCACCTGGCACCGCTTCGACAGCGACAGGCTGGACCGTCATTATGGCGACGAGCTCGACCTGGTACTCAGCGCGCGCCACGGGCCATTCCTCGCTGCGGTCCGCTATGCCGGCTACCAGGCGGAGAGCTTCGCCACCGATACCGACAAGCTGTGGCTGACACTCGAGTGGGCGATCTAGCCCTAGTCAGGTCCCGAGCGCGGGTTCCGCGGCCCTGATCCGCTCGATCAGCGCGCGATGCGACGGGAGATCCCGCGCCGCCATGTCCCCGAAATGGCGGATGCGTTCGAAGATCTTCTGCGCCTCGTCAGTGTGCGGAAACTCCTCCCGCACCGGCGACAGGTCCGTGCGGAAGCCCATGCCGTAGAGGATGTACTGGTAGTTGAAGAACGCGAAGCTCTCATGATCGAGCACGAAGTCGAAACGGCTCGGCGGCCGATACCGCCACTGGTCGAGCAGATCCTGCAGCCGGTCGGGAATCGATGAGGCCTCGGCATTGTCGCGCCAGAACGGCTCCACCCGGCGGCTCAGGCAGTAGTGGAGCTTGAGGAACTTGATGATGCTCTCGTAGCGCGCGTTCATCAGCTCGTTGAAACGGCGCGCCGGGCCATCGGCCGGACCGTAGTGCGGGAAGAGCTCGGCGATCATCGCCACGGCCGCCTCGATCATCACCAGGCCGGTCGATTCAAGCGGCTCGAGGAAGCCTCCGGCCAGCCCGACAGCGACGCAGTTCTTCTCCCACGGACGCGTGCGATAGCCGGCGCGGAAGGGGATCGATCGCGACGCCACCTCCAGGCTGCGACCGCCGGTGTAGCGCTCGAGCGTCTGCGATGCGGCATCATCGGACATGTGGGCGCTGGAATAGACGCAGCCCACCCCGTGCGCGCCGGACAGCCCGATGTCCCATATCCACCCGGCCTCGTGAGCGGAGGCAACCGTGTAACTGCGCAGCGGCGAGCCCTCTTCATCGTAAGGCAGCTTGCAGGCGAGCGCCCGGTCGGTGAACAGGACATCGCCCACCTCCTTGAACGGCACGCCCAGCGCGCCGTCGATAAGCTCGGCGCGGAAGCCTGAGCAGTCGACGTAAAGGTCGGCTTTCAGATCGCCGTGCTCGCGCGTCACGACGTGATCGATCGCGCCGGTGACGGGATCGAGTTCGACCCCGGTCATCAGGCCCTGCAGGTGGTGCACGCCCTGGGCGCGGGCATGCTCCGACAGCACTTCGGCCACTCGCGCGGCATCGAAGTGGTAGGCGTAGTTAAGCGGTCCGGCGAAGTCGCCCTCATCCGCACCCTTGGGCGCGCGTCCGGCCTCCGCAACGCGGTTCTGGATCGACATGACCTCGGCAAACGGCGCCCGCGTGCGTTCGTCCTGGAGCAGCCAGTAGGAGACGAGGCTGTAGCCTTCGGCGTGGAACGGCGCTTCGAACGGGTGGAGGAAATGCTCCTCCCGCCCGGCAGCTGGCGTCTCCACCCAGTTGTCGAAGCGGATGCCCTGCTTGAACGTGGCCGAAGTCGCGCGGACGAACCGGGCCTCGTCGATACCGATGTAGCGCAGGGTGTTGCGGATCGTCGGGAAGGTACCCTCGCCGACACCGATGATGCCGATCTCCGGGGATTCGAGCACGGTGATGCGGATGCGGGGGTTGCGCGCCACATCGAAGAACCGCGCGAGATAGGCGGCCGTCAGCCACCCCGCGGTTCCGCCGCCCACGATCAGGATCGAGCGCTCAGCCATCGCACCGACATAGCCTTGCCGGCTTCACGGCGACAAGCGATCGTCCGCGCTTATCCTCTCGGCAGGTTCACCGCGATGCCCGGAAGAGAAGAAGTCGGAACGCGAGGTCAGGCATCTCAATATCAGACGTCCGCCAAAGACATCAATTAGCTCCTGAGCCGATGCGGCGGCCGACAAAGAAACTGGTACCTGACATTTTCTCGGCATTACCGCGGTTAGACTCTTTACGAGCAAAACCTGTTTCGCGTTTTACTATTACCCAATTTTGCCCGAACGCACGCTTTCTCGAATGGAGAATCTTGTGAACTTCAGGATTGAAGGAGTATCTATTTTCGATTTCCATGAGATGGTTAATAATGTCTAAACCAGGGAAATCATTAGGTAGATACACTTAAAGATAGCGCCCTCACCGCAAACTTAGCTGTTGATTAAGCGCAGTTTGCGTTTGACTTCCAAGCCCCGCCCGACCGGACAGCTTGGATTCTCGCCGCGATGCCCACCGGTTCGACTCGCTCATTGCTTGCGCAGAGGGCCGATCCACGGCACCATTGCGCCCTACAGCAAGAGGATGCGCCGCATGAACTGGAAGGTGCAAACGGTGCTGGCCGGCGTCTTGGCCGCACTTGGGCTTTACGTGCTGTTCAACCCTGTAACCGTAACCGGCCTGGTGATGGGTGTGATCCCCTGGCTGCTGCTCGGTGCGGGCGCGATCTATCTGCTGGGGGTGATCTTCAGGAAGCGACGGCGGCCGATCACGATGATCCTGCCGGGTCTGGTCGGCGTGTTCCTGGTCTATGCCGGGCTGAGCATGAAGCTGGGCGATCCGCGCACGGTCGGGCCGATCGACATTTCGTTCATTCTCTCGCTGCTGCTGATCGGCGGCGGCATCGCCAAGCTCGCCTCGATCGCGGAGGTGCGCAAGTCGCGCTACTTCCCGGCCTTCCTCGGCTCGGGCGTGCTTTCGGTGGTGATGGGCCTGGTGGTGCTGTTCAACTGGGCCGCGGTGTCGGACGGATTTCTCGGCGTCGTGCTCGGCCTGGAACTGATTGCCGACGGCGCGTTCCTTGGCGCCTTCGCCTTCCGCGACAAGGATAATGAGGAACACAAGGAAGCCCTGGGCCTAAGCCCCGGCGGCTGATCTTTCGCCTACACCACGCCCCGGCGCGCGGGCCTCGACCAGGCTAAAGACCGGGGAAACCCCGATAGACAGCGCCCGGTTTCGGGTGCCCTATTTCCACCTGTCATAGCTCGGTAAAGCCGAGGATTTGTGCGGATTTCACCGCGAGGACAGGAAGGAGCTGGCTATGCGGGTGATGGTTGGGCGCGTCGTTGTTGGAAGCCTGCTTGCGATGCTCGTCATGCTGCCGGCCGCAAGCGCGCAGGAGCAGCCCGAAGCGATGTCCAACCGGCCACCCCAAGGCGGAGGCGGGCTCGAGGCCATCGTGCATCGCGACACCTTCTTCAGTGGACCGTTCCTGTCGGTGAGACAGGCAACGCCCGACCTGAGGCCTGGGTGGGACATCCGCTCGATCCGCGTGCGCAGCGGCGAGTGGCAGATCTGCACGGGCCGCAACTACACCGGAACTTGCCGGACGATCGACCGCGACTTGCCGACGATCCCCAACCAGTTCCGCACGATCCAGTCGATGCGCCCCACGGGCGGTTTCGGCACCGGCGTCGGCAATTCGCTGCGCGGCGCCACGGCCGAATTCTTCCCCGCCCCGATGCGCAACGGCGACCGCATCCCCTGCCAGAACGCAAGCTGCGCCCGCACCCAGGCCAACCAGTTCTGCCGCTCGGTAGGCTGGGTCATCTCACGCAGCCAGGCGCTGGATAACGTCGGCGGGCGGAGCGTGGTGGCCGACGTGCTTTGCGCGCGGAATGTGTTCTGAGGGTTGATAAAAAAGGAGGGACGACAGTCTGCTACTGCCGCCCCTCCCTCAACTTCAAATGCGCGACTTAGAACGTCAAGCGGACACCTGTGTAATAGCGCCGTCCGAACACATCGTAGACATCGGCGGCGGTGTCGGTTCCCGTGGAATTGAATGACGAGCCAGACAGAATGTTTGGCGCGTCGTTATCAAGGACGTTATCGATGCCAAAGAAGATCTCGAACTTGTCCGATGCCCTGACGCGGACTTGCGTGTCGAGGTAGAATTCGGCTGGAATCTTGATCGTGTCGATGGGATCACCCGGGTCGTAGATCTGGTCGTCTTCAAGCGACCGACCGATGTAGGTTCCGGTCAACGACCAGCTGACATTGTCGACTGAGTAGACGGCGTTCGCGGTAAACCGATCGGTCGCAGTCCCGATTTCGCCCGCGAAAGCATCCTTCGCCGCACCTGGAACCGGGGTCAAATATCCCTTTACAAGGTGAGTATAGGCAACCCGAAGGCCGAGATTGTCGCCGTCGAATGCCCCGATAGGTGCACTCCAGTTCAACACTGCATCGATGCCCGAGACCTTCAGCTTGCCGCCGTTGACCAGCGGAGCATCGACAAACTCAAGCGATCCGGAGCTGTTGACCGGGGTCGCTCCCGCACGGCGATCGATAAGATCGCAGAATTCCGCAACTCCTTCATTATAGCACTGTTGCAGAATGAAGTTACGCGGCGGCGCGACGATCGCATCGTCCACTCCGATGTTGAAGTAATCGACTGAAAGCTGCAGTCGCCGCAGAAATCCATCGAGATGGCGAGGGGCAAAAACGGCCCCTACCGTCCACGACGTCGACTTTTCTTCGGCAAGGTGGGGATTGCCGCTGTTGAAGCCGCTGACGCCCTGCTTGTCGAGCTGTGTCACCAGGAATGAACCGTTCGCGTTGATGTTGTCCATCACGCCCGGCGCCGCCCGGCATCGATCACCCAAGTCTCCGCCACCGGCGGCAGTGATGCCTTCGCACGGATCGCTGATACCGGAAGGAAAGGTCTGCGAAGGGCCGGTGAAGAGCTCTCCGATGTTTGGCGCGCGGACCGAACGAGCGTAAGTGCCGCGGAAGCGCACGCCCTCAAGGGGTTCCCAGTCTCCGCCCACGTTGTAGGTATAGATCGTGCCGACTGTCGAGTAATCGGAAACACGGCCCGCCGCGCGCAAGTTGAGGCTATGAAACCCCGGCGTGTCTGCCAGGATCGGGATATTCACCTCGCCGTAGAGTTCCTTCACATCGAACGAACCCGCCGTATCCGGAATGGCGTTGCCGGCATTCAGGCCAGCGTTTGTCAACGCGTCGTTGTTCTCCTGGCTGGTTTCGCGCCGATACTCGGCACCGATCGCCACGCCCAAGGGGCCGGCCGGCAGCTGGAACAATTCACCCGACAAGTTTGCCTGAACTTGTTGCTGGGTAATGCGGGTCTGCAGGGTCTGTTCAGCCCGGACATAAGCTGCGGCTTCGGGTGTGATCGTATTGAAACCGAACAGGTTGATCGGCACACAACCCTGCGCCCGCGCAGTAGCGTCGGCACAGATTACTTCGGTGATGTTGCCGTCCTGATCGAGGTCATTGATATCTTCGATCGCGCGGAGCGCATTGGCAAAGTTCAGAACGTTGACCTGGCCGTTCGAAGTCTGGGCTTCGGTCGTACGGCCGTAATTGTAGCTCACGTCCCATTTGAAGTCGTTAAACACTTCACCATCGAGACCGACGACGAACCGGTACAGATCGCGATTGCTGGAGCCGTTCCGGGTGCTGAGATCCGACAGACGACGGGCGAAAGTGTAGTCCCGCAGTCCATCACCATCGAGATCGGTGGCGCTATCCACGATCTCTTGCGGCACATAGGGGTTCACCATCGTGACGCCGCCAACCACGGTCTCCAGCGGAACCAGACCGCCGCTCGCCGGGAAGATGTCGTCCGATGCCAGGGCGAAGGGTTCAATCATTCGCGAAGCGCGCGTGTTGGCATACGTCCCTTCGGCGAAGAACCGGACGGAATCGGTCAATTCGTAGTGACCGCGCGTGGCGAAGAGGTAACGCTCAACCGGCACCGCAATCGTGCGATAGAACTGACGATTGAAACCGTTGACCCCGGAACTGGTCCAGTCGATCAGGTTGTTGTTGCTGTCGAAAGTGAAGTCCCCGTTCTCGGTCTGAAAGCGACCCTGCGGAGCAAAGCCCGAGAGTGCACCCTCAACAGGTGTACTGTAGTCCGCCGGATCGCCAGTTACGAAGAAGAACTTGTCTACATCGTCGAGCGAGGTGTTGCGGCGTTGGCGTGAAAAAACGCCCTGCTCCTTCGAGTAGCCAAGATGGACCATGACGTTGCCGCGGTCGTCGGCGAAATTGCCACCCCAGGTCCCATTCAACTGATAGCGTTCGTCATCACCCTGTTCGGTGATGCCCGACTGGGCATTGATTTCGAGCCCTTCGAAATCATCCTTGTAGATGAAGTTCACCACGCCAGCCACGGCGTCTGACCCGTAGAGCGAGGATGACCCCCCAGTCAGAACGTCAACGCGCTTGATGAACGGGGTCGGGATGACATTGAGGTCGACTGTTGCCGAACCAGGAAGTCCAGCAACAACGCGGCGACCATCGATCAGGACCAGCGTGCGATCGGACCCCAGATCCCTCAGGTCGACGGTAGCTACACCTGCGCCGGAAGTAAGGAATGCCGAATTGGTGCGGCTGAGACCGGGGGTACCGAAGGCAGGATTTTCCAGGAGTAGTTCCTGGACGTTGACCGCACCCGAATTGCTGATCGCTTCCGAATCGAGGATTTGTACGGGAGCGACAGACGTCACGGCCGGCGAGGCAATCCGTGATCCGGTAACGATGATCTCCTCGCCATCACCCTCACCCTGGGTCAGGTCGATTTCCTGCGCGAACGCCGGTTGCGATAAGAGCGCGGCCAGGCCCAGAGCCGCCGTGCTGGCTAGAAACGAATGCAATGACCTCATGGTACTCAGTCCCTGTCCTCGGCGACGTAATTCGCGCGCCTTCACAGGGGCCAAAAGGCCGTTGGTATCCTACGAAACAATACGTAGATTCCGAAGGGATCGGCTGGGCGAGCGCGGCCTTCGAGGGCGAGCGCTTCGCCTACGTGTCTGGTTCTATCGGCCTTTCCGAAACACCTGTGGCGGAGATGCAACCGTCCTGGCGGTTGGGCCGTTCAGCCCCCGGGCCGCAGCTCGCCCAGGCGGACGATCTCTTCGTCGGCGGGGATCTCGATCTCGTAGGCCGTACCCTCGGCGCCGACCAGTTCGATTCTCCAGCGGCCGGGCGCGAGGCCGACTAGGCCGAAGCGGCCGTCGCGGTTGGTGAACAGCGCGACGGGCTCGCGGTCCGGGTGGGCGAGCTCTCGGGCGGTGCCGGAGACGAGCGAGACCGGCTGGCCTGCGGCGTCGAGCAGGCGGCCGGTGGCGCTGACGTTGTAGTCGGAGCCGACGGTCAGCAGGTATCCTGCGCGGTAGGGCGGGAACAGGCGGAACGCGCCGGCTCCGAGATCCAGGTTGATCGGGGCCTCTGGTGCCGAAATGATCAGCGAGCGGTCGCTGTAGCTGCTCAGCGAGGGCTGCAGCGCGGTGCCGAGGACGCCGGTGCTGGCGGCGGCGGAATCGCCTGTGGGGTCGACGAGGATCTCGTTGTCGCGGATCGCGCGGTGGGCTTTGACGAGGGCGAAGGCGTCATAGACCGGACGGCCGACGGTGAACGCCCCGTCCGCCATCGCGACCGAGGTGCCGAAGCGTAGCGAGCTGCGCTGGCCGGTCGAGGCGCCGAGGTCGCGTTCGAAGATGCCGAAGTGGCTGAAGCCGAGTTCGGCACGGTTGCCGTAGTAGGTGGCGTTGACGCTGGCGCCGTTGCCGATGTCGCTGTGCTCGAGGTCGGCGTTGACGGTGTAGGAGCCGAGGCCGGTGCCGCCGAAGGTCTGGTACGAAACCCGCGCGCGGTTGTAGCGGCTGTCGTAGTCGCCCCGCAGGCTCGAGCGCCGGCCGAGGCGGTAGGTCAGCGACAGCAACGTGCCGACATTGGTGCCGCGGCGGTCCTTCTCGTAAGTCAGGTCGCCGGTGAAGCTGAGGTTGGGCGCGATGTTCCAGCTGACCATGCCGCGCAGGCTCTGCACGTCGGGCTCTTCGCCGCGGCCTTGCGAGTAGCGGGCGTCGATCCCGGCGTAGAGGTCGTAGGAGAGCGAGCGGCCATAGCTCGCACCGACGATCAGCGAGTAGGGATTTTCCGGAACGCGGATGCCGATGGGGGCGAAGTTCTTGCTGCGCGCCTCGACCGAGAAGGTCAGGGTGTCGGCCGCGATGCCGCCGTTGGCGAAGGTGCGCTGGAAGTTGAGCAGGCCGGCCCAGCCGCCGCCGACATCCTCCACATGCGAAGCCGAAGCGAGGCCGGCGAGCGAGCCGATCGGCGTCGCCAGGACCACCTCGCCGCCGCCCATCCAGCCGTGGGTGTCGGCCTGGAGGTTGGCGCCGAGCGTGAGGCGGTCGCTGATCCCTCGGCGGTAGAAGCCGGTGAAGGCCGGGGTGTCGCTGTAGACCGGGCCGTGGAACCCGAGCGGCGCGAGGGCGCCGGCGTAGAACGCGAATTCGCTGAGGCCCTCGGCGAGTTGGGCCTGGTCGAGGAAGATGTCGAACTTGGCCCGCTCGGTGCGGCCGGTATCGTCGGTGATGGTGAGCTCGACGTTGTTGGACCCTTGGGCGAAGGGGAAGTCCTGCAAGTCGTAAGTGCCGGGGTCGAGCTCGATGCGGCGGACGAGCTGGCCGTTGATGCGCACCTCCACCATCGAGCGGCGGTCGAGCTGGAAGCTGCGGCTGCCGCGCGGGCGGATGATCGTCTGCGGGTCGAGGATCGAATAGCGGCGGCTGACACCGAGGCCGGCGATTTCGGGTGCGGCCTGGAAGCCATAGGCGACCGTGAGCTGGTCGCCGGCGGACCAGCGCACCAGGCGCTCGCGGTCGTCGTAGACCAGTCGGGTGCCGCGGCGCTGATAGTCGGCGCCGGGCGCGTCGGGCTGCAGGTTGAGCTCGCCTTCGAGGACCACGCCCTTCCAGCGCGCGGCTCCGTCGATGAACATGACCGGGGCGGAGACACCCTCATCAGCGCCATCCTGACCCTGCTGCACCCAGTCGACCGAGCCGCGCACATTGAGGTAGGCGCTGAACTTGGCCGGCTCCATGTAGTTCACCGTCCGCCCCGGACCATCGCCAAGGCCGATGACGCTGGCGGAGCGGCTTGAGGCGGCGATGGTCAGCTCCACCTGCAGCGTCTGCGGGTTGTAGCGGATGGTGATCCCGGCGCCGGTCAGGTCGGTGTTGGTCAGCCGACCGTTCGCGGCGAGCCTGGAGCGCAGCACTTCGGCTGACGGGGCGCTCAGCCGCGGCTCGAGCAGCGCGAGCAGGCGGGCGGCCGAGAAGCTGGCGCTGCCGTCGGCGCCGAGCGTGAGCGTGGCATCGCCGAGGTAGGTCTCGCCGTCCATGATCGGCGCGGTGAGGACGACGGCGCGGCCGGAGGGATTGACCTGGTTGGCGGGCAGTTCGGGCGCGATCAGGATCACGCTCTCGGCCGGGGCACTGCCTTGCTGGGCTAGTGCGGCCTCACCGGCCAGAGTGCCGGCAAGGGCGAGTAGCCCGCCTGTCCAGAACCGAAGCCCCCCCACGGCGTCAGGAGTCTGGGGTGTACCGAACCGTCACGGTCCCTTCGGCCGAGGGGAGAGGCATGGGAAGCGTGATGCGCCGGCTCTGCATGCCGCCGATCAGGCCATAGCCGAGCGATTGCTGGAATTGCGGGCCGGTCACCTCCTGGCGGAACAGCTCCTGCCCGCCGGGTCCGCGCTGCACGATCTCGAGCCGGCCGCGCGACAGGTAGCCGTGAGCGCCCGAGGCGTTGGTCGCCACGATGACGGGGACAGGCTTGCCTTCGGCGTCGCGGCCAATCTCGGCGGAGGAAATGGTGATCGAGGGCCGGGCACCGTTAGGCGCGACGCTGACCAGGACCTGGAAGTTGTAGAGCAGCTGGATATTGGCCGCGCCCTCCTCGGTCTGGACCGGGAGCTGCGAGACGGTGACGTAGAAGTGCTTGCTCTTGGCCAGCTCCGGATCGCCGACGTACTGGACGCGGAAATTCTGCCGCTCGCCCGGCTGGATCACCGCTTGCGGCGGGAACACCGCTAGCTCGCCGGTATCCTCTCCGGTGGCGTGGACGCCGTCTTCGGTGAGTTCGAGCGACTGCATGGTCAGCTCGACGGCCAGCGGACGGTCGAAGGTGTTTTCGACGATGATGACTTCGCTCATCGAACGGCCGGCGGTCGCCAGGTCGATCACGACCGGCTGGACGGTCATGGCCTCGGCCGTGATGGGGGCCGTGATGGAAGCGGTCAGGCTGGCCGCGGCGGCAATGCCGAGGGCCAGGGATCGCATTTTACGATTCAGTGCGTGCATGGCTTCCCTCCTGTTCCCCGCGGCCCACGGACTAAGAATGCCGTAGCCTGCAGCTTGTGCCCTTACTTTGGCAACTTAACGGAGAAGCCGCGTGTTTTATCCGCGTGCCCGGAACGGGCCGACGCTTCGTATTCCTCTGCGAGGTACAGAAGGTCCGCTCGTTCCGGGAGGTCTGCCACCGCAGCCCGTTCGCGGAGTTCCGCGGCGAGCTGCAGGAGCATGTGCGGGGTCATCGGTCAGCAGTCCTTACGGGGCCGCAGTGATGATGATGTCGACGCTGCCGGTGTAGGTGCCGGCTTCGAGGATCGCCGTCGAGTTCGAGGTGATGCCATCGAGGATGGTCAGCGTGACGTTGTTGGCTTCGGCAGCCAGACGGTCGCCGATGCGGCCGGTGGTCGCGCCGCCGTTGAGCGACAGGTCGGTGATCGAGGTGGTGGTGCCCTTCGCGCCCTTCGCGGCAAGCTTGGCCGAGAAGTCCACGGTGTTGGTGTAACCGTTCGGCGAGTTGGTCGCCGCCGAGTTCACGAGCGAACGTGCCTCAACCGAAAGGTTCGGGTTGGTGCCGTTGCAGCGAACGGTGAAGTTGCGGCTCAGGCCGTTGGTGGCGCCCGAAAAGGCCTTGTCGACGGTACCGTCGGCCTTGGCGAGTTCGCCCAGGCTGATCGTGCCGCTGATCGGATCGGTCGCGCTGCACTTGGCGGCGACGGTGCCGTTCACAACCACGGTGCCCGAGGCGCTCTGGGCCATGGCAGGCGTACCGGCAATCGCGGCAACGGCAAGAACAAGAGAGGCAACAGACTTCTTCATTACGGATCTCCAATGACCCCCTGCGGGTCTGCATTTGGTGATCCGGTAATACGCAGCGAGGCCGGGCCCCACTATCTAGCCCCCAGCGAATTCGACGCTAACCGGCGGCGGCAAAAGCTATATCGGCCGATATAGGATTGCTCGATAGCCGGACGTTCTACCGATTCCCGTTATGCGGGCCGGTAGGGGTCCGGTGTGCCTGGAGCGATGGGCGGATAGTGCTTCAGGCTCGCCTCAAAGTCCGCAACGATCTTCATCATCGGCACCCCGACCCAACCGTTGGGGGTCAAAGTCGCTCCGTATTCTTCCTTGGGATCTGCGATGAGGTCGAAGATCAGCGGAACACCCAGTTTCGTCGGGGGCGACCACCAATCGCGCTCCTGCTCATAGAATGCGATCTTCCACGTCTTCCATTTGACCGCTTCCATGCGGTCCGCGACGAATACCGGGAAGCCCTCGCGCGCGGAGTTTTCGGACTGCCCGAGCAGGAAGCTGCTTTGATCCACCCCGTCGATAGCGCGATCCTGCGGCACTGCAGCGCCCGCAATCCGCGCAAACGTGGTGAAGGTATCGACCGAATGCACGATCTCGTCGCTGACGCGTCCGGCTGGAACCTTGCCGGGCCAGCGGATGATGAACGGCGTACGGAGCGAACCTTCCATGTGCGTGAAGTAGTAACCGCGCCAAGGCCCTGAGGTACCTTGCGAGGGGAATGTTGGATCCGGCCCATTGTCGCTCGTGAACACGACGATCGTATTTTCAAGCACACCGAGCTGTTCGACCATGTCGAGCAATTGCCCGACATTGGCGTCCATCTCAGCGAGACAATCGGCAAAATCGCCGTGGCCGGTGCGCCCGGCAAAATCGGCATTTGGTAACGCGGGCACATGAACGAGCGTGAACGGCACGTAGGCGTAGAACGGCTTTCCCGCCGCCACCGCTCGTTGCATGAAGTCGATCGTGCGTTTCACGATCTCACTGTCGATCCGTCGCCGCTGTTCAAGATCGTAGACATCAAGCTCGCGGCTCGGCTCGCCCTTGCGTCCCTCCATGATGTGCATGAACGGGATGCCAGCGGCCTGAGCGCCAGCTTGTGACGGATACATGGCCTCGTCAGTCGTGCGCGGGATGCCGTACCACTCATCGAACCCCTGAGCGGTAGGTAGGCGGCCTTGCGAGCTTCCAAGATGCCACTTGCCGAATGCGCCGGTCGCATATCCAGCCGCCGACAGTGCCTCGGCCAGCGTGATCTCCCATTGCGTGAGTCCGTCGAGCGAGCCCGGAAGCGGCACTGAGTGGGTGCCCGAGCGGATGGCGAACCGGCCAGTCAGGATTGCCGAGCGGCTCGGCGTGCATTGGGCTTCGACGTTGAAGTTGGTGAGCCGCGTACCCTCGGCTGCAAGAGTGTCAATACGCGGGGTTGGCGCGCCGCGTAACATGCCGCCGCCGTAGACGCCGAGTTCCCCGTAGCCCAGGTTGTCCATAAGCACGAACAGGATGTTGGGTTGACGCGCAGGCTGGGCATTCGCGGAATCCAGCGGAATCCCATTGGCGCACACAAGCGCAGTGGCAGCGAGCAACGCAGAGCGGCTTCGGCTTAAGAAACTCCGCCGGGTGATGCCCCCCGCCGCCTGGCGACCAATCAGCACGCCCGTTCCACCAAGATCGCGCCATCCATAAGCGATCCCTTCGCTTCCTAAGCGCAGTTGTAAGTGGACCTATGTCCGAAGAAACCCGTACAAACCCGGTGATCGGAATCACGCGAAAGCTAGGGCAACATAATGTCCGCTCTGGGTCCAAGCCAACCGTTGGCCTCTGGATACTTCCTAACTCACAACCCCGAACAGGACTGCGCCCCCGATGCCATGATGATCGGCGTGAAGGTGATGGTCACCGTGTCGGCATAGTTGGGCGACGGCGTCTTGCCCGAGCCGCCCTCGGTCAGCTTCGCGCGGATCGGCAATATGCCCGAAGTCCCGGCCACTCCCGCCCGCGCGCAAGTCTTGGTGCCGAAGGTGGCGTTGGAGGCAGTGTCCTGCCCCAGGAAGCGCACGCTGTAGCGGATGGTCTCGGACGAGTTGCCGAGGTTGCCGCCGGGAAAGGTCAGGCGGAAGTCATTGTCCGAGCGCATGCGCACCTCGAACGGCCCGGAGCTGCGGACGCGCAGGGAATTGGTCGCCGGGGTCATGAAGCTTTCAGGGTTGGCGAAGACCTGGGCGGTGGTGACGTTCCCGATCTCGCCGAAGTCCAGGGTCGAGCCCGCGTAGTAGGCCTGCAGCGCGCTGACCGTGTTGACGTTGAGGCGAACGGCGCGGATCTCGCGCGTTGGGGAAGAGACGCTCTGCATCCCCCCGGCGCCCGAGCAGATGTAGAGGATGTCGAAGTAGATCGACTCCCCCGCCGAAAGATCGGTCCCCGGCGGTACCGTCACGCGCAAGTTGAGCGCCGTGGAGAGGTCGGTGGCCGTGCTTCCGCCGAAGGTGTAGCGAATTTCGCCCGCTGCCCCCGCGCCGCCGTCCTTCGAATTGAGCGCCCGAGGCCGGCCTGCGGTGCTCCCTTCGGAATAGAGGACGTTCTGCCCCTGGTACGTCACCTGCAAGGTCGGCGTGCCCGCCGGGGCCACCAGCACCAGGCTGACTTCGGAGGTGCGGCCGCCCTGCGTGGTGCGATTGCGCTGGAGGATCAGGGGGATCGTGGCTTGCGAAAGTCCGCCGGGTGAGAACGGATCGTAGGTTATGGTCGTGGGTGCGGTTGCGTATCCGGTGACGCCGCAGACCGGGGAGTACTGGACCTGGGCGTGGGCCGTGCCGGGCAAAGCGGCGAGGGCCAGCGCCGCCGCTCCGAGGGCGGCGAGGCGCTTGATCAGGTTTTGGGCGATACCGTGACCCGAGTTCGCTGGCGGGCATTGCCTTTCGGATCGGCCGGCTCCGGCTGCTCGACCCGAACCGCGGCCGAGCTGTTGGAGCACTTGATGGGTTGGCGCTCGGCCGAAGGGGTTGCTTCGGTCGGGGCGAAGCTGGGAACGGCCCAGCAACGCGGCGAAACGAACCCGGAGACCGTGACCCGCTGGCTGCTCTGGGCGGTCGCCTGGGTGGCGGGTATCGCGAAAGATATCGCCAAGGCGGAGGCGCAGCACGCTTCGCCGTAAAGTACCAGTTGCCAGGTGAGTCCGTTTCTCATGGCACATGGAGTACGGCTCCGCTGGTAAACATGTTCCCACCATCAGGGTGCGATACTAATCGTAATTGTAAGCGTATCGGAATAATTTCCCGCCAGCAGCGGCTTGCTGTCGGTGTAGGGCTGGGCCGAAACCCGCACGTAGGACCCGTTCGCCTTGGTCGACGGCGCACCTAGGCGCAGGCCGTTGGTGGTGCTGGCGCTGCCGCCGAAAGCGCATCCGGCTCCGGCCTTCAGGAGCGAAGCGGCGCAAGTCGCGCCGGCATTGGTGCCGTTGTCGCCGACCATCTTGAGTTCGACGTTGTAGGGCGCGTTGGAGGCGTAGCCGGTCACCGTCTCGCCCTGGGCCAGGCCGCCGTTGAGCGAACTTACCGCGATGCGCGAGGCGCTGGTGCAGTTGAGGCGGATCGCGAAGTCCTTGCTGAAGCCGGTGCGGTCGAACTCGGTCTGGCTCAGCGTGCCCGACGGGGCGCCGTCGGTGGCAAAGCCGCAGCGGTCACTCACCGAGGCGCGCACGTCGATACCCACTTCGATGCGGTTCACAGAGCCCTGGCCCGCGGCATAGGCTGTCGTGCTCCCATGCGCGGCGGCCGGTGCGGAGATCGCACCTGCCAGCAACGCCAGAACGGGAAGAACGAAAACCTTGAGCAATGCCATGCGCCGTGTGTTTGCGGCAGGCACAGGCCCGCCAATTCACGGTCGCTTCTGGCGATTTGCGGGTCTGCGGAATATTCATCGACAGGCGAGAAACGCCTTATCCCTTGGCGGGGCCGGATATATCCTTCGCCATAGGGCTCACTCCTCACGGCCGGCGGCGAGAAGGATCAGTTCGGTCCGGCTCTGCAGCCGCAGCTTCTCGAAAATCTTGTGAAGATGGACCTTTACCGTGCCCTCGGTGAGGCCCAGCTCGTCGGCGATTTCCTTGTTCCGCAGCCCGCGCTGAACCAGCGAGGCGATCCCGCGCTCACGAGGGGAAAGCGATCCGAGCGGGTCGCGTCCGGCTTCGGGCGATGACACGAAGTCCATCGCCCGTTGCATGACTTCCTGATCGAACCAGCGACGCCCGGTCGAAACCGCATCGAGGCACGGCAGGAGGTCCCTGGGCGCGGTGCCCTTGATGACCAGGCCGTTGACCCCAAGCGTCATCGCCTCTTTCGCGTCCTGATCCTTGATGCTTCCGGTGAGCAGGACAATCGGGCGGGTATCGCCCCTTCCCCGCAGCGTCCGCAAGACATCGAGCCCGCTGCGCTCCGGCATCTTGATGTCGAGAACGAGGATATCCGGCCGCGCAGTCGCAAGGCTTTCGAGCACCTCGGTGCCCGACCTTACGCTGGCCGCAACCTCAAACCGAGAGCCCGCGAGCAGGACCTCGATGCCCGCGGCCGTGAGGGGATCATCATCCGCAACCAGAACTTTCGCCATACTGCGGACCCGAACCCTCCTTTCGCGGTTGTGTCCTAGGTACCCTCGATCAAGCGACATGTTCCCGGCGCAATTCCCAGGTGCGAGCACTCGATGAAGCAATTCGAAGAGAAGATGGCCCTCCTTCGGACCCGCTTCGTCGCCCGCGCCCAGACGGAAGTCGCCGAACTGCGCGAGGCTCATCGGCAAGGTGACATGACCACGATGCGGCGGATCGCCCATAGCCTTGCAGGCAATGCCGGCCTGTTCGGCTGGCCCGAGTTCGGCGCTCACGCGCGCGAGCTCGAGAGCGTTCTGGAGCAAGCGGCTGCCAACGAAGAGATTCTGCCGAAGCTTGAGGCCTTGATAGCTGAGATGCCACACTGACCGCGATGCCAACGACCTCACTCAAGATGCTCGATCGCGCCGACTTCGCCGATCACGACTGGGGCAACACCTCACTTGGACCTTGCGAGACCTGGTCCCGGCAATTGCACTACATGTGCGATCTCATCCTGGGATCGAAGCAGCCGATGTTCATGCTGTGGGGTCCCGACCGGGCGTTCATCTACAACGCGGCCTACCAGGCGATCTGGAAGATATCGTCGCTCAACACGCTCGGCCGTCCGATCGAACAGGTTGCCGGCAAGATCTGGGACGAACTGCGCGCAGACATCGAACGCGTCTTCGAGGGCCATTCGTTCATACTGTCGAACTTTCCGATCCGCGGCGAAGAGGGAGAAGAGACCCGCTATTTCGATTTCAGCTACACCCCGATCCCGGCGTTCGAAGGGCAGCCGGATGCGGTGATCGGCGTCCTGTGCATCTCCAACGACGTGACCGAATTTCTGACGTCGGTCGCGGTGACAAAGGAGGACCGGGAGGTGCTGGCCCTGACGATGGACAACGTCACCGAGGGTGTCGCGCTGGTCGAACACGACTTCACGCTGGTGCTGTGGAACCAGCAGTTCCGTCTACATTTCGGCTACGAGCCGGAGGACATTGTCTCCGGCATGAACGCGCGCGACCTGATGCTCATCACCGCGCGCCGGGGTGATCTGGGCGAAGGCGATCCGGAGGCGATCGTCGACATGCTGATGCGGACCATCCACTCAACCGAAAGCGGAACGCTGGAGGTCCAGCGGCAGAACGGTACCGTGCTGAGCCTGTTTCGCCGCGCTGTCAGTGGCGGGAGGTATCTGCTCGTATCGCAGGACGTCACCGAGGCGCGAACCGCCTCTCGCCTCAAGGACGAGCTGGTGTCGACGGTCAGCCACGAGTTACGAACGCCGTTGACCGCGATCTCGGGCGCGCTCGGCATTGTCAGCGCCGGGGCGGCGGGTGACTTGTCGGCAAAGGCCGAACGGCTGATCGAGATCGCCCAGCGCAACAGCGAGCGGCTCATCGCGCTCGTCAACGACCTGCTCGACGTCGACAAATTGCACTCGGGCCGGATGGAGTTCCACCTCGAAGAGTTCGACTTTGCCGAGCTCGTGCAATTGAGCGTCGAGCAGAACCTGCCCTTTGCCGAACGGGGCGGGATCGAGCTTAAAGTCGACCTGAGTCGCAAGCCGGTCATCGTCCTGTCCGACCGGCACCGGCTGCTCCAGGTGCTGGCCAACCTGATCTCGAATGCCGTGAAGTTCTCGCCCGCCGGCGAGAGCGTTACGGTAAAGCTCCGGACGAACGGCCCGCAAGCCCGGCTGAGCGTGATCGATAACGGCGCAGGCGTGCCGGAGACCTTCCGCGACCGCCTGTTCAGCCGGTTCTCACAGCACGATTCCTCTTCCACCCGGGTTCAGCAGGGCACGGGTTTGGGCCTGGCGATCTGCAAGAGCATCGTCGACCAGCTCGGCGGCACGATCTGGCTCGACACCCGCACCTCGGCCGGCGCGACGTTCAACGTCGAACTGCCACTTGCAGAAAGAACTTAGGAAAGATCCGTGACCTGGCGAATACTCTACGTCGACGACGAACCCGACTTGCGCGAAGTGGCGCAGATCAGCCTTGAGCTCGAACCGGAGTTTGAAGTGCGCTGCTGTGCCTCGGGCGCCGAAGCCATCGCGGCTCTGCCCGAATGGCAGCCGGATCTCGTCCTGCTCGACGTGATGATGCCCGAAATGGACGGGCCGGCGACGCTCGAACAAATTCGCCAGTTGCCCGAAGGGGGTCTGCCGATCGTCTTCATCACTGCGCGGGCGGGAGACAACGACGCCGTTCACCTGATGGCGCTAGGCGCGGCGGGCGTTATCGCCAAACCGTTCGATCCACTGCAGCTAGCGAGCCAGGTTCGCCGCTATGTGGAAGGCTGACCGGCAACGCCGCTAGAGCACTAGAACTGGCGGCCGCGGATCGTCGGTCCGATTGCAGACTTATAGGAAACCTCCGTTTCGAACGGCAGCGTCTGCTCCCAAACGGCGCCGGGGTAGAGCCGCTTGGCCGGAAGGTCCTGGCAGTTGTTCCCTCCCGCGTCGCACTGCTTGCCGTCGAAGAGTTCCTGCGCGGTGTTGCCGCTGTTGACCAATCGCAGGGTTCGCCCAGTGCGCTGCCCCTCGACATCGCCTGTGAACTTGTCGGGCCGGAGGATGACCAGCGTGTCGTAGCCCACGAAGACCTTCAACGCAGTCGTTTCGGCCGTGACCGGGCCGGCCACCGGCTTGATCGCCACACGGAACACTCGGTCGGCCGCTGACCTGTCGCCGATAGAGGCTACTCGCACGGTGCGCCGCTCGCCCGGCTCCAGCACCAGTCGCTGCGGAGAGACGAGAATGCCCGAGTCCTCGGGGACACCAGCCGGAATGCGTTCCTCGGCAGGAGTTCCTGCACCGCGAATTTCGAAGGGTTCCGCCAAGACATACATCCGCTCATCGCCGTCGTTCCAGACCTCGATGTCTTCGCGCGGGGGCTTCCCCGGCTGCAGATCGACGATGACTTGGCTGAGCACCATCTCGGCATGGGCATTCGAACCCACACCCAAGGCCGCGCCGGCAGCCAGGGTCCAGATGAGCGTTTTGAAGTTCACTTTGATCCTCCGTTAGCAGGGCCGGGAAGCTCTCCCAGGGACCCGAGCTGGATTTCAGGTTCGGTGCAGCAGACGATCGCGCCAAGGCGCGCGATGCCCGACCGGACCTCACCGCCGGGAAGCGTCATCGGGTAAGTCCGCCCGTTGTTGAGCGTCACTTCGAGATCGGCGTTGTCAGGCGCCTCGATCTGGAAAAAGCCGTTATCGTCGGTCTCGCTCCAGATCCCCTTGCCGGTGATCGACGCCCCTCTGACAGGCGAACCATCGGGAGCGGTCAGACGGCCGAACTTGATCGTGATCCGCGAAACGGCCCAATCGAGATTGGAAACGGTTCCGGGATAGAGACTGACCTTGCGCGCCGAACTGTCGTACGCGAGCAGCCCCTCTCCGGTCGGACGAATGCGCACATCGTAGGCGCGGTAGGGCGGCAGGGCGAGCGTGAACGGCTCGGCGCCCGTGATGGAGCCGGCCACCTGCTCGTCGACGAAAACGTCGAAACGATCCTCCTTGCTGGCGCCCTTCACACGCGCGACGATCATGCTTTCGGAGGTTGTCTTTCCGGCGACCTGCACGGAGCCTGCTCCGGCAATGAGCGTGGTCTGCAAGCCAAGGCTGTACTGCGTCGTGGACGAGCCCTGTCCCTCGCTGTGAACCAGATCGCCCGCGAGCGTGCCGAGGCGATGGCGAAACTCGGTCGACCCCACGATATTGTCGCGATCGGGCTGATGATCGTACCCGGCCCCAAGAGCCCACTCCCCCCCTGCAAGCGAAGGACTCCACGAACCGGAAATCGCCCCAGCCGGACCTTCGCCGAGGTCATCGCCGGTGATCGTCGATGCCCTCATGCCACCGAGCCCGGTGAGCGAGGTGTTGGCCCCAAGGAAGCGCAAGGAAATGCCCGCGAAGCCCGACGTGCCGCGCTCGGTGGCCGTCGCGTCGCCGCGCATGGTCAGCGTGAATTGGCCCTTCCGCAGCACATCCCACTCAAGCGCCGGGCCGATACTGTAACGGGCCTCCTGCGTGACATCATCGCGGTAGAAGAAGGTCCCGAGGAAGCGGAAGTTCTCCAGACTGTAGGAGACCACGCCCCCCACCTGGGAATAGCTCCCGCTCTGCCAGAACGAGTCCGGGAGGCTTGCGGCCGAGCCGGGAGCGTCGGGAGCCAGGGTCGGCCCTCCGTCGAATTCGTCGGCCTCGATCCGGCGGAGGTCGAAGTTGAAGTTCAACCGCGAGTTGCCGCCTGACATTATCTGCAGCACACCGCCGTAGGTCCCCGAGATGTTCGCTACCGCCGCCGCGCGCACCTGCACGACATCGGTCAGGAGGATTGCAGCGATCTCGGCGGAAGCCGTCTCGTCCGTGGCTTCGACCCCACCTTCGATCACCCAGCTCTTGTTCAATCGGTGAGCGACGCCGCCCTGGAAATAGGGGCGATCGGAAACGTCCAGCGAACGGCTCTCCGATGCATCGATAAGCATGCCGCCAAAAGCGAAGAAGTCGGTCCGCCCTTCCGAAGGCACGCGGCGGCTCTTGTTGAAGAACCGCCGCTCTTCGCGGGCTGGTTGGCCCGGCTCTTCGATGCGCAAGATGATGTCGTAGGCTCCATCGGGCAGCGAGGAGGTGTCGAGTTGCTGGTTGCCCGCCTCGTAAATGGCCGAGCTGAGCACCCTCCCATCGCGCACGATATCGACCCGCGCGCGTTGCTGCAGGTAGACCACGACCGGGCTGCCGAGCAGCACGTCCTTGTCGAGCCGCGTGTCGATCTGCGTTCCGATGCCCGCTCCCAGCAGCTTGCGCCGCCCGGAAATGTCGTTGCCCGGGGCCCACAGGGCGCCGGCGGAGTAGCGCAGACCAGGGCGATCCCACTCGAGGGCGATCTGTTCCGCTCCGAAACCGAGTTCGCTGGCATAGGACAAGTCGGCACGCAGGCGCCGCTCGCCGTTGCCGATGACGATGCTATCCTGGAAGTTGTAGTAGCTCGACCCGTCGCCCAATCGGCCGGACATGACCGCGCCGATCGAGTTGATCATGGCCAAGCCGCCTTCCGGCTCGGGCAAATACTCGTCCGCGACCGTCTCGTTCACGGCCACGAAGCGGGGGTTCAGAAAGATGTCGAGGCGGAAGTGGTTGCGGTCGAAGATCACGCCGACGACATCGGGGTTGAGCTCGCCGCACTTGGCCGGATCGGTGTTGGCCGAACAAGCAAGGGCGGCGTTGGCTGGAAGGTTGCCGGCGGAAAGCGCTGTCTTGACCGCGGCCGGGTCGGAGAGTTCCGGAAGCAGCGCCAGCATCGACGCGGGCTCAATAAAGCTGATCGCGCCCGGAACGGCGTTGATCTTTGCCTCACCCCTTCGCACGCCTCCGAAGTAGACGTCCACCAACAGGACCTGGCTTTCGGTCAGGTCAGAAAATCCCTCAGGCTCCCCGACCAGGATCGCCAGGCTGTGAGCCTCCTTCGCCTGGGCCGGCTGAAGCCACACTCCCGCCGAGAGGATCGTGCAGCACAAGGCCATCCCTCGAAGCGAAGCGCGGGTGCCGATCGGGCGGAACCTGGCCACGGCTAGCCTCGACTCACTCCGGCACGATCGTGATTTGCAAGGTGCCCGTGTAATTGCCGGCCGTGGCAGCGGCGGCCTGGGTCCCGCGGATGATCACGATAAGCGTGGCGGTGCCATTGGTCTGGAAAGTGCAACCGTTGAATAGCGCGCTGTTGTCGTACCCGGGCGAAAGAACGTTCGCCGTGAGTTGAGTGCCGGCGGTCTGGCTGGCCGCATCGGCCCATTGCACCTCGTAGGCGAGCGTCCTTGCCCCGGATGCCAGCGTAAAGGCGTTTCCAGTCCCGCTGCCGGTCGCGCGGACACCATAGCCGAGCGCGGTAAAGCCCTGCCTGCTGTAGGCGCAGACGTTCTGCCTCATCGTCTGGTCGGCGGCAGTACTGAGAGTTCCGAAAGTCACGTCGGAAAGCATGCTGATCCGCGCATCCGCTTGCGCCGGTGCTTCCGCCAGCAGGGCGATCAGGGCGGCTGCTACCGCTCCCGCGCTAAGGGGTTTCCCCGAGATCATGGTTAACGATATGGAGAAACATGGTAAATTTTCGGTTACCACATAAGCAAAGCCCGCCCCGAACATGAGTGTTCGGAGCGGGCCAGGAATTTGTTATTGAACTGTTATTGTGGCGTGACGAGAAGCGTTAACGTGCCGGTGTGGCTAACGCCTGCAGACATCGCGAGAAGGTCCGTGCTTGCGATGCCCACGATCAGGCTGGCCGTTGTAGTCGGCGAAACCGAACACGTCTGATTGAGCGCGCCGGAAGTCATCGAAGTCGAAGCCGTGCCCGAAGCAAGCGCCGTACCGGTCGTCTGGCCGCTGCTAGCAGCCCATTGTACGGTATACGGCACGATTGAAGTACCGTTCACCAGCGTGAAAGCGCTTCCAGCTCCGCTGCCGGTAGCGGTAATGGTGTACGCCTTGGTAGCGGTATTGCTCCAAACGCAGACGTTCTGATTGGCCGAGGCGTTGACCGACGGATCCACGGCACTGAACGTAACGTCGGCAAGCCCGGTGATGCGTGCGCGGTTCGCCACAGAGGCCGTGATGACGACGCTGCCGGTGGAGGTGGCGCCCAGGTTACCTTGGGAAGCAGCCGAGGCCGCCGAACCCAGGAAAGTCGTGGCGAGAGCACCCAGCACCATGAGATGCTTGCCGGCGCGCGCCTTATGGAACTGAATGATCATGCGTTTGGTCCCCTAAACCGATCTTCTACGTAGTATTACGCAAGGGGTTTTTACGTAGTTTAGGTTAATAACCCGTTTGTCATGATCATCCTTAGGCCCACTCGGGATCCTCGGTGAAAACGATCGTCAGCCACTGATGCGGGCCGTCGCCGCCGATCGCCTCGCCAACTTTGTCGCGCAAAGCGTCCCATTCGGCCATCGCGCGCGGCGCGCCGCCCGGCCTCAGGATGAAGTAGACCTCGATGTTATGCGAGCGGCCCACCTTGGCGACGTAGGCGCGATAGGTGAGGAAGCCCTGCTCGGCCACGAAGCGCGCGCTGACCTCATCGACCCGCTGCTTGAGCTCTGCCGGTGTGACGAGGAGGATGTCCGACAGCGCCCTGCGCACGCTCGATATCGGCAGGGGAATGACAACCAGGCAGATCAGCGTCAGGGCGGCGGGGTCGATGTAGGGCGAAAGCCATTGGAGCGAGGTCCCTTGCACCGCCAGGCCGAGACCAAAGGCGACCAGCAGCGCGGCGGCGATGCAGCCCGACATGATCCAGGACCTGATGTCGAGGCGGATGAAGTCCGAGCCGAGATGCCGGTTGGCCCGCGCCTCGATCGTCGCAACCGTCGCGCAGATCGCGAGCGTAATCCCGGCATAAAGTATCGCCAGGCTGAACTGGAGATCGCGGCCGCCTTCGAGCAGGCTGCTCACGGCGTTGAACAAGGCATAGACGGCCACGCCCATGAGCATCAGGCCATTCATCGCCAGCACGATCGGCTCAAGATGCCAGAAACCCATGGTGAACCGCTCACGCAATCGGGGCGGAAGTTCGGTCGACTGCGCGTAGGCGGTGATCAGGTTGACCACGACAAGGGAAAGCAAGCTCATCCCGGCGTCGATGATCGCATAGATCCCTTCGAACATGATCGAGAAGGAACCGGAAGCGAGACCAAGGATGATACCGACGACCGCGACCGTCAAAGTTGCGGCGATCGAGGCCCGCAACACATTGCCTTCCTCGCGAAAGTCAAAAATCCTCGAGCGTCGGGTCATTGGCCCCCAGCATCAATTCGGTGCGTGACGACGCCCAACCAATCACGTCTTTCGTGACACGGGGATCGGGGAAACTCCCGAGATGCCGAGAATTCCAAGGATCGGCATTCGATCGCAATGCTAAGGGCGTTTCATGCAAATTCGAAAAGCCACCCTCGACGACGCCGAAGCCATTCTTGGGATCATCCTGCCGACGATCCGAGAAGGCGCAACTTATGCGCTCGATCCCAACATGACCGCCGCCCAGGCGATTGATTACTGGATGTCTCCCGACAAGAAGACATTCGTCGCCGTCGATGAGGACGTAATCGTCGGCACCTACTACCTGCGGCCCAACCAGGCAGGCGGCGGCGATCACGTCTGCAACTGCGGTTATATGACCAGTGCTGCGGCGACGGGACGGGGCATCGCACGCCGGATGTGCGAGCACTCGCTGCAGCAAGCTCGGGACAGCGGTTATCGGGCGATGCAGTTCAACTTCGTTGTGAGCACCAACGAGCGCGCTGTGCGGCTTTGGCAGTCGCTCGGGTTTGAGATCGTGGGCCGACTGCCGGGAGCGTTTCGCCATCCCGAACGGGGGTTTGTTGACGCACTGGTGATGTATCAAGCGCTTTAAGCCTGAACGATCCGACCTGAAGGCTCCTTCGCCTGGCATTCAGCGACACAAAGAGCCCTCCCGTATGGGAGGGCTCGAATGTGCGTCGTGCAGCTCCGATCAGAACCGGGCGTTGGCCCCCAGATAGAAACGGCGGCCATTGGTGTCGTGAGCGCTCAGGAAACTGCCGCCCCGAAGCTGGCCGTTCTGAGCCGCGGTCACCTCGTCCACCGCGTTGTTGTAGTTTCCAATCGGAGGGCGCTTGTTGAGCAAGTTGTCGATGCCAAAGCGTAGGCCGATATCGTCGGTCAGCTGGTAGCTCGTGTTCAGGCTGAACAGGCTGTAGCTCGGCCAGCCGCTCTGGGTCGGAGTACCGCCCGGAACCGAGGCTTCGCCGTTATCCTCGAGGCCCGGGTAATACTGCCACTGCAATGAAACCCGCGCCGGCCCCCAACCGTACCCGACCGTCGTGAAGACCCGGTACTTGAAGACGTTTGCGTTCAAGCCGTTCTCGGTCGAGCCGGCGGTCCCGACATAGTCGATCAGCGGAAGAGCCGGGTAGAGAGCGGAGCTTTCGAAATCCAACTGGTAGTTGAGCACGCTGTTGAGCGTGCGCGTGCCCGGACCGATATCGTGACCCCAATCGAGCTGAGCATCGATACCCGACAGATGGACCCGGCCATCGTTGGTGTAAGTCGTCTGGACATTCCCCAACGCGCCGGTGCCATTGCGCGGTACACCTTGGCAGAACGGATTGGCGGCGGCGGCATTGGCCGCCGCGACCGAACCTGCAGCCCCATTGACCAGCGAATTGAACTGCGGATCGAAGCATTGCTGCAAAGCCGCGCCGACCGTCTGGGCGCCGATGGCATCCTTGATGGTGATGTCGTACCAATCGACCGAGAGGCGCAGGCGCGAAAGGGCACCGCTGCTCAAGGGTGACTGGATCACCACCCCTGCGGTCCAGGTGTCGGCCGTCTCCGGCTTCAGGTTCGGATTGCCGACCAGGGTCGGGAACGCGAAACCGCCGCTGCCGGTCGCCTGCGGATTGGTGACAACGCCAAGCGTCGGCGAACCGTAGTAGAGGAACGAGGCGTCCGGCCCAGCCTGAGCCATCAGCGCGCGACAGACCGCCTCCACATCCAGCGCGCCCGCAGCCCCGCCCGAGTTTGCCGCGGGGTTGGCCGAAAACACGTTCGGGTTGAGCGTCGAACAGACATCGCCGCGGTTGTTGCCCCCGAAAGTCTGCTGGGCCGAGAGGAACAGCTCGCCGATGTTCGGAGCGCGTTCTGCGCGGTTGTAGCCGCCACGGAAACGCAGCCAGTCGTTGACCGCCCAGTCACCCAGCAGCTTGTAGGTCCAGCTGGTGCCAGTGGTGTTGTAGTTCGACATACGGCCGCCGAGTTCCAG
>JAGIBN010000007.1 GCA_017744315.1 Porphyrobacter sp.
ATGCCGGCATGATCGCGATCGCCGTCGTCGTCTTCCTCGCGGTAGAAGTCGATGCCGCCCTGCAGCGCCCAGCTGTCCATCTTGTAGCTCGGGCCCGAGCCGTAGATGCCAAGATCGGTGTGATGCCTCACATCCTTGGCGATGAGGCGCCCCCACACTCCGTTGGGGTTCTCGTCGTCGCGTAGCTCGGGGTCGCCGCGCAATTGCTCCTCGTCCCCGACACGCTCGTGCAGGGTGTCGAGAATGCCGCGACCATAGGACAATGCGGCGGTCGGGATCGCCGTGATGAGGGACACTTCCTCACGATAGTTGGGTGTTGGCGGAGGTGTTGGCGTTGGGGTCGGTGTGGGCGTCGGAGTGGGCGTCGGCGTTGGTGTGGGCGTCGGAGTTGGTGTCGGACAGGGTTCGTCCGGATCTATGCACGGAGGAGGAGGCGTCGGCGTCGGCGTGGGTGTCGGAGTTGGCGTGGGAGTTGGAGTTGGTGTTGGCGTTGGCGTTGGGGTCGGTGTGGGCGTCGGTGTAGGCGTTGGTGTCGGAGTTGGTGTCGGAGTTGGTGTCGGCGTCGGTGTAGGCGTTGGCGTCGGTGTAGGCGTTGGTGTCGGAGTTGGTGTCGGCGTCGGTGTAGGCGTTGGCGTCGGAGTTGGTGTCGGCGTGGGCGTCGGTGTGGGCGTGGGCGTTGGAGTTGGGCACGGACACGGAGCTAGCACGTTGCGCAGGAACCAACTCTCGGGGGCGCTGGTATCTACACTGCCTCGATAGAGCAGATACTCGTAGGGGCCAGCGATGACGAAGTTCGCGAGAGCGAAGGCCCCGGGAACCGTCGTGCCGCCATCTATGGCGTCGACCACCAGAATGCCGTTACCTGTGGTTAGCGCGCCACCGCCTGTCGTGTCGGTGATCTGCAGACGTGTGGCCCCGATCGCCGAGCCTCCGTCGATCACTAGCAAATCCGAGGGCGATCCATCCGTGCCCAGAAAAGTGTTCAGGCCTATCAGCCCACCCTGCCCGACATAGTTGCGCACCCGAAGCGTCTTGTAGCTCGCCAGAACGGTCGGATCGGCCGTCGGTGCGAGGTAGAGAATGCTGCTCAAGTTGTTCGTCACACTGGTGAGATTTGAACTTCCGGTCAGGTTCCAGATGGAACTCGCCAGCAAGGTCATGTCGGCCGTGTTGCCCTGGTCCGTCCTGAATGCGCCGGTCAGCGTCGAAGCGCCATCCAGGGTGACGTTGGCAGTTGAAAACGTAGGTGTGATGCAATTGAGATCGGTGAAGTTGTCGTAGACGCAGCCCCCGGTCACGATGCTGTCACCGGTCAACTCGCTTCCGCCAGTCGCAGAAAAGTTGATGAACGTGGGGAGTCGGGCCGCCGATGCGCCGCTCGATTGATAGGCGGTCTGCCCGAATGCGACGAACAGATAGGGCGCGCTGGCCACCGCCCCATCCGAGAGAGCAATGTCTGTACGCCCTGCTCCACCAAGCGCCACTTCTTCGCTGGTTAGCGTTCCACCTGACATCCGGAAGAGGTTTGGTGTTTCGCCATTTAGATTGCGCGAATAGAACCCGTAAGTGCCGGTGCCCGTAGTGATCACATCGGTATTGGTGATGTCGACAACGCTTCTGTCGCCGACGGCGGCCGCGATCGTGTCTGAGGCGAGCAGCACCCCTGCCCCCTCGCCAGACGTAGTGATTGTCGAATCCCGGGCCGTGATCGTCCCATAAACCGAGTGCAGGCCGCTCGTCCCAAGGCCCGTCGTGGTGATGCTGGTGTCGATCAGGTCTATGGTTCCGGTGCGCAGGGCATAAGCACCCGAGCCGTACTGCGCCGACACGGCGATCGTGGTCCCGGTGCTGGAAAGGGTGGCGCCGTCCCAAGCAGCCACGCCACTCGAAGGCGTGCTCCCATTGGTCTGGAAGCCCGTCGCCAATATCAAGAAGCCTGTCGAAGTCAGCGCGTAGTAGTTCGGACTCTGTGCAACGATATTGATGTTGCTGGTTCCAGTGAGCACGAGGTTCGCCCCCGCGCCACGCGCCAATGCTCCCGAGCCCGCGCTGCTACCGCCGACGGTCAGGTCTTCGAACGCCGCTTGTCCGCCATTGATGGCCACCACGCCTGAAGAGCCCCCACCCCCCGCCGAATTCAGGTTGATGGTCAGTCCGGAAATGGGAGTGGCCAGGATCGAGTTGTCGATCGTCATGCCGGCACCGCCCACCCCGCCGGTGATATTGAACACCGAACCAGGGGCCAGAGCGATCTGGCCGCCGTCATGAGCATAGGCCGCCGTGCGGCCAGCCGAGAGGCCCGTGGGCCCCACCAGCATGTTGATGACGATCGGTCCGGTGGCGTCGATGAGACCACCACCATTGGCACCAATTCCGACCACGTTTCCGCCAGAGGCGGTGACGGTAGGCGTGCCGTCACCGAAGTGAATTTGTCCGGTATTCTCGGCAATCGCCCCATGGTTGTTGGAGATGACATCTGCGAACGCCACGTTGATCGTGCCGCTCGTCGTTATCAGCCCGCGCGTGTTGGCATTAACCGTGGTGACCACCGTGCGGTTGGTAGCGTCGCCACCTAGGTCGATCGTGCCACCGCTTTCCGCCTGGGCCCCGGTCGATCCTATGCCGCTCGTAGTGATCGCCGTACCGAAGGTCGTGATGATACCGTTGAGCTCGGCAACCAAGCCGCGCGCATTGGCGCCTGTCCCGGAGATATTCGTGGTGACGATCAAGCCGCCGGTCAGGTTGATCACGCCCGAATTGAGCGCGTAAGCTCCGCTCGACCGCTGGCCGTTGGTAGTGACATTCTCGTCAACGGCGGTGATCGATGACCCGGTGCCATCGGCACGAAGGCCATCACTGTCGGCAGCGAGCGTCCGTATCGTACCGGACAATCCGGTGGGAGTTCCCGTCGCTGGGTCGATATTCAGCCAGATCGCGCCACCGTTTTGAGCAAAGGCTCCGTAAGCGTTGAAACCTGCCACGGTGGAACTGGCGACATACTGGCTCGGGTCGGTCGCGAGCGTTCCGGTCGAGGTGACGGGTTGGCCGTAAGTCGTCGGGTCCGCCGGATTGGTGCCAACGCGCACTCCAGTGTAGATCGTGTCTCCGGACGAGGTGATGATTGAGCCGCTGCCCGTCGCAAACAGGCCATACGCGCCCGCGGCGGAAGTGATGATTGTCGTGGGATCGATGTCGATCCGTCCGCCGCTCAGTGCGTAGGCACCGTAACCACCCGCACCCAGGGTGGACAGCCTGAGGTCGTTGGCTGTTATAATTGAACCCGACCCCTCAGCCTGCAAGGCCGCCCCGGTGGTGATGGAGGAACCGTCGGAGAAGGTCGCAACTCCAGCGCCCGTCGCCCGTACGCCGATTATGCCGGCCGCGCTGCCGCCGTTGACTAGCGACACCCCATCGAGTGTCAGGGTTGATCCCGAACCATCGACGTGAAGCAACGAGCTTCCGATGCCCGAGAGTTGGAAGGGGGGAAGCGGCGCCGTCGTGTTGAAAACGACGTCCGCACCACCGGAGATCAGCACGCCGTCTGCCGCAGCCCCGGTCGTGACCAGAGGGGTGCTCCCGGTGACGATGGCACTTGAGCCCGGCCCATCGATATTGACCGCCGCGGCCCCTGCGCCATGAGTGACGAGTGCGGAGTTGGTGAGAACCAGGACACCCCCGGCGCTGGCACGTGCCGCGTGGGCTCCCGTTCCGTTTGTCGTTACGGTCACGGTGTTGGCTGTGATCGTGGAGGGCCCTTCCGGGGAGACGGCCGGAAGAGCCGCTCCGGGAATATCGTCGGCAGAGTTGGGCGTAGTGATTGGCGGTGGTGAGGCCGTGAGCCCGCCGCTCGCAAGCAGGCCGAATGCTCCGTTTCCTGATGTCGAGACCGTCGAGCTGGTGCCGGTGGCAGCACCGGTAGACGGATTGACGTTCAGCCATACGTGTCCTGTGCTATCCGCAGCGACGCCATGACCTGCGGTGCCGCTGGTCACGATGGAGCCCCCACTGCCGACAATCCGGGACCCGGCGCCGGCGGCTTCAGCGCCAAGCGAGTTGGCGCCGCCCATCGTGATTGCCGTACCGGTCAGGTTCGCTACGCCCCCTGCCGTCGCGCTCACGCCGGTAATGTCTGCAAAGTCTGCGCTGTTGGCGACATTCCGATTAGTGAGCGTAAGGATGCTCGGGTTGCCATCGACACGCAGCAAGGCGCTTCCTGCGCCCGAAATTGTCATCGTCGGAACCTGGGTCGAAGTCGCAAAGTCGGCGGTTGCCCCGCCGCTGACCAGGATCCCGTCAGAACCGCTGCCTGAGGTCGTGATGCTATTTGCACCAGCGAAGGCGGCAGTCGAACCGGGTGCATAGAGCCAAACGCCGTATGAACCGGCGCCGCTGGTTGTGATCGAGGTGTTGCTGAGATTGAGCGTACCGTACCAGGCCAATGCGCCCGCTGCGCCTGTACCTTTGGTCAGAACCGTCACAGAGTCCGCTCGCAACGTCGACCGCACCGTCGGCGTCGCGGTACTTTTCGCGTAAAGCCCGTAGCCGCTGGCACCAAAGGTCGTGACGGAGCTCGAGGTACCCGTCGCAAGACTCGTGGCTGGATCCACGTTGGCCCATATCTGCCCGCCATAGGCGCCGCTGGCGCCGGCATACATGCCGTACGCGGTCGTCGCTCCTGAGGCGACATACTGGCTCGGGCTACTGGCCGGAGTGGTCCCGTCAGCCAGCACCGGCACCCCCGCAGCATTGAGGCGAATGCCGGTAAATATCGTGTCACCGCGGGAGAAGATGACGCCCTGGTTCGTGGCGCTGGTGCTGCCGTAACCCACCAGGCCATGCGCGGAAGTTCCCTGCGTACGAATTGTCGTTCCGCTGGTTTCGATCCGCCCGGCCGTATAGGCGCCCGCTCCCCAGGCATTGTTCCCGGTGGTGGCAACGGTGACGTTGCTCGTCGCGATCCGCGCGCCCGCGCTGATGACGGACAAGGCACGAGTGGCGTTGCTCAAAGCGTCGGGCCCTGCGCGTGTCGCCAGTACCGATCCACCGGTAATTGACACGTTCGGAGTATTCGACGCCGTCGGAACCCCGCTGGCGAATACCGCCGAGGTCCCTCCCGCACTTAAGGCTAAGTCCGTGCCCCGCACGACACCGCCGTTCACCGCATTGATCGCAAGGCCTTGCGTCGAAGACCATGTGCCGCGGGTGGCCGTTATATCGGCTCCGCTCTGATTGGCTTCGATCCCGTGGGAATTGCTTCCAGTGACCGAAATCGACAAGTCTTGCGCGGCCACCGTCCCGGCGGTGACGAACATCCCCGTCGCCGTATTACCACTGGTAGTTATGCCTACGTTGTTCAGGGTGACAAAAGTCGTCGAGGCAAGCCCGGACGAGGAAACGCCATAGGAACTGACGCCGTTGGTCTTGATCGAAAGATTGGCCGCACGGATGTCCACGACAGGACCACCGGCAGTGGAGGTTCCCTGCGCCAGAATTCCTATGCTGGATTGCCCGAACGTACTGATTGAACTGCTGGTGCCCGCCACCGGATTGCCACCCGCATCGGTATTGATACGAACCGTTCCGCCGGTTCCTTGAGCGTGGATACCATGTGCGTTGTTGAAGCTCGACGGAACGTAGTCCACCGGGTTGGTCACCAAGTTGCCGTTCGCATCGACTGGGAGGCCATAAGTCGCAGCGTTGGCCGATGATGTGCCGAGGCGGACTCCGGTTGTGATGGTGGAAGACGAGGCCGAAAGCGTTCCGGCGAGATTGACCGAGAAGGCCGCGTTGGCACCGGCGCCGCCGGCGGTGTAGAACGTCGTCCCGCTGGAAGTTATCGTTCCGCCTTGCGCATAGGCTGTCGATGCACCGCCACCGAGAGTGGTGATCGTACCCCCGACAAAGTCGATCGTCGCCTGACTGCCGGAAAGCAGCCCATGCGCGCCCGTCTGCGCTGTCGTGATGGTGGACGCTGCGCCTTGGAATAGGACTGAGCTGTTCGAGAGCGCCTGTACACCGAAGGAACTTGTGCCAGTGGATTGATCCGAGATCGGGCCTATCACCGTGATTACGGCGCCGTTCTGTGCGTTAATCACGGGCGCGCTGTTGGTACTCGTTCTGTAGGTACCCGCAGGTAGGTCGCAAGAATTGGCTGAGCCATCGACGATGACTTGCCCATTACCCCCGGCAGGCGGGCAGGATTGAGCGTTCGCAGGGTCCGGACGGCTGATGACGAGCAACGCGCAGACCGCCAGGGTCAGCGTTGAACTGCCGCTCAACAGGAAGGTTCGAATCTCGCCATTTCGGCGACCGCGGTCACACGGTACCTCAAAAGCGGCACCGTTCCGCGAGCCGGCAAAGGTTCCCCCGTTGTAGGATCTCATGGTTCAGCTCCCCAACTGGTCCCGCTGGATCGCAAACGCCCGGCCAATGACCAATCGGGTAAAGCCCTGAAAAATCTTTGGATGATTTTGGGTACGGCGATCAGGTCGCAGAGATCGCCCGTCGGTTGATGGCAAGGAGGGTCCAGATCGCCTACAAATGATCCTCGATCTCTGCCATGGGGCTCGGGATGACCGTTACCCAAGCCTTACTGGCCTTTCTCGCCGCAGCGTCAGTTCTCACCGTAACCCCGGGGCTGGACACTGCCATGGTGCTGCGGTCGGCAGCAGCTGGCGGCGCACGCCAGGCGACATTCGCCGCTGCTGGCATCGGGCTCGGTTGCTTTGTCTGGGGCGTGGCAGCTTCAATCGGTCTGGGAGCGTTGCTTGCGGCCTCGACCCTGGCATTCACGATCTTGAAGTGGGCAGGCGCACTCTACCTCCTGTATCTCGGACTCAAGCTGATAGTGCGTCCGCGCGACAGCTTCGATGTCGCCAACGGCCAGGCGGCGAAAGTCCCTGGATGGCAATCGCTAAGGCAAGGATTCCTCACGAACATTCTCAACCCTAAGGTCGGGGTGTTCTACGTCACCTTCCTGCCCCAGTTCGTCCCTGCGGGTGTGAGCATTGTCCCGTTCTCGTTGCTGCTCACATCCATCCAGGTCGTTCTCGGCCTCGCCTGGTTTGCGATGCTGGTCGCGCTCACGACGCCAATTGGACGACTCCTGCGCCGCCCTCGAGCGGTAAAGGTCATGGATCGACTGACCGGCAGTGTCTTCGTCGCCTTTGGAGCGAAGCTCGCGCTTGCTCGTTGAGGCGGCCTTTCCGCTTGGGAGGTCAATGGTGCGCCCGACAGGATTCGAACCTGTGGCCCCCAGATTAGGAATCTGATGCTCTATCCTGCTGAGCTACGGGCGCACGCCGAGGTCGTTTAGGTGCCCCGAAGCGGCAAGGCAATGTCCTGAAATCAGTTCAGCTCTTCGGGGGGTGCTACCGGGAACGGGAGCGGCGCCACGGGAATGCCCTCGTCGATCAGCGCTTTGGCCTCTTCGGCGGATGCGTGGCCATGGATCGCCTCTGAATCCCGCTCTCCGTAATGCATCGCGCGCGAGTGCTCCGCGAAGCCATCGCCAACCCAGCGAGAACTGGCGAGAGCCTGAGCCTGGGCTTCGGCCAGCTTGCCCAGCGCTTCGGCAACCTCCGCGGGAAGCGGACCGTGCGTCAGCGCTCTTTTTCCCTCGGTCTGTTCGGCAGACCTCTGGTTGCCCTTCTTGGGTACGGCGGGCGCCATTGGCGCCTTCTCAACGCCGGCAGAACCGCACTGCGGACAGGTGACGAGACCACGGGCCATCTGCCCGGAAAAATCTTCCGACGAGCCGAACCAGCCCTCGAAACGATGGCCGCCGTCACAGGTTAGGTCGAACACGATCATAGTGAAGCCGATTTAGGCAAGTGGCGGCGGTTGGCAAGGCTCGGAAGCTGCCGTCGAACGTCCTTGATCCGGTTTGGATCTATCTCCGCGAAACCCACGCCTGTGGCTTCGCCCCCCATGTCGAGCACGATCTCTCCCCAGGGATCGACCACCAGCGAATGGCCGTAGGTCCGCCGCCCATCGGCGTGCTCGCCGACCTGGGCTGCTGCGATGACGTAGGCGCTGGCTTCTACCGCCCGCGCCCGCTGGAGAAGGTGCCAGTGGGCTTTGCCGGTTGGAACGGTAAACGCCGCCGGGACGGCAATGGCGTCACACCGCAATTGCCCCAGCGCTTCGAACAAGGCCGGGAAGCGCACGTCGTAGCACACGGCCAGGCCGAGCCTGCCTACGGGTGTCTCAGCCGTGACCACGGCCTCGCCCGGCGCATAAGCGGCCGACTCCCGCCAGGTCTCGCCGCTGGCCAGCTCGACGTCGAACATGTGGATCTTGTCGTACCGGGCAACGATCTCGCCATCCGGGCCGAGCAGAAACGATCGGTTTGCCCACCGGCCATCCTCGCGCAATACGGCGAGCGACCCAAGCGCCACCCAGATCCCATGCGCGGCCGCCGCCGAACGGACAGCCGCTAGCACCGGGTTTTCCAGTTCGCGAACGATGTGAGGAGCGGCGCGCGTGCGATCGCGATCCAGCAAGCCTGACATCTCTGGCGTGAACAGCATGACCGCCCCGCCTTCGGCAGCCTCTGCAATGGCATGCACAAGCGTTGCGGCGTTGACGTCCGGATCAATTCCGGTGGTCATTTGCAGGATCGCGATACGTGTCATGGAGGCGGACTAGCCGTTCCTAAAGACCAAGCAAGGCGTCGAGCTTGCCTTCCTGGTCCAGCCTCGCGAGATCGTCCGAGCCCCCCACGGCCTCACCGTCGATGAATATCTGAGGCACCGTGCGGGCATCCGGCTTGCGATCGAGCATTTCGGCCTTTTTATCCCCACCAAAGGTGATGTCGTATTCGGTGAAGTCGACACCCTTGGCTTCGAGCAAACGCTTGGCGCGGAAGCAATATCCGCAAAATGCCTTGGTATAGATTTCGACTTTCGGCTGGCTCACGCGTCACCCCTTGCAATGCTGCCTTGCTCCCTCTTGAACAGGGGCAACGCCAACGTATCTAACATCTGCCTGATCGCGCCGCGAGGGTGATCGGCAAAGGGGCGCCGCAGATGCGGGTCCCGACAGTCAAATTGCTCGTTGGAGGATTTGTTTCGATGAATCGTTTTGATCTTACCCCTTACCGCCGGTCCACCGTTGGTTTCGATCGCCTGTTCAACTTGCTGGAAAATCAGGCCCGCAACAGCGCCGGCGACAACTATCCGCCCTTCAATATCGAACGGCGCAGCGAAGACAGCTATCGCATCACGCTGGCGATCGCCGGATTCCGTTCGGGCGATCTGGACATAACCGCCGAGCAAAACCTGCTCGTGGTCCATGGCCGCAAGCGCGACGAAAACGCAGAGGCGGATATGCTTCATGTCGGCATAGCCAATCGCGGCTTCGAACGCCGATTCGAACTCGCCGACTACGTCCGCGTCGAACGCGCCGATCTGGCCGACGGCCTGCTGGTAATCGATCTCGTGCGTGAAGTGCCCGAAGCCATGAAGCCGAAGAAGATCGCCATCGGTGGGCAACCGAACCTGGAAGTGGTCAAGGACGGCAAACAAGCCGATGCCGCCTGATCTCAGTTATTTCGGCTGGAAATGAGTTGGGGGCGGAACCTAGTGGTGTCCGCCCCCTCGACGCTTTAGCGCCGACCTGCCTTTCGGAATGACCGTCCGGGTCGCAAAAGACGGCCAAAACTACGGGCAAGACTAAACCATGCAGAAACGACCGAGCCCTGACGGTCGTTCTGTATCACGGGCAGCTGAAATACGTAGTTCTGGCCCCCAAACCCCCTGTTTGGCAGCCTGCTTCCCCAAGCAACAATCTACTCCCCATCCTATAAGATGGGCAATCGGTTTTTTAACTATGTTGCGTTGCGGGACAGTTACACCAAGCGCGACTGACGAACCGCGGCGGCAATGAAGCCAGCGAACAGCGGATGCGGGTCGAACGGCTTGCTCTTCAGTTCCGGATGGAACTGCACACCGACGAACCAGGGGTGATCCGGTCGCTCGACAATCTCTGGGAGGAGTCCGTCAGGCGACATGCCGGAAAAGACCAGGCCACCCTTCTCGAGCGGTACCTTGTAGGCCGAGTTCACTTCGTACCGATGGCGATGCCGCTCCGAGATAGCCGTTGCGCCACCGTAGATCGTTGAAACATGACTATTTCCGGCAAGGACCGCCTCGTAGGCTCCGAGCCGCATGGTACCGCCCATGTCACCTTCCGCAGACCTCGTCTGCAACCCTTCGGCACCCATCCACTCGGTGATGATGCCAACCACAGGGTCAGAGGTCTCACCAAACTCGGTCGATGACGCGTCGGGGATCGAAGCGGTGTTCCGGGCTCCTTCGATGCAGGCCATCTGCATTCCAAGACAAATGCCGAAGAACGGAACATTGCGCTCACGGGCGAATCGTACGCTGGCGATCTTGCCTTCGGAACCGCGTGTCCCGAACCCGCCGGGCACCAGAATGGCGTGCATCGGCTCAAGCTGAGCGGCGATATCCGAATCGGCCTGCTCGAAGATCTCGGCGTCGATCCACTTGATCTTGACCCGGACCCGGTTGGCCATTCCGCCATGAACCAGCGCTTCGTTGAGCGACTTGTAGGCGTCAGGCAGGCCAACGTACTTGCCGACCACCGCGATCGTGACTTCGCCTTCCGGGTTCTCGTATCGGTCGACGATGTCGTTCCAGCGCGACAGATCGGGAGTCGTGCTTTCCAAGCCGAAGTGGCTGAGAACCTGAGCGTCCAGACCTTCGGCGTGATACTGCAACGGCACGGCATAGATGCTCGACGCGTCGAGCGCCTGGATCACCGCTTCCGGGCGGACGTTGCAGAACAGCGCGATCTTGGCCCGTTCGCTGGGCGGCAACGGATGTTCGCAGCGACACAGCAGCAAGTCGGGCTGGACGCCCAGGCTGGTGAGTTCTCGGACCGAGTGCTGGGTCGGCTTGGTCTTCAGTTCTCCGGCCGCCGAGATATACGGCACCAAGGTGACGTGGACCACGCAAGTATTGTCCCGCCCGAGTTCGTTACGCAGCTGACGTATCGCTTCGATGAACGGCAGGCTTTCGATGTCGCCGACGGTCCCGCCGATTTCGCACAGCACGAAATCGAGGTCGTCGGTTTCCGCCAGCGCGAATTCCTTGATCGCGTCAGTCACGTGCGGGATGACCTGGACCGTTGCACCGAGATAATCCCCGCGCCGCTCGCGGGCGATGATCTGCTGGTAGATTCGACCCGAGGTCACGTTGTCACTCTGCCGGGCGGAGACGCCGGTGAAGCGCTCGTAGTGGCCGAGATCGAGGTCGGTTTCCGCCCCGTCGTCGGTCACATAGACCTCGCCGTGCTGATACGGACTCATCGTGCCCGGATCGACGTTGAGATAGGGATCGAACTTACGAATGCGGACCTTGTAGCCGCGCGCTTGCAGGAGGGCAGCAAGGCTTGCCGCCATCAGTCCCTTGCCAAGCGATGAGACCACGCCGCCGGTGATGAAAATATACCGCGCCATGGGAGACGAGCCTTAAGCGCCCCCATGCACTCGGCGCAAGGGCCGACTGGGGGAATTTAACAGGTTACGGGCCAAATGCCCGCAAGATGGCGTGAGAAGTGAAGTTACTCGGCCGTTCCGGCGAGCGGATCGTTCGGCGCCGGCGCGGTTTGGGCCGGAGTCGCTGCACCGCCGACCGGCTGGTCGAGCCCCGGACCGGGCTGGCTAACGGGCGCCAGAGGGTCCTGGACCGGAGCCACGCTGCGATCGAGCGAGGTGTCGATGTCGCGGCCAGTGGTGGTGTCGACAGCCAAGGCCGCCAGGACAATCGCCAGGGTCACGAAGCAGACCGCGAGCCACTTGGTCGCCCGGGTCATGAAGTCAGCCGCGCCGCGCGCGTTCATCAGCCCGCCCGGGCTGCCCCCTCCTCCGATACCGAGGCCACCGCCTTCGGAACGCTGCATCAGCACAATGCCGACGAGCGCCGCGGCGATGATCGCCTGGATAACTGTGAGGAAGAGGAACAGCGACATGTATAAATCTCAATCTTGCGTGCGCGGCCATTTAGGCGCGCCCATACATGGGCGCAAGGGCAGCGCGGGACTTACTCGGCGGGTTCGGTCGCCGCGACGATGATACCAACGAAGCTTTCCGCCGTGAGGCTGGCGCCACCGACAAGTGCGCCGCCGACTTCCTCGGTCGCGAGGATCTCGGTGGCATTCTCCGGCTTCACCGAGCCGCCATAGAGGATCCGCACTTGCGAACCGGCCTCGCCGTAGATCTCTCCGAGGCGGACGCGGATCGAGCGGTGCATGGCGGCGATGTCCTGCAGGGTCGGGGTGCGGCCAGTGCCGATCGCCCAAACCGGTTCATAAGCCACAGTGACTCGTTCGGCCACGCCTTCGCCCCGCGGGAGCGAGCCGTCGAGCTGAGTGGCCACGACACCTTCGGCTTCGCCGCTGTCGCGCTGAGCTTCGGTTTCGCCAACGCAAACGATTACGCTCAGCCCAGCTGCCAGGGCGGCGTCGGCCTTGGCCTTCACTACCGCATCAGTCTCGCCGTGGTCGGCACGGCGCTCGCTGTGACCAACGATAACGAAGCCGGCGCCCGAATCCTTGAGCATTGCCGCGGAGATATCGCCGGTGTGCGCGCCGCCGTCGGCGGCGTGGCAGTCTTGCGCGCCGATCCCGATCAGCGAGGCTTCCTTGCGCGAAGCATGGATCAAGGTGAACGGCGGGGCGATCGCGACTTCGGCTTTCAAGAGCCGTTCCGCGGCGCGGTCGATCGCACGCGCTTCCGACAGCATGGCTCGCGTGCCATGCATCTTCCAATTGCCGACGATATAAGGGCGCTGGGCCATCAAGGGTCCTGTGAATATCAAGTGAATTTTCCCGGTGCGACAGGCGCCGGAATCGGGTGCGGGCTAGTCCGGCGAGCCTCAGTTGTCAAAACAGCTTTTGACAGCTGCCGGAAACCCCCGTTCGACTGTTGCGGCATTATCGCATGCGGGATAAAGCCGCCATTCGAACGCCCGGGCCCTATCTCCTTGGTCTTACGCCAACACCGCAATCAGCTGAGAAACCGCTCTCTACATGCTCCAGTTCTTCCGCAATTTCTTCAAATCGAAGATCGGCGTCGCCGTCACCCTGGGCTTTCTCGCCCTGATCGCCCTCGCCTTCGCAAGTTCCGACGTCGCGAACACCAGCGTGTTCGGCGGTGTCTCGGGCGGGGATAGGGTTGCCGTTGTCGGCGGCCAGCGGATCGATTCCGCCGACCTGAAGGAAAACCTCACGGCTTCGCTCGAGCGTGAACGTCAGCAACAGCCGACGATGACGATGCAGACCTTTCTGGATGCCGGCGGCCTCGAATCGACTCTGAAGCAGTTGCTGCAACGCACCGCTCTCGCCGTGTTCGGAGAGAACCACGGCATGCGGGCCGGTGACAGGCTCGTCGACAGCCAGATCGTGCAGATTGCGGCGTTCCAGGGCGCCAGCGGAAATTTTGACGAGAACGCCTTCCGCGCGGCCATCGCACAGCAGGGCCTCAGCGAATCGATGGTGCGACACGATCTCGGCATGGGCCTCCTCGCTCGCCAGCTGATCACGCCGATCACTTTCAGCCCTGTCATGCCCAACAGCGCGGTCAAGCAGTATGCTTCGCTGCTTCGCGAGCGGCGCCATGGCACTGTCGCGCTGATTCCCAGCGCCGCCTTTGCTCCGCAGGGCGATCCCACGACCGCGCAGTTGCAGGCGTTCTACGGCGAGAACCGCAATAAGTTCATCCGGCCCGAGCGCCGCGTGATCCGTTACGCCACTTTCGGTGAAGAGGCCCTGGGCGCCCGCCCGGCACCGACCGAGGCCCAGATCGCAGCCCGGTTCAAGCGCGACCAGGCCAAGTTCGCGCCGACCGAGCGCCGCACCTTCACCCAGGTTATCGTCCCGACGCAGGCTGCAGCCAACGCACTCGTCGCTGAAGTTCAGGGCGGAAAGGCCCTCGATGCAGCGGCTCGTTCGAAGGGCCTGGCGACAGCCCCTATCGGTCCGTCGACACGCGCCGAGTTCGCCGCTTCGGCTTCACCATCGGTCGCGCAGGCGGCATTTGCCGCAGAGCGTGGCGCCATCGCGACCCCGGCCCGGGGCGGCCTTGGCTGGTACGTGCTGCGTGTCGACCAGATTGACCGCGTTGCCGGTCGGACGCTCGAACAGGCGCGCGGCGATATCGTGGCCGAGCTCACCGAAGAGCAGCGCCGCACGGCCTTTGCCGACATGACAGCCCGCATCGAGGAAGAGATCGAGGGCGGACGCAGCCTTGGCGAAGTGGCGCAGGAACTGAAGCTCACGCTCAACACCACCGCTCCGGCAACGGCCGATGGCCGCCTTTACGGCAAGGCCACCGAAACCCTGCCGCCGACGCTGGCTCCAGTGCTGAAGGTGGCGTTCGACATGGAGGAAGGGCAGCCGCAGCTGACCGAAATCGTGCCGGGCCAAACGGTCCTGGTCTTCGAGGTCAGCGAGATCACCCCGTCGGCCACGGCCCCGCTCGCCGAGATCAAGCCGGACGTCATCGCCTTGTGGCGGCGTGACGAGGGCTCGAAGGCTGCCAAGGCTGCCGCCGAGCGTGTCATGCAACGCCTTGCCCAGGGAACCGACCTCGCGGCGGCAGTGGCTGCCGAAAAGAAGGCGATCCCTGCGCCGGAAGCTCTCAATATCGACCGTCAGGAAATGGCCCGCATCGGCCGCGTCCCGTCCTCGCTTGCCCTGTTCTTCAGCATGGCCGCTGGAACGGTGAAGAAGCTCGAGGCGCCGCAGGATGAGGGTTGGTTCATCGTCAAGCTCGACAAGATCGAAGCTGGCGCGGTTCCGGCCAACGATCCGATCCTGGCGACCACGCTGAACCAGCTGGGTCGTATTACAGCTGAGGAATACGTTGAACAGTTCGTCAACGCGGCGCAGAACGACGTAGGCGTGGAACGCAACCAGACGGCGATCGATGCCGTGGTCGCATCCCTCGTCGGCACCCAAGCCGAATAAGGCGCGGGTCCTTGCCAGGCATGCTCCCCGAGAACGCTGAGGCGGCTCGCACCCGGCTTGCTGCTGGTGAGCCGGCGCTCGTCTGGCGCAAGCTCGTCGCCGACACCGAAACGCCAGTCGGTGCGGCGCTCAAGCTGATCGAGCCCGGCCGTGGGGACTTCCTGCTGGAATCGGTCGAAGGCGGCGAAGTCCGTGGGCGCTACAGCCTGCTCGGCCTCGACCCTGACCTGATCTTCCGCGCGACCGGCCATTCGTGCGAAGTGAATCGCAGCTGGAGGCTTGATCGGGAGGCGTTCGAGCCGCTGCCTGGCGACAGCCTTACCGAGCTGCGCCAGCTTGCCGACAGCTGTCGGATCGATGTGCCGAAAGGCCTTCCCCCGGCCCTCGCCTGCCTGGTGGGCTACTTCGGCTATGAGACCATCGGCCTGGTAGAGAACCTGCCCCGGGCTCCGCAAAGCGAACTCGCCGTGCCCGACATGCTGTTCGCGCGACCGACATTGATCCTGGTATTCGACGGCCTCAACGATGCGCTGTTTGCGATCGCGCCGTTGTGGGCCGATGGCACTGATCCGCAGCGTGCAGTCGAGCTGGCAGGTGAACGGATCGATGCCGCCCTGGCGCGCCTTGGCGCGGCCTCGCCGGCGCCTCACCGCGACATCGGCCTGCCGGAAATGGCGCTTGAGCCGGTCATGGCAGCCGAAGACTACGAGGCGATGGTCCTCAAGGCGAAGGACTACATCACCGCAGGCGACATCTTCCAGGTCGTCCTGGCGCAGCGCTTCACATGCCCCTTCCCGTTGCCGCCGTTCGCGCTCTATCGCGCGCTGAGGCGAGTGAACCCCTCGCCGTTCCTCTACTTCCTCGATCTCCCCGGCTTTGCCGTGGTCGGCTCAAGCCCTGAGATTCTGGTCCGCGTTCGCAACGGCGAAGTTACGATCAGGCCGATCGCCGGCACCCGGCCGCGCGGCAAGACCGAAGAAGAAGACGCAGAGGCCGAACGCAGCCTCCTGGCCGATCCCAAGGAGTGCGCCGAGCACCTCATGCTGCTCGACCTCGGACGCAACGACGTCGGCCGGGTAGCGGCGGCGGATAGCGTCAAGGTCACCGCGAGCTTCACGATCGAGCGCTACAGCCACGTCATGCACATCGTCAGCAACGTGGTGGGGCGCCTGGATCCGTCGAAGGACGCGCTCGACGCGCTGTTCGCGGGCTTCCCTGCCGGCACCGTCTCCGGTGCTCCCAAGATCCGCGCATGCCAGGTGATTGCCGAGCTCGAGCCCGAAACGCGCGGTCCTTATGCTGGCGGCGTCGGCTATTTCGCGCCCGACGGTTCGGTCGACTCCTGCATTGTCTTGCGCACCGCGGTGGTGAAGGACGGCGTCATGCATGTCCAGGCCGGCGCAGGAATCGTGGCAGACAGCGACCCCGCCTACGAAGCCGCCGAGTGTCGCCACAAGGCCGGAGCGCTCATCGCTGCAGCGAAGGAAGCGGCACGGGTCGCCGGTGAGGCAGGTTTCGGGCAGTGAAACGCGCGGCGGCGCTGCTTGCGTTCGCCATTACCGCGTGCGGGGCGGAAAGGCCCCGACCTGCACCCCAGGCCGATTGCGAGGCGGTCATCTTTGAGGATGCCGCCCTCACTCACTGCACCGCCGACCCGGCAAAGCATCATATCCGCACGGCGCTCGACGGACGCGACGGAAACCCGGCTCGTTCTTTCGCCATGCTTGCCGAGAATTTGCCTGCCCCCGCTGAGGTCGCGTTCGCAATGAACGCAGGGATGTTCGATGAGGACGGCAATCCCATCGGCTACTATGTCGAAAACGGCGAGCGGCGGCACACGCTCAACCGCAATGATGGTGCCGGCAACTTCCACCTCAAGCCGAACGGCGTGTTCTACGGTACTGGCGGAACCTGGCAGATCCGGACCACCGAAGACTTCGCCGCCAAGGTAAATGACCGGCCGGAGTTTGCCACGCAATCAGGGCCGATGCTGGTGATCGACGGCAAGCTCCACCCTGGCTTCGACGCGAATGGCCAATCGAGGAAGATACGCAACGGCGTCGGCGTGGACACTCAGGGCCGCGCCCATTTCGTGATCAGCGAAACACCGGTGAGCTTCGGCAAGTTCGCCCGCTATTTCCGGGACGTCTTGCACACGCCCAATGCCCTGTTCCTTGACGGCAGTGTGTCGCAGCTGTGGGACCCCGGGCATGGACGAAGGGATGACGGGGTCCCGCTGGGCCCGTTCATAGTAGTCGAACAGCCAACCGGCAGAAAACCCTAACCCATCACCCGGAATCCGACTGAACCGCCTCTGCGATTGCGCGACCGACCTCGGCATGGACGGCGTTATTGGCGTCGAGCGGCTTGTTGCTGCCCGCGAGGTAGCTGGTCACCAGGATCGGAGGACGGCCTGTGGGCCAGATGATGCCGATGTCGTTTACCGTGTCGGTGTGCCAGGTGCCGGTCTTATCGCCGACGCGCCACTCGGCGGGAAGACCTGCCCTGAGCCGCGTGTCGCCCGTCTGGTTGGCGACCAGCCAGTCGGTGAGAAGCTTTCGCGAAGCGGGACGAAGGGTGGAGCGGATCAGCAACCGGTCCAGATTGCCGAGCATGGCTAGCGGGGTCGTCGTATCCCGCAGATCGCCCGGCGGCACGTCGTTGAGCCAAGGCTCGATGCGGTCGAGCCGAGTGTAAGGATCGTCGATAGTGCGGACGAAAGCGGTCACAGCTTGAGGACCACCGAGGGCGGCAAGCAAGAGGTTGGCCGCAGTGTTGTCGCTCGTGGTCATCGTGGCTTCGCACAGCGCCCCAATCGCCATGCCCGGCTCGCCGACGAACTTTTCGGTGACCGGCGAATGCTCGACGAGATCAGAGGCTTTGAAGGCGATCACACGGTCGAGCCGCTCCAGCCCCTTGTCACAGCGATCGAGCATCGCGCCTGCCAATAGAAATTTGAAGGTACTGCACATAGGAAAGCGCTCATTCCCCCGATAGGAAATGGAAGCGCCCGTTACGGTATCCAGAACAGCGACCCCAAGACGACCACCGTTCGCGGCCTCAATCTCAGCCAGGCGGTCTCGCACCGCCGCCAATGAGATATCCTTATTACTCCGTTGTTTAGCCGAACACGCCGGCAACGCCCCGACACTTGTCGCGATCAACAAGCCGCCAAATGTAAAAATCGCCTGTCGTCTGTCGACCATCGCTTGAGCTCCTTTCGTGCCGGTCTGGCCGATCTGGCGATGATCGATCAAACGATGATATGTCGGTTCAGGCATCAATTGAATTTGGGTCAAAGATGGATCGGCCACACCTACCGTTGAACGCGTTGCGAGCCTTCGAAGCTTCCGCCCGGCATCTGAGTTTCACTCGTGCGGCGTTGGAACTCTGCGTGACTCAGGCCGCTGTAAGCCACCAAGTGAAGCGGCTTGAGGAGCGCTTGGGCAGCCCGCTCTTCCGCCGGTTGCCGCGTGGGCTGGCGCTAACCGACGAAGGCTTGGCACTGGTGCCGGTCGTAAGCGACTCGTTCGCGCGGATTGGTGACATGCTGGACCGTTTCGCCGACGGCCGGTTTCGCGAGGTGCTGACGGTGGGTGTCGTCGGGACGTTCGCTGTCGGATGGCTCCTGCCTCGCCTGCCCGGCTTTCACGAGGCCCATCCGGAAATCGACTTGAGACTGCTCACGAACAACAACCGCGTGGACCTGGCAGGCGAAGGGCTGGATTTCGCGATCCGCTTCGGCGATGGCGCCTGGCACGGGACGGAGGCCGATCAGCTGGTCGCAGCTCCCTTTGTGCCTCTGTGCAGCCCACGGATCGGCACGCGCATTGCCTCGCCAGCAGATTTGGGACGCGAGAGCTTGCTGCGTTCTTATCGTCAAGACGAATGGCCGCGCTGGTTCGAGGCTGCGGGTGTCACGGAGCCGGCGATCCGAGGACCGGTGTTCGACTCCTCGCTAACCATGGCGCTGGCTGCCGAGGCTGGTGCAGGCGTCGCGCTGCTTCCGGCCGATATGTTCGCCCGCCAACTTGGGGAAGGTAGTCTGATCCGCCCCCTTCCGATCGAAGTCGATCTGGGCAGCTATTGGCTCACGCGGCTGAAGACGCGTCCGTTGACCCACGCGATGAAGCAGTTCCAGAAATGGCTTTCCACGAGGGCTGACTGAGAATGACCGACTGGGCTCGTCAAATGACTCGCGAGCCCAGGCGGTCCGAAATCAGCAAACGGCCGTGATAATAATCTCGACCTTGTAGTCCGGCGTGGCGAGCTTCGCTTCGCCCGTAGCGCGTGCAGGCGGGTTGTCCTTGTCGACCCACACATCCCAGACCGAGTTCATTTCCGCGAAGTCGGCCATGTCCGCGAGCCAGATGGTAGCGGTGAGGATGCGCGACTTGTCGGAGCCCGCTTCGGCCAGAAGCCTGTCGATCTGCGCGAGGACTGCGGTGGTCTGGGTCGCAACGCTTTCGCCAGGTGCGCCGACTTGTCCGGCAAGGTAGGCGATACCGTTGTGAACTGCTGCCTGGCTCATCCGCGGGCCCGGTTCGATACGACGAATGCTCATGATTTCCTCTCGTTGTTGAAACTGATGGTCTTGTCCTAGGCGGCTGGGCAGGAGGCGCAAGGCGTGTTCGTCCAAAACACGCGTCAGCGGCATACGACGCCGAAGCCGCGCGCCTCCTGGTCGAAATGCAGGTGATCGACGTGGGCCGAGTTGTAGTCGGGCGATAGGACCGTGCCGAATACCGAGCAGGCCCGATCCCGAACCTGGTGTAGAAAGACGGCCTCGGCTCCGGAGCCACTCCAATCGCCGACGACGCTTATCCTGCGCCCGTCGTCGAGCACGAAGGCAGCGATATCGATCGCGTTGCCCGTCGCGTGTTCGCTCCACGGGCCGCTGTCGCGTCCATAGAGCCGCCGGCAGCTGTAAGTGCCGAAATGCTCGATCCGGGCCACGCGGGATTGGAGGTTCAGCTCGGCGGCGGCCTGGACGTCTCGCAGCCATAGTTCCAGGGCCGCCCCCACTGCGCAGGTCGCCGCCGGCGGGGTCGGAGCGAGAGGGGCATCGACCAGAACGGTCCGGTCCTCGCGGCGGCAAGCGCCCTTCCCTTCCGGCGGGAGAGCTCTGAACGCCACCTCGCTGCGTTCCAGCACGGCGCGGCATTCGGCGGGGTCCGAACGCAAGGCGGCCAGCTTGCGCTGCGTTGCCCAGCCCGGTGGATCATTAAGGTTGAGCGGGGCCCAGGGATCATGCTCGGGATGTTCTGCCAGCCAGCCACGTCCGGCGATGAGCAGCCCGAGGACAATCAGCGCCACAAGTAACAGACGATCGAGGCGGAAGCGGCCAATTCGACGTGAGAGCTTCATCGTCAGTGGAAGTCCCGCGACTTGGGAATGACCCTGACATTGCGCGGATGGCGATGGCTGCTGCCGTGATCGCCATAGGCCAGGGCCGGCTTGAGCAGGTCGTCGGACAAGTGGTGCAGCTGTTCCGTCGCGTCGGTGAGATGTGCGGCGATCACGTGGATCACATCCTCGTCGTATTCGACGCGACCGCGCACCTCGATCAGCCGCGCGCCCATCACCACTTTGCGGTAACGTTCCATTGTGTCCGGCCACACGACCAGGTTGGCGACGCCGGTCTCGTCCTCGAGCGTGATGAACACCACTCCCTTGGCCGAACCCGGGCGCTGGCGGATCAGCACGACGCCCGCGACATTGACCATCGAGCGGTGCTTGCGGCTGCGCAAATCGCTGGCCCGCAAGAAGCCGCGTTCGGCGAGAGAGGCGCGCAAGAAACTCATCGGATGGGCCTTCAGCGACAAGCGGTGAGTCTGATAGTCGGCGATCACTTCCTCGGACAGAGGCATGGCCGGCAAGCTGGTGATCGCACGCTCAGCCCCCTCCTCCCGCGCTTCGGCATAGCTGAACAGCGGCAGCTCGTGCGCCGCCGTCAGGCTCCGCGCATCCCACAAGGCCTGACGGCGCGGCAGAGCGAGCGAGCCGAAGCAATCGGCCGAAGCGAGCCGCTCGATATGAGCGGGCGGGACTTTGGCCAGGTCGCGCAGCTGCGTCACGTCGCGATAGGGGCCCGCCGCCTGCCGTCTTGCCACCAGCTTCGCCGCGACATGTTCGGGCAGCCCATCGACCTGCCGCAGACCGAGACGAAGCGCGGCGCCTCGGCCGCTCTCCTCCAAGGTGCAATCCCAGTCCGAATGATTGACGTCGATCGGTCGCACTTCGACCCCGTGCTCGGCCGCATCGCGCACGATCTGCGCCGGAGCATAGAAACCCATCGGCTGGGAATTGAGCAGCGCGGCGGCGAAAGCGGCGGGGTAATGGCATTTCAGCCAGCTCGAAACGTAAACCAGGTGCGCAAAGCTCGCCGCGTGGCTTTCAGGGAAACCGTATTCGCCGAACCCCTTGATCTGGTTGAAGCAGCGCTGGGCGAACTCCGGATCGTAACCGCGGTCCACCATGCGGCCGACCATCAGATCCTCCAGTTCGTGGACCATACCGCGGGAACGGAACGTCGCCATGGCCTTGCGTAACCGGTTCGCTTCTCCCGGGGTAAACTTCGCGGCGTCGAGGGCGATCTTCATCGCCTGTTCCTGGAAGATCGGCACGCCGTAAGTTCGGCCCAGGATCGAGGACAATTCGTCGGCGGGGCCATGGCCGGGAGCCGGTCCTGGGAGATGGAAATCCATCTTGCCTTCCCGCTCCGCCTTCCGCTGCTTGAGATAGGGATGGACCATGTCCCCCTGGATCGGACCAGGCCGGACGATCGCCACCTCGACCACCAGATCGTAGAATTTGCGCGGCCGGAGGCGGGGGAGCATGTTCATCTGTGCCCGACTCTCCACCTGGAAGACGCCGAGGGAATCTCCCTTGCACAGCATGTCGTAAACCGCCGAGTCTTCCTGCGGGACGGTCGCAAGCGTCACCTCCCTATCATGATGCTTTTCAAGGAGATCGAAGGCTTTCCTGATACAGGTCAGCATGCCCAACGCGAGGACATCGACTTTGAAGATACCGAGATCGTCGATGTCGTCCTTGTCCCATTCGATGAAGCTCCGCTCCGGCATGGCGCCGTTGCCGATCGGCACGGTCTCGGTCAGCAGGCAATCGGTGAGGATGAACCCGCCGACATGCTGGCTCAGATGCCGCGGCATGCCGATCATTTGCTGGGTCAACTTCAGAACGCGTCTCAAGTGCGGGTCCGACAGGTCGAGTCCCGTTTCGCGCAGGACATGCTCCTCGTCGATCTCATGACCATGACCGCCCCAGACGGTGCGGGCGAGCGACGAGGTCACGTCCTCGGACAAGCCCATCGCCTTGCCGACTTCGCGGATCGCCATGCGCGGCCGGTAGTGGATCACCGTGGCGCACAGGCCCGCATGGGCGCGGCCGTACTTTTCGTAGATGTGCTGAATCACCTCCTCGCGCCGCTCATGCTCGAAATCGACGTCGATGTCGGGAGGCTCGGTCCGCTCTTCGGAGATGAAACGATCGAACAGCAGCTCGTGCTCGGCCGGATCGACCGAGGTGATCCCCAAGCAAAAACACACCGCCGAGTTGGCCGCCGAACCGCGACCCTGGCACAGGATCGGCGGTTCCTGACCGCGGGCGAAGTCGACGATCTCCTTGATGGTTAAAAAATAGGGCGCGAGCTGGAGCTTGCCGATCAGCGCGAGCTCGTATTCAAGTGTTTTCTTGACTTTACCAGGCAAACCTTTGGGATAGCGCCATTTTGATCCTTCCCAGGTTTGCTGCTCAAGATAGTCCTGTGACGTCATGCCATCAGGATAACCTTTCTTGGGGTACTCATATTTCAGTTCGGCCAGGCTGAACCGGCACGCATCGGCCACTTCGCGTGACGCCACGATGGCGTGCGGCCACCGCGCGAACAGGGCGACCGTGTGCTCGGGGCTCTTGAGGTACCGTTCCGCATTGGCGTGAAGCCTGAAGCCCGCCTTGGCGACAGTGGTCTTGTGCCGGATTGCCGTCATCACATCATGCAGCGGACGGCGGTCAGGCGAGTGGTAATGCACGTCGTTGGTGGCGAGGAGTGTCAGCCCGTTCGCTTTTGCCAGTGCGTCGAGGCGATCGATCCGGGCCACGTCATCACCCCGGTAGAGGTAACTTGCGGCCAGGTAGCGCAAGGTCGGAAGCTGATCGGCAATGTGCGGAAAAGCCTCGGGAAAGGACGTGGTCAGCGAGTTCCGTGCGGTTTCGACAGGCTCTCCCCTGAGCGGGACGACGTTGCTTTCGATCTTGAGGGTGAGTTCAGCGTCGATATCCTCAGGCGGCAGCAGGATCAGCTGCACGCCCTCTGCATGATCCGCCAGCATCGCCAGCGAGATGTGGCAGACGCCCTTATCCTGCCATTCTCCCTCGAGCGTGCTCATCCGCCCAGCCGAGATCAGCCGGCACAGACGGCCATAAGCAGCACGGTCGGTGGGATAGGCGAGGAAGGCGAGACCTTCGACCGTCTCGATCCGGCAACCGATGAGCGGCCTCACCTTCAAGGTCTTGGCCTCGGTATGGATCCGCACCACCCCCGCCATCGAATTGACGTCGGCTATCCCGATCGCATCGTAACCCAGCATCCGCGCGGTGTTCACCAAGTCGACCGCATCCGAAGCGCCGCGCAGAAAAGAAAAGCAGGACACCAGCCCAAGCTCGACAAACGAAGCGCGGGGCAGCGGGGCTATCGTGTCAGGATCAACCTGGGTTCGCCGTTTTCCAGGAGTGAGCGAGGATTCGGGCATGACACCTCACGCCCCCTGCAGATCGGCCAAGCGCTCGGCGTGGATCGCCCGGTCTATCGCCGAGAGCGAGTTCGGGCGCTCTTCCAAATCGGGGCCGTTTTTCTCGATCGCCATGCTCGTGCCTCCGGCTTTCAAACGCGCGTGGCCCAAGATCGCCGCATGCGACCCCATATTTATGTTCGCTATTTGTTCTTTTCAAGACCCTCGTCTGGAACCCAGCATTTTGAAGGTCGCGGTTTTAACGCCAGCGCCGCGCGAGCAGGAACAGCACGGCCGGCCAGAACACCGTGTTGGCAAAATCAATGTAGTGTTCGAAGGGCGCTTGCGGCGCGCCTGAGTACCAGTCCACCACCTCGTTCAGCGTGGCAAAAAACACGACCAGCGCAAGAGGAATGGGAGAGCGCATCTTTTTGCGCAGGATCAGGGCCGATAGGACGAAGATCAGCAGTCCGGCGTGAACGTGCAGCAGATCCTCTTGAGCGCCGGTAACGACCGACAGATATTGCTTTGCCGACCTGTAGCCGGTGACCATGTGATCAATCGTTGCGTGCATTGGCTGCCTCTAGGCTGGTTCGAGTCACCTCGTCCAGCCTTCGCCTCAACCGCATAACCCCTGCATGAACCAGTCGGGCGCGCCCCCTCGTCCATCCCCAGTGAGACCGGCTCGGTAGATCCAGTAGCGGCGGCCTTCGCTGTCCTCGATGCGGTAATAGTCCCTCAGCCGAGTGCTGCCCCTCTCGCGCCACCACTCAGGCGCGATCCGTTCCGGCCCTTCAACTCGCACGACTTCGTGCAGGCCATTACGCCAGCGGAATTGCCGGGGGTGACCATCGGGCGTCGCGTAAAGCACGGCAATCTGTTCCGGCCGGTCGAGCAGCTTCAACGGGCGAGTATGAAACGCCAGCTCCTCCTGCGAGACCGGTTCGGATTCGAGCGGTGGCTGCCAACGTTGCGCGCGTTCCGGGATGTGGCTGGGATGGGGCACGGGGCGGCGCACGGCGGCCGCGCCAAGCCGGACGGTCAGCCGGTCGATACAGGCTGCAAGCGATGTGCCGATATCTTCTGCCTGAGCCCCGAGTCCCTTCTGGACCACCGCCAGCGGCTCGGCCCACAGCACTCGCATCCGGACCAGCTCGATCCCGAAACCGGCGTCGATATCGTCGAGACGCCCAGCGAACAGGCGGGTGATGTGCGCCGCCTCGCGGGTGGCCTGGGCCATTTCGAGCGAGCGCAGCACCACATCGCCATCCACGCGCCACAGCCCGAGCTCGAGCCGCCGCGCCCCCTCGCCCCGCCCTTCGAGTTCACGCGCCAGATCGGTGGCAAGATCGGCCACGACCTGGGCGAGCAACTCGCTATGGCGGATCGGTTCGAGCAACCCGCGCTGGACCAGGGCCTGGCTGACGGAAACCACCGGCAGCAACGGCTCCGGCGCCCGACCCAGCATCTGATCCATCCGCAGCAAGGGGTTGGCGGCGGGCGATCGATGGCGGAACCGGCGCTTGAGTGCGTCACGCCCCACCCCCGCCAGGTCGCCGATCCGCTTGAGCCCCAACCGCCGCAGGACCAACAGCACCTCACCGTCGAGCCGCAAGGCCGCTACCGGCAATCCGGCAAGGGCTTCGAGGATATCCGAGAACGGCGCGAGGATGGGAGAAGCCTTGCCGTAATGGGCCAGCGCCCACGCCGCCCCGGCCGTGGGTGCGATGGCGGCCCGTGCGACCAACCCCTGCCCGGCAAAGCACGCCTGCACTTCCGCCAGCAACCGCTCCTCTCCCCCGAACAGGTGAGCCACGGCGCTGATATCGACCAGCAGCCCATCAGGCGGATCGAGCGCGGCCCACGGGCCCCAGCGGTGTGCCCAGACCGCCAGACGTTCGAGGAACGCGAGATCGCCCGCCACGTCCGAAGGCGCGACCTTGAGGGCCGGGCACACGGCCCGCGCGTCGGCCACCGCCATGCCCGGCCGCGCCCCGGCAGCGAGGCCGGTGTCGTTGACCGCCTCGATACGCAGTCCGTGGGCGGTTTCGGCGATCAGCGCGTAGGGTTCGGCATCCGCGCCCTGCCCCCGCTCGCAACCTTCAGCGTGCCGCCAGCGATCGACCGCCAGCCGCGGCAGCCAGATCGCCATGATCCGGCGCGGCGGAAGGGCGTTCGGCGGCGAGACCTTTTCCGTCATCGCGCAAAATCCATTCTCCGGTGGCAAGGGTGCGGGCGCGGAACAGTTCGGCATGCCAGGCAGGCGTCCCGGGGGCAGCGCTATTCCATTGCGGCGGCAGCGAGGCGGCCGAGCGAGCCTGCCAACGCATCCGCGCCGAGGACAGGTCACGCTGGGCGTCGTATCGGATCAGAAACAAGGGGACGCCGTATCGCTCGGCCGCCAATGTCAGGCGCCGCGAGGCGGTGAAGTCCAGCGCCTTGGGATTGCCGGCGATCTCCCCGATCACGCAGGCCATGTCGCGGCAGCGTATCCCTTCCTCCAACGCGAACAGCGCATCCTCCGGCTTGGGAGCAAGGACATGGATCACCCGGCTGCGCAGCGCCCGCGGCAAGCCCGCGCGATAGGGCCGCCCGTTGAGGCGAAGCGAAGTTGTGTCCTGCACCCACAACAAGCTGCGCCCCTCAAGCTCCCGTAAGCCATCGAGCGCCAGGGCCAACGCCACGGCCGCCCCGCCGGCTTCGCGCCCGCTGGCAAATAGCTCGTTATGCGGCGCGCAGGGCAGGCCCGGGCTCCAGCGGCGGGCATGCTCCTCCGCCGCCGGCAACTTCCCAGCTGTAGGAAAGGCTGACAGGTCCATGGCGAATCGACTCCTATGTTCACTTTATGTTCCAGCATGGAGAAAATGGCAACGGAACCCTGCCCGGCGGTTCGAGGTTATGTCGGAAAAGGGGAAGCTCTCATGGACACCCGCACCGACAAGACCACGACCCTCAAGCACAAGTTCTGGACCACGCTGGCGGACAGCCCGTTCGTGTTCCTGCAGATCGACGGCGATCCGCAAACCGCGGTGCCGATGATGGCCCAGCTCGACAGCGCGGCGCAGAGCACGATCTGGTTCTTCACCAGCCGTCGCGGCCCTCTCGCCCAAGGCGGCGCGGCCACGGCAACGTTCACCGGCAAGGCCCATGACCTGTTCGCTCGCTTCTCCGGCAGGCTTGTCGAGGAAACCGATCCCGCCCGCCTCGAGCTGGAGTGGAGCCCGGCAGTCCAGGCCTGGTTTCCCGGCGGCAAAGACGATCCCAATCTGCTGATGCTGCGCATGGAACTGGCGACGGCCGAGATCTGGAACCTCGACTACGGTCTAATCAACACCGCCAAGATGATGCTCGGCTACGACATCCGCGAAACCGCGGCCGCCCAGCACGTCCAGACCACGCTCTGAACGAAAGAGGCGCCGTCCCCTGGGGAACGGCGCCTCGAAACCTTAACCTCAGGCCTGTTCGCCGCCCGGCGTTGGCGCACCCGGCAGCGGCGGAACCGGCTGCGGGGGGATACCCTCGTCATCCTCATGCACATCGACGATCCCGCGGCCGACATGGCTGCGGCTGCGGCTGTAAAGGAAATAGACCACCAGGCCGATCACCGCCCAGCCGAGGAACAGCTGGATGCTCTTTATGTCGAGGCTGATGAACAGATACACGCACCCGAGAATAGCGATCGGTGCCGTCAGATAGACCAGCGGCGTGCGGAACGGCCGATGGCGCGTCGGATCGGTGCGACGAATGACCATCACCGCGAAAGCGACCGCTGCAAAGGCGAACAAGGTGCCCGAGTTGGAAATGTTGGCGAGCTGCCCGACAGGGAAGAAGCCCGAGAACAGCGCCACTGCCACACCGGTGATAATCGTGATGATATGCGGCGTATGGAAACGCGGGTGAACCTTGCTGAACAGCGCCGGGAGCAGGCCGTCACGGCTCATCACGAAGAAGATGCGGGTCTGGCCGAACATCATCATCAGAATGACCGAAGGCAGCGCCAGGATCGCGGCGAGACCGACGAGGTTGCCGATCTGGGGCCAGCCGATCTCACGCAAGGTCCAGGCCAGGGCTTCCTTGGAACAGACCACGGCCTGGCTGCCGATTTCGGAGCAAGCGGCCGCCAGTTCGCGGCTGCCGGGCTCGAGCGCCTCGCCGCCGCTGAGGCCGACCGGCTGGGCGCCGACCGTGCCGATTACGCCGGCCGCAACCAACAGATAGAATACGGTGCAGATACCGAGGCTGCCGATCAGGCCGATCGGCATGTTGCGCTGCGGATTGCGGGTTTCCTCGGCCGCAGTCGAAACCGCGTCGAACCCCACGTAGGCGAAGAAGATCGACGCCGCCGCCGCGCTGATCCCGCCGAAGCCGAGCGGCGCGAACGGATGGAACTGCTCCATGTTCATCACCGGGATCGCCAGCACGATGAAAGCGGTCAGTGCGACGATCTTCACCAGCACGAGGATGGCGTTGACGGTCGCGGATTCCTTGGTGCCGCGGACCAGCAACATGGTGACTACCAGGGCGATGATCATGGCCGGCAAGTTGATCTTACCGCCGTCGAACGGCCCAAGCGTCCAGGCGTCGGATACGTCAGTCCCAAGCAAGTGCTCGACATAGCCGATCATATATCCCGACCAGCCGACCGAAACCGCCCCGGCGGCTACGGCGTATTCGAGGATCAACGCCCAGCCGACCATCCACGCGACCAATTCGCCCATGACGGCGTAGCTGTAGGTGTAGGCCGAACCCGAAACCGGCACCATCGATGCCATCTCGGCGTAACACAGCGCTGCCACGGCGCAGACCAGACCGGCGATGACGAAGCTGATCATCATGCCCGGGCCGGCCTTTTGCGCGGCTTCGGCGGTGAGAACGAAAATGCCGGTCCCGATGACCGCACCGATGCCGAGCATCGTCAGCTGGAATGCGCCGAGCGAGCGGTGCAGTGATTTCTTTTCTGCCGTCGCCAAAATGGCATCCAGCGATTTAACTCGACCGAACATTCGGTTCTCCCCGATGCGGCGCTCACCAAAGCGGCACCGACCCTCCAAGGTTGCGAAGCTAACCGCATTCGTCAGCAAGGCAAGCGCGTTGCAGGTCCTTTGCACAGCGGGCGCAAGCGCTCTAAAAGCCCGCCATGTCCACCTTCCAGCTCGACACCTCGACCAGCCGCGCCCACCCGACGCCGCAGCCCATGCGCCGCCTGACGGTGCCGGCCATCCGCAAACGCAAGCAGGACGGCGTGACGGCAGAGCCGATCGTGATGCTGACGGCCTACACCGCTCGGCAGGCACAATTGCTCGACGCTCACTGCGATATCCTGCTGGTGGGGGATTCGCTGGCCCAGGTGATCTACGGCCTCGACACCACGGTACCCGTCACGCTCGACATGATGGCCAACCATACTGCAGCGGTAGTGCGCGGCAGCTATCACGCTGTGGTGGTGGTCGACATGCCCTTCGGTTCCTACGAAGCCTCGCCTGCCCAGGCCTTCGAGAGCGCTTCCTACCTGCTCAAGGCCAGCGGCGCCGCGGCAGTGAAGCTCGAAGGCGGTGAGGCGATGGCCGAAACGGTCGAGTTCCTGATCAAGCGCGGCATTCCGGTGATGGGCCACGTCGGCCTGACCCCGCAGGCGGTCAATGTCCTCGGCGGTTACGGCGCGCGCGGGCGCGGCGATGCCGAAGCCGGGAAGATCATCAGCGACGCCCGCAGCCTTGCCAACGCGGGCGCGTTTTCCATCGTGGTCGAAGGCGTGATCGAACCGATCGCAATCGAGGTCACCAAGGCGGTTCCCTGTCCGGTCATCGGCATCGGCGGCTCCGCCCAGTGCGACGGCCAGGTCCTGGTGACCGACGACATGCTCGGCATGTTCGAACGGGTCCCACGGTTCGTGAAGCGCTACGATGATCTCGCCAGCCGGATTTCGAGCGCTGCCGCGGCCTATGCGGAAGAGGTCAAGGCTCGGACATTTCCCGGCACCGAGCAAACTTACCAACCCGGTTAGCGAGAGCTGGCCGGTGGAGATCGTGAACGAGGGTCGCTTGCGTTCAATGCCGCGCCCGCTATGGCGCGCGCCAGTTCGATAGGAAGACCGACGTGCTGCGCTACTACAAGGGATCGATCATCTTCACCCTGGTCTGCCTCGCCCTGGCGGTGTGGTACGGCTGGGAGTTGACGGGCACCGCATCAGGCACGCTTTCCCTGCTGTGGATCGTAGTCGTGCTTTCGGTGCTGGAAATCTCGCTGTCGTTCGACAACGCGGTGGTCAACGCCACGGTCCTCGACGAGATGGACAGGGTCTGGCAGCGCCGGTTCCTGACCTGGGGCATGGTCTTCGCCGTGTTCGGCATGCGGATCGTCTTCCCGCTCGCGATCGTCGCTATCGCCGCCGGGCTCGATCCGCTCGAGGCCATCCACTTATCTCTCAACGATCCGGTACGTTACGAAGAGATCGTGTCGAGCGCCCACGTCGGCATTGCCGGCTTCGGCGGCGCGTTCCTGGCCATGGTCGGGCTCAAGTTCTTCTTCGACGCCGACAAGGACGTGCACTGGATTTCCGTCGTCGAGGAAAAGCTCGCCCGGTTCTCCCGCATCGAGGCGGTCGAGATCGCGTTCCTGCTGGTCACGCTTTACGTGATCTCGCTGCTGCTGCCCGATGAAGAGGCGCTTACGTTCCTGACCGCCGGCCTGCTCGGCCTGGTCACGTTCATCGGGGTCGAGGCCGTCGGCAAGATCCTCGAACTCAAAGAGGAGGCGCGCGCGGCCACCGGCGTGGTGGTGCGCTCGGGCCTGGGCGGGTTCATCTACCTCAACGTGCTCGACGCCTCGTTCAGTTTCGATGGCGTGATCGGCGCTTTCGCCCTGTCCAACAACATGATCGTGATCGCCCTGGGGCTTTCGATCGGTGCCATGTTCGTGCGTTCGATGACGATCATGCTGGTGCAGAAGGGCACTCTCTCCGAGTACCGCTTCCTCGAGCACGGCGCTTTCTGGGCGATCATCGCGCTCGGAGCGATCATGCTGCTGTCGGCCAAGTTCCACATCCCTGAGACGGTGACCGGCCTGATCGGCGCGACGCTGATCGGAATCTCGCTCTGGTGGTCGGTGCGCCACAACCGGCGCAATCCTGATCCTATCGAGGAAGCTCTTCGCGGCGACTGAGGCGGTTCGCCAGCGGTGCGGAGATCACCAGTTGCAGCAGGTGATAGGTCAGGACCGGCAATAGCAGCAGCCCCGCGACAGCGGGCGGAAACAGCAAGCTCGCCAGTGGAGCACCCAGGGCGATGCTTTTCTGCGCTCCGGCGAAAAGAAAGGCGATACGGTCATCGCGCCGCAGCCTGATCGCGCCGCCCAGCAGCCAGGCACCGGCGAACCCGATGACCAGGAAAAGCCCCACCAGCACGATGAGCGAGGCCCAGGCGCCCAGATCCACCTTTTGCCACAGCCCCTGCTCCACGGCCCCTGAGAACGCCACGTAGACGGCAATCGCGATCGATGTGCGGTCCATCCAGGTTGCGAGCCGACGATGCTCCCTGACCAGGTGCCCCACCCAGCCCTGCGCGATTTGGCCGATAATGAAGGGGACCAGCAGGATCAGGGCCACTCGTTCGAGCGAATCAATGTCGAAGCCAGCCGCCTTGCTGCCCGCCACCAGCGAGAACAGCGGCGCGCTCAAGAACACACCGAGGATGTTGAGGAACGCCGCGGCCACGACGGATACTGCGACATTGCCCCCGGCAAGCGAGGAGTAGGCCGTGGCCGACTGCACCGTCGAAGGGAGAACGCCGAGGAAAAGCAGGCCCAAGGCGACTTGCGGCGGCAAGGCCAGCGCAGAGCCCGCCTTGGCCAAGCCCCAGCCCGCCAGCCCCATGACCGCAAAGCACCAGATCGCCAAAGGCAATAACAGCCGAAGATGCCTCATGCCGCGCAAGACCTCCGCCCGAGGGAGGCGCAGACCGTTGAGCAGGAACAGGACGAAGATCGCCCCGTTCGAAATCCCTTGGGCGAGCGGCCGATACTCGGCGGACACGGGCAGGAAGGTGGCGAGCAGGATCGCCAGCAACAGGAGGCGAACGAGCGGGTCGATGCCGCCTGCGATACGGGCAAGTGCCATGGCTGCGAACTGCCCGTGCCAGGCGCCGCTGTCCAGATAGGCAGGTCTTTTCCTAGCGCTGCGCGAGCAAAGGTCCGTTCGGCGACCGCTGGACTTTGGCAAGAAGCATCGTCGCTTCGGCCTCGCTGGTTCCATCGGCTTGGAGCAGCCTCGCCAGCGTTCCAGCCAGCCGGGCGTTATTCCGCTGCAGTCGATAGGCGCGCTCTGCAGTCTCAATGGTCACGTTACCCTGACGAGAACCGACATCCGCCAGATCGGCCAGCAGGAGAGGATCCTGGCGGCCACTGGTCTCGCTGGCGAAGGTTAGCAACGTCCCTGCTTGCGTCAGGCCACCCGACTGCGCCTCGATCCGCCCCAGCAGCGCCGCAGCGGGCGCAGATCGCGGGTGCTGGGTGAGATACTCAGCGAGCAGCCGCTTGGCATCCTGCTCGCGCCCCAGCATGCGCTGAGCCGCAGCCATACGCTCGACCAGCGAGAAATCCCGACGGACTTCGGCCGCTCGGGAATAGACCGCGAGCGCCGCTTTCGGATTGCCGGCCAACAGTGCTACGTCGCCACCAAGGACTTCCACATCCACCGACCCGGCGAACTCGAGACCGATCCGGTTTGCCGTGGCGATCGCTTCTCCCCGGCGTCCCTGCCCCAGCATTTGCCGCAACAGCCGCACCGCAGACTGGGCCTCAGGCCCACTGCCATTCCCCTCAGTGACAGGGAGGATCGCCATAACGACAGGCTGTGGGTTGGCCGCGCGGTCGAGGTATCGGGCCGCTTCCATTCGCAGACCCAATTGCTCGTAGGCCCTGCCGACAAGCGCCAACAGGTAGGGCGCTGCATCCGCGCGGTCCGCCGCTGGTCCAAGGCGCGCCACTACCCCCTGTGCGTCACCGCTCGCAAGCAATGCCCTTCCCAGCAACATCGCGGCGTTGCCGTTATCGGGCTGCGCGCGCGTCAGGGTTTCGAGCTGCTCAGCGGCCAGCTGCGGACTTCCATTGCGAAGCTCGAGAATTCCCGAGAGGAGCTGTGCCGCGGGCGTGTTGTCATATTCGCCATTGGTTCGATCTAGCAGCCTCCGCGCCAGCCCGATATGGCCGGCTCTCGCCGCCAGGACAGCCTGGAGAAAGTATGCCCGCGGATGGCGAGGATCGATGTCGACCATGCGCCGAGCGACACGGAGCATGTCCACGTTGCGCCCCGCCTCGGCTAATGTCGCGGCATACTCTCCAAGCAGCGAGAGATCGTCCGGCGCTTGTTCCAGGCCCTTCTCGAACCACGGCAGGGCCGCGACCGGCCCCACAGCGTCGCGCTCCAGCTGCCCACGGAATTCGAGAGCACGGGGATCTTCTCCGTCAGCTTCGAGGGCCGTTCTCGCCGCCTCGAGTGCAAGGTGGTGCTGACCCGATCGGTAGCGGAACCGGCCGACGTCGACCCAAAGCTGCGCGCTCCCGTGGCCGTTCGCCAGGGCACGGTCATAGGCCCGGGTAGCGGCATTGAAATCGCCTTCCTCGATCTCCAGCCGAGCGAGTGCCCGAAAGCCCCGCTCCTGCGTGGCTGTAGAGAAATCCTCGGATGCCAGCCACTTGCGGGCTGCGGCCAAATCGCCCTGCAACAGCTCGGCCTCCCCGGCGAGGGCCGAGACCTGCGCGCTCGGCACCCCCGCATCCACAGCCCGCCCTATGGCTAGCTCCGCAGCGATCCCGTCGCCGCGATCGAGTGCCGCTTCGGCTTCGGCGACGAGATCGCGGCCCGGAGCGGCTACGGCCGCCGGACTTGCTGCGAATAGGGCCGCAGCGGCCAGGCAGACCGTTAGCTTAACCTTGCAGTCCATACTGCTTGAGCAAGTCGTAAAGGGTCGGACGGCTGATCCCGAGCAGACGTGCCGTGTTTGAGATATTGCCTTCGCTGCGAGCCAGAGCATGGCGGATGACCTTGCGATCGGCGCGCTCGCGGGCACCCTTGAGGTTGAGAACATCGGGATCGTCCTCGGCGCACTGCTGCAGATCGAGATCGCCGGCGGTCACGAGCTTGCCGTCAGCCATGATCACCGCGCGCTTCACGCGGTTCTCAAGCTCGCGCACGTTACCCGGCCAACCCCAGGCATCGATCGCCGCCAGCGCATCGGAAGAGAAGCCGCTGATCTGCGGATTCATCTCACGGGCGAAACGCTTGAGGAATGCCTTTGCCAGCAGGGCAGCGTCGCCGGGCCGCTCCGCCAGAGCCGGAATCTTCACCACGACTTCTGCAAGACGATAGAAAAGATCCTCGCGGAAACGACCGTCGGCGATCATCGCTTCCAGGTCCTGGTGGGTGGCGCAGACGATGCGCGTATCGACGTCGATTGCCTTGCGGCCCCCAACCCGCTCGATCTGGCGCTCCTGCAGGAAGCGCAAAAGCTTGACCTGCAAGGGCAACGGAATGTCGCCCACCTCGTCGAGAAACAGCGTGCCGCCGTTAGCGAGCTCAATCTTGCCCTCGGTCGTCTTGACCGCGCCGGTAAACGCGCCCTTCTCATGCCCGAACAGCTCGCTTTCGAGCAGGTTTTCAGGGATCGCCGCACAGTTGATCGCAACAAAGGCGCCGCTCTTTCGGTCGCTGACCTGATGCAGCCCCTTTGCCAGAAGTTCCTTGCCGGTGCCGCTGGCCCCAAGGAGCATGACCGAGACATTGGCGTTGGCCACCCGCTCGATCGTGCGCGCCACGCGGACCATTTCCGGCGCAGCGGTAATCAAACCGCCAAGGACAGTGTTCTCATCCCCTGCCCGCTCGGCCAAGGCGCGGTTCTCGGCTTCGATCCGATGCAGATTGAGCGCCCGACGGACAATCAGCCCCAGTTGCTCGATGTCGACGGGCTTCTGATAGAAGTCGTAAGCTCCGCACTCGATGGCCTTGAGCGCGCTTTCACGGGCGCCGTGGCCGGTAGCGACGATCACCTTGGTATCGGGTTTGAGCGCCATGATCTCGCTCAGCACCGCAAACCCTTCGGTTGTTCCGTCGGGATCAGGCGGCAGCCCGAGGTCGAGCGTAACCACCGCTGGTTCGTCCGCCCGCAAGGCCGCGATGGCGCTGGCGCGGTCGCCGGCAATCACCACCTCGAAGTCCTCATAGGCCCATTTGAGCTGGGCCTGCAGGCCTTGATCATCCTCGACGATCAGGAGCTTGGGTTTCGCGACGGTCATCATGCCACCTCGGTATTGATTGGTTTGGATGCCTTGCTCGAGCGGAGTTGCTCGACCGTGCCGGCCAGCGGCAAGGCGATGCGGAAGCGGGTGCCCAATCCCTCGCGGGATTCGACATCGAGTTGCCCACCCATGCCGCGAATGAGCTCTCGGGCCTCAAATGCGCCGATGCCGAACCCTCCGGGCTTGGACGAGTGAAACGGTTTGAACAGACGGGTGCGGACGAATTCGGCGGTCATGCCACTGCCGGAATCGATGATCTCCAACACAGCGCGGCCTTCTTCGCAGCGCTGGCGCAAGAGCACAGGCGAGAGTTCGTCGCTGGCCTCGATGGCGTTTTGAACAAGGTGAACGAGCGCCTGCTCCAGGCCCTCTCGGTCAACTCTGACCGCGCAAGGCATGAAGTCGACAATAGCGACCTCATGTTGCCCCCGATAACGCTCCACCAGCCGGGCGAGCATTTCTTCCATGGCGACCGTCTGCAGCGCCTCATTGCCCTGCGCACCATAGCGGCCGAGGCGCGCGAGCAGGCCCTGCAGCTTGTCCGCGCTGTTGCGCAGGGTAATCAGCATATCGGCCCGGAATTCGGGCTTGTCGGCATGCCTTTCGGCATTTCGGGCCAGGAGCGACAACTGGCTCGCCAGGTTCTTGATGTCGTGCATCACGAAGGCGATGCGGCGGTTGAACTCATCGAACCGTAGTGCCTCGCCCAGGGCGTCCTGGCTCGCCTGCTCGGCCAGGTAGCTCGCCAGCTGACGTCCGACGACGCCGAGCAAATCGAAGTCTTCCCAGTCGAGCCGCCGCGTGATGGGAGGCCTTGCCAGAACGACGACACCGACGAGCCTCTCGTAATGGACCAGCGGGACCATGGCCCAGGCAGATAGTTCATCCATCAACCAGGACGGATGAGCGACCGCCGGCACCGCTTCGACACGACCGGCACGCAGATCGTCGAGATCGACGATGAAGCGGCTGGTTTCGAAGAAGCGCACCCCCGCGTTGGACAGCGCCTCCGTCGGAACCTCAACCTGGGACCACTGCCAACGGGTGTCGAGCGCAAGGCCCCCATCTTCGCGAGGGACGAGGAGCAGGCCCGAAGGACTGTCGGTCACGTCGGCCGCTGCCTGCACGATGCGCTCGCGCAGCGGCATAGCGCCGGGACCTGCGCGACCCATCGTGTCGGTGAAGCGAAGCCACTCGGCCCGGTAGTCGTAGCGATGCTGGAACAGGTGCTTCGAAAGGACCACGCGCAGCCAGCCCCGCAACCGGCTGGATGGCATCACCAGAAGCGCAGCCGCCGCCGCTAACGCGATGAAACCTAGCTGCATAAGCCGCGCGAATTCCCCGCCCGCATAGGCCAGCGCCTGAGCGACCAGCACCATCACCAGTAGGTAGGCTCCGATGACCAACAGCGAAAACGACCGGAAAGCCACGTAACGCGAAGGACCGAACCGAAGGTTTGCCCCGTCGCGCAACAACCCGATGGCAAGAAGCGCGGTCGCTGCGATCACCGGAATGCCCCGCAAGGTCAGCAGGGTCTCCGGGTAGGTCCCACTGAGATAGGTAACGGTCGCGGTGTTGAGATCGTAGAGCCACAGCACGGTGAGGCCGGCAGCAGGCCAGCGAAGCGGTTCGCGGGCGGCATTGGACGCGCCGGCGTAGAGGTTATGCACCAAGACGAGCCCGCCGATGCTGGCCAGGGCCCGCAGCGTCGCCTCGAACGTCAGGAAGTTCAAACCGGCCGATGCGCTTTGCGAATACGGAAGCTGAAGGGCCTGCAGTACGACCTGCAAGATTTCCACGAACGCCAGCACGATCAACACCGATCGGATCGCGCCAATCCCGTCACGACCGTCGTGTGCGAAGAACCTATAGAGTGCCCAGAACCAGGCGATGTTGGCGAAACTGAGGACGACAGCGGTCGCGGTTTCGGAAGATCCGAGACCGATAAAGCTCAACGCCCAACCCGCTGTCAGGATCAGCGCCGCGGCCTCCGCCTGTACGGCAAGCCCGCGGTCCTTGCGCTGCGACAGCATCCAGCCCGCGAGCGCCAGCGCCGAACCCGCGCAGAGCAGGTACAGAAGCAGCGTCAGAATGGGCCACAGCGCGTTCATTAGCGCGAGCCCTCCGGCCAGATCACCACGCGCAGGGTCTGCAGCAGGATCAGCAGATCCAGGAAAGGCGTATAGTTCTTGGCGTAGTAGAGATCGTACTCGAGCTTGTGCCGAGCGTCCTCGATCGAAGCGCCATAAGGATAATTGATCTGGGCCCAACCGGTGATGCCGGGCTTCACCATGTGCCGCTCGGCGTAATAGGGGAGCCGGTCCTCCAGATCGTCGACGAACGTCGGGACTTCGGGCCGCGGTCCGACGAAGCTCATCTTGCCGGTCAGGACCGTCCAGACTTGCGGCAGTTCGTCGACCCGAATCTTGCGGATCAGCCGCCCAACGCGAGTGACGCGGGGATCATCCTTCTCGGCCCACTTAGCCCCACCCGCTTCAGCATCGATACGCATCGAGCGCAGCTTGAGGATCGTGAACGGCTGACCATAGAGACCGATACGGGTCTGCTGGAACAGCGCGGGCCCCTTGCTGTCGAGCTTCACAAGCAAGGCGAACAACGCGACGACCGGAAAGGTCAGGACCAGCAGCAAGCCACTGGCCGCAATGTCGAACAGACGTTTGGCAGCGCTTGAAAAGGCCCGCCCCGACGAAAAGCCATCGGAGAAGATCAACCAGCTGGGGTTGAGCGTATCGAGGTCTACGCGCCCGGTTTCGCGCTCCATGAAGCTCGAGAAGTCATTCACGTGCACGCCCGCCGTCTTGATGCGGAGCAGGTCCTTGAGCGGCAAAGCGTTGCGCCGCTCCTCAAGCGCAAGGACAACTTCGCTCGCGCTCAGATCGGCCACGAAACCGGCAAGGTCCGCTATTGAGGAACGGGGCATCGCCTCCGACATCAACGGATGGCCCTCGCTCATGTCGACATATCCGGCGATGACGAAGCCGCTGCCGGGGTGCTCGCTCAGAGCTTTGAGGCGCCCGGCCCTGTGACCTGCGCCCAACACCAGAACCCGTCGGCGAAAGGCTCCCGCCCCCAGGACACTGCCGACGACGATGCGGTTGAGCATCATGAGCAGGATCGAAAGGGTCATCGCGTAGAGAAGCGTGGACCGCCAGAACGTGTGACCCGGCAAAACGAAGTCCAGCAGGGCAAGCGCGATCAGGCCCAAACTGACGGCGACCAGCAATCGCGCAGCGGCAAAACGCAATGAACGCAATGCCTCGCTTCCATAGACGCCCACCGAGATCATGGCGGCCATCACCACAACAGCAAAACCGCAGAGCATGCCCAAGCGATCGGTGAGAAATCCCGGATCCATCCCGATCTGCTCGGCGCGAAGCGACCAGGCGAGATTGCCGGAAACAAGCATCAAGCCGCAATCGATCAAGCCGAGCAGCAGCACGGCATGCGGTACATAGTGCTTGAAGAGACGAACCATCGATCCAACCGGCCGCGTCCACGCTTCTTGGTGGACTACGACCGGTTAGCGTCGAGAAGTGAAATGTCGGTAAACTTTACACCCGCGAATCGACGGCAAAATCTATCGGTTACCGACGTTGTCGGCGGCCTTCTGAGCCGCATCCCCGACTTGGTTGGCCGCATTGCCAACATCGCTGGCAGCTTCCGCCACCGCATTATCCTTGGCGACTTCGGAATTGTTCATGCCGGAAAAGAACCAGATCGCCACACCCGCCAAGAGCACCAGGAGCACCAGTATGAGCCACGTGGCGCCACCGCCCCGCGAGCCATCGCTGACCACCGTGGTGTGGGTGGTCCCCGAAGGACTATCTACCTGAGTAATACGTTCTTCAGCCATGGTTTTGCCTCCTTCACCATGGCCGATTGAACGGTCACGAAGAACGAGAGTTCCGCCGATGAAGAAGGCCGACCAGGCTGCGTTTGGCCTATAATTCCGGATGGTGCCCCTGGCCCGACTCGAACGGGCACGTCTCTCGACAATCGATTTTGAGTCGATCGCGTCTACCATTCCGCCACAGGGGCTCCCATCAAGCGCGCGGGTTAGCCGCGCAATCGAACGGGTTCAAGGTCGATACTCGTGTCAGTTCTTTACCGCTGCCGCAATCAGCTTGTGCATGCGCGAGTGGACCGTGTCGTTGCCCGCGATGATCTGCTGGTCACAGATCGGCAGCGAACGACCGCGGTAGTCGGTGACGAAGCCACCAGCTTCCCGCACCAGGAGACAACCAGCAGCCGTATCCCAGGCGTTGAGATCGCTTTCCCAGAAGGCGTCGTAACGCCCCGCCGCAACCCATGCGAGATCGAGCGCGGCCGAACCGAACCGGCGAATGCCGGCAACTTGCGGTCCAACGGCCTTGAGGATGCTCATCCATTCGCCGAAATCGCCATGCCCCTGATAGGGAATACCAGTGGCGACCAGGGCATCAGAGAGGTTCCTGCGTGACGAAACGCGCAGCCGCGCATCGTGCAGCCAGGCCCCCCGGGTCTTCTCAGCCCAATAGGTCTCGTCGGTAACGGGCTGGTAAACCACTCCCGCAACCACATCGCCCCAACCGCTTCCATCGAGCTTCGGCTCCTGCACGGCGATGGAAATGGCAAAGTGGGGGATGCCATGGAGGAAATTGCTGGTGCCATCGAGCGGATCGACGATCCAGCGCGGCTTGTCGGGCGCGCCTTCGATAATGCCGCCTTCCTCGAGCACGAATCCCCAGTCCGGCCGGGCCTGACGCAGTTCGTCCCAGAGGGTGCGTTCGGCGGCCTGGTCGGCCTTGGAAACGAAGTCCGAAGGTCCTTTGCGGCTGACCTGGAGGTGCTCGATCTCGCCGAAGTCGCGCCGCAGGCGGCTACCCGCTTTGCGAGCGGCGCGCTCCATCACGCGGATCAATCCGGAAACTGCGGCCAATTTTAAGTTCCTTCGTCGTCAGTCGAGCGCGATGCGGACCGAGCCTGCGGTCACCTTGACCTGGCCCCATCCGCTGGAGAATTCGAAGCGCCGCCCGTCCCCCGACACAGAATAGACGATGGAGTAATCGTCCGCCTGCTCGGGCGCCTTCTCGATCTGCAAATCTTCAATGTCGGCAAACCGGATATAACCACCCCGGTAGCAACTCTCGTCCCCGTCTTGCGGCGCCGCATATTGCGGATGCAGTTGTGACAGGTTGAAATCCATTTCGAGCGTCACGGATTCGTCATCGTAGATGACACCCGTGAGATAGCTGTTCTCGAAATCGATGCCCTTGAAACGTGGATCGCTAATGCTGCTCATATCATCCGGCTTTGCCTACGTAGGTCCGTTCGTAAACATCAACGACGATGCGCGTACCACTTTCAATGTGCGGTGGCACCATTACGCGCACGCCGTTTTCAAGAACGGCAGGCTTGTAGCTGGATGAAGCCGTCTGCCCCTTCACAACCGCATCAGCCTCGACGATCGTCGCTTCGACCTGGTCGGGCAACTGGACGCTGATGGGCTTTTCTTCCCAAAGCTCCAGCATGACTTCCATGCCGTCCTCGAGGAACGCCGCCGCATCACCGATCAGATCGGTGGGAAGCTGGATCTGGTCGTAAGTATCCTTGTCCATAAAGACGAGCATGTCGCCTTCGGAATAAAGATACTGGAAGTCCTTCGTGTCGAGCCGAACGCGTTCAATCGTGTCGGCGCTGCGGAAGCGCACGTTGGTCTTGCGACCATCCTGCAGGTTCTTCATTTCGACCTGCATGTAGGCTCCGCCCTTGCCAGGCTGGGTGTGTTGAATCTTGGCGACTTTCCAGATACCGCCCTCGTATTCGAGAATGTTGCCGGGACGGATGTCCACGCCGCTGATCTTCATCGCAGGTAGCTTTCAAACTGGAATGGAAAAATGTGGGCGGCCCCTAGCGATTTACCGCGTTCATGGCAATGCAAGCCGTTTCAAAGTAGGCGCACCCTCATGATCATGCGATCCATCTCCCTGCTGATCGGCCTGGCGGCGATCGTCAGCGTACCTGCTCATGCACAGGGTGCGATAGGCACCGTTCAGCGCGGCAAATATGTCTGTGAACTTCCCGGTGACGCGGCCGGCAGCGCAGGAATAGCGCAGCCAGATCTTAATTTCACAATCAAGAGCGCCTCTCGCTACTCAACCGCTGAGGGGCGCGGGGCGTACCTTCGTCGAGGCGACGTCCTGACTTTCACCAGCGGTCCACGGCAGGGCGAAAGCTTCATAATCATCAGCCCGAACTTCATGCGATTGGCCGATGACGGAAAGCCTGGTCGACTACGCTGCGTACGTTCGAATCGCTAAGGTCCGCAAATTAGACCAGGCCAATCAACCGAAACCCTCCCCTACATCGCTAAACGCAAACGACCGTGTGCATGAAGCACACGGTCGTAAACTTTTTAGAGAACAGCGCGATCAGCCGACCATTTCGATCAAGTGACCGGCGAGCGCCAGTCCTATTAGGGGCTGGTCGGACGATCGTTGCTACCACCAGTGGCGGCCACGATACCGAGAATTACCGCAACTGCCGCGAGCAGCGGAATGATAAATCCGCCACCACCGAGCGCTTCACCCTCAACTTCCGAACCTGCGCGGGCCGAAACCACGGGCGACGTAGCAGCCTGGGCGGCAATTGGCGCAGTGATGAGCGAGGTCGCCACCGCAGCAACCAGAGCTTTACTCAACTTCATAACCTGAACCCCTTCACTGATTCGAACCCTTTTTGTCACAGCTTCATTACGAGGACAATGCGGTTTTGCACATATTGACAATGCCTTATCAGGGAAAACCCTGACTCAAATTGCCCCGTAGCTGGATAATACGAACAACTCAGTTCAAGGTTCCCGGATCACCCGATTTTTCTTGGCAACACGGCAGCTTATTCAGCCTTCATCCTCGCGATGAACTCAGCGATCACGCTTGCTTCGTCACCGTTCCAGACTGCGCCACTCACGGCGAGGAAGTCGGCTCCCGCCTCGATCAATGGAGTGCAGTTGTTCGGAGTGATGCCGCCAATCGCAACGCACGGTATCTCAAACAGGTTCTGCCACCATGAGAGTATCTCTGGTTCCGGCCGATCCTCGGTCGCCTTGGTAGTGCTGGGATAAAATGCTCCGAAGGCCACGTAGTCTGCCCCCGCATCTCCGGCTTCCATCGCCAGGTGCCGGCTCGCATGGCAGGTGATCCCGATCTGGGCGTCACGCCCCAAGACGTCTCTGGCCTCGCGAACGTCGCCGTCACCTTGCCCAAGGTGCACGCCATCCGCACCGAGGCGCTTGGCCAGCGAAATGCTGTCGTTGACGATGAACGCGACATCCCGGGCCCGGCAAATTTCAAGCAAGGGCTCTGCCAAACGAGCCGCCTGGTGCTGGTCGATCCCTTTTACGCGAAACTGAAACGCCGCGACCGGACCTGCGTCGAGCGCGCGTTCAAGCCGTTGAGGAAAGCCTGCCGAAACATCCAGCGGCGAGATGAGATAAAGTTGGCAATCAGACATCCGCAACGCCCTACCCCCACCGTCGCCGCCAGCCAAGAGTTCGGCCAAGACTCTGGACGAGTTGGCATCATCCCGTCAGGATAAGGGTATGCGATCGCTCATCAAACCGGCCACCGTGATCGGCCTGCCGCTCTTTCTTGGCGCCTGCGTCGGGGCGATGGCGCCGAGTTCGAACGTCGCGCGGGTCGGGATCGGCCAGTCGGCAGCCCTCGGCACTATACGTCTGGTTCCCCTGCAACTGATCGAAGATAGCCGCTGCCCTGTGGGAACGCAGTGCGCGTCGCCGGGCCAATTGCGCGTGCGAGTTACCGTCCAGCCGCCCCAGGGGCCCCACCAGCGCACGCTGACCTTGGGGCAGCCCGAATTGATCAGCGGGGGGACGCTGCTGTTGGAGGAGGCTCGCCCGCACCCTGTCGCAGGCGAACGGCCCGTCGGGTCCGACTATCGCTTCACGTTCCGTTTCACAGTCCCCAGGACGCACTAGGTCGTCGTTTTCATGGTGCTGGCACGATCGATCGCATCGATTGCCTCGCCGAGCTCCACATCGAACTCCCTGTCGTCCATCGAGGCGCGCAAGCCGTCCAGCAAGGCGCGGCTGAAGCTAGCGATAACGCCGTCGTTCCTTTCAAGCTCCACGCAGGCCTCGTCGCGCGAATAGCCACCGGACAGGGCCACGACTTTCAGGACCTTGGGATGCTCGACTAGTGCGCGGTAAAAGTTGGCCGTCACCGGTAGCGAGAGCTTGAGCATGACCTGCTCCCCCGCAGGGAGGGCATCGAGGCCATGCAGGATCTCCTCGCGGAGTAGCGCTTCCCCTTCGGAGCGGTCCGCGGCCTTGATCGAGTATTCGGGTTCGAGGATCGGCATCAGTCCGTGGCTCAGGACTTGCGCCGCCACTTCGAACTGTTGCCGAACGATCGCGGCAATGCCGGAGGCGTTGGCGGCGTTGATAACCGACCGTTCCTTGGTCCCGAACACGCCCAGCCCCTTTGCCCGCTCGAGCAAGTCGTCCAGCGCGGGGATGGGTTTCATCAGTTGAACGCCGTCGGCTTCGTCTTCCAGACCCCGATCGATCTTGAGGAAAGGCACCACGCCCTTTGCGATGAGCGCTTGCGGCACCCGCGTACCGTCAACCGAACCGTCCATCGTCCTCTCGAACAGTATCGCACCCACGACTTTGGCACCCGAGAACGCCGGCGAGCGGATTATTCGGCTGCGCATCTCGTGAATGAGGGCGAACATTTCTTCGTCGCCGTCCCACCCCTCGTCGGCGATTCCATAGGCTCGCAAGGCCTTGGGCGTCGAACCGCCCGATTGGTCGAGCGCGGCGATGAAGCCATGCCCTGCGGCGATCCTGGCAGACATTTCCTGTCGGTTCATAGCGGGCCCCCGGAGCTGGTTGATGTACTCAGGCGTTCGGCTTGACGCAGAGAAGCTGACACAGTTGCGCCGCCGGAGGAAGGGCAAGCCTTACAGATGGTTCGGGAACGGTTCAGTCACTGGAGAGGAAAATTGCCCGATGAAGCTATCACTGGCCCTGACGCTGCCCCTAGCCCTCGCCGCCTGCGCCACTACGCCGGTACCCACCGAACCACAGGATGGCATCGCTCGGGCCGAGCTCAATGACAGGGTCTATGTCGACGGGCCCTACGTCACTCCGCTTGCCGTGCTCGAAGACAGCCGCTGCCCGATGAATGCGCGTTGCATCTGGGCCGGACGGACACGCCTGTCGATCAAGGTAGACCTTGGCTCCCGCAGCGAGACACACGAGATTTCGACGGACAAGCCAATCCAGGTTGCGGACGGGCAGCTCTCCTTGGTCGAGGTGCAGCCCGACCTCATGGCTGGCGAGCAGCCCGGGCCGCAGAAGCCCTATCGCTTCGGCTTTAGATTTGCCGGAGGGATCTAGGCCCGCTCCAGCGCCGCGACGCCCGGAAGCTCGCGGCCTTCCATCCATTCGAGGAACGCACCGCCTGCGGTGGACACGTAGCTGAACTGTTCCGCCACGCCGGCGTGATTGAGTGCCGCAACGGTGTCCCCACCACCGGCTACCGAAATCAACGAACCCTCACTGGTAAGGGCGGCGGCAGTCTTCGCCAGAGCCACGGTCGCGGCATCGAAAGGCGGCGTTTCGAACGCCCCTAACGGACCGTTCCACACCAAGGTCCGGCAAGTCTTGAGCGCATCGCCCAGGGCCTCGACTGCCTGCGGTCCCACGTCGAGGATCATCTCGTCAGCCGCGACTTCATGGACGTTGCACACGCGCAAGCTGGGCGGATTGGCGGCAAACTCCTTCGCCACCACGACGTCATAGGGCAAATGCACCGCACAGCCCGCGGCGTCCGCTGCGTCGAGGATCGCCTCGGCCTTCGCGGCAAGATCGTGCTCGCACAGGCTCTTGCCCACATCGATTCCGCGCGCGGCCAGGAAGGTGTTGGCCATGCCTCCGCCGATGATCAGGTGATCGACCCGGCTGACGAGGTGTTCGAGCACGGCGAGCTTGGTCGAGACCTTTGCCCCGCCGACGACCGCAGCGACAGGCTTCTGAGGGCTGCCCAACGCCTTCCCCAGCGCCTCCAGCTCAGCCTGCATCGCACGACCGGCGTAGGCGGGCAGCAGGTGCGCCAGGCCCTCCGTCGTGGCGTGCGCGCGGTGAGAGGCGGAAAACGCGTCGTTGACGTAGAAATCGCCGTTGTCGGCAATGGCCTGGGCGAATTCCCGATCGTTCTTTTCCTCGCCGGGCCAGAAGCGGGTGTTCTCCAGCAGGCCGATGTCGCCCGGCCGCAGGATACCTATCGACTGTTCCACTACAGGCCCCGCCACTTCGGGAATGAACATCACCTCGCGCCCGAGCACGCCTTCGACTGCGCCCTGGATCAGGCTGGTCGACAGGGTCGAGTGGCGCTCTCCTTTCGGACGCCCGAAATGAGCGAGCAGAAGGACCTTGGCCCCCGCATCGGCCAGTTCGAGAATCGTCGGAGCAACGGCACGAGCGCGCGTGAGATCGGTCGCACGGCCATCGCTCATCGGCAGGTTGAGGTCGACGCGAACCAACGCGACCTTGCCGCGAATGTCACCGAGGTCGTCGAGAGTGCGGAACGTAGCCATCAGATAATCCTTATCTCGTCACCTACAGCGACTTCGCCGTCTTCGATCACACGCGCCAGGAAGCCGCCGCGCCAGTCAGGCATCATGGCCGCTTTCAAGCCATCATGCAGAGCATCCATGCGACTGCAGGGATCGCATTCGCCCGTCACCTCGAGCACCAGCGTGCCACCGATCTGTACCCGAGTTCCGAGCTCGCGCGGGATGCGCAGGCCTTCGACCAGCAAGTTTCTGCGGGATTCCGACCAATCGATCGATGCGTCCGCCTGAACCAGCGCAACGCGCCAGCAATCGGCTTCGATCAAGGAGACCTGCCGCTCACGCCCGGGCTTCCTCGATGAAGCAGCGCCGCGCGAGTCTCCGTGCAGGCCGTGCCCGACACTGACCGATACGGAGCCGAGTGTTTCTATCGGCCCCTTGGGCTGACTGTGTCGGGCGATTCCCGCGAGTTTTCCGGTTGTCATCACGCAGACCTGGCGCCAGCCCCTTTCGTCATTCCCCCCAAGGTTCGCCCCAGGTTCGAGGGAATGACGAATAGCGTATCGGGTCAGAGGAACTTCGTCATCACCCCGGCGGTGTCGATCATGCGGTTCGAGAAGCCCCACTCGTTGTCGTACCACGAGACCACGCGGGCAAGCTTGCCCTCGAGAACTGCGGTTTCGAGGCTGTCGACCGTCGAGCTGGCGGGCTGATGGTTGAAGTCGCTGCTGACGAGCGGCAGGTCGGTGTAGTCGAGCACGCCCTTCATCTTGCCTTCGGCAGCAGCCTTGAGCGCGGCGTTCAACTCTTCCGCCGTCGTATCGCGGCCAGGCGTAAAGACCAGGTCGATGAGGCTGACGTTCGGCGTCGGCACGCGGACCGAAGAACCGTCGAGCTTGCCCTTGAGCTCCGGCAGCACCAGGCCGACCGCGCGAGCGGCGCCGGTGGTCGTCGGGATCATGTTCACCGCCCCGGCACGCGCCCGGCGCAGGTCCGAGTGGATCTGGTCGAGCATGCGTTGGTCGTTGGTGTAGCTGTGGACCGTCGTCATGAAGCCGCGCTCGATACCCACGGTATCGTTGAGCACCTTGGCCACCGGCGCCAGGCAGTTGGTGGTGCAGCTGGCGTTCGAGACGATCACGTCATCGGCGGTCAGGGTGTCCTGGTTCACGCCGAAAACGATGGTCTTGGAAACGCCGGTCGCCGGGGCCGAGATCAGCACTCGCTTGGCGCCCGCGGTCAGGTGCGGACGGCTTGCTTCGTCGGACTGGAAGAAGCCCGTGCACTCAAGCACGAGCTCGACGCCCATTTCCTTGTGCGGCAGCTTGCCCGGATCGCGCTCTTTCGTGACGGCGATGCGCTTGCCGTTGACGGTGATGCTGTCACCGTCCGAGGTCACCACACCGGGAAAGCGGCCGTGGGTCGAATCGTGAGCAAACAGCAGGGCGTTGGCCTTGGCGTCGGCCAGGTCGTTGATCGCGACCAGGTCGAGGTCGTGGTCGGTGCGCTCGAGAATGGCGCGGGCAACCAGCCGTCCAATGCGCCCGAAACCGTTGATCGCAACCTTAGTCGCCATACCAAGTACTCCTGTTAAACTGCCAGTTTGTCTTTGATTTTCGGAACGATCGCTTCAGCCGAGAAGCCGAAGTGACGGAACAACACTTCCGCGGGCGCCGAAGCGCCAAAGCGGTCGAGCCCGATGGCCAGGCCATCGTTGCCGATGAAGCGATCCCAGCCAAGCGTCACGCCGGCTTCGACCGAAACCTTGAGCGTGTCCGCCGGAAGCAAGTCACGACGGAAGGCTTCGTCCTGTGCTTCGAACAGTTCCATGCAGGGCATTGAAACCACGTCGGCGCCGATGCCTTCGCTTTCGAGCTGCTCGGCGCATGCGATCGCGACGTGCACTTCGGAGCCGGTAGCCATGATCACGACCTTGCGCTCCGCCGTAGCGGCACGGAGGCGGTAGGCACCACGAGCGCTGCGGTTCTCAGCTCCACCATCGGTGCGCACCGGCGGCAGGTTCTGGCGGGTCAAAGAGAGCACCGACGGCGTCTTCGGCGTGCCCAGCGCGAGCGCCCAGCACTCCGCCGTCTCGATCGCGTCCGCCGGGCGGAACACGTTGAGATTGGGGATCAGGCGCAAGCTCATGACATGCTCGATCGGCTGGTGCGTCGGACCGTCTTCGCCGAGGCCGATCGAATCGTGTGTCAGCACATAAACGACGCGCACCTGCTGCAGAGCCGAAAGGCGGATCGCGTTGCGGCAGTAGTCGGAGAACACCAGGAAGGTCCCGCCGTAGGGAACGACGCCGCCATGTAGCGCCATGCCGTTCATCGCAGCGGCCATGCCGAATTCGCGGATGCCGTAGTAGAGGTAACGGCCCGAATAATCGTTCTTCGAGAACGGCTTGGTCGACGAAGTTTTGGTGTTGTTCGAACCCGTAAGGTCGGCCGAACCGCCGATCAGCTGCGGCAGCTGCTGGGTCAGCGGCTCGAGCGCCATCTCCGAAGCCTTGCGCGAGGCAACCTTGGGCGGATCCTTGGCGAGCGCCGCAATATGCGGCTCGAGGATCGGCGGCGCGAGGCTGGCGATTTCGCTCAGTTGGCCTTCGAACTCGTCCTTAAGTGCGTTGCCACCGAGGCGGCCCTGCCAAGCACGATTGGCTTCCGCACCCTTGGCACCGAGCGAGCGCCAGTCGACCATGATGTCCGCCGGAATCTCGAAGGCCGGGGCGTCCCACTTGAGATAGACGCGCGCCGCTGCTATCTCATCCGCACCGAGCGGGTTGCCGTGCACGGCCGAGGTGCCCTGCTTGTTCGGAGCACCCTTGCCGATCACGGTCTTGCAGGCGACCAGCGACGGGCGCGGATCGGCCTTGGCTTCGGCCAGAGCTCGGCGAATGTCGGCCGGGTCGTGACCGTCGCAGGCTACGGTGTGCCAGCCCGTCGCACGATAGCGCGCGGGAATGTCTTCGCTCGTCGAAAGGTCGGTGTGACCATCGATCGTAACGTCGTTGTCGTCCCACAGCACGATCAGGCGACCGAGGCCGAGGTGCCCGGCGAGACCGATCGCTTCGTGGTTGATGCCTTCCATCAGGCAGCCGTCACCGGCGACGACCCAGGTGTGATGGTCGACCAGATCGTCACCGAACTTGGCGTTGAGGTGGCGTTCGGCGATGGCCATGCCAACAGCCATGGCCAGACCCTGACCAAGCGGGCCGGTCGTAGCCTCGACACCATCGAGCAGGAAATTCTCCGGGTGGCCGGCGCAGGGGCTGCCGAGTTGCCGGAAGTTGCGGATGTCATCCATCGTCGGCCGCTCGTAACCCGTCAGGTGGAGCAGCGCGTAGATCAGCATCGAGCCATGGCCGGCCGAGAGCACGAAGCGGTCACGGTCGGGCCACTTCGGATCGGCCGGATCGAACTTCAGGAATTCGGACCACAACACCGTAGCGACGTCGGCCATGCCCATCGGCATGCCGGGGTGTCCGATGTTGGCCGCCTGGACCGCGTCCATCGAAAGGGCGCGAATGGCGTTCGCCATCGGCGCGAGACGGGCGGGATCAAGGCTCATGCAGGTGCTCCGGACTGTTATGGGAATCAAAGGCCCGATTCGAACCCCGACTCGATTGCCGCGCTCCTTGGGATACGCCCCGCCCCCGGTCAAGCACGGCACCACAGGCCGCGCCTGTTCCGGGATGCCGAGGTTTATTCACAGGTCTTCCGGCCAACGCTTTGCCCCTAAAGGGACTTTCCGCTAATTCGGCGAACATGGCGGGAGATCGCATCGCGCAAGCGCTGGCTAGAATCGACGCTGCGGCAAACCGGATAGAGGCCGCGGCGCAAAGTTCGGCGAGCGCCGTTGGCAGTTCGCCCGAACTTCAGAGAAAGTATGATGCGCTTCGAAGCGAAGCCGGCGCTGCGCTGGCCGAGCTCGATCGCCTCATCGGGACGCTTGAGGCATGAGCAACGTCACCGTCTCGATCGTCGGGCGTAGCTACACCGTGGCATGCGATCCAGGCCAGGAAGGGCATATCAGCCGACTCGCCCGCTCGATCGACAGCAAGCTCAAGGACATCCCCAACCTCGCCGGACAGGCCGAATCCCGGGCGCTGTTATTCGCAGCCTTGTTGTTGGCGGACGAACTGCACGAGTTGCAGTCACGCGCGCCTGCTGCAGCGCCGACAGATGACGCGCAAACTGCTGAGGCGTTGGAAACTCTGGCCGAAAAGCTCGAAGGACTCGCGGCCCGTCTTGAGAACGCGACGCCGAACGCCTAAGTAGGTCTTGGCGGGACTGCCCGGCACGAGCCGTCAGTGAATATCCCTGAGGCTATAAGCAATCCATGGGAGCTGTCCCTGCCCGGATCGCGGGTTCGTCCCGAGGTTCGGTGCATACGGCGCCCACCTGACGTTGAGGCGTCAGAGGATTTCCCGGCAACGACCCATGGTGGTTCCGTCACTTCCCCACCACAAACTCTTCGTTTCTCGACTCTGCCATGATCGAACGGCAGAGTCGGGCCCATGTCCGACGTCATCGACCTGAAGAAGCAGCTGCGGACCGAACTCCGCCGCAAGCGCCGCGAACACGCCGAAGCCCTCCCCGCAGAGGTCAGCGCGCTGGTATTCAATCGTCCGCCTGGAAAATTGCTGGACCTGGTTCCCGAGAGTGCCACGATCGGGCTCTATCGTTCCGACATCGGTGAGGCGCCCTCACGCGGCTACATTCGGTTCTTCTTCGAGCGCGGCCATCGAATCGCGCTGCCGCGGGTGACCACGCTCGACAAGCCGATGGAATTCCGCCTGCACAGCGATCCGTACGAGGAAAGCGATCTCGAAAGCGGCGTGTGGGGATTGCGCCAGCCCGGCCTCGATGCGCCCGTGGTTGTGCCCGAGGTGCTGTTCATGCCGCTGGTCGGCTTCACCGCCCAGGGCGACCGCCTGGGCCAGGGTGGCGGATATTACGACCGCTTCCTTGGCGCCCACCCGCAGACCATCGCGATCGGCATGGCGTGGGACGTACAGGAAGTTCCGGAACTGCCGATCGAACTGCACGACATGCGTCTGAGCGCTATCGTCACCCCGACACGGGTGCTGGGACCGTTCTGATGCGCGAGAAGCCCACACTGCGCATTCCGCTTGGCGTGCTGGCGCTGCTGTTCGGCCTGGCGCTCTACGCGGCGGCAGTCGTCTGGGTCTCGCCATGGATCGAACAACTGCACACGCTGTTGCAGGCGGTCGTCTACCTGACGCTCGGCGTGGCCTGGCTGCTGCCGCTGAGGCGCTTCCTGATCTGGATGGAAACCGGCCGCTGGGGCTGATTGGCGGCGTTCGATCGAACTGCCGAAAGGTCCCAAGTGGCGCGAGTGACGGGACTTGAACCCGCGACCTCCGGCGTGACAGGCCGGCGCTCTAACCAACTGAGCTACACCCGCGTATTTAGGCGTTGCACCGCTTGGGAGCAGCGCCACTAGGGGAGCGTTTCAGGGCTGTCAACAGCCCTCCGCAAACATATCTTGGGCTTGGCGCGCACCGCACAAATTGCGCTCTCGTTAACCATATTTTTCCGAGTTGAGTCCAACCCGGGCCGCGGTTGCGGCGACTGCCGCGTGGGAGAGTGGGGACCATGCGTTGGGCGATAGCGATGGCGGCTCTGGTCGCCGCAACACCTTTAAGCGCGCAACGAATCGCGATCGATCGTTCGGTTTACGTTGAGCGCTCGGTCGGCGGCGCGATGCAGATCGAGCCCGCGACTCAATTGCTGCGCGGGGACCGCGTCGTGACAATTCTCAGCTGGGACGCTCCGGCGGAGGGATCATACACGGTCGTAAGCCCGGTACCCGCCGGTCTCGCGATCCAGAGCGCGAGTCATCCGAACGTCGAAATTTCGCGGGACGGAGGGCGCTCTTGGCAGCGCCTTGCAGATCCACGCCGCATTCCGGACGGCACGACGCACCTGCGCTGGCGCCTGGAGGGCAGCGCGGGCCGCCTTAGCTATCGCTCTGTCGTCCGCTAGCTCGGCTCAATTGGCCAGCAGGAGAACCGGGGTCTCGATCAGTCGCCTGACCTCCTGCACGAAAGCGGCAGCATCGTAGCCATCAACCACCCGATGATCACAGCTGATCGAAAGGTTCATCAGCTTTCGCTTCTCAACCCGCTCATGCCCCATGCCATCAGGCACGAACATCGGCCGTTCGACGATGCGGTTCGGCGCGAGAATCGCCACTTCGGGTCGATTGATCACCGGCGTCGAAGCGATTCCTCCAAGCGGACCGAGCGAGGTAACCGTGAACGTCGAGCCTGACAGTTCGTCCGACTTCGCCTTCCCCTCCCTTGCCGCCTCCGACAAACGCAGGATCTCAGCCGCCAGCTGCCACAGGTTCAACGACTGTGCGTCACGAATGACCGGGACCATCAGGCCCGCGTCGGTCATGGTCGCCATGCCCAGGTGCACCGCGCCGTGGCGAGTCACGATGCCAGCCTCGTCGTCATAGCGGGCGTTGAGCATCGGAAACTTCGGCAACGCGCGGCAGACCGCGACGATCAGCAGTGGCAGCAGCGTAAGCTTGGGCCGGGAGCCGCGATTGTCGTTGAGGTCGGCCCGGACTTTTTCGAGCTCGGTGACGTCGCATTCCTCAACGTAAGTGAAATGCGGGATGTTGCGCTTCGAGGCCGCCATGTTCTCGGCAATGCGACGGCGCAGGCCAACAACCTTTATCACCTGGTCCTGTCCAGTGATGCCAGCTGGGGCATACCCGCTAGCACCGCCGTAAGAGATGAAGGCGTCGAGATCGGCGTGGCGGATTCGCTCACCTTCGGCCGGACGGACGTCGGACAATTCGATGCCGAGTTCCTTTGCTCGGGCCCGAACGGCCGGGCTGGCGAGGACTTTGGCGGCAGCCTTGGCCGCCCTAGCCACGGTAGGTGGCGGGCTTGGCCTGGGTGCCTGGGCGGCCGCAGGACGAATGGGCTCAGGCCGGGTAGCGGGCTGTTCAGGAGGAGGTGGCGGTGGCGCTGGTGCTGGCGGCGGCGAGACCTCAACGACCTTTTCCGCTAACTCCGCTCGTGCAGAGCCAGTCGAAGGACGCTCCTCGACCTCGCCCTCAACCTCCAGCACGACCAGTGGCGAGCCGATGGCGATGACATCGCCTACCTCCCCCGCGACTTCGAGCACTACCCCGGCCCGCGGGCTTTCCATCTCGACGGTGGCCTTGTCGGTCATCAGATCGGCGAGGCGCCCATCCTCCTCGACCCGATCACCGACCTTGATATGCCAGGCGACGATTTCGGCCTCGGCGATACCTTCGCCAATGTCCGGAAGTCTGAAAGTGAAGCGCCCCATCCCTACGCCTCCAGCAGCTTGTCGATGGCCTCGCCCACGCGGATCGGGCCAGGGAAATAGGCCCATTCCAGACTATGCGGGTACGGCGTGTCGAAACCGGTTACGCGCTCTACCGGCGCCTCGAGGTGATAGAAGCACCGCTCCTGCACCAGCGCAGCCAATTCGGCGCCGAAGCCCGAGGTCCGCGTCGCTTCGTGCAGGACGAGGCATTTGCCGGTCTTTTCCACGGAGTTTTCCACAGCCTCGATGTCGAGTGGAACGAGCGTGCGCAAGTCGATGATCTCGGCATCGACACCCTTCTCCCTGCAGACCCCCTCCGCCACATGGACCATCGTGCCATAGGCGAGAATTGTCAGCGCCGAGCCTTCGCGCACGATCCGCGCTTTGCCGAGCGGGATGGAATAGTAACCTTCAGGCACCCGCGCGTCCGGATGGTCTTTCCAGGGTCGGGTAGGACGGTCGTAATAGCCATCGAACGGGCCATTGTAGATTCGCTTGGGCTCGAAGAAGATCACCGGATCGTCGTCCTCGATCGCCGCGATCAGCAGGCCTTTGGCGTCATGCGGAGTACTTGGCACCACCGTCTTGAGCCCCGCGACGTGCGTAAAGAGCGCTTCCGGGCTCTGGCTATGCGTCTGCCCGCCGAAGATGCCGCCGCCGAAGGGGCTGCGAACCGTGAGCGGAGCGATGAACTCCCCAGCCGAACGATAACGCAGCCGAGCCGCCTCGCTGATCAACTGGTCGAGGCCGGGGTAGATGTAGTCCGCGAACTGAATTTCGGGCACGGGCCGAAGCCCATAGGCGCCCATGCCCACCGCCACGCCGATGATGCCGCATTCGCTGATGGGCGTGTCGAACACACGGGTGCGCCCGTGCTTCTCCTGCAAACCGGCGGTGCAACGGAAGACCCCGCCGAAATAGCCGATATCCTCGCCCATCAGGATCACGTCCGGATCACGCTCAAGCATGGTGTCGAGCGCGTCATTGATCGCCTCGATCATGGTCAGACTACGGGCCGGAGCCTCGGATAGGGTGACCGGCTCATCGTCCGTGGTTAGTCGGGCCACTTGATCTGCCTTTCCCGGATCGCCTGCTCGGCCTGTTCCTCAAGATGCCAGGGCAACTCCTCGAACACGTCCTCGAACATCGTGTGGAACGGATGGTGGAGACCATGGCCCAGGATACCGTTCTTCTCGGCTTCGCGCTGGGCTTCCTTAACCTCTTCGTCGAGCTCGCGCTCGAGCGCGACATGTCGCTCCTCCGACCACTCGCCGATGGCGATGAGGTGCGCTTTCAGCCGCTCGATCGGATCGCCAAGCGGCCATTGCTCGCGCTCGTATGCGCTGCGGTAGACGTTGGGATCGTCGGAAGTGGAATGCCCCTCCCCGCGATAGGTGAAGAACTCGATCAGCGTCGGCCCAGCGTTCGAACGAGCGCGGTCGGCGGCCCAACGTTCCGCGGCATAGACCGCCAGAGCGTCGTTGCCATCCACCCGAAGCCCGGCAATCCCATAACCTATGGCTCTAGCAGCGAACGTGGCTCGCTCTGCCCCGGCGATGCCCGAGAAGCTCGAGATGGCCCACTGGTTGTTGATCACGTTGAAGATTACCGGCGCGTTGTAGACCGCAGCGAAAGTCAGGGCGGAATGGAAGTCGCCCTCAGCCGTGGAGCCTTCCCCTACCCAGCCGGCGGCAATTTTGCTGTCGCCCTTGATCGCACTGGCCATGGCGAAACCGGTCGCCTGCGGAAGTTGCGTGGCGAGATTCCCCGAGATCGTGAAGAAATTCGCCGAACGAGCCGAATAAAGGATCGGCAGCTGTCGGCCTTTCAGCCGGTCCGCACGGTTGGAGTAGATCTGATTGACCATCTCGAGAATCGGATAGTCGCGGGCGATCAGGCAGCCCTGCTGACGATACGAGGGAAAGATCATGTCCTCGAAATCGAGCGCCCGGGTAGCCGCGACCGAAGTCGCCTCCTCCCCGGTGCATTTCAGGTAGAAGCTGGTCTTCCCCTGCCGCTGGGCACGATACATCCGATTGTCGAAGGTCCGCACCAAGGTCATTTCGCGCAAGATCTGGCGCATGGCATCGGGCAAGAGGCGCGGATCCCACGGTCCGTGGGCCTGGTTGTCGCTGCCCAGCACCCGAATCATGTCGTTGCAGAGCGGGAAAGTGTCCGAGGCCGGGCCCGTTTCGTCAGGGCGTGGTTGCGCGCCCGCCTGAGGGATTGCGAGATCGGAAAAGTCTACCGCGTCCCCAGGACGAAACTTCGGTTCGGGGACGTGGAGCGACAACATTGGTCGGTTGGCTCCGGCATCCGCCTTCTTCCTGACCATCCTCACCTCCAACGGCGGTGCGTAACTTTATTCCACCTTCAAGACACTTTATTACCAAACCTTCAACCGGTCAACGGCGCATCAAACTGCCACGGGGGCGCTCAACCGACCTTGGGGTGCGTAGTCGACGACCTCGAAATCCTCGAACCGATAATCAAAAATCGAATCCGGCGTACGAGTGATGACCAGCCGCGGCTGTCCTTCAGGAACCCGTACCAACTGCTCCATCACCAGTTCCTGGTGGTTGAGGTAGAGGTGCGTGTCGCCACCGGTCCAGATCAACTCGCCGGGTTCAAAACCGGCCTGGGCAGCGACCATGCGAGTCAGAAGTGCGGCGCCGAACAGGTTGAACGGCAATCCCAGGGCCACATCACAGCTGCGCTGGTATAACTGGCAGTTCAAACGGTCACCGGACACGTGGAACTGGTAGGTCTTATGACAGGGCGGCAGGGCCATCCGGTCGAGCTCGGCCACGTTCCAACCTTCGATAATATGACGCCGGCCGCCGGGATTGCTTTTCAATCCCTGGATCAGCAGCGCGACCTGGTTGATTCCCCGACCTGGACGAAAGAGCCCCTCCCCCACGGGTTCGTATGTCGGCCAGTCGACCCATTGCTTGCCGTAGACCGGGCCAAGGTCGCCCCAGATGGCTGCAAAACCCTCGTCCTCGACGATTCGCGCTTCGAACTCTTCCTGCGAGATTTCGGCCCCCGTCGCCTTGCGGTACTTCGCGAGCGGCCAGTCGCTCCAGATGGTGACGCCCTGCTCGAGCAACGGACGAATGTTGGTTTCTCCAGTGAGGAACCAGAGCATCTCCCGCGCAGCCGCCTTCCAGAAGACTCGCTTGGTCGTCAGCAAGGGCACGCGGTCACCGCCGAGATCGAAGCGGAACTGGGGGCCAAAGATCGAGCGCGTGCCGATTCCCGTCCGGTCGATCCGCTCGTCACCTCGCTCCCAGATATGTCGCATGAGGTCGAGATACTGCCATTCCCAATGTTGGTTCTCGGGGCGGTTTTCGGGAGGAGTCATCGTGTTCATCACTTCATTCGCTACCACCCGAAATGCCCGCTTGCCAGCCCGAGACACCGTGCCTATAGGGCCGCCTCTGCCTCGCCCCGGGTTTCGATCCGGAGCGCCGGTCGGGGAGTAGCTCAGCCTGGTAGAGCACTGTCTTCGGGAGGCAGGGGCCGGAGGTTCGAATCCTCTCTCCCCGACCAACTTTTCTAGCGCTTGACTGTCGTTATGGCAGCGTGTCCAGGCCGCCCTGAGGTGTCTTGGCGCGGCCCACTGGAGGTGATGGCGCGCGGAGCGATCACGAACTCCGACGTGCTCCTAGCCCTCGGAAACCTTCATTTCGAGGCCGCGACCTTCGACATCCTGCTCTCGAGCAGCACAGCAGCGAATGACGGAGCGCGACCAGCCTTGCTCCGTCACAGGCACACGCCATTCGAATCGTCACTGTTCCCGCTTGTAGCGATGTCCCGTGTCCTTGATGCCCTTGGCAAACACAGACCGAATACCAGTTCGCAACGCAGCGTCAGCCCTCAGTGCAAAGTCACGCAGTCTTTGCTCCGGCCTGCCTCGAAAGGAGGTCACGTGAAAGGTGTCGCCATCCTTTAGCGGCTCGTCGGAGAAGTAGTAATTCGATACGCAGCAGCGAAAATCATCGGCATCGATCGGACTCACGGAGTGCCACGACCCTCCATGTGTGGCCATGACCGCAAGGCGATTGAAGCGGCTATGGATCGTGATCGGTTCACCAGTCACGCCACTAGGCCACAGCTCCAGATTTCCGCCGTTTTCTTCAGACCATGCTGGGGTGACATAATAAAGCAGGTTCAGCACGCGCCACCGGTCGCGATCCTTGTCATGGCTATTGTCGAGATGGGGATTGAGAAACTGCTGGTCTCCCATCATCGATATACCGCCAGCGTAAAGGTGAACATCGGGATAGGCCGACCGCATCAAGCAAATATCTTTGACCAGTGCGACCACCCGATCGTCCTGGAAGGCGTAAATCGCCTCTTCCAGCAGAGGATCGTAGTCATCCATCTGCGCTGCAATGTACTTATATTCGCGAAGCGTCTTTTTCAGCTTCATCGTCTCGGGCCTGGGAAACTGCCGGAAGATCCTGTCGGCCAAGTCAACTGGAAGCAGGTCATCAATCACGAAATGACCGATGGCGCCGGCGCTTTCGGCAAATTGTCGCTCCAGATCGGGACGCTCCGCCTCGATACGTGCCACGATCAAGTCCGCCAATTCTGTTCGATTCATTATGTCAGCCTTCCCGAATGCGGCGGCTTCATCGCCCAATTCTCGGGGGAAAGCAAAGCCCCAGGCCAACGGACAGTAGGCTGGGATGGCCCCATATCGCGCGACAACGGACGTCGACCCGGCAGCCGATCTGTCGAATCTTGAAACCCTATCCGCCATCGGCGCGAATAAGCTCCAAGGGTCAGCGCGGCTTCATAATGGAGAGGAAAATGGCCAAACGACTTGTAATCGGATCGCAACGTCGCCATTGGGAAGCCCGCGGTTGACGACCCTCTGTGGGATACATGAACCTTACCCATCCATACCTGGACGAGCACGGCGATAAGCTGCGCGAAGAATGCGGCATTTTTGGCGTGATCGGTGCTACCGATGCGGCAGCCGTTTGCGCACTTGGGCTTCATGCTCTTCAACATCGTGGCCAAGAGGCCGTTGGCATCACCAGCTTTGATGGTGCCGAGTTCTTCACCCGGCGCGGTCTCGGCCACGTGGCGGACAATTTCTCGAGCGGCGAATCGATAGCTGAGCTCCCGGGCATGATGGCCGGCGGGCACGTGCGTTATTCGACCACCGGGGGCGCAGGATTGCGCAACGTCCAGCCTCTTTACGCCGATCTGGCGAGCGGCGGTTTTGCCGTGGCGCACAATGGCAACATCTCGAACGCTGGCCACCTCAAGCGCGATCTCGTACAGCGGGGCGCGATCTTCCAATCGACCTCCGATACCGAGGTCATCATCCACCTCGTGGCGACAAGTCGCTTCAAGTCGATGCTAGACAAGCTGGTCGACGCGCTGCGGCTGGTGGAAGGCGCCTATTCGCTGATCGTGATGACCCCGCGCGGCATGGCGGCTTGCCGTGACCCGCTCGGTATCCGGCCGCTGGTCATGGGCAAGCTCGGCGACGCGGTGGTGTTCGCCAGTGAAACCGTGGCGCTCGATGTCGTTGGGGCGGAATTCGTCCGCCAGGTAGAGCCCGGCGAGTTCGTCGAAGTCGACTTCGACGGCACCGTACGCAGCCACAAGCCGTTCGGTGACGTCAAGGCGAGGCCGTGCATTTTCGAGCACGTCTATTTCAGCCGGCCGGATTCGGTGTTCAACGATCGCTCGGTCTATGAGTCCCGCAAGCAGATCGGTGTCGAACTGGCCAAGGAAGCGCCGGTAGAGGCAGACCTGGTCGTTCCGGTTCCCGATAGCGGCGTGCCTGCGGCAATCGGCTATTCTCAGCAGTCAGGCATCCCGTTCGAACTCGGCATCATTCGTTCGCACTACGTTGGACGGACCTTCATCCAGCCATCAGACGGTGCTCGCCACGCGAGCGTCAAGCGAAAGCACAACGCCAACCGCAAGCTGGTCGAAGGCAAGCGGATCGTCCTGATCGACGATTCGATCGTGCGCGGCACGACTTCGCTCAAGATCGTCCAGATCATGCGCGATGCCGGCGCCAAGGAAGTCCATTTCCGCGTGGCCAGTCCGCCGACCGGGCATGGCTGCTACTACGGCGTGGATACGCCGGAGCGGTCCAAGCTGCTCGCTGGTCGCATGGATGTGGCCGCGATGTGCGATTTTATTCAGGCTGACAGCCTGGCGTTCGTGTCCATCAACGGCCTTTATCGGGCGGTCGGTCACGAGAGCCGAAATGACAGCTGCCCGCAATATTGCGACGCTTGCTTCACCGGGGACTACCCGACGCGGCTGACCGATCTTGCCGAACGTCATCACGACGATACCCAGCTTCCGCTGCAAGTTGACAAGGTAGCCTAATGGCCACTGAAAAGCCGTTCGCCGGGCGCGTCGCGCTCGTCACTGGCGCTAGCCGTGGTATCGGAGCCGCAACCGCGAAGGCGCTTGGTGCCGCTGGCGCACACGTCGTCGTCACCGCCCGTAAAGCCAATGACCTCGAAGAAGTCGAGGAAGCCATTCATCAGGCCGGCGGGACGGCCACGATCGCCCCAATGGACCTGACCGAGAGTGATTCCATCGCCCGCCTCGCTACGGCGGTAACTGAGCGGTGGGACAAACTCGACATCTTGGTGATCAACGCAGCCATCCTCCCGCAACTCGCTCCCGTAACGCAGATTGAGCTCAAGTCGTTCAACCAGGCACTCACGTTGAACGTGCTCGCGACGCAGGTCCTCCTCGCGAGCTTTGACCCTTTGCTTAAACGCAGCGGCCATGGGCGGGTGATCGGCCTTACGAGCAGTGTTGGTGCGGAACCTCGTGCTTACTGGGGCGCCTATGGCGCGACGAAAGCGGCATTTGATACCCTGCTCTCTTGTTACGCCCAGGAAATCGAAAGGATTTCCGAGACGCGCGTCGCGATCCTCGACCCTGGAGCGACACGTACGCAAATGCGTGCCCGGGCTTATCCCGGAGAAGACCCGCAAACAGTGAAGGACCCAGGCGCGGTGGGAGAGCGAATAGTGCAGCTTCTCACGGCAGATTTCCCCACAAACTCAAAACACCGAGCCTGAACCAGTACGCCTCCCCACGCCTGCTCAAATGTCGTGATATTCCCTGTACCAACGTACAAAATTGGGAATGCCAACATCGATCGGCGTGGTCGGTTCATAGCCAAGGTCGCGCTTGATCGCGTCAATATCGGCGTATGTCCGCTGCACATCGCCTGGCTGCATTGGCTGGAAATCCAGTTCGGCCTTGCGCCCACACGCCTCTTCCAACACCTCGATAAACCTCATCAGGTTCTCTGAACGATTGTTCCCGATGTTGTAGATGGCATGCGGAGCGACACTCCCGCCCGGTTTTTGGGTCCCATCATCCGCTGGCGGATGATCAAGTGACCTCAACACTCCGCTGACGATGTCATCGATGTACGTGAAGTCGCGATACATATTCCCATTGTTGAACACCGGGATCACTTCGCCCGCGAGAACCTTCGAAGTGAATATCCAAGGCATCATGTCGGGCCGCCCCCACGGGCCGTAGACCGTGAAGAATCTGAGCCCGGTCTGCGGTATCTTGTAGAGATGAGCATATGCCTCGCTCATCAATTCATCGGCCTTCTTCGTCGCCGCGTAGAGCGAGACCGGATGATCCACCCGGTCGTCGACCGAAAAGGGAACCTTAGCGTTACTGCCGTAGACAGAACTGGAACTGGCATAGACCATATGCCGGACCTGGCGCCGCCGGGCGAGCTCCAGGATATTGAGGTGCCCGACAAGGTTGGCCTGAACATAGGCCTGAGGGTTTTCAATAGAATAGCGCACCCCCGGCTGGGCTCCGAGATGGACGATTGAGTCGAACTCATGACCTTGTAGAGCCGCCGCAAGCGTGTGCGCATCGGCAAAGTCCTGCTGCAAAAAGGTGAAGCGCGCGCCATCACAAGCCAGAAGGCGGTCCCGGCGAGCTTCCTTGAGCTTGACCGGATAATAGTCGTTCAGATTATCGATGCCGAGGACCTCACAGCCCGACTTGAGCAGCCTTTCCGCCAGCGCCGATCCAATGAACCCGGCAACACCTGTAACGATGACCTTCATGTAACTTGAACTCCGTTGATCGCGATCGAGGCTGACGTATTCCGCGAAACTCTGTCATCGCACGCGGCGTGGCAAATGGGTTCGAGAGAGGAGGCAGCCACAGTAGAAGCAATATCCAAGCCGCAGCCATAGAAAATTTGACCCGCGCGGTTCATGTGAATGCCCGCCGGCATGATAAGGCTGGCGTATGGAACCACGCCTTGATAGGCGGGTTCAACAAGACGACCACGGCGGGGAGAGCTGGCGATCTGCATAACCTCAGGGGCCGGTTCTGCAAATTGCCTAAACGAAGTTATGATGAACATCTCCGTTCAAATGCCTCGCCCCCCAGCGTCCGTGGCCCCTTCGGCCTCGGTTCTCCGCTTCAGCCGGCTAAGATACCAAGCTCTAGTCGGGCTCTTGATAGCGGTTATGATGCCCACCGCGCTTTATCACATTGGGAATATTCGTCTCGCCTATCAACTGCCGAGTAGTCTCAACACGGTGGTCGGTGCCTTCGTTGCGTTTCTAATTTCACTGTACCTGTATCGGCGAGTTGCGACTTATCCGGGAGTAGGCCTTCTCGGTTACGTTATGCCGGCGGTCACCGGCGGATACGGTATCGTGCTGGCTGTCTTTTTTGGACTCCGCCTTGATTACAGTCGCCTCAACTTTGCGCTGAGCTTTGCGGCGGCACTCGCCTTTCTGTTCCTGGTGAGCGTTCAGCTTCGCAAGCAAGCACAGCAGCGTTTTTATGTGGTCCCGTCCGACCATGCTCTCCGTCTCACGCAACTGCCGGGAATTGCCTGGACAGTTCTGAAGGAGCCGCAAATCCCCGACGACCCGCGTGCAGTCTTGATCGCCGATCTCAGGGCAGACATGGAAGATAGTTGGGAGAGGCTGATCGCAATCGCTGCCTTGAACGGTTACCCGGTATACCATTCCAAACAGGTGCAAGAATCTCTGACTGGCCGCGTCGAGATCGAGCACCTGTCCGAGAACAGTTTTGGCTCTCTAATTCCGAACCTAAGCTATCGGAAAATCAAGCGCTTGCTGGACTTAATCGTCTCGCTGACCCTGCTCCCGTTGTTGCTCGCGCCCTTCCTACTCGTTGCTCTGCTCATCAAGATGGATACACGGGGCCCGGTTTTCTTTCGACAGATACGTCGAGGCTATCGCGGCCAACCCTTTGAAGTTCTTAAGTTTCGTACAATGCTCCACAACTCGAGCGAGCTTCCAGCATGCGAGCGAGAAAGCGCCATTACACAAAGCGAGGACGCGCGAATAACTCGCATGGGACAGTTCCTACGGCGCACCCGCATCGATGAACTGCCACAAATATGGAACGTTCTGCGCGGAGAGATGAGCTGGATTGGTCCACGTCCGGAGGCACTTCCCCTATCGGAATGGTACATGGGCGAATTGCCGTTCTACACCTATCGCCATATCGTTCGCCCAGGGATAACCGGGTGGGCACAAGTAAACCAAGGCCACGTGGCCGATCTTGATGGCGTTTTGGAAAAGCTTCATTACGACTTTTTCTACATCAAGAACTTTTCAGCATGGTTGGACCTATTGATCTTGTGGCGCACTGTTGGGGTCGTATTCACAGGAGACGGAGCCAAGTAGATGACGACATCTTCCTAATTATTCAATAACTTTCCTGGATCCTCGCGTTAAGAATGGGAAATTTGTGACTTCCATTATCATTGGATTCAACAACACCTTTATTGAAGATCGCCCCCTCTCAGGTCCGGGCTATTACGCAATTCAATTGCTAGAGAACATCCTCCGACTTTCTCCCGAACAGCGCGCCCCATTCACATTGAAAGTCTTCGCGCAGGAGGGCACGGAACACCACTATTCAGATGAAGCGCGCAGCCTCATCGTGAAGTGCCCCTCCGTGAGTGGGCGCATTTCTCGTGTAGCGTGGGAGCAACTGTTACTTCCAGCACGTGTGCGGCGCGAAAAGGTCGATTTGCTCCTCAGCCCAGGCTTTGTATCCCCCTTGTTCGGGGCCAAGGTGATGGCCGCAACAATTCATGACATGTACTATCGTGTCATTCCGGAAGTTGTTGAGAAATTTCAGAAGCAATACTGGCGGGCGTTTATCCCGCTCTCGAGCCAAGTCAGCGATATACTTTTCACCGTATCGGAAAATAGCCGGCGCGATATAGAGCGTTACATTCCCGCAGCACGTGGGAAGGTTGTGGTAACTCCGCTAGCAAGCCGCTTCACACCAATTGAATCAGAGAATAATCAACGACGAATTGTCGCAGAGCGTCCGTACGTTCTGATGATTGCCAACCTGACGCCAAACAAGAATGTCGGGCGAGTTGTTGAAGCGTTAGCGATCTTGCGAGATCGGGGGCGCAACGTGGACCTCGTGCACATTGGCATCGACCTCAGGGGCGAACTTGCAAAATCAATTGCTGCGCACGCGATGGAGGACCACGTTCGCTCGCTGGGTAAAGTTGACGATGCCACATTGGTAGAGACCGCCCAATCAAGCCTTTGTGTAGTGGTATCGTCAATCTACGAGGGGTTCGGCATGCCAGCGTTAGAAGCGCAAGCGCTAGGGACGCCGCTCATCTGCTCGAATCGTGGAGCTCTCCCTGAAGTAGTTGGCGATGCAGCATTGATGTTCGATCCCGAAGATGCGCAGGAATTAGCCAGCAGGATTTCTCAACTCATTGATAATCCAGATCTTCAGCAACAGCTTTCGGCTCTGGGGCTAGCAAATGCGCGTCGCTTTTCGTGGGAACTTACGGCCAGCCTCACTCTCTCCGCTTTCCGCCGAGAGCTACAGCGCCATGGGCTTCTATAACGTTGACCTGGCCCCGCTGAGAGGAGTCATTTTTGCCGGTTTCATTCTCAGACCGTAAGTTCGTAAGTGCTGGCGCCGGCAGTTCTTTCAGAAAGGTCATTACGCTTTCGATATTCGAAAATACGTAACGCTCGAAAGGCATGCCAAGGCCGGTCCTTATTCTCGCCGATGCCCGAGCTCTCCCGGCACCTTTTAGCAAAATTTTGGAAATTAACTTCACAATCCGTGACGGCTTTTCAGCAATATACTTCATGAGTATGGGAAGAAGCGGCCTTATTATATGAGGCTCGTATGTGATTAACGACCCATATAGAGTGCTATAAGATAACTCGTTCTTCAGTCCAGCTCGGGAGGTGATCTCGTGAATGGTCTGCGGATAGATCACTTGTTCTGACCAGACTCTCGGCAACCGATTGTCCCAGTTATCCAGAATGTCACGCGGTAACATTCGCTGGTCTTCAATCCGGCCATAGTGCTTGCGTGCAGCTGTCAGACCGCCGCCGCTGTTGCGCGAAGCGCCGAACACCGTGACGGGATAATCGATCGAAAGATAGCTCGTAGTGGTAAGCGCAAGAGCCATCGAGAGCGCCATGTCCGGAGATGACCCCGGCACGTATCGACCGAAGCGGCTTCGAATTCGCTCGATTGCGTGTCGCGAGACTATTCCGTGATAGAGCCGCGGCAAGTTCAGATATGCCACGCCCCCTCGCGCCAAAACTGATTTCAATTCCGCTGCGGAATCGTGCCGCCGCACGGTTCCTGCACACTCGCGAGGAAGCCAAAAGACCCCTGGTTTTTGAAAGCGACTCTCCTTGGCGAAAACGACGCTGGTCCACCAATATCGCGCCGGTGGATAGATTAGGCAGTCACCTCCCTCGCGTTCAAGCCAATCAACAACCTCCATAATATGGGGCGAAACCAAGTCATCATCACCAATGAAACAAATGTAGCGCCCTCGGCAGTGAGCAATTCCCTTCTCTGTATTATCAACAATCGGTAAATCGTCATCGCTATGATAATAGGAAATTCGAATATCTAACTTAATCAGCTGCTTCACCCGCTGATCGTCCGGAACCGCTGAATTGTCGCACACCACTATTTCGAGCCGATTATCGTCGATGTGCTTAGCGATCTCGCCAATGACTTCCATCAACGTGTCGTAACGGTCCTTGGTGGGAATTAGGATTGAAAGAAGCGGGTCCGCACAAAATTGAGTCACGAAGGTTCCTTGATTCAAAGTGCAATTCCACTCACCGGATTGCCGAGCCCTTATCGCTCGCGCCGCTATTGGCTGCAAGGCGCGGGTAGAGCGTTGGAATGCGTCGCCCCGCAAGTTCGACAAGCAGGCGGACTACCCGTTCGTTCTGTGCGTCGGTGATCTTAACGGGCGCGTCGAGCCTCCACGTCCGGTAATCATTCTCGGCCATCCCAAGCATCGCAGGTCAGTCTACACTCCGAAGATCACGATGACATAACTGCCGCTCCACAGCCAGGGAACCGTTCGCCAGCCGTAAACCTTCCACATTGTTGCGCAGTCCGGGGAGTTCGACCTCAGGAATCGTTCGATCCGGCGGCATCCAAACGAGGCTCCCTGTCTTGATCTCAGCTGCCGACCCATGCACGAAAGATTCTAAGCCCATAGACAACGCCACTTCACTTCGACTAGTCGCACCCACATTCAACCGTGGCTGACCCTGACCTCCGTGGTGAAACCAGTCCTGCATAATCCTGAGAAATCAACAATGTTTTCTGACAAGACACTGATGATCACCGGTGGAACCGGCTCGTTCGGTAACACCGTGTTGGACCGCTTCATCCGGTCGGATATCAAGAAAATTGTCATCTTCTCACGCGACGAAAAGAAGCAGGAAGACATGCGCATTGCTTTGCGCAATGACAAGTTGGTTTTCCACATTGGCGACACGCGAGACGCTGCTTCAATTCGACGCGCGATGGAGGGTGTCGATTACGTCTTCCACGCCGCCGCCCTCAAGCAAGTGCCCAATTGCGAGTTCCACCCCATGGAGGCGGTACGCACTAATGTGCTTGGCACCGAGAATGTGATCGATGCGGCGATCGCATGCGGAGTGGAGCGTCTTGTTCTGCTTAGCACTGACAAGGCTGTGTATCCGATAAATGCCATGGGCATTTCCAAAGCCATGGCCGAGAAAGTTCTGATTGCTAGGTCCAAGCAGCATGCTGGGCGGACGACGTTGATGGTTACGCGATATGGAAACGTCATGGCGTCCCGAGGATCTGTCATCCCCTTGTTTATCGATCGGGTGCGTACGGGGCGTCCGCTCAGCATTACTGACCCGAACATGACTCGTTTTCTAATGTCGCTCGAAGATTCGGTCGATCTGGTGCTGCATGCCTTCCACCACGGTGTACAGGGCGATATGTTCGTGCAGAAGGCTCCCGCTTCCACGATTCGTGATTTGGCGGTGGCAATCAGTGAGTTGTTTGAACTGCCGCTGCAGCAACAAATTATCGGCACTCGCCACGGTGAAAAACTCTATGAATCACTGCTTTCCCGTGAAGAGATGGTGGGGGCCATCGACATGGGCAGGTACTGGCGTGTACCTGCCGACAATCGAGACCTAAACTACGAACTCTACATCACCGAGGGAGAGCCCCGCGCGAACGTGGTCGATGACTACACCTCCCATAACACAGATCGCCTGGACGTGGGGCAAATCAAAGACCTTCTAATGACCCTCCCGTACGTCAGAGAAGAGCTGGAAGCCCACCTGCGCTCTCGATGATCGCATCGGGGCCATTGGATCACGATGCGCATCAACAAGAACATGTCGGCGAACTACGCATCCAGGCTCTGGGCAGGTCTGTCGAGTTTCGTCTTCCTTCCTCTCTATCTGCGCATACTGGGACCTGAAGCGTTTGGGCTCGTCACCTTCAGCGCTAGCGTCCTAGGGCTCCTCTTTATCGTTGATATGGGGATATCGAACGCCTTCGCGCGCGAAATGGCTCGGGAGACCCAAAGGGAAAAGCTTGCAGACCTGCTCAGATCGCTTGAATCGGTCTACCTTGGAATTGTCCTTGTCGTCACGATTGTTGCGGTGTTGGCTTCGGGCCCAATCGCAGATCATTGGCTGAACGCGTCGAATCTTGGGCACGATCAAGTCCGCTGGAGTGTGGCACTGATGCTGATAGCAGCGGTGCTACAGGTGATGATGTCGCTCTATATCGGTGCGCTGCTAGGTTCCAATCGGCACGTCGAAGCCGCCAAATACCAGATCGGCTTCGGTCTTGTTCGGTCTGGCGTCGTCCTCGTGCCCCTGTATTTTCAGCCAGTCGTGGAACTCGTCTTCGCTTGGCAACTTGGGGCTTCGCTAATCGGCCTTCTCCTACTCCGAAAGGCGGTATGGGGCACGATTCGCCCCCACTCACCTCCCCACTTCTCGTCGGAGGCGCTGCACGGGATACGTGGCTTCGCAGGTGGGATGTTCGGCATAGCCTTGATCTCGGCAATCAACACGCAGTCCGACAGGCTGGTGGTGAGCAAGATCTTTAGCCTCGATGAGCTGGGATCGTACTCGCTCGCAGCACTAATCGGTCAGATCCCTTCGATGCTGGCGCTACCGCTGGCCGTAACGGTATTGCCCCGGCTTACGGGTCACGTGACACAGGGCCAATCTGACGAGCTGACCACGCTCTATATGCGATATTCATTCATGGTCAGCTTCGTCGCCTTCAGCGCAGCTTTAGGCGTCATCGTGGGTGCGCCGCACCTCCTTACGCTTCTTAAAGGAAGCGCGCCTTCTGACGAACTAGTCATGGTTGCTCGAGTTCTGGCAGGCGGGGCAGTATTGCTGGCCGCACAGTTCATGCCGTATCACCTTGCTATCGCAAGCGGTCACACCCGAACGAGTCTCATCCTTGGCTCGCTTTCCGCCATTTTTATGCCCATGGCCATGTTCGCATCCGCTACGCATCTGGGCCTAGTAGGGGTCGCTCTCCCGTGGTTGGTAATGAATGGCATAGCGGCTATTTTTCTTGCCTGGTACGTCACCCCTCAATTCCTGGGGCACTTCACAATGCAATGGGCATGGAAATGCAATCTTATTCCAATGTTGTTAAGCGCAATGACGATACTTCCTTTGTCACTTATCGCCAACGACCATAATAACCCCCTGACCTTTCTTGCAATTTTAGCCCTAATTTGCGGAACCTCGCTTGCTGTCAATTCAGTAATTTGCCACTATCTATTTCCAGAAAAGCCTGAAAACCAACCCCTTTCAATAGATATTACATCGTGAACGCCCCCCATCAAGATTCAGTGCAAGAGCACGTTAAGCTCATTTACGGGCTATTCGTTACTGCCGCAGTAATAAGCTGCCTCTATTGCGTGGTTATGGGGCAATTTAACGGCGACTTTTTCCCGCAGCCGGTCTTTTTATCGGTACCATCTCTTCTTATAGTTATGATCGCCTGTTTGGTCCCCTATTTCGCGACCTGGAAGCTCGCGGGCGCGCTCGAGCGCCTGCCTCCCCGCTGGATGTTTGAGCCCTCGCAATCGTCGCTCCTCATCTTTATGCTGGCCGGTTTCGCACTGCATATCGCGGCGACCGTATTATATGGCGTGGGAGTGCTCGATCGCGAATTCTATAGCGCGCCACCTCTAGTAGTGCCTTTTATCCAGGTACTTAACCGTCTAGATCCATATTATCTTGGCGTCTTCTACATACTGGCCACGCCGAAGCGCACCTCGACCGATCTACTAGCTATCTCACTGATGATGGCGACCGGACTTTTGCGAGCAGGTGTCGGAGCCTTTGTTTACATCATCATTGCGCTGACTATCAAATACCGGTTCGAGCTGCTTGCGCTATGCCGGCGAATGCCCTGGTTGATTGTTGGCGCCGTGGTCGCGCTGCCGACAATCGTAAGCGCACTTTACGAAGTACGGGGACGGTTGAGAGGCGACGCCTCCTACGAATACAGTCTTTCTGAGATGATGCTCGGACGTTTCGTCGGCCGACTTTCCAGCTTTTCGAACGTCGCTTACATTGAGCAATTCAGTCAGTCGTTCGCGTGGTCGGCCAAATCGCTGGAGCCATTCTACTTTGCCAAACAAGCCCTAGTTAGCTTGTTTGGAAGCAGCATAGCACCGGGCCTTACGCCAGAAAGACTCTTGATCGCGGGCAACCGCTCGTATGAAGGCTATTCCACATTTATGGCCGGGGTTCCGGGCAACCTATACATCGCTTGGTACATTTCACCTTGGGTGGCCTCCTTCAATTTATTTCTTATAGTCGCAATCGTGACCGCCGTCTTGTGGATGTCTCGCTACTTCGGAAGCGGGTTATCGCGAACATTTGGGATTGCGATGCTGGTCTATCCTTTGACTAGCGGCGTCGCAAATGAGTTTTCTTCTTTGCTATTCAACACTGCGATCTTCCTTATTTTCGCTGTGATATTCGGAAGTGGCGGATTACGGAGTGCTGGCCACCATGGAGTGTGAGGACCTGCGGAACGCTACGCGCGTCCATATTTGCACCACACGGTCTCGCTCAGGGATCACGGCGTATGCCAAAGAATTTCATCAACTGGTCCTTGAGCCCCAAGGCTATAAAATGGCCGATCCTGAGTCAGTCCAACGGATAAGCTCGGCGTTCAATCCGAGCTCGCGCTTTCATTTCCAACTTGGCATATTTCAGCAAGCCGAACGCAGAGCTTTGACCAGCGTTGTGAGGAACGGTTATGACGTGGTCGAGGCCACCATCCATGACCCCCCGTTTCTTACATTCCCTTATTTCCAGTTCAGCTCTGATTTCCTGACACGGCTCTCGCGAGGCTTTGACTGGTACCTCAGTTCATTTGGTTTGCAGCGACGGATGTTAGAAAGGCTGTCTCGCATCTTCGTTTTGTCGGATGAAGGCAGGCGTGCCGTTTTGCGCATGGCACCATCGGCAAACGTAATTGCGATACCTCACATCGTTCGCAAGGACAGCATTTGGCCGCCAAAAAGTCCGCTCGGCAAGAATCTCCTCTATTTTGGCTTCATCGGGCGCGGCAAAGGATTGGATTATGTCTTGGCGCTTCATCGTGAGCTTCTGAAGATCAGGCCAGGTACGCATCTGCACATCGTTGGACAGCCGGCCACCTCCCGCGATCAACGTTACGTTGAGCGTTTGGCAGCGGAGTATCGGGATGACCTCACCTTTCACGGGTTTGTCCCCGAAGATAAACTCGATGGCTTGTTCGAGGGTGCGGCACACGTCATCCTGCCCTATCGGCAGTACAAGTACGTGTTCCCCGCCAGTGGAAGCGCAATTCATGCAATTCGGCGTGCGCGCATTGTTTGGACATGTCCTGTCAACGCCATGACAGAGGTCATTCGGGACGGCGAGAACGGTTTCATGCTTACGATGGAAGTCGAGCGGGACGCGCGTCGTTTGGCTTCGGTACTCGAAGACGAAGGATTGACCAGACGGATTAGCGATGGCGCCCGGGAATCGGCGATCGGCATGTCGCAGTATCCCTACCACGTTCATTTCGCGGGAGACGGCACCTCGCCCTCGAACGATTCCTCACACTGCCGGGTCAGCGTCGCTTAGGAATTAAACTTGGCCCGTGTCACTATATCGATTGTCAGTCACGGTCATCGTACGATGGTCGAAGCGTTGCTCGGAGACCTGGCGCGCCAAACGTTGGCGCCCGCGTTGGAAGTCGTCTTGACGCTTAATGTCGCTGAGGCGCCCCCCCGCCTTAGCTGCTGGCATGGGCTGAGCCTCAGAATCATTCGCAATGACACCCCACGAGGGTTTGGGGCCAATCATAACTCCGCCCTACTCGGCGTCGAGACGCCTTGGGTCATTGTCATGAATCCGGACATTCGGATCAAAGACGACACGCTACTTGAACGACTTGTCGGTAGGAAAAGCCAAGATCGACTGGGAGTGATCACTCCGCGGATCGAAAACTCCCATGGTCAACTCGAAGACGCGGTGCGGCTTAACCTGGATCCTATCTCGCTTCTCGGGCGGCGCGTATTCCAACGCACTAAGCTGGCCGGTCCAGCTTTGCCCGACGGCCGATTTCGCTGGATCGCTGGCATGTTCATGGCCCTTCCCTCAACTGCATGGAAGAGTGTTAACGGCTTCGATGAACGGTACTTCCTCTACTGCGAAGACTACGATCTTTGCGCTCGGCTTGCCACGCAGGGCTATTCAATCGTGGTCGACGACAAGCTCAGCGCAATTCATGACGCGCAGCGTTCTAGCCATCGGTCATTGAAATATCTGCGCTGGCACGTGACCAGCATCTTGAAAGTCTGGTCTCGGCCCCATTTTTGGCAAATTTGGGCCCTTGACCTATTATGCTGGTGGCACCGCCTCTCATCGCGACAGCCCGTCAAGATTAAGGACTCCCACTCCAATTCCCGAGAGTCCGATCATAATAATAATTCATTGGAGACTGATTTGTGACCGGTGTCTCAAAACGCACGCGTTGCCGCTCATGCTTTGCGCCAGGCCTTCGTGTAGTCGTTGATTTCGGCCTTCAGCCGCTCGCCGGCTTTTACGCGGCGAGCCCTGAAGATGCGATCAATCACAGGCGCTACCCCTTGTTGCTGGAGGCCTGTCCCGTCTGCGACCTCCTACAGATCACCGACCTGCCGCCAATCGAAGAGGTGTTCCACGACGACTATACCTATTCTAGTTCCGAGATTCCGCCACTCGTTGCGCACTTTGCGGACTATTCGCGATGGCTGGAAGAGCGCTTTCCCAAGAGTGCGGCGATCTTGGAATTCGGCTGCAACGATGGTGTGCTGCTCAACCAGCTGCGTGAGCGGGGTTACCAGCACCTTACGGGTGTGGATGCGTCAACCAACATGGTAGCCCGAGCCGCGTCACGCGGTTTCGATGTTATCGAGGGCTTTTTCGGCAGCGGCATTATTGACCGGCTCGGCAAGCGCGCGCCCTTTGACCTGATCACTTGCTCAAACGTGTTCGCTCATATTGACGACCTACAAGACGTCCTAGGGGCAGCCCACAAGCTGCTTGGAGAGGGCGGCCAAATGTGCATCGAGGTCCACGACGCTGAAAAGCTAGTTCTCGAGGGGCAGTTTGAGACGATTTATCACGAACATCTTACCTATTTTTCGGAGGGAAGCCTTCGCACCTGCCTGACGCTCAACGGTTTCGATGTCTCAGAGATCGAGAAGACCCCAATGCACGGTGGAGGATTGCGGGCGCGAGCTCGCAAGGTACGATTGGAAACTGGTACGATTCAATCGGAACCACGGAGTGCGGTAGAGATCGAAAGGATCGGGAATTCACTGACCGCAAAGGTCAAGCAGTGCCGTGAAAGGGTCAATGCGCTTCGAGCCCAGTACGGCCCACTCGACGGTTACGGGATGGCCGGTCGCGCCCAGATGTTCTTGGCGATGACTCAAACCGAAAAAGCTTTCGGCGCGTTCTTTGACGACGCGCAAATTCGGCAGAATCGATACGCGGTTGGCACCGACGAGCGCATTGAGGCCTTTTCGCCGGAACGAGCTGCCAGGGCCTGCGTGATCCTCGCGTGGAATTATTCCGATGCCATCCTTAAGCGGATCGAGCCCTACTATGAGACGGTGGAGGTCATGTTTCCGGAAATCACAAAGCTAAAATGAGGCGTGTCGTCATCGGCAAGCGCAATCGAGTGCTCGCGACGGGCGATACCCGCTTCGTATCCGGGAGCGAACTTATCGCAAATTTTGCAGAGTACCAGCAAGACTTCGAAAGTGCTCAGGCGATTGTCTGGGCTTGGTACGCACTCGATGACAGCGGGCGTCCGGATATTTCGGCAACGCTACGCGGTACCGAGACGATTCTCGCTAAACTCCACTCCTTCAGTATGCCCCGCATATTCCTGAGTACCGACGCCGTATTTTCGGGCCAGGAAGGAGCTTACGGCGAAGACGACACTCCGGACCCTCAAACTGCTTATGCTCGCGTGAAGCACTCGCAGGAAAGTCTCATGTCCGGCTTCACGCGTCTTCGCTTCACCACTTTTGGCCCCTCTTTCAGCGTCTCGCGCCCCCTCCTCCTTGAAATGGTATCTGGAGGCACTCTCACTGTGGGTCGCCCGCATCAGTACTTTAGTCCGATTTCGACACCCACGCTGAACAACGCGATAGAAACAATCCTTGCGTCCGGAGCTGAACCGCAACTCTACCACCTTACTAGTGAACCGATCAGCAAGTCCGCTTGCTGCATACGCCTATCAAAGGCAATCGGAGTGCCTCCACCGAAATTGGACACCATTGATGAGACGGCTCTCAACCTATCGCTGACCTCTCGCACTCACAACTATTCGCTTTCTGATGAGATCACTCTTGCCGTAGGTGCATGGCGCTCTCAGAGAGCCAATCGCTGAGATCTTCTTTTTTTAGATTAGTCATCAATGGGATGCATGGCGATCAACGGCACCGACCGTGTTTAGAACAACCTGGAGGGAAAGCGGGAAGCCAGAAGTTCGGAATCCTCTTTTGGGACAATGAATTTGACCAGCACCACACGCCGCCAGTTAATCGCCGCCGTTCCGGCGGTTACAGCAGCTGCAACCATCTCTGCAAACCTCAGAGCGGCCGCCAGCCCAACGTACCCCAATACGCCCGCCGGTCTCGCCGGCTCGATTCCGGGCCAAGCGTTTGCGGTCGACAATGACGATGGAACGGTCACGGTGTACGTCAATAAGGGTGGCGACGCGGTTGCTCAGTTCACGTTGACGACCACCGCGGCATTGTCTGCGGCGGATGGCGCCGGGAAGATCGGCTTCACGCCTGACGGACGAGGCGCCACAACCAGGCCGACGGATGCGGCCATTCGGGATCTGGGACAAAACCTGAAGAGCTTTGGTGAAGGGGTAGGCACCGGATCAGCCCGCATCGACACTGCTGCCTGGCAGGCTGCATTGGCTTCACTTGCTTCGACTGGAAGTCGCAAGCTCATTGTTCCGGTTGGCGAGTACCTTATCGAGGACACGCTTTTGCTCCCGGCTAACCTCAGTTGCATCGAGATTGTTGGCCAAGGTGGCTACGATGGTATTCGCGGACCGATAAATCAAAGCCTGTTCACATCGTTAAAGTGGGTCGGGCGTCGGGATCCGACGGCCGCTGTGGTCAGGTTCGACCAATCGTGCGGGTGCGTCTGGCGAGGTATCAGCATCGACTGCAACTACCGCGCCGGATTTGGGCTTCAGTTCATGTCGAGCTCGCACGACACCGGAAGCATCAAGAACATCATCGAGCGGTGCAGCATTCACTACGCGCTTCGAGACGGAATCATTGTGGGCGAATGGGGCGATCCGGCAGTTGGCCCGGGAGCTCGACAGTTCTTCGGCAATCGCTTTAGCGACCTAACATTCTATGGCTGCGGGCAGTCGGCGATCCATATCAACGAATGGAACGCAGATCAGCAGGTCTTCGACAATGTAATGGTCTATCTGGACGACGCCCCTAGCCCACAACATACCCTCAATGCGTTCTGGTTCGACGCGGGCGGCCAACACAGTCTCCTGCAAAACTGCCAATCCGGCGGTCTCAGCGTTGTCCCAGGAATTCCTTCCTCAGGATACATGATCCGCAACGAAAAGAGCGATCAATCTATCGGTGGAGCGTTCGGCCTCACCGTGGTCAATTGTTGGCAAGAAGGCGAAGGCGGGCTTTATTACGGCGTGACAAGCACGAACGACAACAAGGCATTTAAGTTCGAACGCTGCGCATCATTTACCAATGATAAAACAAACAGATCGGTATATATAGATAAAGGAACTTCATCTCAAATACCTTATACCTTCGATACCTGCACATTTTTTAGTGATGTTGAAATTGCTTCAGACACTTTTAGAAAGGAGAGCCTTTCTCTTATAAATTGCATCTTTTCTCCAGGAAAAGGTGTCATTGATTTTGAAGGGAATCTGACAACTAACGGACTCTTTGAGAAAGGTCGTTCGCATGAAGATAGCATTGTTCTGCCCCGTTTTGCGGATCTCATCCGAGTAACTCTCAATGAGAATGTCAATTCTGTCTTTGCGAATGGTATTAGCAAGAAGGGCGACAAGATCACTTTGCTTGTCACCCAAGACGATAGCGGCAAGCGCACTATCAACTTTGCATCTAGCGGAAATTTCTCCGATCAACCCACAATACCGCAGCCAAACACTGCACCGAACAGCACGACGGTCTATTCATTCATCTCGGACGGATCGCTTTACTACCTTGTGGGCATCCAAGGCCTGCTCAGCAGTGCCATCGCCAATCCTGTGGGCGGGACGACCGTCGATGTGGAGGCCCGGCACGCCATTAACCTGATGCTCGCACAATTGCGGTTTCGTGACGACTTCGTCTGAGTTCGATCCTGGTCAAGCAGTCATGGAAATTGCAACCTGACCGTCGCAGAAACCAACCGTCAGGTGCGGCGAGCCCGTTCAGAATAGTTGGATGCCATCCACTTGAGATAGCTGCCGTCCATTGTGGCTCGCCACCAATCTTCATTGGCCAGATACCAACCAAGTGTCTCCTGGAAGCCTTGCTCAAAGGTCCGAACGGGTTCGTAGCCCAATTCTTCCCTGATTTTGCGTTCGTCGATCGCATAACGCCTGTCATGCCCGAGCCTATCGGCAATATGAGTCTTAAGGAATTCGGATTTCTTCCCCCGCGCCGCTGGCGCGTCTGGAAAGCGCCGGCCTAACTGCGAGTCGTGCTCAAAGGCCGCATCGACTCCGGCGCAGATTGCGTCAATTACTGCAACATTGGGTAACTCCGCGCCCCCGCCGACATTGTAAGTTTCGCCAATTCGGCCTTTCTCGAGAACCAGATCTATACCCCGACAATGGTCTTCCACATGGAGCCAGTCTCGTACGTTCATGCCGTCTCCGTAGATTGGCAGATCCTTCCCCGTCAGGCAGTTAATTATGAACAGGGGGATGAGCTTTTCCGGAAATTGGTAGGGCCCGTAGTTGTTCGAGCAATTTGTCGTCGTAGTCTGCAGACCAAAGGTGTGGTGATAAGCGCGCACAATATGATCGCTTCCGGCTTTGGAAGCTGAATAGGGCGAGTTTGGCGCATAGGCGGTCGTTTCAGAGAATGGCGGATCATTGGGACCGAGACTGCCGTAAACTTCATCCGTGGAGATATGATGGAACCGATGCGGTTTACCGCTCCCCTTATCCAACCAGACAGACTTCGCCGCCTTCAAGAGACTGTGGGTTCCGCTCAAATTGGTTTCAATAAAGGCGTCCGGTCCGTTGATCGATCGATCAACATGGCTCTCTGCTGCAAAGTGTACGATCGTATCGACTTCGTGGTCATGCAGCAGTCGTTCGACAAGTGAAGTATCTCGAATGTCCCCACGAAAAAATGAAAAATCAGTAAGGCCTGAGAGATTGGCCATGTTTCCCGAATATGTTAAAGCATCCAAAATTACCAAACTGTCATTTGGATACTTTTCATTCCAATATCGAACAAAATTTGCCCCAATAAATCCGGCGCCACCTGTGATAAGAAGGTTAGGCATTACATTAACTCTCCAAGCATGGTGCGCAAATTCACTCTCCAATGCTCTGAAGAAGCGCCAAGCACTTTCCAAGTTTGGCTTTTGTCCAGCACCGAAAAAGCGGGTCGACGAGCGACGGTGGGAAATTGATCAGTTGAGATGGGTTCGACCGTGACACGCCGGTCTAGGATGCCAAGGGCCGAGGCTTCTTCCGCAATCGCCACTGCAAAATCGTACCAAGAGGCAACGCCGGCGTCAGAAAAATGATAGATGCCTGACAACTGCTTCGCAGATAGCGACCAAAGCGCCTGAGCCAAGGAGCGGGCGTATGTCGGAGTTCCAATCTGATCAGCGACCACAGAAACGTCGCCTCGCTCACTCATGAGCCGAAGCATGGTCTTCACGAAGTTCGATCCTGCCGCAGCATAGACCCAGGAAGTGCGGACGATCAATGCCTCGGGATGTACCGCAACAACAGCCTTTTCCCCATCTAGCTTGGTGCGCCCATAGACTCCCAATGGGGTAGCGAGATCGTCAGGGCGATAAGGCCGCGATGATGATCCATCAAAAACGAAGTCAGTTGATATGTGAATACAGCGCGCACCGTTTGACCTAGCCGACGCGGCGATCCAGCCAGGCGCTCTGAAATTGACTTTCTCCGCCAACTCCGCCTCACTTTCTGCCTTATCAACGGCCGTATAAGCCGTTGCATTAATGACCAGATCGGGCTGGAGTTTTTCGATCAAGAGAGCGACCGAGTCCTCGCAAGTGACGTCGCACGAACGCCGATCGACAGCCTCCAGTTTCACATCGTTAGGCGCACATTCGACAAGTGCTCTTCCGACCTGTCCATTTGCACCTAGGATCAAAGCCTTCATGAGCTGAGCTCTGCGCGCTCAAGCAGAGATCCTTGAGCGTCTTTAGCCGATACAGTGGGCGTCAACCCTTCCAACGGCCACTCAATACCCAACGCGGGATCGCACCAGAGAATGCACCGTTCGTCCTCGGGAAAGTAGAAATCGGTGCACTTGTACAGAAAATCCGTATTGTCTTCGAGCGCAAGGAACCCGTGAGCAAATCCGGGCGGGATCCAAAGCATACGATTGTTCTGGAGGGACAGCTCCACACCAACCGACCTCCCAAATGTAGCTGACGTTGGTCGGACATCCACGGCCACGTCGTAGGCACGACCGGACACCACCCTTACCAGTTTGCCTTGGGGGCAAGTCAGCTGGTAGTGTAGTCCACGCAGGACACCGCGCGCGGAGCGACTATGGTTGTCCTGAACGAATTGCGCGTGAATATCCGCTTCAGAAAAAGCGCGCGCATTCCATGATTCCATGAAAAAGCCACGCTCATCGCCGAAAACTCGAGGCTCGATGATTTTAACATCGGGCAATGTGGTATCGATAACTCTCAACGGACACGACCAATTTTCAAAATTTCTAACAAGTAGGAGCCATATCCGCTTTTACTCAAGGGCGCCGCCAGTTGCGCAAGCTCCTCATCAGAAATGAACCCCATTCGCCAGGCTACTTCTTCAGGGCAGCATATTTTGAAGCCCTGCCTTTCCTCGATGATTCGCGTAAACAACGCAGCGTCCAGGAGAGAGGCGTGTGTTCCAGTATCAAGCCAAGCGTATCCCGCCCCCATAACCTCGACGTTGAGGGTCCCGGCTTCGAGATAAAGGCGATTGATATCGGTTATTTCGAGTTCGCCGCGTGGAGATGGCTCAATCTTGTGAGCGTATTCAACAACACTTTCGTCGTAAAAATAGAGACCTGTCACCGCAAAGTTCGACTTTGGATTAGCAGGCTTTTCCTCCAGGGACTGTGCTCTTCCCTCTGCATCGAAGGAAATCACTCCATAACGCTCCGGATCCGAAACGTGGTAACCGAATACAGTCGCACCCGACTCTCGTTTCTTCGCACGATTTAGAAGTCCCCGGAGATCGTGGCCGTAAAAGATATTGTCTCCCAAGATCAACGCGCTGGGCCCACCCGCGACAAAATCGGCTCCGATCTGAAATGCCTGAGCCAAACCGCCGGGGTTCGGCTGCACTGCATAGCTTAGCTCGACCCCCCAGCTCGATCCATCACCGAGCAATCGTTGAAAGGCAGCCTGATCATCAGGGGTCGTAATGATCAGTATTTCTCGAATACCAGCCAGCATTAAGACAGAAAGCGGATAGTAGATCATCGGCTTGTCATAAACGGGCATCAACTGCTTACTGATAACAGTTGTTATCGGATGCAACCGAGTCCCTGCGCCGCCGGCCAGAATAATGCCCTTTGTCATCCCGACTTCCCGGATGGTAAGATTTCTGAAGAACAGAGTGATCCAATTGGGATTGGACAAGTCATCGAGGGCCTATCATTCGCAAAATGGGAAGTGCTCGCCGCAGCCGCGTCTATTCAAAGCGCAGGTCGTCAATCCACGGCAAGGGATCGTTCAGCGAACCTTCTCCGGCGATTTGAACGGTGAGCCGTTGAAAGTTGCAGCCGGAAGGAACACTAAACTTGGTCGACAAATCCATGGGGCCTGATCCCGCCTTGTCTGGGACTAGCCGAGCAAGAAGCGCCTCCTCGGTTGTCGACGCACATTCGATACGAAGCTCCGGTCGTTCGAAACGGTCCGTCGGGATATCGCCCATGCGGACCCGAACAGTATGATCGCCCGGCTTGAGATGGACATATTGTCGGGCCACTTCTCCTGAGCGACCATTGTACGCGGCCAATTTAAGAACAAAGCCATCACGGCCTTGAACTCGTTCCCGCGACGCCCATAGTTCCGATTCCTGGGTTAGCAGCCAGTCAAAAGGACCACCGCCCTCCGGTACCTCGAACGCCATTCCTCTAGCCGGCGCTGACAACTCGCTTTTCGCCACGAGCCCGGGTGAACTGTAGACATCCCAGGCAGCAGCGTAGCGACCTGCGTTCACGAGACGCTGCATGAGTCTATTATAGAATTCTTTATTCTCGGCCTTAGCCGGGTCCATCAGCAATCGGGTGATGCGGGTGGAGAACTCCAGATCGGTACCGCTGCTCGCAGCGAATATCGCGAAGGAATCCGACCAATTAGGGCGCTTCGATATCGTTTCTACGACAGCTTCCTCCCCACGAGGGTCCGAAGCCGCGCTAATCAGCAGCGGAAAGACGCCAGCACGCGAAGTTTCGGAGGTTCTGAGAACGATATCAAGATGCTGCACCAACTGCTCTGGCTCACCTTGACGACCGTAGTAGTTTACCAGCCACATTTGCGTCATCACATCGCGCCTGGAGAGGCGCTGCGATTGGAGCATGAGGCCTCTGGCCAATTCCTGAGATTTCGGAGACCCCGTGTCGAGGCTCTGCGCCAGAACGCGCAAGGCCTCCGGCATGAGCAGGTCTCGCCGAATTGCATCTTCCGCCAACAATTGGGCGGCAGGTCTAGATTCATTGGAAACGACCAGCTGCGAGCCCAGTTTTGCTCGCGCCCGAGCGTCAAATGGGGCCACCGTCAGCGCGAGCTGCGGGCGCGTTGATCGAACGGCCCCCGCCAAGGAAACTTGAAAGGCAACGGCGAGCGCAATCAATCCAACCAGCAGGATAAAACCCGTGTTTAGATTGGTTAACGACGCTGCCTGCCGAACCAAGGCCGCCAAGCGACCTCGATCGTGTTGATCACGCTGCCTTGCCATCCCGCTCGCCGTAGCTGTAGCCGTATTCATAGCTGTAGCCGTAATCTGCTCGCTTTGAATCAAACATCGTCAGCAGGCCACCAAGCATCCGAACAGACGGGGAGTGCAGTCTGCTAAGCGCGACCTGCGCCATCGTGGCTCTCGTCTTGTGAGATTCGATGACAAAGATGCAGCCCTCCACGCGGCTTGCGATAAGGGGCGTGTCAGCAAGCCCCATCACGGGAGGAGCATCGACGATCACATGGTCAAACTTCTCTGCCAGTTCGTCAATCAGCTGGCCAAAGCGTCCGCTTGTGAGCAACTCGGCAGCATTCGGCGGTGTCGGGCCAGCACTAATTAGCGAGAGCCCATTTGAAGGATGCGTCTGAATCAGCGACGACAGATCATCAATGCCCGACAGGAAGTTGCTCAATCCCCGATCGTTGCCTAGCCCAAACAGCTCGTGTTGCGACGGCGAACGCATGTCGGAGTCAACGACGACGACGTTTCGTGAAGTTCGGGTGAGAGTCCGTGCGAGCGCATAGACAGTCGTTGACTTTCCTTCGCCTGGTCGCGTGCTCGTGACGGTCAACGTTTTGGGCACCCCGCGCTCTGTCGTGAATGCCAATCGCGCCTGCACGGAGAAATATGCCTCCACGATCGCAGATTTCGGATCTTCAAGTTCAAGGATCGGATCCTCATTGCCAGTCCGCTCGATTGTCCCAAGCAGCGGCAACCCCAGTTTCATTTCCAGTTCTCGAGGATCTGAAATCGCCTCGTCTGCCTGGTCACGAAGTAGTGCCAAGCCCAGCCCGATGCCACCGCCGAGAAGGCCTGCCACCAGCAGATTTATAAGCAACCTTGGGCTGGAGGGGTCTTCCGGAACCTGCGCAGGATCGACAATGGAGATGTTATTCACGCCGACGCCGCCGGCAACGCCGATCTCTTTGTAGCGCTGCAGAAGGGCGTCATAGAGCTGGCGGTTAGTATCCACCTCCCGCTCGTAGATGTTGTACTGAATGGTCCGGCGGCGCAGGTCCAGAAGATCGCCCTTCAACGTTTGGACACGGCTCCGAAGTGCACTTTCCCTCTCGGAAGCTGCGGCATAATTCGTCCGCAGAGTATCCCGAACTCTTCCTTCCTCACGTTCAATTGCGCGATCGATTTCCGCGACCTGATCGGCAAGAGCTTGTGCGGGCGGATAGCTCGGATCAAATTGAGTGAGCATCTTCGCCCGCTCCGACGCAATCGTAGCGCGGCGTGTCCGAAGGTCGGAGATGGCAGAGTTATTCAACGCCTCGATCGTCAAGCCACCCGAACCGCGAAGACGACTTTCCGCGGCGACCCGCGCGGCCGTCGATGCATTCAGTTCGGCATTGAGAGATGCTAGATCTTCCGCAACGAGCGGGCGCTCGACCGTCGCACCACCCTGCGCGTTCGCCGGAATGTTGATGATCCTCTGGTTCGCCGCATAGGCTACCAAGGTGCGCTCCGACTCTTGAAGTCGTTGCCGCAGCTGAACAAGCCGGTCCTCGAGGAATTTTCGCGCATACGAAGTAGCCTCGAAACGGCGTCCGAGAGACGTCTCGATAAACAGCTTGGTCCAAGCATTCACGATTTGGGCCGAAAGGGCAGGATCAGGGCTAGTGAAGCGCACCGCAACCAACCGCGAAAGCCGATCGGGGTCGATCGAAACATTCTTGAGCAGAATCTCTCCAGCAACACGGACGCGTTCATCACGCTGCGCCGCGCTGGCGCCGCTAACACCTTCCCGCAATTCATCGGCAACTTCGCTGGCACCGAACATTTCGAAAAAGGCCGCGTTATTGTACAAGCGAAGGTCCGTTGCGACCCGCCGTGCCAGCGTCTCTGATCTCAGCAAGCCGTACTGCGTCTGATAGAATTCCAGATCTACAGGATTGGATTCAGGCTCCACCCCTTGAACGTTGACGACGCGGTAGCTCTCGCGCTGAATTTCCAGAACTGATGTTGCCGTGAACTTGGGAGTCATCAGCAGTGTGACCAATAACCCAAGGATAAGCGACAAGATTACCGAACCGATAAGCAACCATTTCCAGCGCTTCGCTATCCGAAGATAATGCGCCAGAGCTGAACTTGAACCGCCGACCTGACGCATAACACCAGCGCCTCCATGATCGGCGTTTCGCTTTCCGACCATAGCAAGTTGAGCTGGATTAAAGTTGAAATCGTTCATTGGATCGCTTGCTTAATTGTTATCAAGGATTGCCACGAGTGGCGTCATAAGCACAGTCAGGCCTTGCAATATCTGCGGGAAGAGCCGGCGCGCATTGGACTCTCCGACGAACACCAGGTCGTTGGTATAGACCTGGGGATCCTGATAGGCTCCCATACGTATCGCGCGAAGGTCGTAAAGCGCTGCCATCTGCTGCCCATCGACTTTCCGAAACACGACCACGTGATTTGTATCGGCGATCTCGTTGGTGCCCTGAGCGCTTGCGATGGCCTTCATGAGAGTCATCCTCCCCAGCACCGGATAAATACCCGGCGAGCGCACTTCACCGTCTACAGTAACGGTCTGACTAACCGTCTCCGTGACGGTCACGGTCACGATGGGATTCTTCACAAAATTTCGCCGGAGCCGATCTTCGATTTCCGACGCTAGCTGCTCGGGAGATTTCTGTGCAGTATCGATCGATCCGGCGAGCGGAACCGCGACGTGTCCACTGGCGTCCACTCTGACTTGCCTGCTGAGCTCTGGCAAACCCAGAACGTCGACCGCAATCTCATCAAAGGGGCCCACAAAATGCGGGCGGACGCCGTCAGTCAAATCGGCGGTCGTCGGCGCAGGAAGGGTATCTGGCGTCGCAATCGACACCTGACCTGTATCGACGAGCGTGGAGGACGCACAGGATGGCAGCGCGAGAACCGTTAGCAGCAAACACCAAGGGCGGGCAGTATTCTTCACGTCTCACCTTACGTATGAAGTTCGCGACATTGTTGCAGCGTCAGTGGATGCGGATTTCGCATAAGCGAACAAACCGTTAGGGGGTGAGACAGCTAGTTGCAAACCCCCAACTGGTAAAGTCACATTCGGTCCAATCAGTTCACCTCTAACTGGCGCCTTGAAGCAGACAGCGCGCCGAGCCAACCGCTCGCAACGGCCACGATAGCCATCATAAGTGGGGTGCGAAGGGGGTAATCAACGAGGCTGCTGATCAGGGGCAACAGAATCATGACCGAGGCGAGACGAGCATACTGGGCCGTCTGACTGCCAGCGTCCGCCCGCCAAGCTGCCAGAGCGTTCCAACTGAACCACCCCAAGAATAGCGCCACTACGAAAAGCCCCGGCACTCCCGAGGTGATAACGATCTCAAGAAGATCGTTATGGGCGTGATTGAGGTACACGAGGTCGAGCTTTTCCAGTGGCTCGTAAAATCGGAACAATGGGTCAAAGCTTCCAAAGCCCGAGCCCAAGGGTAGGAAGTCGCGCGCCATTTCCAGCAGGATCGGCGTGGCCTCCACTCGAGTGTCCTGCCCGACCTTAAGCGCGAACAATCGCTGAACGGCCTCTGCGCGGGAAAGGAAGACCGTCGCCACAAGTGCTAGCACCGCGACCCCGCCGATAAGGGCCGGGACAAAACGCTCAATACCTTCCGCTCGCCTGGTTCCGACAACCGCCGACTTTCGCCAGAGAAGCCAGGCACTGCCAAGAGCCAAGAGGCCGAGGAGAAGCCCTGCGCGGGAGCCTGTGACCAACAGCAGCGGCAACAGGAACAAGGCAAACCCGATTGCGACCCACCGAACCAATGTCCGGCGCTGCGAATTCTGGCGCGGGCTTGTTGCCCACACGGTCAGCATCGGCAAGGTCATCGCTAACAGTACGGCTTGGTGATTACGATTGGCGAACAGACCAACACCGGCCTCAAGGTTTGTGACGTCGTACAGATAAAAGGGGCTCTTCGGACCGCCCGAAACCTGCCCCAATGCGAAAACAGCGCTTACGACGGAGCCGGCCAACAACGCTACCAGGAGCAACGGCCTCCGGCGCGCGTCGATCGATGCAAAACCGATAAGGATCGCGAAAGGCACCACCAGGCCGACCAGGCTGGCAAGTGTAAGATCCGGAGTCAGGCTCATCGGACGCCAGGACTGCTCGATTCCCGCTAATGCCGCGCTTTGCACAAACGGGGCTTGGCCCGGAAAATTCGACCAGACCGCTGGAGGGAGCGGGATAAGCTGAGCCACCATCAGCCCGGCCAAAGCAGCCAGAAAGATGAGCGGAAAGCGCACAGGCTGCCAATCGATCGGTCCAGGAAGCAGCAGAAACGCAGTAGCACACACAGCTGCAAGGGGCTGAAGCAGGATCAGCGAGGTCACATCGAGTCGCGAGGCTCCACCCATGAGGAAGCAAGCCGCAATCAAGCCCACCAATATCGGGAAGCGAATTTTGTCGGAGTGGCGGACGTGCCGCATTCGGTAAGGATCCCGTCAAACCAGCGTGTGGATGCCGCCTATAGGTGGCCGCCGGCAGAACTGTAAAGCAATGACGGTCGAAGAGCCGCAGACAAGATTGCACTTTTGTTCGGTCGCAGGTAGCAGCACCGCAGTGTCGAATGTTCTAGCTATATCGATCGGACTCGCTCTTTGCGCAGCCGTGCTCGCGCCACTCGTCTGGGTCGCCTTGCGAGGCCACGGACGTGCTATCGGCGCGGTCTATTTGGCCGTCATTCTTGCTGTCGCGGTTTTTCAGACCGGCATTTTTCAAAGGGGCTCGCTTGCTCCTACAAACATGATCGTTGCAAGCATGAGTTCCACGGACGAGGCCCAGTGCCGTGAGATTCTTGATATGTTTCAGCAGGCGGGACTTACCATAGATCGTTCCAATCCCGATTCACCTAGGATCGTTGGAAAGGGGGCCGATCAGCTGCCGCTAGAAGTTAGCCAGATCGTGTTGAGCTGTGACGAAAATCAGAACGCGACAACGGAGCCTGCTCAAACGCCCGGAGGTGATTTCAGCAAGCAGTGACCCGCGTCTGAATTGCCACGGCCTGCGGCCGGCGAAGCATAAATCGACCAAGGCGCGGGTGGGTCTTCCTGCATCGCAATAAACAAAGCAGCGAGAGGGCAATTGCGTCATTTCATCATTTTAGTTTGCCTTGCGACAGCGGCGTGTGGAACGAGTGTGGATATCCCTCCACCTCCTGCGACGAGCGGTAGGGCGGACAGTCGCGTCCAAACACGAGTAGGCGGCACCAACCTGATCGCCGTGAAGGTGGAAGGTATGCGCCGGACTTGCACCTATCGCAGCGCGGTAGGAACGCAAACCCGCGTGCTTCACGTCGGAATAGGTCAGCAATGTCCACAGAGCTTCCCGGCGACAGATCCAAACTTTTCGATTCCGCCGACTGCTCGGCTGGACACCTCTACGATGAGCGAGGATGGTCGGGATTGCGTCTACACCCAAGGCACCCGGCGTTGGACGATTACGCTCAAGCCTGAACAGAATTGTCCGCTCAACGCCGGAATGGCCGAACAGGCAGTGACGGCGGCGCGGATACCCGATGACGATGACGATGACCAATAGGATCCGCACAACCAGGACTTGATTCAGGTCATCGAATGAGCAATCGGGCTCTCGACATGAGCAAGCAGAACCTTCGCCGCCAGCAGCGACGTTCGGCGGTGCGCAAAAGCGCGGCCAAACGTGCGTTGATCGTCCTCCTAGGTGCAGCCGTCACCGTTGGCTGGGCGAGCGTCCTGATGTTCAGGTAGGGGCGAGTTCGGGCAGGGTCGAACCCTGTCGTGCATGTTCAGAGAAGCTGAATCGAGCCTGTTTGGACAGGCAAGGCTGGCGGCAGTGGTTCGCGGAAGCTTAACCAAGCTTTTAAGTCAATTCTTCACCAGATCCCGCCATCCTCCTCGAACTGTTGTTCCCCAGGGCACCGCTCGAATCAAGGGTAAGCACCGATGAGCCTCCAGAACACGCTCGGGCGCTATCACGTTGCGGCTCAGGAAGACCGCTCTGCCGTCCGGACTAAAATCGCGATTCCCGCGCAGCTGCGCGCATCAGGAGCGCGGGCATTTCAGACCGTCGTCAACGATCTTTCACTGTCCGGCTTTTCCGCCACGGCCATCACGCGGATGCACCCTGGATCGGTTTGCTGGCTCACCCTCCCCGGTCTCGAATCGCTACAAGCAGAAGTGGTATGGTGGGAAAACAACCTATGCGGCTGCGCGTTCACCAATCTGCTTAGCCCCATCGTGCACGACAACATCCTTGCCCGCTATCGCGACGGAAATCCCGGCGTCTGATCGCTAGGCTTTGGTCAGCGTAACTTGGCTGACAGTGATCCCACCACTGCGGAAGCCGCCTTCACAGTACATTAGGTAAAACCGCCATAGGTCACAGAAGCGACGGTCGAAGCCGTCGGGCAGTTGTCCCTGTGCAGCAGCCTCGTCAAACGTTGCTCGCCAAGCCTCGAGCGTCTCGGCGTAGTCGAATCCAAAGTCCTCCTGATCTTCCCATGACAGCCCCCGCTCGGCAGCGAGTCGGCGAAACTCGCTAGCCTTGATGAGCAAGCCACCTGGAAAGATGTAAGCCTGGATAAAGTCGGCATTGGTTGCGTAGGCTTCGAACAGCTCGTCCCGCATGGCAATGTACTGGATCGCGGCACGTCCACCGGGCTTCAGGTTTCGGGCGATGCAATCCATGTACGTCGGCCAGTACTCTCGCCCGAGCGCTTCGACCATTTCCACACTGACGATACCGTCGAACTGACCACTGGTGTCGCGATAGTCCTGCTTGAGGAACTCCACCTCGGGATAGCGCTCGCGGGCCCAGGCTAGCTGCTCCTCCGACAGACTGATCGCAGTCACCCGACTGCCGCCCTGGGCGAAATGGTTTGCCAAGGCTCCCCACCCGCACCCGATTTCGAGCAGAGTCTTTGGCTCTCCCAGACGCTCTGAAAGCCGTTCCCACTTTCGCTTTTGGCTGGCCTCGAGCCCGTCGCGCTTGACCCGATAGCCGCTGGAATAGCTCATCGTCGGATCTAGCCAAGCGCCGTAGAAATCGTTTCCGAGGTCGTAATGGGCCTGGATGTTCTTCTCAGCCTGCTTGGGCGTATTGCGATTGAGCCAATGGAGCGCCCTCACCCCCCAGCGCCATGGTCCCTTGGCCCGGCCGATATCGCCAAGTTTGTGCGAGTTAGCCATGAATACGGCAAACAACGAAACCGGATCGGAGCTGAACCATTCGCCGGCTTCCCAGGCCTGGTACCAGCCGACCGATCCACCCGTGCCAAAGCGCAGGAGGGCGCGCCAATCCCGAATGTGGACTTCGCTCTCGAAGCCAGGATTACGGCCGCCAAGCGTGCGGGTGGTGCCGTCGGGCAGGCGTCCCTTGATGACGCCGTTCTCGATCCCGCGATCGATCAGGTCGAGAAGCTTGTGAAATCCGGGAGCGAATAGCCGCGCGACAAAACCCGGCGAAAAGCCGAACCGCTGCCCTGCATCGAGCAGCACACTACCCCGCTGTGCACTCTCCCCCTTCATGTCACAACTTTATGGGACGATGAGGTTCTGGGTTCAAGTCGGATACTGTCCCGCACGCAGGCTCACCGGTCGGGACCGTCGCGGAAATCCAGAACCGATTTCGTGCAAGTCCGTCGGAAAACCGGGCGTCGTTGAAGTTCACCAGGGCCTCGCATCCTTCGACCTTGACCCGAGCCATTGGCAGGATCGACCAACGCATGAAGCGGACAACTTCAGGGGTCGCGGTGAGAGCCTGCCTTGCGAGCGGATTGTCCATTCCATCAGGAGTTGATGGGGTATAGCTCAACAGGTGAGCCAGTGAGCGGGTGGGATCGTACGCTCCCCGCGCAATGTTGCTTGTTTCCCGCCAGACAAGATCGCGACGCCAGAAGAACACCGGCGGGGGCGTCGCCACAACCACGTCGGCGCGCGCAAAGGGCGGATTCACGGCCAGCGCCCGCTTGGCAGCCACGCTGATGCCGGCGTTCACAACGATGTAGAGAGCGACAACCGCAAGAGCAGCGATCGGCGGCCGCCGCCAGGTGTCGAGCTCTTTGCTCTCGCGACGGATCGACAGGGCGATTGCCCCACCAAGCGTCAGCAGAATCCACAGGTCGATGATGAACAGCGCGTCCGTGTGATACCAACGGTTGCTGAACGGCGAGAAGAGCTGGACCGCATAGGCGGTCTGCCAATCGAGCAGCGGATGCGTGAGCGCCCCGAGGTAGCTCAGGGCCAGCAGCCAACCAAACCGCATCTCGAGCCCGCTGATAAACGAGGTCCCGCGCCCGGCCTGCCATCGATCAAGTAGCCACAGCAGGCCGGCGAGGATTGGCGGCATGAGGAGTACGCCACCCACCAGGCCATGCGTGAAGCCGCGATGGGTCGCGAGCGGCACCCACGGGACCCAGCCCAAGAACACATCGATATCGGGCATGTTGGCGCCGAGGATCAACGCGGCGAGACCCTTGCGGGACTTCTGCTTGAGGCCCGTCTGGCCAAGCGCCCACCCGGCGAGGGTATGCGTCAGATTATCCAACTGTAACCCCCGCGGCTCTCATCCACGCCGGTGTCGACGACACCTCTGCCAAGTCACAAGAGCAGGTTGAGTTAGAGTAGGAAAGTGATTTCAGGGAGATGAAGCGCGAAGCTCGAAGCGCCCCCTCCACCATCCGCTTCGCGGACGGTTCCCCTCCCCGAGCAAGCTCGGGGAGGATTTGACGTTAGACTGGGTCCGCCGCAGATGGTGCAACCGTCCAGGTCTGGCCCTTGGCCAGCAGCTTGGCGAGGTTCGCCTCGCGGCCTTCGCTGGCCTTGGCGTTCTGTTCGATCACCGCGCTCTCGAAAGTCGGGCGCGGATCGTCGTAGAGCACGCCGAGCGCCATCGGGAACGGGCCGAACGGCAGCTCCACCAGCATATGGGCCACGGCGCGGTTCTTCACGTTGTGCACGATCACGCCGGCCGACTGCCAGTCACCATCGACCACGTCGACCACTTGCAGCGAGAGAGTGTCGAGATCCAGCTTGATGCCCTTGGTGCCATTGGCGAACAACATCGGCTCGCCATCGGTCAACCAGAGCTGGCGATCTTCGGCACCCTTCGGTGCGGCGAAGTCATTGAACACGTCCTTGTTGTAGACGATGCAGTTCTGGAAGATCTCGACGAAAGCCGCACCCTGGTGGCGGTGAGCGGCCATCAGGACGTCGGGCAGGTTCTTCGACACGTCGAACCCGCGGGCGACGAACCGGGCGCCTGAACCGAGCGCGAAGGCGCAGGGCGTGGCCGGGCGGTCGACCGAACCCATCGGTGTCGAGGGGCTCGTCGTGCCGATCCGGCTGGTCGGCGAGGCCTGACCCTTGGTCAGGCCGTAGATCTCGTTGTTGAACAGCAGGATCTGCAGGTTCACGTTCCGACGCAACACGTGCATCAGGTGATTGCCGCCGATGGACAAGCCATCGCCGTCACCCGTCACCATCCACACGTCTAGGTCCGGATTGGCGAGCTTGATGCCGGTCGCGAACGCCGGCGCGCGGCCGTGGATCGTGTGGAAGCCGTAGCTTTCGATGTAGTACGGGAAGCGGCTGGAGCAGCCGATACCGCTGACGAACACCGTGTTCTTCGGATCGGCGCCGAGCTGCGGCAGAGTGCGCTGCACGGCCTTGAGGATCGCGTAGTCACCGCAACCCGGGCACCAGCGTACTTCCTGGTCGCTTTCCCAGTCCTTGAGCGTGGTCTGGATGGGGGTCATGTCGTTCATCAGTTCACCCCCTTCGGGTGCTTGATAGAGCCATCGTCGTAGCCCGATTCAGGCTCAGGCAGCTGGCCGGCGTTGGGCAGCACTTCGCCGCCTTCGTTGCCGGGAATACCATCGAAGAACTTAGCGATCGCGGCTTCGAGCTCAGCGATCGAGAACGGCTGACCGCTGGTCTTGGTCAGGCTCTCCGCATCGATCAGCAGCTGATCGCGCAGCACGGTCTTGAATTGGCCGGTGTTCATCTCCGGCACCAGCACCTTGTCGAAGCCAGCCAGCAGCTCGCCGAGATTCTGCGGCAGCGGCCAGACGTGGCGGACGTGGATGTGGCTGACCGACAGGCCGTTCTTGCGCGCGCGGCGGACGGCCTGGTGGATCGGGCCGAAAGTGCTGCCCCAGCCGACAACGGCGAGGCGACCAGTCGTATCACCCAGCGCCACGTCCTGGTCGGGCACGGCGATGTTGTCGATCTTCGCCTTGCGGGCATCGGTCATCGCCTGGTGGTTGGCCGGCGAGTAATCGATATTGCCCGTGTCGACGTGCTTTTCGATGCCGCCGATGCGGTGCATCAGGCCCGGCGTGCCCGGCTTGATCCACGGGCGAGCGCCCTTCTCGTCGCGCTTGTACGGCAGCAGCTTGTCGCCGGCGTTCTTCTCTTCGAGGAACTTGGCAGGGAACGGGGCGTAGCCCGCCGGATCCGGCACCTTCCACGGCTCTGCGGCGTTGGCGATATAGCCATCGGTCAGCAGCATGACCGGAGTCATGTACTGTACTGCGATGCGGCAGGCCTCGATCGCGACCTCGAACGCGTCAGCCGGACTGCGCGCGGAGATCACCGGCATCGGGGCGTCACCGTTGCGGCCGTAGACCGCCTGGTAGAGATCGCTCTGCTCGGTCTTGGTCGGCAGGCCGGTGGACGGGCCACCGCGCTGGCTGTTGACGATGACCAGTGGCAGCTCGGTCATGATCGCTAGGCCCATCGCCTCGCCCTTGAGCGCGATGCCCGGGCCAGAGGAGCTGGTGACGCCAAGCTGGCCGGCATAGGACGCACCGATCGCGGCGCAGACCGCGGCGATCTCGTCTTCCGCCTGGAAGGTCGTAACGCCGAATTCCTTCATCCGCGCCAGATAGTGGAGGATCGCCGACGCCGGAGTGATCGGATAGCCGCCGAAGAACATCGGCAGTTCGGCAAGCTGCGCACCGGCAACGAGGCCGAGGCTGACGGCCTCTGCGCCAGTGATGGTGCGGTAAAGTCCTGGTTCGCTTTCGACCGGAGCAATGGTCAGCTTCTTGAGCGGACCCGAAAGCTCGGCGGTTTCGCCATAGGCGTGGCCGGCGTTGAGCGCGGCGATGTTGGCATCGGCGATCTCGGGCTTGCCCTTGAACTTGCCCTTGAGCCAATCGACGATCGGCTGCCGGTCGCGATCGAACATCCACAGCGCCAGGCCCAGGGTCCACATGTTCTTGGACCGCAGCGCGTCCTTGTTGCCGAGGCCGAAGGGCTTAACCGCCTCGATCGTCAGCGCGCTGATGTCGAAGGCCAGCAGGTCCCACTTGGCGAGCGATCCGTCTTCGAGCGGATTTGTCTCGTACTTGGCTTTTTCGAGGTTGCGCTTGTTGAACTCGCCAGTGTCGGCGATGATCAAGCCGCCGGGCTTGAGTGCGGCCAGGTTCACCTTCAGCGCCGCCGGGTTCATCGCCACGAGCACGTCGGGCGCGTCACCAGCGGTTTCGATCTGGGTCGAACCGAAGTTGATCTGGAAGGCCGAGACACCGAACAGCGTGCCCTGCGGCGCGCGGATTTCAGCCGGGAAGTCCGGGAACGTCGCGAGGTCGTTGCCGGCGAGCGCGGTGGACAGCGTAAACTGGCCGCCGGTGAGCTGCATGCCGTCGCCACTGTCGCCCGCGAAACGGACAACGACTGCTTCGGGTGTCCCCGTCTCGAGCGGGGTTTGGGCCGGTCGATCGGCCGCCTGGGTTGCCATGGTCAAATCCTGTTGTGCAGTCAGCACTGCTATCCTGCCAATATGGGGCTGCGACCTAGGTTCCTGCCCGCATGCCCGCAATCAAGTTTTTCTGTCGCGCGATCAACGGCGCGGATGGAATTACCCACTGTCCTTCCCTATTCCCTGCAACATGAACGCACCAGAACCCCGAAAGTATCGCCCCTGCGTGGGCGTCATGCTCGTCAACGCCGAAGGCCAGGCCTTCGTCGGCAAGCGCATCGACAACCGCGAAGGCGATTGGTGGCAGATGCCGCAAGGCGGAGTCGATGAAGGCGAGGACCTCGACCACGCCATGCTGCGCGAACTTGGCGAGGAGATTGGCGTCAAGTCGCGCCACGTCGAAATCGCCGGACGCCTGCCGGAAGAGCTGTTCTACGATCTGCCGGAAGAGCTTCAGGGCAAGCTATGGGGCGGCAAGTACAAGGGCCAGCGGCAAACTTGGTATCTCGTCCGCTTCACCGGGGCCGACAGCGACATCGACCTCGAAGCCGACAAGCATCCCGAGTTCTGCGAATGGAAGTGGGTCGACCCGGAACTGCTGCCCGAGCTGATCGTGCCGTTCAAACGCGAGGTTTACGCCACGATAGTCGAGGGATTCCGCGGGAAAATCTAGCTTCTTAGTTCTTCGTCACCACCGTGTCAGGCGTCGCTGCCTCGGCGGTGAGAACATGCGGCTGCGGGCCGCGCTGAATCGCGGCGGCTAGCTCGCGAGTCTCGTTGCAGTCGCCACCGCACATCGATTCCAGCCGCGCCAGGTTGCGACGGGCTTTCTCGACGGCACCCTTTTCGAGCAGCGCCTCGCCCTCGCCCGAGATGGCGGCAAGGTTCTCCGGCTCGCGCTCCAGCGCCTCGCGGTAATAGTGGATCGCCTTGCCCTGCAGGCCATCCTTGCGGGCAGCGTCGGCGAGATCGATGTAGATCGGGGTGTAGCCCGGATCGATCGCCAGGGCGGCTTCAAAGCTGTCGATGGCGGCCTGAACCTGGCCCTGCGCCAGTTCGCTGCGGCCTTCGGCAATCAAAGCGGCGGCGCGGGGGTCCGCCTCTCGCCCGGCCCCGTAACTCACACTGGCAGTGACCATGACCAGCAGTGAAAGGGCAGCAGCGACAGGGGTATAGCGCATCACAAACTCCTTGAGCGCGGGTCGGCGAGGAGAGGGTCCGTCAGCCATAAACGTATTAGCTAACATCTCTTTCCTAGACGTGCGATGAAAAATCCGTCCGTCCCGTCCTGGTGCGGAGTAAGCCGAATTCCCGGCCCCCGCGATCTCCCCAGTGATAGCGAGAGCGGATCGGCATTCCATTCTCCATGCGTGCCAAGGAAGTTTTCCACCTGCCCCGCGCCTTCCTCGTCGAGCAGCGAGCAAGTGACGTAGATCAGTCGACCGCCAGGCCGTACCAGGTCTGCCGCGAAGCCCAGGATCTGGCGCTGCAGCGTCACCAGGCGCGACAAGCTGCCTTCATCGAGCCGCCAGCGCGCCTCTGGATTCCGGCGCCACGTGCCCGTTCCGGAACAAGGGGCGTCGATCAGCACCGCATCGGCCTTGCCGTGCCATTCCGCCAGCATCTCCGCCTCGCGACCAGGATTGAGCAGCACGGTCTGGCTCACCAGCGCCCCCGCCCGCTCCGCACGCGGTCCGAGACGCGACAGGCGACCGCGGTCGACGTCAGCCGCGATCAGTGTGCCCTCGCCCCGCATCGCCGCCGCAAGCGCGAGCGTCTTGCCGCCAGCTCCGGCGCACAAGTCGATCACGGTCTCGCCTGGCCGGGCGATCACGGCCTCGCACGCGAGCTGGCTCCCGCAGTCCTGCACTTCGATCAGACCGTCGCGATATTCCGGCCACTGTTCGACTTGTGTCCCGAACGGCAGCCGCAAACCTTGCGCGGTCGGCAGGACCTCGCCCTGTTCGGGCAGTTCGATGGAAGCCCGATCGGCCTTGAGCGCATTGATCCGGATGTCGAGCGGAGCGCGGCCGAGCAGCGCCTCGGCCTCGACACCGGCAATCTCTGACGACGCCAGCCGCGCCGTCAGCCAAGCGGGAGCGACGCCGCGTTCGGCGACGAGTTCCCCTTCCTCGATGGGCGGCGGACCATAACCCGACCCGTCAAACTGCAGTAGCAGCGCAGAGTCGGCTTCGGCCACCGTCAGCATGGCTGCCCGGCCAGACGGCGGGATCGGCCCGCAAGCCCGGATCGCGGCATAGACCAGTTCGCGGATAGCTCGCCGATCCTTGGAGCCGGCAAAGCGGCTAACCCGGAACCAGTCCGCGAGGATCCGGTCAGCGGGCGCGCCTTTGGCTTTCGCTGCGGCGATGATCTGATCCAGCAGCCCGATCGCCGCCTGTACTCGTGCGGCGGGAGTCATGGCCTAGCGCGTGGGATAGTTCGGCGCCTCGCGGGTGATCGAGACGTCGTGGACATGGCTTTCGGAAAGGCCGGCATTGGTGATGCGGATGAACTTCCCGCGCGTGCGCAAGTCGGCAATCGTCGCGGCGCCGGTATAGCCCATCGCCGCCTTGATGCCGCCGACCAGCTGGTGGATCACGTCCTTGGCCGGTCCCTTGTAAGGCACCTGGCCCTCGATCCCTTCAGGAACCAGCTTCATCTGGTCCTTGATGTCCTGCTGGAAGTAGCGGTCCGCCGATCCGCGCGCCATCGCGCCGACCGAGCCCATGCCGCGGTAAGCCTTATAGGCGCGGCCCTGGTAGAGGAACGTCTCACCCGGTGCTTCTTCGGTACCCGCGAGCAGCGACCCGATCATCACGGTCGAAGCCCCGGCCGCAAGCGCCTTGGCCGCGTCACCCGAGGTGCGCAGGCCGCCATCGGCGATGATCGGCACGTCGCCCGCCGCGCTCACGGCTTCCATGATTGCGGTCAGCTGCGGAACGCCGACGCCGGCGACGATGCGCGTGGTGCAGATCGAGCCCGGCCCGATGCCGACCTTAACCGCATCCGCACCCGCATCGACGAGCGCCTTGGTCGCTTCGGCCGTCGCAACGTTGCCGGCGACGACCTGGACCGCGTTCGAAAGCTGCTTCACCCGCTCGACCGAGCGCGAGACTTCCTTGTTGTGACCGTGTGCGGTGTCGATGATGATGACGTCGCACCCGGCATCGACCAGCGCCTCGGTCCGCTCGAAACCCTTGTCGCCCACGGTCGTGGCCGCAGCGACGCGCAGCCGGCCGCCTTCGTCCTTGGTCGCGTCGGGGTTCAGGACAGCCTTTTCGATGTCCTTCACGGTGATGAGGCCAATGCAGCGATAGGCGTCATCGACGACCAGCAGCTTTTCGATGCGACGCTGATGCAGGATCTTGCGCGCCTCGTCCTGGCTTACGCCTTCGCTAACCGTGGCGAGGTTTTCGTGGGTCATCAACTCACGAACGGGCTGCTTCGCATTGTCGGCGAAGCGCACGTCACGATTGGTGAGGATGCCGCAGAGCCTGCCGCTGCTGTCGGTCACCGGAATACCGCTGATCCGGTTGTTGAGCATCAGCGCCTGCGCCTCGCCCAGAGTGGCATCGGGCGAGATCGTGATCGGGTTGACCACCATACCGCTCTCGAACCGCTTCACGGCGCGCACCGCGTTGCACTGTTCTTCAATCGTCAGGTTGCGGTGAAGCACCCCGATCCCGCCGAGCTGGGCCAGAACGATCGCCATCTCGGCTTCGGTCACGGTGTCCATCGCCGACGAAAGGATCGGAATGTTGAGCGCGATCCCGCGGGTCAGCTGCGTCTTCGTGCTGGTCTGCGAGGGCAAAATGTCGCTCTCGGCCGGCCTCAGGAGGACGTCGTCGAATGTGAGGCCGGTTTGAATTTCCATGGGTGCCACTTTTACCTTGCGCGGAGCGATTCGTGGCGGCCCATGTAAACTCGGTTAGCGACAATCGCTAGGGGGCGATCGAAGCTACTTTCGCAAACGGCGCTATTCCGCCGTCCAACCGCCGTCGATCGAGTAGTTCGCGCCGTTAATGTTCTGGGCTTCGTTGCGGCACAGGAACACCGCAAGGGCCGCAACCTCCTCGGGCTGGACAAACTTCCTCGTAGGCTGCTTGGCCAGCAGGACCTCGTTCAGGACCTGCTCGCGCGTCATTCCACGCGCGGCCATCGTGTCGGGGATCTGGTTCTCGACCAGCGGCGTCCAGACGTAGCCGGGGCTGATGCAGTTTGCAGTGACGCCATGCTCTGCCAGTTCCAGCGCGAGGACTTTGGTCAAGCCGGCAATGCCGTGCTTGGCGGCGACATAGGCGCTCTTGAACGGGCTTGCGGCCAACGAGTGAGCGCTGGCGGTGCAGATGATCCGCCCCCAGCTCTGCGCCTTCATGTGCGGCACGGCGAGCCGCGCGGTGTGAAAGGCGGCAGAGAGATTGAGAGCGATGATCGCGTCCCACTTCTCCGGCGGGAAATCCTCCACCGGCGCAACATGTTGCATGCCCGCGTTGTTGACCAGAATATCGACTGGCCCCGCCCCCTCCATCAACTCCGTGACGCCGGAAGTCGTGGTCAGGTCGGCAGGCACGTGGCGCGCGCCGAGTTCGCCGCACAGCCGGTCGATCTCCTCCGCCGCACCGAAGCCGTTGAGCACGACCTTGGCCCCTTCTGCCGCGAGGGCGCGAGCAATGGCGAGGCCGATGCCCGAGGTCGATCCGGTAACGAGTGCATGCTTGCCCTGCAGGAACATATGGGCTTCCCTGTGATTGCCAGTTGAGGACAGTCAAAGCGCGAACCGCAAGGCAGGTCCAGCCTTATTTCGCACTTGCAGCAGGGAGGCCGGATGAGGCTCAATCCATTCAACCCCGACAGCATCAACGTACGCCGAGCCGGCGGCGGAGGGGGCTTCCCCGGTGGAGGCGGCGGGCGCGTCGGTTGCGGCGCGGTGATAATCGCGCTCATCGCGGCCGTCGTGTTTGGGGTCGATCCCGGCCAGATGCTGGGATCGATGGACGATCTTCAGCAATCCCAATTACCGCAGCAGCAGCAACAGCAACAGCCGGGCGGCGAGACCGCGGCCGAGATCTGCGACGACAACAGCTACGCAACGGAGGCCTGCAACGCGCTCGCTTCGCTCAACCAGACCTGGGAGCCCGCCTTCCAACAAGCGGGCATCGACTTCCGGCAACCGACTTTGGCGTTTCTGAGCGGTCAGCCGGTGAATACCGGATGCGGCCCCGCCGATAGCGCGATGGGGCCGTTCTACTGTCCAGCCGACCAGACGATCTACATCGACACCGCCTTTTACGACCAGCTCGACCGCGAGCTCGGCGCGGCGGGCGATTTTGCGCGCTATTATGTGATCGCTCACGAATACGGGCATCACATCCAGGCGTTGACCGGGATCGCGAACGAGGTCCGCAGCGCCCAGTCGCAGAACCCGCGCGCGGCGAACCAGCTACAGGTACTAATGGAACTCCAGGCTGACTGCTACGCCGGTGCCTGGGCGGGCAAGAACCGCAACGCGATCGATCCCGGCGATTTCGAGGAAGGCATGACCGCGGCCAGCGCTATCGGGGATGATGCCCTCATGCGCGGCGCAGGGCAACGCGTGAACCCGGAGAACTTCACTCACGGCTCTAGCGCACAGCGGATGCAGGCCTTGCGGTTGGGACTGGAGTCTGGCGACGACACCCAGTGCGACAGGATCATGCAACGAACCTGAGAAGTGCACTTGAGCCGGAATCGCGCAGGGAGCAGCCCGACGATCCCGGCTCAAGCCTAGAGCGGAATTAGTCCCGCTCGCTTTCGATGCGGCGGATCTCGTCGTCGAGATCGTCCAGCACTTCGCGCCGCACCTCTTCGCTGATCTGACTGTTCCGGGCGATCGAGGCGCGCGCCTGGCGCAAGCCCGTCGCCGCGGCCATCTGATAGTCCCGCTCGCAGATTACGATACGCTGCCGCCCGTCCGAAGTCGTGCTGCGGCGGCGCTCGCTGGGATCGCAGCTCTGGACCACCTCAGGCTCAGCCCTGCGACCGGCCTCGGCCCATTGCTCCGCCTGCTTTTCCATTTGAGCGGCGTACTTCTCGCCCCATTCCTCGCCCCACTTCTCCATTTCCTTGCCCCAGGCTTCCATCTTCGCGCCGAAGTCAGGGTCGGTGGGGTTGCCCTGGGCATGGAATTCCATCCGCGGAACCTGCGGCATGGGAGGCAGGTCGCCTTGTGCACCGGGACCGCGGCGGAGAGTGAACTGTTGAACCTGCGGCTTGCCGTCGGGTCCCTCGCGGCGAAGCTCGAACTGCTGAACCTGTCCCTGACCTGCTTGTGGGGCTTCGGGCGGCAGGGGTGCGTTTGGCGCAGCCGGAGCTTCGGGCGGTACGGGCGGCGCAGGCGGTTCGACGCCAGCCGGAGCCTCGGGCGGAAGTGGCGGCTCGGGCTCTTGAGCGCCCACCGCGTAGCTGAACGACGCCGTGAGTGGCAGCGCAAGCGCGCTGGTCGCGATCAAGCCGCGTCCAACCCAGCGCCGACGCTCGCTGATATCGCCCATCGAAAGGCTCCGCAGGCGATGAACGATCGAGCGTTCGCCAAGCACCGGACACGCCATCGGCGCGGCCAGCGCGAGCCTCGGTCCGGCAGCGATGTCGGCAATCAGCGCGGCGTAGAGCACGCGTTCCTCACGACCGCGGCCGTTGAGCACCCGCGCATCGCACGCCGCTTCCTGGTCACGGCGCATGGCACGCCAGCCGAGCCAGGCGAGCGGATTGAACCAGTGCATCGCCAGCAGCGCTTGCGCGGCAAAATTAGCCAGCAGGTCATTAGCGCGGTGGTGAGAAAGCTCATGCTCGATGGCGAGGTCGCGCGCCGGCAGGTCGGGCTGGGCCATGAACAGCGGCGGCAGCGCGATAACCTTGTCCAGCACTCCGAACGCCACGGGAGCCGCGATCATCGGGGTTTCGACGAGCCGGATCGTGCCGATCTCGCCCACAGGCCGTGCGTCAGCCAGCACCTCACGTCGCATCTTGCGGTACATCACGATCCGCCAGGCGAGGAAGATCACGGCCCCGCCGAGCCAGAGCGCGAGAGCGGATTCGCCAAGCGTCGGCCATTCCCACACGAGCGCCACCGGGGCCGATGGCGCAACCGCGGTGACAGTGTCAGGGACCGTCACAACGTCGACTGGCGGCACGTAATCCACCCACTGCACATCGGGAACCATGGGAGCGGCGATCGGCGCTGCGTCCACCTCGGGGCGGAAGCTGGCGGGCAGCACGATGGGCGGCAGAAGCAGCCGAAGGAAGGGCAAGGCCCACAGGCAATACGCAAGCTGCGGTCCGAAAGTCCGCCCCACCGGACGCCGCAACAGGAGCACCAGGGCGATCAAGAGCCCGGTGTAGATGAGGGTGTCGATCAGCCAGCCGCTCATTTCCGCATCTCCTTAAGGAGTCGCTCGATTTCGTTGATGTCGTCGTCGGACAGCGCTTCCGCTTCCGCCAGCTGCGCGAACAGCGGCGCGGCACGGCCGCCGAACAAGCGGTCGACCAGGCGCCGCGATTCACCACCGACATAGTCGGCGCGTTCGATGAGTGGGCGGTAGAGGAACCGGCGCCCGTCCGGCTCGGTCGCAAGGGCGCCTTTGGTGACCAGGCGCGAGAGGAGCGTCTTCACGGTCGGCATCGACCAGCCGCGTTGTTCGCACACGGAATCGCATACTTCGACGGCGGTCTGCGGGCTCTTTTCCCACAGCGCTTCCATCACCGCATGCTCGGCGTCGCTGATCCGTTCGGCAGTGGGTTCACTGGCTTCGGTCACATCGCTCTCCCTGTTGAACGACTACCTTGTATGCGGATCGACTACGTTTGTAAACATGAAGCGTGGATGAACAACTTGAAAGGAAAGCGGCGAACGCTAGGGTCCGCGCCATGAGTGACCTGCGCTACGGTGTCCGCCGCCTGTCGGACTGCCACAAGATCGACGACTTCCGCACCCTCGCCAAGCGCAGGCTGCCCTTCCCGGTGTTTCACTACATCGACGGGGCGGCCGACGACGAGCGCACCAAGGACCGCAACACCACCGCGTTCGAAGACGTGGACCTGGTGCCCAATGTCCTGGCCGGAGTCGAGGAAGTCGATCCGTCCGTGACGGTGCTGGGCAAGACCACGCGCCTGCCCCTTATGCTCTCCCCCACTGCGCTCCAGAGACTGTTCCACTGGCAGGGCGAGCGGGCGGTCGCGGCGGCGGCGGAGAAGTTCGGGCTATGGTTCGGCATCTCGAGCCTCGCCAGCGTCGGCATTGGGGAGATCGGGGCCAACTACACCGGCCCGAAGATGCTCCAGTACTATTACCACAAGGACAAGGGGCTGAACGAAGCGCTGCTGGAAAAGGCGCGCGCGGCCAAGTTCGATGCGATCACGCTTACGGTCGACACGATCGTCGGCGGCAACCGTGAGCGCTGCTTGCGCACCGGCTTTACCAGCCCGCCCCGCATCACGCCTGCGAGCGCCCTTTCCTATGCCGCAAAGCCACGCTGGACCCTTGATTACCTGTTCCGCGAGAAGTTCGAGCTCTCCAACCTCAAGGATCACGTGAAGGAAGGCAGCAACTTCGCGCTCTCCGTGGCGGAGTATTTCAACTCGATGCTCGACCAGTCGATGGACTGGAAGGCTGCCGAAAAGCTCCGCGAAGACTGGGGCGGGAAGTTCTGCCTCAAGGGCGTAATGTCGGTCGCAGACGCCCGGCGGGCAGCGGACATGGGCGTGGACGCGATCATGATCTCCAACCACGGCGGCCGCCAGCTCGACGGCAGCCGTGCCCCGTTCGATCAGCTAGCGGAGATCGTCGATGCAGTGGGCGACCGGATGGAGGTCATTCTCGATGGCGGCGTCCGGCGCGGAAGCCACATCCTCAAGGCGCTGAGCCTCGGCGCGACGGCGGTCTCCGGCGGAAGACTCTACCTCTACGCCCTTGCCGCTGCCGGTCAGGCTGGCGTGGAACGCGCGCTCGGCCTGCTCGAGGCCGAGATCGTGCGCGACATGAAGCTTATGGGCGTGACCCGGATCGACCAGCTGAACCGGGAGAACCTGAGGTCACGCCGCTAGATCAGGCGATCTCCTTCCCGATCAACATCGGGCCCATCTTGCGCGAGGAGCCGTCGAAGAAGCCGGCCTCCTCCTGCCATTCGCGCGGATTGCGGAACGTGCCGAACAGGATGTCGAAGATCGGGATGTCGCCGTAGTTGTAGGCGTGCACCCCGCGCTGGTGATGGACCGAGTGGCTCTCCGGCCGGGTGACGAAATACCCGATCCAGCGCGGCGTGCGCACGTTGGTGTGCTGGAACATGGTGCAGAAGGTGGCCGCGACGACAACAACCAGCGTGGCCTCCGGGCTCAGCCCAATGCCGAGGACTAAGGCAAAGCTGCCAAGCAGCGCCCAGCCGATCATATCGAACGGGTGAAAGAAGAACGCGCCCCAGATGTCCACCCGCTCCGCACTATGGTGCATCTGGTGGAACCAGCGCCAGATCGGCTGATAGGTGTGCATCGTGCGATGCCAAGCGTAAATCAGGAACTCGTAGAACAGGAACCCGACCGCCACTTGCACCACGAAAGGCCAGGCCGATCCGTTCAGGACCTGGTACTGCCCCAGGAACGCATCCCACATCAGCGGCGAGTAAGTCGCCACCGCGAAGTAGGCCAGGGTGAAGAAGATGCCCTTGGCTCGCCAGTAAGGCACGTCCGGGAAGCTGCGCGCGCGTCCGATCATGTCGAGCGCGATGAAGGTTACGAACATTGCCGCTGCAATCAGATGATAAGTGCCGAGCATGTCACAATTTCCCCAATGGAATTGGAGACAATCTACTCCCCTCCCCTCCACTGGAATAGGAGCAACGCGGTCGGTTTTCATTTTGCCCCCGACAGTATAGGATTTCTGCGGGTTGGCGCGGCCTTGGGGGCCGCAGGGGCTATCGATGGAACTCGAAACCGTACCACAAGTACAGTCACCGGCTTCCAGCAAGGGAGAGCGCACCAAGGCGCGCATCCTCGATGCCGCTTATGACTCGATCATCCAGAAGGGTTTTGCCGGAACCTCGATCGACGAACTGGTCGAGGCGACCGGCATCACCAAGAGCGGGTTCTTCTATCACTTCCGCGACAAGAGCGACCTTGCCCGCCAGCTCCTCGTGCGCTTCCTGGCCGAAGACGACGCGGTCATCGACAGTCTCAAGGCGCGCGCCGAACAGCTTGTTGACGACCCTCTCCAGCAGTTCCTGCTGTTCCTCAATCTCTACGCCGAACTGGTCGACGAAATGGACGCGCTCCATCCCGGATGCCTGGTGGCAGCGGTGGTCTACCAGGAGCAGGTGTTCGACAGCGAAGTCCGCCGGCTGAACAGCGAGGCGGTCATGCGCTGGCGCGAGCGGTTCCTGGTTTGGCTGGAAGCGATCGACCGCAAGCACCAGCCGGTCACGCCGTTGGACCGCCTGGCGCTGGCCGATGCTCTGAGCGCCATTGTCGAAGGTGCGATCGTGCTCGCCAAGGCACTGGACGACCGCGCGCTGATGGGGCGCCAGCTCCGCTTGTTCCGAGACATGGTCAAGACGACTTACGGCGTCGCCTGACGCCTAGAGCCGCGGCAACGCCTCACCCGCCCGCGCGCCCGCCAACCCACTGCGCTGCGTGGCAATCCCGGTGAGCAGGCTGTCGGCGATCATACGCGCCCGGTTCGCCACTTCCTGCGTTGCCTCGCCATGCGGCTCCTCTTCGCGCAATGTCGCGTAGAACAGCTGCAGCCAGTGGGCGAAGTGGCGTTCTTCCAGTCCGGGAATAGCGATATGCTTGACCATCGGATTGCCGGCGAACTCTCCGCTTGCGTGGAGGACCGAACGCCAGAAACCCTTCATCCGATCGAGGTGGGTCGGCCAATCCTCGATCCGCTCGGCGAAAATGGGCCCGAGCAAATCGTCCGCACGGATCTTGCCGTAGAACCGGTCGACAAAGCTCGCGATGTAATCGGCATCAACGCCTATTGCCTCAGCCTCGGTCCGCTTGCGTTCGCGCAGCGCCTCGATATGGGCGCGCCGCTCTGCAGCGCTGGGAACCGACCGCTCGTTGCTCACTGGATCCGTCATGTCCCCCAGATAGGTATTGGTCGCGAGGATAGCCCGCGAATTTTTCTTGGCTGGCAAGCGTAGCGGCTTGTGCCGATAGTCGCCGCATGTTGCATCGATTCGTCCTGGCCGCTGCCCTGGCCCTCACCCCTGTCTCCGCATTCGCCCAGACCACGACCGACATCGTGCTCTCCACCGACAAGGGTGACATCGTCATCGCGCTGGAGACCGAACGCGCTCCGATCACGGCCGGCAATTTCCTCCGCTACGTCGACGAAAAGCGGCTCGACGGAACGGTGTTCTACCGCTCGATGCGTCTCAGCAAGGATAAGCCGGACGGGCTCATCCAGGGCGGCACGCAGTTCGATCCCGAGCGCATCCTGCCCCCGATCGCCCACGAGGCGACCAGCACCACCGGCGTGAAGCATGCTGTCGGCGCGATCTCGATGGCGCGCTACGAACCTGGCTCCGCCACCGGGGACTTCTCGATCATGGTGTCGCCTCAGCACGGCCTCGACGCCAATCCCGCGAGCGACGACGAGAACTTCCGCGAGGGCTACGCCGCCTTCGGGCACGTCACCCAGGGAATGGACGTGGTCCTCGCCATCTACGACGCCCCGCTGGACCCGGACAAAGGCGAAGGCTGGATGAAGGGCCAGATGATCGCCGAGCCCGTAAAGATTTTGAGCGCGCGGCGAGTAGGTAGCTAGTGCCCCCCGCGCTCCGCCTTCTCTGACAGGAGCTGGCTCAAAGCCGAAGCGACCGTCGTCAGGAGGAATACCGCGTGGATTATCACGAGCCAGCGAAACGCCGGCTCGTTGACCTGCCCGGTCTCGCGCAGATCCATGAACGCCTTGAGCAGTTCAATCCCGGTGATGGCGACCATCGAGGCAAAGAGCTTGATCTTGAGCCCATTGAAATCGACTTTCCCCAACCAGGCCGGGCGGTCGGCGTGCTGATCGATGTTGATGCGGGAAACGAAACTGACGTACCCGGTGTAGAGCACGATCAGGATCAGGTTCGCGATCAGCGCAAGGTCGATGAATGACAGCGTCGCGACGACGGCATCGTGCACGTTGATCGTCAGTAGCTGCGTGGAGATCAGCCACAGGTATTTGACCAGTATCACCAGCAGCATGATCAGGCAGAAGATCAGCCCGGCATAGATCGGTGCCGCCAGCCAGCGCGCCGCGAACAGCGCCTTTTCGAAGATGTGCTCGAACTTTTCCATGACGCGCCAACCCCCCGGGTGTTGCCCAGGCGTTGGCTATCAGCCGCTGGCAGGGGCGCACATCGGGATTTCCCCTCCCTACCGCAGGAGGCAAGCGCTTAGCGCAGATCACCCGGGGCAAACTTGAGCGGCCTACACTACCTTGAAAATCAGAGATTTTTGCAGAGATATTGATGCGTATACCAATTTTTGGTATCCGTGCGCGATGCCTGGTAAGAACACCTCAATAGCCCTCGGCGAACCCTTCATCGAATTCGCCCGCAAGAAAGTGGAGACGGGCGAGTTCGGCACCACCAGCGAAGTCGTGCGCGAGGCGATGCGCCGCTACATCGCAGAAGACACAAAGCTGGAGTTGCTGCGGCGAGAGTTGGAAAAAGGCCTGGATAGTGGCCCGGCTCGCTCGTTCGACTGGGAAGCCCTAATGGAACGGAAATTCGGCACGACCGACGATGCATGAGGTCTGGCTCCGTCCAGAGGCAGCAGCGGACGTCGAAGCAATCGCAGACTACACCATCGCACGATGGGGACAGCGACAAGCGCGCGCCTACGTTGATGCGCTAAGGAACGACATCGCCAGCCTCTCAACCTACGCGAAACGTTTCCCGCTTCACGAAGAAACTAGGCTGGGGCTCAGGCGAATGCGAAGCGGGCAACACCTGGTCTTCTACCTGATCGGGGATCATGCGATCGAAGTCGTGCGTGTGCTGCACGAGCGCATGCATCCCGACCAAGCGTCCCAATGAGAGTGGGCCTCAGTACACCCGCTTCTTCGGCTTGATGTACTCGACATCGTCGGTGAGCGTGTATTCGTGCACCGGACGATAATCGAGCCGCACCGAGCCGCCCTTGCCGCCCCAGCCTTCGAACCAGGCCGCAGTGTGCTTCATCCAGTTCTTGTCGTCGCGCTCAGGGAAGTCCTCGTGCGCGTGGGCGCCACGGCTTTCCTTGCGGTTGTGCGCGCCATGGAGCGTCACGGTCGCCTGCGAGATCAGGTTGTCGAGCTCGAGCGTCTCGATGAGATCGGAGTTCCAGATCAGCGAACGGTCCGTGACCGAAACGTCCTGCATACGCTGGTAGATCTCGCCGAGCTGGACCTTGCCCTCTGCCATCAGCTCATCGGTGCGGAACACCGCGGCATGCTGGCTCATGCAGCGCTGCATGTCGGTGCGGATTGCCGCCGTGGGCGTGCTACCCTTGGCGTTGCGGAAGTGGTCGAGGCGAGTGAGCGCGAAGTCCGCGCTGTCCTTGGCCAACTCCTCCTGCGCCGCATTCGGCTTGATCAGTTCCTTGAGGCGATGCCCGGTCGCGCGGCCAAAGACCACGAGGTCGATCAGAGAGTTCGAGCCAAGGCGATTGGCGCCGTGGACAGAGACGCAAGCCGCCTCGCCGACAGCGAACAGGCCGGGCACCACAGACTCAGGGTTGCCGGCGGCGTCGATCGTCATGACCTCGCCGTGATAGTTCGTCGGGATGCCGCCCATGTTGTAGTGGACGGTCGGCACCACCGGTAGCGGCTGGCGCGTAAGGTCGACGCCGGCGAAGATCTTGCCGCTCTCGGTGATACCCGGGAGGCGCTCAGCCAGAACCTTGGGATCGATGTGATCGAGGTGCAGGAAGATATGGTCCTTGTTCGGACCAACGCCGCGCCCTTCGCGGATTTCCAGAGCCATCGAGCGTGAGACGACGTCGCGGCTGGCAAGGTCCTTCGCGCTCGGGGCATAGCGTTCCATGAAGCGCTCGCCCTCGGAGTTAGTCAGGTATCCGCCCTCGCCACGCGCTCCTTCGGTGATGAGCACGCCGGCGCCATAGATGCCGGTCGGGTGGAACTGGACAAACTCCATGTCCTGCAAAGGCAGGCCCGCGCGCAGGACCATGCCGCCACCGTCTCCGGTGCAGGTATGGGCGCTCGTCGCGGTGAAGTAGCAGCGGCCATAGCCGCCGGTCGCCAGCACCACGGCCTGGGCGCGGAAGCGGTGGATCGAACCATCGTCGAGGCACAGCGCGATCACGCCGACGCACTTGCCGCCGCTCATGATGAGGTCGATCGCGAAGTACTCGATGAAGAAGTCCGCGTCGTACTTCAGGCTCTGCTGGTAAAGCGCGTGAAGCATCGCGTGGCCGGTGCGGTCGGCGGCGGCGGCGGTGCGCTGCACCGGGGGACCCTCACCCATGTTCTGCATGTGGCCGCCGAACGGGCGCTGGTAGATCGTGCCGTTGGCGTTGCGGCTGAAGGGCACGCCGGCGTGCTCCAGCTCGTAGACCGCGTTCGGCGCTTCGCGCACCATGTACTCGATCGCATCCTGGTCACCCAGCCAGTCCGACCCCTTGACGGTGTCGTACATGTGCCAGGTCCAGTGGTCGGGCGAGTTGTTGCCAAGGCTCGCGGCGATCCCACCCTGCGCGGCCACAGTGTGGCTGCGGGTCGGGAAGACCTTGGTGATGCAGGCGGTCTTGAGGCCCGCCTCGGCGCTGCCCATCGTGGCGCGCAGGCCGGAGCCACCGGCCCCGACGACGATCACGTCATAAGTGTGGTCGACGATCTTGTAGGCGGCCTGGGACGAAGTCTCGCTCACATTCCGCCTCCCTGCGATGCGGCGGCAGCAGCGGCGGCGGCGGCCATGGCTGTTTGCAGGGCGGCTTCGGTTTCGATGCTCATGACAATCCGTGCGAGGCAGAACAGGCCGAACGCGGCACCAGAGAAGGCCGCGAGGTTCAAGGTGAGGAGTGCGCCGAAGCGGGCGCCCCGATGGTGGACATAGTCTTCGACCAGGACCTGCAGCCCCAGCCGCGCGTGCCAGAACACGCTGATGATCAGCAGTGCGATCATGACCGGCGGCACGAGACCCGACATCCACTCGCGCACTGTCGCATAGGACATGTCCGGCAGGAGCAAGATCGAGAAGATAAGATACCCGACGACGATCAGGTTGCCCGCCGCGGTATAGCGCTGCTGCAGCCAGTGATCCGCGCCATGATGCGCCGAGCCGAGGCCCCGCACGCGTCCGATCGGAGTTCCGTTGCCCATGTCAGATCCTATCGCAGCACGATCACGGCCCAGAAGGCCGCGGTAAGAACAAGTCCGCTCACGGTGGTGACCACCGACCAGCGATTGTTGGCGTCAACCTCGTACCCGGCGCCGATATCCAGCACGAAGTGACGGATGCCCGAGGCGAAGTGGTTGAAGAACGACCAGCTGATGCCGACCAGGACGACATAGCCGACCCAGGAGTCGGCAAGGTTGACGAAGAAGGCATAGGCCTCCGGACCGCTCGCCAGCGCCGCCAGCCACCATAGCAGGACGGGAAGGCCGATCAGGGCCATCGCGTCGCCGGTGGCGCGGTGCAGGATGGAGACGAGCATGGCAGGCCCCCATTTCCAGATCGACAGGTGCGGAGAAAGCGGGCGTTCGGCCATGGCAAATCCGGTAATCGTGAGTGTGGGCCTCCCTTAGCGGATGCGCCACGTGAGGCAAGCCGGGTGCCGCGCGCTTCCCCGCATGCTTCCCCAAAGCGCCTGTCGGGGCTAGGGATTTCCGATGCCAACGATCCTCGTCACTGGCTCAAGCCGCGGAATCGGCCAAGCGACTTGCGAAGCGCTTCGGTCGCGCGGCGTACGCGTCATCACCCACGCGACCACGGCGCGGGACGCCGACACGATCGCGGCCGACTTCGCCGACCCGCCTGCCCCGCAGTTGGTATGGCAAGAAGCGCTCGACCGGGCCGAGGGCCGTATCGACGGCCTGATCAACAACGCGGGGATTTTCGTCGCGAATCCAATCGATTCGTCCGACATCGCCTGGCTCGACGCGTGGGAGGACACCTTGCGGGTCAATCTCACTGCCGCCGCGCAGTTGACCCGGTTCGCGGTGCGGCACTGGCTGGAGAATGGACGGGGCGGCCGGCTCGTCCACATCGCCAGCCGCGCTGGCCATCGCGGGGATTCGCCAGCCCACTGGCACTATGCTGCCTCCAAAGGCGGGATGTTGGCGATGCACAAGACGATCGCCCGCGCCTACGCCGGGCAGGATATCCTGAGTTTCGCCATCGCGCCGGGATTCACCGACACCTCGATGGCCGACGACTATCTAGCGAGCCGCGGCGGCGCCAGCTTGCTGGCCGACATTCCGCTGGGCCGCGTGGCAGAACCCGAGGAAATTGCACGAATAGCCGTGTTCTGCGCACTCGACGCACCTGCGAGCATGACGGGCGCGGTGATCGATGCCAATGGGGCGAGTTATGTCCGTTAGAACGATCGCCCTGGCCGCGCTCCTCGCCAGCTCCTGCGCGCCCGCCGCTGCAGGTACTCCCTTGCCCGAGGGCGTTACCGTCGAGCAGTTCCTTGCCCAATGCCAAGACAAGGACGGCTGGAGCGATCCCGCACCGCCCGTTCGGTTGTTCGGCAATGTCTATGACGTGGGAACGTGCGGGATCGTCTCGCTGCTCGTCGTAGGGAATGAAGGGCACGTGCTTCTCGACGGCGCCACTCCCGAGGCAGCGCCCCTTATTGCGGCGAACATCCAGCGTCTCGGGTTCAAGCTCGACGAGGTCAAATGGATCGTGACCAGCCACGAGCATTTCGATCACGTCGGCGGAGTAGCCGAACTGCAGCGCCTGACGGGGGCAAAGCTTGCGGCACGCGCGGAGCAGCGCCAGGCCCTTGAAACCGGTGTAGTCGGTCAGACCGACCCGCAGGCGGGCATGCACGACCCCTTTCCCAAGGCCCGGGTCGACAGGATCATGACCGATGGTGAAACTCTGGCTCTGGGCGACCTCGCCCTGACCCTGCACGCCACGCCGGGCCACGCACCCGGCTCGACCAGCTGGTCGTGGCGCTCGTGCGAGGGGGACACCTGCCGTTCCATGGTCTTTGCCGACAGCATCAGTGCTGTCTCTTCCGACAACTATCGCTTCTCGAACCACCCGGACTACGTCGCCGCGTTCCGCGCCTCGCTCGACAAGATTGCGGCACTCGACTGCGATATCCTGATCACCCCCCACCCCGCCGCCAGCACGCTTTACGAACGCCTCGCAGGCGAGGCTCCGTTGGCGAGCAAAGAGGCGTGCCGCAATTATGCCGACTTCGGGCGCGAGCGCCTCGAAGCGAGGCTTCAGACAGAGCAGAAACGAAAACGATGAGCTGGAAGTTAGTCGCATTCGCCCCCAAGCCCGTCATCCAGGCGGCACTCGCCACGCATGAGGCGATCGACGAGTGGGATCCTGAAGTCATCATCACCGGCGGCGAGGTGTCCGACGAGCGGCCCAACGACTGGGTGCTTGAGGCCTATTTCGAGCACAAGCCTCGCGAAGCCGACACCGAACTGGTCGCGAGTTTGTTCGCCGATGGTGCGCCCAAGCTTGTGGCTGAAGAGCTGCCGGAAACTGACTGGGTTTCCGAAACCCAGAAGCAAGTCGAACCGATCCGCGCCGGCCGGTTCTATGTCCACACTCCTGATCACGAGCCGGATTGGTCGGAGGACGTGATCGACTTCTCGATCCCGGCAGCACAAGCTTTCGGTACCGGCCAACACGCCACCACCGCGGGATGTCTCGAGATGCTCGACGCCATGAAGCGGCGCGGCGTCGTGGTGCGCAACCTGGCCGACATCGGGACGGGCACGGGCCTACTGGCATTTGCCGGGATGGCGCTGTGGCCTGGCGCAAAAGCCATCGCCAGTGACGTCGATCCTATCTGCGAACCTGTGGTGGTCGAAAACGCCCTGTTGAACTCAATCCCGCTCGGGACGGCACCCGGAAGTTTGGCTATGGTAGTCGCGGAAGGCATGGACGACGCCCTGCTCGCCGGCCGCGCGCCGTACGATCTCATTATTGCCAACATCCTCGCCGGCCCGCTGATCGAACTGGCAGGCGATTTCGCCGACGCAGTGGCGCCCCATGGAAGCGTCTTGCTCGCAGGCTTGCTGGAGACGCAGGAACCGGCGGTCAGGGCGGCTTACCGCACGGCTGGCTTCCGATTGGCCGCGCGCCTGTTGAATGGCGAATGGGCGATCCTGTGGCTGCGGCGGCGGCCCATTTGACCAAGCGTCTGGGCCGCGCCCTCGCCGCGCTATTCCTCGGTATCGTCCTGGCGATCGCGCTCTTCGCCCTTGCCGGTTGGATCGGTTCCTCGATCCCGCGCAATTCGGGCTGGGTCGAACCCGACGACGGCGTCGAGATCATGGTCGAAACCAACGGCGTCCATACCGCGCTGATCCTGCCGCTGGTGACGCCGGAGAAGGACTGGCGTGTCGATTTCCCGGTGACCGACGTCGCACCATCGAGCGAACCTTACACCCACATCTCGATCAGCTGGGGTGAGCGCGAGGTATTTCTCAATACGCCAACGTGGTGGGACCTCTCGCCCGCCACTGTCGTGCGCATCATCGGCGTTGGTGGCGAAGGACTGCTCCATGTGGCGCACTATGTCCGCCCCGCTCCATCCGAATATGTTCGTCCGCTGACAATCAGCCGGGAGGAGTATCGCCGCCTCGTCGCAGCGATTGAGCAGTCGCTGCCCCAGGGCCCGAAAGTTCGCCATCACGGCTACGGCCCCCAGGACGTGTTCTACGACGCGCCCGGCGAGTACACGGTTTCGAACACTTGCAATCAATGGACCAGCGACATGCTGGCCAAGGCTGGCGTGCGCACCGGCTGGTGGACGCCGTTCGCGGGCGGCGTGACCAAATGGGTGCCAGAAGCCGGGGCGTGACATAGCCTCGATTTCATGCATGGTAGCGCTACCGCCACAGAGCGGATGGGAGAGAGCGCCATGAGCCATTCCGAGAACGAGACCAACCTCGACCGCCGCAAGCTGCTGGTCGCCGCGGGACTGGCTCCCCTGGCTTTAAGCGCCGGCCGCGCCATCGCACAGGAATCGCGCGGCCAGCCGCTCCCGCAAGGCGCGGTCCTGCCGGAGAAGCCCGCCAATCAGATGCGCTGGGCCATAGTCGGCCTCGGCAGCTTCGCTATTGGCCAAGTCATCCCGGGCTTCGGGGACGCCCAACGCTCGCGCATGACTGCATTTGTCTCCGGCAATCCCGACAAGGCCCGAGATCTCGGCGCACGGTTCGGGGTTTCGCGTTTCTATGGCTACGACAACTTCGACGAAATCGCGCGGAACGACGAGATCGACTGCGTCTACATCGTGCTGCCGGTCGGGCTGCATGCCGAATATACGATCCGCGCCCTCAAGGCCGGCAAGCACGTCTTGTGCGAGAAGCCGATGGCTTCGACCTCAGCCGAATGTGAGGCGATGGTGGCGGCGGCCAAAGCCAACAACCGCCAGCTCGGCGTCGCTTACCGCGTTCATTTTGAGCCGACCAATCTCGAAGCTCAACGGCGCATCAAGGCCGGTGAACTCGGGGTGATCCGCCACGTGCAATGCGATCACGGCTTCAACGCGAACCCGCAGTTTCCGCCGCACAAGTGGCGGTTGGAGAAGGCGCTCGCCGGCGGGGGGTCGATGTTCGATATCGGCATCTACGGCCTCAACACTTCACTGATGATGACCGAGGGGGATGCTCCGGTCGAGGTATCCGCGGTCTATTCCTATCCGCGTGACGATGCCCGTTTCGCCGAAGTCGAAGGCGCGATCGACTGGCGCCTGCGCCTCGCCAGCGGGATCAGCGTGCAGGGGTCGAGTTCTTACTGCTACAGCCCGTACATCTCGCGGCAGCGGTACTTCGGTTCGCAGGCGTCTATCGAGATGCAGCCAGCAACGACCTATGACGACAACAACCTCGTCCTCCACGGCAATGCCCGGATAGAGGTCGGCACCGGCAATCCTCTCGGCCAATTCGCGGCGCAGCTCGACGGTTTCTCCGACGCCGCGCGGGCCAATACGCCTCACCGGACGACGGGGGAGATGGGCCTGCGCGATCTTCGCCTGATCGAAGCGATGTATCGCAGCGCGGATGCTGGCGGCGGTGTGATCAGGCTGTAAGATCAGGGTCAGCTTTGGATTTTGGGGGTTGTTTCAATGGCTCGATGGCTCGCCGCGGCTTTAGCTGCATTGGCGTTGGTTTCCGGTTCGATGGCGCCCGCGCAAACCGCCGAAGACGTCCACGCCACCGAGCGCGCTCGTTTCGGGTTTGGCGAGCTGCGACGCGGAGCGAGCGGAACGCCTACCGATGGCAATGCCGCCAACGCCGACGAAGCCAAAGTTGGTCAGTTCGCGCTGCCGCCGCTCTTCGCCTCTTCGACACCGCCGACGCCCGGGCAGTGGGGACAGCGCCGTGCCGAGCTTGAGCGGCTTGTAGAGGACAATTGGGTGGGTCGGATTCCCGAGGTCGTTTCTCAGTTCAAAGTGATCTGGCGCAAGGAAGCGGCACCGGCTCGTCGCGGAGCGACTGCCGAACAATGGATCGGCCAGGTGATCGCCCCCGATGGACGGATGGGGCCGACCATCGACGCGATCCTGACCTTTCCCGCCAAGGCCGCCAAGACGCCGGCCATCATCGATTACACCTACATCTGGCCCGGCGGCCGCACTCCGAACTTCGGTGGTCCGCCGCCTCCCGACGGTGTGGCGATGGCTCTAGCGCGCGGTTTCACACACGTCGCCTATCGGCCGCAGATGCTACAGGCGGACAGCGCCGCCCAGATGCAGCAGGGCGTCATCGGCCTTGCCCGTTGGCCCCGTGAGAAGACCGACTGGGGCGCCTTGCGGGCCTGGGCCTGGGGAGCCAGCCAACTGCGCGAGGAAATGGCCCGCGACCCGCGCATCAACGGCGATCGGATCTCGCTCCAGGGCCACTCGCGCTTCGGCAAAGGCGTGCTCGTCGCGGCCGCGTTCGACCACGCTTTCGCCGACGCCAACGTTTCCAGCTCCGGCGCGGGAGGTGCCAAGCTGATGCGGCGCGACTTCGGCGAGCGGTGGGAGAACATGGCCAGCTCCGGCGCGTTCCATTGGTTCACGCCCAACATCATGGACTACGCCCACGGCGATCGTACCACTGCCAGCCTGCCGGTCGACGCGCACACGCTGATCGCCCTGCGCGCCCCCCGTCCGCTGTTCATCACCAGTGGCGTCGCTGAGAAGGGCGACGCCTGGGTCGATCCAACCGGCATGTGGCAGGCCGTCAGGGCCGCCGAGCCGGCATGGCAGCTGTTCGGCTCAGCCGCGCCGACAGATGCCATGCCCAAGCCTGGGTCAGATGACGACGCGATGTACACGCTTGGATGGTACCAACACACCGAGGGGCACATCCCCTGGCCGGGCTACGACGAGTTCTTCGAGCACGAAGCGCGCTTCGCCGGTTCAAAGGGCCGGTGAAGCCCTCCGCCGCTGAACCGGTCACCGCAGAACCTGCACGACTCTGACGATCCGGCTTCGCGCCGCGTCAGCCCGCCGCAGACCTAGGGGCCCCGTGCTTGCTGCGTTTTGGGTGAAACCATAATCTGGTCGGATGCCACTCGGAAAAGCGCACGTTGCCGGAGCGCTCTGGCGCAACTTTCTCGCCCTCGCGACGGGTGTCGCTTGCGGAGCCTTGCTCGCTGCGGCTTACGTCTACAACGCATTCGGCGAGCCGTTGGTGTTCGGCGGGCTGCTGGTGGTGATGCTGTTCTACGGGGCGGCGATCGCAGTTGTATGCGTGCCGGTCTGGCTGATCCTGTGCAAGCTCGACCAGGACGGTCCAGCGGGAGCCGCGGCTCTCGGCTTCGTCGCCACGGCCACGTTCCTGCTGCTGACTAACCCGACCGCCGATCTCGTTCGTGCACACCTCATGGCCCATACTATCCTGCCCTACGCGCTATGCGGCGCGGTGGGGGCGCTCACCACGTGGTGGATCGGCCGGAAGCTGCACGAAAGCTGATGGAGCGAGCGATCAGCCCGCTGCTTTGACGATCTCTGCCCAGGCGGCCTCGTCGATCACCTCGATTCCGAGTTCCGCGGCCTTCTTGAGCTTGCTCCCCGCACCGGGTCCAGCGACCAACAGATCGGTCTTCGGACTGACCGAGCCCGCGGCCTTTGCCCCGAGGCGTTCAGCCTGCGCCTTGGCTTCGTCGCGGCTCATTGTTTCGAGCTTACCGGTGAAAACAACGGTCTTGCCCGAGACCGCGCTGGCCTTTGTTTCGATCTCGTAGCGGGGGACGTCGAGCTCGCCGAGCAAGTCGTCCCACACGGCAGTGTTGTGTTCTTCGTGGAAGAAGTCGCCCAGAGCCTCGACCACCACCGGGCCGACGCCGTCGATGGCGGTCAATTCGCCCGCGGCTTCGGCATCGCCGGCGTGCGCCCGTTCAGCCGTGTCTCGTAAAGCGGGAAGCGTGTGGAAGTGCTTCAACAGATCGCGCGCCGTCACCGCGCCGACGTGGCGAATACCGAGGCCGAAGAGCAACCGGGCCGCGTCGGGGCTCCGCTTGGCCTCGATCGATGCCAACAGGTTATCCACCGACTTGTCCTGCCATCCTTCGCGCCCGATCAGGTCGCTCCTGTGGCGACGGAGCCGGAAGATGTCCGCCGGCCCATGGGTCAGCCAGCCGAGCTCCATGAACTCGGCGATCGACTTCTCGCCCAGCCCCTCGATGTCGAGCGCTGCCCGGCTGGCGAAATGGCGCAGGCGTTCGAACTGCTGCGCACGGCACACCAACCCGCCGGTGCAGCGCACATCGACCTCGCCTTCTTCCGCGACGGCCTCGCTGCCGCAAACCGGGCAGTGATCGGGGAAGATAAAAGCCTCGCGCGGTTGCTCACGGGTGAGGTTCTCAACCACCTGCGGGATCACGTCTCCAGCGCGCTGGAGCACGACATGGTCCCCGACCCTGACGCCGAGCCGGGCGATCTCGTCACGGTTGTGCAGCGTCACGTTGGTGACGGTCACGCCGCCCACCAGGACTGGCTTCAGCCTTCCAACCGGCGTCAGCTTACCGGTACGCCCGACCTGGATGTCGATCGCCTCCAACACCGTCTCCGCCCGTTCGGCGGGAAATTTGTGCGCAAGACCCCAGCGAGGTGCCTTGGCGACGAAGCCCAGCCGCTGCTGCCAATCGAGCCGGTCCACTTTGTAGACCACTCCATCGATCTCGTAGGGAAGCGCCGCGCGGCCCGTCGAGATCGCACGATAGGCGGCGAGCATTTCTTCCACCGAGCGGCACAGCTTGAGTTCGGGAGAGATCGGCAGCCCCCAGGCAGCGATACGCTGCATGACCTGATGCTGCGTGGTACCTGGAACTTCGCTCGCCGCGCCCCAGCCATGGGCCCAGAAGCGCAACGGGCGCGAGGCCGTGACGGTCGGATCCTTCTGCCGCAACGATCCCGCCGCCGCATTGCGAGGGTTGGCGAACTGGCGAACCGTCGAGGGATCGAACACCTCCCCCTTCGCTTCGGCACGCGCTTCAGCTTCTTCCATCAGACGTGAATTGAGCGCGGCAAAGGCCTGTTTCTCCATGTAGACTTCGCCGCGGACCTCGAACACGGCGGGCGCATCGCCGTGAAGCCTTTGCGGGATGTCGGAGATATGCGCGACATTGGCGGTGACATCTTCGCCGACCTGCCCGTCCCCACGGGTAGCCGCGCGGACCAGCACGCCATTCTCGTAACGCAACGAGCAGGAAAGGCCGTCGATCTTGTCCTCGGCCGTGATCTCTACCGGCTCACCTTCGGGCAAATTCAGATAGCGTCGCACCCGGGCGACGAAGTCGGCCACTTCCTCGTCAGCGAAGGCATTGTCGAGGCTCATCATGCGAACCTCGTGCGTGACCTTGGACAGCGGTGACGCAAGGACCTCGTGCCCGACCTTTTGGGACGGGCTGTCAGGCCGGATCAGATGAGGAAATGCCGCCTCAAGCTCGGCATTGCGCCGCACGAGAGCATCGTATTCCGCGTCCGATATCTCCGGCGCATCTTCGGCGTGATAGAGCCGGTTGTGATGGGCAATCGCCCGCGCCAGCCGCATCAGCTCGTTGGCGGCCTCAGCCTCGGAAACTCCCTCAACGCTCACTTGGCAATCACCCGCAAATCCCCGTCGAAACGCCAGTTACCGCCCTCGAACCGCATCGCATAGCGCGTCGCCGGCGTTCCGGGACGCGTGACCCAACCGCTGCAAACTGTCGCGCTCGCGCAGGAGAAATCGTAGACCTGCACGACAACATCCTCCACGCCGCACTGAGCCGCCGGTGCCAGCCGCACGAACCGTTCGATGAGCGCTCGCTCCTGCTTCGGGGTCAACGGCTTGGGCAGAAGTGCGGCGCAAGTCCGAGGTCCGTTCGCCGCTCCCGCGAAGTGCCCGGTCAGGACATGCTCGAACAACGCCAGCTCTGGCTGTTCCGGATCCGCAGACAATCCTGGCAACGGACCTGCCGCGGAAACACAAGCGGCAAGCGGCACGACCGCGAACAGGGAAAGCCAACGGGACATCAATATCTTCCTAGCGCCTCGTCAGGCGAGCGCCAGTATCGTAAAAGTCATCTGCGCCCGCGTGCGAAAGCCGAGGCTCTCGTAGAGCCGGATCGCCCCGGCGTTGGCAGCATAGCAATGCAGGAATGGCGTGTCGCCGCGATCGAGAAAGCCGCGCACCACGCGTTTGACGAGCGCGGCCGCCAGGCCCTGCCCTCTATATTCGGGCCAGGTTGAGACGCCGCTAAGCTCCGCCACTCCGGGCAGGCGCAAACGCTCACCCGCCATCGCCGCGAGACGGCCATCGATGCGAATGCCGAAGAAGTCGCCATAGCGATGGGTTCCCTCGGCCCACGGTCCCGGCTCGGTGGCGAACGCCAGCGCGGCCATCTGCGGGGCGTCGGCTTCCGTGAGCAGTTCGATACGCGGATCGATGTCGGGAGCAGAGCCTTCGAACACCATCTGCACGAGGTCCCCGCCGCCCAAGACTTTCGTGCCCGGGGGTACTGGCCAGGCCTCCCGCTCAACCACGCCAATCCGATCGTCCGGTCCGCGTAAAGTCGCAACCAGCGCAGTCTGTGCTTCATCGCTAGTATCCCGCCCGGCGGCAAAGGGACCGTATGCAGGATCGATCCGAACTGCCGCGCCGCTGCTAACCGCCAGGTCCGCCTGCCGCGTGGTCAGGGCATTCCAAATCGGGCGATCGAGCGGATGGGTCACACGCCCTCCAGCAGCCGATCTGCTTGCGCCCTGGCCTCGTTGGTGATCTCTGCGCCGGAAAGCATGCGGGCTATCTCTTCCTGTCGCCCGGCCTGATCGAGCAGCGAAACCGAGGTCCGCGTGACGGTGCCCTCGCTCGACTTGGCGATCAGGTAGTGCATGCCGCCTCTCGCAGCGACTTGCGGGGAGTGTGTTACCGCCAGCAGCTGCCCGCCTTCGGCCAGACGCGCGAGACGTTCACCGATCGCGCTCGCCACTGCGCCGCCGACGCCGCGATCGATCTCGTCGAATATCACCGTCGCCGCGCCGCCCTGTTCAGCCAGAGCGACCTTCAACGCCAGGATGAAACGCGATAGTTCGCCACCGCTAGCGATCTTGTTGAGTGGTGCGAACGGAGCACCGGGGTTTGTGGCGATGAGAAACTCGACCGCGTCGAGGCCCTGCGAACCCCAGCGGTCTTGCGGCAATTCGCTGACCGAAGTTTTGAACCGCGCTGCGTCGAGCTTGAGCGGCGCCAGTTCGCCCGCGACGGCCTCGTCCAACCGCAGCGCTGCCGCGACGCGCGTTGCGTGGAGCGCTTCTGCCCGGGCCCGATAGACTTGGCCCGCCTCTTGCGCGGCGCGCTCAAGTTCTCCGATCTCGGCATCGCCCGCTTCGATTGCATCGAGCCTCGACCGCAGATCGCGCATGGTCGCGGCAAGGTCATCCGGCTGGCAGTTGTGCTTTCGCGCGAGCGCTCGAAGTTCGAACAAGCGTGACTCGATCCGGTCAAGCTCGGCGGGATCGAACGTCAGAGCCTCGGCAGCAGCCTCGAGCTTGGCTTCGGCCTCACCGGCTTCGATTACAGCCCGATCGAGAGCGGCCAGGGCTTCCGCGAGGAACGAATGTTCGCTGGCAATCCGATCGAGCCTTCGAGCCGCGCCGCGCAATTGAGCCAACGCGGAGTCAGATCCGTCCCACACCAGACGCAGCGCTTCGAGATCGCCCGAGAGCTTCTCCCCCTTCTGCATATCCGCCCGGGATAGGGCCAGGCGTTCTTCCTCGCCCTCTTCCGGCGCCATGTTTGCCAGTTCGGCGAGATGCGCGAGCAGCAAGTCCTGGTCAGCGCTCGCCTGCGCAATCGCCGCCCGCGCCGCATCGAGCCGCGCTTCGGTCGCCCGCCATTTCGCCCAGGCGTCTTCCACGCCCGCAACGTCACCGCCGGTATAGAGATCGAGCAAAGCGCGATGACCGCGCGGATTGACGAGCCCACGATCATCATGCTGTCCGTGAAGCTCGACCAGCGCGGGCGCAAGGTCCCGCAGCAGCGCGGCACCGACCGGCTGATCGTTGATCCAGGCCTTCGAGGCACCGTCGGTCTTCACCCGGCGCCTCAGGATCAAAGGCTCTCCGTCCTCAAGTTCGACCTCGGCCTCCGCCAAGGTTAACCGGATGGGCTCGGGAAGCTCGGCAAATTCGAAAGTGGCGGTGACGCTGGCCTGGTCTTCCCCATTCCGCACGAGACCGCTCTCGGCCCGGTTACCGAGCACGAGCCCCAGCGCATCGAGCAGGATCGACTTGCCGGCCCCTGTCTCACCCGTCAGCACGCCGAGGCCGGGCCCGAAGGCGAGATCAAGCGCCTCGATCAAGACGATATTTCGGATCGCGAGCGAGGTCAGCATGGCGCGTTCAGGTCTTAAGGTACCCCTCGCGGCCGCGCAACGGCGGGACGGCTGATGCCCACGGAATCACAGGTTAAACCGGGCCCCAAATTGCCCTACGAAAAAACCTGTGGAAGAATTTGTTAATAAAGTTATCGTTTATATCGGATTGACCGATTGAGATGGGGGGTTGGTTCGATGACCGTTCTGGCGATCCGCACATGTAAGCGCCACGCTGTCCGGCGAATTGTGCAGCTCGCCAAGGCGGGCCGGAAGGCTGTCGACGGCCTTATGATCGAACTTTCCTCTGAGGGATGCCGCATCAGCAACCTCGGCCGCTCGGGATTTATCGTCGGGGAAGCCGTTACCGTCGAAGTGGGCGAGAAGACCTTCCACGGCCACGTTCGCTGGGTTCACGACGGAATCGCCGGAGTTCGATTCGACCAGGCCCTGTTCAACAGCGAACTCAACGGCCTGATCGCTTATTGCCGCGGCGAAGGTCCGGGCGAAGCTCGCCGCTACGGCACTTCCGGCTAACCAGCAGACCGATCAGCGTTCCGGGCCATATCCCGGAACCCGGTAATGCTCAGGCCCCAGCTTGCTGCGGGGCCTCTTTGCGCATCAGCGCATAGGCTTTCTCGTACCATTCGCTGCCCGGGTAGTTCGCTCCGAGCACGGCAGCGTACTTCTTTGCCTCTCCAGGCAGACCGAGCGCAAGGCTGGTCTCGGTCAGGCGATAGAGCGCTTCTGCAGCGTGACTGGTCGTCTGATAGGTTTCGACCACGTTCTGGAACCGCATCTGCGCCGCCAGCCACTGTCCGGTCTTCTCGTAGAAGCGGCCAATCTGCATCTCCTTGCCGGCAAGGTGATCGTACACGAGATCGACCTTGAGCCGGGCATCGGCAGCATATTCGCTATTCGGATAGCGCCGCTGAATATCGGTCAGCGCCGTGAGAGCCTGCTGAGTGATCGACTGGTCACGATCTACGTCGCTGATCTGCTCGTAATAGCTCAGCGCGATCAGGTAGTAGGCGTAAGGGGCGTCCTTGTTACCTGGGTGGATCGACAGGAACCGCTGAGCCGAATCGATCGCCTTGGTGTAGTCCTGCATCAGGTAATACGAGAACGCGCTCATCAGCTGCGCGCGACGGGCCCAGGGCGAATAGGGATGCTGCCGCTCGACCTCGTCGAACAGGGCTGCCGCCACTCTCACATCTCCGGCATCGAGCCGGTCCTTCGCGGCGGCGTAGAGCGATTCGACGTCGCGCGCGACATAGGCGGTATCCCGCTGCCCGCCCTTCCCGCTGAACATGGAGCAACCCGCTGTGAGCGGAACCACCGCACAGGCAGCGGCAATGAGAGCGATTTTGTACGGCGAGCGAGCAGTCATGCGCAGCCTATAGCCAGCGGGTTCGTGAACGCCAAGTGAAGTCGCGATGGTTGCTCCCAGTCATTTGCACACTACGCGCAAGTCCTTAGCCGCCTCTTTGTTTGCGTTATCAACTCTCTGGCAAACCACCCTTAAGTCGGTGGGATCGTCAATATGTCGGAGCAGGCCCGAAGCCTGGTCGAACTTGAAGAACGCAATGCATGGCTCGAGGAGCAGCTGGCGCTGCACCGCGACGCGTTGGAGCATATGCACCAGGGCCTCTGCATGTTCGATGCGGACGGCCGAATCACGCTGTCCAACCGGCGCTACGCCGAGATCCTCCACGTCCCCGTGGATTCCATCCGTCCGGGAATGACGAGCACGCACCTGATCGAGCTCGGGATCGAGGCCGGACACTATCCCGCCGGAAAAACCGTTGAGCAGATTCGCGCCGACATTCGCGACCAGCTTCGATCGGGTAGCTATCCGTTCGGGACGATGACCCGCGGTGGCAAGACCTACGCGGTCAAGATCAGCGACACGGCCAAGGGCCAATCGGTGACGACCTGCGAGGACCTCACGGCCGTCGTTGAAGTGCAGAGTGCCCTTCGCGACAGTGAGGCGCGGTTGAAGGCCATCTTCGACGCCATGCCGGACTGTGTGAAGATCTTCGATGAATCAGCCCGGCTGATCCATATCAATCCGAGAGGCCTGGAACTGCTTCAGGCCCCCGATCTCGCCAGCCTCTCGACGCCCGGATACGTGCCGGTCCCGCTGGAATATCTCGATGCCTGCCTCGACGTGCACCGCCGCGTCATGGCGGGCGAATCCGTCGTCTGGACTTACGAGGTGATCGGCCTGCTCGGGCGTCGACGGCATGTCGAGGCGCACGCGGTGCCGTTCCGTATGCCCGACGGCTCGAAAGTGCACATGTGCATCTCGCGCGACGTGAACGAGCGGCAGCAGACGCTCGACGCGCTCGTACACAGCGAGGAACGGCTGCGGCTCGTGCAGGAGGCCACGGGCCTCGCCGATTTCGAGACCAGGCCGGGCATGATCTCGCGGATGTCCGAGTACTTCGTGAAACAAGCCGGCCTCCCCGCGGGAACCAAGTCGCTCAGCGCCACCGAATGGATGGAGATCGTGCATCCCGCCGACCGCGAGCTGTTCGGGCAGATGATCAAGGAAACCGTCTATCGGGAAGACACCGTGCAGTGCGAGTATCGCATCGTACGGCCCGAGAACGGCGAAGTGCGCTGGATCTACAGCCGCACCAAACGGCACCGCGACGCTTCGGGCAAGACCGTCTCAAGCATCGGCGCCCACCTCGACATCACCGAGCGGAAACTGGCCGAGGAAGCGCTGCGCGAGAGCGAAGAGCGCTTCCGCCTCGCCGCTGAGGCCGCCGGGCTCGGGGTGTGGGACTACGACGCCTCGCTCCACAAGCGCGAATGGTCCGATCGTCTGCGCGAGATTCTCGGCCTCGGCGAAAACGTCCAGCCGGGGTTCGCCGCGGCGGAGAAATGCGTCCATCCGGCCGACCAGGCCAAGTTCCGCGAACATGTCGAGGCGCTCCGTAGCGGCCAGGCGAGCCGGTTCGAGGAGTCCTTCCGCATCCGCCGCGCCTCCGACCGGGCCGAGCGGTGGATCGCCATCAACGGATGGCGCACCAGCAAGGCCGACCAGGGCCTGCGCCGGATCATCATGACGGTGCGCGACGTCACCGAAGAGAAGACCGCCGAGGAGCGCGTGCGCTGGAGCGCCAGTCACGATGCCCTCACCCGCCTCGCCAATCGCAGCCTGTTCCAGGAAAAGCTCGACACCGCGATCCAGAGCGCCGCGGCGAGCGGCCGGGCTGTCGGCCTGCTGCTGCTCGACATGGATCATTTCAAGCAGATCAACGACTCGCTCGGGCATGACGTTGGCGACATGTTGCTCAAGATGTTCGCCAAGCGGCTGCGCGGGGTGGTCCGCCACTGCGACACCGTGGCCCGCTTCGGGGGCGACGAGTTCGCGGTCGTAATGCCCGAGCTCGATGGCGAGCATACGCTGCTCCACGTCGCCCGGGCGATCCAGCAGCGGCTGCGCGAACCGTTCATCCACACCGGGCGCATCCTCGATTGCCGGGTGAGCATCGGCGCGAGCCTGTTCCCCGATCACGGTCGCACGCCCGACGCGTTGCTCAAGAACGCGGACCTTGCACTCTACGCCGCCAAGGCCGCGGGGCGCGGGATTGTGAAGGTGTTCGAGACGCAGATGGGTGAGGACGTCAAACGCCGCAACTCGATGGTCGACCTGGCGCGCAATGCGCTCAGTTCAGACCGTGTCATCCCCTACTACCAGCCCAAGCTGGACCTCGCCACGGGCGCCCTCGTCGGGTTCGAGGCCCTGCTCCGCTGGCGCATGCCGAACGGACGGATCGGCCATCCCGCGGCGATCGAGGCAGCGTTCGAGGATGCCGAAGTCGCGGCACGGATCAGCGACCGCATGATCGATCGGGTGATCAAGGACATCCGTTCCTGGCTCGACCGGGGAGTCGACTTCCGCCACGTCGCGGTCAACGCCTCGGCCGCCGAATTCCGGCGCGACAGCTTCGCCGAACGGCTGCTCGAACAGCTGCAGCGGGCAGACATTCCCACGCGCTGCGTCCAACTCGAGGTGACCGAGACCGTCTTCCTCGGCCGCGGCGCAGAGTACGTGCACCGCGCGCTCGCCCTGCTCAGTTTGCGCGGGGTAAAGATCGCCCTCGACGATTTCGGGACCGGCTATGCGTCGCTCCGGCATCTCAAGCAGTTCCCGGTCGACACCATCAAGATCGACCAGAGCTTCGTCCGCGACATGATGGAAGATCCGGGCGACGAGGCGATTATCCGGGCCGTTATCAACCTCGGCCGCAGCCTGGGCATCAAGGTCGTGGCCGAGGGCATCGAGAGCCACGGGCAGGCCCGGCGCCTGATCGAGCTTTCCTGCGACTTCGGACAGGGCTTCCTGTTCAGCCGCGCGGTACCGGCGGGTCGTGTCCCGACGCTGGTCGCAGGTTGCTTCCTGCAGCCTGTGGTGGCGCCCGGAGCCATTCGCGGACGCGACTTGCGCCTCGTGGCGAACCGGGACTGAGCGACGTCCAGACGCAAGTGGTTGACGCAGCTCTGAAAGGAGCACCACAATCGCGCAAATGAACTTGCGACAGATGGCACCCGGCCCATGAGACAGCTCTACCTCGACTGCGACGGAGTGCTGGCCGATTTTGACAAGGGTGCGACCGCTATCCTGGGATTGCCGCCCAGAACCTTTGAGGCGCTCCACGGGCTTGGCCGCTTCTGGCAGAAGCTGGCTCGAGCGCCGGACTTCTATTTCGGGTTGCCGTTGATGGATGATGCGATGGAACTGTTCGAAGCCGTCCGCCATCTCGATCCGGTCATCCTCACCGGCCTGCCGGAAGGCAACTGGGCGGCCGACCAGAAGGTGCGCTGGGCGGCCAAGTACTTCCCTGGCACGAGGATCATCACCACCATGGCACGGGACAAGCGCGACCATGCGAAGGAGGGTGACGTCCTGGTCGACGATCAGGTCCGGCACCGGGGCCGATGGGAGGAAATGGGCGGCATCTTCATCCGGCACAGGAGCGCGGCAGAGAGCATCTTGGCCCTGCAAACCTACTTTAAGGTCTGAGCAGCGCTTTTATCTGTCATCTCCGACTGCTATCTGAGGGGGGACAAGGAGAATTACGATGGGTTCTTTTACCATCACGCACTGGATTGTGGTCGCACTGGTCGTTCTGGTGCTGTTCGGGCGTGGCAAGATTTCCGAAACGATGGGTGACTTCGGCAAGGGTATCAAGAGCTTCCGCAAGGGTATGGCGGAAGAAGAGCGTCCGACACCGCCCCCAGCTCCGCCCTCCCAGATTGCCCCGCCGGCCGCCAGCCAGGACACTGCCGCCAAAGCCACGGAATCGCGCGAAGCCTGATCTCGCGTCAGATCGACGGCAGGATCGCGAAAATCGATCCGTTGATGCTGACGATATAGAGATTGCCAACCTGGTCCTCGCCAAAACCGACGATGCCCGACAGGCTTCCTGCATCGGGCACGAAGGCGGCATTGCGATTGGTGAAGGCGCTGCTTGGCGTGGTCGTACCGGGCGTCAGTCCCGCTATTGGCACGGTCCAGATGTTGTTGCTGACGAAGTCGGCAAACACATAGAGCCCCTGTAGCGACTCAACCGGCCCGCGATAGACGAAGCCTCCGGTGATGGAATTGCCCTGCAGCGGCCCGCTGCCATGGCCGTATTCCGTCACCGGCATGGTGAGCCCCGCCGGATTGGTGCCCAAAAGCGGCTGGCTTCCTTCGTAGAGGGGCCACCCCATGTTGAGGCCGGATTGGCTGGTCCGAACCCGGTCCACCTCTTCAACTGCGCCTTGGCCTACGTCGGCGATCCACAGTTCGCCGGTCGCGCGATCGAAGCTATTCCGGAACGGATTGCGCAGCCCGTAGAGCCAGACCTCTCCCGCGCCGCCGCCGCTCGCAAAGGGATTGGCGGAGGGAATTCCATAGTCTCGCGAGGGGTCAGTGGGGAAATCGTCACGCGACACGTCGATCCGCAACATCTTGCCAAGCAGGGTAGCGCGGTTCTGGCCGTTCCCGTCAGGATCGTTGCCACCCCCGCCGTCACCGGTAGCGACATAGAGCAGCCCGTCGGCGCCAAAGCCCAGCCAGCCGCCATTGTGGTTGTTCCTTGGATGAGGGATCGACAGCAGGACGTCGCCACTGGCGCTATCCAGCACGTCGCGATTGCCTGCCGGTGAAGTGTAGCGGCGCACCTGGACCGAGCCGTCCGGCGCGGTGAGATAGGCGTAAGCGCGACCGCTCGTGGCATAATCGGGCGCCAAGGCCACGGCCAGCAGGCCGCGCTCGCCATCGGTCGAAACCTGGCCGCTGATATCGAGCATCGGCGTTGCCGCTATGGCGCCGGTCGTGGGGTTGAGAAGCAGAATGCGCCCCGCCCGCTCAACCACAATCATGCGCCCGCTGCCGTCAGGCATCGCCGTCGCGAAGACCGGCGCTGCGAAACCCGTCCCCACACGCCGGACGACGAAACTGCCCGTGGTAGCGTTCGTCACATTGATGCGCAGCGCCAGCGTCGTGCTTGCTCTCCCATCACTGGCTGCGAGCGTGACTTCGTAGCTGTTGTCGCCATTGGCATCTGTCGGCGCCTCGAAGTCCGGCGGAACTCGAAATGAAAGCGCGCCCGCTCCGGTAACCTGGAGCGCGCCTGCGTCCGCCCCACCAGAGATCGAGAAGGTTATCGCGTCGCCGTCAGCATCGGTAGCCGTCGCGGTGTAAACCGTACCGGCGCTGTTCTCGGCGACAGAAGCCGTCGCTGCGGACGTGAACACCGGAGTCGAATTTGGATTGCCGCCCCCGCCTCCAGAACTTCCTCCGCCACCACATGCGGCCAGGGCCGCACCTAGCGTCAACGGGATCACGCGCAGTGCTGCCTGTCTCATAGGCTACGCCAGTGGCCTCCTCTCGCATGAGGTTCGGCCACACTATCGCGTGATCCAGGGCAAAAGAACCGGCGGCGGGCCCGCCCGTTGGGTTATTCCCAGAAAGCGACCGAACGCACCTCGATGCTCTCGCGGATGTTTGCATCGGGGAAGCTCGGATCGTGGAACGCCGTGTGCGGGCAACGCCAGGTGTGCGAGTGATCGCTGTCGTGGAACTTGAACAGCAGCGCATCGTCGGGCGTCATGTTCGAGAAGTACCACCAGCGCATCGCCGGCGAGTGGCTGAAGATCGAGGCAGCCATCATGACCTCCTCGCCCTCGACCGGAGCGGTCAGCGCATCGCCCACCGGGAACTCGTCGACCACGAACAGGGTGTTCGATTTCTCCTCGCCCGCGAAACTTGTGCGGCCATCGCAAAGGGCCAGCGGCACGTCCTGCGGCGGCGCTGAAAAAGCGCGCCAGTAGCTGGAAATGAGGAAGCGCTTGTAACCGGGCCCGTCGGGAAAGTTCTTCTTGTAGGTGAACTCGGCCATGCGTTGCGCGGTGGCGGTATTGAGGTCGACGTGAGCCTCGCCCGCCGGAGGCTGAATGCCGCCGGAGTGCTGGTAATTCTCGGTCTTCTCCTGGGCACGGCTGGTCAAGTCCGCGCTGGTGCGCAGCATCCATCCACGCGCCACGACCTTGTCCGCCCCGGTCAGCTGGCGGATGTGTTCTTCGACTTCGCGCTCGTAAACGCGATCGACTTCGTCCTTGTCATGGAAGTCCGTGACCGCGGTCGGCTGGCTCGCGATACGGAAGCCGTGGACGTCGAGCTGGAAGTGGTCACGAAGGGGCATGGCGTCTCGCACCATCACGCGGTGATCCGAGTACGTGCCGGTATTGATCTCCGCGCCGGCGCGAACATAGCGCCGCGTGACGAAATCGCCCGGATCGACGAAACGGATCGAAGTTTCGACCTGCCGAGCGTCTTGCTCCACCGCGTCGAAATCCGCCGAAGCGCCCAGGTTGCGTGCGGCTGTCGCCATCATTGCCTCTCCAGTAATTCTATCGTCCGTTACAATGCCCGCCTTGCCGGGACGGCGCAAGCAGGTGCGCAACGCGAGGCTGGGACACGGTCCTCATTTGCGATAAACTACCGAACTGAAACTTGGGGGAGTTGGTGGCATGAAGAAGGTCTTGGCACTGTCGGCATTGCTGGCTTTTGGGGGCGCGGCTCACGCTCAAACGGGTCCGTGGGCTGTGCATACTGCCGACGGATCATGCAGCATGAGCCAGACGTTCTCGCATCCGGAATTCGGATCGACGACGCTGGAAGTGAGCTACGATGTCCCGCACCAGCTTGTGACCCTCGCGACGACGAATTCGATCGGCACCGCTCTTCCAGGCTCGGGCTCACTCCGCTGGTCGATCGTGTTCCTAGACAACGACGGAGAGAAGTACGACGACGCCTGGGGTTCGCGCGAGCTCAGCTACAAGCGGGAGGGCGACGCTTATCGCTTCGCAACGGGCTTCAGTGGCGAACGGAACGTGCGACAGATTTTCGCGGATCTTTCCGCCAGCCGGAGCCTTGGGTTCATGGACCAGGGCAAGCTTGTCGTAGGTTATGATCTCGACGGCATGCGAACCGCGATCTCCCGCCTGAGCACTTGCGCCCAGCGGGCGGTCGCTACCAACTAGCCGTTCAACGTCCGTCCAACGTCTGGCGGGCTGGCGCTGGCGCCGAAGGTTCGAACACTGATGGGGGCGCGTTATGGAGGCGTCGCTTGACGTCTTCCATCGCCCACTGGGATTCCCGCATGATGCCCGTGGTCGGGCGATCGAGATCCAGAATCAGCGTCAACGCCAGGGTTTGAAGCACGATGATAACGCAAAGCCCCAGCCACCGCGCTCGCCCATAGTAGCTGAACCCGAACGCCGCGACCGTTATGGCCGAGAACACCCAGAGGACGACGTGGATAAACGGCGGGATGCGGGCCAAGCGGATCGCTTCGCGAGTTGCGCCCACTTCCAGAGCCTGAGCCGCCGTTTGAAGGTAGGACGAAGCTACGTCGTCGCGCAGATTGCGGGTCGCGGCCAGCGATTCACTCCAGAGCCGAAGCTTCAGCTCCCGGTCGCGCTGGATCAGGCCTTGTCCCTTATCCCATGGAGACTTTTGGGCGACCTCCAGGCGATGGTCCAGGTAGGCCAGAAGCGTGGCGCTGATGCGGCCGCTATCGGGCTCCGGAAAGGTCTGGGCCATCAAGTAGGTGGAATAGATGCCGTTGGCCTCGTCGATCACCAGCATGCGGCGCTCGTCGAACCGATCCACTGCCATCGCGAAGGTGAAGCCCAGCAGTAGAGCCAGCAAGCCCGAGGCGGCGGTGACGACATAGCCTTCGCCATCGAAGGTCACATCTTCCGGAGCCTTCTTGGAGAAACGCCTCCTTAGCCAGATGCCGCCCACGGCGGATAGCGACAGCAGGGCCAGTATGACCAGCACCAGGTCATAGAGTGGTATGACCACGAACAGACGCTCGGCAGCATTCAGGCCGGCCATCAATCGCATCTCAGTCCCCCGGAAAAAGAACTGCGCCGATATCAGCCGCGCTTCGCCAATCGCGCCATCAGGAGGAACCCGAGGTCCGGCGAGGGAAACATAGGGAGGTCCGGGGACATCGGTGCATTTGCACAGACCCGACGTCGACATCGGGCGGGAGCTGGTTATGTTCGCGTCCCAAGAACGACAAAAGAACAGGGAGCCGTGGGATGACCGGTCATTTGCCGCCGACCAATGACGATCGCGTGATCTGGGACATGTGGGAATCGCAGTTCCGCCTCCCCGCGGCGACCGTGGCGGATGAGACCGGGGTGTTCCGCGCTCTGGGCGACGAGCCGCTGACTACTGACGAGCTAGCGGCCCGCCTCGACCTATCCCCGCACGCGCTCGGCATCCTCCTCGGTGCGCTGGCCTCGTCCGGCCTGCTGGAGAAGCGCGAGGGCAAGTGGCGCGCCCTGCCCCCCGCGCGCACCTGGCTGCACCCCGAGGCCAAGGGGTACTGGGGCGGTTTCCTCTATCGCTTCCGCGAGTCCAATCCGCTCCACGCCCAACTGCTGGAGGCGATGAAGACCGGCAAGCGGCCGGAGAGCTACAACTCGGGCGCCCCGGAGTGGGAGCGCGGCGAGATGAGCGCCGAGGCTGCCCAACGCATCGCCGCCTTCATGCACGCCCACTCGATGGCCCCGGCCCGCGGAGCGGCGGCGCAGGGGGTGTTCGACCAGGTCGAGCAGCTGATGGACATCGGCTGCGGCTCAGGCGTCTACGGCATCGAGATCGCCAAGGCCCACCCAAGGCTCGACGTAGTGCTGCTCGACCTCGAGGCGATGGCGGAGGAGGCCGACCACTATGTCGAGCGCGAAGGCCTGACCGGCCGCGTCTCGACCGCGGCGGTGAACATGTTCACGCAGGAGTGGCCCGAGGGGCCCGATGCGCATTTCTTTTCCAACGTCTTCCACGACTGGTCGGTCGAAACCAACCGCCTGCTCGCGCGCAAGAGCTTTGCCGCGCTGCCGAGCGGCGGGCGGATCTTCCTCAACGAGATCCTGATGGACGACGACGGCGCCGGCCCCTGGCACGCCGCGGCGTTCAGCCTGCTGATGCTGGTCGGCACGCTCGGCAAGCAGTACTCGCTCGCCGAGTTCCGCGACATCCTGGAAGGCGCCGGCTTCACCGACGTGCAGGCCGTCCGCACCGGCGGCGGCTATTACTCGCTGGTGAGCGCCCTCAAGCCGTAGCCTGAACCCCGGCAATCGCGATCCGGCACTTCACCCCGTCGCGTTCGAACCGCAGGTCGCACTCGTCGATGCCCGCCTGAGCCCGCAACAGCTGCGAGCCCATGCCCGTGCGCCGCTCGGTCGGCACCGGCGGCCCGTCCTGCTCGCGCCACTCGAGCGTCAGCACCGAAGACCCGTTCGCCTCGCGCACGGTCCAAACCAGCTCCACCTTCCCGTCCGGCGCCGAGAGCGCCCCATGCCGCGCGGCATTGGCGCAGAGCTCGTGCAAGGCCAGCGTCAGCGGCACGCACGACTGGCGCGGCAACTGGCACGCCGGTCCCGAGGCGACGATGTTGCCCTCCCCCCGAAACGGCTCGATCGCCCCGTCGACCAGCTTGCCGAGATCGCACTGCCGGTCGGCATCGACCCCCAGCATCCCCGTCGCCCGGTCGAGCGCCCTCATCCGCCCCGAGAGCGCCTGGGTGAAGTTCTCCGGCTCGCTATGCCGAGTGGTCAGCATGACCAGCGCGTTGACCGTCGCCATCATGTTCTTGACCCGGTGCATCAGCTCCTGGTTCAAATGCCGCTCGCGCGCCTCGGCCGCCTCTTGCTCGCGCACCAGCCGCCGCGCCACGTCCGCCAGCCACACCAGCGCCGCCAGCGACAGCACGAACAGCACGCCCAGGAACCAGCGGCTCGCCACCATCGAATCCAGCAGCGGCTCGGCCCGGAACACGCGGTTGGCGATCACGGTGGAGATCAGCGCCACCACCGCCCCCCAGCGCCATCCGAGCAGAAGCGCCGCCCCGACCACGAACGGATAGTAGGTGACAAACGGGATCCCCGCGTCGCCCCGGTCGATCACCCAGCGCAACGCCGTCGGCACCGCGACCGCCACCGCGCTCCACAACACCCCCTTGGCGAACGGCACGTCCGCAAGGATGGCCCGCCTGATGGCAGGAATTCGTTCCACGATAGCCCCTGTTTCGTCCAGCGCCGGAATATACTCCTCCCCGCCCGCGCCGTCGCCGTAAATCTGCGCGAATGTTAACGTTTTGCGGCGAAACGAGCAGAAACAACTTTCCTACTGATCTCGTTTTGTTCCACTGTCCAGCGACTCGCCCCCAGCCAGCCGCAGAGGACCGCCCACTCATGCAGGAAAAGCCCCGCACCACTCTCCCCGCCTTCACTCCCGTCCCGCGCGAAAAGAAGCGTCACGACGGCTGGACTCCCGAAGTCCAGCGCAGCTTCATCGAGGCGCTGGCCGAGACCGGAAGCGTCAAGTCCGCCGCCCGCCGCGTCGGCCGCGCCCCGGTCGGCGCCTACTACCTGCGCCGCCACCCCGCCGCCGAGGAGTTCCGCCACGCCTGGCAGGCCGCGCTCGACATCGGCATCCAGCGGATCGAGGACATCGCCATGGAGCGCGCAATCAACGGCGTAGAAGAACCGGTCTACTCCTACGGCAAGCTCGTCGGCACCCGCACCAAGTACAACGATCAGCTGCTGATGTTCATGCTCAGAAGCCGCGCCCCAGGTCGCTTCACGGGAGGCAAGGCCACCGCCCTCAACGGCTCGGACAAGTTCACGCTCGAACGCCTCAAGAAGCAGTTGCGCAAGGAGTGGGAGGAAGAGCAAGCCGCCGCCGCCCGCGCCGAAGACACCCGCTCCGCCGCCGAGGTCAGGGCCAGCATCGACCGCAAGATCGCGGCGACGAAAGCCCAGGTCCTCAGCCGCCGCAGCCCGGCCGCGTTCGAGCACGAGCTAGCCCTCCAGGCCCAACTCCGCGCCGACGAAGCCGCCGGCTGGCGCCCCGGCCTCCCCTACCCCGAGTACGCCGCCAAGGCCGCCGCCCTGCTGCCCGAGTTCACCGAGCAAGTGCGGCGCGAGTGGCCGGGATATGAGGAGCAGCGTGCCGAGTGGGACAGAGCGCTGAGGGCCGCGATTGAGGCGGGGGATTGGGATGAGGTTGTGGGGGAGGATGGCGATAAGCTGGCGTTGCCTGGGCCGGAATGAACGACGCCGTTACAAAAATCTGAATACCAACTTCCAACTGGAGGAAAGCGAGCTGGTGGAAAGCAAGCCCACGTGACTTGCGGCCGGACCTTCCCAACGATAATGTTGTGTCATGGCATCAAAGCGCGAACCCGATCAAACAGCCGATCGCCATGGCGATGAATTGGTGGTCGAGTGGGTGGCTCTGGAGACCTTCAAATCCCGTTTCGTAACGAATCCCCAAAGAGCATGGCTCTTTGAAGGACTGGTACGCGCCTGCATTGAGCTCCGTCGCCACGGCTGCCGAGCGATTTATGTCGGTGGGTCTTTTGTCGACCGAAAGGAGTTCCCCAACGACTATGACGCGTGTTTCGACACCGTCGGGGTCTCGCCAACTCTCGACCAATGCCTATTCGATTCCTCGCTCGAAATGGAGAGGCGCAAAAAATATCGCGGCGATTGGCTTTTTGGTCGTCCTGATGCGGGACCCGCCGGAGAATGGCTTCGGTTTCTTTCTCGAGATCGCTCTGGCAAAGCGCGGTCACTCATCGGTCTGAAGCTCAATCTAAAAGAACTCAATGAACAATGATTAAGAACGATAAAGAATATGCGGTTGCGAAGGCGGAACTTGGACGCTTCCAGTCCGTTCTCGATGAATTTGATATCATGACAGAAATAACAACTGGAGTAGATCCAGTTATAGCTAAAGCACAGAGAGAGTCATTTTCCCGAAAGGTTTCAGAATTATCTGAGGAAATTAGTCAATATGAATTATTGAAGGGGACTATGCCTCGAGATATTTCAGTTTCTCATATTGACCGTATCGGCCATGCATTGGTTGAAGCCCGTATCTCTCAGAACCTTACCCAGAAGGCACTCGCCACACGCGCCGGCCTAAAGGAACAACAAATACAAAGATACGAGAAGGAGTTCTACAGCTCGGCAAACCTGCGCCGCCTTTCTCTAATCGCAGCAGCGATGGGGTTCGTATTGGACGGCGCCTCCCTTCGAAAGAGCGGCCAGGGCTTTAGCTCTGACGTAGGATTTTCGACTCGCGATCTACCATTTCTCGAAATGAGAAGGGCTGGCTGGTTTGGTCCAGATCTAAAAGCTGCTCACCGAGTCGACGATGCGCAGCGAGAGGCAGTATTGGCCAAGTTCTTGCGTGAGGCATCGGGTACGAGCTTGGCCGCGCTACATCGCAAGACGACAGCTAGCGTTTCGCCCCCTCGTCGAGCGGCTCTATTTGCGTGGCAGTTCCGAGTGTTAGAGCGCGCCAAGGAGGTGGTTGAATTATATCCTCGATTCAGCCCTTTAGATTCTAATACGATTAGCAATTTCGCACAATTGAGCGCTAGCGAAGATGGCGTAGAAAAAGCTCTACACATCCTATCGCGCCACGGCATTATTGTCGTATTTGAGCCGCATTTAGAAAAAACGCGCATAGATGGTGCCGCCCTATCCTTGAATCGCAATACTCCAGTTATTGGAATGAGTCTTCGCTTCGATAGAGTTGACAATTTTTGGTTCGTGCTACTTCACGAGCTTGGTCACATAATGCGGCATTGGGATCATGTCGTGTCCAAGGGAATTATCGATGAAGATGCCGGCGGCGAAGCGATGGAGCTAATTGAACGAGAGGCAGACGAATTCGCAGAGAATGCCATTCTGCCCGTCGCGATGTGGAAAAACTCGATGGTTCGGTTCTCAAAGGACCCAGATCAGGTGATAAAGTTTGCTGCTCGGCATAATTTACATCCCGCCCTTATCGCCGGACGAATTCGTCGCGAACGTGGATACAAGGAATTTCACGATCTTTTAGGAAAGGGCGAGATTCCTAAACAGCTCATGCAGCTTGGCCTTTTGAGTGAAACGATATGGACTTCTCGGAAGTAATCTATTCACCACAACTCAAGTGGAAAGCGGGGGAGCGAACCGCAATGCAGTGCATTGCGCGCAGTATGACTTCCAAGGTTTTACCCCTGTTTCGTCTAACCCCGCCTGGAGATTATGAGGCGGATCTCAAAGTCTCTTTGTCCAAGGACGCCTTTCTCAAAAAGTTCGGCCAGCATCTTGCCGATGTTCGTGGACGGCGCCCCACCCTTGTAGACGGGGAGTTACTCGAGGGATACCTTACAGCCGAAGCAGGAAAGCACCCATTCGGGACTTTGCTTGAGCGGGCGCGCCTAGCGGGCGCCTGCCCAGTGCCCGTGGTTCGTCCTGCAAGTAATGCAGACTATCAAAACGCGATCCGTCAATTTCTCAACTGGTCTGAGCTACGCCTAGCCTGCATAAGAATTACACTTGAAGATCTTGAATCAACGCCAAGTCGCGATTCACTAATTGAACTGTCGAGACTAGTTGGACGTCGCAGTGGGGATTGCATACTTCTCATTGACGCCGGACCACTTTCAATTGAGGATGAAGAAGGCCTAGCTCATCTTCTTGCCCATCAACTATCCCGCCTTATCAGGCCTTCAGATTGGTCAGGCGTCATCTTTTCATGCACTACTTTTCCGGAAAAGCATGGACTTAAAGACTGGCAAAGCTCGTCATTTGAGAGAAAAGATTGGTCGCTGTATCGAAAAATAGCGGGCATGAGAGATGAAATTCCAGTTCTCCCGATCTTCTCAGACTACGCCCTTGAATACCCTGGTAATTATAAATCGGGTGGATTTCAGCCGGTTGCTCACTTGAGATATTCAACTGAAAATAGATATTTTATCTTCAAAGGAATGTCGGTAAAGCATCAGGATAAGTACGGAAATATATTCCGCGTCGCTGAACAGCTAGTCAATTCAGGCATATACAAAGGTCCCGAATTCTCCGCCGGTGATGCCTATATATATTCACTCGCTAGAGACCGAAACCGGACCGGTTCTGCCAGTAGTTGGCGTTGTTGCGCCACCGATCATCACGTTGCGCTTACACTTCGGCAGCTTGGCGGACTTCTTGGCGTCGATCTTGGGTTGGAGCATCTTTATGTAGAGCCCGATCAGCTCCAGCTAATCCTTCCCTGACCTGTCCCCAAAGGCATCTCAACCTTAGCTCTCAGCTGTAGAGACCGGATCATCGGAAACATCGAGCATTCCGCCCAAGATCCCTAACCCTCATCCCCCATCCGCAGCGCGGCAATGAACGCCTCCTGCGGGATCGACACGTTGCCGTATTCCCGCATCTTGGCTTTGCCCTTCTTCTGCTTTTCGAGCAGCTTCTTCTTGCGGCTGATGTCGCCGCCGTAACACTTGGCGGTCACGTCCTTGCGCATGGCGGCGATGGTCTCGCGGGCGATGACCTTGCCGCCGATCGCGGCCTGGACCGGGATCTTGAACAGGTGGCGCGGGATCAGGTCCTTCAGGCGCTCGCACATGTGGCGGCCGCGGGCCTCGGCCACGCCGCGGTGGACGATCATGCTCAGCGCGTCGACCGGCTCGTTGTTGACGAGGATGCTCATCTTCACGAGGTCGCCTTCGCGCAGGCCGATCTGCTCGTAGTCGAAGCTGGCATAGCCGCGGCTGATCGATTTCAGGCGGTCGTAGAAGTCGAACACCACCTCGTTCAGCGGCAGCTCGTATTGCACCTGGGCGCGGCCGCCGACGTAAGTCAGGCCGGTCTGGATGCCGCGGCGGTCCTGGCATAGCTTGAGGATCGAGCCGAGGTATTCGTCGGGGGTGTAGATCGTCGCCTTGATCCACGGCTCGTCGATCTGTTCGATGCGGCTGGGATCGGGGTAGTCGGCCGGGTTGTGCAGCATGATCTCGCGCGCGTCGTCGGTGCGGCTAGCGCGGAGCTGGATGCGGTAGACCACGCTCGGCGCGGTGGTGATGAGGTCGAGGTCGAACTCGCGCGTGAGGCGTTCCTGGATGATCTCCAGGTGCAAGAGGCCGAGGAAGCCGCAGCGGAAGCCGAAGCCGAGCGCGGCGCTGGATTCGGTCTCGAAGGTGAAGCTGGCGTCGTTGAGGCGCAGGCGGGCGATGGATTCGCGCAGCTTCTCGAAGTCGGCGGCGTCGACCGGGAACAGGCCGCAGAACACCACCGGCTGCACTTCCTTGTAGCCGGGGAGCGCCTGGGTGGCGCCGTTCTTGACCGTGGTCACGGTGTCGCCGACCTTGGCCTGCTCCACTTCCTTGATCTGCGCGGTGATGAAGCCGATCTCGCCCGGGCCGAGCTCGGGCAGTTCGATACGCTTGGGGGTGAAGCAGCCGACGCGGTCGATCAGGTGCTCGGTGCCGCCCTGCATGAACTTGACGTTGAGGCCCTTCTTGATGACCCCGTCGATCACGCGGACGAGGATCACCACGCCGAGGTACGGATCGTACCAGGAGTCGACCAGCATGGCCTTGAGCGGCGCGGTGCGGTCGCCCTTGGGCGGGGGGATGCGGGCGACGACGGCTTCGAGCACGTCCTGGATGCCGATGCCGGACTTGGCGCTGGTGAGCACCGCCTGGCTGGCGTCGAGGCCGATCACGTCCTCGATCTCGGCCTTGACCTTCTCGGGCTCGGCGGCGGGGAGGTCGATCTTGTTGATGACGGGGACGATCTCGTGGTCGTGCTCGATCGACTGGTAGACGTTGGCGAGCGTCTGCGCCTCGACCCCCTGCGCGGCGTCCACGACCAGCAGCGCGCCCTCGCACGCGGCAAGGCTGCGGCTGACCTCGTAGGCGAAGTCGACGTGGCCGGGGGTGTCCATCAGGTTGAGCTCGTAGGCGAGCCCGTCGCTGGCGGTGTAGGTCAGGCGCACGGTCTGCGCCTTGATGGTGATGCCGCGTTCGCGCTCGATGTCCATGTTATCAAGCACTTGCTCGCTCATCTCACGATCGGTGAGGCCGCCGGTGGCCTGGATCAGCCGGTCGGCGAGCGTGCTCTTCCCATGGTCGATGTGGGCGATGATCGAGAAATTGCGAATACGGGCAAGGTCAGTCATCCCGCGCCCTTAGAGCCAGTCCTTTCGCGATGGAAGCCTTACGCCGCGCGCGAGGACAGCGCCGAGAGATCGACCTGCATGAACCGCGGCCGGCTCCCCTCGCCAAGCGACATGCCGGGAATGCCGTAACTGCCCGGCGGCAGCGCGCGCAGCGGCATGCCAGCGGCGGCCAGCGCATAGGGCGAGACGCGGTGGCGGGTGCACAGGCCGTCGGCGCCGTCGCTGATCAGCGGTTGTTCGAACTCCAGCCCTTGCGTCGCGTCCTGCGAGCGCCTGACGGTCGCGACCACCAGCTGGCCTTCTCCGAGGTCGAGCACCAGGTCGGTCCCGACCGGCACGTCGAGCATGCCCTCGATCATGGCGCCGGTGCGCGAGATGTTGCGCAGCATGGCGTCGTAGCGGTGATCCTCGTGGATGATGCCGACCATGCGGAACAGAGTGCGGCGGTCAGCGCGGTGCTTGGCCGGGCCCATCGGCTTGTAGGTCAGGTCACCCGTCGCGAGCTTTTCGACCACTTGCTCCTGCGGCACTGCGCGGGAGTAGATGAAGCCCTGCACATTGGTGGCGAGCAGCGTGCGGATCAGGCTCAGCTCGTCCATCGCCTCCACGCCCTCGGCCGTGGTTTCCATCTTGAGCGCGGTGGCTAGGCTGACGATCGCGGTGATGATGGCGAAGTTGGTGTTGTCCTTCTCGGTACACCCGCGGACGAAGCTTTGGTCGATCTTGATCTTGTCGAACGGCGCCTTGCGCAAATAGCCGAGCGAGGAATAGCCAGTCCCGAAGTCGTCGAGCGACAGCTTCACGCCGATCTTCTTGAGCCGCTTGAACATCTGCTCGACCGCCTCGACGTCTCCCATGAAGACCGTCTCTGTGATCTCCAGCTCGAGCCGCTCGGGCTTGAGGCCGCTCGATGCGAGCGCGTTGGTGATCGTGGTCGGCAGGCTCTCGGTGGTGAACTGGTGTGCCGAAACGTTGACTGCGACGCGCAAGTCGCCGGGCCACTGGGCCGCATCGGCGCAAGCCTGGCGGATCGCCCATTCGCCGAGCGTGACGATGAGGTTCGATTCCTCGGCAATCGGAATGAACACGCCGGGGCTGATCGGCCCACGCTCCGGGTGGTTCCAGCGCATCAGCGCCTCGAACCCGGTGACGATGTTGTCCGAGGTGCGGACGACCGGCTGATAGTGCAGCTCCAGCTCGCCGCGAGCGAGCGCGTCGCGCAAGTCTTCCTCGGTCTCGCGCCGCTGGTGGGCGGAGTCCTTGAGGTCGTTGGAATAGAACCGGTACTGCCCTCGCCCGCCGCCTTTCGCAGCATAGAGCGCGAGGTCGGCGCTCTTGATCAGTTCTTCGGGCTCGATGCCGTCATAAGGCGCGATCGCGATACCGAGCGAAGTGCCGATGATCGCCCGCCGCCCCTCGAGCGAGTACGGCTGCGAGACCATCTGGATGATGCGCTGGGCGATCTCGCCGAGCTGCCCGCGGTCGTCCAAGTCCGGGATGATGACCTGGAACTCGTCACCCCCCAGACGGCCGATTTCCGCCGGCGCTCCGACAATGCGCTGCAGGCGCTGGGCGACTTGCTTGAGCAGTTCATCGCCCGCCGGATGGCCCAGCGTGTCGTTGACCTGCTTGAACCTGTCGAGGTCCAGCATCAGCAAGGCACAGCTGCGCTTTGCCGCCTTGAACGCCGTCAGCATCGTCGCCAGCCGGGTGATCATCCGGTGGCGATTGGCGAGCCCCGTGAGTGAATCGAACTGCGCCAGCCGCGAGGCGTCGCGCTGCTGCTCGCGCAGGCCGGAGACGTCGCGGGCACTGCCCCGATAGCCTTCGAAACGGCCGGCCTCGTCGAATTGCGCCTTGCCGCTTAGCGACCAGAACAGCGGTCCGTCCGGCGCTTCGATCTTTACGGTGACGCCGTTGATATTGCTCCGCGCGCCGAGCAGGTAAGACAGCGGCCGCTCGGACCGTTCCTCGCCATCAGCGGTCACGGCTTCCGCGAACGAGGCCAGCGGCTTTCCGATAACACGGGCCTGGTCGCCGAACTTGCGCAGAGCAGAGGCGGACAGGTAGATTAGGTGATTGTCGCTGTCGGTGGCCCAGAACCAGCCGATCTCGGCCTCTTCGAAAGCCTCGAGCATCGCCAGACGTTGGGAAACACCCAGGGTTTGCAGGGCACCGTCACCGGACGCACGAGAACCATTGGCTCCCTTGCCACCCAGACCCCGCAGCATGTTGCGCATGACCACGTTAAATCGACCTCAAAACCCGAGACTGCGCAGCCCGATTGTTTCGTTATTCACCCTTCAATAGCGGATCAGGCTTACTGAACCGCTAAGACGACCCGGAAAAACCAAGCAGAAGCTTAATAGGAGACCGCCGCGGGACGGGACTGGCGGCCCTTCTTCGCACCCTTGGCCCGGGTAGAGCGGCTTGCCAGCGGCTGTTCGAACTCAACGCCCATTCGATCCTCGGCGGACCACTTCGAGATGGCCCTGACCGTTTGCGAGTCCGACATCTCGATCGTGAAGGTGGTCCCCGGGGGCACGTGCCACAGGCCTTCGATGAGAGCGCCAGTGTCGGAAACGTTCCGGATCTTGCCCTGATAGACCTGACCGTCGTGATCGAGCACGACCTTGCGCAACATGGTCTGACGCGGAGCGCGAGAGGCACGCGGGCCTTTCGCCTCGACCGTCAGCCCGTCCCGCACCCGCGCGCTGGCGTCGCTGGCGCTCAGGGGCTTGCCGTAGATGAAACCCTGGATGTGACTGCAGCCGTGCAAGCGCACCAGTTCGAGCTCGTCGAGCGTCTCGACCCCCTCGGCCGTCGTATCCATGCCCAACGCATGCGCCAGACTGGTGACCGACGCGATGATGGCGCCGTTGCGGCTGCCCGGCAGAGTCGCACCGCGCACGAAGCTCTGGTCGATCTTGATCTTGTCGAACGGAGCCTTCTTCAGATAGCCGAGCGAGGAGTAGCCGGTGCCAAAGTCGTCGAGCGCCAGGCGGACACCGAGGCCCTTGAGAGCCGCAAACATGGTGTCGGTGCAGGTGTCATCGTTCAGGAACACGCTCTCGGTGATTTCGAGCTCCAGCCGCGAAGGATGAATGCCCGCCTGAGCGATGGCGTTGGCGACGAGGCTGGGAAGCTGCGGATTGGCGAACTGGAGCGGCGAGATATTCACCGCCACGCGCACCTCTTCGGGCCACCCGGCAAGCTCGTGGCAGGCCGTCCGCAAGGCCCACTCGCCGATCGGCGCGATCAGGCCGGTGTCCTCGGCGATCTTGACGAACTTGTCGGTCGGGACCCACCCGCGTTGCGGATGCTCCCAGCGCAGCAGGGCCTCGAAGCCGGTCAGCTTCTCCGTCGCTGACGAGACCACCGGCTGGTAGTAGAGCTGCAATTGGCCCTCGGCGATGGCATCGCGCAGGTCCTGCTCTAGCTGCGCGCGTGCCTCAGCTTCGGCGTGCAAGTCGTTGGCATAGAAATGGAAACGTCCGCGCCCGAGGTCCTTGGCGGCATAAAGCGCCAGATCGGCGTTGCGGATCACTTCGTCGTTGGTCACGCCATCCTCAGGTGACACCGCGATCCCGATAGACGCGCCAATGACCACGCGCTGCCCCTCGATCGAATAGGGTTGTGACAGCGAATGGATGATGTGCGACGCCAGATCTCCGACATCGCTTCGGGGAATACGGCCCGGGATGATGACCTGGAACTCATCGCCGCCGAGGCGGCCCACCTGCCCCATCTTGTCGACCGCGACTTCCAGCCTGCGGGCAACTTGCTTGAGCAAGGCATCGCCGGCCGGGTGTCCCATGGTGTCGTTGACCTGCTTGAACCGATCGAGGTCGAGCAGCATCACCGAGCAGGCCCGATTGGCCCGCTGACGTGAGGTCAGGGTCTTCTCGAGCGCCTGCGACATCTGGAAGCGGTTGGCGAGACCGGTGAGGGAGTCGTAGTGCGCCAACCGCGAGGCATGGTCCTCGCTGAGTTTCTTCGCCGTCAAATCGACACCCGAGCCGCGGAAGCCGACGAAGTTTCCGTAGTCGTTATGGATCGGACGGCCGCTTACGGACCACCACCGCTCCTCGCCCCAGATCGCCGCGCGAACCGTCAGTTCCTGGAAAGCCGACCGGGCGTTGAGATGGAACAGCAGCGTGCGCTCGCTTTCCTGGCTTGTGTCCTCCAGGTCGAACAGGGTCACCAAGGGCTGCCCCACCAATTCCTCAGCCGTGCGCCCCACGGCCTCAGCTACGGGTGCGGAGACGTAAGTCAGCTGGCTGCGGCGGTCGGTTTCCCAGAACCACCCTTGCCGGGTCTGTTCGTAGTCGGCGAGAATGTCGCCGGCGCGGGTCTGCACTCGCTCGCGGGCCTTCGTCCGCTCGTCCTCGGCGCGTTGTTCGCGCATTTGCTCGCGGCTGACGAGTATTGCCCCGATCAAAGCCGCCAGCACGGTCAGGGCACCGGCCAGCGAAACGTTGGCTACGACGGCGGCGGCCCAGACGGAAAGCTTGGCAGCAAAGAACACGACGGGCTGGCGACGGAGGTAGGCCGAAGCGGCACCCGCCACGCACAGCAGCGAGGCAATTGCGAAGTCCCAGGGCAATTCGCCCGAAACACTCCAGCGCGTGATCGCCAGGCCGAAGAGGAACATCGGCGCGACCACCACGGCAAACACGCCGGCCACTCTCGCGTATCCCTGCCGGCCCGCAATCAGTGTATGGACCACGCCGACGCAAGCCACGCCGACGACCGACAGCAGCAACATGATGGCCTCGACGACACTCGGCACGCGGCCGACCCAGAAGCAACACGCGCCGATGGCGGCGATCATCGAGAGGATCAGATAGGGCCAACGCTGTGGCAGCCAATTGCGCGCCGAACTGACGGCGGCGCTGGGCACCGCGCGAGCCCTGTCGCTCTGGGGCTTGCGCCGGGAGCCGCGCCGTTGCTCGGCAGGCTCGGGAGTATCGGCCGGAACCACGGGTTCAGGGTCCGCGGCACGCGCAGAAGCGGTCAATCGTGCACTGCGAGCCTGCGACATGACATGCCAATGCACGCGGCGAATTTGAAAAACCGTTAAGTTACCCGCAGTTTTTGCAGCTGTAGGATTGTGATCGAACGCTAATGCCGGGCTAAGGTTGGTTCGGAGAGTTAGTGGCTAAGGGCGCAGATTCATGCGGCATGTCGCGATCATCGGCTCAGGACCGGCGGGATATTACACCGCCGAAGCGGCGCAAAAGGCGCTCGGCGAAGATGTCAGGATCGACATCTTCGATACGCTCCCGGTTCCCTATGGCCTGATCCGCAGCGGCGTCGCGCCCGATCATCAATCGATCAAGGGGGTCTCCCGCCGTTACGAGAAGGTGGCCTTGTCCGACAACGTCCGCTTTGTCGGCAACGTCATGATCGGCAAGGACGTGTCCATCGCGGAGTTGCAGGATCTCTACGATGCGGTCGTCCTCGCCACCGGGGCGCCAAAGGACCGCGAGCTCGGCATTCCTGGAGAAGACTTGGGCAACGTCTTCGGCAGCGCTGCCTTCGTGGGCTGGTACAACGGTCATCCGCAATTCGCTGACCTCGACCCGGATCTTTCAGGCAAAACCGCGGTGGTCATCGGCATGGGCAACGTCGCGCTCGACGTCGCGCGCATCCTGTCCAAGACGCGTGCCGAATTCGCGGGCAGCGACATCGTCACTCACGCCCTGGAGGCCCTCGAAGCCTCAAAGCTCGAGCGCATCGTGATCCTCGGCCGGCGCGGCCCGCACCAGATCATGATGACGCCCAAGGAACTCGGGGAACTGGGCGAACTCGAACGCGCCTCTCCCCATGTCGGCAGCGGAGACTTGCCGGAGCCCGGCGATGACGCGATCCTGGAACCGGGGCTGCGCAAGTCTGTCAGCCACCTGCGCGCCTTCGCGGCCACCCCTGAACATATCCGGGCCGAGAAACCCAAGGCGATAGAATTCGTCTTCATGTCCTCCCCCAAAGCCTTGATCGGCGATGATAAAGTCGAAGCGATCGAGGTTGAGAAGACCAGGCTTGAGCATGGGCGCGCGGTTGGGACCGGGGTGATCGAGCGGATTCCCGCCGATCTGGTCGTCGCTTGTATCGGCTATCGGACTTCACCGATCCCTGGCGTTCCGTTCGATGAGCGACAGGGGCGCTTCGCCAACGACGAGGGAAGAATCCTGCCCGGCCTCTATTGCGTGGGCTGGGCCCGGCGCGGGCCGACCGGCACGATTGGGACCAATCGGCCGGACGGCTATGCGGTCGTGGAGCTTATCAATGCGGATATCGCCGAAGGGACGCTCGGCTCTGCTCGCAAGGCAGGTCGCGCCGGCTTTGACACGATGGCGGCTGAGCGCAGCCTCGACGTCGTCACCTTCCGCGACTGGAAGCGGATCGAGGAAGCCGAAGAAAAGGCCGCCCGCGAAGGTGCTCCGCGTGAGAAGTTCGTGGACGTCGAAGCGATGATCAAAGCCAGGGGCTGACGAGTGGCCGTCCGCCGGACAGCAGGTCAGGCCGACGGAGCCGCCTGCAAACGGTTGCCCCAGTTCTGCATTCGACCGCCCATCTCTTCCATCTCCGGCGCACACCGCTGGCGGAGATCCTCGAACCGGGGCTGAAGCTTGTTGACGTACTCCTCGGTCGCGAAGTCGTCGAAATGCTGTCCGGTCATGCCTTCGAAACGCCCGATCCAATAAGTCATCGCGTAGCCGAACGCGGTCACCAGCTCGGGGTCTTCGATCGCACCGGCAACGGTCGCGGCCCACATCGCGCATTCGAGCGCCTGGTCGGCCTCGGACGAGAGCTTGGCGGAGTCATGCGCGAGCGCCGGAGCCGGCACGAGCAGCGCGAGCGGCAATAACAGGCGGCGCACGCGCCTAGACCCGCATCGGCATCAGTACGTAGAGCGCCGGGCTCTTCTCATCCTGGCGGATCAAGGTGGGCGCGCCGGGATCGGCGAGATGGAGCTCGACCGTATCGCCGTCGATCTGGCCGAGGATGTCCTTCAGGTAGTTGGCGTTGAAGCCGATCTCGAAGGAATCCGAAGCATAGTCCGCCGGCACTTCTTCGGCCGCCGTCCCGTTGTCCGGGCTCGTCACCGAAAGCGTGACCTTGTCGGGCTCCAGCCCCATCTTCACGGCGCGGGTCTTCTCGGTGGCAATGGTCGCCACGCGGTCCACGCCTTCGTAGAAGGACTTGGGATCAAGCCTCAAGAGCTTGTCGTTACCCGTTGGAATGACGCGCGAATAATCGGGGAAGGTGCCGTCGATCAGCTTGCTGGTCAGCACCACCCCGCCCTCGCCGCCGAGCGTGAAGCGGATCTTGCTGGCGGAGAGGTCGATCTCGACATTCCCATCGAGCGCTTCTTCGAGCAGCTTGCGCAGTTCGCCGACAGCCTTACGCGGCACGATCACATCGGGCATGCCCTCGGCACCCTCAGGCTTTGCCAGGGTGAAGCGGGCCAGCCGGTGACCGTCGGTCGCCGCAGCCTTCAAGTCGCCATCGGTGACGTGGAGAAAGATGCCGTTGAGGTAATACCGAGTCTCTTCGGTCGAGATCGCGAACCGGGTACGGTCGATCATCTCAGCCAGCGTACGCGCGGGCAGTTCGAAGCTGGTCGGCAGGTCGCCTTCGACGATGACCGGGAAATCATCCCGCGGCAGAGTCGGCAGCTGGAACCGGCTGCGCCCGGCCTTGACCGTCATGCGGTTGTCGGCGGTCTCCAGGCTCACCTGGCTGCCATCAGGCAGCTTGCGCGCGATGTCGAACAGCAAGTGGGCAGAGACGGTGATCGCGCCGGGCGCCTCAACCGAAACCGTCTCGAGGTTCTCGACCACCTGGAGATCGAGGTCGGTGGCCATGATCCGCACCCGGCCGTCGGCCGAGGCTTCGATCAACACGTTCGACAGGATCGGAATCGTGTTGCGGCGTTCAACCACCGACTGGACGTGTGACAGGCAACGCAGCAATTTTGCGCGTTCGATGGTGGCCTTCATCGCTACTCAAACCCCCTAACGCGCCGTCCCGGTTGGGATGGGGCCGGAATCGCCCGCAAGCGCCGGAATATATCCCATTACCCTTAGCGGGGCAGCGGAACGCGGCAAGAAAGAATGCGATCCGGAGCCTATTGGCTTGGGGAAAACTCGGTCCCAGCGCTCGTGCGGGACCGAGAGCAGGCCCCCAAGCTTACGCAAACATCGCCATGCCGCCATTCACGTGCAGCGTCTGCCCGGTAACGTAGCCAGCTTCCTTGGAGGCCAGGAAAGTCACCGCCGCGCCAATATCCTCGCCCTCGCCCATGCGCCCCATCGGGATGCGTTGATTGAGCGCGTCCTTTTGCGCGTCGGGCAGCACATCGGTCATCGCCGTGCGGATGAAGCCCGGAGCGACGCAGTTGGCGGTGATCCCGCGGCTGGCGACTTCCTGAGCGTAGCTCTTGGTCATGCCGACCAGACCCGCCTTGGCCGCGGCATAGTTGACCTGGCCCGGGTTGCCGGTCGCGCCGACCACGCTGGTCACGGTGACAATGCGCCCGAAACGCGCCTTCATCATCGGCTTGGCCGCAGCACGCATCAGGCGGAAGGTCGATTCGAGGTTGATGCGGATCACCTGCTCCCACTCGTCATCCTTCATGCGCATGGCGAGGTTGTCGCGGGTAATACCGGCGTTGTTCACCAGGATGTCGATCTTGCCGAGCGTATCGAGCGTCGCCGGGATCAGCTCTTCGACTTGCGTGGTGTTCGAAAGGTCGCAGGTGATCTCGACGTGGTCGTGCCCGAATTCGTCGTTCAGCTCTTCGCGGAACGCGCGCAGCTTGGCGCTGTTCGAGCCGGAAAGCGCAAGGCGCGCGCCCTGCCGTGCCAGGCACCGCGCAATCGAAGACCCGATCCCGCCGCTGGCGCCGGTCACGAGGGCGGTCATTCCGGTTAGGTCGAACATAATCAAAGCTCCTTCACCAAGGCCTCGATGTCGGCCATCGTCACCACACTCGTCACGGTCACATCCTGCACCGTCCGCCCGATCATCGGTCCGAGCACCTTGCCGCCAAGCTCGATGTAGCGCTCGATCCCAGCGTCCTTTATCGCGATCACGCTTTCACGCCAGCGGACGCGGCCGGTGACTTGCTGGACGAGCAGTTCCTGCTCAGTCGCCGCATCGCCCACCAGAGCGGCAGTGACGTTCGCGTAGATCGGCAGGCGCAGCGCGCCCGGAGGGGTTTTCGCGAGAGCTTCGGCCATGGCATCGGCCGCGGGCTGCATCAGCGAGCAGTGGAACGGCGCCGAGACCGGCAGGATCACGCCGCGCTTGATGCCGTGGTCCTTGGCCAGAGCCACGGCCCGCTCGATCGCGCCGCGATGGCCTGAGAGGACCACCTGGCCCGGATCGTTGTCGTTGGCGACCTGGCACACTTCACCCTCGGCCGCCGCGTCTGCGAGCGCCTGGGCCTTCTCGAGATCCGCCCCAAGCAGCGCGCACATCGCGCCCACGCCCACCGGCACCGCCGCCTGCATCGCCTGCCCGCGCAGCTTCAGCAACCGCGCCGTATCGGCCAGCGAGAACGCACCGGCCGCGCACAAGGCGGTATATTCGCCCAGCGAGTGACCCGCGACGCATTCGCCCTTGGCGGCGATCGACAGACCCGCTTCCTTTTCGAGCACCCGCAGTACCGCGATGGCGTTGGCCATGATCGCCGGCTGCGCGTTCGCGGTCAGGGTCAGTTCGTCCTCCGGCCCTTCGCGCATGATCTTCGAGAGGTTCTGGCCGAGCGCCTCGTCCACTTCCTCGAACACCTCGCGCGCGGCGGTGCTGGCTTCGGCGAGCTCTGCGCCCATGCCGACTTTCTGGCTTCCCTGTCCGGGGAAAACGAATGCGGTCACTTTAAATCTCCGATCGTACTGAGCAGCCGCCAAGCGGCATGTCGAAGTATTGCCGCGCCGGTTATGAGCGCGCGAGCGTCCGGGCAAGCCCGAAGGGCACGATCCTGTTGGCAGCGTCGTGCCCGATGTCGGCCGTGCCGAGGAACGGAATGCCCGATCGGGCACACCAGTCGCGAGCGATTTCCTCCGCCCCAGTGCCGAACGGACGGTCGTTTTCGGGCACCGCGCTAATCCGCCCGAGCCTGAGCCCGGCAATCCCGCGCAAGTGTTGCGTCACGTGAAAGAACAAGCGGTCGACGGCGTAGAGATGCTCCGCCACTTCCTCAACCATCACCACATGGTCGGTGAGGTCGGGCATCAGGTCGGTGCCGCAGAGCATGGCCAGCGTCATCAGGTTGAAGGCGACCGTGGGCTCTCCAACCAGCGCAGGCTCCAGTCCACGCGTGTCATGCGCCAGCCAGGCGAGCGACCGCTCCACCGCGCCCTCGCCGTTCTCCCGCCGGATATCGACCGGCATCGGCGCATGAACAGGCTGCCCGATGCCTTCGCGATAGAGCCCGGCCAGCAGATAGCCGGTGTCCGAGTAGCCGAGGTAGGCCTTCTCCCGTGCCGCGCCGTTCATGGCCGCGAGCGCCTGGGCCGCGATCCGGTTCGCGCCGTAACCGCCCTTGGCGAACCACACGACATCCATGCCGGGATCGTTCGCGCAGTCGAGCAGCGCCGCCAGCCGCACCGCGTCAGGTCCGGCGAAATGGCCTTCCTCGACGAAGCACTGCTCGTGGAAGTGCAGCTCCAGTCCGGGGAACTCTGATTCCGCCAGCGCCAGGACACGCGTCGCCACGTCGGGAGTGATCGGCGTCGAGGGCGCACAGATGGCGATACGGGTCATCCACGCCACACCTAGCTTTGCGTGTTGTAATGTCGAGGTCTGCCGCATAGCTCATCCCCCATGACTGCCCCCACGCAACTCACCGCCCATCCCTGGTTCTTCTGCGGCATCGGCGGCTCGGGAATGCTCCCGCTCGCCACGATCCTGAGAGGTCACGGCGCACAAGTCGCCGGCTCGGACCGCAGCTTCGACCAGGGGCGCACGCCGGAAAAGCGCGCTTGGCTGCAAAGCCAGGGGTTCGAGCTGTTCCCGCAGGACGGGAGCGGAGTGACGAGCGCCGACCAGGTCCTGGTCGCTTCAGCCGCGATCGAGGACACCGTGCCCGAGGTGGTCCGCGCCACCGAGCTGGGCTGCCCCCGGATGACTCGCGCGCAGCTCCTGGCGACCTTGTTCAACGCCGCTGAGCAGGGGATCGCAGTCGGCGGCACCAGCGGCAAATCGACCGTCACGGGAATGCTCGGATGGATCATGGCCGAAGCGGGTCGCGACCCGACGATCATGAATGGTGCGGTGATGAAGAATTTCGTCTCCGACGCGGTGCCCTTCGCCAGTGCTCGCGTGGGCGCCGGTCCCGCCTTCGTGTCCGAAGTCGACGAAAGCGACGGTTCGATCGCGCTCTATCGGCCCGAAGTGTCGGTGCTGCTCAACGTCAGCCTCGACCACAAAAGCCTGGAGGAGCTGCGCGATCTGTTCGGAGACTTCCTGGCCGCTGCTCCGCACTCGGCGGTCAACTTCGACAACGAAGAAGCTCGACTGCTCGCGGACAGGGCGCAGGCGCTCATCTCGTTCGGCATTGATGACGAAGACGCGGACATCGGCGTCGAGCCCGGTTCGATCGAGGATACACCGACGAGCATCGCCGCACTGGTGGTCGACCGTCGCAGCGACGAAGCGCATTCGCTGACTCTCGCCATGCCCGGCCGCCATAACCTGGCCAATGCGCTGGCGGCGATTGCCGGGGCCGCGGCTGCGGGTGTGCCGGTGCAGAATGCGGTGCAGGCCTTGGCCAGCTTCAAGGGCCTCGCGCGGCGGTTCGACATCATCGGCACCAGCCCGTCCGGCGTGACCGTGATCGACGACTTCGGCCACAACCCGGAGAAGTGCCGCGCGACCTTGCGGACGCTCAAGGCACATCCCGGCCGGGTGATCGCGTTCTTCCAGCCCCACGGTTACGGCCCGCTGCGCCAGATGGGGCACGAACTCGCCGAGACCTTCGCCGAGGAACTAGGGCCCGAGGATGTGACCATCCTGTGCGATCCGGTCTATTTCGGCGGAACGGTCGACCGCTCGGTAGGCAGCGAGCGGATTGTCGGTTTGATCGAGGACGCCGGTGGGCGCGCTGAGTACATCCCGTCGCGTGAAGGCTGTGGAGCGCGGATCATCGAGATTGCGCGGCCGGGGGACAGGGTCGTGGTGATGGGCGCGCGGGATGACACGCTGACTGTGTTTGCGGGGGAGTTGCTCGGACAGCTCCGCTAGCGCCAATCCTCCCTGTCGCGCAGCGATGGGGAGGTGGCAGCCGCGTAGCGGCTGACGGAGGGGCTAGTGGCACGACGCCAGCCCCTCCACCACGCTTCGCGCGGTCCCCCTCCCCATGAGCTTCGCTCACAGGGAGGATTTCAGGTCCCGAAGCCTCAGTCCTCCAGCCCTTCAAACGGATCGCCCAGGTCCATGACCGGCCGCCCCTCAGCGTCGGCGCCGTCACGGTTGTTTTCCTGGCAGACGTATTCGCGCATCTCCCAGCCGGGCTCGAGCTTGTAGTTCTGCACCATCACGTAAGGCTCGGCGAAGATCGCTGGGTCGGTGATGGTGATCTCGTCCACCAGATGGTCCGCCGCCACGCGGGTGATGCGTTCGCGGAAGCGGGTGTTCTCGGTGGCATGGAGGCCAGGCACCACGCTAACCGCCGGGTTCACTCCGATTGTCTCGACCACCAGCGTGTCACCCTCCCAATGGCCGACGGAGTGGCCGTTGTAAGCCGGATCCGGATCCTCTGGCAGCGGCCGCCCGTCGACATAGACACGGCGGACCTGGCTGTAGGTTTCGATCAGGATGTTCACGCGGCCCGGCGAGTAAGTGAACTCGATCGGATAGGGCAGCCGCATGATGCCCGGCATGCCGTTGGGCACGCAGTTGGCGGCCTGGGTCTGGAGGTTCTCGCCGCGCGCCTTGCCGGCTTCGAAATCGGCGGCCAACTTCTGACCCTCCGGCGTGAGCTTGGGCGGAGTGGCAGTTGTGCGCGAGGCCGAAGACACACCGGGGGACCAGATGCCGCTCCAGTCGGGCCAGGAGGTCACCTCGGCATAATCCGAAGCGCGGCCAGCCGCTTCCTGAGCCAAAGCCGGAGCCGCCGCCACGCTGGACAGCGCGGCCGCCAGACAGAACCAATTCAACGATTTCGAACGCATACCTACTCCCGGGAATCTCTCTCCCGGTCAGTTAGGCTAAACTAGAACGCCTCGCCAATACCCAGGTACACCCCGTGGTCGTTCTTGCCGACCGCGAGGTCGAGCCGCAGGTGGACGTCGTTGTTCTTGAACGGAAGGTAGCGCACGCCAAGGCCGCTCGCGGGGAGGAAATTGCTGTCGCTGAACAGGTCACCGACTGAGGTGGAGATGCCGCCGATCCCCATGAACGCCACCCCGCCCCAGCGCTTGGTGAACTGGTGACGAACCTCCCCCTGGATCGACCAGGCGGCGCGGTCGCGGTAGCGGCCTGTCACGTAGCCCCTGAGGTCGGCGCTCGCACCGAACAGGCAGAGATTATAATAGGGTACATCGCCGTTCGCCGAACAGACCATCGCGCTCCCCGCCATGACCGTGTCGTCGTCGGTGCGGAAATAGGCGCTCCCTTCCGCGGTCAGCTTGTTGTGCTTGAAGGTTGAGCCGAGCGCGTCGAAACCGAACACCCATACTGCGAGGAACTGCATGCCCTTGGTCGGCTGGGTGTGACTGTCGGTGGTGTCGTACTGGAACACCGGCCCCACCACCGACAACGTGCTTTCCATCTGGTCGACGGGCGGCGGCGGAGTCAGCGATGGCGGATCTTCGCTATCCTCATCGACATGCGGAGCGGCGCTATGGGTGCCTAGCTGATAGCGCGCGCCAAGATATCCATGCGGGAAGATCCTGCGGCTGGCCGTGGCCTTTATGTTGAACTGCTGATCCTCGAGCATCAGCGCATCGTTCCGGTCGCCATCATCGGCGCCGATGCCGTAGAACTTGGTGAACTGGTCCATGTACGAAATGCTGGCGGTAAGCCGGAAGCCATCGTCGCCGGACGACATCTTGTGAAACGCCGCGATCCCCTTGCTGCCGCGCGTGGTCCACACGATCCCGCCGCCGGTCATCCACTGGTTCGGCGAGCCATTGGGGTTGTAGAACGCGACCACGCCGCCGGCGATGCCGGCCCCGGTCGTCGGGGTCGAGAAAGGAACGGGAGCGAAGAGAAGGTCGACGTCCTTCTTCTTTTTCTCCTTCCCTTCCCCGTCAGTCTCCCATTCCACCTCGACCGGCGGCGGCTCCTCCGATGCCGCGGCTTCGGGCAAGGCCTGTTGCGATCCGGTCTCGACCTGGGCCGTCGCGGGTCGCGCAAGCAGACAGGTCACCCCGAGCGCAACGCCTAGCGTTTTGGAATACCGGCACGACAGCGGCATGGCTCACCTTGAGAGGTTGGCTGGCGAGATCATGCTAATCCCGCCAAGTCCCTCCGCCATCGGGAGTTACCCGAGTATCGGGACGGTAGCCCCCTCAGCCAACACCGCTGCGTCGGGCGGGCGCGACATCGGGCGGCGGCATCTTTGCGAATGTGGGCAGGTCTGCCGGGAGTGAATGCCAGGAAGGGGCCGAACTAACGTAGACATGCATTTGCGGGGCCAGATCCGAATAATCGTCAAAAGCGCCCACCTTGATCGTCAAGAACGGCGCGCTCGCAGGCACGCTCCACAACGGGGTGCCACAATTCCCGCAGAAAGCACGAGTGACGTCCTCGCCGCTTTCACCGGGGCGATGATACAGCTTCGGCTCCCCCTGGGTCACTTCCACAGTGCCTTTGGGTGCGAGTGCGACGTAGTTTGGCCCACCCCCCGCCAGCTTTTGGCAATCGGTGCAGTGGCAAGCTCCGGCACCCAGCAACGGAGCGTCGATACTGAAACGAATGGCGCCGCAAGCGCAGCCTCCTTCGCGATGCATTATAATTCTCCTTGGTCGTGAAAGGACCAATTGCCACAGGCCTGCTGCCACCGTTATGGCAGCAGCCTGTCAGGAGGACGCCATGCGGCGGACGGAACGGCTTTTCCGGATCATACAAACCTTGCGAAGCGCCCAGAGGCCGCTGACCGGTCGGGAGCTGGCGGACGAACTCGAGGTGTCGCTACGTACGCTCTATCGCGACATTGCCGAGCTCATCGCCCAGCGCGTGCCGGTGCGCGGCGAGGCAGGCCTGGGGTATGTGCTCGACAGGGGGTATGACCTGCCGCCCCTCATGCTCACGCCCGACGAACTGGAGGCCGCGGTGCTCGGAGCCAGCTGGGTCGCGGCGCGCGGCGATCCGCAGCTGGCGCAGGGGGCACGCGATCTCGTTGCCAAGTTGACGGCCGTGGTGCCGGAGGCGCTGCGTCCCATTGTGCTGGATGCCGGATTGAAGCCGATGAGCCTGGCCCGGCAGCCTATGGAGCACATAGACGTTGCCGCGTTGCGACATGCCATTCGCGATCGGGTGAAGCTTGCGATCGCCTACGCCGATGCTCAGGGCCTCGTGACCGAACGCGTGGTCTGGCCCCTCCTTATCGCTTACCTGGAAGAAGTGCGCATTCTCGTGGCCTGGTGCGAGACGCGGCAGGACTTCCGCCACTTCCGCACCGACCGCCTGGCCCGCATTACCGCGACAGGTTCGCGGTTCCCCGGGTCTCGCAACCAGTTGATGAAGGACTGGAAAGCGCAATTGACGGATAAGCGGCGCGATCGCGGCGCCCTGCAACCTCCAACTGTCTAACGAACCCGATGAGGGCAGGAAGGAAGTCCGCAGCGAATGGACCGACATCGAAGCTCAGCCCGGCGCTGAACGGCAAAGACGCGTGGAAAGCCCTCAGCACCAACCCTATTGTCTTCCTCTATTGCCAAATCGACGATAGCCATGCGGTTGGGCAATCAGGGGGATCTCATGTCACTGTTGCGCGCTTTCAATTTGATTGCACCTCTCGTTGTGCTGACGTCTCTCACCGCCTGCGACTCACAAGCCGAAAGGCGGGCTGCCGAAATCCAGGAGACATCCGAAAAGCTCGACGCACTCCGCCAGGATGCCAATGAGATCGCCGATCGAAACAAGGCCGCGGAACAGGCAGCGCTGTTAGATGATCAGCGTGAAGACCCCAACGCCGACCAGGACGTAAACGCCGTTAGCCCCCAATATCCTGACGCCGTCACCTACATACCGGATTAACCCTGAGACGGCAGCGTCTCAAAGCGGCGCGTCGCTGTCCGCACTCAGGCGTTGCCGCGATGGCCGCCTCTATTGCGCGCCGGGTGGAAGAGGGCGGTAGTTCATCGTCGCGATCGTGCCGTCCGGAGCGAGCACGATCGTGTAGACCGCTGCACCGTTGGCGAAATCTGCGCGATAGGAGTCGAAATCCTGAAGCGTGACTTTCGTGAAATTCAGCGAGCGTAGCGGCCCGAGGTTTTTGTATATCTTCTGTAGCTCCGGGAGCATGGCGCGCGTCATTTCGGCACCGAGCGGCGACATCGTCGAGTAATCCGGCGTCCCCGCCGTGATGTCCGCAATGAACTTGCGCAGGGCAGCCTCGGTGCCCGGCCGCGGTGTCGAGCGCGGCGCAGGCGGCACGTCGGACGTCAGCGCAGCGATGATCCGCCGCTCGACGACGGAGCCCGGCATCGCCTCGCTGTTCGAGATCACCGCGATGCGCAAGCCGCTGTCGGGAAGCCAGCTCAGCACGCCGCCAAAGCCGTTTATGCCGCCGCCGTGCGAGATCACGCGCTGACCGTCGAGACGATCGACCATCAGCCCGAACCCGTAGAGCCCGGTGCTCTGCTCCATCTGCACTGGTGAGGCGATCATCTGTTCGAACGAGGCGGGGCGGATCGCACGTCCGTTTGTCAGGGCGATCTGCCAACGCACCAAGTCCCCGGCGCTCGAGACCAGCGCGCCGCCGGCGCCGGGCGTGTTCATGCTGATCGCCGCGTCATTGGCGTGCGCGCCGGTGTTCGAGTTGAAGGAATAGCCTTGCGCCCGATGGGGAATGATCTCGCTCTCCGAGCCATAGCGCGTGTGCGTCAGGCCGAGCGGGGTGAAAAACTCGTCCTGCATGAACGCGGCGTAGGGCCGGCCGCTCACCTTGGCGATGACCATTCCCAACAGGTAGTAGTTGGTGTTCGAATAGCGCCAGCCCGCCCCCGGCTCGAAATTGAACGGCTTGCCGGACACCAGCTGCAGCAGCTCGGCGTCGCTCACGTCGATCAGCGACAACCTTCCGAAGAAGCCGGGCTGCATCGTATATTCAGGGACGCCCGAAGTGTGATTGAGCATCTGCCTGATCGTCACCACGCGCCCGCCGGTGTCGAACTCTGGCACATATCGGCTCAACGGATCATCGAGGCCGAGCTTGCCCTGCTCGGCAAGCTTCAGGATCGCCGCTGCGGTGAACTGCTTGGTCATCGAGCCGATGCGGAAGATCGTGCTCGCATCGACCGGCGAATTCCACTCGAGATCGGCGATGCCGTAGCCGCGCTCGACAACCAGGCGGTCGCCACGCGCCACCGCCACCGACAGGCCGACGAACTCGGGGTTGGTCATGATCTCGTCGATCACTGCGCCAACGCGGCGCTCCACTTCGGCATCGCTGAGTCTGGCAAAGACCTGTGCTTCCGGGGAAGGCGCGGCTTGCTGCGCCTGAAACGACACCTGCGCCCGCGCGGGCATGTTCGCAACCAGAGCGCCGGCCGCCAGCGCCATCGAAAAACGGCTCACTCTCATCCCTATCGCCCCCCTTCGTCGCGGTCGTAGAGTAGGTCGATGATCTCGCGTTCGCGCGGCGACAACTTCTGCACCATCGGCCCCTCCACCTATCTGCTACATTTGTAGCGTGCCACAAATGTAGCGCACCTGCAATGGGTTTAGGGGCGCCCCTGCCCAGTGACTGCTTAGCTAGCAGGTGCAGCTTGTTGGGTGACTTGGATGGTCGCGAAGCGGACGTTCAACCATGCTACTGCGAATCCGCAAAGGTCGTTTGCAGTCAGTCCGCTATACGTTGCGATGACCTCGCGGTTTTCCGCCTAACGATCCGACGCGCCTCAACGAACCCGATAGAAGCGTATCTTCACCGCGGGGCCAGCCGACGGTGGCGCCGGTTCGAGGGTTCCGACGAAAGCCGCTTGGCTGAGCCATTCGTACTTGCCCCGCGGCGCCTCGAACACCGGATGGGTGCGGACCGGCTTCATCGCTCCGCCCTCGCCCGTGCAGATCACACCCGTGTTCACGACATTGATGACAACGCCATCGTCGGTCTTGAGGAAGTAGTCGGCCTTTACCTCGTTGCAGCCGTCCGCCCGGCGCAGCTGGTAATCCCAGCCTCCCGGTACGATCGTGCCCTTGATCGCCGGGCCCTCGAAGGTTCCACCGGTGATGGGGATGATTATCCGACCGCCCAGGGCCGTGTCGCCCGGAACGGTAACCTCGCCGAGAGTGACCGTTTCCTCGAACACGAATTCGAGCGTGGGCGCCTCCTGCGCCAGGGCGGGAAACGCCGCCAGGCCGCTCGACAGTCCTGCCAATGTCAGTGCAACTCTCATTCGCCCCTCCCCTGTCGTTGGGAAGAGGCTACCAGCAGAGGTCACAGGAACAACTGGGAATTGCGCTTAGACCGCAGAACCGGCCATCGCCGCCAGGGTCACGGCGGGAAGGAAGCCCAGCAAGGTCGCGAGGGCGAAGCTTCGGGCCTTCAATGGCGACAGGGCGCAGGCCGCCGTCACCAGCATATGCGGCATCCCCAGCAGCCTGAGCCCGAGAAGGTAGAAGAAGCCGCGTTGCGAGATATCTCGGTCGAACCGTTCGAGCCGGGGACCCCAGCGTCTTCGTAGGCGATCGGAAAGCGAGCGGCGAGCGAGGAGGAACAAGCCATGGCTCCCGAGCACCGCCCCGAGCACGACCACGAGCATCCCGAGCCATCCGCCGAGGAGGGCTCCGGACGAGAACGAGATCGGCACCAGCACTCCGGGAACTCCGGAGCCTACCAGCGTCGCGGTGAGCACGAGGAACAGGAGGCCCAGCAGGACCTCGCTCTGCAATAATGGGCCGAGCATGCCCAATTGCCCGATGATCGGTGTAATGACGTCCACGACGGAGAGGACGGCGAAACCGTCAATTGGTTCCTGACGATGCGACGGACCGTTGCTGTTGCAGGGAACGGCGTAAATCGGCGCTAGGCGACTGCGACCAGGATTGGCTCGGGCTCTTGCGAGAACGGGCACTGCGCGGGATGGCTGCCGTCAGCGTCAGGGGCACCGAACTGGTCGGTAAAGGTTTCGGCCATGGCCCGGCGGACGGCGAAAGCCGCCCAGCAGATCGCTCCGGGCAAGCCGTGTGGGACCGCCGAACTGGTCAAAGGCTGGCCCGCCTCGGGTGCGTGGCGCAGTATGCCCAGGAGCGCCCGCTCGTCCCGGGAGAATGCAGGGCTGCAGCAGCATTCGGGCTGGAGCGGTCGCTCGAGCTGGGCCTCCACCATGTCGAACAGACTGGCGCAGGCGACCGAGAGCTCGGGCGCGGTCTCGAACAGGCTTACCGCCGATTGCATGTGAGGCAGGGGATGCTCTCCCTTCGCACGGGCAGCCACCCAGAGGCGGAACTGGCGGACGAAGATCATCGGACCGATCGCAGGGGCTTGGGACACGTCAGGCTCCTTCCAATCGCATGCTATTGCGAACCATTCGCATCTGTAAAGTCCCAATCGACGACACGAGCAATTTTCACGAAAATACCCCAGCCTTGCATTCCCACCCCAAACCTGTATGTGCCCGCCTTCCTCGGCGGTCATGACTGCCAGGAAACCCCAAGAAAGCCGGAGGGGCCCCGTCATTCGGACAGACAAGCCAACGATCGGCCGAAGTGAAAGGAACGCGAACATGCCGCTTTACGAGCATGTATTTCTCGCGCGCCAGGACTTGAGCCAAGCTCAGGTTGACGCGCTCGCCGCCAACGTCACGGAAATCGTGGAACAGGGCGGTGGCAAGGTTACCAAGACCGAGACCTGGGGTCTCAAGAGCCTCGCCTACAAGATCGACCGCAACCGCAAGGCGCACTTCGTGCTCCTGAACATCGAGTGCCCCGGCCCCGTCGTGGCCGAGCTCGAGCGTCAGAACCGCATCAACGAAGACGTGATCCGCTGGCTCACGATCGCCGTTGAAAAGCATGAAGAAGGTCCGTCGGCGCAGATGCGCAAGAACGAACGTGACCGCAAGCGTCGCGAACGCGATGGGGAGCGCATCTAATGGCACGTCCGTTTTTCCGCCGCCGCAAGTCCTGCCCGTTCTCGGTCAAGGACGCTCCGGTTATCGACTTCAAGGACACGCGTCTGCTGCAGGGCTTCATGTCCGAGCGTGGCAAGATCGTCCCGAGCCGCATCACCGCCGTTTCCGGCAAGAAGCAGCGTGAGCTGGCCCGTGCGATCAAGCGCGCGCGTCACCTCGGCCTGCTGCCCTACATCGTGAAGTAAGGAGGGCAGACCGATGCAAATCATCCTGCTCGAACGTATCGAGAAGCTCGGCACGATCGGCGACGTCGTAACCGTCAAGGACGGCTACGCCCGCAATTTCCTGCTGCCGAACAAGAAGGCGCTCCGCGCCAACGAGTCGAACCGCAAGGTTTTCGAAGCCAACCGCGAGCGTCTCGAAACCGAGAACGCCCAGCGTCGTGACGAAGCCGCCCAGGCTGGTGCGAGCGTTGACGGTGCCGAATTCGTCCTGATCCGCGCTTCGTCGAACTCTGGCCAGCTTTACGGCTCGGTCAGCGTTCGTGACGTCGCCGACGCACTCAAGGCGCTTGGCCACAACGTCAACAAGTCGCAGATCATCCTGGAGCGTCCGATCAAGACGATCGGCCTGTTCGACGTTCGCGTCGCTCTGCACCCGGAAGTCCACGTCATCGTGAAGGCCAATGTGGCCCGCTCGGACGACGAGGCCGAACTGCAGCGCCAGGGCGTCGACGTGATCGGCCAGATCGCCGAGGAAGACCGCTCCGAGACCGAAGGCTTCACCGAAGCTCTCGATCCGAACCTGGAGCCGGGCGAACTTCCGCCGGCCGAAGACGCGGAAGCCGGCGACGAAGCTGCCGAAGCCTAAGCGACTTCAAATCGAACAAATTGGAGGGCGCGGTTCGAAAGGATCGCGCCCTTCGACTTTCTGGCGATGAGACGGGCGTTAGTTCAGGGGTTTTTCGGACCCCTTTCCCCCGAGAACGGCGAATTTCATCGTTCGATTGGCTCATTTCGCCGTGGTTAAAGCAATTAGTCCCTGATTATGAACGAGCCACAGAAATTCCCGTTCAAACCTCGGGTTTCCCCCTATTCCCTAGAATTGTGAACGAGCGATTGTGCAAGTCGCGCCACCGCCGTGAGCTGAAACGGGGAACCGATAAGCTCTTCCGGAGTCGTGATAGGTGAAAGCTCCAGCAGGGGAATAGTTAAATGACTAACCTGAAGGGTAAACTAGCCACCGCCGCCCTAATTGTTGTGTCCGCTTCAGGTGTGGGCGGTTGCGCCACCACGGAATATGTGGACCAGCAGATTGCGACGGTGAACCAAAGGATCGACGGAGTAGAGTCGAGACTGGTTCAAACCGAGAATACGGCCAACACCGCGCTTTCCCAAGCGCAGGCAGCCAATACCGCTGCGACGAACGCCAACCGGCGTCTCGATGCGGTTGAGCAGCGCCTGAACGCGCCGCCGCCGCCGCCCCCGCCGCCGAGAGCTCCGCGGAACTGATACTTGTTCAGCGGCAGTTTATGCCTAAGTTCTAAGTCAATGGACCCGACCGGGTAACCGGTCGGGTCTGTTTCACTGACTGTCCGATGCGCCACCTTAATCGATTGATCCTCCCTGTCCTGGTTGCCGGAAGCCTGATGCTTCCTCCGACACTGCTCGCCCAGCCGCGCAGTCCGGAACGCGCGACCTCTCGTCCGCAACCGCCGTCGGCCGCTGACAAGCCTGGCGCGGCGCGTCCCGGGACGACCACACCCACCACCAGACCACGCGCGCCGGCCACCGGTCCGGGAAGCGCGCAGGCCGCTCCATCTGCGCCAGCCATTTTCGCGCCGACTGAAACCTCAGCCGCAACCACCCGCGTCACGCGCTGGGTGATCGACACGAACGACAACGGCTCCCTGCCCTTCATCATCATCGACAAGAAGGCGGCGACGGTGTTCGTCTACGATGCCAAGGGCAAGCAAATCGGCGAAACTCCGGCGCTGCTGGGGATCACAGACGGCGATGATTCCACGCCTGGTGTCGGCAGCAAGACCCTCGCCGAGCTCGGCCCGGCCGAGAAGACCACTCCCGCCGGACGCTTCGTCGCTCGCATCGGCCCGGCCAGCACCGGGCAGAAAGTGCTGTGGGTCGATTACGACACCTCAGTGGCGCTGCATGCGGTCGTGACGGGGAACAAGAAGGAACGGCGCCTGGAGCGGCTGCTGTCGCCCACCACGAGCGACAACCGCATCACTTACGGTTGCATCAACGTGCCGGCGCACTTCTACGCGCAAAGCGTCCAGCCGATCTTCGAGAAGACCGGCGGCATCGTCTACGTCCTACCGGACAAGAAGCCCCTCGAGGTCGTCTTCCCGCCCCTGCGCGGTTCACGCATCGCGATGCAGCGGGTCAGTTTCTAAACCCGTAGCAGCGCGGGCTTGATGCGATAAACGTCGATCAGGTCGAACTCTGCGCGGATCCCTTCGATCGTCACACGTTGGCCAAGGTATTTGCGGGCACCCCATACCGCCACATCGAGCTGCCAGACGCCGCCACCGTCCGTGGCCAGCGAATAGCCCCAGTGCCCGAGTTGCAAGGTTCCGGTCTCCACGTGCCGGTCGCCCTTCGCCATTTCTCTGTCCCTCCCGAAAGCCGATCGCGGTACGCCCCCGCTTCGACTTCACACCATGATCCCTGGTGATCGGGGAGTTAGTAAACCGAGCATAGCCGGCCCCTACGACCTTTAGGCTGGTGAGCCCTGGACATACGTCGCAGGCTCCCCGACCATAGGGTCAAGGATGTGGGGACTGCATCGTGCAGTCCAACCGCTATACTCGGGGTTACTACGCCCCAGAGCCGTGCGTGGCGGCTCCGCTGACGCTTATGCGGCGAAGGCCTGCCGCGGGCAACCAATTTAAGTCCATTTTGGTTAGGCCATCGGCCGAGCGATATCTCTGAAATCACGAGATAAAATTGCCGAGACAGACTCCCTTTCGAATCTCCGGTGTGTCACAACTGTCCTCGCATGGGCGGTGCCGGCCCAACGCGGCTGGTGGGAGATCATGCGGAAAAGCACGGCATTCTGCCGCGACGCGCGTCAGCGAACGGGGGGCGTTGGATGACTAGGCTCGTTTCCGACCTCCTCATCGAAGAGGTCAGGCTCATCTCCCGGAAGCCTGGGCTGATCTAGAAAGACCGTCCTTTTCTCTCGCAAGCCGTAAGCATTGGCCCACCTGTACTCGCAGATCGTCTTGTCCGTCGTAAAGCGGGTGTCAAAGATCATCTTGAGACCGAGCGCCACGCCAAGGTCCATGCTCTCAAAATATGAAGCCTCCTCTTCGTCAAGCATGACGCTTCCAAATACTTTGCGAGTTACGCCTTCAGGGCAGGCGGCAATCTTGATTGGCCTGCCAGTGAAAGCGTGTTCGAATCCTCTGTCACCACTCGGCACCAAGAGCAGAGACGGCCACACCCTAAGGTTCGTCGCTGGCAGCTTCCCAAGGTTTTTGATGCAGAAAGTGAACTCGATAAAGATTGGCCCTTCTTCGGAGAACGATTCCTTCCAATCAACGGCGTGCAGATAGACGAAGGGCCGCGTTTCGATTTCGAGCGCTCGCTCCGCTACGTCGGCGGTACGTTTGGTCTCTCGGAACGTGAACCAAACCAATCCGATACCGAAGATACTCAGGAAGAAGCCTACAAAGGCAACAAGCCCCATAAGGCTTGTCCATCGCGCTACAGTTTCTTGGGCCTGCAGATCACGCTCGCTGCGCTCCTCATCTCGGCCGACCTCTATTGCCCTTTGGATACATCCAATCTGAGTCAGAGGCGCGAGCTTGGCGCAAACCTCCTTTATCTGCTCTTCGACGCCTTTGACATAATGTTTGGCGGCGTAATCGGCTTCCGCCTGGCTACGAGCCTGTTGGGCTGACATATTCCAAATGAAAGCAATCCATAGCGCGACCCCGAGAGCTCCAACGCTTATTCGAAAATAGAAACCGATGTTGTGCCGATAACTTCCAAGCATGCAGCAAGTACACCGCCGAAAATTCCCCCACCAATCTTATTGCGGATATTGGCCTCGTTGTCATCTACTCGGCAGCGATAACCAGCGTGTTGCCGGTCGGGCACCAAATGATTTGAGCCCCCAACCGTAGCAGCGGTTGGGGGCTCGATCTTTGAAAGGCAGTCAGTGGATGAAACTCTGCTGCCGCAGCACTATCAAAATTGTCATTAAAATTCAATAGATTATTTTAAACCAACCGAGCCCTACCAGCCCGCGGTCTTGCCCCTGTTCTGCTCGTCCAGCCACGCCTTGAGCGGGGCGAAGTATTCGGCCATCGCCTTGCCGCTCATCTCGCGGGTGCCGGTGAAGACCTCCAGAGCGTCGGGCCAGGGCTTGCTTGCGCCCATCTCCAGCATCGCGTTGAGCTTCGCGCCGACTTCCTTGTTGCCGTAGAAGCTGCAGCGGTGGAGCGCGCCCTTCCAGCCGGCCTGATCGCACGCGGCCTTGTAGAACTGGAACTGCAGCACGCGGGCGAGGAAATAGCGCATGTACGGCGTGTTGCCGGGGACGTGGTACTTCGCGCCCGGATCGAAGGCGTTGGCAGGACGCTCTACCGGCGGCGTGATGCCCTGGTATTCGCGCTTCAGGTCGACCCAGGCCTTGTTGTAGTCGGCGGTCGGGATCGAGCCATCGAACACGCCCCAGCGCCACTTGTCGACCAGCAGGCCGAACGGCAGGAACGCCACCTTGTCGAGCGCCTCGCGCAGCAGCAAGCCGATGTCCTTGTCCGCACTCGGTACGTCGGCGCGGTCGAGCAGGCCGATCTGCACCAGGTATTCGGGCGTGATCGAGAGCGCGATCATGTCACCGATTGCCTCGTGGAAGCCGTCGTTGGCGCCGTTGAGGTGCAGGTAATCGTGCTGATTGTAGGCGCGCTGGTAGTAGTTGTGGCCAAGCTCGTGGTGGATGACCTTGAAGTCGTCCCCATTGCGCTTGATGCACATCTTGATGCGCAGGTCGTCCTTGTTGTCGATGTTCCAGGCGCTGGCGTGGCACTGCACCTCGCGGTCGGCCGGCTTCACGAACAGCGAGCGCTCCCAGAAGGTCTGCGGCAGGGCGGCGAAACCGAGCGAGGAGAAGAAGTTCTCGCCCGCGCGGACCATGTCGAGCTCGGTCATGCCCTTGGCTTCGATCAGCGCCGTCAGGTCATAGCCGAGGTCGCCGGCGCCCGGAGGCGCGACGATGGGGTAGATGTTGCCCCATTCCTGAGCCCACATGTTGCCGAGCAGGTCGGCGCGGATCGGGCCCGTGGCCGGCTGCACCGCGTCACCGTACTTCTCGTTGAGCTTGGTCCGAACGTAAGTGTGCAGCGCCAGGTAGAGCGGCTTGAGATCGTCCCACACCTTGTCGGTCAGTTCGGCGAACTCATCGGGCGGCATGTCATAGTTGGAGCGCCACATCGCGCCGGTGTCGGCAAAACCGAGCTCCTTCGCGCCCTCATTGGCGATGGTGACCATGCGGGCGTAGTCATCGCGCATCGGCGCGCCGACGTTGTCGTGCCAGCTGGCCCACATCTCGGCAAACTCAGCCGGAGTGCGCTCCATGTTGCCCATCTCGGCCTCGATGTCCGAGCCAGAGATAGGCTGGCCGTTAAGCGTGCCCTTCCCCTTGGCGTATTGCGAAGAGAGGTCGGTGGCGATCTCGTTGAGCTCGGTCGCTGCACCCGGACGCGTCGGCGCGGGCAGGACGATGCCGGTGCGCAGGATCGTCAGCTTGCGTTCGACGACCGGGTCGAGCCCCGGCACCTGCGCAAACTGCGCGGCTTCCAGTGCGTACTTGACCGACTTCTCGGTGCCGACCGCGTTGATCGCCGCCGTCAGCGTGTCGGTGTCGAAGTTCACGAACGTGGCGTTGACCCAGTTCATCCGGCCGGCATCGACCGAGTAGGTGAACAGGTCGGCCTCAACCGCCTTGAGAAAGTCCGCCGCGCCCTGCGGGGTCTTCGGGAAAGCGGAAGCGGCCTGACCAGCCGGGGCATCCTGCGCCACGGCCGGAGCCGTCAGACCGGCGGCGAGCGCCAGTGCGGCAGCGGATGCGAGAACCTTGAACTTCATTCGGACCAACCTCATTCCCTGAAAGCAGTTTCAATGCAAACCGGTCTGGACTGGCTATCCGGCCAAATCAACCCGCGAGATAGCGGGCAATCGCGATCCCGAGGTCAGGTTCGGTCACGGATCCCATGTGAGTTCCCGGAATCTCCTCGAAGCGACCGTTCGGCAAAGCCTCCGCCAGCTTTTGCGGAGAACCATTGTCGCGGTCATTGTCCCCACACAGAACCAGCGTCGGCATGGTGATGGCCGCGAGATCTTCCCGGCCCGTGTCGTCGACCGACTTGAGCAGCAGCCGTGCGGCTAAACGGTCGATCTTCATGGTCTTCATGAACTGCACCGCCATATAGGCCGGGTCGCCCTGCTTGACCTCCGCGAAGCGATCGATGGCGTCGATGAAGAACGCGGCCCGCCCTTCCCATCCGGCCAGTCCTTCGAGGCCCATCCCCGCGAGCACCAGCTTGCGCGGTGCCAGGCCCGAGATCACCGCACGCGCCGCTGTCCGGGCACCGAGCGAAAAGCCGACCAGGTCGAAGTCCTCCAGTCCGGTAGCTTCGACCACGGCCCTGACGTCCCGCACCAGCACGTCGCGCGGATAGGATGCTCCCTCCTGCGGCGCAGCGCTTTCACCATGGGCACGCAAGTCCGGCATGATCGCCTCGAAACCGGCCTCGGCCAGGCGGGCGGCGTGGCCAAAACGGATCCAGTTCATCTGCGCGCTGGAGAACAAGCCGTGCAGCATCAGGACCGGCCTGCCCTCCCCCAAGCGGTGAACCGCCAGCGGCGCGCCGTCGAAGCTCTCGACGATCTCCTTACGGACTTCGCTCATTGCGGGACTTCCAGACCGGCGTCGGCCCAGCGCTTCACCGCCGGTGCGTATTCAGTGACCTTGGTGCTCGGCAGATGGCTGGTGTCCTCCCAGGCGGCGTGCTTGCTTTCGACGCCGAAGTTGCTGGTCGGGTAAAAGTGAGAGGGATCGTCGAACGATCCAACCGTCAAATCCATCTTCTCGCTTTCGTTGTAGGCAAAGCCGAGCGGAGTTCCGCACTCCCGGCAAAACGGGCGCCGCGCCATGGGAGACGAGGCATACCAGTCCGGCTCATACTCCCATGCGATATCCGCCTGGGCCACGTTCTTGAAGGCAATCGACACGCCCCCGGTCGCTCGTTGGCACATGCGGCAGTGGCAAAGATAGGCCTCGTCGCTGTCGATTTTCGCCTTGAAACGGACGCGTCCGCACTGGCAACCACCTGTCAGTTCACGCATTTTGACGTCCTTTGCCAATAATTTGCCTGTCTGTCAGTTGTTAGGCAAAGACTGTTAGCCTATCTGACCGTTTCGAACGATCACACGCGAGTTGAAAACCCGATGGCGGAAGCCGATCCGCAGTTACTAGAGAGCGAACTCGTCGAAAGCGCCAAGCCGCGCCGGCGATGGGGTAAGCTTGCCCTGATGATTGCCTTCCCGATCGCGTTCCTGATTGGCGGCGTCGTCTATTGGCAGAGCCTGCAAGGCAAGGTCTCGACCGACAACGCCTACCTCAAGCAGGACATGGTAGGGGTCAGCGCCGAGATCGTCGGCAAGATCGTCGAAGTCGCAGTCAAGGAAGGGCAGGAAGTCAAGGCGGGGGACTTGCTGTTCCGCGTCGATCCAGAGCCCTACCGCCTGCAGATGGCCGAAGCTGAAGCGTCTATCGCCACGGCCCAAGCCAACGTGACCGCCCTTTCCAACGCCAGCGAATTCTCCGGCGCCGATATCGCTGCCGCCCGTGAGAACATCGCTTTCGCCCAGGCTACGCTCGATCGCCAGGAAGCGCTGTGGCAGCGCGGCTTTACCACGAAGGCCGATTACGAGGCCGCGCAACACGCCGTTGCCCAGGCGCGCGAACAGTTGCGCCTGGCCGAAGCGAATCAGCGCGAAGCTAGGGCCAAGCTGGCTCAGGGCCCGGCGGTTCCGGGCCAGAACCCGCAAGTCGCCGCCGCCGAGGCCCGCCGCGCCGAGTCTGAGCTTGCGCTGCGCCGCACGGAGATTCGTGCACCGATCGGGGGCCGAGTGGCCCAGGCCGACCGGCTGCAGATCGGCCAGCAGGCCGTCACCAGCCTGCCGATGCTGACCATCGTTGCCGACACCAGTTCTTACGTAGAGGCGAACTTCAAAGAGACCGATCTCAACCGGATGCAGGTCGGGCAGACCGCCGAAGTCCGGTTCGACGCCTATCCGGATCTCACGCTCAAGGGCCATGTCGCCTCGATCGGCGCGGGCACCGGTTCGGAGTTCTCGGTGCTCCCGGCGCAAAACGCGACGGGCAACTGGGTCAAGGTGACGCAGCGCGTCCCGGTGCGTATCCGGCTCGACGACAAGAGCCCGCGCCCGTTGATTGCCGGTCTCTCTGCCGAAGTTACGGTCCACACCGGCCGTAATCGCTAATCATGGCCACCAAGGCCGCTAGTCCCTCTGCCGGAGGCCAAAGCGCCGCCCCCGGCCAGATCGAGGACGTCGCGCACCTTCCGGTCGAGAACCAGTTCCTGCTGGTCATCGGCATCATGACGGCGTCGCTGATCCAGGTCCTCGACACGACGATCGCCAACGTGGCGATCCCGCACATGCAGTCCTCACTCGGTGCCACTCCGGACACTGTGAGCTGGGTGTTGACGAGCTACATCATCGCCTCGGCCGTCGCCATGCCGATCACCGGTTGGCTCGCCGACCGGGTGGGCTCTCGCCGGCTGTTCATCTGGTCGGTTGTCGGCTTCGTGATCGCTTCGATGCTGTGCGGCATGGCGCAGAACCTCGAAGAGATGGTGATCTTCCGCGCGCTGCAAGGCGTGGCGGGCGCCTTTATCGCCCCGCTCAGCCAAAGCTCGCTGCTCGATACGACCAAGCCCAGCCGGCAGTCGCAGATCATTGCCCTGTGGGGCATGGGGGTGATGATCGGGCCGATCCTTGGCCCAGTCCTGGGCGGCTGGATCACCGAGAACTGGAGCTGGCGCTGGGTCTTCTACGTCAACGTCCCCGTCGGCGCGTTGTGCCTCGTGATCCTGATGGCGCAGCTGCCGTCACGCGAGGTGATCAAGCGACGCTTCGACTTGTTCGGCTTCGCCATGATCGCGCTGACCCTGAGCTCGCTCCAGCTCCTGCTCGACCGTGGTGCCCAGCTCGACTGGTTCTCGTCGCTTGAGAGCTGGGTCTACCTGTTCCTCATCCTTTCCTGCTCGTGGGTCGCGGTGATCCACTTCGCTACGGCGGAGCAGCCGCTGTTCGACCGTCAGCTGTTTGCCAACGTCAACTTCGTCATCGCGCTGATCTTCATGGTGGTGATCGGCGCGGTGATGTTCGCGACGATGGCGTTGATCCCGCCGATGCTGCAGGGCCTGTTCGGCTACGACGTGATCGATACCGGCATGGTCCTGATGCCTAGAGGCGTGGGCGTGCTGATCTCGATGCAGCTCTCGGGCCTGCTCATGCGCAAGGGTGTCGACGCGCGCTGGATGGTCTCGATCGGATTCCTGATCGGCGCCTGGTCGCTTTACCAGATGGCGGGCTGGTCGCTCGACGTGGACCGCTATCACATCGTGCTCTCGGGCCTGATCCAGGGCCTTGGCATCGGCCTGGTGTTCATTCCCTTGCAGGCGACCGCGTTCGCCACGCTGTCCCCTCGTCTGCGCACTGACGGATCGAGCCTGCTCAACCTGACCCGCTCGGTCGGTTCGTCGATCGGTATCTCGGTCATGGTGACGTTGCTGACGCACAACTCGCAGACCAGCCACAGCGACCTCGCCGCGCATATCACCCCGGCGGTTACCGGGATGGTCGACCTCTCGTCGCTCGAGCGCTTCCACCAGTATGGGGAAGCGGCACTCGGAATTCTCGATGCCGAAGTTACCCGCCAGGCGGCCATGATCGCTTACGTCGACGACTACTGGCTGATGATGTGGCTCAGCCTCGCCTCGGTGCCACTGGTGCTGCTGATGCGGCGCAGCACCGGCCCCGCGGGACGACCGGAGCCGCCGTCGCATTGAGAGTAATATCGGCTCAATCGATCTTCCAATAGGCTCGCACGATCCAGCTGATCATGTAGACCAGGTAGATCGACGCGAACGCCAGGTGAAAACGCCGGTTTGCGGTGAACATGGCGACGACGCTCAGGACGATCAGGACGGCGACCTGGATCATGTACTCGAGCCCCAGGGTCTCGAGATAGCGCCCGCCCTTGAGCAGGGTGTCGATGAAATCCGCGACAAAGGTCACGGCGAACAGGCCGAAGAACCACTTCCGCCGCGAGATGAAGTAGTCCTCGAAGCCCGAGTATTCCTTCATATCCTCGGGAAACAGCATGCTGCCGAGCAGGTAGTAGAAGAACGCGTACATCAGCACGAAGGCGAACAGCGCAAAGTTCCAGTTGAGCCGGATCAGCGCGAACTCCCACCACCAGAAATGCATGATGGTGAGGATGAGGATCGCCACCCACACGAGGTGGGTCGGGTAGAGCTTATGCCGGTCGGGATGCTCCATCAGGCGGGCGATGCCGGTGAGCAGCCGCGTCAGGCCCAGGCCGAGGACCAGGCTGATCAGAACCCGAATGTGGAGGTAGAACTCGGTGTGGATCTCACCGTTCATCGTTCAATCCCCTGTTCGCGGGGATTGTGCGACAGTCAGGCGGCGGAGGTCAATGCACTCCGCCACCCGGTATCGTTCGGGGCTTAGCCCTTCTGCAGGTGACGCCGGCCGAGCAACTCGGCGATCTGCACCGCGTTGAGCGCGGCACCCTTGCGCAGGTTGTCGGACACGCACCAGATCGTCAGGCCGTTCTCGACCGTCGGGTCTTCACGCACGCGGCTAACATAAGTCGCGCCGTCGCCCGCGCACTCGATCGGGGTGACGTATCCGCCATCCTCACGCTTGTCGACGAGCATGACGCCCGGCGCCTCGCGCAGGATGTCCTGAGCCTGCTCGGCCGAGATCTCGTTCTCGAACTCGATGTTGATGGCCTCGGAGTGGCCGACGAACACCGGCACGCGCACGCAAGTGGCGTTGAGCTTGATCTTGGGATCGAGGATCTTCTTGGTCTCGACCACCATCTTCCACTCTTCCTTGGTGGAACCGTCGTCGAGGAACACGTCGATGTGCGGGATCACGTTGAAGGCGATCTGCTTGGTGAACTTGCGCTGTTCCACCGGGTCGCCGACGAAGATCGCGCGGCTCTGTTCGAACAGCTCGTCCATGCCCGCCTTACCCGCGCCGGAAACCGACTGGTAGGTGCTGACCACCACGCGCTTGATCTTCGCGGCGTCATGCAGCGGCTTGAGCGCCACGACCAGCTGCGCAGTCGAGCAGTTGGGGTTCGCGATGATGTTGCGCTTCTTGTAGTCGTCGATTGCGTCCGGGTTCACCTCGGGCACGATCAACGGGACGTCGGGGTCCATGCGGAAGAGCGAAGAGTTGTCGATAACGACGCAGCCCGCGGCAGCCGCCTTGGGCGCATATTCCTGCGCCGGGCCGGAGCCGGCGGCGAACAGGGCGATATCCCAGCCCGACCAGTCGAAGTGTTCGATGTTCTGGCACTTCACCATCTTGCCGGTGTCGCCGATCTCTACTTCGAGACCCTGCGAACGCGAGCTGGCGACCGCCGCCACTTCGTCCATCGGAAATTCGCGCTCGGCGAGGATCGCGAGCATTTCGCGTCCGACATTACCCGTCGCACCAACTACAGCTACCCGATAACCCATCTGACTTACCTTCGATAAAATCGCTCAAGAAAAAGGCGCCCTGGCCGTAGAGCCAGGACGCCTTTTATGAAACTTGTCGTTTCGGCGGCGGGCTTTAGCCCTCCTGGCTGACGGTCTGCTTGCGCTCCGCAATACGAGCCCGTTTGCCGGTCCGGCCGCGCAGGTAGTAAAGCTTCGCACGACGCACGACGCCACGACGCACCACTTCGATGCTGTCGATGTTCGGCGAGTACAGCGGGAAGACGCGCTCTACGCCTTCGCCGAAGCTCATCTTGCGGACGGTGAAATTGCTGTTGATGCCGCGGTTCGACCGGGCAATGCACACGCCTTCGTAGTTCTGAACGCGGGTACGCTCGCCTTCAACGACGCGCACGCCAACGCGCAGCGTATCGCCGGGGCGGAATTCGGGGATGCTCTTCCCCTCGTTGAACGCTGCGATGGCCTCAGCCTCGAGCTCTTGGATCAGACCCATTTTGGGTTCCTCTAATCGTTGCGCGCGCCAGAGGCAGATCGGTCCCGAGCACCACCGTGGCGCTCCCAAAGGTCCGGCCTGCGTAACCGTGTATCTGATTCGCTCATGGCCTTGCGCCATGCAGCGATCTTCGCATGATCCCCCGATCGCAGCACTTCAGGGATCGTGCGCCCTTCCCATTCAACAGGTCGGGTATATTGCGGATATTCGAGCAGCCCTTCTTCGAAGGATTCCTCGGCCCCACTTGAGGCCGCGCCCATTACGCCGGGAAGCAGGCGAATGCAAGCGTCGAGAATGGCCAAAGCCGCAGGCTCTCCACCCGACAAAACGATGTCGGCAAGGCTGACCTCTTCGACGCCTCGTCCCTCGAAAATCCGCTCGTCAAATCCTTCGAACCGGCCGCACAGGATCGTCACGCCCGGACCTGCCGCCAGTTCGCGGATGCGCTCCTGCGTGATCGGCTCTCCGCGCGGCGTCATCGCCAGCACCGGGCACTCGGGCTGGAGCGACCGCCCATGGTCAATCGCGGCGGCCAGCACGTTTGCCTTGAGCACCATTCCCGCCCCGCCACCGGCCGGTGTGTCGTCGACCGTGCGATGCTTGTCGGCGGCGAAGTCCCGGATTTGCACCGTTTCCAGCGACCAGGCACCCTCGGCCAGGGCACGGCCCGCAAGAGACACGCCGAGCGCGCCGGGAAACATCTCTGGGTAGAGCGTTAGAATTGTCGCGGCGAAAGTCATGGTTCGCCATGTGCACGGCTTCGGGAGCAAGGCAAGTATGGAGGACTGTATCATCGTCGGCGCCGGTCCGGCTGGACTGACCGCGGCGATCTATCTCGCCAGGTTCCATCTCTCGATCAGACTGTTCGACTGCGGCACTAGCCGGGCCGCTCTGATCCCCTGCACCCATAATCACGCGGGCTTCCCTGAAGGTATCTCCGGACTCGAGCTCTTGCGGCGCATGGCCGAGCAAGCTGAACGGTACGGCGCCGAACGAGAACTGGCTCGCGTGACCAAGATCGTGCCGGAGAATGAGGGCTTCACCGTTGGCGTTGAAGGCAAGGATTTCCGCGCCCGCACCGTCCTCATCGCAACCGGAGTGGTCAACAACCGGCCGTCGGGCATCGACGAAGCGCTCCATGCCCAGGCCCTCGCCAGTGGATTGTTGCGCTACTGCCCGATCTGCGACGGTTACGAGGTGACCGACAAGCGCGTCGCCGTTATCGGCACTGGCAGCCACGGAACGTCCGAGGCTCTGTTCCTGCGCGGATACACGCAGGACATTACGTTGGTCTCACCGGAGGCCGAGCATGACCTGGATCCGCAATGCGCTGCCGAACTCGATCGCGCAGGTGTGACACGGATCGACGGGCCCTGCGGCAACTACGCAATCGAAGATGAGCGCCTGGCCTTCGACACCCCTCATGGACGAATGCAGTTCGACAGCGTCTACCCTGCGCTGGGCTCGCGCGTGCGCTCGGACCTCGCCGCCGAGGCCGGGGCGCAGGTCAGCAAGGATGGTTGCCTCGTCGTCGATGCCCATCAACGCACCAACATTCCCGGCCTGTTCGCGGCGGGCGACGTGGTGAAGGGCCTGGACCAGATAAGCCACGCCATGGGTGAAGGCGGCGTCGCAGCGACGACGATCAGGAACTACCTGGCGGAGTTGGAGCCGCTCAGGCGCTAGTCACTCGAAGGCGCGAATTGGCGCACTCTGCCGCTCGAGCTTTCGAGACACGATCAAGGCCCCCGGTAGCGAGAGGATCATGATGAACGCGAAAAGAAAACCCGTGGCCATCACGTAGTAGACTACCGGCGTTGATCCGCCGGCGATCTTCGCGGGCATCAACGGAATTGACCAACCGATCGCGACAAGAGCGGCCCACGTCACCGCTATGAGCACCCTGGCTCCGCGTCGCCGCCCGCTTGGCCAGAGAAACTGAACGGCCGCCACACCGGCAGAGAACCCGTTCATTGCAACTACAAAAGAGGCCAATGCCATGATTGCGGTAAGAAGCGCCACTTACGCTCCTTCCGAAAATTCCTTTGTAATTACAAGAGCTTTTTCGGTCCAGCTCGGCACGGCTTCCGCCCGCATCGGCACCATGAAGCGCTTGCCGTCAGGACGCGCGATCTCGAGCACGTCACCCGCGCCGTAGTTTTCGACCGCGATCACCGAACCCAGCGGCTCGCCCTCCTCGGTCACGGCTGCAAGGCCGATCAGGTCTGCGTGATAATATTCGCCCTCTTCGAGCGATGGGAGTGCCGAGCGCGGAACGGTCAGCAGGGTGCCGCGCAGCTTTTCGGCAGCGGTTCGGTCCGGCACCTCGGCAAAGCGGGCAATCGCGCCACCCTTGCCGTCGTCGCGCAGCTTCTTGAGCTTGAGCGCGCCGTCATTGAATTGGCGATGGGCAGAGAAAGCCTCCATCCCATCGCCAAACAATTTGAGGCGGACTTCGCCCGTTACGCCGTGCGCGCCGGTGATGACGGCGAGCGTGACGGGTTTGTCCTGTACCAAGGATCAGCCCTCGGCCTGTTCCTCGGTGGCTTCAGCGGCCGGAGCCTCTTCAGCAGAAGCTTCTTCAGCCGCAGCCTCTTCGGCCGGAGCTTCGGCGGCGACTTCCTCGGTCACTTCCTCAGCAGCCGGAGCCTTGGCTTCTTCCTCGGCAGCCTTGGCAGCTTCCTCGGCAGCAGCAGCCTTGGCGGCGCGCTCTTCAACGCGTTCCTTGGCCTTTTCGCCCGGCTCGGCCTTCTTCGGGTTGTTGCGAGCGGCGCGCTCCTTGATGCCCGCGGCATCGAGGAAGCGGGCAACGCGGTCGGTCGCCTGGGCGCCAACGCCCAGCCAGTAGCGAGCGCGGTCTTCGTTCAGGTTGACGCGGTTGGCGTCATCCTTGGCGAGCAGCGGGTTGTAGGTCCCGATCTGCTCCAGGTACTTGCCGTCACGCGCGCTGCGCGTGTCGGCGACGACGATGCGATAATACGGGCGACGCTTGTTACCGCCGCGCGAGAGCCTGATTGCAACTGCCATGGGTACTTACCTTTCCGATTCAAATCGTTGAATTTCAATTCTTCTTGAGCAGGTCCTGCAGGTTGGAGGGCAGCTGTCCCGCGCCTCCACCAAGACCGGGCAATCCGCCCGCCGGGCCGCCGAGTGCGGCCGGTCCAGCCCCGCCGGGGCCGCCCATTCCGCCGCCGCCGAACAGCGCGCCGAGGCCCTTGAGCCCGCCCATCTTCTTAATCTGCTTCATCGCGCGACCCATTTCCTGGTGCATCTTGAGCAGCTTGTTGACGTCCTGAACTTCCCGGCCCGCGCCCGCCGCAACACGCTTCTTGCGCTTGGCGTTCATGAGCTCGGGGCGCTGGCGTTCCTGGGGCGTCATCGAACCGATGATCGCGTCCATGTGGACCAGTACCTTGTCGTCCATGCCGCTGGCGGCCATCGCCTGCTTGGCCTTCTTCATGCCCGGCATCATGCCGGCGAGCATGCCGAGGCCGCCCATCTGCTGCATCTGCCGCAGCTGGGTGCGCAGGTCGTTCATGTCGAACTGGCCCTTGAGCATGCGCTCGGCGAGCTTGTCGGCCTCTTCCTTCTCGATGACCTGGGCGGCCTTCTCGACGATCGAGACGATGTCGCCCATGCCAAGGATGCGCCCGGCCACGCGGCCCGGGTGGAACGGCTCGATCGCGTCGAGCTTTTCGCCGGTGCCGGCGAACTTGATCGGCTTCCCGGTGACCGCGCGCATCGAGAGCGCCGCGCCGCCACGGGCGTCACCGTCCATGCGGGTGAGAATCACGCCGGTCAGCGGTACTTCGTCGGAGAAGCTCTGCGCGACGTTGACCGCGTCCTGACCGGTCAGCGAATCGACCACCAGCAGCACTTCTGTCGGCGTCGCGACAGCGGCGACGGCCTTCATCTCCGCCATCAGCGCTTCGTCGACGTGGAGACGGCCCGCGGTATCGAGCAGCAGCACGTCGATCGCCTGCAGCTTCGCCGATTCGAGCGCGCGGCGCGCGATGTCGACCGGCTGCTGGCCGGCAATGATCGGCAGCGTCAGGACATCGACCTGATCGCCCAGCACCTTGAGCTGTTCCTGCGCGGCCGGACGGTTGACGTCGAGCGAGGCCATCAGCGCCTTCTTGCCGTGCTTCTCCTTGAGCAGCTTGGCGAGCTTGGCGGTCGTGGTGGTTTTACCCGAGCCCTGGAGACCGACCATCATGATCACGACCGGCGGCTTGGCTTCGAGCGTAAGCGGCGAGGTTTCCTCTCCGCCCAGCATCGCGACCAGCTCGTCATTGACGATCTTGACCACTTGCTGGCCCGGCGTGACCGAGCGCAGCACCTGATGACCGACGGCCTTCTCCGTGACGGCATCGATGAACTTGCGCGCCACCGGCAGGGCAACGTCGGCTTCGAGCAACGCGATGCGGACTTCGCGCATCGCTTCGCGCACGTCCGCTTCGTTCAGCGCACCGCGACCGCGCAGGCGGTCGAAGACCCCGGTCAGGCGATCTGACAGTGTGTCGAACATGCCTTGCGTACTCCAAAAGCCAAAAACGCCGGCGGACGAAACCTCGTCAGCCAGCGGGCAAGTCAGTCATTAAAACCATGCAAAGGGCATGGCCTATTTCAATACTTTAACAACGAATGGTGGAGCCTAGCGGGATCGAACCGCTGACCTCTACAATGCCATTGTAGCGCTCTCCCAGCTGAGCTAAGGCCCCAAGCCATTTCGTCATCGGCGCATCCTGGGTGGTGCGCCTTCCCTTGCGGGAGCCGCCCTTTATGAGCGACTCCTTTGCTTCGCAAGCCCCAATTTATCAGTTTTCGTCATCGTTGTCGTCGCCGGCCCCGGAAACACCGAGATCGTCGTCGCCACCGAGGTCGACATCGTTGTCCGGCGAGTCCTCGCCCTCATCGATATCTTCCAGATCGTCATCAGCCAGATCGGAGTCGGCGTCTTCGACCTTCTCGACCTTCTGCACTTCCTCGAAGGGAATCGGCTGCTTCGACTTGAGCACGGGCTCCGGATACCACTGGTTGCCGCACTCGATGCAGACGACCGGTTCGTCCTTCTGGAGATCGTAGAAGCGTTCACCGCATTTGGGGCAGCTACGCTTGGCGCCCCACTCTGGCTTGACCATGAATGTGTCCTTAGTCTGCCCGCTGCCGCAGCAGGCCTGAATTACTGTGACTTGATGGTAGCGGCCCCGACCATAATCAAGAGCCTGAATCAAGAGTGCCGGCGCCTTGCCACAGCCCCCCAGCGCTGTCAAAAGCCCGCGCGTTCCAACTGCCCTTAGCCGAGATAGCCTCTTGTCCGCCAATCCTGATACTGCCCCCCGCCCTCGCCGCTTCGTCTCCGCGGGCCCGCTGACCGGCAGGATCCGCGTTCCGGGCGACAAGTCGATCAGCCACCGCTCGCTGATGTTCGGCGCTCTCGCCGTGGGCGAGACGCGGGTGACCGGCCTGCTCGAGGGCGAGGACGTCATGGCCACTGCCGCCGCGCTGCGGGCGATGGGCGCGACAATCGTGCGCGAGGACGAAGGCACCTGGTCGATTCACGGTGTGGGCGTCGGCGGCCTGCTCCAGCCCGAGAGCGCGCTCGACATGGGCAACTCCGGCACCTCGACGCGCCTGCTGATGGGTCTTGTCGCGAGCCATCCGATCGTCGCCACCTTCACCGGTGACGCCAGCTTGTCCAAGCGCCCGATGGGCCGGGTGATCGAGCCGCTGTCGATGATGGGCGCGGACTTCACCGCCAGTCCCGGCGGCACCCTGCCGCTGATGGAGCGCGGCCTGAGCCCCGCAGTGCCGATCAGCTACCGCCTCCCGGTCGCGAGCGCGCAGGTGAAGAGCGCGGTGCTGCTCGCCGGCCTCAACACCGCCGGAATCACCAGCGTGATCGAGCCGGTGCCGACGCGCGACCATACCGAACGCATGCTCCAGGGCTTCGGCGCCGAGTTGTGGGTCGAGGAAGAAGGCGGCCATCGCGTGGTCCGCCTGCGCGGTGAGGCAGATCTGCGGCCGCAAACGATCGAAGTGCCGGGCGATCCGTCGTCCGCCGCGTTCTTTGCCGTGGCGGCGCTGGTCGTGCCGGGCAGCGACCTCGTGATCGAAAACGTCGGCCTCAATCCGACGCGCGCCGGACTGTTCGAAGTACTGCGCCAGATGGGCGGCTCGATCGAGGAACTCGACCGACGCCTGGTCGGCGGAGAGCCCGTGGCCGACTTGCGCGTGCGCCACTCGGTGCTGAGCGGCATCGATGTCGACCCGGCCATCGCGCCGAGCATGATCGATGAATTCCCCGTGCTGTTCGTTGCCGCCTCAATGGCGCAGGGCCGCACCGTCACCAGCGGGCTCGATGAGTTGCGGGTCAAGGAAAGCGACCGCCTCGCCGTCATGGCCGAAGCGCTGCGCCAGGCCGGCGCGCGTATCGAAGAGCGTGAGGATGGCCTGGTGATCGACGGCACCGGTGGCGATCCGCTGCACGGCGGCGGACCGATCGCCACGCACCTCGACCACCGCATCGCGATGTCGATGGCGGTGGCCGGCCACGTCAGCCGAATCGGCGTCGAAGTCGACGACACCCGGCCGATCGCGACCAGCTTCCCGGTATTCGAAGCCCTGCTCGACGGCGCGAGCGCGGTTTAGGCCGGGCTCGAGACCTTCATCAGCACCAGGCCCGACACGATCAAGACGGCGGCCAATATCCGCATCGCGCTGACGGTCTCCCCCAGTACGACGATCCCGACCACGAACGCGCCGACAGCGCCGATCCCGGTCCACACCGTATAAGCGGTGCCCAGCGGAAGCGACTTCATCGCCACCGCCAACAGGCCAAAGCTGAGAAACATCGCGCCGAGTGTGACGGCCGAGGGGCCAAGTTTCGAGAAGCCGTCCGACAGCTTCATCGAATAGGCCCACACGACTTCAAGAATACCGGCAACGAACAGAACAACCCACGCCACAGCAGCCTCCTCTAAAAGGTTAGCTGCCGGGCCGTCCCGGTCTTGAACGTTCGCTTGGAACACGGGGGACGTGGCCCTCGCGAGGCGCCAGATAGGGATGTCCTTTGCGGTTCTCAAGCCTGCAATTGCAGAGTAGACGCCGAACCCGTGATCGATCCATTCATGGCAGACGTGATCGGCCTCGTCGGCAGCGCGCTGTTCATCGGCGCCTTTGCCTATGCGAACCTCACGAAATCGCTGAACAAGGTCGGGTTCAACCTCGCCAACCTGATCGGCTCGATCCTGCTGCTGACTTCCCTTGCGGTGAACTTCAACCTTGCCGCCTTCGTGCTTGAGACGGCATGGGGCCTGATTGCTGCGGCAGGACTGGTCATGGGGATCAGAGCGAAGATGCGGAAGAAGCCTGAATGATCATCGCCGTCGACGGCCCGACCGCTTCGGGCAAGGGTACCATCGCCAAGGCGCTCGCCGAGCATTACCGCCTCCCCCACCTCGATACCGGACTGCTCTATCGCGCGGTCGGGTGGCAGGTGTTCCTCGACGGCGGAGACCCCGATCACGCCGGTGACGCGCTTGCGGCCTGCACCTTTCCCGATGGCCTGCTGCTCGATCCCGAACTGCGCACCGAGGAAACCGGCGGCCTTGCCAGCCGCGTCTCGGTCCATCCTTCGGTCCGCCTGGCGTTGTTCGAACGGCAACGCAGCTTCGCGCTGCAGCCCGGCGGGGCCGTGCTTGACGGACGCGACATCGGCACGGTCATCGCGCCCGAGGCGCACGCCAAGCTGTTCGTCGTCGCCAGCGTCGAAGCGCGGGCGCTGCGCCGGTGGAAGGAAATGCAGGAACGCGGCAACGGCCGGACCCTGGCCGAGATCGAAGAGGACCTGCGCCTGCGCGATGAGCGCGACCGCAACCGCGCGGAAGCGCCGCTCCGCGCCGCCGATGACGCGGCCATGCTCGACACTTCCGATCTCGATCGCGACCAAGCCGTGGCCGCGGCCATCGCGCTGGTCGAACGGCAGCTCGCCGTTCAGCGCTGAGGTTCAGGCCGCGACGGGCTCCACGCTCGCCTCGCCTTCGCCGGGACCGACGCTGGCGTGGTAGACTGTCAGCTCGCCCACGCCCTTCAGGGTCATGGTCTCAGGCGTGCCGAAATCCTCGCGCGACTTCGCCCGCAGCCAGGTGCTCTCTGAAATGGCGATGCCATTGAACGGCGCAGCCCCTTGCAGACGTGCTGCGGTGTTCACGGTGTCACCCCAATAGTCGTAGGCCATGCGCGTCGCGCCGATCACGCCGCCAACCACCGGCCCGCTGTGAATGCCGACCCGCAAGCCCACCGTGTTCACCCCCGCGACCTGGCGCAACTCGTCGACGCACCCGATCACGGCACGGGCAAAGGCGATCGCCGAGTCCGCGCTGTTGACGCTTTCGATGTTGCCGCCGGCGATAGCGAGATAGGAATCGCCGACTGTCTTCACCTTCTCGATCCGATGGACCGCGGCGAGGTTGTCAGCCTGGTTGAAGAAGCTGTTGAGCAACTCGACCAGATGGCCGGGCGAGATCCGCCGCGCGAGCATCGAGAAGCCGACCATGTCGATGAAGATCACGCTAGCGTCGGCATAGGAGTCCGCCACCACACGCCCGTCGCGGATACGCTGGACGGCGGCCGGGGGCAGCATGTTGTGCACCAGTTCCTCGTTCTTGCGCCGCTCGCTATCCAGGCCATCGGCGAGGATGAAGGCAGAGCGGCTCGTCCGGCCGACCGCGAGGCAGATCGCGAACATGACCGCCGAGCCGCCAAAATAGCTAAGCGCGGCAAAGACGAAGGCCGGTTGGTCGAGATCGTTGAGCGCCGTGCCGAACCAGCCCAGCATGTCGGCCACGAGCCAGATCACGAACAGCTTCGGCCGTCCGGCCAGCGTGACCGCCGCGAAGGCCGCAAGCACCAGGCGGTTGATGACCGCAACCACGTGCAGCCCCGCATCCGCCGCGGCGAGATACTCGAACAGCACGTAGTTCGCCCGGCTCACCAGCAACGAGAGCAGCAGCAAGGCGATGAAGTCGATGATCGGGTGGCGCACATAGGCGTCCCAGAAGGTCACCCAGATATAGCCGCCGGCCACCGCCAGGCTCGCGCCAAGGTAGATCGCCAGCTGGGCGTTCTGCGCTTGCGATACGAGGTTGGGATTGGTGATCAGGTAGGCCAGCGTCACGACCATGAAGATGACGCAGTACAGCCGCACGAACGGCATCCGGAGCGCCCGCGCTGTCGCGCTGTAACGCTCTTCGGTCTCATTGTCGGCGAACCGGCTGAATACGCCTGGCTGCTGCACACCCCACCCCATCCTGGAAACCCAGGCCCGCATCCCGTCTACCCTTACGATAACCCCACTGTCGAGGCCTGTGCACGCGGTTACTCACGGGGACAAGGAGGATTGGGAGAAAGCATCCGCCCCGGCGGGCGGGGAGTCCGGAGGTTGCCGGGGCGGACGCAGGGGGGTCAGGCCAGGCGGCCGTTCATTTCGATCGCCCGATTGAGGTTGTAGAAGTTCGGCGAGGTCGCCTTCACGGCCGCGTGAATCTCCTCGTACTGCTCGCGCGTGCCGTCACCTTCAAGCGTGACCACGTAGTCGAGCTGGCGATAGCCGTTGGGTACCGTCGCATCGAGGCCGAGAAAGCCGCGCAGGTCGAGCTCGCCCGCCATTTCGATCCGGCAGGTAGTGAGCGTGATCCCGCGCACCGAAGCCTGGGCCACATAGCCCACGGTCATGCAGGCATTGATCGCGCTCATCAGCAGTTCCTGGGGATTGGGCGCGCTATCGGTGCCGAGCAGTTCGTAGGGTTCGTCCGCGACGATCTTGTGTCGCCGGGCAATGCGTTCGCCGCCCATGGTGACGCTGTTGATAGTGGTCTCCGAACGCGTTTGGCCGGTCCATTCGGTGCGGACGCGGAAAGCAACAATGCCGTTGGCTGGATCTTGCTGGATCGCTTCGACAGCTTCGGTCAGCGCGTCGAGGTCGATGCCATTGACGGTGTTCTTCTGGGCAATATCGAGCATTTCAAATCTCCTAGGTCTAGAGGGTCAGCAAAAGGCCGGTGCGACTTCGGCGATACGGTCGCGGGCGGCGGGGGACATCGCGGCCAGCGTGGCCACGAACTTGGGGTGGGTCATGCCGGAGCCGAGGTAGGTCCAGCGCAGCGCCTGGTGCTGTTGGGAGAGCAAGGCATCGCGTTCGGCTTCGCCGAGCTGCCGGCCGACCGCTTTCTCGAATGCGTCGAGATTGAGCCCGGCCTGGGCCTTCAACCCCTGGTCCAGGAACATCCCGATCTCGAGATACTCGTCGAGTGCGCTCTGGATCGAAGCTTCGTCGCGGTTTTCGGCCAGCGCCTCGACCATGAGCGTGTCGAGCTTGGCGTGCTGCGCCTCTTCCATCCAGTGATGCTTGAGCAGGCTCTTGAACAGCGGATCGAGACCACTGTCGTCGCGGACGCTGTCGACGTAATGCCGCTGCGTCATCCATTCGATCTGCAGAATGGCGAGCGCGACCGCGAGCGGGTCATGGCGCAGCACCTCGGCACCGATGGCTTCGGGCGGGCCGATCACTGCACACTCACTGCCGAAATCGCGCACGAAGCAGGCGTGAAACCGCTTGAACAGTTCGATGTGCTTGGCTTCCTCGCCCGCGAAGTTGAGCAGCGCCCGAACGCGGGCGTCGTCCCCGTTCAACTGCGGCCGCGCATGATCGAGCACGAAGGGAAGGATGAACTCCTCAACCAGTCCGAAGATCACGAGATATTCGTGGCCACGGAGTTGGTTGAGCACGCGCCTCTCCGCTTCCGACAACCCCTCGGGCTCATTAGTGCGAGCAAGGTTTTCAGGCATGAAGGGGCGGGAGAAATCGAGTGCTGCCCCATCGGGCAGGATGTCCTCGATCTGCCACGCCGCACGGGCAGAGGCGGAGAGCACGCTGGCGAAATTGAAGTCGTGGTACATTGTCGGATTCCTTGGGGGATGTGATGGAATTCGCGCAGGCGGAGGGTCAGGCGACCGATCCGCCCTGCATTGCAATCATGAACAGCCCGAGGCCGAGCCAGAGCCCGCTGCAGACGAACGCCGCGGCGAGACCGGCAAAAGCTGACTGGGGCCGCGAGGCACTGGTCGTCTTCATTGTCTCTTCCTCAATCACGCACCGCGACGTGCGGCGCTGGAGGCTCAATGAAACCGCGCCGTGAGAACGAGCGTGGGAAGCAGCGTGGAATTTGACGCTGCGCGGCCCACACCGTAGTTTCCACGGTGGGTCGCTTCTCCAAAGGAGGCGGGACTGCTTGAACTCTCGCTCATCGGCGAGATCGCCGTGCGCCGTGATGCGCAAGAGGTCGCCTTGCCGGCGTCGGCCAAGACGCGCGCTCTGCTGGCCTATCTGGCGGTCACCGGCAGAGAGCATCGCCGCGACGCGCTCTGCTCCCTGTTCTGGAACGTGCCTGACGATCCGAAGGGGGCGTTGCGCTGGAGCCTCAGCAAGCTGCGCCAAGCCGTGGACGAGCCAGACACCCTGCGGCTCGTGGCCGATCGGGAAACCGTTCGGCTGGAGATAGGCGGCTCGACTTGCGACTTTGCGCGCGTCGAAGATGCGGCAGCCAGCGACGATTTCACCACGCTCGAAAATGCCGCCCGTATTCGCGGCGAGTTCGCGCCCGGACTTCACTTGCGTGGGTGCGAGGAGTTTGAGTCCTGGCTGCTCGCCACGCGCGAGGACGTGCGTCAGCGTCAATTGCAGGTGTGGCGCAAGTTGATCGGGCTGCTGGAAGGCGAGCCCGAGCGGGCCTTGCCGTTTGCCCGCAGCGTCGTCGAAGCGGACCCGCTTGGCGAGGACGGCTGGACGGTTCTGGTCGCGCTGCTCTCTGCTGCCGGACGAAGTGACGAGGCCGAGGCTCAGCGCGGAGTGGCGGTCCGCACTCTGGAAGCGGCCGGGATCGAGGCCGACCTCGCGCTCATGCGGCCGGTCAAGCCGGCGCCTTCGGCTGCTCCCGCCCAGGTGGCGCCCGCGAATGGCAAACCCGTCATCCGCCAACGCGTCGAGTTCTGCACCGCGCCGGACGGCACCGGCCTCGCCTACAGCTGCGTCGGCAGCGGCCCGCCGTTGGTCAAAACCGCCAACTGGCTCAACCATCTCGAGTTCGAGTGGGAGAGTCCGATCTGGAGCCACTGGATCGAGGCGCTTTCGCGCGATCACATGCTCGTGCGCTACGACGAGCGCGGCAACGGCCTCTCCGATTGGAAGGTCGCGGACCTGTCGTTCGAGGCTTTCGTACAGGATCTGGAAACGGTGGTGGACGCCGCCGGGGTCGAGCAATTCGACCTGCTCGGCATCTCACAGGGCTGCGCGGTCTCGATCGCCTACGCGGTGCGTCACCCCGAACGGGTGCGCTCCCTGATCCTCTACGGGGGCTACTCGCAAGGCTGGAAATCGCGCAACGATCCGGAAGAACTCGCCCGAAGAGAGGCAATGATAACCTTGACCGGAGTCGGCTGGGGCCAGGGCAACCCGGCCTTTCGCCAGATGTTCACGACGCTCTACTTCCCCGAGGCGACCGACGAGCAGGCGCAGTGGTTCAACGAGTTGCAGCGCATCTCGGCCTCTCCCGAGGGCGCCCAGCGGCTGCAACGCGCACTGGGCGTGATCGACGTCCGTCACCTGCTGCGCAAGGTGAAGGTGCCGACCTTGATCCTCCATAGCCGCAATGACTCCGTGGTCCCCTTCGAGGCCGGCCGCATCCTCGCCCGCTACATCGAAGGGGCCCGGTTCGTTCCGCTCGACAGCCCCAATCACCTGGTCCTCGCCCAGGAGCCCGCCTGGCCGGAACTGATCGCCCACATCCAGGAATTCCTGGTGGACCCCCGCGCCTAGGTTCGCAGCGCCGGATCGAGCCCAAGCTGACACTTTTCCAAGGTGACACTTTACCGCGTCACCCCGTCACCCCCTCCCTTGGCAAGACACGCTTTTGCTTGCCATTTACGCCTGCGTCCCCTATGCGCGCGCCCGTCCGACGGGGCTTTCTGCCCGGTCGCGGGTGCAGAGCCGCAGCAGATGGCTCCTCAAGACAAGCGGAAGAAGCAGCGGCGGGCCAGCCTCGTCACTCTCCCCGCTTTTCACTCGCAGACCGGCAGGGAAACCCGGTGGATGCTTGCGGCGGCATTCGGCCTCGCAGGCGGTTCGGCCATCAAGACCGGCGGATTCAACCGCTTGGCCGGAAAAAACGTGAACTAGGATACTGATCCATATGGCATCTACCGCCAATCCGACTCGCGACGATTTCGCGAAACTCCTCGATGAACAGCTCGGCGGCGCCGACGGCGGCTTTGAAGGCCGTGTCGTCAAGGGCACCATCACCGCCATCGAAAACGGCATGGCCGTTATCGACGTAGGCCTGAAGAGCGAAGGCCGCGTCGCTCTGCGCGAATTCGCCCGTGGCGATGACGAGCAGATCCTGAAAGTCGGTGACGAAGTCGAAGTCTTCGTCGACCGCGTAGAGAATTCCGAAGGCGAAGCGATGCTGAGCCGCGATCGCGCCCGCCGCGAAGCCGCCTGGGACAAGCTGGAAAGCGAGTTCGGCGAAGGCAAGCGCGTCGAAGGCCGCATCTTCGGCCGCGTCAAGGGTGGCTTCACTGTCGACCTCGACGGCGCCGTGGCCTTCCTTCCGGGCAGCCAGGTCGACATCCGCCCGGTCCGCGACGTGACCCCGCTGATGGACATGCCGCAGCCGTTCCAGATCCTGAAGATGGACCGTCGCCGCGGCAACATCGTCGTCTCGCGCCGTGCGGTCCTCGAAGAGACCCGCGCCGAACAGCGCAGCGAGCTGATCGACCGTCTGGCCGAAGGTCAGGTGATCGACGGCGTGGTCAAGAACATCACCGACTACGGTGCGTTCGTCGACCTCGGCGGCGTCGACGGCCTGCTGCACGTGACCGACATCGCGCACCGGGCGGACGTCGACCTGGCTGCCCAGAAGG
>JAGIBN010000008.1 GCA_017744315.1 Porphyrobacter sp.
ACCAGGGCTCATGGGTCATATTTGAACTGCCAGGGTTCAGCAGTGCCGCCTCGGGAACGGAACAGGGCAGCATGAACGCATTGCGCCAGGCGAACGAGACTTCCTATTTCAGGGACGGGGATACCCTGTGGGTCAAACTGGTTGCCGCGGCCCCGGTCAGGCCGGTCATTCGTCCAACGGATCTGCAAGCCAGTATAGAGGTAAGCAGGGAAGGCCGGGGCGGCTGACACCCACCCAAGCAATCGACGGTAATCCGCCGGAAACGGTGCTGCGCTGGTACGAGACGTTTGTTTCCGCCAGCGCAGCGAACGGAGCATCCAATGCTGATCGATAACTGTGCGCTCAAATTGACGTCACCCCGTTAGTTGACGTCGGAAAGTTCAACATGAAAAGAGCGCCACCGCCCTCGTGATTGCGCGCCGTGGCCGTTACACCCATCGCCTCAGCGAAGCCTTTGACAATCGCGAGGCCAAGACCACTCCCCCCGTGCCGATCGCTTCCTTTGCCCTGGGCGAACGTATCGAAGATGCGCTGCTCCCGGCCAGCTGGCAGCCCAGGTCCTTCGTCACGGATCGACAGTTGAACGGCATCGGGCGTGCGCGTTCCTTCGATCGTTATCACGCCTTCCTCACCACCGTGCTGCGCGGCATTGGCGAGCAGGTTGATGAGGATGTGGTGCAGCAAGGTCGGATCCGCGGTCACGAATGGCAGGTTCGCTGGCACCTTCAAGTCGATGTGGCGCCCTCGGAACAGATCCTTGAGATCATGCACCGCGCTGCCGATCGCGTCGACGAGGTCAATCGGTTCAAGGTGAAGTTCCAGAGCACCCCCATCGATCCGCACCATGTCGACGAGGTTGTCGAGAAACCGCCTCAGGCGCGCGACTTCCATTCTTGCCACAGGCAGCGTTGCCGCGTCCGGGTGTTCGGCGGCGATAGCTTCTATAGCTCCTGACACCGAAGTCAGCGGTGTACGCAGGTCATGTCCGATCGATGACAGCAGTGCGGCCCTCAGGCGATCACGCTCCTTGAGCACGGACACTTCTCGAAGCTCGCCTTCCAACTTCAACCTTTCGTGAGCGAGCGCAGCTTGACCAAGCAGCGTCTGGAGAAGCAGGACACGGTCGGCCGAGACAGGATCCTGGCCATCCTCCCGCGAAAGTCCGACTACCGCGAGCACCCCAAGGGCGGTTTTGAGTGGATGGAACTGCCAGTCGGCGGCGTTGAGTGTTCCGGTACCCGCACCTGCCGATTCGCCTCGCGCCCAGGTCCAGTCCGCCGCGGCCCTGTCCACGGGACTGAAGTCGCCAGCCTGGGACGACCCGGCGATGATCCTGAGCTCGCCGTCGTCCAGGTTGAGCACGACGACATTGAGTTGCAGGAGAAGGGAGATCTCGTTGCACACAAGCTCGCTGGTCGTCTTCCAGTCCGAGGTGCGCGCAAGCATCTGCCCGAAAGCGGCGACAGCGGCGTTCTCCTGAGCGCTTCGAGCGCCGAGGGTCGCACGCGTCTTGAGCCGACCCGCAAGGTTTGCCGTAAAGACCCCCACCGCGATCAGGACGAACATCGTCAGCAGGCTCTGGGGAGCAGCGATGGTGAACGTGTAGATCGGCGGGAGGAAAAAGAAGTTGTAAGCCAGCGCGGATGCAATGCCGGCGACAAGACCCGGCCGAAGTCCGAACCGGCCCGACGCCAGGATCACGGGCAGAAGGTAGATCAGGTCCACGCCGCCGGTGCCGGTCAAGGGTTCGGCGAGCTTGCCGAGCGCGGTCGTCGCCGCGATGAGACCTGCGATCGCGAGGTAGTCGGAGGACTTGCCCCAATGACCCGTAGTCATCGCCGGCAATCGACTGCTCGGCGCGGTCGAACTGGCCGGGATCACATGAACGGCCAAATCCTCGCCTGCGCGCAGCATAGCGTCGACAACCGAACCGTGGCGCAGTTCGAACCACCAGCTTCTGACCGACTTGCCCAGCACCAGCTGGGTCGCGCGGGTTTCCTGAACGTGCCGGGTGAGCCCTTCGATCACCCTCTCCGCGGGCACGGTGGCGATGGTCGCGCCGAGGCTCGCGGCCAGGCGCAGAGTATCCGCTACCGCATGCTTCTGATCTTCGCTGAACGATAGGGCTCGCGGGGTCTCGATGTAGACCGCTTGCCACGGGGCCCGAAGCGCGTCGGCCAGGCGCTTTGCTGCGCGCACGATGGTGTCGGAGCCGGGGAGCTCGCTAACCGCCACCAGTACCCGCTCGCCCCCGGCATAAGCGCCCGCAACGGCGCCAGCGTCCAGGTCGTCGAGCAAGGACCGGTCGACGCTAAGGGCGGCCCGGCGCAGTGCCATCTCACGCAAGGCCGAGAGGTTGGGTTTGGAGAAGAAGTGACCAAGGGCCCGGCTCGCCTCGTCCGGGATGTAGACCTTCCCTTCCTTGAGCCGTTCGATCAACTCGTCAGGCGGCAGGTCGACGACCTCGATCTCGGCTCCGTCGAACACGCTGTCCGGCACGGTCTCGCGCACTCGCACCTTGGTGAAGCTGGCGACCACGTCGTTGAGGCTTTCAACGTGCTGGACGTTGAGCGTGGTGTAGACGTCGATCCCGGCGTCGAGCAGTTCCATGACGTCCTGCCAGCGCTTGGGATGACGGCTGCCCTCGGCGTTGGTGTGGGCGAACTCATCGACCAGCGCGAGTTGGGGCTTCCGAGCGAGCACCGCATCGAGGTCCATTTCCTCGAGGGTATGGCCTCGATAGCCGATCCTGCGGCGGGGAAGGGCTTCGAGAGGTTCGAGCAAAGCCCTGGTCTCGGCTCGTCCGTGGGTCTCAACGACTGCCACCACGACATCGACCTCGTCCCTCAGCCGTTCGGCGCCTTCGCGCAGCATTTCGAAGGTCTTGCCGACGCCGGGAGCGGCGCCGAGGAATATCTTCAGCTTGCCGCGTTCCTCGCGCTGGGCGGCACGAAGCAAGGCTTCTGGAGAGGGGCGTGCGTCACTCGGCGGCATTGGCGGACAATTACGACCACCTGCGAGAGAATGCCAACGCGGCGAGACCAAAACTAATGCCGTCTTAATGCCGAAGCGGTCCTTTCGCCGTCGAACCTTAATGCCCAGCGGTCCTAAGTGAGCACCTGCCGCCACAAACGCGCGGCATGGAACGAAGGTTCTTCCGATGCAGGATCTGTTTTGGCTCGCCGTGCTCGGCGGGCTGTTCGCGGCCACGTTGGCCTACGCTCGGCTGTGCGACCAAGCCTGACGATGACGCTCCACCTCACGCTCGCCGGCCTGACTGCCCTCGGCCTCCTCCTCTACCTCGTCGCCGTCCTCGTGCGGCCCGAGAAATTTTGAGGCACTGCCATGACATTTGAAGGATGGGCCCTGATCCTCGTCTTTACCGGAATCGTCGTCGCCCTGGCCAAGCCTGTCGGCTTATGGCTTTTCGCGCTTTACGAAGGGCGGCGCACGCCGCTTCATGCGGTGCTCGTTCCTGTCGAGCGTAGCTTCTACAAGTTGGCCGGGATCGATCCGGCAGCTGAGCAGGGTTGGCGCCGCTACGCGGTGCACATGCTGCTGTTCCAGCTGGCGACGCTGCTGTTCACCTACGCCGTTCTGCGGTTACAGGCCGCGCTTCCACTCAATCCTCGCGAGCTGGCCGGGCAGAGCCCTGACCTGGCCTTCAACACGGCAATCAGCTTTACCGCCAATACCAACTGGCAGAGCTATTCGGGTGAGACGCTCTCGGTCCTGAGCCAGATGCTCGGTCTGACGATCCACAATTTCCTCAGCGCTGCGACCGGCATCGCCATCGCCTTTGCGCTGTTTCGCGGCTTTGCCCGACGAGAGACCAAGACCATCGGCAACTTCTGGGCCGACCTGACCCGCGTCACACTCTACTTGTTGCTTCCGATCTGTCTCATCTACGCGCTGTTCCTGGTCGCGAGCGGCGTTCCGCAGACCTTTGCCAGCCTGGTGAACGCCACCACGCTCGAAGGGGCCAAGCAGACGATCCTGCTCGGACCGGTCGCTTCACAGGAGGCGATCAAGATGCTCGGCACCAACGGGGGCGGCTTCTTCAACGCCAACTCGGCACATCCCTTCGAGAACCCCACCGCGCTGACCAATCTCGTCCAGATGCTGTCGATCTTCGCGATCGGTTCGGGGATGACCTGGTGTTTCGGCAAGGCGATGGGCAACACCCGCCAGGGTTGGGCCATCCTCTCGGCCATGATGATCCTGTTCCTCGCCGGCGTGAGCATCACTTACTGGCAAGAGGCCGCGGGCAATCCCAACCTCCACGCGCTCGGCATTGCGGGCGGCAACATGGAGGGCAAGGAGGTTCGCTTCGGCATTGCCGCAAGTGCCCTGTTCTCTGTCGTAACGACGGCCGCGTCATGCGGTGCGGTCAACGCCATGCACGACAGCTTCACGGCGCTCGGTGGCATGATCCCGCTGTTCAACATGCAGCTGGGTGAGGTCATCGTCGGCGGGGTTGGCGCCGGCATCTACGGCTTCCTGGTGTTCGCGATCCTGGCCGTGTTCGTCGCAGGGCTGATGGTCGGCCGCACACCCGAATACGTCGGCAAGAAGATCGAAAGCCGCGAGGTCAAACTGGCCGTCCTGGCAATCGCTATTCTCCCGTTGTCCATCCTCGGCCTGACAGCTCTCTCGGCGGTCTTGCCGCAAGGCCTGGCCGGCCCGCTCAACAAGGGACCGCACGGCTTCACGGAGATCCTCTATGCCTTCACATCGGCGACCGCGAACAATGGATCGGCCTTTGCCGGACTGACCGCGGCCACGCCGTTCTACAACGGCCTGCTCGGGATCGCGATGTGGTTGGGCCGGTTCTTCATGATCGTGCCCATCCTGGCGGTGGCCGGTAGCCTCGCAGCCAAGAAGTACACGCCGGAGACCGCCGGTTCCTTCCCCACCACCGGCCCGCTGTGGGTCGGGCTGCTCGTCGGCATCGTGCTGATCGTCGGCGGCCTGACCTTCCTTCCCAGCCTCGCGCTCGGACCCATCGCCGATCACATCGCGATGGTCCGCGGCCAGCTCTTCTGAGTGACGCCCATGACCAAGACTTCCCTGTTCACGGCCGACCTGATCGTTCCTGCGATCGGCGATGCCTTCAAGAAGCTCGATCCGCGCCAGTTGGTGCACAATCCGGTGCTGTTCACGACCGCCGTTGTCGCGGTTCTACTGACGGTCCTGCTGCTCTTGGGCGGAGAGCGCCTGGCGATCCCGTTTCAGGTTCAGTTGATCGTCTGGCTCTGGCTTACCGTTCTGTTCGGCACGTTCGCCGAAGCGATCGCCGAAGGCCGGGGAAGAGCCCAGGCCGCCTCGCTCCGCGCCACGAAATCGGAGCTCAAGGCCAAGCTACTGCTGGGCACGGACGATCTCTTTGAGGTCGTCGCCGCCTCGCAGCTCGAAAAGGGCGAGGTAGTCCTTGTCGAAACCGGCGACCTGATCCCGGCCGATGGCGAGGTGATCGAAGGTGTCGCCAGCGTCAACGAAGCGGCCATCACTGGCGAAAGCGCTCCTGTTATCCGCGAGGCCGGCGGCGATCGTTCGGCTGTTACTGCCGGCACGCGGGTCATCTCCGACCACATCAGGGTCCGTGTGACGCAAGAGCCGGGCAAGGGGTTCCTCGACCGGATGATCGCGCTCGTCGAGGGCGCGGAACGTCAGAAGACACCGAACGAGATTGCCCTCACCATTCTCCTTGTTGGCCTGACGATCATCTTCCTCATCGCGGTCGCGACCATTCCCGGCTTTGCGAGCTACGCTGGCGGCACGGTGCCGGTAGCGATCCTCGCGGCGTTGCTGATCACTCTCATCCCGACAACCATCGCGGCGTTGCTCTCGGCGATCGGGATCGCCGGAATGGATCGGCTGGTGCGCTTCAACGTGCTCGCCAAATCCGGCCGCGCAGTCGAGGCGGCTGGAGACATCGATGTCCTGCTCCTCGACAAGACCGGAACGATCACCATCGGCGACCGGCAGGCCGGCGCCTTTCGTCCGCTGACCGGCATCGAAGTTGAGACCCTCGCCAGTGCATCCCTGCTCGCAAGCCTCGCTGACGAGACGCCGGAAGGCCGCTCCATCGTCGCTTTGGCTCGCGAGCGTTATGCGATCCCGGTCCGCACGCTTCCCAGCGACGCGCGCGTCATCCCGTTCACGGCACAGACGCGAGTCTCGGGCGTCGAAGTAGCCGGAAGCACTGTGCGCAAGGGTGCAGTGGATTCGATCCTCAAGGCCGAACCAGCGCTTGCGGCCACGCCTGCCGCCGAAGAACTGCGCAAGGTCACCGACGAAATCGCCCGCTCGGGTGCGACACCTCTGGCGGTGAGCCGAGACGGCAAGCTGCTCGGCGCGATAGCGCTCAAGGACGTGGTCAAGGCTGGCGTCCGCGAACGCTTCGCCGAACTGCGCCGCATGGGCATCCGCACAGTCATGATCACCGGCGACAACCCGCTGACCGCTGCCGCCATCGCGGCTGAGGCCGGCGTGGACGACTTCCTCGCCGAGGCCACGCCCGAGGACAAGCTCGCCCTGATCCGCAAGGAACAGGCGGGCGGGCGGCTGGTGGCGATGTGCGGCGACGGTACCAACGACGCTCCTGCGCTCGCTCAGTCGGATGTCGGCGTGGCGATGAACACCGGCACCCAGGCGGCGCGCGAGGCCGGCAATATGGTCGACCTCGACAGCGATCCCACCAAGCTCATCGAGATCGTGGGCCTCGGGAAACAGCTTCTGATGACCCGAGGGGCGCTTACGACCTTCTCGGTCGCCAACGACGTCGCCAAGTATTTCGCGATCATCCCGGCCATGTTCATCGCCCTTTATCCAGGGCTCGGGGTGCTCAACGTGATGGGGCTGTCGAGCCCGGAGAGCGCGATCCTCTCAGCGATCATCTTCAATGCGCTTATCATTCCCGCGCTCGTGCCGCTCGCGCTCAGGGGTGTGACCTACAAGCCAATGGGGGCCGGACCGCTGCTCGCGCGCAATCTCGCGATCTACGGCCTCGGCGGCCTCATCGCGCCGTTCGTCGGCATCAAGCTCATCGACCTGGCCGTCTCCGGCCTCCAGCTCGCCTGAGGAAACACCCATGCTAACCGACATCAAGACCGCCCTGCGTCCCGCCATCGCGCTGACCCTGCTGTTCGCCGTCCTACTTGGCCTTCTCTACCCGGCCGCGATCACTGGGGTCGCTCAAATGCTCTTCCCCCATCAAGCGAACGGTAGCCTCATTCGAGCAGAAGGACGGGTCATAGGCTCGGAGCTTCTGGGCCAGCGCTTTGCCAGTGATCGATATTTCCACGGCAGGCCCTCCGCCGCCGGCGCCGATGGTTACGACGCTTCGGCTTCCGCCGGGTCCAACCACGGTCCGACGAGCCAGGTCCTTGTGGACCGCGTGAAGAGCGATCTCGCTACACTATCGAACTCGCCAGATTCCATCGTCCCGCCTGATCTGGTGACCACCTCGGCTTCGGGGCTCGATCCCCACATCAGCCCCGAAGCCGCCCTTTCCCAAGTATCCAGGGTGGCCGAAGCGCGCGGCGTCACGGCCGAGGATCTGCGCAGTCTCGTGCAGAAACACACCGAGGGTCGTCTGCTTGGCTTCCTCGGAGAGCCGCGGGTAAATGTGGTCGCGCTCAATCGCGACCTCGACCGCATGACCGCACGACCCTAAATGTGCGTCATGTCGCTGGCGACCAAGATACTTATCGTGGAGGACGACGGTCACGTCCGCCGCCTGCTCGAAGCGGCTCTCCAGCGGGCGGGGCATGACGTCGCCGAGGCCGCCACTGCGCGCGAGGGACTGTCGTTGCTCGATATTTACAAGCCTGACACGGTTCTGCTCGACCTCGGGCTTCCCGACCGCGACGGCTTGGAGATGATACCGCTGATCAAGGCCCGCTCCGATGCGACGCTGATGGTTGTCTCTGCGCGGGAAAATGTTGCCGAGAAAGTCGCAGCGCTGGACCTCGGTGCGGACGACTACCTGACCAAGCCCTTCGACACCGAGGAGCTCCTGGCCCGTATTCGCACTGCCCTGCGCCACCGCCTCTCAGGTAACGCCGAGCGCGAACGGGTCATGGTCGACGAGGTTGAGATCGACCTCGGTCATCGCCGAGTCAGCCGTGCCGGCGCGGAGATCCACCTCTCTCGCAAGGAATACGACGTGCTGGCCGAGCTCGCGAAGCATCCAGATCGCGTGATAAGCCATTCTCAGCTGCTCCGCGCAGTTTGGGGACCGGCGCACGAAACGCGGGTGGATTACCTCAGGATCGTGGTTCGGAACTTGCGCCAGAAATTGGAGACCGATCCAACTCGGCCCCGGTTGATCGTGAATGAACTGGGCGTGGGATATCGGCTCCGCGGCCGAATCTAGACTATCTGATCAACTTTGGCCGAGCGAACGATCAGTTTTTGCGATCGGCAAGTCCCGACCTGAATGACCGACATGGACGCAGAGCGGACGTCCGTCGCCCTCCCCGCGATCGGCGGAATTCTCTTCATGCTGTGTGCTTTGCAAGGCAAGTGATCCGAAAATGGGCTCCCGATGCTGACGGCACCAGCACGAGAGTTCCACGATAGGCGTGCAAGAGTGAGCGGGCGATGGCCAGACCAAGTCCGGTGCCCCCCGCTTCGCGTTTGCTCGTGAAGAAAGGATCGAAGATGCGCTCTCGATCTGCCGGCGCGACACCGGGACCATTGTCCACCAAGTCGATCTCCACTTCGTCGCCCTGATGTCTCAAGCTGATTTCCAACTTCGAAGCCCCAGCCTGCCGCGCATTTTCGGCAAGTGTCGTAACGACCGCTTCCAGCGCGCTTCCGTCGAGCTTCAGCGCAGGCCCATCCTGCGGCGCGCTTACTTCGATCGCCAGGTCGTCGTTGCGAAAAGCGTCGGCCACGGAGGCGAGCACGGATGCCGCATCGGATGTCGCGTTCCCGTCTCCGACCAACACGTCCGCTCGTGCCAATTCCATCAACCGCCGTACGAGTTGGGAAAGCCGTTCTGCGTCGGCGGCAATGTTGGCCAGGAAGCGATCCCTATCGCGTGGGGCTATATCCGCACGGTGGTCCTGCAGGAGTTCTATTGCACCGGCAATTCCCGTCAGAGGAGTCTTGAATTCATGGCTTACGGATGAGGCGAAGTCCCGGAGATACCGCGAGCGCTTCTCTATGCTCTCGGCCATATGGTCGAAGTCGTCGAAAAGCTGGCGGATCTCCACCACTTGCAGCGACGGCCGATGGGGCAGCGAGCGGCGGCCAGAGGCCAGATCCCGCGTCGCCCGGCTGAGACCTTCGATCGGGCGGACTATGGCGCGCGAGAGGACTGCCGATACCATGATCAACAACCCGAATATCGCGATTACGCCAAAGGCTATCTTTCCCCGGTCCTCGTAGATCCCGCGGAACAGCGCACGGGGCGAGCGCGAGACGAGAAGGACGCCCACGACCTCTCCGTTTACCCGGATCGGACGTGCGTGGTGCAGGCGAACGTTGGCCGCGCGGCTGAGCCACTCGAGCGCGTATCGTGCCCGGTACTGGTTGTTCTGGCGCAAGACCGTGGAGGCCCTGCCAGCCAGCGCTCCCCGGACTTCGGGAAGCATGGCCAGGCTTCTCCCCGCTTCGTTCCCGTTGAGCACCAAACCGTGGCGATCGAGCAGGATCATCGACGCCAGCGTCGTCTGCTTGGCCTCGTTGAATACCGGGGCAATCCGGTGGGCGACTGACAAGGCTGCCTGATCTGGCCGAACATCGCTGGCGCCCGCTGCTGGACGCGATGGCAGTATCGGAGACGAGCGCAAATCGATCTCGGGCGGTCGATCGTGATAGCGGACCGGCGCGATCGACCGGACGGCCGGTGGCAGCACTTGATTGCCGGTTGCCGCCTCCGACCAGAGAAGAGCTGCAGCGGCCGAAAGCGCAGCGCTTTGTGCCACCAACTCTGCCTCGGTCCGCCGCACCAGGGCATTCTCGTAAACGCGCAGGAATATCGCGCCGAAACCTGGCAGAGCGGCCACGAACAGCAGGGTTCCGAACAGGATCGTGCGCAAGTGCAGCACTGGCCAGTGCCGCGCGACCAAGGCCTTGAGGCCGGAGATCATGCTTGGGCGCTCGCCCCCGAACAACTACCGATCCGGTAACCGATGCCGGCGCGGGTCTCCACGATGTCCGAACAACCCGCCTCGGCGAACTTGCGTCGCAGATTGCGCACGTGGCTGTCGACCGTGCGGTCGGTCAGCGCGAAATCGGGCCCGTGGAGCCGACTGATGATCTGATCCCGCGAAAAGACCCGCGAAGGTGCAGAGGCCAGTGTGCGCAGGATGTTGAACTCAGAGACGGTCAGGCCGATTTGCTGCTCCGCCCAGCGAGCCTCCCATGTTTCCGTATCGAGACTGAGGAGCCCATGCAGGATGACAACGGAAGACTCCACGGTCACCGGACGCGCTGCGCTCCGACGAAGGATGGCCGTTGCCCGGGCGACGACTTCACGTGGCGAAAACGGCTTCACCACATAGTCGTCGGCCCCAAGTTCGATCCCCAGGACACGATCGATCTCGTCATCCCGCGAAGAGAGGAAGAAGATCGGCACATCGCTGCTGGCCCGCAGCTTGCGACAAACCTCCAGCCCATCCATGCGCGGCATGTTGATGTCGAGCAGGACAAGGTCCGGGGATCTGCGCTGGACTTGTGCAAGCGCCTCCTCCCCGTCGCCAGCTTCGATCGTTTCCATTCCCGCCTTGCCGAAGGCGAAAACAAGCAGCTGGCGAATGTGCGGATCGTCATCAACGATGAGGATTGTCTTGGGCATCGGGCACAAGTTCACTTCCTGGCCTCCTCTGTCAACGCGGCGGCAGGGGCCGGCACACTCGTCGGCGGAGCTGTTACCCCCGCGGGCGACGGCGCAGGCGGCGATGGGACCACCTCGATCTCTGGCACCACAATGACGCTGCCGTCGCAATCCCGCACGGCTGGCTCGAGCGATTTGTGCGGAATGCCGGCCAGCATCGTCCGCGCCCGTTCAAACCGGCTCTCGGCCAGCATCGTCCATCCTCCGTCATGCAGGTGCTGGTCGAGCTCAGCGAAGCGCCGCTCACGCACCACCTGGACCCGTTCGCGGAAGGCGGGCTTGAGATCGGTTCGTCCCTCGAGCGCAATCAGGGGCAACAGAGCTGAATCGCCGAGACCGTCGAGATAGCACAAGTCGAGCTCTACCCCCCGGCCCCCGGCTTCTCGGGCGTGGCGCACGTTCCACGACGCGGCGACCGCGCCCAGATCCACGAAACTGGCTAGCGTGAGCACCAATGCCGCCGCCGCCATGTTCACGTTGATCAGCCAGCCCGAACTACGATCGCGCAGCATCCGCCAGCAGATGGCGACGAGGCCGAAGCCCACTAGCAGCATCCAGACAAGCGCGGCGATGCGCAGCTCCGTCAGGGAGTAGGACTGCACATAGCTGAGCGTCCGCTCGATCGAGAAAGCCACCAGCAGCAGGTTCTGAAAAATCCACAGCACCACCAGCCAGCGGATGGAGGGCACAGCGGCCGTCGTTGATCCCGGCCTCAATGTCACCAGGACGAATGCGGCCGCCAGCAAGGCAGTCGCGATTAAGGGATAGGCACCGCGATGGGCATACTGCGCCATCGTCATGTCCGGTAATTCGGCAAGGCCCGAGAAATAGGCGATGTCGAGCACGTTCTGCAGCGCGAACAGCAGATTGAACACCACGAGCGACAGCGTAACCGAAGCGACCGACACGCCTGGAAGCGAAAGGTCTCCACGCCCGTCAAAGGTAGGCAGTATGCGTCTTGCAAGGCGGGCCCGCAGCAGGCCCCAGACCGTTATGAACAACCCGATCCAGAGACCGATCCGAAGGGGACTCAGCATCGCCAGGTCGGGGATGGCGGCCGAGTAAAGGAACGCCTTGAGTACCGGGTTGGCGGCCGAAAACAGCGCCAGGATGACGATAGACCCGGCCAAGGGCAGAGCAATTATCGGAAGCATCGCCCGGAGCCCGAAGCGATAGCCTCCTGTCCTGCGTCGAGCCTTCGACGCCCGCTTCAGGTCGAAGAGCGGCGCGAAGGGACCGCGTACACTCTGCCACAGAACACGTTGAAACCACTGCCAACCGTCGCCAAACCGCGCCGTCGCCGGAATGAGGGCGGCAATCGTTGCGGATATCCAGAGCAGGCACCAGGCGAGCAAGCTGGTGTCGTAGACTAGGGCGAAAGCGAACACCGCTGCAGCGAGAACGCAGGCCCATGCCCGTCGGTCCTGCCTCACGGCATGGTTGCCGGCGACGAGGCCAATAACGAGCGCAACGGCGTAGAAGCCGATGTGCGCGCCATACAGTCCCTGCCGGTAGAATAGCCAATCGCCTATTCCGACAAGCAGGGCGGTGAGCCCGAGCTTCCACAGAAAGCTCGAGCGGAAGCTGAAAGCGGACAGCGGCATGGCAATCTCCCCATTGATCTTGGGGCGGATTGCATGGGGCGTGCGCAGAACGTGCTGCTGCCCGGTTCAATAGGTGATGTGCCTTTGGTGCAGAAGCCGTGCAGGTCTGCGGAGAGAGGTCAGACTACCGCATTTCCAATGGTGGCGGTGGTAAACGCCGCGTCACTCGCGCCAACGTCAGCGGCAGGAAAACGGTCTGAAGAGACATTGAGCCTCGCGGTCGCGCGAAAGATCCGCGGCCCTTGGTGGCGTCAGCGTCTCAGTTCACCCGCCAGGGCTGTCACCTTTCGCCACCCGCTCCGGGTGTTTCGGAACTGGCTTCGTCCTCGATCACCGTTAGCGGGCTTCCTGACCCACCGGCCGTTAGCGATTCCGGTGTGACGATGATCACGCTTCCCAGCGCCAGCACCTCGGACACTGCCCTACGGAAACCAGCGGGGATGTCGAATTGTCCGCCATCATCCGTGGTCACTTCCATGCTCTGGCCGGGGCCTGCAAATTTGACCTTCAGCCACTGTCGTCCGGTATTGTCCCAGGTGCGCAGCATGTAGGCCGTGGCCTCGTTAACCGGACGCAAGGGCCGGACCGTGGCCGATCCTATCTCTACTCCACCGCGAAGGACGATGGCGCGCTGATCCGCCACGCTCACGATCACGGATACCAGCCCTTCGGGCGCACGTTCGGGATGCCATTCGAAGGGGGCATCGGCGAGCGATTGCGAGCTGGTTGACGCGGCCGGGACGGCGATCTGGGGCTCTGCCGAGCCTTGTGGAACGGCCGGGATGCTTGTGATGACGACCGTCATGCCCAATTGCGTCGCGTCGAACAGCAACTTGGAAAAGGCCATCGGCAGGCGAATGCAGCCGTGCGAGGCCGGATAGCCTGGCAACTTTCCGGCGTGGAGGGCGATCCCATCCCAGGTCAGCCGCTGCATGTTGGGCATCGGCGCATTGTTGTAGCGGTTGGAGTAGTGCTCCTTGCGCTTCTGAAGGATGGTGAAGACACCGGTCGGCGTCTCATGGCCTTCGCTGCCGGTGGAGACAGTAGACGCGGCAATCGGCACGCCATTGCGAAACAGGACCGCTCGCTGAGTCTCGAGGTTGACGACTAGTAGCGCAGGCCCCTCAGAGCTGAGTTCAGGCGCCCAGATGTACTCTCCCGGCGACAACGAAGTCGTCAGGTCGAGTATCGGCCGATCGCCGCGGTCAACGGCCTGGGCGCTGGCTGCACTCGCCACAAACAAGGTGGCCACGCATGTCGTCAAGAGAGCGGTTCTGTTCATGGAGCCGACGATGGCTCAACAAACAGCCCGATTCTATCGGGACTTTCCCGGGATCACCGCCCTAGGATTTCGCCGGGATCTTATCGAACTCAGCCTGGATCTCCGCCAGCTTCTCGTCGCTAAGGGCTGTCTCGAACTGCTGGATCGCCTTGAGCGTCAGGTCGCGGCCCGATGTTTGAAACAGGCTGTTGGCCCAGATCGTGGGAATGAGCCTTTTCAGGATGGCGGCTGCAGCCGGATCATCGATCAACTTTCCGACCAGCGTGTCGGTGACCGAATAGTGTGCAGGCTGCACCGCGGCTTGGGCGAAGGCCTGCCCTGCCATCAGTGGCAAAGCGGCGGCCGCCAGCGACGCCAGGGCCAAGGCGATCCGTGTCTTGCGCATGGTTCTCTCCATCTTTCGATTTGCTTCAGTCGATTGCGGGGGTGCGGGCCTGTGCCACGCGTTGCTCGATTGCCCCGAAAAGCGCGCGTTGGTCAGCTGTCAGGGCCTGCATGCGGCAACTGTCGCCAAACCGCATGAATGGCGTTGAGGGCTTGCCGTCAGCGATGATCTCGATGGCGCGTCGCTCGGAGATGCAGCTGGACCCGACGCGGGCATAGTCGGCATTGGCCACGGTGCCGGAGCCAATGATCGTGCCGGCCACGAGATTGCGGGTAGCGGCGGCGTGGGCGACGAGCTCGTGAAAGCCGTAGGCCATTTCGCGACCATTGGCCTGGCCGAAGCGCTCGCCGTTCCAGTCGATCTGCAGATCGAGACAGACCCGGCCATCGCGCCAATCGTCTCCTAGCTCATCCGGAGTGACGGCGAAGGGGGCCATCGAGCAGGCCGGCTTGGCCTGTATCCAACCGAAGCCCGTCTTCATCTCAGGCACGGCAAGCGCGCGCAACGACCAGTCGTTGATCTGCACCATGAGCTTGATGTGCTCCATCGCGTCCTTCGCAGAGATCCCCATTGGAACGGCATCGACGATCACGCCGAACTCGCCCTCGAAATCGATACCATGGGCTTCGTCGGGAAAAGGTGCTGGCTCATAGGGGCCGAGGAAGCGATCGGACATACCCTGGTACATCAGCGGCTTGTCGTGTTCGATGCGCTCCGTGCCGAAGGCGACCTGCATCAGGTCGGCGTGGGTCTGGAATGCCGAACCGTCGAGCCATTGCCAGGTGCGAGGGAGTGGGGCCCGCAGTGTGGCCGGGTCCAATGGCTCTCCCTCACCGCCGTCGACTTGCGCCGCTGCGGCCCGCAGATCGGGCTTAGCCGCCGACCAGTCGGTGATGGCTGCCAGGAGGTTCGGCCAGCCGGGGACGGCCTGTGCGCGCGAGCCGTCTTCAGAGACGACCAGAAGCTCACCATCGGGTGTTCCGTTGTCGCGGGTAACGAGCCTCACGGCTCAAGCCCGTCTTCGTACTGCCCGTCGATCAGGATGAACGCGATGCGGCAGTTCTGCCCTGAACGATTGGCCCAGCCGTGATTGGTCCCCCGCTGGATGACGATGTCGCCGGCCCGGACGACCGTTTCGCCAATGTCGAGGATCAGGGTAACCTCTCCCTCCAGCACGATCCCGTAGTCGACAGTCTCTGTGCGATGCATGAAGTGGTGGCGCGATGTGCCGTCGCCTGAGTGCGATGACGCATCCCCAGCGCCGACCTCGGCGAAATGGGCCTTGGCCTCCTCGACGGACATAGTCCCGTGGCGCTCGTCCTCGGGCGGTATGTCGAGCACGCGGATGCGGGTGCCGTGGCGGGGAGGTACGAGCTTTATGCCCTCCTCACGGGGCTCTCCCGAAGCACGATCGATCCGAGCGGGAGATTCGCGCGTGTTCCACACCTCGTGAAACAGCGGGCCGATGTCGCCGCCGATCCGCACGACGCGGGCCGGTGGCCCGTCTTCCTGGATCACCGCCCTGCCCTGGGCGTCGTGTCCGGTAACGATGCGGCGGACTGTCCTGCTCATCCGGTTTTCCCTCCCAAAGTCTCCGCGAACCAATCGGCGATGAAATCGCGCCCGTAGCTCATGTTGTCGGCTCCGACGTGCTCGACCCCGCCTTCGCGGTCGGTGAAGATCTTGAGCTCTCGGCGGGGCGAGTTGACGAGTTGCCCGTGTGTGCGGTGCGCGTAATCTACCGCGATCTGCCGGTCCCTTGCGCCGTGGGTGACGAGGAACGGCACACGAATGCGATCGAGGTGCCCCTCGAGAGTCATCAGGGAAGCCTTGGCGAGGAATTCGTCCATGTCGCTTGCGCCGAAGGCCCAGAGTACGTGCGCCCAGTAGTGAGGCACAGGATTCTCGCCTTCGCGGCGGAGGCGGGCTTGCTGCACCTCGGCCCAGTCGTGATTAGCACCCCAGACCGCCCCGCTTTTAAAGCGCGGCTCATAGGCCACGGCGCGGGGAGCGAAGTGGCCGCCGAGCGAGATGCCGGTCATGCCTATCCGGCCTGGATCCACCTCGGGCTGCTGCTCCAGCCAGTCGACGGCGCGGCTTGCCCAGCTTTCGGAGTGCGGATCGACCGGCAAGCTCTGTAGCCGCAGCGCTTCGCCGCTGCCGGGCTGGTCGACGCAGAGTGTCGAAATCCCGCGCCGCGCCAGAGCTTCGGGCAGGCGCGACCAGTAGAGCAGCTCCTTCGAGCTATCGAGACCGTTGCAGTAGACGACCGCAGGCTGCCGCCCGGCTCCCGGCGCGCGAGTCCAGAGCGCCGGCATCGTGCCATGCGCGAGCCGGATCTCCACCCGCTCCCGGTTGATCTGGCCCAGCGCGGTCGAGCGGTCGAACGCCGCGCGGGCGCGAAGGTAGGTTGCCTCGCGTCCGGTCGAGCCTTGTTGTTGCATCCGCTCGGCCACCAGAAGGTAGAGTGCCGCTCGCTCAAGCTTGTCGGAGGCGGAGAAGGCGCGGCCGTTCGCCTCGTCTTCATCCGCCAGCTCGATCAGCGTGTCGGCCTTGGCGACCCATCGGGCCATGAATTGCGGAGTTCCAGCGTCGGCTCCACTCTCGGTGGCGTCGAGCAACGGCTGACACATGTCGACGATCTCGCCGATCTTGCCGCCGCTTTCGAGCGCCATCGCAACCGAAAGGTTCCAGATGTAGTTCGGGAAGTATTCGAACAACGCCATCGCGGATCACACCTCCGCCGGCTGGAACAGGCACGGATCGGGTGCGGGATGCGGCATGGTTTGCGGACCACCCACGCCGATGCCCCACTGGTCCATGACGCGCGGGCCAGGAGCATGGACTGTTGGCTCGTGTGTCTCGAAATCCACCTCTTCCAGCTCCGCCGTATATTCCACCGCGAACCCGTTCGGCGTGGTGAAATAGCTGAAGGCGTTGTTGCCCGCCTTGTGCCGCCCCGGTCCCCAACGAAGCTCGGTACCGCGCTGCCTGAGACGGCTCGCACCGCACATCATGTCGTCCACGCCGAGCATGTCGTAGGCGACGTGGTTCAGGCACGGAGGCCCGGGCAGAATCGCCAGCCGATGGTGCGCCGAATTGCAGCGCAGGAAGACCATGAAGTCACCGAGCCAGTCGGACACGCGGAAGCCCAGGACATCGGTGAAGAAGGTCACCGCAGCCTGAGGGTCGGGCGAATGCAGGACGATGTGGCTGATCTTGACCGGCAGACCCTCCCAGCGTTCCAGCGTCCGCTTTTCGAGGGGTTCCACTTCGGCGGAGATCTCGAACGGCAGGCCGTCTGGGGAGAAGAAGCGGAAGCCATGGCCGCCGCCGGGCGCACTCAGGTCCTTGGGAGAATGAACGATCCGGCAGCCCGATTCCGCGACCATGAGGTGAAGTGCATCGACGTCGCTTCGGCTGTGCGCGGCCAATGCAATGACTTCGACATGGTTCACGCTGGCCTTGTGCAGCCGAACGACGTGATGTTCGTCGGCGCCTGCCGTCTTGAACCAGGCTAGGCCGTCTTCCTCAGCGACTTCGACCAGACCCCAGTCGTCTGCATAGAAGCGCCGTTCGGTGTCGAAGTCTTCGACTCCATAGCCGACGTAACGGATTTCGGTGATTCGGCTCATGGCCTGGCTCCTCAAATCGGCTGAGCGGTGACGGCGAACATCGCCGCAGTGGCTTTGGCGTTGTCGATCGCCGGGCCTTCGCCCAGCTGCCCGCGGCAGATCGCCAGCGATTCCTCGACGATGTAGCGGCACCGTTCGAAGCGCCGTTCACGATAGGCGGTGAAGCCGGCGTCGGGCGTGCCATGACGCCCGATCTCCTCGGCCAGCACGATCGCATCCTCGATCGCCATACCCGCGCCTTGCCCTAGGTGTGGCGTGCTCGCGTGGACTGCGTCGCCGAGAAGCACGACCCGCCCTTTGTGCCACGGTCCTTCGAGGAACAGGGTCTCCAGCGGCCGATAGACGACCTCCGCATCGTCGGTGATCTGTTCGGCCAGATCGGCGAGCGGCGCCGGGACCCTTGCGCGCATCGCCTCGGCCAGGCCCGATTGAGAATAGCGCGGATTTCCCGGCTCGGGTGTCGTCAGGTAAAGGTACATCAGACCATCGCCAATCGGCACGAGCCCGGCCCCTGTCGGACCATTGTAGACATGGAGCGAGTCCAGGTCGGCCGGCCGCGGCAGATTGTACCGCCACACCGACTGGCCGGTGAAGTAGGGTTCCGGCCCATCGGGAAATAGCTGACGGCGAGTCCGCGAATGCACCCCGTCCGCGCCGATCACGAGGTCGAATGTCCTGTCGCCACCGTCCGAAAAGCGCACGTCGACACCGTGACCCTTCTCGACAATCTCTTGTGCGGTGACGCCCAACAGGACCGTGGTCCCGGCCTCCCTGGCTCTTTCGACAAGAACCCGCTGCAAGGCCCGCCTGCCTATGCCGACATTGGCTGGGCACCCCTCGACCAGCCGATGAGAGGGGACCTTCGCGACTAGTGCTCCGTCAGGCGCATGTACTGCGACGAAGTCGAACCCGACTGCCGCGGCGAGGTAATCGTCGAGCAGGCCGAGGTGATCCATCGCCCGCAAGACATTGCCCTGCTGGATGATGCCCACGCCGTAAACGGTCCACTCCGGATCGCGTTCGATCACCGTGACCCGATGACCTTCGGCCCGCAGGGCGATGGCAGCAGTCAATCCGCCAATTCCGCCGCCGATTACCAGAATATCCAGATCGTGCATTCGCCCTCCGTGGACGGAAGTTGCATGCGCCGACCAATCGGTCCAACTCATAGAATGCGTGAAAGATCATCACTGGAATTGATGAATGCGACTCGACAAATTCGATCTCAACCTGCTGGTCGCACTCGATGTGCTGATCGAAGAGCGAAACGTGACCCGAGCGGCGCAGCGGCTCAACGTCACGCAATCGGCGATGAGCGCCTCGCTCAAGCGGCTGCGCGAGGCCTTGGGCGACCCGATACTGGTGCAACACGGCAAGGCCATGATGCCCACGCCCTACGCGCTAACTTTGGCAAGAGAGGTGTCAGAGGCAATCGCTTCGCTGCGACGGCTGATCCAGCCCAGCGGCGGCTTCGACCCGGCGACAACGACACGGCTCTTCCGAATTGCGGCCTCGGATTACATCGCCACCGTACTGTTGGCGCCGCTACTCAAGGTTTTGGAGCAGCAGGCTCCCGGTCTGAGGCTGGACATCTCACTCCCGACCGACGGCACGTCCGCTCAGTTGGCCAAGGGGGACTTTGACCTGGTCCTCTCACCGGAAGATTTCATCGAACCCGATCACCCGGCCGACCTCCTGTTCGAAGAGCTGCATGTGGTCGTGGGCTGTGAGAGCAATCCGCTGCTGGCGAGCCCGCTCACTGCGGAAGCCTTTGCGTCAGCAGGGCACGTTGCTGTCAGGATCGATGGGCGCAACACCTACATCGACAACGAACTCAATCGCCTTGGCCTCACGCGGCGGGTGGAGGTGCAGGCTCCTTCGTTCATTCAGGCGCCCTGGCTCCTGCCGGGCACGCGCCGCATCGCCCTGATGCACGAACGGTTGGCTAAGCTGATGGCCCCTGCCCTCGGCCTGCGGATCGCCGGCTTGCCGTTCGAGGTGCCAGTCATGCGCGAAATGATGCAGTTTCACTCGGCGCGGCGAGCCGACGAGGGGCTATCGTGGCTGCGCGAGACGTTGCGCAACCTTGCGCGAACGTAAGCTGACGGTCCGCTTTCCACCCTTTCGACCAAGGCCGTCAGGTGGAAAGCGTATCCGTTTTACTCAATCGAGCGAAGCGCCCTCGCCGTAGATCAGCGACCGATCCGGGGCGTCACGATAGTCGCTATCGCCGTTTGGGGCTCTGGCTTCGCTGATGGTCTTCGCTGCCTGCACGGTGTTGTGCAGCAGGCAGGCGATGGTCATCGGGCCAACGCCGCCCGGAACCGGAGTCACGGCCTTGGCGTGCTGGACTTCGTCGAACTTGACGTCGCCGACCAACTTTTCCTTGCCGTCTTCACCCATTATGCGGGTGATGCCGACGTCGATCACCACCGCGCCCGGCTTGACCCACGAACCCTTGACCAGCTCCGGTGCGCCAGCGGCGGCGACGATGATGTCGGCCTTGGCGGCAATCGTCGGCAGGTCCTCGGTGTAGATGTGGGTCACGGTAACGGTGCACTCGCGGTCGAGCAGCAGCAGGGCGACCGGCTTGCCGACGATGTTCGACTTGCCGATCACGACCGCATCCTTGCCGACGAAATCGTCGACCACCGATTCCAGCAGCAGCATGATGCCGAGCGGGGTGCACGGCACGATGCCGCCGGTGCCGGTGGACAGGCGGCCGACGTTAACCGGGTGGAACCCGTCGACGTCCTTCTCCGGGCTGATCGCGCCGAGCACGGTACGCGTGTCGATATGCGCGGGCAGCGGTACCTGGCAGAGGATGCCGTGGACCTCAGGATCGTGGTTGAGCTGGTCGATCAGCGCGAGCAGCTCGTCCTGCGTGGTGTCGGCCGGCAGGCGGTGTTCAGACGAACGGATGCCGACCTTCTCGCAGCCCTTGATCTTCCGGCGGACGTAGACCTGGCTCGCGCCATCGTCGCCCACCAGGATCACGGTCAGGCCGGGACGGGGACCACCCGCCGCGACCAGCGCATCAACCTCAGCCTTGGTCTGTTCGTCCAGCTTGGCCGCTACCTTACGGCCGTCGATCACCTCTGCCATGCCGGGTCTCAGTGCTTCGCGTCGTACTGGTTGATCCACTCGGCCGACGGGGTCAGCGCACCGAACGGATAGAAGTGCAGGCGCACGCGGCCATGCTCTTCGTCGTTGAGCTTCTTGTCGAGCGAGTTGACCAGCTTGTCCGGGCCGGCGCTGCCGATGAGGTTGGTCAGCGAGATGCCGTACTTCTTCATCACGCTGGCCGAGGCGCCCACGCCGCAGCGCTTGGCGAAGCCGAGCAGGCGCTTGATGCCGGCCGGGCCAGGGACGCCGAGGCGCACCGGCACGTCGATGCCGCGCTTGCGCATTTCGCCGACCCACTCGACGATCGCATCGTCGTCAAAGGCGAACTGGGTGACGACCAGCGGGGTCATGCCGCCGGCGCGGATCGCGGCAATCTTGCGCTCCATCCAGTCCCACAGCTGCTCCGGGGTGTTGTTCGGATGACCTTCCGGGTGGCCGCCGATGCCGACGATCTGGATGCCGTGCTTTTGCAGCAGGCCGGTCTCGATGATCTGCAGCGAGTCCGAATAGGGACCTTCCGCCTCGGGTGGATCGCCGGCGATGATGAAGACGCGCTTCACGCCGGCCTTGGTGGTGATGTCCTCAAGGTACTTGTCGAGCTGCTCTTCCGACAGGATGCGGCGGGCTGACAGGTGGACGATCGGTTCGAAGCCGAGCTCGCGGACCAGAACGGCGGCTTCAACGCGCTGTTCGATCTCTTCGCCCGGAAGGAAGGTCACGGCGATCTGGGTGCCGGGACGAATCAGCGGAGCCGCTTCACGCAGGCCTTCGATCTCCTTGGCCGTCATTTCCAGCGAATAGCCGTCGGCCATATTGCGACGGGGCTTCTCCCAATCGGGGTGGATTGAGGCATAGGACATCGATTTCTGCTCCTCTCGTGTGCGCGGCGGCGCCATAAGCGTTTCGCGCGCGATGACAAAGCCCCTAGCGCGACTGTTTGTTTTCGGATAGACGAAATTTTCACACCTGCGAACAACATGACGAGAGCGATGCTGCTGTTCCTCCCCGGGCTGATTTGTGATGCGCGCACGTTTGCGCCTCAAATTGCTGCGTTTTCCGGGTCAAAGGCCATCAACAGCTATGGTCTGGCCAATTCCCTGCCGGAGATGGCGCGGATCGCGCTTGATCAGGCGCCGGAGCGATTCGACCTGTTCGGCCATTCGATGGGCGGACGAGTCGCGCTCGAGGTCTTCCGCCTCGCGCCGCACCGGGTCCGCCGTCTAGCCATCTCAAGCACTGGCGTTCACTCGCTGCGTCCGACCGAGCCGGCCAACCGCCACGCGCTGCAGGCCCTCGGTCACGAACAGGGCTTCGAAAAGCTGGTCGACACCTGGCTCCCGCCGATGGTGGCCGAAGTTAACCGCGACAAGCCCGGCCTTTACGCCCCGATGCGGCAAATGTGCCTCAGCATGGGCCAGGATGTATTCGACGCGCAGATCAACGCGCTGCTGACCCGTCCCGAACAGGAAAGCCTGCTGGCGGAGATCGCTTGCCCGACGCTGGTCATGACCGGCGAACTCGACGGTTGGAGCCCTCCGCCACAGCACGAGGCGATCGCCGACCGGATCGCCGATTCATCACTGGTAATCGTAGAGGGTGCGGGGCACATGCTGCCCCTCGAGGCGCCCGACGCGGTCAACCAAGCCATCGCCGCCTGGCTCAATGAGCCGGCGAACGACTGAACCCTTACCCGTCAACCGCCTTTAGGAGAGGCATAGAATGACTGAACAAACGCTGCAGCAGAAGCTGGACCAGGCAGGCGACGTCGTCGACTTCCTGCGCAACCAGCAGGTCGGCCCGAACGTCTATCCGGGCGTGCCGGCAGAATATTCCAACTGGCGCAACGAACAGCGCGCCTGGGCGAAGAGCGCCGTGCTTTTCAACCAGTCCTACCACATGGTCGAACTCTACGTCCGTGGTCCGGACGCTTTCGCGCTGCTCGAATACACCGCGATCAACAGCTTCAAGGGCTTCCAGGTCAACAAGGCGAAGCAGTACGTTCCGGTGACCCCGGACGGCTACGTCATCGGCGACGTGATCCTGTTCTACCTGGCCGAGAACGAGTTCTCGCTGGTCGGCCGCGCTCCGGCGATCGAGTGGGTCGAATTCCACGCCCAGTACCCGAAGCCGGACGGCAGCAAGTGGAACGTCACCGTCGAGCGTGACGAGCGTACCGCTCTGCGCACCGACGGCAAGCGCAAGAACTATCGCTTCCAGCTCCAGGGCCCGAACGCGATGAAGATCCTCAGCCAGGCGATGGGCCAGACCGCGCCGGACCTGAAGTTCTTCAACATGGCTCACGTCGACATCGGCGGTAAGGACGTCATCGCCCTCCGTCACGGCATGGCCGGTCAGCCGGGCTACGAGCTGTTCGGTCCGTGGGAAGACTACGCTGCGGTTCACGCTGCCCTGGTCGAAGCCGGCAAGAACGACGGCCTGACCCTGGTCGGTGGCCGCGCCTATTCGTCGAACACCCTGGAATCCGGCTGGCTGCCTTCGCCGCTGCCCGCGTTCTACACCGGCGACAGCCAGATGATGAAGGACTTCCGGGCCTGGGCTTCGGGCAAGTCCTACGCCGGCGTCTGCTCGATCGGCGGTTCGTACGTTCCCGACAGCATTGAGGGTTACTACCTCACGCCGTGGGACATCGGTTACGGCCACATCGTCAAGTTCGACCATGACTTCGTCGGCCGCGAGGCTCTCGAGCGCATGGCCAACGAGACCCACAAGACCAAGGTCACCCTGGCTCTCAACACCGAAGACGTGATGCGCGCCATCTCGTCGAACTTCACCACGGGCGACCGTGCGAAGTACTTCGAGTTCCCGAGCGCCGTGTACGCGATGCACCCGTTCGACCAGGTCAAGGTCGACGGCAAGGTGATCGGTGTTTCGACCTGGATCGGCTACAGCTCGAACGAGGGCGCCATGCTCTCGCTCGCGATGATCGATCCGTCGCACGTCGAGTTCGGCAAGGAAGTGACGCTGGTTTGGGGCGAACCCAACGGCGGCACCAGCAAGCCGACCGTCGAGCCGCACGTCCAGATGGAAATCCGCGCGACCGTGTCGCCGGTTCCGTACTCGGCCGTGGCGCGTGACTCGTACGCTGACTCGTGGCGCCAGAAGGGCGTCGGCGCAAGCACGCTCGTCAACGCGTAAGCGATACGACTGAACAAGGAAGGGGCGGTCGCCGGTGGGTGACCGCCCCTTTTTTGTTGGGCTTGGGTTTGCACTGGCCCACCCCCGGCCCCTCCCGCGAGCGGGAGGGGAGTCTTGGGTTGCGTCCTCCCGCGGGAGTCATGGGTTGTGTCGTCCCCAAGGGGGAATTTCAGCGCTACCTAGTCCCCCTCCCGCTTGCGGGAGGGGTTAGGGGTGGGCAACACCAAAACGGATCAGATAAAATCCAGGAAACCAATTATATATTTGCCGGTGAAACAGGGCCGGGCCACCTAATGCCCGAGTGGAAGCCCCGCAACACAGAACGCGCCCGCGAACTCCGCAATTCCGCCACCCCGGCCGAGCGCGCGCTATGGCGCTATCTCTCCCGTTCGCAACTCGGCGTGAAGTTCAGTCGGCAGATGCCGGTCGGCCCGTTCTATGCCGACTTCCTCTGCCGCGAACGCAAGCTGGTGATCGAGCTTGATGGCTTTTCTCACGACATCCAGCCCGGTCGCGATGCTTTTCGCGACCGGTGGTTCGTCGGTCAGGGGTATCGCGTTCTGCGCTTCGCCAATCAGGACGTGCTGCGTGAAACGGAAGGGGTTGTTACGGCAATCGCGGTGGAATTGGCGCGACTGGCCCACCCCTAGCCCCTCCCGCAAGCGGGAGGGGGACCTTGTAGCGAGTATCTCCTTTCCCCATTGCGGGAGGGAGCATCCCTAAAACTCCCCTCCAGCTTGCGGGAGGGGTTGGGGGTGGGCGTGGGCTCAGCCCGCCGCCACCGTCCGAGTATTCTCCTCGATCAGCTTGCGCGCCTCGGCGATCCCGGCGGCTTCCTTCATCGTGCCATCCTTGATCTCGTCGGCGATCTCCAGGAGGCGGCCCGAAATCACCGTGCCGGTCTCTGCTTCTTCCTGGATCGCTATGCCGCCCTTGGACGCTGCCACCGTTTCCCATTCGCCGCGAATGGCCGCCCAGTACCCCTGGGTCGCCGACCAATAAGCATCGGCCGCTTTGGTGTCGTAGTCGCTGAAGCGGGTGTAGGTGTTGAGCACGTACTCCTGCACGACCGGCTTAAGCTGCCCGTCGAACTGGCCCATCTTCATGTTGTCCTGCCAATGAATCCAGCCGTCCGGCGTCGCCTGGTGGCGGTTGATGCCGTAATAGCGGTCATAGACCGGATGGCGCACCGCATCGCGGCGAGCGAGTGGGCGCCAGGTCCAGTTCGAACGCCAGCGACGCACTCCGCCCTGGGTCTCGAATTCGCCGTAGCTGGAATAGCGGGGGCTGTCGTCGACCTGATAGACGGTCTGCGACCAGCGGCCGTGACGGGCCTTCTCGTCGATCGGCTTCCACGCCCATTCGCCTGTGTCCGAATAGGCGAGATAGCGCGCCGGTTCGTATTCCCAGTCCTGGCGCCAGTGCTTGATCACGTAGCTCTTCCCGTCCTGTTCGACGACGAGCATGTGCTGCAGCACGATCTTGCGACCGGTATCCTCGATCACCCGGACGGACTCGTGCCCGCCGGAGATCTTGGCATCGATCGGGGTGTAGCCCTCCATCCAGGAGGTCGATTCCTGCATGTCGAAACGGACCTTGAAGTCCCCGGCCATCGCCAGGATGTCCGCCCGGTCGGCCTCGAGAGCGGCCTGCTCGCCCGCCGCGCCGCGATCGGCGATGGGCGGATGGGCGAGCGCGGGGGAAGCGGTGAGAGCCAGCGCCAGGAGGCTGGCTGACAGGTAGTGCGTAATCTTGGTCATGCGAATGATCCCTCTCTAAGATCAGAAGCGGAAGCTGATGGAAGCGGCGCCGTTCCGGCCAGGCCGGGTGTAGGCGTCGGTGATGGGGGAGCTCGCCGCGAGGCCGCGCACGTCGCTCCAGTAGGCGTACTTCTGGTCGGTGATGTTGAAGATGCCGGCCCGCAGGGTCAGGTTGTCGGTCACGTTGAAGAAGGCCGTGACGTCGATCACCGTCGAGGCATCGGGACGGAAGCAAGTGCCGGAGCAAACGCCCTGGGTGCTGGCGAGCGACTTGCTGTCGTTCTGCGTCAGGATCACCTCGCCGCCGTAGCGGCCCTGAGGCTCACGGTAGCCGAGGCCCACGACCAACGTGATCGGGTCGATCGTTGAAAGCGGGCTGCGATCCCCGTTCGGCAGGATCTCATCGCCCTTGGCATAGGCAATCGAGAAGCGGCCTGTGAGGCCGTTCCGCAGGCGGCCCTCGGCCTTGGCTTCGAGGCCTTCGACCTTCACCTTGCCGATGTTGACGAACTGGTAGACCGCCGGATCGGCCGGAGTGAACGATCCGCTGACGACTTCCTGGGAAATGAAGTCGTCATAGTTCGCGGTGAACGCGGTGGCGCTGGCGCTGAACCCGTCGGTGGTGAAGCGGACGCCGCCTTCCCAGCTCTCGCTCTTTTCCGGGCCCAGGTCCGGGTTGGGCAGCGAGGTGTAGCCAAACGCTAGGTTCTCGAAGAACTGGTTCATCTGGCTCGGCTCGGGTGCTTTGAAGCCGGTGGCGTAGTTGGCGTAGAGGCGAACCTCGTCGCTGACCTTCACCACCGCGCCGAACTTGGGCGAGATGTGCGAGTCCGACTGGTCGGCACCCTGGAAAGTCGGCAGCAGCGGATCGTCGGTCGCGTCGAGCGAGTAGGCGTCGAAGCGCAGCGCTGGGAACAGCGTGACCACGCCGTCGCCGAACTCGATCTGGTCGCCGATGAACACGCCTCCGAGGGTGAAGTCGGTGGCCGGGAACGCGCGTGTCGGGAAGGTTTCACCGGCGGGCGGAACCGTGCCGTCGCGCAGGCCTTCCTGACGGGTGAAGCTGATATCGCCGCCGACGACGAAGCGATGGTCGACGGAACCTGTCGCAAACTCCTTCCGCGCTTCGACAGAGGCACCGTAGACGCGGTTCTCAAAGGTATTGATGCGCGTGCGGTCGACCGCCGGGTTGCGGTCCTCGAAAGTGAACTGCCGGTCTTCGGCATCCTGCCAATAGAGCCCGATCTTGGCGTAATCGACGAAGCCCTCGCCTTCCCACGACCAGTCGGCGGCGACGCGGGCACGATAGCCGGTGTCTTCGCCGTAGAGGTCGAGCACCGTTGCGGTGCGGCCCGAGAGGACGTTGGTGAACAGGTAGGTGTCGGTGTATTCGCCGGTCAGGCTGATGCGGTGGCCGCCGGCCGGCTTCCACACGAGGCGTCCGAGCACCGAGTCCGAGTTGCCGTCTTGCGGGTTGGGCGTTGTCCGCAGCGGGCCCTCGACGTCGTTGGTGCCCTGGTTGTCGAGCTCCTGGAAGTCGCGGCGCGTATAGGCAAGCATGGCCGAGAAATCGCCCGAACGGCCCGCGACAATGGCGGTTTCGGAGAACTCGTTGTCGTCGGAGTTGTAGCCGCCGCGGACCAGGCCTCCGATCGAGGCGTCGCCCTTCAGGAAGTCTTCCGGTTCGCTCATCGTGAAAGCGACCACGCCCGCCAGGCCATCGCTGCCGTAAAAAGCCGAGGCCGGACCGCGCAGGATCTCGACCGACTTCACCAAGCCAAGGTCGACATAGTCGCCGCGGCCCGAAGCTTGGGCACCGAACGAGAAGCCATCGGGCACGCGAATGCCGTCGACCAGGATTTGCGTGCGATTGCCGCCGATGCCGCGGATCACGAAGCCCTCGTTACCCGCACGCCCCGTCGAACCGAGCGCGGCGCCAAAGCGGGCAGGCGAGCGGGCGACGGTCACGCCCGGTTCGAAGCGGACGAGATCCTTGATGTCGGTCACCAGCTGGTCAGCGATGTCCTCGGCCGTCATCACCGTGACGGTAGCGGGGACGTCTTCGGCCTCGGTCGGTGTGCGAGTGGCGGTAACCGTGATGCGGTTGCCGAGGCGATCCGCCCAGTAGAGCCCGTCATTGTCCTGCGCCTGCGCCGGAATGGCCGCCAAGGCGCTTCCCGCAAGCAAGACCGCTGCGAAGCGCGCGCGGAGCCCCGCCGACTTCGAAGACCCCCAAGATGAAGACAACTCAACCTCCTCTGTTGCTATTACGAATGATTCGCATGTGCAACTACGAGGACGAGGAGCAAAGTCAAGCAGGGCGAGCGCAACTGGCCCCGGTGGAGGGGGAAGCGTTTTGCCTGATGCCCTCCGCCACGCGCATACGGCGCGCGTCACTTCCCCGAGACAAGCTCGAGAGGGATGTTTAGGTTCTGAACTAGGTGGGCCCCTGAGGCCTCAGCAGGTTTCGAGCAGTCCCGCGGTGCGCTCGAGCAAGTCCATCGCGCGGCGCTTCATGCTGTCGTCGAAACGCGCTTTGGGGATGCCGAAGGAAAGCGACCCGACAACTTCACCGCCCATGGTCACGACCCGGCCGATGCCCCGGATGCCGAGCGAGTATTCCTCGTTGGTCACAGCGAACCCGGTGCGGCGGACCTCGGCCAGGTCCTTCCTCAGGGCCTTCTCATTCGTCACGGTCGTCGGGGTGAACCGCGACCGTTCGACTTCGGCGAAATAGCGCTCCAGTTCCTCAGCCGGCAACGCAGCCAGCAGCGCTTTGCCCGATGCCAGAGCGTGCATGGGCAGTCGCCGTCCCGTCTCGATCGAGTAGCGCAAGGCCTGCTCGCTGGTTTCAGTGACGATCGCCTCGACGCTCCAGTCGATGCGCACGAAGAAGCTGGTCGTCTCGTTCAGCTGGACGCGCAGGGTGCGCACAAGCGGTGCCGCACGATCGGCCAGGCTGAAACCACCCGGACGGGCTTGCAGCCGCTCGAGGCCAGGCCCCGCCGAATAGCGGCGTCCGTCGCGCGCGAGATAGTCGCGCTCGACCAACGTGCCGAGCAGATACGAGAGGCTCGAGACCGGAATGCCCAGCGCGACCGCGATCTCCTGGGCGACCAGGGGGCGGTCATGGGCGACAACATATTCGATGATGTCGAGCGTACGGGTCGCCGACTTGACCTGGCTCGATTGCGCCGCAGCTGCAGCTGACCCGTTCTCGACCATCGCTATCCTATCCGAGCTTCGGCGATGTCTGCGCCTTCGCGCAGCGCCTTGAGCTTCTTCCATGCAACCGCGGGGTCGATCTTGCCGTAGCCGGCGAAAGTACCGAAACCGCAGTCGGAACTGGCGACAACCCTGTCCTTGCCGACGAATGCGGCAAACCGTTCGATCCGCTGGGCGATCAGCTCAGAGGTCTCGATGTAGTTCGAACAGGAATCGATGAACCCGGGGGCGAGGATCTTGCCGGTGGTGTCAGCGGCCTTCCACACGACCCACTCATGCTCGTGGCGCGGATTGGCGGCCTCGAACAAGATGGTCGCCGGACGGGCAGAGAGCACCACGTCGATGATCTTCTCAAGCGGGATGTCGAAGTCGTGCGGGCCTTCGTAGTTGCCCCAGCACACGTGCATGCGCAGCTTTTCCGGCGCGATGTTCGCGGTGGCGGCGTTGAGCGCCTCGACGTTGGCGGTGATGGTCTTGAGAAATTCCGCCTCAGTCATGTCCTGGTAGCCGGTGTGGCGGCTCATCGCGAGGTCGGGAGAGTCGAGTTGCAGCTGGAAGCCGGCGTCGACGATCGCCTCGTATTCCGGACGCATGGCGTCGGCCAGGTCGGCCAGATAGGCCTCATGGCTCGCGTAGAACTGGTTCGGCTGGAACGCGGTGATCAGGCCCGGGCTAGCCGAGTTGAGGAAGCCTTCGACGCCTTGGCCGTGCTTCTCCATGGCCGCCTTGAAGCGGCGGATGTCGTCATGCAGGGGCTGGAGATTGACCAGCTCGACCTTGCCGATGGCAGAGGCGCGGGTGAACTCCTGCGCACCCATGATGTGAGAGAGCTTCTTGGTCAGTTCGGGCACAGCCGCGAGGTCCAGCGCAGGCTTGCGCGGGGAGTGTCCGCCGAAGCCGGAAAGGCGCTCGATGATGTAAGTGGAATAGCCGACTTTTCCGAGCTCGCCGTCGCTGACCACGCTGACGCCAGCCGCGACCTGATCCTTCACTGCCTGGTCGACAGCTTCCTGCACCAGCCGGTCGAACTCGGCTTCGTCATAGGCTTCGCCCTTGTCGCGAGCGAGGAGCAAGGGAACCAGTTCAGGACCACGGGGAAGGCTGCCGACATGTGTAGTTTTGATCATGCTCTCAGCTATTTCAGATATGCGAAATTACCGCAAGGGCGAAGAAGTTAGCGCTCCCCAGCAATCCTCCCCGAGCTTGTCTCGGGGAGGTGGCGCGCTCCGCAGGAGCGTGACGGAGGGGTAGGCGGAACAACACAGCGCCCCTCCACCATCCGCTGCGCGGACGGTCCCCCTCCCCGAGCGAGCTCGGGGAGGATTTCGCCCTACTTCGCGGCGGTCTGCGTCCCCTCCCAGCCGGTTGGTGAGTTCAGCGGAGCCAGGAAGCCCATCGCCTCGATCTCGTGCACCCGGCCATCAGCGCCGATCTTGAAGATATGCGCGGCCGGCAAATCGAACGGATCGAACGGCAGGCGGCTCTTGTCATACTTGATCTTAGTGCCGTCGAGCGCCGTCACCTCGTAGGGTTCGAAATCCATCGGATGATGGAAGTGCGAAAGGCCCATGACCAGCCCGGTCTGCGGGTCGGCGGCGAAAACCCGGCGATTGTCGATGCTGGTGATGTAACTCATCACCTTGCTCGACAGCTGCCCGGCGCAATCGCGCGCGATCGGTGCGGTGTTGGCGTTTGGTCCCGGCCCGGCGTTGGCGCCGGCGGTGATCATGCCGTTCTCATGCCGCTCGCAGTCCGCCGCGAAGGGCATCAGGGTGCCGTCGTTGTCGTCGAGCGCGGGGTAGTAGCTGGCGCCGATCTTGATCAGTTCGTCGTGATCCTTGCGGTTGGCCTCGGGAACATCGGCGAGCAGGCCCGGGCGCACCGTCTGGAGCTGTGCCAGCTGAGACTCATTGCTCACGTCGGAATAGAGGTGCTCCGCTTCGACGATGCTGCCTCTCGGATCGAGCTTGAGTCGGATCGCGACGATGGCCGGCTTGCCATCGCGCTCCACCATGCCGAGCCAGCCGGCAGTCTGGCGGGCCTCATCGGGTACGATCACGCCGAAGTCAGTCCCCGCGCCCGTCGCATCGGCCCACAGGCCTTCGCCCTGCCGGATGCGCTTGAGGTTCTCCACGATCACGACATCATCGGAGAACGGCACACCCTCGACCGAGTTCTTCTCGATCCCGGAGACATAGGCCTGGGTCAGCTTGACAAGGCAGTCGCGGTCACAGACGGGTTTGGCAGCCTCTTCCGCTGCACTGTTGCATCCGGCAAGCGCGGTAGCGAGCATGAGCCCCGCAAGGGCCCGCGGCATCCACTTCGTCATTCATTCCTCCCCTTTGTTTTGATCGTCCCTTACCAGCCGCTCGGCATTCCATAGGGTACCGTGGTCAGCACCGCCTCGATCTGGCGGAGCTTGCCATCCTTCACCTTGAACACCTCGGCGATCATGAAGCTGAAGGGTTGAGTGAAGGTTCCGGTGACCGGCTGCACCGTGCCGTCGGGCCGGCCGTACTCGCTGATTGCGCCACTGTGGTCGAAGAACGCCAGGGCATAGACCAGGCCGCGTTCCGGATCGATCACCGGATAGCGCCTGGCTCGAATGTTGGTAACGATGACCTGGAAGCCGGTGTCGAACTGCTCCTTGCAGCCGAGCTTCTGCATCGCGCCGGCCTTGGGATCGGGCGAGTTCGCCATCCAACTGCCGTTCTCCATCCGCTGGCACTGCGGATCGAACGGCACGTTGGCCCCGGTCACTTCGGAATCGATGCCGGTGAAATAGGCGTTGGCAGCGGCCTGCAGGTCGCTGCGAGAGGAGCGGGTCGCTTCGGGTTCGACCTCGTTGAAGATCGGCAGAGCCGAGGTTTGGGGAACGCGCGTGAAGCCCGCCGGGCCAGCACTGGTGCTGCGGACCACCAGGTTCTCGATCTCGGTGATCTGGCGGTTCTCCACCCTCAGCCGGGTGCTGATGTAGTTGTCGTTGGTGCCTTCCTTGACGATGCCGAGCATGGCGACCTCACCATTGTCCGGATCGGCCACGTCGAGCCGGTACGAGGGCAACGCCTTGACCGTCTGCCACAAACCATCGCGCAGGCTCAGGGCCTGGCCGTTCTCGGTGTATTTCACGTCGTTGCTCAGCGGCAGGCGATTGGAATCGTGAGCCACCAGCGCCGTGAAGTACTGATCCATCAGGCCAGTCAGGCATTCACGGTCGCAAGATTGCGGCGCCTGGGCCGATGCCGCTTGCGGCGCCAGCACGGCCGCTCCGATGGCCGCGAGTGTCAGGCCCAGTCTTCTCATCTTTTCCTCCCCCAAGTGCCGCTGGCTTAAACCAGCGCGCAGCCCACGCTTTGTATCTTACCGTCTTTGAGATGGTAGTGAATGTATTGCCGCATTTCCTGCACGTCGCCCTTCGCAATCGGGAAGAACGCCTCCATCCCGTTGGCGTCGAGCGTTTCGCGGGTCAGGTCCTCGATTCCCTCGATCCGGATCACGCCCTCGACTGCAGCCAGCTCCTCTGAGGATGCGAACTTCTCGATGGCGATCGTCTCGCGCACGAAGCGGTGGAGGAAGGTGTAGAAGGCGCGCAATTGCTCGCGAGTGGTGATCTCTATTCCGAAGAACGCCATGCGCGGGTTCTCGGCGTAGAAGTCGAACACCGCGTCATAGTCGCGGGCGTTGAAAGCAGCGGCGTAGCGCTCGTAGTCGTCTCTGGTCATGGCCTCTCCTTGCCAGTGATCCTAACGATCGTTAGCAATGCAGCAAGAGCCCCCGGGATCGGGCTCAGGAGAGTGGTGCGTGACTGAAGAGGCATTCGATTACATTGTCGTGGGTGCAGGAAGCACGGGCTGCGTCGTGGCGGCGCGGCTGAGCGAGGACCCGCAGACCAACGTGCTGCTGCTGGAAGCCGGCGGGCGCGACGAGCACCTCTACCTCAAGATGCCGCTCGCGTTTCTCAAGGCGATGCCCGATCCGCGCTTCAACTGGACTTACTGGACCGAGGCCGAACCCCACCTCGATGGCCGGCGCATGCCGCTGCCGCGCGGGAAGGTGATTGGCGGTTCGGGTTCGATCAACGGCATGTTCGCGATGCGCGGGCATCCGGCGGACTATGACCAGTGGGCGCAGATGGGCGCCAATGGCTGGTCGTTCGCGGACGTGCTCCCGTATTTTAAGAAATCCGAGGACAGCTGGCGGGGTGAAGGAACTTACCACGGCATCGGCGGGCCGGTGCAGGTGCGGCCGATCGACTCTCCCTACCTGCTGCACGAAGAGATGATGGCGACTGCCGCGGCCGCCGGCTTCTCAACCACTGACGACCTCGCGGGAGATCACCCCGAAGGCTTCGCCCGCGGCGAGCAGACCGTCGACAGCAACGGCCGCCGCGTCAGCGCCGCAACCGCCTATCTCAAGCCGGCGATGGGCCGACAGAACCTCGACGTTCGCTCGGGCGTGCTGGTTCGCAAGCTGGTGTTCGAAGGCAAGCGCTGCGTTGGCGTAGAGATCGACAACGGCGGCGTGCCCAAAGTGGTGCGCGCCCGGCGTGAGGTAATCCTCTCGGGGGGCGCCTACAACTCGCCACATCTGCTGATGCTGAGCGGCATTGGCCCGGCGGCGCACCTCAAGGACCATGGCATCGCCGTGCTGCACGACAGTCCGGGCGTTGGGCGCAATCTGCAGGAGCACCCGACCGCGAGCCTGGAGTTCAACGCCAAGGACCCGGTCACTTTCCTCAACCAGCTCAGGTGGGACAAGATCGCGCTCAACGCCGCGCGCTGGATGGTGACCGGCAAGGGACCGATGGCGACGCAGGTCAATTCCTGCAACGTGGTGGTCCGGACCGCCCCGCACCTCGAGCGGCCCGACCTGCAGATCATGGTCAACCCGATCCGCTTCGACGCCATGCCCTGGTTCCCCGGCATTCGCGCGGTGCAGGAGCATGTGTTCTGGGCCGGTCTGGTCCAGCTCCACCCCGACAGCCGCGGCTGGGTCGAGCTCAAGAGCGCCGATCCGCGCGAAGTCGCGGCGGTGACGCTCAACATCATGGCCGAAGAATCCGACCGCGAGCAGATGCGCCGGGCGATCCGCACCGCGCGCAAGATCTACAACACCGCACCGATGGGCGATCTCATTTCCAGCGAGCGCACGCCCGGCGTGCAGGTCGACAGCGATGAGGAGCTCGACGCCTATATCCGCGCCAGCTGTTACTGCGCGCAGCACCCGACCAGCACTTGCGCGATGGGCACCGGGACCAACTCGGTCGTCGACCCGGAGCTGCGGGTGATTGGTGTCGAGGGCCTGCGCGTGGCCGATGCCTCTGTCATGCCGACCGTTCCGGGCGGAAACACCAACCTGCCGTGCATCATGATCGGCGAGAAGGCAGCCGACCTCATCCGCGGCCGCAGCCTTCCGCGCGCCGAATTGCCGCAGCAGGTGGCCGCGTGAGCCGCGACGCGCAGGAAGAGGGCAACCTCAAGCTCGTGCTCGACATGTTCGCGCATGTGCTGAACCCGATGGATTCGGGCGCGGTCGACCGGTTCATCTCGCCGGACTACATCCAGCACAACCAGTCGGTCGAACCTGGCGTGGCCAGCCTCAAGGCGTTCCTCGACATGATCCGGGAACAGACGCCCAAGGCGGTGCACGACGTTAAGCGCGCCTTCGTCGACGGCGATCACGTCACCGTCCACTACCACGTGCGCCGCTGGCCCGATGACCTCGGCTGGGCGGTGATCGACATCTTCCGCGTCGAGAACGGCCTGATCGTGGAACACTGGGACGTGATGCAGGACGTGATCGAGGGCGGGCCCAACCCGAACTCGCCCTTCTGAGGAGCAAGTGATGCGTTTCGAAAACAAGGTCGTCCTCGTGCTGGGCGGCAATAGCGGGATGGGCCTGGCGACGGCGAAGGCTTTCGCCGCCGAGGGCGCCAAAGTTCACCTTACCGGCCGCGACCAGGCGACGATCGATGCCGCTGTGGCGAGCATTCCTGGCAGCCGTGGCTATCGCTCCGACATCGCCGACATAGCTTCAACCGAAGAGGTCGTGGCGCAAGTCGAAGCGGCGGACGGCCGGATCGACGTGCTCTACATCAACGCCGGCGTCGGTGGGTTCGCGCCGCTCCGGGGTATTACCGAAGAGGCGTGGGACCACGTCCACTCGATCAACCTTAAAGGTTGCGTCTTCGCGCTGCAGAAGGCGCTGCGGATCATGGGCAAAGGCGGCTCGATCGTGGTCACCGGCTCGATCGGCGCGCACGGTGCGCTTGAGGGCAACGGCGCCTATGCCGCGGCCAAGGGCGGGCTCTACATGGCGATGAAGGTCTTTGCCAAGGAACTGGTCAAGGAAAGCATCCGCCTCAACATGGTCAGCCCCGGCCCGATCGACACCCCGCTGCTCTACCGCAACCCCGGCATGACCGACGAGCAAGTGGCGGGCCTCAAGGAAATGATGATCGCCAACATCCCGATGCACCGCATGGGCGAGAGTGACGAGGTGGCCAAGGCCGTGCTGTTCCTCGCCAGCGACGATGCCTCGTTCATTACCGCCGCGAACCTGTTCGTCGACGGCGGCCTGCTGGAGCTGCGCTGATGCCAAAGAACGAAATTGCGTTCAACGACACGACCCCGTTTACCGCGCCGTTCTCCGTGGTCGACAACCCGCGCATGGAATTCGTGATGGAGGTCCGCCTGACCTTCCCCGAAGTCTACACCATGGCCCCGGTTCCGGCAGGCGGGATGCGCAGCGCGGTGCTGGTCCAGGGCGGCACGTTCGAGGGACCGCTGCTCAAGGGCCGCGCCATTCCGGGCTCGGGCGGCGACTATGCCTATTTCCGGCCGGACGACGTAGCGGTGTTCGATGCGCGTTACCTGCTGGAGGAGGACGACGGCACCGTCATCCTGCTCAACAACAAGGGCTTCCTCTGGGGCCGCAAGCCCGACACCATGCAACGCCTGCGCGACTGGGCCTTCAACGGCGGCGAGCCGGTGGCGCACGAGGAGTATTACCTGCGCGGCAACCCGACTTTCGAATGCCCGGTGGGCAAGCACGACTGGCTGACCAAGCACGTCTTCATCGGCGTGGGCGAGCGGCGCAGCGACGGAAATCTGCTGCGGTACTACGCGCTGGTTTGAACCCTCAGGCTAAAGCCAGCCGATCCGCTTGAAGCGATAGAACAGCCCCGCGCAGGTTAGCGCGGTGATGCCGAGGATAATGAAGTAGCCGTAGCGCCAGGTCAGCTCCGGCATGAACTTGAAGTTCATGCCGTAGATGCCCGCAATCGCCGTCGGCACTGCCAGGATCGCAGCCCAGGCCGCGAGCTGACGGGTAATCGCGCCCGTGCGCTTCTGTTCGAGCAAGCTCGCAACCTGGAGGATGCCTCCCAGCGTATCGTTGAGCCACCGCGTGCGCCGCGCGGCGCGCTGCGTGTGGTCGAAGACATCGCGAAAATACGGACGAGCGCGCGGATCGATCGAGGGCTGCTCAACTTCCCACAGCTTGGAGGCCACTTCCTCCATCGCCTCTGCGATACCCTCGAAATGGCGCAAAGTGCGGCGCAAGCGGAAGATCCGGCGGATGCGGGCGCTGTCGGGGAAGTTGCCGATCGCCTGGTCCTCGATGTCGCCGATGTCTTCCTCGATCTCGTCGAGCAGCGGGCCGTAGCCATCGACGATGTAGTCGAGCACGGCATGGAGGACGAAGTCGGGTCCTTCCGCCAGGCGTTCGGGCGTCGATTCCAACTGATCGCGCAGCTTTACATGGGCGCGCTCGCTTCCCTGGCGCACGGTGATGATGAACCGTTCACCGAGGAAGATCGAGGTCTGGCCGTAGCTGATCTTCTCGCCCTCTCCCATCGCCGCAGTCCGGGCGAGGACGAACAGTTGGGTGCCGTAGGCTTCGGTCTTCGGATCCTGTCGATGTGTCAGCGCATCTTCGACCGCCAGGGGGTGGAGGCCGTAGTCCTCCTGGATGAGCTTGAGTTCCTCCGCGCTCGGCTCGACCAGGCCGATCCAGTCGAACTCCTCCGGGCCCGGTTTTTCCCGGCACGGCAACAGGTCGTATTCCACCACCTTGCCATCGCGATACCGGCGTGCGGCAACAATCGTCATGGCGCGGATTGGTGGCAGAGGCCATCGCGGCTGGCAATCGCCAAAAAAGAAGGAGCCTCAAGCTCCCGGCGGGGGGACAGGCGTATAGGGGCAAGTCGGCAAAAGCTGGGTTTCCGAAGCGGGCCAGCTGAGCTCGTAGACCACGCGGAAGCCATTGTGATCGGACAGAACCGGTCCGCTCGGCCCGCCGTCGAACATCCCCTCCACGCGGATGGGCCGAACCTTGACCACGTTGCCCGACTGGAACAGCTGCAGGTTCTGCACCCTGCGCCACTGGTCATCGTGCTCCCAGCTCTGGCGCACGTCACACAAGCTACGGTTCTCACTGCAATAGCGGTGCACATTGCCGAGCGGCGCGATGCGATCGAAGGTGTAGTGGCGCACGTCGGAATTGCGCATGTTGAAGTCGCCGCCAATCAGGATCGGATCGGTCAGCGGACTGCTCATGCGGACGAATTCGGCGAGTTCATTCGACTGCCGGGCATGAGCCGCGGCATGCCGAGCCTCCGACACTCCAGAGGCTCGCTGCGAGTTCATGTGGGTCGTGAAGACGTCGACCACCCCCGGCACGCCGGGAATGGCGACTTCGGCGTAGAGCACGCCCTTGTTCGACAGGCAGTCAAACCCGGCACAGCTGTGGCTCGCGTAAGGGACGTAGTTTGCGGCGACCATGGGATAGTCGGTGGCGATCACCAGCCCCGCCGACATGACATTGAGACCGATCTCTCCCCTGAAGATGTTCCGCCTGCCGGGCAGCCCACCCTGCGTATTAGGCGCTTGCTCCGAACGACGGCGCGGGCCGACGGCGATGCTCCGATAGCCGGCGCTAAACACAGCGTCCGCGGCCGGACCGCTGAAGACCTCCTGGAAAACGATGATGTCGGGCCCTTCGCCGGAAGACCGGAAGGCCGCCAGACGCTTGCCGATCTCCTCGAGGTACGGCTTGCGATTGGTGCGCGCGGGCCAGGGGAGGCCCTCGATATTGTAAGTGAGGACATCGATCTCGGTGAAGGCGGTTGTTCCATCCGCCGAGAGCCGGATCGCCGGTCTGGTCGCGTCGAAACAGGCGACCGAGCTTTCAGGAGGAAGACTGGAGCAAGCGCTCAACAATCCGAGTGTAGCCACAAGGGACAGGGAGGACTTCACCATACGCGTCAGAGGATATGCCTTGCCCAAGCTTCCTCCATAGGGGGAATTCCGGATGACCGGCAATAACCTGCGGTGGCGTAAGGCCCGCAAATCTCGTACCGGAAGCCATGCCTTCGCCCGACCGCATCTGGACCGCCGCCCTGGTTGTTATCGGGGACGAGATTCTCTCCGGCCGCACACATGACAAGAACATCGCCCAGGTGGCGAGCTGGCTGCAGGTCCAGGGCATCCGGCTGACCGAAGTGCGGGTTGTTCCTGACATCCAGGACCGCATCGTCGAAGCCGTGAACGCGCTGCGCACAACGCACGACTACCTTTTCACCACCGGCGGGATCGGCCCGACGCATGACGACATTTCGGTCGACGCTGTGGCCGCGGCGTTCGGCGTCCCGGTGGTGGTCCATCCCGAAGCTCGGCGCATTCTCGAAGACTATTACGCCACTCGCGGCGGCACTAGCGAGGCGCGGCTCCGGATGGCTCGCACGCCCGAAGGTGCCAACCTGATCCCCAATCGTATGTCCGGCGCGCCCGGGATCAAGATCGGCAACGTCCACATGCTCGCCGGCGTGCCCCACATCGCCGCCCAGATGCTCGATGCGCTCACCGGCACTCTCGAAGGCGGCGCCCTGCTGCTCAGCGAGACCGTGGGCGGCTTTATCAAGGAAAGTGAAGTCGCGGACATCCTGCGCGAGGTCGAGCAGGCGCATCCCAACTGCCAGATCGGCAGCTACCCGTTCTTCCGCGAAGGGCAGGTCGGCGCGAACTTCGTGATTCGCTCAACCGATGCCGACGACCTCAAAAGCTGCGTCGACACGCTGTGCGAAGCGCTGGCTGAGGCTGGGTTCGACTTCACACCGGGCGGCGTCTGACTCGTTTCAGATCTTACCACTACCCACTGAGCGCCACCTCTCACCCGGAAGAGTATTCGGGGTCAGGGCTGTGAACAGATATTCTCCCCTGAGGAGAATTGCTGATGAATTCAATCGGAAGGGCGCCATCCGCCATTGCACGGCGGATCCACCTGAACCGAAATCTGCGGATTGCGTCGGCCGCCGCTACTGCGGTCCTGGTTTCGTATCCGAAATCCGGGCGGACCTGGGTTCGCTTCATCCTCGCCCATTACTTCGCAGCGAAGGCGCGAAACCCCGACGTCGATACAGAGACCATGTTCGGGTTTGCCCCGAACTTCGATCTCGATCCCAAGCGCGGTATCCCGGCCTATATCAAACGCGCCGATATAGCCTCGGTCCCGCTGATCCCTTCGACGCACTCTCGCTTTACGGCCCGCATCCCGCCGGATCTTCCGGTCCTGTTCGTGGTTCGTGACCCCCGCGATGTAATGACGTCCAGCTACCACCACGTGACGCGGCACAAACACTCGTTCTCCGGCGACATGGACGCTTTCCTGAAGGACAACGAGCAGGGACTTCCGGAGTATATCCGTTTCATGAACAGCTGGGGCCGGGAGCTTAAGCGCCGGGACCACTACGTCCTGGCCTATGAAAGCCTCACCTCCGACCCAATTGCCGAGATGAGCGGCGCGCTCGAATTCCTGGACCAGCGCGTCGACCGAACCGCGCTGGAGCAGGCGGTCGATCTCTCGTCGTTCGACAAGCTCCGCGCACTGGAACTCGACAAGGGCATTCCCGGCCACGAGTATGACAAGACCGATCCGCACGCCTTGAGGATGAGGCGTGGCAAAGTCGGCAGCTTCAAGGATGAACTGTCGGCCGAACAGCGCCAGCTCATCGAGGAAACCTGCGCCTCGCAGTTGAACGGGACGGCCGCAGCGTTGCTGTCTCAATATGGCCTCGGATCGGCCCGCTCGGCTCCACGGAAAGCAAGCACTCCGGAAAAGTCACGATCGGGGCCCATTGACGGCAATACGGGACGCCGTCGCAGCATAGGCATGCAGCTTTTGGCAGAGACCCTGGTCGTGATCGGCCTTGCTGCGGCTCTGCTCGCACCCGCGATCCTCGCCATCGAGGTTGGCGAATGGTGGCTGCAGCGCGAATGGGACGGCCACTCCCTTGAGGACGGCCTGGCGTTGTTCGGTGTGAACCGGACCGGACCGGTGGAAACGCCAACGGAGCGCATTCTGGACGTGTTCCTGGCACTCCCGCTCACGCTGACTCTTTTCGTGACAGGCGTGTTCACCTTGCTGAGCGGAGTTCACCTGGGTGACTGGGGTTTGGACCGCGTGAAGCTGAAGAAGCGGCTCTCCCTCTCCGCCCACCGCAACGTGGAGTGGCGCGAGCCTTCCGATGATGACGCGGAGACGTTGCAGCACAACTGATCTGGGATTGCCGCTCGGTCGGCCAGGCCAAAAAGAAGGCCGGCGGATTTCTCCGCCGGCCCCCTTGGTGATCTCTAGGATCTGAGAAACGCGTTAGCGCTGAAAGCGATCAGGCGCCTTCGACCTCAGCCACGTCGATCTTGAGGCCCGGGCCCATCGAGGAGGTCAGCGAGACCTTCTGGACGTACTTGCCCTTGGCGCCAGCCGGCTTGGCCTTGACCACTGCATCGGTCAGCGCGCGGAAGTTGTCCTTCAGCTGCGCTTCGGTGAAGCTGATCTTGCCGATACCGGAGTGAATGATGCCCTGCTTCTCGACGCGGAACTCGACCTGGCCGCCCTTGGCGTCCTTCACGGCCTGACCCACGTTCGGGGTCACCGTGCCGAGCTTCGGGTTCGGCATCAGGCCCTTCGGACCCAGCACCTTACCAAGACGGCCGACGACACCCATCATGTCCGGGGTCGCGATGACGCGGTCGTAGTTGAGGTTGCCGGCCTGCATGTCTTCCATGAGGTCTTCGGCACCGACCTTGTCGGCCCCTGCCTTGAGCGCTTCGTCAGCCTTGTCGCCACGAGCGAACACGGCGACCTTCATGTCCTTGCCGGTGCCCGAAGGCAGCGAGACCATGCCGCGGACCATCTGGTCGGCGTGGCGCGGATCGACGCCCAGGTTCATCGCCACTTCGACGGTCTCGTCGAACTTCTTGCTGGCGAACTCCTTGAGCATGGCGAGCGCTTCGTCGAAGCCATAGAGCTTCTCGGAATCAACCTTCTCGGCGAGCAGCTTCTGCTTCTTGGTCAGCTTGGCCATCGTTTAGCCCTCCACCACTTCGAGGCCCATCGCGCGAGCGGAGCCTTCAATGATCTTCGTCGCCGCTTCGATGTCGTTGGCGTTGAGATCAACCATCTTCACCTGAGCGATCTCAGCGAGCTTGGAGCGCGCGATCTTGCCCGCGGAAACCTTGCCCGGCTCCTTCGAGCCCGACTTCAGGTTCGCCGCCTTCTTGATGAGGAAGCTGGCCGGCGGAGTCTTGGTGACGAATGTGAAGCTGCGATCCGCATAGACGGTGATGACCGTCGGGATCGGCATACCCTTTTCGAGCTCCTGCGTGGAGGCGTTGAACGCCTTGCAGAATTCCATGATGTTCACGCCACGCTGACCGAGCGCAGGGCCGATCGGCGGTGACGGGTTGGCGGCGCCCGCGGGCACCTGCAGCTTGATATAGCCTTCGATCTTCTTGGCCATCACTGGCCTCCTTTCTCACTGTCGCCACGCGCCCTTGGACGGGTGGCTCATGGTAAGCGGTCCAGCGGTAGCCGAAGCCACCTCCCGCACGGATTCCCGACGCTGTCGCTTTGGGAAGGGGCGCCCCTAATCGAAAGGGGCGCAAAATTCAAGCCAGCCTTACTTGACCAGCTCGACCTGCTCGAAGTCCAGCTCGACAGGGGTCGCGCGACCGAAGATCGAGACGCTGACCTTGACCTTGTTCTTGTCGAAGTCGAGCTCTTCCACCACGCCGTTGAAGCTGGCGAACGGACCGTCGAGCACCTTGACCTGATCGCCGATCTCGTAATCGACGTTGACGTGCTGCTTCGGGGTGGCCTTGGCTTCCGCAACGCCGCCGAAATAGCGAGCCGCTTCGCGCTCCGAAATCGGCTGCGGCTTGCCGCCGGCGCCGAGGAAGCCCGTGACCTTCGGGGTGTTCTTGACCAGGTGGTAGACATCATCGGTCAGCGTAAGCTTGGCCAGGACGTAGCCCGGCATGAACTTGCGATCGACCTGGACCTTCTTGCCCCGCTTCACTTCGGTGACGGTCTCAGTCGGCACTTCGACCGATTCCACGGCTTCGGCAAGTCCGAGGCGCTCCGCCTCCGAGATGATCGAATCGCGGACCTTGTTCTCGAAACCGGAGTAGGCGTGGATGATGTACCAGCGGGCCATGGATCTCTTTTCCGTAAAGTCTGTCTGGCGCAGATCAGACCAGTGCGAGCAGTTCGCGCACCGCGAACCCGAACAACTGGTCGACGCCGAGGAAGAATACCGAGAGCAGCAACATCATGATCGCAACGAAGATCGCCGTGCGCACCGTTTCCTGGCGCGACGGCCACACCACCTTGCCCGCTTCCGCGCGGACCTGGCGGAAAAATTCGTTCGGACTGGTCTTGGCCATCGTCAATCGACCTCGCAAAAATGACACTCTGTTTCCGCCATAGGTCCATCGCCGCCCCGGTCTCGCTGATTCGAGGGATCCGGGAGGGGCATGCTGGCTCCGATGTCGGAAGTCGGTTGGCGATGTAGCGAGGCACCCGCGTAAACGCAAGACCGGCGCAGGAACGAGTGAGAGGGAAGAGAAGTCCGAAGGTGCCGGCGCCCTGATCAGCACCTTCCGGACTTGGGCAATGGAATCGTCTCAGCCACGCCCAAACAGACGCGCGAAGAAGCCCGGCTCTTCCATCGGCTGGATCGGTCCGTGCTTCATGTAGCGCAGGCTGGCGTCGTGATAGGGACGCGGCATGACCCAACCGTCGGGCTTGCTGCTGCGGTAACTCAGACTGGCCATAGGGGCTGCTCCTCATGAGCTCCCGTCCAGCGCTAATAATGACCGGTCCGTCTCAGCGGTTCCAGCGAGCCAAAGGCGACAGAGCGGATTTCAGACCGCTGTGGATGTTGCGCCACAGGCGCGTTCGTTCGACGGGAACCGATCAGCCGCCGGCGATAATTTCGCCGCGGCTGAAAGGATTGGCAGGAGTGGAGGGACTCGAACCCACGGCCCTCGGTTTTGGAGACCGATGCTCTACCAACTGAGCTACACTCCTGCGGGCGGGTTGGGCCTCTATAGCTGCCGAACTGGCTTGGCAAGCGGGCAGGTCAGGCCCATTTCCGGAAACGTTATGCACGCCCCCGCAACCAAGATCATTCCCGAAGACCTGCTGCTGATGGCCTATCGCAGCGGCATCTTCCCCATGGCCGACAGCCGAGACGACGAAGACATCTACTGGGTTGAGCCCCGCGACAGGGCGGTCATCCCGCTCGACGGGTTCCGTTGCTCGCGCTCATTGGCCAAAGTCATCCGGCAGGATCGCTTCCACGTCACCTGCAATCGCGATTTCGACGCCGTGATCGAGGCCTGCGCCGCCCCGAGGGAGGGACATCCCGAAAGCTGGATCAGCGATCGCATCGCCGCCAGCTATCGCGCGCTCCACCTCGCCGGGTACGCCCACTCGATCGAATGCTGGGAAGGAGACCGCCTGGTCGGGGGTCTCTACGGCGTAGGCTTCGACCACGCGTTCTGCGGTGAAAGCATGTTCAGCCGGGCGACCGACGCATCCAAGGTAGCCCTGACCTGGCTGGTCGCCCTGTTACGACGTGGTGGGTTCGAGTTGCTCGACTGCCAATTCATGACCGACCACCTGGCCTCGCTCGGCGCAGTGCCCGTTACTCGGGAAGTCTATCTCGAAAAGCTCGCGAAGGCGGTTATGGCCGGTCCGGCCCCCTCGCTGCCGGAAGTCTACGCGTCGTTTGCCGCCGGTGTCTCGACAGGCGCGGGAGACGGCGTAGTGGCCGTTGGCTCGGGCGTGGCTTCGGCGTCGGCCGCAGGCGCCGAGCGCGTCGCAGCGGACCCGGCGCTATCCGAGACCGGGCTTTCTTCACCCGGGAAGCTCATTTTGCAGTCCTTGACCCACACGTCATAGATCGGGTGCTCGACCACATTCAGGCTGGGCGAGTTCTTGAACAGCCAGCCGGAGAAGATCCGCCGCCAGGCCGGCTCCGAATCGGCGTCGGCCCTCTCGAGTACGATGACCTGGACGAAGGCGCCTGTTTCGGGCGGCTCTTCCCAGGGCGCGGTGCGTTCGCAGGCCGACAGACGGATGACCACATCACCCACCCGGCGAGCTTCGCCCGGCTTCATCTCGAGATCCTGCGAGATGTTATTGCGCTTGTTCAGCAAGCCGATGACGGCGACCCGCTTTTCCATCGGCGTGCCGATGCCGCTGGCCGCGCGGGCCGCGTCGGCCTGGGCCAGCTCCTTGGGAACTTCGGTTGCCTCGGCCTCAGGCTCAGGCGCCTTGCCGGTGCATCCGGCAAGCAGGAGCAGGCCAGCCGTAGCGGCCGTCAGCCTCACGCGTCGGGCGTCCACGATTCGTAATCGCCCGTGGCAGCGGCGCGCCGGCCGCCTCGCTCGAGCGCGCCTTGCGGACGATAGGCCGCGACAGTGCCCGTCGCGTTCGGCGTGTAGTCCACTTCCCAGATCTTGGGCGGCGGCAGCTGGCTTTCGGGCAGTTCGTCGAGCGAGCCGTGCAGCCACCCGTGCCATTCCGCCGGAACCCGGCTGGCGTCGTTGGCGCCGTTGTAGATCACCCAACGCCGTTCACGGCCGTCGACGGTCTTCTTGTTCGACCGGAAGTAGGTGTTGCCCTGCGCGTCGGTGCCGACCTTTTCGCCGTGCCGCGCGCTGAACAGCGAGGTGCCGATGGTGGCGCCGTCCCACCAGGTGAAGATCTTGGAGAAGAATCCCATGGGCCGCGCGTTAGGGCTTGTGCCTTTCTCGTGCAAGCTCGTCCGATCTCACCATTCGACCTTGCTGCCCGGCACGATGCCCAACTGGGCCGCGCGGCCGCCATTGAGTTCGAGCACGGCAATGCCCGGGCCGTCCGAAGGGATCGGCGTTTCGGAATAGGGCGTGGCATTAGCGGCGATGTTGATGATCCGCCGATCCTCGCCGATGAAGACCAGGTCGAGCGAAAGAACCGTGTTCTTCATCCAGAAACTCAGGAGCTGCGGCCGGGCGTAGGGGAAGATCATTCCCTCGTTCGGGCCCATCTCGGTCCGGAACATCAGGCCCTTGGCCTGTTCCTGCGGCGTCCGTGTCACCTCAACGCGGAAGGAATGGGCTTTGCCCGTGGGCGTGGTGATCTTCAGCGGAATGACTTCCAGGCCGGAGACCGGGTGGACTGCGGGTGTCGCCACAGCGCTCGAAGTCGCACCTCCGGCGGCTTGCGGCGAACAGGCGGGAACGAGAATCAGGAAGGCAAGCAGGAGAGCGCGCATCGAATCAGCTTTCATCGTCCAGTTCGGCTGCCCACTCCTCGGCCGCCGTGCGATCGGGGGCATCGACCATTTTGCGCGCGCTGTCGAGCGGGTGCCCCGCCCTCAACATAGCGGCGAGTTGTTTCTCACGCTTTTCCCGGTCGGGAGCTGACTGACCAAAGGGTCCGAAGCCCCGCCGCCGGGCCAAGGCAAGTGCCGCGCGCCGCTCGTCAGCAGGGCCTGCGCGAGTCTCTTCGCGTATATCCTCGGCGATTCCCGCCTCCCCCAGAGCCTGGCTCACCCGCCGCGGCCCATAGCCGCGTCGAAGCAGGCTGCCGCCCCTGGAGCGCGCGTAGGCCACGTCATCGACGTACCCGAGCTCTTGATACCGCTCGACAATCGCCGCGACATTGGGCTGGCCCTCGCCCTCCCATCCGCGTTCCCGCAATTTGCGCTGCAAATAGCGGTCGAGCTTGGCCGCGCTGGTCGCGAATCTCGCGACATAGGCCAGCGCCAATTCCTCAAGACGCGGCCTATCGAGCGGCTTTGGCGCTTTTCGCTCGCGATATGACGCTCTTCGACCGCTGTTCATTCAAGTTCCTTCGCCTTATTCGTGCCACAGTCGTTGACAAATGGGAAAGTTTGTCGCGTGGCGGCTAGGATCCCGCTGCCATGAGGCAATGGGGAAGCGCCAGCAGAGCGTAGAGCAGACGGGCAAATATCCAGGAATGACCGAACTCACACCCACACCCAACGATTGCGCATTGCCGCGCATTCGCGCCGATTTCGCGACCTTCAACGAAGCCATCGACTATGCGGCGAAGAGCGAAAAAGGCTTCAACTTCTACGACGCGCGCGGCACGATCGAACGGGTCTATCCCTATAGCGAGCTGCGCGTTGACGCTCTCGCGATGGCCAAACGCCTGATCGCCGCCGGAATCGGCAAGGGCGATCGCGTGGCGCTGGTTGCCGAAACCGGTCCGGAATTCGCCGCCCTTTTCTGCGGTGCCGTCTATGCCGGCGCGTGGCCGGTTCCGCTGCCGCTGCCGACCACCTTCGGCGGCAAGGACAACTACATCGAACAACTCGGCGTACAGCTCGAAAGCGCTGACCCGCAGCTGCTGCTCTATCCGGCCGAGATCGCCGAGATGGTTTCCATCGCGGCCGCGCGCCAAGGCTGCGAGGGGATCGACTGGGAGAGCTTTGCAGAGCGCCCCGTGCCCGAGGTCGAACTGCCCGAAGCCCAACCCGACGATATCTGTTACCTGCAATATTCGTCCGGTTCGACGCGTTTCCCGACTGGCGTGGCAGTCACGCACAGTGCGCTGCTGCACAACCTCTACGGTCACGCCATGACGATGGACCTCGGGACTGGCGACCGCGGTGTCAGCTGGCTGCCGTGGTATCACGACATGGGCCTGGTCGGTTGCCTGCTGTCGATGATCGCCAACCAGATTTCGGTCGACTACCTCAAGACCGAACATTTCGCGCGTCGCCCGCTGGCCTGGCTCGATCTGATCAGCCGGAACAAGGGCAACTCGATGTCCTATTCGCCGACCTTCGGCTACGACATCTGCGCCCGCCGCATCTCGAGCCAGTCGAACGTCGCGGAGCGCTTCGACCTGTCACGCTGGCGCCTCGCCGGCAACGGCGCTGACATGATCCGGCCCGACGTGATGCAGAGCTTCGTCAACGCCTTCGCCGACGCCGGGTTCAAGGCCAGCGCCTTCACCCCGAGCTACGGCCTGGCCGAAGCCACGCTCGCGGTCACCGTGATGCCGCCGGGGGAAGGCATTCGCGTCGAGCTGGTCGAGGAAGAGCGCCTCTCGGGCACCCCGCGCGACCTTTCGCGTCCGGCGCGCTACCGTGCGATCGTCAACTGCGGCAAGGCCCTGCCCGACATGGACGTCGAGATCCGTGGCGAAAAGGGCGAGATCAAGAAGGACCACCAGATCGGCAAGGTCTGGTGCCGCGGCCCGAGCGTGATGCACTCCTATTTCCGCAACCCGGAAGCGACCGACGATTGCCTGATCGACGGTTGGCTCGACACGGGTGACATGGGCTACATGGCCGAAGGCTATCTGTTCATCGTCGGCCGCGCGAAGGACATGATCATCATCAACGGCAAGAACCACTGGCCGCAAGATATCGAGTGGGCGGTGGAGCAATTGCCGGGCTTCAACCACGGCGACATCGCCGCCTTCTCGGTCGAGACCGAGAACGGCGAAGAAGCACCGGCGGTGCTGGTCCATTGCCGCGTTTCGGATCCCGAGGAGCGCGTGAAATTGCGCGACACGATCCGCGACAAGGTCCGTTCGATTACCGGCATGAACTGCGTCGTGGAACTCGTTCCCCCGCGTACGTTGCCGCGCACCAGTTCGGGCAAGCTCAGCCGGGCGAAAGCCAAGCGGCTGTACCTGTCGGGTGAAATCGAACCGTTCGACCTGGCGGCCTGACCTGACCAATCCTCCCGAGCTTGCTCGGCGAGGATTGGGTCGTCCTCCTATTTTCCCCTTCCGCAATCGCACCGCTTGCGGCACCCTTCGCCCACCGGAAAAACGCGCACCCTTGAACAGCGTGTTTTGCCTACCTAATACAGTAAGCGAAGACCGGAAGGGGACAGTTGAATGGCGACGACCAACGAAACCACGACCAAGACGGAGATCGGGCTTGAACTGACCCCGCCCGCCCCCGTGCCAGTCGTTCAGCCAGAGAAGGCCGCCGGGCTTGTTCCCGTCAGCGATGAGAAGCGCAGCAAGCTCGACGAAAAGGTCGAAGCCTTCATCACCGACCTGATCACTCAGGAGGCCAACTCGCCCGAGTTCGGCAAGAAGGTCGACCAGCTGACCAACATGGGCCGCAAGGAAATCATGGCCGCGGCCGGCATGTCCAATCGCTTCCTCGACCGTCCGGTGCGGGCGATGGACAAGGACGAAGGCGTCGGCGCCAACCTGGCCGAACTGCGCCGGGTGGTCGAAGACCTCGACCCCGGCAAGCGCGGCAAGCTCTCGGGCACGCGCAAGTTCCTCGGCATCATTCCGTTCGGCAACAAGCTGACCAACTACTTCCGCAGTTATCAGAGCGCGCAGACGCACATCCAGGGCATCCTCACCAACCTGTCGAGCGGCAAGGACGAGCTGCTGATGGACAACGCCGCCATTGACGTTGAACGGCAGAAGCTGTGGGAGGCGATGGGTAGCCTCGAGCAGATGATCCACATCTCCAAGAAGCTCGACGAGCGGCTGGAGGACAAGGCCGCGGAACTCGACGCTACCGACCCCGCCAAGGCCAAGGCGATCCGCGAAACCGCGCTGTTCTATGTCCGCCAGCGGACCCAGGACCTGCTGACCCAGATGGCGGTGAGCGTTCAAGGCTACCTGGCGCTCGACCTGGTGAAGAAGAACAACGTCGAATTGGTAAAGGGCGTGGATCGCGCCAGCACGACCACCGTCGGCGCGCTGCGTACCGCTGTCACCGTGGCCGAGGCGATGACCAACCAGCGTTTGGTGCTCGGCCAGATCACCGCACTTAACGAAACGACCGCCGGGATCATCGATTCCACCAGCGCCCTGCTGCGCGACCAAACCGCCAAGATCCACGAACAGGCCGCCGCCAGCACGATCCCGTTGGAAACGCTGCAGCGGGCGTTCCAGAACATCTACGATACGATGGACAACATCGACACGTTCAAGCTGCGCGCGCTCGATTCGATGAAGCAGACGGTCGATACCCTGTCGAAGGAAGTCGAACGCTCGAAAGGCTACATCGCCCGCGCCGAAGGCCAGGCCCAGGCGCAAGTCGCGGCGAGCGAGCCGGCCCTGCTCTCGCTGGATAGCTGATGGACGACAGCACGCGTCATTCGGAGGCGATCCTGAGCGAAGCCAGGAGTTCGCTCTCGGCACAGCGCAACGGCGGCTATCATCGCCGGGCCGGATCGATCGGGCGTGGTTCCGCCGAACTGCGCCAGAAGAACCTGATGACGCGGATCAAGCTGATCGGTGGCTCGTTGCTGGCGATCGTGTTCGCGGCGATGGCCCTGGGCATCGCGATCGACGGGATCGGCTTCACCGGGATCATGGTGGCGTTCCTGGCGGTGGTCGCGGCTACGTTCCTGTTCTCGAACTTCCCCAAGGTCAGGGTTCCCAAGCGCGCCGATCTCAACACCGGCGACGTGCGGCACATGGTCGCGCGCACCGAGCTGTGGCTGGAGCACCAGCGCCCGGCCCTGCCGCCGCCAGCCATCACGCTCGTCGATCAGATCGGCGTGCAACTCGACGCGCTCGGCCTGCAGCTTGAGAGCATCGACCCGGGTCACCCTGCTGCGGTCGAGACCCGCAAGCTCGTGGGCGAGACCCTGCCTGGCATGGTCGACGCTTATCGAAAGATCCCGACCCACTTGCGCCGCGAGGAACGCGCCGGCGCGACGCCCGACAAGCAACTGGTCGAAAGCCTCGGCAAGATCAGCAACGAGATCGACCGGGTAACACGGCAACTGGCCGACGGCGCGATCGACGATCTCGCAATTCGTACCCGCTATCTCGACTACCGCTACGGAGCGGAAGGCGAGCCGGCGGCCCTTCCCGAACCCAACAAGCAGGATACCTGATGGAAGTCGCCATTCCCCATTCGCTCGGCAGGGAAGAAGTTCGCCGCCGCCTGCAGGCCAACAGCCATCGCATCGCGGACAGCATTCCCGGCGGCATGGCTCATGTCGACACCCAATGGCCGAGCGAAGACCGCATGACGATGGCCATCGCCGCCATGGGCCAGGAGCTGCGCGCGCATATCGATATCGAGGATCAGCAGGTGATGTTCTACGTCGACCTGCCGCCTGCGCTCGGTTTCATCCAGCCGATCGTCGAGGGTGCGATCCGGCAGCAAAGCCATAAGCTGCTGGCTCCTCCGACGACCTGATCCGCAACCGTAAAGGGATCACTACCCTACAACTTGCGATCCGGCTCCAGGTAGGTTTCCGGAATCCTCAGCACGGCCGTCGCGTGTCGGGTCTCGCGCATGAACAGCGTCAGGGCCGACATGAGCAGGCCGATCGCCACCATGAACGCGGCCGCCGCCACTTGCTGCAAATTGACGTTGAACAGCTCCTCAACGAACAGCAGCGCAACGCAGAGCCCGATAGTCAGGCCGCTGAGCACCAAGAGCAGGATGGCGCGGCTGATCATCGCGATACGGCGGTCGACCGTGCGGATTTCCCGAACCACGCGGTCATGCTCGAGGCCGCTCGTCGTGGCGTGCATCTGCTGCAACACGCGCGACCGGTCGACCACGCGGCCAAGGCGAGTAGAGAGGATGTTCATGATGTTGCCGATGGCCACGAGCACGAACACCGGCGCCAGCGCCAACTGAATTGTCTGGGCAATCAAGCCCGATCCGGTGCCCATAAGTCCCCCTTCCGCCCCGCGCCCTACTGGTTGGCTGCACCCGCGAGCTTGCCGACCTTCTGCGCGCCCGCCATCGTCGTGACCAGCACTTCGTTGCCGTCGACGACGATCGCCACGTCTTCCAGCCCAATCACAGAGATGCGCGGTCCATCGGTTTCGGCAAGCACGTTGCGGCAATCGACCAGCTCGACATCGCCGCGGGTTCGGTTGCCTTCCGCATCACCGACGCGCGCGTCGCGGAGAGCATGCCAGTTGCCAATGTCGGACCAGCCCATCGAAACCGGCACGACCGCGGCGCGAGCGGTGTTCTCCATCACCGCGTAGTCGACCGATTCCGGCTCGATGGTAGCGAAAGCGCCTGCATCGGGATGGAACAGAGCACCATCCTCGTGCCCACCGGCAACGGCTTCGCTGACGGCCTTGGCCAGCTCGGGCCGATGCCGGGCCAGTTCTTCAAGGAAGGTGCCGGCACGGAAGGCGAAGATCCCGCCGTTCCAGCTGTAGCTGCCATCCGCCAGGAAGCTCATCGCGGTTTGCAGGTCCGGCTTTTCGACAAATCGCTCAACCTCGAAGCCGCCAGCCAGCGGAGTTCCGCGCCGGATGTAGCCGTAGCCGGTCTCGGGCGACGTGGCGGTGATACCGAAGGCCACGAGCCAGCCCTCGTCCGCGAGCTTCGCAGCAGTGACGGCAGCGTCCCGGAAAGCTTCAGTGTCGGCGATATGGTGGTCGCTCGGACAGACCAGCATGACAGCGTCTGCCGGCACCCGGTGCGCCGCCAAGGCGATCGCAGCGGCCGTGTTGCGCGCCATCGGCTCGACAATCACACGCGTTCCGGGAAACGACGCGGCTTGCGCCTCTACATGGGTACGGTGACCGACCCCCGTCACGACAACCGACGGCCCAAAACGCTGCGGGTCGGCGCAGCGGCGCAGAGTGGCTTCAAACAAGGTGTCTTCATCGACGAGAGGCAGGAAGGGTTTGGGCGCGTCCTTCCGGCTTCGCGGCCAAAGCCGGGTACCGCTACCCCCGCACAAAACCACGGGATATATCACTGCCATCACTCACGAATCCTGTTGCCCAATTTGTCGGCATCCTAAGACCAGGCCGCGGCGAAGTCATCAGAACCACCGCTGTCGCCAACGGTATATTCCAGCAGTCGGCTGTCCGTTTTCGTCAAGGCGCGGGCGAAACACGAAACGCTCGGTCGCGAGGCGGCATGTCAGGCCATCTGCCTCGGGATCAGGGCTCGGGTCGGTGACCCGGCAAGCCGTGACTCTGCCGTTCGGGCCCACCGTGAGCTCAATTACGACATCGTGCCCGCGGCGAACCTGGCGGCCGCCCGGCGGGGTGGGATAATCGCGGGCATCGTCGATAGCGCCGGAGATCAATTGCAGCGGACGCGCTCCGCTACCTTGCCCGCTTCCGGAGAGGCCCGAGCCAGTTCCGGTTCCCTGGCCGCCCGCGCCAGTGCCCTGCCCCTGCACGCCGCCGCCTGAGCTGTCGGCTGTCCCCGAAGCGACCGGTGCCGGGATTGCTCGCTGAACCGGAGCGGGTGGAGGCTCTGCCTCGCGCGGCGTTTCTCTGGGAGCTTCCTCGCCGTGTTCGCCTGCATCGGTTTTACTCTCGGGCTCTGGCGAGGGTGCCGGTTCGGCGGGAGCCACGATCTGTACCGTGATCAATGAGGTCGCCTTTTCGACCGCGGCCGCGGTGAACTGAGGGGCGAACACGCGCACCAAAGCTGCCAATGCCGCGAGGTGAAGCAACGCCACCAAAGCCAGTGTGCTCCATCGCGAGCGTTCGGAAGGCCGATAGCCTGGACCGGGCCCCGCTCTGTCGCGCGTCACCATGTCACGCCTTTCCGGTGCGCTCACGGCTTCGAGAGTTCTCCGCCCACCCGAAGCTTGCCTTGTCCGTAGAGATAATCCGGATCGAACCTGGCATAGGCCTCCAACTGGGCGCGGTCCTGGACATAGACCGTCCCGCGCCGGAATTCGGCGATGCCCTCCTTCTTCAAGAGCGCCAGCGCACGGTTCATGTGGATCGCCGTCGTGCCGCACATGTCTGCCAGGTCTGCCTGGATCAGAGGCGTGCGCAGTCCGTCCTTCCGGCCCAGGCCGACCAGGTCCAGCCGATGCCAAAGTTCGGCAAAGACGTGCGCAACCCTTCGTGGCGCCGGCAGCTCTTGCAGCTTGAGGATCCACTGGCGGTGGATTGCCGCGTCCATCAGGGTGGAAAACCACATCAGTCGAGTGAGGTGCGGGTACTGCTGGGTTATCTCAACCAGCTTCGTGTGGCTCACATAGCCCACAAGCGAATTGCCCACGGTCACAAGATCATGGTCGAGCCGCTTCAGAGCGAAGCCATGCAGGTCAGCGAAGTCGCCGGGCACATGCATGCCGACCACGTGGCGCTGCCCATCCTGGCGGATAACCCGCAGCATGTGACCTTCGATCAGCAGAGTCGACCGTTCGGCCAGCTGGCCGCGTTCGATCAGCGTGGTGGACCGGGGGAAGCGCTCGGTATCCTCGACGAGCGATTCGACGAGTCCCTTCTCTTCCGCAGTCATCGCGTGGCGCAGGCGACCCAATAGAAAGCGCCCCGTCAGCGGGTATTTATCGACCTCTGAACTCCCCATGGTTGGGGAATTAACTTATGACGGTATTGTTCCGCCGGATGGCGGATTGCGTGACCTCAATGCCGGCGATTGGGACCGCTTAGCGCTCCTGAATGCCGAGCAATTCGATCTTGAACAGCAGTGTGGCACCGCCAGGAATGGGACCGCGGCCAATCGGCCCGTATGCGAGCGTTGAAGGCGTCGCGATCTCGATCGTGTCGCCCACGCCCATCTCAGGCACGGCCATCTGCCACGCCGGGATTAGCGCCTGCAGCGGGAACGTCGCTGGCTGGCGGCGCTTGTACGAGCTGTCGAACTCGGTCCCATCGACCAACGTCCCGGCATAGTGAAGCGTGACCACGTCCTGCACTGTCGGGTGCTTGCCCGAGCCGTCACCCGCCACTCGACGCCACAGGAGGCCGCCGGGCAGCCACTGCCACCCGTCGCTGGCCTGGCGGCTCGCGAGGGCGATCATCTGCTGGTTGTGCCAGGCCGCATCCTGCGAGGGGCCTCCGGCTTCCTCCTGCGCAACAGCGCCGGTTGCGAAGCCAAAGACCAGGACTGCGGCAAGAGCCGACATACGCGTGCGATTCACGGGAATACCTCGTGTGCAGGGAGACTGATCGGAAGACGCCTTGAGCGCCGCCCGATCATCGAGCCATAGTTCCCCGCATGTTCGAAAACTAGCGGATTCTTGGACCGCCTCGGCGGTGTGACCGCTCCGCGTTTTCGCCCGATTCAATCCCGTCCATCGGGCCAATACCTGAGGTGCGAGCCCCCCACCTTCAGCGGTATGATGCAGCGCTCGGCAAAGGAGAGACACATGGTCAGAAGAAGAAGCCTGATTGGGCGGGCAGCGGGCACCGCGGCGCGCACCGCGGTGATCGCCGGAACTGCCACGGCAGTCTCGAACAAGGTCGCCGCCCGCCAAGGCGTTCCCAGCGCCCCCCCGGCCGAACCCCAGGCAGCGCCCGCGGGCCTGTCCAGCGAAGCGATGGAGCAACTCAAGCAACTCGCGGAAATGCGCGATTCCGGCATTCTGACCGACGAGGAATTCGCCACGCAGAAGGCCCGGATACTCAGCTGAGGCAGAAGCTGGAGAGGCAAACTCGGCCGACGCATGCGATTTGCCCGGCCCCGCCGCCCTTCGTGCTAACGCAGCGACGGCGGGACCGATTTCCCGATATTAAGTCGACCCGAGCATGCGACGAAACTTGAAGTCGCTTTCATGTTCGTATTCGACTTGGATCCCGCGCCGGTGCTTGCGGGCGACCCATTCCGAGATCAGCTCGGCGCACGTGTGATCGAGGCAGGCGACGTCCTTGAAGCGGATGCGGACGTTTCGGTCTTCCGGAATGGCGTCGAGCTGCTTTGCCAGCTTCGGCAAATTCAGGCACGTCGCGGCCCCGGAAACCTCGACTTCCGCGACTTCTCCTTCGCTTCCGTCTCTGAGGTGAAGCTTGAGGTTGCGTACATAGGGGGCCAGCTCAAGCAGCGAGAAGGCCAGGCCAACGAGGACGCCGGTCAGCAGGTCGGTCGTTACCACCATGACGAAAGTCAGGGCCCAGACCGCCGCAGGAAACGGGCCGTACTGGTGGAACAGATGCTTGGCATGCGCGAGGCTGACGAGCCTCCAACCGGTCACGACCAGGACGCCGGCCAGGGCAGCCGTCGGCATCTCGCGCAGAAGCCAGGGCAGAAGCGCGATGAAGCCGAGAATCCAGACGCCGTGCAGAATGGCTGACAACCGTGTCACCGCGCCCGCCTGGACATTGGCCGAACTGCGGACGATGACGCCGGTCATCGGCAGGCCGCCGAGGAAGCCGCAGGCCATGTTGCCGACGCCTTGGGCGACAAGCTCCTTGTTGTAGCGCGTTCGCGGGCCGTCGTGCATGCGATCGACCGCTGCCGCCGACAGCAAGGTCTCTGCGCTGGCGACGAAGGCGATGATGGCGGCGCTGATGAGAATCTGCGCTTCCCCGAGACGCGACAGATCGGCCCATCCCAGCATATTCAGCGCATCGGTGATCGAATCCGGCACCATCACCCGCTTCACGTCGGAATCCAGCACGAACGCGAGCAGAGTGGCGACCACAACGCCTACCAAGGCTCCGGGCATCAGTCGAAGCTGGCGCGGCCGCCATCGTTCCCATGCCAGGAACGTGATGATGGTGATGCCACCCAGGGCAAGGGCTGCTTCCATTGAGCCCATGCCGCTGGGCGAAAGCTCGAAGAACGCTCCCGGTATGGCCGCCAGGTTGGCCAGGCCGCTGGGCAGCGGATTGCGGTCGAGCAGTACGTGTAGCTGGCTCAGCACGATCAGCAGGCCGATGCCCGCGAGCATGCCGTGCACGACGGCGGGCGATATCGAGCGGAACCAGTGTCCGATGCGAAGCGCGCCCGCTGCGATCTGCATCGCCCCCGCGAGCAGGATGATGAGACCCAGCGCGACCACGCCTTGCTCCTGCACGATCTCGAAGACGAGCACCGCGAGGCCGGCAGCCGGACCGCTGACCTGCAGTGGCGAGCCCGCCAGCAGCCCGACCAGGATCCCGCCGACGATGCCGGTCACGAGGCCCGCCTCGGGCGGGAGGCCCGAGGCCATGGCGATCCCCATGCACAACGGCAACGCGACGAGGAAGACGACCAGCGAGGCGATAAAGTCCCGGCCCAGGCTGGCGGGCAGCCAGCCCTTGAGGCCACCGGTCGACGGCGAGGCCAGGGTGCTCATTGCGCGGCTGCCCAGCGGGTCTCGGGAGCCGCAGCCTCGCGGGCCGAAATGGCGACCGGCAGCGGGTCGTTGCCCGTGACGGCCGCGAACCGCCCGGTCGCGCCGTCGAGCGCCCAGATCGTGCCGTTCTCGATCTCGAAGAACCAGCCGTGGAGTGAGAGCTCACCTTGGGCGAGCGCGGCCGCCACCGACGGATGCGTGCGCAAGTGGTGGATCTGCGTGACCACGTTCTCCATGGCCAGCGCCCGGACCTTGGCGGCCTCCTCGAGCGAGGGGTACGCGGCGCTCACGACGCACTCAGCGGCATGCGCGTGGCGCAGCCAGGTCGCCACGTTGGGCATCTCGGCCAGCTTTTCCGGGTGCAGGAACGCCTTCATCGCGCCGCAGTCCGAGTGCCCACAGACGACGATGTCGCGCACCTTGAGCGCCATCACCGCATATTCAACCGCCGAAGAGACGCCGCCATTGGCCTGGGAGAACGGCGGGACGATGTTACCGGCGTTGCGGCACACGAACAGGTCGCCGGGGCGAGCCTGAGTGATGAGTTCGGGCACCACGCGCGAATCCGCGCAAGAGATCATCAGTGCCTTGGGCTCCTGGCCCTGGCGTGCGAGGCTTTGGTAGAGCGCGCTTTCCCGCTCGAAGATTTCGCCGCGGAAGCGGCCCGCGCGATCGAGGATATTGTCCACGTCTGTCCTTTCCGGAAAACTGGGCCTCCCCGACCACCTGAGGGTGGGGCGGGACGAGGCCGATGCCGAAATGGATATCGACGTGGCTTTGCTGCAGTGCAGCCGAAGCGTTTCAAATTGTTGCGGTTGGCTGCCTGGCGTGCGGGAAGAACATCTCGGCCCTGAGCCCGGTGGGCTGGCGATTGCCTAGTCTCAGCTCGCCCCCTTCGCGCTGCACGATGTCATGCACGATCGACAAGCCGAGACCCATGCCTTCGGTATTGCGAGGCCGCGCGAACTCGAGCCGGCGGAACGGCTCCAGCGCTTCTGCCAGCTGCTCCTCCGGTATCCCGGGGCCGTCGTCCTCCACGGCCAAGTGGATACCGTCGGGAGAGGTTCTCAGCTCGATGCAGGCGCGATCGCCATAGTGCAGCGCGTTGTCGACCAAATTGCCGAGGGCGCGCTTGATGCGCAGCGGGCACATCCGAATGTGGAGCGAGTCCGGACCGGCATACTCGACCGGTCGGCCAAGATCAGCGGCATCGTCTGCTACGGTCATAGCGAGTGAGGCAAGGTCGATATTGCTCGGCTCTTCCGCGTCTGTGACGCCTGCAAGATAGGCGAGGACGGAGTCGAGCATGCGCTCCATCTCGTGAATGTCCTTGTCGATCGCGACCTGCAGCATCTCGTCGTCGATCAGCTCCGACCTTAGGCGCAACCGCGCAAGCGGCGTTCGCAGGTCATGGCTCATCGCCGCCAGCGCGCGTGTCCGGCTGGCGATCAGCTCCGCGACGCGCATCTGCATGGCGTTGAAGGCGCGGGCGAGCGTGCGCAGGTCCTGCGGTCCCCGCTCGGCGAGCAGCACGGGCTGTCCATGGCCGGCGGCATCGGCCGCATCTGCGAGGTGCCGCAAGGGAGAACCCAGCGCCCGGATGACTAGCGCGGCCGCAATGAGCACGCCGACGATGAGCAGGGCGAGCGACAGCGACGAAAGATAGAAGCTCTCCCACTGGCTGCGCATGCGGGTGGCGAACTGAACGTAGCTGCCGTCCTCAAGCCGGATCGAGCCGACGATACGCTGCTCGTCGCCGGGATCGAACGCGAGCTGGATCTCGCGTTCGGCCAGTTGTTCCTCCCAGGCGGTCATGATCGAGTACACTTCGCGCAGCTCGCTGCGGTGAGACCTCTGGTCGGCGACCGGCACCGCGCGCCAGCCGATCTTGACGTGATCCGAGGAAAGCTGCCCGACGAGGGCGCTTCGGCCACCGGGCTGGGTACCGTCGAGCACCCGGTCGGCGACGACAAGCTGCTCGGCAAGGTTTCGCGCGCTTTCTTCGCGCGAGGCCGAGGTGTCGAAATACTGATAGAGCAGTGCGCTCCCGAGGAACTCGAGCACGATCGCCGCCAGGAGTACGGCCATCACTCGGCCCATCAGACCGTCAGGCCAGATGTGGCCCCGGGTCAAAGGCGTTCCACGGCCGCCGCGAACATGTATCCTGTGCCGCGCATGGTCCGGATGAGCGCGGTCCCGCCCTCGTCCTGTGCAAACTTGCGGCGAAGCCGGCTCACTAGGACGTCGATGCTGCGGTCCGAGGCGTCTCCCAGCCGCGTGCGCGACAACTCCAGCAGGCGCTCGCGGCCGATCACCCGCTGCGGATTGTCGAGCAGGACCACCAGCAACCCGTACTCCGCGCCGGACAGCTCGACCCGCGCACCCTTCGGGGAGGTCAGCTCGTGCTTGCGCAGATCCAGGCTCCAGCCCGCAAAGCGCAGCAGGCCTTGCAGGTTCGAGGGCTGCAGCCAGTCAGGCTCGCGTCGGCGGAGCACCGCTCGAACGCGCGCGATGAGCTCCTTGGTGCTGAACGGCTTGGGCACGTAGTCGTCGGCGCCAAGCTCCAGGCCCAGTACCCTGTCGGTTTCCTCGGTGCGCGCGCTCAGCATGATGATGGGGACAGTGCTGTCGCGCCGGATCGTCCGGCAGATGTCGAGCCCACTGGTGCCGGGCAACATGACGTCGAGAAGCACCAGATCCACCGGCACTTCGTCCAGTACTCGCCAGGCTTCCGGGGCGGACTGTGCCGGCACCGTCTTGAACCCATGTTCCTGCAAGCGACGGCCGAGCAGCACTCGCAGTTGCGGATCGTCCTCGACGATCAAGATGGTCTGCTGCTGCATGGAAACGCTGCTGTTCAAACTCTGGAAGTTCATTGGTACCTTCGGCTCCGCGCCAGCACGCGGACATGCCATCATATAAGTGGTTTCTGACATTGCGGCTACCCTCGCGACCGTGACGCAGGGGCGGTCCGCCTCGCCGGCACGCTACCGGCGAGGCCCGTTTCAATCATTCGAGGGTTCAGCGCGAGGCCTCGCGGTCCAGCGCTGCGAAGCTCGCCATTTCGGATTGCAGCCTTGGTTCGTCGCTCGCGGCGGCTTCGGCGAGATGGGCCCGCACCTTGCTGGAATTGGGGTCAAGCACCGCCGCCTGGTTGCGCTCGAGATATGCGCAGTGGCCTTGCTGCAAGCCCTCGGCGACCATCGGTTCGCCCACAGTCCGGGTCAGGGCGTCGATTGTGCGGCCGGAGGCATCGGCGAACTTCCGCTCAACCTGGACCTCGGCCCTCCAGAAACAGCCTGACGGGCCACGCGGCCCCACGCCGCTCTGGCGCAGCGTCATTGTAGTCTTCGGTTCATAAGTGACCGACATCGTCGCCCCTTCATAGGTCAGCGCGGTCTCATGGGCGACGCGCGCAGCGGCCGGCGCAGCCAACAGCACACCAGAAAAAGCAAGCAACGACAGGAACTTCATTTAGGGACTCCCGCAATGATCGGCACACGATCTCAATTGGATGGCGTCCGATAACGGGCCCGTGTTTCCCGCCGCGCACGGGATTGTAACAAAGCGTTGCGGCCTCCAGGGCGGCGCGCATCGCCGCCAGCCGGGATCCGCCAGCAACACTTTGTCACGGCGCCGAAGAACGGCAGCATCAATGCCTGGCTAGAAAGGCGCTGTCCCGGCGGACGTTCGAGCAGCCCTCTCCCCCATCCCGGCTGAAAATAGCGATGCGGCGCCCGGACGCAGGAGGAACATTCTCAAACTTATGAGGGTGTTCAATGAAGATGATGATTGCCGTAGTCGCGCTGGCGGCTGCTACTCCCGCGCTCGCCCAGGCGTCGCCTCCCGGGGAGTTCGAAGCGGCCGCCAGTGCTTCACTCGTCAGCGACTATCGCTTTCGGGGCGTATCACAGACGGACAAGGAAATGGCCGTGCAGGCCGGCATGTCCGTCACTCACCAATCCGGCGCCTATGCAGGCGTCTGGGGCTCCAACCTCGCCGGCTGGGGTACCTTTGGCGGAGCGAACATGGAGCTCGATCTCTACGGCGGCTACGCTGTCGAGGTCGGCGCGGTGAAAGTCGACGTAGGCCTGACCTGGTACATGTACCCGGGCGGCGCAGATAAGACCGATTTTGCCGAGCCCTATGTGAAGCTCAGCACCACGGTCGGACCGGCGAACTTGCTTGCCGGCGTGGCCTACGCGCCGAAGCAGGAAGCGCTCGGAAATTTTTCGAACACACCGCAAAGTCGCGGGCAGAGTGAGGACAATCTCTATCTGTGGACCGACGCGAACGCGGGGGTTCCCGGGACGCCGCTCACCCTCAAGGCCCACGTCGGCTACTCCAACGGCAACCCGGGGTTGGGACCCAACGGCACCAGCCTTACGCCTACAGGCGAGTACTGGGACTGGTCGCTGGGCGGCGAGGCCGTGTTCGGTCCGCTGACCTTGGGCGTGAGCTACGTAGACACGGACATCTCGCGCGCGAATTCCGCCTATCTCCTACCCAACTTCTCGTCATCCAAAGACGGTTCATCGATCGCGGGTGGGACCGTGGTTTTCGCAGTGAGCGCCAGCTTCTGACCCGGTGCCGGGGCGCCTGCCAACCGCGCCCCGGCCCACTTCGCGCCGGAAACGTTTTGTCACACGAAAGACCCGATCGTGAAATCCTGGCGGGCTACGCCCTCTGCAGAGGCAATGGTGCCGGCATCATCAGGACGTGACCGTGAAAAACAGAACCAGATTGGCCTTCCTCGCCATCGTCGGCCCTTTGACCCTCGCTACGCCCGCAACCGCGCGCGAGCGGTTGCCCAGCAGCCTGGCACAGCTTTCGCCCAATGACTTCGCCAGCCGTGTCCGGATCATCGATGACCCGCTAGAGCCCGTGATCATCCTGTCGTCGCAGGATGGCTACAAGCGCAGCCGATCGATCGGAGGCGCACGTGCCGACGACGTCTACCTTCAGGCTCTAATCAATCGCGAGACGGGCCAGGTCTCGTGGCAAGTCTGGCACGAGCTCAGCATGACTAGCGAGCGCAAGCTCGATTCAGTGGAGTATAGGGGTGACAGCGGCACGCTCCAAAAGTCCGGATTCCTGGCGATGGAAGATTGGCTCGACCAGTGTCCCCCGACCGATGGGATCGGCAGCTGCAATCACGTCGTCCGCATCGCCTTTGAGCTGCCGGATCGCACCCTGCGCGAAATTGCGGACGCCTATCGCCCGGGAGAGCGGACTGGCTGGCTTTTGCGGTTTAAGGAGATCAACGGCCAGGACATCACCAGCGGCCTCGCGCCGGCCGAAGCGGCAGGCCTGATCCTTGCACTGGAGAAGTGGAAGCGGGCTGGCGCTGCGGGCGCGTAAGGCAAGTAGCGAAGCTTCTCTCGCGCAAGGAGCGGCTACTTTGAGAGCAATGTGGTGAGCCCTGCTGGATTCGAACCAGCGACCTACTGATTAAAAGTCAGTTGCTCTACCGACTGAGCTAAGGGCCCGACCACGGGCGCTCACCTACGGATGGTGCCGGGGCGGGTCAACCGGGAGTGTAACTGTCTTACGCTCAAACCTGTTATCGGGTCGCGCCAATAGCCGGCGATACGGACAGCCGGGGTCAGCACAAAGGCTCGCTCGCGGAACAGGATATGCGGGATCGTCAGCCTGGGCGCGGCGAAAGTGCCCCCGCTCCACAACACGATATCGAGGTCGAGCACGCGCGAGGTCCAGCGCTGACCGCCGGTGCGGCGGCCGAACTCTCGTTCGATTCCTTTGAGCACGGCAAGCAACTCTACGGGATCGAGCGCTGTCTCGATCACCGCAGCCGAATTGGCGTAACGTCGGTGAGAAGGCCCGATCGGATCGGTCAGCAGGACCGGTGCCGTCGCCAGGACCGCAATGCGATCGTCCGCCAGGCGCTCTATCGCGGCCGCCAGGACGTCGCGCGGCCGGCCGAACCGCTGGTGCCGGCGGTTCGACCCGAGCGCGATCAGATATCGGTGAGTCAGATGTCCTCGCTGATACGGCCGTAGAGCTGAGGGCGACGGTCGCGGAAGAAGCCCCAGCTTGCGCGATGCTTGGCCGCCGCCGTCAGGTCGAGCGTCGCCACGAGCGCGCCGGTTTCCTCGGCGCCATACTCGGTGATCATGTCGCCCCATTCGTCGCAGATGAAGCTGTGACCATAGAATGCCTGCCCGTCCCCGCCGCACTCGGCTTCATGGCCGATGCGGTTGGCCGCGACCACTGGCATGCAGTTCGACACCGCGTGGCCGATCATTGCCCGGCGCCACATGCGACTGGTGTCCATTTCCGTATCCTTGGGCTCCGACCCGATCGCGGTCGGGTAGAACAGAACCTCGGCGCCCTTGAGTGCCAGCACACGCGCGGTTTCGGGGTACCATTGGTCCCAGCACACGCCGATGCCTATCGTCGCGCCGAACAGCTTCCACACCTTGAAGCCGTCGTTGCCGGGGCGGAAATAGAACTTCTCTTCGTAGCCCGGACCATCGGGAATGTGGCTCTTACGGTATGTGCCCATAATTTCGCCCTCGGCATCGATCATGGCGAGGGTGTTGTAATAGTGATGCCCGTCACGTTCGAAGAAACTGGTCGGGATGGCGACCTTGAGCGCCTTCGCCAGCTCCCGCATCGCCACGACCGAGGGATGCTCCAGCACCGGCCGCGCGTGGGCGAACAGGGCGTCATCTTCGACCTTGCAGAAATAGGGTCCGGAAAAGAGTTCCGGCGGCAGGATGATCTGCGCACCTTTCGCCGCCGCATCCTCGACGAGGGCAGAGACGGCGGCGATGTTCTCCTGCTCGTCCTGCGAGCCGAGAGCCAGTTGCAGGGCGGCGACGTTGAGCTTGGTCATGCGCCGCTATCTAGTCGCCTGCGCCCCCGGCACAAGGCGCCTTAGTCGCGTTTGCGGAACAGCATGGTCATCCGGTCGCTCTCGCCGATCGCCAGCATCTTGGGCCGCGTTTCGTCGGTCGCGCCGGCCAGCGAGGGCGGCAGCTCCCAAACCCCGCGGGCATAGTCCTTGGTATCCTTGGGGTTGGCGTTGACCTCGCTCTTGCCGACGAGATCGAAGCCATAGGCATTCATCAGGGCGATCACGTCGCTTTCGCGCATGTAGCCCTTGTTGCCGTCGGTCATCGAATAGGGCGCGTCTTCGTTCATCCGGTGGTCGGTCAGACCGACCATGCCGCCAGGCTTGAGCATCTTGCGGATCGCCAGCATGTCGTCATGCAGCCAGCCGAAGCGGAACTGGTTGTGCATTTCGCGGAAGATCAGCACGCGGTCGACCTTGCCGTCGAGGCTTTCCGGATAGCCGTCGGTGTTGAAGGCCGAAATCCGCGCTCCTTCGCCTAGGTTCCAGCCAGCCGCCTGACCCGCGAACTTGTCCGCCAGGCCACCCATCGAATTGAGGAAGTACTGGTTGGTCTCCCCGGTCAGGTCGGGGCCCATGGCGATATATTGTCCCTGCGGGCCGAGGTACGGCACGAGGATGCGGGTGAACCAGCCGCTGGACGGGAGATAGTCGACCACGGTCATTCCGGGCTGAACCTGGAAGAAAGTCAGCGTCTCACCGGGATGGCGGTACTGGTCGCGGGCCCGGTCGCCATCGCGGCGGGAATTGGCGAGCACGGCGGCGAGCGCCGGGTCAACGGTCGCCTGCTGGGCCTGCGCGGCAACGGGAAGCGACAGGGTGGTAGGAACAGCCAGGGCAGCGGCGGCGGCGAGGAGCATCATGCGCATGGTAACTCTCCCGTGAACGTGTTTGGCCAGCCTAACCTGCCCAAGGAGGATGACAAGCGCCCAGGCACGCCCCATTTGTCGCAGCGAAGGAGATCTGAGCATGGCGGATGAAACGGCAATCGTGGCGGGCGGATGCTTCTGGTGCACCGAAGCGGTGTTCCGCGACGTGATCGGCGTGAGCCAGGTCGAAAGCGGCTACATCGGCGGTACCGTTCCGAACCCGACCTACAAGGAAGTCTGCGGCGGCGACACCGGCCACGCCGAAGCGATCCGCGTCACTTATGACCCGGAGGTGATTTCCTACGCCGAAATCCTCGACGTGTTCATGGGCACGCACGACCCGACGCAGCTGAACCGCCAGGGCAATGACGTCGGAACCCAGTACCGCAGCGCGATCTTCCCGCTGAACGAAGCCCAGTACGCCGAGGCCAAGGCCGCGATCGAGCGGGCGAATGTTGACCAGGGCGGAAAGGTGGTCACCACCATCGAAGGCCCGGCGGAATGGTATCCGGCAGAGGACTACCACCAGGAATACTGGGAAGGCGAAGGCCAGCGAAATCCCTACTGCCTCGCGGTGATCCCGCCCAAGCTGCTGAAGCTGCGCAAGAGCTTCCAGGCAAAGGTCAAGTCAACTTGAGGTAATGGGTGGTTAACCGCCTAATCTCAGGACTTGTTAACCAACCGGGCGATGAAGAACCCGTCGAGCCCGCCCTTGTCCGCGAGCATGCCCGGATCGGTCCGCAGCCAGCCTTCTGAGGCTGGGGCAAGACCACCGGGCAGTTCTTCGGGTCGAATGGGATCGAGTTCGACATTCGCCACCGGAAGCCGCTGTTCGCCTTCTTCCGGCTCGAGCGAGCAGGTCGCATAGATCAGTCGCCCACCGGGCTTGAGCCAGCCACTCGCGCGCTCAAGCAGCCTTTCCTGCAGCTCGGCCATCTCGCCGATCTGGCGTTCGCCGATGCGGTGGAGCACGTCGGGATGACGGCGAGCGGTGCCAGTTGCGGTGCAGGGCGCGTCGAGCAGGATCGCGTCGAACGGCTCCTGGGGTTGCCACTTCAGAGCGTCCGCCACGACCACTTCCGCGTCGAGCCCTGTACGAGCAAGATTTTCGCGCAGTCGCTCCATTCGCCGCTTGCTGATGTCGAGCGCGGTCACCTGCCAACCCGCGGCGGCCAGTTGCAGCGTCTTGCCGCCCGGCGCGGCGCAAAGGTCTAGAACGCGACGGCCCTCGCCGGGTCCCAGAAGCCTTGCCGGCAACGAGGCCGCGAGGTCCTGAACCCACCACTCCCCTTCGGCGAAGCCGGCGAGGTCGGTAACTGCGGTGCCGCGAGGTAGGCGAACGTGTCCTGGCGCCAGGCTCTCGCCGCCAAGCCGCTCTGCCCACGAAGCCGTCCCGGAAGGATCGCGCAGTTCGAGATCAAGCGGCGGCGGCTCGGCGAGACCGGCAGCGATGACGGGTGCGCGATCGCCCCATCGCTCGGCCACAGGCTCAGGCAGGGTAGGAACCGGCGGCAAGGAAGCCTCGCCGCGAACCAGCGCTCCGAACACACCATGCGCCAGCCTGCGCGGCCCGCCGGTGAGCAGAGCCAGCCCCGTCGCGACCACCGCATGCGGCGGTGTCTCCAACCGCAGCCACTGGGCCAGCATCATCCGCAGCACCGTCCGCACCTTGGCGTCATCGGCCAGCCGAAGCCGAGTGGCCGAATCGATCAGGGCGTCGAAATCGACCAGCCAGCGCAGCACTTCGCTCGCGATCGCGCGGGCGAGCGCCGAGTCGGAGCTCGTGAGCAGTCCGCCCGTGGCCGCGCCCGACGCCTGATCGAGCGTCTCCCCGCGTCGCAGGACCGCATCGAGCAGCCGCAACGCGGCGCGGCGGGCTTCGAGGCCCTGGATCTCGGCGGGCCGTTTGCCTTCATTACGCTTCATCGCGCCCCTCTAGAGACAGTTGCGCCGCACCGCCACCCGGCCCATCTTAAGAGAATGACCAAGCGCGCCACCCACCGGCCCGAGCCTTTCGCCAAGCCCGCCCATTGGGACGAGAGCCCTCCTCCCGCCCCAAAGCCGGCGGAGGATGACGAGGAACTGAGCCCGACGCGCTACGGCGATTGGGTGAAGAAGGGCATCGCGATCGACTTCTAAGGCCACGCCGTTTGCGCGGGCCGATGGTTAATTTCGTGCCATCACCGCGTTAACTATCGATTGGGACTTCGAACCTAATTGCGCAGATGACGCAGGCGCGATTCGGCCAGGTGCTCCGCCACCTGACTGGCGCGCCAGCGCTTTGATGGAATAATTTTATCATTCATCAACCAGAAGGCTGGGCCGTATCATAAGGGGCTCACCTTGCATGTGAGCACCAGTATGAACCGCAGCGAGCTTTCAAGGTCCGAGCTCGATGAAGACTGGACCGGCCTCTTCTTCAGCCTGATCGACGGGCAAGTCTGTGCCTGTTGGCATGACCAGGAATATATCGTCAGGCTCGCCGGCCTGGACGAAGCGGAAGCGGCCATGCGCCATTTCCAGGAACAGACGAAAGTCGGCCAGCGCCTTAATGGCGGGGCTGCCGACTAACCCGAAAGCGGTTGGGCGGCGTCGAAAGACTGGACGAAGCTTTCCAGCTTGCCTGCCTCGTTGACCTCGAACGTCGCGACGATGTCCAGGCTGTAGCGTGCGCCGTTCATCGTGAACCGGTCGACGCGTTCGATAACCACCGAACTGCCTTCGCACATCAGGCCAGAGATTTCGCAGTCCAAGTCCGTGAAGGCTTGGCGATCAGCTTCGAACAACGCCTTGATCGCCACGACGCCACGACGCGTCAGTCGCGGATCTTCGTAGATGATGTTGTCGCTGAGCAGGGGCTTCAAGTTTTCGAAATCGCCGGACCGCACGGCCGCCAACGCTTCGAGCGCAATTTCTTCGGGCGACTTACTCACTCATCCCCCATTCTTGTCTCTAACAGCAGATTTCTTGATCAAATCCGCCAATAAAGACCTTGCAGCGGGCATGCAATTTCATCCGCCGCTATTTGCCGCAGCCATACACACTTCCGTCGAATCTCCCTCTTGTCTGGGACAAGCCAAACTTCGATAGCGCGCCAAATTCCGGTTCGAGCGAGGAGAGGCCATGAACCTTCAAGATCGCAGGGTGAAAGCCATCCTGTCCGTCATCGGCATGGGCAGCGTATTGGCGCTCGCCGCCTGCACTGCGAACGAAGCGCAAAGCGGCGCCACGCAGGTCGCGACCGCGACTCCGCCCGCTCAACATTCCGCAACAGGCGCCGTGCCGGGTGGCATGATCCGCGAGGGCGGCACGGTCGCCAGCATGGCCGATCAATATGCCCATCCGCGCTTGGGTCCAGTCGCGGGCGCCGGAGCCAGCGCCTGGGTGCAGCCTGCCCCACCCCCGGCCTTTGTCGCTACCGGGCCCATGCCCGCGGCCGATGCACCTCCTCCACAGCTCGCCGCCGTCGCCAATCGCCAGCCGAGCAACCCTGCGCCAACTCCGGCACCCGCCCCGGCTCCGGCCGTCACTCGCCAGCCCAGCGCCCCGGCACCGGCCCGTGGAGCCGACGCGGCGGATCTCGTGCGACCGGAAGCGGCTGCGCCCGACGCACCGGCTGCGGCTCCGGCCCAGGACCCGGCTGTCCGCACGGCGGGACTCAAGCTGTTCAACGACTATTCGTGCAGCGCCTGTCACTCGCTCGCCGATGCCAAGGCAGGCGGCTCGATCGGTCCTTCGCTCGACCGCAATTCGCGCCTGACCAAGGCCTACGTGCTGGACATCCTCAACAACGGCCGTGGCGCGATGCCGTCCTTCGCCGGACAGATGACCGACGCGGAGCTCGGCACCCTGGCGGAGTACATCGTCCAGTTCTCTCGCAAGTAACGTTGCCGAAGCGCTTCCGCTGTCTGACAGGAGCTCAGGCGGCGGAAGCCGGTCGGCAGGTTATCGCGGGATCGAATTCTTCGGACGGGTGCGCGAACAGGTAACCCTGGCCGTAGACGCAGCCGAGCTCGCGCAGGCGCGCCATCTGGGCGTGGGTTTCGATGCCTTCGGCGACCACCCGCTTTTTCAGACCGTGCCCGAGCGCGATCACCGCGCGCACGATCTCTTCGCTTTCGCCGTCAGTCAGCAGGCCTGAAATGAACGAGCGGTCGATCTTGAGGATGTCGACCGGGATCTCCTTCAGATGGACGAGCGAGGCGTAGCCCGTCCCGAAATCGTCGAGCGCGATCTGTACGCCGGCTTCATGGAGCACCCGCAGCGCGGCGGTGGGATCGTTGACCGATTTGGCCAGGATCGTGCCCTCGGTCACCTCGATGCACAAAGCTCCCGGCGCCACACCGGCCTCGCGCAGCTTGGCCAGCAAGTGCTCGGCGCTTTCCCGCCCGCGCAAGTCCATCGCGGTAAAGTTCACCGCCAGCGCCACTTCCCGTTCGCGAGTACGGCGGCTGAGCTCGCCAATCGCGAGGTCGATCACGCGCTTCTGAACCGCGGCGCCGCAGTCGCCGTCTTCCATGACCCCGCCAAAGGAATCGGGCGTCAGCATGCCGCGCTCGGGATGGTTCCAGCGAAGCAGCGCCTCGACGCTGACGAGTTGGCCGGTGCCGAGATTGACGATCGGCTGGAAATGCAGCGCGAACTCCCCCCGGTCGAGCCCAGCAGTAGCCTCCCGGATCAGCTCGACCCGGTTTTCCGTCTGCAACCGCAGGCGGCCGTCAAACTCCAAGCGCCTCCCCCTGCCTAGGCGCTTGGCCTCGTAGAGCGCGATGTCGGCTTGCTGAAACAGGTCGGTCGGGGCGAGAGCGCCGAGCGAACTCGCGGTGCCGATGCTCAGGGAAAGCGAGCCCTGGAAGCTGCCATGGGACCAGGCCGATCCCTGCAGGCGATCGAGAGCGTCGATGACGAGCAGCCGGGCGCCAAGCTCGTCCTCGCACAGGATGGCGAACTCGTCGCCACCGATGCGGGCGCAGGAGACCTGGTCGCTCGAAAGCAGGCCCAGCCGCTCGCCGATATGGCGCAGCAGGACGTCACCGGCGTCGTGACCCTGTCGGTCGTTGATTTCCTTCAGGTAGTCCACGTCGATGAGCATGAGCGTGAAGGTCGCCCGCCTGCCCAGCAACTCGCGCAGCTGCGCATGGAACAGGGCCCGGTTGCCGAGGCCGGTGAGGAAGTCCGAATGCGCCGCGCGCTTCAGGGTCTCGCGCTCGATCTCCATTCCGCGGGCGCTGGCTTCGGCCGCGTCGCGTTCCTTGCGCAAGACGAAGAACCGGCTGGCAATCGCGAACGAGAAGACCATCGCTTCGAGCCCGATGGCCCCGAAGGTCGCCATGTCCACCCAGTCGCTCTGTCCGGTGAAGCCGAAGTTTCGAGCCGCGCGTAGAGTGAAAACCGCGATGACCGGCGTCCACCCGGCCATGTAGATCCATACCACCCGGCTTCCCCGCCAGGCGGCGACCGAGATCACGGCCATGGAGGAACCGACGCTCGCAATCATTGTGATGTTGAGCAGCAGATCGCTGACCGAGGCCGGAACCAGCCGCTCGTCGATTGCCAGAATCCCGGCGATCACCGCCGCGCAGGCCCAGACCCGCACAGCCAAGGCCAGGCGCCGCGGAACGGTGCCCCTCTCAAGCACCGAGAGCAGGAAGAACGCGGCGAGCGCGATCAGCATTCCCACGAGCCCGTTGTTGAGCCGCGCTGCCAGCGGACCGGCCAGGCCCGGAAACACATAAGCGCCGAGGTTCGACCAACTCAGCCCATAGGCCAGCGCTACGGTGACCCAGCCGAGGTAGAAACGGTGGAAGCTGCTCCTCTGGCCGAAGTGCACCAACAGATTGTAGGCCAGGGCAGAGGCCAGCAGGCCCACGTAAATACCCATGAGGATCAGCCAGCGCCCCTCCAGCTCGGCAGAGCGATCGGCACTGACGGCAGTCACCTTGCGCATGAGGGCGAGGTCGTCGAGATCCTTGAACCCGATCGCCAGGCTCCGGATGCTCTCCCCTGCCGGAGCGATTTCGAACTTGAGCACGGCACCGGCGGCCCAGTTGTGGCTCAAGTCATTCCCGCGTCGGGCGGTGACGATCTGCCGGCCATCGGCGGTAGTCACCACCGTCCTGATCTCGGCAAAACGCACCTGATCGATCAGCAAGTGCCATTCGGCCGGCAGGCTGCGCAGACGGTGCGCATCATCGAGCTTGAGCCAGGTCCATTCCTCGCCGCGGGGCTGGCCGGACGGACTCGCGGACGGGGCAGATTGCAGGACGGAACGCAGCTGGACTTCGGCCGCGCTGGCTGTGGTCGCACCCAGGCAAAGCAGCAACACCGCCCAAAGCGGGCCCCAACGCCGCAGGAAAATTGCCACCGAACCCGACCCCATCAGTCCCTTTGGCGGCAAAGGCTTGGAAATCAGGTTAACGCGATGGCGATTTTCTTACATGCAATCCGCAGCTTAGGGCGCTGCTCAGAGCCATCCCGCCAGCTCGCGCCGGACAAGCGTTTCGAGCATGTCCATCCCCGCCTTTTCGGCGTTGAGACAGGGCAAGGCCGCGAAGGATTCGCCCCCTGCGGTCAGAAACTGTTCGCGGCCACGGATGGCGAGCTCTTCGAGCGTCTCGAGGCAATCGGCGGAAAAGCCCGGAGCGGCGACGGCGAGACGTTTGGTGCCCTTCTTCGCTTCATCGGCAAGGACTGCATCGGTTGCTGGTTCGAGCCACTTGGCCCGCCCGAAGCGAGACTGGAACGTGGTGACGACGCGCAAGTTCGGCCGGGCCAGCGCCGCCTCAAGCAGCCGCGCGGTTTCGAGGCAATGTGAATGATAGGGATCGCCCAGCACCCGGGTCCGTTCGGGCATGCCATGGAAGCTCAGCAGGAGAACTTCCGGTTCGAACGGCAGCGCATCGATCCGCGAGCGCAGATCGGTGGCGAGGGCTCCGATATAGGCGGGATCGTCGTAGTAAGGCGGCAAGGTGCGCAAGGTCGGCTGCGCCCGCATGGCGCGCAGGGCGTCACCCGCAGCGTCAACCACTGTAGCCGTCGTGGCGCCGCAGTATTGCGGATAGAGTGGCGCGAGCAGGATTCGCTCGCAACCGGCCTCGAGCAGGGCCTTGAGTTCGGTCGCGATGGCCGGCCGGCCGTAGCGCATCGCATAGGCGACTCGGGCCGAGTCCCCCATCCGCTCCTGCAGCTTGGCCGCTTGCTCCGCCGTAATCGCCGCGAGCGGAGAGCCTGCCTCGGTCCACACCTGCTGATAGGCGTGGGCCGACTTCTTGGGCCGGGTATTGAGGATGATGCCGCGCAGGATCGGCTGCCAGGCGATAGGCGGAATTTCCACCACCCGCCGATCTGACAGGAACTCACGCAGATAGCGCTTCACCGCTTGCGGCGTCGGCGCATCGGGCGTGCCGAGATTGACCAACAGCACGCCGATCCGGCTGTCGTGAACTGTTGGATCTTTCGAAGGACTCACAAACCACCTGAAAGCAGCGGCAACCGGCGCAAGCGCAGACCGGTCGCGGAAAACAGCGCGTTGGCGATGGCCGGTGCAACCACGGCCATTGGAAGCTCGCCCGGATCGAAGGGCTCGGCATCGCTGTCGATCAGCTCGATACGGATCTCCGGACTATCCGCGAGCGTCGGTAGATCGAGCGCTGCCAATCGGCCCTGTTGCGGCAGACCATCGTCGTATTCGATGCCCGACCCCAGGGCGAGGCCGACGCCGTAGAGCAAGCCGCCCTCGATCTGCTGCAAGGCGATATCGCGATTGACCACCCGGCCTATGTCGACCGCTGCCGAGAGTTTCTCAACCCGGACGCCGCCCTCACCCGCAACCGCAGTCGCCACCAGCGCGATACGTCCGCCCGTCAGCGCGCCGCCCATCCGGTGGCAGGCCAGCCCTTGCGAACTGCCCGCCGCGCCGCCTCCCCACTCGCCGAGGCGAGCGGCCTGCTGGAGGCAGTGAGCCAACCTCAGATCGTCGCCGAGCATGGCGATACGGAACGACAGCGGCTCCTGCTGATGGCGTTGAGCCACTTCGTCGATGAAGCTTTCGACGAAGAAGCAGGTGTAGCCGTGGGCATTGCCGCGCAGACGTCCAGTGGGGAGCGCGATGCTGACCGGGACGTGATCGATCGCTACGTTGGGAATGCCGTAGGCGGGCATCAGGCCTTCAGTCGCCAGGGTGTCAGGCTCGTCCTCGACCGCGTCGATTGCCGCCCAGGTGGTCTCGTTGCCGAACAGGCGACGCCCGAACTCGAGCGCTGATGGCGGCATGGCAAGGCGCGCGCGAAACGTGTCGATCCGGCCACCGGGCGCCAACCGTGCGCTCAGTACTGCTGCAACAGGAGGGCGCGGCCGGAGCATGAGCTGTTCCTGCCAGCGCGACCAGATCAGTTGGACGGGCCGGCCTGTCTCGCGAGCAATCAGCGCGACCTCGATCGCATGGTCATGCTCAAGCCGCCGGTCGAAACTCCCGCCCGCCGGCATCGGATAGAGCACGACATCGCCGAGCGACAGGCCAAGCGCCTTGGCCGCAGCTGCCCTCGCCTGCTCCGGAGCCTGGCTCGCCAGCCACAGTTCGAGCCGTCCGTTGGTCAGCCGCGCCGTGACACTTGCGGTCTCGATAGTGCCGTGCGCCGCGGGCATTACGTCGTAGCGCAAGGCGAGGTCGGGCTTCGCCATCAGCGCGTCGCCCTCCCCGCGCTCGGCCACGCGTTGCGGTCCGCCGCGCCGCACTCCGCCGTCGAGCGCCTCGTCGATGCGGGCGGAAGAGACTACGTTGGCGACGCTGAAGCGCGGCTCCATCGCGTCGAGCGCCCGTTCGGCTGCCCACCAGTTGGTCGCCACCGAAGCGAGCCAGCGCTTGCCCTCGACTATGCCGACTACGCCCTGCACGCCCTTGGCGGCCTCTCGTTCGAAGCTGCTCAGTTCGGCATGGTCGGCAGGTCCGTGGCGGATTGCGGCATAGACCATGCCCGGCAGGCGAACGTCGCCCGCAAACAGCAGGCTGCCGTCGACCTTCGAGGGCATGTCCAACCGCGGAAAGGGGATTTCCGCCTGATCGGCTTCAGGTCCGACTGGTGCCCGCTCGGCCGGTGGTTGCGACCGGAGCGGCGGAGGGTCGGGCGGCGAAAAGCCCGCCGCTTCTTCCGCAAGCTCGGCAAAGCTCAGCTTCTTCTCGCCGTGAACGATGAAGCCCTGGTCCGCCTCGCATTCCTCCCACGAGACCCCCCAGCGGTCCGCGGCGGCCATCGCCAGCATCGCCCGAGCCGAAGCTCCGGCCAGGCGGCAGGGCATTTCGAACGCCGCGAGCGATGTCCCTTCGGCCGTCGCGCTGAAGCGTTCGCTTTCAGCCCACCGCCTGAGGAAGAAATCGTCCGGCTCATCCGCCAGCTGCGGGAACGCCACTCCGCGCAAGGACGCCCAGCGCGCGGCCAAGGGGAAGTTGGCATAGGCCCCGCTCGCCGGAGCGGGCTCGACCGCGACCTGACGCCAGTCCGCGCCAAGCTCCATCGCCACCACTTGCGGCAGCAGCGTCGTCACCCCTTGGCCCATCTCGAGCTGGGGAACGGCGACCGTGACCACACCGTCGCGCCCGATCTTCAGCCAGGCGTTGAAGGCCTGCTCTCCCTGCAGCGGCGCGAGCGGCGATTCGTAAGTGCGCGGCAGGAGCATCCAGGCGACCAACAGGCCACCGCCGGCCGCAGCGCCGGCCAGTAGGCCGCGCCGGGAGACCGAAACTCGGCTCAGCGGCCTGTCCTCATTGCCCGATCCTCACTGGCTGTCGAGCCAGTCCGAAAGTCGGGCGGCAATGTCGCCGAAGGCCTTGCCCTGTGGGCCGTCGTTCGCGGCCGGGGGCTGCCCGGTGTCGCTCGCAACCCGGATTTCCATCGCGAGCGGGATCCGCCCGAGGAAGCTCTCGCCCAGCGCCCGCGACGCCGCCTCGGCCCCGCCGCTGCCGAACGGCTCGCTCGGCTGGCCGCAGTGTGGGCAGAGATAACCGGCCATGTTCTCGACCAGGCCGATGATTGGAATATCGGCTTGGCGGAACAGGTCGATCGCGCGGGTCGCGTCGATCAGTGCCAGGTCCTGCGGCGTCGAGACCACGATCGCCCCGGCAGGCTTGAACTTCTGCAGCATCGTCAGCTGCACGTCGCCCGTGCCGGGTGGCAGATCGACCAGCAGCACTTCGACATCGCCCCACTGCGCGTCCATCAGCTGGCCGAGGGCATTGCCCGTCATCGGCCCGCGCCAGGCAATCGCCTTACCCGGAGCGATCAGCTGGCCCATCGACAGCAGCTTCACCCCGAACTCGCTTTCGACCGGGATCAATTGCTGGCCTTCGGCGGTCGGCTTCTGATTCGCGGCGTCGAGCAGCATCGGTTGCGACGGGCCGTAGATGTCCGCGTCGACCACGCCCACCTTGTGCCCGGCACGCGCGAGGGCGACGGCGAGATTGGCCGTGAGGGTCGATTTCCCGACTCCGCCCTTGCCCGATCCAATCGCGACGATCCGGCGCTGGACCTTGTCGGCCATCAGCGCGACGCGGACTTCGGTGACGCCCTCCAGCGCGCCGATCGCCTGCTCCAGCTCCTGCTGGAGCCCGGCGGCGGCGGCGCGGGACAGGCCCGAAGCGTCAGCGACGAGGGTGGCGACGCCGTCCGCGAAACGGACCGAGCGCACGCGCGGAGCTATGTGAGGGGGAACGTTCTGTTCGATATCTGCAACGGTTGTCATGCGACCGCCTGTTAGGGCTTGTGCACTCGCGCTTGCAAGGTGCTGCGAAAATGTCCCGCTCCGCCCCTGTTTTTTGCCGATTGGCCCCCTATAACGTGTGGAATGGAAAATTTGGGTGGGTTCATAGACAGGATCGCACTGGCCATGGCCGGAAAGCGCAGCCCGTGGGGCAAGCCCCAGGGCGACAAGGATAATCCGGGCGACGGCTCCGGAAACGATGAAGGCAACACGCCGCCTTCATCGGAAGAAACGCCAAAGGGACCTCGCAATCCCTGGCTGCCGGGTGGCGGTTCGGAAGACCGTCCACGCCGTGGCGCGAACATCGAAGACCTGTTCAAGCAACGGGGTCCAGAAGGTCCGCGCCGCAGCAAGGGCCCTGGCGGCCCCGGCTTCCGCATCCCGGAACGCCCAGGCGGCGGCAGCTGGATTCCGATCATCATCGGCGGCGTCGTGTTGCTTTGGGTCGGCCTGACCAGCGTCCACCAGCTCGCCCCGCGCGAAGCGGGCGTGGTCACGACCTTCGGCCGCTATTCGCGGACACTCAGCCCCGGTCTGAATTTCACTCTGCCGTGGCCAATCCAGCAAGTCTCTGTCGAGAACGTCAGCGAGATTCGCTCGGTCCGCATTCCGTCGGGCCCGGAAGAAAAGCTGATCCTGACCGGCGACCAGAACCTGGTCGATCTGTCCTACCTGATCCGCTGGAACATCAAGGACCTGAGCCAGTTCCGCTTCCAGCTTGCCGAGCCGGAAGAGACGCTGCGCGAAGTCGGCGAAGCCGCGATGCGCGCATCGGTGGCCGAACACGATCTCGACAAGGTGCTGTCCGGCCAAGGGCGCGGCGACATCGAACAGAGCGTACGCTCCCGGATGCAACAGATCCTCGATTCGTACCGTTCGGGCATCGCCGTCCAGGGTATCGAAATCCAGAAGACCGATCCGCCCGAGGCCGTGGTCGAAGCGTTCAAGGACGTCTCCGCCGCCCAGCAGGACGCCAACACCGCCATGAACCAGGCCCGCACTTACGAGCAGCAATTGCTCGCCAAGGCGCAGGGTGACGCAGCGGCGTTCAACAAGATCTACGAGGAATACAAGCTCGCGCCTGAAGTGACTCGGCGCCGGCTCTATTACGAAACCATGGAAAGCGTTTTGGGTAAGACCGACAAGACGATCGTCGAATCAGGTGGCGTAACGCCCTACCTGCCGCTGCCTGAAGTGCGCCGCCGTGCAGCGCCGCAGGCCGAAACGCCGCCGGCAGGAAGGTAACCGCACCATGCAAGACGTGTGGGAAACCCATAAGCTTTCGATCATCGCGGTCGCCCTGGTGGTGATCGCGTTCTTTTCCAGCGTGATCATCGTGCCGGAGACGAAGCAGGCCGTGGTCATCCGCACCGGTGAGCCGGTTCGGACGATTAACAGGTACATGCCCAAGGTCCCGTTCGGTCAGACCAACGCCGGCCTCAGCGTCCGCATTCCGTTCTTCGAGCGGGTACAGATGATCGAACGGCGCGTGCTCGACATCGACATGGAGCGGCAGGAAGTCCTTTCCAGCGATCAGCAGCGCCTGCAGGTCGATGCCTATGCGCGGTTCCGCATCGTCGATCCGGTCAAGATGGTGCAGAACGCGGGCACCGAAGAGAACGTGGCAACGCAGCTGCAGCCGATCCTCGCCTCCGTGCTTCGCCAGGAACTGGGCCGCCGCACGTTCGCCTCGATGCTCACCGCTGAGCGGGGCGCGGCGATGACCAACATCCGCGACACGCTCGACCGCCAGGCGCGGCAATATGGCGCGCAGGTGATCGACGTGCGGATCAAGCGGGCCGACTTGCCCGAAGGCACGCCGCTCGAAGCCGCTTTCCGCCGCATGGAAACCGACCGCAAGCAAGAAGCTGAAACGACCCGCGCCGGCGGCCAGAGAGATGCGCAGATCGTCCGCGCCGGGGCCGAAGCCCAGGCCGCGCGAATCTATGCCGAAGCTTATGGCAAGGACCCGCAGTTCTACGACTTCTACCGCGCGATGGAGAGCTATCGCCGCACGTTCGAAGCCGGCGAAGGCGAGAGTTCGATCATTCTTTCGCCCGATAACGACTACTTGCGGCAATTCCGCAGCGGGGGCCACTAATCCGGCCCCTGGGCCGTTCAATGGGCGTTCAGCCTAGCGCGAGTGAAACCTCGTGCTGGGACTGCCGGTATCCGGGGCTTGCAAGGCCCCGCAAAAGAAAGAGGATCTAGAGGACGTGAAGCCCGTGCGTTATTCCTATGGTGTCACCACGGCTCTGCTTGCGAGCGGGGCGGCGATCTCCTTGTTCACCGGACAACCCGCCGGCGCCCAGGTAGCCCAGAACGATGAGCGGCAGATAAATACTGTCGTCCCTCGCGCCGGTGCGCCTGCCAGCTTCGCGGACCTGACGGCGCAACTGCAGCCGGCGGTGGTCAACATCTCCACCCGCCAGCGCATTACCGTCGACAACAACCCGCTCGCCGGAACGCCGTTCGCCGACCTCTTCGGCAATCGCGGCGGCGGTCAGCAACCCCAGCAGCCGACCACGCGCGAGGCGCAGTCGCTCGGTTCGGGGTTCATCATCTCGGCCGACGGCTTCGTCGTGACGAACAACCACGTCATCCAGCCTGACGGCCGTGCCGAGCTGGAAGAAGTGACCGTCACCATGCCCGACGGCACCGAGTACCCGGCCGAAGTGGTCGGCAGCGACCAGGCCTCCGACCTCGCGGTGCTCAAGATCAACCGCAGCGAGCCCTTCCCCTTCGTGCACTTCGGCGATTCCAGCCATGCCCGCGTGGGTGACTGGGTGATCGCCATCGGCAACCCGTTCGGCCTTGGCGGCACGGTGACTTCGGGCATCGTCTCGGCCGTCTACCGCAACACCGGTGCCGGCGGCGCTTACGACCGCTTCATCCAGACCGACGCGAGCATCAACCGCGGCAACTCGGGCGGCCCGCTGTTCGACATGCAGGGCAACGTGATCGGCATCAACAACGCGATCTTCTCCACCACCGGTGGCAGCGTCGGCATCGGTTTCGCGATTCCGGCGGAAACGGCCGAACCGATCGTGCAGAAGCTGATCGCGGGCGAAGAAATCGTCCGCGGCTTCCTTGGCGTCCGCATCCAGCCGATGAACGAAGACCTTGCGGCTTCGCTGGGCCTTCCGGAAAATCGCGGCGAGTTCATTCAGTCGGTCCAGGCCGGCGAAGCCGCCGAGCAGGCAGGTCTCAAGGTCGGCGACGTGGTCGTGACGGTGGACGGCAAGCCGGTCACGCGTGACACGACGCTGTCGTTCATCGTCTCCAACATCGAGCCCGGCAAGCGCATCAATGTGGAGATCATCCGCAACGGCCAGCGCCAGACCCTGCCGGTCACCGTCGGACGTCGACCGAGCGAGGAAGAACTCGCCGCGCAAGTCTTCAACCCCGACGAGCAGAACCCCTATGGGGCCAAGCAGGAATCCGGCGGGCTGGTTCAGGAATCGCTGGGCATGCAGGTTATCCCGCTGACCCCGCAGATCGCCGGACAGCTCGGCCTGCCGAGCGCCACGACGGGCCTGGTGGTGAGCGACATCGATCCCAACGCCGATGCCGCCCTCAAGGGTATCAACCGCGGCACGGTTATCCTGGGTGCCAACAATCGCGACATCTCCTCGGCCCAAGAACTCGAAGAGGTTATTCGCGGTGCCAAGGCCGAAAATCGCAAGGCCGTCCTGCTGCGCGTTCGCGTCCGTGGCGCGCCGGAAGTCTCGGTCCCCGTAAGGCTCCGCTGAGCCCATTAGGCCCTTCGCGCCCCTCCTGTATTCGGGAGGGGCCGGGGTCAGTCTGTCGAAAAGCTCACTTCACAGCGGCCTCGCTTGCGTCGCAAAGCTTTCCACGCTCCGCTTGGTCCTGAACCAAGTTCAGGGTGACGATTATGACGTCGGGAAACCGCCCCCTCACGCCGGAGGGGACCAACTGGCCCGCTACAGCCCGTCAGGCGCGTTCCCGCGCTGACCGCGAGGAGCTCCGCCGCCCGATGAGCCCGGCGGACGCCCGGTGGCTCGATCCAGGAAGTCGTCGCTCGCCGCCGCTGGCGGAGCCCGCCCAGGCTGCGGTGGAGGCGCCATCCGGGGGTCTGGACGACGGCCCGGTTCGCCCGGCCGCTGGTCTTCCTCGCCTTCGACCGGGAACGGCAAGCCGCGCGGATCCTCAGGGCCCTGCGGTTCGATCAGGTTCCCCTGATCGTCGACGTAGTAATACTGGTCTTCCGGATTGCCGCGCATCCATTCTTCGTCCGGTTCGAGCTGCCAGTCGGGCAGTTGGACCTCGGTCTGGAACTTCTCTTCGGGCCGGTCCTTGACCGCGTAGCGCATGTAGGCGGCAAAGGCCCGGGCCGGCGCGGTGCCGCCCTGGAGGCCGGGCACGGCCTTGGCATCGTCACGGCCCATCCACACACCCGTGGTGATGCCGCTCGAGAAGCCGACGAACCAGCCATCCTTGTTCGAACTGGTCGTGCCCGTCTTGCCCGCCACGGGCCGCCCGATCTGCGCCGCACGGCCGGTGCCGGTGTTGACCGCGGTCTGCAGCAGGTCGGTGATCCCGGCAGCCACATAGTCCGGCACCAGCTGGTTGCTGCGCGTGGGCTCGTGTTCGTAGAGCGTATCGCCGCTGGCGCTGACCACCTTGGTGATCCCGAACGGCTCGATCGAGCGCCCGCCCGCAGAAACCGCCGCGAAGGCGCGCGTAAGGTCGATCACCCGAACTTCGGAGCTGCCCAGCACCATCGACGGGTTGGTCGCGATCGGCGTGGTGATGCCGAAGCGGCGCGCCATCGAGGCGACGGTGGAGAAGCCCACTTCGTTGCCGAGCTGCGCCGCGACCGTGTTCTTGGAATAGGCAAAGGCCGTGCGGACATCGATCTCCCCGGCATAGGAACCGTTGGAGTTGCGCGGGGACCAGCCCTGGATCGTCACCGGCTCGTCGACCACACGGTCGTCGGGCGTGTACCCGGCCTCGAGCGCGCTCAGATAGACGAACAGCTTCCAGGCCGATCCCGGCTGACGCATCGCTTCGGTCGCGCGGTTGTAGTTGGATTTGACGTAGTCGGTGCCGCCAACGAGCGCGAGGATCGCGCCGTCCCGGTCGAGGCTGACGAGTGCGCCCTGGGCGCTGCCTGGCGTATTGCCCTTGAGCGCCGCCGCCGCCGCCCGCTGCATGCCGACATCGAGCGTGGTCCACACCTCGATCGGCTCGTTGCCGGTATCGGGCAGCAGAATGTCGAGTTGCGGCAGGACATAGTCGGTGAAGTAGCGCGCCGAGTTCTGGCTTTCGTCCTGGCGTAGCTTGACCGCCGAGATGTCGACCGCGTCAGCCTCGGCCGCACCGATGGCGCCGTACTTGCGCATCTGTTCGAGCACGACGTTGGCGCGGCCCACGGCGGCATCAACGTCGGCAGTCGGCGAATAGTGGCTCGGCGCCTTGACCAGCCCGGCGATGATCGCCGCCTCTGCCGTCGAGAGGTCGCGCGCGGAGTGGCTGAAGAACTTGCGGCTGGCGGAATCGACGCCGTAGGCGCCGCCGCCGAAGTAGACCTTGTTGAGGTAGAGTTCGAGGATCTGTTCCTTGCTGAACTTCGCCTCGAGCGCGAGCGCCAGCACGGCCTCGCGCAGCTTGCGGTCGACCGTGCGATTGGAGTTCAGGAAGACGTTGCGCGCCAGCTGCTGGGTGATGGTCGACGTCGCGCGGACGGACGAGTCATCGCGAAGCGCGACGAACAGCGCGCGGGCGAGGCCGATTGGATCGATCCCGATGTGCGAATAGAAGCGGCGGTCCTCCACCGCGACCATCGCGTCCTTCATCACCTGCGGAATCTCGTCCGAGCTGAGCCACTCGCCGTAGCTCGGCCCCATCGCGACGATCTCCGTACCGTCGCGCGCGCGGACGATGATCGTCTGGCCCGCCTGGCTGTTCATCAGGGTCGAATAGTTCGGCATGCTCCGCGCGGCGAAGAACACCGAAGTGCCGAGCGCCACCAGCAGCAGCGCGAAAAGCGCCCCGCCCCAGACGAGCACACGCCTCAGCCAGACGCGCCAGCGCGACGTCGGCGGTGGGGCCGAATTCCTGCGTTTGGCAGTCCTTGAGCCCCGCCTTTGTTGCAACATTGGGTAGAATCTTCCCGCGGTCGGGCCCCAAGCCCTTTAGAGAAACACGCCGATGCATAGGGCAATCGGAACGCAGCGTTAACGTGCGTTACGGTCGCTCGGGCTAGTTATCCTCTGGCTTGAAGTCCAGCGACGCGCTGTTGATGCAATAGCGCAGGCCATTCTCACCCGGACCGTCGGGAAAGACGTGGCCCAGATGGCCTTCGCAGTTGGAGCAGAGCACCTCTGTGCGGACCATCCCGTGCGACATGTCGCGATGCTCTTCGACCGCGCCGTCGGCCGCCGGGCGAGTGAAGCTCGGCCAGCCGGAGCCGCTGTCGTACTTGTCGCTGCTTTCGAACAGCGGCTGACCGCAGCCGGCGCAGACGTACTCGCCCGCGGCCTTGTTCTTCTCGTACTTGCCGGTGAAGGCCCGTTCGGTGCCTGACTGGCGCAGGATCTGGTATTGCTCGGGGGTCAGCTTTTCCCGCCACTCGGCCTCGGTCAGCTTCATCTTCTCGGTCATGCGGATCTCCTTTGGCGAGCAATATAAGTATTCGATCGCGTCGGGGTAATCCCACCCGGAAAGCGGGAGTTCTCCCAATAGGGGATCGTGTTGGCGGTCCCTAGCCCGTGTTGGCCATCGCGGACAGCTTGCTTCCCCGTTTCCGCGACAACGGAAGAGAGGCCATGACCGACAACCTGCCGCGCACGCACCTGCCGATCGCCGACCAGCCGCGCACCGGCCTTGTCACTTATGACGCGAAGGATCCGGACACGGTCTACCCGCCGATCAAGAACCTGAGACCGCCCGCTGGCGCGCCGAACGTGCTGGTGATCCTGATCGACGATGTCGGCTTTGGCGCCTCCAGCGCTTTCGGCGGACCGTGCCGCACGCCCAACGCAGAGCGACTGGCGAAAGGCGGGCTCAAGTACCGCCGCTTCCATACGACAGCACTCTGTTCGCCTTCGCGGCAGGCCTTGCTGACCGGGCGCAACCATCACTCGGTCGGCATGGGCGGCATCACCGAGATCGCCAGCGGAGCGCCGGGCTATTGCTCGGTCCTGCGCAACACCGCCGCACCGCTCGCCAAGACGCTTCGGCTCAACGGCTACAACACCGCCCAGTTCGGCAAGTGCCACGAGGTGCCGGTGTGGCAGACCAGCCCGGTCGGTCCGTTCGACCAGTGGCCCACAGGCGGCGGCGGGTTCGAATACTTCTATGGCTTCATCGGCGGCGAGGCCCACCAGTGGTATCCCTCGCTCTACGAAGGCACCAACCCCGTCGAAATCGATAGGACCCCGGAAGAGGGCTATCACCTGATGGAGGACATGACCGACAAGGCGATCAACTGGATGGGCCAGCAAAAGGCGCTCGCCTCCGACAAGCCGTTCTTCATGTATTTCGCTCCCGGCGCCACGCACGCCCCGCATCATGTGCCCAAGGAATGGGCCGACAAGTACAAGGGCAAGTTCGATGGCGGCTGGGACAAGCAGCGCGAGGCGACCTTTGCCCGGCAGAAGGAGTTGGGGGTCATTCCTCCCGACGCCGAGCTGACCAAGCGCCACCCGGAGATTCCAGCCTGGGACGACATGCCCGAAGAGCTGAAGCCGGTGCTCCGCCGCCAGATGGAAGTCTACGCTGGTTTCTTCGAATATGCCGACCACCACGTCGGCCGGCTGATCGACGCGATCGAGGCACTGAACATCCTCGACGATACGCTGATCTACTACATCCTCGGCGACAACGGCGCCTCGGCCGAAGGCACGCTGAACGGCACTTACAACGAGATGATCAACTTCAACGGGATGGCAGCGCTGGAGACGCCCGAGTTCCTGACGGAACGGCTCGACAAGCTGGGCGGACCAGAATCCTACAATCACTACGCCGTCGGTTGGGCCCACGCGATGTGCACGCCCTATCAGTGGACCAAGCAGGTCGCATCGCACTGGGGCGGCACGCGCAACGGCACTATCGTCCACTGGCCGAAAGGCATTGCCGAGAAGGGCGGCACTCGCGACCAGTTCCATCATGTGATCGACATCGCGCCGACGATCCTCGAGGCCGCCGGACTCCCCGAACCGCTGTCGGTGGACGGCGTGGCGCAGACGCCGATCGAGGGCGTCAGCATGCTCTACACGTTCAAGGACGCCAAGGCGCCCGACCGGCACGAAACCCAGTATTTCGAGATGTTCGGCAATCGCGGCATCTACCACAAGGGCTGGACCGCGGTGACGCGGCACAAGACGCCCTGGCTCCTGGTCGGCGAGGACGTTCCGGCCTTCGATGACGACGTGTGGGAACTCTACGACACGACCACCGACTGGACCCAGGCCCGGGACCTGTCGAAAGACCACCCCGACAAACTGCACCATCTCCAGCGACTCTGGCTGCTCGAAGCCATGCGCTACAACGTCCTGCCGATGGACGATGACACCAGTCGTCGCCTGAATGCCGACTTCGCCGGCCGCCCGGTCCTGATCAAGGGCGAAACCCAGATCCTGTTCGGGAGCATGGGGAGGCTGTCGGAAAACTCCGTGGTCAACGTCAAGAACAAGTCCCACGCAGTGACGGCGGAGATCGAGGTGCCCGCATCCGGGGCGGAAGGCGTGATCATTGCCCAGGGCGGCAACATCGGCGGTTGGACGCTCTACGCGAAGGGCGGCAAGCTGAAGTACTGCTACAACCTGCTCGGCATCAGCTATTTCCATGTCGCAGCCGAAAGTTCGATGCCGGGCGGCAAACATCAGGTCCGCATGGAATTCGCCTACGACGGCGGCGGGCTCGCCAAGGGCGGCGATGTGACGCTTTACGTCGACGGCAAGCAAGTCGGGAAAGGTCGCGTCGACGCCACGGCGCCGATGGTCTTTTCAGCCGACGATGGCCTCGATGTTGGATGCGACACGGGCGCACCGGTGTCCGATGACTACGGGCCGCAAGGCAACCGCTTCAACGGCAAGATCTACGGCGTCGAGATCGCGCTCAACCAGGCTGCCGAGGCCAAAGATCACCTGCTCGATCCGCAGGAAGTGATCCGCGTCGCCCTGGCCCGGCAATAGCCCTGCCCGTCAGGCGTTGACGTCCGCGTAGTGGCTGGGCGGGGGGATGCCTTCCATCTTCTCGCTCAGCAGCGGGCGGAAGCTCGGACGGCTCTTCATCACGCGGTACCAGCTGTGGGCGCCCTCATGCCCGGTCCAGTCGATCCCGCCGAGGTAGTCCGCTACCGAGATCTGCGCCGCCGCGGCAAAGTCCGCCAAGCTCAGCTGTGCGCCCGCCAGCCAGCGGCGGTTGTCGGTCAGCCAGTCGATGTAATCGAGATGGTCGTGCGCCAGCCGCATTGCGCTGCGCAGCGACTTGGAGTCCGGCGGCTGGCGCAGGACCACGCGCTTCTTCATCTTCTCGTGCAGCAGCGGGCCGGTAACGTCGCCGAAGAAGTTCTCGTCGAACAGCGAGGTCAGCCGCCGGATCTCCGCCCGGCCGATCGCGGTGCCGAGGATCAGCGGGCTCTTGTCGACCGTCTCTTCGAAGTATTCGCAGATCGCCTGGCTATCGATCAGCGTGATGTTCTTTTCCTCCAGCCGCAGCACCGGCGTGCGGCCCGCGGGGTTGTAGGAATAGAACGCATCGCTCGCGTCCCACGGCGTCTCGCGCCGCAAGTCGAAGCCGACGCCCTTCTCGCTAAGCGCGAGCCGGACCTTGCGACTGAACGGACATAGGGGAAAGTAATAGAGCTGCCACATCGGCCCAAAGCCATGCCGCAAGCTGCCGCCTGCGTCTACAGCCCGGATGCTTCCAATACCGACAGACAGGGCTTCATCACGCTGTCGAGGTAGGCTGCCGGATTGGCAGCCTCTGCCGCACGGGTCTGAAGGGTCTTGGCCTCGGCGTTCATCATCCCCTGCACCTGTTCGCGAGTAAGGTGCAGTTCGTCCATCAGGCGAGCGTTGGAGCGGACGAAGAACTCCCGCCCGCGCTGGGCCATCGGCGGATAGGCGTTGGCCGAGGGCACGCTCCTGGCCTGGTCGCCGGCCACGATCGCGAACGCGGCGGAGCAGCGGACCATCATCTGCTGTTCGAGCGAAAGGGTTGGCCGCGGAGGCTGCTGGGCGGCGGCGGGGGCAGCGAGCAAGCCGAGGGCGAGGAGGGGGAAGAGCGCTTTCATCGGCGGCTTTCTAGCAACGCTTACCTGAACGGTTGCAAATCCTCCCCGAGCTTGTCTCGGGGAGGTGGCGCGCTCCGTAGGAGCGTGACGGAGGGGGAAGCGGAACAACACAACACCCCTCCACCACCGACTTCGTCGGCGGTCCCCCTCCCCGAGACTAGCTCGGGGAGGATTTGTTCAACCGACCTCGTTCGCCTTCCGCCGCGTCTCGGCGAAATTGTCGCGACGGATCTTTTCGAACCCGACGCGCTGTTCGTATCCGGCGTCCTGCGGGTAATCGCGATAATCCTCCAGGATCTCGTCGAACAGTTCGCGCAGCTCTTCCTTGTGATCGGGGTGGGTGAAGATGTTCGCCCGGTTCTCCTGTACGCCTTCAAGGATGCGCGCGCCGATCACGTCGGGCTCCATGCCGAACTCGTGGATCCCCGCCAGACGTTCGACCGCCGCCGCATCCACCGTCTTCATCGCGCCCTTGAGACCCTCAGGCCGCACGTCGTCGCTGGCATAGATGTAGCTCTTCACCAGTCCCGGATGCACCACCGACACGCCGATGCCGTACTGGTACATCGAATGGCGCAGCGAATAGCTGAGGCCGCGCACCGCGAACTTGGCGGTGTTGTAGATGCCGGGTGCGCCGCCGGCGATGAAGCTGGCCATGCTGGCGGTGTTGGTGATGTGGCCACCGACCACCTCGTCCGATTGCGCGCGAGCCTTCATCCGAGGGGCGAAAGTGCCGACGCCGTTGATCACGCCGTTGAGGTTGACGCCGAGCACCCAGTCCCAGTCGTCGAACGAGGAATCCTCGATCGTCTGGAATAGATTGATCCCGGCGTTGTTGAACAGCAAGCTGACCGGGCCGAACTCGGCCTCCACCTTGTCCGCCGCCGCCTTGAACCCATCGCGGTCCATCACGTTGAGCTGGACGCCCATGACCTCGCGATTGTCGAGCGTCGCCAGCGTGGCGTCGATCGAGTCCTGCCGGATATCGGCAATGGCAACCTTGGCTCCAGCATTGAGCAGGTTGCGGACGATGCCGAGACCGACGCCGTTGGCGCCTCCGGTAACGAAGGCCGTACGGCCGGCGAAATCGATCATGGCATCCTCTCCTAAGGGAACTAGGCGGCGTTCATCGCCAGCACCGGATTAACCTCGCCCGACTCTCGACCGGACAGGAACTCGTTGTAGATCTTGCGCCGCTTGAACAGCCAGCGCCCGTCGGCGCGGACCAGTTCGTCCTCATAGGTCCCGAACGAAGGGGTCGCCGGACGGCCTTCGGGTCCGCCGTTGGTCATTTCCCACCACAGCCCGGTGTTCCACGCCCGGTCGCCTTCGATGCGGATCGCCTTCTGGTGCACCAGATGCCGCAGCTTGGCCGGGTTGCCCTGCCAGTCCTTGAACACCTCGGCGATCTTGTCGCGGAAGATCATCGCCTCTGCCCTAATGGACTCGCGGCCTTCGAGCGTGCCCATCGCGTAGTCGAGCACGCCGTCCACGGTGAAGCATTCCGCGTAGGCATCGGCGTCATGGTAATCCATGGCGAAGAGATAGCGGGCCATGAGGTCCGCTATCTCTGCCCGGTCCCGCGTGTAGGCGCTCACGCGCCCGCCGCCGCATCCATCGAACGGATCGGGTTCTCGGGCCCGCTCTCGCGACCGGGGAGGAATTCGTTGAGGATGCGCCGCTCGGTGAACAGCCAGCGGCCGTCGACGCGTGAAAGCTTGTCCTCGTAGATGCCGAAGGTGCCCATCTTCAGGCTCTTGCCCGGGCCGTCGTTGGCCATTTCGAACCACTGCGCGCGCGTCCAGGCGCGGTCGCCCTCGACGCGGACGGCGGTGTGGGCGAGGACGTGGCGCAGGACCGCGGGGTTGCCGTCTTCGTCCTTGTAGTGTTCGCCGATGCGCTTCTTGAAGCCCTTCACGGTTTCCAGGATGTTGGCCTTGCCCGCCACGCGGCCGCGGGCGAACTCGAACTCGGCATCCTCGGTGAACATTTCGATGAAGCTGTCGAGGTCGTTGTAGTCGAGCGCGAAGAGATAGCGCGCCATCAAGTCCTCGATCTCCGCCCGATCGCGGGCGTAGCTGTCCGAATAGGTCTGCAATGTCATTCTGTTAGCCTCTCCAGTCGCGACGGAATGCGACGCCAAGCGACGCGATGCGACAAATTTCCGTTCGCCTTTTCCTATTCTCCACTTAGAAATCTCGGCAAGGAAAATTGCGACGAGACCCCGGACAAACCGGGGCCGCCCAGGGAGAGCACCATGGCAATCGCGCCAACCGGGCCCGGCACTGTCACCGTCGATGCGGCCCCCGCCGCAGCCGCGCAACCGTGGCCGAGCGAAAAGGCTGGCTTCTACGCGCTGTTCGCCGTCGTCTTCGCCACCTTCGTCACCTTTCTCGACCAGACCGCGTTCGGCCTGCTCGCGGAGAAGATGAAGACCAGCTTCGGTATCAGCGACTTTACGCTCGGCTTGCTTCTCGGCCCGGTCACGGTGGTCGCCTATGTGGTTGTCGGCATTCCGCTTGCCCGCCTGGTCGATATCTTTCCGCGCAAGTTCGTGCTTTCCGCCGGCATCGCCGCGCTCGGGACGATCATGGCGCTGGGCGGGCTGGCGCAGAACCTGTGGCAGCTGGTCACGACGCGACTGTTCGTAGGCGCGAGCTCCTCGGCCAACGGGCCGGGTTCGTACTCGATCCTGGTCGACTACTTCAAACCGCTGCGCATTCCGCTGGTCTTCGCCCTGCTGCAGCTTGGATACATTCTTGGCAGTTCGTTCGGGAACATCGTCGGCGGGCGGCTGATCCGCTGGACGGACACGCTGGGGGACACCATCACCTTCCTAGGTCTTGAGATCTACAGCTGGCAGCTGGTGCTGATCATGGTCGGCGCGCCGGGCCTGCTGGCCGGCCTGCTCTGGCTCACGGTCAAGGAACCACCGCGCCGGAGCCCGCCCGAGACGCGGCAGCTGGTGCCGCCCTCAGCCCCGGCGTGGCGCAAGTTCCTCGCCTTCATGGGCTTCGATGCGGCGGTGGCGATCTGGCAGCGCAAGTACGTGTTCCTGCCGCTGTTCGTGGCACTGGCGATGTCCGCGACCGAGAGCCAGGGCCTGCCGCAGTTCCGCGCACCGTTCATCCTGCGCACCTATGAAGGATGGGACGAAGCCCGGCTCGGCGACTTGCTCGGCACGCTGCTGCTGGTGTCGATGCTGGCAGGGATTACCGCGGGCGGCGCTTTCGTCACCTGGATGGGCAAGCGCTACAAGGACGCCAACATTCGCGCGACGGCGATCATCTTCACCTGCACCACCATCGTCACCATCGCCATGCCGCTGATGCCGACGGGTGAGCTGGCGATCGTCTGCATGGCGCTCGGCCTGTTCTTCGGCCTCGCAGGAGCCCCGGCGCAGAACGCCGCGATCCAGCGCATCGCGCCGAACGAGATGCGCGGCCAGGTTACCGCACTCTACCTGTTCATGTTCACCTTCTTCGGCGCGATGGGCCCGGCGGTGATCGGCTTCGTCAGCACCTTCGTGGTCGGGGACGAGCAGCAGATCTGGAAGGCGATCCTCATCACCGCGGTGATCTTCCTGCCGACCGCCACGTTCTTCATGTGGCGCGGGATCAAGCCCTACCGCGAGGAAGTGGAGCGACTGGAAGCGCTGGGGCTCTAACGGTCCCCGTTGACTTGAGACCGGCGCCGCCGCAATCGTAAGCAACACATACGAACCGGGAGAGTCGTTTGTCTTGCCGAAAGGGTGCCGCCGTCCGCGCGGAGCCCTGACGGTGCGGCTCTCTCCAGCCCTTGAAGGAGCCCGCGCCTTGGCCGATTATCCCGCCCTCCACATGATCATCGATGGCGAGAAGGTGTCCGGCGGCGGCCGGCGCACGTTCGACGTGGTCAATCCCGTCACCGGCGAAGCGATCGGCGCGCTGCCGCTGGCAGAGGCCGGCGATCTCGACCGCGCGCTCGAAGTCGCGGCGAAGGGCTTCAAGATCTGGCGCAAGTCGAGCCCGCAGGAACGCGCCGCCGTCCTTTCCGGCGCGGCCCGCCTGATGGCCGAGCGGCAGGAACAGCTCGCCCGCGTCGCCACGATGGAGCAGGGCAAGCCGCTCGCCGAAAGCCGCATCGAAGTGATGATGAACGTCGGCCTGTTCAACTTCTACGCCGGCGAATGCTTCCGCATCTACGGGCGCGAGCTGGTCCGTCCCGAAGGCACCCGCTCGACCGTGCGGCACGAGCCGGTCGGCCCGGTCGCGGCCTTCGCGCCATGGAACTTCCCGCTCGGCAATCCCGGCCGCAAGCTCGGCGCGCCGATCGCAGCGGGTTGCTCGGTGATCATGAAGGCGGCGGAAGAGACCCCGGCCTCGGCGCTCGGCGTGCTGCAGTGCCTGCTCGACGCCGGCCTGCCCAAGGAAGTGGCGCAGGCGGTGTTCGGCATTCCCGATGAGGTCAGCCGCCACCTGCTCGGCAGCCCGGTCATCCGCAAGCTCAGCTTCACCGGCTCGACCGTGGTCGGCAAGCACCTCGCCAAGCTGGCGGCCGAGGACATGAAGCGCACCACCATGGAACTCGGCGGCCACGGCCCGGTGCTGGTGTTCGGCGATGCCGACATCGACAAGGCGCTCGATACCGCGGTCGGCGGCAAGTACCGCAACGCCGGCCAGGTCTGCGTCTCGCCGACCCGCTTCATCGTCGAAGAGAACGTGTTCGAGAAATTCCGCGATGGCTTCGTGGAGCGCGCCAAGCAGGTGAAGGTCGGTGACGGCCTGGTCGAAGGCACGCAGATGGGCCCGATGGCCAACCCGCGTCGGCCCGAGGCGATGGACCGCCTGATCGGCAACGCCAAGGACAAGGGCGCCACGCTCCACACAGGTGGCGAGCGTCTCGGCAACCAGGGCTTCTTCTACGCACCGTCAGTGCTGTCCGAGATCCCGCTCGATGCCGACATCATGAACGAAGAACCGTTCGGCCCGGTCGCCCTGATCAACCCGTTCAAGGGCGAGGACGAGATGATCGCCGAGGCCAACCGCCTGCCCTACGGCCTGGCCGCCTATGCCTGGACCGGCGACTATCGCCGCCAGCGCCGTCTCGCGGCCGAGATCGAGTCCGGCATGATCGGCATCAACAGCCACATGATCGGCGGCGCCGACGCTCCGTTCGGCGGGGTCAAGTGGTCGGGCCACGGCAGCGAGGACGGCCCCGAGGGCGTGCTCGCCTGTATGGTGCTGAAGGCCGTGCACGAGGGCTGAATTAGATCCTCCCCGAGCTTGTCTCGGGGAGGGGGACCGCCGCCGCAGGCGGTGGTGGAGGGGCAAGCGCCACGGCAATCCCCCTCCGTCAGCCGCTTCGCGACTGCCACCTCCCCGAGGCAAGCTCGGGGAGGATTGAAGGAAAGAGAATGACTCACGAACTGAACACCGGCGGTGACCGCGGATACCTGCGCATTGCCACCGAAGAAGCCTTCGCCACCCAGGAACAGCTCGACGCGATCATGCGCCTGGTCAAGGAAGGCCGCGCCGACAAGGGCACCATGAGCCTGTGGGGCTTCTACGGCACCAGCCCCAGCGAGCGCACGACCTTCATCCGCGAACGCTTGCTCGACCTCGGGCCGCTACGCATCCAGGCGATGGACGAAGCCGGGATCGACAAGGCCGTGCTCGCGCTGACCAGCCCCGGCACCCAGTCGATGCACGATGTCGAGGAAGCCAAGCGTATCGCCCGCAACGCCAACGACCAGCTCAAGGCCGCCTGCGAGACCTACCCCGACCGCTTCCACGGGATGATCGCGGTTGCTCCGCTCGATCCCGAATGGTCGGCCGAGGAACTGCGCCGCGGCAAGGAAGAGCTCGGCTTCCATGGCGTGCAGATCAACAGCCACACCCACGGCCACTATCTGGATGAAGAGCAATTCGATCCGATCCTGCGCGCCTGCGCCGATCTCGACCTGCCGCTCTACATCCATCCGCAGGGCCCGCCCGACGGGATGATCGGCGGCATGGTCGAAGCCGGGCTCGACGGCGCGGTCTATGGCTTCGGCGTTGAGACCAGCTATCACGCGATGCGTCTGCTCACGACGGGCGTGTTCGACCGCTATCCGAACCTTCAGCTGATGCTCGGCCACGGGTGCGAAGGGCTGCCGTTCTGGCTCTATCGCCTGGACTACATGCACAAGGCCGGCATCCGCAGCCAGCGCTACGACCGCTTGAAGCCGCTGCAGCATGACCTGTTCCACTACATGCGCAACAACGTGCTCGCCACCAACAGCGGCTTGCCGTTCGGTCCGTCGATCAAGCTGATGATCGAAGTCATGGGCGAAGACCGCGTGATGTACGCGATGGATTACCCCTATCAATACGTGCCGGACGAAGTACGCTGGATGGACGATCTCGAGATCAGCGACTCCCAGAAGAAGAAGTTCTTCCAGACCAACGCCGAACGCTGGTTCAAGCTCTAGGCTCAAGGAGAGGAATGCCGATGACGACGTATGCCGTGACAGGGGCGACCGGAAAGCTTGGCCGCCTGGTTCTCGACGAACTGCTGCAGAAGACCGATGCCGGAAACGTCGTCGCCCTCGCCCGCGATCCGGCGGCGCTGGCGGACTATGCGGCCAAGGGCGTGCAGGTGCGCCAGGCGGACTATGACGATCCGGCCAGCCTCGACGCGGCGCTGAACGGTGTCGATCGCGTGCTGCTCATCAGCGGCAATGCGGTGGGCCAGCGTGAACGCCAGCACGGCGCGATCATCGACGCGGCGAAGAAGGCGGGCGCATCCTACCTCGCCTACACTTCGGTGCTCAACGCGCAGGGTTCGAAGCTGGCGCTCGCCGGCGAACACGTCCTGACCGAGAAGCTGCTCGAAAAGAGCGGCCTCAACTACGACGTACTGCGCATGCCGTGGTATTCGGAGAACTACACCGGCGCCCTCGCCCCGTCGATCGAACATGGTGCGATCTACGGGGCGACCGGCGAAGGCCGCCTGTCGACCGCCACCCGCGCGGATCTCGCCGGCGGTTCGGTCGGTGCGCTGCTCAACAGCCCGGGCGGCAAGACCTACGAACTGGCCGGTGACACGAGCTGGTCGATGGACGAGTTCGCCGCCGAAGTCGGCCGCCAGGCGGGCAAGCCGGTCGCCTACGTCAACCAGTCCGAAGAAGACTATACCAAGACCCTGGAAGGCGTCGGCCTGCCGCCGCCGGTTGCCGCCCTGCTGGCGAGCACCAGCTACCTCTCGGGGTTCGGTGAACTCTACAGCGAGAGCAAGGACCTGAGCACGCTCTCGGGCCGCCCGACCACGCCGATTAGCGAAACCATCGCGGCCGCGTTGAAGGGTTAAAGTAAATCCTCCCCGAAACGGGGAGGGGGACCACCCGCAGGGTGGTGGAGGGGCACGGTCGGAGAACCGGGCATCGCGAGGTCGGGAATACCCGCGCGTGCCCCTCCACCATGCTTCGCATGGTCCCCCTCCCCCGGTGGGGGAGGAATTGGGAAGTGGGGAGAGGAAGAACATGGCTACGACGGTCGCAGACGAAGCGCTGAAACCCGCTACAAAGGTCACGCGCGCAGGGTGGTACGCCCTGACGCTGGTTTCGGCCGCCCAGGCGATCAGCCTGCTCGACCGCCAGATCCTTTCCATCCTCGCGCCGTCGATCCGCGCGGACCTGGGCATCGGCGACGCCGAGCTCGGTCTGCTTTACGGCACCGTCTTCTCGCTGTTCTACGCGCTGTTCTCCCTGCCGCTCGGCCGACTGGTCGACGGCTGGATCCGCACCCGCCTGCTGGCGATCTGTATCTTCGGCTGGTCGCTGGCCGCAGGCCTTGCCGCGTTCGCCACGGGCTTCGGTCTCCTCGCCTTGTCGCGCCTTGGCGTCGGCGTGGGCGAAGGCGCCACTCAGCCCGCGGCCAACTCGATCATCTTCGACGTCTTCCCGCGCGAGAAGCGCGGAACCGCCATGGCCGCGCTCGGCATTGCCACGGCACTCGGCCTCGGCCTGTCGATGACGCTCGGCGGTGTCGTCGCGCACTGGTGGGATACGCGTTACGCAGGCGTCGCGGCGCCGGGCGGTTTTTCCGGCTGGCAGTTCGCTTTCCTCGTCGCCGCCCTGCCCGGCTTCGTGCTCGCCTGGCTCATTTACCGTATGAAAGAGCCAGAGCGCGGCGCGATGGACGGTATCGTCTCGCCGCCCGATCCGGCCCCGTTCGTAGCCAGCGCCAAGGTGCTCGGCGCGGTCACGCCGGGCGCGAACTGGTTCTATCTGTGGAACCACAAGGCCGGCGCCAAGCAGTGGACCGTGAACCTCGTCTCGCTCGCCGTGATCGCAGCGTTCTGCGTGGTCATGACGCGGGTGACCCAGGCGTTCTCTCCCCGGCCGCCGATCCAGGCGCTGGGCCTCAACATCGATCCGCACGTGCTGCAATGGTCGGTCGTCGCCGTCGGCGCGTTCGTGATCCTCAACCTGTTCCAGTCGTTCAAGCTGACTGACCGCGCGACCTACAATGTGGTCAGCTCGCCTTCTGTGATCCTGCTGATCGTGGTCGCGGGCTTCCAGACCTCGATCAACTACGGCGTGATGGGCTTCACCCCCTCGTTCCTCAACCGCGAGTTCGGCCTGTCACCGGCAGAGACCGGCGTGCAATTCGGTCTGCTGGCCGCGGCACTCGGCATGATCGGCCCGATCGTCGCCGGACCGCTGTCCGACTGGCTGACCGCGCGCATGGGCGGCAAGGGCCGCGTGTGGCTGACAATCTTCTCGCTCGGTATCTCGCCGTTCTTCGGCATCTGGACCTTCAGCGCCACCAACCCGACCGAGTTCTACCTGCGCTTCGTCGGCTACAGCCTGATCCTGACGCTGTGGCTGCCGCCGCTCTATTCGCTGCTCTACGACCTCGTGCTGCCGCGCATGCGGGGCATCACCTCCTCGCTGTTCATTATCATCACCACGATGCTGGGCCTGGGCATGGGGCCGTACTTCGTCGGCATCGTCAGCGACCGGAACGGCGGAGACCTCGGCCAGGCGATCATGTCGATCAACGTGGTGGCCCCGGCGATCGTCCTGTGCCTGCTGGTGGTCCTGTTCCGGGTGAACCGCGACGAGACGACGATGCTAGAGCGCGCACGCGCCGGGGGTGAGGCAGTTTGAGCTAAATCCTCCCCGAGCTTGTCTCGGGGAGGGAGACCACCGCCTGCGGCGGTGGTGGAGGGGGAAGCGCCACACCAATCCCCCCTCCGTCAGCCGCTTCGCGGCTGCCACCTCCCCGAGACAAGCTCAGGGAGGATCAATTCGGTCAGAAAAAACTTTCCTACAACCAGTGACTTAGGTCATGCAGAGTTATGCCGATCACCCCGCCCCGCAAAGTGTCATCTTGCACCAGGCGCCGCCTGAAAAGTGTCACCATGCGCCCGAAAAAAGTGTCACCTTGCGCCTCCCTGCCCCGCCAAGTTGACACTTTCGCCTCGCCAATGTGTCACCTTGGCTACCGCAAACCCGCAGAAATCCGCCATTTCCGCAAAGTGACACTTTGTGCTGCACAGTGTCACCCCGTCACCCCCTCGGCCGACTCGCAGGGCTTGAAGCCCGCTCGGCTCAGCGCGTAAGGGCCAGAACATGCCTACCGTCAGAGAAGCCGCCTTCCGCGTATTCGAGCACTTCGGTGTCGACCGCTTGTTCGGTAACCCCGGCAGCACCGAGCTGCCGATGCTCAAGGCGCTGCCGGACGGGTTCCGCTACGTCCTCGGATTGAACGAGGCGGTAGTGGTCGGGATGGCCGACGGTTTCGCCCGCTCCTCCGGCAAGCCGGCGCTGGTGAACCTGCACAGTTCGGCGGGCACCGGCCATTCGCTGGGCAACCTGTTCACCGCATGGAAGAACAACACGCCGATCGTGGTCACCGCCGGACAGCAGGCGCGCAGCATCCTGCCGCACGACCCGTTCCTGTTCGCCGAACGCCCGACCGAATTCCCACGTCCCTATGTGAAGTACGCGATCGAGCCGGCGCGCGCCGAAGACGTGCCGCTGGCCTTGGTCCGCGCCTTCGTCACCGCGATGACCCCACCGATGGGCCCGTGCTTCGTGTCGATCCCGGTCGACGACTGGGAACGTCAATGCGACTGGCCGCCCCTGCCCGACCTCACCTTGCGCGCCGTGCCTTCGGCCACCGGGATCGAGCGACTGGCAGCCATGCTCGACGCGAGCCAGAAGCCTGCGCTGGTGATCGGCACGGGCGTCGCCAATGCCGGCGGCTGGCGCGCCGCGATCTCGCTGGCGGAGAAAGCCGGCTGCTCGGTCTGGGCCGCGCCTTATGCCGCGCGAGAGACCTTTCCGGAAAACCACCCGCAGTTCGCCGGCTTCCTCCCCGCCTGGCGTGACAAGCTGCGCAGCCTGCTGGCACCGCACGATGCGATCCTCGTCGCCGGGGCTCCGGTGTTCACGTACCACGTCGAAGGCGAAGGCCCGCATTGGCCCGAGCACGCGACGCTGATGGCGCTGAGCGACGATCCGCAGCACCTGGCCTCGCTGCCCGGCGGCGGCGGCGTGCTGGGTGATGTGGCCGACGGGCTCGGCCAGCTCTGCGAGCGGGTGAACGCGCGCGCCTTCACCGGCAAGTCGCACCAGCTCATGGATCCCGAGCCAGCGATGACCTCGGCCTATGTCCTCAAGCGCATCGCCGCCCTGCGTCCGGCCGAAGCGGTCATCGTCGAGGAAGCCCCCACTGCGCGCGGGCCGGAACACGATACCCTGCCGATCACTCGCGAAGGCGGCTTCTACACCTGCGCCAGCGGCGGCCTCGGCTATTCGCTGCCGGCCGCGGTCGGCGTGGCCCAGGGCCAGCCGGACAAGGTCATCGCCATCCTGGGTGATGGCTCGGCGATGTACACGATCCAGGGCCTGTTCTCGGCGCGCGAGGAGCAGGCGAACGTCAGCTTCGTCATCCTCAACAACGGCGCCTACGCCGCGCTCACCGGCTTCTCGGCCGAGTTCGGCATGAACCACGTGCCTGGTTGCGACCTGGGCGGTCTCGACTTCGTCAAACTCGCCGAAGCGCAGGGTCTGCCCGCGCGGTTGGTCGAGAATGTGGATGAACTGGATGAGGCTCTGAGCTGGAGCTTCGCTCAAACCGGTCCGACATTGCTCGACGTGCGGATCGAATACGCGATCCACAGTCACTAGGACTTAAAAGTAGCAGCTCCCGATCCCGACCAGGATCCCGATCACGCTGCTGCCCAGAATGAAGACCATGCTCGACCGGCTCCAGCGGCTTTTGTTCGACTGCCGCAGCCGCTGCATGTCGAGCGAGGGGCCCGCTTGAGAGGAGGCACTCTTGCTACGGTTCAGAAGTGGGTCGAGCGAACGATCGCCCGCCCCCTTCGCCCAGTCCCGCGCAAAGCTCCTGGATTCGACCTTCGCCTCGAGAGTGGAAGGCCGCCAGTTCCGCGTTGCGAGAACCCAGCTGGAACTGATCGGCTTTTCGAACTGGAGGCCTACCGTCTGCCCGTCTTGCCACACCCGTACGCCGAACACCTCGAAGTCCATCCACTTGAGGATCCCACCGGTCACCCGCTCCGGCCCGGTGAGCTGCAGGCGCGCGCCGCTTTGCGAGAGGTCCAGCAAGGTCACTTCCCTAGGACCTTTGACGGTCATGAGCTGCGCAGGAATTCCCAGGCGCAAGCGAGCATGCGCTCGACGGGGAAGAAAATCCAATTGGAGGGCAGCGCTGGCCATACCCCTGAATCGCCCATTAACCTCACCATTTCCGGAACAGGTGACTAAGCAAAAACGCGTAGTCTTGGTGCGACCACACATCAGAAGGCGGGCGCATCATCTGCGAAATACACCTTGGGAGCGGCGCATTTGTCGCACTTGACAAAAATCGCAGAGGAGTATTGCTGCTCAAACGCTTGTTAGCGTAAGAGAATGAAACTCAACAATAAGGGGAGTTGACACATGTCATTCGGTAGAAGTGCGTTACTCGGACTTTCGGCGATCTCTTTGGTCAGCTCACCGGTTGTGGCGCAAGCCGCCACTAGCCCAGCTCTTCGCGTGGGATCGGACGTGGAAGATTCTGAATCCGTGGCCGGCATGGGCATTCTCATTCCCATCATAGCGGTCCTCGCCATCGTCCTCATTGCCGTCGCCGTGAACGACAGCGACAGCCCGACCAGCCCTTAATCTCAAGCTCGTTCTGATCAGTGCCCTTGCTGCTCCGGCAGCGGGGCACCGATCTTTTAGAGCACTTGCCAAACCCATAACTTAATGCTGCTGGCGTAGCGCGCGCCCGAGCAGATAAAGATCGACTTGTTCATCCAGTCGTAGCGGCCCTCAGGGGCGATGAATTCCGGCACAGTCCGGAAATAGTATTCGGCGGGATCGACATCCTCGCCCCGGCGCAAACGATCCATCACTTCGGGCGGCCCATGGCGCAAGCCCTTGTTGCGGATCTGGATCAGCACCCCATCGTCGGTCTCCAGAGCGTAGATCGCATCGGCCACGGTCACGCCGTCGGGCCGGGTTAGCTGCCAGTCGGCCGAATTGCCCATCAGCTTGCCGCTGATTTTCGGACCCTTCACATAGCCACCGCTAAGGATCGGAATGATCCGCCGGGTGCCATCGACCACCTTTCCAATCTCGCGCGGAGCCTCCAGCTCCCCGCTCGCTTCATAGACAAACTCAAGCTCGGGCTTGATCATGCGCCTCTCCTGCATTGCGGGCCAAGACTACGGTCCCTAGCGTATCCGGCAAGCGAATCGCGCGGTTGCCGCGCAAAATGGGTTGAGAGGAGAGCTGGAATGGCTGCGGACCTTTACGCAGACTATGTCATCGTCGGTGCAGGAAGCGCGGGTTGCGTGCTCGCGGCACGCCTGACGGAAAGCGGGGAGCACAAGGTGGTGCTGCTCGAGGCGGGCGGTGATGACCGGCCGTTCAAGGAGCCGAGCCAGTTCATCTCGAACATCATGATCCACACGCCGATCGGCTTCGGCAAGACGCTCAACGACCCCAAGGTCAACTGGCTCTACGAAACCGAGGTCGACGAGGGATCGGGCGGTCGGTCGCACAAGTGGCCCAAGGGCAAGGTGCTCGGCGGTTCGAGTTCGATCAACGGCATGCTCTATGTTCGCGGCCAGTCGGCCGACTACGACGGCTGGGCCCAGATGGGCGCGCGCGGCTGGAGCTGGGACGATGTCCTGCCCTACTTCCGCAAGAGCGAGCACCAGGAACGCGGCGAAGACGATTTCCACGGCGCCGACGGTCCGCTCAACGTGTCGGACTTTCCCGATGAGCACCCCGTCTCGGCCGCTCTGGTCGAAGCCTGCCAGCAGGCCGGCATTCCCTACAAGAAGGACCTCAACGACGGGAACCAGGAAGGCTGCAGCTTCTTCCAGATGACCGCCAAGAACGGTCGCCGGCATTCGGCTGCGGTGGCCTATCTTCACCCGGCAATGAAGCGTCCGAACCTGACCGTCGAAACCCGTGCGATGACCACGCGGATCATTTTCGACGGCAAGAAGGCGGTTGGAGTCGAGTTCAAGCAGAACGGTGAAACCCGCAAGGTCATGGTCGGACGGGAGGTTATCCTCGCCGCCGGTGCTGTGGAGAGCCCCAAGCTGCTCGAGATCAGCGGCGTCGGCCAGGGCCAGCTGCTGCAGGAACTGGGCGTGAAGGTCGTGCATGAATCGCCGATGGTCGGCGAGAACATGCAGGACCACTACATGATCGGCTGCCAGGCGGCGTTGAAGGAGCCCCACCATTCGATCAACCAGCTTTCGCGCGGTGTGAAGCTGCTGGGCGAGATCGCCAAGTACGGCCTCACTCGCAAGGGCCTGCTCAGCTATGCGGTGGCCCACGGCTGCGCGTTCGTGAAGACCCGGCCGGAACTGCAGTTCCCCGACGTGCAGATCCACGTGATGGCTGCGTCGATGGACCTCGAATATTTGAACCAGTACCAGGGCCTGCGGCTCGACAAGGACCCGGGCATGGCGTCCAACCCGTGTCAGGTACGCCCGGAATCGCGTGGTTCGATCCACGCCAAGTCGCCCGACGGCACGGTGTGGCCGAAGATCGTGCCGAACTACCTCTCGGACCCGATCGACAAGCAGAGCGTGGTCGATCAGCTCAAGCTGATCCGCAAGATCTGGCAGCAGCCGGCGCTCGAACCCTACCTCAAGGAGAAGGGCGATCCGTTCGGCAATACCGACGAGGAAATGCTGGCCTACGCCAAGCTGGCCGGCGGGACGCTCTACCACGCGGTCGGCACGGTCGCGATGGGCGACGAGCGCTACCCCCTCGATCCGCAGCTGCGCGTGCGCGGCGTCGAAGGCCTGCGTGTGATCGACGCTTCGGTGATGCCGAAGATCAGCAGCGGCAACACCAATGCCCCGACGATCATGATCGCCGAGAAGGGCGCCGAGATGGTGCTCGCCGACGCCAAGCAGGCGGTGGCGGCTTAAGTCGAGAAAATCCTCCCTGTCGCGCAGCGACGGGGAGGGTTTCATTCAAATCAAAGTCAGCGCCGCCACAGCCGCGCCAGCGCAAAGCACCACGAAGCCCCCGGCCCACAAGCCAACGCGAACAAAGTGGCCCTTCAGCGTGTGGTCCTCGACGATCTCGACCGGCTCCTCAGGCGCAATCACCGCGCCCATACCCGCGCCAAAGGCCGGCTCCAGCCGCGGCAGGTTGACCGCCGATGTCAGGGCGAGCTTCTCGCTGGCAATGGCGAGCCGTTGATCCGCCAGTTCGGCTTCCAGCTCTCCTGCATCGGGGCCGCCTTCACCTTTTGCCAGCCCTTCAAGCTGCCGGTCGATGCCGACCAGTCGGTCGACCTGCTCCAGCGCACGACGGCGATTGCCTGAAAGCACCGCGAGTTGCAGCCGTGCCTGAGCAAGGCCGCTCGCACGCATGAGATTGAGTTCGGGGCGAAATATTCCGCGCCTGTCCAAATGAAACAACGCATTGCCGTCAGCGACGGCGGCGGAGTGTGCGACCACTTGTCATCTCCCGTCGTCCCCTGTGCGCGCCAAGCTAAGCCAGCGTGCATCGAGATTGAAAACTGCCTTCCGATCAAACGGGTATCGTTCGGGCCAGGCAGTGCCCAGCGCAGGCCTGCCTTCCTTGGTGCACGTCGAGCCGCGTCAACAACGACCGTAGCTGGCCTGCATCCGCGCGGCATTCTCGGCGAGCGATTCCATTCCCGCCTCTTCTCGCAAGCGCTCGACGGCGGCTTCATCGGCTATGGGAAGCGGCGCATACGCTCCGTCCACGCACTGATACTGTGTGCCGTAGCGCTGCTTGCCGGTCAGTTTTAGGGCGATGCGATCCGTAAGGTAGGCGTAGTCTCTCGCAGAGACCTCCTTTTGCGCGACCAGCGGTTCCATCAGATTGAGCGCCCTGAGTTGAAACACCGGGTCCGCGTCGGCGTGCTGTACGAGCAACCAGGCCGCGCCCGAGGCATCCTCGCCGACTTCAGAAATCTTCGGCCAGCCGTTTTCGGCAACGACACTCTTCAGCCATTCGGTGTTGGCGTGATCGTATTCGGCCATGGCCAGACCGATGTGCGCCCGAACGATCGCGCGGGCGAGCGGCGACATCTCGGGGAAGTCGCTATCTTCCCTCATCGCCCAGGTCAGGCCCATCCGGATTGTCTGCTCACCAACGGTGCGCGCCTTGAGTTCCGACGCGAGATCCTTCGAACGTGGACGCGCCGCTTCGTCTGCATTCCTGGCCGCCGTTACGTAGGCCAGGGCGACGGGCGTGGCCGTGGCCAGTTCCCGCTCGAACATCTTGAAAGAGCTGTTGTCCGTGATCATCGGTTGCGATGCCACGGTCCGGCACAGAAGCGGCGCCGCGTTGACGTTGTCTACCTTGGCGTCGGGATATCCCTCCGCCGCGAGATTGGCGCGCAATTCGTCATGCGCTGTCGTCCAGCACTGTTGCGACCACTGCAGAAAGGCTTCGTAGGCGGCTGCCTCTTCCGCCGATGCGTCCTGGAAACGCCCCCTCAGCCACCCGTAGTCTCCGGGATCGAACTTGCCGTCCTTGATGTAGGGCTGGAGAACCGGAGGGGGCGGTGGTGCCTCGGTCGCGGCGCAAAGGAACGTCGCGAACAGCACAAGAGTCACGCTTCGAAACGCCATCGTATCTCTCCCCGAAAGACGCGACCCTTTTCGAGGAGCGATTTCAACGTTCTGCCGCTGAACCCCTTGTGAACGGGAAGCTCCCCTCCCTCACGCGAGAGGGGAGCCTGTCAGCCTAGGCCGCCAGTCCGATTTCCTCGCTCGGCGCGAAGTTGCCGTGGAGGCCGAAGCGCAGTTGGATCGGCACCTTGATCGTCGCAATCGGGCCCTTCTCGATGTCGAGCGCATCGAACAGCAACAGGTCGCTGCGATGTTCTTCCAGCCGGTTGCAGACCTGCACGATCCAGCCGTCGCCTTCCGGCGCATCCTTGCTGCGCGGGATGAAGCACGGCTCCTGCAGGCTCGACACCGGGCCGCACCACCAGTGCTGCTCCTTCCCGGTTTCGAGATCCTTGAGGAACAGGCAGTTCATCAGGAGCCCGCCGGCGCTGCCGCCCTTCAGTTCCACCGGACGGCGCATGTCCATCTCCAGGAACCAGCCGTAACGGTTGTGCTTCCCGGCAAATCGGTCGTCGATGCGCGGGAATTCGGCCGCCGTATCGGTCAGCTTGGTTATCGCGTCGAAGTCCTCGCCGTTGCTGGCCATGTCGACGGTCCAGTCGGTAAGGAAGCTCATGGCCTCCATTCCGTTGAACGGCGCGCCGTGCACGTCGGGGAAGAACGGGAACATGTTGTTCTTCGCCTCGCAGGTCAGGAAGTGGACCTTGGTCCCTTCCTGCCAGGCGTTGAGCACATGGCTGGCGAAGCAGTTGTCGCGCTTGAACCAGCGGATGTCTTCCTCCTTCAGGTCATCGCGCCGGGGGATCACGCCGAGGTAGACTGGCATCGTGGTGTCGAAGCCGAAGTGCGGCAGGCCCTTCTCCAGCCGCTCCCACGAACCGATCGAGGGCACGATGTGCAGCACGAGGTAGTCCTCGGTGATCCCGAAGTCGTGCATCATGCAGTAGTAGGGAACCTTGAACCACTTCTCGCGGACCAGTTCGCCCTCGGGGCTGACTTCGTAATAGGTCACGTCGTCGGTGCAGAGGCCGGAGGCGGCATAACCGATGGCGACCATGTTGCCGGTCTTCGGGTCAACCTTGGGATGCGCGGTGAAGGTCTGGCCGGTCATCTTGCCGCCGAACTTCTCGAACCCGATGGTTTCCATCGTCGCGGGGTCCATCAGCAGCGCGGGGGAATCTTCCTTCATCGCCCACAGCTTCCCGGCATAGATCCAGGCGTTGGTGTTGGCCGTGGAGCGAAACTCACCCTTCACGCTCTCATCGTCGGTCAACGGATTGCGGTAGGCGCCGAACAGCGCCTTGCCCGCCTCGTTTTCCAGCTTCCACTTGTCGGTATGGGCCCAGCGCTGGCGGAAGTCGCACTGGCCGTCATGAAAATGGAAGCGGGTGATCATGCCGTCGCCGTTGAACGAGATGTCGTCCCCCAGGCGCGGCGGGAACTGCGGATCGGGCTGCACGCGGTAGAACGCGCCGTCGAGTTCGGGCGGAATGGTGCCTTCGTGCTGAAGGTCGCTGATGTCGGCTTCGATCCGGCTGGGGGTGTTGAAGCCGGTAAAGCTCGGGGTCTGGGGAAAATGCGCCATCGGGTCCTCTCTTAACGCGCGCCGCCTTGTTGCGGACGATTGTATGCTCCACTAACAATTAGGCAAGGGATGGGATGAGGATTAGGGGCTAGTGCCGACTGTGAAACTGATGGATGTCAAATCCCGGGGCCTTGGCGGGCTCGACGGGGTCGTGGGCTTCCATCTCCGGCTCGCGCATGGCGCGGTCTACCGCCACTTTACCGAGACCTTCGCCAATCTCGATCTCACCCAGAAACAGGTTTCCGCCCTCTGGCTTGCCGCCGAGGAGCCGGGCATTTCGCAGGTCGAACTCGGCCGCAAGCTCAGCATGGACCGGGCGACGACGATGACGATCGTCAATCGCCTGCAGGACCGCGAGTTCATTCGGCGTGAGCGGTCGGACAGCGACGGACGCAAGCAGGCGCTCCATGTGACGGAGGCGGGACTCGCCGCGTTGGACGAGGCCAAAGTCTGCATCGCGGAACATGAAAAGTGGCTGAAGGCGCGCTTCACCGCGGCCGAAGTCGAAAAACTGGTGGAAATGCTCACGCGAATCCACGAATGAGACCCCTTCTTGGGAGAGAGGAATACTAAAGATGGCAGGTGTCGCTGGGGGATCTAATCCCATCCAGGTGATCGACGACAACCCGATGACGTTCCGTCAGTGGGTCGTGATCGTCCTGATGATTCTGCTCAACGCACTCGATGGTTTCGACGTGCTGTCCAGCGCCTTCGCCGCACCGGGCATTTCCGAAGAGTGGGGCATTCCGCGCTCTGAGCTCGGCATCGTCCTTTCTGCCGAACTCATCGGCATGGGCTTCGGCTCGCTCATCCTCGGCGGCGTCGCCGACAAGGCCGGACGCAAGGCGACCATGCTCGCCTGCCTCGTGATCATGACCATCGGCATGTACATGGCGCACGCTGCCAACGGCGTGACCGAACTGACCATCTGGCGGCTCATCACCGGCCTTGGCATCGGCGGCATGCTCGCCGCGACCAACGCGGTGACGGCCGAAAGCTCGAGCAAGAAAGACCGCAGCCTGGCGATGGCGCTCTACGTCATCGGCTACCCGCTTGGTGGCGTGATTGGCGGCTTCGCGGCGCAGAGCTGGCTGCTGGTCGATTACGACTGGCGCGCAGTGTTCCTGTTCGGCGCGATCGTGACCGCCGTCATGATCCCGCTGGTCATGCTGCTGGTTCCTGAGACCCCGGCTTTCTACGCGGCCCGCCGTCCTGAAGGCGCGCTGGCGAAAATCAACAAGTCGCTCCGCGCGCTGCGCCAGCCGGAAATCGCCGAGCTGCCGCCGGTGCCCGAAGCCGTCGCCAAGCCCAAGGTTACAGACATCCTGTCCAACCCGCGCCTGCGGCCCGTCACGCTGCTGCTGGCGTTTGGCTACATGTTCCACACCCTGACCTTCTACTTCATCCTGAAGTTCGCGGTGCAGATCGTTCATGACGCCGGTTTCTCGCAGCCCGAAGCGGCAAGCACGCTGACCGTTGCCAACATCGGCGGCGCCGTTGGCGGCGCGATTTTCGGATTCGCGCTCAAGAAGTGGGACATCAAGGGCCCGACCATCGCCGCCGCCGTGCTCGGCTCGGCAGCGGTTGCCGCGTTCGGCATGGGTAGCGGGACGTTGTGGGGCTGGCGGATTGCCGCGTTCCTGACGATGTTCTTCCTCAACGCCGCGATCGTTGGCTACTACGCCGCCTTCGCCCGTGGCTTCCCGGCCTATGCCCGCGCTACCGGCACGGGCTTCGTGCTCGGCGTCGGCCGGGCCGGTGCGGCGGGGTCGCCGATCATTGCCGGGTTCCTGTTCACGGCGCTCGGCAACAGCGAGTTGTTCACCGTCTCGGTGATCATGTCGCTGGGTGCGATCATCGGTGCGGGCCTGCTGTGGCTGCTGCCGCTGCGCGATGCCGATGCGGAAATGGCAAGCGAGGCGCGCTAAAGCGCTTCGCCCGCGGGCCACTTTCGGCTGGCGCGGAACGGACAGAAAGGCCATGGCGCCTGACTGTCCGTTCCAGCTAGCAATGAGAGTGTAGCCATGAAGACCCGCGCCGCTGTCGCCTTCGAAGCCAAGAAGCCGCTCGAAATCGTCGAGCTCGACCTCGAAGGTCCCAAGGCCGGCGAAGTCCTGGTCGAAATCATGGCGACGGGTATCTGCCACACCGACGCCTACACGCTCGACGGGCTCGATTCCGAAGGCATCTTCCCGAGCGTCCTTGGCCACGAAGGCGCCGGCATCGTCCGCGAAGTGGGCGCAGGCGTCACCAGCGTCGTCCCGGGCGACCATGTGATCCCGCTCTACACCCCCGAATGCCGCAAGTGTAAGTCGTGCCTCAGCGGCAAGACCAACCTCTGCACCGCGATCCGCGCCACCCAGGGCAAGGGCCTGATGCCCGACGGCACCACGCGCTTTTCCTACAAGGGGCAGCCGATCTACCACTACATGGGCTGCTCGACCTTCTCGAACTTCACCGTCCTGCCGGAGATCGCGGTCGCCAAGATCCGCGAAGACGCACCGTTCAAGACCAGCTGCTACATCGGCTGCGGCGTGACCACCGGCGTTGGCGCCGTAGTCAACACCGCCAAGGTCCAGGTGGGCGACAACGTGGTCGTGTTCGGCCTCGGCGGCATCGGCCTCAACGTGATCCAGGGTGCCAAGCTCGCCGGCGCCAACCTGATCATCGGCGTCGACATCAATCCTGATCGCGAGGCCTGGGGCCGCCAGTTCGGCATGACCCACTTCCTCAACACCAAGGGCCTGAGCCGCGAAGAGACGATCGTCAAGATCCTCGAACTGACCGACGGCGGCGCGGACTACACCTTCGACTGCACCGGCAACACCGAAGTGATGCGCACCGCTCTGGAAGCCTGCCACCGCGGCTGGGGCACCTCGATCATCATCGGCGTGGCCGAAGCCGGCAAGGAAATCGCCACCCGTCCGTTCCAGCTCGTCACCGGCCGCAACTGGCGCGGCACCGCGTTCGGCGGGGCCAAGGGCCGCACCGACGTGCCGAAGATCGTCGACTGGTACATGGACGGCAAGATCGCCATCGACCCGATGATCACCCACGTCCTGTCGCTGGAAGAGATCAACAAGGGCTTCGACCTGATGCACGCGGGCGAGAGCATCCGCAGCGTCGTGGTTTACTGAGCCTTCGTTTCAAACCTTGAACGCGGGCCCGCTTAGACGAGGCCCGTGATCGGGAGATCTTCATGTTCAGACATCTTGCCATCGGGACGAATGATCCCGAGGCGGCTCGCCGTTTCTACGATGCAACCTTTGACGCCCTGGGCGTTCCGGCCGCGACCACAGACGCCAAGGGCCGCCTGCTCTATCGCCACGATGGCGCGCTCTTGATCGTCGGTCGGCCGATCGACGGGCAGCCGGCGACTCATGCAAACGGCGGCACCATCGGCTTTTCAGCGCGTTCGGAAGAGGCCGTGCTCGCCTGGCACACCGCAGGGCTCACCAACGGTGGGACGGAATGCGAGGGGCAGCCCGTGAAGAGGGTTTCGCCCGCAACGGGTCGAGACGTTACGGTCGCCTATCTCCGAGATCCGGCCGGAAACAAGCTCTGCGCGGTATGCGACGCGCCGGAGTGAAGCTGAGCGCCGCTCCCGGGAAAGGACAAAGCGCGCTAAAACTGAAAAATCGCCCCAGCATCTTTCATAAGGGCGAAAATTTCGTCTATATGATGACCCTGCCTGACAGGGCCCTGATAAGAATCGACAGGAGAGTCGCCGATGTTCACCCACGTATTTCTCGGTTCGAACGACATCGAGAAGAGCCGCAAGTTCTACGACGCCACCATGAGCGTCCTCGGCTACCAGAACGTCGCCCCGGTCGAAGCCGGCCGCCTGATCTACGCCGGTCCGCAGGGCACCTTCATCGTTGCCCCGCCCTACGACGGCGAAGCCGCGACGGTTTCGAACGGCCACACCCTGGGCTTCGCCGCCGCCGACGACGAGACGATCGTGAAGTGGTACGAAGCCGGTCTCGCCGCTGGCGGTGTCGACGAAGGCGCTCCCGGCCCGCGCGCTGCCGCGCCGAACCAGTCGCATGGCGCCTATCTGCGCGATCCGGACGGCAACAAGGTTTGCGCGTTCCACATGCGCCACTGAGTAAAACGGTTTAAGGCGTAACTCATGGAAGTCGTATCGACGGCCCGCGCGTTTGGCGGCACCCAGGGGGTGTATCGCCATGCCTCGAGCGCTACCGGCACGGAAATGACCTTCGCGGTCTACGTGCCGGACCATGCGCCCGGCGCGAAGCTGCCGGTGCTGTGGTATCTCTCGGGCCTTACCTGCACTCACGCCAATGTGATGGACAAGGGCGAATACCGCCGGGCCTGCGCCGAGCATGGGATCGTGTTCGTCGCCCCCGATACATCGCCCCGCGGTGACGAAGTGCCCGACGACGAGGCCTATGACTTCGGCAAGGGCGCGGGCTTCTATGTCGACGCCACGCAGGAGCCATGGGCCAAGAACTTCCACATGCGTTCCTACATCGAGAAGGAACTGCCCGCGCTGATCGGTGCGGAGTTCCCGGTCGACATGGACCGCCAAGGCATCACCGGCCATTCGATGGGCGGGCACGGCGCGCTGACTATCAGCCTGCGCAATCCCGGCCGCTTCCGTTCGACCAGCGCATTTGCGCCGATCGTCAGCCCGATGAACTGCCCGTGGGGCGAGAAGGCGCTCGGCGGTTATCTCGGCGAGGATATGTCCAATTGGCGGCAATACGATGCCTGCGCCCTCATCAAACAGGGTGCGCGTCTGCCTGGCCTGCTGGTGGACCAGGGCACCGCAGACAACTTCCTCGATACGCAACTCAAGACGCATTTACTGGACGAGGCATGCCGCAAGGCCGATATGCCCGCCCAAATCAGGATGCAGGAGGGTTACGACCACTCCTACTTCTTCATCTCGACCTTCATGGACGAGCATATCGCCTGGCACGCGGAGAGGCTGAACAAGTGAGTACCAAAGAGCAGAGAGTCGCGGAGATCGTGGCCGAACACGCAGGCCGCGAAGGACCGATGCTGCCGATCCTGCACGACATCCAGCACGAATTCGGCTGTGTCGACGGCGAGGCCGAGCGGGTGATCGCCGGCGCGCTCAACCTGAGCCGCGCCGAAGTGCATGGCGTGGTCAGCTTCTATCACGACTTTCACGAGAAGGCCGATCAGCGTCCCGAGGTCCAGATCTGCCGCGCCGAGGCCTGCAAGGCCCGCGGGGTCGAAAACCTCATGCCTGCTGCGCAGCAGGCCGCCGGAGAGCGCGTGAAGCTCTCCACTGTCTACTGTCTCGGCCTGTGCAGCGCCGGGCCGAGCGCGCGCGTTGGCGACACGCTCCACGCTCGCCTCGACGCCGCGAGCCTCGCCAAAGTGATTGAGAACGCCTGATGTCCGACACACGTATCGTCCGCATTTCCGACGACGCGCTGGCCCGGGCGCTGGGTGCCGACGCGCTGGCCGACGCCTTCGCCAAGAAGGGCGTCGAAGTTCACCGCACCTCGAGCTGGGGCATGCACTGGCTCGAACCGCTGGTTGAAATCGAGGGCATGGGCTTCGGACCGGCCTCTCTCGATGACGTCGACGCCATTCTCGACGGATCGAGCGGCAAGGCCATCGGCGAGATCGTCGAGCTTCCGTTCATCGCCCGCCAGCAGCGCCTGACGTTCGCGCGCGCCGGGCAGACCCGCCCGACCAACCTTGACGATTACGAGGAAACCGGCGGCTGGGCCGGATTGCGCCGTGCGCGCCATATCGGTTCCGATGCGATCATCGAGGAAGTGCTGGCTTCGGGCCTGCGCGGGCGTGGCGGCGCGGGCTTCCCCGCCGGCATCAAGTGGAAGACCGTGGCCGGTGCCGCGGGCCCGCAGAAGTACATCGTCTGCAACGCCGACGAAGGCGATAGCGGCACCTTTGCCGACCGCATGGTCATGGAAGGCGACCCCTATGCGCTCATCGAGGGCATGGCGATTGCCGGCGAGGCCGTCGGGGCCGACCAGGGCTACATCTACTGCCGCAGCGAATATCCCGACGCGATCCGCAAGCTGACCCAGGCGCTGGAGCTTTGCGCCGGCATCATCGCACCGTTCCGCTGCGAAGTGCGCACCGGCGCGGGCGCTTATGTTTGCGGTGAAGAGACCTCGCTGCTCAACTCGCTCGAAGGCAAGCGCGGCGAAGTTCGCGCCAAGCCGCCGCTCCCGGCACTCGAAGGGCTGTTCGGCAAGCCGACCGTGGTCAACAACGTGCTGACCCTGTCCGCCGTGCCGCACATCCTGGCCGAAGGCGGAGCGGCGCAGTACGGCGCGCTCGGCATGGGTCGGTCGAAGGGCACGATGCCGATCCAGCTCGCTGGCAACATCAAGCACGGCGGCCTGTTCGAAACCGCGTTCGGCATCACCCTGCGCGAACTGATCTACGACATTGGCGGCGGCACCGAGAGCGGCCGTCCGGTCAAGGCGGTGCAGGTCGGTGGTCCGCTGGGTGCCTATATCCACCCCGACCAGTTCGACATCCGCTTCGACTACGAGGAATATACCGCGGCCGACGCGCTGATCGGCCATGCCGGCATCACCGTGTTCGACGACACGGCCGACATGGGCCAGATGGCGCGCTTCGCGATGGAATTCTGCGCGGCGGAAAGCTGCGGCAAGTGCACACCCTGCCGCATCGGTTCCACTCGCGGCGTCGAGTTGATCGACCGCATCCGTGCGGGGGGCCGAAAGGCCGACGCTGTCGAGGTGCTGCCAGTGATGCACAACGCCTCCAAGGCCGGCCGCCTGCCCGAACAGGACATCGGCCTGCTGACCGACTTGTGCGAGACGATGAAGTTCGGCTCGCTCTGTGCGCTGGGTGGGTTTACGCCTTATCCGGTGATGAGCGCGCTCAAGAACTGGCCGGAAGACTTCATGCCCGAGAGCGAAAAAGTTCTCGATCGGAACAACGCCTAGTGATCCTCGGCGTCGTCCTTGCTGGCGGGCAATCGACCCGTTTCGGCAGCGACAAGGCGCTGGCCGAGCTGGACGGGCATACCCTGCTCGCCCGGGCGGTGGATACGTTGTCCGGGTGGTGCGAATATGTTGTTGTTGCAGGCCGGGAAACCGCCCCTGCCCCGACCATCCCCGACTGGCCGCACCCTAAAATGGGCCCGCTCGCCGGGATCGCCGCCGCGCTGCATTTCGCGCGCGACGAAGGCTACGAAACCGTACTCACTCTGGGCGTGGATTCGGTCGGATTGCCCGAAAACCTGCCCGAACTGCTGTCCCCCGCACCGGCTTACCTCGAAAGCCAGCCGGTCGTCGGCCACTGGCCGGCGGGAGCCGTTGACGCGATTGAAACGTTGCTACTGGCAGACACCAAGCATTCGATGCTTGCGTTTGCAGGCGCCATTGGCGCAACAGCCGTGAAAATCAGCGCCAAACCTGCTAATATTAATACGCCGGCGGACCTCGCCGCGATGGAGCGAAAAGATGGGATTTGAACGCCAGGAAGACTTCGGGACACCCGCGGTCAAGTCCGACGAGATGGTGACCCTCACCATCGACGGGCGTGAAGTGACGGTGCCGGCGGGCACCAGCGTGATGCGCGCAGCCTCCGAGATCGGTGGGCAGATCCCCAAGCTCTGCGCCACGGACAACATGAAGGCGTTCGGCTCGTGCCGTCTCTGCCTGGTCGAGATCGACGGTGCGCGCGGCACGCCCGCCAGCTGCACCACGCCGGTCATGCCGGGGATGAACGTCCACACGCAGACCCCGCGGCTCGAAAAGCTGCGCAAGGGCGTGATGGAGCTCTACATCTCCGATCACCCGCTCGACTGCCTGACCTGCAGCGCCAACAATGATTGCGAACTGCAGGACGCGGCAGCCCAGGTTGGCCTGCGCGATGTGCGCTATGGCTTCGAAGGTGAAAACCACCTCGGCCTCGCGACCGATTTCTCCAATCCCTATTTCGACTTCGATCCGAGCAAGTGCATCGTCTGCAGCCGCTGCGTGCGCGCGTGCGACGAAGTGCAGGGCACGTTCGCGCTGACGATCGACGGCCGCGGCTTCGGTTCGAAGGTCAGCGCCGGGCAGGAGCAAGACAACTTCCTCGGCTCCGAATGCGTCAGCTGCGGCGCCTGCGTGCAGGCCTGCCCGACCGCGACCCTGCAGGAAAAGAGCGTCAAGGCGATCGGCAAGCCCGAGCGCTCCGTCGTCACCACCTGCGCCTATTGCGGCGTCGGCTGCACCTTCCGCGCCGAGATGCGCGGGGAGCAGCTGGTGCGCATGGTGCCGTGGAAGGACGGCAAGGCCAACCGCGGCCACAGCTGCGTCAAGGGCCGCTTCGCCTATGGCTACGCCAACCACCGCGAGCGCATCCTCAACCCGATGATCCGCGACACGATCGACCAGCCCTGGCGCGAAGTCAGCTGGGACGAAGCGATCGCCTACACCGCGGACCGCCTGAACAAGATCAAGGCTGAATCAGGCGCCCGCGCGCTCGGCGGCATCACCTCGAGCCGCTGCACCAACGAGGAAGCCTACCTCGTGCAGAAGCTGGTGCGTGGCGGCTTCGGCTCGAACAACGTCGATACCTGCGCCCGCGTGTGCCACTCGCCGACGGGCTTCGGCCTTTCGACCACCTTCGGCACCAGCGCCGGCACGCAGGACTTCGATTCCGTGATGGATTCGGACGTGATCCTGGTGATCGGCGCCAACCCGACCGACGCCCACCCGGTGTTCGGCAGCCGCATGAAGCGCCGTCTGCGCCAGGGTGCCAAGCTGATCGTGATCGATCCGCGCCGCATCGACCTGGTCCGCAGCCCGCATATCGAGGCCGCCTATCACCTGCCGCTGCAGCCGGGCACCAACGTTGCCGTCATGACCAGCCTCGCTCACGTGATCGTGACCGAAGGCCTGGCCGACGAAAAGTTCATCCGCGAACGCTGCGACTGGGACGAATACCAGGATTGGGCCCGCTTCGTTTCTGACGAACGCCACAGCCCCGAAACGCTCGAAGCCGTGACCCGCGTCCCGGCGCAGACCGTGCGTGAGGCCGCCCGCCTGTTCGCCACCGGCGGCAACGGGGCGATCTACTACGGCCTGGGCGTGACCGAGCACTCGCAGGGTTCCTCGACCGTCATGGCGATCGCCAACCTCGCGATGGCAACCGGCAACATCGGCCGCCGCGGCGTGGGCGTGAACCCGCTGCGTGGCCAGAACAACGTTCAAGGCAGCTGCGACATGGGCAGCTTCCCGCACGAGCTGTCGGGCTACCGCCACATCTCCGACGCCGCGACACGCAAGCTGTTCGAAGATGATTGGGGCGTGACGCTCGATCCCGAGCCGGGTCTGCGTATCCCGAACATGCTCGACGCCGCCGTCGATGGCAGTTTCCGGGCAATCTACATCCAGGGCGAGGACATCCTGCAGTCGGACCCGGACACCAAGCACGTCGCCGCCGGCCTTGCCGCGATGGACTGCGTGATCGTCCACGACCTGTTCCTCAACGAAACCGCGAACTACGCACACATCTTCCTGCCGGGTTCGACCTTCCTCGAGAAGGACGGCACCTTCACCAACGCCGAACGCCGCATCCAGCCGGTGCGCAAGGTGATGGAACCGGCCAATGGTTACGCCGACTGGGAAGTGACCCAGCTGCTCGCCGACGCGCTGGGTCTGGGTTGGGGCTATACTCACCCGAGCCAGATCCTCGATGAGATCGCCCGCCTGACGCCGACTTTCGCCGGCGTTTCGTGGGATCGCCTCAACAACGAGGGTTCGCTGCAGTGGCCGGTGAACGAGAAGTTCCCCGAAGGCGCGCCGATCATGCACGTCGACGGCTTCGTGCGCGGCAAGGGCAAGTTCGTCGTCACCGAATACGTGCCGACGGACGAGCGGAGCGGTCCGCGCTTCCCGCTGCTGCTCACCACCGGCCGTATCCTCAGCCAGTACAACGTCGGCGCTCAGACGCGGCGCACCGACAACGTGCTGTGGCACAAGGAAGACTTGCTCGAAATGCACCCGAGCGACGCCGAAAACCGCGGCCTCAAGACCGACGATTGGGCCAAGCTCGCCAGCCGTTCGGGCGAGACGACGCTGCGCGTTCTCGTGACCGATCGCGTGGCTCCGGGCGTGGTCTACACCACCTTCCACCACCCCGCGACGCAGGCCAACGTGGTCACCACCGACTTCTCGGACTGGGCGACCAACTGCCCCGAGTACAAGGTCACCGCGGTGCAGGTCATGCCGTCCAACGGTCCGTCCGAATGGCAGGAAGACTATAACCAGCAGGCCGAACGGTCGCGCCGTATCGTCCAGGCGGAGCCCGCCGAATGAGCGAGGGCACCATCGTCAAGCTGCGGCGCATGGCGAACCAGATCGGGCTCAACTACGCCTCGATCGGCGCCGACAGCGCCGTGCTCGCCACGGCCGATCATATCAAGAAATTCTGGGACCCGCGGATGAAGGCGCAGATCTTCGCCGACAACCGCACCGACCTCTCGCCGATCGCGACCGCGGCGATCGATCTGCTCGCTGCCGGCGTGACGCCCACTCCGCAGTCAGGCGGGACCGAATTCAACCGGGTCGACGAGGTTGGTCATTCCGACGCGGGGTAAGCCCACGGCCCCTTCTCCAAGCGACAGGGGGACATGAGCACCCTGCTCGAAATCCGCCCTGATGGCAGCCGGCTCCCTGCCGAGCGCGAGTGGGTGCCCGAAGCTCCCGTCGCGCTGGAGTTCAACGGCCTCAGCTACGCCGTGATGATGGCGACGCCGAGCGACCTCGAGGACTTCGCGCTAGGCTTTGCCCTGACCGAAGGCCTGGCGCGCCGCCCCACCGACCTCACCGACATCAGCGTGGCGGAAGTCGAGAAGGGCTGGATTGTCCGCGCCGCGCTCTCGGGCCTCGGGATCGAGCAACTGACCGACCGGGTCCGCGCCCGCGTAGCGGAAAGCTCGTGCGGCCTCTGCGGCATCGAGAACCTCGAAGCCGTGGCGCGCGATCTTCCCCCTGTTCCCGCTCACGAACCGCTCGATGAAGGCGCGATCTTTGCCGCCCTCGCCGCGCTGCGCGACTTCCAGCCGCTCGGCCGCAAGACTGGAGCCGCCCATGCCGCCGCCTTCGCCTCGCCCGAGGGCCTGATCCTGCACGCCCGCGAGGACGTCGGCCGCCACAACGCGCTCGACAAGCTGATCGGCACCCTCGCCGCCAGCGATGAGGACCCGGCCGCAGGCTTCATCCTCTCAACCGCGCGCTGTTCTTACGAGATCGTCGAGAAAGCCGTCCGCGCGGGGGCTACACGCCTGGTCACCGTCTCGCTGCCCACCAGCATGGCCGTGGCCCGCGCCCGCCAGGCAGGGCTCAGCCTGTGGTCCCTGGCCCGCGACGACAGTGTCTTGCGGGTCAACCACGGCACCGCCGGGTAGGACGCGCAGCGGGGCGGATCATGGCGCGCAAGACTTTCCTCAGAGAGCTGCGCCAATATCTCCAGGACCCCAAGTCCCGCCGCACCTGGAGCCTCGCTTCGCGTGACGGCATCGTCGCAACCGGTGGCATCCTGCTCGGCTTCACCGGCGCCGGAGCAAGTGACCGGACTTTGCTCATGGCCGCCACAGCCGCGACCGTTGCCGGTATGCTCTGCGCTGGCGGAGCCGAATGGTCCGAGGCGGCCGCCGACCGCGAAGCGCAGCTGAACGCCGTCGCCGAAGAGAAAGCTGAGGTCGAACAGCAGCGGCACATCGAACAGACCGAAGTGTTCCACTACTACCGGGCCAAGGGCCTGAGCCGCGATCTCGCCAAGAAGGTGGCGGTAGAGCTCATGGCCCGCTCGCCGTTGAAGGCGGCGCTGGAGAGCGGGCACGGCATCCTCACGCTCACCTCGACGGCCGAGGTCTGGCTGACGGGCATCTTCGCCGCCCTCGCCTATCTGCTAGGCGCGGCAATTCCCCTCGCGCTGACGTTCCTCCTGCCCGTTGCGATCGAGACCACAGCGATCGTCGCCGCCATTCTCCTCTCGCTGGTCGTGACCTCGATAGTCGGCGCGCGAGCGGGGCATATGAATGTCGGCAAAAACGTAATCCGCACGTTGGTGATCGGCGTGGTGACGATCACGATCAGCTACTTCGTGGGCGAGCTCGCGTTCTGAAGAACCAAGGCAACGTGCTATAGCGGCTCCGAGCAGCTCGAGGCTGGGGAGGATCGATGCAGGACGTCCTGGATGGCTACGCGGCGGCGGCCACGCCGGCCTTCATCGAAGGCTACGACACGCTCTCGACCGAACGCATCTATCAACTCGTCATCGATCTCTTCCCGCAACGCGCTGCGAGAGTCGCCGATATCGGAGCCGGCACTGGCCGGGATGCGGCCTGGTTCGCGGAACGAGGAAACGATGTGGTTGCGGTCGAGCCAGTGCGTCAGCTTCGCGAGGCTGGGCAGTTTCGTCACCCGTCCTCTCGCATCGAGTGGCTGGATGATCAGCTGCCGCACCTTGACCAGCTTCGATCGAAGGGCCCCTTCGACCTCGTGACGCTCTGTGCCGTTTGGCAGCATCTGCCTGACAGTGATCGTGAATTGGCGTTTCCGAACCTAGCCTCGATCCTGACCGAAAACGGACGTCTCGTGATGTCGCTGCGGCATGGGCCAGGCGGCGCGGGGCGCCGGGTGTTTCCCGTCAACGCCGAAGCAACGGTCAAGCTCGCGGAAGAACTCGGCTTGCGGGTCATCCGGCAAAGCCAGGCACCCTCGGTCCAGCCGGGCAATCGAGCCTTGGGCGTATCCTGGACCTGGCTTGTGTTTGAAAAGGCCCGTTAGCGGCTGAGTAGGTAAACCGCGTACTCCGCCCGCCAGTTGGCTCCCGCCGCGCCCAATTCCTTGTCGCCGCTGAAGAACCAGCTCCGCTCGGTCTTCACGCCCTGATCGGCGAGCAACTGGTCGAAGTCGGTCACGGTGACGTGGTGGATGTTCTGCGTCTCGTACCAACTCACCGGCAAGTGCCGCGTGACCGGCATGCGCCCGTGCCACAGCAGGAATGCCCGCATCCGCCAATGGGCGAAGTTGGGGAAGCTGACGAAAGCCCGGCGGCCGACACGCAGCAACTGCTCCAGCATCAGGTCGGGACGCGCGGCAGTCTGGAGCGTCTGGCTGAGCACCGCGTAATCGAACGCGGCGTCAGGGTAATCGGCCAGGTCGCGATCGGCATCGCCCTGGATGACCGAGAGGCCCCGGCTGACGCAGCGCTCGACCGCCTCGGGATCGATCTCCATTCCGCGCGCATCGACGTTCCGTGCGTCGCGCAGCACGGCCATGAGCTCGCCATCGCCGCAGCCGACGTCGAGCACCCGGCTGCCGGTGGCGATGTGGTTGGCGATGACCGCAAGATCGGGGCGCAGCTCAGCCATTGAGGAACCCCGTGATCACCCGGTCGAGCGCCGGCACGTCGAGCAGGAAGCTGTCATGTCCGTACGGCGCGGAAAGCTCGACGAAGCTGACCGGCGCGGCGACGGCATTGAGCGCGTGGACGATCGCGCGCGATTCGGCGGTCGGGTAGAGCCAGTCGGTATCGAAGCTCACCACGCAGAACCGCGCGGGCGTGCCGGCGAAGGCATCGGCAAGGCGCCCGCCGTGTTCTTCGGCCAGGTCGAAGTAGTCCATCGCCCGGGTGATATAGAGGTAGGAGTTGGCGTCGAACCGGTCGGTGAAGGCGAGCCCCTGGTATCGAAGGTAGCTTTCGACCTGGAAGTCCGCATCGAACCCGAAGCTCTTGGCTTCGCGGTCCTGCAGCCGGCGGCCGAACTTGCCGGTCAGCCCGGCTTCCGAGAGATAGGTGATGTGCGCGGCCATGCGCGCGACGGCGAGGCCTTTGTCCGGTGTGCTGCCCGAATCGTAATAGCCGCCGCCCTGCCAGTTCGGATCGGCCATGATCGCTTGGCGGCCGACTTCGTGGAAGGCGATGTTCTGAGCCGAATGGCGCGGTGTGGTCGCGATGGCGAGGACACGGGCAGCGCGCTCTGGGAAATTGGCGGCCAGGCTCAGCGCCTGCATGCCACCCATCGAGCCGCCGACCACGGCGTGGAGTTGCCCGATCCCTAGCGTATCCAGCAGGCCCACCTGGGCGCGAACCATGTCGCGAATGGTGATGACCGGGAAGCGCATGCCATAGGCGCTGCCGTCCGGGGCCGCGCTCGCCGGGCCGGTCGAGCCCATGCAACTGCCGATGACATTGGAGCAGATCACGAAGAAGCGGCTGGTGTCGATCGGCTTGCCCGGACCGATCATGCGGTCCCACCACCCCGGCTTTCCGGTGATCGGGTGCGGGCTGGCGACGTGCTGATCGCCGGTCAGGGCATGATGGACGAGAATCGCGTTCGATTTGTCCGGCGCGAGTTCGCCATAAGTCTCGTACGCGATCGTCACGCGATCGAGCACCTGCCCGCTGTCGAGCTGGAGGGGCTTGTCGAGCAGAACGGTGCTGCTTGTGGATGAAAGTACTGTGGCCACGTTTGGCGGGGATGGGATAGCCCAAGCGGGCTGTCAATTGCTGCTGCTTGCGGCTATGCGCGCGGCAGTGAACGAAGGGGCCCTTATTTCCAGTCCGGCGATGAAGCCGTGGATCGAGGCAATTCATGCCTACGTGCCCGGCAAGAGCAAGGCAGCTGACGGGCGCAAGCTGGTCAAGCTTTCGGCAAACGAGAACCCGCTCGGCACCAGCGAAGCCGCGCTGAAAGCGCGCGCCGCGGCGCCGGGGCCGGATCGATACCCCGACCCCGACTCGACTGACTTGCGCGAGGCGCTCGGCGCGCTGCACGGCGTGGATCCGGCGCGGATCGTATGCGGAACGGGCTCTGGAGAGCTGCTCACGGTGGCCGCCAGCGCCTTTGCCGGCCCTGGCGATGAAGTGCTTTACGTGCGTTACGGGTTCTCGCTCTACGAGATCGCAGCCCGGCGTTGCGGTGCCACTCCGGTGGAAGCTCCGGATGCCGATTACGGCACCGATGTCGACACCCTGCTCGGCTGCGTGACGGAGCGGACGCGGGTGGTCTTTGTGGCCAATCCGAACAATCCGACCGGCAGTTTCCTGACGCGGGCAGAACTCGCCCGACTGCACGCGGGGTTGCCCGGTCACGTGCTGCTGGTGATCGACCAGGCCTACGCCGAATACGTCGCGCCGAAAGATGACGACGGCAGCATCGAACTGGCCAAGGCGCACGAAAACATCCTCGTCATGCGCACGTTCTCGAAGGCATACGGCCTTGCTGGCGAGCGGATCGGCTGGGCCACCGGTGCGCCCGCTCTCATTGGCGCGCTCAATCGCATTCGTGGGCCGTTCAACGTGAACCTCGCGGGCCAGATGGCTGCCGTGGCGGCGGTTGAAGATCAGGCCTTCGTCGTCGCTTCGCGCGAGTCCAACACCCGTGTCCGGGCCCGCTTCGTCGCCGCTCTCGAGGCGCTCGGCAACTTCGGACTGCGCCCCCTTCCGAGCGAGGCGAATTTCGTGCTGGTCCTGTTTGAGGGCGCGTTGACTGCGGAAGCTGTGCTGAATGGGTTGAACGACGCTGGCTATGCCGTGCGCCATCTGCCTGGCCAGGGCCTGCCGCAGGCTCTGCGGATCACGATCGGAACCGAGGCGCAGATGGACGAAGTGGCCGGTGTAATCCGCTCACTGGCGGAGGATGTGCAGTGACGTTCGAACGCGTTGCCATCATCGGCCTCGGCCTGCTCGGCGGCTCGATCGGCCTGGCTGTCGCTCAGCACCTGCCCGGCGTGGTCACCACTGGCTATGACATCGATCCTGCCGTGCGTCAGCGGGCCAGGGAACGCGGGCTCGCGGGCACGATCTGCGAAACCGCCTGCGAAGCGGTGGCGGATGCAGACCTTGTGATCCTCTGCGTGCCGGTCGGCTCGATGGCCGAAGTCGCGCGGGAGATTGCCGGAACGCTGCGTCCGGACGCGCTCGTCAGCGATGTGGGATCGTCCAAGCGGACGGTCGCCAAGGCGCTCTCCGAAGCTCTGCCGAACCACGCGATCATTCCCGCACACCCGGTTGCAGGCACCGAGCATTCCGGGCCGGACGCCGGTTTCGCCAGTCTGTTCCACCACCGCTGGTGCATCCTCACACCGCCCGCCGACGCGAATCCCGAGCAAGTCAGCGCGCTGATCGAGTTCTGGAAGACGCTGGGCGCCATGGTCGATGCCATGGATGCCGAACACCATGACATGGTGCTCGCCGTCACCAGCCACATCCCCCACCTGATCGCCTACACCATCGTCGGCACGGCATCCGATCTCGAACAAGTGACGCGCGGCGAGGTGATCAAGTATTCGGCCGGCGGCTTCCGCGATTTCACCCGCATCGCTGCATCCGACCCAACGATGTGGCGCGATGTCTTCCTGCAGAACCGCGAGGCTGTGCTCGAGATGCTCGACCGCTTCCTGACCGACCTCGCGCTAATGCGAGAGGCGATCCGCGCAAGCGACGGGGAAACCATGTTCGAGCTGTTCACCCGAACCCGCTCGATCCGCCGTTCGATCGTGGCAATCGGCCAGGACGACGCCAGGCCCGACTTCGGACGCAAGGATCACGACTGAGGTCACCTCGGTGCGGCCTCCCCGCACCGGCATTTTCTCAATCGTTCAGCGCGTTGATCGCCTCATGAACCCGCGCCTCGACCTCCTCACGCGGCAGGCCGGGCTCGATCACCTCCCCGAAGTGCATCGTGATCACGCCAGGCCGTTTCCACAGCCGGTGGTATAGCGGGCCGCTGTTTACTGCCACCGGCACCACCGGCAGGCCGAGCAGCTTGTAGATCCCGGCAAATCCCGCCTGGAGGGGCGGCCGCGTTCCGTGCGGGACGCGCGTGCCTTCGGGAAAGATCGCCAACGGGCGGCCGCTGGCTATGAACTTGCGCGCGTCGGCCATCATCGTGCGGAGCGCCTTGGCGCCTTGGTCCCGCCGCACCTCGACCGAACCGTAAGCGCGGGCCGCGCGGCCCCAGCCGGGTATCTCGAACAGTTCCTGTTTCGCGAACGGCACAGGGAAATCGAGCGTCGTAGGCAAGTCGATCGCCTCGAAGAAGCTCTCGTGCTTGAGGGCGAAGAGCGCAGCGCCGGCGGGTTTGTGGCCGGTTTCCCGGACGGTAATCCCGAGCAGATTCTTGAGGCACACCCGGTGATACCAGGACCAGCCATCGGGAAAGGGCCGCACCCATTTCGGCGCGATCATCGCCATCAGTCCCGACATGCCGACGTAGAAGACGCTCCCCGAGTAGAACGCGAGGTAGAACAGCAGGTTTCGCAGCACGATCATCGGCTCAACCCGGAAGAGCCTGAACCGCCCACGCGGCCAGGAACTTGTGATATTCGAGGAACAACATCGAGAGCGACGGTTTGGACGGAACCGCGTCGCGCACGATCTCGACACCGTCGGGCAAGGCGCCCTGCAGCTCAAGCGCGGCTCGGCGCATGTGCCAGTCGGAGGTCACCAGGCGTAAGCTGCGAACCTTCTGCTCCGCGATCCACTCGGCCGTTTCGCGGGCGTTGCCGCGCGTGTCGAGCGCCGCAAATCCGAGCGTCACGCAGCAATCCATCAGATCGGAAGACACACCGTACTCTGCTTCGAACTCCCTGGGCTTTACGTCGCTGAACACCCCGGTGACCAGCATCTTCGGCGCCTCGCCCGCACGCAGCATGGTGAGGCCGCGTGGAATGCGGCCGCCGCTGCCCGTTGGTACGACAATGGCGTCGGTCTTCTGCTTGCCCGCGGGCTGCGGCAGCGCGGCCGCAAACCACAGAAATCCCAGGGCCCACAGGACGAAGAGCGATGAAAGAATGCGCCGAATCACAGGATTTGCCTCAGCACAGCCAGCACGGTCAGGCGAGCCGTCAGCACCGCCAAGACCACGCCTATCACCGGAATGAATGCGAGAACGATCCAATCGGCCGGTCCGAGGCCGCCGCCCGCTACCATACCAGAGTCCAACGCCGCGAACTGCTTGCCCAGCAACAGAACCGCGGCAAGGCCCATAGCAAGGCCCGCCAGACCGCCTAGTACCGCATCAAAAGCCACCGAGCGCTGGAAGATGCGCGCAATCTGCGCGTCCGTTCCCCCCAGCAAGTGGACGATCTCGATGGTCTCGTGATTGGCGCCAAGGGCGCTTCTCGCCGCCAGCCAGACAGCGGCCGCACTGGTGCCCGCCAGGAGCACGATAAGCCCCACTGCGAGCCATTGCAGCGAAGCCGCGGCGTCGAACACCGGCTGCAGCCACCGGGCCTGTGCGTCCACTCTAGCGGCCGGGGCCGAGGACAGGATCTTCGCCCGCAGTTCCTTGAGCCGCTTGTCGGTGACTGGTCCCGACAGTTTGACGTCGATCATCGCCGGAACTGGCAGCGCGTCCTCGGCAGTGGCTGCTTGCGGGCCGAGCCAGGGTTCGAGGAGGGCATCGAGCTCCTCGTCCGGCACGCGGCGCACTTCGGCCACGTCCTGGAGGTTGTTGAGCAGCGAGAGCGTGGCCTGTGTCTGCCGCTCGCGCTCGGCCGGGCGGCCTTCGACGATCTGGACCGTGAGCCCGCCTTCGATCTCGCTACGCGCGCTTTGGGTGAGGTTGCGCAAGCCGAGGCCGGCCCCGGCCGCGATGACCGTCAGGGCGATCATGATCGCGATGACCCACGGCATCGGCCCGGCGATCCGCGCCTGCGGCAAGAGCCGGTCGCTCGCAGCCGTACGCAGCGCCTTCATTGGCCCACCGTCTCGCGCCGCGGCGGATAGCGCAGCGCGCCTGTAGGATCGGACAATCGCCCGCGATCGAGCCGCATGATGAGCGAGTCCGGAACTTTCTTCAGCAAATGAACATCGTGCGTCGCGACCACTACGGTCGTGCCGAGGCGGTTGAGCGCTTCGAACAGGCGCAGGAGCTTCACGGCCATTTCCGGATCGACGTTGCCCGTCGGTTCGTCCGCGACGAGAATCTCCGGCCGGGCAATCACCGCGCGTGCAATGGCGACGCGCTGCTGTTCGCCGCCGGAAAGGCTGGCGGGACGCGCATCGGCTCTCTGTTCGAGCCCGACCCACTGGAGCATGTCTGCCACCGGCTTGCGGATCTCGCTCTCGGGAACGCCGGAGACGCGCAGCGGCAGGGCCACGTTGTCGAACGCCGACAAGTCGGGGACGAGGCGGAAGTCCTGGAACACCACGCCAATGCGCCGGCGGAAGTCCGGCAGCCGGTTGCGCGGCACAGTAATCACGTCCGTGCCGAACATCCGGATGACTCCACGCGATGGGCGCTGGGCGAGATAGAGCAGCTTGAGCAGCGAGGTCTTGCCCGCACCGCTGGCCCCGGTGAGGAAGTAAAAGCTGCCCGGATAGAGCGTGAATGCGATGTCGCTCAGCACCTCTCGTTCGGTGCCGTAACGCAAACCGACGTTGTCGAACTGAACGATGCTCCCCTCCCCTCCACTCACGGTCGGCCTCGGGAGCGGTGCGGATGAAGCAAAGTGATCATGTTTGGGGGGCTATAGCTGCTGTTCGATGTGGAAAAAAGCCACGCAAGGCGCTGAGTTGAGGGCAGGCGTCTTGTTGCCAGTTGGCAAGAGTCATAAGATTCGCCTGCAATGATTATTTCATGCCCTGCTTGCACGACGCGCTATGTGGTGCCGGACAGTGCGATCGGCCTGGAAGGGCGGACGGTTCGCTGCGCCAAATGCCGGCACAGCTGGTACCAGGATCCGCCCGCCCTCGAGATGGCAGAGCCGGAACCTGTGCAGGCCCCCGTGCAGGCCGAAGTTGCTGAGCCCGTCACTCCGCCGCCTCCCGCGCCAGAACCCGTACGCGAGCCGGAACCGGCCGTGGCCGCAGAGCGCCCGCGGTTCGTGACCACTCCGCCTCCGCCGGACCCCGAAATCGAGGAAGACCTGGCGGACACCGCGTTCGCCGAACCCGAGGTTGAGGAGGTTCCGCCTCCTCCGCCGTATGAGGCTCCGCGCATCACCGAGCCTGCTGAGGCCGACGATGCGGTTTCGCAGTTCGACGCGGCGCCGCCGTTCCGGCGTAGGCGCAATCCCTTGCGGGTGTGGACCTGGGCTGCGGGCATCTTCGCGATACTAGCCGTCGGAGCGACCGCAGCGGTTTCCTATTTGGGCCTCCCCGACTGGGTTCCGGTCAATCAGCCGACATTCGGCTACAATCGGACGGACCTGCAGCTAGACTTCCCGGCCGATCGGCAGGAGCGCCGCCAGACTCCCAACGGTACCGAATATTTCGGTGCCAGCGGCACGATCACCAATGTCGGCGGCCGAACCGAAGACGTGCCGCCGATTCTGATCGTGCTGCGCGATTCTCGCGAGCGGATTGTCTACAGCTGGGAAGTGCAGCCGCCCAAGCGCAGCCTCGCGCCCGGCGAAAGCGTGACGGTGAATGAAGCGGTGACCGACGTGCCTCGCTCAGCGCGGGTCGCCGAAATCGGTTGGAAGCCAACCTGAGATTCGCCGCCGCGAGGCGCAGCGTTACTGGAATTCGTAGAGAACCTTGCCCTCGCGGGCGGTGCGCTGTGACTGCGGAGCATCCTTGCGAGTCTGGTCTAAGCCCCGCTCCTGCCGCACGATCACGGGCTCCAGGATAACGGCCCTTACTTGCGCTTGCACGACTTTAACCCCCTGAGATTCGGGGGGAGCAGGCACCGCGACTGTGGCAGCCGTGGCCAGCAAGAGCGCTGAAATGCTCATGTCATATGGTTGATAGACCATTAACCCAACCCACACCTGCCCAGCCCGTTCCAGAACAAGAACGGCAGCGATGAAGAATGTTATTGCCCCCGCTTGCAGGGGTATGGTCGCTTTGCTAAGGGCCCCCACCTACCCCGCGAGGGCCGCCTTCTGGCCCTTGTCGATTATGCGGTCGTGGCGGAATTGGTAGACGCGCAACGTTGAGGTCGTTGTGGGCGAAAGCCCGTGGAAGTTCGAGTCTTCTCGACCGCACCAATCATACTGACAAAGTTGATTTTCGCCTTCGGGCGCCCCCTCCTGACGCCAGGTATCGGCGCAGGCAGCGCCCGATCAGGCGCACCTCCAGGAAGCCCGGTGAGAGCCAGGACAGCAGTCAGCGGACGCACCCTCGGCGCGTCCGAATCTAGCTATGGTCGGCAGCCTGGTCCGATGACCAACCTCCACCCAAAGCGCGGAACAGGTCGATCTGGGTGCGCGACACAAGGGCATCCTGACTCGCCAGCTGAGCCCTCGCCTCTGCCAGAGTGCGCTCGGCGTCGAGCCTCGCGAGCGAATTGATCGTGCCCTCGCGCTGTTGGGCGCTGATGATGCGCACGGTCCGCTCGGCCTGCTGGCTGGCCGATTGCAGAGCGGCGCGGCGTTCAAGGGCGCGAGCATAGTTGGAGAGGGCAGTCTCGGTCTCTTCCAGCGCCTGCAGCACCGTGCCGTCAAAAGCCGCCAGCGAACCCTGCGTGTCCGCCTCCGCCGCAGCAATCCGCGCGCGGGCCGGTTCCTGGTTGGGGAAACCCCAGCTCAGCAGCGAGCCGAGCACCCAGTTCAGAGGACCACCGGTAAACAGGTCTCCGATGTCCGGCCCGACGGAACCGATCCCTGCACCCAACGTGATGCGGGGGTAGAGGTCGGCCGTGGCAACGCCAATGCGCGCCGTGTCCGCTGCCAGGCGCCGTTCGGCGGCCCGGATGTCAGGCCGGCGGGCCAGCAAGGCCGCGCCGTCCCCAATCGGGATCGGGTCGTGGATTTCGAGGCCGATGCTGCGCTCTCCGGCGATCGCCGGCAATTCGGCCGGTGCGCGGCCGGTGAGCGTGGCGAGACGGAACAGCGCTGCCTGTCGCTCCGCCTCGATCGCCGGAATCTCCGCCGCCCGCTGTTCGCGCAGGGTGGCGATCTGGGCCACGGCCAGCCCCGTTTCCAAACCCGCATCGTGTCGCCGCGTAGCCAGCGCCAGCGACTGGTCGAGCAATCGCACGATATCGCGCGCTACCTCCAATCGCGCCGCGCCGGACGCGGCGTCGGCATAGGCGCGGGTGGTGTCGGCAACGACTATCACGCGCACGGCATCCGCATCCGCCTGGCTGGCCGCGAGATCGGCGCGCGCGGCCTCGACCGAGCGGCCGACGCGGCCGAACAGGTCGAGCTCGTATCCCACCTCGAAGCCGGCGTCGTAGCCCCATGATTGACGATCGGCACCGGGAGAAACCTGGCTCTCGGACAGGCGGCTATAGCTGCCGCCAGCCTCGATCGAGGTCTGGGGAAGCCGGTCGGCGCGAGCGCCGCGCAAGCCCGCTCTGGCCCGTTCGATCCGCGCCGCTGCCTGGCGTACGTCGGTGTTGGCGCTGAGCGCATCGGCGATCAGGCCGTCGAGCACGGGATCGTCATAGAGGCGCCACCAGTCGGCCGGCAGCGGGCTCGCCGAGACCGGCGGAGCGCCCGTGGAAATGAAGGGGCCGGACGCCGCAGGATGGGGGGAGTTTGCGACATAGTCCGGCCCCACCGCGCACCCCGCCAGGGCGAGCGCGGAAAGGGAGGCGAGAGTAAAAGAGCGGAAAGTCATCCTGGCACCTATTCGGCAGGGGTCGAAAGAGGATCGTGGCCCTTGGGCCGCCAGCCATCGCGCAGCCGGGCGATGCGCTCACCCAGGCTGCGGCTGACGACGTAGAAGGTCGGCGTGAAGACGAGCCCGAAGCCAGTCACCCCGAGCATGCCGAAGCACACCGCGGTGCCGAGCGCCTGGCGCAGCTCCGCCCCGGCGCCGGTCGCGATCACCAGCGGCACCGAGCCGAGGATGAAGGCAAAGCTCGTCATCAGGATCGGCCGCAAGCGGGTCTTGGCCGCCTGCACCGCGGCTTGCGCCGGGGTCAGCCCGTCCTGCTCCTCACCCTGGCGAGCGAACTCCACGATCAGGATCGCGTTCTTCGCTGCAAGGGCAATCAGCACCACGAGGCCGATTTGCGTGAGCACGTTGTTGTCCATGCCCATCAGGTTGACCCCGATCATCGCCGCGAGCAGGCACATCGGCACGATCAGGATGATCGCCAGCGGCATGACCAGGCTTTCGTATTGCGCCGCGAGCACCAGGAACACGAGCAGCACGGCCAGCGCGAAGACCATCGTGGCGGTGTCGCCAGCGAACTTCTGCTGGTAGGCGATACCGGTCCATTCGATGTCGTAGCCGTCCGACAGAGTCTGTTCGGAGACCTTTTCCATCGTCGTCAGCGACTGGCCGGACGAGAAGCCGGGCGCGGTGTCGCCATCAATGGCGACCGCCGGGGCGAGGTTGTAGCGCGTCACGCGATACGGCCCGGTGGTGTCGCTCAGCGTCGCCACCGAACCGATCGGCACCATCGACCCGTTCTCGGAGCGAGTCTGCAGGTTGGCGATGTCCGAGGGACTGTCACGGAACGGCGCGTCAGCCTGTGCGGTCACGCGGTAGGTGCGGCCGAGCAGGTTGAAGTCGTTGATGAACGCCGAACCGAGATAGACCTGCAGCGTCTCGAACACGCGCGCAGGCGGCACTCCGAGGATCTGCGCCTTGTCGCGGTCGATATCGGCGCGGACCCGCGGGGTGCCGGTATCGAAGAACGTATAGACCCCGGCGAGGCCCGGCTGCTGGTTGGCCTGGGCAATGACGGCGTTGGCCGCATCCTGCATCGCACGGTAGCCCCGGCCGTTCTTGTCCTCGATCATCATGCGGAAGCCGCCCGCCGAACCGATGCCGCGGATGACCGGCGGCTTGACGATCATCAGCCGAGCCTCGGTGATGTCGGCGGTCGCTTTCTGGGCCTCGGCGATCAGCTCGTCGATCGACTGGTTCTTGCCGGCGCGATCCTCGAAATCGTCGAGCACCCAGTAGGCAGCGGCCGCGCTGGCGGACTGCGTTTCAGAGGTGCCGTCGAAGCCCGAGAGCATGACCGTGCCCTTGATCCCGTCGATCGGCAGCATGCGCGCGGCGACCTTCTTCATCACCGCATCGGTGCGCGATGTGGCCGAGCCCGGTGGGAGCTGGATGACGGTCAGGAAGTATCCCTGGTCCTGCTGCGGGATGAAGCCGGTTGGGGTCATCCAGAGGGCTGCGGCAGTCAGCGCGATCAGTCCGGCATAGGCCGTCATCACCCGCTTCGGCACGGCGACCAGCCGCGCGGTCCAGCGGCCGTAGGATTCGCTGAAGCGATCAAACCAGCTGTTGAACGCACCGCCGGCGCGATCGGCCAGCTGGTGCCAGTAGGCCCCGGCCGGAGCCGGCTCGTGCTTGCGCAGGAGAAGCGCGGAGAGCGCCGGGGAAAGCGTGAGCGAGACGATCAGCGAGATCACCGTCGCGGAGGAGATCGTCACCGCGAACTGCTGGTAGAACGCGCCCGACATGCCGCCGATAAACAGCGTCGGCACGAACACGGCGCACAGCACCAGCACGATCGCGATCAGCGCGGCGCCGACCTCGTCCATCGAGGTGCGGGCGGCCTCCAGCGGGGTCATCCCGTTTTCGAGGTTACGCTCCACGTTCTCGACCACGACGATCGCGTCGTCGACCACGATGCCGATCGCCAGCACGAGCCCGAACAGCGAGAGGTTGTTGAGCGAGTAGCCCAGCATCGCCAGCACGGCGAAGGTGCCGACAAGCGAGACCGGGATCGCCAGCACCGGGATCAGCGAGGCGCGCCACTTCTGCAGGAACACGACAATGACCAGAACCACCAGCACGACGGCCTCGATCAGCGTGTGAACCACGGCGTCGACCGACTGCTGGATGAACTCGGTGGGGTTGTAGACGATGCGGTACTCGAGACCGGCGGGAAACTGAGAGGAGAGCTCCTCCATCGCCGCCTTTACCTCTTCGGCCGCGGCGAGCGCGTTGGAGCCAGGCGCCTGCAGTACGGGGATGATCACCGAATCCTGATCGTCGAGGTAAGCCGAGGTGCCGTAGTCTTCGGCGCCGATCTCGACCCGCGCGACATCGCCCACGCGGACCTGGCGGCCCTGGGCATCGGTGCGGATCACCACGTTTTCGAACTGCTGCGGATCGGTGAATCGGCCCTGCGTTTCGACGTTGAGCTGGAACGCGCTGCCCGGGCTCGGCGGCTGGCCGAGCGTACCCGCCGCGACCTGGACATTCTGAGCACGCAGGGCGGAGACGATCTCGCCCGCGGTCAGGTTGAGCGCCGCGGCGCGGCCGGGATCGATCCACACGCGCATGGCGAGCTCGCGGCTGCCGAACAGGCGCACGTCGCCCACGCCTTCGATACGGGCGAGCCGATCCTTGATGCGGGTCTGGGCGTAGTTGGAGATGTACTCGCGGCTGAGCGAACCGTCGGGCGAGATGAGGTTCACCACCAGCAGGAAGTCGGGCGTGGTCTTTTTCGTCACGATGCCCAGGCGCCGCACTTCGTCGGGCAGACGCGGTTCGGCGATGGCGACCCTGTTCTGCACCAGCACCTGCGCTTCATCGAGGTCCGTGCCCTGTTCAAAGGTCACGGTAATGGTCACGCGCCCGTCGCCAGTCGATTGGCTGGAGAGGTAGAGCATGCCGTCCACCCCGTTGATTTCCTGCTCGATCGGATTGGCGACCGTGTCGGCCACCGTCTCCGCCGAAGCGCCGGGGTACATGGCCGTGACCGTCACCGTCGGCGGCACGACTTCCGGGTACTGCGACACCGGCAGGAAGAAGTATGAGATCGCGCCGACGAGCGTGATGATCACGGCAATAACCGCGGCGAAGATCGGCCGGTCGATGAAGAAGCGGGACAGGCGCATTTCGGGCTCCAACTGGAAGCTAGGTCGGAATTCTTAGAGGCTTGGGACGATCAGTCGGCGACGGTCGCCGGGCCCGGAGGGGCTCCGGCTGGCGCCGCGACCGGAGCCGCCGGCTTGGGCGGATCGATCCGTCCGGCACGCGCGGTAACCTTGCCGCCAGGCATGGCCATCTGCGTGCCTTCGATCACCACCCGGTCGCCAGGCTCGAGCCCACCGCGCACGACGCGCAGGCCGCCGTCGATCACCGGGCCGAGCGAGACTTCCTTGGCCGAGACCGTGCCATCCTTGGCAACCACCAGCAGAAGCTTGCGCGTCTGGTCGGTCTGCACCGCCGTGTCGGGCACGAGCAGCGCCTTCTCGGTGCCGCCGGTCGCCAGGCGCATGTTGCCGAACATGCCAGGGGTCAGGAAGTTGTCGGGGTTATGGACCACGGCGCGGGCGCGGATCGTGCCCGAGTTGGGGTCGAGCCCGTTGTCGGTGAAGTCGAGCTGGCCGCTCCACTTGTAGTCGGCCTCGTCCTGCAGGCGGATTTGCACGTCGGCACCGCGTTCCTGCCCTTCGCGCTTCGACTTGAGGAAGGACCCTTCCGAACCGTCGAAGGCGAAGTAGAGCGGATCGGTTGCGACGATCGTGGTCAACAGCGTAGCCGCTGGGCCATCGCCCGCTGCGACGAGGTTGCCCGGATCGACACGGCGGTCAGACACGCGACCGCTGATCGGTGCCCGCACCGTGGTAAACTCGACATCGAGGCTGCGCGACCGCACCCGCGCCTGAGCTGCAGCGAGAGATGCGTTGGCGGCGGTAACCCGCGCCCGGAGCGCGTCGATCTCGCTCTTGGCTACGGCGTCATCTTCGACCAGCCGCAAGGCACGGTCGAGATTGGCGCGCGCCAACGAGAGGTCGCTACGCGCCGTGGCGACGCCCGCCTGTGCCTCTGCCAGTGCGGCCTGATAGGGGCGCGGGTCGATCGTGAACAGCGGCTGTCCCTGGCGCACGAACTGGCCGTCCTGGAAGTGGACCGCGGTAACCTGGCCCGAGACGCGCGGACGCAGTTCCACGCTTCGGCTCGCTTCGAAGCGGCCGATGTGCTCGTCCCACTGGGTGATCTCACGCTGCAGCGGCGTCGCCACGGTCACTACCGGCAAAGGCGGGGCTGCCGCCGGGACGCTGGTCGCGCGCAAGAGATACCAGGCCAGCGCCACAGCCGCGACGATCAGTACGATCCAGCCGGTGCGGCCGACCCGCCTCCGGCGGTCCGGCCTTTCAGCGTCCTCGAGCGCTCTCAGCTCGTCCATTTCGATTGGCGTCAGGTCGTTCATCGGGCGGTCCTCGAAAGGGCGTACACAACCACCTCCGGAAGCGAGAGCTTTCGGAAAAGCGATGCGAACAGGCAGGCAAATTTCGTCGAGGAAGCGCTGCGAAGGTCGTCATGACCCGCACAGCACTGCCTCGCAGCGTTCTGTACCGATAAGTATGTAATCTGACGTTCAGGTCAAGCGATATTTCTATACCGCCCGATATTTTTTTCGCAATGCAGCAAAAATCGGGGGGTCAGCGCCCCGGCCACACCGCCAGCGTAGCGTCGGCAACCTGCTGCAATTGCTCGCGACTTGCCCCAGCACCGGCTTGCACCGAAATGCCCTGGAGCACCGCGGTCAGGTACTGAGTCATGGCTTCGGCCTCGACCGTGATGGTGAAATCGCCTTCATCAATGGCCCGCTGCATGCGGTCCACCATGGCCCCGCGCGACGATTGCGCCCGCGAACGAACGTCCTGCTGGATCGGGGAATCCTTGCCGCCGCAGCTGACCGACGCGATCACACCCAGGCATCCCGGACACTCGCTGGTGATGTTCTGGATCGTACCCTCGAGCAGTCGCTGCGCCACGCCGCGAGCGGTCGGAGCGTCGAGCGCGCAACGGACATAGGCGAGCTTCTCACTCTCGTAGAGGTCCAGCGCGCGCTTGAAGAGCTCTTCCTTGTTGCCGAACGCGGCGTAGAGGCTTGGGCGGGTGATGCCCATGGCCTCGGTAAGGTCGGTCATCGACGCGGCGTCGTAACCCTTCTCCCAGAACACGCGCAGCGCGACGGCCAATGCCTCCTCGACATCGAACTCGCGCGGGCGTCCTCTTACGGCAGCGGTCATTTCCATAACAGTTGGTATATAATCATTTCTCGCCGAGAGCCAAGCCCACACTGCAAGGCACCCTCCGGCCCCAGGGAGCCGGCGTTTTTTCATGCGCCGGAACATAGGTCAGGGCCCCGCAGTTAGCGCACAATGGTGTCACTGACAGCAAAGACCAGGGCAGCCTTGCCGACAGTGGTCCTTCCAACTTTGGGTGCCGTCGTATTGCTCGCGGTCTTGATCGGGACAGTCCTGCACTACTCAACGAGCCGCTCCGATGCCCTGGCGGTCGAGCGGCAAAACCAGTTTATCGTGCTCGCCATCCAGCAGAGCGTAGCGAAGATCGCGAATGACCAGGAGGCGTCGACCGTGTGGGACGATGCGGTCGAACACCTGCAACAGCGGCCGCTCGACTACACCTGGATCGACAACAATCTCGGGATCTGGTTCCACTCCTACTACGGACACGACGAAGTCTACCTGCTCGATCCCGACAACCGACCGGTTTACGCGATGCAGGCGGGAGTCAGAGCGCAGCCCGAGACCTTTGAGCGGGTTTCGGTGCCGGCGCTCCGTCTGGCAGAGGAACTGCGCGGATCGCTCAAGGCTGCCTCTGGCCCATACGCCGGGGGTGAAGGGCAAACCAAGGGTGCATGGGATGTTGCAGTCGTTGGTGGCCGGCCCGCCATCATCAGCCTCAAGCCGATAGTCTCCGAAACGAAGGAAAACGCTCTGCCCGTGGGCACGGAGTACCTGCACGTCAGCGTTCGCTATCTCGACGGCTCATTTCTGGAGCAGCTTTCCCGCGATTTCCTGATCGAGGACGCGCGGTTCAGTTGGAAACCGGAAGGCAAGGCTTCGCTCCCGGTCCGCAACAGTGCGGAGCAGACCATTGGCTATATCGTCTGGTCGCCGTTCCAGCCCGGCCGGCAAGTCGAACGGCGCATGGCTCCGGCGCTTTGGGCCGCACTCCTGGCCGTCGCCGCGCTTTTGGGGTGGCTGCTCCACCAAGCCTCGACGCGGACGCGGGAGGAGAGGGAACTGCTCGAACTCACCTTCGAAAATGTGACCGAGGGCGTCCTGCTGACCGATCCCGACCTGCGGCTGATGATCTGGAATCAGCGCTTTTGCGACATGTTCGGCTTCGCACCTGAAAACGTGAAGGTCGGCAAAGAACTGCGGGAGTTGGTCCTCATCAATGCCCGGCGCGGAGAGGCTGGCGAAGGCGAGCCCGCAGAGATTGCCGAAAGCATCATCGCCTCGATCGCAAAAGGGGGAGAACAGCGCGCCGAGATGCTGCGAGAGGATGGCCGGATACTCGACCTCTTCGGACGGACCATTTCCGGCGGTCGCTACTTGCTTATCGCACGAGACGTGACCGACGAACGGAAAGCCGCCCGGTTGAAGGACGAACTGGTCTCGACAGTCAGCCACGAACTACGCACCCCGCTCACCGCCATAGCCGGGGCCCTGGGGCTGATGGTGGGATCGCCGGCCGAGCCGCTGCCGACCAAGGCGGCCAAGCTGGCTCAGATCGCGTTGCGAAACTGCGAGCGCCTCATCGCGCTCGTCAACGACCTGCTCGACATGGACAAGCTGGCGTCGGGACGTGCGGAGTTCGAATTCGACGAGGTCGACTTGCGCGAACTTGTCGCGGATTCCGTCGAACAGAACGAACTCTATGCTGAACGCTTCGGGGTGACCCTCAAATCAGACCTGCCCTCAAATCCGATCATGGCCCGCGTCGACACGCGCCGCATTCAGCAAGTGCTGGCGAACCTCCTCTCGAACGCCGCCAAGTTCTCCCCGCGCGACACAGAGGCAAAAGTGACGCTGGAGACCAACGGGGACTGGGCTCGGATCAGCGTCACTGATCAGGGGCAAGGGATAGCGCCCGAGTTCAGGAACCGCCTCTTCACCCGCTTCGCCCAGCAGGACGCCACCTCGCAAAGGCAGCAGTCAGGTACCGGGCTCGGACTGGCGATCACCAAAGCCATAGTCGAACGCCACGGCGGTCGGATCTGGCTCGACCCCGAGGTCGAGACTGGATCGACATTTCACGTCGAACTGCCGATCACCAGTCCCTGACTTACCGGACTATTTGGCGGGCCCGCGGTTCTTGCGATGGGGCTTCTTCTGCCAGGGCTTCTTCCCTTCGCCCGACGCCTCGCTGGAGCGCGGCCTCGAGTCATTTCCCGGGCGGGGACCCTTGCGGGCAGCACCGGGAGGACCCTTGCGCGGCGGTCCGGCCTGTCCAGGACGTTCGTGCGTCCTGGCACCCTTGCGATGCTCACGAGCGGCATCGCGGGGTGTGTCTGGCGACCGTTCGATGGTGACGTCCCCGCCATCCTCAGTCCCGGCCGTACGGGTAAGAGCCGACGAGAACTTGTCCGCGATAGCCCGGGGGACCTGGAAATGGGTCTCGTTCGCGGTGATGCGGATCGCTCCGATCTCGTTGCGAGTGATATGTCCGCGACGGCACAGCAGCGGCAGGATCCACCGTGGATCGGCGTTCTGCCGGCGACCGACGTCCATCCGGAACCAGACCACGTCCTCGAACCCCGCGCGATGGCGATCCTGCCGATCGGCCTGACGAGCTTCAGGCGTGTTCGCGATCAGCTCCTCGGCCTGCGGCAAGGCAGCGCGATGCGCGCGCACGAGCGCTGCCGCGATGTCTTCCGGGCTGCGCTCGGCCAGCAGCCGGGCGGCGAGCTCGCGATCCTCGTCGTCGAACTCGACCGGTTCGAGCAGGGTGTCGATCAGCCGTTGGCGATCGTTCTGACGAATGGCTTCGGCGGTCGGCGGATCGATCCAGTCGGCGTTGATCTTTGCGCCGCGGAGAATGGACTCAACCCGCTTGCGACGCGGATAGGGGACCACGAGGACCGCCGTGCCCTTCTTGCCCGCGCGTCCGGTGCGGCCCGAACGATGTTGCAAGGTCTCAGCATCTCGCGGAATCTCGACGTGGATCACCAGGCTGAGGGTTGGAAGATCGATGCCGCGCGCCGCCACGTCGGTCGCGACACAGACCCGCGCCCTTCGATCGCGCAAGGCCTGCAGCGCCTGATTGCGTTCCGACTGCGAGTGCTCGCCGGATAGTGCGACAACCGCGAAACCACGTTCCTGCAGAGTGGCGTGCAGCCGGCGGACATTCTCGCGCGTGGCGCAGAACAGCATGGCCGTTTCCGCTTCATGGAAGCGCAGCAGGTTGACCACCGCGTTCTCGATCTCCGACGGCGAGACCGTCACCGCCTGATAGGCGATATCGCCGTGCCCACGACCTTCGCTGACTGTCGAAATGCGCAAGGCATCGCGCTGATAGCGCTGGGCGAGCCGGGTGATCGGCGCCGGCATCGTGGCCGAGAACAGCAGGGTCCGCCGGCTCTCGGGCGTCGCATCGAGGATTTCCTCAAGGTCTTCGCGGAAGCCCATGTCGAGCATCTCGTCCGCCTCATCGAGCACGATCGTCCGAAGCATCGCCAGGTCGAGCGCTCCGCGTTCCAGATGGTCGCGCAAGCGCCCCGGAGTGCCAACCACGACTTGCGGTCCATCGCGCAGCGCGCGCCGTTCCTTCGACGGGTCCATGCCGCCGACGCAAGTCGCCACGCGCGCGCCGGCCTTGCCGTAGAGCCAGATCAGCTCACGGCTGACCTGCAGCGCCAATTCGCGTGTCGGGGCGATGACCAGCGCGAGCGGACTGGTGCCGAATTCCGCCATCCCATCGGGCCGCAGCAAGTCGGGCGCCATGGCGATCCCGAAAGCCACCGTTTTGCCCGAGCCGGTCTGGGCGGACACGATCAGGTCGCGTCCCTCCGCCTCGGGTTCGAGCACCGCGGCTTGCACGGGGGTTGGATCGGAATAGCCGCGCGCGACTAGAGCTTCGCCGAGGACGGCCGGTAAATTGGGAAAAGGCATCGGCGCTAGATAGGGATGATTGCCCCAAGAGACACGGGGGCGGGATATCTTTTTTTAACCTGCGTCCGAGGGGCTGATTGAGGGTTCAAACAAGCCCCGCCCTTCCCCGTTTCGTCACCTCTGCGAATGACCAAACCCAATGGATGCGCGCAGATCGCTACCTTCATCGAAAAGCCGTTGAATTGAAGGTAAGTAATATTACAGATGGACCGAGCGTGAGGGCCCGGTTCATTTGCCGGTCTTACTGACAGAACGATTGTTTCGGGGAGAGATCCGATGTTGCGTCGCCAGCTGCTTACCCTCATCGCGTTGGCGTCTACAGCGCTCGCTCCACTCCCGTCTGCTGCGCAAACCGCCGCGCCGGTGCCGGTCGAGCAACTCGTCGAACAGGTGCGCATTCCTTACGAGAGTTTCACGCTCGCCAACGGGCTTCGGGTGATCGTCCACACCGATCGCAAGGCGCCGATCGTCGCCGTGTCGGTATGGTACGACGTCGGCTCCAAGCACGAGCCGACGGGCAAGACCGGCTTTGCGCACTTGTTCGAACACCTGATGTTCAACGGATCGGAAAACGCCCCCGGCGATTTCTTTGCGCCGCTGCGGGAAGTCGGCGCGACCGACTTCAACGGCACGACCAACTTCGACCGGACCAACTACTTCGAAACCGTCCCCCGCCCCGCGCTCGATCGCGCGCTGTTCCTCGAAAGCGACCGGATGGGCTGGCTGCTGGGGGCGATCGACCAGGGCGTGCTCGATGAACAGCGCGGCGTGGTCCAGAACGAGAAACGCCAAGGGGACAATCAGCCCTATGGCCTGCTGTTCTACAAGCTGCTGGAGGAACTGCTCGGCGGCACGCCTTACGGCCACAACGTCATCGGCTCGATGGCCGATCTCGACGCGGCCAGCCTGGAGGACGTGAAGAACTGGTTCCGTCAGCACTATGGCCCGAACAACGCGGTCCTGGTGCTCGCCGGGGACGTCGACGTGAACGAGGCGCGCCCGCTGGTCGAAAAGTACTTCGGGCCGATCAAGGCCGGTCCGCAGACGCAAGAGCCGCAAATGATCGTGCCGACGCTCTCTGCGCCCAAGGACGTTACGATGCAGGACCGTGTCGCCGCGACGCTGATCGTGCGTAGCTGGGCGGTGCCGGGCCTCAACGATCCCGACGCAGTGCCGCTGGACGTGTTCGCCTCTGTGCTCGGCGGCCTCGCCAGCTCGCGGCTCGACAACCTGCTGGTGCGCGAAGAGAAGACTGCGGTGCAGGTATCCGCCGGCGTCCAGTCGCTCTCCCAGCTCGGCATGTTTCTGGTCCAGGCGGTCGTGCGGCCGGGTGTCGATCCCGCCGTCGTGACCAAGCGCCTGGACGAAATCGTTGCCGACCTGATTGAGCACGGTCCGACCGCCGACGAAGTGCAGCGCGTCGTCACCACCAACGTGTCCGGGCGCATCTCCGGCCTCGAAGCGGTCGGCGGCTTCGGCGGCAAGGCCGTGGCGCTCGCGCAGGGCGAGCTCTATTCGGACAATCCGGCTTTCTTCAAGCAGCAGCTCGAAGCGATGGCGAAGGTCACTCCGGCGCAAGTCCAGGCCGTCGGCCAGAAGTGGCTCTCGCGCCCGCCACTGACCATCACCGTGGTTCCGGGCGAGCGCGACAGCTATCAGGAAGCGCAAGCCGTACCCGCCGCTGCCGCAGCAGCCGCTCCGCGCGAAACTGTCCAGGGAACGCGCGGCGACCTTCCATCCGTTGCGGCGATCGGCGATCTCGACTTCCCCGAAGTCACTCGCAGCCGCCTGAGCAATGGGGTCGAACTCGTCTACGCTCATCGCACTGCCGTGCCCGTCACCCGCGTGCTGATGAGCTTCGACGCCGGCGCCGCGGCGGATCCCGACGGCAAGCTCGGCACGCAGAGCCTCATGCTCTCGCTGCTCAAGGAGGGCACGACGAGCCTCGATTCAACGGCCATTGCCGAAGCGGGCGAGCGCCTGGGTGCAAACATCAGCACCGGCAATTCGGCGGACCGGACTTACCTGACCGTCTCCACGCCCAGCCCCAATCTCGGCGGCTCGCTCGACCTCTTCGCCGACGTGGTGCGCAATCCGGCGTTCGAGCCTTCAGAGGTCGAACGCATGCGCGCGACCTTGCTGACCGGGATCGCGTCGGAACTCACCAACCCCGCGGGCATCGCCAACCGCGCGCTGCCGCCCCTGCTCTACGGCAGCGGGAGCCCTTATGCGAAGCTCGCCGCCGGTTCGGGCGATCCGGTTGCGGTGGGCAAGCTCACCCGCGATGAATTGGTAGCGTTCCATCAGGCCTGGATCCGCCCCGACAAGGCCAAGGTCTTCGTCGTCAGCGATCTTCCGCTGGAAGAAGTAAAGGCCGCACTGGAAGCCCGCTTCGGCGACTGGCGCGGTCAGGGGACGGCCGGAGCCAAGGCGTTCAACGTGGCGCCCGCGCAGGCCGCGCCGAAGATCCTCCTGCTCGACCGGCCCAATTCGCCGCAGTCCCTGATCCTCGCCGGGCAGATGACCGCGCTGAGTCCGGAGCAGGAACTGCTCACCTACCAGATGGCCAACCAAGTCCTCGGGTCGGGCTTCCTGTCGCGCCTGAACATGGAGCTGCGCGAGAACAAGCACTGGTCCTACGGCGCGGGCGGCGGCTTCAACTGGCTGGAGCATGCGGTGCCTTACACGATCAACGCCCCGGTCCAGGCTGACCGGACCGGCGATTCGATCAAGGCCATCCAGCAGCAGGTGCAGGAGTTCCTTTCGACCAACGGCGTCACCGCGGCCGAGCTCTCGCGCGAGGTGAACGGCACGACGCGGGAACTCGCCGGCCGCTTCGAAACCTCAAGCGCGGTGCTCTCGGCGATGCAGCAGAACGACGTCTGGAAACGTCCGGACAACTTCTACGACACGGTGGCGCAGAAATATCGGGCCATGACAGGCCCCGGACTCGACACGGCGATGCGGGGCGCGCTGGATCCGGCGAAGTTCGTCTGGGTCGTCGTCGGCGATGCCGCGACGGTCAAGCCGCAGCTCGAAAGCCTCGGCCTTCCGGTTGAAGTCATCCCGGCCGCGGCAATCGGGCAATAGCCTTTGCGTGCCTCTTCAGGCTTCCGGCTTGGAGAGGAACAGGTCCAGCCCAAGGTGCTGTGATAGGTACTTCGCCGTCATCTGACCTTTGACGCTGTTACCCGCCTCGTCGAGCAGCGGCGCGAACGTCCCGAGACCGCCCTTGCCCGGTGAAACTGTGACGATGCCGCCGCCGATACCGCTCTTGCCTGGCAGGCCGATCTCGTAAAGCCAGTCGCCCGAAGTCTCGTAGAGGCCCGCGGTGGCCATCACGGCCAGCGTGTAATGACAGGTCGTCGGATCGATCACTCGCTCGCGGGTAATCGGATTAACGCCGCCATCCGCCAGCGTAGCGCCCATCACCGCGAGGTCCTTCGCCGTCACGTCGAGGCAGCATTGCCTGGTGTAGAGGTCCAGCGCTTCCATCGGGTCTGCCTCGAGGCTGCCGGCGCTGTGCAAGAGGTGCGCCATGCCTCGATTGCGGAAGTTGGTAGTGCGGGCGGACTCCAACACTTCCTCGTTCATCACCAACGGTCGTCCGGCCAGTGCCGAGAGGCCATCGAGGATGCGCTGCCACTTGGCCTCGGAGCTGTCACCGGCAACCAGGCTGCTGGTGACGATCGCGCCGGAATTGACCATCGGATTGGTGCGCCCGTCGCGATGCATTTCCAGCGGCAGGGTCGAATTGAACGGGAAGCCTGTGGCGTTGGCGCCGATCTTGCGCCGTGCCTCGCTCGGTCCGAGGTGCTGGCACACCAGGGCGAAGACGAACGGCTTGGACACGCTCATGATCGGGAACAGGTAATCGGCGTCCCCCGCCGAATGAACATCGCCATGGGTCGCCACCACGCAGACGCCGAACAGATCGGCCGGCACGCGGGCCAGCGCTGGATAGACTTGCGAGCGCCGCCCGTCCGAATTGGAGCGGAACTTCTCGTAGGCCCTGTCCACCAGCTTCACGACGTCTTCGGCAGGCGGCAGGCGGCCTGTCGAAACGTAAGCCTGATCGGGGTTCATATCGGGTTCGGACATTGGCGACCCTCCCTCAGAAGCGATAGCCGAACGTGGGTCCGACCTGGATCGCGGTGAAGCGCGCTGCCTCGCGATTGGAGAAGCGATGGAACAGGATCGCCGCGAGCGCGAGGTTCGCACCATCGGGCAGGCCGAGGTTAGGAGTCAGGGTGACCTCGCTCATCGAAAGCAGATCGTCGCGGCCGTCGTTGAGCCCGGCGGTGTAGGCGGAGTACGAAAACTCCTGGAAGAACCCGACCGCCACGTCCGGCGTGTCGACGATCGACGCGTCAAAATTCACGGTGCCGATGAACCGCCGGTTCGCTGCTACCCCGGAGTCTCGATACTCTCCGCTCAGCGAGATCCCGACCTTGTCCGAAATGTCGGGCGCAAACACGATCAAGTAACGCTGTAGCGAATGGTCGAAGTCGCCGAAGCTATCGCCAAGATAGACCCATCGGGCCCGGAAGCCGAACGAGAGGGTGCCGACATCGGGGATCGCGTGAAAGACCGTCGCGCTGAAGTTCAGCCGCCCTTCGTTCAGTTCGTCGGGATTGTTTGAGAAGAGGTCTGCATCGACTCCCGCGCCAAGCTCGAGATCCCAGCCGGACACAAGGTTGGGATGCGAATATGTCAGTCCGACCGACGGGGAAAAGAGCAAGGCGTCCTCGGACCCGTCGGCATCCCAGAAAGGGTTGGTATCGTAGAGCGCGAACTCACCGACCGCTAACGACCACGAAGGCTTGGGCTTGCCATCCAAACCGAACTCGTAGGGCTGTGGCTCACCGTCTTCTTCGTGCTCCCTGAAGTCGGAAACATCTCCGCGGTCGGAGTGATCAGCGTTCTGGGCAATCGCGCTTGCCGGAGCCAGCAGGATCGCGCCGGCCATCATTGGCACCGCCAGTTTGTGCACTGCCCTGCGCATTTCCATGCTCCTTCCGGATCATGGACTCGGCGGAACGAGACCTCGCCTCCCGCATGCACTCCGATCGCGCAGCCGACAAAGCTGCCGCGCGCATGCGAAACTCGGCCACGTCACCCCGGTCCTCCCGAGATGCACGGTCATTTGCGAGGGCAGTACCGCCGACCGATGCCAGAAGAATAAAGAATGAGGCGGACGATTTCAACATGACTTCCAAAGAGATACGCGTCTCGGGGTTAGTACTGAAATCAGGCTAGGCGGTGATCTTACTTATTATTGTCCCGAGAAGCGATCCCGCGACAGCCTTGGTCACGCTTTGGCCAGGCGCCGTTTGGCCGCGCATTCCTTCGCCGCCTCTTCGGCCGGTGCCCCGAGCCTGGCCACCAATGCGGTGACGTCGTCATCGCTGGTGATCGCCGCGAATTCGCCAACTGGGAGATCCTTGATGACCTTGCTCACACCGCATTCGCAGGCGCTCGTGAAATCGACGTCCAGCTGCGGCGATTGCGCCTGCTGCTCGGCCTGTTCCGAGCAGGCGACGACGGCAGCCTCGACCACATAAGCTTTCAGGTCCTCGTCCTGCAGGTTGGCTTCGCCCTGCGATGAACAGCCGGCAAGCGCCAAGGCGGCAGCCAGGGATGCGGCAAATCTCATTCTACGATCCGATCAGTTGAGCGCGAGAACCCGCCGCTGCCAAATCCGGCGCGCGAGTTACGATTGCGAAACGCTCCCTGCTATTCTGTGATCTAGCGGGGTAAATACGGGAGTATCCTTATCCGCCCGCCCTCCCTCCATCGCCGGACTTGCAAGACCCGGCTTCCAAACCGCGATTGATAACGCTACCAAAGACGCGATCCTGCCCATGCAGAGGCAGACGAAGGAGGGGAGATTCGATGCGATCCTGGGCCGTTCTGACCATGGCTGCGGCACTGACCGCAGGTGGAGCCTCGCTGCAGGCCCAGCCCGCCAGTCCTCCGGCCGAAGGCACAGGCGTCGCCAATCCGGCAATCTGGCCTGCGCGCCAATATCCCGTTCCGGTCTCCTCCGCTGACGAAGCGAAGATCGCCGACCTGCTGCGCCGGATGACGCTGGAAGAGAAGATCGGCCAGCTGGTCCAGGCCGACTTGTGCTGCGTCACCCCAGCGGACGTGAAGACCTACAACCTCGGCTCGGTGCTCAACGGCGGCAACAGCGGCCCCTATGGCAATGACCTCGCTCCGGCGTCCGACTGGCTCAAGCTCGCCGACGAGTTCTACGCCGCCTCGGTCGACACCAGCGACGGGGGCGTTGGCATCCCCGTGGTGTGGGGCACCGACGCGGTTCACGGCCACTCGAACATCATCGGCGCGACGCTGTTCCCGCACAACATCGGCCTTGGCGCAATGCGCGACCCCGAGCTGATCGAGCGCATCGGCGCGGTCACCGCCACCGAGATCCGCGTGACCGGGCAGGAGTGGACTTTCGCCCCGACCGTCGCCGTACCGCAGGATTTCCGCTGGGGCCGCGCTTACGAGGGCTATTCGTCCAATCCCGAACTCGTCGCTTCCTACACCGGCGCCATGGTTCGCGGGCTGCAGGGCCCGCCCGATGGCGGCCGCATCCTTCCGCGCGGCAAGGTCATCGCCTCCACCAAGCACTTCCTCGGAGACGGCGGGACAGAGAACGGCGTCGATCAGGGCGACGCGAAGATCAGCGAGGAAGAACTGCGCGACATCCACGGCGCGCCTTATGGTCCGGCGATCGAGGAGGGCGTCGGCACCGTCATGGCCAGCTTCTCAAGCTGGCAGGGCGTGAAGATGACCGGCAACCAGAGCCTGCTGACCGGCGTGCTCAAGGACCGCATGAACTTCGGCGGCTTCGTCGTGTCCGACTGGAACGCGCATGGCCAGGTTGAAGGCTGCACCAACGCCTCCTGCCCGCAAGCCCTGCTCGCCGGGATCGACCTCTACATGGCACCCGACACCTGGAAGCCGATCTACGAAAGCCTTCTGGCCCAGGCCAAGGCCGGCCAGATCCCGATGAGCCGGATCGACGACGCCGTGACCCGGCTCTTGCGGGTGAAGCTGCGGCTCGGCCTGTTCGAAACCGGCAAGCCTTCCTCCCGCGATATCTCCGGCCACTACGAACTGCTGGGGTCGGCCGAACACCGCGCCGTTGCGCGCGAGGCAGTGCGCAAGTCGCTGGTCCTGCTCAAGAACCAGGGCGTGCTGCCGCTTAAACCCGGCGGCCGTCTGCTGGTGGCGGGCGATGGTGCGGACGACATCGCCCGCCAGTCCGGCGGCTGGACGCTGACCTGGCAGGGTACCGGCATCGACAACAGCCACTTCCCCGGCGCGACCTCCCTGTGGGCCGGGCTGCGCGAGGCGGTGACCAGCGCTGGCGGCAGCGCCGAACTTTCGCCCAGCGGCAGTTTCACCACCAAGCCCGACGCCGCGATCGTGATCTTCGGCGAGAAGCCTTACGCCGAATTCCAGGGCGATCGCGCCTCGCTGCAGCTCGATCCTGAACTGACTGCTCCGTTCGAGACGATGCGCAAGCTCAAGGCGCAGGGTATCCCGGTCGTCGCGGTGATGATCACCGGGCGCCCCCTCTACGTGAACCCGGCGCTCAATGTGGCCGACGCGTTTGTCGTCACCTGGCTCCCCGGCACCGAGGGGGGAGGCCTGGCGGACGTACTTGTCGCCAAGCCCGACGGCACTCCGCGCTTCGACTTCCAGGGCAAGCTGCCAGCCGACTGGCCGCGCACGGCGAGCATGGCCGACGGCGTGCTCCATCCGTTCGGCTTCGGACTGACTTACGCCAGCCCGCGCACGCCTTGGACCGCGCTGCCTGAAAACGCCGGCAATGCCGCGCCCGGCGATGCGCGCACTTTCCTCGCCTCTGGCGTCCCGGCCTCGAGCTGGTCGCTGCATATCGTCGACCCGAGCCAGCCGGGCAGCCAGACCCGCATCACCACCTTCCCGACCGAAGCGCTGGGGGGCCGAGCCAAGGTCTCGATCGAGGAAGGTCTGGTGCAGGAAGGCGGGCGGCGCTTCCGGATTTCCGGCGGCACGTCGGCCGTCTCGCTCGGCACCTTCGATCCGATCGACATCAGCCGCGAGACCAACGGCGACGTCATGCTGTTGGTGACGGTGAAGATGCTCAAAGCGCCGGACCAGGCGGGCTTCGCGATGATCAGCGGCACGGACTCGCTGGTGGTGAGCCCGGTCAAGATCCCGCAGGGCACGCAGTTTGTACGCTACGGCCTCTCGCTCAAGTGCCTGCGTGAGAAGGGGATCGACATGAGCAATGTCGCCACCCCGTTCATCCTCACCACCGAGGGTGCGGCCGACTTCGTGCTGACAGACATTCGGCTCGGGACCGACGCCGAAGTAGTGCTGCCTTGCGGCTGAGGCCTGCTCTGGGCGCGGCGATGCTCATGCTCGCCGCGCCGCTGACGGCCTCCGAGGGAGGGATGCCGCAAGTTGCCGTCCCCGGCGGGACGGTCAGCGGAAGCGTGGTCGAAGGTGACGCGGTGTTCCGCGGCATTCCCTTTGCCGCGCCTCCGGTCGGCGAACTGCGCTGGCGGCCGCCCGCGCCGGTGGTGCCGTGGCAGGGCGTGCGCGACGCGAGCAAGCCCGCCCCCGCCTGCCTCCAGAAGAGCGAAGGTTGGAACAAGGCGAACTGGCTTCATTCGTCGGAAGACTGCTTGACACTCGATGTCCGCACGCCGTCGCTGAATGGCAGGCTCCCGGTGATGGTGTGGATCCACGGTGGCTCCAACCGCTCGGGCTCCTCCAGCGGCCCGGCCGATTCCAACATGACCGACCAGGGGGTGGTCCATGTCGGCATCCAGTACCGGCTCGGCCTGCTCGGCTTCATGTCGCATCCGGCTCTCACCGCCGAGCAAGGCGGTGCGAGCGGCAACTACGCGCTGATGGACCAGATCGCCGCGCTGCAATGGGTGCATGACAACATCGCCCGCTTTGGCGGCGATCCGAACAACGTCACCATTTACGGTGAGAGCGCCGGATCGCAGGACGTGTCGCTGTTGCTGGCGGCACCGGGCGCTCAGGGACTGTTTCACAAGGCGATCATGCAAAGCGGCACGCCGGGCTTCGGGATGACCTTCCGCACGCTCGCCGAGGCAGAGGCTGTGGGGATGCAACTCGACAAGGCCGCCGACGCCGGGGGCGACGTGGCAAAGTTGCGCGCGCTTTCGCCGGTAGCCTTGCTCGACTTGCAGCAGGAGGTCGGCGATCCGGCGGCAGAGCAAGGCCGCTCTACCTGGCTGCGCATCACCGTCGACGGCAAGGTTCTGCCCGATGCGCCCGACCGCCTGATCGCGAAGAACGCGCCCAAGCCGGTCATCATCGGCGTCGACAAGGTCGAGTTCGGCCCGACCACGGACGCGATCGACCTGCTCGGCCTGGCCGAGACCTGGTATCCGGGCCACGGCGCAGAAGCGCTAGCCGCCTATCGCGCCGAGACTCCCGATCCCCGGCGCGGCAACCTGGCGTTGCGACTGCAGAGCGATGGCGAGTTTCACTGCCCGGCTGACCGACTGGCGGACTTGCTAGCGGCGAACGGCTGGCCGACCTGGTTCTACGAGTTCGACGTCGGCGAGAACGGCGGGTTGACTCGCCATGCCTACGAAATCGGCTTCATCTTCGGCCGCAATCCCGTCGGCGGCGGGGCGCAGATGCAGGACTACTGGGCGGCGCTCGCAATCACCGGGGACCCCAACGGCAAGACCGCCATCTCGCAGGACCGGCCGCACTGGCAGCGCTGGGATCCTAAGGCGGCGGGGCAGATTTCCTTCGGGCAGGACGAAACAGCTATGATCGAGGGCAAGCCGCGGGCAGACTTCTGCCGCTTCGCCACAGCCTACTGAGTCCCGATGCTGCCCTTGCCCGAATACGCGGCGCCCACGCCCGAAGAGTTCACCGGACTGTGCGAGGCCGGACAACCCTTCGTCATGCGCGGGCTGGCGGCGGATTGGCCGCTGGTCGAGGCGGGCCGGAAATCGCCCACAGCGGCGCTCACGATTCTGGCCTCGATGGACAGCGGCAAGCCCTCCGAGGTCATGCTCGCCCCCCAAGAGACGGGTGGACGGTTCTTCTACGGCGCCGACATGCGCGGGTTCAATTTCGTCCGCCAGAAGGCGTCGCTAGCCGAAGTCGGCCGCAAGCTTCTGGAGCTGGCGCCTGAGGCCTCGCCTCCGATCGTTTATGCCGGGGCGAACGAGACCGCCCAGCACTTGCCGCAGTTCGACGTCGCTAATCCGCTACCCCATGCCGCCATGCAACGCGATGCGAAGTCGTGCGTCTGGCTGTGCAACAAGGCCGAAGTCTCCACGCACTTCGACCTGTCGGACAATATTGCCGTCGTGGCGCTCGGGCGCAGGCGCTTCACCCTGTTCCCTCCCCAAGCCACCAGCGACCTCTACGTCGGCCCGCTCAACAACACCTTGGCCGGACAGCCGGTGAGCATGCCCGACCCGCTGCGGCCCGATTTCGAGACCTACCCCCGCTTCGCCCGCGCGCTGGAGCAGGCTCAGGCCGCCGAGCTGGAGCCAGGCGACGCGATCTTCGTCCCCACCTTGTGGTGGCACCACGTCGCCGCGCTCGATGCGGTCAACGTGCTGGTGAACTACTGGTACAACGACGTCACGCGCGGTGGCCCCTTCGTCGCCTTCGTCCATGCCCTCTCGGCGATCCGCGACCTGCCTGACACCCAACGCGAGGGCTGGCGCGCCTGGTTCGAACACTTCGTCTTTGCCCCCGACGCCGCACAGGCCGCCGACCACCTTCCGCCCCACGCCCAAGGCGTCAACGGCCCCGCCACGCCCGAGCGCGAGGAGATGATCCGCCAGTACCTGTTAAAGGTGCTGTCGGCGCCCTGATCAGCCGCCGCCGCTGACCCCGCATAGGGCCCCACAAGCACCCCGGTGAATAGCCCTGCATGGATCGAGCTGAGGTATTCGACGTCCACGCCCTTCGCGACCGGACGCCATTCAGCGCTCCCGACCGGCCGCCAGGCGAGATCGGCGAGGCCGCGATCGAACGCGAGTTGCAGTTCTATCTCGCCGTTGTCCGAGAGGGGCGTGGAACTGGCCAATTCCCCTCGCTCCGACTGATCGGCGCCGGAGCGCTTGCGGATCGTGAGCGCGCGGGACCCGTCTGCCTGCTCGATACCGAACGCCAGGAAGTGCTCCTGATCGATCAGCGCCAGCAGGCCGGCGAAGTCTCCGTCCCGCTCGGGCGAGAAGGTCAGCCGTGTAGTATAAGTCGCCGCAGGATGTCGCAGCCGCCGACCGAGGAACGAGGGCTGCCCCTTGCCGCCCGCCGCTTCGCCCCGCGCGGTCAGTTCCAACCCGTTGCCTCCAAGCTCAAACCACCGATCGCTACGAGGGGAGCGCATCCGCAGCCACTCAGGCGAGAGCGGCCCAGAAAAGCGATCGCTCCAGCTGGTCCAGTCCGTGCCTTCGAACAGCGGCAGGTTCGGGCGCGCCGAGGTGAATGGCACCGGATCGCCGGGCTCGAGGAACACCGGCCAGCCGTCCACCCACCGCACCGGCAGGAGCCAGGTCTCGCGCCCCAGCAGCGTCGACTGACCGGCAAAGGGACGCGTCGCCAGGAACACGCCCCACCAGGTCCCGTCATCCAGCCGCACGAGGTCGGCATGCCCCGTCGCCTCGACTCGATCCGGCCGCCCCGGCGCCATGTTCCGCTGCGTCAGGATTGGATTGCGCGGCCCCGGTTCATAAGGCCCGTCGACCTTGCGCGAGCGGTAGATCGTCTCCGAATGGTTCTCCGCCGTGCCGCCCTCGGCCGCCATCAGGTAGTACCAGTCGCCGACCTTGTAGATATGCGGTCCCTCAGCCCAGATCGGCTTGTCCGCCGGATTGACCCCGCCATCGACCAGCACCTTGCGCGAGCCAACCATCTTGCCCGCCGCGAGATCGATCTGCTGGATCCACAATGCGCGGTGGCCGTCATACCGAGGCTCCCCCACCGGCGCTCCGTTGTTGACCACCCAGGCGCGGCCATCATCGTCGACGAACAGCGAGGGATCGATACCCTCGAAATCGAGCCACACCGGATCGGACCACGGCCCTTCCGCCTTGTCCGCCGAGACGAAGAAATTGCCTCCGCAATCAACGCAGGTGGTGAAGATGTAGAAGCGCCCGTCATGCACCGTGATCGCCGGAGCAAAGATGCCGCGCGTGATACCAAGGTCCTTGAAATCGACTTGCCCCGGCCGGTCGATCGCGTGCCCCACCAGGCGCCAGTTCACCAGGTCGCGGCTGTGGAACACCGGCATTCCGGGGAACCAGGCGAAAGTCGAAGTGACCAGATAGAAATCGTCTCCCGACCTCACGATCGAGGGGTCGGGATGAAAGCCCGGCAGGATCGGATTGCGGAACGTGCCCGGGTTGGCGGGAGCAGATTCGCCCGCCGCCTGATAGGTCACTTCGGCAAATCTCGCGACCGGTTGCGCCTGCAACGTGGACCCGATCAAAAGCGCCGCAACCGCGGCCACCAAGGCGCCTGGTTTCCTCATCCTCTCAAATCCTCCGCGGGCCACTCAATTTCCTTGCACGTTTGAGGCCCTGTTTCTATGGTAGCGCTATCACGGGAGAGAACAAGCAGCCACTTATGGCCGGGCAACTGACTGACATTCTGCCGTCGGACTACGCGTCCGGCACCTTCCTCGGTCGCGCGCAGGCGCCTGAAGGACCTTGCGTAATCGCCATACGTGGCGGCGCCATCTTCGACCTCACCGGCGAAGTCGCCACCGTATCCGGCGCGGTCGCCCGGCGGGCGTTCAACGGAGGTACCGCTATCGGCACGGTCGAAGGCGGACTGCCGAACGGCTGGCGCCTGCTCTCCCCGGTCGACCTGCAGTGCGTGAAGGCCTGCGGCGTGACTTTCGCGGTCTCCGCTATCGAGCGGGTGATCGAGGAGCGCGCGCGCGGCGATGCCTCGCGTGCGGCGGAGATTCGCGCATCTCTCGAAGAAAAGGTCGGCGCCGGGATCCGCGCTGTCGTCCCGGGAAGCGCGGAAGCGGCCCAACTCAAGGCGGTGCTGATCGAAGAAGGCATGTGGTCGCAGTACCTAGAGGTCGCGATTGGCCCTGACGCGGAAGTCTTCTCCAAGTCACCGGTGCTCTCCACCGTCGGCCACGGCGCACCCATCGGCGTGCGTTCGGATTCGACCTGGAACAACCCGGAGCCCGAAGTGGTGCTGATCGTCGATCCGCACGGTGCATGCGTCGGCGCCACGCTCGGCAACGACGTGAACCTGCGTGATTTCGAAGGCCGCTCGGCGCTCCTGCTGAGCAAGGCCAAGGACAACACCGCCTCATGCTCGATCGGCCCGTTCATCCGCCTGTTCGACGATGGCTTCACGATCGATGACGTGCGGCAGGCCAATGTCGACCTGCTGATCGAAGGGCCCGAAGGTTATCGCCTCGAAGGCACCAACATGATGGGCCAGATAAGCCGCGACCCGCTCGACCTTGTTGAACAGACGCTCAGCGAACATCACTATCCCGATGGCTTCGCGCTGTTCTGCGGCACGCTGTTCGCGCCGACGCAGGATCGCGACACGCCCGGCGCCGGGTTCACCCACAAGCTGGGGGACCGCGTCACCATCAGCTCTCGCCGCCTCGGCACTCTCGCCAACACCGTAACCACGTCACGCGACGCGCCCGCCTGGGAAATGGGCATCGCCGCCTTCGTGCGAAACCTCGCCTCGCGCGGGCTAATCGACAGGATCTGATCTTATCATGAGTACCCTCAGTCTCGGCCACTACATCGGCGGCGAATGGACCGGCGCCGATGACGCGCTGGAAAGCCTCAACCCCTCGAACACCGGCGATGTCGTCGCCCGCTTTCCGAACGGCGGCGCGGCGGAGGTCGACCAGGCCGTGGCCGCAGCTTCGGCGGCGTTTCCGGGCTGGTCTTCGGCTTCCCCCGAAGTGCGCGCCGACCTGCTCGACAAGGTCGCCGCGACGATCTTCGCCCGCGCGAACGAGCTGGGCGAACTCCTCGCGCGCGAGGAAGGCAAGACCCGCGCCGAAGGTATCGGCGAGACGCTGCGCGCCGCGCGCATCTTCCGCTATTTCGCGGGCGAGGCACTGCGCCGTCACGGGCAGACGCTCGAATCCACCCGCCCCGGCCTCGACGTCGCGACTTACCGCGAAGCGCTGGGCGTGGTCGGCCTGATCACGCCGTGGAACTTCCCGATCGCGATCCCGGCATGGAAGGCCGCTCCGGCGCTCGCCTTCGGCAATACCGTCGTGCTCAAGCCGGCCAACATCACCCCGGCAGTGGCCAGCGCGCTGACCGAGATTATCCATGAGTGCGGCGCGCCTGCGGGCGTGTTCAACCTCGTGCTCGGCCGCGGCGACGTGGGCCGCGCGATCACTGACAACAAGGGTATCGCGGCGGTCAGCTTCACCGGATCGCAGCAGGTCGGCGCGCAGGTCGGCGCGGCCGCAATGGCGCGGCAGGCGCGGGTGCAGATGGAGATGGGCGGCAAAAACCCGCTCGTTGTGCTGGCCGATGCCGATCTCGACAAGGCCGTGGCGATCGCGGCGGACGGAGGCTTCTTCCAGACCGGCCAGCGTTGCACTGCCTCGAGCCGTGTGATCGTCGAGGATGCGATTCACGACCGCTTCGTTGCCGCGCTCGCTGAGCGGGCCAAGGCGATCAAGGTCGGCCCGGCGCTCGCCGAAGGCACCCAGGTCGGCCCTGCTTCGAGCGAGGCGCAGTTCGAACAGAACCTCAACTACATCGGCATCGCCACCGGCGAAGGTGGTCGCCTCGCGGCAGGCGGAGACAAGGTCTCGGCGGAAACGCCGGGCTACTTCTTGCAGCCCACCCTGATAGCCGACACCGCGCCCGACATGCGCATCAACTCCGAAGAAGTGTTCGGTCCGGTGGTCTCGACCGTCCGCGTCAAGAACTACGAAGAGGCGCTGGAGGTGGCCAACCGCGGCGACTTCGGCCTTTCGGCCGGGATCGTCTCCAACAACGCGAAGCACATTCGCGATTTCCGCAAGAACATCCGCGCCGGCATGGTCATGGTCAACCTGCCGACCGCGGGGGTCGACTATCACGTGCCGTTCGGCGGCACCCGGGGATCGAGCTACGGCCCCCGCGAACAAGGCTTCGCGGCGGTCGAGTTCTACACCCAGATCAAAACCGTCTACACAGGGGATTGAGGGCGTGGGGGAGGTAACTCTGGATCCGGCAGCAAAGGCAGCGGTCTACCCGAGCCTGGCCGGCAAGAAAGTGATCGTCAGCGGCGGTGCCTCCGGCATCGGCGAGGGCATCGTCGAAGGCTTCGTGCGCCAGGGCGCGGCGGTGGCCTTCGTCGATGTGATCGAGGAAGCGAGCGAGGCTCTGGTCAAGCGCTTCGCCGACGCCGCGATCCCGCCGATCTTCGTCAACTGCGATATCCGCGACATCGTCGATTACGGTGCCAAGATCGCCAAGTTGGTCGGACGCCTTGGCGGCTGCGACGTGCTGATCAACAACGCCGCAAACGATGACCGCCACAGCATCGAGGACGTGACGCCCGAGTACTGGGACGAACGCATGGCGGTAAACCTCAAGCACCAGTTCTTCGCCGCCAAGGCCGTCGTGCCCGCGATGAAGGCGGTCGGCGGCGGGTCGATCGTCAACCTCGGCTCGATCTCCTGGCACCTCGGGCTTGAAGACTTGACGGTCTATCAAGTGGCCAAGGCGGCGATCGAAGGCCTGACCCGCAGCCTCGCGCGCGAGCTGGGCCGCGACAACATCCGTGTGAACACCATCGTTCCGGGCAACGTCCAGACCCCGCGGCAGATGAAATGGTACACGCCCGAAGGCGAAGCGGAAATCGTGGCCGCACAATGTCTTGACGGACGCATCCAACCGTCGGACATCGCAGCCATGGCCATGTTCCTGGCCTCCGACGATGCGCGCTACTGCACGGCGCACAACTACTGGGTGGACGCCGGATGGAGATAGCCGCCGAGGTTCGCAGCCTCCTCGACGCCGAGAGCAAGCTCGGCGAAGGGGCCCTGTGGGATGCCGAACGCGGCGTGCTCTGGTTCGTCGACATCAAGCGCCATCGGTTGTGGCACTTCGATCCGGCGAACGGCAGCAACTCGATTTCAGAAGCGCCCAATCAGATCGGCTGGGCGCTCCCGGCAGAGGGCGGCCTGCTGCTCTGCGGGTTGAAGGACGGACTCTACACGTTCGATCCGACCACGCAGGTCTTCGCCAAGCTGTCGGACGTTCCCGGCGAACCGGCCGGCAACCGCCTCAACGACGCCTGCACCGACCCCTGGGGCCGCGTGTGGTTCGGCTCGATGGACGATGCCGAAGAAGCCAAGAGCGGGCGCTTCTACGTGTTCGATCGCGGCGAAATCCGTCCGGCGGGTCCGAACGGGATCAGCATCACTAACGGCCCGACGGTCAGCGGTTCAGGCGACCGCATCTACTTCACTGACACCGTGGGCCAGAAGATCCTCGTCGCCAACCTCACCAAGGACGGCGTGGGCGAGGCACGGCTGTTCGCCGATACAGGCGCGCTGTTCCCCAACGCCTATCCCGACGGTCCAATCGTCGATGCCGAGGACCATGTCTGGACCGGCCTCTACATGGGCGCGAAAGTGGCGCGCTTCTCGCCCGACGGGAAGCTGGTCGCGACCCAGACTTTCCCGGCGCGCGACATCACCAAGATGGCGCTCGGCGGCATGGACCTGAAGACCGCGTTCGTGACCACCGCGCTCAAGAACATGGACGAGACCTCGCTGAAGGAATTTCCCAAGGCCGGCCACTTGCTGAGCTTCGACTCCCCGGTGGCGGGTGTCGCCACCACGAGGGTCAAACTGGCGTGAGGCGGGCGGCGTTGCTGTTCGCCGGGGTGGTCCTTCCCACCGCCGCGCAGGCCGCTCCGCAACTCCTACCGATCTGGCAGGATCACGCGGTCATCCAGCGTGACAAGCCTGTCGTCGTCGAAGGCACCGCCCAGCCCGGCGAAAAGGTCAGCGCCACGCTCGGCACCGACAGCGCCAGCGCTACGGCGGGCGCGGACGGAAGCTTTGCCGTGACTCTCCCGGCCCGCCCGGCCAATGCCACGCCCCAGACCCTGAGCGTCACCGACAGCACCGGCACCGCCACCGTCTCCGACATCCTCGTCGGCGATGTCTGGCTCTGCTCGGGCCAGTCGAACATGGCCTTCACCGTCAGCGCCGGGCTCAACGGCTACAACAACATCCAGGCATCCGCCGACCCGCTGCTACGCATGTTGACCGTGCCGCAGGACACGTCGGCCAAGCCGGTGCGCGAATTCGGCGGAGCGGTCAGCTGGCAGGCAGCCAGCCCGCAGACCACCGGTGCCTTCTCCGCCGCCTGCTACTACATGCTGCGCGACCTACGCGCGGCGCTCGATATCCCGATGGGCGCGGTCCATTCGAGCTGGGGCGGCTCGCAGATCCGCGCCTGGCTGACGCCGGAGGCGGGCAAGGTGCTCTACGGCGCCGACCAGATGGCGTTGCTCGACCAGTTCGGCAAAGACCCGCTCGCCGCCGTCACCGAGTTCGCGCCCAAGTGGGAAGCCTGGTGGCGCGAGCGCACCGGGCAGGAGCCGTGGAAGGACCCCTCGGTCGTCCAATGGCAGCCGGTGCCGAGCATCAGCCCATGGAGCAACTGGACCGACACGCGCCTCGCCAAGGACGGCATCGGCAACGTGCTGCTGCGCAAGACGGTCGACCTGACCGCCGCCCAGGCCAAGGCCGGCGGCGTGCTCAACATCGGCATCATCGACGATCTCGACGCGACCTGGGTCAACGGCAAGCCGGTCGGGATCACTCACGGCTGGGGCGCCGAGCGCGAATACCGTATCCCGCCGGGCTATCTGAAGGCGGGCGCGAACGAGATCCTCGTGGTCGCCTCCAACAGCTGGGGCGCAGGCGGCTTCACCAGCGCGGCTGACCGGCTGAGTTTCACCGTCAGCGGCGGAGAGCGCATCCCGCTCGGCACTGGCTGGCAGTTCGCGATTGCCGGCCACACCGACATGCCCCCGCGCGCGCCGTGGGACGCCAACGCCGGCATCGGCGTGATGCACAACCGCATGATCGCGCCGCTCGGGCATTACGCCATGACCGGCGCAACCTGGTACCAGGGCGAAAGCGACGTCGGCATCGCGGGCTACCAGGATCGGCTCCGCGAGCTGTTCGCCGGTTGGCGGCGGCAGTTCGGAGCGGACACCCGCGTGCTGGTGGTCCAGCTTGCCAACTACGGCCCCACTGCCAGCACCCCGGTCGAAAGCGGCTGGGCGAGCTTGCGCGAAGACCAGCGGCAGGCGGTGCTGGCCGACAGGAACGCCGCGCTGGTGACCGCGATCGACATTGGCGACCGGACCGACATCCATCCGGGGAACAAGGTCGTCCTTGGGCAGCGGTTGGCACTCGAGGCGCAAAGGACAGCGCTCCCCAGCCCCCTGCGGGCGATCCCGGACGGAGCGGACGTGCGCATAAGCTTCGCAGGCGTCGAAGGTGGACTGAAGAGCTGGAGCGGCCCGCCGCTGGCGTTCGAACTATGCGGTGCCACCCAGGAGAGCTGCCGCTATGCCAGCGCCGCGATCGCGGGTGACACAGTCGTGCTCCAAGGCGACGGCCAACCGGTCACACGCGTCCGTTACGCCTGGGCCGACAGCCCTGTCGTCAACCTCTACGACGGCCGGTCCCTGCCCCTTCCCGGCTTCGAGCTTCCAGTCGAACGATGAAGACCGACCGGCGGACCACCCTCGCGGGACTCGCCGGGAGCCTGGCCCTCCTGACAGCGGGCAGGCCTTCCTTAGCCGCCGAAAGCAACGCCTTCATCCGCCGCGACGGCATGCGACTGCTGCGCGGCTCGGAGCCATACCGCATCACCGGCGCCAACATGTGGTACGCCGCCTGGCTTGGCGCCGACGCCGATTATGGCGACCGCGCGAGGCTGGGGCGCGAACTCGACCGGCTGCAGACGCTCGGCCTCAACAACTTGCGGATCATGGCGGCGGCCGAGGAAGGCCCGCTGCGCAATTCGATCAAGCCGGGCTTTTCGAAACCCGACGGCTCGCTCAATCAGGACCTGCTCGTGGGCCTCGACTACGCGATGGCCGAGATCGCCCGGCGCGGGATGACCGCGGTGGTGTGCCTCGGGAACTTCTGGGAGTGGTCGGGCGGGATCGCGACCTGGCTCTACCGCGTGACCGGCCAGTACACCGACATGAACGACCCGGCTCATCCCTGGCCGGCCTTCCCCGACGCGACCAGCGCGTTCTACGCCAACGCCGAGGCAGTGCGGCTCTACCACGACTACGTCCGCACCGTGGTCACGCGGACGAACTCGATAACCGGCAAACGCTACATCGATGATCCCGCGGTCCTGTGCTGGCAACTCGCCAATGAGCCGCGTCCGGGCGGCAGCGACGCGGTGATCGCGCGGCGGCGAGATGCCTACTTCCAGTGGATCGACGACACCGCCTCGCTGATCCGCTCGCTCGACCGCAACCACCTGGTCTCGCTCGGTCACGAGGGGACCCAGGGCGCCAACGGTAGCGAGGAGATCGTGCTCCGCGCCCACCAGAACATCGACTACCTCACCGCGCACATCTGGCCGCTCAACTGGGGCTGGGTGAACGGCAAGGACCTCGCCGGCACCTGGGACGCCGGCAGCGTCAAAGTGCACGACTACCTGACGGCGCACGAACGGCTGGCGAAGCAGCTCGGCAAGCCGCTGCTGTTCGAGGAGTTCGGCTTCCCCCGCGACGGCGAAGTCTACTCGCCCGGAACACCCACCACTTTCCGCGATCGCTACTATGCGATGATCTACGGTGCCGTTAGGGCCTCGTGGCTCAGTGGAGGGCCGATCATGGGCAGCAACTTCTGGGCCTGGAATGGGGAAGCGCGCGCCGCGCATCCCGATTACCGTTTCCGCGACGGCGACCGCGCCTACATGGGCGACCCGCCGCACGAACCGCAGGGCTGGTACGGCCTGTTCGACACCGACGAGAGCACGCTCACCCTGGTCCGCGACCATGCGGCCACGCGCGGCTGCCTCGGTCTCTCGAGCCCTTGTCCGGCCCGATGATCTCCCTGACGGCGGGTGCGTGGGAGGCCGAGGTCCGCCCGGAAGCCGGCGGCTCGATCGCGGCCTTGCGGTATCGCGAGATCGATGTCCTCAGGCCCATGCCCGCAGGCTCGCTGGACCCGCTGCAAGCGGCCTGCTTCCCCCTGGTGCCCTACTGCAATCGCATCGCCAGCGGACGCTTCGAGTGGGCGGAGGAAGAGATCCAGCTGCCACCGAACTTCCTGCCGGAGCGGCACAGCCTTCACGGCCTGAGCTGGCAGCGTCCCTGGAAGGTCGAGAGCCAGGTCGATACCAAATGCGTCCTGGTCGACGACTATGACGGCTCCGAAGCCTGGCCCTGGGCCTATCACGCGCAGCAGCGCATCCGCCTCGGGCCCAAGGGCTGCGCCATCACGCTGGTGCTGATCAACCGGTCGGCTGAGCCGATGCCGGCTGGCCTCGGTCTCCACCCCTATTTCCGCCGCAGGCCGGAAGCCGCCGTCCGCTTCGAGGCCGATCATGTGCTGTTGGTCAGCGCCGAAACACTACCAACCGGTGTGACCGCACCAGCCGGTCATTTCGGCGAGTTCGCGAGTGGCCACACTCTGCCGCCGGAAACCGTCGATCATTGCTTCGTCCAGTGGCACGGCACGGCCGAGATCAGCGACGACCTCGGCACGATCCGGCTCTCAGCCGACGGCACTCCGCACCTGCACCTCTACGCGCCTGCCGATGGCAGCGCGCTGTGCCTCGAACCGGTGAGCCACACCCCGGACGCGCTCAACCGGGCGCCCGGGGAGATGACCGTACTGCCGCCGGGTTGCGCAGCCGCGATGACTTTGTGGATTTCTGCAAGCTAGAATGGTGCCCGCGGTTCGGGCTTCACCAAAGCCACGGGCTAAGATCGAGCATAGCGTTGCGTACCATCGGTATGACGAACCGTTCGCCAATGTCCTTCAGGGCGTAAAGTCCCGCGAGACCGATCGCCGCCAGGATCACTTGCTTCTTCGCGGCGCCGCGAAACACGACGCCTCCAGGGAGATGGATCGGCAAGTCCGACTGATATCGTCGAAACAGGCCAAGCGACATCAGCTTGTGCCAGACGAACAGTGCGATGACACACACCGGAAGAACGACCCAGACCCGATCGCCAAGGAGCGCCGACAGCAAGGTAAGGACCAGGGCGAATGGAATTATGCCGAAGATCCATGCGACGCCGAGCGTGTTGCGGTCGAGCCTGATTGCTTCGTTTTCGGCCGCATAGGCGGAAACCAGATCGGGATCGTCGAGATTGTCGGTCAGATACTCTGCGGGATCGATTTCACCCTCTGCCGGGAGACTGTCGTCCAGGCCCTGATTTGTTCCGTCGATTTCCACGATCAGTGATTATGCCGCGGCAGCTTGCGTGAGGTTCCGCGGTACTTGAGCGCGAAGTTCATCACCCCGCCTTCACCCAGTTGCCCGGTCTTCTCACGGTAGAGCTCTTCCCACGGAGTCTGCGAATCCGGCACGGGCGGGATCGGGTCTTCGGCCCTGCGGCGCCTGATCTCTTCGTCGTCCACCAGCGCGTTGCACGTGCGGGCGTTGAGGTCGACGCGGATCCGGTCTCCTGTCCGGAGCCAGGCCAGACCACCCCCCGCCGCGCTTTCGGGCGAGACGTTGAGGATCGAGGGGCTGTCCGAAGTCCCCGACTGGCGGCCGTCGCCCAAGGTCGGTAGCCATTCGATGCCGCGACGGATCAGCGCGTCTGGCGGCTGCATGTTGACCACTTCGGCCGAGCCCGGCCAGCCGATCACGCCCGAACCGCGGATCACCAGGATGCAGTTCTCGTCGATCTCCAGCGAGGGGTCGTTGATCCTGTGGTGATAGTCGTCGGACCCGTCGAACACGACGGCCCGAGCTTCGAACACATTCTCTTGTCCCGGCCGGTTGAGATAGCGCTGGCGGAACTCCTCCGAGATCACCGAGGTCTTGAGGATGCCGAAGTCGAACAGGTTGCCGCGCAGGGTCATGAAGCCGGCACTTTCCTGCAGCGGTTCGTCGAACGGCAGGATCATCTCGCGGTCGGTGCTCTCATGCCCGGCCAAGTTCTCGGCCAGGCTCCTGCCGGTGCAGGTCAGGCAATCGCCATGGAGCTTCCCGGCCTGGAGCAGTTCCCACATCGCCGCCGGAACGCCGCCGGCGCGGTGAAAGCGCTCGCCGAGGTATTTCCCCGCGGGCTGCATGTTCACCAGCAGCGGCAGGTCGTACCCATGGTGCTGCCACACATCGAGTTCCAGCTCGACGCCAGCGTGGCGGGCCATCGCCATGATGTGCGGCTGGGCATTGGACGAGCCGCCGATCACGCTGACCGTGGCGATGGCGTTGAGGAAAGCGTCACGGTCGAGGATGCGCGAAGGGCGCAGGTCCTCGTTGACCATCTCCACGATCCGCCGCCCGGTGCGATAGGCGTACTGTCCGCGCTCCCGATAGGGCGCCGGGATCGCGGCACAGCCGGTGAGCGACAGACCGAGCGCTTCGGCCACCGCATTCATCGTGCTTGCGGTACCCATCGAGTTGCAGTGACCGGCCGAGGGAGCGCTATCACAAGCGCGCGCAAGGAATTCATCCTCGTTGATCTCACCCGCTGCCAAGAGGCGGCGCGAGCGCCAGATCACCGTGCCGGAACCGACCAGCTCGCCCTCATGCCAGCCGTCGAGCATCGGCCCGCCCGAGAGGACGATAGCCGGAATGTCGACCGTGCTCGCGGCCATGATCTGGCTCGGGGTGGTCTTGTCGCAGCCGGTGGTGAGCACGACGCCGTCGATCGGGTAGCCGTTCAGCAGCTCGACCAGGCCGAGGTAGAGTAGATTGCGGTCGAGCGCAGCCGTAGGCCGGCGGCAGTTCTCGAAGATCGGGTGGACCGGGAATTCGATCGGGATGCCGCCCGCGTCGCGAATGCCGTCGCGGGTGCGCTTGGCCAGTTCGAGGTGGATGCGGTTGCAGGGGGAAAGGTCGCTGCCCGATTGGGCGATGCCGATGATAGGCTTGCCGGACCGCAGCTCCTCCGGCGTGATGCCATAGTTCATGAACCGCTCCAGATAGAGCGCGGTCATGTCCATGCGTTCGAGATTGTCGAACCAGTCACGCGAGCGGAGCTTGGCCGGCTTTTCAGCCATCAGATGTCGGTCCTCGTTTCATGGCACGGCGCACGAGGCCAGGAGCGGCGTCCGATTGCCGTCGTACCAGGGTGTAATCCAGGGTGATGTGGCTCGGCTTGGCAGCCTTGCCGGTGCGGCCGCTACGCAGTTCGGTCGCTAGAAGATCGACCGCCCGGCGCGCCATCTCGGCGATCGGCTGGCGGATAGTGGTCAGCTCGGGCCAGATGGTGCTGGCGATCGCGGTATCGTCGAAACCACAGACCGAGAGGTCGACCGGCACGTCGAGATGGCGGCGATGCGCCACCGCGACCACGGCGGCGGCCATGTCGTCGTTCGAGGCGAAGATCGCCGTCGGCGGATCGGGCTGGTCGAGCAGCCGGACAGCCGCGTCGTAGCCCGAGCGGTAAGTGAAGAGACCCTGCATCACCATGCCGTCGGTCACTTCGAGGCCCGAAGCCTTCATCGCATCGAGGAACCCGGAAAGGCGTTGCCCACTCGCGGTTTGGTGCGGGTTGCCGATGACGAAGCCGACGCGCTGGTGACCGAGGCCGACGATGTGGGCCGTCATGTCGTAAGCGGCCTGGTATTCGTCGATCAGGACCGCCGAGTGTTCCGCATGGGGCCGGCCCGGCCCGACCTGGACCGCCTTGGTCCCCTGCTTTGCAAGCATGTCGAGCAGCGCGGTTTCGTCGCACAGCGGGGATGGCAGCAGGAACCCGTCGATCCCGCTTTCGACCAGGCGGCGGACCACCTTCTCCTCGTCCTTGTCGAATTCGCACTGTTCGACGACGAGGTGGACGTCGCTGCGGCTCGCCTGGTCGAGGCTGCCCATCAGCAGTTCGCTGAGGTACGAAGCCGAAGGGTTGGAATAGAGCAGTGCGATGCGGTTCTGCGAGGCGCCGGCCAGACTACGCGCTGCCCGGTTGGGCTTGTAGTTGAGTTGCTCGATAGCATCGAGCACGGCCTGCCGCGTCTCTTCGCGAACGCTGGGTTCGTTGTTGGTCACGCGGCTGACTGTCATGGGTGAACAGTTCGCCAGACGCGCGACGTCGTTGATGGTGGGCTGGCCAGATTGCCGCCGATTGATCTTCCGTGGAGGGGTGCTTTTATCAGCCATATACGCCTCTTTCAGCAGCATCTCGGCTACGGCAAGCTTTTTGCCCAAGGGGATAAGGTAGCGTCACCTCAGTTGCCCGGCGCTTCGGGGAACGTGAGCGAGCGGTAATAGTCGAGCGAATGCTCCGGCGGGCACGTCCCCTCGGGCAGGCCCAAGCCATTCAGCGACTGCCAGTAAGCGATCGAGGCATCGCGCCACCAGCGCGCTTCCTGCTGCTGAATGCGAAGGAAATCAGCGACATCGGCAAAGCGCTGATCGTCGACGTAAGGTTCGAGCGAGGCCCAGGTACCGGCCATGCGATCGACTTCGGCCACGCCGTGATCGTAGCGGGCGATGAGCTCGTTCCACAGCGGCTTCCCGGATTGCATCGGGAAATCCCACGGTAAATGGTGGAACCACAAAAGATATTCGGGATCGGTCTTGCGCGGATCGTTCCACTGCGCGGCGACCGACGGCGCATACTGCGACAGCGCGTTGCTTCCGCTCGCGGTACGGTCGAAGCCGATGCCGCCCTTGTCGGCGCGGCTGTAGTACATCGGGTTCCACTCGGGCCGGGCGAGGTCGGCCACCCACGGGCCGGGGCCGTAGTGATGCCCGGTGTCCATCTGGTGCGTCAGGCCGAGCGGGGTCATGTAGTCGACCGCCGCCTGACGGCTCGCCAGCATCATCGACACGACCGCGTCGAGGAACGCCGGCTCGCGGCTGAAGGTCTGCGCCGCCCACTCGCGCGCGATCGCTTCGCTGGTCAGGCCGGGGTCCCATGCCAGGCGGCCGAAGGCGTACCAGTTGGCCTGGTCGAAATGCGATCCGCTCCAGTTACGGTCGGAGCCTATATTGGCGACGCCCGCCATTCCGGCCGGAGCGATCACTTGCGCCACTGTGCCGCCGCGCCCGGTGTCGGCGCGCAGCACTTCCTCCCACATCGGGGCGAGGAACACGAGGTGGGTGGAGAAGCCGAGATATTCCTTGGTGATCTGCGGTTCGAGCATCAGCCGGGTATGCGGCATGGCCCCGAACAGCGGATGGAACGGCTCGCGCGGCTGGAAGTCGATCGCGCCGTTCTTGACCTGCACGATCACGTTCTCGTCGAACTTGCCGTCGAGCGGCACGAATTCGGCATAGGCCTGCTTGGCGCGGTCGGTCGCGTCGACTTCGGAATAGACGAAAGCGCGCCAGATCACCGTGCCCCTGTCGCCGATCGCGCGGGCCATCATGTTGGCCCCGTCGGCGTGGGTGCGGCCATAGTCCTGCGGGCCGGGCTGGCCTTCGGAGTTGGCCTTGACCAGGAACCCGCCGAAGTCCGGGATCGCGGCATAGAGCGCGTCCGCCCGCTCCTTCCACCACGCCTGCACCCGCGGATCGAGCGGATCGGCAGTGTCGAGCCCGCCGATCTCGTGCGGCGCCGAAAAGCGGGCCGAGATGTAGAGCTTGATCCCATAGGGCCGCAGCGCATCGGCCACGCGCTTGAGCTTGGGGATGTAGCGGTCGGTCAGGAAGAGCGGGCTGGCGTTGACGTTGTTCACCACCGTGCCGTTGATGCCAATCGAGGCATTGGCGCGAGCGTAGTCGATCAGCCGCTGGTCGAGGTGTTCGGGCAACCGCCACCAGTCGAAGATCGAGCGGCCGGAATAGCCGCGCTCGACATGGCCATCGGGATTGTCCCAATGGTTGAGCATGCGCAGCGGCATGGCAGGCTTTTCGTCGAGATTGACCGAAAGCGGGTCCTTGCCCTGCGATAGTTCGCGAAGCAGCCCGTAAACGCCGTAGAGGCAGCTAGTTTTGTCAGGTCCGGAAATGCGGATTTCGTCTTCATCGGACGCAACGGTGAAGCGGCCATCACCGTCACCGGCCTTGCAGTCCAATCTAATCACACTGCCGTCCACGACGATTTCGTCTGCGTAAACGCCCAGCAGTAACTTCAACCCTCGGTCCAATTCCGCGGCAGCAAGCCGACTAGTCTCGGTCGAGGCTTCTTCCTCAATCACGACTCCACTGAATCTGCGCAACCGCTCCAGCGCCTCACCCTCAAGCGGTGCATGGCGCAGCCACAGTGCATAGCCATCCTCAGCCCGCGCCGGACCTCCGGCCACGAACGCCAGGAACAACACGGCCAGTGCCGCGCAGCGATTGACAAGCCCTCTCCCGATCATCATGGTAGCGCTATCAAAATTAGCCGCGCAGTCAAGCGCGACAGGGAGGAGAGGAGCCAATGGCTCACCGAATCAAGGCCGCTCTACTTGCGGCAAGTGCCGGATTTCTAACAGTTTCCAGCCTGGCGACCGCGCCGGCTTATGCACAACAGCAGTCGGTTCCGACGCGCATCAAGCGGCCGATGGCCGACGCGCCTTATTGGAACGCCTCGCTGCCGGTTGAGCAGCGCGTTGCCGACCTTCTCGCGCGCATGACGCTGGAAGAGAAAGTCGCGCAAATCATTTCGATCTGGGACAGCAAGCAGCAGATCCAGAACGCCGACTTCACGTTCTCTCCGCAAAAGGCCGCACAGCTCTATCCCAACGGCCTCGGTCAGATCGCACGACCCTCCGACACGAGCGGCCCCGCCAGCCCGCGAGTGGTACCGCGCCGCGATATCGATGCCAGCGTGGACTATGTGATCGCCGCGCAGAAGTGGGCGATGGAACAGACCCGGCTCGGCATCCCGATCCTGTTCCACGAGGAATCACTCCACGGCTTCGCCGCCCGCGACGCGACGGTGTTTCCGCAGGCGATAGGCCTCGCTTCTTCCTGGGATCCGGACCTGCTGCGAGAGGTGAACAGCCTCATCGCCGGCGAGGTCCGTGCGCGCGGCGTCCACAATGTGCTCTCTCCAGTAGTGGACGTCGCGCGCGACCCGCGTTGGGGCCGCATCGAGGAAACCTTCGGCGAGGATCCGTTCCTGGTCGGTGAGCTCGGCGTCGCCTCGGTCGAGGGGCTGCAGGGCGTCGGCACCCAGCGCACCATTGGCCCGGGCAAAGTGTTCGGCACGCTCAAGCACATGACCGGCCACGGCCAGCCCGAAAGCGGCACCAACGTCGGCCCGGCCCCGATCAGCGAGCGCACCTTGCGCGAGATGTTCTTCCCACCGTTCCACGAAGTCGTGACCCGCACCGGGATCGACGCGGTAATGGCGAGCTACAACGAGATCGACGGCATCCCGAGCCACGCCAACCCGTGGCTGCTCAACGGCGTGCTGCGCGGCGAGTGGGGTTACCCCGGCGCGGTCGTGTCGGACTACTATGCGATCGAGGACCTCTCGCGCCTGCACCACATCGCGCCCGACTATAAGGCGGCCGCGATCATGGCGCTCAACGCCGGGGTCGATGTCGACTTGCCCGAAGGCGGCGGGTTCCGGAACCTGACCGCTGCGGTCCAGTCTGGCGAAGTGCCGATGGCCTCGATCGACCGGGCCGTCTCGCGCTTCCTGACGATGAAGTTCAATGCCGGCCTGTTCGAAAACCCCTGGCCGGATCGGGCCGAGGCGCGCCGCTCCAACGGTCCTGCCGGCGTGGCGCTCGCCCGCCGCGCGGCGGATCGTTCGCTGGTGCTGCTCAAGAACGACGGCGTCCTGCCGCTCGCCCTCCCGGCCGCTGGCGGCGCTAAGCCGACCATCGCGGTGATCGGCCCCAACGCCGACGTCGCCCGTCTCGGCGGCTATTATGGCGAGCCGCGCGCCAGTGTCTCGCCGCTCGCCGGCATCCAGGCGCTGGTCGGCAACCGCGCCAACGTGGTTCACTCGCAAGGCATCGTCCTTACCGAGAACGACGACTGGTGGGCCGACGAGGTGAAGCTCGGCGATCCCGAGGCTAACCGTCAGCGCATCGCCCAGGCAGTCGAAGCAGCGAAGGGTGCCGACACGATCCTGCTGTTCATCGGCGATACCGAGCAGACCAGCCGCGAAGGCTGGGCCAACTCGCACCTCGGCGACCGGTCGAGCCTCGATCTCGTCGGTCAGCAGCAGGAGCTGTTCGACGCGCTGAAGGCGCTCGGCAAGCCGATCGTGGCCGTGCTCACCAATGGCCGCCCGCCGAGCTATCCCAAGGTCGCGGAAGAGGCCGATGCGATCCTCGAAACCTGGTACGCCGGAGAGCAGCAGGGCAATGCGATTGCCGATGCGCTGTTCGGCGTGACCAATCCCGGCGGCAAGCTGCCGGTGACAGTCGCGCGCGAAGTTGGCCAACTGCCGATTTTCTACAACTACAAGCCCAGCGCCCGGCGCGGTTACCTGTTCAGCGAGGTGACCCCGCTCTATCCGTTCGGCTTCGGCCTGTCGTACACCACCTTCAACTTCGCCGACCCGACCCTGTCCGCCACCACTATCCGGCCCGGCGACGGAGTCACGGTCCGCGTCGCAGTGACCAACACCGGCAACCGCGCGGGTGACGAAGTGGTGCAGGTCTATCTGCGTGACGAGGTCAGCTCGGTCACCCGCCCGGTCAAGGAACTGGTCGGGTTCGAGCGCGTGACGCTGCAACCCGGAGAGACCCGGCAGGTCGAGATCCCGATCCGCTCGGATGCCTTCGCGCTGTGGAACCGCGAGATGAAGCGCGTGGTCGAACCGGGCGAGTTCACCATCATGGCCGGCTCGAACTCGCAAGAGGTCAAGAGCGTCAAGCTGACGGTCTCGCCTTGAGCGCCGCGACCAGCCGCCGCGGCGCGCTCAAGCTTCTCGGCGGGGGCAGCCTCGCCGCGCTGGCGATCGGCTACGCGCCGCTGGCGTTCGCGCAGGCGGGCGCGCTGTACAAGGACGCCAAGGCGCCGATCCCGGCGCGCGTCGCGGACCTGATGGCGCGCATGACCTTGCCCGAAAAGATCGCCCAGATCCGCGCGGCCTGGGCGGGCAAGGGTGACATGATCGACAACCTCACCTTCGTTCCGGCGAAGGCGAGCGCGGCTTTCCCCGACAGCATCGGCCACGTCACTCGCCCCTCCGACAAGCGCGGCGTTCCCGGCATCACCGGGGCGGCAGGCGGCACCGCGGCCCGCTGGCGCACGCCGCAGGAAACGGTCGAGTTCATCAACGCGCTGCAACGCTGGGCGCTCGAAGACACCCGCCTCGGCATCCCGATCCTGCTGCACGAGGAATCGCTCCACGGCTACATGGCCACCGAAGCGACCATGTTCCCGCAGGCGATTGCGCTGGCCGGTGCGTTCGACGCCGACCTGATGCGCCGCGTCCAGTCGGTCATCGCCCGCGAAGTCCGCGCGCGTGGCGTGCCTTACGTCCTCTCGCCAGTGGTCGACATCGTGCGCGACCCGCGCTGGGGACGGATCGAGGAAACCTTTGGCGAGGACCCATACCTCGTCGCCGAATTGGGCGTCGCTGCGGTGGAGGGGCTGCAAGGCCCCGGCAAGTTCGAACGCCTCGCCCCCGGCAAGGTCTACGCCACGCTCAAGCACATGACCGGCCACGGTCAGCCCGAGTCCGGCAACAACGTCGCCCCGGCCCAGCTGGGCGAGCGGGAGCTGCGCGAGTTCTTCTTCCCGCCGTTCCGCGAAGTCGTCCGCCGCACCTCGATCGGCGCGGTCATGCCAAGCTACAACGAGATCGACGGCATCCCCAGCCACGCCAACACCTGGCTCCTGGGTGACGTGTTGCGCGGCGAGTGGGGCTTCGACGGCATCATCGCCAGCGACTATGGCGGCGTCCATGAACTGGCGACCTTGCACCACGTCGCCAAGGACGAGGCGGAGGCCGCTCACCTGGCCCTGCTCGCCGGCGTCGACAGCGAGTTGCCCGAAGGCCAGGCCTTCCGCACCCTCGCCGCTCAGGTCGAAGCCGGCACCGTCCCGGTCGAACTGATCGACCGCGCCTGTGCCCGCATGCTGACCTTCAAGTTCCGCGCGGGCCTGTTCGAAAACCCCTACGGCGACTGGGAAGTCACTCGCAAGATCACCGGCAATGCGGAGGCCCGCGCTCTGGCGCTCGAAGCCGCACGCAAGAGCCTGTGCCTGCTGACCAACGAAAACGGCGCCCTGCCGCTCGACCCGGCGAAGATGGGCCGCGTGGCGGTGATCGGTCCCAACCACGCCATCGCCCGCCTGGGCGGCTATTCGAGCATCCCCAAGCAGACGACCAGCCTGATCGAAGGCCTCAAGCAGATCGCGCCGGGTGCCGACTTCGTCACCGCCCAAGGCGTGTTCATCACCAAGAGCGAAGACCGCTCGGCCGACCTGATCGAACTCGCCGACCGCGAACAGAACCTGCGCCTGATCCAGGAGGCGGTCGCCGTCGCGCACACCGCCGACACCATCGTGCTCGCCATTGGCGACACCGAGCAGACCACGCGCGAAGGCTTCGCCAGGAACCACCTCGGCGACCGGACCGAGATCGACATCGTCGGCGAACAGAACGAATTGGTCGACGCGCTCGCCGCGCTCGGCAAGCCGCTGATCGTCTGCGCGATCAACGGGCGCCCGCCGAGCTGGCCCAATGTCGTCGCCAAGGCCGATGCCGTGCTCGAATGCTGGTACCCGGGCCAGGAAGGCGGCGTCGCCATGGCCGAGGCGCTGCTGGGTAAGCTCAACCCGGGCGCCAAGCTGCCGGTCACCGTGGTCCGCAACTCGGGCCAGGTGCCGTACTTCAACGACCGCAAGCCCAGCTCGCGGCGCGGCTACCTGTTCGACGACGCGAGCGCGCTGTTCCCGTTCGGGCACGGGCTCTCCTACACCAGCTTCGATATCTCCACGCCGCGGGTTCCGGCGGGCAGCGTCCCGGCGGGCCAGACGGTCGAGGTCTCGGTCGACGTGACAAACACCGGCAACCGCGCGGGTGACGAAGTGGTGCAGCTCTACGTCGGCCTGCCCTATCGCTCGGTCACCACGCCGACGATCGCGCTCAAGGGCTTCGAGCGGGTGACCCTGGCGCCAGGCGAAAAGCGCACGGTCGTCTTCCGCATCGAGCCGCGCCACCTGTCGATCTGGAACCGCGAAATGCGCGAGGTGGTCGAACCCGGCAAGGTTGTGGTCTCCGCCGGGAACAGCTCGGCCAACCTCAAGCAGGCGGAGTTCACCCTGGCATGACCATCTCGGCTGCCCCCGGCACGATCCTCAAGGCCGGCGGGCGCTACCGCTGGTCGATCTGCCTGCTCCTGTTCCTCGTCATCACTATCAACTACGTCGACCGCCAGGTGCTCGGCGTGCTCAAGCCCGTCATCGAGGACGAGATGGGCTGGAGCGAGGTCGACTACGGCAACATCGTCACCGCGTTCCAGGCCAGCTACGGTATCGGGCTGCTGGTGGTCGGGCGCTGGCTCGACCGCGTGGGGACGCGCAAGGGCATGGCCATCGCCATCGCGCTGTGGAGCCTCGCCGCGGTATTCCACGCCGCCGCGCGAACGGTGCTGCAGTTCATCCTCGTGCGCATCGCCCTGGGCGTGGCGGAGAGCGCTGCCTACCCCGGCGCCGTCAAGTCGGTGGCCGAGTGGTTCCCGCGGCGCGAGCGAGCACTCGGCGTCGGCATCCTCAACGCCGGGGCCAACGTCGGGGTGCTGATGACCCCGATCGTCGGCATCATGGTGGCGGGGCTCTATGGCTGGCGCGCGGCCTTCCTGGTGACTGGCCTGCTCGGCTTCATCGTCCTGGCTTTGTGGCTGTGGCTGTTCCGCCAGCCGCATGACCATCCCAAGCTCACGGTCGCCGAGCGCGCCTATATCGAGCAGGACGGCGAGGACCCCGCGGGCGAGCCTCTCCAGTGGCGCGACGCGATCCGCCATCGGCAGGCGTGGTACTTCATCTGCGGCAAGTTCTTCACCGACCCGGTCTGGTACCTGTTTCTGTTCTGGCTGCCGGACTTCTTCGCCAAGACCCAGGGGATGGAACTGTTCCCCAAGGGCGACACCGGCATCCTCTCCACCATCGGCCCCGCGCTGATCGGCGTCTACCTGCTGGCCGACGTTGGTTCGATCGCGGGCGGCTGGATGTCCTCGCACCTGATCCAGCGCGGCTGGAGCGTAAACCGCGCGCGCAAGACGACGCTGTTCGTCGCCGCGCTGATGGCCCTGCCGATGGTCGGGGTGGTCGGGGCGCCGAACCCGCTGACGGCGGTGCTGATCATCGGCATCGGCACGGCGGGGCACCAGGCGTTCTCTTCCAACATCTTCGCGATGATCACCGACCTCTATCCCCGCCGCGCGGTCGCTACGATCGCCGGCATGGGCGGCGCCGCCGGTGCGCTCGGCGGGATCCTGATCGCGCAGGCGACAGGTTGGACGCTGGAGTTGACGGGCAGCTACCTGCCGATCGTGATCTACGCGGGCCTCGCCTACCTGATCGCCTTCGTGGTCATTCAACTGCTGGTGCCGCGAATGGAGCCGGCACCGCTGCGGGAGGCTGCCGCATGAACCGGGACACGTTCTCCACCTCGCGCCGCGAGGTCCTGGCCGGAATGGCCGCCCTGCCGGTGGTGGCTCATGCCTCGGGCGCCCTGGCCGCGACACCGGCGTCCGGCGCAGACGGAGCCAGCCTCAACGCTCTGGCCCAGCGCAAGGGGCGCCGCTTCGGCAGCGCCATTGCCTGGAACAAGGGCACCGACGGGGGCTCGATCCAGAACCCCAACTACACCCGCATCATCAAGGCCGAGTGCGGCATCGTCGTGCCCGAGAACGAGATGAAGTGGCAATGGACCCGCCCCGGCCCGGACAAGTTCGACTTCGCCCTCATGGACGACATCGTCCGCTGGACCCAGGCCAACGGCATTGCCATCCGCGGCCACACTCTTCTCTGGCACCGCCCCAAGTGGTTCCCGGAGTGGCTCAATAATTACGACTTTGGCGCCAATCCCGTGCAAGAGGCCGAGCGCCTGCTGACCACGCACATCCGTACCGTGACCGATCGCTATCGCGGCGTCATCACCAGCTACGACGTGGTCAACGAAGCCATTGACCACGACACCAACGGCCTGATGGAAACCAGTCTGTCGCGAGCGATGCGCGGGGCCGAGGGCGTGCTCGACCTGGCGTTCCACACCGCGCGCGAACAACTTCCCGATGCCGAGCTGGTCTACAACGACTACATGAGCTGGGAGCCGCCCCACGCCAAGCATTGCGCCGACGTGCTGCGGCTGCTCGAAGGATTCCGCAAGCGCAACGTGCCCGTCGACACCCTGGGTATCCAGTCACACATCGAGAACTTCTCGATCGACCCTGCTACCGGCGTCGGCCCTTATAGGGAGCGCGAGTGGCGCCAGTTCCTCGATGAGGTGGTGGCGATGGGTTACAAGCTTCTGATCACCGAGTTCGACGTCAAGGACAAGGCGCTGCCCGCGGCGATCCCGGAACGCGATGCCAAGGTGGCCGAGTTCTCGCGGCGTTATTTCGAGGTGATGCTCGATTACGAGCAGCTGGGCGACATTCTCGCCTGGGGCATGGTCGACAAGTTCAGCTGGCTGCAGGGCTTTGCCCCGCGTGATGACGGGCTTGAGGTGCGCTGCTGTCCGTATGACTCAAGCTATCAAGCGAAGCCGCTTCGCGAGGCTATCGCCGGGACTTTGGCGGCGTCGGTTTAGGAAAAATCCTCCCCGAGCTTGCTCGGGGAGGGGGACCGTCCGCGCAGCGGATGGTGGAGGGGCGTTGTGTTGTTCCGCCTACCCCTCCGTCACGCTCCTGCGGAGCGCGCCACCTCCCCGAGGCGAGCTCGGGGAGGATTTGAACCACCCAAAGGTACGAGTGCCCAATCCTCCCTGTCGCGAAGCGATGGGGAGGTGGCAGACGCCGCAGGCGGCTGACGGAGGGGCTAGAGGCACGACGCCGGCCCCTCCACCACGCTGCTGCACAGCGCGGTCCCCCTCCCCATGAGCTTCGCTCACAGGGAGGATTTCAGACACACCAAACCACCCGCTGGCGAGTGCGGGCCTAACGCCGGGAGAGAAACAAGCGGACGGGCGAGGCCGG
>JAGIBN010000009.1 GCA_017744315.1 Porphyrobacter sp.
CGTTCGCATATCCATGCTCGCGCAAGGCAACCCTGTGACGCCCAGGGCAGCGCCGGCCTCGCCCGTCCGCTTGTTTCTCTCCCGGCGTTAGGCCCGCACCCGCCAGAGGGTGGTTTGGTGTGTCCTCAATCCTCCCCAGAATGGGGAGGGGGACCAGGCGCAGCATGGTGGAGGGGCACGTGCCGCCAAGCGCTCCCTCGAGAGCTTAGAACACGTCGAGGGTGCCCATCCACCAACCTGCGGTTGGTTCCCCTCCCCGTGCCGGGGAGGATCTGGACGCAGCGAAGAATCAAAAACCCCTCCCGGTGAGGGGAGGGGTTCTGGATACTCGTCGAGGAAAGCGAGGCTTAGCGCCGTGCGAGTTGCACCCCGGTGTCGACCGCGCCCGGAAGCGGGCGGTTCTGGTCGTAAGCGAAGCAGGTGTTGCCCGCCGCCCGAACCTTGCCGCACATCGCGGCGGACGAGGACTTGGCAAAGCCGGCGGCCGAAACGCGCCAGTAGCGCTTGCCCCCGACCAGGGCTTCCGAGATCACCATCTGGTGCCCTGCCAGTTCGGGATACTTGCGGGTGTAGATGTTCCACGCACGGCGGGCGCCGGCCTCGCTCAGGAAGCTGCCAAGCTGCACGCGGTGCGTTCCGTTCGCTTGCTGAGCCGAAGCGGCAACGGCGCGAGCCGGGGCCCGGCGAGCCGCCGGTTGCGGAGTGGCGCTCGGGGTAGCCTGCGCGACCTGGACGACCGGAGCCGGCTCAGGAGCGGCGCTTGCGTGCTGGAGAACAGGACGATCGAGGTCCGCGCTGGGATCGATCGAAGCAAGCGCCGGCAGTTCGCGCGGCTGCTCGGTGACCTGCGTAAAGGCGGGTTCGGCGGTCGGAACGGCGGCCTCGGCGAAAAGCTGCTCGACGGCCGGGTTGTTGGCCAGGGCGAGCTGAGCCGGCTGGCCGGTGTCACGCACGCCTGCCGGTACGTCCAGCAGAGTGGCGACGCGCTGCTGCCAGGCTTCGGGCTGGGCCATCATCGCCCACTCGGTCATGCGGTCACCGACCTTGTCGGCCGGCACGTCTTGCTGGGCCATCAGGCGCGCTTCGCGCCACTGGCCGGCAAGGGCGTAGGAGTAAGCCAGGTTCTGCCGCATCTTGGCGGTGTTCTCGCCACGGCGGATGGCGTTCGACATCAGCATGATGCCGCGCTGCTGCTGTCCGGAAATGGCGAGGGCCAGGCCCAGGTCAGCGGTAGCAATATCGGTTTCGTGCGAATTGAGCAGAGCGGCGGCCTCGGCATGCTTGCCGGCACCGGCGAGCGCGAGAGCGCGGCCAAGAACCACGCGTGGCGAGCTGTTGCCGAGCTCCATCGTGTCGGCGAAGGTCGCCGCGGCGGAATCGAAACGGCCGGCGTCGAGATAGGCCGAGGCCAGGGTGGCGCGGAATTCGGCGTTGCGCGGCTCAGCCAGGACGGCGGCCTCGGCGTGGGTGATCGCCTTGCCCTGCTTGCCCTGTGCCATCGCTTCCTGCGCCATGCTGGCCGATACGGCCGCTGCAGGAGGAGCACCGGTCGCGCAGCCGGCCAGGAGCGTCCCGGCCAGGGTCGTGGTCAGGGCGAAATTGATGGCACGCTTGTTGGCGGTCGTGCGGTTCATGGTCATAGGCCTCTATATCCGTTGCTTTAAGTCACGCTCCACCTGCACAGCGAGTACCTCGACCTCCGGAATCTCTGACAGGAACTTGTCTAACGCCGCCGTCACCAGCTGCTGAGCGCTACGGTTCATCACCGTGCTGGCCAGGCGGAGTTTCAGGTGACGCTTGCCGTCGAGACGCAGCGTGAAGGCTGCACGACGGCCCGCGTCGGGAACGCTGCGGCGTTGCGGCTCGCGGCGTTGGGCCTCGCGGCGCGGCGGCTGGACGGAGACTGCCGTTTCGACAGCCCGCCGCTGACGCAGCACCTCGGGTTCGGGCGCGGCGAAGCTGGGAAAGTCAGCTTCTTCCGCGGGAGCGACGAGGCTCGGATAGTCGGCCTCATCCTCGAATTCTTCTTCCTCGCCGAGCTCCTCGTCGCTGAACGAACCGGACGAAGCGGCCGGGGTCAGCGAGTAGATTTCAGCTTTGTGCAGCGGTGCCGGGAGGTCATCCTCCTGGCCCATGTCGTTCCATCCCAGATCCTCGAGATCCTGGGCCAGAGCAGCCGCCTGAGCTCCACCGAGGGACGCCATCTGCGGCCGCATCGCCGGTTTCGCGCCGCCCTTGCGGGCCAGAAGCGAGGGGCCGAGCGAAGCGAAATTCTTGGGTTCGCTCATCGTAACGTCTCCCGCTTACTGGGCGACGCGGCGGCCGAAGCCGCCTTGCGGGCGATAGTTTCCGGGCGATTGAACGGCGGTGCCGGGAGCGGCGAAGACCGTCCGGCGGAAGTTCTTCTCGAGACGGTCGGCGATGTAGTGCCACAGGGCTACGACTTCCTGAGCGCTGCGACCTTCGGGCTCCACTTCCATGACCGTGCGGCCGTCGATCATCGAGGCGGCGTAGTCGGTGCGGTGGTGCAAAGTGATCGGGGCGACCGTGCCGTGCTGCGACAGCGCAACGGCGGCTTCGGAGGTAATCTTGGCCTTCGGGGTGGCGGCGTTGACTACGAAGATCAGGGGCTTGCCCGCGCGCTCACACAGATCGACCGTGGCGCCGACGGCGCGCAAGTCATGCGGAGAGGGGCGCGTCGGAACCACGATCAGCTCGGCAACCGAGATGACCGACTGGATCGCCATGGTGATGGCTGGCGGCGTATCGATCACCGCAAGCTTGAAGCCTTGCTGACGCAGGATCGCCAGATCGTTGGCGAGGCGCGCGACCGTGGTCTGGGCAAAGGCCGGGTAATCGGCTTCGCGTTCGTTCCACCAGTCGGCGAGGGAGCCTTGCGGATCGATGTCGATCAGGACCACGGGGCCTGCGCCCGCGCGCTGCGCCTGGACCGCCAGGTGACCCGAGAGCGTGGTCTTGCCCGACCCGCCTTTCTGCGAAGCCAATGCCAATACGCGCAAGACCAATTCCCCCTGATTCGACGCCGGAGACAAGGCATTTCCGGCCCATTCGACAGTGGAGATCGCAGAACACCCTAAATTTTGGGTTAACTGGGCAGGCCTTTCCGAACTCGCCACCCGTAATCCGCGTCGCAATCCGCATTTTGGGAAAAAGCGAGCCGCATAAAGCATTTGCTAATGGCTCATTTACTATGCTGCGGTTTCAAACTGACTGACGGAGCCCGGACCAGCCGCGCTATGCCACGTAATCTGAACAAGCCCGTCCGCCTTGCCGCGTTCACGCTCATCCTGTTGGGTGCAGCGCCCGCGATGGCCGACGTGAAAGCCGGCGTCGACGCCTGGAGCCGGGGCGACTTCGCCGTGGCCGTGCGCGAATGGGAAGCGCCGGCCGCCAATGGCGATGCCGATGCCATGTTCAATCTCGCGCAGGCCTATCGGTTGGGGCGCGGGGTACCGGTAAATTCTGATCGCGCCGAGGAGCTTTACGCTCGCGCCGCTGAGCTGGGGCACATTCGGGCGGCGGATACTTACGGGCTGATGCTGTTCCAGGAGGGGCGCCGGGAGGCGGCGCTGCCTTATGTGGAGGGCGCGGCCCGGCGTGGCGACCCGCGGGCTCAGTATCTCTTGGGCGTGGCTCACTTCAACGGCGACATGCTGGAGCGCGACTGGGTTCGCGCCTACGCTCTGCTGACGCTGGCGAACGCTGCGGGGCTTCCGCAAGCGGCGACGGCCCTTTCGGAGATGGACCAGGCGATCCCGCTCGAACAACGCCAGCAGGGCGCCGGCCTTGCCATGCAATTGCGCGAAGAAGCCAAGGTCGCGAAGGCCACCGAACTGGCCGCTGCCGAGCTTGGGACTTCGCTTGCCAGTTCGGTCGAGCCGACGGCTCCTGTCGTGGCCAGTGGTGGTCCGGTTCCGCGCGCGACAGAGGCGGTGGCGGTGTCCTCGCCAAAGCTGGCAGGGAGGGTGGCTCTCGACGATGCGCTCCGCGCGACGGGCATGGAAAATCCTGCCGATGCTGGCGCGAGCTTCGCCCGAAGCGGCGCTGCGCCTCGGGCTGTGGATCCGACGCTTGCTGCGGAGTTGCCTCAGGCAAAGCCGGTGGTTGTCGCCGTGGCCGATGCACCGGTCCAGGCTGCTCGGCCCGAGCCTGCGCAAGAACAAGCGCCTGCTCCTGCTGCTACGGGGCCATGGCGGGTCCAGCTGGGCGCGTTCTCGGTTCCGGGTAATGCCGAGAAGCTGTGGGGCAAGCTTAGCGGCAGGTCTGAACTCAAGGGCAGGGAGCGACTGATGATCCCCTCTGGCCGGGTCACCAAACTGCAAGCGGGCGGCTTCGCCACTCGCGCTGCCGCCGACGAGGCATGCCTTTCGCTTCAGCGCTCTGGCCAGGATTGCCTTGTGACCCGAAGCTGAAGCACCCTATGGCCTTCCGCCAGCTTGGGGGAAGGTGATGAGCGACGCCGAAGGCCAGAGTAGTACGCCCAATAGCACGCCCGACCAGCCGATCAGCGCGGCTGAGCGTATCGTGGCGCTCGACTTCATCCGCGGCATCGCGGTGCTCGGCATTCTGTTCCCCAACATCGTCGCCTACGGGCACCCGATGCTGGCTTACTACTGGCCCGAAGCCTTGCCGGGCGGATCGACCGCGTTCGACCGTTATGTCTGGCTGTTCCAGTTCGTCCTGATCGACGGAAAGCTGCGTGGTGTGTTCACACTGCTGTTCGGTGCCGGGCTGATCCTGTTCCTCGATCGGACAAGCGCCCGGGGAGGCAGTGCCGACCTCCAGATCAGGCGCCTGGCGTGGCTCGGGGTGTTCGGGATCGCGCACACCTTTCTGATTTGGACCGGCGACATCCTCTTGCTCTACGCCCTCGCTGGCTTCGGGGCGCTTCTCATGACGGGCTGGGATGCGCGCACTCAATTCCGCATAGGCGTGGCCTGGTTCCTCGCCGGAGCGCTGATCTTTTCGGCCGCCATCGGGACCGCGGTGGTCGCGGAGGGGATACCGACGATGCCCGACCCGACGCCGCTCTCGTACGAGCAGGCCCAGCAGGGCGCGGCGGACTTCGTAAAGGACGCCAACGAGGAAACGGATGTGACCCAAGTCGGCGACTGGCCCGGCCTGGTCGCCTGGCGGGTTGCCGAAGAGGGGCCGGGGCTGCCTTTCGAGCTGTTGTTCTTCGCACTGGTCGAGACGATACCGCTCATGCTCATCGGCATGGCCCTCTATCGCATGGGGCTGTTCGAAGGGCACCTCGATCGGGCGAGGTTGCGGCGTTGGGGGTGGATCGGCCTTGTCGGCGGCGCGGTGCTGACCTTGCCGGTCGGACTGTGGGTCATGTGGGCGGGCTTTCCGATCCTGCTGACCCAGTTCGCGTTCAACGGACTGTCGGCATTTCTGCACTTGCCGATGGTCCTCGGCCTCACAGTCCTGCTCTCGCTGTGGGCTGGGACCGCCGCGAAGGGCTGGCTCGGCAGCCGCATTGTCGCAGCTGGACGGATGGCTTTCAGCAATTACCTTGGGGGTTCAATCCTGATGATGTTCGTCTTCCAGGGATGGGCAGGGGGGCTGTTCGGCCAGTTGCACCGAATCGGCCTGCTGCCGTTCGTAGTCCTGGCCTGGGTTTTGATGCTGGCATGGTCGAAGCCCTGGCTCGCACGTTTCCGTTACGGGCCGCTCGAATGGCTGTGGCGCTGCCTCACGTACTGGCAATTGATGCCCATTCGCAAATAAGGCTTGCTACTGCGATCCATTCGCATTAGTTTTTACCCGTCATGTACATCTGCGTCTGCAATGCCGTCCGGGAATGCGAGCTCCGCCGCGCTGCACAGCGCAGCTGCGGAAATGCCGAACGAGTCTACGAAACTCTCGGCAAACGGCCCCAATGCGGCCAATGCCTGGAAGAGGCGGACGAGATCATTTTCGAAGAGCGTCTGTGCAGTTCGCAACTCGCACTCGCAGCTGCCTGATACGATCCTGACAATCATTCGCAAACCTCAGGATTTCTGCGGTTTTTTGTCTGTTTAGGGTTGCCTCTTGGGGCGCCTGTGGCCGATAATGCACGCATGCAGGAGAATGCGTGATGAAGGGTGATCCGCAGGTCATCGACTACCTGAACAAGGCGCTCACGAACGAGCTGACGGCAATCAACCAGTATTGGCTGCACTATCGCACGCTGAATCACTGGGGCGTCAAAAAGCTCGCCGAATACGAACGCCACGAATCGATCGACGAGATGAAGCACGCCGACACGCTGGCGGAGCGCATCCTGTTCCTCGACGGGCTCCCCAACTTCCAGGCGCTGCACAAGATCAAGGTGGGCGAAACGGTCGAGGAAATCCTCAAGGCCGACCTCGCGCTTGAATACGAAGCCGTGCCGCTGCTCAAGGACGCGATCGCCCACGCCGAAACCGTGCGCGACTATGTCAGCCGCGAGATCTTCGAACGGATCCTCGAAAGCGAGGAAGAGCACATCGACTTCCTCGAAACCCAGTTCGACATGATCGAACGGATGGGGCTGCAGAACTACGTTCAGCTCAATTCCGAAGCACCCGAAGCGGACTGAGTCCACTGGCTGCCGCTTGAGCCTCCTCTCCCCTTAGCGGGAGAGGAATATCCCAGTTAGCGCAGGGCCCACGGCCCCCTTGTGTTGCCGCCAGAGCACAATTGCAGGTGTCATCGTCGTGCAATCTACCTGACCACAAAGCTTCAAATGCCCACCCTAGTGGCGCCTCCGACAGTTGGAAGGAGGACGTTCACAATGACATTCAGGGGGCAACTTTTCGCGGGTGCCGCAGCGGCCGCGATTGCGCTCAGCGCTGTGCCGGCGATGGCCGGTCAGGTCACCGGTACCGTAGTTGACGACACCGACACCATCGCCCTGCAGGCGGTGACGGTGCGCATCGTCGAACTCAATCGCCAGGCGACCACGGGCCGCGACGGCTCGTTCATCTTCGGCGAGGTTCCCGAAGGTACCTACACGCTCGAAGCCCGTTACGTCGGCGCCGCGCCGAAGACCGTAAAGGTCGAAGTCCCGGCAACCGGTTCGGTCCGCGCGGACTTCGCCCTCGGCGGCGCCAACTCGGCGGAAATCCTGGTCATCGGCCAGGGCGCCAACCAGGCGAGCTCGCTTTCGCGCAAGCGCGCTTCGGACGTCGTCAGCGACGTTTTGACCCGCGACGGCATCGGCCAGTTCCCCGACCAGAACGTAGCCGAATCGCTGCGCCGTCTGCCGGGTGTGAACGTCCTCAACGACCAGGGCGAAGGCCGCTTCGTGTCGGTCCGTGGCCTCGACCCGGAACTCGTCTCGAGCTCGGTCAACGGCGTCCGTCTGCCCTCTCCGGAATCGGACGTGCGTTCGGTAGCTCTCGACGTGATTTCGAGCGACATCATCGAATCCATCGAGGTGAAGAAGTCGCTCACGCCTGACATGGACGCCGACACCATCGGTGCCACTGTAGAGATCAACACCACCAGCGCCTTCGAGCGCCGCCGCAATCACGTGGGCGTCGAGGTCGAAGGCAGCTACAACAATTACTCCGGCGATCTGACCCCGAAGGGCAGCGTCGACTTCTCCTACCTCGTGGGTGAGAACCTCGGCATCTCGGGCGGCGCTTCGTACTATCAGCGCAAGTTCGAAACCGACAATATCGAGGCCGACGATTGGTTCAGCACCGACGAGGGCCCGTTCGCCGGCACTCTCGAATATCGCGACTACGACGTCGAGCGTGAACGCATCAGCACCTCGCTGAACTTCGACTATCGCCTGAGCGATACCACCAGTCTCTATGCGCGCGGCATCTACAGCCAGTTCGACGATCAGGAATATCGCCGCCGCACGACGTTCGACTTCGGCGACTTCGAGGATGACGGCCCGAGCTCGTTCGACGGCACCAACGCCACGTTCGACGATGCCGACCAGGAATTCACGGTCGAACGCGACCTCAAGGATCGCTTCGAATCGCAGAAGATCCGCTCGATCTCGGTGGGCGGTGAAACCGACACGGGCGGCTGGCATGCCGAGTACAGCGGCTCCTGGGCCAAGTCCTCGGAGCGCGAGAACGGCAGCCTCGATCCGGTGCAGTTCGATCGCGACTTCGACGACGAAGGCCTGGTCATCGGCGTCGACTATTCGGACGTTCGCATTCCGCGCTACTCGGTCATCAACGATCCGGGCGACTTCTTCGACGCCTCCACCTACGAACTCAACGACATCAGCCTGACGGCACTGTCGGACTCGCAGGACGAGGAATATGCGGCGAAGTTCGACCTGGGCCGCACTTTCCCGCTCATGGCGGGCGAGTTCACGGTGCAGGCCGGTGCCAAGGGCCGCTGGCGTGAGAAGAGCTACAACGGTCAGTTCGAATATTACGAACACGACGATTTCAATCTCGGCCAGGTCGAAGGCGAGCAGACCTATCGTCTGATCAACATCAGCCCGGTCGCGGACTTCCACACGCCGCGTCAGTTCTTCGAAACGCACTTCGACGAATTCGAGCTGCAGGAAGTCGACTCGGTCTTCGATAGCGCCGTATCCGACTACTCCGTCGATGAAGACATCGCCGCTGGCTACCTGCTCGGCCGGTATGACAGCGCCACCCTGCGGGTCATCGGCGGCGTGCGTTACGAGCGCACCTCCAACCAGATGGCCGGTAACCAGGTCCGCCTGGTCGAGGAAGGCGGCACGCTTCCTGACGGCAGCACTGCCGGTGACGACACCGTGCTCGTCACGCCCGTCACGTTCGAGCGCAACTACGGCGACTGGCTGCCGAGCTTGAACGTCCGTTACGAGGCGAGCGACAACCTCGTCCTGCGTGCCGACGCCTATCGCAGCCTGGTTCGTCCGAAGCTCTCGAAGCTCGCTCCGCGCTTCACCATCGAGCAGGACGAGGACGATGAGGTCGAAGGCGAATTCGGCAACCCGAACCTGCTGCCTTACGAGGCCTGGAACTTCGACGCTTCGGCCGAATGGTACATGAACACCAACGGCGCGATCACGGCGGCGGTGTTCTACAAGGACGTGAAGAACTTCATCGTCGACACGATCCAGGAAGACGGCGTCTGGCAGGGCATCGCCTTCGACGAAGCGACCATTCCGATCAACGGTGACAGCGCCAAGATCTTCGGCGTGGAAATCGGTTTCGCGCAGCAGTTCTCCATGCTGCCGGCTCCGTTCGACGGGTTGATCGTGCAGGCGAACTACACCTTCACCGACGCTACCGGCGACGTCCCGACGGACGGCGACCCGAGCGTCCTGCGGGAAATCACCTTGCCGTCCACCTCGAAGCACACGCTCAACGGCGTGCTCGGCTACGAGAAGGGCCCGTTCAGCTTCCGCCTGGCCGGCACCTATCGTGACGGTTACCTCGACGAACTGGGCAACGAAGCGGAGCTCGATCGCTTCGTCGACAACCACTTCCAGATCGACCTGAGCGCCAAGTACCGCGTCACCGACAACGTTCAGATCTTCTACGAATGGATCAACCTGAACAACGCCAAGTACTTCGCGTTCAACAACGTCGATGCGCAGCGCAATCTCCTGCAGTACGAAGAGTACAGCTGGACGATGAAGGGCGGCGTGAAGGTGACCTTCCGGTGAGGTTGATCGGAACCCTGGTGCTCGCGGGGCTGGTGGCGGGTTGCGCCACCACGCCCCAGGGCCTTCCGCCGGTCGCGGTCACTGCGGTGGCCGAGACCGACCCGGTGGGAACCTCGAACGCGGATGCGGCGGACGATCCGGCGATCTGGCGCAATGCGGCCAACCCGGCTGCCAGCCTGATCGTCGCGACCGACAAGAAGTCCGGCTTGCTGGTCTATGACCTCAGCGGCAAGACCCGCTTCACCGACAATTCGGGCCTACTCAACAACGTCGATTTGGCAACGATGCCGGATGGCCGGGTGATCGTGGTTGCCAGCGACCGCAACGATCTCGCCAACGCCAAGCTGCGCATCTGGCAGCTCGACACCGCCAACGCTCGTCTCGAGCCGCTTGGCACCGTGTCGGGCGGAACGGGCGAGGGTTACGGCGTGTGCCTCTGGCGCAATGGTGACAGCCTGATCGCCTATTCGGTGCTCAAGGAAGGCGCGATCCACGAAGTGCGGATCAACCTGAATGGCACGCCGACGGGCGAACCGCTGCGGACGATGAAGCTCGCGACCCAGACCGAAGGGTGCGTCACGGACCCGTCCGACGGGACGCTCTATGTCGGCGAGGAAGACGTTGGTATCTGGCGGTTCGCGCCGGGCGCCACCGAAGGCACGCTCGTGGCGCCGGTGGACAACAAGTACCTCGTGGCGGACGTCGAAGGCCTGGCCTTGCTGCGCACGGGTGACCGGGCTGTGCTCGTGGCTTCCAGTCAGGGCGACAATGCTTATGCGGTGTTCTCGCTTCCCGACATGAAGCCGCTCGGCCGCTTCAGGATCGCGGCTGGCCGGTTCGGCTCGGTCGAGGAAACCGACGGCATCGAGCTCGTCGGGGGCAGCTTCGGGCCGGATTATCCGGAAGGCCTGTTCATCGCACAGGACGGCCACAACCCGCCTGCGGCGCAGAACTTCAAGCTTGTGTCCTGGGCCGCGGTGAAGGCGGCGTTGGGGCTGGATTGAGAAAATCCCTCTCCCGATGGGAGAGGGTTCACGCTCTGAAATGGGGGGATCGGGGGCGGTGCCGCAGGGCTGCCCCCGATTTTTTTCCGTCAGGTCCTGACGCGCGCGGTCAGGTAGAACCGGCGGCCCGGCTCCGGGAAGCCGTCGGTCAAGTAGTACAACTCGTCGAACGCATTGCGCACGCCCGCGCCGAGCGTGACCTTGTCGGTCACGTCGTAGTCCACGCGGAAGTTGGCGAGCACGTAGCCACCTGTGCGGTAGTAGCTGGTCCCGGCGGTATTCACCGTCCAGCGGTCCGAAGCCAATTCCAGGTTTGGATAGACGTGCAGCCCGTCAACCGGCTGCCAGTCCACGTAGATGATGCCCTTGTGGGTCGGCACGCCGGTCGGCTCGAAGCCGGCGTTGGACGGGTCATCGAAGTTGCGCTTGATGAAGGTGTAGTTCGCACCCGCCGTCAGCGTGTCGGCAATGCGCGCATCGAGCGACAGTTCCAGCCCGTAATACTCGGCGCTACCGACGTTGCGGCTCTGCGAGACGGCCTGGCCTTCATAGATGAACGGGAAGGACACGATCGCGTTCGAGATGTCCGAATAGAACAGCGCACCTTCGGCATGGACCTTACCGATGTCGGTAGAGGCGCCGACCTCGTAGTTCACTGCCCGCTCGGCATCGAGGTCGGGGTTCGAAACTGCCCCACCGAAACGCGAGCTGAAGCGCTCGAAGATCGTCGGGAACCGCGCGCGCGAAGAGACGCTGGCATAGAACGCCGTCGCCTCGCTCGCTTGCCAGTTCAGTCGGCCTTGCACGTTGTAGGTGTTGGCATCGCGGATTGGGTAGTCGAACAGCACCGGCGTAGAGCCGCCGCCCGGCACGGTTCCGTATTCCTCGGCCCGCTTGAGATTGCGCCAGTCGTAGCTTGCGCCGATCGTCAGCGTCAGGGCTGACGCCAGGGCACCGGTATATTCGCCGGCGATGCTCCAGGTGTCTTCCTTGTTGGTCTGCGGCGGTTCGGTCGTGCCGGCGGGGAAGGACTGCTGGAACTCGACGTGCTTGTCGCTGCGATAGTGCAGAGCAAAGCTCAGCACGTCGGTGTCGGTGAACGCATAAGCCAGTTCGCCCGAACCGCCCCAAGCCTCATCCTCGTAGTAGGAATTGAACGCGCGCGGGCGGGTCTGGGTGGTCTGGGTAGCATCGTCCCAGGCGCTGAGCAGGTTGTCGAACCCGTTGTGGTAGGCACGGGTCTTGAGCGTCAGCTGGTCGGTAACGGCCGTCGTCGAAAGCCAGTAGATGCTGTCGATGTTCCAGTACGGCCAGCTCCAGTTGCGCTGGCTCGCCACCGTGTCGGAGACGTGGAGCGGCGCGTTCTTGGAGCCTTCCTGGCGGGTGTAGCTGATCGAGTATTCGTCGGTCGCGTTTGGAGTGAAGGCGACCTTGGCGTTGAAGCGCCAGTCCTCGGTCTGCGAGAAGTCGCGCTCGCCGCCATCCTCGCTAGGCGTCGGAACGAAGCTGCCGGGCAGGTCCCAATGGTCCTGCTCGTTGCGGGTATAGCTCGCCTGCGCGTACCACTTGTCCTGGCGGGTGCCGACGAGGGCGAAGGTCGTGTACCCGGCGTAGCCAAGATCACTGTCGAGATCGAGCGAGGCCCGCGCTTCGGCCTCGAATGCCTGCGTCGGCTTGCGCGTCACCAGGTTGACCGCGCCGCCCATAGCCCCAGGACCGTCGAGCACCGAGGCATAGCCCTTGGCAACCTGCACTTCGGCCAGGTCGGGCGTGAGGAAGCGGCCGTAGTCGAGCCGGTTGTCGGCCGGGAGGTAGACGCGGATGCCGTCGATCGACAGCGGTACTTGGAAGCGGTCGAAGCCGCGCACGAACAGCAGGCGCTCGTTGCGCGAACCGCCCGAGTTGGAGGCGTTGACGCCGGGCAGCAGGCTGGCGGCCTCATCCAACGTGTTGCGGTAGAAGGTTTCGATCGCCTCCTGGTTGACCGTCTCGCTGCCGATCACGGCTTCTTCGCGAGCGGGGGCGCGGACGATGATCTGGCCGAGATCGAAGGCGGTGGTGCCTTCCTGCGCGTCTTGCGCGTGGGCCACAATGGGCAAGAGGCTGACGGCACAGGCAGCGGGCAGCAAGCGTAAACGCACGGAATTCCTCCCTTTTTGGACAGCAGCTTTGCAGCTTGCAAAGCTATATTCGGTCGAATATGGCGCGCGCTATATTCAGCAAGATATAGTATGTGAAGAGGGACGAATGAAAATCCTGCTACCGCTCGTGGCGCTCCTTCTGGCGAGCAGCGCGACCGCGGCCGAGACCGACACGTGCGGTGCTACCCCAGCCGCGCCGCCGGCGCACTTTTCGGATTGGGCAGGCCCCAGCGCGCTGGCCTCGGCCACATCGGCCACATCGGCTGCCGGCCTGGCGCAGGCCGGTTTCAAGGTTGGAGAGGCTGTAGAGCTCAAGCTCCATCCTGACGGGGAGGTGGCCTACCAGACCCTTCCGCAAGGCGAAGGGGAGGCCTCATCCTACGGTGGCATGGCCCGCTTCACAGTTACCGAGCCGGGCCTCTACCAAGTGGGGCTGGGTTCGCCCGCCTGGGTCGATGTGGTCCGCGACGGGAAGGCCCAGCCGACCGTCGCCTTCGGTCACGGCCCGGCCTGCACCGGCATTCGCAAGGTCGTGAGCTTCCAGCTCCAACCCGGCGACTACGCGCTCGAAATCTCCGGAAGCGAGGGCGCCGATATCCGCGTGATCGTCGGCAAGAGCGGATAAGGCCGGCAGGCTCTGGAGCCGGCTGCAAACCGTGCTAGTCTTCGCCCCTGACGTTTCCGGGGGAGGGGATCGTAATGGCGCTCAAGAGACTGGCTGCGCGTGCGGCCGTGGGAATTGCCGCGGCTAGTTTGCTCGTCGCGCAGGCTGTGGCGGAGACCGCGACATTTTCGCCGGTCACCGACGCCATGATCCAACGACCCGATCCGAAGGACTGGCTAAGCTGGCGGCGAACGCTCGATTCCTGGGGCTACAGCCCACTAGCCGAGATCGACCGCGCTAACGTCAACCAGCTGCGCCTCGTCTGGGCGCGGCCGCTCAATGCAGGCTCGCAGGAAGGGACGCCGCTCGTTCATGACGGCGTGCTCTATTTCCCCGAGCCGGGCGACGTAATCGCCGCAATCGATGCGAAGTCGGGTGATGTGTTGTGGGAGCACCGTCGCGCGGTGCCCGAGGACGTGCGCCAGTTCCTCACCGTGCCGGACACCAAGCGCAACATTGCGATCTACGGCAACCTGATCATCGCCAGCAGCTCCGACGACTTCATCTACGCTCTCGACGCGCGCACTGGCGAGCAGGTTTGGGAGACGAAGATCCTCGACTACAAGCGCGGGGCCAAGCAGTCCTCCGGCCCGATCATCGCCAACGGCCTCGCGATCACCGGCCGCAGCTGCGAGCCCGAGGGCGGCCCCGACGCCTGTGTCATCACTGCCCATGATGCGCTGACCGGGCGTGAGGTGTGGCGCACCAGCACGATCGCTCGCGGCAACGATCCGAACAGCGCCACCTGGGGCAGCGTGCCCGAAGAGAAGCGCCAGCAGGTCGGCGCGTGGATGATCGCCAGCTACGATCCGGCGCTGGGGCTGGTCTACATGGGCACTTCGGTCAGCGCGCCGGCTCCGAAGATCTCGCTCGCCGGGAACGACCTCGACTACCTCTATCACAACTCGACCCTGGCGCTCGACGTGAAGACCGGGAAGATCGTCTGGCACTACCAGCACATCGTCGACCACTGGGATCTCGATCATCCGTTTCCGCGCATGCTGATGGACGAGGAAGTGGCGCCCGATCCGGCGCAGGTGACCTGGATCAACCCGAAGATAAAGCGTGGCAAGACCTACAAGGTCCTGACCGGCGTGCCGGGCAAGACCGGGGTGGTCTATACCCTCGACCGCGAGACGGGCGAGTTCCTGTGGGCGCGGCCGACGGTGTACCAGAACGTGGTCCAATCCATCGACGGCAAGACCGGCCGCGTGACGGTAAACCCCGCGACCGTGTTCACCGAATACGGCAAGGCGGCGCTGGTCTGTCCGTCGGCCTCTGGCGGCGCGAACTATCAGGCGCCGGCCTATAGCCCGCTGACAAAGACCATGTACTTCCCGGCGCAGAACACCTGCGCCATGGTTTCCGCCGTGGCGCCTAGCCCTGATGGAGCCGGGGTCTATGGCATGGCAACGCGGGCGCAGCTTGCTCCGGGGGCCGAGAACAATGTCGGCGTGATCCATGCAGTCAACGCCGTTACCGGCCGGACCGAGTGGAAGTACGCCCAGCGCGCGGGGATGCAGTCGCTGATGACCACTGGCGGCGGGCTCGTCTTCGCCGGAGACGCCGCTGGCCGTTTCCGCGCGATGGACGATCGAACCGGGGCGATCCTGTGGGAGATCAACCTCGGGTCATCGGTTACAGGCTACCCCGCGACCTTCGAAGTCGATGGGCACCAGTATCTGGCCGTATCCACCGGCCGTTGGCTGAGCGACGTGTTCACACCCGAACTCATTCACGGTGGTCAGAATACCCTTTACGTCTTCGCCTTGCCCGAGGCGGGGATAGGACACCTTGGCCCGGTCAAGCCGCCGATCGACGCGGCGGCCAGGCTGACGACCAACGACCCCGCGCTCGACGCTGCGCCCACTCGCAAGGTGAGCGACGGCGTGTTCAGCCTTGCCCAGGCGACGGCCGGCAAGGCGGTCTACGAGACCCGCTGCGCCGCCTGCCATGGCGCGACATTTACACCAGGTCCCGGTGTGCCTCCGGTCAAGGGGGCCGCATTCCTCGCCAACTGGCGGGGGCGGACAATGGCTGATTTCGTCACCCTCGTGCGAACGACAATGCCGCCCGGGGCCGGCGGATCGCTGCCTGAAGCGGACTACCTCGCCGTGGTTGCCTATCTTCTGCAGACGAACGGTTTCCAGCCCGGACAACCTCTCGCCGGCGATACGGCGAGCCTGCGAGGAATTGGGTTCGGCAGCTAGCCCATCCGTCAGGGGGTAGCGCCGCGAGAACTCAGCAAAATCCCGGAGATACAGGCGAGTTCATCCTCAGCATATTGGGCGGGACCCTCACGTCGACGGACCGCCCAATGATCCACACCATTGCTCTCCCGACCGACTTTTCGGACGCCGGTTCAACCGCATTCGAACATGCGCTGCGCTTGGCGCTGCTCAACCGCAGCCGCCTCGACCTGCTGCATGTCCGCCACCCGCAAGCGTCACCGCAGTGGCAGGCGTTCCCGCGTGTCCGCGAGGTGTTGCATCGTTGGGGCCACCTCGCGGAGGATGCGCAAGTTGAGGACATCGTAGCGACGACCGGCGTCGAGGTCCGCAAGGTCGATATCCGCGATGACGACACGGGTGAGGGACTCTCGAACTACCTTGGCGAGCATCGGCCCGACTTGCTCGTGATGGCAAGCCGCGGACATGCGGGCCTGGAGCGCTGGCTCAAAGGCTCGGTTTCGGCAGAAGTCGTGCGGGAAACTCTGGTTCCGACACTGGTCCTCGGCCCGGAGGCTCGGCCCTTCGTGGCTTCCGACACCGGGGCTATGGAGATCGGGACCGTGCTGGTGCCGGTCGACCACAGTCCCCCTCCCAATGGGGCGATCGCGCAATTGCAGTCCCTGACAAGCGCGTTGCAGGCGACGTTCGACTTCCTGCATGTGGGCCATGGCGCACCTGCGGTTCACAACGGTATCGGTGAGTCTCTTCCGGTCCGCATCGTCGAAGGGCCGGTGGTCGAAACCTTGGTGCGAGAGGCCGAGAAGGTGAGCCTGATGGCCATGCCCACTGCCGGGCGCCACGGGTTCCTGGACGCCATCCGCGGCAGCACAACTGAGCGCCTCGTCAGCGAGGTCAGCTGCCCCGTGTTGGTTCTGCCTGCGAGGGGGGTGAGTTGAGCGCTGCCGGTTTCCCCGGACACGTGTACCCAGTCGACGTCGATCCAGCCGCCGGGCTCCCCGCGGGTGAAACTGAATAAGGCCGGGCGTGACCCCTTCCACCAGGAGAACGGGGAAAGGGGAATGGCTTCGCCGAACGGTTGGAAGGAGGCGCCCCCATCCAGGCTGTAGGAATAGCGCACCCTCTGATCAGCGCTCACTGACGCGCGGAGGTCGATTGTCTTGCCAGTCAGAACCTGCCCCACTGTCTCCTCGCCCTCGATCGAGAGCGTCAGCCGCGAACTGCCTCCTTCCCGAACGACACCTATCCACGCAGGCCGAACGCCGAACAGGGTTAGTCCGGTGCGCTGGCCGTCGCTCATCCCTGACACGTCGAGGCGTGCAGTGATCTGGCTCGTGGGTCCCTGCAGGATCTGGGTTAGCGTATTACGCGCCGTTACGAGTTGCGCAGCCGGCAAAGCGGTCAGGCGGAGGAAGCCGGGGCGCGCGGTGAGGCTCCAGGCGCTGTCGTCCGGATTATGGTTCCATGACCATTGCAAACCGAGCTGGGGAGAGGAGAACTCGTCGGAATCCTGCAACCCATTGGCGGACGGCGTGTTGCCGGTGTCGGGCATGCGAAAAGTCAGAACGGGCTGCCCCGCGTCGTTTCCTGCGATCGGTTCACCGATCACAGGCCAGCCGTCGCGCCACTCGACGGGTTCCAGATAAACAATCCGGCCGAAGGCACCGGTCGAATTGAAGTGGATGAACCATCCCTCGCCAGAGGGCGTCTCGACATAGCCGCCCTGGTGCGGACCCTGGACTTGCGTCGAGCCGGGCATCAGCACCGTGCGCCATTCGTAAGGCCCGCTAATGTCCCGCGCTCGCCCGACAGCCTGCGGCCCCTTCTCCACGCCACCAATTGGCGCGAAGATGTAGTACCAACCCTCGCGTTTATAGAGCTTCGGGCCTTCGAGAACCGGCAGTTTCTCCTTGTCCTCCGCAACGACAGTTCCCTCGTCCAGCACTCGCGAGCCATCGGCGCTCATCCGGTGCAGAACCAGCGGCCCGGCGCCGACTTTGCCGTGGATCAGCCAGGCCGTTCCATCCTCGTCCCAGAACGGCGCCGGATCTTCGAGGCCAGGGCCTGGGATGACGGCAACAGGCATCGTCCACGGGCCTGCCGCGTCGCGGGCGGTGGACATGAACACGCCTTCGTCAGGCGTTGCCCAGTAGACATGGAACAGACCGCCTCGATAGCGGATCGAGGGTGCCCAGACGCCGCTTGCATACTTGCTCCCGCCGATCGGCTTGGAGATCTTGTCGGTGAGCGTGTGCGGCCCCGGCATATCGTAGAGCGGTCCGAACGGCAGTTTTGGCAGCACGTGGCCGACGATCGTCCAATGGACGAGGTCGCTTGACTTGAGCACGGGAATGCCCGGCGAAAAATGGAAGCTGGAGGCGACCATGTAATAGTCGCGATCCACGCGGATCACATCCGGATCGGAGTAGTCGGCAAAGATGATAGGGTTGTCGTAAAATTGCGCTCCAGACGGAGCAGCGGCAACGGCGGAAAATGCAAGAACTGCTAGGCCAAAGACCTTCAGGAAAGGTGCATTGCCACTGACCATGAGAGCGCTATACTATTCCCGTTAAAGGCGAAAATCGCCAAGGAGTAGGGGTAGGGGATGAAGCACGCATTCACAACCGCCATGGCATTCGCGATGATTGCCACTCCGGTGGTCGCTCAGGAAACGGCGGAGGCTCCTCGGGCTGAGGGATCCAAGCAGGAGAAGAAGATCTGCCGCAGCGAAAAGGTGACGGGATCACTCACGCGCCGAACCAGAATCTGCATGACGGCCGCGGAGTGGCGGGAGTTCAGCGTGCGGAACAAGCAAGGACTGGACGACATGAACCGAAGCGCATCGGGCGGGAAGATGTGCGTGCCCAATCCCGCGGACCCGTTCCAGGGGTGCTCTTGAGCGGGGCTGATCGGCTGGTAGCGATCGATCGCTCGTCCTAGTTCAAGAAAGCGCTAGCACATCGAGCCCTGCAAGGGGTTCGATGGCGCCTGACAGCCGCCACTGGAATCACCCGTCATGCGGTCCACGCCTCTCTTGGTGCGGTTCTGCAACTCCTGCCATTCCGCCCGGGTCAGGCAAATCCGCCTGCTCCGGGTGAGCGACCCGGTCATTTTCTCGGTCTTGCAGATCTTCTTTTCCTGGCTCGCAGCATCACTGGCAGCTTGTTGCTGCGGCTCCTGGGCCATCGCACTCGAGGTGAGCAGGAGTATTGCAGCTCCCCCAAATAGGCTCGCCTTCATCTTTGCCCTCCCAAGTAGCGTTATTGCCGTTTCGACAACTGTACTCGAACTGGTTTCGATGTGATTGTACTAGCACAAAAAATGCACGCAATGGGCGGAATAGTTATCCGGAACCTTCAATCGACATTCGCGCCTGGAGTTGCTTGGCCGCCAGCGAACAGGCCACAGCCCATAGTCCGCCCACTATCCAGCCAGCGAGAACGTCGGTCGGCCAGTGCACGCCAAGGTAGATGCGAGTGAATCCGACTAGGACGGTGAGCGTGATCGCTGCCGAAATGAGGTAGATACGCACCCAGCGCCGCCGTGCGGTCCGCGCGAGCAGCACGGCGAGGGTAAGATAGACGATCGCCGAGTTCATGGCATGGGCGCTTGGAAAGCTCGCGGAATGGGTTCCCACCAGGTGGGTGACAATGTCAGGCCTGGCGCGCGCGTAGATCGTTTTCAGTAGAGTTCCGGCGAGAGCCCCGCCGCCCACGGCAGCGAGCATATACCCAGCGGTTGCTGGTTTACGCTCCACCAGGAGGTAGCCGGTAGCCAGGCATGTGATGAGTGTGAGAACGCTGACGCTGCCGAGCGCGGTAAGGTCGATCATGGCCTCGGTCAGCCACTGCGGCCCTATCGGTGTTGAGGGATCTCCAGGAAAACGGAGCGCAAGAACGACGGCGCGATCGAACGCGATCGTATCACCTTCCGTGATTTCGGAAGCCGCTTTCGCAAGGATCATCACACCCGCCAACAGCACCACGAACAGCAGCAGGACGCGGCTTTCGATGCGATGGTTGGAAAGAGAATGGAACGGTCGGCGCACGCAAAGCTAACGAACGATACCGGCAATGGTGTCAGGGTATCAGTCGAAGCTGCAACGGCCCGGGTTTGCGCCTCTCCGCGGCCGAAGCCGCGAAGAGGCGCTGGGGGGTAACTAGAAACCGAGCCGCAGCGTGCCGAGCAGGGACAGAGCGGTGTTGCCGTTGTGGTCTTCCACGCCCACTTCGCCGTTCATTTCGAAAGTGTCCGTGCCGCCCATCATCTTGGCGCGGGCGAACCAGCCGCTGTCGAACTGTTCGGCCTGGAGCGTGAAGGGCGTGCCGCCCTCGAAGCGCGCGGTAGTCGCGCCCAGGGTGCCGCCGGCGAGTTCGCGCCAGCCGCCTTCGGCTTCGACGCGGAACCAGCGATTGTCATGGCTCGGCGCACGCCACAGCCCGCCACCACCGCGGCCTACGAAATCGAGGCCGACGGCAAGGCCGCCGTTGACGGCCAACTGATCGCTGGAGCGGTCGTCGACGATAAGGTCGAAGCCCTTGCCGCCACCGGTTTCGGTGTAACCGTCTTCATCGAGCTTGACGTAGTCGGCCGTCACCGAGGGCCGGAAGAAGAACTTCCCGGAATGACCTTCGTAAGCTGCGCCGCCGCTCAGGGTGAAGACCGTGCCGTCCCACTCTCCCTTGGCAGTTTTGGTAACAGCCTCACCATTGGCCATGCCACTCAAGGTTCGGGTTCCACTGAAGTTGGACAGACCGATCGATGCGCGGGAGAAGGCGCTGAAGCCGCCCCAGTTGCCGCGCCAGTAACCGGCCAGCTCCCAGGTGCGCGATTCCACTTCCCTCAGGTCGCCGTCGTCATGGATGCTCCAGAACCAGGCGCCCGAAGCGCCGAAGCTGCCGACGCCGGTGTCGATCTCGCCGGCCGCCGAGAAGCCCATGCCGCCAACGTCATAGGCGGCGGTCACGCCGATGTCCTTGCTGCTGGTCCAGCCCGCCATGTTCACGATGATGTCGAGACCACCCAGCGAATAGACGGGGCTCATCGGCTGAGCCACCTGGCGCCCCAATGTACGCGAGCCGAGGCTAATGCCTTCGAACGCGCCACCGGCGTGATCAGGCAGCATCTGGCCAAGGGCGGCGCGGAACTGATCGCCGGTGGTGATGCCGAGGAACACGTCCTCGATCTTCTCGTCATTGTTGAGCGCGGCGAAGACCGCGTTGTAGGCCGAGGACTGGGACTGGTTGAGGCCCAGCTCCTGCGCGGACCGCTTGGTAATGTCGACGGCGATCGCATTCGGCCCGGCGTTCGTGGCCAGGGTCGCCTTGAACAGGAACGGCACGAGATCGGTATTGAACTCGACGTCCGCCAGTCCTGTGATCGAGCCCGACTCCAGCACCAGATAGCGCCCTTCGGCATTGTCCACGTCCGCGATCTTCACGGCCAGGGTCGCACCATCCGCGAAGCTGGTGGTGCCTCCGACCGCGAGAAGCGCGCCGGTGCCCAGGCTCTTGTCGAGCGTGGCGAGCAGCGTGCCTTCCTCACCTACGGCAAGCGAGCCGATCGATGAGGGCTGAGTGACGTTCAGGACACCGCCGGTGACGTTGACGGCGAGGTTGCCCGAGTTAACCAGACTGCCAATGAAGGCGCTCCTGCCTGTGAGGGTCAGCGTGTCGGTGCCGCCGCCAAAGTCGACGATGCCTTCGAAGCGCGAGGTGCCGCCGAGGGTCATCGCGTCTGCGCCCGCTCCGAATATGACCTTGCCGCTTTGCACGGCGTCGCCGGATAGTTTCAGGGCGTTATTGCCGCTCCCGAAGTAGACCGTGCCCTTCACGGTACCGTCGGCCACGTCGAGCGTGTCGTTGCCAGTGCCGAAGCGAATGTCGCCGGTAATCGACGGCGCGATGATGCCGGCGGCGACCTGTGTCTGCTTGATCGTGGCGCCGCTGGTGTTCGCCGAAAGGTCGATAGCGATGTTGCGAAGCGAGTCGGTAGCCGCACCGGTGGCCGAAATCGTTCCGCTGTTTTCAATCAGGGTCAGGCCGCCGCTGCGGTCGAGGATGGCCGTGGCTGAGCCGCTGGTGCCCGACGCACTTGCCTTGATGGATCCGCTGTTCCGGATCACCGGCACTGACGCTCCCTGGTCGATCAGGATCGCGGTCGCCTGGGCGTTCGCGGCATTGCCGCCTACGGCCTCTACCGTACCGGAGACGCGCACGTCCGGTACCGAGGCGCCGGCGCCGAAGAGCAGCGCCGTGGCGCTGGAGTCTTTGGATTTTGCCGAGACGGTACCTGCAATGCTCATTCCATTGGCGATGGTGACAGCCCCGCCGCGGCCGCCGATCTGAAGGCCGGTGGCGTTCACCCCGGCGTAGACACCGTTGCCGGCGATCGTTCCGTCGACGATCAGACCGAACTGCGAGGCGGTTCCAGCAACGGGCCCGATCGCGATGTCGCGGTTGGTGGCGCCGATCACCATGGCGGGGGCGGCGCCATAGGAGGCGACTACGGCCGAACCTTCCTTCGCGTCTTCGATCCCGTCGTCGTCTTCATCGGCGTCCGCCTTGTCGTTGTCCTTCGGAGCGACGGCGAGGACGACGCCTCCGGTGACATTGCCTTCGATCAGCAGGGCAGGGCCGCCCTGCAGCAAGTCGTCGGCATCGAGGTTGGCGGTGCTGGCCGGGGCGGTGGTGTAGCGATAGCCGGTCGCGCTGATGTTGCCCTGCACGACCATCGCACCGGTAACGTCTCCGGCGAAGTGAGCGGCGATCGAGCCTTCACCTTGAGCGGTCACGGATCCGGCCAGTCTGACGCTACCGGTGATCGCGTCGGCATGGACGCCCACGCTGCGGTCACCCAGAACGTTGGTCGTGCCGTTGTGGGTGAAACCTCCGCTCAGCGGTCCACCGAGCCAGATTCCGGCGGAATCGTTGCCTTCGACCCTGATGGTGCCGCCGTTGGATACCTGGCCAGAATGGGCCCCGTCAGTGCGAATACCGAACCGATTGGAGCCAAGCGCAAACGGTCCGTCGAGGTCGCCGTCGTTGTTGGTGTCGGTCGGGGTATAGGGCTCGTCGATGGCGATCGTGCCGGCATTTTCGATGTTACCGCTGGTTCCGGCCGCCGCCAGAATGCCGATCGAGCCGTTGGCATTGCTGATCGCGATCGTGCCCTGATTGGTCACCGCGTGATTGCTGTCCATCGTCACGGCCGTGCCCGAGGTCGGCTTGACCGAGCCGGCGGTGGCAATCGTGATGGAGTCCGCGGCGCCGTTCTTCACCGTCGAGGTGCGCACGGGCTGAGTGACGGCAGTCGAGATCGTTTCAGCGGCAGCAGGCGCCGCGATCGCAAGGGCGGCAGTGCTGGCAAGCAGGTAGCGGTACATGGGATCCCCTCAGGTCGGTTGTCGAACTGAGAGACGGAGACAGTCGGCCCGAACCTTGCCGCGGCCGGAAAAAAGATCAGAAGGCGGCGTCGACCCCGATGCGGATCGTGCGCGGGCGGAGCGGCGTGATCTGGTCGCGGCCGACGGCAAAGGGCGTGCCGAGGGCGAATCGGTTGCCCACTTCGTCGGTGAGGTTTGTCAGGCCGAGCGTGACGCCCAGGTCACTGCGTCCCAGGCGCACGGTCAGGCCGGTATCGAGATAGTCTCCCTGGGTTTCGCCAAGCTCGGGACCGACGCCGAGGCGCGATCGCCCGACGTAGTTGGCCCAGCCTTGCGCCGTGAGTTCGAGATCGGTCCCGACCGGTCGCCGGTAGTCGAAGCCGATCCGGCCGGAGAAGCGGGCGACGTTGGGTATTTCCGTGATGTTCTCGAGCAACGAGGCCGGCAAGTCCTCGATCCGGCCCGAGAAATTGGGGATGTCCAGGACGGGCGTGACGCGCGCGAGGAGCAGGGCTGAGGGCTCGTCGATCTTGCCGTCGTTGTACGTGAAGCCCGCGTCGATCCGGAGAGCGGGGGTTACGGCCACACCGGCGATGATGGTCGCCGACCAGATCCTGCCGTCGCCGATATTGGCGGTGCTGGGGAGACCCGCGCTGTCGATGAAGTCGGCCTGGATGTCCTTCCACCGCGTGTAGGCCACGTTGGCGGCAATATCGAACGGCCCGCTGCCGGGATGGCCGTGGCGCGCGCCCAGTTCGAACGTCGCTATGCGGTCGTTACGGAAGCGGGTGACGAAGTCGCCGGCGATGGCGAGGCCGCCCGGTCGGAAGCCCTCCTGATAACGCAGGTAGAGCGCCGTGTCGGGGAGAACCGTGGCAACGAGCGATGCCGAGGGAAGGAACACATCCTCGGTGCGCGACGTGGTCACCGCTGCCATTGACGCTGCCAGAGCCGCTGCGACGTCTTCGCCTTCGCCGCTCAGGCGCGAGCTGGTGTAGCGCGCCCCGGCGGTCGCGACGAGGCCGTCCAACAGGCGCAGGCTGCCTTCACCATAACCGGTGAATTCATCGATGATATTGGTCACGCCGGTGACGGCCCCGGGAGTGTTCGGCTCGCCGAGCGTGCGGGTCAGGCTGGTGCGGTTGTGGGTGTAGCTGACCCCCGCAAGCCATCCGAAGCGATCGCCGATCGGCTGCCACAAACGTGTCTCGTTGGCGATCATCGCGGTGTCGTTGCGCTGGACGAAAAGGCGTGGGCTGCCGTCGGGGGGGGTAGCGTCGTACCGTTCTTCCAGGTCTTGACCGGTGACCCCGGTCGACGTTTTGAATTGCACGTCGCCCAGCTGGCCGGTCAGGACCACCTGGCCCTGGGCAAAGTCGGTGTCGAAACCCTCGGTCACCGATGCAGCGCGGCTTAGCGGCGGGCCGTCGCGATCGGCGTACTGGCTGTCGCGACCGTCGGTCTGCTGCGCGACCCCGATAAGATCGACGGTCCAGTCATCGCTGAGAGCCACGCGAGCCATGGCTCTACCGCTGTAGATCTGCGTGCGGTTCACGTTCTCTTCGCCGAGCAGCGGCTTGTCGATGTAGCCGCCCTGCGTCTCCAGGTTGACGGTGAAACGCAAGGCCGCGCGGTCGCCGACCAGCGGGAGGTTCGCGGTCGCGCTGGCATCGGCGCCGAGAGCGCCGTGCTGCGTCGCGCTGCCTCCGACCATGGCCGAGCCACCGGCTACGCCCATTTCCGGATCGTTCGGCACCAGCCGGATGATACCGCCGAGCGAGCCCGCTCCATAGAGCGTGCCCTGAGGACCTTCGAGCACCTCGACGCGCTTGAGGTCCGACAGCCGCAAGTCCGGATCGGGCGCGTTGTAGCTCAGGCGCAAGTCGCCGAGGTACTGGCCGACGGTCGACTGAGTCGGCCCGGTAAAGCTTGAATCCGCGATCCCGCGCACGAACAGCTTGTTGCGGCCGCTGCCGAGGTAAGTCGAAGCGACGGTCGGAACTCGCTGGGTGATCTTCTCGGTCCCGCCGACGCCTCCGAACTCCAGGTCCTCGCCGTCGATCATCTCCACCTGGCCCGGATAGTCCGACAGTGTCACGCCGCGCTTGCTGGCGATGACCACGATCTCGGAAGCTTCTTCAGCCGGCGGGGCACTGGCCACCGGCGCGGGACGAGGGGCGGGCGTCGGGACCGGTCGCGCGGCGACGGGCTGAGCCGCCACCAGGCGCCAGCCGCTCGGGCCGGCGGGTACCGCGCGGGCACCAGCGGCGCGCGCGAGCCGGGCCACGGCTTCCTGGGCCGAGAAGCGCCCGCGGATGGCTGTGACCGAGCGCTTCGCGATCACGCTGTCGGTGATGATAATGCTGGTTCCAGTCTGCCGCGCTATGACGATCGCAGCTTGCCCGGCCTGGCCGGCAGGAGCGCTCACGGCGACTTCCTCGGCATAGGCCGGTGCGCTGGCGACGCACGCCGCAAAGCAGATCCACCTCCCCAAACGCATGACTAGTTCGCTTCGATCTCCCAGGCCTCGCCGTCCTTGCGGACAGCCAGTCCGAGCAACGGACCGAGCGATTGCGGATCGGCGCGGATGGGCTCGATCAGGAGGCTTCCGGACACGCGATGGGTCGCAGAGCCCGGAGCGACCTCAAACGCGAGGCCGGTCGCGCGCGACAAGTCCGACGCGACATCGGCGAGCATCGCGTCGTGATAAGTCAGCCGCCCTTCGCGCCATTCGCCGACCTCTTCGGTGACGACCTCACCCACTTGATATCGGCCAGAAGCCGTATCGAGCGAGAGCATCTGCCCGCGCGAGACCTGCACGTTTTGGTTCTTGGGATTGAGCACCACCGCGCCTTCCGACACGGCCACCGACAGTGCGCCCTGCGCGCGCTTCACGTCAAAGATCGTGCCCACGTCCACCAGCGTATCGTCCCCAACCGTCACCCTGAACGGCGCAGAGACATCGTGAATCACGGTGAACAGGGCCTGACCCTGTTCGAGTGAGGCCACGCGCGGATCGCTCCGGTCGAGCACGATGCGGGAGCCACCGGCGAGCGCGATCTGGCTGCCATCGTCCAGCTTGACCAACTGCACCTCGCCGGGCGCCGTTTCGATCGTGTAACTGCCGCCGCGGAACTGCCAGGCGCCGAACGCAGCGACCAACGCCAGCGTCAGCGCCGCGGCTCCACCCATCCACCGGCGCCGCGTCTGCCCGTGGACCGGCAGGTCGTCATTCTCCGCCGCGGGGATCGAGGGCAGGGCTTGGGCCGCCTCGCCCACTGCAGCCACGACCGTGTCGTAGGCGAGCGAGTGCGCCGGATCGGCCTCGAGCCAGGTGGTGAAGCCGTCCCAGTCGTCGAACGCCGGGTCGCCGGTTCGCACTGCCCAGGCGATGGCTTGATCGCGCATAGATTCGTTAGCCGTCATTCGCCGTGTCTCCTGCAGGCAAGGACGGAGTCGTTGGGTTCAAGCCTCATCAATCCGCTCTTTCAACTGCGCCAGCACCGCGTAGGCCCGCCTCAGATCGCTCTCGACGGTGCTGAGGCTCACACCGAATTCTTCCGCCACCTGGCGCTGTGGGATGTCGTCCACCCGGTGCCTGCGAAAGATCGCCGCAGGCCGGTCACCAAGCGTGGCGAGGGCTTCGGTGACCAATCGCGCCTGCTGGTGGCCGATCATGTGCCGTTCCACCGAAGGCGCGTCGGATACGCCCGGCACGGCGCCATCCTGAGTCTCGCTCCAAGCGTGGTCTCGCCGGCTCGCCTGACTTGCAGCACGGTAGCGATCGATCATCAGCGTGTCCGCCATGCGGAACAGGTAGGACAGCGGGGATGCGACCGGGCCAGAGGTCCCTTTCGCGATCTTGAGCCAGATCTCCTGCAGGAGATCGTCCGCAGCCTCTCCCGCCCCGCGTGCGACCAGAAAGCGCAGCAGGCGATCGCGATGCTCGAGGTAAGCGGCCTCGAGCCCTGCACTAGAACGATCGGCGGACAATCCCAACAACCCTCGGCCCAACAATTCTCGGCTCGTGCGCCGAAGTAGTCGGGCCAAGCGAGTTTTGGAAGGGCGAGCCTCCCGCAGGCCCTCCTTAGGCGAAGGCAGTGGCGGTCGACTCCCTACCGATGATCAGTCCGTAGATGGCCACACCCATCGCCAGCGAAACCACGCTTGTCGCACTCGTGGCGAGTTGTCCGACGACGATACCGACCGGATCGGCCGGGTCGAACATGATCGTGCAGGCGATGATGACGGCGATCAAGGGCAGGAGCAGCGCAAACAGCGCCCCGAGAATCGTGAACTCTGAGCCCCTGGTCCGCTCCCAGCTCTCTCCGAGAGCCTGCTTGATCCCGTCGCCCCGGGCGATGAGCAAGGGCTGGGCGATGATCCAGCGGGCCATGATCACCAGGCCCGGGATGATGATCAGAATCATGCCTGCCGTGACTCCCAGGGTGTAGAGGATCGACAGCCCGACATACGGAAGGAACACGTCCCCTTCGGTCCTTGAGATAAGACCGGTCCGGCGCAGCAGGATGTCAAACAGCAGATAGGCCGAGACAACCCCGACCACGAACTTGCCGAGCGCGATGACCAGTTGGTCCATCGGCTGGGTCATGCCCACCGTGAAGTATCCTATCGCCGAATTGATAAGCGTGAGGCCAGCGGCGTAGATCAGCACGGGCATTATGCAGTGCTCGATCACGGCCAGCGTCTTCTCGATGATGGTGCCGATCTTCAGGTTGCGCGATGTCAGCATTACCATGTCGTCTCTCCCCCCTGGGTGAGCGACACACTCGGATCATCGGCGCGCTAGTCAAGGGGCAAAGTCTGTGGGCTGCTTTGCGGCCGATGCGGTTGCCGAATTGCGCGCAGGGCGTTGCGCGGTTAGGTGAGCGCCATGGTCCGTGTCCTGCGCTTCCTTGTCTGGGCCCTCATCTGGTTTGTCGGTCTCAGCTTTCTCCTCGTCATCCTGTTCCGGTTCGTCCCGGTACCGGTGACGGCGACTATGCTGATGGACCCCAATGGCATCACCAAGGACTGGACCCCGCTCAGCCGCATCGACCGCAATATGGTCGCGGCCGTGATCGCGGCGGAGGACGGCAAGTTCTGTCAGCACGACGGCTTCGACCGAGAGGCGATCGAGAAAGCGATCGAGCGTAACGCCAAGGGCGGCCGCATCCGGGGCGGTTCCACCATCAGCCAGCAGACCGCCAAAAACGTGTTCCTGTGGCAAGGCGGCGGCTATTTCCGCAAGGGGCTGGAGGCTTGGTTCACGCTGCTGATCGAACAGATCTGGGGCAAGCGGCGGATCATGGAGGTCTACCTCAACGTCGCCGAGACCGGGATCGGGACTTATGGCGTCGAGGCCGGGGCTGAGCGGTATTACGACCATTCGGCGGCGAAGCTGAGCCGGACGGAAGCGGCGCGCATGGCTGCGGCACTGCCTCTGCCCAAGGAGCGCGAGGTGAACAGCCCCGGCGGCTTCACGCGCCGCTATGGCAACACCATCCAGGCCCGCATCGGCTCCGTCCGGCGTGACGGGCTCGACGCTTGCGTCTACGATTGAGCACGATGGGCGCCGGACATTCACATAACCACGACCATGGCCACGGGCATGGTCACAGCCATGCGCCGGCGAATTATGGCCGTGCGTTCGCGATCGGGATACTGCTCAACTCCGCCTTCGTGCTGATCGAGGCCGGGTTCGGTCTGTGGTCGGGCTCGATGGCGCTGGTGGCGGACGCGGGACATAACCTGTCGGACGTACTCAGCCTGCTGATCGCCTGGGGCGCGGCCTATATGAGCGGGCTGCCGGCGAACAACCGCTTCACTTATGGCTACAAGTCGAGCTCGATCCTCGCGGCGCTGGCCAATGCCTGCCTGCTGTTGGTGGCCATCGGGGCGATCCTGTACGAGACCGTCAACCGCCTGTTCGATCCCGCGCCCGTACAGGGCTGGACGATGATCGCGGTCGCCGGGGTCGGCATCGTGGTCAACGGCGCCACCGCGCTGATGTTCGCCAGCGGACGCAAGCACGACATCAACATCCGCGGGGCTTACCTGCACATGGCGGCGGACGCGCTGGTTTCGGTCGGCGTGGTGATCGCAGGGGCCGTGATCCTGTATACCGGTGCCTATTGGGTCGACCCGGTGACGAGCCTGATCATCGTCGCGGTGATCGCCGGCGGCACCTGGGGCCTGCTCAAGGACAGCGTGAAAATGGGCCTGTTGGCGGTGCCGGACTCGATCGATGAGTCCGAAGTGCGCGCCTACCTTGAAGGTCTGCCCGGCGTGACGGCCGTCCACGACCTGCACATCTGGCCCATGAGCACGACGGAAACGGCGCTCACCGCGCATATCGTCATGCCCGCCGGCCAGCCGGGCGACAGCTTCCTGCACGATGTCGCACACGAGCTCGATCACCGCTTCCACATTGGCCACGCGACCGTGCAGGTAGAGACGGGCCACGAGCACGACTGCAGCCTGCGTGAGGCGCATGGGCATGGTTGATACGGTTCGGGAAGGCGGATGTGGCTGCGGCCATGTACGCTACCGGGTCGTGGGCGAGCCGATCTTCGTCAACAACTGCCATTGCCGGCTATGCCAGCAGCAGACCGGCTCGACTTCGGTGGTCAACGCCTTCTTCGAAGGAGAGCGGATCACGCTGCTGCAGGGCGAGCTGAAGGATCACGCGGTAACCGCTGGAAGCGGCGGGCGGCATCTGATCTGCCGCTGCGCCAAATGCGGCTCGGCGCTGTGGAGCATCTACCCCCGCCTTGGCAGGCTGGGGGCGGGGGTGCGAGTCGGCACTTTGGACGATCCCGGCGCCTTTCGGCCTGACGCGGTCATCTTCACCGAGAGCAAGATGCCGTGGGTCACACTGCCTGAGGGCATCCCGGCGTTCGAGACGGTCTACAACCAGTTCGAACTGCTCCCGCCGGAGCGGGTCGCCCGGCTCGAAGCACTGATCGAAAGACGGAAGGCGGGCGAGGGCTGAAGCCTAGCGATCGGCGCGTTGCGCAAACCACAGGTGGGTGGCGTGTATGGCGGCAAACACCAGGCCGATCCCGATCAGGGCCACAACCGCCAGAGTGCGTTCACCATCAGGCGTAGCGAAAACGATCCCGCTGGCGACGAGGGCCAGACTCACCGTCCCCAACGCCGGCGTCAGGGCTAATGCCAGGTGCGGACTGGCCCAAGACGTGGGTTCGCCTGTGAACGACCAGTGCATCACCACACGATCACGCCCGGCAAAATGCGGACGAAACCAGCGGGATATCAACCAGAGCAGGGCAGCGAGTATCGCGGCAGTGGCGAATACCAGGAAAGCCACTGCCGGAGATTAAGCCGCCGCTTCCTTCTTCTTGCCTTCGCCGGAAACCACGCGGACGGGTTCCTTGCGGCCTTCGACGACGTCCTTGTCGACGACGACTTCGGTCACATCGTCCATGCTCGGCAGGTCGAACATGGTGTCGAGCAGGATCGCCTCGACGATCGAACGCAGGCCGCGGGCGCCGGTCTTGCGCTTGATGGCCTTCTTGGCGATCGCTTCGAGCGCGTCGTCGGTGAAGGTCAGGTCCACGTCCTCAAGCTCGAACAGCTTGTGGTACTGCTTGACCAGTGCGTTCTTCGGCTCCTTGAGGATCTCCACCAGCGCCGGCACGTCGAGATCGTGCAGCGTGGCGATGACCGGCAGACGGCCGACGAATTCGGGGATCAGGCCGAACTTCAGCAGATCTTCCGGTTCGCACTTCTGCAGCATTTCGCCCACGCGGGCCTGCTGCGGATCGGCGATGTGGGCGCCGAAACCGATCGAACGCTTCTGCAAGCGGTCGCCGATGATCTTTTCCAGGCCCGCGAACGCGCCGCCGCAGATGAACAGGATGTTCGTCGTATCCACCTGCAGGAATTCCTGCTGCGGATGCTTGCGGCCGCCCTGCGGCGGGACCGAGGCAGTGGTGCCTTCCATCAGCTTGAGCAGCGCCTGCTGCACGCCTTCGCCCGACACGTCGCGGGTGATGGAGGGGTTTTCCGCCTTGCGGGTGATCTTGTCGATCTCGTCGATGTAGACGATGCCGTGCTGGGCCTTTTCGACGTTGTAGTCGCTCGCCTGCAGCAGCTTGAGGATGATGTTCTCCACGTCCTCGCCCACGTAACCGGCTTCGGTCAGCGTGGTGGCGTCGGCCATGGTGAAGGGCACGTCGAAGGTGCGCGCGAGCGTCTGCGCCAGCAGCGTCTTGCCGCTGCCGGTCGGGCCGACGAGCAGGATGTTGGACTTTGCCAGCTCGACATCACCCGCCTTGCCGCTGTGCTTCAGGCGCTTGTAGTGGTTATGCACCGCCACCGAGAGCACGCGCTTGGCGCGGTCCTGGCCGATCACATAGTCGTTGAGCGTGTTGCAGATGTCCTGCGGAGTCGGGACACCGCCGTCCTTCTTGCCGGCAATGCCGCCCTTGGTTTCTTCGCGGATGATGTCGTTGCACAGTTCGACGCATTCATCGCAGATGAACACCGTCGGCCCCGCAATCAGCTTGCGAACCTCGTGCTGGGATTTGCCGCAGAAGCTGCAGTAGAGGGTGCTCTTGCTGTCGGATCCGCTAAGTTTCGTCATGCTCTCGTCCATTGGTCCGGACGCCGCCCGCAGTTGGACGCGTCAGGGAATCGTCTTCGGAATGTAGCTCCGAAGGACGCAATATCAATTGCGTCAACCTTAATTGCCCCGACTTGCTCTAGCCTGAAGGGGCAAGGTTGCCAAATTACTACGGGCCGGGAGCGCTTTGGTGCACGCTCCCGGATAGGTGCCGGGCTATTCCGGAGCACCCCCCGACCCACTTTCGACACCGGTTTCTTCATCCTTCGGACGATGCGCGAACACCTTGTCGACGATACCGAACTTCAGCGCCTCTTCCGCTTCGAGGAAGGTGTCGCGATCGAGCGCCTTCTCGATATCGGTCAGGCTCTGCCCGGTATACTTCACATAAAGATCGTTCATCCGCCGGCGGATACGCAGGATCTCGCGAGCCTGGATCTCGATGTCCGACGCCATGCCGCGGGCGCCGCCGCTGGGCTGGTGGACCATGATGCGGGCGTTGGGGAGCGCGACGCGCATGCCCGGTTCACCCGCCGCCAGCAGGAAGCTGCCCATCGAAGCCGCCTGGCCGACGCACACGGTGCGGACCTTGGGCTTGATGTACTGCATGGTGTCGTGGATCGCCATGCCGGCCGTCACCACGCCGCCCGGCGAGTTGATGTACATCGAGATATCTTGCGAATTCTCGCTCTCGAGGAACAGCAGCTGCGCCACGATCAGCGAAGCCATGTTGTCCTCTACCTCGCCGGTCACGAACACGATTCGCTCCCGCAGAAGGCGGCTGAAAATGTCGAAGCTGCGCTCACCGCGGCTGGTGCTTTCCACGACCACGGGCACGAGCGCCCCGGTCGTCGGGTCCATATGGAACTTGCCCTGGGCCCCGTAAGTCCCGCCGCTGCCGCCGAACACGTCGATCATGAAAGTCCTCTCGTCTTGAAACAGCGCCTATGTCGCGTCTCCCCGGCAGTTCTTCAAGGCCGTTCGTTGACCATCCCCGGTTCCGAGCCCGTGGAGCCGTTCGTCGGACGGGATTGACACCTCGTCGATACAGGTCGCAGTTACCGTATTGAGGGCGTAAGGCACCTCCAATAACTACAACTGTAATCGAGGGGTTGGATGAGAGGGTTGGGGACGACGACGGCCGTCATCGCGCTGATGACGGTGGCGATGCCCGTGTGGGCGCAGGACAGTGGCGACAAACCGCCGCCGGTTCCGACAGAGGAGCCGGAGACGGAGGACTCCGTCGTCAGTGCCGCCGTCCCCGCGGGAGACACAGCGCGGGCGCAAGTGTTCCAGGCGGCCGACTTTGCCCGCTTCGCCCCGCGCAGCGCGCTCGACATGCTCAACCAGGTCCCCGGCTTCACGATCGTGTCCGAGCAACAGGGGCGGGGCCTGGGCCAGACCCGCGACAACGTGCTGGTCAACGGCGAGCGGCTGGCGAGCAAGTCCGAGAGCCTGTTCGACCAACTCCAGCGCATTCCGGCGAACCGCGTGCAGCGCATCGAGATCGTCGATGGCGCGACCCTCGGCATTCCCGGCTTGTCCGGCCAGGTCGCCAACATCTTCACCCAGGGCGGCGGGCTCAGCGGACGGTTCGAATATCGCGCCACGGCCCGGCCGAAATATGCCGAGCCCGGCTATGCAGCCGGCGAGGTTTCCCTGAGCGGTTCGACATCGCGCCTCGAATGGAACGTGGCGGCCACGCACAACAACGGGCGCGGTGCCGCGGTGGGGCCGGGTTACATCACCGACGCCGATATGAACCTGATCGAGAACCGCGACGTGCGGATCAAATTCGTCGGTGAGTTTCCGCGGCTTTCGGGCAGCTTGAAGTGGGATGGGCCGGGCAGCTCGGTCGCCAACTTCAACGCCAACTACAATCGCACCTACACTGACTTTTCGAACGACGAGCAGCGCCATCCACTGGTCGGCGTCGATTCATTCCGCGACTTCGACAACAGCAATCGCGGCTGGGGTTATGAGCTCGGCGGTGATTTCGATTTCGCGCTTGGGCCCGGCCGGCTGAAACTGATCGGTCTCGACCGCTACAGCGAAAACAAGCTGGAGCAGGATTCCATCCTCACATTCGAGGATGACAGTCCGCCAATCGGCAGCCGTTTCGCGCTGCAGAGCCAGTCGGGCGAAATCATCGGGCGTGCGGAATATCGCTGGGACATGCTCGGCGGATCCTGGCAGCTCGATGGCGAAGCGGCCTTCAACCGCCTCGACCAGACGGCGCAGCTCTATGACCTCAACCCTGCCGGGGATTTCATCGAGTTGCCGTTCCCAGGCGGATCGGGCGGGGTGACCGAAGATCGCTATGAATCGATCCTCACCCACAACCGCACACTGGGCAAAGGCCTGACCCTGCAGATCGGCGCGGGCGGCGAGTACTCGAAGCTGGCGCAGACGGGGCCTGGCGGGCTGGTGCGAACCTTCCTGCGGCCGAAGGGTTCGGCCACTCTGGCGTGGACGGCTGCAGATGGGCTGGATCTTTCGCTTAAGCTGGCCCGCGTGGTCGGCCAGCTTTCGTTCGGCGACTTCCTCGCTCGGGTCTTCCTGGACCAGAACAACGCCAATGCCGGCAACGCCGAGTTGGTCCCGCCGCAAAGCTGGGAGCTGGACTTTGAGGTGAAGAAGAACCTCAAGGCCTGGGGTTCGGCGAACGTGCGCGTCTATGGCCGGTGGTACGAGGACCTGATCGAGATCATTCCGGTCGGCAACGGTTTCGAATCCCGGGGAAATATCGACAAGGCCCGGCTCTACGGGATTGCGGCGACGGCCACTTTCAATCTCGACCCGATCGGCTGGAAAGGTGCCAAGATCGATTTCAACACCACCTACGAGGCTTCGCAGCTGGAGGACCCGCTAACCTTCGAGACGCGCCCCTTCAGCGGCAACAACGACTTCAGGGGTGAGATCAGCCTGCGGTACGACGTGCCGGCGAGCGATTGGGCTTTCGGCGGCGGGTTCAACTGGACGCACGTTCAGCCGTACATCCGCCTGTTCGAAACCGGGAAGGACTACGAAGGGCCGATCTACAGCTTCGCGTTCATCGAGAACAAGGACGTGCTGGGGATGACGGTGAACCTGCAGGTCTTCAACCTGACCGATGGCCGCGGCTTGTTCCATCGCACTGTTTGGGACGGTTACCGGGACCGCGCCGTGATACTCTTTACCGAGCATCACGATCTCAGCGTGCAGCCGATCTTCCGGTTGCAGGTGAAGGGGAGCTTTTAGGGCGCAGCTTCATCAGAGCCCCTTTCCCCCGAACCGTTCGTGGTGAGCTCGTCGAACCACCGCAGCGCTGGGCTCGCGTCCTTCGACAAGCTCAGGACGAACGGGGAAAGGCTGAGAGGGTAAATCCTCCCCGAGCTTGTCTCGGGGAGGTGGCGCGTGCTGAAAGCGCGTGACGGAGGGGTAGGCGTAACAACACCGCGCCCCTCCACCACCCGCTTCGCGGGCGGTCCCCCTCCCCGAGCAAGCTCAGGGAGGATTTAGCTCTACCTGGTTTGGTGGTGAGCTTATCGAACCACCGTCCCGCCGAAGCGAGACGGCCGGATACGATTACTTCTTGGCCGGAGCCTTCTTGGCGGCCGGCTTCTTGGCCGGTGCCTTCTCAGCTTCAGCCTTCGGCGCGGCCTTCTTGGCCGGAGCCTTTTCAGCCTCAGCCTTGGGTTCGGCCTTCTTCGCCGGAGCCTTCTTGGCGGCGGGCTTTTCTTCCTTGGCCGGCTTCTCTTCAGTCTTCGCAGCGGCCTTCTTGGAGGCGGCCTTCTTCGGAGCCGGAGCCGGAGTGGTCTCTTCAGCTTCGATCGCGGCTTCGAGCTCTTCGCGAGTTACCTGACGCTCGGTCACTTCGGCCTTGTCGAACAGGAAGTCGACGACCTTGTCCTCGTAGAGCGGAGCGCGGAGCTGGGCCTGCGCCATCGCGTCACCACGGACGTATTCGACGAACCGCTCACGGTCTTCCGGGCGATACTGCTGCGCGGCCTGCTGGATCAGCATGCCCATCTCTTGCGGAGTGACCTGGACACCGTTGGCCTGGCCGATTTCCGACAGCAGCAGGCCCAGGCGCACGCGGCGCTCGGCGATGCGGTGGTAATCGTCCTTGTCGGCTTCGATTTCCTTGAGGCCCTCTGCCGGGTTCTCTTCGCGAGCGACTTCGGCCTGGAGCTGCTGCCAGATCTGGCCGAATTCGGCTTCGACCATGGTCGGCGGCACTTCGAAGTCGTGATCGGCGGCGAGCTTGTCGAGCAGCTGGCGCTTCATCTGGGTGCGGGTGAGGCCGGCCGTTTCCTGCTCAAGCTGCGCCTTCATCAGCTCCTTGAGCTTGTCGAGGCTGTCGAGGCCGAGCGACTTGGCGAAATCCTCGTCGATCTTGGATTCACCTTCGACCTGGAGCTTCTGCACCGTCACGTCGAACTCGGCCTTCTTGCCCTTGAGCTCGGCAGCCGGATAATCTTCCGGGAAGGTCACTTCGATGGTCTTGGTGTCGCCAGCCTTGAGGCCAGAGAGCTGCTCTTCGAAACCGGGGATGAAACGGCCCGAGCCGATCACCAGTGGAGCGCCTTCGGCCTTGCCGCCTTCGAACTCGACGCCGTCAACGCGGCCGACGAAGTCGATGATCAGCTGGTCGCCATCGGCCGACTTCTTGGTCTTCGGGGCGTCCTTGTAGGTCTTCTGGTTCTCGGCAAGGCGGCCAAGAGCTTCGTCCAGCGCTTCGTCCGACACGGGAACGACCAGGCGTTCGAGGGCGAGGCCATCGATCGACGGCGCTTCGATCTCGGGCAGAACTTCGAGTTCGACCTTGAGTTCGGCGTCCTTGCCTTCTTCGTAGCCTTCATCGAGGTCGACCTTGGGCTGCAGCGCCGGGCGCAGCTGCTTTTCGCGCATCAGCGCGTCGATCGATTCGCGGACGCTGGCGTTGAACGCGTCCGAGTGCAGGGCGGCGCCGTGCATCTTCTTGATCAGGTTCGCAGGCACCTTGCCCGGGCGGAAGCCGGGCATGCGGACTTGCGGCGCGACCTTCTTGACTTCGGCTTCGATCCGCGCGGCGATTTCCTTCGCCGGGATCTTTACCGTGTAAGCGCGCTTGAGACCTTCATTGGTCGTTTCAACGATCTGCATTCCAATGCCTTCCAAACACTTGGCCCAAACACTTGGTGCTCAATCCAATCCAGGCCCCAGCGCCGGAACTGGTGCGGGCGAAGGGACTCGAACCCCCACATCTTGCGATACTGGAACCTAAATCCAGCGCGTCTACCAGTTCCGCCACGCCCGCGGCCCGACGAACTTTGCAGGCTCCCACCTGCGAAATGAAGCAGCGCCCTTAGTAGGGCGCGCTGGAAAGGGCAAGCGGCACGGCAGCCCGAACGCGCAGATGGAACGGCGGGGCCCCGCAAGGCGTTCCACGGACGAAGAAAGGATCCCTCAGATGGACCGCCCCGAACCCACAGAAATCGACCCCAATCTTGCCGCCAACCTCGCCAATGACAACAAGGAGGGGAGCGCCCCAGGCTCCAAGCCCGCCCACTTCAACCAGGGGCGATCGGATGGTGGTGACCGCGATTATCCCGGAGAGCAACCGGATGAAGTCGTGCCGGGAAAGGGTGACGACGACGTGCCTGGAGGTACGCCAGACGAGGTGGCGCCCGACCAGGGCGATTTCGTCCGCCCAGGCTCGCCAGTCGAAAGTCCGCCGCAGCCCGACAGGGCTCCTGCCGAAACGCCGCCGGATTGATTTTCCCCGCTGCCGCGCTAAGCGCGCGACATGACCGAAGAGACCACACCGGAAACCCCGGCCGAAACGAAGACCACCGCGCTGGACGTTCCGCCCGATCACCTGGCGATTCATCCCTCGAGCCCGCACTTCGACAGCGACAAGCTGATGCGCGGCGTGGGGATCCGCTTCAAGGGCGTCGAGCGCACCAACATCGAAGAGTATTGCATCTCCGAAGGTTGGGTCCGGGTTCAGGCCGGCAAGTCGGTCGACCGCAAGGGCCGTCCGCTGACCATTAAGCTGACCGGTCCGGTCGAAGCCTGGTACCAGGACCTCGGCGACAATCCGCCGGTGGCGACGAAGGGCTAAGCTCTAAGCGGTCTTGTGTTGCTGCGCCGGGGCAAAGCGCAGCACGCAATATCCCAGCAGGGCGGAGATGAGGGAGCCGGCCAGCACGCCCAGCTTGGCTTCCTGGACGAGCAGTGGTGACTTGGGAAACGCCAGGGCGCCGATGAACAGGCTCACGGTGAAGCCAATCCCGCACAGCACGCTCATACCCCAGACCTGAAGCCAGCTGGTCCCGTTGGGGCGAGGCGCGAAGCCGATTTTCTCGGCGGCGAAGATGCTGCCGAAAATGCCCACTTGCTTGCCGATCACGAGGCCTGCGCCGACAGCGAGGGGCAGGGGGTCGAGGAGGGCCGAGAGCCCCAGCTTGGTGAGCGGGACCCCGGCGTTGGCGAAGCCGAACAGCGGCACCACGAAGCGCGAGTTCCAGCCGACCAGGGCATGCTCCATGTTCTCAAGCATGCTGTGGCCATCGCGCGAGCGCATCGGGATGATCAGCGCGGCGACGACGCCGGCGATCGTCGCGTGGATGCCCGAGTGCAGGATGCAGTACCACATCACCACGGCACACAGCACCAGCGGCCAGGCCCGTTGCTTGCCGTAGCGGTTGAGGGCGATCATCACGCCCGCCACCAGCAGCGCCGCGAGCAGCCAGGCCATCTTGATCCCGCTCGAATAGAACAACGCGATTATGGCGATTGAGCCGATGTCGTCGACTATGGCAATCGTCAGCAGGCATAGCCGCAGCGCCGGCGGCACGCGGGTGGCGAGCAGTCCGATCACGCCCATGGCAAAGGCAATGTCGGTCGCCGCCGGGATCGCCCATCCGCGGACAAGCTCCGGCTCTCCGCCTGCGACCGACAGATAGATCAGCGCCGGCGTTGCCATGCCGGCAGCCGCGGCCAGGATCGGCAGCCTGCGCGACCGCTCGTCGGCGAGATCGCCGGCCAGCACCTCCCGCTTAACCTCCAGCCCGACGACGAAGAAGAACACCGCCATCAACGCGTCGTTGATCCACAGATGAAGCGTGTTGAGCTTGGCGATCGGAGTCCAGGCCAGCTCTGCGTGGAAGAAGTTGGTATAGTTCTCAGCCCACGGCGAATTAGCGACCGCAATCGCCGCCACAGCCACCGCGATCAGCAGAATTCCCGCGAAAGCATCACTGTCGAACAGCGCCTTAAAAGGTCGGACTGCGGCACTAAGGGGGGACGGTTTGGGCATCACGATGTTCCTCCACCAAGCAGGCGGATGACACAAGGAATTCCTCGATTGCCTTTATTTTCCAGAAAGTTACCATTCCGCCAAGAGGGGGTGAGTAGGAGGGTTTTGGGACCGTTGGGAGGGACGGCCCTTGGCGCATTGGACATTTCTGGATTGGCTCGCTGGCGTCGAGCATGAACTGCTCCTGTTTGCGAGTGTCTTTCTGCTCATTGGCAGCGTTGATGAACTGCTGGTCGATGTCAGCTGGGCCTGGTTGCGCCTGACAGGGCGAGCCAAGACCAGAAGGATCGAGCGGCGCAGACTTAGCAGCCAGGAACTGACAGGCCTGGCGGCGCTGTTCATCCCGACCTGGCAGGAAGCGCAGGTCGTTGGCTTCACCGTCGCACACGCCCTGGCTGCCTGGCCGCAAGCGAAACTGCGGATCTACGTCGGCTGCTATTCGAACGACACCGAGACCATCGAAGCGGTAATTCGCGGGTCATGCGGCGATCCCCGGCTTCGCCTGGTTGTGCACGAACAGAAAGGGCCGACCACAAAGGCAGATTGTCTCAATCGCCTCTACACCGCGCTTGTGGCGGACGAACGCCGCAGCGGCGAGAGCTGTCGCCTGATCCTGCTTCACGATGCCGAGGACATGGTCGATCCGGCCGCCCTGGTTCTCATGGATCGCGCGTTGAACGATTTCGACTTCGTGCAGCTTCCCGTGTTGCCCGAGCCTCGGCCCGGCCGCTGGGTCGGCAACCACTATTGTGACGAGTTCGCCGAGGCTCATGGCAAGGCGATGGTGGTGCGCGAGGCGGTTGGGGCTGCCTTACCGGGCGCCGGAGTCGGCTGTGGATTCGCACGACCCTTGCTTGCGCAGATCGATGCACTGGGCGGTGGGATCGGTCCCTTTCCCGTCGAATCCCTGACCGAAGATTACGAACTGGGCATGACGATCAAGGTTATCGGAGGACGATCGCATTTTCTGCGCGCGCGTGGAGAGGACGGACGGCTCGTGGCCACGCGAGCCTACTTTCCGGCGCGGATCGACACGGCCGTGCGGCAAAAAGCGCGGTGGTTGCACGGGATTGCGTTGCAGGGCTGGGATCGGCTCGGTTGGAGCCGTGGAGTGGGCGAGGTGTGGATGCGTGCCCGCGACCGGCGGGGTCCATTGTCCGCGCTTGTCGTGCTCACCGGATATGCGCTGTTGGCGGTGGCCGGACTTCTTTGGGGTGCAAGGCTGCTCGATCTTGCACCGCCGTCGGAGCCGGATGAAATCATCTTTGCTCTACTCGCCGCCAATTTTGTCGGGCTGGCTTGGCGAGCGGCCATGCGATTTGCCTTTACCGCGCGGGAGTATGGCTGGGCGGAGGGGTTGCGAAGCGTCCTTCGAATACCTTTGGCCAACATCATCGCAATCATGGCTACGCGGCGCGCGATTGCCGCCTACGTCCGTTGGATTTTCAGCGGAGCTTCGATCTGGGACAAGACCGACCATGACGAGCATCCGGCTCTGCTGGGCGCCGTGCCACAAATCCGGGTCAACCTCGCATGAGCGGGGCGATGCGGTGGCGCGGACAGCCACTGATTGTGCTCGGCGCGGTTTTTGTCGGATGGTTTGGGATTCGAGCGACCGTCTGGCAGCTAGTTCCGAACGGTTGGCCCGTCGAAGATAGATCGAACGTGGCCGTCGCCATCCCAAAGCGAGCCGAACCGGGGGCTTCGCCCTTGTGGCCCGACCTTGCGCGGGCGGGTGTGAGGCGCGGGGTCGGGGAAGCCGGTTCGCCGCTATCAGCGCCGATGCCCCACAATGCCCGGACTGCGCTTCTGTCTTGGGCTCCAACCCCTTCGATTGAGCGCTTGATTCCTGGACCGCTTGCGCCAGCCACCGTCGCCCACGAAGCACCAGCCAGTTCGCATCCATCTGCGCCGGGCATACCCGCAGCGGCAGCCTATCCCGTCGCTTTTCAACCCTTGGGCCCGTCGCGTTGGTCAAGTGATGGCTGGGTGCTGCTGCGCGATGATACGGTCACCCCAGTCCTCGCAGGCCTTCCAAGCTATGGCCGCAGTCAGGCCGGCGCTGTTCTACGATATCGCCTCGGGACTCTCGGAGGCCGGAATCCGCAGCTGCATCTACGTGTGAGCAGTGCGTTGACCGCACCGCATGGGGAGGAACTTGCCGCCGGAATTTCCGCACGTGTCCAGCCTCGCATTCCCGTGAGGGTCGCGCTGGAGGCGCGGGCGGGCGAACTGCATGGAGACTTCCGCATCAGACCGGCCGTGTATGCCGTTAGTGAGGTTCCTCTGCTCGAACTACCGGGGAACACTCGCGGAGAGATCTACTTCCAGGGAGGATATGTAGGCGGGGCGGATGCCACGGCCTTTGCTGATGGCCAGGTTCGGGTTCAGCGGACATTGCGGGGAGTCGATGAAACCGGCTTCAGTGCCGGCATTGGCGCGTGGGGTGGAACTCAGGAGGGCGCGTCGCGGCTCGATCTTGGTCCCACGTTCACTCAGACGTTTCGCCTCGGACAAACTCGCGCAAGGCTCTCTGTTGATTACCGTTTCCGGGCTGCGGGGGATGCCGAGCCAAAAAGTGGCCCCGCTTTGACGCTATCCGCCGGTTTCTAGACTGGCCAATCTTCATTCCGTCGCGCCCATGGGTTAGGTGGCGGCATGGACGTGTACCTGCCCATCGCGAACCTTGCGGTCAACGGACTGGTCATTGTCCTGCTTGGAGCCGGAACGGGCATCCTTTCGGGCATATTCGGTGTCGGTGGCGGGTTTCTGACCACACCTTTGCTGATCTTCTACGGCGTTCCCCCGACGGTAGCCGCCGCCTCTTCGGCGAGTCAGGTCACCGGGGCCAGTGTTTCGGGCGTGTTCGCGCATACGCGCCGGGGCGGCGTTGACTACCAGATCGGCGCGGTCGGAGTGGCTGGCGGAGTCATCGGCGCTGCGATCGGGGCGATGTTGTTCCGCTTCCTGGAATCGCTCGGCCAGATCGATGTCGTGATCAACATCCTCTACGTTCTGATGCTGGGTATGATCGGCGGCTTGATGGGGCGGGAGAGCCTCGAGGCGTTGCGGCAGAGCCGCGGCGACCGTCCGCGCGCGGCGAAGCGGCGGCACCATCCGCTCGTTGCCGCCCTTCCGATGCGCTGGCGGTTCTATCGTTCGGGCCTATACATCTCGCCCCTCGCGCCTTTGCTCATGGGGGTCGTCGTGGGCATTCTCACGATGCTGATGGGCGTCGGTGGCGGGTTCATCCTCGTGCCGGCGATGCTCTACATCCTGGGGATGAGCGCGAGCGTCGTCGTCGGCACTTCGCTGTTTCAGATCCTGTTCGTGACCATGGCGGCGACCATGATGCACGCCTTGACCACCAAGGCGGTCGACATCGTCCTGGCCGGACTTCTGCTGCTGGGCTCGGTGACCGGCGCACAACTCGGTTCGCGTATCGCGCAGTTGGCCAAGCCGGAGCTGCTGCGCCTGCTGCTTGCGGTGCTGGTGCTCGCGGTGGCGCTGCGCATGGCGTTCGGCCTCGGCGTGAGGCCTGACGAGGTCTTCACGGTCCTGCCGCTATGATGGGCCGCATCTTCCTGGCCCTCCTGGCCTTCGCAGCCCTCTCGGGACAGAGAGCGCCGATCCTGGTCCCCGACGTTTCCCAGCACGAAGTGCGGGTTCGACAGGGCTTTACCGGTACCAACTTGCTGCTGTTCGGTGCCATCCTCGATGCGGACGGGCGGCGGGCAAGCCAGCCCTATGACATCGTGGTCGTTCTCAAGGGGCCGACGCAGCCGATCCTGGTTCGCGAAAAGGGCAAGCGGTTCGGCATCTGGATGAATGCCGACAGCACCGCCTTCAGGTCGGCCCCTTCGTTCTTCGCGGTGGCGAGTTCGAGGCCGATCGACCAGATCGTCGATGAACGGACCGCAGCGATCTACGAGCTGGGTCTCAACTTCCTGCAGCTTTCGCCGACTGGTGCGATCGAACCGGACGAGCAGGCGCGTTTCACCGAAGGTCTGGTTGATCTTCGCCAGCGTGAAGGCTTGTACAAGGAAGACCCCAAGGGCGTGACGGTCCGCGACGGCGTGCTCTATCAGGCGCGCATTGCTTTGCCCTCAAACGTCATCACTGGCCGGTATACTGCGGAAACCTTTGCGATTGCCGATGGCCGGGTGATCGATTCTGCGATCGCGGAAGTGCAAGTCACCAAGCATGGCTTCGAACGGTTCGTGGCCGACCAGGCGGAGGAGTCGTCGGTTCTTTACGGGCTGTTCGCCGTTCTCCTTTCGCTTGCCATGGGGTGGCTCGCCGGCCGACTGTTCGCGCTCGTCTGATATCCCGGCGTTTTTGACGCGATATTAACTCAGGTTGCATATTCCGGCAGTTCTTGGGGTTAGACGGACGCGCCGCATGAGCGAGATGCCGAAGCAGTTTCACACGTTCAATCCGGCCGAAGAGCCGGGAGCCGTATCTGTGGCGCCAAGGGCGGCCAGGGATGCCGTTACGGAGAACGCCACTCAGCCGATCGGTGTAGTCATCGAGATTGCGGGCTCAGGCTCGCAGGTCGCAATCGACATGCAGCGCCTCGGCGAATGCATGGAAGATGCCGACCCTTCGATCGCGCTCGCGGGGCAGGTGGGCAGCCAGGTCAAGATCAAGACCAAGGACGGCTGGTTGCTCGCCAGCGTTCGCAACCAGCGCCAGGACCGGCGAGGCGACGGCGACAGCATCCTCGCCAACATCGACTTTATGGGCGAGGGTAGTGAGGAAAAGCTCACCGGCCGGATCCACAGCTTCCGCCGCGGCGTCACGCGCTATCCGACACCTGGCTCGCTGGTCTATCCGGCGACGACCGAGGATTTGCGCCAGATCTATGCTTCGGACGGCCGCAGCTCGATCCAGATCGGAACCGTCTACCCGACCACCGACATTCGCGCGGGCCTCTATGTCGACGCGATGCTGGGCAAGCATTTCGCCCTGCTGGGTTCGACCGGTACCGGCAAATCCACCACCGCGGCCCTGATCCTCCATCGCATCTGCGAAAGCGCTCCGCTGGGTCATGTCGTGATGATCGACCCGCACGGCGAATACGCCGCGGCGTTCCGCAATACCGGGGTCATCTATGACGTCGGCAACTTGCAGATGCCGTACTGGCTGATGAACTTCGAAGAGCATTGCGAAGTCTTCCTGACAACCAGCGGTGGTGAACGGCAGGAAGATGCCGACATCCTGGCGAAGGCGCTGCTCAAGGCTCGCAGCAAGAACCGGCTCGCAGAATCGCTCGGCAAAATCACCGTCGATTCCCCGATACCCTATTTGCTCAGCGACCTGACCAACATCATTCAGGACGAAGCGGGCAAGCTCGACAAGGCCACTTCAAGCGCTCCATTCATGCGGATCAAGACCAAGATCGAGGAGATCAAGGGTGATCCGCGCTACCAGTTCATGTTCTCCGGCATGCTCGTCGGCGACACGATGGCGGACTTTATCGGGCGCATCTTCCGCATGCCCGGGCAGGGCAAGCCGATCTCGATCATCGACGTGTCGGGCGTTCCTTCGGACATCACCTCGACAGTGGTCGCGGTGCTCAGCCGCATGGTGTTCGACTTTGCGATCTGGGGCCGCGAGGAAAAGACCCGGCCGATCCTGCTCGTTTGCGAGGAAGCCCACCGCTACGTTCCGAATGAACGGAACGCCGATGGTTCTTCGGTTGGCCGCATTCTCAGCCGTATCGCCAAGGAAGGCCGTAAGTACGGCATCAGCCTGGGCCTCATCACGCAGCGTCCGTCGGACTTGGCGGAAGGGGTGCTGTCGCAGTGCGGCACGATCCTTTCGATGCGACTCAACAACGACCGCGACCAGGCCTTCGTGAAGGCCGCCATGCCCGAAGGCGCGCGCGGATTTCTCGATTCCATCCCGGCGCTCCGCAACCGCGAGTGCATCATCTGCGGCGAGGGCGTGGCTATTCCGATCCGCGTGGCGTTCGACAACCTCGAGGAATCGAAGCGCCCGGCCTCCGAGGATCCGAGCTTCACCGAACTGTGGCGCGAGACCGGCGGCGAGGAAGAACGCGTCGTCCGTACCGTCCAGCGTTGGCGCGCGCAGGGACGGTAACCGCTAGAGGTTCGGGGCGAAGCGACCGGCGGGTTCGCCGTCGGCGTTGACCTGTTCCTGCGCCTCGTCGCTCGTCTCCGGGATCGCGTGCTTGCGCCAGCCGGAGTAGTGATAGAACCACCAGCCGAGCACCAGGCCCGCGAGCGAGCTGACCGGGAACGATATCCAGATCGCGTCCGAGCCGAGCCACTCGTAGGTCAGCCAATAGAAGCCCAGGCGCACGGGGTAGAGCGCGACCGCGATGATCATCAGCGGGATCCACACAGCCCCGCCGGCGCGCATCGTGGCCGAGTAGACCATGGTGACGCCGAAGACCATGAAGCTCCAGCCAGCGAGCAGCTGAATGTGCCGGGCGAGCGGGACCGCCGCGCTTTCCGGGCCGAGGAACAGCACCAGGGCAGCGCGGTCAAACACCAGCAACAGCACGGTGAGCACGCCGGTCATCACGAAATTGATCATGACGCCCGCGCGGGTGATGTGGTCGAGCCGATCCCACTTGCGCGCGCCGATGTACTGGGCAGCGATCGCGCTGACGGCACCACCGACGGCCATCGCGGGCATCTGGATGTAAGTGAACAGCTGCATCGCCGCGCCGTAAGCTGCGGTCATCAGCAGGCCTTCGCGATTGACCAGGCCGACGATGATGATCCCCGCAGCGCTCATCACCAGCATTTGCGCGCCCATGGGGATGCCCTTGCTGATGACGAAGGCCAGCTCTTCGCGCTGCGGCTTGAGATAGCCCAGTTCGGGCCCGCGCAGTCGCAGCGGCAGGTCCTTGGCGTAGACGTAGATCAGCATGCCCACGAACGAGACCAGGCTGGCGATGATCGTCGAGGTGGCCGATCCGGCAATGCCCATCGCGGGGAACGGGCCGATGCCGGCGATCAGCACCGGATTGAGGACCGTGTCGATGGCGACCGTCACGCCCATGAAGATCAACGGCGTGCGTGCGTCGCCGGTGCCGCGCAGGCCCATGGTCAGGATGACCGAGACCATCATGAACGGCATCGAGATGAACATCAGCCGGATGTAGATCAGCGCCAGCGGATAGGCCCCGCCCGGCGTCTGCAGAGCGGTGAGCAGGGCAGGCGCGGTGAGGTAGCCGAGCAGCGCGATTGCCGCCATCAGCACGGCGGAGAAGCCGACCACGGTCCCGAAGGTCTTGCGCGCTCCGTCTACGTCGCGGGCGCCGAAGCGCTGGCCGATCTTGACCGTGCCGGCCATGCCGAACCCGAAGGCCGCGCCGGCGACCAGGAACATGATGATGTTGGCATTGGCGGTGGCCGCCAGCGCCTCTTCGCCGATCAGCCGTCCGACCCAGATCGAGTTGATCGTACCGCTCAGGGACTGGAGAATATTGCTCAGCAGCATGGGTATGCTGAACAGCAGCAAAGTCCTGAAAACGGGCCCTTCGGTAAGGTCCCCCTTGAACGGCGCGGGTGCGGGCTTGCTCATGTGCCTCTAGTGTCGCCGTAGAGTTGGATGTGCAAGCGTTTGGACAGAGTCAAATTGTGGGAAAGACAAAGTTCGGCCAGCCAGCGCTCCCGACCATCCAGCGTCCGGGTGTCAGTGCCCTCCGCCATCAAGTAAATGCGCGATGAGGGAATGGCGTAGATTTCCGCCAGTTTCAGGACTTCCTCAACGTCGGCCGGTTCTGCGACGACGAATTTGAAGAACGCGCGCGGCTCCTGCGCCCAGTGCGCCAGGCGCTCGGGCACCAGCGCGAGATCGGCGGGATTGCCGGAGTGGGCGAGCTTCGGGCTGACGTTGTACTGCCCGATCAGCGCATCGAGCGCGGGCGTCGGGGAGACCGAGCCGTTGGTTTCGATCTCGATCGCCATTTCCGGCAGCAGTGCCAGCGTTCGCGCGAGGGCAGGGGCCTGGAGCAGCGGTTCACCGCCGGTGACGACGAGCCGCGGCTTGCCGAGCGCGGCGATGCGGGCGGCGACGTCTTCTTCGCTGAGGGTGAGTTGGTTGGCCTTGCGCTCGTAGGTCTCGTCGCCCCGGTGCGGGCGATTGTCGCCCTCGAAATGCCAGGTGTACGGCGTGTCGCACCAGACGCAGGCGAGGTTGCAGCGCGAGAGGCGCACGAACGCGCAGGGCTTGCCCATGCTCGGGCCCTCGCCCTGGAGGGAGGCGAAGATCTCCGGCTCGCCGGGCGTGGTGGTGGCGAGGGTCAGCGGCACGGGCTGGCCGATTCGCGGAAGGGGGGGTGACGGGGTGACACTGTGGTTGGCGTGATCGCGCGGAAAAGTGTCACCTTGGGCCGGAAAAGTGTCACCTTGCGCTGCCAAGGTGACACATTGCGATGGCGGAGTGTCACCTTGTGCGAGGCGCGACCGATCTGGCGCGAGGCAAATAGGGCGATTGACCGGGTCATCGCCAAGGCCTTGTCAGAAACAAATCGTGTAGGAAAGTTTTCCAGATCCTCCCCGAAACAAGCTCGGGGAGGATTTGAGGCTACCTACCCCAGCCGCGCCAGTGCTGCTTCGAGCCGCTCTGCTTCAGCCGCATGGTAGGCGTGATCGGCGCGGGCCTTATCGACCGCTTCGGGCTTGGCCTTCTCGACGAACGCCGGGTTCTCCAACCGCTTGGCCAAGCTGTCGCGCTCCTTGAGCGAAACTTCGCGAGCCTTGGCGAGGCGTGTCTTCTCGGCGTCGATGTCGATGATCCCGTCGAGAGGGATAACGAACTGGTCCGATCCCGCCGAAACCTGCAGCGCCGCCCCGGCGGGCGCGCTCTCGAAGCGAATGCCCGACAGGCGGGCCAGCCGCTCGATCGCGCCCGGGTTCTTCTCGATCGCTGCGCGGCCCACGGTCGAAGGCTCGGCCACAAAGGCTTCCAGCTTCGCACCCGGCGCGATGCCGAGTTCGTTCTTGGCGGCGCGGAGATTGCCGGTCAGCGCGATCAGCCAGTCGACTTCAGCCTTTGCTCCCGCATCGACCGAAGCGTCAGGCGCCGGCCACTTCGCCACGATCAAGTCGCCGTCGCGCTCGCCCTGAGCGTGCCACAGCTCCTCGGTGATGAACGGCATGAACGGGTGCAGCATGACCAGGATCTGGTCGAGTACCCATCCGGCGACGGCCTTTGTTTCGTCGTCGATCTGGCCCTTGATCAGTTCCAGGTACCAGTCGCAGAACGTGGCCCAGGTGAACTGGTAGATCGTGTTGGCGGCGGCATCGAAACGCAGCTCCGCCATGGCCTTGTCGAGCGCGGCGAGGGTTTCGACCACTTCGCCCACGATCCACTTGTTGACCGCGCTCGTCGCAACCGGCGCGGCGACCGAGGTGCTCGCGCCGATCCCATTCGCCTGGCAGAAACGCGTGGCGTTCCAGAGCTTTGTCGCGAAGTTGCGGTAACCTTCGACGCGGCTCTCATCCATCTTCACATCGCGGCCCTGGCTTTCCATCGCCGCCATGAAGAAGCGCAGCGCGTCGGCGCCGAACTTGTCGATCAGGCCCAGCGGATCGACCACGTTGCCCTTGGACTTGGACATCTTCTGCCCGTCCGCCGCGCGCACCAGACCGTGCAGGTAGAGCCGCTTCCACGGCACCTGGCCGCCATTGAAGTGCATCCCCTGCATCGCCATCCGCGCGTCCCAGAAGAACAGGATGTCGAAGCCCGAGATCAGCAGGTCGTTGGGATAGTGCTTTTGGTAGAGCGGCGCGTTTTCGTCCGGCCAGCCAAGCGTGGCGAAGGGCCACAGCGCGGAGGAGAACCAGGTGTCGAGGACGTCTTCGTCGCGCGCGAGGGCCTTGTTGCCCGCCAGCGCCTGCGCTTCCTCTTCGGTCTCAGCGACGAACACGCTGCCGTCATCCGCGTACCAAGCCGGAATCCGATGCCCCCACCACAACTGGCGGCTGACGCACCACGGCTGGATGTTCTCCATCCAGTTGAAGAAGGTCTTCTCCCAGCTCTTCGGGACGATCTCGATCCGCCCGTCGCGCACCGCCTGAAGCGGCGGCTGAGCGAGCGTTTCGGCGTCGACGTACCACTGGTCGGTCAGCCACGGTTCGATCACCACGCCGCCACGGTCACCGAACGGCGTCGCCACCACGCGTGGTTCGGCGTCGAGTTCGATTGCCTCGCCGTCCTTGTTCTTGGTCACGTGAGGCACGAGGAAGCCCGCCGCTTTCAGGTCGGCGACGATCATTTCGCGAACCACGAAACGGTCGAGGCCAAGGTAGGTCTCGGGCACCAGCCCGTCCTGCGTCTGCACGACCTTGGCTTCGGCATCGAACATGTTGAGCATCTCGCCGGGCTTGATCCCGGCGCGCTTGCCCACTTCGAAGTCGTTGAAATCGTGCCCCGGCGTGATCTTCACCGCGCCCGAGCCCAGTTCGGGATCGGCATGCTCGTCGGCCACGACCTTGAAGCGGCGGCCGGTGATCGGCTGGAGGATGTCCTTGCCGATGACCGACTTGTAGCGCGGATCTTCGGCGTTCACCGCCACGGCCATGTCCGCCAGCATCGTCTCGGGCCGGGTGGTGGCGACGACGATATGGTCGGCGCCGTTATCCAGCGTGACGCCATCGGCCAGCGGATAGCGGAAGTGCCAGAAGCCGCTCTTGATGTCCTGTGTCTCGACCTCGAGGTCGGAGATCGCGGTCTTGAGCTTGGGGTCCCAGTTCACCAGCCGCTTGTCGCGGTAGATCAGGCCCTGGTTGTAGAGGTCGACGAAGACCTTCACCACGGCGCGGGTGAAGTGTGGGTCCATCGTGAACTGCTCGCGGCTCCAGTCCATCGAGCAGCCGAGGCGGCGCAGCTGGCGAGTGATGGTGCCGCCACTTTCGGCTTTCCATTCCCAGACCTTCGCCACGAAATCCTCGCGCGAATAGTTGGTGCGCTTGTCCTGTCGTTCTTCCAGCTGGCGTTCGACCACCATCTGCGTGGCGATGCCCGCGTGGTCGGTGCCCACGACCCACAGCGCGTCCTTGCCGCGCAGGCGTTCGTAGCGGACGACGATGTCCTGCAACGTGTTGTCGAGCGCGTGGCCGATGTGAAGGCTGCCGGTTACGTTCGGTGGCGGGTTCACGATCGTGAAGGGCTGGGCGTCGGGCCGTTCGGGGCGGAACAGGCCGTTCTCTTCCCAATGGGCATACCACTTCGCCTCGATGGCGGTGGGGTCGAAAGTCTTGGATAGCTCGTTGGTCATCGTGGGGAGGGCCTTTGCCAGCCTCCCCGTCGCAGAGCAATGTCGGGTTTGCCCGGGAGCATATTCAGCGTTTTGCCGTAGCGTGTTGTTCTTGCCGCGAAAGCGTTTTCAAAGCATAGCATGTCACCATGCGGGATTGGGCGGACTTCACCGTAGAAGAAGCGGGTGGCCGCATGACAGTGGTGCTGGAAGGCCCGCTGGTCGTCTCCACGATCGCTTTGCTCGACCGCAAACTGCGGGCGATGACCGATCCGGTGCAGCAGATCGACATGTCGCAGACCGGCGACATCGACACGATCGGCGCGTGGACCGTCTACCGGTTCGCCAACGAACACAATGCCATGATCGTCGGGGCGAGCGAGCAGGCCGATATCCTGTTGCAGGCGGTGCGCGAGAGCGCCAGCACCGCGCCGATCGAACCTCCGCGGCTGCCGGTTGTCCCGCGCGTGCTCGACGATACCGGGCGCAAGACGGTGGCCTTTGGTCATGGCGTGCTGCGGTTCCTGGGCTTTCTTGGCGCGGTGATCGTCGCCCTGGGTGCGGTTATCCGCCATCCGCGGCGTTTCCGCTATCGCGAGCTTGTGCGGCAATTCGACCTGGTGGGCGTTTCGGCGCTCGGCATCGTCGGGCTGATGAGCTTCCTTATCGGTATTGTGATCGCGCAGCAGGGCGCCGCGCAGTTGCGGCAGTTCGGGGCGGAGATCTATACGATCAACCTCACCGGCCGTTTGTCCTTCCGCGAGCTTGGCGTGCTGATGACCGCGATCATGGTCGCGGGTCGCTCGGGCTCGGCCTTTGCCGCGCAGATCGGCACGATGAAGCTGACCGAGGAAATCGACGCGATGCGCACCATCGGTGTGGCGCCGCTCGAAGCGCTGATCGTGCCGCGCATCCTCGCGGCGGTGCTGATGATGCCCTTGCTCGGGTTCTACGCGTCGCTGCTCGCTATCGTGGGCGGTGCCTTCATTGCCGATCTTACGCTTGGCATTCCGTTCATGACCTTCCTCAGCCGGATCCAGGAAGTGGTTCCGGTGCACGACTTGTGGGTCGGCCTGGTCAAGGCGCCTGTGTTCGGCCTGATCATTGCTCTCGCCGGCTGTTACCAGGGCATGCAGGTCCAGGGTAACTCCGAAGACGTCGGCCTGCGCACTACCAAGGCTGTGGTGCAGGGCATCTTCATGGTAATTGTGCTCGACGCATTCTTCGCCGTGTTCTTCTCGGAGGTCGGCTGGGGATGAACGACGAAGACGAACACGAGGAACTGCTCGAAGACGTGCTCGAAGAGGCGCGCTCGGACGTCGTCGAGCATTTCGATGGCGAGTTCCCGATCGAGATCGAAGGTCTGCGCAACAGCTTCGGCACCCAGGTGATCCACGAGAATCTGTCGCTGAAGGTTCGGCGGGGAGAGATCCTGGGCGTGGTCGGCGGCTCGGGCACCGGCAAGTCGGTGCTGATGCGCTCGATCATTGGCCTGCAGACCCCTGACGAGGGCGAGATCCGCGTGTTCGGCAAGAACACCATCGGCGTCATGCCGGACGAGGAAAGCTCGGTCCGCAGCCGCTGGGGCGTGCTGTTCCAGGGCGGGGCGCTGTTCTCGACCCTGACCGTGGCCGAAAACGTCGAAGTGCCGCTCAAGCAATTCTTCCCCGAGATCGACGCCGAACTGCGGCACGAGATCGCGCGCTACAAGGTGGTGATGAGCGGCCTGCCCGAAGAGGCGGCGGCCAAGTACCCGTCGGAGCTGTCGGGCGGCATGCGCAAGCGCGCCGGCCTCGCCCGTGCCCTGGCACTCGATCCGGAGCTGCTGTTTCTCGACGAACCGACCGCCGGTCTCGACCCGATCGGCGCGGCGATGTTCGATTCCCTGACGCGCGAGTTGACCGATACCCTCGGCCTCACCGTGTTCCTGATCACCCACGATCTCGATACGCTCTATGCGATTTGCGATCGGGTGGCGGTCATTGCGGACAAGGAAGTGATCGCGGTCGGCACCATTCCAGAGCTGCTCAAGACCGATCACCCCTGGATCCAGGAATATTTCAACGGGCCGCGCAGCCGCGCGGCGCAGGCAACCTCAGAAGCTCACGCGCGCGGGAAATCCGTGGACAAGGGCGCGGACGGAAAGGCATAGGGCACGCCGATGGAGACAAGAGCCAACTATGTCTGGGTCGGGGCTATCACCTTGACCCTGCTGGCCGTGGTGCTGGCGGCCATCGTCTGGATCGCCGGGCTCGGCGCCAACAGTCGCAAGGAATACGACATCTTCTTCCCGCAGTCGGTGGCGGGCCTTGCGCGTGGGTCAGGCGTGACCTTCCAGGGCGTCCCGGCCGGCCAGATCAGCCAGATCGAGCTGTGGAAGAAGGATCCCGAGTTCGTGCGCGTCCGCGTCCAGCTCGATCCGCAGATTCCCGTGCTCCAGGGCACGACCGCGACGATCTCCGCCAGCTTTACCGGCGTTTCGACGCTTTCGCTCAGCGGCGGCGCCAAGGGGCAGCCGCCGATCACCGAACCGGGGCCTGAAGGCGTGCCGGTGATCCCGGCAGAGCGTGGCGGTCTCGGCCAAATCCTCGCCAGCGCGCCGCTGCTGCTGGAGCGGCTGGCGACGCTGACCGACCGGCTCACCAAGCTACTTTCTGACGAGAACCAGGCTTCGATCACCGGCATCCTCGCCAACACCGACCGGATGAGCGCTCAGCTGTCCGACATGGCGCCCGAGCTCAAGGCGGCGCTGGTCGAACTGCAGGGCACGCTGGCCCAGTCCACCCGCACGCTCAATGCGTTCGAGAAGACGCTCGCTTCGACCGACAGCCTGATCAATCGCGACGGCCAGAGCCTGGCTGCCGAACTGCGGACGACGATGCAGCGGGCGCAGGCCGCGGCCACGGCGCTCGAAGGGACGCTCAACGACACCCGCCCGGCCGCTCGCGAGCTGCAGCGCACGACGCTGCCGATCGCCAACGCGACGCTGCAGGATCTGCGGCGCACCAGCGAGGCCTTGCGTGCCGTGACCGAGCGGATCGACAACGGCGGCGCCGGTGCGCTCATCGGGGGCAACCGCCTGCCGGACTACAAGCCATGAGGGCCAAGGGAATGCACCACATGCTGAACAGGGGCCTGCTGGCCGCGATGCTGGCACTTCCGCTCGCGGGCTGCCTGAGCCTGGGCGGGGAAGTGCCCGATCAACTGCTGACCCTGACGCCGCAAAGCCCGGCTCCGGCCGGCACCACGGCGACGGGGCAGACCAAGACGGCCATCGTGATCATCGAGCCAGGCACCGATCAGCGCCTCAACGTGATGCGGGTGCCGGTGCAGATCGACGCTTCGAACATCGCCTATCTGAAAGACGCGACCTGGGTCGAAAAGCCCTCGCGCCTGTTCAGGGACCTGATCGCCGAGACCCTCCGCGCCAAGGGCAACAAGCTCGTGCTCAACGAGGGCGATCTGGGCCACGCGGCGGAGACAAGGCTCTCCGGCCAGCTGCTCGACATGGGTTACGATGTCGCCACCGCCAGCGCCGTGGTGCGTTTTGATGCGGTGCTGCAGATGCCTGACGGAACGGTCCGCTCGCGCCGCTTCGAGAGCCGCATTCCGGCAGCTGCCGATGCGGTAGCGGTTGGGCCTGCGCTCAACCAGGCGGCCAATCAGGTCGCCGGCGAAGTCGCGGCCTGGGTGGGGTGATCTAGGCCTTAGCCATCCGGGCGAAGGCCGCTGCCGCCTCGAATGCGCTGAGCCGCCGCGCGCGCGCGTTCTCGGCCTCGAGGTCCCAACCCCACAGTTCAGCCTGCCAGTCCTGCTCGCAGTTGGCTGCCGCAAACAGTGCTTGCGTATCCGCGCTATCCTCCAGCGCGGCTAGCGCCACGGTCAGCGAAGCGGCAATCGGAGTCATTGTACGCAGGGCGGCGAGCGAGAACTCGTCCAGCCCCTCCAACACGCCCTGCAACCGAGCGATCGTCGCCTCCGGCTGCGGCCGGTGCAGGATCCCGCTCACGCGGGTGAAATGGACGCCCCACCGCGCTTCCGCCGAAGCCAGCAGAGGCTCCCATAGCTCCAGCTGGCGGCGATACAGGTGCTCTTCGGGATCGGCGCGATAGCAAAGCGTGTCGGTTTCGGCATAGCCCAGCAGCTCGGCAATTGTCGCCGCGCGATCGGGACGGACCTGGTCGATTGCGAAGTCCGCCATATCGCGCAGGACGAAGCGGGCGGGGTCAACCTCTTCGCCTTGCCCGCGCCATTCCTCGGCCAGCGCCTCCGCCAGCGAGAGCGTCGGCACGACTTGCGCCCCACCGCCTTGAGTGCGGATCGGCCTGCCATCGAGGGTCACGCGAAACCCGCCCTCGGTCGCTTCAACGGCGACCTCTTTCCAGAAGCGCTTCATTTCGAACGGCTGCTCCACTTGCGGGCCAGGAAATGCGGGACGAGGAACACTGCGAACAGGCCCACGAAAAGGAGCGGATAGCCGGTCCACTGCGGTAACGGCAGCCTCTCGGCGGTGATGAGCAGGCCGACCACGGCCATGGCCGCACCGATGAGCCGGGCGAGCGTGATCGCCATCCAGCGGGCGTGCGCCGCTTCGTCGCTGACAGGCTCAGGCATTCAGCAAGTCTCCGAGTTGCGCAGGCGTTTCGGCGACCGCTTCGGCCCCGGCAGCGATCAGTTCTTCCGGTGCGTGATAGCCCCAGGCCACGCCGATCGCGCGGCAGTCGGCAGAACGGGCCATGTCGATGTCGAAAACGGTGTCGCCGATCATGACCGTGTCGGCAGGCGTAGCGAGCGCATCGGCCATCGCGGCTTCAAGCATTGCGGGGTGCGGCTTCGACGGATGCCGGTCGGCCGTCTGCAAGGTCAGGAACAGATCGAACACGCCGTGGGTCTGGAGGCATGAGCGCAGACCCCGGTCGGACTTGCCGGTCGCGACGCCAAGAAGCCATCCGTCCACTCGCAGTCGCGCGAGAAGCGCGGGAATGCCTTCGAACAGCGGTTCATGCAGCGTGCCGTCCAGCCGGGCGCCGCGAAAGGCGGTCTTGTAGGCCTCCACCGCGTTCGCCTGGATTTCGGCCGAGGCGTCCGGCGCAAGGCGCGCGATCGCTTGCGGCAGGCTCAACCCCACGCTGCGGCGAACGTGGTGCAAGTCCGGCGTGGGCAGGCCGGCCTCGCCAAAAGCGGTGAGCATCGCCTTGCACACCGCGGCCTGCCCATCGCTGAGCGTGCCGTCGCAGTCGAATACGGCCAGGCGGACGGTCACTTGCTGCCCTTCCGCGTCGGCGCTCCACGATTGCGTCGCTCGCCCTTGCGGGCCTTGCGGTACTGCTTGGCATGCTGGCGTGCGGCCTGCTTCTTCGCTTCGCGCGAGGGTGGAGGCGGGCCCTTCTCGGGCTCTGCCTTGCTGGCTGCCGGATCGAATCCGAGCTGCTCCATGCTCGCGGCAAAGTGTTCGGGCAGCTCGGCTGTCGTGTCGAGCTTGCTGCCGCCAGGTGCGTCGATGATCAGGCGGCGTGCGTGGAGGTGCATCTTGCGGCTGATCGATCCGGTCAGGAACGCGTCCTGCCCGCCGTACTTGCCGTCACCCACGATCGGGTGCCCGATGGCGGCGAGGTGGACGCGCAGCTGGTGGGTGCGGCCGGTCAGCGGCTCCAGCTCGACCCAGGCGGCGCGATTGCCGGCGCGGTCGATCACGCGATAGCGCGTCTTGGCGGCCTGGCCGTTCTCGGTATCGACATGCATCTTCTCGCCGCCCGTCCCGGGTTGCTTGGCGAGCGGTGCGTCGATCGTGCCTTCATCGACATCGGGAACCCCGACGACCAGTGCCCAATAGATCTTCTTCGCCGACCGGCCCGAGAATCGCTTGGAGAAGAATGCAGCGCTACCCGGGGTGCGGGCAATCAGCAGCACCCCGCTGGTATCCTTGTCGAGCCGATGGACCAGGCGCGGGCGCGGTTCCTCTTCGTCGGCAAAAGCATCGAGCAGCGCATCGACATGCATGTGCGTGCCGGTGCCGCCCTGCGTGGCGAGGCCCGGGGGCTTGTTGAGCACGAGGGCCGCGTCAGTACGATGGATCAGCATCGCCTCGGCCTGCTCGAGCTGTTCGGGGGTGGGCTTGCGCCGCTTGGGCTTCGGCTTGTCGGTCGATTCGCCGCCCGGGGGGACGCGCAGGACCTGGCCTGCCGAGAGCCTGTCTTCCGGACGCGCGCGCTTGCCGTCGACCCGAACCTGGCCGGTCCGTGCCCAGCGCGAAACGGTGGCGAATCCGATTTGCGGCAGATGGCGCTTGAACCACCGATCGAGACGGACGCCTTCATCGTCCTCGCCAACAGTGAACTGGCGGACGCCGGGAGGGGGCGGGGTGTTCTCGCTCATGCCGTCAGCCTCATCACGATCAGCCCAAGGTAGAGCGCGGTCAACCCGGCGAGGACCGAGACGGCGGCATAGACGAAGGCATGTCCGGCCTGCCCACGTTCCACCAGCATCATCATCTCGAGGCTGAACGCCGAAAATGTAGTGAAACCGCCGAGCACGCCGACTCCGAGAAGCAGGCGCATCGGCTCTCCGCTCTGCCCATACCGGGCGAGCCATCCTGCAAGCACGCCCATGGCCATGCTGCCGACGACATTGATGATAAGCGTTGCCCAGGGGAACGCCGTCACGGCCTGCACGCCGAGCCAGTGGGTTATCCCGCGCCCGGCTTGATAACGGAGGACGGAGCCAATAGCGCCGCCGAGAGCGACATGGGCCGAAGCGATGAGCGGGGAGGGGGGCGACATGCGGGCCGCCTTAGCGCCGACACCCCCCGTCCGTAAATGCTGACTGGCAAACTTGCGTTGTGTGCCGCTTTGGACTATCGGCGCCGTCGTTCGAGCCGGACCGTGAGGATTCGGCCCGTGATTCTATTACAGTTCCTATGGTGCAACCCGCTTTGATCTCGCGGGCTCTCCCGGTCCGAATTTGAAAGAGGTGGCTTTAATTTATGCAGATCATGGTCCGCGATAACAATGTCGAGCAGGCCCTGCGCGCGCTCAAGAAGAAGCTGCAGCGTGAAGGCGTTTATCGCGAGATGAAGCTGCGCCGCCACTACGAAAAGCCGAGCGAAAAGCGCGCCCGTGAAAAGGCCGCTGCTGTCCGTCGCGCCCGCAAGCTGGAGCGCAAGCGGATGGAGCGCGACGGGGTAAAGTAAGCCTCGTTGCTTGCGACTCTATTGTAGCTAAGCCAAAGGGGCGTGGGGTTGATACCCGCGCCCTTTTCGCATTCAGGATACCCAGTCATGGCTGAAGTCACTCGCGTTCCGTTGAAGCCGCTTTCCCGTGGCTCGCTCCTGATGCTGTTCATCGGTATCCTGCTTGGCCTGGCGATTGCCGGCGGCATTGCTTGGTTCACCGCCCCGGCGGGTGTCGATGTCGAAGAAGTCGTCGCGGGCAAGGGTGACCACCCGAAGGAAAGCGACGTGGTCTTCGTCCACTACACCGGCAAGCTGAAGGACGGCACGGTGTTCGACAAGTCGCAGGACATTCCGCTGCCGGTCGAAGGCATCCTGCCCAAGGGTACCCCGCTGCCGCTGCAGAACATGCTCCCGGGTTTCCGCGAAGGCATGCTGGAGATGCAGAAGGGCGGCAAGTACGTCCTGACGATCCCGGCAGAGAAGGCTTACGGCGCCAACCCGCCTCCGGGATCGCCGATCCCGGCCAACGCCGACCTGACATTCGATATCGAACTGGTCGACTTCATGCCGATGGCCGAAGCTGAGCGCCGCATCCAGCAGCTGCAGATGATGATGATGCAGCAGCAGCAACAGCAGGGTGGCGCTGCCGCCGGCGAGGGCGCTGGCGTGCAGGCTCCGGTCCCGGCACCGGCTCCCACCCCGCAATAATGCAAAATTCAGTCCGGCCCCTCTCGCGGGGCCGGACGATTTCACCGGGTCCTCACGAATTGCTCATGTAATTCGTGAGTTTTGGGGTCATTAACGGCTTCTCGAAACAGGAGGGGGCGGCATGACCGAACAGACTGCGTCAGGCGATTACGCCGACGTTTCCGGCGCAACCGATACGGCTTCGCTGCAAGACTGGCCACTGCGCCCCTGGATCCTCGCTGGCCTGCTGGGCCTGGCCGGGCTCCTGATTCACTTTGCCACCAAGGATAACGAGCAAGTCGCCTGGCGCATGGCGCTTGCCGGGTTCTTGTTCTTTGGACCGATCGCCGCGGCTTTCACGCTCGAACGGGAACGCTGGAAGGAACCCGCGATTTTCGCGGTGTTGGTGGGATTCGTCATGGCCGGACTTTCGTGGCGGGCGGTGCGCTACGGCGAATACCTGCCCGATGAGCAATATGGCTTCGCCGCTGGTGTGGTGGCCACGGCGCTGGCGCTGCCGCTGTTCCAGGCCGGTTTCCACCGCCGACGCTTCAAGACGCCCTACAGCGAGATTTACGGCCACGTCTGGACCGACGCGATCAGCGCGGCCGGGGCGCTGGCGTTCACGGGCCTGTCGTGGCTGGTGCTCTTGCTGATGTCCGAGCTGTTCCGCCTGCTCAAGATCGACCTTCTGCACGATCTGATGGACAAGGAGTGGTTCGGTTGGACCTTCTCTGGCCTCGCCGCTGGCGCAGCGCTGGGCACGATCCGCAACCAGCTCAAGGTGCTGGCGACAATGCAGACGGTCGTACTCTTGGTGGCGTCGCTGCTCGCGGTGCCTCTGGCGGTCGGCCTAGTCGTGTTTTTGCTCGCGACGGCGGTCTCTGGTCCGCAGGTGCTATGGGACGCCACTCGCAGCGCGACGCCGCTGCTGCTCGCCTGCGCGGCGGGATCGTTCGTGCTCACCAACGCGATCGCACGTCAGGACGACGCGGCGATGACGCGGTCACCGGTCATGCGCATTGCAGGCCTGGTGCTCGCCGCTGTGATCCTGCCGTTGGCGGTGTTCGCTGCGTTCTCGATGGGCTTGCGTCTCAATCAGTACGGTCTAGCGCCCGAGCGGCTTTGGGGGCTTGTCGCCATCATCGTCGCCTGTGTTTGCGGCGTAGCCTATTGGGTCGCAATCGTTCGGGGCCGCAAAGGGGAGTGGCCGGCGCAGATTCGCTCGGCGACCTTCAACTTCGCTCTTTTCGTCTGCGGCCTGGCCGTCTTTCTCGCGCTGCCAATCCTCAACTTCGGCGCGATCTCGACGCGCAGCCAGGTGGCAAGACTGGAAAGCGGACGCGTAAGCCCCGAGAAGTTCGACTTCGCCGCCCTGCGCTGGGACTTCGGAGAACCCGGTAAGAGGGCGCTGCAGAAGCTGGCGAAGAGCACAGACCCCGTGATCCAGGAACTGGCCCGAACCGAACTCGCACAGAACGCCCGGCGCTACGTTTTCGATACGGAGCGGCCAAACAAGATACGGAGCGATTTCAACTTGCGGGTCCAGCCGGAAGATCCGGCGCTTCGCAAGCTTGTCCTCGATTACCTGGTCGCCAATCCCCATGATTGCAGCGAAAGCTGTGTTGCGATTGAGCTGGATACTCAATCGGACGGGTCTCACCTGATTGCGCTTGTCGCAGGCAACAGTTGGTCGCCTTTGGTCCTGCCGGAAAGCTCAACCATGGGCCTCGCCGCCGCCTACGCGATTCCTGGACCGCTCGCGCCTTTGACGCCAGAATCGACTGTCGAAATCCGTTCGGTGCCGCGCCGCTACATCTTCGTCGACGGCAAGCCGATTGGCGAAGCTCTCGACGACCTTGAAGGTCGCCTCGCACCCCGCTAACGCGCGGGGATGTCTGTCACACGCGAAACCGTGGCGAAAATCGCCTCCCTGGCGCGCATCCGCATGGGCGAGCAGGAGCTCGACCGGATGGTGCCCGAATTGAATGGGATCCTTGAGTGGGTCGAACAGCTGGGGGAGGTCGACTGCTCCGGCGTCGAGCCGATGACCGCGGTGATCCCGCAAAAGCTGCGCCTGCGCGATGACGTGGTCGATGCCGACCCGCTCACCGGCGGCGGCGTGCGGGACGAGGTGCTGGCCAACGCGCCTGCCCCCGAACATGGCTTTTTTGGCGTGCCGAAGGTGATCGAATAATGACCAACATCACCGAACTCGGCGTCGCGGCGATCCGCGACGGTGTCGCCTCGGGCGAATTCACCGCGCGCGAAGCGGCGGAGGCGTTCAACGCCAATGTCGCTGCTGCCGGCCAGCTCAACGCCTTCATCGTTGCCACGCCGGAAAAGGCGCTGGAAGCCGCGGACAAGGTCGATGCCGACCGCGCCGCAGGTAAGCCGCTCGGCAAGATGGCCGGCGTGCCGATCGGCATGAAGGACCTGTTCGCCAGCAAGGGCGTGCAGACCACCGCGGCCAGCCACATCCTTGAAGGCTTCACGCCCGAGTACGAAAGCACCGTCAGCCAGAAGCTGTGGGATGCGGGCGCGGGCATGCTCGGCAAGCTCAACCTCGACCAGTTCGCGATGGGCTCTTCGAACGAGACGAGCTACTTCGGCAATGTCATCAGCCCCTGGCGGCGCAACGACGGCGGCAACGCCGCGCTCGCGCCGGGCGGCTCCTCGGGCGGCAGCAGCGCGGCGGTTGCGGCGCGGCTGTGCCCGGCAGCGACCGGCACCGACACCGGCGGGTCGATCCGCCAGCCTGCCGCGTTCACCGGCATCTCCGGCATCAAGCCGACCTACGGCCGCTGCAGCCGCTGGGGCATCGTCGCCTTCGCCAGCTCGCTCGACCAGGCCGGCCCGATGGCGCGCGACGTCACCGATTGCGCGATCATGCTGGAAAGCATGGCCGGGTTCGATCCGAAAGATTCGACCAGCCTCGACATGCCGGTGCCCGAATGGAGCAAGGCGCTCGACGCCAACCTCAAGGGCAAGAAGGTCGGCATTCCGCGCGAATACCGGATGGACGGCACCGACGAGGAAATCCTCAAGTCCTGGGACGACGGCATCGCCTGGCTCAAGGATGCTGGCGCCGAAGTGGTCGACGTCAGCCTGCCGCATACCAAGTACGCGCTGCCGACCTACTACATCGTCGCCCCCGCCGAAGCCTCGAGCAACCTCGCCCGCTATGACGGCGTGCGTTACGGCCTGCGCGAGCTGCCCGATGGCGCGAACCTGCAGGATATGTACGCCGCGACCCGCGCCGCGGGCTTTGGCGACGAGGTCAAGCGCCGCATCCTGATCGGCACCTACGTGCTCTCCGCCGGGTTCTACGACGCCTACTACACCCAGGCGCAGAAGGTCCGCACGCTGATTGCGCGCGACTTCGAGAACGCCTGGGCGCAGTGCGACGTGATCCTCGCCCCGACCACCCCGACCGCGGCCTTCCCGCTGGGCGACAAGGTCGACGATCCGCTGGCGATGTACCTCAACGACGTGTTCTCGGTCCCCGCGAGCCTGGCCGGTCTTCCGGCGATGTCGGTGCCTGCCGCGATCAATTCCGACGGCTTGCCGCTCGGCCTGCAGATCATCGGCAAGGCGTTCGACGAGCAGGGCGTGCTCAACGCCGGCCTGGCGATCGAGCAGCGCGCCGGGTTCAGCGCCAAGCCGGAGAAGTGGTGGTAAATGGCGAGCGATCCGCTCACCGAACCGACCCGATTGAAGCCGCTGCCGCTGCTGATCTTCAGCTCGCGCTGGCTGCAGCTGCCGCTCTACGTCGGCCTGATCGTCGCGCAGTGCGCCTACGTGTTCCTGTTCCTGAAGGAACTGACGCACCTGGTGATGCACGCCTGGGAGTTCACCGAGCAGCAGATTATGCTCCTGGTGCTCGGCCTGATCGATGTGGTGATGATCTCCAACCTGCTGGTGATGGTCATCGTCGGCGGTTACGAGACCTTCGTCTCGCGTCTCGGCCTGCAGGGACATCCGGACCAGCCGGAATGGCTCAGCCACGTCAATGCCGGCATCCTCAAGGTCAAGCTGGCGATGGCGATCATCGGCATCTCCTCGATCCACCTGCTGCGGACCTTCATCGAGGCTGGTGCGATGGGCACGCCGACCGGGCGGGTCACCGAAACCGGGGTGATGTGGCAGACCATCATCCATATGGCGTTCATCGCTTCGGCCATAGGGATCGCCTGGGTCGACCGCATGACCCACACGAAGAACTGACATGGAGCGCACGGAGAGCCTTGAGCCCGGTGCTCGTCTGAGGACCCCGTGCTAACCGAATTGACCGACACTCCCCGACCGACGGAGGGCGAACGCTTCATCGCGCTCGACTCGCTGCGCGGGTTGGCGGCGGTGATGGTGGTGGTGTTTCACATGGGCGCCTTCGGCCTCATCGCCAGCCTGGAGGTGTTTCGCCACGCCTGGCTGATGGTCGACTTCTTCTTCGTCCTCTCCGGTTTCGTGATCGCCGCGAGCTATGGCGACCGGCTCTCCGGCGGGTTTTCGCGCACGCGCTTCATGCTCTTGCGGCTGGGCCGAGTGGTACCGCTTCACGCAGCGACCGTGCTTCTGTTCCTGGCGTTCGAGGTGTTGTTCGTCCGCCTGTTCCTGCACCAGAACCATGACGTGTTCTATTTCTGGCGCGGGTTCCTGCTGCTCGACGGTTTTGCCGAGCATACCGGGAACTTCTACGCTCCGGTCAGCTGGTCGATCTCGGTCGAGGTCATGCTCTACCTCGCCGCCGCCGTGCTGTTCGGCCTCGGCCGCACCGGCCTGGCGATCGCGGTTGCGGGCGCCACCGCGGCGTTGCTGGCGATGGCGACGGGATGGAACCACACCGGGTTCGGCATTCTCCTGCAGCGCGGCGTGCTGGGCTTCTCGCTAGGCGTACTCTGCTTCACGCTGCATCGGCGGTGGAACTGGCGCATCGACGTGGCTGCCATCACGGCCATCGAGCTGGCGTCGATCGCGGCGATTGTCTGGCTGCTGGTCGAGATGCCGTTCGGCCGCTTCACCACGATCGCTTGCTATCCGCTGTTCGCCGCAACGGTGCTGGTCTTCGCCCGCGACCGCGGCTGGGTGAGCCGGTGGCTGCAGCTCGGCCCGCTGGTGTGGGTCGGAACGCTGTCCTATTCGATCTACATGACGCACATGCTGGTGCTGCGGCCGCTCAATCGGGCCATGCCGACCGTGCTTGAAGCGGTCGGCCGCCCCGACCTGATCGGCAGGCCTTCGGACACCTTCGGTCTTCTCACGATGGAGCTGGGTAACACGGCGGAAACGCTTGTGACCGTGGGCATCGTTGCCTTGGTGCTGGTGATGTCGAATTACAGCTGGCGCTATGTCGAAGAACCTGCCCGGCAATGGTCGCGCCGCCAGGCGAAGCGCTGGGCCGATGCCCGCGCTGAACGGGGCGCTCTCCCCGCCTAGAACACCACCATCGCCGCGTGCACGATCAGGGCTATCAGGACCAGGCTCGACATCACGAAGATCACGAAGCGCACGGTCACCTTGTTGACCGTCGCCTGCACCAGCGAGTGCACCACCCGCAGCGCGACGTAGGCCCACGCGAGCAGGGCGTTCAACCCATCGCCCGCGCCCACGATCGCCAGCACTATCGCCACCGCGTAGAACACGGTCGGCGCTTCGTGCAGGTGGTTGTAGTTGTGCGCCTTCCATTGAACCTGGGCAGGAAGCACGGCGTCGAGCGACTTGTTTGGATCGCGCACCAGCTCGTCGGGATCGACCTTCGCGGCCATGAGCGCCGGGATACGCGTGGCGTACATCCACAACCACATCACCATGGTCCAGGCCGCCAGCGCGACCACGGGCTGAAGGATTGCCATTCCAACCATCGGCTGCCCCCTGTCTTGTCGCTGGCAACCTAGCGTAGCGGGCGTCCGCTGCAAGCCATCGCAGGCGGGATGCATCTAACGCTTCCCTACTCGGGAATGGCGCATTATCGGCTGGGGCATGACTGAATCCACTTATCGCATCCACGGCGCCACCGGTGACTGGGAGGTCGTGATCGGCCTCGAGGTTCACGCCCAGGTTACCAGCAAGGCCAAGCTGTTCTCCGGCGCGGCCACGGCCTTCGGCGCGGAGCCGAACGCGCAGGTCAGCCTGGTCGATGCGGCGATGCCGGGGATGCTGCCGGTTCCGAACCGGGAGTGCATCCGCCAGGCGGTGCGCACGGGCATGGCGATCGAGGCGCAGATCAACAAGTGGAGCCGGTTCGACCGCAAGAACTACTTCTACGCCGACTTGCCGCAGGGCTATCAGATCAGCCAGCTCTACCATCCGCTGGTGGGCGAAGGCGCGCTGACGATCGAGGCGGACGAGAAGGCCGGCATCCCCGAAGACAAGCGCATCGGTATCGAGCGCATCCACGTGGAGCAGGACGCGGGCAAGCTGATGCATGACCAGCACCCGACGATGTCCTACGTCGACCTCAACCGTTCTGGCGTGGCGCTGATGGAGATTGTCAGCCGCCCCGACATGCGCTCTCCGGCAGAGGCTGGCGCCTATGTGCGCAAGCTGCGTTCGATCCTGCGCTATGTCGGCAGCTGTGACGGCAACATGGAAGAAGGTTCGATGCGCGCCGACGTCAACGTCAGCGTGCGCAAGCCGGGCGACGAGTTCGGCACCCGGACCGAGACCAAGAACGTCAACTCCGTGCGCTTCGTCATGCAGACGATCGAACACGAGGCGCGCCGCCAGGTCGATCTGATCGAAGACGGCGGCAAGGTGGTGCAGGAAACCCGGCTGTTCGATCCGAACACCGGCACCACCCGTTCGATGCGCAGCAAGGAAGACGCGCACGATTACCGCTACTTCCCCGATCCCGACCTGCTGCCGTTGGAGCTGGACGACGCGTTCCTCGACGAATGCCGCAACAGCTTGCCGGAACTGCCGGATGCCAAGTGGAAGCGCTATGTCGAGGAACTGGGACTGAGCGCCTACAACGCGCACGTCCTGACCGCCGAAGTCGACACCGCCCGCTGGTTCGAGGCGCTGCTGCTGGAAACCGCGACCGCGCAGGGCAAGCAGCCCGCCGACGTCGCCAAGCAGGCGGCCAACTGGCTGATCTCCGAGTTCTTCGGCGCTCTCAACAAGGCCGGACACGAACTGGCCGACAGTCCCGTCAGCCACCCGCAGGCGGCAGAGCTGCTGGCGCTGATCGGCAAGGGTACGATCTCCGGCTCGATCGCCAAGCAGGTGCTCGAGAAGATGCTCGAGACCGGCGACGGCGCAACCGCGATCGTCGAGCGCGAAGGGCTCAAGCAGGAAAGCGACAGCGGTGCGATCGAAGCGGCCGTCGACAAGGTCCTGGCCGACAATGCCGACAAGGTCGAACAGTACCGGGGCGGCAAGGAAGCGCTGTTCGGCTTCTTCGTCGGCCAGACGATGAAGGCCATGCAGGGCAAGGGCAACCCGCAGATGGTCAACGAGGTTCTGAAGACGAAGCTGGGGTAGGGTTCGGCCCTACCGCCGCGCGCTCACCAGGTTCAACGCGATCGACTGCCCCGGCGGGGGGAGCGGATTGTGGGTGTCCGTGATCCACAGGGGCTGTCCGCTCGGATCATCGATGCGCGCGAATACGGAGTAAGTTCGTCCGGCCAGGATTTTAGCCGGATCGTACTTGATCGAGAACGGAAGCGGGACCTGGCGTCCCTCTGAATTGAATTCGGTCGATGCAATCGTTGTTGCTGGGGCATCCTGCCGGCTGACGTCGCGGATCTGGACCCTGACGCGCGCGTCGGGGATCAGGGCGATGCGTTCGCGGTAGGCGACCGTACCCTCGAGCGTGACGTGGCCGGAGCCTGAGCTGCCTCCGCCCGACGACGTGGTGCAGGCTGCAAGACTGAGGGCCAGCAGCAGGCCGGAAAGACTGCGACGCATTTGGTGCCCTCCTGATCGGCGATACCCGATGAACCGCGATTCCCGGCAGCGGTTCCCTTGCTGATCCCCCTAGCCACGGGGCCGGCGCCGGAGCAGAGGGGGCGGATGTCGCTTTCCATCGTCCTGGTCCATCCCGAGATTCCCCACAACACTGGCGCCGTCGGCCGGACCTGCGTCGCGCTCGACCTGGAGCTGGTGCTGATCCACCCGCTGGGCTTCGAGATATCCGATAAGCAAGTGCGCCGCACAGGCCTCGACTACTGGCAGCATGTGCGCCTGACGGAGTTCGCCAGTTGGGACGAATTCGTGGCCGAGCGAGCGCCGCGCCGCGACCAGCTGTTCCTGTTCGAGGAGTACGGCGCACGCTCCTTCCAGGAACCGGAGTACCCGGAAGACGCCTACCTCGTCTTCGGTCGCGAAACCAAGGGCTTGCCCGACACGATCGCAGAGCCGCTGGCGGACCGCATGTTCCGCCTGCCCATGCGTTCGAAGCACATCCGCTCGCTCAACCTGTCCAACACCGTGGCAGTGGCGGCCTACCAGGCGCTGCGGGGCAAGCTCTAGAGGTCGTCCGCCTTCAAGTACTGGATCGGCATCCCGAGCCCCGACAGCTGGCTATCGATCTGCTCGCGGTCACCGACGACGATGATCACGAGGTCGTCAGGCGATAGGTACTGGCGTGCAGCAGTGTCGATCTTCCCGGCGTCGATCGCGCGGTAGATGTCGGGCAGCTGCGCCTGGTAGTTGTCCGGCCGCCCGAACTGCTGGTTGCCGAGCAGGGCGTTCAGCACCTGGCTGTTGGTCTGGTAGCGGTTCGGCAGCCCGCGCACGTTGCCTTCGGTCACGCGCTGGAGCTCGGTCTGGTCGACGCCCTTGCTGGTTGCGAAGGCGGCCATGTCGTCGAGGATCAGGCGGATCGAATCCGCCGTACGGTCCGACTGCACCGGGGTGAACACGGTCAGCGCCACCGGCCCGGTCACGCCGCTGATCCCGCTGCGGATGCCGTAGGTCCAGCTCTTCTCTTCGCGCAGGTTCATGTTGAGGCGCGAGAGGAAGCCGTCGCCGATAACCTCGTTGGCGAGGTCGAGCGCTTCCATGCCCTGTTGCGTCCCCTCAAGCGGGAGAACGCGAGCGAGCAGCAGAACCGATTGCGGTGAGTTAGGCCGGTCGATCACGACAAGCTTGCGCTGGGCCGCCGGTGTCGCGGCGGCGAGGTTCTTGACTGGCTTGGCGGTAGCGGGCGCCCGCCAGTCGCCGAATGCGGTTTCGAGCGCGGGCATGAGTTCCGCCATGGTGACGTCGCCAACGACGGTGATGCGGGCGTTATCGGGGCGCAGCCACTTGTCGTGCTCGGCGCGGAGGTCTGCCGGGGTCAGGGCTTCGATTACCGAGGTCTTCCCGGTTCCGCCGACCGATCCGTAAGGATGCGCGTCGCCGTAGATCAGCGGTCCGAGTGCACGTTGGGCCAGGCCTGAGGGATCGGCCTGCTCCTGGGCGATCTCCGCCAGGCGCTGGTCCTTCACGCGAGCGACTTCGGCAGGTTCGAACGCCGGGTTGCGGACGATGTCGGCCATGAGTTCGAGCGAGGGCTGCAAGTTCGCCGTCAGCGCGACGAGCGAGACTGTGCTGTCATCGGTCGAGGCGCCGCTGCCGATCGAGGCGCCGAGGCGTTCCTGCGCGACGGCGATGTCGAGCGCGCTGCGGGTCTTGGTGCCTTCCTTGAGCAGCTCCATCATCAGCGTCTGCGTGCCGGCACGTGCGCCGCCATCGGCCGCTTCACCGGCGTCGAACGACATGGCTAGCGAGACCTTGGGGATGGCCGTGCGGCGGGCGAGGGTGACTTCGACGCCGTTCGACAGGCGGGCGTGCTCGACTTGCGCGAAGGTCAGCTCCCCGACCGGGGCGACCGCCGGATAATCGCGCTTCGGCCCTTCGGCGAGCGCCGGCGCGGGTGCCTTGGCGTCGGGCGTGGGCGGAGCGACAGTGCCCTCGTCACCCCAGCCACCCATGGTCGCGCCGTCTTCGGTCCGGTCTCCCGGAACCACCGACAGGGTGTAGGCCGGCCGACCCAGCCAGCGTTGCAGCGCGGCCTGCACCTGAGCGGGCGTCAGCGCGGCGAGCTCGGTCATTTCCTTTTTGTAGTTCGCCGGATCGCCTGCGTAGATCAGGCCCTCGGCCAAAGTCGCGCCCTTCCCGGAGAAGCCGCCGACCTGTTCCAGCAATCCGATCTGCGACGAGACCAGCTGCGTCGCCGCGCGGTTGAGTTCATCCTCGGTCGGACCTTGCGCCAGCAACTCGGCGATCACCTGGTCGAACCGAGCTTCGGCCTTGGCCGCGTCGACGCCTGGCTTCACGTCCATGGTCGCCTGCAGGAAGCTCAACTTCTCAAACTGCTGCGCACCCGCGCTGACGCTCACCGCCAGCTGCTCCCCGCGCACGAGCACGTTGTCCAGCCGCGAGCTTGCGAGGCCGCCGAGCACATGGAGGCCGACCGCGAGCGGCACCGCGTCGGGATCGGTCCATGAAGGTCCGGTCCAGGTGCGAATGATGCGGGTTACCGGAATTTGATCGGCCATTTCCTCCCGGACCGGAGCAGCTAGGGCAACCGGCTCGGCCGAGACCGGACGAATGTCGGGACCGCGCGGAATATCGCCGAACCAGCGTTCGACCATCGGCCGGGCGGTGGCGGCGTCGATGTCTCCGGCCAGCACCAGCACCACGTTGTTGGGCGCGTAGTTGTCGGTGAACCACTGGCGCACGTCGGTCAGGCTCGCTGCGTCGAGGTCAGCCATCGAGCCGATCGTCGAGTGGCGATAAGGATGACCGACCGGGAACAGCGCGTCGCCAATCTTGTAGTCGACCAGGCCATAAGGCTGGTTATCGCCCTGGCGCTTCTCGTTCTGGACCACGCCCCGCTGCTTATCGAGCTTGTCCTGCGTCACCGCGCCGAGCAGGTGGCCCATGCGGTCGCTTTCCATGAACAGCGCCAGGTCGAGCGCTCCGGTCGGCACGGTCTCGATGTAGTTGGTGCGGTCGTACCAAGTAGAGCCATTGGTACTGGTCGAGCCCGCGGCCTCCAGCGGGATATCGAAGTTCTCGACGTTCTCACTGCCACCGAACATCAGGTGCTCGAACAAATGCGCGAAGCCGGTGCGCCCGCGCGGTTCGTTCTTGGAGCCGACGCGGTAGTAGATCGTCACGCCGACCACCGGGCTCTTGCGATCGGTGTGGACGATCGTGGTCAGGCCGTTCGGGAGCGTGAAGGTCTCGTACGGAATGTCCACTTCCGCGACGAGCTGGGAGAGCGGTGCCGCCTGCGTGGCTGCCGGGGCCTGTCCCTGAGCGCCGGCCGGGCCGGTGAGGGCGAGCGAAACGGAGAGGGGTAGGGCGAGCAGGCGGTAGAGTGGCTTCATCCGCGCTGGATAGCACGCACGTCACAAGGTTCCATCAGTCGAATCGGCGGTTGGTCGATACCCATTCGCCGTTTGCCCAGTCGGCGGACTCGATCGGGACATTTCCTGGCTGACAAGGCCTGCGAATGTCTCCTACCTTCGAGCGCCAAGAAGGAGAGACCATGCCCGAGATAACCCAGCGTCCGCCCCTGCCGCCGTTCACCGCAGAGACCGCGGCACAGAAGGCGCGCATGGCGGAAGACGCCTGGAACGGGCGCGATCCGGAGCGGGTTTCGCTCGCCTACACGCCCGACAGCAAGTGGCGGAACCGGGCCGAATTCGTCGAGGGGCGTGAGCAGATCGTCGCCTTTCTCCAGCGCAAATGGGCGCGAGAGCTGGAGTATCGGCTGATCAAGGAACTCTGGGCGTTCACCGACAATCGCATCGCTGTGCGCTTCGCCTACGAATGGCGCGACGATAGCGGCTCTTGGTTTCGCTCCTACGGCAACGAGAACTGGGAGTTTGACGAACACGGCCTGATGCGCCTGCGCATCGCCAGCATCAACGACCTGCCGATTGCCGAGGCCGAGAGGAAGTTCCACTGGCCACTAGGTCGCCGTCCCGACGATCACCCCAGCCTGTCGGAACTCGGCCTCTGACAAGGTCGTTACCCCGGGGACATGGGGTTCAGTTACCACTGAAATAGGACACTAATACACCCACCGCTCTTGCGTTGCCCAACCGCGAAACCATCTTAGGCCGGACAGGATTTGAGGGGCTTCCATGAATCTCGAAAAGTTCACCGATCGTGCCAAGGGCTTTCTCCAGGCCGCGCAGACCGTCGCCATTCGCCTTAGCCATCAACGCATTACCCCAGAGCACCTGCTCAAGGCGCTGCTCGACGATAGTGAAGGCATGGCCGCGCAACTGATCCAGCGGGCGGGCGGCGATGCCGGGGTGGCGGTGGATGGCGTCGATGCGGCGCTGGCCAAGATCCCCGCAGTTTCGGGAGCGGGCGCGCAGTCCACTCCTGGTCTCGACAATGATACCGTCCGCATCCTCGATCAGGCTGAGCAACTCGCCACCAAGGCCGGCGACAGCTTCGTTCCGGTCCAGCGGATCCTGCAGGCGCTTTCGCTCGCCACCACCACTGCGGCGGGGCAGGCGCTGAAGGCTGCCCATGTTGACCCCAAGGCGCTCGAAACCGCCATCCAGGACGCGACGGGCGGTCGGGCAGCGCACAGCTCGTCGGCCGAGGAAAGCTACGATGCGATGAAGAAGTACGCGCGCGACCTCACCCAGGCGGCGCGCGACGGCAAGCTCGACCCGGTGATCGGCCGTGACGAGGAAATCCGCCGCACGATCCAGATCCTCGCCCGGCGTACGAAGAACAACCCGGTCCTGATCGGCGAACCAGGGACCGGCAAGACCGCGGTGGTCGAAGGTCTCGCCCTGCGTATCGCGAATGGCGACGTCCCGGACAGCCTCAAGGGCCGCAAGCTGATGAGCCTCGACATGGGCTCGCTGATTGCCGGGGCGAAGTACCGCGGCGAGTTCGAGGAACGGCTCAAGGCCGTGCTCGACGAGGTCAAGGGCGCCGAAGGCGACATCATCCTGTTCATCGACGAAATGCACACGCTGATAGGCGCCGGTGCATCGGAAGGCTCGATGGACGCCGGCAACTTGCTCAAGCCCGCGCTCGCCCGCGGTGAGCTTCATTGCATCGGCGCGACCACGCTCGACGAGTACCAGAAGTACGTCGAGAAGGACGCCGCCCTGCAGCGCCGGTTCCAGCCGGTCTATGTCGACGAACCCAGCGTCGAGGACACGATCAGCATCCTGCGCGGGCTCAAGGAGAAATACGAGCTCCACCACGGCGTGCGCATCACCGATGGCGCGATCGTGGCGGCCGCTCAGCTTTCCAACCGCTACATCTCCGACCGCTTCCTGCCCGACAAGGCCATCGACCTGATGGACGAGGCCGCGAGCCGCATCCGCATGGAAGTGGAAAGCAAGCCCGAGGAGATCGAAGGGCTCGATCGGCGGATCATCCAGCTCAAGATCGAGGAAACCGCGCTCGCCAAGGAGAAGGACGACGCGTCGAAGGATCGCCTCACCGCGCTACGCGAGGAGCTTGCGAACCTCGAGCAGCAGTCCTCCGAATTGACCACCCGCTGGCAGAACGAGCGCGACAAGATCCATGCCGAGGCGAAGATCAAGGAGCAGCTCGACCAAGCGCGGATCGAACTCGAGCAGGCGCAGCGGACCGGCGATCTCGGCCGGGCGGGGGAGCTATCCTACGGACGCATTCCCGAACTCGAGAAGCAGCTGACTGAAGCGCAAGGCCATCAGGAAAATTCCTTGCTGCGCGAAGAGGTGACCGAGGACGATATCGCCGCGGTCGTCAGCCGTTGGACCGGCGTGCCCGTCGACAGGATGATGCAGGGCGAGCGCGAGAAGCTGCTCAAGATGGAACAGGTCATCGGCACCCGGGTGATCGGCCAGGAGCAGGCGGTCGAGGCCGTGTCCAAGGCGGTGCGCCGTGCGCGGGCCGGCTTGCAGGACCCCAACCGGCCGCTCGGCAGCTTCCTGTTCCTCGGCCCGACGGGCGTCGGCAAGACCGAGCTGACCAAGGCGCTCGCGGCGTTCCTGTTCGATGACGACACCGCGATGGTCCGCATCGACATGAGCGAGTTCATGGAGAAGCACGCGGTGGCGCGCTTGATCGGTGCCCCTCCGGGCTATGTCGGCTACGAGGAAGGTGGCGTGCTGACCGAGGCCGTGCGGCGGCGGCCCTATCAGGTCGTGCTGTTCGACGAGGTCGAGAAGGCGCATCCCGATGTGTTCAACGTGCTGCTCCAGGTGCTCGACGATGGGCGGCTGACCGATGGGCAGGGCCGGGTGGTCAACTTCTCGAACACGCTGATCATCCTCACCAGCAACCTCGGCAGCCAGTTCCTCTCCAACCTGGACGAGGGGCAGAAGGTCGAGGATGTCGAGCCGCAGGTGATGGAAGTCGTGCGAGCGCACTTCCGTCCGGAGTTCCTCAACCGGCTGGACGAGATCATCCTGTTCCACCGCCTTGCGGCCGAGCACATGGCGCCGATCGTCGATATCCAGGTCGAGCGGGTGCAGCGCCTGCTCAAGGATCGCAAGATCACGCTCGAGCTGACCGACGCGGCGCGGCGCTGGCTGGGCAGGGTAGGCTACGATCCGGTCTATGGTGCCCGGCCGCTGAAGCGGGCGGTTCAGCGGTACCTGCAAGATCCGCTGGCGGAGAAGCTGCTTTCGGGCGAGGTGCCGGACGGCAGTACGGTCAAGGTCGACGAGGGCGACGGGGTGCTCAATATCACCGTCTCCTGAGGGGAAAAGTCATCCCCCGCCGGCTGGCCCTTCGTGCTTGGAGCGCAGAGGCGATGCCACTAGTCTCTCGCCCGGAAGCCGGCACTTCCGGGCCGGCATTAGGCGAGGCGTCTGGATGACCAAGCGGTGGATTGTTGTGACGGGGGCGGCTGTATTGGCTGCTCAGGGTGCGATGGCCTCGGCGGCGCCGACTGTGGAAGAGTGTCGACCGATCCCGGACAGGGAGCAGCGGCTCAACTGCTACGACCAGATCCCGGTGGCGACACCCGTCAATCCGGCTCAGGCGGCGGCTGAGCGGCAAGCCGAACAGGAACGGAACTTTGGCCTCGCCGAAAGCGCGAAACCGCAAGCAGAACGCGCCGAAGCGGAAGCGGTGACGGCCAAGATTGTCGGCATAAGGGACGGCCGCTCGGGCAAGATCGTCGAACTGGAGAACGGCCAGGAATGGCAAATCGCCAGCAATGGCAATCTGCAGCGGTGGTTGCGGGCCGATCAGGTTGCCACGATCAAGCGCGGCATGTTGAGCGGCTATCGACTGACGGTCGACGGTGTGACCGGGACAGAGACCGTCCGCCGCCTTCCCTGACGAGGGCGCGCTAACGCGCCAGCTCTAGATGGGCGCATCTCAAGCAGCAGCCTTCTGACTTTCTGGACAAAAAAAGGGTGGGACTTTCGTCCCACCCTTTCTCTTTGCTTGTCCGTTCGGATTAGAAGCTGAGCTTCGCACCCGCATAGAAGCGGCGGCCGAGCGGATCGTAGGTGCCGGTGTCGCTGTCCTGGCCCGTGGTCGAGCCCGGGATCGTGCCGAAGTAGATCGGATCGTTGTCGAGCAGGTTGTCTGCACCGACGAAGAATTCCATCTTTTCGTTCACGAAGAAGCGGACCTGCGCATCCAGGTAGAATTCCGGATGCAGCTTGTAGACCTGGTAACCGTCGAACTGGTCATCGATCCACGAGGCACCGATGTAGGTTCCGGTCAGGCTCAGCCTCCAGTCGTCAGTGCCGACTGCAGTGTTGAACGTGAAGCGATCACGTGCCGAACCAACTTCACCCTCGAAGATATCGGGATCGGAACCCGGAAGCGGGGTCACTTCGCCCGTCAGCAAGTGCGTGTAGGCGAGGTTGAAGTTCGCCTGCAGCGGCATGTTGCCGATATCGAAGTCATGAGCGTAGTTGATCGTGACGTCGATGCCCGAGGTCTTCAAGCCACCGCTGTTGGTCGAGGACGTGTTGACCTGATCCAACGAGCCCGCGCTGTTCGGTCCCTGTTGGACCGGACGACGCACGACGAAGTCGCAGAAGCTCTGGACACCCTGGCCATAGCACTGGTCCATGATGAACTGGAGCGGCGTTTCAACGATCGCATCCTTGATGTTGATGTTGAAGTAATCGACGGTCAGCGTGAGGTTACGCAGAGCATCGATCGACCGCGGGTTGATGATCACACCGGCAGTCCAGGTCTTGCCCTTTTCTTCGCCGAGGTTCGGGTTGCCGCCAGAGAAGCTGGTGACGCCCTGCTGGTCGGCCTGGGTGACGAGGAATGCACCGTTGGCATTGATGTTCGCCATCACGCCAGCGTTGGCGCGGCAGTTGGTATCAATGGTGCCCTGGCTGGTGGCGGTTACGCCTTCGCAAGGATCGAGAACGGTCGGGAAGTCCTGGCTAAGACCTTCGTACAGTTCGCCGATGTTCGGAGCGCGAACCGTTTCCGCGTACATGGCACGGAAGCGGATGTCCTCGATCGGAGCCAGCTCTGCGCCGGCGTTCCAGCTGAACGTGCCGCCGACAGTGCTGTAGTGCGAGTACCGGGCCGCGCCACGAACCGTCAGGTCGTGGATGAAGCCGTCGGTGATGATCGGAAGCAGGGTTTCGCCGTAGAACTCGTAGAGGTCGAACGAACCGGTGGTCGGCGGAAGGGCGTTGCCGCCGTTCAGGCCGGCGGTCTGCAGAGCATCCCAACGCGAGTCCTGAGCTTCACGACGATATTCCGTACCGACGGTCACACCGATGTCCGAAGCACCCCAGAAGCTGGGAACCGTACCGGTGATGTTGCCACCGACCTGGGTCTGCTTCTGCACTGCCTGGTAGGACGACGGAGCTTCGAGGTAGGCAACCGCTTCGGGGCTGAAGCTGTTCAGACCGAAGACGTTCGCCGGGACGCAGCCGACTGCCCGCGCGCTGGGATCAGCGCACATGTAGCCGCCGAGGCCATCGGGAACGATCTGCTGCGAGAAGCGGAAGTTGGTCACGTTGATCTGGCCGGTACCGCTCTGGGTAACGTCAGACTGACCGTAGTTCGCGAAAGCTTCCCATGACCAGTTCTCGGTCAGATCGCCGCGGAGACCGCCGACCATGCGGAAGGTGTTCTGCGTCGACTTCGAGGCGCGAGGACCGAAGTCACCCAGACGCTTCTGCACGAAGATGTCGCGCAGGCCGTCGCCGTCGGTGTCCGACGCATCGTCGAAGATCGCGTCAGGCACGTAGGGGTTGCGATAGACCACACCCTCGAACAGCGTTTCGATCGGCATCTGGCCGTTGGCATACTGGGTGCCGCTGGTGAGCGTATCCCACGGGAACGGTTCGATGTTGGAACGTGCATTGGTGCTCTGGAACGATCCCTGCAGGAAGCCGGTGATCGAGTCCGTGATGTCGTAGTGCGCGTTGAGGTTCATCATGTAACGCTCGACCGGAACCGCCAGATAGCGATAGGCCGTGCGATTGAAACCAGTCGGGCCGGTGCCGGCGCCGCCGCCACAGGTCGTGCCGTTGGTGGTGGTGCAGGGCTGCAGCGGACCGCCGTTGGGACCGTAGGTCCAGGCGATGTTGTCCGAGAAGTAGGTGCCCTGCAGGTTGTAGCCGGAGAAGAACGGCTCCTGAGCTTCGAAGATATCGCCGCCGATGAAGATCGCGCTGCGGTTATCGATGTTCGAACGGCCCCATTCGGTGCGGTGATCACGCTTGAAAGCGGCACCTTCCGACGAATAGCCGAAGAACACTGTCGCGTTGCCGCGGCCGTTGTCGAAGTTGCCGCCCATGAGGACGCCGGTGTCGACGGTGAAGCTGTCACCGACTTCGGTGATGCCGGTCTGGCCGGTCAGTTCGATGCCTTCGAAGTCATCCTTCATGATGAAGTTGACGACGCCGGCGACCGCGTCCGAACCGTAGATGGCCGAACCGCTACCGCTGGTCAGCACTTCCACGCGCTCGAGCATCTGAGTCGGGATCATGTTGAGGTCGACTGCAGCGCTGCCCGGAACGCCGGAAACGACGCGGCGGCCGTCGATCAGCACCAGGGTGCGGTCGATGCCGAGGTTGCGCAGGTCGACGGTCGCGAGGCCAGCACCGCTGGTGTTGAACGCCGAGTTGTTACGCGAGAAGGTCGGGGTGCCGAATGCCGGGTTACGCAGCAGCGTTTCCTGGATGTTGATGGCACCGGTGCTCTCGATCACATCCTCGCTGAGGACCTGAACGGGTGCTACGGTCGTCGGAACGGCCGTCTGGATGCGCGAACCGGTAACGATGATGACTTCGCCTTCATCGCTGGCCGCTGGAGTGGCTTCTTGAGCAAAAGCCTGTTGCCCGACGAACGCGGCAACGATGGCGATGGGCGCAACGGCGCCCTTCAGATAGCTTTGGATGTTCACAGATCAGTCCCCAATCGTATCCGGCACGCCGGACGTTGACCCGCAATTCACTCCTGCCTGCCGCCTAATTTCCCTGGCGAACTTGGACGAGAATGGATTGCCGGACTTCGACGTGCTGGAGAGGCGAACTCGTTTCAATTCAAATCACATTCATGTTGGCCTTTCGTTTCTGCCCTGTGGCAATTGCGCAACAGGTTTCGATTGAGACTGTTTGAAGAGCGCCACAGGCAGGATGCTTGACCGCTGTCGGTCGTGCGTTAAGGCGCCGACCTGGAAATTAGAGTGGCTGGTTTCAGGCTGAAGGACGGGGCCGATGAGAATTGATTCTTCGATTGCCGCAATCGTCACGGGCGGTGCGTCGGGTCTCGGCGAAGCTAGCGCGAGGGCGCTGGCCGCGAAGGGCGCCAAGGTCGCCTTGTTCGACCTGAACGAGGAGCGTGGCCGTCAGGTTGCCGAAGAGATCGGCGGCATTGCCTGCAAGGTCGACGTGTCCGACGAAGCGTCGGTCGACGCCGGATTCGCCAGGGCTCGCGAAGCCCATGGGCAGGAGCGGATCCTGGTCACCTGTGCCGGTATCGGCACGATCGGCAAGACCACCAGGCGTGATCGGGAAACCGGTGCGATCAGCCATTTTCCGGTCGACCTCTTCATGAAGACGATCAAGGTGAACCTGCTGGGTACGTTCCAGTGCGTGGCCAAGGCCGCGGCTGGGATGATGACACTCGAAGGTCTTGAGGATGGCGAGCGCGGAGCCATGGTCTGCACGGCCTCGGTCGCCGCGGTGGACGGGCAGATCGGGCAAGTAGCCTATGCTGCTTCCAAGGCCGCTGTCGCGGGAATGACCCTGCCAATCGCGCGCGACCTCATGTCCGAGGGCATCCGCATCAACACGATCCTGCCGGGCATCTTCAACACCCCTCTTCTGGCGGGCCTGCCGGAGGCGGCACAACAGTCGCTCGCCGCGGCAGTGCCATTTCCGAAGCGGCTTGGCCGCCCGGAAGAATATGCAAACCTGGTTCTGACGATGCTCGAGACCGGGTATTTCAACGGCGAAACGGTGCGCCTCGATGGCGCGATCCGTATGCCGCCGAAGTAGCGAAGAGGGCGGCCCCTAATGGCGCAGTGGCATATCGGGGTCATCGGCGGTTCGGGTCTCTACACCGCCGGCGCGCTGCACATGGCGCAGCAAATCAATGTCGCCAGCGCCTTTGGAGAGCCTTCGGCGCCCGTTACGACCGGCTTGATCGAGGGGGTGCGTTTCACGTTCCTCCCGCGTCACGGTGAAGGGCATCGGCTCGGCCCGTCGGACATAAACTACCGCGCAAATATCGACGTGCTGAAGCGCTGCGGCGTGACGGATGTCCTGGCGCTGTCGGCGATCGGATCGTTGCGTGAAGAAATCGCCCCCGGTGATTTCGTGGCCGTCGATCAACTCATCGATCGAACCGAGGGAAGGGCGCGGAGCTTCTTCGGTCCGGGGATCGTCGCGCATGTTGGACTGGCCGATCCGGCGTGCCCGCGTCTGTCGGGCTATGCCGCGGACGCCGCGGCAACGACCGGTGCAACAGTCCACCGAGGTGGTTGTTACGTAGCGATCGAAGGGCCGCAGTTCTCGACCCGCGCGGAGAGCCGCATGTATCGCGAGTGGGGTGCCGATGTGATCGGGATGACGGCGATGCCCGAAGCGCGTTTGGCCCGCGAAGCCGAGTTGCCTTACGCCCTGCTTGCGATGGTGACCGATTTCGACTCCTGGAAGGAAGACGGTCCACCTGTCGAAGTTGCGGGCATCCTTGAGGTGATGCGCCACAATGTGGAACGCGCACGCGAGACTCTGGTCAAGCTTGCGGGTTCGCTCCCCAAGGAACGGGATCCGAGCCCGATCGACCGGGCGCTGGACGGGGCTTTCGTGACCTCACCAGAGCTTTGGGATCGGCGCACCGCAGCGAGGCTCGACGCAGTTGCCGGGCGCTTCGTCATGCCTGCGTCTCTGCGCTAGATCGTGCGTGACCCCGCCACGGCTTGCATTGCGCCGCTCACTGGAACACATTCGGACCGATGAACCAAAAAACGCCTCTTAGCGAATTCCTGCCTTACCAGCTGTCGATTACCTCGAACGCGGTCAGTGGCCGCATTGCGTTGGAGTATCGCCAACGCTTCGGACTCAGCGTTCCCGAATGGCGGGTGATGGCAGTTCTCGGCGATGCTGGTCCGCTGACCCAGCGCGAACTGACCAGCCTTACCGTGATGGACAAGGTCGCTGTGAACCGCGCCTGCAAAGTCCTGGAAGAGCGCGAACTGGCTGAGCGGCGCCCGAATGCCCAGGACGGACGATCGCATCTGCTTGAGCTTACGGCCTCCGGAGTGCGGATGCGGGATGAGATCATGCCTTTGGCGCTCGAGATGGAAAGGCGCCTGTTCGCCAAATTCGCGGCCGAAGAAGTCGACCAGTTTCGCAGCCTGCTCGAGCGGGTGCGAGGCGAGGTCGTCGATCTTGACGCGGATGACATCGATAACGACAACTTCGGCGTCCAGTAAGGAGTGTAAAGCAGGTCCCCGCCGCCGTAGCCGCGGGGCCCTGCCTTATTCCCCTCGAAAAATCAGTTACTTTGAGCCGACTGCATCGGGGCCCGTGAATGCGTCCGAGATGTCGCAAGCAGCTGGACCCAGGATCGCGATGAACAGAACGGGCAAAATGAACAGGATCAGCGGTACCGTCATGATTGCCGGCAGCCGCGCGGCCTTTTCTTCGGCGCGCATCATGCGTTCGTTGCGGAACTCCGCCGAGAGCACGCGGAGCGCGGACGCCAGCGGCGTGCCGTAGCGTTCCGTCTGGATCATGGTCGTCACCACGCCCTTGATGGAGTCGAGGTCGACACGATAAGCGAAGTTCTCGAACGCCTGTCGCCGCTCGGTGAGAAACGACAGCTCGATCGCGGTGAGCGCGAACTCGTCCCCCAGTTCGGGGTAGGCGCGGCCGAGCTCCTTAGCGACGCGATTGAAGCCGGCATCGACGGTAAGCCCCGCCTCCGCACAGATCACCAACAGGTCGAGCGCATCGGGAAGGCCCTTGCGAATCTCGTCGGTTCGCTTCTTCGCCTTGTTCTTGAGAAACGTCTCGGGCCCCTTGTATCCGCAGATGACAAGCGCCGCGAAGCCGAGGAAGCGCTTCAGGCTGCTCCAGTCTGGAAACATGTCCATCCAGTAGAGCGCGACGACGCCGACGAAACCCAACACGATCGGCAGGATCATCCGAGCAAAGATGACGAAGACGGCGTATTCCTTGTTGCGGTAGCCAGCCTGCGCCAGCAACTGCTGGATAGCCTTGATCTGGCTGTCCTGAAGGACCTTCATCCCGGCCAGGGTGTCTTTGACACGGTCCGTGGTTTCGGTGCGGCGCAGCAGACTTTGGCGCTTGCGTCCGCTTGAGGAGGTGAGGCCCGACTTCAGTTCGTCACGGCGAGCATTGAGCGACTTGATGCGCTTGAGCATCGGGTCCCGCACAGTGAGGACCCCGTAAATCACGTACAGCATCGCGGCCGCGGCGACACCCGCGAGTATCGAACCGACGAGAATGACGTCGACTCCGAGAAGAGTAGGACCTGGCGCCGAGTTGATCATGGTTCTGTCCGTTCCGCTCAGATTTCGAAGCTGACCATCTTGGCCATGATGAATGCGCCGATCGACATCCAGACGAGACCGCCGAGGCCTGTCACGATGAGCCTGTCCTCGGTAAAGAACCGGGTCGCGTAAGTGGGATTGATGAACCAGATCGCGGCGAAGACGATGAACGGCAGGGCACCCACGATGTAAGCCGAGGCCTTGGATTCCGAGCTCATCGCGCGAATCTTCAGTTTCATCTGCGCACGCTTGCGCAGCACGTCAGCAAGGTTGCTCAAGGTTTCGGCCAGGTTGCCGCCGGTCTCGCGCTGGATTGCCAGGGTGATGACGAAGAACTGGAATTCCGCGGTACCCAACTTGTCGGCCGTGACCTGGAGAGAATCCTCCATCGTGCGACCGATCTTCATCCGCTCAACGGCCGCGCGGAATTCTTCGCCGACAGGCCCGGCTACCTCTTGCCCGACGACCGAAAGGGTTTCCGAGACGGGCAAGCCTGAACGCAAGCCTCGCACCAGAAGTTCAATGCCATCGGGAAACTTGGCGTTGAAGTTGTTGGTGCGCTTCTTGATCAGGTGGCCGACGACAAGGTGCGGCAACCCAGCACCGGCCAGCACACCGAGAAACAATGACAGCATCAACGAACCGCTGCGCAAGTACAGGATCACCAGGACGGCTAGCGCCAGACCGATCGATCCATAAATGTACTGTTGCACAGTCCAGCTCTTGCCGGTCCGCTGCAGCCTGATCGCCAGTGCTTCCTGGCGAGAGCCGGATCCGGCGATTTTGTGGAACTTGGGCTTTCGCGCGGCGATCGCCTTCTTCAACTGCGATTCCATGCGGTCGAGCGCGTTATCGGAATGCCGATAGCGCACGGACTGCAGCCGCCTATGGCTCTCCTTGCCGGGGGATTTCCCGGCAAAGGCCAGATAGGCGAGGACCAGCACCGTCACTAGGCCGCCGCTCACTAGCAATAGCTGGATGATGCTCATGTTCCGCCCTTGCGTGTCCGATCGCTTGTTCAAAAAGGCACGGGACGAGGTCCCACGCCCTCGCTCAATTAGTTGAGCTCAGCTTCCCGCGATTTGCCCTTCGACTTCTTGGCCAACAGCGACTTGAGATCCAACTTACCCAGTAGTGAGTTGCTGGATGACGTGTCGGTCAGGCTGGCGCCATCATCGTCACTCGCTCCGAGGATCGCCTTGGCGATTTCGCGGATCGTCTGTCCCGACTTCGCAGCGCGGTTGGCGTCGGCGAAAGTCTGGCCAAGCTTTGCGGCATTGGTCGCAGCCTTGAGATCGTACGGGATCAGGTAGTTGACCTTGCGCTCGATCGACGCCTCGAAGTCGTTCCGGCTGATCTCGCTCGCACCGGCCTGAACCTTGTTGGCCACGATCAAGGGCTGTGCGTTGGGCGCGTTGCTCTTCAACCAGGCAAGGATACGGATCGTGTCGCGAGCCGATGCCAGCGTCATCTCCGTGACCAGGGTCACGACGTTAACTTCCGCCAGCAGATGCGGGAAGTTGATCAGCATGTTGCGCGGCATGTCGATGACCGTCATCTCGAACGCCTGGCGGAATTCCTCCTCCAGTTGCACGAAGGCGGCGCCATCGGTCAGCAGCGGCGAGTTGATCGGCGCTTCTGCCGACAGGACCGACAGGTGATCGTTCGCCCGGATCATGGCACGTTCGATGAACAGGCCGTCGATGCGGCTCGGGTTCTCGATCGCATCGGTAAGCCCGCGGCCCGGCTCGAGGTCGAGCGCGAGCGCACCGGTTCCGAAGTGCACGTCGAGATCGAGCAGCGCCGTCGGGCGCTTGTGATCGGCGCTCAGCAACCAAGCGAGCGAAGTCGCGAGGGTCGAGGCGCCGACGCCGCCGCGAGTGCCGACCACGGCGGTCGAGACATGCGACTTGGCACCTTCGCCGTCCGCATTGCGCGGGGCCATGAACACGGCCTGGGCTTGAGTGAGCGAGTCACGCACCTGGCTCGCCGAGAGCGGCTTCAGCAGGTAATCGTGGATGCCGCTCGCGAGCAGGTCGCGGTAGAGGCGCACGTCGTTGACCTGACCGACCGCGATCACCACCGTGCCGGGCTCGCAAACCTCGGCGAGAGCGTTGATGTCGTTGAGCGGATCGCCGCTTTCCGAAAGGTCGACCATGAGGATCGCCGGGCTAGCCGAGATCGACAGGGATTGGACCGCGTTGCGCAGGCCACCCTTGTTGCACTTCTCGGGCTGCCAGCCCATCTCGATGACGACCGGACGCAAGACGTCAAGCGCGCTCTCGTCGCAGATGAACGCCGCGAAGGGATCGCGATTGCCCAGCGGGCCTGGTTTCCAAGGCGAGTTCATCAGTTGGATGCTCCTTGAGTGGTGCTGACGCCACCGAGCGGCTGCCCGCCGGTTGGCTTCTGCTCACGATAGCTGTCGATGGCCTTTGTCGAGCTCATGACCACGGTTTCGCCGGTGCCGGTGGCGCCGTGGAGGAGATGCTCCGGATCAGCGATCATCGCGGCAAGGTTCGAATTGACCGCGCAGCCATAGTCACTCGAAGTGCCGTTGCCCTGGGCGGTGTCGGACCAGTTGGGACAGCCCGGGACGTAGGCACGAGTGCGCGAAACCACGACGCGAACCGTACCGGGATTGACGAACCCGTCAGTGACCGGCGCACCTGCGCTGAGCAAGATGCCATACCGCCCGGCAATTGCGGCGATCTGGTCCTGTACCGCCTGGTTGACGACCGGGCCGTCAAGAGCGACCCGATCGCCGTATTTGAGGTTCATGGTTTCGAACCAACCGGCCAGCCGCTGCTGTTCGGGGTAGGAGAGACCGTTGGCGCTCGACGCGAGGTCGATCGCGAAGTTCTGACGCTCCACTACCGGTTGGGCGACGCTGTTCAGCGTCATGTTGGATTGGCTGTCGGACGTAGCGCAGCCGGACAGGGCCGCTCCGAGGGAGAGGGCGATTGCCGCGGCGACCGGGCTGTTCTTGCGAAGGGTCATCTGGATCACCTTTCCCTTAGAGGCTGAAGCCGGGCGAGGCCGGTTCGGCACCGGCGGTTTCCTCGCCAAGTCGACGGCGGTTGTCAGCGGTCTGGTCAGGGGTGACCTGATCGACCTGTCCAACCTGCGGCGCTGCGCCTCCTTCGGCTGCGCGCGGCATCGGACGGGTTCCCCCGTTGACACCGTTGTTGTCCTTCAACAGCAGGTACTGCTGGATCGGATCTGGCACCTGGAAGCCGTCGGTCGGCAGGCGAATCTCGCTGTCATCGACCGGTCGCACCAGGTACGGAGTGACCACGATCACGAGTTCGGTCTGCTTGCGCTGGAAATTCGTCGACCGGAACAGAGCGCCAAGGATCGGAACGTCACCGACCCCCGGGGCCTTGTCGATCATGTTGCTAGCACTGTTGCTCAACAAGCCTGCGATCATGAAGCTTTGGCCAGAGCCGAGTTCGACCGTCGTTTCGGCACGGCGCACGGTCAGCGCCGGTACCTGGACACCGCCGAGTGTCACCGCACCCTGAGAGGTGAGTTCGGAGACTTCCGGCCGGACGCGGATCGAGATACGGCCGTTGGCCAGAACCGTCGGTGTGTAGGCAAGGCTGACGCCATAGTTTTTGTATTCGACGGTGGTCGTGCCCAGACCCTGGCTGAGGGGGATCGGGAACTCACCGCCGGCGAGGAATTCCGCAGTTTCGCCCGAAAGCGCGGTGAGGTTTGGTTCGGCGAGCGTGGTCGACAGGCCGTCTTGTTCAGCAAGATCGATCGCGGAGCCGATGTCGAGCCCGAGGAAGCGGCCGAAAATGCCCAGTGTGCTCCCGCCGTTCGGGTTCCGTGTCACAAGGCTTGTGTCGCTCGGAGCCGAAGTTCCGCCAACGGCAAGCGGCGGAAACACGCGCGCTCCGGTGATTGGGTCGATGTAGGAGGGATTCCACTGGGGGATCGCACCAGCGCGGCCCTGTGTAACCCCGAACCGAATACCGCTTGTCGGATCATAAGTGGAGAGATTTACGCCCAAGGCGCGAACCAGCGACCGGTTCACTTCAGCAAACCGAACCCGCAGGTTCACCTGCAGCGGCGTTGCCATGCGGAGGCGGGATACGACGTTCGTCGTATCGCCCATGAATGCGGTCACAAGGCGCTCTGCCTCGGCAGCGTCTTCCGGCGACGCAATCGTCCCGGTGAGCAACACCGTATTGGTGCCCATCGTCGCGACGCGGATGTTGGCGTCCGGCATCGCCAGTGCGAGCATCTGGTCGACGCTGTCGATGTTCGAAGCGACGCGGACATTGGCGGACCAGACGATGTCACCGGCGCCGTTGCTGGCGTAGACCGTGGTCTCGCCGCCGGCCTTGCCGAAGACATAGAGCTGGCGCTGCGACTTGACCTGGACGTCGGCCACGCTCTCGTTCGAGACGAAGATGTCGGCCATGTTGCCCGGTACGGTTACCAGCTGTCCGCGACCGATCGACAGGGCGATATCCTGGGCCGGGCTGACGAGAGCCTGGGCCATCGCCGGGCCGGATGAGGCAGCGGCCAGCGGCGCAAGGGCGCAGGCTGCAATCAGCACTGTCTTGAGAACGCGACTCTTCATTGTCTTGCCCCTTAACTTCTCGCTTGCCTTGGACGGGCTGAGGTTAACCGCTTCGAATTTCATGAACTTGCCTTAGAATTGCATGGCTGCAGGCGCGGTCCGGCCGACTGCACGGGCGCCTTGGCCTGTGCGGTCGAGCAGGGCGCCCGCGCCACGGCCAACCGATTCAACGGTGGTGTCCTTGCCGCGAGTCACGCGGACAGTCGGACCCGAGGGTGCCGCTGGAGCGGCAGCGACGGCCTGGCCACCGGATGGGGCCGGGGCTGACGAACCCTGGGCCGGCATCGAGCTACGCTGGAAGCGCGAAACATCGCCGCCGGTGACGAAGGTCGAAGCCCCGTCCTGCGGACGAGCCATCGCCGCACGAAGGAGATTCTCTTCCTGCTCCTTCGTGGCGCCCTCCGGCAGATCCACGGCACCCGATGCGACCGCACGTTCGAGTTCGCTCTGGTTGTCGGCGATCGAGCGGAGCGAGAGGCTCAGCGTGCCGACCGTCTGGGCGACCGAGATCTTCTCGGCGATCTTCGGGGTCACTTCGAGCGTAACCGTGCTGACGTTGCGGACGACGGTCTTGCCATCGGGCGTGGTCTCGGTTTCAGTGAACTTGTCGGTCGCCAGGACGCGCAGGTTGCGCAGAATGGTCTCGGTGGCCTTGAGTTCCTGTCCTTCGCCTGAAACGGCCTGGGTCAGCATCAGATCGACACGGTCGCCCGGGAAGATGAAGCCGCCGACGCCGGTCTGTGCCGAAACCGGAACGGTGACCGCACGCATGCCCGGTCCGAGAGCCGCGGCGAGGAAGCCGCGATCGCCGGGGCTCACCAGTGAGCCCTGAGTGACCGGTTCGCCAGCCGTGATCGGATTGCGAACGACAGTCCCGATCAGCTTGGCCATGTCAGCCTCGCCGTCGAGGAAGTAGGCGTCCTGTACCATCTCCTGCGGCCAGAGCTGGAAGCCCACGGCGTCAGCAGTGATGATCGTGCCCACCGGAAGCGCGCGCTTCGCGACCAGGACCTTCGGGCCCTCTGGCTGCGCAGGCAGCGCGGCGGCGTCCACTTGTGGGGCGGCCGCCCCCGTCAGCATGCTACGGGCGGCGAAAGCGGTACCGATCGCGACGATCAGCGCCCCAAGCAGCAGAACCAGCTTCTTCCTGTCCATGATGCGTGTTGCCTTCTTAAAGGTCCAAAAAAATTGATTGCGGACGTTCTAGGTTTGAATGGTTAAGATCAGGTTCCGGCGACTTGAGTAGCCGCTGGCAGGTAGTTGACACCGAGGATCCACAACCCCGCCGCGGCGATCGCCAATCCGTAGGGAATCGCGATCTTGTCACGCTGGCGACGCATGAGGTGCCACATGCCGAAGATGATCGTCAGGAAGCCCCCGATCAGCGCCATCATCATCAGCAACTGCAGGAACTGAAGCGGAGCGATCCATAGTGCGAGCGCGGTCAGCAGCTTGATGTCGCCACCGCCCATCTGGCCGAGTGCGAACAGGCCGCACAGAACGGCAAAAGTGAGCAGAGCGAGGCCCAGCTGCATGGCCACGTCGGGCCAAAGGTCCATGCCGCTCGCCCACCAGAAAAGGGGCGCGCCGACGGCTATGCTGGCGTTCAGCCAGTTCCCGATCTTGCGGCTCCGCAGATCGGTAAAAGCGGCTGTCAGCAGCGCAATTGCCAAGGCGGCAAGCAGCCCGTACCGGAATGGATCGTCTAGCATCGAAACCCCATCTCGCAGGGGAAATCCCCATTGCGGCGGTCTGGTGCTAGCGCAGATGACTTACTAAAAAGTAACCACTGGCGGGAGGCTGGAGTTAGCCAAGTAACCAACTTGACGGCCAAGGTATTTGATCGCCGCGCCATTCCGCCTGGCGCAATCGAAAGCCGATGGATGGCCCCGGACGGGCATTTGATTCGCCGGATCGACTGGCCGGAGCCGTCGATGGCGTGTGGATCGCTGCTGTTCATGCCGGGCCGCGGTGACGCATATGAAAAGTATCTCGAGGTGCTTGATCACTGGCATGGCCAGGGTTGGCGCGTGACCGCGGCCGATTGGCGCGGTCAGGCCGGGTCCGGGCGCTTTGGACCGGATGAGGTTACCGGGCATATAAGTGAGTTCACGGAGTGGACCGCCGACCTGTCAGCCTTCTGGCGCGAGTGGTCGGCTGGCCGGGATGGTCCGAAGGTGCTCGTCGGTCACTCCATGGGCGGCCACCTCGCGCTGCGGGCGGTGGCCGAACGATTGCTCGATCCTGCGCCCGATTCTGTGGTCCTGATTGCCCCGATGCTCGACGTTCGACCCGAGGTCGTGCCACCGGCGCTCAAACACACTTTTGCTCACTTCATGTCGCGGTTGGGCGATCCGCGCCGGCCCGGCTGGAAGTGGAGCGAGAAGCCCGGTGAACTGCCCGAAGGCCGACAAGCGCTGCTCACGCACGACGATGAGCGCTACGCTGACGAGCTGTGGTGGCGGCGAGAGCGGCCCGAGCTGGTCATGGGACCAGGAAGCTGGGGTTGGGTCGTCGCCTCGCTCGCATCGATAAGGCGGCTCAACAGTCCAGGCCTTCTCGAAGCCGTGGACCTTCCTGTCTTTATTGTCGCAACGCGCGCGGATCGGCTTGTCGGATCGCGCGCGATCCACCATGCCGCGGCGCGACTGCCCCTGGCGCGGACTCTGTGGTTCGGGCCAGAGGCGGGGCACGAGATCCTTCGCGAAGCCGACCCGGTCCGTCAGCAGGCCCTGGCCGGGATCGACGCTTTTCTCGAGGAAGTTCGAACAACGTGAGTACCCGTTACGATATTGCCGTCATCGGCGCCGGAATGGCCGGCGCGAGTATTGCCGCCGAACTGGCGCCTCACGCCAAAGTCCTGATCGTCGAAGCTGAAAGTACGCCGGGATATCATGCCACTGGCCGCTCGGCCGCGTTCTGGGAGGAGTGCTACGGCGGCCCCGGAGTCGCCCCGCTGACGCTCGCATCGGGCAAGTACTTGCGCCAGCATGACTTGCTGGCCCCGCGTGGTGCGCTCTATCTCGGGCGCGCTGAGGATGAGGCCAAGATCGACGCTTTCATGGAGAGCTTCGGCGGCACCGGCGTCCATATCGACAAGCTCGGCCGTGCCTCGCTCGAACAGCGTGTCGCCGGCCTGCGTCCCGAATGGACCCTTGCTATCGCGGAGCCGGCTTGCGCCGACATCGACGTGGCAGGGCTGCACCAGCACTATCTCTCTCTTGCACGGCAGGCCGGTGCGGAATTGCGAACGTCCTGTCCGCTGGAGAGCGCCGAGCGTGAAGGCGAGGGCTGGCGCCTCTCTTTCGGCCAGCGCGGCGAAGCTCAGGCGCATGTTCTGGTGAATGCGGCAGGCGCGTGGGCCGATGAGGTCGCGGGCCTGGCAGGCGCTAAGGCCCTGGGCATTGGCCCCCTGCGGCGCACGGTGATCCAGCTTCGCACCGATCCTCCGCCGCCATCGGACCTGCCGCTGGTGCTCGACATCTCAGGACGGTTCTACTTCAAGCCCGAGCACGGGCGGTTGTGGCTCAGCCCCCATGACGAGACACCGAGCGCACCCGCCGACGTGGCTCCCGAGGAACTCGACGTTGCCATCGCCATCGATCGGTTCGAGCAGGTGGTCGACTGGCGCGTGGCCGCGGTGGAGCGCAAGTGGGCAGGGCTGCGTAGCTTCGCGCCGGACAGATTGCCGGTCTACGGCTTCGATGCCGCGCGGGACGGGTTCTTCTGGTTTGCGGGACAGGGAGGATTTGGCATTCAGACCGCCCCGGCCGCTGCCCGTCTGGGGGCGCAGCTCCTGCTCGGACTTGCGCGTGACGAGATGACCGAGGCGCTCGATGCCTCGCTCTATTCTCCGGAGCGGTTGGCTTAGCGCCAAGGTGGTTCGACAAGCTCACCACGAACGGTGAGGGTTCAGAACAAGGGGGTGGGTGAGAACGGTGCCTTCCAAACCCCGTTCGTCCTGAGCTTGTCGAAGGACGCCAGCGCTGTAAGCCCGATTACAATTTGTTCATTTGATATCCAGCTCAATCCGAAAAATTGTTCGTGAATTGAAACCAAATTTGTCTGAATGGGTGGCAAAATTTGTCCGCCCGTCGGAAAAAGAATTGGCAAAAATTGTCCAATCCGTCCCAAGGCGAATTGACGTCAAGAGGCAATTTAAATTGGTGAATGTGCTTGGTGTGTTCAGCTTCGGCAGCGCCTGACTTGGACACTAGTTTTTGATGGAATCTCGAGCGCAACTTTCTCGTTCGAGCGGCGACGCACTGTTGCGTTTGGATAGGATGAGCTCGTCTGCAGCTGTTGAAGTCGATGGTCCATTGAGGAGGAGTTGCCGCTCCAGCATGTCAACGAACGAATATTTGTAGAGGGGGCGATCCCTGCCTTCCGTAGTATTTCGCACATCAGTGAAGCGTACGAGGCGATGTCTGCGTAATTTCTTCCTCACAGTTGGGTCGAGACGCTCCAGACTTTGCGGCCAAAGTTCGTCAAGAAGATGTCCTAGAAAGAAGGGTAAGCCAAAGGCATCGGTGTTGATGAGCTGCGCAACTCGGCGAGCCAATCCGAAACCGCGGACGATCGCTTGATTGAGGTGAAGGTCAGTCAATCTTGGCTCAGCAACCAATGTCAGTGTTTCGAAAGTTCCCTGAAAGACGTCTCGGAGAAGGTCGGACCTATGATAATATTTAGTAGTTACGGCTTTGGAAACCGTCTCATAAAGTTCGTATCCTGGGGGTAAGGTGTCGACCTTTCGGGATATTTCAGCTAGCTTGCGACGCAATTGCCGAACCTCTTCAGCGTTGTATTTTTTCCTTGTCTTTCGTCCATGATCGGTGGGATCGGTTTCTGGGTGCAAGAAGTCGGCCTCAATCCAACCATGTACGGATCGAGTGCTGCTGGCACCGTCAAGATATCTCGCTACGTCGCAAGCGGGCATTTGAGCTTCTATTTCTTGCCAGCGCCTCACCATCTCATCACGGAAAATCGTTTCAATTTCCGCGGTGTCAGCGGTGAGATTGTCCAGGCCAACGGCGACTTTGTTGTACAGAGGGAGGAATAACTTGCGTTCAGCGCAGACGCCCAGCTCCTTTGCGAGCTGGGCAACGTTTGCGGTTTTCGCAATTCGCCGAGCAGTTGAGCTGTGTCGGATTGGTCGCTTCCGTTGCAACACGACGCCCTGCTCTTCGCAAAAGCGAGACAGCTGGGTGAAGAGGCCAGGTAGAGGTTGCCGATCGAGGCCGTTGGGTGGCGCTACCAATAGTCGGCCCATGCGTGTGCGAAAAAGTTGGCTTCGCGTAGTCGGAGAAGAGGATGCGTTGCGTGCGCTAACTTCTTCAAGAAGCGCACGAAATGCAGCTGGCCAATCTTTCAAGATCCGGACCGCCGCTTCTACGACTCCGGTGCAAGCCGCAAGAGATTCAATTCCTCTCATATCGCCGTGGGGATAGTCCCGATGAACGCCATCGCTACTGCGAATCTCGTCCTGTTCAGGTGGTGTTGATGCTACTCGGCCGACCACGTTGATGAATGCTAACATGTCATTTACCGGCATTGTACGAAGCGGCTCTGGCACCGTGATCTTTCTCATCAGATGCTCTTCGAGAGGCGTGACCCAACTTGATAGTCGCTGTTCGATCCAGCGAGTACCTTCAACAGCTTCAACAGACGCGGCAGCGGTGGCGTAATCCCGGAATGGCTTCCCACATATGCATGTGAAGGGGCTATCCCCTCGTTTGGACTCGTCGAACTTGCGCCCGCATTCGCACTTTTCGATCAATTCGCAGCCGTGACGGCTACACGCAACAACGTGGAAGAGAGACCACACCTCGCGCAACATGTGCCGCTCGCTCAAGCAGGTCGGACACAACCGAAACCTGCCCCTCAGGAGATAGGGCGACATTATGGGGTGACCGAGAAACATTTTGGCGGTTGAGCAGGTAGCCAAGTTCGCACGCCGATGGCGCATCGGCTCAAAGTCCAACAATAATTGTCGGGATAAACTCGCCAGCCGTTCCCAATATAAGTCGGACCATTTATCTATTGGTAGTCTAATATGACCCGATACCACTTTGCGAACTTGCCAGAGGGCTACTCCGTTCTTCTCGGATAATCGCGATATAAAGCTCGTCGCGCTTTCACCAATGATCGACTCAACAACCAGCGGTAACGGGCGCAGATGCACCAGATTAGTCGCGGCCTGGTTCATGCTTCCAATTTGTACCCAACGCGATTGCGCGGAATCGCTGGACGCAGAAGGACCGAAGGCTTGAACGGATTGGTCACCACACGTGAAAGCTGTTCCTTGGTTGCGTCTTCGCAGACGAAACAGGATTGCAGTACTGCCCGTTGTTCTTCAACCGAATCATGGAGGTGGTGTTCATGAATGCGGTTCGTCCCTTCCTCCAAGGCCAATTCAGCGGCGAAAGTCACTATATGCGCGAGCGGACGAAGCAGCCCGAACGAGGCAATGTGCAATTGGTCGGCGAATTTTGTGCCAAGCTCGCTGCTTTCGTCGAACGGAAGCTTTGAATCGAGGTGTATAAGAAAAGACTGGAAAGTCCGTTTTTCCTTTGATGACGTATAGTGATATCTATCTATCTCTATAATTCTAGGGGTTATGCTGAAGAGCTGGGAGTTATTTGACGGATCAACAATGTTCCTGACCTTGCGTGTTCCTACCATAACGAAGGGGATCACCTCTTCGTAGCTTCCATACGGATTTTCGGATGTTCGTTCCTTCCTCTTTGAAAGGTCTTTGACCCACTCGGCGACTCGATCAAGGCGTATCGCACCATTGTCGGTAAGAGTGTTGTGAAACTCGTCGATGATCGCGATTTCCACGCCCTGACCAATCATCTGCCGCTTGAGCAGATCGCTTAGTCGTGTCGTCGAGAGTTTCTGGAATTCTTCGCCAACGCCCAATTTGATAAGCATCTGCCTGGCGACCGACGCTGGTGTTGCGGAATTCTGCAACTCAATCAGTAAGACTGGGCGTTTTATGTCGCCGTTCGGTGCCTGATGTGCCTTGTTGGCCTCAAGGTAGCGGGCCATGATGTCGGACTTTCCGACGCCGGGTTCACCAAATACGACAACGTTGCGTGGCTCCGTATATAACTTCCGCGCATGCCTCACATAGTCGAAGACCGATGTGATGCGATTTTCAATATCCCGAGCGACCACGAGTTCGCCGAGTCGCTTGAGTCGAGCATCTAAGGGCGCCTCAGCCCACGGAACTTCGTCGTATAGGGGCCCGGTTGCGTTGATCAGCGGGGAGGGATGTGCCGTGGTCATTGGCGTGGTCGCATATATCCTTGGCGCCTTATGAGATCGGTAGTCTCGACCGCGGGATGTGGATCTGTGTCAGGCGACTGCTGCGGGATGAGATATCCCCTGTGGATGCGGGGTGCGACATGCTGCGCGTCAGTTGAGGTGTCAGTCCAAATGGTACCAGGCTCGATAGGTTGAACAGCGAAATTGGCTACAATTTCCGTATCGGTATCGTTTGATGGCTGGGATGAGGTTTGCCGGGAGCCTTTCCGGTTGTGTGCGTCGCTCCCGGGAGCTGTCGTGGAAACGTCATCGCCCGACCGAGCGTACCTGGCGATTCCTTCGATACGCGCCAAGGTTTGTGCTGCTCGAATTGCACCGCGTTTGCCGAAGGCCTGGCCGCGCATAATGTCGTACAACTCCGCCCTGCACTCCATTAGTTCGTCGGCGTCATTTGCGTCCAACGCTCGGCTTTTGGTGTACCGTCGGATCAGCTTGTGATGGAAGAGAGAGAGGCCCTTGGCGTATTGGCGCCACTTAGGCGCAACCGGTACAGTGATCGTTTCTGGACGATGAGGTAAGCGGACATATATGGTTCCAATATCACCCGGGTCTAGGTGGTAAGTTATTTTGTCATCGGCCTTTCTAATTGCATTTCTGAACTTAGGTGTTTTGAAGTGTCTTTGTAGTTCCTGAGAAGTGTATTGCATGTTGTGAGCTGAAATGCCTGACCGGCGGACGGCAGCCTTATCGGTTAGACCGAAAAAGTGATCGAGCGACCTAACGTCATCGATACTAGTAACGGGATACTCTTTGGTTAGGTTGCGCCAGAGGTCAATTGCCCGGGCATTATTTAGAGAACGTCGTACTTCCCTCGGATAAATATCAATAAAGAACTTATGTAGACCATGATCCAGGTCGTCGATGGTGCAAACCGCGTCCTTCGCTGGATTGTAATCCATCAACTTGAGTGTGTTGTGAAGGGTAGTGCCGCGAACGGGATGAAGCAATTGTTCCGACATCGTGCGAATGACCCGCTCGACACAACCTTTAAGCCACGGCGCCTTGCGCTTCATTATTACAACGCGGTTGATCCCTGCTTTAACTGCAAGTGCGGCGACATGTCCGGCGAGATTTTCCAACGCTCGATCAAGAGCCAACTCCCGCATTACTCCGTAAGTCTCGCATGGGTGTCTTATGTTCCAGCCGTGCTCAGTATTCATCTCATCGACATAGTCTTTTGAAAGTATCGCGTTGCGAAGCGTTTGCATCAACGCGTGGACGCTAGGTCTTTCAAAGGTCACGAACCAACCGAGTACCATTCGTGTGCACCGGTCTATCGCGACGACGATGTGGGGGCGCCCCAATGGAAAGCCATTGACGGGATCCAGCACGAAAAGGTCTGCTGGCGTGCTATCTAGTTCTACTCGGTCGAGAGGTGCTTTTGGGTCCTCCTGCGCCTCACCGGATCCGTAAGCTAGATGAGCGGCCATGTCGCCGTACCGACTTCTCAGCACCTCTTCCGCTGGAAAAAGGTCGATCGAAGACTGGATGGCAGCTTCGCCTGGCGCGTTCCAGGGGTTGCCGTTTTCCCGCTCTGCTTTGTTGCGTCTGTTAATCCTTGCAGCGACCTTGCCCTTGAACACCTCCATAGAAATGGCGGGGCGGCACATCCATTCGTCCTTGATCATTTGGTTGAGGAGTTCTCGGACGCCCGCGTCTACTTTGTCCTCGAAATTGCCCTTCCGTCTGTGCTCGTTCAGAAGATTTGCCGCTTTAGGTGGAACCCCGGCCGCCACATCCCAGCGCTGCATTGATTTGATGGACGGCTTCCGGTTTTCTGGAAAACCCTTGCGCTTGCCTCTGAGCACATTCCAGTTGACGCCGAATTTGTCCCAGACTTCATTAATGGCTGCGAGCCAGTCCTCAGATTTCAGCTTTTTGCCAGAATTGCGGCGCTTTCGGGCCGCTTGAACCCACAATAGCTTACGATGCGCTTCTTCCCAATCTGCTTCCGAGTAGTCGCGTTCACCGTGAATTTTGGACACCTTTGCGGGTTCGCCTTTTTGCACCACGCGGGGACACAGAACTTTCAGTTTGCCCTCTCTGATCAGACCTTGGATCTCGCGATCCGTAAACGGCAGGTGCTCAAAGCTGGTGGTCGACCGCCACTCCGTTCGACTTCCCTGACGACGCTCATAACTCCAGTTCGCATTGCGATACTGCAGCATAGTGTCGGCGCGAAAATCGATGTAGGTCAAAGGCGGGCCTCCTCAGGGAGACCGTCTCTCGGGCGCCAGCATGGAATGAGACGTCTGGGTAGTGCCCTCCGATCCGCATATCGAACGTGGCTGCCCCGCCCAATCGGGCGCCAAAGGTCTATGAAAATGCGATTGTTGGCCGCGAGTGATAACACCTGCTCGAATGTTGGTGCTTGGGCCCCCATACGCTGCTCAAGGGTCGACATTAGGTCGGCGATTGGCATTTCAGGGCTGTCGGCCAGGATGCCAGTTGCGGCCAATTCTTGCAGTCGAGTGAAGGTCGGACGGTGTCGCCTCCAAAGGTCCTCTGCTGGCTCTGACCGCGGGTCGCTGCGCATTTCGCTATCGAGCGCAAGATGGAAGCGCCACGGGGTCGATTCCACGTGGCGAGCAACCGCAGTGAGTCTCATTCGTAGTGCGGCGTCACTCCAAGCGCGATGGCTTCTGCAATCGATGAACTCGGGTTGGCCCGCGACCATGACGGCATAGTGAACTATGTGAGTAGCTTTCTTGCCGCCAAGTTCGAATGATACCTGGATGGGGTGAGGTGCGACTGCCTCGACGTTGGGATCGATCTCTGCAAGTAGGAGAAACCTGTGCTCATGCGGCGATCCGGCAACTGTGTAGATCGGAGGGCCAACGACGAGTTCATCGCCATCGCGGATCGGACGTTTGTTTGTCCTGAAGTAGCCGTCCACTGTCTGCGAGGATCGCCCCACCATGGCGTGGACGGGCTTGTCGCTGATGGGGAAGGGCGCGGGCCAGGTAAAAGCCATCGTCCCGATCTCAATGGACTGGCTACGTGATCTGAATAGTTAGTGAGATTACTAACCTGCTCGGTGCATCGATCACGACTCGAATATCTGGCCGCTTCTGTTTGGACCACTTCCCCGTGTCTTCGATAAAAAGGTCTGCAGAAAAGGTGTCCACGACAAGCCGACGCGGCATGCCACTACGGCGCCGGTCCCTCTTGCATGCCTGAGAAATCGATTCCTGGCGGTTTTGCTGCTGGCCGATTGGGGGGGCGAGGTGCCTATCGAAACGGCCGGTGTTTGTGTGAACTGCAGTGGGCCCAAAGTGCACCGGGCGGAGCAATCGTTCAAGTTGGCCCTTCCACTGCGAGTCCCGCGGGGCCCCGCGTTCATCAATCTGCTGCCTTAGCGCACTCTCTAACAGGGCTCTGCGGGATCTCCGCTTGGCGCTTGTGAACCAAGAGCAGCTCGCGCTTCGAATACGCCGCTCCTTACGCGTTTGACGATCGTCGGCCATGTCAGCGACTCCTTGATTGATTCGCTGACATGGTGACTCCAAACCTGACTTTAAGCAAGGCTGTTGCCTTGCTGAGGCTTGCTTAGGCCCGCACGATCCACCGTTCACCTTGGCGCTGCACAATGCCACGCTCGGATAAGCGAGTTAGGGTCGAGCTTATGGATCCCCGGCTATATTTTGGCAGGCGCCTGACCAATTCGCCGTCGATTTGACTAACAGTCAAGCCCTCAGGTCGACTCTTCAAAATCTCAAGGAGTGTGGTTCGAAGCACACCTCTTGGGGCGCGCCGACTGCCGTCGGGTGTTCTTCCTTGTTGCAAATCTTCAAGCTGGCGGGCCCAACGCTCGCGCTGGCTCCTGAGTTCGTGTTCCAGACGGCCCAAATCGGCCAGTTGGCGATCAAGAAAGCTGACCATCGCGGTGCAATATCCGATGCTCTCTGGATCGACGGGGCGAGACTCGTCCCTTTCGAGATGGGGTGAAGCAGTCAATGCAGTTCTCTCGCTGGGTGCACTCTGGGTTTTCCCTGCATAGTCCCTAAACCTTGATCCTAAAATCGGGATGATTTCAGGATCCTTCTGAAACTGCTCAGGACAAAGATCGTGTTGTCTTGCACGTCAAACGTGTGGCCAGGAAGATTCCTGCGAAATCCTGCGGTCCCTTAGGCGCATTAGGCGAGTCCGGCCGCGTGTGAGGTTTTGAGATCGCGCCAAGGCTAGCTCTGGTAGCCGTGCCTCCCCAAGCAATTATGGCGGGCTAGCTTCCGACTGGCGTCTGTAGGGCTCCGGAGCCGTCGCCACGCCAGCTAAGCTGGCCCCACCGAGCCTGGTGAGTTTCTCGGCTCTTTGGCAGTCTTTGGACCCGCTGCGGCGGCCTGACGTTTTGGCAAAAGCGAAACGCATTTGTCAGTTTTCTCCAGCAATCATCTAACGATGAATGCTGGATTGCGGTAACTTACAGCGTCGGGCTAGAGCCCGCAGTGCTCAGAGGCTGTATGACAATTACAAACGTCAGAACGCATAGAGCGTCAGATGTAGTAGGGTGGCAAGGTGCGCCTGCCTATGTCTCATTCAGCACGTTTCATCGGTTCGTTGGCGATTTGGCGAGCGGAGGCGTGCCCAGCCAATTTGACTGGTCTATTGAGGATCGTATCTCAGTTTCGGTGCGGGCTCAGTTGGTTCCGTCCCTCAAATTTCTTGGACTTATCCAAGGCAACTTGCCGACGCCCCGGTTGCTGAGGCTCGCACAGACGTTCGCGACCGCGAGTTTCGCCCGTGTGATGGAAGACGTGCTGGCGAATGCATATCCGTTCCTCGATCACTTGGACCTTGAAAAAGCAGCACCCGCCCAAGTGAGTGACGCCTTCGCAGCAACCGGAGCTTCGCCGTCAATCGTGAAACGGGCAATGAGCTTCTTTATCAATGCCAGTTCAGAAGCGGGTCGGATAATCGGTCCCAGGCTTCGCTATGGACGTCGAGTTGCCGTGGCGGCCTCTGCAACGCGCACTAGTCGTCGACCGGTCAACAAGCGGGCGGGGGCCTACGAGTTGAAAGTGGCACAGACAGCGCTAGCTCGTCAGTTGCTGGAGAAGCTTCCTCCCTTTGATCCAAAATGGGCTCCCCAGGTTCAGGCAAGTTGGATGCGGTGCTTCCACGCTAGTTTGAAGCGGATCAGCGGGCCCTAGGGCGCTAGATTTGGCGACCGAAATTGATCTTGGGACGTCACCCGTCTTGGCAATGAGCTGCTGAACTAGAACCACTCCCGACGCTTCGGACGAGTTCCGCCGGCACGCCGCGCACATATTACGCGCAGATAAGTGTAAATCACTGATGATCGGTTTGAATATTTTCCCGCCCATGCCAATGGTGTGTCGACGGAGAGACGCCATGCGGCTCGATCAATCTCGCCGGCGAGGACCAATCCAACCTCGCCTCCATGCTGTTGGATCCGCGGCATTTGATGGGAAGCACCTAGCTCCGCGTCACCAAAGCTAAAGTGCGATGCCCAGCCAGCCGACATTGCCCAACCAAAGGCGGCGCTTGGGACCTCCAACCGACGGCGTGTAGCAACGAAGCGGCCGGGCGGCCAGCGGGACGGATCAAAGTCAGGGTCCCAACGTCCGCAACGGGTCGTTACGGACGGGCCGCTTTCGCCTCTCGCGCACCTGAAGCAGTCGGTCTGCTATCGGCCAAGTGCAGTCGTCCGGCCCTGCGCCCAAATCCGTGCTCAACTGCGTCCGCGCCATCCTCATGTGCGCGTTCGTCGGCCGAGCGCAGTTGTTTTAGAAAAATCCGTGCTAACGCTTCAATTCTGTTTTCGCTCAATTACAACTTCTTCCGCCATCGAGGCGAGCGCAAAATTAACAATGCCTCTCTGATCAGACGAGAGTTTCCGGGTGATCTGCGCAAAATACTGCTGGCGCAGTTCGCGAATCAGTTTGAACTTCGCTTGACCCTCTTCGGTCGGGGCTATGACCATCGTCTTTCGATTTCCGGGCTGATATTGCCGATCGATCAGGTTCTTCAAAAGTAGCGATCTGACCGCCCGGCTTATTTCGGCCTGATCGACTTCCGCTGCTTCGCCCATGTAGCTCGCGGTCGCTGGTCCGGCGATGCAAACGAAGGCCAAGACGCGCCATTGAGCCACGGAAAGGTCGAAATCGGCCTGGAGTTGGTGAGACGTTTCGCGCTCGATCATCTTGGCCAGCAGCAACAACTTCTGCGGCAAGCCGTCTTCGCTGAAGAGATGCCAGATCTTGGGCAGGCTCACCTCACCCTGCTTCGCCGCGCGAGAGCTAGACATTCTTGCAGCAGAGCGGGTCAGGTTCGTCCTCCAGCCAACTTTCGGCATCGATATATCGACCAGCCCAATGCCCGCAAGGTTCATTTTCTTGACAAGTCAACAATTGCGCGGGAAGTTCTGTCCGCAGTGGCCAAAGGTTCCACCAGAGACAACACAATGCCTTAGCGCCGCAGGGAGAGACTATGACCAAGGTGAAATACGGGCGCGCTAGGGCGCCATCGCTGAGGCAGGCGTCCAGCCTCGCTGCTCTGGCCCTCATGCTGGGCCTCGCTGTCCCGGCAACGGCGCAGGACCAATCCGCCGATCCACAGGTGGAGGCCGGCAACGCCGCCGAAGGCGATCCCATCGTGGTAACCGGCTCGCGGATCGGCCGATCAGGGTTCACGGCACCGACGCCCGTTACAGTCCTTGGTGAGGATCAGATCGCGCGCCAGGGAGCGTCCAACATCGCGCAGGTCTTGAATGAAATTCCCGCGTTTCGTCCCCAGAGTACCCCTTCGACGACGGCGATTTTCGTCAGCAACCTGGGCGCCTCGACTGCCGACCTTCGCGGCCTGGGGGGCAATCGCACCCTGGTATTGATCGATGGTCGTCGCGTCGTGGCCTCGACTGTCGCGGGGGGATCCTTCACCCCTGCCAACACCGTCGATCTCAATCTTGTACCTTCGTCCCTCATCGAACGAGTCGAGGTCGTAACCGGCGGCGCATCGGCCGCCTACGGTTCCGATGCCGTGGCGGGTGTCACCAATCTCATCATCAATCGCAATCTCGAAGGGTTGCGGGCGTCAGTCCAGTTCGGTGTATCGGATTCGGCGGACAACGATGAGTACCTGATAAGCGGAGCCTACGGCACCAAGTTTGCAGATGGCCGCGGACGGTTTGTAGCCGGCATTGAATATGTAAACACCAAAGGAACTGGAGATTGCTACACTCGCGCCTGGTGCGCGGAAAGTTACAACACGATCAGCAACCCCTTCAAGGCCGGTAGCACGACGGAACGAGTGATCGCGGGCCAGCCTGCCACGATCATCATGCCGAACGCCCGAACGGCCACTGCATCCGTAAACGGCCTGATCATAGGCGGCCCACTGCGTGGCACCGAATTCAACCCTGACGGAACAACCTTCGCGCACGACTACGGCGTTTACGGAGGGGCCGGTCTGTTCCAGAGCGGTGGCGGGGATCCGAGGCTGGCCTTTTACCAGTTTTTTCCGCTTTCGTCCGAGAGCCGGCGGCTCAACAGCTTTGCCAGCTTGGACTATGACCTGTCGGACAACGTCAACCTGTTCGTCGAAGGTTCGTTCGGGCATGTCGAGGGACAGATCCTCGGCTCTGCGCGTCGCGATATTTCGCCGGCGGGTTCATTTGGCATCTTCAGCGACAACGCGTTCCTTTCAGATGCGTTCGTTGCTCGTATGGCGACCGCGAATGCGCGCTGCGCGCCGTCGCTGCAAAGCCCGGTCGACACTCGCAATTGTGTTCCCTTCGGGCGCATCTGGAACGACATCGGCCCACAAAGAGGTGATGTCAGCCGCGATACCTATCGCCTGGTGACCGGGTTCGATTGGGAGGTCGACAGCAACTGGACTCTCGACGGGTACTACCAATACGGCCAGACGGACTACTCTCAGCGGGGCTATAACACGACGATCAATTCGCGGGTGCGCAAGGCGATCGACGCTGTGGACGACGGCGCAGGAGGCGTAGCGTGCCGCGTCAATACGGACGCCAATCCGGCTAATGACGATCCGGCTTGCGAACCACTCAACCCCTTCGGCAACGGTTCTCCGAGCACCGCCGCGCTTAATTACGTCACGGGTACGGCGATGCAGGATACGACGCTGACCCAGCACGTCGCGGCCCTGACGCTGAGAGGCAATCTCATCGACTTGTGGGCCGGTCCGCTGGCAGTGGCGGGCGGTGTGGAGTATCGGCGCGACGGGGTCACATCCCTCGTAGACCCGATCTCGGCGGCGAACGATTTCTTCACTAGCCCGGGCGGCGGTATCGTAGGCGGCTCACAGCATCTCGACGTGAAGGAAGGTTTCGTCGAGATGGCCTTGCCGCTGGCACGCGATCTTCCGTTTGCCCGGAGTGCCGAGCTCAACGGGGCGCTGCGCGTAACCGATTACAGCACGAGCGGGCAGGTCGAAACGTGGAAGATCGGCGCCAACTGGGAGCCGTTTGAGTTCCTTCGTTTCCGCGGCACCCGGTCGCGCGATATCCGAGCTCCGAACCTGTTCGAACTATACGGCGCGCCTCAGAGCTCTTTCCAGACCGTAGACGATCCCGCCAACGGGGGCGCGCGCGGGCTCTATCCCACGCTGCTCAGCGGCAATGCCGCGCTGAAGCCCGAAATCGCCAATACCTGGACCGCGGGCGCAGTCGTCACGGCCGGTTTCGGTTCGGCCGGCAAGTTGCGGTTCTCGGCCGACTGGTTCGATATCGCGCTCGACGGGGCGATCAGCACCTTGGGTGCGCAGACGATCGTATCGCGCTGCCAGGAAGGCAATGCGGACTTGTGCAATTTCGTTATTCGCGACGGATCGGGTGTGATCACCCAGATCATCAATCCTAACCTCAACCTCAACACCTTGATCACCCGAGGGTGGGACTTCGAAGCGGATTATAGCGTTCCGCTGTCATCGCACTCGGACTTCAACGTCCGGGTCTTGGTGACCTACGTGAAGGATCTGATCACCATCGATACCGCCGGCGTATCGACGGACCGCGCCGGCCAGAACGGTTCGGGAGTTTCGCAACCCTCAGGCGTTCCCGACTATTCCATCAACGCATTCGCGGGCTACACCAGCGACCGGTTCTCCACCCAGCTGCAGCTTCGCCACATCTCCAGCGGACTGTTCCAGGTCACGAACATCGGACCGCATCAGGAAGGCTATAGCCCGCTGCTGCCCAACAGCATCAACGACAACCTGGTCGAGAGCGTCACCTACGTGAACCTCAACGCCCAGTATCGGCTGTGGGAAAGCGGTGATCGCCACGTGGAGTTGTTTGGCGTAGTCAACAACCTGTTTGACAAGGATCCGCCCAACAACCTGCCTTCAAGTTTCGGACCGACCAATAACGTGCTCTACGATGTGGTCGGTCGCAGTTACAAATTCGGGGTGAGGGTGGCCTATTGAGCCGGCGGGTGGACAGGTCAGCACCTCAAGCCGAAAACCTGTCTGCCGGCAGGTTCGAGCCGATCATGCGCCTGGGGGTTGATCCTTCGACGGCCCCCAACAAGCCACCGCTTCCTCCACGCGACTACATGTCGTGGGAGGAAGAAGGCTTGCTGATCGAGCGCAACGTCGAAGTGCCGATGCGCGATGACGTGAAGATTCTGGTCGACATCTACCGGCCCGCATCGGAGCCCGATGCCGATCTGCCCATCATTCTGGGCTGGAGCCCCTACGGAAAGCACGGTCTTTCGGCATCGCTTTGGCCACCATCGGGGGTAGAGGACGGGTGGATGTCGCGCTTCACTGCGTTCGAGGCACCCGATCCGTTATTCTGGTGTCCGCGGGAATACGCGGTTGTCTTCGCCGATCCGCGCGGGGCGTGGCTCTCCGAAGGCGACCTGCGTCACAATGGGATCGGCGAGGGCGAGGACTGTTACGATTGCATCGAATTTCTCGCTGCCCAGCCCTGGAGCAATGGCAAGGTGGGCATGACCGGCGTGTCTTACCTCGCCGCGATCCAGTATCTCGTCGCCTCGCTAAAGCCACCGCATCTGGCGGCGCTCAATCCCTGGGAAGGGTTTTCCGATTGGTACCGTGAGTTCGCTTATCATGGCGGTATTCGCGAAACCGGCTTCTTGCCCCGCGGCTCGGACAACCTGCGCTTTTCGCTGGGCAGGACCGAGGATACGGCTGCCAATGTCCTGGCCCACCCGCTGTATGATGACTACTGGCGCAGCAAGGAGATCGACCTCTCCGCGATCGATATTCCCGCCTATGTCGTTGCCAGCTGGTCCGACCAGGGCCTGCACACGCGCGGCACGATCGAGGCGTGGCGGCACATGACGTCACCGGACAAATGGCTCACGATCCATGGCGATAAGAAGTGGGCCAATTACTACCGTCCGGAAAGCCGCCAGAAGCAGGCGGACTTCTTCGATCAGTTCCTGAAGGGCGAGGACCGCGGTGTGAAAAGCTGGCCGCGGGTTTCGCTAGAGATCCGCGAGAGTGCGCAGCAGCGGCCGCAAAGGTCTGAAGGTGAGTGGCCGCTGGCGCGCACTGAATACCGCGCGCTCTACCTCAACGCCGCTGCGAAAGGGCTGCAAGAGCAGCCGGTGCAGACGGCGGCGTCGCTCAACTACGATCCTTGCGACCCTGCCGACGAAGCCGTGTTCGACTTCCGATTTGATGAAGACACCGAACTGACCGGCTATAGCAAGCTGAAGCTCTGGGTAGAGGCCGTCGGGGCCGATGATCTTGACTTGTTCGTGGCGCTGCAAAAGCTCGACGCCGAGGGCAAGCCGGTCGGTTTTTATTTCTACGCCTTCTACGATAACGGACCCATCGCGCTTGGCTGGTTACGGGCCAGTCACCGCGAACTGGATGCGGCCCGTTCGACGCCCTGGCAGCCGGTGCACAGCCATCTGCGAGAGCAATTGCTCCGCCCGGGAGAAGTCGTTCCGGTGGAAATAGAGATCTGGCCATCGTCCACGCTTTTCCGCGCCGGTGAGAGCCTCCGCGTCGTTGTCAAAGGCATGGATATCTATCGCGATGCGCTGCCCAACCTGCCTTTTGCGAGGCACGAGGACTTGCGCAACAAGGGTCAGCACCTGATTCATGCTGGCGGATCCTACGACAGCCACTTGCTCGTGCCTGTCGTTTCCCCGGCGTAGCGGGCGCCCTACAGCAACATGAAGTAGTGGATTCGGTTGGCCCTGGGCACCTTCTCGGCCACGCCGACGAAGATGTGCTTACCCAACCACTCATGCGGACCGGCGGGAACGTCGAACTTGGGCGAAACGCGCATGTAGTATTCGTGATGGCCGACCGGTTCGTTACGCGCCATGCGTTCCATCGCATCGCCCTCCGCCCAGCGATAACCGCGGCTTTGCAGGTAGATTACGGTACCATCGTCCGCCTCGAGAAAATAACGCGCGTCGAAATCGATCACGCCGTTCGGGCGCACCAGAGGAAAGTCGCCTCCGCTCATCGGAATAACGCGGCCCCGAATTCGGGGCCCTTCGAATGTCCCCGACGCAGCCCATATGCCGGCGCGTGTCACACCCATGCTGCTCGGTTCGACCCAAACAGGTTTTGTAAGGTCTATGCTGACGGTGAAAGCAAATTCGAACTGCGGGGCGAACGGGTGAGCGGGTGGCTGGGAATTAGCCGGTTCCATATCCATACCTTCAAACCAAGGAGCTGGTGCTAGGCGAACAATGTTGATTAATCAACGAAATCAGCACCGCTCGGTTTATTGGACCCGACAGGAGCGAATACGCGTAAAGCGCCCATCGACAAGGTCATAGAAAACGAAAGCGGTGCTCTGGCGGATTTCGCCTGCGGCAAGAGGGCCGGTGGGAAAGTCCGGCCAGTCGTCATGGGCCCGAAGCGTTGTCAGGATCTCCGCGGCGCAAAGAGCGGGCGAACCTACGAAGGAAAGAAGCTCCACCCGCTCATCAAGTCGGGCCCGCACCTTGCGATAGAAATCCAGGACAGCGTCCTTTCCGACCGTTTGTATCGCCCGGCCGCGAAACTCGACGCGATCGTCGTAAAACGCGCCAAATCCTTCGAAATCAGCAGAATTGAACGCCGCCAGATAGACCTCGAACCAACTGCGCGTTCCTGGCTCCATGCTCATGCGCGTGCTGGAGCGTTGGCAGCCTGTTCGTCGCGTGACATGCCTGTGTGACGGAGCAGCAGGACCAGCACAGCGACCACAAGCGGGCCGATCGCGGCAATTCCGAGGGTCGTTTCTAACGAGAAACCCTGTTCGATTGCGAATGCGCCGTAGAGCGGCGCCAGGACGCCGCCGATCCGTCCGGCCCCGCCGGCCCAGCCCAGCGCGGTACTGCGCATGCGGGGCGGATAGACTTGCGTGACGAGTGTGTTGAGCCCGCCCTGGCCGCCGGTCTGGACGAAATTCCAGAAGATCAGCACGGCAATGAACAGCGTGGCTTCAAACGGCACCCACGCCATCGCTACCAGCGAACCGGCAAGCGCGACGTAATATAGCGAGATCAACCGCGAGGGCTCGAAGCGATCCATCAGCCAGCCGATCGAGAGCATTCCCGCGATCCCGCCGAGATAGGAAATCATGGCTGAGATGGCGAAGCGCTGGATCGGAATGTCCTTCATTTCCTGGAAGAAGGTTGGCAACCACGAAGCGAGCAACGCGATATTTGTCATCGACAAGATGCAGGCGGCCCAGATCAACGCCGTCATCCAGGCCCGGCCTTCCATGAAGATGTCGAACAATCTGGCCTTCTGTAGGGTGGACGCGCCGGTGCCCAGGACGAACTCCTCGTCGCCGGACAGTTGGACCGCCGGGTCCATGCGACGCAACGTGGCCGGAATGGCAGGGTCCCGCGCATTGCGCTCGGCCTGGTACTTCAGCGATTCAGGAACCAGCAGCAGAAGAAGCGGAATGCACAGAAGCGGGACGACGCCGCCGATGACGAAGCCGCTTTCCCAGCCATAAACGTCCAGCAACCATGCGGCGACGGCACCGCTGGCGGCGTTGCCGCTTGAGTACCCGGCCAGCGCGACGGCAATAAAGATCGAACGTCGATGCCGAGGAGTCATTTCCGATATAAGCGCCAAGGCCATCGGCAGGCCGGCTGCCATGAACAGGCCTGCAATTCCGCGCAGTACCGCCAGTTGAGTGAGGGTCTGAGAATAAACGCTCGCCAGGGTGATCAACCCAAACAGGGCGCATGCCCAAATCAGCATGCGGCGCCTGCCAAATCGGTCAGCTAGCGGCGAAACTATAAAAGCTCCGGCGGCCAGCCCGATCTGCTGCGCCACGAAAAGCGTTGCCATGGCTTCCGGCGGTTGGCCAAAGTCGGCGGCGATTGCCGGGGCTATCTTTCCCACCACGAATATGTCGAAGCCATCGATAAAGCAGACCAGGCCGCAAACCAGTAGGACGGCAATCTGCGTCCGTCCGATGCGTTGGCGATCAATGAAGCCTTCGATGTCGAAACGGGGCATGAAAATTATCCAACGGCTTCAAGTCGAGCATGTATTGCGTGAGTTAGTTGACTAATCAAGTATCGCTAACCACGCACCGGTTGGCCGTCACGACGAGATTCACGTGAGACCTTGGGGGTCACCCAGGGGGCGCTCAAGGGCCAAGATGACGGGCAACTGCATTCAGCGGTCGGGCAAGGTGGAGAGAAGCGGGAGTCTATCCTGAGAAATAATCGGGGCTAAAGTGCCTTACCCCGCAACGAGGAGCGATGATGGATTTGCGCATTAGAGGCCGCAAGGCGATCGTGAACGGGGGAAGCACGGGGATGGGCCGAAGTGCGGCTTTGGCGTTGGCCAAGGAGGGCGTGGAAGTGTTTGTTTCAGCCCGACGTGAGGACCGTCTCGTTCAGGCTTGTAACGAAATCTCGGCAGAAACCGGGACGCTGGTTACGCCCGTTTGCGCCGATCACAGCAGTCCCGAAGGGCGCGACCGAATACTCGCCGCCTGTCCCGAACCTGACATCCTCGTTGGTACTTGCGCCCCACCTCCGATGACGCCGGACTATCGGGCAATCACCGACGAACAATGGCGCGAAGCGATCGATATCTCGCTGCTCTCCCCGGTCGAGTTTATGCGGCGGGTTCTGGATGGAATGGTTGAACGCAAGTGGGGCAGGATCGTCAATATCGCCACGGTCGCCGCGAAGTACCCCGGCGAAATTCGCATACTCTCTGGAAGCACTCGGGCGGCACTCGCCAACTACACGATGGCCGTGTCGAAAGTGGTGGCCCGACACAATGTTGTTATCAATAATCTTCTGCCCGGAATGCATCATAGCGCGTTCGTAGAACAACAATTCAACGAGAAGGCTCGCATGAACGGGACGAGTTACGAGGAGGAGGTGGCCCAGTTTTCGCGGGAGTGGCGTATCGCCGCCGGCCGCTTCGGAGACTGCGATGATGTCGGCACCTTCGTGGCCCTGTTCTGCAGCGAGCAAGCCAACTACATCACAGGGCAGAGCTTGGTGATAGACGGAGGTGCGACAACCTCGACGTTCTAGGGTTGGTAGCTGGCGCCCTGCAAAGGCAACGGTTTGGGGCGGGCGACGCGCTCTCCCGTCTGGCCTGCAAAATCCTTCAGGATTGGACCGGACCAGTCGCGGATTACACGCTGCGCGAGGCGCCATCGCCCGTCTTCTTCGCGAAACACATCCTCGTAATAGCCCATGACATTGAGCAGGTGAGGCCCATCACCCTGACGTAACGCCACCGCGACGTAGGATCGGCTGTTAACGCCGGCTTCGCAGCGTGTAATGACGGTGTTACTCACATGATGCTGCCGGCCGGCGGAGCTGGGCAGGCTGCGGAAGAACGTGGCGAAGTGACGCAAGGCCTCATCTCCCTCCCACCGCTGCGGCTCTTCAAACGCGTCCCAAATGAGTGTTCCATTTCGGCAGAAGCAATTCACAAACGCTTCCACGTCGCCTGTGTCGAGTGCCCAGGCGTAACGAGCGATGACGTCGTGAATAGCCAGCTGGTCAGCGACCGGAAGGGCGTGAGATTCCATCAGACCACCGCGTAGTAGTCGAAGAAGGTGGATACCCCGCGCCTTTCGGCCACGCCGACAAAGATCGTCCGATTCAGCCACTCATGCGGCCCCTCCGGCGCTTCGAAACGAGGGGTGATGTGGCAATACGTCTCGCTTGGGTCCACGCTCTCGCCTGCCTCGACACGTGCAAGAACGCCGGGATTGGACCACGCGATTCCGCGATTGTGAATATAGATCGGAGTCCCGTCCTCGGCCTCGAGCATGTAGTGCGCCTCGAACTCAATCAGTCCGCTGTCCCAAATACGGGGCCAGTCGCCTCCCGAAAACGGAACGACCCGCCCGGAAAGGCGCGGACCACTCATTTCGCCGCCGATCACTGCGACGAACCCCCGGGTAAAACTCTTCTTGGCAGGCGCGAACCTCACACGCGGTCCATCGCCAAAGTCTAGACGCGCCCGGAATACCGGTTCGAGGCTGGGGGTATGCAATCGGTCCTCCCGTCAGCGCCGCTCAGAGGCGGAGTTTGCGTAAGTCGCCCAAGACTCCTAACGCGATGACGAGGATGGCGGAAGAGTTCGACTATATCATCGTGGGGGCCGGCAGCGCCGGCTGCGTGCTCGCCAATCGCCTGAGCGCGGATTTGCGCACGCGTGTTGCCCTGATGGAGGCGGGCGACGAATGCCGGCATCCGTTGATAGACATGCCGCTGACCTGGATGCAGGCCGCCGCTTCACCACGCTTCACGTGGGGCTACGAGAGCGAGCCGGACGCTAACCTGGACGGTCGGGTGCAGCCGATTCCGCGCGGGAAAGTGCTTGGCGGCTCATCCTCGATCAACGGCACCATGTATATTCGCGGCGCAGCGGCGGATTACGATGCCTGGCGCGACGCCGGTCACGAAGGCTGGGGTTACGAAGAGATTCTTCCCTTCTTCCGACGGTCGGAAGCGAATTGGCGAGGGGCTAGCAGGATACACGGTGAGCAAGGCGAAATGCATGTCTCGCCCATGCGACCGGACCCGGATCTGACCAGTGCGTTTCTCCAGACCGCGCTCGGGCTTGGATATCCGGCTTGCGCCGACTTCAATATCGCTCAACCTGACGGTTTCGGCATGCCCGACTGCACTACCCGTAACGGGCGGCGGCATAGTACCGTTCGGGCATTCCTTGATCCGGTCCGCCAGAGATCGAACCTCACAATCTTGCCCAAGGCAACCGCAAGTCGCGTTTTGCTCGAAGGCGGCAGGGCGACGGGCATAGAACTGATCGATGGCCGCGTGTTCCAATGCCGGAGGGAGGTCATTCTTTGTGCCGGAGCGCTCAATAGCCCGCACTTGCTGATGTTGTCGGGTATCGGTCCAGCGCAGGCGTTGAATGCTGCGGGCATCGTGCCACTGGTTGACCTTCCGCAGGTTGGGCAGAATCTTCAGGACCATCCCATTGCCATGTCGCTCTGGCAATCGGCAGTCGCGATAGATTTCAATAGGCAAATCCGCCTCGATCGGCTGGCGATCAACTTCCTCAACTGGCGATTGACTGGCCGCGGACCTCTGAGCCAGAGTCCGATGTCGATCCAGGGCTTCATTCGATCCGGGAATGATCAAGAACGGCCCGACATTCAGTTCCAGATCGTGCATAGCGGTTATGATGCCAAGATCTGGTTTCCGGGATGGCGCAAGCCGCCAACGCCGATGTTTTCCTGCGGGGCCATTCTTCTTAATCCGGAGAGTAGAGGGGAGGTGACGCTGTCCCCCTCCGATCCTCTTCGCCTGCCCAGAGTGCAGTTCAATTTCATGAACACAGACGGCGACCGAGAACGTCTACGGCGGGGGTTCCGCTTCATCCGGCGGTTCATGGACTCATCGCCCGCCAAGGACTTGGTGGAACGCGAGTTGGCGCCTGGACTTCAGGCACAAACAGACGAACAGATAGACAGTTGGTTGCGCGCGTCATTGATCAGCGCCGGACACCCCACGGGGACTTGCGCCATGGGCGCGGTTGTTGACGACCAACTAAGGGTGTTGGGACTAGACGGTCTGCGCGTCGCCGACGCCTCGGTAATGCCGACCTTGATACGCGGCAACACGCATGCGCCAACCGTCATGATAGCTGAGAAAGCCGCGGATTTGATCCGGAAAGAAGGCTGATCTTTTCTGGCGGCACTGACCTTATGACGCAGCTGAAGCGGATTGCCGGACTGGCCGCAGCGCGAGAACAGGCAGGGCCAGGATAAGGAGAGAAGCGAGCAGTCCGATTGCCAGCGAAAATCCGCCATCGTCCGCCACGAGCGTGCCGGTCAGCCAGGGGCCTATAATCCCCCCAGCCGTGCCGAACATGCTGATTACCGCGATTGCCCCCGCCGGCACACTGTCGCCGCCGATCCTTAGTGAGGACGGCACAGCCCAAAATACACCTTGAGCAGCTCCAATTCCAAAACCTGCGATGCACAGCAGTGCCAGCACCGGCCAGCCGGGCGAAAGAAAAGCGGCCACTAACATGACGGATCCGGCTGCGGCGCAAGGAATGCCGGTGTGGAACAGTCGCTCTCCAGTGCGGTCGGAGCGCCGCGCGTTTGTCAGAAGGCCGAGCGCGAGACCGAGCAGCGGAAGCGCGCTCAAGGTGCCAATCGCCAGTTCGCTGCCACCTAAATCCAACTGGCGCACAAGCTGTGGCAACCAAAAGACCAAGGCGTAAGAGCCGGTCATTACGAGAAGCCATGTCACTGAGCAGCGCCACAGCCACGAATCGCGAACGACTTCTTTCAGCGAGAGAACAGGTGTGGAAGACGTTTCGTCCCGGACTCTAAGTTCAAGTTCGAGCCAATGGCGCTCCTCTGGCGATAGCCAGGAGGCCTTGGCAGGTCTGTCGACCAGAAGGAACGCCGCCACGATCGCGAAAACGAAGTTCGGAACGGCAAGAGCCAGAAACAGGAAGCGCCACGATTCCATTCCAATCGGGTTGGAGAACCCCAAGAGCCAGCCGCACAATGGCCCGCCGAGGACCATTGAGATCGGTACCGCCACCAAAGCCCCGGCGAGCGCACGCGCCCGCATGGCGGGTGGGGCCCACTGCGAAATCAGCCAAGTCATTCCCGGTGCGAAGCCTGCTTCCGCCATCCCAAGCAAAAACCGTGCAGCATAGAACTCGGCCACGGTTTCAATCCGAGACATCCACAGTCCCGAAACACCCCAAAGCAGCATGGAGAGGAAGATCCAGAGCTTGATTCCCCAACTCTGCAGCAAACGCACGTGCGGATATTGGAATAGCAGGTAGGCGATGAAGAACATGCTCACGCCTTGGCCGAACTGGCCCGACGAAAGGCCGAGATCGGCAGACATGGCGCTCCCGGCATAACTGACATTCACGCGGTCTAGCGAATTGACGAAGGTGATTAGCGCGATGGGCACAATCAACCGCGCGGTGAGCTTCCGCTCAATCCGCAGCTTCAATGTGCAATCGTCAACCGACCCCATCGTCGAATGGCCCCATTCACCCAGGAGATGCCACCTGATTCCACCTCCCGACCGGGGCTGCCAGCCTAGACTGCTTTGTGAAAGCGAATTCTGACAGCTCGAACATTGGTTTTCGGGACCAGTTCTAAAGTACCGATGAAAGTACGTCTTTGATCATGTGGTCAGGGCCACGTTAGCGATTGCAATCGATTGCTAAGGAGCGATAAGCTGCAGCAGTTGATCCTTTGGGAGAGAGGGTCCTGCGATGCGGCAAGCGTTAATTCTGGGGTTCCTGGCACTGTGGTTCTGCGCCGGCCAAGCGCACTCGGCGGAGCCCATGCGGGTCGGGGCCGCCAAGGTGGATGTGACACCGTCCATCGACAGCGGATCACCCGGATCGTTCACCGGTATCCTGGATCCTCTTTTTGTCCGCGCAATCGTGATCGAACACGATGGTCGACGCGCGGCGCTGGTTACCGTCGATGCCGGGGCCATTGGAGCACAGACCTGGGAATATGTCAGTCAGCGCGCCGAGGCTGAGCTGGCGATACCTAAGCTCCAGTTACTACTCACCGCCACACATACCCACAGCGCGCCTTTCGTGCGGGATCGCGCTTTCGACGACCGCATCGTCGAAGCTATCGCCAAGGCCGTGACTGCTCTGCAGCCGGCGCGTCTCGCCTTCGGGACGGGGGCTTCATACATCAACGTCAACCGCAACATAATCGACCGCAAGACCAATCGCTGGTGGGAAGGGCCGAACTACGACGGCGTATCCGACAAGACCGTAGCCGTGATGGCTTTCGTGGATCCCATGGGAACGCCCATTGCGGTCTACTACAACTACGGGGTCCATGCCGTCGTGACCGGCAACCTCGATCTGATCAGCGCCGATATTCCAGGGGCGACCTCGAACTACATCGAGGAGTCGCTGGGGCCGGATGTAGTGGCGGTCTGGTCGACGGGGGCGGCGGGAGACCAGAACCCGGTCTACTTCCAGCAGACTTACGATCTGCGGCAGCTTCGGATCGAAGACTACGCCCGGCGCGGCGAAGACATCAGCAACGCGATGCCGCCTGGTGGGCAAGGCATGGACCGCTCGGACCCGCGGGTAGCGTTGCTTATGAACCAGCAGAAGCAGATGATCCTTTCGATGGGGCAGATGTTGGGGGAAGAGGTGCTCCACGTCACCCGATCTGGGCTAGAGCGTTCAGTCGATACGAGCGCTATAATGGGAGCGCAGAGCACGATCCGTTGTCCAGGGCGTCAACGAACCGATCAAGGCCGCGCAGGCAGTCCCGGAATTTACGTCGATGCAGAGCCGGTGGATATCCGGTTGAGCCTGCTCAAGATCGGCGACGTGGTGATAGGCGGTGTCGATGGCGAGGTGTTCACCGCCATCGCGCAGCGTTTCAAGGCGGAATCTCCGTTCAAGCATACCATGATGGCCACGCTGACGAACGGGATGGCACGATCTGGCTACATCCCGAGCGATGAAGCCTTCGGCTATCACACCTTCGAAGTGCTCGGATCGCGCCTGAAACCCGGATGTGCGGAAAGTGCGATCGTAAACGGACTGCTTGACCTGATCGAAGGCGTCGAAGAGCGCCCCTGAACATGGCCCTTGGGAGGGAAAACGTGATCTCTGGAATCGTTAGAATAGCGCTCGTATCGCTCGTGCTGATGCTGGTGCCTCTCGGGTCTTCGGCGTTGCGGGCTCAGGGCGCGCCGCCGGAAACCATGGCGCGCTGGAGCACCGCGGAGGTCATACCGCTTTGGCCCGGCACGCCGCCGAACGGAGGGTTCGTGAAGCAGGCCGAGCGGCCCGATGCGATCCCCAACTTCATCACCAACGTTGCGATGCCCGAACTGCGAGTGTTCCGTCCTGCACAGCCGAATGGACGCAGTCTGCTTTCCATTCCAGGCGGTGCCTATCGGTTCGTATCCATCGCGAACGAAGGGGTGGATGTCGCCGAAGCCATGACGGCAATGGGCTACACGGTCTTTGTCCTTGTCTACCGCCTCCCGGGCGAAGGTTGGCAGGGGCGTGAGGATGTGCCCCTTCAAGACGCGCAACGCTCCGTCCGCTTGATCAGGGCACAGGCGGCGAAGTATGGCCTTGATCCTGACAAGCTCTACGCGGTCGGCTTTTCCGCTGGAGGACATCTCGGTGCGAGTCTTGCGACGGGCTTTGAGGAACACCTCTACACGCCGGTAGACGGGGCCGACCGCCTCAGTGCGCGTCCGAAGGGGATGGGCCTAATCTACCCTGTCATCAGCCACGCGCCAGGCGTTGGCCATGCAGAAAGCACGCGGCTTTTGCTCGGCGAAAATCCTTCTACTCAAGCGATCGCCAGACGATCGCCAGCACTGCACGTTTCCCCCGGGACGCCGCCCGTGTTCATCATGCACGCGATGGACGATCCGGCGGTTCCGGTCGAAAACAGCCTGCTGATGATCGATGCGCTGCGCGCAGCCAAGCGCCCGGTGGAAGCACATTTGTTCGAAGAGGGCGGCCACGGCTTCGGCCTCGGCGCGGTGGACATGCCGGTCAGTAACTGGATCGGCCTGTTTGCCGACTGGATCGAGCGACAAGAGCGCAAGGCGAACTGAGCGTCGCACGTAGGGAAAGGGGTTGTTTGAAATGAACCGACGGGAATTTGCTGCTGCTGCGGGCGCCATGATGGCCGCCGGAATTGCGCTGCGTGGAGGAGTGGCTCTAGCGCAACCGGCGCCCGATGCGCGCCTCGCAGCGCTGAATTTTGTCGATCCCGAGCTGCGCCCGGCGGCGCAGCAGGTGATCGCCACCTCGGGCCAGATGGGCTCTTTCACCGATGAGACCATGCGTGCCATGCGCGCCGGCACGCCTCCATCGCCGCCTCTGCGAAGCGATGTACCGGTACGCGAAGTCAGAATTCCCGCCCAGGCGGCCTTGCCGGAAGTCACGGTGCAACTGGTCAATTCCCACCCCGGCCAGAGCAAGCCTGCGATCCTGCATACGCATGGCGGCGGTTACATCCTGGGATCGGCAAAGTCGGAACTGCTGTTTCTTCAGGAAACGGCAAAGACCCTCGATTGCACGATCGCCAGCGTCGAATACCGCCTGGCGCCTGAGACCCACTACACCGGCTCCGTCGAGGACAACTATGCGGGATTGCTCTGGCTCTATCGTAACGCGGGACAACTGGGCGTCGATCGCGACCGCATCGCGCTGATGGGCGAAAGCGCTGGCGGCGGCCATGCAGCGCTTCTTGCCATCGCTGCCAGGGACCGCGGCGAGGTGCCGATCGTGCTGCAGGTCTTGATCTACCCGATGCTGGATGACCGCACCGGCAGCTCCAGGGAAGTCCCGGCCCATATCGGCGCGATCGGTTGGGACCCACCCGCCAATCGTTACGGCTGGCGCTCGTTCCTCGGAACCGAGCCGGGCAGCGCCGATGTGCCGTCTGCGGGCGTTCCCGCACGGCTGCACGACCTGCGCGGCCTGCCCCCTGCCTTTGTTGCTGTCGGTGGGGTCGACTTGTTCGTAAGCGAAGATATCGAATACGCCCGCCGCTTGACCGAAGCCGGCGTGCCGACCGAACTGCTGCTGGTCCCTGGAGCCTTCCACGGCTTCGATCGGGTTGCACCTGAAACTCGCCTGGCCCGACACTTCACCGCGGCTAAACACGAAGCACTACGGCGGTCGTTTGAGATGGAACCGATTTCATAGCAAAATAGGCTTGTTTCCAAGTGGATAGGCTGTGCTTGGATGAGCCGTTTGGATTCCGTTTGCAATCGATTGAAATTTTAAATACCAGCCATGCAATAAGGTCGCGGCGGAGCTCGTCGGGCAACTACAGGGGAGGAAGCTATGAGAGCGAAGGGACTATTCCATCTTTCCGTCGCAAGTCTCGCATTGTGTGCTGGTTTCGCGGCGCCTGCCACAGCTCAGGTTACTGACGCGGAAAGTCATGCGGAGGAAGCTCCGCGCGATATCATCGTCACGGCTCAGCGGCGTGAAGAGAACCTTCAGGACGTGCCGATCGCAGCCACTGCGATCTCCGGTGACCAGCTGGACGACAAGGCCGTGCAACGGCTGGCGGACCTGCAATTTGCCGCGCCTTCGGTGTCCATCACGGATCAGGGGCTCACCCAATCGGTCAACTTGCGCGGTATCGGCATCGCCAGCGGTTCGCCCGCGGTCGCCAATGGCGTCGCGACGTATATCGACGGCGTATTCCAGCCTCCGATCCTGACGGCATCGAGTTTCTACGATATTGCTTCGATCGAAGTGCTTCGCGGCCCTCAGGGCACTCTGGTCGGATCAAATTCGACTGGCGGCGCCATTTTCATCAACACGCAGAATCCCAGCACTGACCGTATCAAGGGCAATGCCGAGGCACACTACGGCAGTTATGACGCCTTTGGCGTTCAGGGCGCGGTCAACTTGCCGATCAGCGATACGCTGGCGGTCCGCGTGGCCGGCAACACCCGCTGGCGTGACAGCTATTACACCGACATCGGTCCGTTCCAGAACGAGCCCGACCGGCTCGACGAGCAGGCCGCGCGGATCGGCCTGTTGTGGGAGCCGGAGAATTTTCGCGCACTGGCTAAGGTGGAATGGATCGATAAGAAGACCGGCGGTTATGCCTATCGGCCTATTGAAGGCACGACATTTGCCAACAATCGCCAGGATGACTTCCGCGAACTGACCTACAACGCGCCGACGCTGAATGACGAGCGCGCGTTCCTTTCAAGCCTCGAACTGCGCTACGAGTTAGGCGGCGGCGTGGTGCTGCGCTCGGTCAGCGGATACCTGAACAAGCGCATCAACAATCTCTACGATAGCGACGGCGCGTTCATGGCGTCGGACATCAGTCCGGCCGCGAGCTTCACCCAAGTGTCGGACCAGTTCGTTCGCGAGCGGCAGTGGTCGCAGGAATTCAATGTCATCTCGCCGACCGATGGCGATTTCAACTGGATCCTCGGTGGCTATTTCCAGAAAAACAAGATCGACGTAATCATCGAGAACCGCAGCGGCGATATCGTAGGCGATCCGACCGACATCGAGAATTATCAGGACAAGCGGACGCTTGGGGTGTTTGCACAGGCGGGTTACAAGGTGACGCCAGCCATCGAGCTGCAGGTTGGTGTGCGTTACTCCGATTACACCGTCGACAGTGCTGGCAGCGTAACGATTGGTTCGGAAGGGCCGGTGTTTGGACCCGATGGTCTTGTCGTCGCAGACCTCGCGGGTAGCCATGCCGATGGCCGTCTGACCGGCAAGATCGCCGCCAACTGGACTTTGAATGAAGACCACACGGTCTACATCTTCGCTGCCCGGGGATACAAGCCGGGCGGAGCCAATTCGGCGACGTCAGAATTCGGCCCCGAAACCGTGTGGGATTACGAGCTGGGCTGGAAGGGCAGCTTTCTGGACAACCACCTGCGCACGCAGTTCGGCGGGTTCTACATGGATTACAGCGACTTTCAGTTTGATGCGCTAGATCCGGCGACCGGACTTAGCGGCGTAACCAACATCTCAAACGCATCGATCTGGGGCTTTGAGCTTCAGGCGCAAGCCAAGCTGGGCGGCTTTCAATTCGACGGCGGCATGGCCTTCGTGGATTCTTCGCTCGATGCTGTGGACATCGTCAATCAGCGGCTCCTGCCGCAGATCGGGCAGCTTGGACCGCAATGCCCAGTAGGTACGCCGTCGAGTCCCCCGGTATGCTTCGACTACGGACCCTACATTGTCACCGGCGGCGGTGGGCCGAACCTGTTCTCGCCCAAATGGTCGTACAACTTCGGGGTGCAGTACGAATTCGACGTGAGCGACGAGGCCACGCTGACGCCGCGCCTCAACTACGCCTACGTGGGGTCGCGCTGGACGAACCTGCTTTATAATCCGGATCTCGACTATCTGGCAGGACGCGGCCTCCTTTCGGCCCAGCTTACGCTTGGTTTCGACGACTGGAGCGTGCAGGCCTACGCCACCAATCTGACCGACAAAAAATATGTAAGTGGTCAGTCGGGGAACAACGAGTTCTACGGCGCCCCGCGGGAGTATGGCGTCAGGGCGTCGGTGAGCTTCTAAGCGATGGTCGGCCTGCGCTTCTCGAGCGTCACTCTGACCGCCATCCTGTTATCGGCCTGCGCCGGAGGCTCTTCTACGGCGGGTCCGGCGCAGACTGCGCAGACCGCCGGGTCCGCCAAGCGATGTCAGGGTTTGGTGGAAGGCCTGGCTGTCAGGTGGCCCGAAGCCAGCACCCGTTTGACCGGCGTCGTTCACCGCGAGGCAGGGCTCGAGCAGCCGCAGCAAGGCCCGCCTGGCATGGCGCTACCCCGGGCCAATCTGCCCGCTCATTGTGACATCACCGGCGTGATGCAGGAGCGGACGGGCGTTGACGGGCAGGACTACGCGATCCGGTTCCATCTACGCCTTCCGGACGACTGGAATGGCCGCTTCCTTATGCAGGGGGGTGGGGGCACCAACGGCGAGCTTGGAGACGCCGTGGGCCGTCTCGCGGGCGCCTCTGCGCCTGCACTGGCGCAAGGCTTTGCCGTGCTCGCGCAGGACTCGGGCCATGACAACGCCCGCAATACCGTTCCCGAGCGCAATGGCGCAGCGGCGTTCGGCTTCGATCCTCAGGCGCGCGCCGACTATGGCGGAGATTCGCTTGAGAAAGTGGCGCTTGCGGCAAAGGCACTTATCGGCGCTTATTACGGCGGTCAGCCTCGTTACAGCTACTTCTTCGGGTGCTCCAAGGGAGGGCAGGAGGGCATGGCCCTCGCGCAGCAGTACCCAGATCTATTCGATGGTATCGTGGCGGGCGCGCCGGGCTTCTCACTGCCTCGCGCGGCTATCGGGGAGGCGTGGAACACCCAGGCCTTCGCCTCGGTGGTCAAGGCGGACGGCAGACAAGTAACTCTCGCCAATCTCGGTTCGAGCTTCAGTCCGGCCGACCTCGGCCTGGTGGGGCAGGCGATCCTGGCAGCCTGTGATGCGGGCGATGGCCTGGCCGATGGCATCATCGGCGATTTCCGCCAGTGCACTTCGGACAAGGTTCTTCCGAAGTTGGCCGAACGTCGCTGCAGTGGCGCCAAGGCCGATGGGTGCCTCTCCGCGGCACAGATCGAGGCGCTCGAATTGATCCACGGAGGCGCGCGGTCCAGTGATGGCAAGCAGCTCTACGCCGGCTTTCCCTGGGACGCCGGTTGGGGCGACATGGGATGGCGCATCTGGATGCTGGGCAGTCCCGATGGCGGGATGACGGCGATCAACGTGGCTATGGGCGCGCCTTCGCTGGCCTCCGTCTTCAGTTCACCCCCGAGAGCGCTCGGCAGTGATCCGGCGGCCTCGCTCGCTTATGTGCTCGGCTATGATTTTGATCGGGGTTCCGCCGCACTCGACGCTGTGGTTCCACCCTTCACCCGCTCGGCTTGGGAGGATAACGCCGCTCGGTCGAGCAATCTCGATGGCTTCCGCGCGCGGGGCGGCAAGTTGATCGTTCCGCACGGGGTTTCCGATCCAGTGTTTTCCATCAACGACACGGCCGACTGGTGGGACGAGGTCAACCGGCGTTACAACGGGCGCGCTGCGGATTTCACTCGTGTGTTCCCGGTTCCCGGCATGGGGCATTGCCAGGGTGGACCCGCGACCGACAACTTCGATGCCTTCGCCGCCATCACGAATTGGGTGGAACGCGACAGCGCGCCAGCCAGCCTTCCCGCCAAGGCGGGTCCGATGGCGCCCTGGCCGGGCAGGGAACGGCCACTGTGCCCGTATCCGCAAGTGGCGAGGCCTGTGAAAGGGTCTGTGGCCATGAATGGCGAACCGACCTTCGAGTGCGTAGGCTGAGTGCTCTCCTGACGGAGGCCGATGGAGAGTCCAGATGTCGACCCAAATCGAAGGCGCCAAAGCGAATTCGACGCAGTTCCTGAAGCTGCTGATCTTCCTGATGTTCGCGATGTTCGCGATGACGACGGATTCGGTCGGCACGATCATCCCCTCGGTGATCGAGGAGTTCGACCTCGGCATGACCGCGGCGGGCTCGTTCCACTACGCCTCGATGTCAGGCATCGGGATCGCGGCGATCCTGCTCGGCTTTCTGGCCGACCGGTTCGGGCGCAAGACCACGATCCTTCTCGGTCTTGCGCTGTTCGGCACGACTTCGGCCTTGTTTGCGGCGGGCAATTCCTTCGGTCTGTTCGTCCTGCTGCTGTTCGTCTCCGGGTTGGGCATCGGCATCTTCAAGTCCGGCGCCCTTGCCCTGATCGGAGATATCTCCGGTTCGACCCGCCAACACGCAGCCAACATGAACCTGGTCGAAGGCTTTTTTGGCGTCGGCGCCATAGTCGGTCCAGCTCTCGTGACGGTTTTGCTGCAAGGGGGCATGAGCTGGAAGTGGCTTTACGTGATCGCCGGCGTGATGTGCGCACTCCTCATCACCGGAACCGCCCTGGCGCCGTTCCCGCGATCGGCGCGACCGGCTGAGGAAAAGGCCGATCCGCGTGACGCCATGCGGATGCTGGGCGATCCGCATGCAGTGTTTTTCGCCACGCTGCTGGTGCTCTACGTCGCTGCCGAGGCGGCGGTCTACGTATGGGCGCCGACTTACTTTGCCGGCTACGAAGGGGCCGGCGCCTGGCTCGCCGCCTTCGTGGTTTCGGCGTTCTTCGTCCTGCGCGCCGCCGGGCGGTTTCTCGGGGCCTGGCTCCTTTCGCGGTACGATTGGACGGCGGTTATCGCGATATGCAGCACTGCCGTGGCGGCGCTGTTCGTTATCGCCGTACTGGGCGGAAAGACCGTGGCGGTGTTCACACTGCCTGCGTCGGGCCTGTTCATGTCGGTGCTCTATCCGACGATCAATTCGACCGGGATCAGTTGCTTCGACAAGCGCCGTCACGGCTCGATTGCCGGCTTCCTTCTGTTCTTCACTTGCGTCGGCGCTGTGCTGGCGCCCCTAGCGATGGGCGCGGTTGGGGATCTGGCGGGGGGCATCGAATACAGCATGGGGCTCGGAGCGATTTTTGCGGTGCTGTTGGCGATCCTATGCCTGTGGAATCGGCGGGTGCAGCCGGTGGCAGGGCGGCTTTCCCAGCGAAACGGTGAAGATTACGCCAGCGCTTAACCTCCAGCTCTTGATTGGACGCATCGCCCAGACCATGAGTGCAACAAATGGCTGCAACAACGCGCCAGTTGCAAAAGAAGGTGGACCGCGCTCATGACAGACAAGGTCCGGACGATCTATGACCTGGCGCGCGTTGCGGGAGTTTCCGCTGCGACTGTGTCGCGCTCGCTCGCGGGGAAAGAGGTCGTCAATAACAAGACGGCCGACCGCATCCGCAAGCTGGCCGAAGAGCATGGATTCCGCCCGAGTTCGGTCGCCCGCAACCTGAGAACCCGTCGCCGGGGTGCGATTGGCGTTATCATTCCGCTTGGGCATGAGCGCGGGCAGCATATCTCCGACCCGTTTTTCATGACCTTGATCGGCCATCTCGCCGACGAACTCACCGAGCGGGGCTTCGACCTCGTGCTCTCGCGCGTCATTCCCGATCGGGGAAACTGGCTGCAGAAGATGATCGACGCGGACCGGGTCGATGGCTTCATCATCATCGGCCAGTCCGACCAATCGCCGGTGCTGGACAAGGTGGCAGAAACTTACCTGCCGATTGTGGCCTGGGGTGGCTTTATACAAGGGCAAATCCATTGCTCGATCGGCACCGACAACTTCCTCGGCGGGCGCCTCGCCACGCGTCATTTGATAGAGCGTGGGTGCCGTGAGATTGCCTTTTTTGGCGACCCCAAGGCGATCGAGTTGGCCCTCCGCTTGGAAGGCGCGCGCGCGGCCGTTGGTGAAGCGGGGGGCCAAGTTCGGCTGGTTGAGACCCCAACGCACCTGGCGTCAGAGTTGAGCGGGGCCGACATCGCGGCCTTTCTCGATGCTGCGGAGCGCGTCCCCGATGGGATATTCGCTGCATCGGACCTTATAGCGCTCACGGCGATCCAGGTCCTGACGGGGCGCGGGCTGTCGGTGCCGGAGGATGTGAAAGTCATCGGCTATGACGATCTGCCGCTTGCCCGCAGCAGCGTTCCCCAGCTCAGCACCATCCGCCAAGACATCGCCGACGGTGCGCGACACTTGGTGGAAGGCCTGCTCAAGAGGATAGAAGGAAGGCCTACGGGTTCGGTCGTGCTGAACCCCGAGTTGGTCGTTCGATCCTCCACTTGAAACTCGTCGACGACTTAGGTGCGCCGAAGCGCGGTGCAGACTTATGCAATCGATTGTCAAGGGTGTGAAATCTTACTATCGGAGATGGATATGAGACGCCGTGGAGGACGGCTTGGCGACCGGTTGCGAGGTGTCGCACTGGAGCAGGGGGAGCAGGAAGTCTTGAGTGAGCAGTCGTCCGGGAAGCCAGCGACGTTGGCTCGTTCACCGACCCTGACGCGCTGGACGTCGGAACAGGTCCAATCGATCCGGCTCGATGATACGAATACCGCTCGACTGATTGCCGCCGGTGATTTTACCCGCGACGAGCTGATCGACTTCTGGGACGCATGGCCGGTTCAGAACGCTGACGGGCATCCAGCGCGGATCGAAGCGGACGTTACTCTGTGGATGGCCTTGGCCGCGCCGCACTTCAGCGATCCGGACATACGCCATGGTCACGCGCGTATCCATTTGCTCGAACGACGTGGGGACGAGTGGATGCACTTGGGCCCGGTCATGCCGGATGGCTTTTCCCCAGGAAGCCGCGAATGGTCCGGCTCCGCCGTGCTCGCGCCCGACAAGCAGAATCTGACGCTCTATTTCACTGCCGCTGGGCGTAGGGGCGAAGTCGAGCCAACTTTTGGACAACGCCTGTTCCTGGCAAAGGCCAAGCTCGAAGCAGGTGCAAACGGAAGCGCGTTCACCGACTGGCACGGCCTGACCGAGATCGTGTCCCACAAGTCGTCATATTACATGGATACGGAAACCGTTGGATGCGGTCCGGGCACCATCAAGGCTTTTCGAGATCCTGCCTTCTTTCGCGATCCGCTTGATGCACACCACTACCTGTTCTTCGCCGCGTCTGAGGCCAATTCAACTTCGGCATTCAACGGCGTGGTCGGCTGGGCGATCGAACAAGCGCCCGGGTGCTGGACAGTCCTTTCGCCAGTCGTGAGCGCTGACGGGCTCAACAATGAGCTCGAGCGTCCTCACGTCGTCTTCCACGATGACGCCTATTACCTGTTCTGGTCCACCCAACGCCACGTCTTCGACCCTGCGGGACCCGGAGGCCCGACCGGTTTGTATGGCATGGTGTCAGACCGCCTTGGCTGCGGGTGGCGACCGCTAAACGGCACGGGGCTGGTGTTTGCCAATCCGCCCGAAGCTCCATCGCAGGCCTACAGTTGGCTGGTGCTGCCCGACCTTTCCGTGATCAGCTTCGTCGATGACTGGGGACCTGTTAGCGAAGGCCGCACCCGTCGCTTCGGGGCCTCCTTCGCGCCCGAACTGCGGTTGGAGCTCAATGGCGCGACAGCGCGGCTGGTGAGGTGAACATGGCCAGCGGGCTGCTCTTCGCGGGGATCGAACTGGGTGGGACCAAATCGATTGCCGTGCTGGCCCGCGAAAACGAAGTCGTCGACCAGATCACTGTTCCCACCCAAGGGCCCGGCGAAACCCTGGGCCGGCTTTCAAACGTGCTGCGGAAATGGAGCGAAGACCATCCCCTGGCCGCGCTTGGCATTGCTTCGTTTGGCCCGATTCGGCTCGACCGCACGGCTCCTGAATATGGACGAATGCACGAAACCCCCAAGCCCGGATGGTCCGGCGCGCCGGTGACCGAGGCGTTGTCGGCGGGTCTCGATTGCCCGTGGACGATCGATACCGATGTGAACGGCGCTGCGCTGGCCGAATATCGTTGGGGCGCTGGCCGCGGAGCCATCAGCCTCTGCTATGTCACTATCGGCACGGGTGTGGGTGGGGGGCTGGTCATCGACGGGCGAACCGTCCACGGCGCGATGCATCCCGAAATCGGACATTTGTCGCTGCGGCGGCTGGCAGACGATCGCTTCGAAGGTGCTTGCCGTTTTCACGGGGATTGCATTGAAGGTCTCATTTCCGGTCCTGCGTTGGCTGCGCGTTTTGGCGGCGACCCTTCCAGAGTAACTGACGACGACTTTCGTTGGGAAGCAGTGGCTTCCGACATTGCCGAGCTCGCCGGCGCAATCCTGCTGACGATTTCTGCCCAACGCATCCTAATCGGTGGTGGAGTTGGGCTCGCCAGGGCGTCTGTCCTGGATCGGGCTCGCGCGTTGCTGGTCGAGCGGCAGGCGAATTACCTCCCATTTCTCCGCGCTGAAAACGCGCAGGATATACTCCGTGCGCCGGAGCTGGGAGATCGGGCCGGGCCGTTGGGAGCTATCGCATTGGCGATGCACGCCGCGGAAGGATAGCAGGGGGGGAAGAGGGATGACAAAACTGCGAGGACCGGTAACCAGAGGTCGCCTGGCATTCACGGGGGCATTGCTGGCAGGGCTGCTGGTGGGGCCGGCGCAGATTTCTGTGGCGCAGGATTCCCTGCAGCACGAAGCCGCGGCGCGCTGCTCCGCTCTCGTGCAAAAAGCGCGGCCAGATCTGAACGTCACCGAGGCCGAACTAGTTCGAGCTGGTCCCTTCTCGCCTCCGGCTCCCGGTCCAGGAAGCGCGAGCGCGCCAGTATTGCCTGAACACTGCCGTGTGCGCGCCACGATAAATCCGCGAGTGGGGCAGGGCGGTCGGGACTTCGGTATCGGATTTGAGCTTCGCCTTCCCGTCGATTGGAACGGCCGCTTCCTGTTCCAGGGCGGTGGAGGCATGGATGGCGTCGTACAGCCCGCTATCGGATCGATCGCCAACTCGACCAAGGGACCGGCGCTCCAGCACGGCTTCGCCGTAGTCTCGACCGACGCCGGCCACAGCGGCTCTCCCATCGATGCCTCGTTCGGCCTCGATCAGCAGGCACGCATCGATTACGCCTATAATGCGCTCGACAAGGTGACGATCGAGGCGAAGCGACTGGTGGCGGCCTTCTACAACGAGGCGCCCCGCTTCTCCTACATGCTGGGCTGTTCGAACGGCGGACGGCAAGCGCTGACATTCGCACAGCGAATGCCGCTCCACTACGATGGCATCGTCGCGGGTGCGCCGGCGATGCGGTTCTCCGGGCTCGCGATAGGGCAGGTATGGAACCAGCAGGTTATGTCCCGCATCGCGCCGAAGGACGATCAAGGGCGGCCGATCGTTTCGCGCGCCTTCTCCGACACCGACCTACGCCTCGTTCGTGATGCCGTCCTCAAACGCTGCGATGCCAAGGACGGACTGGCGGACGGCCTGATTAACGATTGGCGCCGCTGTGAATTCGATCCTGCAGAGCTGACGTGCCGCGCCGGCAAAACCGACGGTTGCCTTGCGGCCGATCAAGTCGAAGCGCTGCGCGAACTCTACAGAGGTCCGTTGGCACCGGATGGTCGCTCAGTCTACGGCCCCTTCACCTTTGACACGGGCATCGCATCGGCCGCCTGGCGGGGCATACGGCTTGGAACGTCGGAGACGGGCATCTCCAACGCTGGCGATGCGACATTGGGAGCGGGCCAGCTTCGACTTTACCAACTCACGCCTCCAGCCGCCGACTATGACCCGTTTGAGCGTTACGACCTCGCGGAGATCCTGCGCCGTGTTCGATACACGGCCGCGATGGGCGATGCAGACAGCCCGTATCTTTCTACCTTTGCATCGCACGGAAAGATGATCGTTTACAATGGCCTGTCTGACCAGGGCATGGCCACCCCGGTCATTGCCGATTGGTACGAAAAGATGATCGAAGCGACGGGTGTGGCAGGACGCGAAGCAGTGCGTTTGTTTGCGGTGCCCGGGATGCTCCATTGTGGCGGGGGTGAAGCGACCGACGAGTTCGAGATGCTCGACGCGATCGTCGACTGGGTGGAGAGAGGCAAAGCCCCCGATCGGATCATTGCTACGAGCAAGGCCATGCCGGGGATTTCACGGCCGTTGTGTCCCTATCCTCAGTTCGCCACTTATCGGGGAGGCGAGACATCTTCGGCAGAGAGCTTTGTATGCGGGTAAGGGGTTTAGAATGTGCTTGAGCACCGCAACTTGTTCAGACGGGAGTCGAGGAGAAATCTGCGGACTTGGGCGGACAATCAAAGGGTGGAGAGGATGACAATGTCGATTAGGTGGCTTTTGCCAATGGCCGCGCTTGGCGCGTTTGCCGGCGGGGCCGTGCAAGCCCATCACTCTTTCGCTGCCTTCTTCGACCCTTCAGCGGAGATAACGCTCAAGGGCACGGTTACGGCCTTTCGCTTCACCAACCCCCACGGCACGATCGCGTTCGACGTAGAGGGTGCTGACGGCAAAGTGGTCCACTGGCGCGCCGAAACCAATGCACCTGTTGTCCTCGCGCGTAGAGGGTGGAGCCGGACTAGCCTGAAAGCCGGCGACATCATCACGATCGCCGGCTGGAAAGCGCGTGACGGCAAGCCCTATATGCGGCTCAAGCAAGCGTTTGATGCAAGTGGCAAGCCGATCGGCAACGCTGCTTTCAGCGTGACGGAGGACTAATGCGCCGGTTCATTCTCGCCTTGGCTTCATTGTCATTGGGAGCTGCCCCCGCTGCCGCCGAGCAACCCGACCTTAACGGCTTCTGGAACCTCGACTTCGGTGCATTGCGGCCCGAGACCGAGCCCATGGTCAGGGCATTGCCCTCGAACACGGTGGTTCTCGCGGACACCGGCGTCCCCGAATTTCCTGAGAACGAGTATGGCGGGCTAAAATTGAAGCCTGCTGCGAAGGCGAAGGCCGCCGCGTGGAAACCAGCCGACGAAATGACTCTTGCTCGCGTCTGTGCCGCACCGTCGATCGTCTATGCCATCCAGGGACCTTTCCCGTTCGAAATCTACCAGTCGGAAGCGATGATCGTTTTCAAATACGAATACTTCGATCAAACGCGAGTGGTGTTCATGGATGGGCGCGGCCATCCGCCCGCCGACGCGCCCCATTCCAAGATGGGGCATTCGGTCGGCCACTGGGAAGGCGACGAGCTGGTGATCGACACCACCCATTTGCTCGCCTCGACCATAACCAACAACGGGCTCGATCACTCGGACAACATTCATATGGTCGAGCGCTATCGAAAGCTGGACGACAACACCTTGGCCGCCAGCCAATGGTTCGAGGATCCAGAGGTGCTCGATAACCGTGGCGCACGGATCATCCAGTGGAAAAAGCAACCCGGGCAATTCGTGCTGGCCTATGACTGCGATCCGAGCATCGCCGTCGAATACCAGCAGATCGAGGACAGCGATGGAGTTGCAAAGTGAGGGGCGCGGAACATGGTCAGGAAAACAAACTGACCAAATGAAGCGGCGACGCCCCAATGCCCGCTATAGAGTGGGTTCGAGTTCTGCGGGCTTGGGAGTGCGACCAGACCTTGGTCCTTTGGCCCTCTGCTAATTCGAGCTTCTCAGGTTCTGCGACGATTTATCCAAAGCTGGCACGATCGGCAGGACTGTTCCCAACTCCCTCACGCGTTTTCCAGGCGTTCGTGACGGAAATGACTGCCAGAGCCAACGCGGCCAGCAGGGCGGGAAATGCAAACAGCGACATGACAGTCTGCCCGGCCACTCCGGCGGACAGGGCCAGTCCGATCGCTATTGGAGCGATCACCGTTCCCAGCCTGCCGACACTCTTGGCCCATCCGACCCCCGTCGCGCGCAGGTCCTCGGGATAGTATCCCGCCAGGACCACGTTGACACCGCCATAGGCACCCAAGCTGAAGAAGCCCGCAACTCCAAGAAGCGCGGTCAGTTCACCCCGCGAAGCGCGGTCCATGGCCTGGCCCGTCGCGAACAGCAGCGCCGCGGCCACGAGAAGAAAGACAAGCAGTACTGCCATCGCCCCGAACCTGTCGATCAGCAGTCCGATACCGAGGGCGGCAATGGCGCCACCGAAACCGAAGATCGTCACCGACATGGCAGCGAACGACGGATCGTGACCGGCTTCGACCAACATGATCGGCAGCCAGGAATTCAGGCAGTAACTGATCGTCAGCATCAGCATGAACAGCAGCCACAGCATCAGGGTTCCGACAAGGTATCTGCGACCCATGAGTTGCAGGACAGCCGGTGCTCCGACCGCCGGTCCTCGGGCCGTTTCCTCTCCGTCCGCCCGATCCCGCAACCAGAGCCAGGCGCCGCCCGCCAAGGCCAGCGAAAGCACTCCGACCGCCACCATCGCAATTCGCCATCCGCCAAGGTCGGCAAAGCCTGCCGCCACCGCGCCCGCGACCGCAGCGCCAAGGCCGTATCCGGTAAAGAGCGTCAGGATCGACACGCCGCGCCGGTCCGCCGGCGCTTCCCCTGCGACCATTGCGAGGCAACTCGGAAGGCAGCCGCCGAGAAATACGCCTGTAACTAGTCTGAGGGCAAACAGCATCGTCCCACTGTCCGCGAACGCACTAGCGCACTGGCCCAGCCCGAATCCCACAACGGCAATCGTCACCGCGAGCCGATGCCCGATACGGTCAGCGATGGCTGGAAACACGACCAGGCCAATGCACTGGCCGATGAGATTGGCCGAGAAGATCGGTCCGAGCTGAGCGTTTCCGAGCGAGAGGGATCGAGCGATCTCTGGCGCTAGTGGACCGAGAATGGTGTGGATCAGGCCGTCGAGGAAGTAGATCGCGGTGCAGATCGCGATCGTTCGTCTTGGCTGTGTGATGATCATATCCCGAACCGGCCGCGAGCCTCTTCGACTGTGGCAGGCCGGAGGCCAAAGATCGCCGCGATATTGGCTGCAGCGCGGACCATATCCGCGTTGTCGCGGGCTACGGTTCCATCCGGGAGGTGAATGCCATCTTCGAAGCCGACACGCACGAGGTCGCAACCCATGGCGAGGCCGAGGGTGACGATGCGGAACATGTCATGGCCAGTCGCCGTGACGCCCCAAATGGCTTGCGGAAACATCCGCAGGCCCTCGTCGATGTTGAAGATCACGTTGCGGGCCACCGGCGGCGTCGCGCCGAACCCCCCCCCGTGCAAGAGCCAGACGTTCGTGCGGTGGCGGTCGAACAAGCCCTCGTTGGCGTAGCGCATCAATCGGTGGAGCGAACTTGCCTCGACGATCTCGTATTCCAGTGCCGAACCCTTGGCGTAGACCGCCGCGATGGTCCGTTTGAGGAGTTCGGGCGAGTTCACATATGGCGTTTCTTCGGGATAGCCGCCTTCCGGATTGTGAAAGTCGGCGGATCCACCGGCGATGCCGAACAAGTCCTGCTGGGGCTCGATTTGAAGCAGGCCCAGCCGCTCAGTGTCGGTCGGCCAAACGAATTGCCCGGTGGCGGGATCGCGTCGTACACCGATGCCGTTGGTCGTCTGAATCAAGATTGGGGAGCGGGCGCGGATCTGGCGGATGATCTCCGCGTAGATTTCCGGATCACTGCTATTCTTGCCATCCGGGCCCCGCGCATGAACGTGAACGACCGACGCCCCCGCTTCCCAGCACCTTGCCGCCGCCTCGCCGATCTCGGCAGGTTGCTTGGGGACCACCGCGCCGTCCCGGTCTTGCTGCATGCCGCCGTTGAGAGCGACCGTGATCATTACTTTGCTACCGTCCAGCATCTTCTTCCCCGATCCGTCCTGCGAAAGGATGCAAGACGGAGCAGGGAAGGTCTGTCCTATCGCGACAGGACAAGGCACAAATAGCCAGCGACGACAGGTGGAGGGTCCGGTGGCAGAGATCTGGCAGGTGACACAGCCGGCGATGAGTCAGGCAATCGACCCGCTGTATGAGCGGGCTCTGACTTCGCTTGGTCGCGGGGGGCTGGGCGCTACGGTGCGCAGTTGCATCGAGGCGCTGACTGGGGGGGTAACGCGTATCTATCTGTTCGAAGCGACCGGACCGGACGAAGACGCGCTGCATTACGTGCACTGCGAGCCGGAGATTGCCGGCCTGCTGCCGGCGTATGCGCGACACTACAAGAGGCTGGATCCTGTGCGCGCCATCTACGGCAGCGCCGCGCGACAGGGCGCAATGGCGCTGCAACGCATCCGGCCTGCGGATATTTTCTCAGCTGCCTTCCGGCGCCGGTTTTTCGATGACGCCGGCATTGTTGAGCGCGTTTCGATTGTCCAGCGAGGCAAGGACGGTTGGCGCGGTATGAATCTCGCGCGGCATGCGAGCGAAGGGGTCTTTTCGGATCGTGAGCTGGACAACATCGCCGGATTTGCCCGCCTGACTCTTCCGATGCTGCCACTCGCCATCAGTACTGCCGTTCCAACGGGGGTTTTATCGGTCGCCCAAGTCGAGGAACGGTTCGCCCTACGATATGCGGGACTAACGTCCAGAGAGAGGCAGGTCTGCGCGCGTGCCGCCCTTGGACTGAGCGTCGAGGCGACCGCCATCGACCTGGGGATCGCGAAGACTTCGGTGGTGACCTTCCGGCAGCGTGCGTATCGCCGGCTGGGTGTCACGAGTCCCTACGAGCTGTTTGGGCTGGTTGCGCAGTGATTGAAGTAGATAGCGGCGCGCCCGCTCTCTACGGAGCGCCATCTAGACCGCTTTGTAGATCCGAATGCGAACCGCGGGCCCAGCTGCGCCGGGAGCAAGGTCCAGCGTTCCAATGAACGCGCTCCGATTGAGCCAGTCGTACTTTCCTTTCGGTGCTTCGAACCTCGGTTGGGTTTTGGCCGGCGACCTTACCCCCGCCTCCGGCGGGCACAGAGCGCCGACGTTGAAGACATTGATCACGACGCCGTCATTGGTCTGGATCATGTAGTCGGCCTCGATCTCGGTGCAGCCGTCCGAGCGGGTCAGTTGCCAGTCCCATCCACCGGCGATGATCGTCCCTTCGATTCCCGGGCCGGAGAATGTGCCACCGGTTATCGGCACAATATTCCGCTTGCCTAGTGGCGTCTCACCGACTGGGATGGCTTGGCCGAGAGTCACGATTTCCTCGAATGCGAACTCAAGACGCGGAGGCTGAGGCGCGTCCTGTGGTAGGGCTGGGGTGGACACCATGAGAGCGGACAGGCCGATTGCTCTGGCTGTTAACCGCACCGCTTTATTCATGTTGTCACACCCCCAAGTATTTTTGATCGCGCTGCAAGACGCACAGCTCACTTTGCTTTTGCGCGTCGCTCAACATCAGCGCGTTCACGGTTGCAGATTAGAACTCGGCCGCGAGCTGCACATACCAGCTTCGTGGGCGTGCGAAGATGCGTTCGGCATAACCGAGCGTCGCCAGTGAGGCGTTCCCCTGGATGAGGTAGCGCTCGTCAAACAAGTTGATCACGCCCGCCGTAACGGTCCAGCGGTCGTTGATCCCGAGTTCGACCGAGGCATTACCGACGAAATAGCCGTTCTCTTCGATCTCGGGCACGCTGCCGGTGATGAACGTGACGTGCGAGGTGTAGCTGCCGTCGAAGCGCGGGGTCAGGGTGTAACCTTGGGCCAAGGGAATCTCGTAGCCGATCCCAAAATTCCCCTGAAACGCGGGCGTAAGCGGCAAGTCGTCGCCAGGCGCGACCGTTGCGCTGGCGCCGGGCACCGGGGTTATCGAAAGGATGTCATCGTCGAGCAGGCTCATGCCGGCATCGAGCCGCAGTCCGCCGGTGTGATAGCTCGCCTCTGCTTCGAAGCCGCGGATGCGAGCTTTGCCGGCGTTGAACAGCAACGGCACCACACCCTGACGGAAGATCAGCTGCATATCGTCGTAGTTGGCCTGGAACGCCGCAAGATTAAGCCGCGCGTCGCCGAAGTCCATCTTGGCACCGACTTCGTAGCTCTCGACAGTTTCCTCGTCGAACGGGACCGGCACGAAACCCGGCGGCGGGGCGTTATAGCGCGTGTTGAATCCGCCAGATTTGAAGCTTGTCGAATACGATACGTAAGCGTTCAACCATTTGTTGAACTCGTAGCGCACGCTGGCCGAGCCCGTCAGGTGCGAGAATGTGTCCTCGAACGGGCGGTTGTAGATGAACAGTGGCCCGCCTTCGGGGATGGCCAGCGTCGGCAGCGGATCTGGGTCCGGCAGCGTGGCAGGAAACAGGTTCATGACCGTACCCTGGTAGGTCTTGCGATCCTCGGTGTAACGCAGGCCGCCGGTAAGCTCGAGCCCGTCAGCTGGCTCTACTGAGAGCTCGCCGAACGCCGCCATCGAGCGGGTTTCCAGATCCGACAGCTGCAAGTCGCGCGATCCTGGTCCGCCGGCGAGCAGCGAGGATATAACCGGGGGCGAGGGCGGGAACGCGAGCGGGACGGTGGCGCGCTCGAAAGTGTCCTCATCGTAGTAGTATGCGCCGAGGATGCCATGGACGATGCCATGATCGTACTGCAGCTGCAGTTCCTGGCTGAATTGCTTCGACTTTCCGCCCACGTCGGTGGTGATCATCACGAACGGAGTGTTGTCGGCGTCGCGAATGCCGCGGGATTGGGTGGAGCGATAGGCCGTGATGCTCTTGAAGGTCAGGCTATCGTCCACGTCATAACGGGCTGTGCCCGAGACACCCCAGATCTCTGACTGGCTGGTGACCGGAGCGGTGCCGCCATTGACGAAGTCTCCTCGCGCCTGGAAGTCGTTGGCGCAGCGCGGATCGTCGATCAGCGGCACGGAAGGGGCGCCGAAGCGCGGATCGCCGGGTGCGACCGGAGCGAATGGAATTTTCGCGCCGGGGCAGCCGGCTGCGACGCTGACGATTGCGGCGACCGGCGCGTTTTCATTGATCCCTGCGAAGGTGAAAGGAGCGCCGTTCTCGTCGCGGTCGGTGTAATCGGCCCTGAGCGAGAGCTCGAAGTTCGACGTCGGCTCCCAACGAAACGCACCGTTCAGGGTTACGAGGTTCTCGTTGCCGAGGTCGAGACCATCGAAGGCGCGGATGACGTACCCGTCGCGCTTGCGGAAGCCACCGGAAATGCGCGCGGCTGTCGTGTCGGTTATCGGAAGGTTGAACGCTGCAAATCCTTCGAGCAGATCATCGCTGCCCCCTCGGACGCGTCCTCGGCCGGAGAACTCGCCGAATTTCGGTTCGCGGGTGCGCACCAGAATGGCGCCGCCGATCGTATTGCGCCCGAACAGCGTTCCCTGAGGCCCACGCAGGACCTCCACACTGGCAATGTCGCCGAATTCGATCGTGCTGCCCACTGCGCGCCCGACGTAGACTTCATCGATATAGACGCCGACCCCGGGATCGACCGCAGCGGTGGGGTCAAGCTGGCCGATGCCGCGAATAAAGGCCACCGACGCGGAGCTGTTGCCGGAGAGCTGTCCCGCCGGCTTGAATTGCAGGCTCGGCGTGATGCGCTCGAGGTCCTGCGTCTGGTGGATTTGCCGTTCCTGGAGCGTTTCGGCGCTGAACGCTGAGATGGCGATCGGTGTTTCCTGGAGCGACTCTTCCCGCCTTCGGGCGGTGACCAAGATGGTGTTGTCTTGATCCGTGGATGCCTCTGAAGCGGCGGCCGGTTGCGCTTCCCCCTCTTGCGCGACGGCGGGGGAGCCAACCCCCACCCAAAGCGCGCTCGCCAGTATCGTGCCGGTCACTAGCAACGTGCGTTGGCGCGCGCCGTGAGCTCTGTCGAACCTCATCACCAATCTCCCCCGAGTATAGCTTTGAATGTTTATTGGCGGCATCTGTTATCGACGATAACCATCATAGGCAATAACAGTTTGGCTTGTGCGTTTGATCGGCAACGGGCATGTTCGTCTGGAATGAGCGGCCTCACTGACCTCCCCGACAGCCTGACTGGAGTGCGCCATCGCGCTCCGACGCTCCTCGGCACCGAGGTCAATTATGGATTGCTGCCTGAGCTGACAGGCTTTTCGGTCAAGCTGGTATGGATCCTCGGCCATAGCCTTCTGGCCCGCGAATTCGGTGACACCGGCATCACGCCACATCGTTTCTCCGCTCTTGAGGTGATCGGTCGCAATCCCGGATTGCAGCAAACTCAGCTGGCTGCCGCGCTGGCACTTACCCGTCCGGCGACGACTCTGGCGGTGGACTTCTGGGAAGAGCGGGGCTGCGTGGAACGCCGCAAGATCGTCGGCGATCGCCGCTCCTTCGGTGTCTACCCAACTGCGTACGGTGAGCAGGAGCTTGAGCGCCTCGGAGAGCTGGTTCGCAGAGCGGATGCTGCGCTTACCGCCGGTTTGAGCAACGCCGAAACCCGGGAACTGGATCGGTTGCTCAAGAAGATTCATCGCTAGCAACGGCGGCGAAAGACGGCCGAGCCGGGGACCGCTGCAAAACGATAAGGGGGAGCGGAATGGGAGGAACACTGGCGACGCGCCGCATTAGGCCAGCGCTGCTTGGCTTGATGGCGGTCGTTCTCGCGACCGGAAGCAACGCTCAACAGCCACAGCAGGCGGACGGGGAAGCGTTCAGAAGAGCACAGGAAGAATTCAACAAGGTCCCGAACACACCTGGTGACGGACCTTATCCTGCGATCGTTGAAACAGACCCCGCCTTTCCCCGTCACGTGATCTATCGGCCGGCAGACTTGTCTCCCTTCGAGGGAGGCAAGCTACCGATCCTGGTTTGGGGCAATGGCGCCTGCGTCGACGATGGAACGGCGCATCGCCTGCACCTCGCGGAGATCGCCTCGTACGGGTATCTGGTGATTGCCGCCGGAGGATGGCGCAGCGGACCCGGAGCCACCGAGCCCCGCGCACCCCAAACGGCGCGGACGAGCGGTTTGCCGCCCGCCGCGACGACCGCCGAAGACGTCCGAGCCGGAATTGACTGGGCTGTCGCTGAGAATACCCGCGACGGCAGCAAGCTGCGCGGCAAGGTGGCAACAGGCACCGTCGCTGCAGCGGGGCATTCCTGCGGCGGCTTGCAGGCCATTGAGATCGCTTCTGACCCACGGATCAGAACCGTGCTGGTGCATAACAGCGGGGTCTTCAATGACGGGGCCAGCCCCATTCCGGGTATCAAGGCGAGCAAGGACATGCTCGACCGGATCCACTCGCCGGTAATCTACATTCTCGGAGGTCCGACCGACATCGCCTATCCCAACGGCACCGACGACTTTGCTCGTCTCAACGCCGTTCCAGCCGTGTTGGCCAATCTTCCGGTCGGTCATGGCGGCACCTTTTCGGAGCCGATGGGAGGGGCCGTGGCGCACGTCGCGGTCGATTGGCTCGAGTGGCAGCTCAAGGGCGACGAGAGCGCCGCACGTACGTTCGTTGGCGAGAACTGCCGCCTGTGCACGGGCACGGACTGGTCGATTGAGCGGAAGGGCTTGTAAATGGGGAATGGGGAAGCAGACGTGCAGATGTCCAATTCGATCGACAGGATCTTGCGAGGCACCATCACGATCGCCGCGGCTACTGCACTCGTCTTGGGAGTACCCGCGACGGGACAGGCGCCTGCCGCCTCCCAAGCCGAAGGACCACCGCGGTTTCCCATGCGGATGGAGCCCGATCCGCGCGTCCAGCAACGGACATACCATTTCGCCGATACCAACGAAGATCTCGCCTATACCGTATTCGTCTCTTCGAAGGTCAAACCCGGCATACCCGCGCCGCTTATCGTTGCCCTGCACGGTTACGGCGGCGATTCCAATTTCATCGTGCGCGGCCGGCTGGTCGATCTGGCCGAGGAGAACGGATACATCGTCGTCGGACCGATGGGCTATAGCACGATGGGCTGGTACGGTTCGCCCGTCATCGTTCTCGGCAAGGGAGCCGTCGAGCCGCCGAACCTCCCCGAGCTATCGGAAAAGGACGTAATGAATGTTCTCGCCATGGCTCGCCGTGAATTCAGCGTCGATCCAGACAAGACATACCTGATGGGCCATTCGATGGGCGGGGCGGGTACGCTCTTCCTCGGCCAGAAACACGCGAGCGAATGGGCCGCGATAGCCGCGATCGCTCCGGCGGCATTCATGATGCAACCGAACCAGAAGGCCATCCTCGCGCCGATCAAGGCAGCCGGGTTGCCGCTCATGATCACCCAAGGCGACAAGGATCCGGTCGTGCCGGCGACCAACACGCGGACCTGGGCGGCCGCCATGGACGAACTGGGCATGCCTCACGAGTATATCGAAATGCCGGACCGCGATCACGGGACCATCATCGCCGACGGTATGCCCGATATATTCCGCTTCTTCGCTCAGCACACACGAGGGAAATAGACAGCCCAGACAGGGGCGGCTGAGAGTGGGCTAGTGCGCGGAGGCCAGCATTCCGTGCATGCCAATCCAGCGTACGAACGCATCGAACCAGCCGGTGCTGGTCGTCTCTTTCGGGTACATGCCGAAGCCGTGACCGCCCCGCTCGTAATAGTGGAACTCGACCGGCCGTTTGGCAGTTCGCCAGCTCTCGATGAGTCCGAAGCCCGCGTTGGGGAACAGCGGATCATCGACGGCCAGCGCAATGAACAGCGGCGGCGCGTCGGCTGGCACCTTCACGGCTCCGAGCGGACCGTAGATATTCCCGATGAACGCAGGCCGCGCGTCTTCACCGGCGAGGGCTGTGGACATCGTCAGCATTGCCCCGGCGGAAAAGCCGACCATCCCGATGCGGTCGGGATCCACGTTCCACTCAGCGCCGCGTGCACGGACGAGCGCAAACGCCGCGCGCGCGTCGGCGATCTGGGGAGCCAGGCTCGCGGCCATCGCGTCGGGCGACGATTGCGGCGGGCGGCCGGAGACCAGCTCGCGCATCGAGCGGTCGAACTCTCCGATGTCGCTAGGAGTTTGGATGAGGCGGTACTTGAGCACGAACGCCGAGACGCCGCGCTCCGCCAGCGCGCGTGCGACATCCGAGCCTTCGTTCTCCATCGACAGTGTGCGGAAGCCGCCGCCAGGAGCAACAATCACGGCCGCCCCGGTCGCCTTGGCCGGATCGGCGAGGTACGGCGTCAGGGTCGCCACGGTGACATTACGCGCGAACGCGCTGCCGTACTGACGGTGCCAGACCTCGGGTGACGTGGCGCCGGGCAGCGGGCCGGTGCCGAGCGCGATGGCGTCCGCCTGCGCGGGCGTCGCGATCGTCGTCATCGTATCGTCTTGCGCCAGGGCCGGGCCCGAAATCATGCATGATGCGGCCATGAAGACGGCGGCAAGGCGGATGAGGGTCTTCCTGCTTGTCATGTCGGACCTCCGGCTGGGACGAGCGATTATGGGGCGGGTGGCAGGGAAACGCCTGCGTCGGTTTGAACGACCGGCTTCATCGTGCCGTCGGCGTTGTATTCGAGGTGCTCGACGGTAACTGCGCGGCGGCCGATCGATCCGTTCTGGTCACCGATCGTCAGCGCGGCGTTGTGCAGAAACAGGTACCAATTGCCCTTGTACTCCACGATGCCGGGATGGATCGTGAAGCTGTACTTGCCGGACCCGGTCAGCTCGCCACGGTAGGTCCACGGGCCACGGATTGAAGGCGCGGTCGAATAGGACACCTTCTCGTCGCGGTGCTGTGACCGGTCGAGCGACGCGTAAGTCAGATAATAGAGCCCACCCCGCTTGTGCAGCCATGGCCCTTCCTCGAAATGCGGCGGGGTGATTTCGGTAATCGGCCCGTCGAGGTCGATCATGTTGGGCTTGAGCCGGGCGATGTAGGCTTGACGATTGCCCCAGGCGATCCAGGTCGTGCCGTCATCGTCGGTGAATACCGTCGGATCGATATCCTCCCAACTGTGCGTGCCTTTCGGGGTCATGTCGTTGGCGATCAGCGCGGAGCCCTTGGCGTCGACGAACGGCCCCGTGGGGCTGTCCGACACGGCGACGGCAATCGCCTTGCCTGGATGTGTATCGTCATGCTCGACCGCGGCGTAGAACCAGAACCGGCCGTCCTTCTCGATCGCCTGCGAGGCCCAGGCATCCTGCTTCGCCCACTTGAAGTCGCTCACCCGCATGATCGGACCGTGATCGGTCCAGGTCTTCATGTCGCTGGTCGAATAGACGAGCCATTCGCGCATGTTGAACATCTCGTCGCGCTGCGCCTCGTCGTGTCCGACATAGAGGTAGAGCCGATCGCCAACGACGAGCGGGCCGGGGTCCGCAGTGAACTTGTCGCGGATGATCGGGTTCGATCCGGGGGCGGCACTTGTTCCAGTCTGACCCATGGCAGCTGCCGCGCTTGCGAGGATAGTGAGCGCAACGGCGATGCTCCAACCCCTTGCTCTCATTGCCCGTGATCTCCTCTTGCTTCTTTAGTCGGACAATACGGCATGGGTGGGCATCGCGGGAAGTTGCTCACCGGTCGGCTTCGAACCCCACAACGCGTAGAACAGCACGTAGAGTTCGCATGCCGCGGTGAGCAGGAATGAGAGCTGCAGCCCGTAGCGGTCGGCCAGCCAACCCTGGACCACCACCAGGGCGCCACCGGCGATCGCCATGATCAGCAAGCCGGAACCCTCTTCGGTCAACGGGCCGAGACCCTTGATCGCGAGGGTGAAGATCGTCGGGAACATGATCGAGTGGAAGAACCCGACCGAGATCAGCGCCCACATCGCCGTAGGGCCCTGAGCAATCGTCGCCACCAACATCACTGCAAAGGCGCCCATCGCGAAGATGGCCAACACAGCGGCAGCGTCGGCCTCCTGCATCAGCAAGCTGCCAAGAAAGCGGCCGACCATCATCCCGCCCCACAGCAGGAACAGATAGTTCGAGGCCTGTTGATGGGTCAGGTTACCGATGTGCGGCTGGCTGATGAAGTTGATGAACAGGTTGGAGACGCCGATCTCGGCGATCAGGTAGATGAAGATCGCGGGGACCCCCAGCACAAGGTTGCGATGGCTCCACAGCGACAGGCCCTTGCGCGCCTCGCGGCTGGCACGGCGGGTCGCTTGCCCCATCGACGGCAAGGGAAAGCGCGCGATGACGATCGCCAGTATCACGAGCACTACCGCCACGATTATGTAGGGCAGGACAACCGATTGCGCGTCGGCAAAGCGCTCGGCTGCCGTGAGGGTCACGCCGGCTTCGGATGTACCCCCCTTGGAGCGGCCAAGTATAAGGTATCCCCCAAATAGCGGAGCCAGCGTGGTGCCGAGCGAGTTGAACGCTTGGACGAAGTTGAGCCGCGAGGACGCGGTTTCAGGCGGACCGACGACCGCGACGTAGGGATTGGCGGCGACCTGGAGCAAGGTGATGCCGCTGGCGATCACGAACAGCGCGGCCAGTACTACTCCGTAAGATGGAATCCGAGCCGCCGGGACCATCATCAGCGCACCGGTCGCCATTGCGAGCAAGCCGACCACGATCGACCGCTTGTACCCGATCCGCTCGATCAGCTTGGCCGAAGGTATCGAAGCAACGAAATAGGCGATGAACCACACGCTCTCGATCAGCGTGGTCTGGGTGTAGTTCAGGTCGAACACACTGCGCAGGTGCGGCAGCAGCGTGTTGTTGATGACCGTGATGAAGCCCCACATGAAGAACAGGCTGGCAAGCAGCGTCAGTGCGGGCCGGTAGGTTTGAGAAGGCGAAACATCGCCGGCCGGTACGGCTCCCCCAATCGGTGAAAGCGCCATTCATCCCCTCCATGTCGGCAAATTACTTGCCCTTTTTTTGTCGGACTATATTCCTAACCCAACAGCGTCAATCTTGAAGCGCGATCGGGGGAGCTAGTCATGAAGGCCATGTTGCTGGTGGCGGCAATCGGTGTGTTCGCCACACCTGCTCAGGCCGCCGAGGCGGTGCGCGAGCAGGCCGGGAAATTGGCCGACGGCACTGCTGTCGAAGCGGTCAGGCTCACGAATGCGCGCGGAATCGAGGCGCGGGTGCTCACTTACGGGGCAACGCTCCAGTCGTTGATCGCCCCCGGGCGCGACGGCACGCGGGCAGAGGTGACGCTTGGTTATGACACCGTTGCTGAATACGAGCGCCGACCGAACTACTTTGGTGTCACGGTCGGCCGCTACGCCAATCGGATCGCTGGCGGGCGTTTCGAGCTCGACGGGCACGCCTATCAATTGACCCAGAACGACAAGGCCAATTCGCTCCATGGCGGAACAGCCGGCTTCGACAAGCGGAACTGGCGGATACTGTCTATGTCGAGCGGTCCCACCGCGAAGGTAGTGTTAGGCCTGACCAGTCCGGACGGCGACCAAGGATACCCGGGCAAGCTTGAGGTCACCGTCACCTATTCGCTCGACGACGCGGGCGACCTCACGATTGCCTACGATGCCAGGTCGGACAAGCCCACGATCGTGAACATGACCAACCACGCGCTGTTCACGATGGCCGGAGACGGCGCGCCCGAGGGTACTTCGCGGCAGGTCCTCACCATTCCCGCCGGTGCCTATACTCCGGTGGATGACAAGCTGATCCCGACCGGTGAGCTCCGCCCGGTTGCCGGCACGGTGTTCGATTTTCGAACCCCCCGGCTCATCGCGGAAGGCTTGCGCGATGGGCGCGATGCCCAGATCGTGATGGGTCGCGGCTACGATCACAATTTTGCGCTCGATAAAGGTCAGACTGAGCACCCGGAATTGGCAGCACGGCTGGAAGACCCCGGTTCGGGACGCGTGCTCGAAGTCCTGAGCACCGAGCCCGGCCTGCAGTTCTACAGCGGCAATTTCCTCGACGGCACGATTGTTGGACGGAGCGGGAGCGTTTACCGGATGAGTGACGGAATCGCGCTCGAACCGCAGAAGTTTCCCGACGCGCCCAACCGTCCGAGCTTTGCTTCCGCGCGCGTAGATCCCGGCAAGCCGTACCGGCATGTCATGATCTACCGCCTGTCGGTTTCGCGCTGATCGATGACCGACCGAAAGGAACTGCGCTCCCGCGCCTGGTTCGACAATCTCGACAACGTCGACATGACGGCGCTCTATCTTGAGCGCTATCTCAATTTCGGGCTCAGCCTCGAGGAGTTGCGCTCGGGCCGTCCGATCATCGGCATAGCCCAAACCGGGTCGGACCTGAGCCCCTGCAATCGGCACAACCTGGTTCTGGCGGAGCGCGTGCGAGAGGGCATCCGCGAGGCCGGAGGCGTCGCGATCGAGTTCCCTGTGCACCCTATCCAGGAGACCGGCAAGCGCCCGACAGCGGGCCTTGATCGCAATCTAGCTTACCTGGCGCTTGTCGAAGTGCTCTACGGCTATCCGATCGACGGAGTGGTCCTGACCATCGGATGCGACAAGACCACTCCAGCGTGCCTGATGGCGGCCGCCACGGTGAACATTCCTGCCATAGCGCTCTCGGTCGGACCGATGCTCAACGGCTGGCATCGCGGCAAGCGGACAGGATCGGGCACGATTGTGTGGCAAGCGCGTGAGCAACTCGCGGCTGGGGAAATCGACGCCGAGGAATTCATCCGCCTAGTCGCCTCGTCCGCCCCGTCGACCGGCTATTGCAACACGATGGGCACGGCGACGACGATGAACAGCCTGACCGAGGCCCTCGGGATGTCGCTGCCCGGTTCCGCGGCTATTCCCGCGCCCTATCGCGACCGGCAGGAGGTTGCCTATCGTACCGGAAAGCGCATCGTCGAAATGGTCGACGAGGACCTCAAGCCTTCGGATCTGCTGACGCGTGAAGCTTTCCACAATGCGATCAAGGTCAACTCGGCGATCGGAGGGTCGACCAACGCCCCGATCCACCTCGCGGCGATCGCAAGGCACATCGGGGTCGATCTGCCTATCGGCGATTGGCAGGAGGTTGGCCACGACGTGCCGCTGCTCGTCAATCTCCAGCCTGCCGGAGAATTCCTCGGCGAAGACTACTACCGGGCCGGCGGAGTGCCTGCCGTGGTCAATCAGCTAATGAGGCGGGACTTGATCCACGAGGGGGCACTGACCGCCAACGGGCACAGCATCGGAGAAAATTGCCGCAACTCCGCGATCGAAGACGAACAGGTGATCCGCCCGATCGACAATCCGCTGAAAGAGGCGGCCGGTTTCCTGGTGCTGCGAGGGAACCTGTTCGACTCGGCGATCATGAAGACCAGCGTGATCTCCCCCGAGTTCCGCGCTCGCTATCTCTCAAACCCTGACGATCCCGACGCCTTCGAAGGCCCGGTCGCGGTGTTCGACGGACCCGAGGACTATCACTCCCGCATCGACGACCAGGCGTTGGGCATCACGACCGAGACGCTGCTGATTATGCGCGGGGCCGGACCGATCGGCTATCCGGGTTCGGCCGAAGTCGTGAACATGCGGCCACCGAGTTATCTGCTCGCGCAGGGCGTGCACAGCCTGCCTTGCCTCGGCGACGGACGCCAGTCGGGCACGAGCGGCAGCCCCTCGATCCTCAATGCTTCCCCAGAAGCTGCGGCGATGGGTGGGCTTGCGCTACTTCGGGATGGCGACCGGGTGCGTATCGACCTGAAGGCGGGGACTGCCGACATGCTGGTTCCCGAGGAGGAACTGGCGAGACGTCGAGCAGAACTGGATGAGGGCGGCGGCTACGGCTTCCCGGCGGCGCAGACCCCCTGGCAGGAAATCCAGCGCGCGCTGGTGGGCCAGATGGAGGGCGGGGCAATCCTCGAAGGCAGCGAACGCTATCAACGGATCGCCCAGACGCGCGGCCTTCCGCGCGACAGCCATTGACCGGGATGAGGAAAGGGAGAGCACAGTGAAGAAGAGGTTCCTGGCAGGCGCAGTCATGGCCCTGTCGATCCTGGGTGCGCCAGCTGTGGCGCAACGCTCGGACAATGCCACGACGGTCACGATCGACCCCGCAAAGCCGGGCGCAAAGATCGACCGCCACATCTTCGGCCAGTTCGCCGAACACCTCGGAACGGGGATCTATGGCGGTGTCTGGGTGGGTCCGGACTCGACGATCCCCAACGTGCGCGGGATCCGCAGCGACGTTGTGGCTGCACTGCGCGCGATCCACGTGCCCAACGTCCGGTGGCCTGGCGGCTGCTTCGCCGACGAATACCACTGGCGCGACGGAATCGGCGATCCGGCGAAGCGCGGGGTCTCGGTGAACTGGAATTGGGGCGGAGCGACCGAGAACAACGCGTTCGGCACGCACGAATTCTTCGATTTCGCGGAACAGATCGGCGCGGACGCCTATGTCTCGGTCAACGTGGGCTCAGGCACGATCAAGGAAGCTTCCGACTGGATCGCTTACATCACGGCCGACGACCGCACTACGGCCGGGCAAGAGCGCGCGGCAAATGGTCAGCGCGAGCCGTGGAAGGTCAAGTTTCTCGGCATCGGCAATGAAAGCTGGGGTTGCGGCGGCAACATGCGGCCGCAGTACTACACTGATCAGCTCAAGCCTTACGCGCGTTTCGTGCGCAGCTTCCACCCGGACCAACAGACCGCTCCCAATACGATGCAGCGCATCGCTGTCGGCCCGAGCGATGGCGATCCGGCCTACACCGAGGGGGTGATGAAGGCCTGGAGCGAGAAGGACTGGAGTTGGGACATCGAAGGTCTCTCACTCCATTCCTATACCGTGGTTCGCTGGCCGCCGGCCTACGACAGCGTGAATTTCGGCGAACAGGAGTACGCCGAGCTCACCCAAGCGACCCTGCGGATGGAAGACCATCTCAAGACGCATTCGGCGATCATGGACAAGTACGATCCTGAGAAGAAGGTCGGGCTTGTCGTCGACGAATGGGGCGTGTGGCTGGCAAAGCTGCCGGGCACGCAGGAGGGGTTCCTGCAGCAGCAGAACTCGTTGCGCGACGCGATGATCGCGGCGCTCAACTTCAATATCTTCGCGCGCCACGCCGACCGGGTCCGCGGGGCAAACATCGCGCAGATGGTCAACGTGCTGCAGGCCATGATCCTGACCGATGGTGAGAAGATGCTGCTCACGCCGACCTATTACATCCACCAGATGTACCTGCCGTTCCAGGACGCGACTCTCCTGCCCGTTTCGTTCAACGCGGGTGAGTATCGCCAGGGCGAAGTGGTGTTGCCGCGCGTCGATGCGGTCGCAGTTCGGGCGAGCGATGGGAAGCTGTGGCTGTCACTGGTAAACCTCGATCCAAACCGACAAGCGAGCATTGAGGTCGAAGTCCCGGGCGTCGCAGCTCGCGGCGCTTCGGGCACCGTGCTGACCGCGCCCCAAGTCAACTCGGTGAACACCTTTGCAGCGCCCAACACCGTGGTGCCGGCACCGATCTCCGCGCGAGCGAGCGGCGGCGCGTTGACGATCCAGCTTCCCGCCAAGTCGGTGGCGATGCTCGCGATCGAGGAATAGCCTCAGGGCCGGGTGGAGTAGAGCTGGCGCGCCACCCGACGAGATTTCAATCGAAGAAGGGCTCGGTGTCGATCGCGCGGCCGCGCTGGAAGGCGTCAGCGACCAGGCGGAGAGGATCGGTGTCGAGTTCGCTCTCTCCGTTTCTGACCAGCTCCGCAAAGCGGGCGTAAAGCGCAGGATACTCTCCGTCTTTGCCTTGCCGGCTTTCGGATGGAAGGGTCAGCTTGGCGCCGCCTTCGGAAAGCTCCAGCAGGCCGGCATCCGTGTCGATCCGGATGACCCAGGTTTGCAGGCCGATCTGCCGCCAGTCCAGGTCGACCGCGATCCCGGCGCCTGTCGAGTCCTGCAGGGAAAGTCGAGCCGCGATGGGGGCCTCGCGGTTGGCCGGGAATTCGAGCTCGGCGTCGATCAAGACGAGCGGCAGCGGGAGGATGTGTGTGGCGATCGACAAGGCGTTGATGCCCGGATCAAACACGCCAAATCCGCCGGCGCGCCAGATCCAGTCTTGTCCCGGATGCCAGGTGCGTACGTCTTCTCGCCAGACAATGGACGCGCCCAATATCCGGCGGTTTGCAAGCCAGGCGCGAGCGGGAGCGACACCCGCAGCGAAACGAGAATGCCAGCCAGCGAATATAGTGGCGCCCGTACTTCTAGCAAGGTCGACAAGCCACGCAGCTTCGGAAAGGCTGGCGGCAGGTGGTTTCTCGAGAAGGACGTGCAACCCGTGGCTCAGGGCAGCCCTCGCAAGCTCGCCGCGGATTTGAGGGGGGGTGCAAATGGCCACGGCATCGAGATCCATCTCGGAGGCGAGCAGCGTCTCGATGTTATCGAACGCCGGAACGCCTACAACCGAAGCGCCGTCGGCACTGGCCGTGGCAACGAGCGCGAAGTCCCCATTTACCATGAGAGCCGGGAGATGCTGGTCCCGAGCAATCTTGCCGAGCCCGACGATGGCAAGTCGAATTGGCTCCATCGTTACAGGCTCCGTAGCGTGATGTCGGCGGGCGCTTCGATCGCGAGCGTGTTGCGCAACGGCAGCGTGAATGGGGCAGCCTCGATTTCAAACACATCGCCGGGCCGGGTCTGGATGCCTTCGCTGAACGAGAGCGTCGCGGTGCCGAAAAAGTGGACGTGAATGTCGCCCGGCCGGCGGAACATTGGATACTTGAAGTGATGATGCTCGAGGTTGGCGATCGAGTGCGACATGTTCGCCTCTCCCGACAGGAAGGGCTTCTCCCAGATCACCGCGTCGCCTCGCCGGATCCGGCTGGTACCGCGCACATTCGCTGGAAGCTCTCCTACCAGCAGTTCCGGGCCGAGCGCAGCCTGGCGAAGCTTTGAGTGGGCCAGCCACAGATAGTTGTGGCGCTCGGTCAGATGGTCGCTGAACTCGTTGGCGATGCAGAACCCGAGGCGGTGCGGCATGCCGTCGGGGCCGATGAGGTAGATTCCGGCAAGCTCCGGTTCCTCGCCGCCGTCTCTGGCGAAGCTGGGCATCATCAAGGGTTTGGCAGGTCCGACGAGGTGCGTGCCGTTGCCTTTGTAGAACCACTCCGGCTGCTGGCCGACCTGGCCCAGGGCCGGCTTGCCGCCCTCCAGTCCCTCGAGAAACATCCGCATGGAGTCAGTGAGAGTCTCGCCGGCGGCGGCCGCGCGGTGCATCTTGTCGCGCCCTTCGGCCGATCCAAGATGGGTCAGGCCGGTACCGGTCAGTGACAGGTGGGCTTCGTCGGGATGATCGATCGGTGCCATTAGGCAACCGGCAGCAAGCTCATCAGCCGGGTGGACCGGGCTTTCGAGCCCTGCTGCATCGATCATTTCCGCAAGACCAATGCCGCGCGCGATTGCCTCGGCGGCCAAGCTGCGCACATCGGTAAAGTCCGCGACGAAGTTTGCCGCTCCGTCACGCGCCGCGATGACCCGGCGAACGCCATCGGGCGCGCGATACTGTAGCAGCGTGAGCATTCGAAACCTCCCCGAACCTATCTATCGACCCTGGAATTAGTCTGACATAATGCAAGAGAAAACCGCGCGGCATTCGTGAATTTGCAAGGATTCGACCCCGCGCCTAATCAGACGGTCTGCAACCGTTGGGGCGAACGTCGTTGGAAGCCGGGGAATTACCAATCGAACCAGAGGATCAGGATGAGCGCCGCTCGGAGCGTAGCACCGGTCGCCGGCTCCGTGGGGCGATCGCCCATTACCTTGGGACGGCCATCGTGAGCGGTGCCATCCGCCCCGGCGAGCGACTGACCCCGGAAGTGGCCAATGCCGAAGCCCTCGACGTCTCCCGCAGCGCCTATCGCGAGGCGGTTCAAGTCCTTACGGCCAAGGGTCTCGTGGAAAGCCGGACCAAGGCGGGAACTCGGGTGCTGCCGCGCAATCGATGGAATCTGCTCGATCCCGACGTGCTCGCCTGGGCCTTCTCGGGCGAGCCGGACGCGGCCTTCATTCGCGACCTGTTCGAATTGCGCGCAATCGTGGAACCGGCAGCCGCGCGCCTTGCTGCCGCGCGTCGCGAGAAAGACGACATCAAAGCACTGCGTGATGCGCTCGCAGGCATGCGCCGGCACACACTCGCCACGGAAGCGGGAAGGGCGGCCGACCGCGATTTCCACGATGCGCTCCTTCGTGCCACGCACAACGATGCTTTGATCACGCTGAGTGCCAGCGTTGGCGCTGCCGTAAACTGGACGACCCAGTTCAAGCAGCGGACCCGGGCCCTGCCGCGCGATCCCGTTCCCGACCACGCCCGCGTCAGCGATGCGATTGCAGCGGGTGATCCCGATGGCGCCGAAGCTGCGATGCGGACGCTCGTCGATCTGGCACTTGAAGACACGCGGAACGCGATGGAGAATTGAACCAAGAGGGGGCGGCCCCTCGCCTTGGCTTATTTAGCCGAGATCTTGTCAAACTCGGCCTGAATCTTCGCCAGGTTGGCGTCGTTCAGTTCTTCTGGCTCGTATTGCTGGATGGCCGCTAGTGTGAGGTCGCGTCAGAGGGTCTGGAACATCTCGTTGGCGAAGGCCTTGGGGATGAGGCGCTTGAGAATTTCTGCCGCTGCCGGATCGTCAAGTAGCTTGCCGACCTTTGTCTGTATCGTGGGTGCACATGAATAAAACGGCGCGCTGCGATTTTCCGGAACGTAACGCATGGCAGAGGCTTTCTGCTCTCGCGGGAAACGCTGCAGTGCTCGGCCAGCTTCATTATGGAGAACATCATGGCTGCGACAGAACTTGATCGGGAGCGGTGGGCTTCATTCCTACAGAATATCACCGGCAGCCTGACGGGTAAGCAGGTGGAAATCGAAGTCCTCTCGCTGAATTTGGGCGCCCAAATCGAGGCCGAGTGGCTCACGCTGATCGGCATCAGCTATGATCGTAAAGACGACGTCATCGAAGTTGCGCTGGACGGGCTGGACCACCTAATCCACTCGCCGCGCGCGCTCCTAATCGATTATGACGTTGGCGATGTCACCGCGATTGAGATCGTCGATGCCGACGAAAATCGACAGATCGTCAAGTTCAGGGCCCCACTTGGACTGGCCGGGCCAGCGTAGACGCGTCGGGAAATGGGGCGTGATGACCTTGGCCATTTGAACGTCGCACAAGTGGTTCTACCGCTGTCGGACGGCCGCGGTCGTTTGACCACACGACAGCTTCATGTCGCTAAGCCCGACGGCCGATTTAGCTCGAGATAGAACTCAGCCCCTCCTCCCTCAGCGTTGGTTGCCGACATCACACCGCCATTAGCTTCTATGAGTGTGCGGCTTAGCGGGAGGCCGATGCCTAATCCGGTACGGTGCCCCCGAGGTCCAAGTTCGAAAATCCGGCCGATTTCTTCGTCCGCCAGACCCCGACCAAAATCGCGCACGCATATCCTCACCCGGTTCTTGGGCAGTGCGCGGCTAGATACCACCAGTTCCTTTCGCCGCGCGTGCTTCGCGGCGTGAGCGGCGTTTCGAAACAGGTTGACCAGCACCTGCTCGAGCTGAATCTCGTCCGCCAACACAGTGTCCGCATCCGGCGGAATGTCCTTTGTAATTTCGAGTTCGAAGGGCCGGCCAGCTGATAGCAAGGACAAGGCATGATCGACTGCGTCGGAAATGGAGACGTCACGTCGGCTGGCCTCGCCCGTACGTAGCAGTGGCGATGCTCGCCCGATGATGTTGCCCGCGCGTTTGATCTGATCGATGCCAAGATTGAGCATGTCCAGGGCGTGGTCGTCCCCATTGTTGGATTTTTTCAGAGAACGTCGCGCAGCTGACAGGTAACTTGCCGCCGCCGCGAGGGGTTGGTTCAGTTCATGAGCCAGGGTCATCGCCATGGTTCCCATCGCGTTGATGCGCGATTCATGCAGGGCCCGATGCTTGAACCTGTCGCTGTCGGCCTTCATTTTGTGCTGCTCAGTGACGTCAACTCCGGTACAAAGAACTCCAATGGGTCTGCCTTGAGAGTTTCTGACAGGCTGGTAGATAAAGTCGACGTACTTCATGGCCTCTTCCGACCCAGAGCGAAGCCGCATCGGGATGTCATTGCCGACGTAAGGCTCGCCAGTTCGCAAGACTTCCCTCAGTAGGGTCACGAAACCCTGCCCCGCTGCCTCAGGAATGGCTTCTTCTACTCTCAGCCCTTCAAGGGGTCTAAATGCGTAGAACTTTCGGAAGGCGGTATTGACGAACTGGAGCCTGAGTTCCTCCCCGCGACAATACGCCATGAAAACGGGGAGTTCTCCGAACAATTGCTGCATTTGCTGCTTTTCGAAGAGTAGTCTCTGGCTCAAAGGCCGATCTTCGGTGGTTTCCTGAATGTCGATCAGAACTCCACCGGCATTCGCTGCTTGACCGTATAGGGGCGTAAAATAGGCAGTGTAATGAAGCGGCGCGACCCGACCGTCCACTTCGCGATTCAGGAAAGCCTGGGCGCTTAAGCGCTCGGCGCCGTGGAACGATTGCACTAAGGATTCGCGAATCTGGGCCCAAACGTCGGGTAGCAGCGTTGCAAATGTCTCGCCGTTGCGGTTCATGTCCATCAGCGGATCTAGATCTGCGTAGGCTTCGTTGCTGAATGCATGGAAACGCGGCCCCCAGAGCAGGATCTTGGGCGCTCCCGACCTAAGAAGGCCACTGAGTATCTGCCGCAGCAGTTCGCCGTTTGGGAGTGATACTGCCTTTTCGAACAGGGTCACTTGAGATCCCCGACGCCCACGGTCGCGATGGCAAGGAGATCATGCAGGCGTTGCGCGCCGAGCTTGGCCATCATGGTCAGCCGGTAGGATTCCACGGTGCGGTGACTGACCCCCATGCGCGAGGCGATTTCCTTGCTGGTATGGCCAGCGACGACGCCGTCAAAGACTTCTCGCTCGCGTGGGCTCAGCTTGCTCAATTCCCTGCGGTTCGCTTTCGAGTGAAGAGATCGCTGGATCGCGTCCGGAAGTCTGCGCGCGCACTCATTGATGGCCGCTTCGAAATCTTCCTCAGCGAACGGTTTCTGAAGGAAATCAACCGCCCCGAGTTTCATCGCCTGGACCGCTGCGGCGATATCGCCATGTCCCGTGATCATGACCGTGGGCCAAAAACAGTCGCGATCACGCATGGCACTGAGTAAATCGAGCCCTGAGATATCGGGCATGCGCAAATCGACCAAAACTGCACCAGGTTCAAGGTATTGCAGGTCGTCCAGAAAATCAGCAGCGCCGGCGAAGGGCCGCGCGGCGAGATCCATCGAGCGGCAGAGCATTACCAAAGCCTGACGAACGTCTCTGTCGTCGTCGATGATGTAAATGGGCATCACTGTCTAACGCGCTCCGCGAGATGCTCTGGCAACGCTGGAGCCGCTAGCATGTGCCGCAATGCGCTACCCCCGTATCGCTACGGAGTGCGATAGCGATAGGACTCTACCGGTATCACTCTGTGAATATTGCCTAAATTGCCAATGGCGCATTGAACCTCCCGTGTCTGAATTCACTTCAACGCGGATTCAGTTTGGGAGGGAAAGATGGAACGCTTCAGAGCAGACCTGCTGGACTCGCGCGGTCGGAGCATCGCGTTCGTAGAGCTGTCCGCGGTGGGACTCCGCGACGCGGCGCAACAGGCGGCAAGGCGCCTGCCAACCTGGCCGGGGGTCCGGTTACTGCTGTCCGAGCTACCCGCCAATTGAGCAGGCGGTTGGCGCCCCGCCGGTCACAGCGTCTGACACTGATGGGACGGCCAATCGGCGGGCTCAAACCTTGATCACTCTTTCTGGAACGCACTTTATGCCCAAGATCGCTGGACCGTCCGCCTTGGTCGACGCGTTGCGGAGCGTCTGCGATGCCCGGGGAGACTGCATCATGCTCATCGGGCTGGACGGTCGGATCGAATACATCAGCACGTCGGGCCTCAAGACCCTGGAATTTGATAGCCTGGACTCCCTGATCGGCCGTGCCTGGGCCGATCTTTGGCCCGACGCGGCGAAAGGTCACATTTCCGATGCTCTGGAGCGGTCGCGCGTTGGCGAGGGTCACCGGTTTTCCGCATTCTGCCCGACCGCAAAAGGAAGCCCGCACTGGTGGGACGTTCTGGTTTCGCCAGTCCGTGACGACCGCGGAGAGGTAGTTCGCATGGTGGTTATATCGCGTGACATAACGCGCGAGCGGGCGAATGCTGAACAACTGCGATGGGCGAGCGACCACGACGTGCTGACGGAGCTTCCAAATCGCCGTGCCTTCGAGAAACGTCTGCAAGAAGCCACGACGCGGGCGCGAAAATCCGGATCGCAAGTCGGGTTGCTGCTGATCGATCTCGATCACTTCAAACACGTGAACGACACGCTCGGACACGCGGCCGGCGACCACCTGCTGAGGGTATTCTCGAACCGGCTCAAGCGGCGACTACGGGCACCGGACTTTGTGGCTCGCATCGGTGGCGATGAATTCGCCGTGATTGTCGAAGAATGTGTCAACGACGAGCATCTGCGCGCGACCGGTGAGGCGATAGGAGGTGAACTGAAGAAGCCGATCCGATTCGAGCATCGCACGATCAATACGGGGTGCAGCTTTGGCGGTGCCGTCTTTCCACGGGATGCCGGGGAGGCCATGGATCTTCTGCGCAACGCAGACATCGCACTCTATGCTCGCAAGCGGAGCGGACGCGGCGGAACCCAACTCTTCGATGCTCGCATGCGCGAAGAAGCGCAACGGGTCGCTTCTCAACTGAGCCTCGCGAGAGGGGCTCTGTCAGAGAAGACGGTTGAGCCCCACTATCAGCAGAAAGTCAGGCTTCGGACGGAGGAGGTCGTCGGCTTCGAAGCTCTGCTTCGGTGGCGGAGTGCGCGCCAATACCATCAGCCCGAAGCTGTCGATGCTGCCTTCAAGGACTATGAACTGGCGACTAAGATCGGTGCCCTCGTTCAGCGAAGGGTTTTTATCGATCTGCGTAACTGGCTCGATGCCGGGCTGCTGTTCGGCTCGGTGGCCATAAATGCGGCACCAGCAGAGTTTCTGCGCGACGACTTCGCCGAGAGAATGATTGAGCGCTTGCACCATTACCGGATCCCTCCGGCGCTGGTCGAGGTCGAAGTAACTGAGCACGCATTCCTCAATCGGGGCTCGGCATTTGTCGCCCGGGCCCTGCACATGCTGCACCAGGCTGGGGTGCGGATCGCCCTGGATGACTTCGGCACAGGGCATTCGAGCCTATCTCATCTCCGGGACTTCCCGGTCGACGTGGTCAAGATCGACCGATCGTTCGTATGTAAGATGACCGGCGATTACGAGGTCCGCGCCATCGTAGCGGCAGTCATCGATTTGGCCGGAAAGCTGCGGATCGATGTGGTTGCCGAAGGTGTTGAAAACGAACTCCAGAGGGCTTTGCTCATAAACATGGGCTGCCCGTACGGCCAAGGTCACCTGTTCGGCTTGCCGTCGTCGAATGACGAGACCGAACGTACCTTGCCTTCGCGCAAGGCACTCGTCGCCTGAACTGGTTGGGCTGCGTTTGCGGACGTTCTGCTTCCGACCCATTGCAGACAACGGAGGATTGCCGGATAGTTATCGAATGATCGCCCGCGAACCGACTTGGCTCTCGCAAATTGTCCGCTGCGCGAACCCCATTAGCGTCGGCCAACTGGAGACGGCCAGCGGTGAGTGAAACCTCGGCGCCGACCATATTTCGCCGCGCTTCATCCTGCGCGAACTTACGCAGGCAGACGCACCCGCTCTTTATCCCAGCTTTGCCGATCCAGTGGTCATGCGCTGGTGGAGTCGCGGGCCCTTTTCGAGCGTAGAGGAGCTGGCCGAATGGCTCGTTCCCAGCACGGGTTGGGAAGAGGGCCGAAGCTGGGCCGTGACTGAGAGGGAAGGCGGCCCAGCCATCGGCCGGCTCGCCGCCATCGATCGCGACGACGGAATCACTGAACTCGCTCATCTGGTGGTCAGCCAGAGGCAGGGGCAGGGCGTTGCCCGCGAGGCCCTCGGCGCGCTCGTGGATCATCTATTCGAGATCGAGCAGCGCCGCCGGGTATTTGCCGACACCGACCCTGACAATCTGGCCTCCAACCGATTGCTTGAAAGCCTCGGCTTCGTTTGCGAGGGTCGCTTGCGGGAACAATGGACCACTCACATCGGTCGCCGAGACAGCTTGATTTGGGGCCTCCTCGATCATGAATGGCAATCGCGCGCTCAGTCCCCGAACTGACAGTGGCTCTGCCGGCTAAAGGAGGGAGCGGTTCGCTTTCAGTCTCCACGTGCCCCCACGCCCGAGGCCATAGACGGCATCTATGAGATCTATACCATAATGGGATCTGGCGTGATGGGCGCTGTCTAACGATGCCTAATTGGTTGCAGATATCATTCTCGTCCCTCTGCGTGCTGGACGAAACTACAGCAGGCAGGGCGAACATTGCGGGTGTTGGGTTTTCATGCTTGTCCTGTCAAATCCCCCTTTCGGAGGAACATGACGGTCTGTCCGTGAGCATTGCGCCCGAGGACTAATGCTCCAAATCGACATCATCATTGCCGGCACTGGTCACGTCGGCGCAGGAGCGACGATCGCCGTGAAATGGGTGGAAAGCGGACATTCGCGACGAGCTAGCTAACGAACATCAATGAGGCGGTTCGATTGACAAACCTCCGACGGAGAATTTAGGAGCGCCTCATGGGGTCGCGATCACCCCACGAGGCGACAGGCTGAAGTATCGCGTCCCTGCTGGAACGATGGACGCGTCATGCCTCTCAATTCAATCACGCCCGATAAACTGCTTCGCCTCGTCGGTACGCCGCATTGCCCAACTGTGATTGACATTCGTGGGCCTGCAGGCGGCGCCTTGGCGGCCGCCGTTCCGGGCTCGATATTCCGCGACGAGTCTGTAGTGGGGGACTGGGCGAGGAGCTTTTCTGGGCGGGAAGCGATCGTCGTCTGTTCTGATGGCGGAAGCACTAGTTCGGGTGTTGCGGCTTTATTGCGCCATCATGGCTGCGATGCGCTCGTGCTAGCTGGTGGATTGGATGGTTGGGCCGATAAGGGCTACCCGACCATCGACCAGACCAAAGTGCCACGACGCTCGCTTGAAGAGGCTTCGATCTGGGTCACGCGGGCTCGCCCGAAAGTCGATCGTATTGCGTGTCCGTGGCTCATCCGACGTTTCATCGATCCAGAAGCGGTCTTCCTTTACGTGAACACCTCCGAGGTGATTAGCGTAGCCGAGCGTCACGGTGGCGCACCATTCGACCTCGACGGCGTGTTCTGGAGCCACCGTGGCGAGGAATGCACTTTCGACGCAATGGTAAACGAGTTTGGCCTCGGGTCGATCGAACCGCTGTCGAATATGGCCGTTATCGTCCGTGGCGCCGACACGGGGTGGCCAGATATCGCACCACAGGCGGCCGGTCTTGTGGCCATGTCGCTGGGCCTCTCGCGAATGTACTCAGACGACCTTGAGCAACTCGAAGCGGGGATGCTGCTCTACGACGCTTTATTTCGTTGGAGCAGGGACGCGATGGATGAAACCCATGATTGGGTTTCGCATCAGCCGAAGACTGGCGGAAGGGCATGAGGCGTCTCGCCCGGGCCGCCGCCTTTTGGGGAATCCTGTCCGCGACCCCGGCCTATGCTGATGCACCGACTCTACAATCGGCCATCGGCAACCCAGACGACTTCAAGCTCTCAGGAAGCACGCGCCTCCGCTACGAAGCGCTCGACGGCCAACCGCGCGTGGGCTTCCGCGACGAAGACGAGCAGCTCGACCTGCGAAGCACGCTGTTTGCCGAATACGATACAGGCGTGATCCGCATCGGCGGCGAGATGTACGACAGCCGGGCCTGGCTGGAGAAGCCGGGCAGCGCGATCAGCGCCAATGAGGTCAACACGTTCGAGCTGGTCCAGGTTTACCTCGCGGCTGACGTCGACAATGTCCTAGGTGACGGCAGCAAGGGCTCGCTGCAAGCTGGCCGGTTCACCCTGAATTTGGGCTCGCGCCGCCTTGTCGCGGCAGATGACTATCGCAACACCACCAACGGCTACACCGGGCTGCGCGCGGACTTGCGAACCAAAAGCGGCGTGACGGCAACAGCGATCTATGTCCTGCCGCAGATCAGACTGCCCGATGATCTGCCCTCTGTGCTCGACGCGAAAACAGAATGGGACCGCGAGAGTTTCGACCTGCAGCTGTGGGGTGGGCTCATTGCCTGGCCGAAAACCATCGCGGGCGCCACGGCGGAGATCGGCTATTTCGGCCTTCACGAACGCGATTGGTTGGATCACCCGACACGCAATCGCGACCTCGACACCTTCAGCGCCCGGCTAATCCGCGATCCCAAGGCCGGGCAGTTCGACTTCGAGGTCGAGGGCATCTACCAGACAGGCGATATCCGAGCCTCTACCGCGCCAAACGCGGCGGTCCTCGATGTGAGCGCCTGGTTCATCCATGCGGACGCGGGATACACTTTCTCCGGCCCGGCCAAGTTCCGCCTCTCGGTCGAGTACGATCGCGCAAGCGGCGACGGCGATGGCCCGGGCTACAACCGGTTCGACACCCTGTTCGGCATGCGCCGCGCCGACCTCGCGCCGGCGGGCATCTACAACGCCATCGGCCGGGCGAATATCAGCACGCCTGGCCTCAGGGCAGAGCTCGCGCCCGACCCCCGGTGGGATGCCTTCGCGGTCTATCGCCCGATGTGGCTCGCCTCGCGCACCGACAGCTTCTCGACCACCGGTGTGCGCGACATCACTGGCCAGTCCAGCAATTTCGCCGGACACCAGTTGGAGGGCCGCGTGCGCTACTGGCTGATGCCGAGCTTCCTCAGGGCCGAAGTCAACGCCGTGTGGCTGGCGAAGGGCGAATTCCTCAAGACCGCGCCCAACGCTCCGCAGACCGGCGACACCCACTATATCGCCACCGCGCTGATGGCGACTTTCTGACAGATGTTCGGCCGCTAAAGCTCTCCTAGCCCCCGCCCAATCCAATATGGCTGGCAAGAAACCGGCCCCACCTCCACATGCGCGCCATGAGCAGGATAGGCACAGTCTACCTTGTCGGAGCGGGCCCGGGCGATCCGGACCTCCTGACGTTGCGCGCCGCGCGCCTGCTGGGCGCGGCCGAAATCGTCGTGCATGACGGTCTGGTGGAGCCTGCCGTGCTGGCCATGGCCGGCGCTGGAGCGGAACTCGTTTCGGTCGCCAAGAGCCGGGCTCGGCACACCCTGCCGCAAGAAGAGATCAACGCCCTGCTGGTCCGCGAAGCGCTCGCCGGTCGCGACGTCGTCCGCCTCAAGGGTGGCGATCCGTTCGTCTTCGGACGTGGCGGGGAAGAGGCCGAAGCTTGCCGCGAAGCCGGCGTGCCGGTCGAAGTCGTCCCCGGCGTCACCTCGGCTCTCGGCGCTGCCGCCGCTGCGCAGATCCCGCTGACCCATCGCGAAGGCGCTAGCATCGTCAGCTTCGTCGCCGGGCAGTGCAAGGGCCTGACCGAGCAGAACTGGGCTGGGCTTGCCGGCAAGGGCCGCACGCTGGTGATCTATATGGGCGTCAAGACCGCTCCGCAGATCGCCGAGAAGCTGATGGCCGATGGCCTGGCTCCTGATACTCCGCTCGCAGTGATCGAGAACGCCGCGCGTCCGTCTATGCGGGTGGTTCGCGGGCCGCTGGCCGCGCTGCCCGATCTCGTGGAACGCGAAAGGGTGAAGAGCCCTGCCCTCATTATCATCGGCGACGTCACCGCCCGCACTGACGCGGCCGTCGCCCAATTCGCGCTGGAGGCGCATTCGTGAAGATACTTACGGGGAATGATTTGAAGAACGGCCGGGTCATCTGGTGGGATGGCCAGGGATGGTCGTTCCATGTCGAAGACGCAGTCGACGTCGGCGATCAGGGGGAAACGATCCTCAAGCGCGAGGATGCCGCCTGCCGCGTCAACGGCGGCTACGCGCTCGACGCCGAGCTCGATCCCAAGGGCAGCCCCCGCCCGTCTCACATCAAGGACCGCGTGCGTGCCTACGGCCCGACCGTGCGCCCTGACCTGACCCTCAAGCCCGCCGACCCGAACGCCGGCACCTGGGTGATCTGATGTACAAGTATGACCAATACGACCACGCGATGGTCCAGGCCCGTGTCGAGGAATTCCGCGACCAGGCTCGCCGCCGTATCGAAGGCAAGCTGACCGACGACCAGTTCAAGCCCCTGCGGCTGAAGAACGGCCTGTACCTGCAGCTCCACGCCTACATGCTGCGCGTCGCCATCCCCTATGGCACCTTTAACGGCGAACAGATGCGCAAGCTAGCGCACATCGCGCGCGTCTATGACCGCGGCTACGGCCACTTCACGACGCGTCAGAACATCCAGTACAACTGGATCAAGCTGGAAGAAGCCGCCGACCTGCTGGGCGAGCTCGCCGATGTCGAGATGCACGCCATCCAGACCAGCGGCGAGTCCATCCGCAACGTCTCGGCCGACCAGTATGCCGGTGCCGCTGCCGACGAGATCATCGATCCGCGCCCGTGGGCCGAGATGATCCGGCAGATGACCACCTTCATGCCGGAATTCAGCTACCTGCCGCGCAAGTTCAAGATCGCGGTGATTGCCTCGAAGATCGACCGCGCGGCACTGCGCTGGCACGACTTCGCGGTGCGCATCGTCAAGAACGACGCGGGCGAGATCGGGTTCGAGGTCTACGCCGGTGGCGGCATGGGCCGCACACCGTTCATCGCCTACAAGATCCGCGAGTTCCTGCCGACCGGCCAGATCATGTCCTACATGGAGGCCGTCCTGCGCGTGTGGAACCGCAACGCGCGGCGCGACAACATCCACAAGCAGCGCATGAAGATCCTCGTCCACGAGCTGGGCGAAGAGGAATTCCGCCGCCAGGTGGAGGAAGAGTTCCAGCACTTCCTGACGCTGAAGAACGACTTCCCGCAGGCCGAGTATGACCGCATCGCGGCCTACTTCGCGCCGCCGCCGTTCGAGACCGGCCTTTCGGAAGAGATCGACCGTTCCGACCCCGACTTCGCGCTGTGGGTCGATCGCCAGACCGTCGCGCACAAGGCGCCGGGCTATGCGATCGTCAACATCAGCCTGAAGCCGATCGGGCAGATCCCGGGCGATATCTCGGGCGATCAGATGGACCTCGTAGCCGACCTCGCCGAGCGTTACAGCTTCGACGACATCCGCGCCACGCACGCGCAGAACCTGGTTCTGCCGCACGTCCGCAAGCAGGACCTCTACGCGGTGTGGACGGCGCTCAACGAGGCGGGCCTCGGAGAGGCCAACCTCGATCTGGTGACCGACATCATCGCCTGCCCTGGCCTCGACTACTGCAGCCTCGCCAACGCGCGTTCGATCCCGGTCGCGCAGAAGATCTCCGAACGGTTCGCCGACCCGGCGCGCCAGCAGGACGTGGGTGAGCTCAAGATCAAGATCTCGGGCTGCATCAACGCCTGTGGCCACCACCACGCCGGCAACATCGGCATCCTTGGCGTCGACCGTAAGGGCACGGAGAGCTACCAGCTCCTGCTCGGCGGTTCGGGCGACGAGGAGACGAGCCAGGCCAAGATCACCGGCCCCGGCTTCGATGAAGCGGGCGTGGTCGACGCGCTCGAACGTGCGGTCGAACGCTATCGCGAGATCCGCGAACCGGGTGAAAAGTTTATCGATACCTACCGCCGCGTCGGCATGGATGGGTTCAAGGAGGCTATCTATGGCTGACGTACTGCGCTTCCGCGACGATGCCGTGCCGGACGAACCGGCCGTGTCGCTCGACGCGTTCCTGGATCAGACCAACGCCGCGTCGGTCCGCATCGAAGCGGGCGACGACGTGCGCCGGCTCGCACCGGTGCTCGATCGCACCAAGCTGGTCGAAGTCGACTTCCCGAAGTTCCGCGACGGCCGCGGCTTCTCCAGTGCCCGCGTCCTGCGTGAGATGGGCTACACCGGAGAGATCAAGGCTACCGGCGACGTGCTGGTCGACCTCGTGTTCTTCATGCGTCGCTGCGGCTTCGACAGTTTCGCCCCCAACGTCCCGTTCGACACGAACGACGTGGAAGCGACGCTGACCCGCTATCCGCACGTCTATCAGCACGCGGCCGATGCCGCCGTGCCGATCTGGCAGCTGCGCCACCCGGATCTGGTGAATGGCTAGCCGCGCCGTCGACAGGATCGATACGGGCCCTGCGTTCACCCAGGCCGACGCGGACGCGCTCAACGCGCGCTTCGCCGGGGTGGACGTGGGCACGATGCTGCGCGAGCTGTTCGCCGAGGGCAGCCTCGGCCGGGTAGCCGTGGTCTCCTCGTTCGGCACGGAAAGCGCGGTGCTGCTGCACCTCGTGGCCCAGGCCGATCCGAGCGTGCCGGTGATCTTCGTCGACACGCTGAAGATGTTCGAAGAAACGCTCGCCTATCGCGATGAGCTGACTGAGCGCTTCGGCCTGACCAACTCCTCGGTTGTGCAGCCCGATCCCACGGTGCTTGCCGCCAAGGACGAGAACGGCCTGCGCTGGTCGTGGGACCCCGACGGATGCTGCGAGATCCGCAAGGTCGAGCCGCTGCGCCGCGCCAAGGAAGGGCTCGACGCCTGGATTTCGGGCCGCAAGGCGTTCCAGTCGGTCACCCGCCAGAACCTGCCGCGCTTCGAGATCGAGGACGGCCGCCTGAAGATCAACCCGCTGGGCGACTGGACCAAGGCCGATCTCGACGCCTATTTCGCCGAGCACGACCTCCCGCGCCACCCGCTGGAGGCCAAGGGCTACCTCTCGGTCGGCTGCGAACCCTGCACCAGCACCGTCAAGCCGGGCGAAGACCCGCGCGCGGGCCGCTGGCGTGGTTGGGACAAGACCGAGTGCGGCATCCACACTCCGGTCGGCCCGACCGACACGCCGGACGAAGGCGAGCTGCCTCCGGGATACGAACCGGCGTTCTGACGAAGCCTCGCGGCCAAGTCTCACCGCGCCGCTAACCCTTTGTGACATGCCGGCCTTAACTCCGCGGCGTGATCATGCGGCATGGGTCAAGAACAAGCGAACTCCGCGGAGTCCTGGGTCGAACGGCGCGGTTCGGAGCGGGTGCCTGCCTCGGGCGAAGTCCACCTGCAGACGGCCGGCGGCGACTGGCGGGGCAACCTGTGCGACCTTTCCGAAACCGGGGCGCGGGTCGAAATCAGGAACCCACCGCCGGTCGGCGCTACCGCGCTGCTGAGATGGGACGGGCTCGAGCTGTTCAGCCGCATCGTATGGGTCAAGGAGGACTGCTGCGGGGTGATGTTCGACAAGCCGATTTCGGTGGCGGTGGTCGATCACGCCCGAGGGGACGCCACCGCGCGGAGCGGCCCGCCGGCTAATCTTGGGAATATTCCGTTCGGAAAGAAGCGGCGCCCGCTGGGATCCGTCGAGTAGCGCGCAGCCGCGCCGCTAAAGCCAACCCTGCTCCCGGTACCAGCGCGCGGTCGCGGCCAGGCCTTCGGGTGTCGGTATCTCTGCACGCCACAAAGCCTCAGGCGGCGCCTTGTCGGGTCGGCTAACCCAGTCTGGGTGGATCATGTACCCAACCCGATCCGGCGTCAGCTTGGCCTTGCTTCCGCGTAGGCGGCCGTCGGCCCAGGCGGCGGCACGCAGCGCTCTGCCGGAGAGCGAGGGCACCCACACGCGCCGGCCAACCGCATCGCCGATGGCCTTTGCCAGCTCCTGGTGGGACCAACCGCCTTCACGGCCGTCGTCGGGCTCAAGGATGCGATGCTTGACCTCTTCGAGCAACGGCACCGTGGGCCGCACCAGATTGAGCAACAGATGGGCGAGATCCTCAACGTGGATCATCGACGCCCGCCCTGCCTCAGGCATCGGCACGACGCCCCAGCGTGCCGCCTTGAACATGTCGAGGATTTCCCTGTCACGGGGCCCGTAGATCGCCGGTGGGCGCACGATGGTCCAGTCGAGCCCGCTCGTCTGGACCGCCTCCTCAGCATGCCGTTTCGACATGCCGTAGCTCGACAGGTTCGGCTCCCGTGCAGCGAGCGATGACACGAAAATGAAGCGTGAAACCCCCGCCTCTTTCGCGGCTGCGATCAAGGCTTCTGTCCCGGCCACATTGCCAAGGTGGAAGCCCATCGGGTCCGGAGTGTTCACGACGCCCGCGATATGCAGGACCGCCTCCGCGCCCTCTACCAGAGCCTTGAGGGCCGCCCCATCGGCTAGGTCCCCCCTGACCCACTCGACGCCCGGGCGCGGCGGTTGTTCGCGTCGCGCCAGCGCTCGCACGGACACCGAGCGACTGCTCGCCAATTCCAGCAGCGCCTGGCCTACGAAGCCCGTGCCGCCGGTTACCGCCAGGGTCAAAGCAACACCAACTGATCGCGGTGGATCACCGCTGAGCGCGGCGCATAGCCGAGCAGAGCCGCATGCTCTTCGCTGCGCCGGCCCTTGATCTGCTCGACTTCGCCGGAGTCATATTCGGCGAGGCCCTGGGCGACGGACTTCCCCTCGGTATCGCGTACACCGATCGGGTCGCCGCGATGGAACTGACCCTCGACGCCGGTAATTCCGCTGGCGAGCAGGCTCTTGCCCTTGCGCAGTGCTCCAGCGCAGCCGGTGTCGACCACCAACACACCCTTGAGCCGCTGGCGCCCGCCAAGCCACGCCTTGCGCGCCCGGTCGCGACGGGTTGGAGTGAACACCGTACCGATATCGTTACCGAACGCCCGGGCGAGCGGCTTCTCGTGCGTGCCGTTGATGATCGCGAGCGCGATCCCTGCGCGTGTGGCGATCTCGGCCGCCTGGAGCTTGGAGGTCATGCCGCCCGAACCCAGGCCCGAGCCCGAGCTGGGGCTGGCCATCGCATGGACCGCTTCGGTAACGCCTTCGACGCGCGGCAGAAGCGCGGCCTCCGGATGCTTGGGGTCGCGGTCGTAGAGACCGTCGACGTCCGACAGCAAGACTACCGCGTCGGCCCTGGCCGCCTGCGCTACGCGGGCAGCCAGGCGATCATTGTCGCCGAAGCGGATTTCCTGGGTGGCGACGGAATCATTCTCGTTGATCACGGGCACAGCTCCTGCGCCGAGCAGCCGCCCGAGCGTCGCCGCCGCGTTGAGGTAGCGGCGCCGGTCTTCGAGGTCCTCCAAGGTCAACAGCAGCTGCGCCGCGGTCAGCCCATGCGTACCGAGCAACTCGCTCCACAAGCCTGCGAGCGCGATCTGGCCGACGGCCGCAGCTGCCTGCGCGTCAGCAAGCGAGCCACGCCCGCCCTTCGCCAGCCCCAGCTTGGCCGCTCCGAGCGCAATGGCGCCCGAGCTCACCACGATCACGCTTTGCCCACGCGCCTGTGCCTCGGCAATTTCCTTCGCCAGCGTCGCGAGCCATTCGCGGTTTGGCGTACCGTCCCGTCCGCACAGCAAAGCGGACCCGACCTTGAGGACAAGGCGAGGTGCAGTGGCGGGATTGGCTAAGTCTGCGAGGCTCTCAATGGGCATTGCGGCGAGTTAGCGGCTGCAATCGCGGTTGAGAAGCCATGCTTCTCCCAAAGGGAGCGGGTTAGCCCAGCGGCGACCACTCGCCTTCAGGCTCGTCGTCGTCCGGATTCGCCGTGTGGGGGTTCTCAGTAGCAGTGCGCGCAGGGAGATAGTCCAGGGCCGCGTCGAGCAGCTTATCGATCCCCGCACCCGTCGCACCCGAGATCGGAAACACGCGATCCGCACCCGCGTCACGGAGTTGCTGAGCGAACCCTTCGGCCAATTCGGCATCGGCCAGGTCGATCTTGTTCAGCGCGATGAGGCGCGGCTTGTCTTCCAGCCCTTCGCCATAAGCCTCAAGCTCGCGCTCGACAATGCGCATGCCTTCGGCCGGGTCGGTGCCGCTGATGTCGACCAGGTGGATCAGCACCCGGCAGCGCTCGATATGGCCCAGGAAGCGGTCGCCGATGCCGGCCCCTTCGGCCGCGCCTTCGATCAGGCCCGGAATGTCGGCCAGAACGAACTCGCGCTCGCGATGGCGGACGACGCCGAGCTTGGGCACGAGCGTGGTGAAGGCATAGTCGCCCACTTTGGCCCGCGCGTTCGAAACCTGGTTGATGAAGGTCGACTTGCCGGCGTTCGGCAGGCCCACAAGGCCGACGTCGGCCAGCAGCTTGAGCCGCAGCCAGACCCACATCTCTTCCGCCGGGATGCCCGGCTGGTGCTGCCGAGGGGCGCGATTGGTCGAAGTGGCGTAGCTGGCGTTGCCCCGCCCGCCCATGCCGCCTTCGAGCAGCACGATGCGCTGCCCCACCTCGGTGAAGTCGGCCAGCACTTCCTCGCGCTCCTCGTCGAGCACCTGGGTGCCGACCGGAACTTCGATGACGAGATCAGGCGCGCTCGCACCCGTGCGGTTCTTGCCCATGCCGTGGCTACCGCGCGCGGCCTTGAAGTGCTGGGTGTAACGGAAGTCGATCAGCGTATTGAGGCCCGGCACTGCGACCAGGACCACGTCCCCGCCGCGTCCGCCGTTGCCGCCGTCGGGCCCGCCGTACTCGATGTACTTCTCGCGCCGGAAGCTGACCGCACCCGGGCCGCCGCCGCCTGAACGGAGATAGATCTTGGCTTGGTCGAGAAAATGCATGGCGCTAACCTAACGCTTAAGCGGCAGGTTTGTCGAACCGCTCGTTTATGGACCCGGTGGTGGAGCCGAGGGGGATCGAACCCCTGACCTCGTCATTGCGAACGACGCGCTCTCCCATCTGAGCTACGGCCCCGTTCCGGTATCGCGCGGGGTTGGGGCCCCGCGAAGAGCGCGCCTCCTAGCCAAAAGGCCGCGGGCTTGGAAGAGCAAAATTTTGCTCCTCCCGTTTCCGCGGCCCTCCGGTTCCCATCACTTGTTCGGAATTGGCTGGACCACGGGCGTGCTGACTTCGTCCGGCACCGGGATGACCGGGATCTCGGCGCCCGATTGCGGATCGACAACCGCGCCGGTCTGCTGCGCCGGAGCGTTCAGGTTGACCAGCGCTCCCACGCTCTGCCCGGCAGACCCATGGACCGCGACGTATCCCGGCTGCGAGGCCCCGTAGCGGGCGCCGTACTGGGCATCCCACGTGGCCGAGTCCACCTGGTACTTCTCGTAATCGCGGAAGAAGTCCTGGTAGACCAACTCGATGTTCGGGATATTGGCGGCGGCGAATTGCCTGATGTCGGGCGTCGGCGACAGGCTCAGATACTGTTGCGAGAACGCCTTGGCCACGTCGCAGAACCGTGCGCGCGCCGGCGGCAAGGCGAAGTAGTTGTAGACCTGCGTCATGTAGGTCTCGCGCGCTTTCACCGCGGTGTTGCGGGCGCCGTATTGCTTGCGGAAGCGCTCGTCGATCGCGGTGTTGGTGGCCGCGAGCGTGCGTACGTTCTGCTTGAGGAAAGCCGAGTAACCCTCGAGGATCGACTCATAGCCCGGATCGAGGCAGTTCAGCGCAGCGACGTTCCAGGCCGAGCGGAAGTGCCATAGCGTGCTGTCGGCGTCGAGGCCGGTGTTGACCGTCGTCCGCTGGCCGCCAACGCCAACCGGCGGCAGGTCCATCGAATAGGCTGCACCTCCCGGCGGAATGGGCCGGAACGGGATCGTCTCTACAACCTTGGGAGGCGGCGGTGGCGGCGGTGGCGGAGGCGGAGGCGCCTTCGCGCAAGCCCCAAGAGCGCCGATAGCTGCGATCACGAGCGGCAGCTTCAGCCAGCCAGGGCGGTTCGAATTCATGCAGTGTGCTCCCCTCTCATGGCACGTGAGATGTCCGTGCCACGCCGCGCCTTACGCGCGGATGAAGCATCAGCCTATCGCGGGGGTCACGTAAAGAAAATGCCCGGGGTGCGTTTCCACACCCCGGGCACGATGAAATGAATCTGGGCTGCGATCAGTTGCGCCCGTTAGTTCCTCTGGCCCATGAACTGGAGGAGGAACTGGAACATGTTGATGAAGTCCAGATAGAGGCTCAGCGCCCCCATGATGACCACCTTGCCCACCGGGTAGGCGGCAACGGCGTTCGGATTGGTCACCTTCATCTGCTGGATGGCCAGGTACTGCTGCTTCAGGCGCTGCGTGTCGTAGGCGGTGAGGCCCGCGAAAATCAGCACGCCGAGGAAGCTGATCGCCCAGCCCAGCGATCCGGACTGCAGCCAGATGTTCAGCAGGCTGGCAACGATCAAGCCGACCACGCCCATGATCAGGAAGCTGCCGAAGCCCGACAGATCCTTCTTGGTGGTGTAGCCGAACAGGCTGAGGCCAGCGAACGCACCCGCGGTGGCGAAGAACGTCGCCGCGATCGAGCTGCCGGTATAGACGAGGAACACCGTCGACATCGACAGGCCCATCAGCACGGCGAAGCCCCAGAACATCAGCTGAAGCGTACCGGTCGAGAACTTGTTGATGCCCGCGCTCATCGCAAAAACGATGGCGAGCGGCGAGAGGATGATCACCCACGCCAGGATACCCCCGTTGAGGAATACCTGAGCCGCGGGAGACGTTTCTCCGCCCCACGAAAACAGCAGCGCGACAATGCCGGTCAGCAGCACGCCACTGGTCATGTAGTTGTAGATCGAGAGCATGTGGCGGCGAAGGCCCTGGTCGACGGCATAAGCCTGACCGGTCCCCACCGCACCCGCAGACCCGGAAGACGAAAAGTTCGTCCGAGTGGGCTGGGGATCATTCCAATTCGCCATTACAAACTCCATTCCGGCGCCGAGCGACGACAAGCCGGTGGAGGCAATATCGCGTCGATAGCCTCAGTATTCAAGGAAAACCGCTCTTGAGGCGTTAACCTTGCCCCCTCGCCGCGGCTGCCATCTCGGCGCTGCGATCGCGTGCCGAACGCAATGTTTTCGCTAACAAACCGCGCAGGGCATCGCCTTCATCGATCGCGTCGAGGCCCGCCTGCGTGACCCCACCCGGGCTTGCCACCCGCCGCGCCAGTTCGGCAGGATCGTACTCGGAAGCCGCGGCAAGCGCCGCCGCTCCGTCGACCATTGCCAGCGCCAGGCGTCCCGCCTTGTCCGGGTCCAACCCCAAATCGGAGGCCGCAACTGCAAGCGCATCGATGAAGCGGTAGACGAAAGCCGGGCCCGATCCCGCGAGGGCCGTTACCAGGTCGAACTCATCCTCCGCGACCCACTCTGGCGTTCCGAGCGGCTTGAGCAGGGCGAAAGCTTCGGCCTTGGAACCTTCGTCCAGTCCAGCCTCCGCCAGGGCGATAGGCGACTTCCCCAGCGCGGCGGCAAGATTGGGCATCAGTCGCACCAGGCCGCGGGCGCGCGGAAACTGCTCCTGCAACACCGCGAGTTCGACACCCGCGAGGATCGAGAACAGCGTCGTACCAGGCCCTACAAGCGCTTCGACCGTGGGAGCGACTTGCGCCAGGCCCTGCGGTTTGATGCCGAGCAGGATCGCGTCGAATTCGCCGCTTGCCGGCGCGGCATCCAGCCGGCGCACGCCTTCCGGCAAATCTCGCACCGCCGGATCGGCAACCGTGAACCGCTCCGGCGCGAGCCCCGCCGCAAGCCAGCCGCGAAGCATCGCCCCGGCCATGTTGCCGCAGCCGACGAGAAGAATGGAATTGAAATCGGACACTGAGGGCGCTCCTGCTCCCCTCCCCCTTGCGGGAGGGGTCGGGAGGATCTGTCCTCCCGCGTCGGGGCCCACATGCCCTCCGTTGGCCCCTCCCGCAAGCGGGAGAGGAGCTCAGGCCTCGCCCGCGGCGTCGACCATGGCGGCCTCGAGTGCGTCCTTGGGCCGCTTGTCGCCCCAGAGCACGAACTGGAAGGCCGGATAGAACCGATCGCATTCCGATACGGCGCTTTCGACGGCGAGCTGCGCCATCGACAGGCTGAGCATGCCATCCGGTCCGAGCATCAGCCCGTGCCGGTAGAGCAACACGCCACCGTTCGACCAAATATCGAAATGTCCGAGCCAGAGCTGCTCGTTGACCAGCGCCAGAAGCTCATAAGCCGGCTTGCGCTTGGCATCGGGCACGCGGATTTCGGGAAGGCAGAGCAGCTGCAGGACATTGTCCTCCGACCGCCAGATGCAGCGCATCTGGTAGGTGGCCCAGCTACCCTGAATCTCGCCGCTCAGTTCGTCTTCGTTGACGAACTCGCACGGCCAGCCATGGGCTTCGAACAGTTGCGCAAGCATTTCGACCGGCGCCGCGTCGTCGGCTTCTTCGATCGGCTCACGCCCGGTGTTCATCATTAACTTTCCCATCCCAGCAAGACGCCCAAGCACATGCAATGCAAGGGGTTCTCGAGGCAATTGAGGTAAATGTCGCCGCTGGGCAAAACTCTATAACCCTGTTGGCAAGATGTGCAAAAAGCCGATTTCACCGAGGGGACAGGGTAGCACGCCCAATTCAGTCGAGCGGCTTGACTTCCTCCCCTTCGGCGCTGGTGAAGCGGAAGGAATCCATGTTCTTCTTCTTCAGATCCGCGACGAACTCGTTGGCCTCCTTGGCGCTCGGAAAGGGCCCGACGAGAAGGCGGTTGGTCTGCCCCCAGTCGGCGATCTGCGGCTTGGACTTATCCAGCAGCCCCCCGGCCGATCGCTTGAGTCGCCGCCAGTCGAACGCCAGCGCATCTGTATCGCGACCCGTGGCAATCTGAACCCAATGGCGGCTCGGGATGACCGGCTTCGGCGGAGCGACCACTGCGGGCCGTGGTGGAGGATCGCGTCGCGGTTCGAACTTGGACATGTCCACCGCTCCGTCAGCCGGGATGACGCGGGTAGCGGGAACCGTGAGATCGGAGAACGCCTCGACCAGGTCCTGTGTCGGCGGCGGCGGAGGCCCTTCGGGCTCGGGTGCCGGCGGTAGCGCGGAAACGACAACCGGCGCCGGCCGCGGCTGTTCCACTGGCTGCGGTAGCGGCTGGGGCGGAGGCACTTGAGCGACTTGTGGCGCTGGCACGACCGGGCGAGCAGGCGCGGGTGTCGGAGTAGGCGCAGGCCGTGGCGCGGCTGCGGGTGTCGGAGTGGGCGCAGGTCGTGGCGCGGGCGCTGGTGTCGGCGTGGACGTCGCTGTGGCGGGCCTCTGGGCGCGAGCCTCCTCGCGGCGCGGAATGCGGCCGGTATTGTCGCGTCTGCCCAGTGGTTCGCCCGACGGCACCAACCGCGCATCGGCTGTGCCCGCGGCGGCGGGAGCCGTACCCGGAACCGAGGGTTGGACCCCAAGCTCTGCAGCATAAGCCACTACCGCAGGATCATCGCGGCCAATCTGCGCGGCAGGCGGGAATGTGCCGAGATTGGCGGCTGCGGCCTGCTGCGCGCGCGTCAGGCGCGGCATGTAGCGCAGGTAAGGCGCAAGGCGGCTCGACAGCCGCTCCGGCAACATGGTTTCGGCGATGGTGACGGCTTCGTCCGATTTGCCCAGGATCGCCAGCGAGAAAGCTCGCGTCCTGTAGGCCGAAAGTTCGCTCTTCTGCAGAAACGGCAGCAAAGTCGCCTCGGCACCGGCCTGGTCGCCCGCGATCGCCTGGCTGATGGCGAGGCGCTGGCTGACCATCGGATCCGGCGCGAAGTTCAGCGAGGCGGTGTATTCCTTCTGCGCACGCGCATTGTCACCGATCAGGTCGAAAGCGAGGCCCCGGTCCGGCGCGTGAAGCAGCATGGCCTCCCCTGCCTTCTCTGCTTCTGCGTAGAGACGCAGAGCTTCGAGCGGCTGCCCCTGGCGAACCATGACCGCGGCCAGACCGGCCTTCACTCGCCCGTCGTTCGGATTGACGGCCTCAGCCCGGCGGAAAAAGCCGAGCGCGGATTCAGGGTCTTCGAGTTCAATCGAGGCCCGGCCCGCATCAATCAGCGCGTTGAGCGAACGCGGATCCTGCGCAAGCTGCCGCAACGCCTCGTTGAGCCGCGACGTCGCAGGATGCGGTAGCGGCTGAACCACGGGCTGGGCCAGCGCCCCCGTAGGGACTGTTACGGACAGCAGTACGCCTGCCGCCGAGGCCATGAGCGCGAATGCGCCCGGCCTGCGGCGTTGGCTATGACCGACAAGGCGGGTCATGCCGGCCTCGTTAGAGAGGCGCGGCTGAACCTGGTGAAAATGGCGGTCGTCCTACTGGTTGTTCTGACGGCCGAGGAAGCGTGGGATGCGGATCGAGCTGCTTCCGCCTTCGTCTTCTTCATCTTCGTCTCTGTTAGCGCTCGAGCGCGACAGGTTGGCCATGCGTTCGAACAGGGTGCTTCCGCCCGCCGGAGCGGCACCGCCGCCCTGAGGAGCAGACTGGCCGCCTTCAGCTTCACCACCACCGAGCAGGCCGCGGCGACGTCCAACATTCTGAACCGGCTCGGCTTCTTCGGCGATCTCGCTGGCGTCGAGCAAAAGCTCGTCTTGCCCCGGAGGCACGTCGTCGGCCCCACCGGGCGCTTCGAGCGTCAGCTCGAACGCGTCGCCTTCGTCCTCGGCCTGTTCGGCAACGGCATTGGGATCACGCTCGATCCTCATGCCGCTCAGCGAGCCATAGCTTGCCTCCTGCCCGCCATTGTCGTCGACCGTTTCAGCGAAGCCTTCCTCTTCTTCAGCCTCGTCATACGCGGCTTCCGGGACGGGCTGCGCGTAGTCGTCTTCGAACGAAGCCGGTTGGCTGAAGCCCGGCTCGGCGCCTCCAGAGGTCGCGAACGAGTCCTCGGCCAGTTCCTCTTCGGTCGGCAACGGCAACACGGGCTTCTTCGGCGCGCGGCCGGCCCCGAGGTTGAGCGGCTGACTGCGAGCAGCGACCGCCTGTTCGGCGCTCTGTTCGATGCCGGTGGCGACGACAGAAACGCGGATCTTACCTTCGAGCGACGGGTTGAACGCGGAGCCCCAGATGATGTTTGCTTCGGGATCGACCAGCTCGCGGATGTGGTTCGCCGCTTCGTCGACTTCGAGGAGCTTCATGTCCTCGCCGCCGATGATCGAGATGATCACGCCCTTGGCGCCCTGCATCGACACGCCGTCGAGCAGCGGGTTGGCGATGGCGCGTTCGGCGGCTTCGAGTGCGCGGTTGTCGCCCTCGCCCTCACCGGTGCCCATCATCGCCTTGCCCATCTCGCCCATCACCGAACGAACGTCGGCAAAGTCGAGGTTGATGAGGCCCGGCATGACCATCAGGTCGGTGATCGAGCGGACGCCCTGCTGCAGCACTTCGTCGGCCAGCTGGAACGCTTCCTTGAAGGTCGTTTCCGCCTTCGCCACCAGGAACAGGTTCTGGTTGGGAATGACCAGCAGGGTGTCGACGTTCTTCTGCAGCTCGTCGATGCCCGACTCCGCGGAGCGCATGCGGCGCGTGCCTTCGAACAGGAACGGCTTGGTCACCACACCCACGGTGAGGATGCCCTTGCTGCGCGCGATCTCCGCGATCACCGGCGCGGCGCCGGTTCCGGTGCCGCCGCCCATGCCTGCCGCGATGAAGACCATGTTCACGCCTTCGAGCGCGCGTTCGATCTCTTCGATCGTCTCTTCCGCAGCGGCACGGCCCACCTCAGGACGCGAACCGGCGCCGAGGCCGCGCGTGATGTCGGGGCCCAGCTGGATGCGATGTTCGGCAATCGAGTTGTTGAGTGCCTGCGCGTCGGTATTCGCAACGATGAAGTCGACGCCTTCGATCTCGGCCTCGATCATGTTGGATATGGCGTTGCCGCCAGCGCCGCCCACACCGATCACGGTGATCCGCGGACGCAGTTCCTCCACCGACGGAGGACCGATATTGATGCTCATTCCCTGCTCTCCTTGGGGAGGCGTTGATACAATCCCGTGGCACGCTTGTGCCACAAAGCGATTCGGCGGTGCAAAAGGTATATGGAACTATCCACAGCCCCGCGAAAACCCTAGCAAACCCTTAAAAATACTCTCTCATCGCGCGCCAGACACGTTGCACCTGAGCGAAACCCGAGGCGCGATGGCTGGTTTGGAAGCGCGAACCTACCGATCGGATATCGATCGGGTCCTCCGCGGCATAGAGCACCAATCCGGCCAACGTAGCGAATCCGGGCACGGCATGCGCCTCCGGAAGAGCCTTCATCTGCGGCGGCCTGCCGATCCTGACGGGTCGTCCGAGCGCTGACTGGGCATAGTCTGCAAGGCCCGCGAGCTCTGCCCCGCCACCCGTGAACACGACCTGACGGCCCTGGCGGCCGGAGAAGCCCATGGCCTCCAGTGCCCGCCCGATATCGCTCACCAGCCGATCGAGCTCACCGGTGATTACGCCGATCAGTTCCGAACGCGGGATGCGGTTGTTCTCGTCCGCGCCTCTTGCGACAGGCCCTGCGCGATCGTCGCCCGGACCGTTGACCGGGATCATCTCTCGGTGATCTGCGGGGCTGGCGATGGCCGAGCCGTAGACGCATTTGAGCCGCTCGGCCTGGAAGCGGCGGATACCGAGTGAGCTGGCGATCGCATCGGTGACGTCGGCCGATCCACACGGGATCGTCGTCAACCCGACGAGCATCCCCGCCATGTACACGGAGACGTTGGTCACCTGCGCGCCGAACTCGACCATGGCCACGCCGAGATCCCGCTCTTCCGCGGTGAGGCAAGCATACCCGGTGGCGAGCGGCGAGGCGACGATGCCTTCGACTTCGAGATGGGCATTCTGCACCGCTTCGGTGAGGTTGCGCATCGCGGCACCCTCGGCGAGCATGACGTGGATATCAACGCGTAGCCGCTCGGCGTGGAGGCCCTTGGGGTTGGCGATCCCCTCAGCCCCGTCGAGGAAGTAGCATGCCGGCTGGGCGTGGAGCACCATGCGCCCGTCCGGCTCGATGCTGCTTCGCGCCGAGACCAGCAGGTGCTCGATATCTTCCTCTTCGATCCGGCGGCCGCCGATGTCGATGTCGACCGGCGTGATCTGGCTCGCGAGTCCGGCGCCGGTGCAGCCGATCCAGACGCTGGCGACGCTCGTCCCGGCATGCTTCTCCGCCCGTTCGAGCGCATCGCGCACGGCGTAAGTCGCGGCCGCCATGTCGGTGACATAGCCCCGCCGAATGCCCTCCGCGGCGCGATGGCCGCTGCCGAGCACGACCATTTCGCCGCTCTCGGTGAGACCGGCGATCATGGCCGATATACGAAACGATCCAATGTTGACCGCGCCGAACACACGCGCGATGCGCGGGCTGTTTCTAGGCTGGCTGGCCATCAAGTTCCCCCGGTGTTTGCTGCCTCTTGCGCGCGCCCCGGCACCCGCATGTAGATGCGTTCCGGATTGCGCATATCGAACGCGGCTACTTTACCCCCTAGCAGCCGGTTCACTCCATCCAATCTGGCGAAACTCATGAGCGCGCCAGCGGATTCGTCTTCTCCTTGCGGCAAGGCCAGGACCTGCCCGGTCTTGAAGCGCAAATTCCAGCGCCGATTGCCGACCCATTCGGCGCCTGCAACCTGAGGGCGCAACGCAGGCGCCGCATCGAGCAGCGCGGTCAGCTCTTCCACCCTCGTCTGCGCTCCCGGCCCCGAAATCTCGAGCATGCCCTTCGCCGCGGCGTGCGAGATCGGCTCCAGCTCGTGACCCTGCGGGTCGATCAGCACCAGACGATCCGGCTTCTTGAGCACGGCGTGCGGCTGCCGCTCGACGATGTCGACCACGATCTTGTCGGGAAGCTGGCGCGAAACGCGGGCGTCCTTCACCCACGGCAGTTCGATCAACGAACTGCGCAGCGCGTGGAGATCGACCAGCGGCATGGCCCGGTCTTTTTCTCCCAGCACGCGCTCATAGACCTTGAGCTCGTTCATCCGCTCGACCCCGCGCACTTCGACGCGGTTGACCTCGTAACCGGCGTCGGCCGCAGCGAAAGCGAGCTGCTGACCCGCAAGTACCGTAAGCCCGGCCGTGGCAGCGACGATCCACGCGATCGCTGCAGCAGCCGCGAGGATCAGGACCAGGAAGATCTTGTGCAGCTGCTCTTCCGTAAAAGGCAGCACGCGCATCAAGGCGTCGACCAGCGAATTGGTCTTCTGCCGGGCCTTGCGGACCTTGGTCTTGGAGGCCTGGGCGCGCGCCTGCCGACGCACGGGCTTGGCATTGCGGCGGATGGTCTGCGCCATCAGGCGGGCCTCTCCAGCTTGCCGAAGTGCACCAGCGCGTCCTCGATCACGATCTCGACCAGTTCGGCATAGTCGATACCGCAATGCCGGGCCTGTTCGGGCACCAGGCTCAGCGGGGTCATGCCCGGCTGGGTGTTGGTTTCGAGCAGGAACAAGCCCTCCTCGCCCTGCTCGTCATCCCAGCGGAAGTCCGACCGACTGGTACCACGGCAGCCGAGCAGGCGATGAGCCTGTAGCGCGTATTCCAGGCACAGCTTCTCGATCTCCGGCGGGATCTGCGCCGGGCAGACGTGCTCCGTCATGCCATCGGTGTACTTGGCGTCGAAATCGTAGAACCCGGACTTCGGGACCAGTTCGGTGACCAGCAGCGCCCTGTCGCCGAGCACGGCCGTGGTCAGTTCGCGCCCGCGGATATAGGGCTCGGCCAGCAGCTGGTCGAACTCCTGCCACGGCCCCGTGGACTCGCGGCGGATCGGATTGCCGTAGTTGCTCTGGTCCGTGACGATGGCCACGCCGACCGAGGAGCCCTCGTTGACCGGCTTGAGCACATAGGGACGCGCCAGCGGATCGGCCTCGTAGAGCTCCTCCGACTTGACGATGCGCCCGCCCGGCATCGGCACGCCATGCGGCACCAGCGCGTGCTTGGTCAGCTCCTTGTCGATGGCGATGACCGAAGTAGCCAGGCCCGAGTGGGTATAGGGGATGCCCATCAGGTCCATCATGCCCTGGACCGTGCCATCCTCGCCGGGCACGCCGTGAAGCGCATTGAACACGACATCGGGCGCGGCCTCGGCCAGTCGCGCGGCAACCTGACGGTCCATGTCGATCCGCGTGACGCGGTGACCGCGCGATTCCAGCGCCTTCGCGACGCCCTCGCCGCTCATCAGCGAGACCGGACGTTCGCTCGCCCAGCCGCCCATGAGGACGGCCACGTGGAGTTTGGGAAGACTTACCACCGGCCCACTCGCTTGATTTCCCACTCGAGCGTCACGCCCTGGCTCTCCGAGACACGACGACGAACCTCTTCTCCCAGGGTTTCGATGTCGGCGCTGCTCGCGTCGCCCGTGTTGATGAGGAAGTTCGCATGCTTCTCACTGACTTGGGCTCCGCCCACCTTCAGTCCGCGGCAGCCGGCTGCATCGACCAGCCGCCAGGCCTTGTCGCCAGCCGGATTCTTGAAAGTCGATCCGCCGGTCTTGCTGCGGAGCGGCTGACTCTCTTCGCGCGCCTGAGCGATGCGATCCATCTCGGCACCAATGACTTTCGGATCTCCAGGCGTGCCCTGGAACCTCGCCGACACCACGATGGCGCCTTCGGGCAAGTCCGAATGGCGATAGGTGTAACGCAGGTCGGCCGCGGGAACGGTGACCAGTGTGCCGTCAGGCAAGGCAACATCGCAATCGACAAGGATGTCCGCCACCTCTCGGCCATAGGCCCCACCGTTCATGCGCACGAAGCCGCCGACGGTGCCGGGAATGCCGCGCAGGAATTCGAGCCCGGCGATACCGGCGTCGCGCGCGGTTGAGGATACGAGAATTCCACTAGCTCCACCGCCGCATTCGAGCACGTGATCGCGCCGCACTTCGACCGTGGCGAAAGCCTTGCCCAGCCTCACCACCACGCCAGGAACGCCGCCATCGCGCACGATCAGGTTGGAGCCGAGGCCAAGCGCCATAACCGGCGTGCCTTCGTCGAGCCGGGACAAGAACGAGACCAGATCGTCTGTGTCGGCGGGCTCGAACAACCAGTCGGCCGCGCCGCCGCTCTTGAACCAGACGAGCTTGTCGAGCGGTGCGTCTTCGGTGAGCTTGCCGCGCACCTCTGTCGGCACCCAACCGTCGAACGTACGGTCGGAATCCGAACCCGGAGCGGCGCACTCGGAATGTTGGCTGTCAGGTTGACGGATCATGCCGCCCCCTCGACCAACGGCCGGGCCTGTCGTGCGGCAATGTCCGCTGCGAGGCCTGCCGCCCATTTGGTGATGTCACCCGCGCCGAGGCAGACGACGATGTCGCCGGGCTGCACCAGGCCCGAAAGACGATCGGCCAGGTCAGCAGGACCGGAGACTTCGGCAGCCGAGCGATGACCGAGGTCCTTGAGGCCCTGCACCAACGCAGTCGCATTCACTCCGGCAATCGGCGCCTCGCCCGCGGTATAGACCGGCGCGACGAAGACCACGTCGGCGTCGTTGAAGCAGCTCTGGAAGTCGCCCATCAGATCGCGCAGGCGCGTGAAACGATGCGGCTGGGCGACTGCGATGACCCGCCCCTTCGCCGCCTCGCGCGCAGCTGAGAGCACAGCGCGGATTTCCACCGGGTGGTGTGCGTAATCGTCGATCACAGTCGCGCCGGAGACTTCGCCAACGCGGGTGAAGCGCCGCCGTACTCCGCCGAAGCGCGAGAAGCCGGTGCGGATGACCTCGCCGTCGCAGCCCAGTTCGTCGGCCACGGCGATCGCCGCGAGGGCGTTCTGCACGTTGTGCCGGCCCGGCATGGGCAGCGAGATATCGGCGATGCGCCGGCGGTTGCCGTCACGGTCAGTGTGAACGGCGTCGAACACGTTGCCGATGCCGGTTTCCTGCTGACGAATGTTCTCCGCCGACCAATCCGCTTGTGCCGAAAAGCCATAAGTCACGACCCGCCGATCACGAACGCGGGCGATGACCTTCTGAACTTCCGGATGATCGACGCAGAGCACGGCCGCGCCGTAGAACGGCACGTTCTCGATGAATTCGACGAACGCCTCCTTCACCGCATCGAAGCTGCCGTAGTGGTCGAGGTGCTCGGGATCGATGTTGGTCACGACCGCAATCGTCCCGTCGAGGCGCAGGAAGCTGCCGTCGCTCTCGTCGGCCTCGACCACCATCCACTCGCTATCGCCGAGCCGGGCGTTGGAGCCGTAGCTTTCGATGATCCCGCCGTTGATCACCGTCGGGTCGACACCGCCAGCGTCGAGCAGCGTGGCGACCATCGAGGTGGTCGTGGTTTTGCCGTGAGTGCCGGCGACTGCGACCGTGCGCTTGAGCCGCATCAGTTCCGCCAGCATCTCTGCCCGGCGCACCACCGGGATACGCGCGTCGAGAGCCGCAGCAACTTCCGGATTGTCGCGCTTCACCGCCGTCGACGTGACGACGACCGCGGCGCTGCCCAGGTTGGCCGCATCATGGCCGATCATGACCTTAATGCCGCGTGCGCGAAGCCGCTCGACCGAGGCGCTCTCGGAAATGTCCGAGCCCTGCACCGTGTAGCCGAGGTTGTTCATGACTTCGGCGATGCCCGACATGCCGATGCCGCCAATGCCGACGAAATGGATCGTGCCGATGTCGGTCGGCATGCGGCCGCCGCCGGACTGTCGGAGCGCATGGTTCATGCCAGCGCCTCCCGCCCTTCGCGAACGCCTTCTCCGGCTGCGCGGATCACATCCTGGATCGGCGCAGCGCCAAAGCTCTCCACCAGATCGGCGAGATCGCTCGCCGCTTTGGGGCGGCCGCAGTTCCAGGCTGCGTGTGCGGCGTTGGCCAAGGTTTCAGGATGCTGCGCCATCGCGTTGATCTGCTTGGCCAATTCCTTGGCGGTGAAGTTGTGCTGACGGATCGAGCGTGCGCCGCCCGCCTTGACCATCTCGCGCACGTTCGCGGCCTGATGATCGTCAGTGGCGATCGGCAACGGAACCAGGATCGCCGGCCGGCCGACCGCGGTCAGTTCGGCAATGGTCGAGGCGCCGGCCCGACCGATGAAAAGATGCGCATCTGCGAGGCGTACGTGCATGTCCTCGAAATAAGTTCCTAGTTCTGCCGGGATGCCGTGGTTGGCATAGCGGTCTCGCACGGCGTCGAGGTCTTCCGCGCGGCATTGCTGGATCACCTGCAGGCGCGAGCGGAGCGCCGGCGCAAGCATCGAGAGACCGTCGGGCACGATCTCGGACAGCACCCTTGCTCCCTGGCTGCCGCCCGTGACCAAGACCCGCATCAGGCCTTCCTCGGTGAACGCCGGAAATGGCTCGTCGCGAAGGGCAAGGACTTCGGGACGCACAGGATTGCCGACCAGGTGGACCTTCGGCAGGTATTTCGGCTTGAGCCGGTCGACATCCGGATAAGCAGTGGCAATCGCGTTCACGCGGCCAGCGAGCAGGCGATTGACCCGGCCGAGCACCGCGTTCTGTTCATGGATGACAGAAGGAATACCCGCCGAACGTGCGGCCAGGAGCGCCGGAAGCGCCGGATAGCCGCCGAAGCCGACCACCGCGCTGGGCTCGAAGCTGTCGTAAAGCCGCAGGGCCATGCGCCGCCCTTCGAGCACCGACGCGATAGCCGACGGCCAGCGCAACGGGTTCTTGCCGAACCGCCCGGCCGGCAGGACATGCGCGGGCAGGAAGTCGGGCTTGCCCGGGATCTCGGCTCCGCGCTCGTCGGTGATCAGCGCGACGTGGTGCCCACGCCGCTCAAGTTCGTGTGCCAGCGCGAACGCGGGGGTCAGGTGGCCGCCTGTACCACCAGCTGCCAGAACATAATGCCGCGAAACCGGGCTCATCGCCGAACCTCCCCATCGGCGCGGCCGAGTGGGCTGATCTCGATTGCACCGCGCCAGTCAAACTTCTCGCGGCTCAGATAGGGGTTACGGCGCGTGATGGCCAGCAGCAGTCCGACGAGGAAGCACTGGGCGATGGTCGACGATCCGCCGTAGCTGACCAGCGGCAGCGTCAAGCCCTTGGAAGGAAACAGCTGCAGATTGACGAGGATGTTGACGAATGCCTGCCCCCCGAACAGCGCTGTGAGGCCGGTAGCGGCGAGCAGGATGAACAGGTTGTCCTCGTCCACCAGGCGGACGAGCACCCGCACCACGATGGCGAGGTAGATCAGAACCACCAAGGCGCAGGTCAGCAGGCCGAATTCCTCACCGATCACCGAGAAGATGTAGTCGGTATGAGCTTCGGGCAGGATCATCTTGCGCGTGCCCAGCCACAGGCCTGAGCCGGTCCAGCCACCCGCCATCAACGTCCTGCTGGCAAGGTCGACCTGGTCGAACGCGGTGCCGCCGCCGAGGAAGGAGTCGATGCGATGGCGCGCGTTGTCGTAGAACGTGTAGGCCAGCGCCAGACCGCCCACGCCCACTCCGAACAGCACTCCGACGCGCTGCATCGGCAAGCCGGCCAAGACGACGAGCACGAACCAGCAGCCCACGAACAGGATCGCGTCGCCGAGGTTCGGCTGGATCATCAGCAGCGCCACGACCGTGCCGACGAAGATCGCGCTGAGCGGGATGACCGGCAATTCGGCATCGCGGGCTCGCCAGGAAAGCACCCAGGCGCAAGACACCGCAAAGGCCGGCTTGAGGAACTCACTTGGCTGGAAGCGGATGCCGAAGTCGAGCCAGCGACGCGCGCCATTTACCTCGGTGCCGATCATGGGCACGAGCAGCATCGCGAAGATCATCGCCGCGCTCAGCAGGATCGATCCCCGCCGCACCAATTCGCGCGGCATGAGCGACGTTCCAAGCAAGACCAGGAGCCCCAGGAACTGCCAGCGCAGATGGAGCCAGAAGAAGTAGAGGTCCGGCAGATGCGCCGTACCCGAAAGACGGCGAGCGCTGGCCGGCGAGGCCGCCGCGACCGAGATCGATCCGACAGTCATCAACGCCAGAACAAGGAATAGAAGGACGCGATCGACCTCGCGCCACCAGACCTTCAGCTGGCGCTTCCGGCTCTGCGGAAACTGCGCCGCAGGGGCGGACCTTTCGCCCGGCCTCGGAACATAGGGACGAACCGGAGTCATGCCGGCGAATTCGCTGTGCAGGGCTCTCCGTCGGCTTCGGCGGTACCGGTCAGTTGGGCCACGAGCTTGCGGAACGTGTCACCCCGCGTCTCATAATCGCGGAACTGGTCGAAACTGGCGCAGGCCGGAGACAGCAGGATGACATCGCCGGGCCGCGCCGCGGCCATCGCCCGGGTGGTCGCTTCGCACAGCATCTCGCAGCGCTGAACCTGCATGAAGGGCTCGAGAAGCTCGGCAAAGCGCGGTCCCGCTTCGCCGATCGTGTACGCCGCTGCCACGTTGCCGAAGTTCGGCGCGCATTCGTCGAGATCGTCGCCCTTGGGCAAACCGCCGCAAATCCAGTGGATGCGGCGATCGGGATCGGGCGGGAAAGCAGCCAGCGCAGGGGCGGTCGAGGCCGGATTGGTGGCCTTGCTGTCGTTGATGAACAGCACGTGGTCGAATTCGCCGAGCCGCTCCATGCGGTGCGGGAGACCGCGGAAGCTGGCGAGACCGGCCAGGACCTGCTCCAGGCTTAGTCCGAGGTCGAGCGCCATGGCTCCGGCAATGGCGGCGTTCTGCAGATTGTGTGGGCCCTGCAGCGAAGGCCAGTTGCACTGGCCTTCCTTCCAGAACGGCAGGCGCGCGCACACCGCCCGGCCCTGCGGTCGACGGAGCACTTCCTGCCGCTGGATCGCGGTGGTCGGCGCGTCGGCGCAGCCGAAGATGGCGAAGTTGCCCTCGCTTTGCATCGCGAAGAGCTTGGCCTTCGACGCCGCATAGGCGGCAAACCCGTCGTAGCGGTCGAGATGGTCAGGCGTGATATTGGTCAGGCCGGCAACCTCGCAGTCGAGCGACTGCGTGATGTCGATCTGATAGCTCGACAGTTCGAGCACATAGATCCCGCCCGTGGGCAGGGGGTCCTGCGCCAGGATTGGCAGGCCGATGTTTCCGCCCATTCGCGCCGGCAGGCCAGCGGCCTCGAGCAGATGGTGGAGCAATGCGGTTGTGGTGGACTTGCCGTTGGTTCCGGTGATCGCGGCCACGCGATGGGCTGGAAGCTCGGCGCGAGCTTGCGCGAACAGTTCAACGTCGCCGATCACGGGCACGCCGGCGGCTCGCGCGCGCTCGGCGATCGGGTGCGTGTTGAGCGGTACTCCGGGGCTGACGACCACTCCGTCAAACCCCGCAAGGTCGATCACCAGAGGGTCGGCAATGATTGCGCGACCTGCCAGTTGTTCACGCGGCCCCTCTCGGCGGTCCCACGCGGTTACCTCGGCTCCGCTGGCGAGCAGGCTCTCGACCGTCGCCATCCCCGAGCGCGCCAGTCCCAGCACTACATAGCGTTTGCCGCGAAAGGCGCTGCTGACGATCATCGGACCTTGAGCGTTGCCAGGCCCAGTACGGCGAGGACGATCGCGATGATCCAGAAGCGGATCACCACGGTCGACTCTTTCCAGCCGAGCTGTTCGAAATGGTGGTGGATCGGGGCCATGCGGAAGATCCGCTTTCCGGTGCGCTTGAACCAGAACACCTGGATGATCACGCTGGCAGTCTCGATCACGAACAGGCCGCCGATGATGAGCAACACGATCTCGTGCTGGGTAGCGACTGCGATCGCCCCGAGCGCGCCGCCCAGTGCGAGCGATCCAGTGTCGCCCATGAATACGGCTGCAGGCGGCGCGTTGAACCAGAGGAAGGCAAGGCCCGCTCCCATGATCCCGGCGCAAAGTATCGCCAACTCACCCGCACCCGGCACGTGTGGAATGCCGAGGTAGCTTGAGTAGTCCACGCGGCCGACGAGGTAGCAGATCAGCATGAACGCGCCTGCCGCGATCACCACCGGCATCGTCGCCAGGCCGTCGAGGCCATCGGTCAGGTTTACCGCGTTCCCGAAACCGACGATCACCGTCGCCGCTAGCACGTAGTACAACGGGCCGAGAGGGATGTACCGGCCGGTCAGGAACGGAACGTAGAGGTTGGTGCTAACCTGATCGATGATGATCCACGCCGCCACACCGGCGACAATGAACTCCAGCAGCAGGCGAACCTTGCCCGAAACACCCTTGTGGCTGCGCTTGGTGACCTTATCGAAATCGTCGAGGAAACCGATCAGGCCAAAACCGCCGGTGACCGCAAGGCACGCCCAGACGAGCGGGCTCCGCGGATCCATCCAGATCAGCATCGAGACTACGAGCGATGTCAGGATCATCAGGCCGCCCATCGTCGGGGTTCCGACCTTGGCGAGGTGCGTCTGCGGTCCGTCACTGCGGATCGGCTGCCCCTTACCCTGGCGTACGCGCAGGAGGTTGATGAAGCGCGGGCCGATCAGCAGGCCCAGCGCCAGCGCGGTCAACATCGTCGCCCCGGCACGGAACGACTGGTAGCGAACCAGGTTAAGCAGACCTTCGAAATTGAGCCATTCAGCTAGCAGATACAGCATTCGAGCGGCTTAGCCCTCTCTGGCGGTAAAATGAGCGACGACCCTGCCCAGCCCCACCGAATTCGATCCCTTAACTAGCACCGCGTCGCCACTGGCAAGACCGAATTCCTCGAGCGCGGCAATCGCCTCCCCGGGGTTTTCGCAATGAGCGTAGGCAATCGGATTGCCAAGCGCCCCGTGCCCGCCTTTCCCCAACTCCCGTGCAAGGGCCTTCATTTCCTCGCCCACGAGTATGGCGTAGTCGACGTTCGCCTCAAGCAGCGGTTCGGCAAGTTGTGCGTGAAAGCCCGCCGCGAAATCGCCGAGTTCCTTCATGCTGCCGAGCACCGCGATCCTGCGGCTGGCCGGGGTAGCACCGAGCTGGCCGAGCGTGGCGCGCATCGATGCCGGGTTGGCGTTGTAGCTTTCGTCGATCAGCAGGGCATGGCCGCCAGGCACGCGCAGCCGATGCCGTGCGCCACGCCCTTTGAGGCCGCCCATTTCTGCCAGCGCGAGCCCTGCGGCACCGAGGTCGCCCCCAGCCGCGTGGACCGCCGCCATGACGCACAGCGAGTTCGACACCCAGTGACTTCCCGGTTCAGCGACCGAATAGCACAAACGCCGATCGTCGATGGAAGCCGTCACCAGCGAGCCGCCGTTTGCGGCCGGGATCGCGTCGAGCAGACGGACTTGCGCCTCCGCCGATTGTCCAAAGGCCAAGACGCGTGCTCCGCGAGCCTCCGCAGCGGCGCGGAGCCGGGCGAAGTGCGGGCTGTCCGCGGGAATGACAGCGGTGCCGCCCGCTTCGAGCCCGCCAAAGATTTCCGCCTTGGCGTCAGCGATGGCTTCCTCGCTGCCGAGATTTTCGATGTGCGCCGGCGCGATGGTGGTGATGACCGCGACGTGAGGACGCACCTGGGCCGCCAGACCGGCGATCTCGCCCGCGTGGTTCATGCCCATCTCGAACACGCCGAAGCGGCTGCGCGAAGGCATGCGCGACAGGCTGAGCGGCACGCCGACATGATTGTTGTAGCTGCGGACCGAACGGTGGGCGGCACCCTTGCCCGTGCGCTCCAGCGACGCGAAGATCGCTTCCTTCACGCCGGTCTTGCCGACGGATCCGGTGACGCCGATCACACAGGCAGCGGCTCGCTCTCGAGCGGTTTTTGCAAGAAGCTCAAGGGCCCTTGAGGTATCCTCGACCAGCACGTGCGGCTGTTCGATCGGACGGTCGACGATGGCTGCGGCCGCTCCGTTGGAGAAGGCCTTGTCGAGATAGACATGCCCGTCGAGGCTTTCGCCCTTGAGAGCAAAGAACAGGTCGCCCGAGCGTACATCGCGCGAGTCCATTTCGACTCCCGCGATCTGGAAATCGCCGCTGGCCTGGCCTCCGGTTGCGCTGGCGATCTGTTCCGCCGTCCAGAGGGCGAGGCGCTGGCGGTCCCGCCCTTCGTTGGGCCAGCGAAGGGTCTTCATCAACGCATTCATCCATTGGCTCCTGCCAGCGCGGCGGCACATTCGCGCGCCACGGTAACGTCGTCGAACGGCAGGATCTGCATCGTCTCTCCCGAGCCGATGATCTGCCCCTGTTCATGCCCCTTGCCCGCAATCAGGACGATGTCGTCGCCTCGGGCCTCGTTGATCGCCGCAGCGATCGCATCGCGACGGTTGCCGATCTCGCGCGCGGCAGGTGCGCCCGCGAGGATCTGCAGCCGGATCAAGGCCGGATCTTCGCCGCGTGGATTGTCGTCGGTCACGATAACCAGTTCAGAATGCCGCGCTGCGACCTCGCCCATCTGGGCTCGCTTGCCGATGTCGCGGTCACCACCGGCGCCAAATACCGTAATCAGTCGCCCAGACACGTGTGGGCGAAGCGCGTCAATAGCCGCGCCGAGCGCGTCAGGGGTATGAGCGTAATCGACGTAGACTGGCGCACCCGACGCGGTGATCGCCGCACGTTCGAGCCGACCGCGCACCGGCTGCAGGCGCCCGAGGGCATCGAACACCGCGCCCGCTTCTCCGCCGGTCGAGAGAACAAGGCCAGCAGCAACAAGCGCATTCGCCACCTGGTAGGCACCGATCAGCGGCAGGGTGACCTTCCGGCGCACGCCTTCATACTCAAGCTCAAGTTCCTGGCCCAACTGTCCGGGCAAGCGGGAGAGCAGGCGGATCCCCTCGCCCTGCTCTCCCACCATGAAGAGGCGCAACCCCCTGGTCCGCGCCGCTTCCTGAGCCTGTTGGCTCCAGACGTCGTCTGCCCAGATGACCGCCGTCCCGCCTTCGTCCACAACTTCGGTGAACAGGCGCATCTTGGCGGCGAAATAGTCGTCCATGTCCGCGTGGTAATCGAGGTGATCGCGCGACAGGTTGGTGAAGGCGCCGGCGACGACCGACAGGCCCTCGTTGCGATATTGCGAAAGCCCGTGACTCGAAGCCTCGTAAGCGACGTGAGTGACGCCCTCGCGCGCAAGGCCGGTCATGTTCGACAGGAATGTGACGATGTCGGGCGTGGTCAGCCCGGTAGAGACGCTGCCATCCGGCGTCGTCACGCCGAGCGTTCCGATCGAGGCGGCCCGCTGCCCGCACATGCGCCAGATCTGACGCGTCATCTCGACAGTGGAAGTTTTGCCGTTGGTTCCGGTGACTGCGACGACGGTTTCCGGAACCGGGCGGAAGAACTGTGCTGCCAGTCGGGCAAAGGCGCGACGCGGCTCCGGATCGGCGAAATGTGCCGCGCCGCTGACTTCAACCTGCGGCCGGGTGACGACCGCAATTGCCCCGGCGGCAACCGCTGCTGGAATGAAACCCTCGCCGTTGACGACCGAGCCCTGGAACGCTCCGAACACTGTGCCAGGTGCGACCTTGCGGTGGTCAATCGCGAAGCCGGTAACCTCAAATTCACCATAACCGCCCGCGTCGAAGCCGGCGGCGGCGGCCAGGCGGGCGAGCTTCATTCCTCTGAACCGATCAGCGGCTTGAGATCGGTGAGATCGATGTCGCGATTGTCGTCAGGATACACCCCGAGGATCGGGCCGATGCGCGGCACAAGGCGCCTGATTACGGGCGCCGCGTTCCAGGCAGCGGTCCGCTGGAACGAGCTGGCCGCGACAGCCTTGGGCTCGTCCATCATGGAGATCACGACATAGCGCGGCTTGTCCATCGGGAAGGCCGCAGCGAAAGTCGCGACCACCGACGTACGATTGTAACCGCCCGAGCCCGGCTTTTCGGCGCTTCCGGTCTTGCCGCCTACACGGAACCCCGGAGCATCGGCGTGGCGGCCGGTGCCGTAGAGCGCGATCATCCGCAGAAGCTGGTTCATGCGAGCGCTGGTGCTGGCCTTGAACACGCGACGGCCGCGATTGGCCTGTCCCGGCGCGACCTTGTAAAGCGTCGCCGGCCGCCAGATGCCGCCGTTGACCATGGCAGCGTAAGCGGTCGCGAGGTGCAGCGGCGTAACCGCGATGCCGTGGCCATAGCCGACGGTCATGGCCCTCAGGCGCGGCCAGTCGCCGCTCGCCCAGATCGGGAAACCGCGAGCCGGCAGCTCGATGTATGGGCGCTCGTTGAAACCGAGATCGGCCATGACCTGCTTCAAGCGGGCCGCACCAAGGTCATCAACGATGTGCGCCGTAACGATGTTCGACGAGTGGATCAGCGTTTCGGGCACGTTGAGGGTGGCGCCGAGCGGGTGGCTGTCCTTGATCGTGAACCCGCCGATGTGAAGCGGCGTCGCCGGGTAGCGGCGCGAGAGATCGGTCACGGTACCCGCATCGATCGCAGCGGCCACGGCGAGCGGCTTGAACGTCGAACCCAGCTCGTAGACCTGGTTAGTGACCTTGTTGAAGATGTACTTCTGGCTGTCCCGGTCGACCTTGTTCGGGTCGAATTCGGGCAGCGAGGCGAGCGCGAGGACTTCGCCTGTGTCGACGTCGAGGACGATGCCCGCCGCACCCACTGCATCAACGGAAAGCATGCCGCGGCGCAACTCGTCTTCGAGCGCTCCCTGGACGCGAGCATCGATCGACAGCGCAACCGGGGCGCCGCGGAGCGCGGGGTCGAGCAGTCTGTCGTTGAGCGCCGACTCCATCCCGACGTGGCCCTTGCCGTCTTCATCGACGTAACCAAGGACGTGGGCCGCCATCGAACCCTGCGGATAGTGGCGATCGGTTTCGCGCGGCAGTTCGAGGGCCAGTTCGCCCAGGGCCATCACCTTGTTGGCGTCTTCGGGCAGGATACGGCGGCGCAGATAGCCAGACTTGCCCGAAGCAAGCTTGCGGGCAATCTCGGCCTCGTCGAGGTCGGGGAATATCCCTTTCAGGCGATGCGCCACCGACTTGGCGGACTGGACGAGCGGCGGGCCGCCATCGTCCATCGCGGTCGGGTTGAACCACAGCGCATAAGCGGGGAACGCACGCGCCAGCGGCACGCCATTGCGGTCGGTGATCTCGCCACGCGTCGGCAGCAGGGCATCAGCCATCGAGCGCTGGCTCGGCGCCGGCTGGACCACGCCAAGATAGGCGATGCGCAACAGTGCTGCGGCGGCGAGGGCGAGGAAAGCCGCGCCGATCAGCAGAACCCTCAGCTGAGCGAGAAGAAGCGCCTTGCGCCGGATGTCGACCAGATGGACCCGGCCAGGCGCCTGGGGTGCACTGATCGCGTAAGCGTTCATTCGCCGATGCTCGCAATCGTGGCGCGCAACGGAATGCGCATCGCGCCACCGTCAGAGCGGGCGTCAGCCAAAGTCTCGGTGCGCTCCGGCTGGATCAGAGCGTCGTCGACCGGCTTGCCGGTGATCGGCGAAACGAATTTCGGAAAGTCGGGCGCATCGCCGTCGACCCCGGCCACGCGGATCGGTTCCGGCGCGCCGATACCACGCGGGGTACCGAAGCTCGCGAGCTGGCGCTCGCTGCCGATGAACTGGGCAGCCGTCGGGGCGGTGTAGCCGAAATCGACCTGGTTCCAAGCCGCCAACTGCAGCTGATTGGAACGCGTCTCGAACTCCGTCTCGAGCAGCAGCTTTTGCTGTTCGAGCGCGACGATCTGCCGCTCAGCCCTGACGACGTCGCTCACCACCGCGTGCACCTTGAGGTGCAGCGTCAGATAGAGTCCGGTGCAGATCGCCAGCGTCATCAACCAGCCGATCCGGCGCATGCGGTCTTGCGGTGTCATGCGGCCTCCCTTGCTGGGGCAGAGGTGCGGACCGCGGCGCGCAACGTCGCCGAACGAGCCCTGGGGTTGCGGAGCGTCTCGGCGTCGGAGGGTCGGATTCCCTTCGAGACCTTTTCAAACGTCGGCGACGAACCGGCGTCGACTTCGGGCAGATGGCGGCTGGCCCGCGCTGTGGCGCCGGCGGCTTCGCGCAGGAAGCGCTTCACGATGCGGTCTTCGAGGCTGTGGAAGCTGACCACCGCCAGGCGTCCACCGCTCTTGAGCAGCTGCTCAGCGCCCTTGAGCCCCTCGTCCAGCTCATTGAGCTCCCCATTCACGTGGATGCGGATAGCCTGGAAGCTGCGGGTCGCCGGATCCTTCGGCGCACCGACGCGGTAGCCGAGCGCCTTGCGGATAACTTGCGCCAGCTCGGCCGTAGTCGAGAGCGGACGCGCGGCCACGATCGCGCGCGCGATGCGGCGGCTCTGCCGCTCTTCGCCGTAGTGCCACAGGACGTCGGCAATCTCGGCCTCGTCAGCGCCGTTCAGGAAATCCGCGGCAGTCGGCCCCTCGCGGCTCATGGTCATGTCGAGCGGACCATCGGTAGAGAACGCGAACCCACGCTCCGCCTGATCGAGCTGCATCGAGGAAACGCCGATATCCATTGCGACGCCATCGACGCGGGCAACCCCCGCCTCGGCAAGAGCGCTCACCATCTCGGAGAAACGGCGCGGATGCAGGATCAGGCGCGGCGGATTGTCGCGCGTCTCGGGGAAGCTGGCACCGGCTGCGATGGCGTCGGGATCGCGGTCGAAGGCATGGACCGTCGCGCCCGCGTCGAGGATCGCCCGGGTGTAACCACCGGCACCGAACGTTGCGTCGACGATCACATCGCCGGGCCCCGGAGCCAGGGCTTCCATCACCTCGTCGAGGAGGACGGGAATGTGCGGGGCGGAGCTCACTTGCCCTTCCCCTTGGCGGCAGCATCAGCCTCGAGCTTGCGACAAACAGCCTTCTGGCCGTCCCAGCTCGATTCCATCGCGTAGAGCTGTTCCGGCGACCACAGGGTGAAGAACTGCCCGCCGCCGAGGACGCAGATACCCTTCTCGATCGAGCAAAGCTCGGCGAGGTGATCGGGCAGGACGAAACGGCCGCTGGCGTCGAACGGGACTTCGGTGAAGGTCCAGAGCTGGATCGAGCGCAGTTCGCGGTCGAATTCCTTGCCGAGCCTGACGGCGTTGTCCTCCTCGCGATCCAGCAGCGCGTCGAACGAGGCGGTGCGATCGAGCCCGAAACCAGTCAGGCAATTCCAGCGATCATGCTTGGCGAGACAGAGGATGCGCGGATCGGTTTCCGCCGGGGCAATGGCTTTGCGGAAGGCAGGCGGCAGGACGTAGCGGCCCTTTTCACCGCGGGGCGAGAAGCCCTGTCCGCTATAGCCTGAACCCTTAAGCACGTCCCAATTGCCCCCGTTGGCAAGTCCTGAACCCACGGACACGCCTTCCCCGCGCAGCCACGCGTAAGTACGCGAGACCGTCATCCCCTTTCAGGAATGCAACACGGGTGGTTTGTCCGATGGATTCACTATGTAACGCGGGGAGATGCGGGAGAAAAGGGGAAATTGCGGGATTGTGTGGGCAAGATCGCTTTTTATGCCTCAGGATTCGAGGGTTAACGGGCGAAGCGCACACCGATGCGAGGTCCACCGGTGTCTGCAAGACCGCATTTATATCATTGATTTATCGTAATTTATGAGAAGGCTTTCGGCCCGTCCCGCTATTTCCCGCGTTCAGACCAGGCCGTACCCGCCAGCCAGTCAAGCGCGGCGGCGGCTTGAGGGTGCGGATCGTAGAGATCGAGTACTGCGGCGTCGGCGAGCAAAACGACTCGGCCCTCGCCAATGCTACAGCTCGCGAGCACCGCTTCTGCGGCGAGGGTACAAGGGCCTGGCGTTCCTAGGGCAACAAAGGAGCCGGGACGGTTCACGGGGATGGGCTGGTCGGTAGCCTGGATCAGAACAAACCCTTCGGGCCGTTCCACATCGAATTGCAGCTCAAGCCCCCAATGTTTGAGAATGGGGGACAGCAGCACGACATCCTGAGGCCGGCGACGATCGCCGATGGGGAACTTGGATTTGCCGGTCAGCATCGGATCGGCGAACAACAGCAGACGCCCTCCCCCGCGAACCCAATCGTCGAGCGCGACATTCTCCGCGGCGCTCAGGGCCCTGGGTTGGGCAAGGAGGAGGTGCTTGAGGCCCGACAGACTCTCCGGCGTGAGGGTATCGAGCGGTCGCAGGTCGTAGGATTTTTCGAGTTCGAGCCGCGCCCAATGCGATGCGCCGTCTCCGCCGAGCAGTTCGTTGACGTTGCCGGATTCGCCCCAATAGATCGGGATCGTGCCCATCAGGCCAAGGCTGGGGAGCTCTGATGGCTCGGGTACCGGCTGTTGCTGCTGGGCGTTGCACCCACCCGGCAGCCACGACAACGCTACTGCCAGCGCGAGACTACGGTACCTCAGGCCTGGTCCCGTCCTGTGTTGCGTCGACCTGGGCTTTCTGAACCGGCTCCTGAGCCGCAGGCATGTCGGGAACGACACCCGCTTCGGCAAGCGGGTCGCTCGCCTGCTCGGACTTCGGCTGCGCGGCTATCGTCGGAGCCGCCTCAGGAACGACGCGCGCCTGATTGCGATCGGCGTTGTTGATGAGGATATTCGCGAGGCCGACCAGCAGCACCATCGCTGCGAGCCCGAACAGGCCGATCTGCAAGCGTTGCACAGCTTGGGAACGACCGCTGACCAGCGGCACGAACGCGGCATGCTCAGCGGCGGGTTGAGGGGTCTGGAGTATCTTGGTCGGGTCGAGCGACATAGGGCCAGTCTAGTCCTGCAAGATTAACGCAGCCAGTCGAAAACCGGCAGCCCCTTCGCCTCCAGCCATTCACGGTTGTAGAGCGAAGACAGGTAGCGGAAACCGGTATCGCACAAGATCGTCGCCACACGGCTGCCCGGGCCGAGCTGCTTGCCCAGGGCCACAGCTCCGGCGACGTTGATGCCCGATGACAGGCCCAGGCACAGCCCCTCTTCCTTGAGCAGGCGCCCCACCCAGTAGAGGCCTTCCTCGTCGGACATACGAAACTGCGTATCGATCGGCGCGCCTTCGAGGTTGGCGGTGATCCGGCCCTGGCCAATACCTTCAGCGACCGAGCTGCCCTCTGCCTGAAGCTCCCCATTGGCGTAATAGCTGTAGAGCGCGGCACCGTGTGGATCGGTCAGCGCGATGCAAATCTTCTCGTCGAACGCCTTGAGGCCCATGGCCACGCCGGCCAGCGTACCGCCGGTTCCGACTGCGCAGGTAAAGCCGTCGACGCGGCCTTCCATCTGCTCCCAGATCTCGGGCGCGGTGCCCTCGATATGCGCCTTGCGGTTGGCGATGTTGTCGAACTGGTTGGCCCAGACGGCGCCTTCGGTCTCTTCCGCGAGACGGCGCGAGGTGTGCACGAAGTGGTTGGGATCGGCGAACTTGGTCGGCGGCACCAGGACCAGCTCGGCGCCAAGCGCGCGCAGCGTGTCCATTTTTTCCTTCGACTGGTTGTCCGGCATCACGATGATCGTGCGATAACCGAGAGCGTTCGCGACCAGGGCAATTCCGATGCCGGTATTGCCCGCGGTGCCTTCGACGACGGTACCGCCCTGCTTCAGTTCACCGCGCGCTTCGGCGTCACGAATGATCCACAGCGCAGCGCGGTCCTTCACCGAGGCGCCGGGGTTATCGAATTCGCACTTGCCCCAGATTTCGCAGCCAGCCGCCTCGCTCGGTCCCTTGAGCAGGACCAGAGGCGTGTTGCCAATGAGATCGAGAGTGCTTCCGAGTGCGGCAGGAGCGGTCATTCGCGGGGAGTTAAGGCGACGAGCGGTTCGGCGCAACACAATCCTCCCCGCAGGGGGGAGGAGTTAGGGTCCTGACCCTAATCTTCCTCGGCGATCCTTACCCGCAGCCCGTCAAGCTCATCGGTGAACGGGATCTGGCACGACAGGCGCGAGCCCGCGTCGCGGTCATCGCTCGAATCGAGCAGATCATCCTCGTCTTCGGTCATCCGGGGAAGCAGGTTGCGAAACTCTTCGTCCACATGCACGTGGCAGGTGGCGCAGGAGCAGCAGCCGCCGCACAGCGCCAGCAGCTCGTCAAAGCCGTTGTCGCGGATCGCCTCCATCACGGTGAGGCCCGCCTGCGCTTCGACTTCGCGGGTTTCTCCTGAGCGAGTGGTGACGATCAATCTGGGCATCGATGGGCGTTCCTTTCCGGCGCCGGGCTGCTACGGACTGGCGCCCGTTTTGGCAAGATGACGGTGATGTGGAGCACGCGATGGGTTTGACGGCAGAGCAATTGACGCAAGGGCTGGACGCCGTCGCCGCCAGCGAGCCGGCCATCGCCTCCGCCCTCGCCCTCGCCGGCTATCCCGAGCCGCGAATCCGCGAGACCGGGTACCGCACGCTTCTGCGCACGATCGTCGGCCAGCAAGTCAGCGTCGCCGCTGCTTCGAGCATGTGGCGCAAGCTTGAGGCTCAACTCGGCGAGGACATCCCGCCCGAATTGCTGCTGGAGCAAGACTTCGACACGCTGCGCGCCTGCGGCCTGTCGCGCCAGAAGCAAGGCTATGCCCGCTCGCTGTGCGAGCTTGTGGTGAGCGGCGAACTGGACCTTTCCGACCTGCCGGCCGATGACGAGGAAGCGATTGAATTGCTCACCCGGATCAAGGGGATCGGACGCTGGTCGGCGGAAATCTACCTGCTCTTCGCCGAGGGTCGCGCGGATATCTGGCCCGCCGGCGATCTCGCAGTGCAAGTCGGCATCGGGCGCATCCTCGGATTGGAGGAGCGGCCATCCGAAAAGGCGACGCGCGCGTTGGCCGAAGACTGGCGTCCGCATCGGGGCGCCGTCGCGATCCTGACCTGGCACTGCTACAATAATCCGGCGCTTTGAGCGGACCGGCGACACCTTTTTCTGCTCGCCCTCTTGTGGGCATGCCGAGCCAGAATCATATTCTTGATCTGGCTCGATAACCCCCTGCAACCCGCCGCGTCGGACTTGCCGCTTGAACGCGGCACCACACCCGGTGTATTGCAATTGTAATACAGTCAAGGATGCCCTCAATGACCGATGCCGCCACTGCCCTTCCCTCTGCCGCCCAGCGCGTGAGCGCAGCGCCGCTGATCCCGCGCGAGGCGCTGTTCGGCAATCCCACGCGTTCTGGCGGGCAGATCAGTCCTGACGGACAGTGGCTCGGGTGGATGGCTCCTCAGGACGGGGTGATGAATGTCTGGCTTGCTCCGGCGAGCGATCCCGCCGCGGGCCGTCTGATGACCCATTCGATGGATCGCCCGATCCCGACCTTCTTCTTCGCCCCGAATTCCCAGAGCCTGCTCTATATCCAGGACAAGGCGGGGGACGAAAACTACCTGCTCTATCAGGTCGACCTCACCAGCGGAGAAGAACGCAGCCTCACGCCGTTCGAGAATACCCGTGCCCGCCTCATGGGCTCGTCGCACGCGATCAAGGACAAGGTTCTCGTCGGCCTGAACAACCGCGATGCACGGTTCCACGATGTCCACCTGCTCGATCTCAACTCGGGCGAGCTTAGCCTGGTCCTGCAGAACGATGCCTACGCCGGCTTCCTCGCCGACGACAACCTGACGCTGCGCTGGGCGATCCAGCAGAACGCCGCGGGTGGCAGCGACATGTTCGAGATCGTCGATAATAAGGTCGCGACAGAGCCGAGCGAAAGCACGGACCTCGAGGACGCTCTCACCACCGGCGTCGCCGGCTATACCGCCGACGGCAAGACGCTCTACTGGTACGACAGCCGCGGGCGTGACACGGCTGCGCTGATCGCTCAGGACACCGAGACCGGCGAACGCACGGTCCTCGCCACCAGCGACAAGGCCGACATCGGCGGCACCTACCGCCATCCCGTCACCGGTGTGGTTGAAGGCTACACCGTCAACTATCTCAAGACAGAGAAGATCATCTTCGACCCCGCGGTCAAAGCCTCGATCGACTGGCTGGCCGAACGCCTGCCTGGCGAATTCGGCGTGAGCGGCAGGACCGAGGACGACAGCAAGTGGGTTGTCTGGAACGATCCGCTAACCGGCCCTTCGGTCGCCTATCTGTTCGACCGCGCCGCGCAGGAGCTGACCGAGTTCTACGTCACTCGCCCCGAACTCGAAGGCGCCCCACTCCAGCCGATGCACGCGCTTGAGCTGCGCTCACGCGACGGGCTGATCCTGCCGAGCTACCTGACGCTTCCGCCTGAAAGCGATCCCGAAGAGCGCGGCGTTCCGCTGGCGCCCGTCCCAATGGTCCTGCTGGTCCATGGCGGCCCCTGGGCGCGCGACGGGTTCGGATTCAACCGCGCCCACCAGTGGCTCGCCAACCGCGGCTATGCGGTGCTTAGCGTGAACTTCCGTGGCTCGACCGGGTTCGGCAAGGCGTTCGTCAACGCCGCGAACCTCGAATGGGGCGCCAAGATGCACGACGACCTGATCGACGCTGTCGATTGGGCGGTCGAGCAAGGCGTGACCGAGCGCGACAAGGTGGCGATCATGGGCGGGTCCTACGGCGGCTATGCCACACTCGCTGGCCTGGCATTCACGCCTGAGGTGTTCGCTTGCGGCGTCGACATCGTCGGCCCTTCGAACCTGGAGACCCTGCTCGAGACGATCCCGCCGTACTGGGAGCCGCTGGTAAAGCAGTTCCACGAACGGATGGGCAACCCCACGACACCCGAAGGCAAGGCGCTGCTGATCGAACGCAGCCCGCTGCACCAGGCCGACAAGATCTGCCGCCCGCTTCTGATCGGCCAAGGCGCCAACGACCCGCGCGTCAAGCAGTCGGAGAGCGACCAGATTGTCGGTGCCATGCAGAAGCACGGCATCCCGGTGACTTACGTAGTGTTCCCTGACGAAGGCCACGGCTTCGCCAAGCCGACCAACAACATCGCCTTCAACGCGATCGTGGAGAATTTCCTCTCGACCATCCTGGGTGGACGCGCGGAGCCGATCAGCGGTGAGGTCGAGGCGTCGACGGCCGAGATCGTGACCGGGGCGGAGTTGTTATAAAAGGCGTCGGGTAGGGGTGAGCGGCGCAAATCCGCGGCCGCTCGCCCTTCGCCCTTACTGGGCGAGGAATTACTCCCCGACCACATTCCCGGCGGTCGCCTCGATCGAGATCGGCCCCACCAGCGAAGCCACGATCCCTGGCCCGGCCTGATCGGGCCGCCGGGCATCCATCCGCATCTCATTCATGGCGATTGTCGCCTTCACGTGGCGGTTGAACGGTAGCACCGTGCCGTCACCCCAGTCCTGATGGACTATGTCAAACTCCAGCGTCTCGCCGCTGATCTTGAAGTTCTCCAGCGCGCCGAAGGTATAGGGGTTGTCGCACCGCCCGCAGGCGAGGCCGAACAGGCGGTCGCCGTCCTTACGGATGACGAAGTACTGCTTCTCCATTCCAACCCCGAAGCCCAGCCAGACGCCGACAACGTCATCGGCCGTGATCCGCCGCCAAGGGGCGGGCTGGACGTAGGGCGCAGGCGGCGGCCCGGCAGCACCGGCCGTCCGTGGCAGGATCGGCACCGGCGGGGCGTTCGGCGGAAGGATCGACTGCTGGTAAGGCCCCGGCGTCGGGCCGCGCGGGTCTTTGATCGTGGTGTGTTCGAAAGCCAGCCCCCCCGTACCGCCGCGCTTGCCGCTAACGACCAGCTTGCCATCGACAAGCTTGGCCTGGAGACGGTCTGTCGTTGCAGGCGAGCCGTCGAGCTTGAGGTGGCGTATCTTGAAGGTCAGACCCTCTGCTTCACTGAAGCTGCCCTCGATCGGAGCCAGCGTGGTCCCGTCGGCGCAGTTGGTGCAATAGACCCCGGTCACCTCGCTGCCGTTGATGACGAACTGATAGACGTGCGGCTCCCCGCCGTCGGTCCGCCAACCGCCGCGATAGTAGTCGGCGTTCTCCGCATTGGCTGCGGCACCGGTCATGGCCAGCAACAGGCCTACTGCCGTCAATGTGATCGATCGCAAGGTCATCCCCTCCCCTCCGTCGGTTGTTACCCCCAGCCGTTCGAACTTAGCTGCTCGAAACCACTGGCCTGAAACCGGACAAAGTCATAGACAGTCCGGCAAAACAAGCTGGAAGAGAGGAAACCGGCCTAATGACCTGCAATCGTTTCGCTTCACGACTGTTCACTGCAGCCACTGCCCTCGCGGCGGTGCTGGCGACGCCGACCGGTGTCGCTGCGCAGGAACGGCCGGCCGATCTGACCGAGCTTCCGCCGGTTCCGACGGACTACACTCCGGACAAGACGGCGTGGGGCGACTACAACTTCAGCCACACCTACCAGATCGAATACCTCAACAACGCTCGCATCCTGTTCCAGCGGCCCAAGGTGTTCGGTAACCGCGTGTGGGTCAATGACGAGGAATTCGCCCGCCGCCTTGCCGCGGCAGAGCGGTCTGACTCGAACTACGCCCCGGCGTCGGAGAACGGCGTCGGCACGCCGGGTACCGAGGGGTTGTCCGAATGGGTCAAGAACTCGTCCTTCGGCCACCGCACCTCGATGCTGGTGAGCCCGGCCGACGGCCAGCTGCCCGCGCTCACCCCGCAGGCCCAGGCGCTCTACAAGGCCGGCCGTTCGGGCTGGGTGCCGATGCAGGAATACGATTGGGTCGACGATTTCGACAGCTGGGATCGCTGCATCAGCCGCGGCTATCCGGCGTCGATGTATCCGTTCCGCTACAACAACGGCATCCGCATCTTCCAGTCACCGGGTTATGTGATCATCAACCTGGAAATGCTCGGCACTCGCGTGATCCCGATCGGCGACCAGCCGCATTGGCCGAGCGAGGTCGAAGCCTGGATGGGCAACAGCCGCGGTCATTGGGAAGGCAAGACGCTGGTCATCGAGACTACCAACATCAAGTCCGGCGACAGCGTCACGCATGACATCTACGCCCGCGCCGCCGCGCCGCTGAACATGGCGACGCAGCACGTGCCGCCGTTCAACACCATCCCGACCAGCGCCAAGGCCAAGACGGTCGAGCGGCTGACGATGACCGGCCCGAACACGCTGGTGCACGAGCTGACCTATACGGACCCCGAGGTGTTCACTCAGCCGTGGACCACCCGCGTCGAATGGATCCGCGACGATGACTACCACTTCTTCGAATACGCCTGCCACGAAGGCAACGTACAGGTGAGGAACTACATCACCGCCTCGCGTGCCCACCGCCAGCAGATTGCCGGTGGTGCCGAAGCGCCGACGATCGAGGGCGATGACCGTTCGCGCTTTGCGAACCAGTTCGACTACGATCCGGCCGCCAACGACCGCCCGGCCCCTCCGGGACCGCCGCCGGCCGCTGCTGCGCAGCCGGCCAGAAGCGGCGCTCGCTAAGATGTGAGATCGGGGCGGCAGGAGTTTTGGCTCCTGCCGCCCCTCTCCGACCCAATTAATCCACAAATATCAGTTTCTAACGCCCAAATAGCACTGACCCCGGCCTGGTAATTCGTTACAGTGAGTTCACGAAGCGGGACAACCAGCTTCGGGTCGTATAAAAAAGGGCGCGCAAGGTCGCGCAGGATGGGGGGACATGAGAGAATTCGCCAGCCTGGCGTCACGCCCTAGCTGCCCCCAGCAAACACGCGCGCGCCATACGGGACCGCAAACCTCTTTGGAGGGCGCCCGTTGAATATGCCCCTGGTTCGGGTCGTGATCGTTGACGATCACGACATGGTTCGCCGGGGTCTGAGAGGATTGATCGAATCTCGGCTACGCTACCAGGTAGTGGGCGAAGCCTCTGACGGGCGAGAGGCCATCGCCGTAGTGGGGGACGCCCGTCCCGACATTGTCATCCTCGACTTCTCGCTACCGCTGATGGACGGCCTGGCCGTCGCCAGGAAGCTGAAGGAGCTTCACCCTCGGGTCGAGATCGTCATGTTCACCCTGTTCGAACAGGACCGGGTCGTCACCGAAGCGATCGAGATCGGCGTCCTCGGGTTCGTGCTCAAGTCCGAGGACGAGAAGTACATGCTCGAAGCCCTGGAATTCGCGGCGCTTGGGCGGCAGTACTTCACGCCGACCCTGGCCAAAGTTCGCAGCGAATACTCCAAAGCCGCGACGGCACCGGTCGGCCTTTCGACGCGAGAGCAGGAAATCGTCCAGCTCATTGCCGAAGGCCTGGTTCACAAGAACATAGCTTACAAGCTAGGCATCAGTATCAAGACCGTCGAAACTCACAGAACCAACGCGCTCAACAAGCTGGGTTTGGCCACGACGGCGGATCTCGTTCGCTATGCGTTGAGGAACAATCTCGTCCCGGAATGACCGGCATTTGCCGCTGATTTTGCCCCTCTCATCGGAACTCAAGCGGGGTCAGAGTCATTAATGGGGCTGTAGAGACCCTTTAACTTACGGCAATCGACATGAAGCATTTCGCCCTCGCACTCGCGCTTGGGGGAGCCCTTACGCTCGCGGTTCCTTCAACCCCGGCCCTCGCCACCATCGAGACGGCCGAAGCCAAGCAGGCTGCAGCCGACGCCGCCGACCAGGCCCGCGAAGACATGCGTGACGTCTTCGGCAAGGACACCCTCAAGAACGGCCAGTTCGTCTGGAAGGACGGCAAGCAGAGCGGAGCGGTAACCCGGGTGGTCATCAGCCTGTCCGACCAGATGGCCTACGCCTATCGCGGCGGAGAACTGGTCGGCATTTCGACGATCTCCAGCGGCAACACCAAGAAGCCGACGCCGACGGGCATCTTCCCGATCCTTGAGAAGAAGCGGTTCCACCGCTCGATCAAGTACGAGAACGCCCCGATGCCGTTCATGCAACGCCTCGACAGCTACGGGATCGCCATGCACGCGGGCCATCTGCCCGGGTACCCCGCCTCGCACGGATGCGTCCGGCTTCCCTCGCAGTTCGCGTCGCGGCTGTTCGCCTCGACCGAGGTGGGCACCGAAGTTATGATCGGCGCTTGAGCTAGCCGACCCTGAGCCTCGCGAGCCCCGCCCTGCCCTCGGCATCGAGGAACGGGGCGAGCGCGGCCCAATCGATGAGAATAGGTTCAACGCAGGCCGTTGCCACGTGCGGCAGGTCAGGACTGAACGCGAGCCCGTCCCTCGCCAGGCCGATGGACCAGAGGCTCGTCTCCTCGACGTATTCGCGGCATTCGGCGGAATCCGCGGGCCACTTTGCCAGGATCATGTCGCGAAGGGCGTCGGGGATGACGGAGTCCTCACCATCGATCCGTTCGTCACCAATCCAGCCGAACAAGTCCAACTCCTCGCCGGACTGCCGGTCGAACGTGCGCGAGACGGTGTAGGAGTCGGGATGCGCCCCGCCACAGAAGTATCCGGAGTCCTGTTCGGTCACCAGGAACGCCTTGCTTACAAGGGTGGGCTTCACCGTGAGCGAGTAATCCCCATCGAAACCGAGCGACGCGATCGATCCGGCCAGGCATTTGATGAAATCATCCTCGACCGTTTCGCGCGGCAGGTCGGCAGCCAGCACTTCGCGAATTTTCCCGTCGCCAGGTTGATTTGCAGCGAAATCGAACGTCTCGATCGAGACATCATCCTCAAAGAACTTGGCAGGATGGTAGGTCTTGCGAGTGTATCCCCAACCCGCCAGCGCCGCGGGCTCGGAAGCGATCGTTCCCTTACCCGTCCGTGGCCCGAGAAACGCCGCGGAGCTGCAGGGACCGCCCCACTCGCCAGGCTCCCAGGCGACCGGTGCCAGGTCGATCGGCAAGCTGCGACTGCCCTGGCGCCAGGTGCCGCGCACTCGACTTGAGGTGAACTCGGACAATTCCCACGCGGCATCCTTGTCACCGCCGGGAGCGCTCTCGGTCCAGCCGCGGTCTCCCTCGTCCTCGCTGATCGAAATCGGTTCGAGCGCCGAGAGATAGTAGTACGATCCGCGCCCCGGCCCGTCGCCATAGCTCTCCAGGCACGCGCGCACCGGATAGGTTCCGATCCGGCCTTCCCACACGCTGACCCATCCCGGTTCGTCTTGCGCAAGGGCAGGTTGGGAGACGAGCGCGAGCATGAGCAAAGCAGCAAGTTTCAAGAGGAATGAATGTACCGATTTCATCGTAGAGGACCCCTGTTGCAGACGACGCTCTCGTCCGGTTCCTCAGGACCAGTGAGCCGGCGAATTCCTACTTTGCAATACGTAGATTCCCGATCATGCGACCAGCTTGTCGATGGCCCGCGCCAGCTTCACGTCCCGCTCCGAAAGCCCACCGGCATCGTGCGTCGTCAGCGTGATCGACACCCGGTTGTAGACGTTCGACCACTCCGGATGATGGTCCTGCTTTTCCGCCAGCAGTGCGACACGCGCCATGAAGCCCCACGCTTCGCTGAAGTTGCGGAACTTGAATTCCCGCTCGATCGCCAGGCCATCGGGCCGCAGCGTCCACTCGGGCAATGCGGCCAGCGCTTCGCCGCGTTCGGCCTCGGTGAGTTGCGGCACGGGCATAGGCTCGCTCCCTCGCTTGTCGATTACCGCCTTCTGCCCTAACCCGCGCATCCATGGAAGCCGCCCGGCCCCTTGATGCTCGACTGGCCGCGACGGACCTAGCTTGCCGCCGCGGGGAACGGCTGTTGTTCCGCGGGCTGTCGTTCGAACTCAAGGCCGGGGAGGCCCTGCAGATCGTCGGACCCAATGGCACCGGCAAATCGAGCCTGCTGCGAATTCTCGCCGGGCTGATGCAGCCCCTGGCCGGGACGGTCGATCGCAATGTCTCGGTGGCGTTGCTCGACGAACGCCTGCCGCTCGACGGGCATCTGCCCCTCAACCGGGCAGTCGCTTTCTGGAGCCGCCTTCAGAGCGGGCACAGCGATCCGAACCTGATCGAGAGCAATGGGCTCGGCCGATTGGCAGATGTCCCCGTCCGCTTCCTCTCGACCGGCCAACGCAAGCGCGCCGCGATCCTGGTTTCGAACACGCACAACGCCGGGCTGTGGCTGCTCGACGAGCCGCTCAACGGGTTGGACGTCAACGCCGCGGCGGACTTCCAGCGGCTGCTGGCCGACTACCTGGCGAAGGGCGGCATGGCGATCATCGCCTCGCACCAGCCCTTCGACGTTCCCGGCCTCCGGCAGATCTCGCTCCAGGATTTTGCCGCTTGAACCTGTTCACCGCCCTTCTCCTGCGCGATCTCGGCCAGATGTTCGGCGGAGGGCGGCGCGGCGCGACCATGCTGCCGGTGCTGTTCTTCATCGCCGTCGCCATGCTCTATCCGTTTGCCGTCGGCCCCGCCCCGGAGCTTCTTGCCCGAACCGGCGGCGGCGTGATCTGGATCGCGGCCCTGCTCGCTTCGATCCTGCCGCTCGACCGCCTGCTGCAAAGCGATGTCGAGAGCGGGTTCTTCGACCAGCTCTACTTGCGCGATATTTCCGAAGAGCTGGTTGTCATGGTGCGCCTGCTCGCCCACTGGCTCAGCTTCGGCCCGCCCTTGATGATCGCTGCCATCCCCGCGGCAGGCCTGCTCGGGATCGACGGCAATACCCTGCGGATCGTTGAACTGGGCCTGCTCGCCGGAACGCCTGGCCTGGCGGCCATCGGCCTGATGATCGCCGCCCTCACGGTGGGAATGCGTGGTGGTGCAGCCCTTTCCGGCCTCCTGCTGTTCCCTCTTGCCGTGCCATTGCTGGTGTTTGGCGCCGGTGCGCTGTCGACAGGTGGGGACAGCGGCATCGCCCTGACTGCCGCGATCAGCTTGCTACTGGTGGCGATTACGCCTTTCGCCGGCGGCGCGGCGATAAGGGCCGCTCGCGAAGCCTGAGACATTTCGCGACACGGCGACATCTTGCCAACCCTGACGGTCAAGGTACGCAGACCGGCGAGAAGGGCCCTGCTCGGTGCCCCAAGGGTTTGGGAGATTGGAATGAAATCGAAGGTGGTCGTGGCTTTGCTACTGGCAGGCGGTCTGTCGGCAGCAGCAGTGGCGCAGCAATCTCAACCAGGAGCAGCGCCTGCCGGACGGCCAGCAGCGGGCCCGCCGCGCGCGACGCTGCCTCCGCCCGAGCCGATCGAGCACATCACCGGCAACGTCTACAAGATCTTCGGCGGCGGCGGGAACACCCTGGTGGTCGTGCAGGACAAGGGCGTGGTGCTCGTCGACACCAAGATGCCTGGCAACGGCGAGGCGATCCTCAACGAAGTCCGCAAGGTCACCGACAAGCCGATCACCACGATCATCAGCACGCATAGCCATCCCGACCATACGGGCAGCACCGACTTCATCCGCGAGCGCTATCCCAACGTGCGGATCATCATGAGCGAAGGCACCAAGGCCGAACTCGCCGCCAATCCCCGTGGCAACCCTGCGCTCCTGCCGACGGAAACCTACAAGGATCGCCTGACGATCGGCGAAGGTTCAGAACGGATCGAGCTCTATCACACTGGTGTGGGCCATACCGGTGGCGATACCTTCGTGGTTGTACCCTCCGCGAAGCTGCTGTTCATGGGTGACGTGATGGCCTGGAACATGGCGCCATTCCTTCCCGCCGGCGGCGCCGCGGCGATCGCCGACGAGACCGAAAGGCTCGTTGCGGCGGTCAAGGATATCGACATCGTGGTCGAAGGGCATGGCCATGTGAACGACTGGGCCGGTCTCGTGCGCCTGTCGCACTTCAACCGGGCGCTGATCAACGAAGCTCGCGCTGCCTACGACCGTGGCGATGCGCCGGGCGTTGCGGTTGCCCAGCTGCAGAAGAACCCCGAGTTCGCGCCCCTGCTCGACACCCACATCAAGAAGGGCCTGGAGTACGGCAACACGCCGCTGGCGCGGGCGCACATGAATGTGAACATCGCTTACACCGAGTTCGCCGGAGAGCAGGCCGGCTTCGGCATCGCCAATGGCGCGCCGCTGCCCGCGACGGACAAGCACAAGGGCTCCGATCCGAAGGACACGGCCCCTCCCACTCCGGAGATGCTCGCGGCCGCCGTCGCGAAGTAGGCAAATCCAGCTGATTTGTGCCGACTGACCGGTAGCCTCGCGCTGCCGGTCAGCGGCGGAAGCTCAGGAAGCGTCTCCAGACCCATCGCCCGCCGACGGCGCGCCCACGATTATGGAAATCGTACCGTCTGGAGCAAGCTCGACACGGTAATCGGTCAGGCCCGCTTCCTGGGCTGCGCCGATCGCGCGTTGGACGTCCTGCTCCTGCCAGGGCACACCGTCCCGAGACGCGATCTCTACCGGCCGAAGGTGCTCCTCCTCGGGTATGATCGCGAAGCCGGACATTGGGCCTGTCGGCGCATATGCCTGTTTTTCGCGCAGAAATTGCGCCTGAATCTGGACAGGGGACTTTCCCCTTCCAGCCTTGGAAGCACGGGTCGCGATAGCCACCCACCCCTTCATGTTAGCAGCCCCACCGATTGACTCGGCATGAGCGGCAGCCTCTCCTGAGGATTGAGTATGCTGGGACAGCGCTGGACCGCAAGACGAATTCATCGCGTTTTGCGACAAACTGGTCGCTATCGACACAATTTACGACACTTTAGGCGTTGATGTCCGGCCGTGCATCGCCTCTCTGCGCTTGAAGAACAACGCAAAAAGCACGGCCCAGACAGTGTCCAGCCCCCCAGGCGCGGGCAGAATGACCGGCTCCAATTTGGCCGCGTCTCTCGCCCTAGTCGATGAATTGCAGCGCGCGCTGGGCCGGAATGACCGGGCCCGGATCGTCGACGCCATCCGACTCCTGGTTGAGAAGCGGGTACCTATGGGCGCACAGTGGCAGCAGATTGCCTATATGGCGGCTGATCACGGGGAACTCAGCCTCTCGCGTAACGCCATGGCCCTCTATGTCGAGGCCTCCGACGGCAATCCCATGGCCCGATATCAGCAAGCGGGCCTGCTGGCGCAAGGGGGCGAACTTCACGCGGCGTATGCCTTGCTCGAAGCGCTGCCCGAGAACGTGCCGGAGCCCGCCGTCAACGCTTACAGCCGCGGCGCTGCAGCCGTGTTTATCGGCAAACTTGAGGAAGCGCGCGACTTGCTCGAGCGCGCCACGAAACTTCGGCCTCAATTGGGTCAGGCATGGTTGCCGCTTTCGACCCTGGTCAACTTCGCCGACGAGCCGGAATTGACGGAGAAGCTTCTCGCCGCGGAGAGCGTTATGCGCCAGGCGCCACCTGCCGCCCAAGCTCCGTACTATCATGCCCTGGGCAAGGCCTACGTCGATCTAGGCGAACATGCGCTGGCCTTCGAGGCATTCGCGCAAGGGGCGGCACTCAAGAAGGCCGAGCGCCACTACGACCGGCAGGCCGACCGTGCAGCCGCAGAGGAAGCTGTGCGCGGCTACGATGCCGAGGCCGTCACCGCCATCGCCGAGCAGCAACGTGAGCCCACCAACCGCACGATTTTCGTCAGCGGTTTGCCGCGTTCCGGCACGACCCTGGTCGACCAGATCCTCACCAGCCATAGTGCGGTTGTGGACGGGGCCGAAATCAACCGGCTACCGATGCTCTCGCGCGAAGTTGGTGGTGCCGCCTTTGCCTCGCTCAACCGCCACGTCGCTGCACGAGGTACCGGACCAGCCGGGCGTCTGTGGCTGCATTGGATGAATGAGCGCTTCCCTGCCCGCGGGCGCGTGGTCGACAAGTCGATGGAGACGAGCCGATACCTCGGTCTCGCGGCAAGCCTCTTGCCGGAAGCGCCGATCGTCTGGCTCAAGCGCGATCCGCTCGATTGTGCGTGGTCCTGCTTCCGCACGCATTTCCTGGCGGGTGTCGAGTGGAGCTACGATCTCGAAGACATCGCCTTCCGCTTCCGCCTGGAGGATCAGCTACTTCATCAGTGGCAACAGATCCTCGGTGATCGATTGCTGGTGGTACCCTACGAAGCGCTCACCGATGATCCAAACGGCTGGACGCGCAGGATACTCGGCCATTGCGGCCTTGCCGAAGAGCCACAGGCCTTTGCGCCGCACCGGAACGAACGGATCGTCACGACTTCAAGCGTCATGCAAGTCCGCCGGCCGATCAATCGCCGGGCCGTCGGCTCCGCCGCCCCCTATCGCGAGCTCCTGCATCGGTTCGTGGAAGCTTACGGCAACTGATCGTCGAGACCGCCTGGCGGCGACCAGATTGACGCAGACCGATGTTTTGAAGTCGGATTGTTGTCAGGATGGGGTCGGGACTCTTTCGCGCCAACTTCGGGTTTGTCCCAATAGTCAGTGGGCTGGCTTCTCGGCAAAAGGGCCGCGGTCGCAGTAGCGCCCGACTCTTTTAGCTAGGAGCCGTAGCCATGATCCGTCGAGCTATCACTTCCTCCGCCTTGGCCCTGTTGCTGGTTGCCGGCACTACCGCCCATGCCGCCGCTCCGGCTCGGGCCCCCGCCCCCATCAGCGCTGACAGCGAAATGACCGGAGGGGATTCCACCATCTGGATAGTTGGTGGTGCGATCGTTGCCGTCGTGCTGCTCATCCTCATCCTGGATGACGGTAACGACAATCCGACGAGCCCCTGAAACCCCGTCAATATCTCAGCTGGGTCTAGCGCGTCGGCGGCTGCCCCACTAGCGCTCCTGCACTGTCGGATGCAGCGGCATCCTGGTGGCCCAAGCCTGCGGGCTTGCGGCTGCCACGCCAACGTTCGGCAAGCAGGGCAACGAGCGTGATGACCAGCACCATCAGGGCGGCGATTGCCAGATAGGCAACATAACCGCCGCCAACCGCGAGCCACAGGCCCGTGGCAAGGTAGGTCAACGGAATGCTGGCGGTGAAGCAATAGAGCGTTTGTCGGCCATTCAGGGCGAGCCAATCGAGCACTGGCTTGAGTATCGAGGGTGCATTGGCGATCAACGCTGCCAGAGTGGCGACCACGAACACCGCGTGGACCAGGCGGACGGGTTCCAGGTTCTCCTTGCCGACGAACGGCACCGACAGCACCCCGCGAAGATCGAGCCGATAAAGCACCGCACATAAGAGCAGGAGCGCGACGAGCGCCGCTGTCACAACGATCCTTCCAGCGAAGTAGTCAAAGGCAGTGCGGTGAAACCCGATTTTCCCGAGCCACATGCCGACGAAGAACAGAAGCTGCCAGGCAAGGGGATTGAAGTTCCACTGTAAATCTCCGTTTGGTGCGCCGCCCGGCAAGTTCAGTTGAGGTACCACCTGCACAGTCAGGTAAATCGCGCCTGAGGCAGCAATCAGCAACGCCGGAGACCGATCTAGCAGGCGGGCCGCAAGCGGAACCGCCAGCATGAAAAGGACGTAGAGCATCAGCACGCCCAGCAAGAATGGGTGTTGGAGAAAGACTAGGAATCGCGCCACTTCGGTAAGGGGGTGCGCTAAAGTGAAGCTGACATCGGTCGCTTTCGCTACGGCCGGCCCGGCAAGCCATGCCGCAAAAATGGCCGCGACAAACGCGATGACGTTGAAGGCGTAGATCTTTGCCGCACGCTTCAGAACCAGGGCATCGCGATTGGGTCTACGCAGATAGACGAGGCCAACCATCCAGCCGGACATCAGGAAAAATATCTCTGCCGCAGAGGAGAAACCGAAATAGGTCAGCGTCGGTATGGGGAAGCCGTCCAGGCCCACCTGGAAAAGCAGGACCGCGAAATGGTTGAGGACGATCGTCACCATCGCGTAGCCGCGCAGAATATCTAGCCGCTCATCGCGCATGTCGACCAGCTCGCTTGGGCGTTCGAACCGTCATTCACGCCTCCTCGCCGACCCAAGCGGCTCAGGGCGTGGAAGGTTCCATCCACATCAGCGGATCCACCTGATGAACCGGACGACGGCTTCCTCGGCGACGACCATCGTTGTCACGACAATGACCAGCGCCACCACACCGTACAGCGGACCTTCGAAGCGAACCTTGTCCCCGAACGCCAGGTCGATCGCTTCTAGGATGACGAACTTCGACAGGAACAGGACGAGCCAGGAAATCAGGACTCTCAACCCGATCATCAAGACGCCGCGTCTTTCGCCGAAGAAGACGCCGACATGGTGAACGACGGCATTCGTCCCCTTCAGAAAGGCTTGCATCAGGATGGCCGCGAGCAACGACCAGCTGAATGAAGCGACGTGTACTTTGTCCCAGAACTCGTCGAACAGATTGAGGACCACGAGATCGATGAGGACGCCGCAAAGGTAGTGGACGATCAACCGTTGGCGATCGGTCGGCGTTTCCTCTGTTGCCGGCAGGAAACCGTGGATCTTGTCCAAGTTTGGCCCCTTCAGAAGCGAACAGAGCCTGGGCTGTCGTGGGGGTGGCGTCAATACGCGGACGTGTTCAGCGGGGTCGCACCTCTGCGTTAAGCAGGAGGCTGTATCGCAGGGAGCAGACCCGGATCGGTAGGCTTGCGCATCGGCTGCAACTTCCCACGCGCGAGGCTGCGCCATAACCACTCGAAGGGACCGTAGATGTGGTTATCGAGCCATGGCTTCGACCACGCGACCATCAGACCCCACATGCCGATGACGAGCAGCAATAGCTCCGCACGCCCCAGCCGGCCGGTCAGTCCCAGGCCATAGCCGTAGAAGATCGAAGTCATGATGATCGACGTCATCAGATAGTTGGTGAACGCCATGCGCCCGACGGCAGCAATGCGGTCGATTGCGCGCGAAGGGCCGCTCGACTTGACCCAGGCCATTACGAGCGCCGCGTATCCGACGGACATCGCGAAATCGAACGGCATCGACCACAGGATGTGAGAGGTCAGCACGGCATAGCCGTTCATCCCTTCCCGAAGCTGCCAAATGGCAAGAAGGACGTTGCCGGCGAGGCCCAGCGCCAGGCCCACGCCAGCCCACTTGAGATATCGGGCCTTCGGCCAATCACCGGTCAACATGCCCTGCTTGAACAGCGCCATGCCGATTAGCATGAGCGAGACGGTCTCCGCTCCCTCTTCCACGACCGTGAACAACCGGTCGAAGGTATTCTCGAACACTCGGGAGTGGAACAGTTCCGGATAGCTCGAACGATGCAGCTCGAGATCCGCGGCGACCTGCGGGGAGTTGGGGCCGACCTCGAGATTGATCTGCCGGAAGGCTTCGAGCAGCCCCGCGGGCGGATTGTCCATCCATCCGTATCCCGCCAAACCGATAGGCAGGAGATCGACAATCATCGGGATGATGCCGCCAAGGAAGAAGAGCCCGGCCCAGATCCACAGCGCTCGCGGGGAAAGCTTGTGGAACAGGAACAGCAGCAGCCCGCAACTGGCGTAAAGGAAGAGGATGTCGCTCCGCCAGACCAAGGCGTAGTGAGCATAACCGAGGATCAGCAGGGTGAGCATTCGCGCATAGTGGACTTTCGCGGGACTTTCCGACTTCGCCATCGCCCGCTGGATGACCAGGAGCGTCGATGCGCCGAACATGATCGAAAACAGGCCGCGCATCTTGTCGGCCGCCAGTACGGTGTCGATCCACCACACTACGAGATCGAGGCCTTCGGAGCCGCCGATTGCCGCCGCGTTCCAGTAGCCCGGTCGGCCAAGACCCCAATTGTTGATGTTCATGACGAGGATGCCCATCACCGCCACGCCGCGAAGGACGTCGAGGCAGGTCAACCGCTGAAGGCTAGCCGGTTCCGTCGCCATATCATCCCCCCGAATGACATCGTCAGCGCCTCGGTAGCATGTCCCGCCATCACGCAGAAGCCAGCGCCCCTCTTACCCACGAGAAAAGGGAGGTCGCGGTTCCTCCGCTCTTGCCTTGCGTCAAACCGGCGGACCGCTAAGCTGCCCTGATGGGCGGGCATGTTTCAGGCAAATCGATAGTCATCACCGGCGCTGCGAGCGGCTTTGGCAGACTTGTGGCGCAAAAGACCGCGGCGCTCGGCGCACGCGTGACCTGTGGGGATATCAACCTCGAAGCGGCCGAAGCGGTAGTCGCCGAGATCCAGGCGGCGGGCGGTACGGCGCAGGCGGTGCGCACCGACGTCACCAAAATGGCCGACATGCGCGCGCTCGCCGAGGCCGCGGTACGGGCCTACGGCGCAATCGACGTGATGATGAACAACGCCGGCACCATGCCGCTGGCCTTCTTCGCCGACCACGAGGCCGCGCTCGAAGCGTGGGACCGCTGCATCGACATCAACTTCAAGGGCGTGATGCACGGCACCGTCGCGGTGTTCGACCAGATGATGGCACAGGGCCGCGGGCACGTGATCAACATGTCCTCGATTTACGGCAACCACCCGGTGATCGGCGCCGCGGTCTATGGCGCTACCAAGAGCGCGGTGAACTTCCTTTCGGAATCGCTGCGCGTCGAAGGGCGCGGCAAGATCAAGGTCACGGTGATCCGGCCGACCGGGGTTCCGGTCACCGGCCTCAACGCCACGATCATAAACCAGGCGGCCGGCATCGGCATCCTGGCGCACAACATGGGCGAGTTCACCGATATGGTCATGGGCCTGCAGGACGGGACTTTCCCGGCCGAGCGGCTCGACCAGGACAACATCGACTACGCCTCGCTCGCCCCCGAACACATCGCCGACGCCATCATCCATGCCATCGACCAGCCCTGGGGCGTCTCGATCGCCGAGGTGACCGTGCGGGCGGCGGGGGACTACTTCATTCTTTAGCGCCCCGGCCACAATGGTCGATCGGTCGATACGGCCGAATGCGACTTTCAACGCAGATCAGCAGATAGGCTCGCAGGTCCGGGCGGATCGGTAGGTATTCACACCTATTACGATTTGCGATTGCCACCCCTACAAATGAATCTCGTGGAATTAAAGCCTGGGCATGCTGGAGAGGCACGTCGAGCTTTTTCGGCTATACTTTTTACAATCGAATTCATTTTATTCGAAGCGGCTAAAATAATGCTCGATCTCTATTTTCTTTTTCTCAATATTGGGAGCGTCGAATGCGCAAACTGGCATTGATCTCGAGCGCCTTGATGGTTTGTGCAATTCCGGCGGCTGCCAAGGAACGGGCGGCGGCAGAGCGGGCCGAAGCAACCGAGCCGTCTGCGCAGGCAGAACAGGAGGCGGGGCCGAAGGTTCATGTCTCCGAAGCTCAGGATACGACTGAATGCCGGAAGGTCCCAACCAGACGCGCGGGATTGGGCAGCCTTGGCGGCGCGCTGGCAGGTCGAGCTACCCGGAACAAGTACGGGGTAATCGGCGGCGCGCTTGCCGGCGGCGTGGCGGCCGACGAGCTTGAGAAGCATGGGCGTTGCGCGCCAAAGGCCAATGTAGAGAGCGGTGCTGCGAACCGTTAGTTCGCGCAGTTTTGGCTAACCGCGAGATGGTGACTCTATGAACGTTCGGCTGGCTTTGAGGTTAGGTTGGGTGCGTACGGCCCTGGCCGTGACTCCATTGCTGCTCTCCGCGGCATTCGTGATGGCACCTGCACGCGCTGAAAATGGCTGCCCTTACGGCCTCACACCGATGCCACAGCAATATACGGATCCCGCCAGTGGTACGTTGCAGATGCAGATGACTTGCGTGCCGGGTGGAAGCGAGGGCGGTCCTCCCGGTCCACCGCCGCCACCTCCGCCGGTGTGGCAGTTCTCCAAGTCCTTCGGTGCCCTTGCTTACGATCGCGCGAACGCTCGTTGGGCGATGTCGAACAACTATAGCTCGAAGAGTGCGGTAAAGGCTGGAGTATTGGCCTACTGCCAGAAGGAACCGGGTGCCGACTGCGCGCTTATGCTCACCTACAGCAACCAGTGCGCGGCCGTCGCGCGAGCCATCGATGACGGCATGTACGTACCCGGCAAGGACAGCGTTAACACTGGTAGCTCGCAGCAAGAGGCCGAACAGAACGCGCTGAACGCCTGTCGTGGCGATTGGCGAACCCCGTCGTGCGCAGTGATCCTGTCCGAGTGCAGTCACCACAGCGTCGAGCTGATTCAGTAGACCTGCGATGACCGGGACAGCCCATACCTTTTCGTCGGGACGCCGTCGTTCCAGGACAATGCCCTCCATCCTGGCGGCGATAGTCCTGAGCGGATGCGTCGCATCATCGGCGGCGGCGCGAACTGACAAGACCGCTTCGCCCGCAGCAGCAGAGAGCCAGGCCCGCGTTCCGCTCAAGAAGGGCATGCCCTACGCAGAGGCGCGTCGAAAGCTGCTTGCGGCGGGATGGCGGCCGCTCGAAGATCTCACTTGCTACGATAACGTCTATGGCGGTGCCGAAGCACCTGCGGGCGAGAACATTTGTGAGACGATGCCCGAACTGAGCATGGCATCGGGTGACGGCCACCTGGTCATGCAAATGATGGACCCCAGCGAACGGGTTCTGCGAATTTTTGCCTATGGCGACGTGCTCGGGTGGAATGTTCCGGGACAGGCGACCGAACTGTCGGTCACCGACTGGGAAGTCTACTGAGGCCTCTAGACCGCCGCCAGCGCCTGCTCGAAATCCGCGATCAGGTCATCCGGATCCTCGATTCCGATCGACACCCGCACGAGGTTATCGGTGATCCCCAGCAGCGCCTTGCGTTGCGCAGGCACCGACAAATGCGTCATCGCCGCCGGGTGGCTGGCTAGTGTCTCCGTCCCGCCCAGGCTGACCGCCAGTTTCGCGACCTTGAGGCTATCGAGGAAACGGAACGACTCCGCCTCGCCGCCCTTGATGAACAGCGAGAAGGTGCTTCCGGGGCCGGTGCAGTGGCGTTGGTAGATGTCCTTCTGCCTCGCGTCCTTCAGCAGGCCTAAGAATCCTACGCCCGCGACCTTCGGGTGATCCTTGAGGAAGTCGCACACCCGGATCGCGTTCTCTGTAGCCCGCTGCATGCGGATCTCGAGGGTCTCCAGGCTGCGCAACAGCATCCAGCTGGTGTTGGGGTCGAGGATCGTGCCCATCGTATTGCGCAGGCTGCGCACCGGACCCATCCACCGCTTGGAGCCCGACAGGCCGCCCGCCACGAGGTCCGAATGGCCGCCGGCATACTTGGTCAGCGAGTAGACCACGATGTCAGCCCCATGCCCCAGCGGGCGCTGCCACAGCGGGCCGAGGAAGGTGTTGTCGATCGCCACCGGCGGATAACGCTCCTCCCCCGCGAATGCCGCATCGCGCGCGGCGGCAACCGCCTCGATATCGACGAGGGCGTTGGTCGGGTTGGCGGGGCTTTCGAGATAGATCAGCGCCAGTTTGCCGCCTTGCTCCGCGGCCAGGGCACGCCCACGGGCGATCGCATCCTCGATCCCGGCGCGATCGGCTCCGGCAGCGAAATCGACCCAGCCGACGCCATAGCGGCTCATCACGTTGGCGATGAACCCTTCCGTCGCGGCGTAGAGCGGGCCGGAGTGCACGATCACGTCACCAGCACTACAATAGGCCAACAAGAGCGTGGCTATGGCCGACATGCCGCTGGAGAACACCAGCGAGCTTTCCGCCCCCTCCCACACGCCGAGCCGGTCCTCGAGGATCTCCTGGTTGGGGCCGTTGAAGCGCGAATAGACCAGTCCTTCTGCCCCGCCCTCGCGCAGGCCGGTGATGCCTTCGAAGTGGCGCTTGCCGGCTTCGGCGCTGCTGAAGGCAAAGGTGCTGGTGAGGAAGATCGGCGGCTTGAGCGATCCTTCGGACAGCTGCGGGTCGTAGCCGTAGCCCATCATCAGCGTGGAGGGCTTGAGCTCCCGCCCGCCGATCTTGCGCACCTCCGCCTTGGGCTTGCGGCGTGGGGTGCGGTCGACGGGTTCGGTCACTTTGAGCTCTCCTCCTAGGCGATGGCCGCCACTGTCCAAACCGCTCCGACCAGCAAAAATATCCCGGCAATATCGAGCGCGAAGCCGGCGCCGACCATGCGTGGGAGAGCGATCCGGCGAGTGGACCAGGCGATGGCGTTGGGACCGGTCCCTGCCGGGAGCATGAAGCCCCAACTCGCCGCCATCGCAGCGGGAAGTGCGAGCAGCAGGGGATCGGCGCCCAGCGCGACGGTCAGGCTCGCCACCACCGGCATGATGCCGCTGGCCGTGGCGACATTGCTGGCGAACTCGGTGATCAGGATGACGAGGGCGACCACCGCCAGCGCCACGATCCACAGCGGCAGGGCCGAGAGTGGCAGCAGCGATTGGCCAAGCCATCCGGCGAGGCCCGAGGCGGTCATGCCCGCGGCCAGCGCCAGCCCGCCGCCGAACATCATGATCACGTCCCACGGCGCGCGGTTGGCTTCGGGCCAGGTTAGCATCGGCCGTCCGGTCCCGTCGGGCACGATGAACAGTAGCAGGCCGACGAACACCGCGATCGTGCCGTCGGTCAGGGCCCCCTTGGGCAGCAAGGGCTCGGTCAGCGGCTGGGTGACCCAAAGCAGGAAAGCGAGCGCGAACAACGGCACGAGGCGCTTTTCGGGCACGGTCCACTCGCGCTGGGTCGTGATGGCGGCATGGGCGGCCTCGACGTCGAAGCTGTCCTGCCCGACCTTCTGTACGCGCGAAATGATCAGCGCCGCGAGCGGAATTCCCAGCAGCACTATCGGCATGCCGTAGAGCATCCACTGCACGAAGCTGATCTGCACCCCGATGGTTTCGTCGAGCAGGCCGACCGCGATGGCGTTGGTGGGCGAACCGATGATCGTCCCAAGCCCACCGATCGAGGCGGCAAAGGCAATCCCCATCGGCAGTGCGCCCGAGAGCCCATCCTGCCGGTCAGCCGAGATTCCGCCGGCCCCAAGCACCGCGAGCGCCATCGGCATCATGATCAGCGCGGTCGAGGTGTTGGAGATTGTCGTCGAAAGCAGTCCGGTCGCGATCATGAAGGCGAACAACAACTGGTTTGGCCCGCCGCGCTTGCCCATCGTGTTGAGGATGCCCACTGCCAGGCGACAATGGAGATTGGTCCGCTCGATAGCGAGGGCCAGGAACGCGCCGCCAAGGATCAGGAACATGGTCGGCGAGTAGTAGCTGCTCGCCGCCTCGTTGGCGGTCATCACGCCGCCGAGAGGCAAGACCACGAAGGGCAGCAAGGCCGTTGCGGTCAGCGGCACCGCCTCCGTCATCCACCAGGCGGCCATCCAGACGACCAGACCCGCGGTGAGCCAGGCCGTGGGTGGCATCCCCGCGGGCGCTGGAATGACGAGGGTGAGCAGGAAAGCGGCGAGGCCGATCAAGAAGCCGATACGCTTTGCCGACATGCGGCTGTCCCCCCTTTACCCTCTTCCGGCACGATCCTAGGCTCTAGTCTCCTCCCGGCAAGCGCAAAGGGACAGGCAATGACAGAGGGCAAGGTTCTCGGGATTGGCGGCCTGTTCCTGCGGGCCGACGATCCGCAGGCGCTCGCCGCGTGGTATCGCGACCACCTGGGTTTTCCGGTGACTTCGGCGGGCGAAGCGGCTCCGGATGGCGAATGGTTCTGGGCCGCTCAGGGCGGAGAGACCGTCTATTCGATCTTCCCGCGATCCAGCGACTACTTCGCGGCCGACCGGCAGGTCATGGTGAACCTGAGGGTTGCGGGGATCGACGCGCTCATCGCACGCCTTCGCGCGGCGGGGATCGAGGTGATCACCAAGCCGGAATGGGATCACCCGGACGTGGGCCGGTTCGCCCGGATCCACGATCCCGAAGGCAATCCGATCGAATTGTGGGAGCCCCCGGCCGCCAAAGGCTGACCGGGGAACAAGGTCCTTACTTGGGCGCCAGCACCATCAGCATCTGGCGGCCTTCGAGGCGCGGATAAGCCTCGATCTTGGCGATCTCGGCCACGTCTTCCTGCACACGCTTGAGCAGGTTCATGCCCAGATCCTGGTGCGCCATTTCACGGCCACGGAAGCGCAGGGTCATCTTGACCTTGTCACCTTCGCCAATGAACTTGACCACGCTGCGCATCTTCACGTCATAGTCGTGATCGTCGATGTTCGGACGCATCTTGATCTCTTTGATCTGTTGCGTCTTCTGCGTCTTGCGGGCGGCGTTGGCCTTCTTCTGTGCTTCGTAGCGGTGCTTGCCGACATCAAGGAACTTGCACACCGGCGGATCGGCATTGGGCGACACCTCGACGAGGTTCATACCTACGTCGTTCGCCTGCTCGATGGCTTCGCGCGTGTACATGACGCCAAGGTTCTCGCCGTTCTCGTCGATCACGCGGACCTTGTCCGACTGGATCATATCATCGAAGCGAGGGCCGGATTTGACCGGGGGCGCGAGCATGCGCCGGGGTGGACGGGGTATGGGGCAATCTCCTGAATCGGTTTAGCGAAGGCGGCTACTTAGTGGCTAACGGCCAAACGCGCTAGGGGTAGTGGTGTATCAGGCTGCGGCCCGCCAAAGGGGAAACGTCGCCAACCTACCTCCGGCCGGAACGACGGCGTTGATCGCCCGCGCTGGCTGGAGGGCGGAAAGGATCGCCGGATCGCCCGCATCCATTCCCCCGGTGAGCGCTCCGAAGGCGGGCAGGATCATCCTGCCACCACCGGTTCCGTCGTCGCTCACTACGGCGCAGCGGCGCCGAATAAGGCGATCGCGCACGGACACTTTCAGACAGGGGTGGTAGTGCCCGGAGAACTCCGGCCGAGTCTCCCCGGTCCTGGCCTGATGGCGCAGCACCATCCCTGCAATCTCCAACTCTTCGGCCAAGGTACCGCCCGCCTGAGCTTCCATCGCAGCATCATGGTTGCCGGTGATCCACACCCAGTCAGTCGCGCGGGTGAGCGCGGCGAGCATGCCGGCGGCATGGGGTTCGAGCCGCTCTGTCCCGGCCGAGTCGTGGAAATTGTCTCCCAGCGTGAACACTCGCCGCGCGCCGGTCTCCCTGATCGCGAGGGCGAGACGCTCCAGGGTCTCGCGGCTGTCATAGGGCGGCAGCATCTGGCCGTGCCGGGCGTAGAAGCTCGCTTTTTCGAGGTGCAGGTCGGCCACCAGCAGCGCCCGCTCGCGCGGCCAGTAGAGCGCGCGGCCGGTGGTCAGGAGGAATTCCTCGCCAGCGAACGAAAGGGGAACCATTCGCTTCCCTTGCCCCCGCCCGGCGGCTTTGGCAAGGGAACGCCGCCGCTTGAGGTTCGTCAATGCGACGAACCGCCGGGCCGGGCAGATGCGGCTCATGCCCATCTCCTGCAAGTGAGGACTTGATGATCGACTGGACCCCCCACACCGCCCGCGCCAAGGACTGGTTCGAAAGCCTGCGCGACCGCATCTGTGCCGAATTCGAAGCGATTGAGCGCGAATCCGGCTCCGACGCGGCGTTCGAATACACCGGCTGGGATCGCCAGGAGGCCGGCAACGAGAACCCCGGCGGCGGCGTGCGCGGGGTGATGAAGGGCAAGGTGTTCGAGAAGGTCGGCGTCAACGTCTCGACCGTCTCGGGACAGTTCTCGCCAGAGTTCGCGCGCACGATCCACGGGGCCGAAGAAAACCCCGGGTTCACCGCGACCGGCATCAGTCTGGTGGCGCACATGACCAATCCGCACGTGCCCGCGGTGCACATGAACACCCGGTTCCTCACCACCGGCAAGGCCTGGTTCGGCGGCGGGGCGGATCTCAATCCGCCGATCCCCTACGAGGAAGACACCGAGGAATTCCACGCCCGCTTCCGCGCCGCCTGCGCCGCGCATAACCCGACTTATTACGAGCGGTTCAAGAAGTGGGCCGACGAGTATTTCTTCATCCCCCACCGCAACGTGGCACGCGGCGTCGGCGGGATTTTCTACGATCACCTCGAATGCGCCGACGATCCGGAATGGGAACGCAACTTCGCCTTCACCAAGGACGTGGGCGAAGCCTTCCTCGACGTGTTCCCGAGGATCGTCCGCAAGCGCATGGGACAGGAATGGACCCCGGCGGAAAAGGAAGCTCAGCTCGAATGGCGCGGCCGCTATGTCGAGTTCAACCTGGTCTACGACCGCGGCACCTTGTTCGGGCTCAAGACCGGCGGCAATATCGACGCCATCCTCATGAGCTTGCCGCCCGAGGTGAAGTGGAGTTGAAGCCATGCACCGTCTGAATCTCGCTCAAGCCAATACCCTGATCGAAGCCGCTCTTGCCAAGGGCGCTGCGCTTGGACTCAAACCGCTCACCGTGACGATCCATGATCCAGGCGGCTATCTGATCGCGTGTCAGCGTCAGGACGGGGCCTCGAACATGCGGGTCAAGCTCGCTGGCGGCAAGGCCGCCGGGGCCCTGGCGCTTGGGGTGTCGAGCCGCACGATCGGCGACATGGCCGTCGACCGGCCTCACTTCATCGCCGCGGTCGATACCATGAGCGAAGGCGGCATGGTTCCGGCGGCTGGTGGGATAATCATCTGCGACGCAGGCGGCACCGTGGTCGGCGCCATTGGCGTCACCGGCGACACGAGCGACAATGACGAGGCCTGCGCCCTCGCGGCGATCGAGGCAGGCGGTTTGCGCGCCAAGAACTGAGCGTTGCGTGACTCACGGGGTTCGCCAAAGCCGCGCCCCGTGACAACTCCTGTTCAGCTACCTATCGTTACGCGCGAAACTTCCTGCCCCTCCCGGAGATTCGAATGCGTTTCGCTGCCCCGCTTGCCTTGCTCCTGGCGACCGTTGCCGCTGTGCCGGCTCAGGCGCAGTCTGCTGAGATGGTCTCTCCGGTGCTGCTGAGCGATGATGCGCGCGATCCGTGGAGCTTTGCCCAGCCCGAAGTGGCGCGGGTTACGCACGTTGCGCTCGACCTCGCCCTCGACTTCGACGCCAAGAGCGTGGGCGGGACCGCGACGCTCGACATCGCGGCTCAGCCAGGGGCAGATACGGTGGTGCTCGATAGCCAAGGGCTGCAGGTCGCCTGCATCAAGGACGAAGCCGGGCGCGAGCTCCCCTTCACCGTCGGCCAGGAGGTCGCTGGCAAGGGCGCTCCGATCACAGTCACGATCGGGAGCGCGCGCCGCATCGTCATCACTTACGCCGCAGCGCCCGAGGCCGAGGCGTTGCAGTGGCTCGCTCCGGAACAGACCGCGGGCGGCAAGTACCCCTACCTCCTGAGCCAGGGCCAGGCGATCCTCAACCGCAGCTGGGTTCCGACGCAGGACAGCCCCGGGATCCGCCAGACCTGGGAAGCGCGCATCGTCGCCCCCAAGCCGCTAACCGTGGTCATGTCGGGCCTCGAGATCGGCGAACCGGAAGACCTCGGCACCACCCGTGCCTTCCGCTTCGCGATGGACAAGCCGGTCGCGCCGTACCTGATCGCGATCGCCGCCGGCGACATCGCCTTTCGCGAACTCGGCCCTCGCACCGGTGTGTGGACCGAACCCTCCATGCTCGACGCCGCCGCGGCCGAACTCGCCGATACCGAGAAGATGGTTGAAGCCGCCGAGGCGCTCTACGGACCCTATCGCTGGGGCCGCTACGACATGATCGTCCTGCCGCCGAGCTTCCCTTACGGCGGCATGGAAAACCCGGTGATGACCTTCCTCACGCCGACGTTCATCGCCGGCGACCGGAGCCTGACGGGCCTTGTCGCGCACGAACTCGCTCACTCCTGGTCGGGCAACCTCGTCACCAATGCCAACTGGTCGGACTCGTGGCTCAACGAAGGCGTCACGAGCTACTTCGAGAACCGCATCGTCGAGGCGCTCTACGGCTCTCGCCGGGCGAGTCAGGAGGCAGCGCTGAGCTTCGCCGAAGTGGAAAAGGTACTGGCCGAAAAGGGCGCGGAATCGCCCGTCACAGCACTGCACCTTCCGAAGGGTACCGACGGTCCGGACGACAGCGAAGGCGGCATAGTCTACGACAAGGGCGCGGTGTTCCTGCGCACCGTCGAAAAGGCAGTCGGACGAGAGCGCTTCGACGCCTGGCTGCGCCAGTGGTTCGACAGCCACGCGTTCCAGCCAGCGACGTCTGCCATGATCCTCGCCGACATGCGCGAGAACCTGATCGCGGGCGATGCTCAGCTGGAAGAGCAGCTCATGCTCGACCAGTGGATCTACCAGCCCGGCCTGCCTTCGAACGTAACCCGCCCCTCCCCTTCGGCCTTCGCAGAGGTTGACGCGGCAGCTTCGCACTACCCCTCGAACCATTTCATCGATCCGGAAGCCTGGGCCGGCTGGACCACCGCAGAACGCCAGCGCCTGATCGCCAAGCTGCCGAAGAAGCTGAGCCACGACGAGCTCGAGCGCCTCGACCGTGACCTGGGCCTTTCGCACTCGGGCAATAGCGAGGTGCTGTTCGCGTGGCTCGAGCTGGCGTTGAACAACCGCTATGATCCGGCGGTACCTGCGGCGGAGAAGTTCCTGTCCGAGATCGGCCGCCGCAAGTTCGTGCTGCCGCTGTTCGAAGCCCTGTGGAGCCAAAACGAATGGGGCCAGCCGATCGCCAAGCGCATCTATGCGGAGACCCGGTCGGGCTATCACGCGGTGACCCAAGGCTCGGTCGACAAGTTGGTGACGGCGGGCGGATAACCCGATCGTTCAGCCGTTCCTGAACCGCCCCAACCGCTGGATCGCCTCGTCCAAGGTCACATCCTCCTTGGCGAAGCAAAGCCGCAAGTAGCCGCGCTCGGGAGCATCGCGGTAGAACACCGACGGCGGAATCGACGCGACGCCCACCTCCCGGATCATGCGCTCGGCAATGACTTCGTCGTCTGGCGCCAAGCCTGATGCAGCCAGGTCCACCGTGACGAACCACGTTCCCTGCGACGGCAGCAGGACATAGCCGGCCGCCGTCAGGCCACTCACCAGCCGATCGCGACCCGCTTCGTAACGAGCCCGGTGCGAAGCGTGCCATGCGCCAGGCAGGCTCAATCCTTCAGCTACCGCCCATTGCAGCGGAGTGGGCGTAGTGAAGGTCAGGTACTGGTGTTGCCGCGCGATTGCCTCGGCCAAAGGCGGAGCGCCGATCGCCCAGCCGATCTTCCACCCGGTGAGCGAGAATATCTTGCCAGCCGACCCGATCTTTACGGCCCGCTCACGAAGCGATGCGACAGCCAGCGGGGAGACGTGTTTCGCGCCGCCGTAGATCATCCCTTCCCACACCTCATCGCACAGCAGGATGAGGTCGTGGCGTTCACAAAGCTCGCCCAGGGCTTCGAGCGTAGCGCGGTCCACCAGCGTGCCGGTGGGGTTATTCGGCGTGTTGAGAATGATCAGCCGGGTCTTTGGCCCGATCGCGGCCTCGACCTGATCGAGGGGCAAAGACCAGTTCGGCGGAACCAGGCTGACCGTGCGGGCCACCCCGCCCGCCCGCTCGACCAACGGTAGGTACGCGTCGTAGAACGGCTGGAACAGGATCGCCTCGTCGCCCGGCCTCAGAAAGGTGAGGATCGCGGCAGCGAGCGCCTCGGTCGCGCCAGACGTGACGATCACCTCTTCGGGGCTGACCTGCAGGCCTTGTTCCCGCGCGTAGTAGCTGACCACAGCGTCACGCAGTTCCGCCAGGCCGCGCATGGGCGGGTACTGGTTCGACTTCTCGACCAGCGCCCGCTGCGCCGCTTCCAGCAGTTCGCGCGGCTCGGGCAAGTCCGGAAAGCCTTGCCCAAGGTTGATTGCCCCCAACTCGCGAGCGAGTGCGGACATGCGGTCGAAGATCGTGGTCGTTGGCGGGCTCATTCGTCCTCGTCGTCAAGGTCTTCGGGCAGCTGTGCGCTTGCGGCCATGGTCGCGATATTGGCTTCGACCGCAAGGAGGAAGAAGGCGAGCGCGAACCAATCGGTTCCGATCTTGGGCGCCCAGAAATTGCCGAGGCGCACCATCGCGGCCACGGTCCCCATGCCGATCAGGAAACAACCCAGTACCGCGACGCCCATCGCGGCCAGCAATCCGGTGAGATGGCCTGACTTGACCAACCCGGTCTCGCGCTCGTCGAGCTTGCCTCCGCGCGCGTTACCGATCGGACTGAAGGCCTGGATTGCGCTGGCCGTCATCCACGCGACCATGACGACGAGGTAGCCCCACAGGTTGGACACTGAGATCTGCACCCAGAGCCCGGCAATCGCCAAGCCCAGCAGGACCAGCGGCGTGAAGCGAAAACGAAACGTGCGCCCACTCCGAAGCCGGTTCTGGAGGCGCGTCAGGCCAGTGACATTTCCGACAACCCCGGCGACTTGGTCGAGCTTCTCGGCGATCGGATCACCCTTGTAAGGCATCATCACTCTCCTGGCCGAGCAAGGTCGCCGCCACGCTCGGGAATGGGGTAAAGGAAAACAGCAGCTCAATCGGCACCTTGAACACCTGCGAGACGCGCAGGGCGAGTTCGAGGCTCGGGTTGTAATCCCCCCGTTCAAGAAACCCGATCGTCTGCGGATTGACGCCGACCTTCTCGGCCAGCGCCTTGCGGGACATGCCCACCTCGGCACGGAACACAGCGATGCGATTGTATATTCGTGCACTCATGCGTGCATATAAGCTGATTCGTTATGTAAACACAACAAATCCGTACTTCCCGATCACTGCGCGAAAAAAGCCCCCTTGCTCCCCGGCTCGCTGCAACGCACATCAGGGGCAATGCTGCGACAGTACGAACTTGTGGAGCGGGTCAAAGCCTATGACCCCGACGCCGACGAGGCGTTGCTCAACCGAGCCTATGTCTACACCGTGCAGAAGCACGGCACCCAGAAGCGCGCGAGCGGGGACCCGTACTTCAGCCACCCGGTCGAAGTCGCCGGCCTGATGACCGACCTCAAGCTCGACCAGGAAACGATCGTTACCGCGCTGCTGCACGACACGGTCGAAGACACGCTGGCGACGATCGAGGACATCGAGAAGAACTTCGGTTCGGACGTGGCCAAGCTCGTCGACGGGGTGACCAAGCTCTCCAAGATCGAACAGCTGGCCGAAAACCAGCGCGTGGCGGAGAATTTGCGCAAGTTCTTCCTCGCCATGAGCGAAGACATCCGCGTGCTCCTGGTCAAGCTGGGCGACCGGCTGCACAACATGCGCACGCTGCACTTCATCAAGAGCCCGGAGAAACGCAAGCGCATCGCCCGCGAGACGATGGATATCTACGCTCCCCTCGCCGAGCGCGTGGGCATGTACGAATACATGCGCGAGATGCAGTTGCTCGCGTTCGAACAGCTGGAGCCTGAAGGCTACGCCACGATCACCGGCCGGCTCGAACAGATCCGCAGCTCCGAAGGCGGGCAGGTCGATGCGATCGCGCTCAAGATCAAGCAGGCACTGGCCGCGGCGGGGATGAAGGTCGAAGTCTGGGGGCGCGAGAAGCACCCTTATTCGATCTGGAAGAAGATGGCCGAGCGGCACGTCAGCTTCGAACAGATCACCGACATCATGGCCTTCCGCGTGCTCGCGGAGTCAGTGGGCGATTGCTACAGCGCGCTGGGCGTTTTGCACCAAGCGTGGCAGTTCGTGCCTGGGCGCTTCAAGGACTACATCTCGACGCCGAAGACCAACGGCTACCGCTCGCTCCACACTTCGCTGATCTTCGAGAACTCGATGCGGGTCGAAGTGCAGATCCGCACCCGCGACATGCATCGGCTCAACGAGTTCGGCCTCGCCGCGCACTGGGCCTACAAGCAGGGCGACAAGCCCGACGGCCAAGTCGGCTGGCTGCGCGACCTGATCGAGATCGTCGATTCCAGCCACGACGCCGAAGAGCTACTCGAGCACACCCGGCTGGCGATCTATCAGGACCGCATATTCGCCTTCACGCCCAAGGGCGCGCTGTTCCAGCTGCCCAAGGGCGCGACCCCGGTCGACTTCGCCTTCGCCGTCCACACCGACCTCGGCGCGCATACCGTGGGCGCCAAGATCAACGGCCGCCACATGCCGCTCCGCACCCCGCTCAACAACGGCGACGTGGTCGAGATCATCAAGGGGGCCAACGCAGAGCCGCAATTGTCGTGGCTGGCCTTCGTCGTCACCGGCAAGGCTCGGGCCTCTATCCGCCGCTCGGTACGGGCGAAGGAGCGTGCCGAAGTCGTCACCATCGGACGCGAACTTTTCGCCCAGATCGCCGAACGCCTGCCGGCCAAGATCGGCAAAAAGGCAATCGCCTCGGCCGCGGAGCGCCTCGACCTCGAGGACGAGGAAGACCTGATGTACGCCATCGGCGCGGCCAAGGTCGACGATCGCGAGGTGATGGAAGCGCTCGTGCCGGGGAGCACGGTCGACCTTCCCGACGAACCGACGCAGGCGCGGGCGATCTCGATCAAGGGCCTCACCCCCGGCATGGGCTTCACCCTCGCCGAATGCTGCCACCCGGTTCCGGGCGACCGGATCGTCGGCCTGAGGCGCAAGGGCGAAGGGGTCGAGGTTCACGCGATCGACTGCATGGAGCTCGCCAATGGCGTCGACGCCGACTGGATCGACCTGTCATGGGGCGAGCGGTCGCAGGGCGCTGTCGGGCGGCTGCGGGTGGTTCTTTATCACCGGCTGGGCACATTGGCGGAGATGGCGGGCATCTTCGCGAAGAACCGCGCGAACGTGATCACGCTGGAGCAGACCGAGCTGGACGACCCGTTCCACACTTACGAGGTGGATATGGAAGTGCAGGATCTCGCTCACCTGACCCGCATCATCAGCGCGCTTCGTGCGAGCGATGCGGTGGCGGAGGCGGAGCGTATCTAGTGGAGGTCTAGTTCGACCTCGACCAGATCGCCTTCCTCGATACCCTCGGCGCGGCGGACGCCCACCTTCACTGCCATGAACCAGCTCTCGCGGCCTTTCTGCGGGAAAACCGAGGTGTCCCAGGTGCTGCCGCCAATATGTGCCGTGACCTTGACCGAACCGAAGCCGCGCCGCTTGCCGAGTTCCAGCCGGCGCATGAGTTCGTGCCCGGAAACCTGCTCGGCGGCTTCGGCTGGCAGTATGACGAAGCCGACAGAGCTGCTCTCGGCGTCATTGGTCCATATCTGCAGCGGGGCAGCGAAACTGACTGAAGTGTCGCTCACCGGGCCGCTACGCGCCGAACAGGCACAGATACGTTGCACACGTCGACCCCGCCGGCCGGGACCTTGTAGAACTCGTCGCTGCGGTTGGCGCGCACGTTCATCAGCTGGGCAAAGCTCGCGCTGTCGCTGGCGAGGTATTCGAAGTGCGGCCGCTCGGCCTCAGGCATGTCGTTGCCTAACCTGACGGAGCGGATCGGCACCTTGAGCGCCGGATCGTCATAGACCCCGGCCTCCCCCCTGCCCCGCGGCAAAGTTGAGAGATGCTCGATCCCTTCGATCACCCGCCCGACGACGGCGATGTTGCGATCGAGGGCGCGCGGTGCATGACCGATCACGGCGTAGAGCTCAGCCCCAGTCCCGGTATCGGGCGAAAGGTCACGCGCCACACCAACCGTGCCGTAGCAATGTACTGGCCAGGTCCTGTTGCCCTCTGGCGTAAGCTCGAATGCCACCGGCCAGCCGGAGGAAAAGCCGGTCTGTCCGCGCATGACGTAGGGATCGATGGCTTCGATGCCGTTGAACGCCGGCTCGCACCGCTCGTCGAGCACCTTCCCCTCATAGCGATAGACTTCGCACTTCATCGGTGCAGTGTATTCGCTTTCCGGCACGACCTTGAGCCCCTCGGGCAGCGGCTTGGCGTCGGCCTTCTCATCCTCGCCGTCACCCCATTGCGCCACCCAGTTGTCCACCACCCGATAGACCGTGGTCCCGTCCCACCAGTGCTGACCTGCGAGCGTGCGGATGTTCCCGACCCATCCCTGGCTGAACGGCGGTGGCAAAAGCTGGATAACGACCACCCGCGGCTTTCCGCTGCTGTCGGGGCTTAGCGTCATCACCAGCAGGTCCGCCGGGTCGATCGAGCGCCAGTCCGTCGCGGGCGCGGCCGAAACGACCGAGCCGGGAGTGACCTGCTGCGGGCTTTCCTGCGCGGAAGCAGTGGTGGCGAAGAGGACAAGGCCAAGGGCGGACAGCGCTTTCATGCCCGCACAGTGCCGTTAAGTCGCGGCATCCTCAAGCGCATGCATCGCTTCGTCGCTAAGTCCGAAGTGATGGCCGACCTCGTGGACCAGCACATGGGCGACGAGGTGCTCGAGCGTCTCATCCCCGCGCGCGATCCATTCGTCGAGAATAGGCGCGCGGAACAGGCGAATTCGGTCCGGCATGCGACCCGAGTGCTCGATGCTCTTCTCGTGCAACGGCGTGCCTTCGTAGACACCAGTGAGTTCGAAAGGGTCCTCGATCCCGAATTCGGCCAGCAATTCCTCGTCGGCGAATTCCTCGACGAGAAGGACGACATCCTGAAGGTGTACGACAAACTCCGCCGGCAACCGCTCCAGCGCCGCACGGGCGAGCGTTTCGATTTCATCCGCGGTCGGCGCCGCACCGAATGAACGGGTCATATGGGCTGGATAAGGGGCCCAATTGAATGCAGCAAGTCACATGGCTTGTAATGCCGCGTCCCTCTCGCTAGGTGCGCCGCTCCCGTCAGGCATGCGGAGCGGTGGCCGAGTGGTCGAAGGCGCACGCCTGGAAAGTGTGTATACGGCAAAACCGTATCGAGGGTTCGAATCCCTCCCGCTCCGCCAGCCAGTCCCAGCACCATTCTCCGGCTCCCGAGAGCCCTAGCAGGTGCTGTCAGTCCAACGCGAACCAGTCTCCATTTTGCGCAGTCGGGTCTTTGAAGGGCAGGGGTTAGCTCGCAAGGATCTGCCACTCGGCCAAAGCGGCCGAGCGGCGAGACTTAAAGGTTTGTCGATCGATGAGATGGCGTTCCTGGGAAAAGTGGTTATGGACGTTGGCGTGGACCGAGGCGAATTTTTGCAGAGACTTCATCCTTCGAAACCGCAGCATCGTCCGCTCTCGTCATCGGAACGGAAGGTGTGAATTTTCGACCCGGTTGTTGAGCCACTGGCCCATCTCGCGACGCTCAAGATTGCCGAGTTCGCTCATTGCCGCAGGGTAAGAACGCAGGCCGTCGGTGACGATTGTCTCGGGCCTGCCATGACGTTTCAGCGCCTTCTTGATGAAGCGCAAAGCGGCAGATTTGTCCCGTTTACGGGTGACGAAGCTCTCGAGAATCTCGCCTTCGTGGTCGACGGCTCGCCACAGGTACACCATCTCGCCGTTCAGCTTCACGTACATCTCGTCGAGGTGCCACTTCCAGTGACGGAAGCCACGCATCCTGCCCACTCGTCGACGGCGAACTTCCGCTGCGAACATTGGCCGAACCTGTTCCACCAGAACCGCACCGTCTCGTGACAAATATCTATACCGCGTTCGAACAACAGGTCCTCGACGTTGCGAAGCGACAGCGGGAACCTGACATACATCATCACGACGAGCCGGATAATCTCAGGCGAAGAATTGAAACGCCGGAACGGGCTTGGCGGTAGAGCTCTGGATTTGCGGGCCATTTCAAGCGGCTAGCAGCTTCGCGTCCGGACTGTCACGTTGGTCTGACAGAACCCTGGGAAGCGATGTTGCGCCGTAATTTCTTCACGCCCGAGCGAATGCGGAACATCTTTCACACCAACCTGGCGCGATTTCTCAAGCTGGCGCCCGACTGACTGTTCAGTCGAGTTGCGGTTGGGTTGGCAGCTCCACCCCTATCCCAAGTACCTACAGGCGATAGGAAACAGTCGGAATATCCCGACCTTCTTCGTCAATTTACCAACACGATAACTTCCGCCAGGAACGCCATCTCGTCGCTCAGACTCCAAGTGCGACGGGTGGAGAAGAGTTGCGATTAGACTGACACCACCACCTGGTCTGGCCCATTCCGGACATCGCCGAAATCTAGCCGCAGAACGGCGTAGGTCTGCAACGCTTTTGCCCTTTGGCCATGAAGCGAGGTTGGTCTGGCGCCCCCAACCTGGATGATCCGCGCAGCCGTCTTTGGAACAACCCCGCAGGCTTTGCGTTTGCGAGACGCTGCCCGATAACTCACAACATTTTGAACAAGCTAGATATTTTTGGGGAAAACACCGATTTGCCGGTAGGGTAAATATCTAGATTGTTGAGGGTTGCACTGTGACTTTCGGGCGCCAATTCAATCGAGTCCCCCCTTCCCCCGCTATCAGGTCGCCGCGATCGGACGATCTAGCATCACCTACCCAGACGGCGCCGCACCCTGAAGGCTGTCTATCGCTGCGCCATATCCTTCTCGGGGCTGCCGGCACTTCAGCGTTGTTCTGCTTGACGACAACCCGGGCCATGGCAGCCTGCGAACCTGACAATCCCGCGCCTGGTACCGACGTCATCTGCACCGACAGTGACAACGATGGGCTGACGATCACAGATGTTTCGGCAGACGTGACGGTGCAAAGCGGTGCCACGGTGGGCGGCAACGGATTGAACACTCTCGGTGACTCCTCAAGTTACGTGACGAACTATGGCACGATCCAGTCCAACAGCGGCACAGCGGTCACTTTCTCGGGCATCACCGGCAATACCAAGGTCCTCGACAACTACGGCTCGCTCAACGGGACCTTCCGCGCCACCGGGGACGAGAGACTTCGGATCATTCAACGGGGCAATTTCAATTCCGGAATCGACATCGATGGCAATGGCGAAAACGTGGTCATCCTGCTTTCGGGCAAGGGTATCTCCGGCCCCGTCGATATCGTCGGTGCACGCAACTTCATCGACAACAGCGGCTTCTTCAACAGCGGCCTCATTCTCACCGGCGGTACGGACAACTTTGTCGTCAATCGCACGGGAGGGCAGATCAGCAACACCTTCAGCCTGACAGGCGACGGTCAGAACTCGGTCATCAACGAAAGCACCATTAACAACGGGCTGACGATTTCGGGCAACGGGTCATCCTACATCGTCAACGAGGTGGGCGCGATCATCAGCGGTGACATCAGCAGTCTCGGCAGCTCGGAAGATACCGTCGATAACGCCGGGACGATCAACAACTCCCTCTATCTTCGCGACGGCGACGACACGGTAATCAATCGCGCCGACGGCATTGGGGGCGTCATCAGCGGCACGATCGATCTGGCTGGCGGCGAGGATCATTTCCTGCAAGCCGGCGGCACGATCAACGGCCAGGTCCTGTTCGGTTCCGGCAGTGACTTCGGAACGATTTCAGGCGGCTTGATCAGCCAGACGATCCAGGCGCAGGACGACGATGACGGGCTGTTGTGGACGGCGGGTACGATCGGCGGGCTCGATATGGGATCCGGCGACGACCATGCCCTCTTCTCCACGCTCACCACCGGCAATCTAAAAACCGGCCTTCGCATCGATGGTGGGTTGGGGACCGATCAGCTCAACTGGAACGACACGCGGGGCGATGACGTCGCCCGGTACGTCGGCTGGGAGGACTTTATCCTCACCAACGAGTCCCAGCTGACTTTTGCCAATTACGCCACGCTTACCCTCGGAGACAGCGGCACGGGTACCGGGCGTCTGTATATCGATGCCACGAGTACCGTCTTTGCCGGCAATGGCACACACACCGTTGGGTCGGCCCTGTCCGGCCGTCTGGTGCAGGTTGAGAACCTGGGCGTTATCGACCTCACCAATGGCGGCGACAACGCCACAGACCGGTTCGTGGTGTTGGGCAACTACTACGGCCAGGCCGGATTTCTGAAGCTGCAGACCGTACTAGGAGACGACAACTCGCCGTCCGATCGACTGGTGATCACCGGTGGCGGTGCGCAAGGCTATGGCCTGACCACTCTAATCGTCACCAACCTGAACGGGCTCGGAGGATTGACGGTCCAGGACGGCATCCTTGTGGTGGAAGCCACACCAGGGGGAACAACCCCCGCACAAGTCGGAGTTGCCGCGGCGGGCGCGACTACCACCGCGCAGGCCTTTACTCTGGGAAATATCGTTGCAGCGGGAATGTTCGAATACTTCCTCTCTCGAGGGGGGGTCTTGCCGGGCAGCAATGACAGCTGGTTCCTGCGCTCGGTACAGCTCGAAACTCCGACGCCGACGCCGACGCCGACCCCAACACCGACACCGACACCGACACCGACGCCAACTCCAACTCCAACTCCAACTCCAACTCCAACTCCAACTCCAACGCCAACTCCGACGCCGACGCCGACACCGACGCCGACGCCGACGCCGACGCCGACACCAACTCCGACACCGACACCGACGCCAACTCCGACTCCGACGCCGACACCAACTCCAACTCCAACACCGACACCAACGCCGACGCCAACTCCGACACCGACACCAACGCCAACGCCAACGCCAACGCCAACGCCAACGCCAACGCCAACTCCAACACCGACACCGACACCGACACCGACGCCCACGCCGACCCCAACTCCAACGCCCCCACCAACGCCGACGCCCACCCCGACGCCAACGCCGGCCCCCACTCCGCCGCCAACACCGACGCCGACGCCGACACCGACGCCGACGCCCACGCCAACACCGCCACCGACCATCCGCCCGGAAGTGCCAAATATCGCGGCGTTACCGGCGGCAGCTCACCAAGTCGCACTCGCGGAACTAGGTCGATTCCACGACCGTCAGGGGGATCAATCTTATCTATCCGGTGACGGCTTGGCCTCGAGTGTCTGGGGCCGCTATCATCAAGCGAACTTCAAGCAGACCGGCGACCAGGTCGTCGAGGGCACCGAGTTCCAGCTCTCGCCCGACTTCGATGCCGATATTTGGGTGCTCCAGGCAGGCGTCGACGTCTTCGCGCATTTGCGCGACGATGGGAGCCAAATCCGCGCTGCGCTCTTCTTCAGCCACACCGAAGCTTCGGGCGAGGTCAAAGGCAACATCCTCGCGCGAATCCAGCAGCGATCGGGCACCTTGGAAACCAGCAGCGACGGTGTTGGCGCGACCCTCACTTATGTCGGTGAGAGTGGTTGGTATCTCGATTTCGTGAGTATCTACAGTTGGCTCGATGCGAGCGGCCAATCGTTCCGGGGAATCAAGGCGGAGTTTGATGGAACCAGCCTGGCAGCGTCGTTGGAGGGAGCCTATCCGATCGCACTGTTCGAGAATTGGACGTTGGAGCCGCAAGCTCAGCTGGTCTGGCAGCGTGTCAAATTGAGTCCGTCGGAAGACGATTTTTCGCGGATCGAGTTCGACGCGTTCAATACGGTGACCGCGCGCCTGGGTATGCGCCTGGAGGGTGAAGTCATGCACGAAAGTTCGGTGCTGCAGCCCTTCCTCTCGGCCGACTTGTGGCATGACTTCTCACAGACCGCCCGCATCACTTTCAACAACCGATCGCTGATCTCCGACAGCGAGGCGTCGGTCCTCGAACTCAGCGGCGGGCTCGGCGTGCTTGTGACAAACGCCCTCAGCGTGCACTTCCGGGCTGGCTGGGCAACCAACCTCGGCGGCGAACACTACCGCAGCCGTGACTTCAATGTCGGCATGCGCTTTGCCTGGTAAAGTTGCCCGGATCGGTCGACGCCGGTGACTCAAATGCCCCTGGTCATCAAGGGCGGACATTCGCGAAGCGAAGACCGGTTAGCGTCAGACTGACAGCACCGCGAAGAGCACATAACCGCCTCGACGAACTCGCCGTTGCGCGATCATCAGGCCGTGATCCGTACAGTTACGTATAGCCCATGAATTTAGACTCCTTCAGTTTGATTTGATTGAGTTTTTATGGCGAACCGTTGCGGGCTCGCCGTCAAAGGCATTGGGCAAATCTTGGTCTTGTTTTCGTCATCGCGGCGTGAGCGTGCCGGTAAGCGACGCGCGGCGGCCGGAGCATTGATCGTGGGAATGACCGTGACGGCCATGCCCGCCGCTGCGCAAATCAGCGAAGGTCAGGTGCGCGAACGAGCTCGGCTCGAGGCAGAGCGGCAAGCGCAGGAACGGGCTACACGAGAGCAGGAGCCTGAAGTGAGGCTGCCCGCGCCCGACAGACCGGAGCTGGAGCCGTTTCCCGAAGAGCAGCCTTGCTTTCCAATCAAACGGATCGAGATCGAAGGAGCCGACCGGAAAGGGCTGCGCTGGGTGGCCCGCCATGTCGAGCAGTTTCGCGGTCGCTGCACGGGCGCGGCCGGGCTCGATCATATCCTCAAGAGCCTGCAGACCGCGTTTCTCGATCGGGGGCTGGTGACCACCAGGGCCGGCCTGCCCGAGCAGGACTTTGCCAGCGGAACGCTCAAGGTCGTGGTAGTGCCAGGGGTGGCGAGTGGGGTGCGGACTAACGGCCAGGACAGCGGCCGGACCTGGCAAGCGGCCTCGCCGATCGATGCGGGTGACCTGATCACTCTGCGCGGGCTCGAGCAAGGCCTGGAGCAGCTTCGTCGGGTGCCGGGCCGCGAGGTCAATGTCGACATGATGCCGGGCGAGGGGCCGGGCGATACGGTTCTCGACGTGACGCTGGGACGTGCAAACCCGATCTCGGCGTCGTTTTCGATCAACAACTTCGCTGGTCCAACGGTCGGCCGTTGGCAAGGATCGGGTCAGTTCGCCGCGCTCGGGCTCCTGGGTTTATCCGAGGCCGTCAGCCTGTCCTATAACCAACGGGTCGATGCGCCCGGCATTCCGGCGAACAGCAAGGGTAGTTCGGCGAGCTTCTCCGTTCCCGCAGGTTGGTGGACCTTTGGCGCGAGTGCCTCGGCGAACCGCTACAATCAAAAAGTGATCGGCGAGGTCGCGAGTTTTCAGACGCGCGGCAAACTGGATGCCCTGTCGGCCTATGCCGAACGCGTGATCCACCGCGATCAAGTGTCGAAGACGGCGGTCAGGCTGGCGCTCTCGCGGCGCTGGGCGCGCAATTTCATCGACGACGTCGAGATCGGCATCCAGCGGCAGGACTTGTCGGATATCGAACTGGCCCTCAGCGACCGGCGGAGCCTGGGACGGGCCCGCCTCGACAGTATGATATCGCTACGGATCGGAACCGATTGGTTCGGCGCACAAGAGGAAACTGCGGACCGGCCCAAGGTGCTGCCCACCGCCCGTTATCGGATCTTCAGCGCCGATTTTGGTCTGGCCGTTCCGCTCCATGCCGGTGTGCTGGAAAGGTGGCGAGCGGACTTTCACGGGCAGCTCAGCCGCCGGAACCTCTATGGCTCGGACACCATTTCGGTGGGCGGTCCTTACACCGTGCGCGGGCTCGACAGCGACACGGCGGAGCTTGGCCGCAGCGGTTGGTTTGTCCGCCAGGAACTGAGCTTCCGGATCGACGACCAGTTCAGGCCCTACGCCCTGTTCGATGCCGGCTCGGTACACCAGGGTTCCGGAGTGCGCGGCGGCTTGGGCGTCGGCCTGCGGACAGGCCGCGGCCCCTTCACCCTCGACGCGTTCGCCGCTCGTCCGGTCTTCGGAAAGAACATCGTCGATCCCCGCCGGGTCCGGTTCGGCGTCTCGGCAGCGGTGGGGTTCTGAGCCATGGATTTCAGCAACAGGCTCAAGAAGGAAATGAGCGAAGGCATCGTGCGGGCCGTGCTCGAAGATGCCGGCTATCGTGTGACCGACTTCGGGATCGAGAAGCTGGTACCCGGGCTCAATCGGCACACGCGCAAACAGTACGAGGCGCTCGCCTTCCCCACAACCATTCGCAAGCTGCCCGATTTCATCGTCACCGCCGGTGACGAGCAGTCCAAGCAGTTGGTCGAGGTCAAATATCGCACGGCCTGGCAGCTCGAAGTATTGTCCGACCTGCGAGAGCAGGTCGAGGCAATGCGCGAGATCGTCCTCGTATCGTTCAACGCCTCGGCGCCTAACCCGCGCGGGTTCATCGACAGCCCCGCCCGATTCCTGCGCTGCTGCCGTTTGCGCTGCGAGGATGGCCGCTACGAAGCCGAACTGCGCGGCCGCGATGCGCCCGGACGCGCCTGGTATTCGGTCGACAGCCTCGGATCGGACGATGCGCTGTGGTGGCAAATGTCGCCGTTGCGCGAGGTCTTCCCGCAATTGCGCGAGCAAGAGCGTCAACTCAGCCTGCGGTCGGCGGTGAAGGCCATCAGTGGCATTCTTCACGAGGTCAACGAGGACCCAGCCGGCACCGCTCAATCTTCAGTCTCAGAAACGTCGGCAGCATCGCCGGCCGCGCATCGGCGCGGATGGAGGGCCCGGTTCGGCGGCCCCCGCAGGTGCAATCAGCGAAAGGGAAACAAGTCGTGAGCGGCATACGGCCAGGCGTGCAGCGCCGATTTGGCACATCCTCTTCGCTGTCGACAGTCGCCCGGTGCTTGTTCCATACCAGTCTTGCCGGTTCGCTGGTGGCTGCGCCGGTAGCGGCGCAGGTCGCACCCGGCGGTACCGCAGCACCTACGATGGACATGGCCGCAAACGGCACGCCTGTGGTGCGGATCAAATCGCCGAACCAGTCGGGCGTCAGCTACAACACCTACAACGACTTCAACGTCGATGCGCGCGGGCTGATCCTCAACAACAGCGCCCAGATCGTCACCACCAACCTGGGCGGCTATATCGACGGCAATGGCAACCTGAAGAACTCGGGCGCTGCGCGCGTTATCCTGAACGAGGTGGCGGGCCAGAATCCGTCGCGACTGCTGGGCTACATCGAAGTGGCCGGGCCGGCGGCGCAAGTGGTGCTCGCCAACGCGAACGGCATCGAGTGTGACGGCTGCGGTTTCATCAACACCCCCTGGGCGACATTGACCACCGGCAAGGCCATGTTCGGGCCTGATGCCGGCCTGACCGGGTATGCCGTCGACCGGGGTGCGGTAACCGTGAACGGCCGGGGGCTCAATGCGTCCGGCGCGCGGCTCGACCTCTTCGCCCGCGCGCTCCAGCTTAATGCGGGAATCTGGGCGGAGAGCGTCAATGGCACTTTCGGCGCCGGCGACGTTGGGACTGACGTCCAGGAGATCATCGTCAGCGCACGCACAGCCGGCCTCAACGATCAGCCTCGCTTCGGGCTCGACGTTGCGGCCCTTGGCGGGATGTACGCCGGCGCGATCCGGCTGATCGGAACCGAAGCGGGTCTCGGCGTCAACGTCGACGGCCAGCTCGCCAGCCTCGAACGAGGTCTGACACTCACCACCGCGGGCCGGATCGAAGTCGGCGGCGCCGTGACCGCGAAGACCGACGCCGCCCTGCAGGGCGGCGATCTGGACATCACCGGTCAAGTCTACGCCGATGGGGACGTCTCGGCCACCGGCGCGAGCCTCGCCGGATCGGGTCTGCTGGCAGGTGGCGGCAATGTCGCGATCACCGCCCGACACATCGATACGAGTGCGACCGTTGTGGCGGGCCTAGCGCGCGACGGCACGATCAGCCAGACAGGCGACCTCTCACTTGCAAGCGAAGGATTGCTGTCGCTTGGCGGCCAGACCCTTGCGCATGATCGGATAGCGCTGAGCGGCGACGCGATCGACATCAGTGATCGCGTCCAGGCCAGCCATCTGACGGCCTCCGCCAACAGGATCGAAGTTGCCGGCGACATGCGAAGCGCCGGCGCTCTCGATCTGAACGCCCGGGACAGCCTCATCAATCGCGGCATCGTCAGCGGTTCCAATGTCACCATCGATGCCGGAGGCCTCGATAACAGTGACGGCATTGTCAGCGCGGACGTGGGGCTGGACGTTCGCGGCGGTGCGATCGTCAACACAGGCGGGGTGTTCCAATCCGCGGGCGCCATGACCTTTGTGGGCCAGAGCCTCACCAACTCCGATGGCGCAATTCTGGCGCTCGGGAAGAAAGCTCTGCGGCTCGATATAGCAAGAGCCATCACGGGGACCGGTGGCCGGATCGGCGGCAACGGCGATGTGCGCGTATTAGCTTTGTCTCTTCGCCTCGACGGGGCAGGCGCAAGCCTCGCTGCCGCGGGGGCGCTCAATGTGGCGGTCGCGGGCAATATTCACGTGTCCGACGGAGCGGTGGTGACCGGTGGAGGGGACATCAATCTTTCGGCCGGGCGTGATGTCGCACTGCTCGATGGAGCGATTCAGGCCAGCACCACGCTAGCCCTGGGCGCAGCCAATTTGTGGATAGGCGCTCATGGCTCCTTGGCCGGCGGGCGGATCGAAGGAACGGTCGCTCAAAACTTGGTCAATGCGGGAACGATCCTCAGCGGTCAGGGCCAGGGAACGGCTGCGCTGAGCGCAGGTGGCGATTTCACCAATAGCGGCTCGATCTATTCCAACAGCATCAACCTTGCCATTCGCGCTGGCGCGCTGACCAATACCGGGGACATCTCCCACGCTGGTGCCGGATGGGCATCGACCATGATCGATGGGGCGCTGATCAGCAGCGGCCGCATTGCCACCAACGGTGCGCTTGCCGTTTCCGCCGCCTCCCTCGACAATAGCGGCACACTCTACAGCGGCGAGGGACAGTCGCTTCGTGTCTCTGGAACATTTTCGACCAATGGGCTGATCAGTTCAGGCGGCAGCCTCTTGGTCAATGCGGCCTCGATCCTGGCTCAAGGTGGATCGCTGCAATCGCAAGCGGACTTCACGCTCAATGGCGACACCATCGATCTTGGCGCTGCCGAATTGCTCGCATTGGGTTCGGGCCCACTGGCTATTTCCAGTCGCGGTACGCTTACCGGCGGCTCCGTGCGTATCGGTGGCAACGGCGATGTGTCGCTAACGGCCGCTTCGATCTCGCTGGGCCAGTCGGAGATGACAGCCCTTGGCGCGCTCGATCTGCGTGCAACAAATGGAGATGTCTCTCTCGGCGCGGACTCATCTTTCGTCAGTGCCGGCGATTTGAGCGTCATTTCTGCAGGTTTGCTGCAGGCCACCGGCAGCGAGTTCTTAAGCCAGGGGACCGCCCTCCTCGCCGCCCGCGAGCTCGCGCTTGATGACGGCTTGATAGAAGCTGACAGCATCAAGCTCGATAGCCCGGCGCTGTCGCTTCGCCGATCCAGCCTTCGGCAGACCGGTAGCGGCGACTTCGTGCTGACGACGAGTGACACTCTCGACTACTCCGGGGGTGAGATCTACGCGGCCGGGCAGAACTTCACCGTAAGTGCCGGTGCGATCGTCAATCAGAACGGTGCCCTCCTTCACGGCGGCGCCGGGCTGATGAGCGTTACGAGTGCCGGAGCGATCGAGAATTCGGCCGGCCAGATCGCGACCAATGGTGCGCTGAGGCTGACTGCCACCCGCTTCGATAATGCCACTGGCGAAGTAACTTCCGCTTCGGCAGCGACGATCGACATCGCTGGCGATCTCCAGAACGATGGCGGCTTCATTGCCTCGGGCGATGGCCTCGTGCTCAGCGCGGGTGCCGTTTCCAACTCGGGCGGTGCGATCGAGACCACCGGACGGCTCGATGCCCGCTTGGGATCGCTCAACAGCGGCGCTGGATCGCTATTGGCCACTGGAACCGGCGCGACCCTCACGCTCGATGTCACGGGCGCCGTATCGGCGCCAGGCGGGCTCGTCGGTTCGACCGGGAATGTTACCATCACTGCTGGATCGTTCAGCCTCGATGGTGAAGCCCGATTGACTGCCGGCGAGGCGCTCGTGGCGCGGGCCCGGACTGGCGACCTGTTACTCGGCGGAGGTACCGTCGATGGCGCGAGCGTTAACCTGGCGGCCGATAACGGCACCTTAGGCACCGGTGCAGGCGGCCTGATCCTTACCCCGGGCCAGCTTTCGCTCTCTGGCAAAGTCGTCGATTTGTCCGCTGGCGCCGCACAAGGTGGCAGCGTCAGTCTCCAGGCCGGACACCTTCTCAACCAGCGCGGCTCGCTCCAAGCGCTGGGCACGCTGGCGGCAAACGTCAGCGGTATCTTCGATAACTCCGGGGGCGAAGTGTTCGCGGGCGAAAGCCTAACGCTGAGCTCTGGATCGCTAGTCAATCGCAGTGGTCGGGTGGCGCACGGCGGAACGGGCATCCTTTCGCTGCAAGTCGCCGGTCAGCTGGATAACAGCGCCGCGGGACTGATCGCCACCAATGGTACGCTAGACATGCGCGCAGCGGGCCTGCGAAACGATGGCGGACAGATCACCGCATCCCTGGGCGCAACGATCGCTGTTTCGGGCACGCTTTCCAATCTGGCGGGGGCAATCCAGTCCGACGCGAGGCTTGCTCTGACAGCTGGCAGCCTCGCCAATGACGCAGGTGCCATCGACAGCCTCGCCGGGTTGACCGTCCGGGCAACTGCCATCGACAACGCCAGCGGCTCGATCATCGCGCACGGTGGCACGGGCCTGTCCATCGCCGGGCTTTCCGGACAGGCCGCTACTCTAGCCAACGGCGTTGGCACGATCGGCTCGCAGGGCGCCCTCGCCCTCAACGCCTCCGCCATAACTAACCAGGGATCGATCCTCGGCGGAGCAAGCGCCCTTGATTTCGGCTCGCTCGTCAACAGCGGGACCATCTACGGATCGGACCTTCGCCTCGTCGGCGCGCACCTGGTCAATACCGGAGGCGAAATCGGCAGCGGAGGAGCGGTCGATCTTATCGTGGCCGATCTAGACAATCGCGCGGGCCAGATCGTGTCGGGAGCGGAAGGCCTGACTTATTTGGGCACTACCCTGCTGAACGATCGCGGAACACTGGGTGGAGACGGAGTCGTAAAGCTGGTCGGCGTCACAATCGACAACGGCCAGGGTACAATCGCCGCGGGCCGCGATCTCACAGTCGCGAGCACGACCCTCTCAAATGCCGCCAATGGAACGGTTTGGGCAGACAACGACGCCAGTCTTACTACCAGCGGTTCGCTGACCAATGGCGGCAGTCTCGCTGCCGCACGTGAGTTGGTGGTGGATGCAGCTTTACTCGATAACGCTTCGGGCACCTTGGCCGCCGGCGCGCATCTCTCACTCGGGTATTCGAATGCCACGCTCGGGCACTGGGTGACCGGGAGCGATTTGACTCTCAGGCCCACTGGTGACTTCATCGTCGGCGTCGGCACAGAGTTCTCCGTGACCGGCCTTCTCGCCCTCGACGTCGGGGGAAGCCTCACCAACCACGGGAACCTGGGGGGCAAAACCGGCGTCCTGGTTCGCACCGGCGGTAATCTCGCCAATGAGGCGGCCGGACAGATCATCGGCGATGTGCTGCTTCTCGACGTCGCCGGCGAGCTGCTCAATCGAGGCCTGATCAACGGCGGCGCCGTCGAATTATCCGCGCGCAGCCTGATCAACTTCGCGAAGATTTACGGCGACACCGTCCGGGCGACGGGCAGCCAGTCGCTCGTGAACCAGGGCAGCGCCGCAATTATCGCGACGCGCTCGGGACTGCTTGCCCTCCAAAGCGCCGGTTCGATTGAGAACCACGACGGGGCCTGGTTCTATTCGCTCGGCGATCTCTACATCGGCGGTTCGAATGGAAGCGGATCCGCGGGCTCGCTGGTCAACAGTTCCGCCACGATTCAAGTCCGCGGCAATTCCTCGATTGCGGCGGGTAACATCTCAAACCTTCGTAGTCAGTTCGAGTGGGAGGACGTCGTCACCCACACCTTCGTGCCCGATCACATTGTCGATTACCCGCCGCGTTCGGACTACGAGAAGACCGAACTCGAATACGACGAGACTAGGACCGACACCCGGATCACCGCCGACAGCGGCGAAGCGCGGATCATCATCGACGGCAACTTGGCGATAGCGACGGGCTCGCTCACCAATCAGTACTCGACCATTTCGGCAGGTGGCTCGCTCTTTGTAAACGGTCTCGCGGCAGGCCAGCCCAATGACGCGGTGACCAATACCTCGCTCGTTGGGCGCTTCAGCATCGATCGTGAAGGTCGCTACCGCAGTACCAAGGACGGCGCTGTCGGCAACGTCCACAAGAGCGATCCCTACTCCTTCCACGACGAAGGGGATACGTTCACCGTTCCGGCGATCTTCTCGGCGGGCGGTTCGCTCCGCATCGATGCGCAAAACATCAACAATGTCGTCCTGAGAGCACAAGGCGGGTCGGCGGTCGAATATGCCGCGGGTACCGATGAGGTGACGCGGGGCAACATCGGTTCGGCCACGGGCGGCGCGCCGGTGGAAGGCGTGAGCGGAGGGTCTGTCGGCCCCGGGGTCACCGGCTCGCAATTCGCGCGGGTCGATGGTGTAGGCGGTGGGTTTGTTGCGCCCTTGGTATCGGGCGTCCCGCTCGACCCTGCTCAAGGGCGTGCCTTCGGACTCTCGCTTGCGCCGGTATTGGGGCAGTCGCTCGGCAATGGCGCCTATCCTGTACTGAACCTCGGACCTCTGCACCGATATGCCGACCCTTCGGCTCACTATCTTGTCGAGACCGATCCCGCCTTCACCAACTACAAGAACTTCGTCTCAAGCGACTACTTCCTCGACCGGCTTGGCTATGATCCGGCCCGCGTCCAGCGGCGGATGGGCGATGCCCTTTACGAACATCAGCTGATCTCCAACCAACTGGTCGCCGGAGCCGGCGTCAGTCTCCTCGCCGGGTATGCCAACGCCGAGGCGCAATACCGGTCATTGATGGATGCCGGTGCCGCCTACATGCAGGCGTTCAATCTCGCGCTGGGCGTCGGCCTGACTGCCGAGCAGATGGCCACGCTGACGAGCGATATCGTGCTGCTGGTCGAAGTGACGGTGCAGACGCCCACCGGGCCGCAGACGGTGCTTACGCCGCGCGTTTATCTCAGCCAGGTGAGCGCGCGCGACATGACCACAGGCGGCGCGATCATGGCCGGGTCCGACGTGTCCCTGCGCGCTGCGAATACATTGACCAACGCGGGCGTTGTCCGGGCCAGTGCCGGCGCGGTGCTGCTGGGTAACGATATCCTCAACACGGGCCGCCTCGACCTCGGAGCGCAGGGCCTGGTCTCGGCCGCCAACGACCTCACCAACCGTGGCGGCACGATCACCGGCGGGGACCTCACGCTGGCGGCCGGCCGCGACCTTACCCTCGATGCCGCGGCCACGACCACGCGCACGGCCACGGCCTGGAACGTCCGCGGCAACCGTGGCAGCGAGACCACTGAAACCACCCTCCACAAGGGCAGCTTGGTCGAGGCGAGCGGCGATGTCACCCTGATCGCCGGCCGTGACCTCACCGTGCGCGGTTCGACGGTTGACGCCACCGGCGCGCTGGCGGCGCAGGCGCAGACGATCACGGTTACCGGGGTGATCGACAGCGCGAGCGTGGTCAGCGACACGGTCCGCAAGTCGGGCGGCTTCCTTTCCTCGACCAAGACCACCACGCACTACGAGGGCACCGATCAGTCGGTGGTGTCCTCGACCCTGTCGGGCGACACGGTGAGCCTGCGGAGCGCGGGCGACACCACGATCCTCGGCTCGAACGTGGTCGGCACCGGCGATGTGACGGTGAACGCCAGCGGCGCGCTCACGGTGGGCGCGATGGCCGAGCAGGACCACGAGGCGCAGAGCAGCAAAGTCAAGAAGAGCGGCATCAGCGTCGGCGGCGGGGGCCTGTTCGCAGGCGTCGCCAGCAACCGCAACGAGAGCACGCTCGACAGCGTGACCCACACCGGCTCGCTGGTCGGCTCGGCCACCGGCAACACCACGCTGGTGGCAGAGGGCGCGCTGACCGTCTCGGGCAGCCAGGTGGTCTCCCCGGGCACCACCACGCTCGCGGGCCAGAGCGTGACCATCGAGCATGTCACCGACACGCTCGACACCACCAGCAGCTCGAAGTCGTCCTCGTTCGGGCTGTCGCTCGGGGTGCAAAGCCCGCTGGTGAACGGCGTTGAGACCGCGGCGCGCATGGGCGAGGTCGCCAGCGGGACCGGTAACGATCGTGTGGCGGCAGTGGCCGGGCTAGCCGGGGGTCTGGCAGCGTACAACGCGGCCGATGCGGTGATGAACGATCCGGGGTCGCTCGGCGGGGTCAATGTCTCGGCCAGCGTCGGCTTCTCGAAGTCGAGGTCGAGCGGCGAGAGCCATGATGAGACCGTGATCGGTTCCACCGTGAGCGGCGGCAACGTCAATCTCGTCGCCTCGGGAGCGGGCGCCAACTCGACCATCCGCATCGCCGGCAGCGACGTGCTGGCGGAGAACAACCTGTTGCTCGCGGCCGAGGGTGCGATCACCGCCGAGGCGGCGGCCGAGCGCGATACGTTCAGCGGTTCGTCGAAGTCAGTCGGGGCCGGGGTCGGGGTGTCGATGGGCCTGGGCGCCACGGCCCAGCCGGGCCCGACGCTGAGCGCCAGCTTCTCGGGCTCGAAGGGCAGTTACTCGGGCGAGGAAGTGAGCAACCGCGAGAGGCTGCTCGTCGCGGGCGGGACGGCCACTGTCAGCACGCCGGGCACCTTCACGCTCGACGGGGCGCAGCTGGCAGGCAGCCGGGTCGAGGTCGAGGTGGGCAACCTCGAGATCGTCAGCCGGCAGGACACGGCGAGCTACGACGCGAGCAACAAGAGCATCGGCGCAGGCGTGTCGTTCACGCCGTCTACCGGCATGGTGAGCGGCAACGTCAACCTCGGCTCGGGCAAGCAGCAGGGCGACTTTGCCAGCGTGGCCGAGCAGGCGGGGATCTACGCCGGCGCGGGCGGGTACGACATCGACGTGGCGGGCAAGACCAGCCTGACCGGGGCGGTGATCGCGAGCGAGGCGGAGGCGGCGAACAACCGGCTCTCGACCGGCACGCTCGAGATCGCCGAGATCGAGAACCGCGAGAGCTGGAGCGCGTCGCAGACCAACTTCGGCGTGGGTCTTGGCGGCAATGTCGGCAAGACCAGCGGCGGCGACACCGCGGTCGGCACCGATCGAGTGCCCGGCCCGCCACTTGCGGGGGTGAACGTTCCCGGCCTCGGCACGGTCTCGGCCACCCCGCCGGTGGCGATGGGCGCCTCGGGCCAGCAGAGCTCGACCACCGGCAGCGCGATCGCGCCGGGCACGATCGAGATCACCAGCGGCGACGCAGCGAGCCTCGCAGCCGCCGGCACCGTCAGCCGCGACACCGGCAGCGCCAACACCCCGCTGGTCCGCGAATTCGACGACACCCTGCGCCAGGAGATCGCCGACGGGTTCGACGCCGCACGGACGCTGGTCAACGAGACCGACACGTTCCTGACCAATCGCGCGAATGAAGCCGATGCGAAGAAAAAGGAGGCTGACGCTGCTCGCTTGGCGGGTGATCTCGAAACGGCAAACCGGCTCGATGCCGAAGCTCGCGATATCGAGGCCACGTGGGGCATGGGCGGTGAAGGCCGCCAGATCCTCACGGCGCTTTCCGCGGCAGCGGGCGGTAACGTTACCGGCAGCGCAGGACAGTTCTTGCAGGCAGCGGCCGCCAACTGGTTGCAGCAGAATGCGGCCGAATGGGTTGGAGACCAACTTGCAAGCGGCGCGATCCGCGAAGGCAGCCCCGAGCATCTGGCACTGCATGCCCTGATAGGCTGCGCAGGAAGCGCTGCGGGAGGCGGTAACTGCACGAGCGGTGCGGCGGGTGCATCGGGCGCGACGTTGCTGGAGCAACTGTTCAGCCTCAACGGAAGCGGTCCTAACGGGGAAGTCACCAACACCGATAAGGAAGCGCGCAGCGCTCTCGTTCAGGCTCTGGTTGCAGGACTGGGCTCGGCAGCAGGCGTGGATGGGGGAGCGCTGGCCGATGTGTTGAACTCAGCGCGGGCGGAGGTCGAGAACAACGGCTGCGTCGCGGGTGCGTGCGCTGGATATGCGCCCGACGGCATGCCGTGGGACGAGTTCAAGACGACATCGACTTACGCCACCATGCTGGCGGCCCTGGGCGACGAAGCCGAGGTGATCGCCTGCGTGAATACGCCAGGTTCCTGCGATGCCAAGGTGCAAGCCTACGTCGAGCAGCACGGTGAGGAACCAGCGCCCGGCGCGCCGGCCGAACAGACCGGTGGGGCTGGTTCGGTGCAGCGTACCGAAGAACAGCTTGCGTCCGATCGGGCAACAAGCCTGGGCGAGATGGCAGGCAGCGACACATCAGCCAGCAAAGCCCTGGCCGGTCTGCCGCAAGATCAACGCGACGAACTGGCCGATGCCTATGCCCGGCTGCCGGAAGGCGAGAAGGCCGCTTATCAGGACGCGGCGCGTGCCTATGCGCAGGAGGCGGCGAGTCCGGAACTGAGCGAGGCCGAGTTGCGGCTTGCGCTCCAGTTGTTCGGCGGTGTTCCTTCGGCGAGCGTCCTCAACATGACCGGGGCGGAACTCGCGGCAAACTATGCCCCGCAACTGCGGCAGGTCGCCACGCGCACAGGGAGAAGCCCGGCCGCAATCCTGGGCCTGCTCGTAGGTGCCGGGATCGGCGCCGAACTCCTGGGGCCCGACTACAACAATCTGGTAGGCACTGACCTCACCCCTGGAAACCCGTGGGGCTCGAACGGATCGGGCGGTCCTGATCCCGGCCCCAAAATACCGCTAATCCCGCCGCCACTCGACGAGCAGGTGGGGATCAGGGACGGTCAAGCGGTTTACAAGGATGGCCACACCGGTGAGGAGTATACCGTTGATCATGAGGGACATCGGGCACCGGCGAGCCTCGGCGACGAAGTTCAAAATGAGGCAGTGATAAGCGGAAAGACTTGCGTCTACAGCTGCGTCATTGACGGAACAATTCGGTACGTTGGGATTACCGACGATGTAATGCGCCGCGGGGCAGAGCACCTGCGAAAGAAGGGGATCGTCATTGAAACTATCCGTGGTTTGACCGACCTTTCGCGTACTGATGCCCGAGCAGTTGAGCAAACACTGATCCACTATTACGGCCTCGGTAAAGACGGAGGAAAGCTATTGAACGAAATAAACTCCATTTCTCCTACCCGAAATTCGACTACTTACGAAAAAGCACTAATCCGCGGTAAGGAGCTGTTGGACAGTGTAGATTACCAGTGGGAACGTTAATATGTTGGAAAGAAGAAGTATAAAAATAGGAGATGTATTTCAAATACTAACATCTCAGGGCGTGTGCTATGGGCAAGTTACTCATTCTCATGCCAGATGGGGATGGATTGTTGCTATATTTAGAGAGTTCTTTGACGAAGAGCCTGTAGATTTCAAAGATGTTGTAAAGAAGGAGCCTCAGTTCGTGACCGCCTTTCTGATTGAGCACGCAGTCAAGGAAGGTCTATTTTCACTAGTTGCGAATGTGCCCGTTCCCGCGAGTATTGCGAAGTTTCCAATTTTTAGAGGCACTAACAATCTTAAGGGCGAGGAGACGATGTGGTTCTTTTGGGACGGAGAAAAGGAGTGGAAGGTGCAAAGGCCTCTAACGAATGAAGAAAAAAGATATCCCGAAGGTCCATCACTTCCGAGTGCTCCGGTTTTGATAGAGAGAATTGAGAGAGATTATAGGGTTTATAGAGATTACGTATAGGTAATTAATAGATTGTTAGATCTATATATTTGACGTCAGAAGCCTCCTAGGCCGGGGAAAATTCCAATCTAGGAAAAGAGCCGCGACATCGCGGTCAGCGTATCGGCGAACGTCAACGATCCGTTCGAACGTGGCGTGGCCGGTGCGAACAGCACGGTCATCGACGGCAGCTATGCCAGCTCGACCTTCGAGCAGGAGACGCGCGGAACGATCGGCCAGGGCACCGTTACCGTTGCGGTGCCGGGTGACAGCACTCCGCTCGACGCGATCAACCGCGATGTGACGCAGGCGCAAGTCGTCACCAAGGACGAGGAGAGCGGCTTTACCGTCTACGCGAGCGAGAGCGCGGCACGTGAGGTCGGTGCGCTGGTATCTGAGGATCGCGACAGCGTGATCATCGGGACCGGCCGCAAGCTTGGCGACAATCCGATCGGAGCAATTGAAGATGCGGCCGACGAGGCTGCAGCGCTAACCGACGGCATTGCTCAAAACAGCGCGACCGAAATGCTGTTTAACCAGTTGGGTCACCTCCTGGGCGTTACGCCACAATTGGATGCGGTCGAAGCTCAGGCGCGTATCGTGGAGCTGGCAGAGCAGCGATATGAAGCCTCCTTAGAGACCTTGGAACGCGAACTTGGGCGTCCGGCGACCGAAGAGGAGAAGGCACAACTCCAGCGGATATCGCGAGGTATCGCCAAGGCCACTGTCGGCATTTCGCAGACAGGGATGGCCGACGTCGATGCGCTCACTCGCGACGGCGGAAGTGGCGGAGCGTTTGAGAGTACATCAGAGGCTGGTGGGGCGATTGTCGTTGACGGCGACGTTGATGATCGTTCGACGGGCGATACTATCCTCAAGGTCACCGCCGATGCGGGCCGTTGGCTAAAGTCTATAGACCCCACGGCACGCGATGCCGTCGAGAAGGCTCTCGACGTAGCATTTGGCAGTCCGGTCAAGGCGGTTGCCGGATGGACCATCGAATACGGGTTGCAAAAGGTCGCCGAGAACAACCCGGAGCTTATGGGGCAGTTGGGCGCCTACCTCGATGAAGCGGGGATATGGGCCATCGAGAAGCTATCGGTCGATGATGAGGAGACTGCACGCTGGGTTAATGATGCCGACAAGAGGGACGTGGCCGGCGGCCACACCGATGTTACGGAGATCGACGCGATCTTCGAGGCAGCCAGCACAATTCTCGGAGTCGATATCCCCGGGCTAGGCAAGGGTGGAATCCCCAAGATCGATCGCCCAGATATTTCGCACATCGATCTGCCTGGTAGAACGATTACGGTCGATGTTTCCCGTGCAACCAAGGGGACGCCCGAGTACGATCTACTGAATAGCCCACCACCGAATGCCCGCATCGAGCTGAGCAACGGAACGACATTTCGAACGAACGAGTCGGGTTACGTCGAGGAGATCACATATCAGCCGCTCGACAGTCCTGGCGCGCGCGACGCTCGCCAGACTGACGTCGGGAAAGAGGGGATAGAGGGAGACATCGGTGGTCATGCCCAAGCCTGTCGTCACGGCGGCACATGCGACAGATACAACCTTTTCCCCCAGAACTCGAACTTCAACAGCAGTGGTTACCGGCAATGGGAAAATGAGATCACGCGAGCATTGCAGAACGGCGATGATGTTGGGCCGATCACGATTACGTTTGATCGATCAAATCCGGCCAATCCCCGACCCGACACCGTGGATGTGGCCTATACCATCAATGGACGTAAAAGTTATGCAATTCAAAAATATACCGGGAGACAACCAGTGAATCCGATAGAAGAACAAAAAGACTTGATAGATAAACTATACAAGATTGTAATTTGCAGCTGTCCAGATGTCTTCCAAGAAGCAAGTTATTTATTTGAATATGTTATATTTGATGATGGAAGTTCAAGTGTAGGGCAAGAATTCGAGTATGTCTCAGGTGGGACAACCTTCTTCGCAACCTTGAATCCCGCATTGCGCGGCCCAGTTATGGAATTGGTCGAGCAATTACATGCTAAAATGAAGGAGCACACGGGGGGAGACTGGCGATCTTTTAGGTTGACTATAAACGAGAATGGCAGCGTCTCGACAAAATTTGAGTACCTAAAGGCTTGAGATGAAACCCAAGGGTGCCTTCTCATCGTCCCTGCACCTCCGTGCATCACGCACTCGTTGCCCATTACTACACGGCCTCTCGCGGCAGCTTCTGCTGACCTAAGCTAACGACTAGCCGTGCCTTTGGCAGCTCATAGCCGACCTACTGGCACGCCCGCGGCCAATGCGGGCTCGATCCGGGTCGAAGGCGTCATCGACAGCGCGAGCGTGGTCAGCGACACGGTCCGCAAGTCGGGCGGGATCGTCTCGTCGACCAAGACCACCACGCATTATGAAGGCACCGATCAGTCGGTGGTGTCCTCGACCCTGTCGGGCGACACGGTGAGCCTGCGGAGCACGGGCGACACCACGATCCTGGGCTCGAACGTGGTCGGCACCGGCGATGTGCGGGTGGTTGCCGACGGCGCGCTCACGGTCGGCGCGATGGCCGAGCAGGACCACGAGGCGCAGAGCAGCAAGGTCAAGAAGAGCGGCATCAGCGTCGGCGGCGGGGGCCTGTTCGCAGGCGTCGCCAGCAACCGCAACGAGAGCACGCTCGACAGCGTGACCCACACCGGCTCGCTGGTCGGCTCGGCCAC